>NZ_JADOTT010000001.1:0-127084 GCF_016817355.1 Maricaulis parjimensis
GGCATTGCAGACGATCCGGCGGGGTGTCTGGATTTGAAGAAAGTCGAGATGTCCCGCAGGACCGTCTGCAACCCGGTGAAGCGGATTAAGCGACGGTCCGGCCGGACCCGCCTCAGCGCCACCCTGTTCCGGTCCGGTGAGCTCGCCGGGGCCGGGACAGTGGGGAGAGTCTAGGCGCGGTCTGAAGGGGTGAGGATAAGGCGGCGGTTATCCCTCGCCCATCAAGGGCGAAAACCCACCCCCAAACAAACAAAAACGCCGCGCCCTTTCGGGCACGGCGCTTTTGCGAAATTCATCGTGAGTCTGGCGACCCTTAGCGACGACCGCCACGCTTGGCGATAAGGCCTTCGCGCTGTGCCCGCTTGCGGGCCAGCTTGCGCGCACGGCGAATGGCTTCAGCCTTTTGGCGAGCCTTCTTCTCCGACGGCTTTTCATAATGATTGCGGCGCTTCATCTCGCGGAAAGTACCTTCCCGCTGCATCTTCTTTTTCAGCGCGCGGAGCGCTTGCTCCACATTATTATCGCGCACAACGATCTGTACGATGGCTCTCTCTCCATTATCTGGACGCGAGAACAATCCTCACGTCGCTAGTTCGCCAGAGGCGGGGCTACTACCAGAGCTGCGACGTCGTGTCCACACTGCCAACACATACAGGTGTGGTGACGATGCACGCGGCGTGGTCTAGAAACAGGTCATGACCGAGACAGCTACGAATTCCCGCTCGCACAAGTATACCACACGCGAGGCCCTTCTCCAGCCCATGCTGGCGCATGCGGCCTTTGATGGCTGGAGCGCGGCAAGTTTCGAAGCGGCGCGCCGGGACGCCGGTGTCAGCGCTGGCGAAGCCGAGCTCGCCTGCCCGCGTAAAGAACTGGATTTGCTGGCACATTGGTCACGCAAACTGGACGAGGCCGTGCTCGATGCGGTCAAGTCGGCCGACCTGTCGACGATGAAGATCCGCGAGCGGGTCCGCTTCGGCGTGATGGCCCGTCTGGAAGCCATCGGTGAACATGAGGAGGCCGCAAGGCGCGCCCGTGCCCGCCTTCTCCTGCCTGATGCCGCCGTGGAAGCGCCCCAACTGCTTTGGGCGACGGCTGACACGATCTGGCGGGCCATTGGCGACACATCGACCGATGTGAACTTCTATTCCAAACGGACGATTCTCTCCGGCGTATACGGCTCCACCCTGGCCACCTGGCTGGGCGAGGCCGATGCGGAAAAGCCGGAGGCCCAGGCCTTTCTCGATCGCCGCATCCAGAATGTGATGAATTTCGAGAAGACGAAGGCCCAGCTTCAGAAAATGACGGCGGATTTGCCGGACATGGCCGGCCTGCTCGGCAAGCTGCGCTACGGGCCCGGCCCGCGGACCTAGACCGCTCCCACTAGCCGTCCGGACCGTTGGTCGGCCAGCGCGGCGAGTTGAACCATTCCTTGTGGGCCGGCACCTGGAAGAGCTTGCGCTCGGGCCAGGTCAGGGCGGTGAGATGCCCGCCGAAACAGCAGCCCGTATCAATACACAGGACATTATTGCGCTCACGCACATCGGGCTCGGCGACATGGCCGTGCACCACGGTGGCGGGACCGGAATAATTGCGCGCCCAGTCGAGCCGGATCGGCAGGCCGTGCTCATCGCGCTCCCCGGTTGTCTCGCCGAACATGGCAAAGCTGCGAACGCGCTTGCCCGTCTCGCCATGCATGTGGGCGTGCAGACCGGCATGGGCGACCACCAGCTGTCCCCGGTCCAGCACGAGATGGTCGGGCAGGGTGTGCAGGAAATCGGTCACCGCATCGCGGAACTGCCGCGTCTCGCGGGAAAACTGCTCGATCGTGCGCTCGATCCCGTGGGACAGAACAACGGAATTGCCGACCAGCCAGCGCCGGAATTTGTCATCATGATTGCCGACGACGGCATGTCCGCGCCCGGTCTCGACCAGATGCATGGCCAAGCGCAGCACATCCGGCGTCCGGGGCCCCCGGTCCACCAGATCGCCCAGCAGGACCGGCTTGCGGCCTTCCGGGTGCGTCACCTCATAGGCGCGCTGACCTTCCGGGCCGTCGAATTCCAGCTGGTAGCCCAGCATGTCGAGCAGGATTTCCAACTCGCCGGCACAGCCATGCACATCCCCGATCAGGTCGAACGGGCCCACATCGTCAAAATGCGTATCCGGCGGAAGGGGTGACAGGTCTGAAGGCATGCCCCGAGTTTGGACGCAGCCGGTCCGAGATCAAAGCCCTAAAGCGGCGATAACCGGTTCACATGACCCATTTTCCGGCCGGAGCGGACTTCGCGCTTGCCGTAGAGGTGGAGCCGCGCAGCCGGGTCGGCGGACAGGGCTTCCCAGGCCAGTGCATCCTCGCCGATCAGATTGGTCATCACACAGGCGGAATGCGGCGCCGGGTCACCCAACGGCCAGCCGGCGACGGCCCGCATATGCTGTTCGAACTGGCCGCAGCCGCAGGCATCCATGGTCCAGTGACCGGTATTGTGGACGCGCGGCGCGATCTCATTGACCACCAGACCCGCCTCGCCGAGGTCGAACAGCTCAACCGCGAACACGCCGACATGCTCCAGCCCATTGCCGATCGCTGTGGCGATTTCCAGGGCGCGGGCCTGGATGGCGGCATCGACGCCGGACGCCGGCGCGGTCGAAGTCTTCAGGATGCCGTCGCCATGGACATTCTCGGCAAGCGGATAGGCGCTCACATGGCCATCCACCGAGCGCGCAGCGACAACAGAGAGCTCACGCGTGAAGGCGGCGGCGCCCTCCAGGATGGCCGGCTGCTCGCCAATGGCTTCCCAGGCGGCGCGGGCATCGCTGCCATCGCGGATCCAGGCCTGGCCCTTGCCGTCATAGCCGAAGCGGCGGGTTTTCAGCACGGCCGGCACGCCCAGCGACTCGATCGCCGCTTCCAGCGAGTCGATATCATCGACCTGCGCGAAGGGGACGGTGGCGACGCCGGCGCCATTGATGAAGGTTTTCTCGATCAGACGGTCCTGGGTGAGTTCCAGGGATTTGCTGCCCGGGCGCAGCACGGAAACACGGGCCGCGGCCGCCACGGTCTCGACCGGGACATTCTCGAATTCATAGGTGATGGCGTCGCAGCGGCGAGCGAAAGCCTCGACCGCGCCGAGATCATCCCAAGGCGCACAATAGGACCGCGCGGCAACCCGGCTGGCCGGACAATCCGGCTCAGGCTCATAGACATGCACGTCGAAGCCCAGGGCGGCGCCGGCCGTGGCCAGCATGCGGCCCAGCTGGCCGCCGCCGAGAATGCCGATGGTGGAACCGGGGGCGAGCGGGCCGTTGGTCATGTCGTCTAGTCCTCGACCGTCACCGGGACACTGTCCGTCTGGGCCTGGCGCCAGGCGTCCAGGCGCTCCGCCAGCGCCGGATCCATCAGGGAGAGGATCGAGGCCGCAAGCAGGCCGGCATTTTTGGCCCCGGCATCGCCGATGGCCAGCGTGCCGACCGGCACGCCGCCGGGCATCTGGACGATGGAGAGGAGACTGTCCTGACCATTGAGGGCCTTGGACTTAACCGGCACACCCAGAACCGGGAGCGAGGTCATCGAGGCGACCATGCCCGGCAAGTGCGCGGCACCGCCGGCCCCGGCGATGACAACCTTGAAACCCTGCTCGCGCGCGGATTTGGAAAACGCCACCAGGCGATCCGGCGTGCGGTGGGCCGAAACGACTTGGGCCTGATAGGCAATGCCCAGCTCGTCGAGCATGGCGGCCGCCTTCTTCATGGTCGGCCAATCCGAACGCGATCCCATGACAATGGCCACGTCGGCCGTCTGCTGGGTAGATGTCGGCGAAAACTCGCTCATGACGCTTCCTGGTCAGAAAAGGAAGCGCGGGACCTTACCGTCAGGGCTGTGGAGGTCAAGACAGGCCTGTCAGACAAGGCGTTTTCTTTTCCGGCTTGAAGGTTTCTTAACCACACGTCTGCAGCTTGGAATCGAATAGATTCGAACTGGAACGAGCCATGCGCATCGGACCCTTGAACTCAGGCGGGAATGTTTCGCGGACCGGGAAATCGGAGTCCGGAAAATCGTCTGCGCGTTCGGGCGGTGCCAGCTCGGCCTCTGCGCCCCAGGATGCCGCCTCGATCATGGGCGTCCCGGAAGCGGAACTGACCCCCAATGTCCAGCGCGCCCTCCTCTCCCTGATGGGCGAGGTCGACCAGCTGCGCAAGGAAACCGAGCGCCTGCGCGGCCGCGTGCGCGAACTGGAATCCCTGGCCGATCATGACGTGCTTCTGCCGGTCCTGAACCGCCGCGCCTTCCTGCGCGAAGTCTCCAAGGCCCTGGCCCTGGCCGAGCGCCATAATGCACCGTCGGCCCTGGTCTATATGGATCTCAACGGGTTCAAGGCGATCAATGATGCGCATGGCCATGCGGCCGGCGATCAGGCCTTGCACCATGTGGCCCAATTGCTCACCGCCCATGTCCGCGAGACCGATGCGGTCGGTCGCCTGGGCGGTGATGAATTCGGTATCGTCCTGACCCTGACCGGACAGGACGGCGCTGAGGCAAAAGCCGCTGAGCTTGCTGAAATCATTGAAAAAACACCCTTCAACTACAAGGGTGAGGCGCTCCATGTCGGCGCGGCCTGGGGCTGCCGCCCGCTGCAGGCGGGTGGCCAGGCCGAACAGGCGATGGCCGAGGCGGATGCCGCCATGTATGCCCGCAAACAGGCCCAGAAGGCCGAAGCGGATCGCCGCCGCGCCTGATCCGGATCAGGCGATGATGTCAGGGGTGAGCTGGTCCTCGACCTCGGCAATCTGGTCTTTCAGACGCAGTTTTTCCTTCTTGAGACGCGCGAATTTGAGCTGGTCAACGACGCCATTCTCGGCGAGCGCATCGACTTCGCGATTGAGCGCCTCATGCTCGGCGCGCAATTCGGCCAGACGTTCAACAAGCGCCTCTTGATCGGGCGAAACTCCGTCCATTCCTGGGCCGTCTCTTTGCTGTTTCGGACAATAAAACCGGTCTGCCGAGCCCCGGGACCGGCGAGCCAGTCGCGGATGCCCGGTAAGCGGGGCGCGCACAATAGCGGCATTCGTTTCGCGAATAAATGCCTTGCGAGCGCTGCATGTGCGAAGGGTAAATTTCCCGCTAGCGGCGTCCGCCTTCGAGGTCCTCGCCCCAGCGCCGCGTGCCATCCCAGTCCAGATCGAACAGGTCGAGCGCGCGTCCGACAGACTGGTTGACCAGATCGTCGATCGTCTTGGGCATGGCGTAGAAGGCCGGCAGGGGCGGACAGATCACCGCCCCCATCTCCGTCAATGTCTCCATCGTGCGCAGGTGACCCAGATGGAAGGGCGTCTCCCGGACCATCAACACCAGGCGCCGCCGTTCCTTGAGGACGACATCAGCGGCCCGGGTCAAAAGGCTGGAGGTCACGCCGGTGGCAATCTCGGACATGGTCCGCACCGAACAGGGCGCGATCAGCATGCCCCGTGTCCGGAAGGACCCCGAAGCGATCGGCGCACCGACATCGGGCATTTTGTAGACATGGTCGGCGAGGCTGCGAAAGTCGCGGATCGACAGGTCCGTCTCATAGCCCAGCGTCATTTCGGCCGCCTTGGACGCGACCATATGGCTTTCGATCCCGAGCTCCCGCAGGGCTTCGAGCGCACGAATGCCATAGATCAGCCCGGACGCACCGGACACACCCAGTATCAGCCGCTCTGGCGACGGGTCCGCCTTCACCATCTTCTAACCCCGAAACGTTTCGTGAGTAGACATAGTGCGGAAAACTGCTTCAATCGAGGGTCCCATACCAGTAGAGGAGACGTTCCATGTCCATCGAAGCCCGCATCCGTGAGCTCGACGCTCGTCACACGCGCCTGGATTCCGAGATCGATGATCTCAAGAAGCATGCGTCCGCGGACTCTCTGGAGGTGGCCCGACTTAAGAAGGAAAAGCTCCGAATTAAGGAGCAGATCGAGTCCATGCGAATGTCGGTCGAGGCCGAACCAGCCGAATAGGCGACACGATCTGCAATGCAATTCAGGGCGGCCTTCTGGCCGCCCTTTTCGTAGGTTAGACTGGTTCAGAGTGGAATGGAGACAGGCCCATGCGGCAGCTTGCAGCCCTGATTGTGATGGCAGGCCTCGCGGTGTCCGGCGCACACGCGCAGAAGAACGGCGATGTGTCAGCGTGCATGCTTGGCCAGCTGGCCCTGTCTGACGCGGAAACAGAAACCGCTATCGAGCAATTCGAGCTCTGCCTGGAAACCGAAGACCTGACGCCCGATCAGGAAGTCGGTGTCTATGCGGCCATGGGTGCTGCCCTGCTCAATGAGGCGCGCTATCGCGAAGCCCTGAGCGCCTATAATTTCGCCTTCGCCATTATCGACACCCAATTGGCCGAAGTGGCCGAGCCGACGCTTTGGCGCAATCGCGGCATTGCCCGCCTGCAGCTGGGCCAGACCGAGGCGGCCCTTGCCGACCTGCAGCGCGCAGCGAACGAAATTCCCGATGATGTGATGACCCAGCTCAATCTGGGGATTCTCTACCAGGATCTGGGCCGGTCCGCTGACGCCGTAGTGGCCTATGACCGGGTGGTCCGTCTGGAACCGGACTGGATGGGTGCCTGGATCAATCGCTCCAGCGCCCTGCTGGACGCCGGCATGACGGGCGCTGCCGTGGAAGATGCGCGTCGCGCCGTCGAGCTGGAGCCGGACAATGGCACCACGCTGAACATGTTGTGCTGGACCCTGATCCAGGATGGCCGCGCCCAGACCGCCCTGCCCCTGTGCGAACAGGCCGTGGCCCTTGAGCCGGAGAGCGGCGCCATTGTGCACTCCCACGCCACCGCGCTGGAGGCCCTCGGCCGGCTGGATGAAGCCCTGCCGCTTTACCGCCGCGCCTGGCAGCTTTCTCCGGAAGACCCGGAAATCACCGAAGATTACCAACGCACGCACAATCCGTAATCCGGGCGACGGGCTCCGGCCATTGCCACACGCCCGGACCCGTGCAAGGTCTCTCCCCGGACGAATGATCAGGAAGAGGATCGGATCATGGGTGACAGGGTCGCCATTGTGACAGGCGGAGCCAACGGGATCGGCAAGGCCTGCGCCCGCCGCTTGTCGGAAGACGGTTTCCTGGTCGTGATCGCCGATGTCGACCGCGAAGCCGGCACTGCCCTGGCAGACGAGCTGGGCGCGGAACGCGAAAAGGCCCTCTTCGTCTCCTGCGATGTGTCCGACCGGCTCTCGGTGAACAATCTCCTGTCGGAAACCCGCTCCGCCTTCGATCGGCTGGACGTTCTGGTCAACAATGCCGGCATTGTCGCCAAGGGCGACATTCTGGACCTTTCGGAAGCGGATTTCGACAAGGTGATCGGCGTCAATCTGCGGGGCTCCTTCCTGGTCGCCCGCGAGGCAGCGCGCCAGATGGTCGAGCAGATCGAAGAAGCTGGTGAGCGCACGGAAGATGTGCGCCGGCGCTATGCCATCATCAACATGTCGTCGGTCAATGGCGTCATGGCGATCCCGGACCAGCTGGCCTATTGCGTCTCCAAGGGCGCGATCAACCAGATGACGAAATCCATGTCGCTGGCGCTGGCCAAGTATGGCATCCGGGTCAATGCGATCGGCCCGGGCAGTATCAATACGGATGTGCTGAAATCGGTGAACGACAATCCTGCCGCCATGGCCAAGATCATGTCGCGGACGCCGCTGCAACGGATCGGTGATCCGGACGAGGTGGCTTCGGTCGCCTCTTTCCTGGCCTCCAAGGATGCCAGCTATATCACCGGCACCACCATTTATGCCGATGGTGGGCGACTGGCGATGAACTATACAGTCAGCCCCTAAGAAAAAGGCCCCGCCAAAGCGGGGCCTGATCCGATTTCACAAGGTCGGGGCCTAAGCCTTGGCTTTGGCGCGCTCGATCGACTCGCTGACCAGCTGACGGGCCTTGGCGGCATCGCCCCAGCCGATCACCTTCACCCATTTATTGGGTTCCAGATCCTTGTAGTGCTCGAAGAAGTGCTTGATCCGCATCAATTGCGGCGGCGGCACATCGCCATACTCTTTCACCTCGTCATAGAGCGGCGAAAGCTTGTGGTGCGGCACGCAGAGGATTTTCTCATCCATGCCGCTCTCGTCTTCCATCATCAGCACGCCGATCGGGCGGGCGCGCACAACGCAGCCCGGCACCAGCGTCGTGTGGCCGATGATCATGACGTCGATCGGATCGCCGTCTTCAGACAGGGTGTGCGGCATGAAGCCGTAATTGCACGGGTAGGACATCGGCGTGTGCAGGAAACGGTCGACGAACAGCGTCCCGGCATCCTTGTCCATTTCATACTTCACCGGCTGACCGCCGACCGGGACTTCAATAATGACGTTGATGTCCTCGGGGGCGTTTTCACCCAGAGAAATTTTGTCGATCCGCATGGGACGCTCCTTGCAGCAATTCGTGCGCTCTCATACGCCGGAAGCGTTTGAGAACCAATGCCCTTGTTGCACTGCAATAGGGTTTTTCGTCAGGCCGTCCGGCTTTCATTGGCCGGTTGCAGGCGTGCGCGCTCGCGTTTGACCACTTCTGCACCGCGAAGATGCACGAAATCACCGCGCACCGTTTCCCAGCCCGCCAGGAGGCGGGCCGCAACGATCGACCCGGTGGCCTCTGCATGCGCCTCGATCAGCGCCTTGCATCGGGCTTCCGCCTCACCCTCCAGATCGAAGACCAGAACGGTTTCCGGATTGAGCCGGGCGTCCAGGCGACGGTCCGGGTCATAGACAAAGGCATCCCCGCCCGTCATGCCGGCGGCGAAATTATCGCCCACCGAGCCCAGGATGACAGCCGTACCGCCGGTCATGTACTCGCAGCCATTCGTGCCGCAGCCTTCGACCACCGTCTCGGCGCCAGAATTGCGGACCGCAAAACGCTGACCGGCCCGGCCGGCGGCGTAGAGACGGCCCGATGTGGCGCCATAGAGACAGGTATTGCCGATGATGGAATGGTCCTCATTGGCACTGGAGGCACCGCCATGCGGGCGTACGATCAGGGTCGCACCGGACAGGCCCTTGCCGACATAATCATTGGCATCACCATCCAGTTCGATCCGCAGCCCGCGGGCCGAGAAGGCCCCCAGTGACTGACCGGCCGAACCGCGCAGGCGCAGGGTGAGGTGATCCTCGCCCAGACCGTCTGCGCCGAACCGTGTCACGATCTCCGACGAAGTCCGCGTACCCACGGCGCGATCGGTATTCTTCACGCCATAATCCAGCTGCATCTTCTCACCCCGGTCAAAAGCCGGGGCGGCATCGGTGATGATCTGTTCGTCCAGGCTGGGCGAAACCGCATTGCGCTGGGTCCGCGAAGAGCGCGCCGGGCGTTCCACGGCATCAGCGCGGGACATGATCACCGACAGGTCGAGATCATCCAGGGCTTCCGATCCGCGCGAGACCTGGGTGAGCAGATCGGCACGGCCGATCACATCTTCCAGTGAGGTCGCACCGAGCCGCGCGAGGATCTCGCGGACATCCTGGGCGAGGAAGGTCATCAGATTGACGACGTGGTCCGGGAAGCCGCCGAAACGGGCCCGCAGGTCATCATCCTGGGTACACACACCCACCGGGCAGGTATTGGAATGGCACTGGCGCACCATCAAACAGCCCAGCGCGATCAGCGAGGCCGTACCGACACCGAATTCCTCAGCCCCCAGCATGGCCGCCACGACAATGTCGCGACCCGTGCGGATGCCGCCATCGGCGCGCAGGGTCACACGATCCCGCAGCCCGTTGAGCGACAGCATCTGGTGGGCCTCGGCCAGGCCAAGCTCCAGCGGCCCGCCGGCAAACTTGATCGAGGTCAGGGCCGCGGCACCCGTCCCGCCGACCGAGCCGGAAATATTGATGATATCGGCATTGGCCTTGGCCACACCGGCCGCCACAGCACCGACACCGGCCGCTGCCACGAGTTTCACACCGACCCGGGCGCGCGGATTGATCTGTTTGAGATCATAGATCAGCTGCGCCAGATCCTCGATCGAATAGATGTCGTGGTGCGGCGGCGGCGAAATCAGGCTGACACCCGGCGTGGCATGCCGCATGCGGGCGATGAAGTCCGTGACCTTGAAGCCCGGCAGCTGACCGCCCTCGCCGGGCTTGGCGCCCTGGGCCACCTTGATCTCGAATTCACGGCACTGGTTGAGATATTCCGCGGTGACACCGAAACGGCCGGACGCGATCTGCTTCACGGCCGAATTCATGTTGTCGCCATTGGGCATCGGCGTGTAGCGCGTGGGATCCTCGCCACCCTCACCGGAGACCGATTTGGCACCGATCCGGTTCATGGCGACATTCAGCGCCCCGTGCGCTTCCGGAGACAAGGCCCCCAGCGACATGCCCGGCGTGACGAAACGGCGGCGGATGCCATTGATGGATTCGACACGGTCCAGGCCGATGGACGGACCGATCCGGCGCATGTCGATCAGATCACGCAACTGGATCGGACCCTGTTGCTCGACACTGTCGCGATAGCGCTTCCAGGCATCGGCATCATTCTGGCGCACGGCCGCCTGCAGCTCGGTGACGACCTTGGCCGAAAGGGCATGGCGGTCACCGCTGGCGCGCTGACGGTAGAAGCCGCCGATCGGCAGGCGGGCCTCACCGGTCCAGGCCTTCTTGTGCAGGTCCAGCGTGCGGGCCTCCAGACCCGGCAGGCCGATCCCGGAAATCCGGCTGACCACGCCCGGCAGATAGGCTTCCACCAGCGCCCGGGACAGGCCGAGCACTTCGAAATTACAGCCCCCGCGATAGGAGGAGATGATGGAAATCCCCATCTTGGAGAGGATTTTCAGCAGGCCGCCATCCAGCGCTTCCTTGAGACGGCGTGCGCGGGTGCAGGCCCAGGCGTCCCCGCCCTGGGTCTCGCGGCCGGCCGTGATGGTGTCAAAGGCGAGATAGGGGTTCACCGTCGTCGCGCCGAGCCCGATCAGCACCGCGGCATAATGCGAGTCAAAGCATTCCGCAGCGCGCACATTGAGCGAGCAGAAATTGCGCAGACCTTCGCGGGTCAGGGTGGAATGCACCGCCCCGGCCACGAGGATCATCGGCAGAGCCACATTGGCCGCGTCCTGGCGGTGATCGGTCAGCACCAGATGGGCCGCCCCGTCACGGACAGCCGCCACAGCTTCTGCAATCACCTTGTCCAGCGCCTTGCGGAGGGCTTGCCCGTCTCCGGTCGCATCCTGGGTGGACAGGAGACAGTCAATCTCCTTGACCGCGCCGCCCATATGCTCGCGCCAGCGCTCATAGGCGCCATTGGAGAGGATCGGACTGTCGAGCACCAGAACAGAGGCCCGTTCTTCGCCCTGGGCCAGGATATTGCCGAGATTGCGGAACCGGGTTTTCAGCCCCATCACCCGGCCTTCGCGCAGCGGGTCAATCGGCGGATTGGTCACCTGCGAGAAGTTCTGGCGGAAGAAATGCGAGAGCGGGCGGTAGGTTTCCGACAGCACAGCCAGAGGCGCATCATCGCCCATGGAACCGACGGCTTCCTTGCCGTCTTCCGCCATGGCGTTGAGCACGAGCTCGATGCCCTCAAAGGAGAAGCCCGCCGCTGCCTGATGGCGCAGGCGTGCGTCCTCGTCAAAGACCTGCGGCTCCGCACCCGGCCCGATGACCGGTTCGATATCTTCCAGCTCACCCAGCCAGCGGGCATAGGGATGCTGTTCGCTCAGCTCGTCGAGGATTTCGTGCTCGCGATAGAAACGGCCTTCCTCGATGTCCAGGGCGATCAGGCGACCCGGCGTGATCTGGCCGCGCTCGATGACCTTGTCCTGGTCGATCGGTGCCATGCCGGTTTCCGAACCTGCGACCAGAACACCGGATTCCGTGATGGCATAGCGCATCGGGCGCAGACCATTGCGGTCCATGCCGGCAATCGCCCAGCGTCCATCAAAGGCGGCAATCGCGGCCGGCCCGTCCCAGGGCTCCATGACCGAGTTGCAGTATTCATACATGCGCGCCCAGCCTTCCGGCATGACATCGGCACGCTTGGACCAGGCCTCGGGGATGAGGATGGTCTTGGTCATCGGTGCTGACCGGCCGGCACGGACCAGGATTTCGAACGCTTGGTCGAGGGCGGCACTGTCGGACGCGCCGGACTGGATCACCGGCCGCACATCGCGCTCTTCACCCGGGAAAGCCGTCTCCACAATGTGGACTTCGTGGCTCTTCATCCAGTTGATATTGCCGCGGATCGTATTGATCTCGCCATTGTGGGCGAGCATGCGGAAAGGCTGGGCCAGACGCCATTCCGGGAAGGTGTTCGTGGAATAGCGCTGGTGGAAGATCGCAAAGGAGGACACGAATTCCGGGTCCTGCAGATCGCGGTAGAAGGCGTCGATATCCTCGGCCCGGAACAGGCCCTTATAGATGATGTCGCGCGAGGAGAGCGAGCAGACATAGGTGTCGCGCAGGTTTTCCTCACGGGCCCGGCGCTCGATACGGCGGCGGACGATATAGAGCATGCGCTCCACACTCTCGATGTCACGGCCGCGCGGATCGCGGAACAGAACCTGTTCAATCTCCGGCAGGGTGGCGCGGGCCTTGTCGCCCAGTACCGACGTGTCGACCGGCGGCTGGCGCCAGCCATAAAAGGCAAAACCCTCGCGCAGGATTTCCGCCTCGATGATCGCACGGGCGCGCTCGCGGGCGGCAAAGTCGGTCCGCGGCAGGAAGACCATGCCGACGATGACATCGCCGCGCTCCGGCTCGTGACCGGTGCGGGCAACAGCGGCCTTGAAGAAGGCCTGGGGCACGCCGACACGCAGGCCGGCACCATCACCCGTCTTGCCATCGGCATCCACGGCACCGCGGTGCCAGACAGCCTTGAGCGCATCAATGGCGAGCTCGACGATCTCACGGCGGGCCTGCCCTTTCATGTCGGCGATCAGGCCGACACCGCAGGCATCGCGTTCGTCCTCGGGGCGCCACAGACCGGACGCTTCCAGCGTATTCAAACCGGCCTGAACCTTGGCCTTGTTCCAGGATTGTTGGGTCATTCGGCTGCTCCCAGAACCTGCAGTCGATTATCAAGGTAGGAGGTGATGGACCGGGCGGCATCCATGCCGTCGCGGATCGCCCACACCACCAGCGAAGCGCCCCGATGCAGGTCGCCCGCAACGAAAACTCCGTCCAGACTGGTCATCTTGGTCGCGGTGTCGCCTTCCACACGCCCGTCGCGATGGACGGAGAGGTCGGGTGCAGAAAAGGCTTCCGGAATGTCTTCCGGCGAGAAGCCCAGGGCAGAGACCACCATGTCGGCGGCCACGTCGAAGGTACGGCCCGGCTCCGGCTCGGGCGCGCGGCGGCCGGAGGCATCCGGTGCGCCCAGGCGCATGCCCTGGACCCGGACAGCCTGGATGGCTTCACCCTTGGTGAGCACAGCCAGCGGCGAGGCCAGCCATTCAAACACGACCCCCTCTTCCTCGGCATGTTTCACTTCGCGGGCAGACCCCGGCATGTTCTCGCGGTCGCGGCGATAGAGGCAGGTCACGGATTTCGCGCCCTGGCGGATCGCGGTGCGGACGCAGTCCATCGCGGTGTCACCGCCACCGATCACGACGACATTCTTGCCCTCGGCATTCAGCGTCGGATCATTGTCGCGGACATCGCCCAGATCATCCCGGTTGGAGCGGGTGAGATAATCCAGCGCAGCGATCACGCCATCACCGGATCCCGGGCAGGTCAGTTGCCGCGCAGCATAAACGCCGGTCGCGAGCAGGACGGCATGATGCTTTTCACGCAATTCCGGCAGGCTGGCATCGCGTCCCACTTCGAAATTGAGTTTGAATTCGACCCCGCCCTCGGTGAGCCGGTCGAGACGGCGCTGGACGACAGACTTGTCGAGCTTGAAGCCCGGAATGCCATACATGAGCAGACCACCGGCGCGATCGGACCGCTCATAAACGGTCACCTCAAACCCGGCTTCACGCAGGCGCTCAGCCGCGGCCAGGCCGGCCGGTCCGGAGCCGACAATCCCGACACTCGCGCCGCGCGCCGGGCCCACCTTGATCGGCTCGACCCAGCCTTCACTCCAGGCCGTATCGGTAATGTACTGCTCCACGGAGCCGATGGTCACGGCGCCGTGTTTGGATTGTTCAATAACGCACGAACCTTCGCACAGACGGTCCTGCGGGCAGATACGGCCGCAGATTTCCGGCATGGTCGAGGTCGCGGCGGAAGTCTCATACGCCTCGCGCAGACGGCCTTCGCCGGCCAGCATCAGCCAGTCGGGAATATTGTTCTGCAGCGGGCAACCCGACTGGCAGAAGGGAATGCCGCATTGCGAACACCGAGACGCCTGGCCGGCGGCTTTCTGAGGGTCGAACGGGCGATAGATTTCCTTGAAATCCTTGCGCCGTTCCGTCTCAGAACGCTTCTCCGGGTAGGCTTGGTCGATATCCACAAATCTAAGCAATCCGCTCTCCTCCTGGTTCGCGAGCGCGACAATCCAGCACAGTCTTCGCGTCTGCACAAGACGGAGCACTGCGGTGATATTGGTACATTTTGCCGCAATAGTGTGTATTGCAGAATCTATTTGCGCGAAATTAGCTGAAATATCGAGCGGACAGCACGAATTACTCTTTCAATCCCACCCGTTCCACCGCGATGCAACACAACGAATCCGTGCCCGCAAAAGAACTGACCGGACATCGTCCCGCATATCCGCAAACGGCACGTGGATGCTGCCAGACACGGTCTGGCCACCGGAGGATCGTTTCGCCTGCCACGATCACCCCTGCGCAAACCTCCGTGAGGTGGCATCGATTTCAGACCCCGGCCCGTCTAGATTTGTCGAAAGGCGGAACCGAAACCGGTCCCGTGCATCACCTGCGAGGAGCTGACGGCTTGGACGGAAGCCTGACATCAACCCAGACACGCCCACTGATCGACCGGTTCGGGCGGGAAATCCGCTATCTGCGCCTGTCGGTGACGGACCGGTGCGACCTGCGCTGTGTCTATTGCATGGCCGAGCGGCCGGACTTCCTGCCCAAGGCGCAATTGCTGACGCTTGAGGAACTCAGCGCGATCGCGGAACACTTCGTGGCACGCGGCGTCCGCAAGATCCGGATCACGGGCGGCGAACCCCTGGTGCGCCGCGACGTGGTGCAACTGATCGAACATCTGGGCCGGCATGTCGGCTCGGATCTGGACGAGCTGACCCTGACCACCAATGCCACGCAATTGACCGGGCTGGCCGAGCGGATTGCCCGGGCCGGGGTCAAGCGGATCAATGTTTCCCTCGATACGCTGGACGCCGACCGCTATGCCCGGCTGACGCGCGGCGGACGCTTGCAGACCTGTCTGGACGGGATTGCGGCCGCCAAAGCCGCCGGCCTCGCCGTGAAGATCAATGCGGTCGCGCTCAAGGGCGAGAATGAGGACGAGCTGGCAGACCTCATCGCCTGGGCGCATGGCGAAGGCTTCGATGCCACCTTGATCGAAGTCATGCCGCTGGGTGATGTGAGAACGGACCGGGCCGATCAATTCCTGCCCCTGACCGCCGTGCGCGACAAACTGTCGGAACGCTGGACGCTGACCGATCTGCCGGACCGGACGGGCGGCCCGTCGCGCTATGTCCGCATTGCGGAGACGGGCGGCCGGCTGGGCTTCATCACCCCGCTCACCTCGAATTTCTGTGCCGGCTGCAACCGGGTCCGCCTGACCTGTACCGGCGAGCTCTACACCTGCCTGGGCCATGAAGGCGCGATCGACCTCAAATCGGCCTATCGCAAGGACGGGCTGGCCGGACTGGAATCCTGTCTGGACCAGGCCATGGCGACCAAGCCGGAACGCCATGAATTCGATGTCCGGCGTGGTGCGGCCCCTGCAGTTTCGCGCAATATGGCCCGCACGGGAGGCTGAAGGAATGAAGATCACGATCCGCTATATGGCCGCCCTGCGCGACCGGATGGGGCAGAGCGAATGCGTTCTGGACCTGCCGGACACGATCACGGACAGCGCAGCCCTCACCGCCCATTTGCGCGCCGCCGACCCGGCCGCCGAAGCGCTGGAACACCCCTCCATCCGCCTGATCCGCAATGACGAGATCGTGGCGAAACCGGTGGCACTGGAAACGGGCGATACGCTGGCCTTCTGCCCGCCCTTCACCGGGGGCTGAGATGGCGCGCATCACGGTGACAGTATCTTCCTTCCCGATTGCCTGTGGCGACTTGCTGGACAGGCTGGCCGGTGATGATGCCGATTGCGGCGGCGTGGCGAGCTTCACCGGACAGGTCCGGGCCGAACCGGGCCTGGTCGCGCTGGAACTGGAGCATTATCCTGGCGTCACCGAGGACGCCCTCACCCGGATCGCCCGGAGCGCCGCGGACCAATGGTCCCTGCACCAGGCCATCATCCATCACCGGGTCGGCCGTATGGAACTGGGCGAGGTCATCGTTTTCGTGGCCGCTTCGGCCCCCCATCGCCGCGCGGCACTGGACGCCACAGCCTATATGATCGACATGCTGAAAACCGACGCCCCCTTCTGGAAACGCGTGCACACTCAAGCTGGCTCCCACTGGGTGGAAGCGCGCGACACGGATCGCGAGGCCGCCGCCTTCTGGACCGACACACTGGCAAGCGAGGACGCTTGATGACTGATGCACTCGGCTTTGCCGTCCTGACCATTTCCGATACGCGGGATGAGACCACCGACCGGACCGGTCCCTGGCTGCGCGAGCAGATCAGCGCGGCCGGACACGCTGTGAAGGCGCATGCCATCATTGCCGATGATGCGGCCAATATCCGCAAGGCCTGTAAAGACCTGATCGCTGATCCGGACATCCACTGCATCATCACAACCGGCGGCACCGGCCTGACCGGACGCGATGTGACGCCTGAAGCCATCCGCCCCCTGCTGGACAAGGAAATCGACGGGTTCAGCGTGGTCTTCCACATGATCAGCTATCAATCGGTCGGTGTTTCCACCCTGCAGTCACGCGCCCTCGCCGGCATTGCCGGCGGCACCTATCTCTTCGCCATTCCCGGGTCGATGGGCGCGGTGAAAGATGCGTGGAACGGCGTCCTGAAAGCCGAGTTCGATCCGGCGCACAAACCCTGCAATCTGGTGGAAATCCTCCCCCGGCTGACGGAGCATCTGGCATGAGCGGACTGACCCATCAGGACGAAGAGGGCCGCGTGCGCATGGTGGATGTGGCGGACAAGCCTGTCACTCAGCGCCGGGCGGTCGCGACGGCCCGCATCTCGATGAGCGCTGACGCCTTTGAGGCCGTCCTCAACGGCAATGGCCCCAAGGGCGATGCCCGCCATACGGCCGAGCTGGCGGGGATCATGGCGGCGAAACAGACGTCCAGCCTGATCCCGCTTTGCCACCCCTTGCCGCTGACCAAGGTGCACGTCTCTGTCGAACCGGGCGAAACCGGCGTGTTCGAGATTCGCGCCGAGGTTCGCACAGACGGCAAGACCGGCGTGGAAATGGAAGCCCTGACAGCCGCCTCGGTGGCCGCGCTGACCCTCTATGACATGGCAAAGGCCCTGGACAAATCCATGCAGATCGACGCGGTCCGGCTGGAAGAAAAACAGGGCGGCAAGTCCGGCGATTACCATCGGGACGCTTCATGATCACCCTGGATCAGGCGCACGCCATCCTGCAGCAAACCCTCGCGCCCTTGCCGATGATCGCCTGCCCCTTGGGCGATGCGAACGGGCAGGTGCTCGCCGAACCGGTTCGGGCCCGGCTGACCCAGCCGCCTTTCCCGGCCTCGGCGATGGATGGCTATGCGGTGCGCTCGGCCGACCTCAACAGCCATACGGTCAGCCTGTTTGTGGTCGGCGAATCGGCAGCTGGCCATGCGTTTGAGGGCCGACTGGGCGAGGGTCAAGCGGTGCGCATTTCCACCGGGGCCGTCCTGCCCGAAGGCGCGGATCAGATTATCATCCAGGAGAACACGCGTCGCGATGGCGAGCGTGTGATCACGGCCCAACCTGCTGGGGCCGGGGCGCATATTCGCGAGGCCGGACAAGACTTTGAGACCGGACAGCTCCTGCTTGAGCGCGGCCATCGACTGACACCGGATGCGCTCTCCCTGATCGCCGCGTCGGGCCATGACACCGTGCCGGTCGTCCGCCGCCCGAAGATCGGCATCCTGGCCAGTGGTGACGAGCTGGTGGAGCCGGGCCGGACACCTTCTGCCGGCCAGATCATCAATTCCATCACCAGCGGATTGTCGGCCCTGATCGCCCAATGGGGGGCGGAACCCGTCTATCTGGGGATTGCCGGTGACACGGAGAAATCCATTGCAGACAAGCTGGATACGGCGCCGGAACTGGACTTGATCGTGCCGGTCGGCGGGGCTTCGGTGGGCGAGCATGACCATATGCGCCGGGTGATCGAAGCCCGGGGTGGCGTGTTGAAATTCGAGAAGATCGCGGTCCGTCCGGGCAAGCCGACCTGGTTCGCGATGATGCCGGACGGCACGGCGATGATCGGCCTGCCGGGCAATCCGGTTTCAGCCCTGGTCATGGCGCGCCTGGTCCTGCGCAATGCGGTCCGGATCCTGCGTGGGGAAACGCCGCACACACCGCGCATTTTAATGAAACTCACGGCCACAATGCCGGCCAATGGCGATCGCGAGACCTATGTTCGCGGCGTCCGCAATGATGACGAGAATTGCGTCACCCCGCTGCCCAGACAGGACTCCGCCATTCTCACCACGCTCGTCACCGCCAATGCGCTTATCCGCCGGACGATCGGTGCGCAGGCGGCGGACAAGGGCGAGGTCATCGAGGTCATTGCGCTGGACTGATCGCACCGCGATTGCGTGACACCGGGAGGGCCAGACGATAGCCTGCGAGCCTGTCTTGGGGTCAGGAGTCTTGTCCATGAAAACCGGTTTGATCTGGCGCGCAGCGGCGTGTGCGCTGTCGCTTTCATTCGTCCCGTCGGCACTGGCCGAGGACTGGGCCACGGAAACGGCGGAGCTGGAGCGTCGCGACGGTTTCCTGCCGCTGCAGATCGATGAGGCGGATGGCCGGGTCCTGGTGGAACTCGCCGCGCAGGAAGACGGTTCGCTGGGCCGGATGATCTATACGGCCCGCCTGACCTCCGGCCTGGGCTCCAACCCGGTCGGGCTGGACCGGGGCCTGGGCACGAACTCCCAGATCCTGCGTTTCTTCCGCGTGAATGATGAAGTCTTCGCGGAGTTCGAGAATACCGGCTATCGCGCCATCGGTGCCGAAGCGGACGAAGCCAATGCCACCCGCCAGTCCTTTGCCCGTTCGGTGATCTGGAGCACGGATATCGTCGCCGAAGCGGATGGCCGCGTGCTGATCGACCTGTCCGGCTTCCTGACGCGTGACCCGGTCGGAACGGCCAGTCAGCTCTCGCGTTCGGACCAGGGCAGTTTCTCCGTCGACCAGGGCCGCAGTGCGCCGCTGACGGATGCCGCCCTCTCCTTCCCCGAGAATACCGAGATCGATGCCCTTCTCACCCTGCAATCGAGCAATCCGGGTTCCGAAGTCCGCGCTGTCACGCCGGATCCGCAATCGGTGACGCTGACCGTGCACCACTCCTTTATCGCCCTGCCCGAACCCGGCTTTGAAATCCGCGAGGCGGATGCGCGCGCCGGCAGTTTCGGTGTCGACTTCTATGACATGGCAACACCGCTGACCGACCCGGTACGCCGCACCTATGCCCTGCGTCACCGGCTGGAGCGTGTCGATCCGTCGGCCGAAAGCGGACCGGTGGTCGAACCGATCGTCTATTATCTGGACCGCGGCACACCGCCGCTGATCCGCGATGCGCTGATCGAGGGTGGAAACTGGTGGGCCCAGGCCTTTGAGGCCGCCGGCTATGAAGACGCTTTCCGCGTGGAACTTCTGCCGGAGGGCGCCCATCCGCTGGACGTGCGCTACAACATCATCCAATGGGTGCACCGTCAGACCCGCGGCTGGTCCTATGGGGCTTCAGTCTATGACCCGCGCACCGGCGAGATCATCAAGGGCCATGTCATCCTGGGCAGCCAGCGCGTGCGTCAGGACCGGATGATTTTCGAGGGCCTGCTGGGCGTTGCCGAGACAGGCAGTGGTTCGGCTGATGATCCGCTGCAAATCGCGCTGGCCCGTATCCGCCAGCTCTCCGCTCACGAGATCGGCCACACGCTGGGCCTGGCCCATAATTTCGCGGCCAGCGTCACCGACCGCGCCTCCGTGATGGATTACCCGGCCCCGCTGGTCTCGATGGATGCCAGCGGCGCGTTCGACCTGTCGCAGGCCTATGACACGGATATCGGCGAGTGGGATTCCGTCGCGATCCGCTGGCTCTACGGCGAGTTCGGCGAGGGCGAAACCGAAGCTGCCGCCCTGGAAGCCATCCTGGCGGACGCCCGCGCCCAAGGCCTGCACTACATCACCGACCGCCATGCCCGAGGCAATAATTCCGGTCACGTCCTGGGCAATCTCTGGGACAATGGGCCCGACCCGACGGCCATGCTGACCGAGACGATGGCCATCCGCGCCGCGGCGCTGGACCGGTTCGGCCCGCAGGTTCTCGCTGAGGGTCAGCCGACCAGCTCCCTGCGCGATGTCTTCTCGCCGCTCTATCTCTATCACCGCTACCAGGTGGAAGCGGCGGCCAGCGCCCTGGGCGGTGCCGACTTCGCCTATGAGCGCAATGGCGACATCAATGCCGGGATCACGCCGACCGATGCCGCCACGCAGCGGGCCGCCCTGACGGCCCTGCTCGCCACACTGACACCCGAAGCGCTGGACATTTCCGACTCCACCCTGGCGCTGATGGCCCCCTCGCCCTTCGCTGATTATGACGCGGCGGCCACGCGGGAATTGTTCGATTCGCCGGCCTATCCGGCTTTCTCACGCCCCGTCGCCGCAGCGGCCGCCGCCCGCATCTCCTTCGAGGCCATGCTGTCACCGGGCCGCATGGCGCGGATGGCCGACCAGGCTGCACGCGATGCGGAACAGCTGTCAGCCAGCGAAGTGCTGGATGCGATCGAGGCACAGATTTTCTCGGCACCGCGCAATGAAGCGGAACGCCTGCAGCCGGTCCGCGCGGCGATCCAGACGGAATATGCCGATCAATTGCTCGACCTCGCAGCGCAAGGCGCGCCGGAAGTCGCCGCCCTGGCCCGTCAGCGTCTGGAAGTGATCGCCAGCCGGGAACCGGGCCGCCGCAGCCGGGGCGCGGCAGCGGCGCACCAACTATGGCTGGCCCGCTCCGTGGAGGCTGGCCTGGCCCTGATTGATGACGGCGAAACCGGGGATATTTCCGACACGTCGATTCCGCCGGGCAGCCCGATCGGGGCGGATTCCTGCTGGCATTGCGACAGCAGCGCCCTTTTGGGACTGGACCGTTGAGCCTGCGCGCCGCCCTTCTGGGCGCCAGCCTCATGGCCGGCCTGACCGCCTGCAGCCAACCCGCCGATCCGCTGGCCGGCGTGACACTGGACGTGCAGCAAAGTGGTGTGACCTCCAGTCTGCGCGGCCTGTCCGTGGTGAGCGACAGTGTGGTGTGGATCGGCGCGCCGGACGGCCAGGTCCTGCGCACGATTGATGGCGGAGACACTTGGTCGGTCTTCACGATCGCCGCGGCCGAGGGCGCAGACCTGCGCTCGGTCCACGGCTTCTCGGCAGACCGCGCCCTCTTCTTCACGGCCGGTCAGCCCGCCCGCCTGTTCGAGACCCGCGATGGCGGCCAGAGTTTCCAGCCGGTCTGGGAGGACCCGACCGGCAATGCCTTTTTCGACAGCCTGGCCTTCTGGAGCCCGGATATCGGCCTGGCCTTCTCCGACCCGATACCCGGCGGCTTCCTGATCTTGAGAAGCGTGGATGGTGGCGCCAGCTGGACCCGGGTTCCCGGCACACCGGAACCCCTGGAGGGCGAAGCCGGTTTTGCCGCCTCGAACGCCTCCATTGCCGTGGGGCCGGATGGCTGCGCCTGGATCGGAACCGGCGGCGGCGAGATCGCCCGGGTCCTGCGGACCTGCGAGTTTGGTGCGGAATGGGATGTGGTGGACACGCCCATGGCGGCGGGATCGCCGGGCGCCGGCATTTTCGCCCTGACCTATACCGGAGAGAAACTCATTGCCGCCGGCGGCGATTATCAGAACCCGGACGCGACCGACGGCAATCTGGCCTGGTCGGATGATGGCGGAAACAGCTGGGAAACACCGCTGGCACCGCCCGGCGGCTACCGCTCTTCCGTGACCAATTTCCCGCTGGCCGAGCCGGCCCTGATCGCGACCGGCCCCAATGGCACGGACATTTCCCGCAATGGCGGCGAGATCTGGACCCCCTGGCCGGATCTTCCCGGCCACCACGCCATCGCATTTGCACCGTCAGGCCGGACCGGATGGGCAATCGGGTCGGATGGCCGGATCACCCGGATCAATCTGCAATAGGCCAAACGAAATCGGGCCCGGCTTGGCCGGGCCCGATAACACGCGAGACACACTCACTCGGAGCTTGTCAGGTGGCTGAATCAGCCACCAAAGGATTGCGAGAAGGTGACGAAGAAACCGTCATCGCCGCCATCAGAGGCTTTGAAGTAGCGCAGGTCCCAACCAACATTCTCGAACACCGTGCCGGAAACACCGATCTGGTAGTCTTCGTAATCGGCGGCCGGCAGGTCGTCGAAACGGCTGGCGCCGACGCGAGCGTCCAGGGAGACCGGGCCGAGTTCGATGGCCGCACCGGTGGAGACATAGAGGCCTTCACCGATCTCACCGTAGAATTCCGGCGAGTAGGCAATGTCGATATCCCAGGCGACCGGGCCGAAGGAGCGGCTCAGATCACCGTAGATTTCGACGAAGTTCTGACCGTCCGGGCTGTCCGGATAGGCGTAGTAGATGACGCCCGTGTCAAAGCCGAAGCCACCGGCTTCCCAGCCATAACCGGCGTAGAAGTCCATTTCCAGCGTGGTGTCGTCGGAGAAGTCGACGCTGGAGGCCCAGACGCCGCCATACAGGCCGGACTCGGTGGCGACATCGAAGCCGCCGGACACGGCCGGACCGTCACCGGTCTGGGAAATGCCGCGGAAGACATAGTTGGAACCGATGGCGATATTGCCTTCGATCTGGGCGAAAGCCGGAGCGGACATTGCTGCCGCCGCGGCCAGGGCAAGTGTAAGGATTTTGGCTTTCATAACTTTACTCCTCGTTGGATCTGGGCGCCCTTGAGAGGCGCTTGCCGGTCGGTCTGGACCTGAGTTGTCCCGTGGCCTTCAAACTGACCGGCGCTGATTTCAATCCCTGGCTTGGGCTGGGTTTGGATATTCGAGTCCTGCCAGGTTTCAATTCCGTTGACTTGACTTGGGGTTCGTCTGGACCGGCCCCGGGTTGGCCGGCCGGTGCGGCGGGAGGCTTCGCCTCCGCTACACCAGCCGTCATCCCCGTTGTTTGGCCGGGGCCTACGCCTTTCCCTCAGCAGGAGAGGCGAAGATGGAACCAGCCGGAGCACCGAGTTCGGAGAGGTCACCACCGACCACTTCCGCATCCGGCGACAGACGCACACCCAGGGTGATCTTCAGGACCAGCCACACCACGAAAGAGGTGATGAAGACGAAGGCACCGATCGCTCCGACACCAACAGCCTGACCGAAGAAGGTCGCGTCGGAATTGGTGAGCGGAACCGCCATCGTGCCCCAGATACCGGCGAACAGGTGGACCGGGATGGCACCGACGACATCGTCGATCCGCACGGCTTCCAGCAGTTTCGCACCGAAGGTGGCGATCACGGCACCGACAGCGCCGATGGCAATGGCTTCCAGGATGGTCGGCGTCAGCGGCTCGGCGGTGATGGACACCAGACCGGCCAGGGCACCGTTCAGGCAGTAAGCCAGATTGGCCTTGCCGCCGCCCAGGACGAGCGAGAGCAGGTAAGCCGTCACGACACCGGCCGCAGCGGCCATATTCGTGTTGGCGAAGATCTGCGAGATGGCCACGGCGTCAGCAGCCGAGCCCATGGCGAGCTGGGAGGCACCGTTGAAGCCGAACCAGCCGAACCACAGGATGAAGGTACCCAGTGTGGCGAGCGGCAGGGAGGACGGAACCATCGGCGTGGCGTTCGGACCGAAGCGGCCGGAACGGGCACCGATCAGGATGGCACCGGCCAGAGCGGCCCAGCCACCCGTGGAGTGCACCAGCGTGGAACCAGCAAAGTCGGAGAAGCCGAACTGGGCATCGAGCCAGCCACCACCCCATTCCCAGGAACCCTGGACCGGGTAGATCACGGCGGTCAGGACGACCACAAAGAGGAAGAAGGAGCCCAGCTTGACGCGCTCGGCGACCGTACCGGACACGATCGAGGCCGCCGTGGCGACGAACACCATCTGGAAGAACCAGTCAGACGCAGCCGCGTAGCCGGTCTCCAGCGAAATCACTTCGTCGCTGGCGAGCTCGGACGGGCCCCAGATCGCCGGCATGCCGAAGTAAGGCGTCTCGCCGCCATACATGATCTGGTAGCCGACCAGGTAGAACATCAGACCGGCGATGGAGTAGAGCGCGATATTCTTCAGACAGATGGCTGCGGCGTGCTTGGTGCGCACGAAGCCGACTTCCAGCATCGCGAAACCGGCGGCCATCAGCATCACAAGGAAGCCACCGATCAGGAAAAGAAGTGTGTTGAACACGAAGGCGGTCTCTTCCGAAACCTCGGCGCTGGCCGAGCCGGAAACAAGGGCCCCCGTGGCAAGCGCGATCAGCGCGCCCCCCAAAAGTTTTTGTCGCATATTCGTCTTGCCAATCATTGGGATCTCCCGCTCTGGCAACTCGTCCCTAGGACCCGCGAAGCACGCACGCGCACCGCAGGCGGAGCCCCCCAGCCGGGTTGCCCACTTGAAGTTCAAAAAGGGGATCGGATGACTGCGCACGAAATGTGCACGAATACGCCAGAATTCGTCCTGGCAAACACCACCTGACCCGCATCACCCGAAGGCGATGACGGACCCAATCAGCACGCTCTGTGGATGGCCGCATGGCTGCGGCTCTTGGTTTGACGACTTTATGACGGCCCGTGTTGCGCTGCAACAAATTTCTCAGACGCCATTAAATCGGGAAGCAAACACCACATTCACCGAATTTTCACCCGCTTTATGCAACAAACTTCCAACTTCGGAGAAAAGAGCTGGCGGCCGCAGCCGCCAGCAGTTCAATCCACAGAGTCGCGACATGATCGGATGCCGCGGGGAAATCTCCGGACGCTGGCCGCGGATGGGTCAACCGGATTCCTGCATATTTTTACCGCGCCAATTGGCTTGCTCGATATTGAGACAAATTGCTCGAAATGAGAGCAAGCTGAACCGCGGCTCAGCTTTTGTCCCGCGCCGGACCGTTCGGACGGGTCAGAATGAAGGTCGCTGCAGCAGCCATGCAGAGCAGCTGGATCAGGATCAATTGCAGGCGCAGGCCTATCAGCACACTGAGCAATAGCGCCGCCACCATGACCAGGATGGCACTGATCTTCGCCCGCGGACGAATCGCGCCGTAGAGCTGCCAGTCCCGGATCAGCGGTCCGAAACGCGGATGATGGACGAGCCAGTCATGCAGGCGCTTCGAACTGCGCGCGAAACAGAAACAGGCCAGAAGGAGAAAGGGTGTGGTCGGAACGAGCGGAAGGAGAATTCCGATCACCGCAAGTGCGAGAAAGACCCCACCGCCGAACAGCCAGAGGACGCGGATCAGCCCCATTCGGAAATCCTTTTGTAGGCCGGATCAACCGGCACCGAAATCCTGACTGGAATAAGCGTGCTCACAACATCGTCCCGCGGTATTTTTTTGCCACGATATTCACTTTCCGCATCCGCGCTGCAGTAATTTTCCAAAACGGGGGTTGCAATCTTTACCATCTCCAGTCACGTTGCAGCGCAATAGGAACACGGACACACCGTCATGCCGACCAACGCGATCACCCTGCTGGCCACGCCGGCCGCCGCCCCGAAGGGCGTGCGGGTGCTCGAGCTCGGCCTCCTCCTTCTCGTACTTGTACTCCTTATTACCAGCTCCATAACGGGAGTGGCGTAAGCGCCTGCCAAAAAGGGACCGACAGTCCAGGCAGACACGAAAAAGCCCCGCTCCCGATCACGGAGCGGGGTTTTTCGTTTTGCCTTCACGGAAATCTTGATGACCGACACACCGAAGAAAATCTCTGACGCCATTACCCAGGGGCCGGCCCGCGCCGCCGCCCGGGCCATGTTGCGTGCCACCGGCATGGAAGACGCAGACTTCGACAAGCCGATGATCGGCGTGATCAATACCTGGACCACGGTGACGCCGTGCAACATGCACCTGGCCGACCTGGCCGAGCCCGTGCGCGAAGCCGTGCGCGAAGCCGGTGGTCATCCGGTCGACTTCAACACGGTCGTGGTGTCCGACGGCATCTCCATGGGATCGGAAGGCATGCGCGCCTCGCTGATCTCCCGCGAAGTGATCGCCGACTCCATCGAACTGGCCACGCGCGGCCATTGCCTGGACGGCGTTGTCATCCTGGTCGGTTGCGACAAGACCATCCCGGCCGCAGCCATGGCGCTGGCCCGCATGGATGTGCCGGGCTGCATCCTGTACGGCGGCACGATCATGCCGGGCCGTCTGGGCGACAAGGATTTGTCGATCCAGGACGTGTTCGAGGCCGTCGGTGCCCATGCTGCCGGCACGCTGGACGATGAAGGCCTGAAGGATGTCGAGAAGGCCGCCTGCCCCGGTGCCGGCGCCTGTGGCGGCCAGTTCACCGCCAATACGATGGCCACCATCCTGTCCGTGATGGGCTTCTCGCCGATGGGTGTGAACGACATCCCGGCCCCGCACCCGGACAAGCCCGCCGCCGCCGCGCGCTGTGGCAAGCTGGCCGTGGAACTGGCCAAGTCGGGCACACGTCCGCGCCAGTATGTGAGCCAGGCCTCGCTGCGCAATGCCGCGATCGCGGCCTCGGCCTCGGGCGGTTCGACCAATGCCATCCTGCACCTGGCGGCCATCGCGGCGGAGGCAGGCGAGCCCTTCTCCATCGACATTTTCGACGAAGTGTCCGCAATCGCGCCGGTGATCACCGATCTGAAGCCGGGCGGCCGCTTCCTGGCGCACCACATGTTCCTGGCCGGCGGCACGCGCCTGTTCTTCCAGCGCCTGGTCGAAGCCGGCCTGCTGACCGACACGCCGACCGTCACCGGCCGTTCCCTGTTCGAGGAAGCCGCCGAAGCGGTCGAGTCCAAGAACCAGCGCGTGATCTATTCGGTCGACAATCCGGTCAAGCCGGATGGCGGCTTCCGCATCCTGTACGGCGATCTGGCACCGGAGGGCGCGGCCCTGAAACTGTCCGGCCATTCGCGCACGGAATTTTCCGGCCCGGCCCGTGTCTTCGAGAGCGAGGAAGCGGCCTTTGCCGAGATCGAGGCCAACAGGATCAAGGCCGGCGATGTCGTCATCATCCGCAATGAGGGCCCCAAGGGCGGTCCCGGCATGCGTGAAATGCTGGGCGTCACGGCAGCCCTGGTCGGCCAGGGCCTGTCCGAGGATGTCGCCCTGATCACCGATGGCCGCTTCTCCGGCGCCTCCAAGGGTTTCGTGATCGGCCATGTCAGCCCGGAAGCGGCTGCCGGAGGCCCGATCGGCCTGATCGAGGAAGGCGACATGATCCGCATCGACGTGGCCGGACGCCGCATCGATGTCGAGGCCGACCTGGCCGCGCGCCGCGCCAGCTGGGTGCGCCCGGAACCGAAATCCATTGGCGGCGTGTTCGCCAAATATGCCGCGCTGGTCTCTTCGGCCTCGCGCGGTGCCGTCACCATTCCGACCGGTGCGTCTGCGCCGGCCGGCCCTTCTTCATCCGATACACAAGCATCCAAGCAGGAGATCAACGCATGACCGCGTCTGCATCCACCCCGGCCCCCAAGCGCGCTGCCTTTGAGGTCGACACCACCGCTTTCAAGTCCAAACCGATTGCGGTGATCGGCTATGGCAGCCAGGGCCGCGCCCACGCCATGAACATGAAGGATAGCGGCTGCGACGTGATCGTCGGCGTGCGTCCGGGCGGAGCGGGTGAGAAGAAAGCCCAGGCTGACGGCCTGAAAACGGCGACCCCGGAAGAGGCCACCAAGGCGGCCCATCTGATCGCCATCCTGACGCCGGACATGTCCCATGAGGAAGTCTATCGCGAGATGGTCGCTCCCAATCTGGACGCCGGTGACACGGTGTTGTTCGCCCACGGCTTCTCCGTGCATTTCGGCCGCGTGAACCCGGCTGACAATATCAATGTCATCCTGGTCGCACCGAAAGGTCCGGGTGATCTGGTCCGCCGCGAATACGAGATCGGCCGCGGCGTGCCCTGCCTGTTCGCCATCCACCAGGATGCCAATGGCAAGGCCCGCGAAATGGCGCTGAGCTACACGGCCTGCATCGGCGGTGCGACGGCCGGCGTGATCGAGACGAATTTCGCCGAGGAAACCGAGACCGATCTGTTCGGCGAGCAGGCCGTGCTGTGCGGCGGCGCCACCGAGCTGGTCCAGGCCGGTTTCGAAACGCTGGTGGAAGCCGGCTACCAGCCGGAAGTCGCCTATTTCGAATGCCTGCACGAGCTCAAGCTGATCGTCGACCTGCTCTATGAGGGCGGCATGGCGAAGATGCATGAATTCATCTCCGAGACCGCCATTTACGGCGATCTGCGCTCCGGTCCCCGCGTCATCAATGAAGAGACCAAGGAACGCATGCGCGAAGTTCTGAAGGACATCCAGGACGGCACGTTTGCCCGCGACTGGATCACCGAGAACCAGGCCGGCAAGCCGCAATACCAGGCCCTGCTGCGCAAGGATCTGGAACATCCGATCGAGAAAACCGGTGCCGCCCTGCGCGCCGACATGCCGTGGCTGCAGCCCGGCGCCAATCAGTAAAGACCCGAGCGTATCATGACCGCCCTGCCCGCAACCGATCCCCATACCGACACGCCGTCGGCCGCAGCCCAGCCCAAGCAGACCGGGGCGCATGCTGTCGTGCGCACCCTGGAAGCCCTGGGTGTGGAGCGGGTATTCGGCTATCCGGGCGGGGCGATCATGCCCGTTTATGACGCGCTGACCGGCTCGTCGCTGAAACACATCCTGGTCCGTCATGAGCAGGCGGCGGCCTTTGCTGCCGATGCCCAGGCGCGCCTGACCGGCAAGGCCGGCGTGTGCATGGCGACCTCGGGTCCGGGCGCCACCAATCTGCTGACCGGCATCGCCAATGCCTATATGGACAGTGTTCCCATGGTCATCCTGACCGGCCAGGTCCCGTCGGGCCTGATGGGCACGGATGCCTTCCAGGAAGTGGACGTGTTCGGCATGTCCATGCCGGTCGTGAAACACTCGATCATCATCCGCGATGCCGAACGCATCCCGGAACTGATCGCCGAAGCCTTCGACATTGCCGAATCGGGCCGCCCCGGCCCGGTGCTGATCGACATGCCGAAGGATATCCTTCAAGCCGAGGCGTACCCCACCTTACCCCCAGTGTCTCGGCCCACAGCAGGGCCGTCCCGCGCCGATCAAGCTGATGTCGATGCGGCGACAGCCCTGCTGTCCCAATCCAAGCGCCCCGTCCTGTATATTGGCGGCGGTGTCGCCCTGGGCGGTGCCGTTGATGCCGTCCGCGCCTTCATGGACCGGACCGGCATCCCCGCCGTTGCCACGCTGAAAGGCCTGGGCTGTCCGCATCCGGACGCGCCGGACTATCTGGGCATGCTGGGCATGCATGGCGGCCGCGCCGCCAATGTCGCCGTGGACGAGTGCGATCTGCTGATCTGCTGCGGCGCCCGCTTTGATGACCGGGCCACGGGTCGACTGGACAGTTTTGCCCAAGGCGCCCGCATCATCCACATGGACCTGGACAGCGCCGAGATCGGCAAGCTGCGCGCCGCCGATGTCGCCATGGCCGGCGATATCGCCGACGCGCTGGACCGGATGGATCCGGGCTATCTGGACATCACCGAATGGCGTGAAGAATGCCGCGACCGCAAGGCGCGCCATGAATTCCGCTATGACGCGCCGGGCAATGGCGTCTATGCGCCAGCCATGCTGAAACAGCTGTCCGAAGCGGCCGGAGATGATTTCGTCGCCGCCTGCGATGTCGGCCAGCACCAGATGTGGGTGGCCCAGCATTGCCGCTTTGCCCGCCCGGAAGCGCATCTGACCTCTGCCGGTCTGGGCGCGATGGGCTATGGCCTGCCCGCCGGGATCGGTGCGGCCATGGAACGCCCGGATTCAAAAGTCGTCACGATCACCGGTGATGGCTCGATCATGATGAATATCCAGGAGCTGGCGACCGCCCGCCGCTATGGCGTGCCGATCCGGATCCTGTTGCTGGACAATGCCTCCCTGGGCCTGGTGCGCCAGTGGCAGGAATATTTCTTCGACCAGAATTTTTCCGAGATTGACCTCTACGACAATCCCGACTTCGCCGAAGTGGCGCACGCGTTCGGCATCGAGGCCTTCACCGTTCACAGCCGTGAAGAAGTGCCCGGTGCCATCGAGCGCCTGCTCAATTCGCGGGGCCCGATCCTGGCCCATGTGCTGATCGACCCGCGTGAAAACGTCTGGCCGCTGGTGCCGCCGGGCGCATCCAATGCCGACATGATGGAGGACTGAGACATGTTCGATACGCTGTGCGTTGAACTCGCCGAAACCGAAGGCGCCCTGATGCGTCTTATCGGCCTTGTCGAGCGTCGCGGTTTCACCATCGCCACGTTCGAGAAAAGCGAAGCCCGTGACGGGTTCGCCACCGTGACCATGCGCCTGACGGCGCGCGATGGCGTGCGCAATCCGGACATCCTGTCCCGCCAGATCGGCCGGCTGGTCGATGTCCGCGCCATCTTCACCCCGGAAATTGCCGCGGCCAGCCAGGCCGCGCATGCCCCCCATCAATGGAGCCAGGCATGTCCGCCCCGAATCTGACCCCGATCACCACGCCGCAGCCGGACCGTCTGCGGATTTTCGACACCACGCTGCGCGATGGTGAACAGGCTCCGGGCTTCTCCATGTCGCCCGGCGAAAAGCTGGAAATGGCCCACATGCTGGCCGCCATCCGCGTCGATACGATGGAAGCCGGCTTTGCTGCCGCCTCCCCCGGCGATGCCGAAGCCATCCGCCGCATTGCCGATGAAGTGCGCGGCCCGACGATCTGCTCCCTGGCCCGGGCCAATGAGCAGGATATCGACGCCGCGGCCTATGCCCTGGAGCCGGCCCAGCGCAAGCGCGCCCACATCTTCCTGGCGACCAGCCCGATCCACCGCGAAGCCAAGCTGAAAATGTCCCGGCACGAAGTGCTGATGGCGATCGAGCGCACGCTGAACCATGCGGCCGATTATTTCGACGAGATCGAGTTTTCCGCCGAGGACGCGCTGCGCACCGAACCGGAATTCCTGGTGGAAGCCCTGTCCTGTGCCGCCGCGAACGGCGCGGACGTGTTGAACGTACCGGACACGGTCGGCTATTCCGAGCCGGACGAGATCTACAAGGTCTTCAAAATGCTGGTCGAACAGGTCGAGCGGCCGGAGCATGTGATCTTCTCCGCGCACTGCCATGACGATCTGGGCCTGGCCGTCGCCAATTCCCTGGCCGCCGTAAAAGCGGGCGCCCGCCAGGTGGAATGTGCCCTGAACGGGATTGGCGAACGCGCCGGCAATTGCTCGATGGAAGAGATCATCATGGCGCTGAATGTCCGCGCCGACATCTTCCCGGCTGTCAGCCATGCGCAGGCCAATGCGATCTGGCCGGCCAGCCAGCGCCTGTCCCGCATCACCGGAACCGCCGTCGCCCCGAACAAGGCGATCGTCGGCAAGAATGCCTTTGCCCACGAGGCCGGCATCCACCAGCACGGCATGCTGGCCGACCGCCGCACCTATGAGATCATGACCCCGGAAAGCGTTGGCGCTCCCGGCTCGTCGCTGGTTCTGGGCAAGCATTCGGGCAAGCACGCCCTGTCCCAGCGCCTGACTCAGCTGGGCTATGCGCCCGGTCCGGACGAGCTGTCGCGCATCTTCACCCAGTTCAAGGCGGCAGCCGACGAACATGGCGAGATCAATGATGCCGACCTGACCGCGATCATGGAGGGCTATTCGGCCTCCGGTTCGCAATGGACGGTGCTGCGCACGGAGCTGCGCACCACGGCCGGCCGCAAGCCCAAGCAGTTTGCCCGCGTCGAGCTGGAACACCCCACGCGCGGCCGCATCTCCGACATTGCCTCCGGCGATGGCCCGGTGGCCGCCGCCTTTGCGGCGGTGGAACGGATCACCGGCTACAAAACCGATGTCATCAGCCTGGAAACGCGCCTTCGCACGCATGAGGGCCATCGCGAATTCGTGGCCGATATCGAGGTGGAAATCGACGGGCGGCGCTTTACCGGCCGGGCCCGCGGCCCCGACATCGTAACCGCGGCCATCGACGCCCTTCTCTTCACTCTTGATCGTGGCGAGGCCAAGGCCAAAGCCGACTCCCAGAACACACAAGCGGCTCAGGCCGTCTGACCAGGACACCTATCATGGCTATTCAAGAAACCGATTTCATCTGGCGCAATGGCGAACTGATCGACTGGCATGAGGCCCAAACCCATGTCCTGAGCCACGCCCTGCATTACGGCACGTCCGTCTTTGAAGGCATTCGCTGCTACAACACGCCCAATGGTCCGGCGATCTTCCGCCTGTCCGACCATATCCGGCGCCTGTTCGACAGTGCCAAAGTCTACCACATGCCCATCCCCTACACCCAGGAAGAGGTGGAAGCGGCCTGCCGCATGGTGATCCGCTCGAACCACCTCAAGGATGCCTATATCCGCCCCATCGCCTTCTTCGGCTATGGCGGGATCGGCGTTCTGCCGGGCAAGGATTCCAAGGTCGACGTCAATATCGCCGCCTTCCCCTGGGGTGCCTATCTGGGCGAGGACGCCCTGTCCAAGGGCGTGAATTGCTGCATTTCCAGCTGGAACCGTGCGGCCCCGAACACGATCCCGACCGGCGCCAAGGCTGGCGGCAATTATCTGTCCTCCGTTCTGATCAGCCATGAAGCGCATTCGCGCGGCTTTGACGAAGGCATCGGCCTGGACGTGAACGGCCTGGTCTCCGAAGGCGCTGGCGAGAACATTTTCGTCGTCTCCGACGGTGTCATCCGCACGCCCCCGACCTCGGCCTCCATCCTGTCCGGTCTGACCCGCGACTCGGTGATCAAGCTGGCCGAAGCGGAAGGCTATGATGTGCGCGAACAGACCCTGTCGCGCGAGAGCCTCTATGTCGCCGAAGAGATCTTCTTCACCGGCACGGCTGCGGAAATCACTCCGGTCCGCTCGGTTGACGGTCATGTCGTGCGCTGTGGCGGCCGCGGCCCGATTGCGGAGAAAATGCAGGAACGCTTCTTCGGCCTGTTCACCGGCGAAACGCCGGACCGCTGGAACTGGCTGCAGCCGGTCGCAGACGGATCGATGGAGGTCCAGCATGTCGCCTGAGGATGCAGCTTCGGCGCCGCGTTCCCTGTTTGAAAAACTGTGGGACGCACACCTGGTGAGAGCCGAGACGCCGGACACGCCGGCCATGCTCTATATCGATCTTCACCTGGTACACGAGGTCACCTCGCCGCAGGCCTTTTCCGTACTGGCCGAGCGCGGTCTGAAAGTGCGCCGTCCAGACCGGACACTGGCGACGATCGACCATGCCACGCCGACGCTGGACTTTGCGCCGGGCGAAACTCCGCCCTATGCGACCGAAGCGGCCCGCAATCAGGTGGAAACCCTGCAGGCCAATACCCAGGCCCAGGGCATCACCCTGCATGGCTGGGACAGCCCGCATCGCGGTGTGGTCCATGTGATCGGTCCGGAACTGGGCGCGACCCAGCCCGGCATGACGATTGTCTGCGGCGACAGCCATACCGCCACGCATGGCGCTTTCGGGGCGCTGGCCTTCGGCATCGGCACGACCGAGGTCGGCCATGTCCTGGCGACGCAGTGCCTTTTGCAGCGCAAGCCGAAATCCATGCGCATCAATGTCGAGGGTGAAACCGCTCCCGGCGTCAGTGCCAAGGACATCATTCTCGCCATCATCGCCGAGATCGGCGTCGATGGCGGCACGGGCTGTGTGATCGAATATGCCGGCTCGGCCATCGAGGCGCTGGACATGGATGGCCGGATGACGGTCTGCAACATGTCGATCGAGGCCGGTGCCCGCGCCGGCATGATCGCTGCGGACGAGACCACTTTCGCCTGGCTGAAAGGCCGCGAGCGCGTGCCCTCCGGTGCGGATTGGGACAAGGCGGTCGAGGCCTGGTCGGACTATCGCAGCGATCCGGGTGCGCATTTTGACAAGGAAGTCATGATCGACGCCGCCAAGATCCGGCCCATGGTCACCTGGGGCACAGCCCCGGATACCGGGATCGCGATCGATGCACCGGTACCGGACGCGCGTTCGGCTTCCCACGCCAAGGCGCTCAACTACATGAAGTTCGAGGCCGGCATGCCGGTCTCGGGCGCCAAGGTGGACCAGGTCTTCATCGGTTCCTGCACGAATTCGCGGATTTCCGATCTGCGCGCGGCCGCTGTGATCATGTCCGGCCGGAAAGTCGCCGCGGGCGTTCGCGCCCTGGTCGTCCCCGGTTCGGTGGCTGTGCGGGCCCAGGCCGAAGAGGAAGGTCTCGACCAGATCTTCATCGCGGCGGGGGCCGAATGGCGCCAGCCGGGCTGTTCCATGTGTATCGCCATGAATGGCGACAAGGGTGAGCCGGGTCAGCTGATCGTGTCGACCTCGAACCGCAATTTCGAAGGCCGTCAGGGCCCCGGTGCCCGCACCGTGCTGGCCTCTCCGGCGACCGCGGCGGCTTCGGCCATTGCGGGCCATGTTATCGACCCCGCCACATTGACGGAGCCGGCCCATGCCTGAGCAATTCAACACCCTGACGTCGCGCACTTTCGTGATCGATCAGGAAGACATTGATACCGACCAGATCATCCCGGCCCGTTTCCTGACAACCACCACGCGTGAGGGTCTGGGCAAGCTGGCCTTCCATGACTGGCGCTATGACAGTGACGGCAAGCCGCTGGACAATGTCTCGCTCAATTCGCTCGATACCGGCACGCACAAGGTTCTGGTGGCCGGGCGCAATTTCGGCTGTGGCTCCTCGCGCGAGCATGCCCCCTGGGCGCTCTATGATTTCGGCTTCCGCGCCGTGATCGCCTCGGAGATCGCCGATATTTTCCGCTCGAACTCGGCCAAGAACGGCCTCGTGCCCATCGTGGCACCGCCGGAAGCCCATGACTGGCTGATGGCGCATCCCGATGTCGAGATCGAGATCGACCTGGCCAATCAGAGCGTGAAACTGGGCAATGGTCCCAGCTTCCTGTTCGAGATCGAACCCTTTGCCAAGCATTGCCTGATGGAAGGCACGGACCCGCTCGGCTTCCTGACAGCGCAGTCCGACGCCATCGACGCCTACGAGAAACAACACGCATGACTTACAAGATTACGCTTCTGCCCGGTGACGGGATCGGTCCAGAAATCACCCAGGTGGCCCGCGCCGTCCTGGACCATGTCGCTTCCCTGTCGGGCTTCTCCATCAAATTCACCGAATGCGCCTTCGGCGGTGCCTCGATCGACCAGTATGGCGAACCGCTGACCGAGAAGACGCTGAAAGCCTGCCAGTCCGCCGATGCGGTCTTTCTGGGCGCGGTGGGCGGTCCGAAATGGGATCACGCGCCGGAGCGTCCGGAGATGGGGCTTCTGGCCCTGCGCAAGGCGCTGGGTGTCTATGCCAATCTGCGCCCGGCGGCCGTGCATCCGGCCCTGGCCGACAAATCCCCGCTACGGCCCGATCTGGTCGCCGGCACGGATGTGCTGATCGTGCGGGAGCTGACCGGCGGCATCTATTTCGGCGAGCGCGAGCGGACCGAAGACAAGGCGTCCGACAAATGCACCTACACGCGCGCCGAGATCGAACGCATCGCCCGGGTCGCCTTTGAACAGGCCCGCCTGCGCCGCGGCAAGCTGACTTCGGTGGACAAGGCCAATGTGCTGGAAACCTCCAAACTGTGGCGGGCCGTGGTGACCGAGATGGGCCAGCGCGACTTCCCGGATATCGAGCTGGACCACATGTATGTCGACGCGGCGGCCATGCACATGCTGCGGCATCCGGCGAGCTTCGACGTGATGGTCACGGAGAACATGTTCGGCGACATCCTGTCCGATGAAGCCTCCATGCTGCCCGGCTCGATCGGCCTGTTGGGCTCGGCCTCGCTGGGCGATCAGCGTCCCGGCCTGTTCGAACCCATCCATGGCTCTGCGCCGGACATTGCCGGCCAGGACAAGGCCAATCCGTTCGGCGCCATCGAGGCGGCGGCGCAATTGCTGGAGAGCCTGGACGAGATCGAGGCGGCCAAACGCGTCCGCGCAGCGGTGAATGCCATGCACGAAGCCGGCGAGTGGACGGGGGATCTGGGCGGCAGCCTGACCTGTTCCCAGGCCGGTGTGAAACTGGTCGAGCGGCTGGAAAGCCAGGCGGTGGCGGCCTAGTCGGCCGCCGCCTCCTCACCCATCAGCCCGTGCCGCCCCATCCAGGCGGCCACCAGATCCGGCCAGACCGCGACCGGCAGACCCGTCGTGTAGCGAATGCCGAAGCCGTGCCCGCCCGTGTCGAAAACATGGAGTTCCGTCGGCACACCCAGCGGCTGGAAGGCGGTGAACACGTCCATCGCATTGGGCAGGGGGACGGATGTGTCATCGATCGCGTGCAGGATGAAGAGCGGCGGCGCATCGGCGCGGGCCGCTTGCGCGATGTCATAAACCGCCAGCACATCCGCGGAGGGTTCCGGCCCCACCAGCCGGTCGCGCGAGCCTTCATGCACGGCCGGCCCGGACAGGCGCGTCACCGCATACATCAGCATGGACGCGTGCGGTTTGGCGGACAGGGCATCTGCCGCATCGCGCGGCGCATAGACCGCGGCGTCAAACCGCGTGGTCAGAGAACCGGCGACATGCCCGCCCGCGGAAAAGCCGATCACGCCGACGCGGCCGGGATCCACGTCATACTCGACCGCCTGTGACCGGATCAGCCGCATCGCCCTCTGGGCATCCTGCAGCGGGACATCTCGGCCATTCTCATGACCTTCATGGGGCAGGCGATAGATCAGGATGAAAACCGTCACGCCGTGTTCGTTCAGGGCCTCGGCGCTTTCATAGCCTTCCTTGTCCAGCACGACGCGCTGATAGCCGCCGCCCGGGATCATCAACAGGGCAGAACCATTGGGATTGTCCGGCCGGAAGACCTGAAGGCGCGGCTGGGTGATCTGCGCGACATAGCGGTCGCGGATCACATCCGGCTCCTCACTGCGCTCGACGATGATCTCGTCCAACTGCCCGGCCAGAGCCTCGCTGCCGGGTGCCGGAGCATTGGGCCAGAGCGCGATTTCCCCGTCCGGCTCGCGATGCTGGGCCAGGGCCGCAGCGGGCAGGCAGAACAGGATGAAAACAAGTCCCAGGGCGTAGCGCATGGCGTGTCTCCTCAGTCAGGTTCCGGTCCGGAAAGCGGATAAAAAAGGGGCCTGGCAGACCATGCCTGCCAGGCCCCATCGCTCGGAGGAAGTCAGTCCGATCAGAAGCTGGCGCGAATACCGAACAGGTATTCCGTACCGGTGTGGTGATAGACATTCGGCAGATTGCCGGTGTCATAGATCTGGTGCTCGAACTCGTCCGTCAGATTGATCGCCTCGAAGGTGAGATCGATCATGTCGTTGAGGACATAGGACGAGGCGAAGTCGAGATTGAAGCTCGAGTCCACGCCACGCTCATTGCGGCCGTTCGAGCTGGCATTCCGCGTCACATAGGCATCGCGGTAAGCCGCCGAGATGCGCGCCGACAGACGGTCATCCTCATAATAGAGGGTGGCGTTGTAGGCGTTCGGCGAGAAGCCGATGATCTCGTCACTGTCGACATAGGTGTAATTGCCCTGGAAGCCGAAATTGTCGAACGGTCCCGGCAGGAAGGTGAAGGGCTGCTGGTAGGCGACTTCGAAGCCCTGAATGGAGGCGCTGCCACCATTCGACACCTGGCTGATCTCGACGAGCGGGTCACCGCCAGCCTGGATCAGATTATAGAGCGGGCTGGAGGCCGGCGGCAGATTGGCCGGGAGGCCGGACGTGCTGTAGGGCACTTCCACCGACTGGGAGCTCGTGAAGAAGCTGTCGACATCCTTGTAGAAGATGGAGACGGCGAACAGGGCTTCTTCCGCGAAATACCATTCGAACGACGCGTCATAGGTGGTCGCACGATAGGGATCGAGACCCGGATTGCCGGCATTATAGCGGAAGGGCGGGCCGTTGAAGCTGTCCAGCGAACCACCCGGCGTCAGATTGCCCAGGGACGGACGCGCCATCACCTTGGCCGCCCCGAAGCGGACCACGATCTCGTCGGTGAAATCAAAGGCCAGGTTCAAGGAGGGCAGCGTGTCTTCATAGCTGCGCTCGACGGTCACTTCGGTCCCGCTGACCAGGCCGGTCGCCGTGGTCGTGGTTTCCACATAACGCACACCGATATCACCGCGCACCGGGATATCACCCAGCATGGCGGAGAAGTCGGCCTGGATGAAACCACCCAGATCCTCTTCGCTCACCGCGCGCTGATTGCCGGCCCGAACCGTACCCGGGATCGAGTAGATGCCGACGGCGGCTGCCGCAGCCGGGATGTTGGGAACCAGCCAGGCCGTGTCATTGCCGTTCGGCATGCCCAGGCCCGAACCGAAACCGGTCAGGACAGAGTAGAGGCCCGACGTGATCGGCAGACCCGAAGCGCCAACCGGGCAGGACACGCCCGGCAGGTTACAGACGATGGAACCATTCGTGCTCTCACGGCGGGCTTCCTGGGTTTCAAAGTCGAACTGCTTGAAGCTCAGCCCACCGGACAGGGTCCAGCTGTCATTGAGATCGTATTCCAGGCTGCCGGCGAAAGTGTCGAAGCCATTGGTCACGGACTGCGGACGATCCCGGATTTCGGTAAAGGCGAACTGGCTCGGATCCGTCACATCCAGCGAACCGAAATCAATCGACGGCGTCTGGAGGTTATTGCGGAAGTCGTAGGCATAGCCCGTCACCACACCGACGGCGTCGAACAGGATCGTCGTCTGGATCGGATTGTCGAATTCGGACTCAACCGTACCGGCGAGAAAATTACCGCGCAGGCGATCGGAGAAGTCGTGATCGATGTTCAGCGTGAACTGGGTGAACTCGGTGGAGAGTTCGTCATAACGTCCTTCCGAACGGATCGGATGCGTGCCGTTAGAGTTCGGGCTGACATCGAAATTACCGCTATCGATGATGTTCAGACCGCTGTTCACGGTGAAGCTGTTAACGTCGAACCGGCCCTGCTGGGAGCGCATGAAGACTTCCAGGAAGTTTTCCGTGCGCGTCGCGTCAAAGCTGGAATAGAGGGCATCCAGAGAGACGGTCGTGTTGTCACTCGGGCGGAATTGCAGACCCCCGGTGATACCCAGGCGCTCCTGCTCATTGGTCAGGCGGCCATAGCGCGGAATGCGCGGGTGATAGACCAGGGAGCTGGAATTGATGCCGGCGCAATCGGGACCGGCCGGGCAGGCCGCGCCATTGACGGAGTTGAAATTGCCGTCATCCCAGCGAACCGTGGAGAAGCCTTCCTCGATGATGGTGCGGTCGGTGTAGGCGATGGACAAATTGGCGCCGAAGGTCTGGTCATCATTGGACCAGGACACCAGGCCGGCAATACGCGGGCTGGTCTCTTCGGACAGGCTGTTATAGCCGATCTGGCCGGAGAAGGCCGCGGTCAGGCCCGGATCGTAATCGAAAGCACGGGCCGTGAAGAGATCGACCGTCGCCCCCAGCGATCCCTCATCCATGGAAGCCGACGTGGTCTTCGTGACGCGGATCTCGTTGAAGAGATCGGACGCGAACGTGTTGAAGTCGAAACCCCGGCCGCGGTTGGAACCGCCGGATGCGTCCGAACCACCCGTGGTGGACAGCGCTTCCATGCCGTTGATGCGCACGCGGGTGAAGTCGGCGCCCAGACCACGAACCGTGATCTGGCGGCCTTCACCGGCCACGCGATTGATCGAGATGCCCGGAATGCGCTGGATGGATTCAGCCAGGTTCAGGTCCGGGAATGCCGCGATGTCTTCCGCAACCACGGCGTCGACCACGCCGTTGGAGTCACGTTTCACATCGAGGGCAGCGGCCAGCGACTGGCGAAAGCCGGTCACGGTCACGACGTCGTCGGTTTCCTGCGCCTGAGCGGCACTGCCCAGGGCGGTCCCCATGACCAGGCTGGCCATGGCGCAGCCCGTCAAAAGGCGCAATTTGCCTGTCGGCGTCTTGGTAGTTTTCATAATGTCCTCCCCGCATGCGGCCGGTTTCCGGTCCGCTGGTCTGTTCCGATCCTGAGCCACCGGAACCGATGTCGCTTATGACACCGGTAGCATTTTCGGTCCCGGGCATCCACTCCCAAATGGAGTAACAAACACAGAGACGATGCCGGCAGCTTGGATGAGCCGCAGACTGCACAACAATGACACCGGTGGCAATTGCTTTTTCAATTTTTGCTTGCTGCAGCGCAACATACGCTTGCGAGTCCTGCTATACTTGAAGGATAGCTCTCAGAAAGCTCAGCTCAGAGCGTTGGTCCGGTAGAGCCGGATTTTCAAACCGCCATGATCCACCGGACGCCCGGGCGGCAAAAACGGCAGGCGAGTCGCGCGGGCCAGGGCCGCATCACTGGTCACCAGACCCACGCGCCAGCCGGAGAAGGACTTCTTCAAACCGACGCCCAGCGCATTATAGAGTCCCATCAGCGCTTTCCGGTTACCGATCCGGGCCCCATAGGGCGGATTGATGATCACCAGACCCGGCTCCAAGTCCGGGCGGACCAGTGCGCGAGCATCCCCGGTCTGGAAATGCGTACAGGCCGCCAATCCGGCCCGTTCGGCATTCGCTTCACTCATGCGGATGGCACCGGCATCCCGGTCCTGGCCCCAAAAGACCGGGTCGGGCAAGCGGACCGGCATGGCGGCTTTCATTCCTGCCCATTGCGTCGCATCGAATGTCCGCAAATGCTCAAAGGCGAAATGCCGCTCCCGGCCGGGCAAGAGGCCCGCCGCCATCTCTGCGGCCTCGATGACAAATGTGCCGGAGCCGCACATCGGATCGAAAACGGATTCCTGCCCGTCATAACCACAAGCGCGCAGGAAGAGTGCGGCCAAATTCTCGCGCATCGGGGCCTTGTTGACCTCCGCCTTGAAACCGCGCCTGTGCAGGAGCTCACCGGACGTATCCAGGCTGATCGTGCAGACATTATTGTCGATGCGCACGCGCACGGTGACCAGCGCGTCCTCCTGAATGGGGGCGCCCAGGCCTTCCCGGATCGCGGTTTCCACGCGCTGGGCCGCCGCCCCCGCATGATAGATTTTCGAGCCGCGACAGCTGGCCTCCACCCGCACCGGCTGGTCGGCCCGCAGCACCGATGCCCAGTCGACCTTGCGGGACCGCTTGTCCAGCTGGGCCAGGTGAACGACGCGGAAACTGTCGATACGGGCCAGGATGCGGCTCGCCCCGCGCAAGGACAGATTGGCCCGCCACACATCCGGCCAGCCGCCGCGGAACACGACGCCGCCGGGCACGCTCTGCGGAGACGCAAATCCGCAAGCCGCCACTTCACCGGCCAGTTCCGCCTCCAGGCCCGGCGGGCCCGCGCAGAAAATCTCGAAATCCATATCGGACTGGGTCAACTCATCCGCCAATTCTGCCCGTCATTTCCCCGGTCACGCCGGACCGGACATTAAGCCCCGAGAAACCATTGGGGAAGTTAAGGGTTTGGAAACTAAGAAAATTTGCAACTGCTTATCTCAAATGCCCCAGATTGTCCCGGTACGCCCAAGAAAGGGCTTTGTCGGGACGAAGCCCGAATTAGGGAGTTGGGGACATGACGAAGAAGCAGAACCTTCGCCAAACGAGCGCCGCACTGGCACTGACAGCCGCACTGCTGCCGGTGACAGGCTTGAGCGCCGCGCAGGCTCAGGAGTCAGAGGACACGGACAATAGTTCCGGCGTCTTCATTCTGCCCTTCCATGGTGACATCAATCCCTTCTTCCATGGTGATATCGATCCGTTCCACGGCGACATCTCGCCCTTCCATGGCGACATCAATCCGTTCCACGGCGACATCAATCCTTTCTACGGCGATATCAGCCCGTTCTGGGGTGACATCAATCCCTTCTGGGGCGACATCAACCCGTTCCACGGCGATATCAGCCCCTTCCATGGCGACATCAATCCCTTCTGGGGGGATATCGAAGCCTTCCACGGCGATATCGAAGCCTTCCATGGCGACATTAATCCCTTCTGGGGCGATATCGCGCCCTTCTGGGGTGATATCGGTCCGTTCTGGGGTGATATCAGCGCCTTCTGGGGCGATATCGACGCCTTCAGCGAAAGCTCGGCTGGCGATTACGGCTCGCTGGCGGACCAGCTCAATTCCATGTTTGCCCAGGCCGAGGCCGTGTTCGGGTCCGCCATCGAGGCGCAGACCGGCTCCAGCTTCCGCGATGCCTTCCTGGCTGACCTGCTGGCCAAATACGGTTTCGACCCGTCGGATCCGGAAAGCCTGGACGGTGTCAGCGCCGAAGACCGCTCGCGCTTCTTCCTGGACTTCTATGACGGCCTGATGGGCTATACCGGGATCGACCATGTCGACCACTGGATGCCTGCCATCAATTGGAGCCCGGCCCTGTCGCAATCCGTCGGCGGTGGCGATGGCACGGTTGTCGGCCTGCTCGACTTCTCCTTCGACGCATCCGAACTGCTCACCGTGCGCACCCAGCGCGGCGATACCAGCTGGATGAATTTCAATCACGGTGCCGCCGTGGCCAGCCTGATCGCCGCGCCGATGGACGGCCAGGGCGTGATGGGCCTGGCGCCGGAGAGCACGCTGATCAGCTATAATCCGTTTGATGAAACGCTGACCTCGAACTGGAATGATGTCCGCGAAGGCGTCCTGGCCCTGGTTCACCAGAATGCCAGCGTCATCAACATGTCCCTGGGTGTGCCCGGCTGGACCTTCCACCAGGATTGGGCTGACATCCTGTCCGATCGCAGCATCCGCCGCCAGGCGGGTGACACACTCTTCGTTTTTGCCGCCGGCAATGATGGCGTCACGCAGACGCGAAACGTCGATTGGAGCAGTGTCTGGAATGCCTCCAACCTGCTGATCGTCGGCTCCGTCGATCCGAACGGCCGCATCTCGCGCTTCTCCAACACACCGGGCACGGCCTGCCTGACGATCTACGGGCAATGCTATCGCGGCAATCGCCTGATGGACCGCTTCCTGGTGGCACCGGGTGAGCTGATCCTGGTCTCTGATGGTGAGGGCGGCGTGACACGCCTGTCCGGCACGTCCTTTGCCGCGCCTCTGGTGACCGGGGCTGCCGCCCTGGTGCAGGGACGCTGGGAATGGCTGAAAGCCCATAATGTGGCCGATGTCCTGTTGCGCTCGGCCACGGACCTGGGGGCCGAAGGCGTCGACGAAGTCTATGGCTGGGGTCTGCTGAACGTCGATGCGGCCCTGCGCCCGCTGGATGGCAGCAATCTCTATGTCGTCGATTCCCGTGGCCGCCTGCGCAATATCAATCGTCTCGGCGTTTCCGCCGGTCGTCTGCAAGTGCACGCCCAGGACGCCACCATCACCCTGTACGAGCCACTGGGCTGGACCTATCGCGACTTCCAGGTCTCCTATAATGAGCTGATGGCCAGCTCGGATCTGAGCGAGAGCCAGAAAGCAGCGATCACGGAGATCTATCTGGCCGAGCGCGCCCGCTCCGGCGAAGCCGGATTCGCCGATACGGTGGAAACCGGCCGCCTGGTCGACCGTTCGGGCAATCTGACGGTCACGGCCTTCGCTTCGGCGGCTGACCCGTATCAGCGCCTGTCCAATCAGGACCTGCCCTTCCAGGCCGGTCTGGAGATTGCCGACACGGCCTCCGGTCGCAGCCTGCGCCTGGGCATGGGTGAAGGCGCGCTGGCGCTGAACCGCCAGTCCGGCTTCCAGCTCTTCTCCGATCACCGCCCGGAAACCGGCGGCGTCAATCCGGTCCTCGGCTTTGCCTCGGGCGGTGCCTACATGCTGTCCAGCTGGCATGTGGCCGGCGCGACCCGGATGACGGTCGGCTTCAGCTCGACCGACGAGGCCCATGATTTCGTCAACCCGTTCACGGGTGAGGAACAGGCCATCCAGGGCGGACTGCCGTCCTACCAGGCCGCCGCCATGGTCGCGGATCTGAACCACACCCTGTCCGACAGCCTGTCGGTCAACATCACCTATACCCATCTGGAAGAGCAGACCGGCTTCCTGGGCGCCCAGGCGCCGGGCGCCATCGGCTTCGAGGGCGGCGCGAATACGGATGCCGTCAGCGTCGGTGCTGAAGCGGATCTGTCCGGATATGTCCAGCTGTCGGCCTCGGCCACGCTGGCCCGCACGGCCTCAACCGAGTTCAGCGACAGCGTCCTGAGCCTGAGCGAGGACGCTCTGTCCACCGCCTTCCAGGTCACGGCCCTGCGCCGCGGCGTGTTTGCCGAAGGCGATGCGGTTCGCCTGTCCGTGGTGCAGCCCCTGCACCTGGAAGACGGCACGCTGACCTATATGGCCGGCGAGATCAGCGACCGCAGCACGGGTGCCATCTCGACGCAGACCCAGGAATGGGCGCTGGGTGGAGAACGGGCCGTCTATACCGAGCTTCTCTACGCCTTGCCGCTGTTCAGCGAACGGGCCGACCTGTCCGTCTTTGGTCGCGCCAGCCTGAACGGCAATACCGGCCCCGAAAGCGAAACCTCAATGGCGAGCGGTCTGCGCTTCGACCTTCGCTTCTAACCCGCTTCATCCGAAGAGCGAGAGCCGTCCTGACCTTGGCGTCAGGGCGGTTTTTGTTTTCTCAACTAACCAACCCCCTAATAAAAGCTTGAGAATTCGCCGAGAATTTCTGCCGAAGATTGGGCTGACTTTAACGAAATCCGACTAGGCTGCATTCTGGTTTTCAAGTCGGGTGGCCCCTTCTGTGTTCTGGCGTGTCGTATTTCTGGGCGTGAGCTTGGCGCTGTCTCCGGTTGCTGTAACAGCAGCTGCGAGCGCGCAATCGGCTACCGAAACGCCGGACACATTCTACAGCCTGATCGAAACCGCCCGGTCCTCCATGATGCGGGCGCCGCAGGACGCGCTGGATCTGGCCGATGCCGCCGAGCAGCAGCTGGAAACGGATGTTTCGCCGGCGGATCACCCCCAGGCACGCGCCACGCTGAACTGGCTGCGGTCGGAAGCCCTGACCCGGCTGGGACGTCCCGTTGAAGCCGAGCCCTACGCTCAACAGGCCCTGCGTGACCTCGGCGACAATCCGGAAGCGACCCAACTCTATGCCGACATTCTGGTCGCGATGGCCCGGGTCGAGCGGATCACCGGCCGCTACGGCCTCGCGCTGGAGCATTTCCAGGCGGCCTATACGGTCTATCGCCAGATCGACGCGCCGCGCAGCGAAGCCATCGTCCTGCTGTCGATCGCCTCCATCTATCGTGACGCCCACCAGTATGAGCGCGCGGTCGACTATTTCCTCGATGCCTCCAACCGCTATGACGCGGACCCGTCGCTGGAACTGGCGGCCCACAATAATCTGGGCAATGCCTATCGCGAGATGGGTGATTTCGAGGCCGCGCTGGACCATTTCACGCAGGCCCGGAACATCGCCATCGAGCTGGACAGCGCCATGCTGGAAGCGCGGATCCTGTCCAATCTGGCGGCGCTGTATGTCGACATGGGTGATTTCACAGCCGCCGACGAGGCGCTGGATACCTCCTTCGAACAGATCGGACCGGACGGGGCCGACTGGGCCCGCTTCCTCTGGGGCGTCCGCGCGCAAGCCGCCTTTGGCCGCGGCGAGGTCTCTGCCGCGCAAGCGATGATCGGCCGCACCTTCGACGACCAGAATCTGGAAGAAACCACCCAGTCCTTCCGCGAGTTCCACGAAGCCGCCGCCGACATTTACGAAGCGGCCGGACAGACCGCTGCCGCCCTTCCCCATTTGCGGGCCTTCAAACGCCTGGATGACGAGGCACGCGCCGTCGCCGCCTCTGCCAACAATGCGCTGCTGGGCGCCCAGTTCGACTTTGCCGAACAGGAATTGCAGATCGAGCAATTGCGCTCCGAAAGCCTGCAGCAGGAACTGACCCTGGCCGACACACGCGCCCGCCAGCAGCTCTACATCGTGTTCGGCCTGTTGGGCCTGGCGGCCATCTGCCTGGTGTCGGGCGGGCTCTATTACCGTGTTCTGCGCCAGCGCAATGCCGTGCTGCGCGATGCGCTCTATCGCGACATGGAAACCGGACTGCCCACCCGTTTCGCCGCTGAAAGCCGCGTTGAAGCCCTGGATTTGACCGGCATGGATCCGGTCGTGATGGCGCTGGGCATTGACCGTTACCAGCATCTGGAAAGCGTGCTGGGCTTTGACCGCATGGCCGAGCTGACCCGCGTCGTTGCCGACCGGCTGAAGCAGGATGAGGATGTCGACATGGCCGTCGTCCTGTCCCGCGGCGCGCTGGGCATTGTGCTGACGCGTCCGGCGATGCGCTCGCTGGAAGAGGTCGCCCAGGAACTCCAGTCCCTGTTGGCCGAGCCGCTGCATGTGGATGATGTCACGCTGGACGTCGCCGTCACGCTGGGCGTGGCCAGTGATGAGAGCCGCAATGCCTGTACCCGGGAAGCCATGCTGGCCGTTGAACAGGCCCGCGAGGCGAACCAGTCCTTCTGCATGTTCGATGCGGGCAAACAGCAGGATCACAGCGATAATCTCACCCTGATGAGCCGCATGCTGGCCGCCACGTCGAGCGGTCACATGCAGATGCATTATCAGCCCAAACTCCACCTGAAGTCCGGGGAGTTCCGCGCCGCCGAAGCGCTCGTGCGCTGGAATGATCCCGAGCGGGGTTTCATCCCGCCGGATGCCTTCATCGGACTGGCCGAGGAAACCGGGCGGATCCGCGAATTCACTGAATGGTCGCTGGACCGCGTCGTGACGGACCAGAAGAGTCTGATGGCCCGGGGTCAGGACATCCAGATCTCGATCAATATTTCCGGCGCCCTGATTTCCGATCCGGACTTTGGCCGCATCGCCCTGGACCGGGTGGCAGCGGCGCGCGGCCGGATCTCGTTCGAGATCACCGAGACGGCTGCCATGGGCAATCCGGAACGAGCCCTGCAAACACTGCGCATGTGGCGCGATGCCGGCATCAAACTGTCGATCGATGATTACGGCACCGGCCTGTCATCCCTGGCCTATCTGCGCTCGCTGCCGGCCGAGGAATTGAAGCTGGACCGCGCCTTCGTCAGCAATATCGCCTCCTCGCAGCGTGACCGCATGCTGGTGAAGTCCACCACAGATCTGGCCCATGCGCTGGGTCTGGAAATGACGGCGGAAGGCGTGGAAGACGAAGCCGGACTGGCCCTGCTGAAAATGCTCGGCTGCGACTGGGCCCAAGGCTATCTGATGTCCCGCGCGCTGCCGCTGGACGCGCTGCGCCACTTCCTGGCATCGCATACGGAAGGCTGGGTCGTGACCTCGGGCAGCCAGAAGGGCCGTTTCAACTCGGTAACCTGACGGGTCAGTCGCGTCCCCAGAAATGCCACCAGGCCGGTTCGGTCTCCGGGCTGAGCCCCAGCCAGTCGCGCACCTGGCGTTCCGCCGGTTCCAGCATCTCCCAGGCCGGCAGCCAATCCTCGATCATTTCGTCCGCCTTGGGTGACACGACCGAAGCGATGAAGGCCAGGCCGATCACCGTGACCAGGATGGTCAGCAGCGGTTTGAAGATATCCGACAGGAATTTGAACATGTTGATCTCCCCCAGAAGCGGGAGACTAGCACAGCACCGAAGACCGGCCAGAGAATTCAAACCCGGCGCATACCGGCCCCTGTCCGCGCATAAGCCATTCGCCCAGCCGATACTGCGTGCATGAATTTCCCTGGCATTTGCGCGAAAGCGGCGCGAAACGGGCAGGCAATCCGCGCACAGCGGCGCTAGTCTGGGACGAAACATCCCAGACACGCCGGATACGATCATGCTCATTTCCGCCCTGCCCCGACTGTTCCGCCCGCTTGGCCTGGCCATTGTGCTGGGCGCTTGCACCCTGTCCGACAGTGCGGCCCTGCAGCCGGAAATCCTCAACGCGAACACCCGCCATGACGGCGTGTTCGGTGGCGAGCCGGTATCATTCGACGCCCTGGTGGAACGCACATCCCTGCCGGCGAACGAACTGGCCCCAGCCGTGGACATGGTCAGCTTCGCCTATCTGCGCGTCGATGCTGCCGAACCCGCCGAACGTCCCGTCATCTTCCTGTTCAATGGCGGGCCGGGCGCCGCCTCCTCCTGGCTGCATATGGGGGCGATGGGACCGGTGCGGATCAATGCACCCCAGGACCCGGCCGCGCCGGTAGCGGATGGCCAGGCACCGCTCGCCAATATCCATTCCCTGATCGACATCGCGGACCTGGTCTTCATCGATCCGCCTGAAACCGGTTTCAGCCGCATTGCCGGTGAGGCCGATCCGGGCCGTCTCTACACCGTGCAGGGCGATGCGGATGTCTTCGTCCGTTTCATGCAGACCTGGCTGGCCGATCACGACCGGACCGGCGCGCCCGTCTACGTGCTGGGCGAGAGCTATGGCACGATCCGCGCGGCCGCGATTGCCGGCCGCTTGGCCGATAGCGATCCGCTGGACGGCGTGATCCTGATGGGCCAGGCGGTCAACATGATCGAGACCTCCCAGCGCCAGGGCAATGTCCTGTCCTATGCGACCAATCTGCCGACCCTGGCGGCGGTGGCGGCGTGGCATGGCCGGGCCGAGACACAGGGCCAATCCATCCCGGACTTTGTGGATACGGTCTACGACTGGGCGATGACGGATTACCTGTCCGCCCTGATCCGCGGCAATCAGCTGAGCGAGGCAGAGCGCAATGCTGTGGCACAGCGGCTGGAGGCCTATACCGGCCTGTCGGCCGAGACCTATATGGCCAATGGGCTGATCTTCCCGAAAATGCGGTTCCTGACCGCGCTGCTGGCCGATGAAGGTCAAATGGTCGGGCTCTATGATGCGCGCTATGCGGGACCGGCACCGGGTCCGGGGCGTCCCTATCAGGACCCGTACGGACCGGTCTCTGCCCTGATCCCGGCCGCGCTGGAAGACCATCTGAGCGACACGCTGGGCGTCAGCCTGGCCTTTGACGACTATATCCCGCTGAGCCGCGCCGTTTCCGGAAACTGGGTCTATGAACCGACCGGCGGAATGGGCGGCCCCTTCGACGATTATGACTATACCGGCATGCTGGAAGTCGCCTTTGCCGCCAATCCGGATTTCCGCCTCATGATCGGCACCGGCCGCTACGACCTGACCACAACACTGGGCCCGGCCCGCTATCTCGCGGACCAGATCCAGACCGGCGGCGGCCATGTGGAAACGCATGAATATGAAGGGGGACACATGGCCTATACCAATCCGGACGCCCTCGAGGCCTTCTCGGACGATCTGCGCGCCTTCATCGCCGCCCCGGAGTGAACGCCGTTCAACTCACGCATTGATTATCCACCGCCGAGCTGTAATTGTGCCCGCCGAGTTCCCCGGAGCGCAGTGGATGTAAATCCAATGCTCTCCCAGTCGGTATGAAGGTATTACAATGCAACAGCCCCTCGATGCGATCGATGTCCGTATTCTCGAGCATCTCCAGAAGGACTGTTCCATCTCAACGGCCGATCTGGCCGAAAAAGTCGGCCTCTCCCAATCCCCCTGCTGGCGCCGCATCCAGCGCCTGCGCGAGGAAGGCTATATCCGCGCCCAGGTCGCCTTGCTGGACCCGGAAAAGCTCGGCGTGAAACTGCATGTCTTCGCCCAGCTGAAAATCTCCTATCTGGACGATACCGACCGGCAGAAATTCATGCGGGCCGTGCTGGCCATACCGGAAGTCGTGGAATGCTATTCCATCCTGGGCGAGCGCGATGCGCTCATCAAGGTCGTGGCCCCGGATATCAAATGGTATCAAGAGTTCATCTTCGACACGATCCTCAAACTCCCGGGCGTCGAGGATGTCAGCTCCATCGTGGCGCTGTCACAGATGAAAAACACGACCGCCCTGCCGGTGAAGATGCAATACACCTGAGCCTCGCCGGAGGACGCATAAATTCGCCTCGGGGCTAACACCTGAAACATAGGTTTGCCCTATGCCGGCAAAGACGCGCGCCATAAGGCAGTTTTCTCCGGCCGACCTTGCATAAACTGCGCACCTGTTATCCTGCGAACCCGATTGCGGAGTCCGTCATGCGCCTTTCCCTGTCTTCCCTGCCCCTTGCCATCACTGCGCTGAGCCTGTGCCTGGGTCTGGGCAGCCCTGCACTGGCACAGACCACTGACACTTATGTGGTCATCCAGGCGGGCGAGACAGTTGGCACGCTGACTGCCACGACCGATGGCTCCCATATCGCCCTGGAATACGGCGTGCGCTCCAACGGGCGCGGCGCCCGCAATACCCAGGAGATCGAGCTTAATGCCGATGGCATTCCGGTATCCTGGCATGTCACGGGCAATTCCCTGTTTGGCGACCCGGTCGAGGAGCGCATGACCCAGACGGGCGGTGTGCTGAGCTGGGAGAGCCAGTCGGAGCATGGAAGTATCGAGGTCGACGCCCCGCAGCTCTATATCGTCAATGATGGCAGCCCCTGGAGTGATGGCCTCTACGTCCGTGCCGTGCTGGCGTCCGGCGGCGCCAGTCTGCCGGTGGCTCCGGCGGGCACGCTTTCGGTCGAGGAGATCGAGACCGGTCTGGAATTTGACGGTGTGGACGGCGCCCGCGTCTTCCGCCTGACCGGCCTGGGCCTGGGGTCCGGCTATGTCCTGCTGGATGGCGAGGACCGGCTGGTTGCGAATTTCTCCGGCGGCATGACGATCCTGGAAGAGCATCAGGACCTGGCCGCCACCCTGTCCGGCCTGCGTGCCGAGATGGAAAACGCCCATCTGGAAGCCCTGCAGGATCAACTCGCCCACACATTCGACCAGCCGGTCGTGATCCGGAATGTGCGCATATTCCAGCCCGATGCGGGCGTCCTCTCAGAACCCTCTGCCGTAACCGTTTTCGGCAACAGCATCACCGCGATCCAGCCGGACGAGACCGCCTGGATCGGCGAGGATCATCTGGTGATCGATGGTGAGGGTGGCACGCTGGTTCCGGGCCTGCATGACATGCACGCCCATCTCGGGGCCGACCGGGCCCTGCGCTATATCTCGGCCGGGGTGACCAGTGTTCGCGACATGGGCAACAGTCCCGACGGCGTCCTGCGTCTGGTAGACCGGATCGAGAGCGGCGAGATTGCCGGCCCGCGGGCCATGCTGTCCGGCATGATCGAAGGACGGAGCGATTACTCCGTCCATACCGGCATCATTGCCGCCTCCCTGGACGAGGCGCTGGAAGCGGTACGCTGGTATGCCAGCCATGGCTATTGGCAGATCAAGATCTACAACTCCGTGCCGGGCGAATGGATCGCCCCCATGGTCGAGGAAGCCCATGAATGGGGCCTGTCGATCACCGGTCATGTCCCGGCTTTCGTGACGCCGGACTATGCCATCGAGACCGGCTATGCCGACATCGCCCATATCAACCAGCTCATGCTGGGCTGGATGCTGGAAGAGGGTGAGGACACGCGCACGCCAATCCGCCTGACCGGCATGCGCCGCGGGGGCGATCTCGACCTCAATTCAGAGCCGGTCCAGCGCACGATCCGCCTGATGCAGGAACATGGCACTGCGCTGGACACGACAGCCGTGACCCTGGAACTCCTCATGATGTCGCGCTCCGGCGAGTTCTCCCCCTCCTCGCGCGGCCATGTCGAGCACATGCCGGTCGGCGTGCAGCGCAGCCGCCGCCGCGCCTTCGTGACCATCAATGACGAGGAGGATGACCGTGAATACACGGAGGGCTTCCAGGCCCTGCTGGACACGCTCAACCTGCTCGACCAGTCCGGCATCCGCCTCCTGCCGGGCACGGATAATGGTTATGGCTTCACCGTGCATCGCGAGCTGGAACTCTATGTCCGGGCCGGCATTTCCCCGGCCCGCACCCTGGCCTATGCGACCCTGGAAGCGGAACGTCATATGGGGCGCGACGCCTGGCTGGGCTCGATCGAAGTGGGCAAGCGCGCCGACTTCATCCTGGTGCCGGGCAATCCGCTGGAAGACATTTCCGAGATCCGCCGCATCCGCCTGGTGATGAAGAACGGTGTCGCCTATCTGCCCGCCGAGATGCACCGCGCCATGGGGATTGATCCCTTTGTTGAACCGGTCGCACTGCCGGCAGCGCAGGAGGACGACGAATAATGCGGGTCATCAGCCAGTCATTCGTTCGCGAACACCTCACCTATCCGGCCGCCATCCGCTTGGTGCGCGCCGGCATGATGGCGCTCTCGAACGGGCAGAGCATTCAGCCACTGCGCTCCATCGTGCACATGGCCGAGGGGCGCATGTTCGGCGTGATGCCCGGCGCGCTGGGCGAGTGGCAGGATTTCGGTGCCAAGCTGGTGAGTGTGTTTCCGGGCAATTTCGCCGCCGGTATCCAATCCCACCAGGGCGGCATCCTGATGTTTGAGCCAAAGACCGGCAGCCCGACCGCCCTGATCCATGCCGGCGAAGTGACCGGCATCCGCACCGGCGCCGCCAGCGCCGCCGCGACCGACGCCATGGCGCGTCCGGATGCAGAGATACTGACCCTGGTCGGTTATGGCGAACAGGCCGTCTCGCATCTTCACGCCATCGCTGAAATCCGCACACTGAAAACCGTCTGGGTTACCGGGCGCTCGGCGGACAAGGCGGAGGCGTTCGCCCGGACCCAATCCCGGCTGACCGGGCTGGATGTCCGCGCCGAACCGGATATCGACCGCGCGGTGTCCCGGGCCGATATCCTCTGCACGGTGACGGCTGCCACCGAACCGGTCGTGACCAGTGACCATGTCAAACCGGGCACGCATATCAATGCGGTCGGATCGAGCTATGCCGGACCGGTGGAAATCGACAATGCCCTGGTGGCCCGGTCCCGCTTCATTGCGGATCACCGTGCCGGCGTGCTGGAACAAGGTGGTGAATTCCGCTCCGCCAAGGCCGCCGGCCTGGTGGACGACGACCATGTCGTCGGAGAGATCGGACAGGTCTATCTCGGCCAGCTGGATGGCCGGACCTCAGCCGAAGAAATCACGGTCTACAAATCCCTCGGGCATATCGTGCAGGATCTGGTCTGCGGCCAATTCCTGCACGCCAAGGCCGCAGAACTGGGCCTGCCCGAACTCGATTTCTGATCAGTCCCCGTCCAGAACGAGGAATTCCCGCACGGCCTCGCCCAGAAGGGCCCGATTGGCCTCGCCCACGAAGACGGAATGCCCGGCCGGGAAATAGGCCGCTGTCAAACGATCCGCCGGAACACCCGCCTGCACCAGGCCATGACGCCCCGCATAGGCCGGCGTGGACAGGTCGTAATAGCCGGCCGCCCAGAACAGGCGCAGATCCGGGTCCGCGTCCATCGCCTCGGCATAAAACGCGTTCGTCCCGCCAAAGCCGGTGAACCCGTCCGGACCCCAATCCCAGGCGCGATTGACGTCCAGATTGAGGGCGCGATAGGGCGTGGCCGGCTCAAAACCCAGCCAGTCCTGGAAATAGGCTTCCACGATGGAGGCATGGACCGCCGGATCAAATCCGTGGGCACTTTCCAGGCCGGACGTGTCGACACTGTCGGGATGATAGGACAGGCCCGGATCATCATAGGGCGGGCGTTGTTCCGGCGCGTCGAGCGAGCGCGTGGCCCGCGTGTCCAGCTGTCCGGTCCGCACGCCTTCATCCTCCAGCAGATGCAGCATGAAATCGCGATTGCTCAGCCGCAGATCGAGGCTGGCGATACAATCCGCCGGCAGGCCGATCCAGGCCGACATCTCCTCTGCCAGGGCCTGAATGTCGGCGTCTGACAGGGCCTCCCCCTCATTCAGGGCCGGCCAGTAGCGCGTTTCGACAAACTCGACCGCGCCTTCGAATACGTCTTCCGCGGTACGGCCGGTCTGATCGATACGGCCATGATACCAGGCCGTCGCCGCCATGGTGGGGAAGCGCACCGCATAGGAGAGATCGCCTTCGCGCATGTCGGCAACCAAGGCAAAGAGAAGGATGCCGTCAAAATGCAGGTCCGGCGCGACCCGCGTGATCTCGCCAGCCCGGACCGTGCCATAGGACTGACCCAGCAGATAACGAGGCGAGGCCTCGCGGTCATGGCGTTTCAACCAGGACTCGATCACCGCCGCAACAGAGACAGCATCCCCGTTCGGGCTCCAGAATTGCGCGCCATCGGCCTCGCTCTCGGGCACGGAATAGCCGGTGCCGACCGGATCGATGAACACCAGGTCGGCCACATCCAGCAGACTGTCCGGATTGGGCGCCAGGACAGCCTCATCGCCCTCGCCAAACCGGCGCTGCGGGCCGAAGGCGCCGAAATGCAGCGGCGTGGTCGAGGCTCCCGGACCGCCATTGAACAGGAAGAGGACCGGCCGGGTCTCCGGATGATCGCCATCCGCCAGATAGGTCGTGGTCACCATGCGACCGGCAATCTCGCCATCCGCGCCAGGCAGGAGGGTGGTTTCCACCAGCGCCGAGTAGCTCACCGGAACGCCATTGAAGACGCCGTCATGCTCGCTGAGCGCGCTGGCCCCGGTGGGCAGGCCTGTATCGCGGGGCGTGGCCGGCTGGGCACAGGCCGCCAGGGCCAGGCAGGCGGTGGCGGCGAGAAAGCGGGTCGGGATCAATTTCATGCATCGGGCTCCTGTCCGGCCGCCGCTTTGGTCCGGTGGCGGATGATGTAGACGATCGCGCCGACCAGGCCCCAGCCGGCAAGAATGAGATAGGGCCGCCAGTCCGTGGAAATCCCCAACAGGGTCACGCTGATGGCCATGACGATACCCAGCACGGCCCAGACCTCGACCGCCTTGGCAGACAGTTTGAAGGCGGACTGTTCATGCAGATCCGGGCGCGTCCGCACGATGCGGATCGCGGACAGGCAGGTGGTGCAGTATTTCAGCAGAACCGGAATGTTCACGGCCAGGAAGAGCGCGGCCAGATTCACCGGGAAGAGCAGGCCGACCATGCAGGCCATGAAGGCCGCAGCCAGCGCGAAATGCGGTGTGCCGAATTTGGGGTGCACGCGGCCGAAAAATTCCGGCAGCGCCCCGGCCCGTCCCATGGCGTAGAAGGAGCGGCTGAACGTCATGCACAGCGCGTTGAGCGAAGTGCCGATGGCGGCGATGGCGGCCAGGGCGACAATCGGACGGGCGCGTTCTTCACCCACCAGCACAGCCACGGCATCGAGGATCGGGGTCTCGCTGGCGCCCAGGGCCTGCGGTCCCAGCAGGCCCAGACAGACCCCGGCGACCAGTGTGTAGACGACCACTGAGGTGATGATGGCCGCCGCAATCCCCAGCGGAATATTGCGGCGTCCATTGCGCACTTCGCCGCCGACTTCCGTGGCGGCCTCGATCCCGAAGAAGAGGCCCACCAGGAGCGGGATGGTGGCGAGAACCCCGCCCCAGCCTTCCGGCATGAAGGGCGCGAAGGCGGCCGGCTCGACCGATGGCGCGCCGGCCACGGCAAAAATGCAGAAGAAGACCACGAGCGCGGCCATGAGCACGGTCTGGATCGACGCCGCCAGGGCCACGCCGAACAGGTTGAGCCCGAACACGATCACGAAGAGGCCCGCCATCGCTGCCTTGGTTGGAACTGGGATGAGAAAGGAGAGATACCGCACCAGGACAAGCGCCAGGATGAACATCGCGCCGACATTGCCGGCAATGCGCAGCCAGACGATGGCGAAGGCCAGCTTTTCCGACACGAAACGGCGGGGCCATTCATAGGACGCCCCGGAGGTCGGCAGGGTGGAGCCCATGAAGGCATAGGTCACCGCAATCACGAACATCGGGATGGCGGCGAGCGGGACGGCCAGCAGCATGGCCGGACCGGCCAGTTGGGTGGCCGGCGCGATCACGGAGAAGATCGACACGCCGATCGCCGTGCCCAGGCCCAGGGCGATGACAGGCAGGAGGCCGACGCCCTGTTTCAACTGACGCAACTCACTCATTGGGGTCTCCGCAGGGATTGGTAGAGCCAGGCCACGGCAGACAGGTCCTGCACGGCGTGACCAAGGGATTTGAAGACGGTGATGTCGGTTGCGGACTGGCGGCCCGGTGCCTCACCGGCCATGACGGCGCCGATCTCGGCCTCCAGCCGGTCCGCGCTGTAGCGCCCGCTTTCGATGGCCCGCAGGAGCTCGCCGCCATGCGCTTCGACATGCGGACGATGATCGGGAAAGACGCGGGCCTTCACCAGAAGATCGGTATCGGTTTCCGCCGCCATCGGGCCGGAGGATCCGACCAGGTTCACATGCGTGCCGGGACGCACCCACGCACCGGGCAGGACCGGCTCACGCGACGCCGTCACCGTGCAGATGATGTCGGCCGCCTCGACCGCGTCCCGGACTGAGGCGCACGCCCGGACCGGATAACCCGCCTCGCGCAGATCGGCGGCCAGGCCGTCTGTCTTGGCCGGATCGCGGCCCCAGACGGTGACAGCGTCCAGCGTCCGGACACGGGCCAGCGCATCGATATGGGCGCGGGCCTGCAGGCCGGTCCCGATCAGCGCCAGACGCGAGGCATCCTTGCGGGCCAACACATCCGTCGCAGCAGCGCTCATCGCGGCGGTCCGGATCCGCGTGATCTCGGACGCATCCGCCACGCAGACGGGCTTGCCGCTGACCCGGTCGAACAGGATCACGAGGCCCTCATGCGCCTTGTGGTCGGCATGGGCATAGACACTGACCAGTTTGGCACCGAAGCCCTGCTCGCCGGTCAGCGCGCCTGGCATGAGCGCAAAGGTCTGCCCCTCGCCCAGCGCGATGAAGGAGCGCAACAGCTCGCCCTCCTCTGCCGAGGACAGGCCGGGCATGACCTCGCGCATCAGGCGGATGCACGTCTCCATGTCCAGCGATTGCCGGACTGTGCGGGCATCGAGAAAGAGCGGGCTGTCCGTCAAGAAAGCGCCTCGAGCACGCGGTCGATATCCGCTTCCGAATTGAACACGGACGGGGAAATGCGCAGGCGATGGCGCGACAGGGAGACATGCACGCCGGCCGCGTTGAGACGCTCATAAAGGTCTGCCCGGGCATTCTCGCGGGCCCAGGCGATGAGCGGGCCGGTACTGTCTTCCGGCGTCAGCGGTTCAAAGCCCAGGCGCGGCATTTCCCGGCGGGCCTTCTCGATCAGGGGCTGGCGCCAGGCCTGGATGTTCGCGATGCCCCGGCCGGCCAGATAGTCCAGCGACCAGTCCAGATGCGCGACCCCGGTATTGGAATAGGTGCCCATGGCAAACAGGCCGGTCGCATCATCGCGCGCGCCCGTCTCGAAAGGCTCATCACCCGGCGGATCATAGGGGTAGGCATGGCTGGCGAAGCTGGCGAGCTGCTGATAGCCGGCCTGCGGACGCTCCAGCTGCCCGATCAGATCGCCGCGGACATACATGAAGCCCAGCCCCATATCGCCCATCATCCATTTGAAGCTGGAATTGGCCATGAAATCGATGCCGGACGCCTTCACATCGACGGGCACGGACCCGACCGCGTGGACCGCGTCGACATAGACATGGGCCCCATGGGCGTGCGCCATTTCGGCGACGGCCGCCAGATCGTGCTGGAAACCGTTGATGGTGGAAATCGCGGAGATCGAGACCAGGCGCGTATCCGGCGTCATCGCCGCGGCCATGTCTTCCAGATAGATCCGGTTGTCGCGCATCGGGATGATGACGACCTCCATCCCGGCCGCTTCCAGCTCGTTGTACAGATGGAAGGAGCCGAAGAAGTGGAGCACATCGGTGACGATCCGCCCGCCCCGGCGCGGCAGGCCGAGACAATTCACGGCCATCTGCTCGCCCGCCGAAGTGGAGGTGATATAGGCCACCTCTGACGCTTCGGCATTGATGAGATCGGCATAGCGCTGCAGGACCGAACCGCGCAGCCGGCCGATGGAATAATCCCCGCCTTCGCCATTCATGCCGCGCGAGGCCAGATAGGTCTCGACCGCACGCCGCGCGCCCTGGCTGACCGGGTGGACAGAGCCGGAATTGAGATAGCTGCCCTCAATTCCGGGAAACTCGGTGAGGTCGGGAAAGGCCGACGGCAGGCCTGGTGCCGGGTCGGACGGCTGGGCAGAGGCCCGGGCGGCACCGCTGGCGAGCGGCAATGCGGCGGCTCCCGCGAGATAGGCCCGGCGCGTCAGTCCGTCTTTCGCTCTCTGCGTCATCACTGTCTCCTGCAAACGCCTGCTAGCCGGTCTACAGAATAAAAGCCCGGCCAGCCCGGTTTCATTCCTTATCACGCCCGCAAACCGGCCATGGCGCATTCGTTATGCGCCAGGCCACCCCCTGGAGAACTGTCTTGCCGCCAAATCGGCCTTGCACGACGTTACGTATCGGTAATATCGCGCCAGACAGCTAAGTGATGCGACAAGACCGGAACCAGAGCCGATCCGCGAATAAACTTGCCGCGCCCCTGCGGAGAATTGGCAAAACCTTTCCGGCCCGGCTCGGCTAATCTGACACCCAGGCTTCAGGGAGAGTGTCCATGCTGATCGGTCAAAACAAGCCAGCACGACAGGGCGGGCTGCAACTGGGCGCGATGATCGCCAGCCTGGTCCTGGCGACCGCCTGCACGCCGGAAACGGCCAGCACCGAGACAGCGGCTCCGGCCGCCCCGGCGGCACCGGGTCTGCCGCAATTGCACGTCACCCTGGCCCCGGGCGGGCTGGATACGGCCGGCGAGACCGATCAGGCCTGGATCGATGTCACCCTGCAAATCTCCGGTCTGGACATCACGGCCCATACGCCCTTCCTGACCTCACCGGCCATTTTCGCCGGGGTCGAGGCTGTCGCCTATGGCGAGGACGGGATCGGCGATGTCATTGTGACCGACGAGGCGGGGCCGGTCGGACTGGTCCGCGCCGATGATGATCCCGACCCGACCAATTTCCTCTACTGGCGCCACTGGCAGGCCGAGCGTGACCTGGAAGGTCTTGTCACCGTCACCTATCGTGCGCCCATTGACCTGGTCATCCCGCAATTGGGCGCCGGCCCGCCCTTCGATCTGCGTCTGAATGGCGAGATTGTCTCCGGTGCGGGCAATACCTTCCTCGTCGTGCCCGCCACACCCCGCCCCTTCATGGTCAATCTGGACTGGGATTTGTCCGCCATGCCGGACGGATCGATCGGCGCCTCCAGCTTTGGCGAGGGTCAGGTCCTGACGCCGGGACCGGCCAGCCGCCTGGTGACGGCCTATTACATGGCCGGGCCGATGGGGCATTATCCGGCCGAGGCTGGCGACCACGCCTATCGCGCCTATTGGACCGACAATCCGCCTTTCGACCCGGACACGGTCATGCCCTGGGCAGAAGAGGTCTATGACGCCCAGCTCGACTTCTTCGGGATCGAAAACCCCGAGCCCTACACCTTCTTTGCCCGTGCCAATCCCTATCCGGGCGGTGGCGGGGCCGGCCTGATCAATTCCTTCATGCTGTCCTATCGGCACGACACCGAAGAGCTGGACGGGATCAACATCACCATCATCCACGAGATGAGCCATAAATGGGTGGGCGGCGTGTCCGGCCAGCCGGGGGGCAATGCCTGGTTCACCGAAGGCGCGAATGTCTTTTTCACCCGCCGCGTGCCGCTGTCAGCCGGTTTGATGACCGAAGAACAATATTTGGCCGATGTGAACCAACACGCCGCCCGCTACTACACCAATGCCGTCAATGATCTGCCGAATGACCAGATCCCCGGCCTGTTCTGGTCCGATACGCGGGTCCGCACCCTGCCCTATGACCGCGGCTCGCTCTACTTCGCGACCGTTGATGCGCAGGTGCGTGCCGCCAGTGCCGGCGAGCGCAGCATGAATGACCTGTTCTTCCAGCTCGACGCCCTGCGCCAGGCCGGCGAAACCGTCACGGCTGAGACCTGGGCGGATATCGTGGCCGGCGAACTGGGCGAACCGGCGCGGGCGGATTTCTGGGCGATGATGGACGGCGCGCTGCAAATCCCGCCCGCTGACGCCTACGGCCCCTGTTTCGACCGCGTCTCGACCGACAGCCGTGTCTTTGAACTCGGCTTCGATGCGGCATCCCTGGTGTCGGAACCTCGCCTGGTTTCCGGCCTGATCGCGGGGTCCAATGCCGAACAGGCCGGCCTGCGAGACGGCGATGAAATCCTGCAATCCGTGGCGCTGGAAGGCGTCCAGTCCGACGACACCCGCACGCTGTCCCTCCGCGTGCGCCGGGACGGTCGCGACTTCACCGTGGACTATCTGCCGCGGGGCGAAGCCGTGACCGTCTACACCTGGGAGCTTGTCCCGGGCCCGGATGACCGCAGCTGCGCCCTGTAGCGCGCAGGATTGCCCACCCGATCTGACAGGAAAGCCCCGGGCCGACGCCCGGGGCTTTTCTAATTCACGCTTCTTCGGGTAGCGAGAATAATTATGCGCGCCATCGTCGCAATTGTGGACAATGGCAGGCATGACAATCCCCCATTACCCGCCAAAACGCCTAAATTTTCCCCACAGCCTGCCTAAAATCTGGAATGCGGGCGGGACAGGCATACCCGACAGAGGACAACAGCCAGCGCGCCTTACTTGCTTGGAAGGGATTAGTAGTATGCAAAACTTCAAATCAAAGCGGCTGTACACGACGACGGCGATTGCCTCCCTCGTGCTGTTTGCCGCCACCCCGGCCGTGATGGCCCAGACCGACGATGCCAGCGCTCAGGGCAGCGATGACGCCGAAACCATTGTGGTGACCGGCTCGCGCATCCGCCGCTCGGCCTCCTCCACGGCCGCCCCCGTCGCCTATGTCGGCGAAGAGGTCATCGAGGATCGTGGCTTCATTTCCGCCGCGGACATCATCAACAATACGCCGTCCATGGCGCCGCAGCTCAACCAGGCTGATGGCAGCGGCAATTCCAGTGGCGACGGCCAGCAATATCCGGCCCTGTTCGGCCTTGGCGCCGGCCGCACGCTGACCCTGGTCAATGGCCGCCGCTATGTCACGACATCGTCGGGCATGGGCGAAGCCCGGGTCGACAGCAATATCATTCCGACCGGCCTGATCGAACGCGTCGAAATCGTCCAGGGCGGCGGTGCCTCCGTCTATGGTTCCGATGCGATTGCCGGCGTCGTGAACTACATCCTGAAGGATGATTTCGAGGGCATGGAACTGGACGTCCAGTTCGGCGACTCCTGGGAATACAATGATTATGACCAGCCGTCCGTGCGCCTGACCGGCGGCCATAATTTCGATAGCGGTCGCGGCAATATCGCGTTCAATGCCGAGTATTCCTCCTCGCCGATGCTGCAATTCTCGGATCGCCCGCGTTCCAACCTGTCCCGCATCACGCAGGGCAATGCGCTGGATACCGGCCCGAATGACGGCATCCCGGCCGTCGCCGAGGTGATCCCGGCCTATTTCTGGAATTTCAACACGTCCGGCATCGTCTATTCGATCCCGGCACCACTGCCGATGTTCCTCACCTCCGTCAATGGTGCCCCGGCGCAATTTGCCGAAGACGGCTCCGTCATCGCCTATGATCCGGGCAATATTCTCGGCATCCCGTTTGCCGAAGGCGGCCAGGGCTTCCGCTATAGCGAGCTGGCCGGTCTGCGCACCGGTGTGGAACGCCAATCCTTCAACCTGATCGGCCATTATGATCTCACGCCTGAGGTCCGCCTGAATGCCGAGCTTCTCTACGCCGCCACCGATTCAGAAGAGCGGGCCCAGGGCCATTCCCGCACGGTGCTGAACGGCAATGGCGCCCCCTTTGGGGCGATCATGTTCAACGCCTTCAACCCGTTCCTGACGCCGGAAGCGATTGCCTCGCTCAGCTCGGCCAATCCGGGTTTTGCGTTTGGCGCGCCGATGTGGCTGTCCAAGCATTTCGACGGCCAGCTGGCCCCGACGGACACGACCACGCACGAGACCGACACGCTGCGGGCCATGGTGGGCCTGGAAGGTGAATTCTCCGCCGGCGACAGCGATTTCTACTGGACGGTATCCGGCAGTTTCGGCCGCGTGGAAGGCGAGAGCTTCTCTTGGGGCGTGCTGCTGAACGAGTTCGAAAATGCGCTTGCCGCCGTCAGCGATGGCGCCGGCGGGGCGGTCTGCTCGATCAATGTCGATGCCGACCCGACCAATGACGATCCGAATTGTGCACCGCTCAACCCGTTCGGCTTCGGCAATATCTCCGACGCGGCCCGCGCCTATGTGACGACGCCGAGCGGCGAGTATTTCGTCAATGAACAGGTCGACTTCCTGGCCACGCTAGGCAGCTCGCTGTTCGATCTTCCGGCGGGCCCGGTCGACTATGTCCTGGCCTATGAGCACCGCTCCGAAACGGCTGACTTCACGCCGTTCCAAGCCAACCAGCTGGGTCTGGTGGGCACGGGTGCGACCACGCTCGCCACGTCCGGCGACTACAATACGAATGAAGTCTCGGCCGAAGTTCTCGTCCCGATCGTGGGCGGTGATTTCACCCTGCCCTTCATGCAGGAACTGGAATTCTCCGGCTCCTATCGTCTGGTCGATAATTCGATCGCCGGCGAGGAAAGCGTCTGGGGTGCCGGTCTGCGCTGGCGTGTCACGGACAGCCTGATGCTCCGCGCCTCCCAAAGCCGGAACTTCCGCGCACCGACCCTGACGCAGCTGTTCGCGCCGACCAATACGGCCATCTCGAATGCCGGCATCGACCCGTGTGACGCCGACCGCATCGATACGGGCCCGAACCCGGCTGTCCGCCGTGCCAATTGTGAAGCGGAATGGGCGGCCAACCCGGCCTATGGCGATCTCGCCACCTTCCAGGACCCGGCCGAGAACTTCTCCGTCACCACGGTGACCACGGGCGGCAATCGCGATCTGGAAAACGAGATCTCCGACACGACGACTTTCGGCTTCGTCTTCGAACCGAGCTTCGTGCCGGGCCTGACCCTGTCGGTCGACCGGATGGAGATTGAACTGACCGATGGCCTGGTCGCCTTCACGACGGCCGATTTCATGGCAGCCTGCTATGACAATGTCGTCCAGCCGGTCGACATGTGCTCCGCCTTCACCCGCCTGGCAGCCTCCGACGGCACGAGCCCGGCTGGCACGGTGGTCCAAGGCCGCACGACGACGGTCAATGCCGGTCTCATCACCTTCAAGGGTGAAGTGATCTCGGCGCAATATGCCGTGCCGCTGGATGCCGTCTTCTCCAGCTTCGACCCGGGTCAGCTGACCCTGGGCCTGGAAGCCACGCACACCGCGTCCCTGACGACCGCAGTGGTCGGTTCCACCGAAGACCGCACGGACAATACAGCCGCCAATCCGGACTGGACTGCCCGTTTCGACGCGATCTGGACCCGTGGCCCGGTCCGCCTGACCTACCAGCTCTCCTATCTGGATGAGGTTCTGGCTTCGGCGAATGCCACGATCGAAAGCACGCCGAACCCGGTGCTCGATGCCAACTACACGCACTCGATCTCCGGCTCCTACGAGATCACTGACGATCTCACCCTGCGGGCGGGCATCACCAACCTGACCAATGAAGAGCCGTCCTACCCGTCGCTGAGCTATGGCGACATCTTGGGCCGCCGTTACTTCGTCGGCGCGAATTTCAGGTTCTAGGGGACCTGAATTGGGGGCGGGCCGTTCCCAGGCCCGGACCGGTCCGCCCCCGCTTTTCCGCGTCGCCCGATAGCGTGACGCCGCACCCTCCCCTTCGCCCCCGGCACCAGGAAAGACTGCCCGCCTCATGAGCTATGCGCACTGGATCCGCCAAATCATCGGCCGGCTTCGCGACGAACCCCGCGAAGCCTGGTCGCTGTTCGACAGCTCGGTTCCCGAACCGGAAGCCCTGCTGCGCGAACTGATTGCCGATGCTTTCGCCGAACCCGTGACAAGCCGCTATACGAGCGCCTTTGTGAGCGGCAATCCGTACACAGTCTCCGCCCTGGCACGACGCTATGGCATGCCGCGCGCCGCGTTCATCTGCACGACGGGCGCGACGGAGGGGCTGCACACCATCTACCGGGCCCTGCTGGAACCGGGCGATCACATCCTGATCGAAACACCGAATTTCGAGCTGTTCGACAGTCTCGCCCGTTCGCACCGCTGCGAGATCGGCCATGTTGCCCGGCGCGCCCCGCGTTTCGAGCTCGACATGGACGCGCTCAAGGCCGCCCTGCGACCGACAACGCGCATGGTCGTCGTGTCCAATCTGCACAATCCGTCCAGCGAACCCCTGCCGCGCGAACAACTGGACGAGTTGGTGGCGCTGGCCGAGACCCATGATTTCTGGCTGGTCGTGGACGAGGTCTATAGCGATTACGTCCCCGAAGCACAGCGTGCGCCCGTCGCGGCGGCCCTGTCGGACAAGGCGATCACCGTCTCCAGCCTGACCAAGATCTACGGACTGAGCACGGTGCGCTGCGGCTGGATCATCGCGTCAGGCGACACGTTGGAAACGCTGCGCGACTTCAATGACCGGCATGCCTTCGGTGTCTCCAAGCTGGGCCATGCCGTCGCCGCCCTCGTGCTGGAAAACCCGGCACCCTTCGACGCCTATGTGACCAATCTGGTCAGCGTGTCCCGGCCCGTCTTCGCGCGTTTCCACAAAACCTGGGAAGAGGAAGGCCTGATCGAGGGTCATGTGCCAGACCATGGCTGTATCGCCTTTCCGCGCCTGGTCGGGATCGCGGACACGCGCGCCTTCTCGGACTGGCTGATGACGCACTACGGCGTGATCGTTGCCCCGGGCGAACTCTTCTCCCTGCCGGGTCATGTCCGCATCGGCTATGCCTTGCCGGCTGACCAGCTGGAACAGGGGCTCTCACTTTTCACTGAGGGACTGCGGGCCTATCACGGCGAGCAGGCCCGCAAGGTGATCGGGGCGGGATAGGCCGATCATGGCCTAGAGGGCACAATCCCTGTCCGGTGTGCCCTCAACCCGTTCCCACTGATACGCTGCCACAGTTTCTCCGCGCGGCAGATAGGTAATCTCGAACACATCATCGCCGCGGCCAATGGACAGGGTCAGCATCATGTCCTGCGTACCCTGGAGATGATCCTGCGGCACCGGATCGATGATCAGATCCCCATTGCGCAGACCGGCCTGATCAGCAGCCGACCCCGGCACCAGACCGCGGACAATCCGCACCGGCTCCGCCAGCACTTCGGTATCAAAACCCAGCTCATAGCGGCGCAGATCCCGCCGGGTGCGGGCGAAGCACGGGCCGAACGCCTCGGATTCGGGAACGGGCATGTCTCCATCCAGGAAGGCCCGGAATTCGGTGACGGCCTGCTCGCCCAACTCCGTCTCCAGCAGAGCCTCCCAATCGGCATTCGACGCACCGCCAGCCTCACCGGACATCTCCAGCATGGCCAGCATGAGGTCATCCAGCGAGCGTGCGCCGCCGGACCGTGTCCGCACGGCATGATCAATCGTGGCGAAGTACAGCATGCCCCGGTCATAGGGCAGGGTTCGCACTCGTGTGTCGGCCCAGAAACGCTGCGGGACCAGACTGTTCGGCGCCTGTGCCATGAGGCTGGAATAATAGCGGCCTGCGTGGAAATTGATGTTCGCCAGCGCCTGGTCCGGCGTGATCATCCCGTAACGAAGCGGCAGGCGTGACTGGTAGAAAGTCGCCAGCCCCTCGCTGAACCAGGAGGATTCCAGCCCGGCCGGCTCCGACAGGACCGGCTGGAATGTGTGGAACATCTCGTGCGCCAGGGTCAGCTTGATCGCGTCGGGATCACTGCCGCGTTCCTGGCCGAATGTCGTGACGAAAGAGCGGTGCAGCCCGACCCCGCCACCAGCATTGACGGGATTCTCCCGCAGAAAAACGCCATAGGGCGGCGCCCCGTCCTGGTCGAAAAAGCCCTCATAATGCCCGTAGAGTTCGCCCGTCCAGGCCAGCAGCGCCTGGCCGTCAAAGGGTGGGTTTCCCTGCAGCGCCCCGAAGAAACCGCCTTCCGGCAAAGGATCCGGCCAGGTCTGGATCGCGCCGGCCATGAAGAAGCCGCGCCGCAACTCATCGCGGCTCAGCGGCTCGGTGGACAGGACCTCACCGCCGCCCAGTGAGCTCACACCGACCGCGCCCACTGGGGCATCCGACAAGTGCCAGACAAGGCGGGTGTCATAGCGGGTCTCGCCCGGCGGCAGCAGCAGGAAGACATGCCCGGCAGCCGACATGCCCAGCCCGTCATTGGAAAACTCATAGGGCGGGGCCGGTCCGCGCGGCGGCAGGCTGGCATCGGCCGGCACGGTGTAGCGCACCGTGACCGGGCCCCTGACAGCCCGCTCGGCGCGCCATTCCCGGACCGTGCCCGCCTCGACATCGGCCACGCTGAGCGGAACCGGGCCGGACGCATCATTCATCACCAGGTCCGACAGCACCGTCGCGACCGTATCGACATTGTTGGTCACCAGGGGGATGCGCAGGACGGGTTCGCCGGCCTCGGCCGCAAAATCATGGAAGGCCAGTCGCACATCCAAGCGCGTAAAGGCATTCGCCCGGGCGTCGAAATGCGGGTATAGATCCAGGTCGAGCTGTGTCACATCCCCCGTGCCGGCAGGCGCGGGCCTGTCCGCCTGCGAACAGGCAACCAGCATCAGGCCCGCACTCATCAGGACGTGTTTCAGCATGGTCCCGCTCCCCGCTTCCAGTGTGGCGGAAATTCTGGGGCAAGGACCAGAGATAATCCTTGTCTTTGTCGCTCCGCCTGTCGCCGGGCGTGCATAAATTTTCTGCGGAACTAGCGCCCCACGGCCTCGCGCCAATGCTGGCGGCACAGCGAGATATAGTCCGTCTTCTCCACGCCCACCTGGTCCCCTTCCGTGACCGCCTGGCCATCAGCGGTGCGGCGCAGGACCATCGTCGCCTTGCGGCCGCAATGGCAGATCGTGCGGGCTTCGCGCAGATCATCGGCGATGGCGAGGAGTTCCGCCGCGCCCTCGAACAACACGCCCTGGAAGTCCGTCCGCAGCCCGTAGCACAGGACCGGAATGTTCAGCTCATCGACCACGCGGGCCAGCTGCCAGACCTGGTCCCGTGTCAGGAATTGCGCCTCATCCAGGAAGACCGCGTCCAGACGGGCCGAGCCCTTCTGCTGCATCATGGCGGCGTAAAGATCCGTCCCGTCCCGGAAGACATGGGCCGGTGCCCGAAGGCCGATCCGGGATTCAATCTCCGCCATGTCGGCCTCGGGACCAGAGGCGTGATGGCCCGACGTCCACAACATCACCTCCATGCCCCGCTCACGGTAATTGTGCGCCGCCTGGAGAAGGATGGCCGACTTGCCCGCATTCATCGCGGCATAGGTGAAGTAGAGTTTCGACATGCCCTCTGGCTATCGCGATTCCGCGGCGCGCCGAACGGATTCACCAGCCTCTCCACCATGCGATGCAGTCGGCCGGGACCGGCCTAGTCAGCGCCTCCGCCATCATGAACCGGATGGGCCCGGACCGAGGGGATACGGATCTCCTCGACCATGTCCTGCACAGCCTGCGGCGGCGCCGGGGTGGCCAGGGACACGCCGATGGAGACGGCAAAGGCCAGCAGCATGCCCACCGTGCCGAAGCCTTCCGGCGATATGCCCAGGAACCAGTCACTGGCTGCACCCGGCGCCAGGCCCGGCAGAAGGCCGGTGACACCGAGCAGCCCGACCAAGCCCAGCACGCCGGAGCCGATCAGTACGGGCAGGCTGCCCTTGCCGCCCTCCCGCGTCCCGATAAAGAGCACCAGACCGGCCAGCGCCAGGACCAGCGCCACAACACCGGTCACGATCGGGCTGAAGCCGATCTTGAAATGGATGATGTAGGCACCGGTGGTCAGCAGGCCGATACTCATCCCGGCGACAGCCCCCTGCTTGTTCATCCGTTTCCAGAAAATGCCCAGGAAGATGGCCGGGAAGAAGCTGGCGGCCGCGAGCCCGAAGGCAAAGGCCACCACGGCGGCGACAAAGCCCGGCGGGTAGATACCGGCCAGGATGGCAATCAGCACCGCGACCACGGCCGCGGTCCGGGCGACCATCAATTCCTGCGTCTCGCTCATATTGGGCAAAAGGACTTTCTTGCAGAGATCATGGGAGACCGCCGAGGATATCACCATCAACAGGCCCGCCGCCGTCGACAGGGCGGCCGCCAGCCCACCGGCCACGACCAGGCCGATTACCCAGGCCGGCAGATTGCCGATCTCCGGATTGGCGAGGACGAAAATATCCCGGTCCAGCGTGGTCACCTCATTCTGCGCCGGATCGGCGCGATACTGGATGCGGCCATCCCCGTTGAGATCGGTGAAGCCCAGCAGGCCCGTCTCTTCCCAATTATAGAACCAGTCCGGCGTCGCATCGTCCGGACGCTCTTCCGGTGCCAGATCGGCGGCATAGGTCGACTCATTCACGGTATCGATGAAGTTGGACCGGGCGAACACGGCCACGGCCGGGGCCGTCGTGTAGAGAATGGCGATGAAGATCAGCGCCCAGCCGGCCGAGCGGCGGGCGTCCGAGGCCTTGGGCACCGTGAAAAAGCGGATGATGACATGCGGCAGGCCTGCCGTGCCCACCATCAGGGCCAGCGTGATGGCGAACACGTCCAGCATGGATTTCGACCCGTCCGTATAGGGCTGGAAGCCCAGATCCACGAGCGTGGTGTCGAGCCCCTGCAAAAGCGGCGTGCCGTCCTGGGCATTGCCGATGAAGCCCAGTTGCGGGATCGGCGTACCGGTGATCTGCAGCGAGAGGAAAATCGCCGGCACCATGAAGGCGAAGATCAGCACGCAATACTGCGCCACCTGCGTATAGGTGATGCCACGCATGCCGCCGAGCACGGCATAGAAGAGCACGATGATCGCACCAACGATCACGCCGATCTCGATCGGCACATGCAGGAAATTGGAGAAGGCAATGCCCACGCCGCGCATCTGGCCGGCGATATAGGTGAAGGAGACAAAGAGCGCGCAGATCACGGCGACAATCCGCGCCGCCTGGCTGTAATAGCGATCCCCGACAAAGTCCGGCACGGTGAATTTGCCGAACTTGCGCAGATAGGGCGCCAGCAAGAGGGCCAGCAGGACATAGCCACCGGTCCAGCCCATCAGGAAGACCGAGCCGTCATAGCCGGCAAAGGCGATCAGGCCCGCCATGGACAGGAAGGAGGCGGCGCTCATCCAGTCCGCCGCCGTCGCCATGCCGTTGAACACAGGGTGGACGTCATGGCCCGCGACATAGAATTCATCGGTGGAACCGGCCCGCGCCCAGATGGCGATGCCGATATAGAGGCCGAAGGTCGAGATGACGAAAATGGCCGTCCAGATCAAAGTCGAATCCATGATCAGCCCGCCCTAGTCGTTGTCATCGGACATGTTGTACTTGCGCTCCAGTCGGCCCATCAGGGCCGAATAGACGAAGATCAACACGACAAAGACATAGATCGCCCCCTGCTGGGCAAACCAGAACCCCAGCGGCGCGCCGCCGATCGCGAACTGGTCCAGCCAGTCCCGGAACAGGATGCCGGCACCGAAAGAGACGGTGAACCAGATCGCCAGGAGAATGCCCATCAGGGTCAGATTCTCGCGCCAATAGGCGTGGGCCGCATTCTCCGGCACATCATGATCCGGCGTATGGAGTTCCCCATCGCCCGGTTTCAGCTCGCTCATTCTGTCCTCCCCGTCCTGCCGGTGAACCGGCTTGCCCGGAATCCTGTCAGCTATTCGCGCCGCTGGCGAGACCGAGTTTGGCTTGGTCCGGAAAAAGGTGGCGATGTTCCAGCTACAGTCTCGCGGAAGCCCCCCTTCTCCCAGGGGAGAAGGTGCCGCGAAGCGGCGGATGAGGGGGATCGTCGAGGTCTTCGCGATTACCTGCAATACCGGGATTTCCCCCTCTCCCGGCGCATACGCGCCACCCTCTCCCCAGGGAGAGGGAATACCCCGCATCGCCAACTTATCCCCACCCCCAGCCATCTCGCACATACTCCCCCAGCCTCTTCACCACTCGAGGCCCGGCCCGGTCAGGCCGGGGGTGGGGCGGTCGCGGAGCGTTCCGGATGTCTGGGCTGACCGCCAGAGGGAAGGAACGGCTATCAGGGGGTCCAAGAGTGCCGAGGTTTGGCTCCAGTATCCCCTGGTCTTGAATACCCGTCGCGAGGCGGGAGGAAATCTCCGTGTGCGGGACGCCTTGCGGTGTCACTCACTCAGTTTCCTAGACGATGCCGAAAGGCGTCCCGCACTCCTCATATCGCCAGCGGGGCAGCGCGTGGCGTTATTGGCGTGCCCCCACTGACAGGAGTGTAGAGCGCGAGCCGCACTTCGGGTTAGCCTGCCTGCTCAACCCGCCAGCCGTCCGAGGCCCTCATGACGATCCAGCTCATCGACTACACCGCGCCCGCCTATGACATTCCCGAAACCCATCTGGATTTCAGCCTGTCGCCGGATGCGACCCGCGTCACCTCGCGCCTGAAACTGGAGCGCCGGGATTTGTCGGCGGACCGGATCACGCTGGACGGGGAAAAACTGCAACTGGAAAGCGTCGCCATTGATGGCGAAATCGTCGGCCCTGACCGGTATGAGCTGACCGACACCTCGCTCACCCTTCTGGGCCTGGGCGAAACAGCCGAGGTGGAGATCACGGTCACCATCGCACCGCAGGGCAATACCGAGCTGATGGGGCTCTACATGTCCGGCGGGCGGTATTGCACCCAGTGCGAGGCGGAGGGTTTCCGCCGCATCACCTATTTCCTCGATCGTCCCGACTGTTTGAGCCGCTTCACCGTGCGGGTCGAGGCGGAGAAAGACGGCTTCCCCACCCTGCTCTCCAATGGCGACACGGTAGAGACGGGCGATGCGGGCGAAGGCCGCCACTACGCCGTCTTCGTCGACCCCCATCCCAAGCCGACCTATCTCTTCGCCCTCGTCGCCGGCGCCTTCGACAGCATTTTCGACGACTTCACCACGGCTTCCGGCCAGGCGGTGAAACTGGGCGTCCATGTCGATCCGGGCCAGGCCGGCCGGGCCTATTTCGCAATGGATGCCCTCAAACGCTCGATGAAGTGGGATGAAGATGTATTCCAGCGCGAATACGACCTGTCCGAATTCCATATCGTGGCCGTTCGCGATTTCAATTTCGGCGCCATGGAGAATAAGGGGCTGAACATCTTCAACTCCTCCCTCCTGCTCGCCGATGCCGAGACCGCGACCGATGCCGACTTCATGAATGTGGAACGCGTCGTCGCCCACGAATACTTCCACAACTGGTCGGGCAACCGGATCACGCTGCGCGACTGGTTCCAGCTCTGCCTGAAAGAAGGCCTGACCGTCTATCGTGACCAGGAATTCTCCTCGGACATGCGCTCGCGACCGCTGCAGCGCATCCATGATGTGCAAGGTTTGCGGGCCATCCAATTCCCGGAGGATGATGGCCCCCTCGCCCATCCGCCCCGGCCGACCGAGTATGAAACCATCGACAATTTCTACACGTCGACGGTCTACAACAAGGGTGCCGAAGTCGTGCGTGTCCTGCGCGAATTGCTCGGCGCAGACGGGTTCGCTGCGGGCATGCAGCGCTATTTCACCGACAATGACGGCACCGCCGCCACGCTGGAAGACTTCATGGCGGCTTTCGATTTCGGCAGCGCCGAGGCGCGCGAAGCCGCCTTCCGCTGGTATCAGCAAGCCGGCACGCCGACCGTCACGATGAGACGCGAGCACAATGCTGAAACCGGCGACGTGACCCTCGTCCTGACCCAATCGCAAAAACCGACGCCCGGCCAGACCGACAAGGCGCCCCTGCCGGTTCCGCTGCGCATCGGCTTCCTGGATGCGGAGGGCCGGACCCTGCCCCTCTCCCATAACGGCGCGGCATCGGACGAGCACCACCTCACTTTTGACACGGCCGAGGCCCGGCTGAGTTTCAGTGGCGCCGCCGGCATGCCGATCCCGGCCATCCTGCGCGGCTTCAATGCGCCGGTGAAAGTGGACACCGATCTGAACCAGGAAGAAAAGCTGGTCCAGATGGCGCATGATCCCGACCCGTTCACGCGCTGGGATACCGGCCAGCTGATGATGGCCGAAGCCATGATCGCCCGCGCCGAAGGCCAGGCGCAGGCCGGTCCGCCTCTGGACCGGATTGCCCAGGCTTTGGCCGGCGAGTTTGACCGGGATGATTTCGAGCCGGGCTTTGTCGCGCGCGCCATCCGCCCGGCCTCGGTCTCCGAACTCCTGCAGCAGACCGACACGCCCGACCCGGCCGCCCTGTTCGCCGCGCAGCTGGAAACCCGTCGTACCCTGTCCGCAGCCCTGGCCGGTCAGCGCAAGACCGAGTTTGCCCGCCCCGCTCCGGATGCCGACTCTCTGGAGAATGAGGCCATCGGCCGCCGCGCCCTGCGCTCCACCTTCCTCTTCCTCGCCGCCGCCGAAGGCGAAAGCGCCGCCGAGCTCGCACTCGACGCCTTCCACCAGGCCGGAAACATGACCGACAGCATGGCCGCCTTGCGGGCCCTGTCCGAGATCGGAGGCTCGGCCTTCGAAACCGCGCTGGCAGAGTTCGAGGCGCGCTGGAAAGACGACGCCCTGGTGATGGACAAGTGGTTCTCGATGCAGGCCATGGCCCCGCATGACGGGGCGGAGCGCGTGCGCAAACTCGTGCAGCACCCGCTCTTCTCGCTGAAGAACCCGAACCGCGCCCGTGCCGTTTATGGCGCCTTCGCCAATGCCAACCCGGTCTGTTTCCACGCAGAAGACGGCAGCGGCTATAATCTCGTCGCCGATGCCCTGATCGAGCTGGACGCTATCAATCCGGGCACCTCGGCGCGGATCGTGCGCAGTTTCGAGACCTGGAAACGCTTCGACACCACGCGCCAGGCCCACGCCAAGGCCGCACTGGAACGGGTCCTGGCTGCAGCCAAGAGCACCAATCTGAAGGAAGTGATCACCAAGACGCTGGGCGGCTAGAACGGCGCCTACTCCACACAGGGCAATCCTGTGGCACACTCCCCCGGTGAATCGTCGGCCAGCCAATCAAAGAGCCGACCGCACCGGCCGGGGAGGGCCCAGATGATTTTGAAGCGACATGCAAGTGCCCTTGTCCTGGCGCTTGCCGCAGCGGCCTGTTCGGCCCCCGACAGTACAGTGCCTGTCCAGCAGGAAGGCGCAGACGCCCAGGGCTTCCTGCCGGCTGACGACACCACGCTCGCCGCCCAGGCAGAGGCCGCCCGTCAGATCGACACAGACCGTCAGCTGGCCGACCTGGAACTCGCAGAGCGCGGTCTGATCGCCCGGGAAGCGGACCTCACCATCACCGCCGGCGACGGACGCATCATCTGGCAACCGGGCCGCTATGCCTTCCTCGATGAAGCCGCCCCGCCCACCGCCCATCCCGATCTCTGGCACCAGGCCAATTTGGCCAATCTTCATGGCTTGTATGAAGTCCGGCCTGGCATCTATCAGGTGCGGGGATACGACTTGTCCAACATGTCGATCATTGCCGGGGAGACCGGCTGGATCATCATCGACCCGCTGACCGCCGCCGAAACGGCCCGCGCGGCATTGGACCTGGTGCAGCGGGAACTGGGCGAGCGTCCGATCGAGGCGATCATCTTCACCCATTCCCATATCGACCATTTCGGCGGTGTGGAGGGCATCCTGCCCCCGGAAGCGCTGGCCAGCGGCGAGGTCCGCATCATCGCGCCGGAAGGCTTCACCCTGGAATCGATCAGCGAGAATGTGCTGGCCGGGTCCGTCATGTCGCGGCGCGCCGACTACATGTTCGGCCGCCCGCTGCCTGCCAGCGAACGCGGCCATATTTCCACCGGACTGGGTCCGCAGCCCGCCTATGGCTCCGTCTCCATCGCGCCGGTCACCGACACGATTTCCCGGACCGGACAGACCCTGACCATTGATGGGGTCGAGATGGTGTTCCAGCACGCGCCAGACAGTGAGGCCAAGGCGGAGCTGACTGTTTTCTTCCCGCAGATGAATGCCTGGTGCGGGGCCGAGATCGTGTCGCGGACCCTGCACAATCTTTACACATTGCGCGGTGCCCAGGTGCGCGATGCCCTGGCCTGGTCCGACGCCATCGAAGAAGCCCGCCTGCGTTTTGCGCCGCAGACCGATGTCATTTTCAACTCACACCATTGGCCGGTCTGGGGCCGAGAGGAGGCGGACCGCTATCTCTCCGCCCAACGGGACATCTACAAATACATCCATGACCAGACACTGCGCCTGGCCTCACGCGGCCTGACACCGGACGAGATTGCCGAGACCATCACCCTGCCGGACAGCCTCGCGGAAGAGGCTTCCGTCCACGGCTATTACGGAACGCTGCGGCACAATTCGCGCGCCGTCTATCAGCGTTATTTCGGCTGGTATGATGCCGTGCCCGCCCATCTCGACCCGATCCCGCGGACCGACGCAGCCCGCCGCTATGTCGCCGCGATGGGCGGATTGGAGCCGGTCCTCGCCGAGGTCGAAACAGCCCTGGCGGATGGAGAGACACGCTGGGCCGCAGAACTGGCCCAGCACGCCGTTTTTGCAGACCCGGACTCCGCTGCAGCCCGCGATGCGCTGGCCCGGACCTATGAGCAATTGGGCTATCGGGCCCGCAGCGGTCCCTGGCGCGATGTCTACCTGACCGGCGCTTTCGAACTGCGTCATGGGGTCGATGAGCGCCCGGTGGAAGCCGGCACGGCGGGACTGGTCCGTGCCATTCCGCTGGATCTCTATTTCGATGCGCTGTCTGTACGGCTGGATGGTCCGCGCGCTGCCGAGCGGGATCTGCACTTCGTGTTCGATTTCACCGATGCCGGTGAGACCTTCCAGATCTTCATTGAAAACGGCGTCATGCACCATGCCGCCATTGCCGATCCGGAGGCTGCGACCGGAGATCAGGATGCGGTCATCACCCTGACCCGGGCCTTCTGGCTGCGCCTCCTCTCCCAGCAAGCCGGCCTGGCCGACATGCTGGCCAGCGAGGAGTTTTCAGTGCGTGGAGACCGGCTCGCCCTGATGCGTTTCTTCAGCCTGCTGGAAGCGCCGGAAGCAGGCTTCCCGATCGTCACGCCCTGATGCGAACTGGCCTGGCACCTTTCGGGGCCAGGCCAGTCACAGTTTCAGTCAAGAAGGCGCCGGACTATTGCAGGCCGATCCGGATTTCCATCCGGGCCGAGCGGGCTTCGAAATCCCCGTCGCCCAGGCCACCGACATCGGTGGTGAAGCGGAAAATGGCTCCGCCCCAGAACTCGCCCTGCAGGCCCAGCCGGGCATCGGCGCGCAGATCGCCTGTCCCCACAAGCCCGCCATTCTCGTCCAGAAGGGTCGCCGGATTGTAGTCCCATACCCCGGTCAGACCGATCACCGGTTCCCACCAGCCATCCGCACCTGTCTCAAACCGGTAGGAGACTTCCGGACCCGCCTCGAAACGGCCGATCGTGATGGTCTGTTCAGGGATGAAGATGCCGAGACTGTCGGTATAGGCCGCTTGGGTTTCCTCGAAATGCGCCAGGCTGGCCACTGGCCGGATACGCCAGCCGCCCTGGCTCCACTCACCGGTCAGATTGACCCGCAGCATGTAACGCTCGGTATCAAACGCGTCCTCATAGAGCCCCAGCGGATCCACCGTATTGCTGGACGTGCCATACATGGCCAACACATCCAGCCAGGCCGCATCGCCGATTTGCTGGACATAATAGGGACCGGCCATCCAGCCCGTACCGCCGACCCGGGCACCGCGGACAGCGCCTGCGCGCTCCGCGATATCGCCGGAGACATCATCCATCCAGTCACGCTGGACGAGCACACCGATCAGACGGCCTTCACCGATCTGCCAGTCCGCCCCCAGTTGGACCACACCGAATTCCGTCTCCGAGAGATCACCCGCCCGGTCATCGCTGACGGAGGCGTAGTCGGCCGCCAGCCAGACATCCCAGACCGATTCCGTCCCGGTCTCGCTGGCACCCGGCATTTGCGGCACCGACTGCTTGGCGTGATTGCGCAGGCCCGACAGGCTGGTGCGCAGGCTGGCCATGCTGGTGTAGCGGCTCACATCCGCCGAAACGGAACCCGGCGAGGTGGTCTGGCGATCCGACATGCGCCGGGCCAGATCCGGACCGGCATCCAGGATGCGATCAGCCCGGCGGACCATGAAATTGCGGATGGCACGCTGGGTGGCCAGACGGATCTCCGCCTCATCCCGCGTATTCACAAAGGTGCAGACAATGTCTTCCTGCGGATCCAGATCGATATCGACACGGCCAGCCGAAAGATCGATGACACTGCCGCCATCCAGGTCACCGGAACAGGACAGGCTGTCCAGACGCCAGCCCTGCGGCAGGGACTGGGTCAGGTCATAGGTCCCGAACAGTTTGCGCACCGGCGAACTGACGGCATAGCCCGACGACGTGGTCAGGCTGGTCCCGTCCAGATCGGCATCGGACGACGCATAGACAAAGGTCTCGTCCCGCTGCAGACCGCCCGGTGTGGTGGCGATGAACTGGATGGTTCCGCGGCGTTCCTCGATCGTGATGGTGAGCGGGATGGAGACGACAATCGCCTCGGACTCCGCGCCCAGGACACCGGAGCGCTGATCGCCCGTGGCACCCAGATTCACGATGGTCACCCGGCCCGTATAGGTACCGGCCGCCAGCGCCTCGGCCGCGTCATTCACGCTGATCGTCAGCTCCAGCGTACCCAGGCCGGAAATGGTTCCGGTGCGCGGGGTGACATCCAGCCAGTCCACATCCACATCCACGCGGAAATTGATAGCCTCGGACCCCGGATTGGAGATCGTTGCACTGGCCGTCACTTCGGTGACGTCCACGACATCCTCACCCACCGTGACAGAGACCTCGATCGGCGGGGAAACCGCCTCGACCTCGCCACTCGCTGCCTCGGACGGATTACCCGCCTCATCCTCGGCCGCGCCCTCGGCAACACTCACGGACACCGTACCCAGTGTGGACGGAGTGATGGTTGCGGAGAACCGGGTGGTGGACACGGTCTGGAACTCGCTCGCAGCACCATTGGTGACGGCAATATCCTCGACCGTGAAACCCGTGACCGCTTCGGAGAAGTCGAAGACCGCCTCGAAGGCGCCTTCCACATCCGTATCCGGAAGATCGATTGTCAGGCTCGGAGGTGTGGAATCCGTCTCGACCTCGAACGGCGTCGCCGCCGTGCTCTCATTGCCAGCCGCGTCGGACGCCGCACCGGCCTCGAGGGCCACGGTGAGCGGGTTTCCGCCGGTCGGCGTGATGGTGACCGTGTAGACCGCATCACCGCCCGCAAGGTCAGAGGCGACACCATTGGTCACCACAAGATCCTCGAGCGCAAAACCGCTCACATCTTCCGTGAAGGTCACGCTGAGCGTGAAAGGAGCCGTCGCCGCACCCTCGAGATCAGAACTCAACACCACATCCGGAGCCGTCAGGTCTGCAATGACCTCGAGCGTGGACGCGGCCACATTGAGATTGCCAGCCGCGTCCTCGGCACCGCCCGCGACCATGTCGATCAGCACGCTGCCATCCGTCGTGGGCGTCACATCGAACGTGTAGGCATCACCCGAACCGGACAAATTGCTGGCTGTGCCATTGGTGATCTGGAGATCATCCAGGGCAAAACCGGTCACCTCATCCCCGAATGTCACGCTGACTTCGAACATCCCCCCGACCGGATCGGTCGCGCTGGTCGCGAAGAGGACCGTGGGCGCTGTCACATCAGCCTCGACTTCCAGCGTGCTGGCCGCCGTGTTGCCATTGCCAGCATCATCTGCAGCACTGCCGGCGGGCAGGTCGATGGAGACCGTGCCATCAGCCGCGGGCGTCACGTCAAACGTGTAAGCCGCACCGGAGCCGGACAGATTGGTGGCTGTGCCATTGCTGACCTGAAGATCGGCCAGGGCCAGACCCGTTACATCCTCGGAGAAGGTCGCACTGACTTCAAACGTTCCGGCAACCGGTTCGCCGGCCGTTTTGGCCAGCGTCACGGTCGGCGCGGTGAGATCGGCTTCCAGAACCAGATCGCTCGCCGCCGTGTTCGTATTGCCAGCGGAATCCGCTGCCACGCCGGCACCGAGACTGATCGTGACATCTCCATCGCCCGCGGGAGTGACGGTAACGCTGTACTCAGCTCCGGATCCGGACAGATCGGAGAGAACGCCATTGGTCGCAGCCAGATCGGCAAGGGTGAACCCGGTCACGGCTTCGTCGAACGTGATGCTGACAGAGACACTGCCGGACACCGGATCAGATTGCGTCGTGGAAAGCGCCACGCTCGGCGCAGTAATATCCGCCGACCGAGTCAGAGAAGAGGACGCAGAATTTCCGTTACCCGCATCATCCTCGGCTGCGTCAGCAGCAACGGAAACCGTCACATCCCCGTCGGCTGCTGGCGTGATCGTCACGGAATAATCCGTACCCGAACCCGTCAGGCCGGACGCCGTACCATTGGTCACGTCGAAGCCCGAAACCGTCAGGCCGGTCACACTTTCACTGAACTCAACCGAGACTTCGAAAGCCCCGGCAACCGGATCAGCGGCGGTCGAAGACAGGGTCGCTGTCGGGGCCGTAACATCGGACTCCACGGTCAGCGTCGTCGCTGCCGACCCGTCATTGCCCGCCTCATCCGTGTATGACGCCGCAGCGATATCCAGGCTGACAGAACCATCCGCCGACGGGGTGACATCCGCCGTGTAGCTGCTGCCCGATCCTTGCAGGTTGGAGACACTGGCATTCGTCGCTTCCAGATCATCGATCGAGAAACCCGACACGTCTTCGCTGAAGGTGATGTCCACACTGAACACGCCGGTAACCGGTTCACTGCCGGTATAGGCCAGCGTCGCGGACGGAGCCGTATTGTCCATCTGGAACGTGTTGTCATTTGCGCCGTCCGGCGTGGTGCTCACCAGCGTATTGCCATATTCGTCTGCCACGGTGGCATTCGACACGGTGAGTTCGATCTCACCGTCCAGCGAGGCCAGGTCGCCGCCGGACGCCGTCACGTTGAAGCCGATGGAGAAGCGCTCAACGGCAAGGCTGGCCGTTGTGCCGGACAGGCTGAAATCTTCCGGTGCCATGGTGAAGGTGGGGGAGATCCGCGAGAAGGTCACAGCCCAGCTCACGCTGTCCGCATTGGTGGTTTCATCCGTCGGAGCCAGCCGTGTGATGGAGGCGATCTGCGGTCCGGCATTCGAAACGGAATAGGATTCCGCCGGATTTGTCGGCGAGGTCGAGGCGAGCCTATTGCCCGCCCGGTCTGTGATGGCATGTGCCGGATTCAGGGAGAGAGAGACCCGGGCGGGAAAATCGCTGCCCAGCGCCGCCAGATCGCCGCCTGAAATGTCGACATAATAGCCTTCCAGACCAATCGGTACGGGGCGTCCGGCATGAAGAGGCCTCTCATCTCCCTTTCCGCCTGGACTATAGGTGACGCTGGTCACGGTGGCCGTCGAACCGATCACAATGAAATCTTCCGCTCGAAGGTCTGCCACGTCGGAATCGAATGTCACACGCCAGATCAGCGAATCTGAATTCGTCGTCTCGCTGGCCGGGTTGTACCGGACGATGTTCTCAAGAACAGGCGCGGCATTGTCGACGACGAAGATGTCATTGATCGCGCCCTGCACGACCGTGCTGGACATCGTATTCCCGAAACTGTCTTCGATCGTATTGAAGCTCTGCAGGTTGATACGCACGGCTTGCGACGACAACGACGCCAGGTCGCCACCGGACGCCGTGACGGTCACTTCATTATCGTCCACGGACACCTGGAGCGTGGCGGTAGACCCGGTCAGAGCGAAGTCGGATGCCAGAACATTCTCGACGGTTTCATTGAAAACGAAGAGCCATGAAAGCGTGTCGGCATTGGTGTAGAAGTCGGTTGGCGATGCCCGGTCAATGCGGGTGACAAGCGGTCCGGCGTTGTCGATGTCGACATTCCGCTCATCCAGCCCCGTCGGCGACAGGTCGGGCAAGTCATTATAAGCGGCATCCGTGATGTTTGACGTCGCGGACAGGCTGAGCATGACAAGGCCATCAAAGCCACTCAGACGACCGGACTGGGTGGTCAGTTCATAAACAGTCGAACTCACGGCGTTGACAGTGCCGATATCCACGGTCGGTCCGGTAATCTGAAAATCATTGGCCGTGACATTGATCACCGGCTCCGAAAACGTCACCGTCCAGCTGATCGTGTCGGCCTGTGCCGGGGTGCTGGCCGGTGCGGTCCGAGCCACAGATGTGACCGTTGGCGGCGTACCGTCGATTTCGAGGCTGAATTGGCTGGCCGCCGAATTGCCATTGCCAGCAGCGTCCACCGCGGAATCGGCGGGAATGTCGACCGTCAGCGTTCCGTCCTGATAGCTGATCAGTGTCAGGGTGGCACCGGTTGAAGTCGGCGTAAGGGTTTGCAGCACGCCACCCGTGACATCCACATCATCGCTATCGAAGCCCGTGACCGGTTCGGAAAATGTTACGGTCACCGAAAAGGGTGTATTGGCCTGATGGGGCGCAATCACGCCGCTGGACAGGTTCACCGTCGGCGCTGTGCTGTCATAGGTCATCTCGAACGCGTCGGGAGCCGGATTGCCATAGCCGTCTGCATCGGTGGCGGCATTCGCTGCGACACCGACCGAGTGCGTGCCGTTTCCGGCCGGCGTGATCAGGACGGTATAGACGCTCGCGGACACGGCGGAGAAGTCGGACACATAGGCCCCCGCCGCACCGATACTGCCGACGGAAAAGCCGGTGACGTCCTCGCTGAAGGTGATGGTCAGCGTGTAGGGCGCATTCACCGGCGAAGAGGCGGTCGTGCTGAAACTGATTTCCGGGACCTCAATCGCCGCCTCGATCGAGAATTCCGTGGACGCCGTGTTGGGATTGGACGCCTCGTCATAGAGGCTGTCGGCCGGCAGATTGACCGTGATCGTGCCGGCACCGGCCGGGCGAAGCGTGACCGATCCGGGCGAGGCATTCGCGGCGGCGGTAAACGACTCGATGGTCGCATTGGTCACGACAAGATCGCTTTCGGTGAAGGACCAGACCGCAATGCCGTCGGCAAATCCGTCCTGCGGCAGGCAGGTGATATCGACAACAAAGTTACCGGTCACCGGCGCCGGCTCTGTCGTCGAGAACGCGCAATTGGGCGGGGTGTTGTTCACAACCGTTGCGTCGGCCACTGACGGATCAAACGCGCCGAGCGGCGTTCCGAGCAAATTCTGGATATCATTGCCGCTGGCGATTCCGAGCCGGACTTCCCCGTTCAGATTGGCTAGATCACCTCCCGATACGGTGACCGCGAAGCCCTGCGGGCCGGAAGGCAAGACAGCGGTGACACCGGCTGTCGTGCCCGAAACCTCAAAGTCCGTTGCATCGACGTTCACCACAAACTGGTCAAAGTATACCGTGAACTGGAGGCTATCGGCATTGGTGTAGGTCGACCCGTTAATGAAACTGACGAGGGGCGCCGGAGTGTCCGCTTGCACGGGCATGGACAGACTGGCCCCGCCCAGAGCAGCCATCGCAACGACCGCCAACCATCGGTTCACCTCCCGAACAGCAGACGCAAGACCAGATGCCAGTCGCTCTACCCAAACACGCATACTCTTATCCCCCTCGCCCCAATCACGCGCAAAAGCGCTCGCCCGCACGCTCTGCGCGCACGGTAAAAAGGCGTTACAATTCAAATTGATTGGGCCGCGTTTTAACGTCAGTATCAATCACCCGAACGGGTGGGTGAGACGGATATTTCGCACCAAGCCCAAATATCAGCTTGGGGGAAGAAATGGGCCGCCAGTCGATGCCGGACGGATCAGAAAATACGGCCGGCAAGCCGCGACCGGTCAGCCTCTCCTCGCGCCTGGGCTACGGGATCGGCGATTTCGGATTCGTCATGCTTTGGCAGGGCGGTGCGCTCTTCCTGCTGTATTTCTACACCGAGATCCTGGGACTACCTGCAGCCATTGCGGGGGCGATCTATCTGGCGGGAATGATCTGGGACGCCGTGTCCGACCCCTTCGTCGCCACCTGGACGGAACGCAAGGCGCGCCAGATCGGTCGGTATCGCGGTCTGATCGGCTCGGCGGCCCTTCCCCTGGCACTGGCCTACCCCCTGCTCTTCACCACACCGTTTGAAACAGTGCCGCTGGCAGCGGCCTGGGCCCTGGCAACCCATATCGCCTTTCGCACGGCCTACACATTTGCCAGCATGCCCTACAATACGATGCCCGCCCGGCTCACGCGGGAAGCCGGACCCCGAAATGCGCTGGCGGCTCTGCGCGTCATGGGAGCTGCGACCGGTGCACTTCTCGTTGCCCTGGCCTCACCCGTCCTCATCGAAGCCCTGACCGCCCAGATGGGCGCGGCTTCGGCCTATCTGGTCACAGCCCTGGTCATCGGTGCGGCGGCCGGGTTCAGCCTTTGGGCTTGCGCGGGACTAATGTCGGAGCCACGGCAGGACATGCCGGACACGCGCTCCAATGGCTCACCCAGCTCCTATCGTCGGGACTTCTTGCGCGCCGTCCGGGGAGCCCTGTCAGACGGGCGTTTCGCGCGGCTGATGGTCGTCATGGCCCTCGCGACGATCAGCTTTGGCCTCTATACGCAGACGGTGCTTTATCTCGTCGATTATCATTTCGACCGGCCAGATCTGGCCCCGCTGGCATTGGGCATGCCAGCCCTGGTGATGATCTTCCTGGCTCCGGCCTGGGCGTTTCTCGCCAATCATCTGAGCAAACCCGCCACGATGATGGCTGGACTCGCAACCGCCGCTCTGGGCTATGCCGGCCTGGGACTGGGCGGAGCGGACCAGCCTGCCGTGGGTCTGGCTTTCATGGCCCTGGCCGCTGCCGGCAATGCCTGTCTTCCCGTCATGTTCTGGTCGCTCTTGCCGGATGCCATCGATACATTCGAAGCGCGTACCGGTGAACGGATCGAGGCCCGCATGTTCGGACTGGCAACATTCATCCAGAAAAGTGCGGCCGGACTGGCCGGACTGGTGATCGGTGTGACCCTGGCGCTGGCGGGGCACACGCCGGACACACCGCCGGATGATACTGTCCGCCTTGCGGTCATCCTTCTGTGCTCGGCCGGCCCGGCCGTCTGCCTGGTCACCCTGCTCTGGATCGTCCGGGACTATGCCCGGCTGAAAGACGCGACGGCGCCGGCATGACAACCGACACAGCCCAGGACCAGGGTTCGCTGAACCGCAGGGGCTTTGCATCGGCTGACCTTGCGCTGGTCCGCCTGAGCCAGGCACAGCTCCTGCGCCAACGGACGACGCAGTCCTGCGTCATCATTCAAGTCGTCATCATCTATCTGACGGCCCTCATGGCCCTGTCCGGTGATCTGGGCTTTGCCCTGCTCTGGTTCGGCGCGACCAGTATCATGGTGGCAGTCGTTTTCATCTATCCACGCCTGACAGTCCCCGACGGGGTCAATGCGGACAATCTCAACGCCTATCTCACGGGCCACATCGTCATCTCGGGCCTCACAGGCCTGGTCTGGTCCCTGCTCGCCATTGCCTATCTGGACACGAGCTCCGTCCTGAACCTCTTCATCACGATCAACATGGTGTTCTCGATCTCTGTCGGGGGCATGATGCCGAGTTCGGAATACCGGCCCAGCTTCATCAGCCTGGCAACGGCAACCCTGGTGCCCTTCAGCGCCTACTGGCTGCTGGAAGTGGAAGGCGGCTTGCGCCTGATCGGGCTGGGCCTGCTGATCTATTACGGGTTTGGCCTTCTGGTCAGTGCCCGGGCCGAGGTCCAAACGCAGGAGAGCCTCGCTGCCGAACGCAATCGCCGCCTGTCGGACCAGTTGCGCGAACAGGCCGACAAGCTGGCGCAGGTCAGCGCCGAGAAGACCCGCTTCCTGGCTGCCGCCAGTCACGACATGTCCCAACCCCTGCAAGCCCAGGGGTTTCTGATCGGCGCCTTGCGGAGCCAGCTGGATCAACCGGAACAGGTCGACTTGCTCGACCGGATCGAGGCCTGCTGGCGCTCCCAGCAAAGCCTGTTGCAGGGGCTGGTGGAGACCGCCCGGATCGACAGCGGCGGGATCGTTGTCAAACCCGCCGTGTTCGATATTGGGGAAACCCTCAAACGTCTGGCCGCCGAAGCGTCCAAGACCGCGTCCAGCGCCGGTATCACCGTCACTATCGATGCAAGCCCGACCGCTGTCCGCAGCGATCCGCTTCTGGTCGGCAGGATATTGCGCAACCTGCTATCCAATGCCCTGAAGTTCACACCGCGTGGCGGGGCGATCCGGCTGACCGTCAAGCCGCATGCAGACAATGCCGTGAAGGTGGAGATCACCGATACCGGGCCGGGTATCCCACTCGCCGCACAGGAACAGATATTCGACGAATATGTTCAGCTGGACGAACATGCCGGTGACACACGCGGACTGGGTTTGGGTCTGTCGATCGTGCGTCAGCTGGCAGACCGTCTGGGCCTGGAAATCCTGTTCAACAGCGCCCCGGGCGAAGGCACGTCCGCCGGGATCATCCTGCCGACCGAAACCTCCGAGCATCTCCCCAACCTCGCCGAAAGCGGGACCGAGGCCTTCGCCGGATCCCCCTTCATCGTACTGGTCGAAGACGACAAGGCCGTACGCGAAAGCCTGTCCATCCTGCTGACAGGCTGGTCCTGCCGCGTCATCGCTGCAGAGTCGGGAAGCGAAGCGCTGGAAGCCCTGTCCTGGGCACCGGACACGCCCGACATCCTGCTGATCGACAAAAGCCTGAAACATGGCGAGGACGGCCTGACGGTGATCGAGACCCTGCGCGGCGAAGTGGCTGAAACCGTGCCGGCCATTCTCGTTTCGGGCGATATCGACCGCTTCCAGGGACTGCCCGAAATGGAATCCGTCGCCCTGCTGGCAAAGCCGGCCGACCCTTTCCAGCTGCACAGCATCATGCAGGACCTGATGGCCGCAGCCTCAGCCGATCAGGCCTAGCGTCCGGGCGGTCCGCACACAGCCGGTCCGCGTATGCTCGCCAAGCGCCTCGAAAATCGCCTTGAGGTGCGACTTCACCGTATTCTCGGAAATATTCATCCGGGCCGCGATCGCCTTGTTGGTCTCACCACCTGCAATCAGATTGAGCACTTCCAGCTGACGCGGGGCCAGGTTCGGAAAAGCCCGGTCATCCGGCCCCGACGCTGAAAAGTCGTCCTCCAGCGCGGCGGCCTCTCCCTCAAGAGACGGAAAGCAGAGTTCGCCATCAAGTATCCGGTCGATCGCGGCCAGCAATATGTCGGCATCTTCCGACTTGTGCACAAAGCCCTGCGCCCCCAGCCGTCGCATGTCGGCCACGGGCGGTTCGGTTCCGACGCCGGACAGCATGAGCACCCGGCATCGCGGCGCCCGCTGTTTCAGCGTGGCCAGCAAGCTGAGCCCATTCATCTTCTGCATCACCAGATCGAGGATGAACAAATCATACCCGGCCAGATCACCGGCCGTCTTCAGGAACGCGACCGGGTCATCATGCGCCTCGACCCGATAATCCGACCGCAATTGCCCCATCAACGTACTGAACGCCGCCGTGAACAGCGAATGGTCGTCGATCAGGGCAATCCGGCGCTGCGCCATCAGAACCTCTTACGGCGCTTATTCAGGGCGCTCAAAATGGGCCGCACTGAAGCTGTAGGCCGGTGCCGGCATGCGGCCGGCTGCCGGACTGATCTCCAGCCCGTAGCCGCCACTCGTGCAGTCACCCGGTGCAGCCGGCAGATTGGCGTTGAACACCATCAGGGCGGACGTATCGAAACCGGTCGTATCGATTGACCCGCCCGAACCCAGAGGAATGACCTGGACCTGGTCACCCGCATGGCCCAGCAGGATGAGCTGGACACCATCAGCGGCATCCAGCGAGACGTCGTACTGGCCGGACATGTCCAGCATGATGTAGTTGGCGCCGGTCTCTTCCAGCCCGCCCTTGGAACTCCAGCTGCCCGGTTCGCTCATCGTGTGGGCGACAGCGACTGTCGCGTCGAAGAGCGGGGCCAGCTCATAGTCGCGGGCGAAATTCTGGGCCCGCCAGCGCAGGACCGCGTCCGGCAGGGTCGTGCCGGCGCGCTCGAGCGACGAAGCCATCGTCTCGAACCCGTCCATGTCGACACTGTTTTCCCAGAACTCGACAATCATGCCCTCGCCATACTGGTCGGCGATGGACTGCAGCAGCGTCCACTGGGCGTAGTCGAAACCGCCTTCCGAGGTCGTCCAGCAGATCTGCGGAGCTTCATAGTCGGTGGACACGTAATCCGTCGCATCCTGATCGGCGCCGACCGTGGTCGTCTCGGTCCAGGACGCCGTGGATTCATAGAGCCAGTCGAGCGCTTCCTCAGCATCATAGCCGAACTGGACGACATGGTTGAATTCATGCGTCGCCGTCGCACGCATCAGCGCATGGACCGGTGCTTCCTTGCCCAGCCCCCGGAAATCATTCTCGATCAGGAAGACCGTACGGGCTGCCGTGTTCTCGCGCTTGTCACGCGTATTCGGATTGTCGAACACGATCTGGACCGGATAGGTCACGCCCATCGAGCCATCCGCGTCGGAAATGAAGGCCCGATAAAGGCCCTCTTCATCACGGATGGGCTCGGCCCAGCCAATGCGGTTCACCTGTGCGTCATAGACTTCCTGCAGGGCCTCACCGACCGATAGAGCATATTCCTCGGTCGAGGCGTCGCGGCCTTCCAGCGTATAGAAGACGCGGAAGTCCTCGGTATCAAAAGACAGGACATCGCCGGACAGGCGGACAATATTGTCCCGCATTTCCTGCAGCAGAGAGACGGTTTCGGCATCCACCAGACGCAGGATCAGCGCGTACTGACCCGACGAGGTCGCGGCCCGGTAGCGCTCGACATTGACGGTATAGGCACCGCTTTCCGTCGCCGTGAAGGCCAGGGCAGAATTCAGCGAGCCATCACCGCGGTCATCATTGAGCGCAACAGCATGCCCGTCAGGTCCGCGCAGGCGGAGCACGGGGTCAAGATCCCCGCCAATGGTATCCAGCACGGCATAGATCGTCTGACCGGCACGCAGTTCCACCGGGTAGTCATCGCTCGGATTCGCATCGTCGATCGTACCGGAATGCTCGCCAATCGTTTCGCCTTCCACACCCGCGAAATCGAACGGGACTTCGGCGTCCGGGTCGATGGCCAGGGACAGGACGAGATCGCCCGTATCGCTGCCGCTGTAGGACCCGACTTCCACACTGTAGCGACCCGCCGCTTCCGCCAGGAAAACCAGCTGGGAATTCAGGCTGCCATCACCCCGGTCATCATTCTCGGCAAGAATGGTTCCATCAGCGCCTGACAGGGAGAGCACAGTGTCCATCTCTTCAGTGAGCGCAAAGGTGGAGGCGACGAAAATGTCGCCTTCAGACAGATCGACCGAACGGGTCAGCGTCGTCGCGGACCGGTCGAGCATGACGATATCCTCACTCAGGATCTGGGCAGAGTTGGAAAGACCAACCTCGACGCCTTCGCGAACGGTCAGCTCAAACTCACCGGTACCGCCGCCATAACCGGTCACGGCAACAACATATCGCCCCGAGGTTTCGACACGCTGGACGATGAGGGATTGCAGATTGCCCGGAGCCCGGTCGTCATTTTCGGCCAGTGGTTTTCCGTCCGGACCGATCAGGGTGAGGATCGTGTCGAAATTCTCGATGGAATCGGTGGACAGGGTGATCACACTGCCGGCAGTCAGCTCGACGGGAAATTCGGCGCTCGGCGCGCCGTCAGTGACGCTGCCCTCGAATACACCGAACCCGCCATCCTGTGCGTAGGCATTGCCTGCCAAGCAGAGCCCGGCCATGACCGAAATCGCGAAACGCATATATGTCCCCCTGGGATTTTGGGCCGGCTGGACAACCGGCTTTGACTTGCCACCGGATGTACCGGCTTCCGCGCCGCTTATCCAGACCCTGCCCGTGTGAGGGGAAGCCGTTTCAGAAAAAGTCGCCCACGCGGTTCCAGTGTTCCACCCGCGGCGCTTCCACAAAGAAGGGACCGGCCAGCGCCCGCCATTGCTGGAAAGCATCGGATTCGCGGAAGGTGACCATGTGATGGTCCACGCTCTGCCAGTCCACACTCAGCCGGTAGAGCGCCCCGTCCTCCTCGACCCGCTCAAGGCGCATGCCATGGCACCCTTCAGCAGACTGGAAACAGGGTACAGCTTGAGCAACCGCTGCTTCGAAATCAGCGGCACGGGCGGGATCGATTTTCAGATAGGCGATTTCTGTAACCATGCCGCCGTAATGGCGTGAAGCCGGCCAAGAGGCAAGGGAGAAGGCGGTCCTGCCGATGTCTGGGCAGGACCGGATATTCTCGCCGCAAGCCGGGGCTGCCTTTCCTAGAAGCGGACCCGGAAATCGAAGCCGGCACGGTGACGTTCAACGGTGTCGCCAAACTCACCCGTATAGCCCAGTCGGAAGCCCATCCGGTCAGACCCGACCAGGTTGAGTTCGGTTTCCACCCGCAGCAGGTCTCCGCCGAGCGTTGTGCCGAGAACAGCCGGATCGGCATCCGGATTGGCGCCCAGAAAGCGGACCGGCAGAACCATCTCGTCTTCGGACTGGAAGACACCACCGATCGTCATCGACAGGCTGGTGACACTGTCCGGCGTCTCGCGCAGGACCGTGCCAAAGGCCAGTTCCGGATTGGCCGCGACGATGTACTGCTGATCACTCAGCACTTCCACGCCCAGACCAGCCAGCCCTTCTTCCTCATAACCCGGTGTTTGCATCAGCGTGCCGGTCAGATTGAGTGCCGGACGGGCAAACCAGGAACCCTGATCGAAGACATGGGCCAGATGCGCCCCGGTCTGCACATAGGCGCTTTCCGGATTGGAGCGGCCAATCCCCGGTTCGAACACATTGACCGCGCGTTCCATCTCCATCCATTGCCAGCCGCCGGCGACAACAGCGCCGAATTGGGTTCCGCCCGGTAGGGAGCGTTCCAGGCCGAAGCCAACATGCATGGACTGGCCTTCGGCCCGCGCCCGCAGATCGTCCACGAACAGGTCTTCCATCTCGTCGAAACCGACAGCCCCGGCCACGGTCCAGCCATTGCCGCGCGACTGTTCGAAACCGCCGCGGAAGCTCACGCCCGTCCCCTCGCCCGAGAACTGGTCGAATGTCGTATTGCGGTCGGACTGGTACATCTCGCTACGCACCCAGACACATTGGTCATCGGTGCGCCGAACAGCATCGCCACAGCCGAAGATTTCGTGCGTGAATTCCCGCGCCGCCGCGTATTGCTGCTGCATGGGTTCCAGATGCGGTTCCGGATTCAGTTCGTTGAAGATCGCCGAATAAAGCTCTTCCTCACCCGCCCGCAGATTGCCGAGTGCAGCAGCCAGACGGCCGATACCGGCAGAATCGCCCGCCAAAATGGCACTATCCATGTGTTCGCCGAGCGCCCGTCCGTTCCGGTTCAGGAAGTCCTGTCCGAAATCAGTGGCCAGGGTCAACTGGATGCCTTCGCCATTGGCCGCAATGCCGAAGTCGACCGCAATCGTGTCGGCGATGTCGAGACCATTGTCCGTGGCCGTACCGGCCGTCGCAAACAGGGTGACATTCTCGGCATTCTCCAGCCAGGTCAGAATGACCTCGCCGGTCCCGTCGACCGTCGTGTCGCCGGTAACAATCACCTGGTCCGAAGCATACGGTCCGAAGGCGACATCAAAGGCCAGATGACCGGTCGCCGTCTGGACATAATGCCCGTCCAGCGTGACCAGATTGATCACCCGGGCACCGTAGAGAAGATTGTTCGCCGGATCGCCCTCAAGGTCGAGATTGTAGAAATTATCGCCATTGAGCAGATCGATCGGCCAGCGCGTCGCCGACAGGCCCATCAGGAAGTCACCGGCATTGGTGAAGGTCGCCGCAGCGGGCGTCAGGGCCGAAAGCGGCACATCTGCCGTGGCACTGGCAAAGGTGATCACGTCCGAGACAGGAAGCTTGTCCGCTTGGCCAGCCTCTTCCAGCGACCAAAGGGCACCCGGACCCTCCTCGAAGGAGCCGTAATCCACCACAAGGCCTTCCGGATTGAGGACGGGATCAACCGTTTCGACCTGGCTCGCCAAAGAGGCAGGCGCTTCCATAACCGGACGCTTCACATGCGTGCTGTTGTCCTCAGCCAACGGCGTCTGCGGAGCCGGTGCCGGATCACGCAGGTCAATCGTGTCGAAGGCGATGAATGTCGCGCCCTCTTCATTGTTGAATGCATTATCGCCGGAGCCCAAATCCACATTGCCGACCACGAGACCGGAATTGGACACGATGTCGTCGCCATAGCTGGCCAGGATCGCCTGACCGGACACGGCAGAGATGGAGCCGCTGGACGTGATGAAGTTGGACGCACCGCCATCCAGGCTGAGCCCCGCACCCAGACCATCGCCGCCACGGACCAGGCCTGTCAGGTCAACGGTGATATCCCCGCCGCCGGAGCCACCGGTCGACTGGGCAAACACGCCGATGGCGTCGTCACCGACCGCATAGACTGTGCCGTCGATCGACAAATCGATGGCCCCGCCCTGGCCCGCGCCACCGGCCGTGCCGGCAAACACGCCATCAATCCAGCCACCGCCGCCGCCCAGCGACTGGGCGATCACGCCATAGGCGCCGTCACCACCCGTGACGATATCACCGCTCTGGACGAAGCTGATGGCACCGCCATCGCCCGTATTGGCTGCATAGAGTTCGAATTCTATCTCGCCAGCATCGGTCTGGACGAAGCCGCCACCGCCGCCGACAGACTGGAGCACGACGCCATGGGCCAGCAGGCCCTGGGTATAGATCCCGCCGCTGGCCTGCAGCGTGATGGCGCCGCCATCCCCGCTGGCATCGGACTGACCGCCCAGGCCGACGCCGACCCGGTCCGACCCGGCACTTTGCAGCATGCCGCCGCCCGCACCGATAGACTGGGCCACGAGACCGATGGAGAAATCACCCTCGGTCACCACGCCGCCGGAGAAGTCGCCATTGACCGCGCCGCCGCCGAGGCCGGTGCCGCCATTGGCACCGAGAACCGAGCGGACGCTGACAAAGTCCTGATGTTCGGCCTGCAGGCGAACAGCCGCGAAACCTCCGCCTCCACCGATCGATTGCAGGATGGCCGCCGGCGAGAAATCGCCGCTGCTCATCACCGCACCAGACTGGGTGCGCGTGATCATGCCACCCGCTTCATTCGTGCCGTTCTGGCCGCCCAGCCGGATATCCACCGGGCCCAGATAGCTGCCGCTTCCGGCCGTAATATCGATGACACCCCGGCCACCGCCGCCGCCAATGGTCTGGATCAACAGGCCCGGCGCGTGGACACCGGTCGTCAGAAGGCTGCCGGAATGTTCGGATTCCAGATCGCCGCCTGAATTGTCGACGCCATCGATCCCGCCCAGGTCCAAACCGAAATTCACCGGGACCGGTCGGTCATCGTCGGCGCGCAGATAATAGCCGTTCAGCTTGTCCGCCGGCGAGGTCGCCGTCACTGGCGTGATGCCGAGATTGGCAATCAGGCTGGCCGTGCCGCCGCCGCCACCGATCGACTGGATCATGGTCGCCGTGGAATGGTTGCCGCCCGCACCAAAAGTGCCAGTGGTGATCACCGTCACCTTGTTGGCATTCATGCTGGATGCGCCGTCAGCGCCGGCGCGTGCAGAGACCAGCGGATCGGCAGCCGTCCCGGCGCCCGACGGCAGGAGATTGCCGATGAAGGGAATGGTATCGGCACCCGGCAGCTGGGTGATGCCGTCCAGGCTCAGCTCCAGCGTGCCACCGCCGCCATTGATGCTCTCCGCCTTGATGGCCTGCGAGCCGGTGCCCAGCACCGTGATATCTCCGGAATGATTGACCGTGACATTGCCGCCTGTTCCGCCATCGCCGCCACCGGTTGCACCGAGAATGGCTGACAGGGCATTGGATGCGAACAGGGTTGCGACATTGCCGGAGGCGGAGAAGCCCATTGAGGCATTGCCGCCTCCACCGCCGATCGACTGGGCAAGAATGCCGTGGGCATTGGCCCCGCGCGTGACGATCTGGCCGGAATTATTGACCGTGACCGAACCGCCATCGCCGCCATCACCACCAAAACCACCAATCGAGATGAGCGGCGTATTGGTCGCCGAGCCGATGGACAGGGCCGCAGCGATCGACATGCCGCCATTACCGCCACCGCCACCCAGGGACTGGGCGAAAATGCCGTGCGCATCATCACCGCTGGTATCGATCAGACCGGAATTGTCGACACTGACCGATCCACCGACACCGCCGGTTTCACCCTGACCGCCGATGGAAAAGCCCATGACGGAGGAGGAGCTGTTCGTGCTCTGCCCGGTGATCGATATGACGGAGGAACCATTGCCACCGCCGCCGCCCAGGGACTGGGCGAAAATGCCGTAGGCGCCGGAGCCTTCGGTGATGATCGTGCCGGAATTGTCGACACCATCCACCGGCCGGTTGATCACCGAGACCGTCCCGCCATCACCGCCTTCACCACCATTGCCACCGATATTGAGGACATAGCGATGGGAATTGCTGGTCGAACCGCGAATGCCCAGGGACATGTCCACAAGCAAGCCGCCATTACCGCCACCGGACCCGATGGAGTTGGCGCTGATACCTGCGGAATCCGTGCCCGTCGTGTAAATCAGGCCCTCATTGATGACATTCACCGTCCCGCCGATACCGCCCTTACCGCCGGCCCCGCCGATATTGAGATCGAAGGATTGGTCGTTGGACTGTGTCTCGGCGCGGATGTTCGCGACAATGCCGCCGGCACCACCACCGCCACCAATGGACTGAGCCCGGATGCCGTAGGATTCCCGCCCGCCAGTCACGATCGTGCCAGTATTGGTGACAGACACCGTCCCGCCGATCGAGCCTTCGCCCCCGGTTCCGCCGACATTGACATTGGCGGCGTAGGAATTCTGGTTGGTGATGTTCGGCACGCCACCGATCGGTACGCCGATCGTGGCGGCATAACCGCCGGTCCCACCACCGCCGCCGATCGATTGGGCCAGGATACCGTCCGCGGTATCGCCTTCGGTGTTGAGCAGGATGTCGGAATTGACGGTTACGGCGCCGCCATAACCACCGATACCGCCTTCACCGCCCACGCCGATATTGAGCTGGTAGTTGGACTGGGTCTGGAAATTCAGCGAGCCGCCGCCGGCACCGCCGCCGCCGCCCACGGACTGGGCGAAGATGGCGTGGGCGTTTTCGCCACGCGTCGTGATCGAGCTGGTGTCGTCTGTCGCGGTGACGTTGACCGCACCGGCATGAGACCCGGCCCCGCCGATATGGCCGACCGTGACTGTTGCCCCGCCGGATGTCTGGTCGTCCCCAACACCGGACGTCCGCGTGAAGCCGACAGAAGTCGCGCTGGACGCGCCGCCGCCGCCGCCGATGGACTGGGCCCAGATGCCGACCGAGTCCTTGCCGGTCGTGTCGATCAGGCCGTCAAAATTGACCGTGACATCGCCGCCCGTGCCTCCGGTACCGCCGTCGCGGCCAATCACAATGTCCAGCGAGTTCGAGGCCAGGAAGCCCACGGCCAGATCCAGCGACGCACTACCGCCGCCGCCGCCCACGGACTGGGCAAAGATGGCGCGGGAGTTTTCACCCAGCGTGATGATCGTGCCGGAATGCGTGACATCGACCCGGCCGCCTGCGCCGCCATCCCCGACCGCACCACCGACTGCCAGATCGAGGGCGGTGGCCTCCTTCAGGAGACCAATGCCGATATTGTAGTTGGCATTGCCGCCACCGCCGCCCGTGGACATCGCGATGAGGCCGTCACTGTCCTTGCCGTCCGTGATGATATTGCCGTTATGGTCGACCGTGACACTGCCGGCATCGGCAGCCGTGCCGCCATCGCCGCCGACCGAGATCAGGGCAGCGAGTGTGTTCTGGTTGGTCCCCAAAGTTCCGGCAAACGTCGCATTCACCCCGGCGCGGCCACCGCCACCACCGACAGATTGCGCCAAGATTCCCGCGCTTTCATCGCCGAAAGTACGCACCAGAGCGGCCGCGTCGGTGCGCGAGGCACCAGTCCCGTCCCAACCCCGGATCAGGGATACATCACCACCCGCACCACCGGATCCACCGGATCCGCCGACACCGATGGCAGCCGGATTGCCCGACGGGGCAACAACGGCGGCCACATTGACATTGCCGACACCGCCGCCGCCCCCAATGGACTGCACCACGATCGCGTCCGCGCCGCCGGTGAACTCCACCGATTCCAGCGTGTCATCCCCGGGCTGCGGATTGGCGACGGCCTGGCCGTTGACGATGATATTGCCGGTACTGGTCAGGCTGACATCACCGGCATCGGCGCCATCACCGCCCGATCCGCCAATGCCAATCCCGATCGCATAACCCTTGAAGATATTCCCGTTCCCGGCATTGCCGCCGAGGTTCAGATTGCCGGAAATATTGACGCCGCCCATGCCGCCGCCACCGGCGACAGACTGGGCCACCAGCGCATTGGCATTGACGCCTTCGACCATGATCTGGCCGTTCTGCGTCGCCGTGACATCGCCACTGGCATTGCCGGCACCGCCATAACCACCCACGCCCACGACAAGCGAGCTTTCATTGGTCGACGGATCGCCGGAAATCCCGGCCGAAACATTGACGCCGCCAATGCCGCCGCCACCACCGACAGACTGGAAGATCACGCCGCGCGCGCTATTGCCCGAGGCAAAGACATCCGCATCGACCGAACCGGTCACTGTCGACCCGGTGCCGCCATCGCCACCAAACCCGCCGACACCCACCGTCAGCGTGCCATCCATGGCAATCGAACCGGACACATTGACCGCGCCCGCGCCGCCACCGCCGCCCAAGGACTGGACGGTCACCGCATTGCGGTCATCGCCATTGGAGACGATTTGGACACGATCCGTCGCACCGCTGGCCGCGGCAAGGTCCAGATGCGCCGTACCGGCATTGCCACCATCCCCGCCAAAACCGCCAATCCCGATCGAGGCACTGCGGGAGGCCGATGCCGAATTCGTCGTGACCGAGATGTCGCCGGTGACATTCAGACCGCCATTGCCGCCGGCCCCGCCGACAGACTGGACCATCACACCGTGCGAGCCATTTTCGCGGGTCCGACCTTCCGCGTCGCTCGTATCGCTGCCCACGCCGAGGGCCCAGACATTGCCGGTCACCGTGGCCGAAACATTGCCGGCATTACCGCCGCCGCCACCGAAACCGCCCAGGCCGAAGCCGAGGCTGGCGGCCGAACCGCCCGTGGTCGCGGAGATTCCGCCTGTGACGTTGAGACCGCCTGTACCGCCGCCGCCAGCAACGGATTGCACGATGATGCCATCGGAGTCCGCGCCATCCGTCGATGTGTCACCCGTGCGCGTGAAATTGACATCGGCGCTGTTGCCACCACCGCCGCCGAAACCGCCAATGCCGACACCGCCGGTCCCGGCCGTGCCGGTGCCCAGCGCGATACCGCCCGTGACATTGAGGCCGCCATTGCCGCCACCGCCGCCCAGGGACTGGGCGACCACACCATCGGAATCGTCGCCGCTGGTCGTGTAGGTGCCCGTGATGTCGGCCGAAACACTGCCGCCATCACCGCCACCGCCGGCAAAGCCGCCAATGCCGATACCTGCAGAAATCGAGGCCGAATTTGAGGTGGTGAAGGAAATCCCGCCGGTGACATTCAGGCCGCCATTGCCGCCCGATCCGCCCACCGATTGGACCATGGCACCATAGCTGTCATCGCCGAGTGTGGTGACATCGCCGTTGAAGACGCCCGTGGCCGTCCCGGCATCGCCGCCGTCACTGCCGAAACCACCCAGACCGAAGCCGAGCGAAGCCGTGGCACCACCACCCGAGGCCGAGAAACCACCCGTGATGTTGAGGCCGCCCGTGCCGCCACCGCCAGCGGCGGATTGGACCAGAATGCCGTGGGCGTCATCCTTGGTGGTCAGAATATCGCCGGTCACATAACCGGTAGCACTCGAAGAATCGCCGCCCGAGCCGCCGAAGCCACCCACGCCGACGCCGAGATTTCCGGCCGCGCCACCACTGCTGAAACCGATGGCCAGGCCGCCGGTGATGTTGAACCCGCCGGCACCGCCACCGCCGCCCAGGCTCTGGATCGTGACCGCGTCACCCCCCTTGCCGCCGGTCGATACATCCGATGTGATCTCGGCATAGACGCTGGCGCCATTGCCGCCATCGCCACCGACCCCACCAACACCGACGCCGATATTCCCGGACAGGCTTTTCGACAGGGCGACACCGCCGGTGATGTTGAAACCACCCGTACCGCCGCCGCCGCCGGCAGACTGGACGAGAATGCCCGTGCTGTCGGTGCCCAGCGTGATGACATCGCCATTGATAGAGGCCGTTGCGCTGCCGGCATTGCCGCCGCCACCGCCGGCTCCGCCGACACCGACACCAATATTGCCGGTCCCCGAAGAGGACAGGGAAACACCGCCGACAATGGAGAATCCGCCATTGCCGCCACCGCCACCATTGGACTGGACCACGATACCGCGCGCGGTTTCGCCTTCAGTCTGGACCGCCAGCAGTGTGTCATCCGTATCGGTGACACCCGAATTGAGCGTCAGTTGCGCCGCACCGGCATCACCGCCATCACCGCCGACACCGCCAACGGACACGCCGATCGTGCCGGCGGCATTATTGGACGTGGTAACGGCCAGCTGCCCGGTAATGTTGATGCCACCATTACCGCCGCCGCCGCCGACAGACTGGACGATGATGCCATCGGCTTCATCATTGCCGGTCATTACGGTCGAGGTTGATACCAGCGTGGCCGAAGACGCATTGCCGCCGCCGCCACCTGCGCCGCCGACACCGACACCAATGGCACCGGCAAACCCGTTGGACAGGGTGACATTGCCGGTGACATTCACGCCACCACTACCACCGCCGCCGCCGGCAGACTGGACCAGAATACCGTCGGAATTAACGCCCGACGTGACGATGTCACCGCTCTGGGTGGCCGAGACGCTGCCGCCATCACCACCGCCACCACCGGCGCCGCCGACCCCTACGGCAATCCCCACCGAGGCCGATCCGCTGGACGTCGATACCGTCAAAGTGCCGGATACATTGACGCCACCCGTGCCGCCACCGCCACCGGTGGACTGGGCGATAAAGCCGGACGACTCGTCATCAATCGTGGTGACCTGGCCGGCCGAAGCGACCACGCTGCCGCCATCACCGCCATCGCCGCCGGAACCGCCGACGCCTACAGCCACGGCACCGCCGAAGACCGAACCACCGCCGATACTGCCGGAGACATTGAAACCGCCAGCCCCGCCGCCGCCGCCGACAGACTGGATCAGCACACCATCCGAGCGCACGCCTTCGGTATAGACATCACCCGTCACGGCCCCCGTGACGGAGCCGCCATCACCGCCGCCACCACCGGAACCGCCGACACCAACCGTGCCGGCCCCGGCACCGGCCTTGGCAATCGCCACGGCACCGGAAACATTGAAACCGCCTTGGCCGCCGCCACCGCCCGCCGACTGGATCAGCGCGCCCCGTGCATCATCGCCATAGGTCCAGATATCGCCGCTATACGTGGCATCGACCGTACTGCCATTACCGCCATCACCGCCGGATCCGCCGACCCCGATCGCCAGGGATCCGGACACACCCGCACTGCCGGTTGCCGCAATGGAGACGTTGAACCCGCCGGTCCCGCCACCGCCGCCGGTCGATTGTGCGACCAGGCCGGTGGAAAACTCGCCTTCCGTGACAATGGCACCGCCAGCATCCATGAAGACCGTGCCGCCATCGCCGCCACTACCGCCGGATCCACCGACGCCAATCGCGAGCGCCGCGCTGCCGCCGGCCGCACCGGAACCGGCGAAAGCAACAGAGAAGCCGCCTGCACCGCCACCGCCGCCAACGGCCTGGGCGAAAATGCCCTCGGAACTGTCGCCTTCCGTCCGCACGGTGACATCGCCGGTGACATCGACATGGCCACCCTGGCCGCCATCACCGCCAGAGCCACCGACTGCGATCGAGACACCAACGCCATAACCGCCAGTCACCTGGACTGCGAAACCGCCATTGCCGCCACCGCCGCCAACCGACTGGGCGAACACACCGCACGAGCGATCGCCGACGGTCTGGATGACCGGCGCAATGCTTTCCCTCACGCCATTGATGACGACCGAACGGTCGGAGAAACTGACCTGGGTGGTACCGCCATCGCCGCCATTGCCGCCTGAGCCGCCGATGGCAACGCCCGCGAAGGCACTCACGGACACGGTCGACCCGCCGCTGCCTCCACCACCACCGACGGACTGGGCGAAGATGCCGTGGGAATCGTCACCGCCCGTGTAGAGATTGTGCGAATTGGTGATGGTGACATTGCCACTATCACCGCCCGCCGTACCCGAGCCGCCGATGGTCAGGAAGACGCCGCCGCTGGAGCCGCCATCACCGCCGCCGCCACCGATCGACTGGACCTGGATGGCCGTCGACTGATTGCCGGACGTGGAGATCTCTCCGGAATTGATGACTTGTGCCGTATTGCCGGTCGAGGAACCGCCACCGGTTCCGCCAATCGTGACCAGGCCGCCGCTATCGCCGCCACTGCCGCCGCCGCCGCCAATCGACTGGGCGAAAATACCGCGCCCATAATTGTCGCCCGTCGTGATGCTGCCGGCATTATCGACATAGACCGTACCGGCATCGCCGCCGGAGCCCCCGCTGCCCCCCAGCGCCACGACACCGCCGCTGGCCGAGCCGGAGCCGCCGCCACCGCCGACCGACTGGGCATAGATGCCAACGCCGCCAACGTCCTCAGTGGTGATAGAGCTGCCGCTGAAGGTCGTGACCGAAACAGAACCCGCATCGCCGCCGCCCGAGCCCGAGCCGCCGAGCGAAACCACCCCGCCAGAGCCGAGCGCATTACCCCCGCCACCGCCCACGGACTGCGCGAAAATCCCGCGACTGTCTTCGCCTGTCGTGAGGATGATGGATTCCGATTCAACGACGACAGTTCCACCTGTACCGCCGCTGGACCCTGATGCCCCGACAGCCACCACGCCAGCCGTGACGCCGCCATTACCGCCGCCCCCGCCCAGGGATTGGGCAAAAATGCCGTGCGCCGACACGCCTTCTGTCGTGACCGATGTCCCCGATTCCGCGTAAACATAGGCCGAACCGGCATCGCCGCCGGTGCCGCCGCGCGCGCCGATTGAGGCGAGGCCGACATTCACACCGCCGGAACCCCCGCCGCCGCCAACCGATTGGGCGAACAGACCGTGTGAGGCATCGCCCTGCGTGGTGACCGTTGCACCGGTCTCATGGCGCACAATGGCCGTTCCGCCATCGCCACCAGCAGAACCACTATCGGCAAAGGCGACCAGGCCGACAGCCGTGCCGGCATCGCCGCCAATCCCGCCGATACTCTGGGCTGACACGCCGTAGGACGCCTCGCCCAGCGTGGTCACATTGCCGTAATTGATCGCGGTCGCCGTGCCGCCATTGCCCCCATTATTGGAGCCGCCACCATCACCGAAAATACCGTAGCTGGACCCGCCATTGCCGGCGCCGCCGCCCAGGGACTGGGCGAAGACACCATGGGCCCCGATGCCGCGTGTCGTGATGTCGGAATGACTGGTGACCGTGGCCGTTCCGCCATCATTGCCCGAACCGCCGGACCCGCCGCTGGAGAAGATAAAGCCGGAACCCCCGGACCCGCCCTTGCCGGACCGGCTCTGGGCGACCACGCCATGGGCTTCATCGCCGGACGTGGAAATTTCCTCGACATAGGAGGTCAGCGTCACCGTGCCGCCGGCACCGCCGGATCCTCCGCGACCACCGCTGGCGCCAGCATAACCGTCGCCGCCCGTGCCGCCATCACCCCCGATACTGGCCGCAATGATGCCGGGCAGGCTGTCCGAGATGGTTTCGATATTGCCGTTGGATGCGTAGACGGTCTCCGAAATCGTCGGACCCGTTCCGCCGGTTCCGCCATTTCCGGAGGACACCCAGAGCGCGCCATCGCGACCATTGCCGCCACGGCTGCCGGTCTCGATGAAATCCTGGTTGTTGGTGTTCCCGGCCGGCGCTGACAGGGTGATCGTGCCACCCGGCGTCGAGCTCGTACCGGCACTAGCCGACATGTCGATCACGACATCCTGGGTGCGGCCATCAGTGAATTCGACCTGGGTGACCAGTCCCGTCGTGGCATCCGTGGTGACGGCCGCGATCTCGACCGTCGCCGACGGATCATCCGGATCCGCCAGCGTGTCGCCGACGGTTGTGACAGTCAGAATGAAGATATCGCCTGTCGTCAGCACGCCTTCCGGGAAGACCTCTGCAATCGTCAGCGTGGCGCCCGACGTCGGGTCGGTAATGGTTCCCCCGACTGTGTAATGGGCAAGCGTGCTTCCCGATTTGGAACGTGAAGCCGGTTTGATCCGGAAGACGGTGTCATGGCTCAGATCGAGACGAATTCCGGTTTGAAAGGCAGGTGTTTCGGCGTGGACGGGGGTCGCTAGCGCCAAGGCAAGACCGGCCGAGCTGCCCAGCAGCGCAGCCTTGAAGCCGGCACTGCGCACGGCAGCACCCGGTTGAAACACGTTTTTCATCACCATCCCCCGGTCGGGTCACGTCTCATATTCCGAGACCCTGACCCGCAATATGCAGGCCATGTTCACGCATGGGGAGTTGTCTCCCTTCTCGCGCGAACCGCCTTACCACGCCATGCAGGAACTCCCCCGCCAGGCGCACCCTCACCTTACCTCTGGAAAAGGTTAACACGGCCGCCTGTCTTGCGCACCTTAAACCAAGGCCTGCCGACCGGTTTTACCGATGGATTGGCTTGCCTCGCCCAGCCCGCGCTGGCCATAAATGACAAAGACTTCCACCCGCCCTGACTTCGCTTGCATCGAGATCATCCCCGTGCCGATATCCACACTCAGCCCTGACAAGACCCTGGCGATCTGGGGCGCCATGCGCGCCCGCAAGAGTGCGGAAACCGCGTCTGCCGACGGTTTTGCCCGCATGCTTGCCACTTGTCTCGATAACGGCGTCGACTGGATCGATCACGCCGACATCTATGATGATGGTCAGGTCGAAGCCCTGCATGGCGAAGCCCTGTCCAGGCTCTCCCCAGATCAGCGGCAAGGCTTGCGCTTGATCACCAAGTGCGGTGTGCGCTTCAAAAGCCCAGGCCAAGCCGGCGTGCGGCTGCACCATTACCGGTCCGATGCCGCCTTCATCCGGCGCCAGGCCGAGGCATCCCTGCAGGCGCTCAAATGTGATCAGATCGACCTCTACCTGTTGCACCGGCCCGACTATCTGATGAAAGCCGAAGAGACCGCACGCGCTCTGGAAGACCTCGTCCGGGAGGGCAAGATCGCCGCCTTTGGCGTGTCCAACTTCTCCGCCACGCAAACCGACACCCTGGCTGCCGCATCGACAGCACACATCGCCGCAAACCAGATCGAGCTGTCACCCCTGCACGCCGCCGCCCTGGATGATGGAAGCCTGGACCATATCCGCCGCTCCGGCATGGCGCTTCTGGCCTGGTCGCCGCTGGGTGGCAGCCGCCTGTTTGATCCGCAAAGCCCCGGCGACAAGCGTGTTTCGGTGGTTTTGAACCGGTTGGCCGAAACGGCCGGACTGGATGATCCGGCCATTCCGGCCCTTGCCTGGGTCCGCCGCCTGGGCGCCCTTCCGATCCTTGGCACTTGCCGCAGCGACCGGTTGCTTGCACAGGTCGAGGGACTTCGCCGTTTTGGCGAGATGGATGTCCAGGATTGGTATGAGGTCCTGGAAGCCGCTCGCGGCCACCGCGTGCCCTGAGCCTAGCGGTTCAGCGCCCGTCCGACCGTCATCTTGATCCGCGCCAGCCGTTCAGCATCCGCCTTCCCGAACATCCCGCGGGCGTCGTCCGGCAAATGCGCCATCGGGTCTTCCTCATCCTGGAACAGATAGCGCTCGAACAGCACTTTCCAGGATTGTCGCTCGGCAGCTGGCAAACCCCGCAGGGTCAGCAAACCATGCAAGAGCGTCAGGAAGGGCGTCACCAAATGCTCCGGCCCGTCCCGCCACCAGAAATTCATCATGACGCCAAACGGATCGAGCGACTCCACATAATGGACATGCAGACTGGGCAGATAGAGTGCATCGCCAGGCTCCAGCACCACGGTCTGTGCATGCTTCAGCGCTTCCGCATAACGCGGAAAGCACGCCAGGTCCGGTGCCTGCGGGTCGACCAGGCTGATCGGCTGTCCCGCCAGGGTGAAATCGAGCGGACCGATATAGAGGTTCTCCACCTGCTCGATCGGGAAAAGCAAAAAGCGTCGCCGGCCAGAGATCACGCAGGCGATATTCTGCGGTAAATCCCAATGCGGCGCTGTCCGCGTCCGATTGCCGATCCACAGCGATGTCAGCCGCTCCACACCCGAATCCAGCAAGGGCATGACGTGCGTGTCGGCAATTCCGGCAAGCGCATCCCTGACCGGGACGGCCCCGGCATAGAGGGCATCGGCGCCCTCCCTGTCGATACGATCCAGCAGAGCATCGAGCATCTCGCCGAGGGTCATCTCGCACGTCTCGAAATTGAAGCTCTGCAGATCCGGTCCGTAGAAGAAGCGATTTCCCTTCTCGTGTTCGAGCTGGAAAGGCCTCACGGGCAAGTCTGCCGCACTGGATTTGAGCTGCCCGCAAAGCGCTGAAGGCTCACCCGACTGGACCAGCGGCCAGTCGGCGACCAAGCCGCGCATCACGGCCGGCGCACCCAGCGGCTGGATGTCCGCCTCGAAACGGGCACGATCGACGCCGGTCCATTCGCGAACCGGTGCCAGGCCTTCAAAGCTTGCGTCTGCCATGGGCGACCCCGGATTGTCCGTCGTGCTACCCGTCCAGGGCAGCAAACCGGATCGCCGTACCACCACCAGCCGCCAGATCCAGTTCCAGCACATCCTGCGCATTCACTTCGCGATGCTCAATGCTCACCGGATAGGGATCATCATGCCAGTGAGCCCCTTCGCCATCGCTGTAGATGTCCGCGCGATAGCGGCGCCCCGACTCCAGGAAATCCAGCGGCACGCTCAGGGTGCGCGCTTCTTCATCCGTCACCGCGCCGAGGAACCAGTCCGTGCCGCCCCGCTCCTGGCGAGCGGTCACCACGAAGTCACCCACTTCACCCTGGAGCGCGACGGAGTTTTCCCAATCGGTCGGCACATCCCGGATGAACTGGAAGGCATCCGGATTGATCGCATAGTTTTCCGGCAGGTCAGCCGCCATCTGGATCGGGCTGTAGATCACGACATAGAGCGCCAATTGCTTGGCCAGCGTCGTCTGGACCCGGTTCGGGCTGTCCGGACCGCTGAAGGTCAGGTTGAAAATCCCCGGCGTGAAATCCATCGGCCCCGCCAGCATACGCGTAAAGGCGAGCATGGAGATGTGCTCCGGCGGGTTGGGCGGCACGCCCCAGGCATTGAATTCCTGCCCCCGCGCGCCCTCGCGGGAGATCCAGTTCGGATAGGTCCTGCGCAGGCCGGTATCCTTCACCGGTTCATGGGCATTGATGGAGATGTGGTGACGCGCCGCTGTCTCCAGCACGCGGATATGATGGTTCACGGCGTACTGGCCGTAATGCCATTCGCGCCGTTCTTCGCCCTGCTCATCCAGCCGGATCAGATCCCCGGCATCGGCGACATAGCCGGTCTTCACCTGGGTTACACCGAGCCGCTCATAAAGCGCGAAGGCATCCTCCATCTGGTTCTCGTAATTGGTCAGATGGCCCGAGGTCTCGTGATGGCCGATCAGCCGGACGCCGCGCTCGCGGGCATGGTCGGTGACGGCCTCGATGTCGAAGTCCGGATAGGGCTGGGTGAAGGAGAACAACGCGCCATTGGAGAACCAGTCCCCGTCCCAGCCGATATTCCAGCCTTCGACCAGAACACCGGAAAATCCGTTATCCGCAGCAAAATCGAGATACTCGATGGCATTCTCGGTGGTCGCGCCGTGGATCGGCCCGGAGCCCCAGCTCATCGTTCCGATATGCATGCCCCACCAGATGCCGACATATTTGCCCGGTTCAACCCAGGAGACATCGCCCAGCACATTGGGTTCATTGAGGTTGAGGATGAGATCGGAATTGATCAGGCCGACGGCATCCTCGGCCACCTGGATGGTCCGCCAGGGCGTGATGAAATCACCATCCTTGTGCACGGCGACACCGTCCGGGCCCGGCGCCAGCTCCGCGGTCAGCACACCTTCGCGCTGCTGGTCCAGACGCATGCCGGAATAGTCCACCAGGGCCGCTTCGTGGATCGCGACGTGGACACCCCCATCCGGCAGGCGCGCCGTGAAGGGTGTATGCGCCGTCTCGACGTCGATCAGCGGCGTCGTGCGGGTGATGTATTCATAACGGTTGTAATCGGCCGCCTGCGTCCACCAGGTCGTGGCCTGCTGCGGCATGGCAAAGCTGGTGACCTCATCCACGATTGCGCGGTGCTCGCCACCAGGCACAGGGACTTCATAGCGAAAACCCAGCCCCTCATCAAAGACCCGGACCCGGATGTCGAAACCCCGTTCCGCTTCCTCCTCGTGGCGGTAGGAGACCAGCAGCTCATTGTGATGGTCACGCACGACACGGCGCTCGCCCCAGGGCAGCTCCCAGGTCAGGTCCTGCGACGCCCGGCTTTCGCCGACAATTTCCAGATCCCGGTCGAGACTTCCGGCCACGACGAAACGAAGGCCGAGGGAGGATGCAGAGATCACATCCTCGCCGTCATAAAGGACGCGATAGCGCGGCAGACCGTTCTCGCTCCAGAATTCCGCTGACAGGCGTCCATCCGGTGAGGCAATGACAGAACGATCATCCTGGGCCAGGACCGGCGCGTTGAGGGACGCGCAAAGCACCACGGCCGGCAAAACGGCGCTCCAGGCGCCAGCGGCAAATTTCTGCAAGAGGACCTCCCAATCCTTGTTTTCCGCATCATGCTCACACTCTGCAAATTTTCGCAAACATGAATGAGTGACCTGTGCTTGCAAGCCGCACAATGCCCGTTGTATCGTCGCTACAACAAACAAAATTGCGCAGGGAGGCGCATTGTCATGAAGTCGCAAATTTCGCGTTTCTCTCGCGCACTTCTTGCCGGCACCAGCCTGCTCGCCGCCAGCTGCGCCGCTGCGCAGGACGAAGCCGAACCGGTCTCCATCGCCGGCCTGACGGATCGCGATGCCCGCGACGAAATCATCTATTTCGTCATGCCGGACCGGTTCGAGAATGGCGATCCGTCCAATGATACCGGCGGCATTGCGGGCGACCGGCTCGACCATGGCTTCGACCCGACCCATCGCGGCTTCTATCATGGCGGAGACCTCGCCGGGCTGACCCAGCGCCTGGACTACATCCAGGGCCTGGGAGCCACGGCAATCTGGCTCACGCCGATCTTCCAGAACCAGGCTGTGCAAGGCGGACCCGGTCAGGAGAGCGCCGCCTATCACGGCTATTGGATTACCGATTTCACTCGCCCGGACGCCCATATCGGCGAGCGTGAGGACTTCCGTGCCTTTGTCGATGCCGCCCATGCCCGCGGCATGCGCGTCTACATGGACATCATCACCAATCACACGGCGGATGTGATCGCCTATCGCGAATGCCACGACCCAAGCTCAGATCTCTATATCGACCCGCAGGGCCAGTGCCCCTATCGCGACAAAGGCAACTACCCCTGGACCACACGGGGCGATGCGTCGGGAGAACCGATCAATGAGGGCTTCCGGGGTGACGACCCACAAAACCAGACGGCAGAGAACTACGCCAATCTGACTGACCCGCGCTGGGCCTACACGCCCTACGTTCCGGAAACCGCACCAACGCTCCACCCGGAATGGCTGAACGATCCGACCCTCTATCACAATCGGGGGGAGAGCTTCTGGTATGGTGAGAGCGCGCTTTATGGCGATTTCTCCGGCCTCGACGACCTCAATACCGAGCACCCACGTGTGCTCGAGGGCATGATTGATATCTACAAGGACTGGATCACGGAATTCCGGGTCGACGGCTTCCGGATCGATACGGCGCGCCATGTCCAGCCGGAGTTCTGGCAGCGTTTTTCCGCAGAAATGATGGACCATGCCCACGGCCTGGGCATTGAGCATTTCCACATGTTCGGCGAAGTCTACATGTTCGACCCGGCCCAGCTGGCCCGCTATACCAATGAAGCCGGCCTGCCGGCTGTTCTCGACTTTGCCTTCCAGAGCGCTGCCCGCGGCTTCATCGTCGACGGCTATCCGGGCGAAAGCCTGGAGACGCTGTTCACGGCCGATAGCGCTTATTCGACCGGCGCCCATGTCCTGCCGACCTTCCTCGGCAATCACGATATGGGCCGGCTCTCCGGCTTCCTGCGTCAAGCCCATCCGGAGATGAGTGATGCGGACATGTTTGCGCGACTGCGACTGGCCAATGCGCTGATGTTCTTCTCACGCGGCACGCCGACCATTTACTACGGCGACGAACAGGGCTTCGTGTCTGACGGACATGACCAGCAGGCCCGCGAAAACATGTTCCCCAGCCAGGTCGACGAATACAATGACAACGACCTCGTCGGCACCGTTGCCAGCACGGCCGACGACAATTTCGATACCGAGCATCCGCTCTATCAGGCGATCGCTGAAATGGCGGAAATCCGCCAATCCCATGCCGCCCTGCGCCGCGGAGAACAGCGCGTCCGCCTCGCCGGCCATGAAGAGAGCACACTCGTTCTCAGCCGCACCGATCCGGAGACCGGCAAGGAAATCATCATTGCCCTCAATGGGGAAAGCGAAGCCGCGACGCTGAGCTTTGCCGTGGACGGGGCAGCGATGGATTGGAACAGCCTGTCCGGAGACTGCCCGGCTGCAAGCCGCGCCCGCGGCGCCCTGACCGTCACTGTGCCGGCGCTGGATTTCGTCGTCTGTGAGGCGCGTTAGGCGGCCACCCCGAGAAGAAAGGGACGCCGGCAGGTCCCTGCCGGCGCCCAGCGCTTGCCTGAGTTTCAGTCAGCTCATTCGACCTCGGCCGGAATGATCTGCCCGCGCCCGGGCACCAGGAACAAGCTCAACACGGCCAGCGCCCAGGAGGCTGCGGCGATGAAGAAGGTGTAGATCGGCACCCCGCCCAGGAAATTGGTGAGAATGGGCCCCATGACACCGGCCACCACCATTTGCGGAAGCACGATGAAGAAATTGAAGATACCCATATAGATGCCCATCTTCTTCGATGGCAGCGCGTCGGACAGGATCGCATAGGGCATGGTGAGGATCGAGCCCCAGGCCATGCCAATACCGACCATCGAGACCAGCAGGTATTGCGGGTCGGCGATGAAGAAGAAGGACGCGAAACCCAGCGCGCCCGCGGTCAGGCTGATGCCATGCGCCACGCGGCGATTGATCCGCGCCGAGATGACAACGAGGGCAATCGCCCAGATCGCCGACACGCCATTATAGGTCGCGAAGAGCCAGCCAACCCAGTTGGCCCCCTCATTGTAGGCGAGCGAGGTCGGATCCGCGCTTCCGAAATGGTGCGAGGTGATGGCCGGGGTCGCATAGACCCACATGATAAAGAGCGCGAACCAGGAGAAAAACTGCACCACGGCGAGGCGACGCATCACCTTGGGCATGGCCACAAGGTCGCCAATGATGTGAGAGACCAGATTGTTCGTCATATCCCGCGATTTCGCGAGCGCGTGGACGAGGAAGAACACGCCCAGCCCACCCGCTGTCGCAGTCAGCACATAGAGCTCAGGCGCCATGGAAAAGCGGAAGATCGCGAAACTGCCCAGCAGCGCCACCATGAGCAGGCTGGCACCATTGGCGAGGAAATAGGTCGCCGAACGCGGCGTGATCACTTCCTGCTCAGCCCCTTCCCGGAACACGCCCGGCGGCTCGCGGAACTGCACCATCTCCGAGGGGGAATATTCCTTGGACGAGAGGATCGTCCAGCCCACGGCGAGGAAGAGCGAGACACCGCCGATATAGAAGGAAAACTTCACGGCATCCGGGATCACGCCCGGCTCAGCCGTCGTCGCCACACCGAACACATCTGTCAGGATCGCCGGCATCGCCGAGGCCAGAAGCGCGCCCGCGCCGATGAAGATCGTCTGCATGGCAAAGCCCTGCGTGCGCTGACGGCTGGGCAGCATGTCACCCACAAAGGCCCGGAAAGGCTCCATGGAAATATTCACGGACGCATCCAACACCCAGAGCATGACCACGCCGGCCCACAGATAGGGCGAGTTGGGCATGAAGAAGAGCGCGACCGTCGACAGGACAGCCCCAGCCAGGAAGTAAGGGCGACGCCGCCCGAGAGGGCCCCAGGTCCGGTCAGAAAAATGTCCGATCAAGGGCTGCACCAGAAGACCCGTCACGGGTCCCGCCAGCCAGTAGATCGCCAGATTGGAGACATCAGCTCCCAGCGTCTGGAAAATGCGGCTGACATTGGCGCCCTGCAGGGCGAACGCCATCTGGATGCCGAAAAAGCCGAAGGAAATATTCCAGATCTGCCAGAATCCCAGCGCGGGCTTTTGCATGCCCCTCTCCCCGTTTTCATATTTTTTCAGATTTTGCGCCAACCAGGCCCCGGTGTCGAGCCTTCTTCTCCACCTTATGGCAAGCATAAGCGTTCGTCGAAATTATTGTTTCACGGGAGAATTGGGTCCGGTCGTCGCCCTGGCACCTAAGGGCGGGTAGCGCGCGATCAGACTTTCAAATTAATGCAAATCTTGCAATGATCATGAGACTGGCAGCCGGAGTTCACAATCACTCCGGCGGGCTCTCTTGCCAAGCCGAAACAGGGCGGGCAATCCTAAGCTCGTAATATCAGGGGGAAATTCGCAGCGGTGGCCAAAAAAACGACCCGACTGGAAGATCTGGCGAAACAGGCTGGTGTGTCTGTCTCGACAGCGTCGCGCGCCCTCAATGACAGCCCATCTGTCAACATGCGGACCAAGCAGGCGATTTGGAAACTCGCGCGGGAGATGGATTATCCCTTCCGCCGGCACATGCCCGCCGGACCGATCGGCGCGAAGGCCACGATTTCCGTCGTCGTCCCACGCCCTCAGGGCCGCGGCTCTCGCCTGTCCGACCCCTTCTTCTTCGAACTCCTCGCCGGCGTCGGCGACGCCGCCCGCGAACGCGATTGCGATGTGCACATCTCCCACGTTGCTCCAGCCTCCTTTGAGGACCTGCAAATGGCAGTGACGGCACACCGGTCCGAAGGCGTCATCTTTGTCGGCCAGAGCACGCTGCACGGCGACTTCAACCGGCTTGCCGAAACCGAAAAGCGTTTCGTGGTCTGGGGCGCAGAACTGCCCGAGCAACGCTATTGCTCGATCGGATCGGACAACCAGCGCGGCGGCGAGCGGGCCACCCGTCACCTGGCCCGCCTCGGCCGCAAGAAGATCGCCTTCCTAGGCCAGTCCGAAGCCCCCGAAGTCATGCAGCGCTATCGCGGCTACCGCGATGCCCTGGAGGCAGAAGGCCTGGAATTCGATGAGGACCTCGTCATCCCGACCCATTTCGACATCGAATCTGCGGAAGCCGCGACCGATGCCCTGATCAAGAATGGCGTTGAGTTCGACGGCCTGTTCGCGGCCAGTGATGTCCTGGCCCTCGGTGCCATCCGCGCCCTGCAACATGATGGACTGAGCGTGCCGGAAGATGTCGCCGTTGTCGGCTATGACAACATCTCCTTCTCGCGCTACTCCAACCCGTCCCTGACCACGATTGATCAGGACATGGTCGCCGCGGGACGACTTATGCTGTCAAAGCTGCTGGATTTCAGGGGGCCGCAGGCACGCCGCTCGGAGCGCCTGTCGACCGACCTCATCGTCCGGGAAAGCTGCGGCGGTTAGGCCCGGCGAGCCATGAGTCCTGCATAGGCCGGCAAGACACCCTCCGCCACGGGACCGTTCACGCTTTCGATCACGATCCAGCCCTCTGGCAAGACCCAGTTCCGCACTCTGTCCGTCAGATTGAAAACGCACAGCAGAGCCTCCGCCCCCTCGCCGCGCTCAAAGGCCAGGACAGCGTCGGACCCGTTGTCGATCACCCGCATGTCGCCAGACCGCAATACCGGCCATGCCTCACGCAGACGAACAAGACGCCGGGCGTGATGCAGCGTTGAATCCGCACGCGCCTCCTGCGCGTCCACGGCAAGCGCCTGATGGCGCTCATCCACGGGAAGCCAGGGCTCCGCACTCGAGAAACCGGCATGTTCGGACGCCTCGACCCAGGGAAGCGGCGTACGGGCACCATCCCGACCCAGGGTCTGCGGCCAGTTGGCGATCGCCTCAGGGTCCTGCAGGCGGTCAAAAGGCACCTGCGCCTGTGGCAAGCCGAGCTCCTCACCCTGGTAAAGGATCACATTGCCGCGCATCGCGACGAGCAGAAGCAAGGCAAGATCGGAAAAGGGTTTGCGCATCGCCTCTTCGGCCCAGCGCGAAACCGCGCGCGGTGCGTCATGATTGGAGAAGGTCCAGGACGGCCAGCCCGTGACCGCATCATCCGGCCACATGGCGACGGCCTCACGGACCAGGTCCTCGCTCATCGCATCCGCATAAAGATAGAGAAAGCCGTAGGCCGAATGCAGGTGCGAGGGCGGCTGTGTGTACAGCTTCATTTCGTCCTGCGCGCGCTCACCCCCGACCTCGGCGACAAGAAACCGCCCCTCATACTCATTCGTGAGCGAGCGGATCCGGGCCAGGAAGTCCGGGATCGCGGCATGGGACTGGTTGTAATAATGGTGCTGGAAATCGAAGGGCCGCGTGCGCTTTCCCTGCCCCGCCGGCACAGGCGGATTATCGGTCAGCGCCGGGTCGTGCATCATGAAATTCACGGCATCCAGGCGCATCCCGTCGACACCCCGGTCGAACCAGAAGCGGACGGTGTCGAGAATGGCTTCCTGCACATCCGGATTGTGGACATTCAGCTGCGGCTGCTCGGGCAGGAAATTGTGCATGTAATACTGGCCGCGCCGTGCATCCCACGTCCAGGCCGGCCCCGAAAAAACCGATTGCCAGTTATTCGGCGGCGACCCGTCCGGCTTGGCATCGGCCCAGACATACCAGTCCGCCATTTCGCCATTACGGCTTTCCCGGCCCGCCTTGAACCAGGCGTGCTCGTCAGATGTGTGGGCATAGACCTGATCAATCAGCACCTTCAGCCCCAGTGCATGGGCCCGCGCCATCAGCTCGTCGAAATCCGCCAGCGTGCCGAAGATCGGATCGACATCCCGGTAATCGGACACGTCATACCCGAAATCGCGCATGGGCGAGGTGAAGAAGGGCGACAGCCAGATCGCATCAACGCCCAGCGAAGCGACATAGTCCAGCTTGGCCGTAATGCCCGGCAGGTCGCCAATACCATCACCATTGGAGTCAAAGAAGCTGCGCGGATAAATCTGGTAGATCACCGCGCCGCGCCACCATTCAGCTTGGTCCGCTGCGGTTGATGCGTTTTCCGTCTGCGCCGTCAAAGCCACAGCGTCCTCCCTGAACCCCTTAGATTATAGGGCATTTCGCAATTGGTTGCGGTTTTCATTTTGCTCATTGTTTGCAAAAATTTGCAGGAAAGGAAATCACCTGTCAATTCGGAATGCTTTCGCATAATTCACGCATTACAGAGCCATTTGAGCGCCCTATCGACATGATGCATTCCCGCATCAGATTTTCTTCCACATGACATTTTCGCAAACTTGCTGGTTGCCTGAATAGTAAATTCTCACTAATTTGCATTCCGGAAGGGCAAAGGCGGAAGACCGTTTGCCCGGAGGGAGGAAGTCAATGAAACACCACACGAACTCGCGTCGTGGCTGGCTGCTGTCATCTGCCGCATCCACCATGACCCTCGCCTTGGCCCTGTCGGGACAGGCGATTGCCCAGGATGATGACGACACCGAAGTCATCACCGTCCGCGGTTTCCGCTCGGCCATTGAATCGGCCATCGAAGTGAAGCGGGAATCGACATCGATCGTCGAAGCGATCTCCGCTGAAGACATCGGCAAGCTGCCGGACAACTCGATTGCGGAATCGCTGGCCCGCCTGCCGGGCCTGGCCGCCCAGCGCCTGCGCGGCCGCGCCCAGGTCATTTCCGTCCGCGGCCTCGGACCGGACTTCACGACCGCCCTCCTGAATGGACGCGAACAGGTCACCGCCGGCGACAATCGCGGCGTTGAATTCGACCAGTACCCGTCCGAACTCCTGAGCTCCGTCCTTGTCTACAAGACGCCGGACGCCCAGCTCGTTGGCCAGGGCCTGGCCGGCACGGCCGACCTGCGCACCATTCGCCCGCTTGAGCAGAATGAGCGCACGATCGCCCTGTCCGCCCGTTATGAGTGGAATGAATACGGTGCCCTAAATGCCGGCTCCGAAGACAGCGGCCACCGCCTGACCGGCTTCTATGTCGACCAGTTTGCCAATGACACGGTCGGCCTGGCTCTGGGCTTCGCACTCCAATCTTCCCCGACCCAGGGCGAGCGCTGGGACGCCTGGGGCTATCCGACTGTTGGCTCCGGCGAACTCGTCATCGGTGGCGCCAAGCCTTATGTGGAAAGCCGCGAGCTCGAGCGCACCGCCTTCGTCGGCACGCTGGAATTCGAACCCAGCGCGCAATGGCATACCACGATTGACGCCTTCTATTCCCGTTTCGAGGATGTCGGCATCCTGCGTGGCATCGAATTGCCGCTGCAATGGTCGGGCGCGTCGCTGCAGCCGGGCTATACAATTGAGAACGGCCTTGTGACCCAGGGTCAGTTCAATGGCGTCCAAGGCGTGGTCCGCAATGACACGCGCTTCCGTGAAGCCGACATCTTCTCCTTCGGCATCAACCAGCAATTCCGCCCGAACGAGAATTGGCTGCTGGAAGCCGACATCTCCTTCTCCTCCGTCGATCGCGACGATACGGATCTGGAGACCTATACGGGCACCGGCGCCGGTTTCGGCAATGGCGCCTCGGATAATCTCGGCTTCTCGCTGGGTGATGGCGGTTTCGTCTTCAACTCATCGCTGAACTATGCCGATCCCAGCCTGTTCCTGCTCACCGACCCGCAGGGTTGGGGTCAGGCCGGCTTCATCAAGCGCCCGTCCACACGAGACGAGCTCTCTGCCTTGCGCCTGTCGGCGGAGCGGGAATTCTCCCAGGGCTGGATCTCGTCCATCGAGGGCGGCATCTATCTGACCGATCGCGAGAAAAACAAGACCTCCGTCGAGGACTTCATCGATCTGGCCAATCCGGGCGCAACCAACACCACACCCATCCCGAGCAATCTCCTGCTCTCCCCGACTTCGCTGGATTTCCTGGGCATTAGCGGAATGGTCTCCTATGACCCGATCGCCGTGCTCAATTCCGGCGTCTACAGCCTGCGTCCGAACACCAATCCTGACGTCGTGACGAAGGCCTGGGGTGTCGAGGAACAGGTCTCCACAGCTTACCTGATGGCCAATGTCGACACCCAGCTCGGCTCCGTGCCGGTTCGCGGTAATTTCGGCGTCCAGATCGTCCAGACGGAACAGTCCTCCACCGGCGCCCGCATCGGACGGGACCCACAGGGCAATCTCGTCCTGGATACCGTGACGCTGGGTGACGAGTTCACCGAAGTCCTGCCCAGCGCGAACTTCTCCTTCGAGCTTCGGGAAAACACCTTCCTGCGTCTGGGTGCTGCCCGCACGCTGGCCCGGGCCCGCATGGACCAGATCCGCGCCAGCCAGGAAATCTCAACCGACAGCAGCGTCCTGCTGACACCGGATGCGTTTGCCCTCGATCCGACCCTGACGACCGGGATCGACATCGCGAACAATCGCAGCTTCTTCCGCCTGAGCGGCGGCAACCCGGCCCTGCGCCCCTACATCGCGGACAGTTTCGACATCTCGCTCGAACACTATTTCGCCGATGGCGGCGGTTATCTCTCCGCAGCGCTGTTCTACAAGGACCTGCAGGACTTCGTGTATGATAATTCCTCCTCGTCGGTGGATGTCAGCGCGATCATCGACCAGGTCTCCTTCCAGGAAGCCAATGGCGACCCGATCACGGCCGCGGAAATGCGCGCGCTGAACCCGGGCATCGACACCGGCCTAGTCAGCCAGCCGTCCAATGGCGAAGGCGGGCACATCCAGGGCATCGAACTGGCCGCCACCATTCCGGGTGACATTTTCGGCCAGACCTTCCTGGAAGACTTCGGCGTCATGGCCTCCTGGTCCTATACGGACAGCGAGATCACCCCGACCGGCTTCTCTTCGCCGATCCAGATCCCGGGCCTGTCCGAGCGTGTCGGCAACATCACCGTCTTCTATGAAAACGAAGCCGGCTTCTCGGCCCGTATCTCGAACCGCTGGCGCTCCGAATTCCTCGGTGAAGTCACCGGCTTCGGTGCCGGCCGCGAATTCCGTGACGTGGAAGCGGAAAGCGTTGTCGACGCCCAGATCGGGTATGAATTCTCCGGCGGTCGTTTCGACGGTCTCAATGTCTACCTTCAGGGCAACAACCTGACGGACGAGGCTTTTGTGACCTATCTCAACGACGATCCGCGTCAGGTGAAGGACTACCAGACCTACGGCGCAACCTATCTCCTCGGCATCAGCTGGCGACGCTAGTCCCGCTGGGTCTTTTCCGAGCCTCCTGCCCCTGCCGATCTTTCCCCCGGCAGGGGCTTTTCTTTTTCTGACCCGTCGCATTGACGCCCCACTGATCCGCGGCAAGCTGGTCCGACGAAGCGAGCGAGCGCACCATGAACCCCAACCGCATCAGATCCGTGGTCATTGCCGGTGGCGGAACAGCCGGCTGGATGGCCGCAGCCGCCCTGTCGAAATTCCTGGGCCCCCAACTCGACATTCGCCTCGTTGAATCCGAGCAGATCGGCACGGTCGGTGTTGGCGAAGCCACCATCCCGCAGATCAAGCACCTCAATCGCGCTCTGGAAATCGACGAGCGGGATTTCGTCTCGCAGACCAATGGCTCGTTCAAGCTGGGCATCGAATTCATCAATTGGCGTCAGAAGGGCGATGCTTATCTGCACAATTTCGGGAATATCGGTCTCAACATCCAGCAGATCCATTTCCACCATTACTGGATGCGCGCCCGGCTCAACGGCGCCCCGGAAACGCTCTGGGATCATTGCCTCAACACGGCCGCCGCGCGGGAGATGCGTTTCGCCCCGCTGGAAAAGGTTGGCTCCTCACCCCTGTCCGGCATCGCCTATGCCTATCATTTCGACGCCTCGCTCTACGCCAAATTCCTACGCAGCTATGCCGAAGCCCACGGTGTTACCCGGATCGAAGGACTGATCCGCGACACGGCGCTTGACCCGCAGACCGGGCATGTCACCCACCTCACCCTGGACAGTGGCGAACAAATCGCCGGCGACCTCTTCATCGACTGTTCCGGCTTCCGGGGCCTGCTGATCGAGCAGGCACTCGAGACCGGCTATGAGGACTGGACCCACTGGCTGCCCTGTGACCGCGCCATTCCGCTCCCCTCATCCAATGCGACAGCACCCATCCGCCCCTACACCCAGTCCATCGCCCACAGCGCTGGCTGGCAGTGGCGCATCCCGCTCCAGCACCGGACCGGTAATGGCCATGTCTTTTCCAGCGCCCATATGAGCGAGGAGGAAGCGACTGACATCCTGCTCGACAATCTGGAAGGTGAACCACTGGCCGACCCCCGCGTGATCCGCTTCACAACGGGCCGCCGCAAACAATTCTGGAACCGCAATGTCGTGGCACTGGGCCTGGCTTCGGGTTTCCTGGAACCCCTGGAGTCGACCTCGATCCACCTGATCCAATCCGGCGTCTCACGCCTCGTTTCCCTCTTCCCCTCCGGGGATATCGATGCCGCCGACCGGGACGAGTACAATCGTCAGATGGTCCTGGAATTTGAGCGCGTCCGGGACTTCATCATCCTCCACTACCACGCCAATGAGCGTGAGGATTCCGACTTTTGGAAGGATTGCCAGACCATGTCCGTGCCGGACAGTCTCAGCGAGAAGATCAATCTCTTCCGCGCCAATGGCCGCCTCTATCATCGCGAAGAAGACCTCTTCACCGATTCCAGCTGGCTCCAGGTCATGCTGGGCCAGGGCATCACGCCAAAGGGCTATCACCCGATCGCGGACAGTCTCAGCGAGTCCGAACTCACCGGCATGCTGGCCAATATCCGCCAGATAGTCGGCGAAGCCGCCCGCCGCCTTCCCCGGCACGAGGATTTCCTGAAACAGCACTGCCCCGCGGTGATGAACGCCTAGATGTCCGCCTTGCAGAAGCGCTCGATATAGGCGGCATGTGACGGGACTGGCGGCAGGACGTCCTGCATCGCCTTTTTGATGCCTGCGAGGCGCGCCGCACCATCCGCCCCTGTCATCCCGGTCAACGGATCATGCGCCTCGGGGATCACATCCTGCCCCAGATAGACAGCCAGCCAGCTGGGATTGAGGAATAGCTCCGGCCCCGGCGACACCAGCCTTCCCGTCGCCCGGAAATGCTCCATCCGGTAGGCGAGGCTGTCTGGGATATCCATCGAGGATGTATACCGCCAGAGCTCGCCATCCTTCCGGGTCGTGGCATGGTAGTGCAGCACCAGGAAATCCCGGATCCGCTCATATTCCTCAACCGTCAGCCGGTTGAACTCTTGTGCATTCAAGGCATCATTCTGGCCGTCCGGGAAGAGTGCGAGAAAGCGCATGATCCCGCTCTGGATGAGATGAAGACTGGTTGATTCTAGGGGCTCCATGAAGCCGGCCGCGAGCCCCAGCGCCACGACATTGCGGTTCCAGAACTGCTTCCGGCGCCCCGTCACGAAACGCAAATGACGCGGTTCGGCCAGCGGCTTTCCATCCAGATTGCCCATCAGGGTTTGCGTCGCCGCATCATCCTCGACGAAGCGCGAACAATAGACATAGCCATTGCCCGTCCGGTGTTGCAGCGGGATACGCCATTGCCAGCCCGCCTCGCGCGCCGTGGACCGCGTATAGGGGGTGAAAGGCTCCGCGCTTTCACAGGGCACGGCCACTGCGCGGTCGCAGGGCAGCCAGTGCGTCCAGTCCTCATAGCCGGTCTTCAAAGCCTTCTCGATCAGAAGGCCGAAAAACCCGGTGCAGTCGATGAAAAAGTCGCCCGACACAGTGCGGCCATCCTCGAGGACAAGGGTCTCGACATGCCCGGTTTCGGCCGCTTGACGCACCTCGACGACCTTGCCCTCGATCCGTTTCACGCCAGCGGCCTCAGCGCGACGGCGCAGGAATTGGCCATAGAGAATGGTGTCGAAATGATAGGCGTAGTCGAAGGTGGACTGGACCAGGCGCGGATCCTGGGCCGGCGGCGAAAACCCATTCCGCCGCGCGATCTGCCAGGCCATCGAATACTCATCGAAGGGCGTATCATCCCCGCCCGCCCGTACCTGCAGCCAGTACTGGTGCAGCGGCACCCGGTCGAAGTCCCGGGCATGCGTGCCGAACGGGTGAAAATAGCTGCGCCCCTTGCGTGACCAGTCGACGAATTCAATGCCCAGCTTGAATGAGCCGTGCGTGGCACGGACGAACTCATTCTCGTCAATGCCGAGCAATTGGTTGAACAGCTTGATCGGCGGAATGGTCGCCTCGCCGACACCGACGACGCCGATCGCCTCGGACTCGACCACCTCAATGGCAATCCGGCCGCCCGTGGCATGCACCAGGGCCGCCGCCGCCATCCAGCCGGCAGAGCCCCCGCCAACGATCACGACTGATGTGTATCCCGCGTCTGTCATGCCGCTCCCCGTTTCGCGCCACACACCCCGTCAGCTTAAGCCGGTCTTTCGTGTCCGGATATGGGCCCTTCCTGTTTTGCAAATTTCTGCAAATTTGTCGACAAGGAGCACAAGAGTGACCATACTTCGCGATATAGAATATAGCGCCCGTCAGACAGAATGGTCCGCCCGGGAGGCCAATCATGATGAAACTTCGCACCCTCGCCCTTGCGAGCGCAGCCTGTGTGCTGGTCACCCTGCCCGCATGTGCACAAAGCAACGCAAATCCGGCTCCGGATTCGCTCAGCGTCACACATGCCGACTGGGCACGGGACGCTGTCCTCTATCAGATCAATCTGCGCCAATTCACGCCGGACGGGACCATCACGGCCGCGCAGGACCAGCTGCCGCGCCTGGCGGAGATGGGAGTCGACATCCTCTGGCTCATGCCCATCCAGCCCATTGGCGAGGTCAATCGCAAGGGCACGCTGGGCAGTCCCTACTCGATCAGCGACTACACGGATGTGAACCCCGAGCTGGGCACGCTGGACGATATCCGAGCCTTCGTCGATGCCGCCCACGACCTGGGCATGGAGGTCATCCTCGATTGGGTCGCCAACCATTCCGCCTGGGACAATCCGCTCGTTGAAGACCACCCGGACTGGTACTCCCGCAACTGGGCCGGAGAGATGCAACCTCCGCCCGGCACGGACTGGTCCGACGTTGTCGACTTCAACTATGACAATCCTGATCTGCGCGACTACATGGCCGGAGCCATGGAATTCTGGGTCCGAGAGGTCGGGTTCGACGGTTTCCGCTGTGATGTCGCCGGCTTCGTGCCCTTGGACTTCTGGGAACGTGTCCGTACCGATCTGGAAGCCATCAAACCGGTCTTCATGCTAGCGGAATGGGAACAGCGCGACCTTCACCGTCACGCCTTCGACGCCACCTATGCCTGGAGCTGGAACAATATGATGCACGACGTCGCGCTCAACGACGCGGGCGCCGGCGCGGTGCGGGGCTATTACCTATATGAGGATGCCAATGCTTGGCCGCGCGACGCCTACCGTCTGCGCTATGTCGCCAATCATGACCAGAATTCCTGGGAAGCCACCCAGTTCGACCGGTTCGGCGATGCCCTGGAAGCCGTGATCGCCCTGTCCTTCACCGGAACCGGCATCCCGATGATCTATAATGGCCAGGAAGCCGGAAACATGGATCAGCTGGAATTCTTCGAACGCGATCCGATCATTTGGCGGGAACACCCGATCGGCGACCTCTACACCCGCCTCATCGCCCTGCGCCGGGACACGCCCGCCCTGCACAATGGCGCCGCCGGCGCCGTCATGCAGCCGGTCAGCACCTCACAGGACGATCAGGTCTTCGCCTTTTCACGTCGCGATGCGGAGAGTGGCGTTCTCGCCATCTTCAACTGGTCAGCCGCCCCGGTCACAGCAACGCTCGAGGACGGACCGATAGCGGGTCTCTATCGCGATTTCGACACGGACGACGCTCTCGAGCTGGACACGGGAAGCGAAGTAGCTCTCGGCCCCTGGCAGGCCCGCATTTTTATTGCCCTCAGCGACTAGGCTTCAGCCAGCAGCGCCTCGCTGATGGACCAGAGGCGCTCGGCGGCCTCATCGTCACAGGCATGGGCATCGACACCGCCATAGCGCGCCATCGGACTGTCCGGGATTGTCGGCGCGGCGATGTCGCAGTTCTCGCAATAGACGCCCGGCTTCCCTTCCAACACGGGCGCGCTCGCCGCCCACAGCGTGGTGGAACATCCCTGCCCGGGCGTCTTGAAGCCCTGCTTGGCCAGCTCAGAGGGCTCGCCATCCTCGCCCAGCCAACCCAGCGCGATCATTTCCTCCTTGGGAAGATGGCGCTGGAGCGGTGTGAAGATCCCGCCAGGGTGCACCGCAAAGGACAGCCCGCCCGTCGCCTTCAATCGCCGCGAGAGAGCGTTGGCAAACAGGGCATTCGCGGTCTTGGCCTGCCCATAGGCCTGCCATTTGTCGTAATCACCCGTGTCGAAATGCAGATCATCCCAGCGAATGCCGGAGATCTTGTGCCCGGTCGAGGACAAGGCCACGACACGGCAGCCGGGCGTGGCTTCGAGCAGCGGCATCAAGGCCCGGGTCAGTGCGAAATGCCCCATGTGATTGACGCCAAACTGCATCTCCCAGCCAGGCCCGACGCGACCTTCAGGACAGGCCATGATCCCGGCATTGTTGATCAGAAGATCAACTCGCTTCAGCTGGTCCCGCATGCCAGAAGCAAAGTCGGCGATTGAAGTGAGATCGGCCAGATCCATCGGCGCAGTCGCAATATCGCCCTGGAGCCCGGCAAGCGCCTCCGCGGCTTTCTCCGGAGACCGCACGGGAATGATCACCCGCGCGCCCTTTTCCGCCAGCGCGCGCACCGTCTCCAGACCCAGCCCGCTATATCCGCCCGTCACAATCGCAGTCTTTCCGGACAGATCAGAACCGTCCAGGACGTCTCGCCCGGTGGACTTGGGCCCGAAACCGGACTGCACCGGCACTTGATCAGAAACAGACATAACGACCTCCCCTGGCGATTCTGCGCGTCTTTCCCGGAAGGTTAGGCCTGCAAGCTCCAGCAGGTACAGGTTTTTTTTGGTATCGGACACATTCCCCCTCGAAGGGTTGGCCAGTGGCTGCCACCTTCCCTTTTTCAGGACCTTCGCTCGCCCTTACATGGCCTCCAGAAAGTCCAGTATCGCCTGCCAGGCCGCAGCATGAGCGGCCGCATTGCCGGCCGCTGTCCCGCCATTGGGCCAGCGCCTCCATTCTGTGGGTGTCCAGCTTGTCGGCAGCCGGGCCGCGTTAAAGGAGTGCCCGGCGTTTGGATAAGTAAAGCTGGTCACGTTCGATCGCGCTCCGTAGGCGTCAGCGCGCGCGATCAGGCGGCGCGACATCTCCGCAGAGGGCCAGATGCGGTCATCCATGCCGGCGATCAGCAAAACCGCTGCCGTCGTGCGCTCTATCGGGATCGCGCTGTCGCTGTCGGCAAGCGTCTCCAAAGCGAAGCCGTAATGGCGATAGAGCTCGTTGGGGAATCCAGACGGCGGGTTATAGGTCGGATCGTTGCGATAGGGGACGAAGGCAAGGGGCTCACCGTCCAACGACCAGGAAGACTGGTCATCGCTGGCGAAAGGCGCGGCCCAGACATGGGATGTCGGCGCGATGGCGATCACAGCGGCGACATTGTCAAAATAGGCGGCTGTCAGCAGCGCGGCTTCAGCACCCTTTGACCCCCCAAGAAGGGCAATCCTGTCACCATCAACAAAGGGCTGCGCGGCCAACCAGTCAACAGCGCCGTCAAAATACTCCAACGGAAGGTCCTGCAGGGAACTCGGCAGATCACCCTCCCCGTCAAAAGCAAAATACCCAAGGGCAAGCGCAACATAGCCCCGTGAAGCCAGCAGCTGGGCTTGCATCACCGCGCTGTCCACGCCGCCTTCCGATCCCCCCATGACAATCACGGCGGGTCGCTCGCCTTCCAGGCCGCCCGGCCGGAACAGGCGACCATAGAGCCCGCCTTCCTGCACATCCGAGATTGTGACATCCGGCGCGCGGAGCAGCCGCGAAATCATCGTGGACGCCTGGACCTCGCGATCGACCTGGACCGATAGCTCCATGGCGATCTCATTGCCGCCTCCGAGGCTGAAGCCGGCCCGTTGATAGCGGTCGCCCGCAACGGTCATGGACCAGAACAAACCCATGGGATCGATCGTATCATACGTCCCGCTCAACGGCCGGGTTTCAGAGAGATCGATCAACCCCGCCCCATCCGCTTGGAACGTGGCATAGGCGGTGAAAGCCTGCTCATCGGCATCGACGGCTTGCAAGATGAGAGTGGCGATGCTGTCCGGTGCCAGCCCCTCGACACGCATATCAAGAGCTTGATCGACAAGCGGGGCCTCCGGCGTCACGGTGATCACCGGCTGCGCCACCGCGGACGATTGAAATGCCAGGGAAAGGCACAGGATCAGAAAGAGCGCGCCCGGTCGGAATTTGGTCATGCGGAATGTGTGCGGCCGTTCACAGCCACACCCCTTCAAAACAGTGCGGCCGCATGGCGCTTCGCCTGCGGCAGATAAGTGTCATAGAGCGTCGCCGCCAAGCGCCGGGCCTCTGCGCCGAGCCAGTCATCGGGAAGCAGCGGCCCGGGAAGCTCCGGGTCCTGCCAGGCAGCTTCAAGATAGTCGAAGACAAGGGCAAAACGGACCCCGAATGCGTCTTGATCACTCAAGGGGGGCGCGGCCTCCAGTGGTTGGTACTTGTCGATGAAAGCCTTGTAGACATCATTGATCGCCGTCAGGTCCCAGAGCGAGTGCGCGAAGACATCCGGAGCAGTCATGTCGTCCCGCTTGCCGCGGAACACATTGATCTTGCCGGTCAGTCCCTGCTCGTCGATCGCGGCCTTGAGTTGGGCGCGGTAGTCCTTGGGATGGATATGGACGCCGTGCCCCAGGGGCGCGAAACCCATGACTTCCAGCAGGCTGCGCATCCGGTCCCGGTCCACACGATTGTCGTCCGAGAAGGAATACTGGACCAAGGTCCAGTCTCCGTCCCAGGCAGTCTCCGAACCGGTGAAGATCTTCTCAAATCCCACCTCGACTTCGGTCCGGCTGTAGGACGTCACCCGGTAATAATTGGTGCGCCCCTCCTTGGTGATGCTGAGTTCCTTGTCGCGCGACATCCGGAACAGCGTCTGACGCACGGCTGCGGCGCTGTGCCCGAACGGCTCCAGCGCGGCGACAAACCAGGGACCCGCAAGCGGTTGCCTCCCCCTGTCCGCAAAGGCGGAGAAGGCGGAATAGACGAAGTAGCTGGTCTTTCTTATTTGTAAAGTTGACAATATTTCGTCGGCCATCATCATTATGATATATGTTTTTTGAGGGCGCTGGGCAAGGCACCTGCAGAGGTTTTAATCATGAAATCAGAGTCTGTTTTCCGGGTCGCGAAAGCGATCCTGCTGTCCGCCATGCTGGCTTTGGGCATCAGCCTGCCCGCCAGCGCGTCCGGCGAAGACGCACAAGACCAATCCCACTATCAACTCAGCTTTGATGCCGACACACCCCGCCAGGTCCGCGTCGAGGGGCAAGTCACCGTCATCGGTCAACGCTTGCGCATGTTTCTGTATGGCCAGCCCTTCCTTGAAAATGGCTGGGCGACCTGGGTCGAGGACCTGCAGGCCTCCACGACTGACGGCACGCCGGTCGAAGCGCGCCTGCGAGAGGGCGGCTGGGGTAGTTGGGACATCGACGTCCCGGACGGCACACGCGTGAACCTGTCCTACACGGTGAACCTCACCCAGGACGAGTATGACTGGGATTCCGTCGGGGGGCAGGACGGACGTCCCACCTGGTCAAACGGCGCCTTCTATGGCGTGACACGGGCCTTCTTCATCTATTCCGATCACGATGAGCAAATGACGGTGCAAATTGACCGGCCAGACAGCTGGCGCATGGCGTCGCCGTGGCTGCGCCTGCCGGGCGCCGACAATCTTTATGCGGTTCCCAATCTCGACAGCCTGGTGTCCAACGCACTGGTTCTGGGTGATTTCGATCTTCTCAGCACCGAAAACGGACCGATGCGCATCGAGCTCGCCCTGGATCGCCAGCTCAGCGAATACGGCGAGGAATTCCTGGAAGTCCTGGACACCCTGCTGGACGAATATGCCCGGATTTACGGCGAAACACCGGACACCAATTATGTCGTTGCCATCCGCGCGGCCGATGAGCACGACGGAGAGGCTTTCTACAGCAGTTTCAACATGGTCATTATGCCGGAGCAACTGGGCGGTCCGCGCATTGCCTGGGCCGGCGTGCTGGGCCACGAGCTATTTCACCTGTGGAATGGCGCCAACTTCCTGAGAGGCGAGGACAAGTCCGCCGTGGAATGGTTCACCGAGGGCTTCACAGAGTACTACAGCAGCCTGTCGCTGATGCGCACCGGCCTGATCGACCAGGCGACCTATTTCCGCAAACTGGAATACTACCTCGCACGCTATTTCATCACGACCCATCGCTGGCCCGAAGAGCGCCTGAGCCTCGTTGAAGCCGGGCAGGACAAGCAGCACAACTGGCTCTTTGTCTATGGCGGTGGCTCGACCATGGCACTCGCCCTCGATCTGGACATCCGCCAGCGCACCCAGGGCGCGCGCGGTCTGGACGATGTGATGCACCTGTTGATGGACCGGTTCGGACGAATGGACCGAACGCTTGCGGTCCGGGACATACTGGATGCGGTGAATGAGATCTCTGGCGCGGACTATACCGATTTCTTCGACGCCTATATCCGCGGCTCCGAAGCCTTTCTCGACATCGCGCCCTACCTGGCCCATGTCGGCGTCCGCAGCGACCGCTCTTCCGAGGAATACTACCTCACCCGCAGCCCAGCCTCGATGGACACCCCGTCCGGTGAATTGTTCGACCAATGGCTCGGCCTGGAACGCGCCGAGTAGGCTCAGCTGCCATCTGTCAGGTCGCCCGGTTCACGCGAACCGGGCGGCTGGCTGTTTGAGCGTGCCAACGCCTCCACGGAAGAAGGCGGCACCTACTGGATGTATGTCTGCAGGAGACCGACGATCTTCTCGTCTTCAAAAGGGCGGACATGGACCGGGATATCACCGGCCTGCGAGATAGCCACGGCCTTGGGGTGTTCGGTTGCGGCCGTGACCAGGACGATGCGCGACACCATCTGGGGGCAGAGGGCGCGGACCCCGTCAATCACCTCGGCCCCATCGACGATAGGCATCATCAGATCGAGGAAGACAATCGCCGGCCTGGCTTCGCAGATATATTCCGCGACCCCGACCCCATTGGGGCGTTCGGACAAATTGCAGAGCGGTTCAAGCGCCCAGCGGAAGATCTCCCGATTGACCGGGTCGTCGTCCACGACGAGTACGTCTGGCCGATTTGTGTCCACCGCTTCACTCATCCGGCATTCCATCTGCCCGTTTTAGTTTGATATCCAACGTGAAAGTCGAGCCGGAATCCGGATTGGATTTGAGGGAGACAGTCCCCCCCTTGGCCTCGACCAGGCTTTTCACGATCGCCAGCCCCAGCCCGGAACCGCCATAGATTCGCGTGCTGCTATCGTCGACCTGCGTGAACCGGCCGAAGATCAGCTCCCGGTGCGCCTCGGCAATTCCGATACCGGTATCGACGACATCGATGGTGAGCCGGTCGGTCCGGGTGTCGACGGGGCTGGCACTCACCAGGACCCCGACGGCGCCCGACTCTGTAAACTTCACGGCGTTGGAAACGAGGTTGTTCAGGATTTGCTGCATCGCGGCTTCATCGCCGAGATAACGGTCTGCCACCGAGCTGGCGACATCGCTCGTCAGGACGAGCGATTTCGGCGCGGCGGCCGGGCGTTGCAGATCGATCGCGCGCTGGACGACGGCCGCCAGATCAAACGGCTCGGACTTGAGTGTGAACTTGCCCTCCTCGATCTGCGACATGTCGAGCACGCCGGAAATCAGGTTTGTCAGGGTTTCCCCGCACTCCTTGGCGATCATCAAATGGCGACGGCTGGCTTCGGGCAGATCCGACGACAGCGCGATGGCGATCATGCCGAGCATGCCATTCAGCGGCGTCCGGCATTCATGGCTCATGTTTGCAAGAAAGGCGGACTTGGCGCGACTGCCCGCTTCCGCTTTTTCCATGGCGAGGCGCAGGGCCTCCTCATAGCTGCGCTGGCGTGAGACGTCCCGGATGACGATGGTTACCAGTCGTTCGTCAGCCGCAGCATTGAGGGTGAAGGTCAGCTCCGCCGGGAACTCCTCGCCGGTGGCGCGTCGCATGCGATAGCCATGCGGGTGCTGCAGGCCAGACACTCGGGGATCGCCCGCAAGGACCCGGTCGATCTCGTCAGCGAGGCGGGACTGCTCGGCATCCGGAAGGAAAGCGTCGAGGGATCGATCCGCCATCTCCGTCAACGAAAGACCGAAGAGCAGCTCAGCACCGCGGCTGCAAATACGAATGCGCCGCTGCGGATCGGCAACGAGAATGGCTTCGATATTGGCGTGCAGGATGGAGTGGAGTGTGGCCTCGCTCTTCGCCAGCGCCAGCTCGGCCGCCCGGCTCTCGGTGATGTCTTGCACAGTACCCCGGGAGGTCAGAGGTTTGCCGTCCTCGCCGAAATCCGTTTCACACTGCTCCTCGACCCAGCGGATCTCGCCGGTCTCCGGGTCCTGCAGGCGGTGGGTGATCCGGTAAGGGGTTCGGGTCTCCAGAGACGTCTGGTAGGCCGTGTTGACCATATCCCGGTCGTCCGGATGAATCTGGTTCAGGAAGAACTCATAGCTCGGCTCCATCTGGCCTGGAGACAAACCGAAAATCCGGAAAACCTCATCGGACCAGAACAGATAGCCCGTGCCCAAATCGAGCTCCCAGGACCCGATTTTCGCGATGCGCTGCGCCTGTCGGAGCATTTCGCCCTGGCGTTCCAGCTCAGTATTGATCGTCTGCGTTGAAGGAGTTGGCATTCGGCCCCCGCAAGAGAGCCTCGACAGCAAACCGGTTGTTGTTCTGGACTCCCATTGAAACGCTAACGCGTTTTTCCGGTTGTGTCAGACAAAAACGGATCGGTCTTGAAAGTCCGGGCGTGAGCCGGAAACAGGCGGCGGTGGAGACAGACCCAAGCGGAGCGGTCTTGAAAATCATCGGGAACGTTGGTTCAGGCCACAGCGCTCTCAGCATCGCGCATGCTGATTGTTTTTCATTCCCATAAACGATTTCAGTTATTGTGCGCCGGTCGGCATGGTTTCCCCTCACAGTTGTGCCCGCAACAGGCGGGCAAAGAGGGAGAGATGTGAATGAAGAAATCCGATTTGAGCGCGATGATTCTGGGAACGACCATTGCCGGCATGGGCCTGTCCGCAGCCTCGGCGCTGGAGTTCGAGGATGCCTGCCTGGCCGGCGCGCCGGAGGGAACGCCGCCGGAAATCGCTGAGGCCTACTGCTCCTGCATGGCGGAAGCCACAGCAGAAGATGCGGAAGTCCAAGCCGAGCTGGAAGCCGCCTGGCCGATTACCGGAACCATTGAAGAGTGGGTGGCGACCTTGTCGCCGGAAGCCGCGGCCGTGTCGGCCTCCTGCGCACCTTGAGGCCTGGCCACGACTTGCCCGAACCAAAAAAGACGCCGTCAGCGACATGTCGCTGACG
>NZ_JADOTT010000001.1:127093-484061 GCF_016817355.1 Maricaulis parjimensis
CAGCAGGGCAATGGCGGTCTCGACGGCCTCACGGTGTCGCTGACGGCGTTTCCACCCAAGGGAAGGGAGGGAAATTCAGGAGGGTTTTGCGAGCAGGATCCGCGACCGCCATCCAGCCCAGACAGCGCCTGTGCCGGCAATCAAAGCCCAGATGAAAAGCACGCCGGACAAGCCCCCCAGCGGCACCACTACCGCAGAGGCAAGGACCGGAGCCACGAACTGGCCGAGGAAGAACATGCCGGTCCACATACCCGTACCCCGGCCGCGCACGGGTTCCGGAAGCAGATGCAGCACCCAGGACAGCAGTGTCGGCAACAAAAGCCCCGACCCCACGGCTGTGCAGATGGCGAAACCGGCCGTCACAGCCAGAACGCCGGACAGGCCCATTCCGAGATATCCCAGCGCCACGATGCCAAGCCCCAGAGCCAGCAAAGAGACCGGCGCCCGCGCCTTGAGCCTGTCAAAAACAAAAGCGCCGGCCAGCACACCGGCATTCACAGCGGCGCCGATCAAGCCGATCGCGCCTGCCGATACCACGCCTGCCAAGGCCAGAATGTCACCCAGTTTGACGATCGTCGTGTAGAAAAGCACGCCCGCGAGCAGGGTGATAAGCAGAACCGGCAAGACGCGGCCAAGCGGAAAAGCCTGTCCTGAACCCGTCTCCTGATGACGCTCGGTCGGCTCAAACAGCATCGTCGCCACGATCGCTGCCAAAGGCAGTGCCAGGAGATACATCAAGAAGGGCCCGCGGGATCCGAAGACTTCGCCCAAAGCACCGCCCACGGCGATCAGGACAATGGCACTGACGCTGACCACACCGATCTGCAAGGACACCCAGCGCTGCCGTTCCTCACCCTCGAAATAGTCGGCAATCAGAACCGTAGCCACGGTCATGATGACCGCTTCGGCAATGCCCAGGCCCACCCGCGCGATGATGATGGGTATCAGATCCGCGAGGAAAAAGGGCGTGATCCCGACCGCGGCATAGGCCAGCAGCGCAAAGGTCAGAAGATGTTTCCGGCCAATCCGGTCTGACAACCAGCCGGCGAAGGGGGAAAACAGGGCCACACACAGGGCCGGAATGGTCAGGGCAATCGGAACGAGAAACTCGCTTCCCGGCACACCGGAGAATTCGCGGGCCAACATGGGAAGGACCGGAACGAGCGAGATGATCGCCATGGCCGGCATGACGGAGACCAGCAGCAGCACGATACCGTGCCGCGCGCCCGCGACACCAAGCGGCGGCGCTGAATGAGAGGAAGTCGGTCCGGTTCCGGACATGATCAGGTCTCCTGGAAGCTTGGCCGGGCTTAGTGCCCACCATTGCGGGGGCCTGGCGGCATGGCATTGCCGACCACGGACTCGGACGGATCAACGCCGAAACGGTCCGCCAATTCACTGCCATTGAATGCGTGCGAGAAGGAGGCCTCATCATAGGGCAGCATGGTCGCATTCCAGGCGTCGTAACGCGCCTTCAAGGCCGCGAATTCATCCGGATAGCGGTCTTTCAGATTGCCCCGCTCAAGCGGGTCCGCCACCACGTCGAACAGGAATTCACGCCCCGCAATCGACAGATATTTCCAGCGCCCATGACGGACAGCTTTCTGGTCATGCACCTTGAACCGCCAGAAGAGATCGCGTTCGGGCAGCCCGTCGCCGGCCAAAAGCGGCGCGATATCCAACCCGTCCGGCGCATAGTTTTCCGGAATGCCTGCCTGTGCCGCAGCCGCCAGGGTCGGCAGCCAGTCCATGCTCATCACAGGCGCATTTATCTCGGCACCCGACGTCGTCCGTCCGGGCCAGCGCATCAACGTCGGAACGCGAATACCGCCTTCCAGCAACTCGGTCTTGCGGCCCGAGAACGGCCAGGTGTCGGAGAAGCGTTCGCCACCATTATCGGACGTGAAGACCACGATCGTGTTGTCGCTCAGACGCAAACGATCGAGCGTGTCGAGCAGACGCCCGACCTGATGGTCCAAGCGCGTCACCATTTCGGCATAGGTAGCCAGCGTGCCACCGTCAAAATGCAGCAGTCCAAGCGGATTGGGATTGGCGGAGAGGCGGTCGGACTCTGCCGTGTCACCCGGCCCCTCCCAGGGCCAGTGCGGCGCTGAGAAGTGCAGGCTCAGCATGAACGGGCGGCCATTGCGGGCAAAGGCTTCGACCTGGTTGATGGCCTGCTGCCCCAGAAGGTCAGTCAGATAGCCCGTCTCTTCGACAGGCACATCGCCATCCCACAAATCCGGGCGGCCGCCCATTGTGTGGCTGAAGTAATCGACCCCACCATTCCGGTAGCCCCAGAAATGATCGTAGCCACTTGTCAGCGGGCTGTAGTCCGGCAGACGGCCCAGATGCCATTTTCCGACAAGCGCGGTCTGATAGCCCGCAGCCTGAAGGATGGACGGCAAGCTCACATGGCCGGACGGAAAGCCGACATTGCGCGTGGCCAGAGGCTCCTCAAGCCCCACCGGCAGCCGATACTGGTACTGGCCCGACATCAGGGCCGTACGGGTCGCCGAACAGACGGGACTGTTGGAATAGGCACTCGTCAGGCGCACGCCTTCAGCGGCGAGGCTGTCGATGCGTGGCGTTTCGTAATCACGGCGCCCGAAGCAGGACAGGTCCGCATAACCCAGATCATCCGCCATGATGAAGACGATATTGGGCGGAGATTGCGGGCCTGATCCGGTCGAGAAGTCAGAACAGGAGGCGGTCAGCGTCGCCGCCCCCACCCCGGCCAGAAGAGACCGGCGGGACAGACTTGTCCCGCCGGTAACTGGTTGGGCGGCAGCAAGCCTGCCTGGCCGAAGCGTCTTCTGCGTCATTAGAAGTCCATGCGCAGCACGGCACCGAAGGTCCGCGGAGGCTCCATGGCCGATGCGACAACATTGCCGGCCCCGACCTGATAGGTCGACGCAATGGCTTCGTCCGACAGATTGCGGACATAGGCCGTCAGGCTCCAAGCATCGCTGTAGGGCGCGAGGGTGAGCGAGGCATCTGCCGTCAGAACACTGTCCACGCGGCTGCCGGGCACATAGTTGAAGCCGATTTCGCGCTCACCGCGATAGCGGGCATCCAGAGTACCGATGATCTCGAAACTTCCGGTATCCCAGATCTGCTGCACGCCGCCGGTAAACGTCCATTCCGGTGCATTCAGGGCATCCTGACCGGAACAATCGACCAGGAATTCCCGCGGGGTCGCCGGATTGCCATCCACACCCAGCTGGGTCGTGTCGCAGCCCGTAACCGGCGTCAGGAAGTTCGGCGGATCGGTATCATCCGACAGGTCAACCTGGTTGAAGCTGTAAGAGTCATAGGAGGCATCCAGATATTGGACCATACCCCGGATGGAGGTGGTCTCCGTGGCCGCATACTGGAAGTCGATTTCCACGCCCTGGATCGAGGAGTCGCCGACATTGCGAGTGTAGAAGGAATTATTGCCGCGACCATCCAGGCCAAGCGCAGCCAATTGCTGACCTTCATATTCCCAGAAGAAGATTTCGGCATTCAGCTCGAGCGTGTTGTCAAAGAAACGGTTCTTTGACCCCAGCGTGAAGGCGTCGATGAATTCCGGATCATACTCCTCGAACCCGAAGGCCTGATTGAAACCACCGGCGCGGAAACCGGTCTCAAAGCTTGCATAGAGGAGGTTTTCGTCGGTCAGGTCGTACTCGACCGCAATCCGGTAGGTGACTTCCTCATCACCGCTCTCACGATCGACGACTGTTGGCGTTGCGACGATGAGAGCGCCCGGCCCCATCGGCCCGAAAGGCCCATAAGGAGTCACAGCAGGAACACCGGCCGGGTTGTTGGCGATTTGGTCCAGCAACACGAAGAGGGGCGGCCCTGTCAGCAAAGCCGGGTCAAGCGCGCCCAACGTATCCGCCGGCGTCAGACCGACCGGCAAGGTCGGAACCTGCGGACAGCTCGGCGGTCCGAAGGCTGGTTCATCAAGACAGATGCCGGCCATGGAAATGGCCCGGGTGTCAAAGCTGCGCGTTTCATCCGTATAGCGGACACCGCCCACCAGACGGAATGTATCGGTCACATTCCAGGTACCGCGCGCGAAGAAGGCGGTGGATTCCACGTCACTGGCGAAGTCATTGAAAGTGATCGTGGCAAACTGGTTGAACGCATTCACGCCTTCCACGGATTCCTCGAACCAGTAGGCGCCAAGGATGTAGTCAAACACATCGGTCGAGCCGGAAAGCCGGGCTTCGATACTGTACTGCTCGGCTTCATCCTGATTGATGGCGGCCTTGAAGGGCGGACCATTGAACTGGTTGTCCAGCGTGGAGTTCCGGTAGGCCGGAATAATGACGAGATCACCCCAGTCAAATGCGTAATTGATCTCGGCACTCACCCCCCAATAACGGTCATCGCGGGAGGGATAGGCGTAACCGGTGAGCGGAGAATAGAGCGGTGCCCCGATCGAGTTGTCCTGGATGAATTGCAGGGAGGCCGGATCGTGAAGGCCGGCGAAATCTCCCGTCGGCGCCGGAATGAAGGGCCAGTTGGGAACCGGCAAGTTCGGTGAGAAGGGCGCAAACGTGTAGACGCCCTGTGTCTGGAGCCCCGAGCCCACTCCGCCCTGGGTCGAATAATCGGCCGACAGGCGGATCGAGAGCGAGTCCGTGGCATCCACCAGATACTGGGCCCGCACCGCGATGTCTTCGGCATCGCCTGTGCCATCGTCGAAGTAACCGTCATGCCCGGTTGTCGTCGCCGCCAGACGGAAGGCCGAGTTGCTTCCCGCAGAAATATTGGTCACGGCGGTCGCCTCATACGAGGAGTAGTTGCCGAAGCCGAACGTGACGCTCGTGCTGTTCTCGCCGATAACCGGAAGATTGGGGATTACATTGATCGCGCCGCCGGTCGAGTTGCGGCCGTAGAGCGTGCCCTGGGGGCCTTTGAGAACCTCGACCCGGTTCAGGTCGAGAAAGGCCGATGCCGTCGATGACGGACGACCGATATAGACGCCATCAATGTTGAAGGCGATCGCCGGGGCGGTATAGCCATTATTGGTGAAGTTACCGACACCGCGCACGAAGTAGGCCGTGTTCGCACCACCGCCATTGCTGACCGTCAGCGCCGGAGCCACCTTGTTCAATTGGGTCGCGTCTCCGACACCAGCCCGCAGAAGGTCCTCGCCGGAGGCCGCGTTGATCGGAAGCGCAGCGTCCTGCAGCGTCTCCTCGCGGCGCTGCGCCGTGATGGTGATGGTGTCGAGCTGACGGCTGCGACTGGTGTCATTGGCATCTGCCGCGTCATTGTCCTGAGCGAATGCCGGACCCGACAAGGCGACGAGAATCGCGAGTGCTGATACACAGCCTCGATCATTCATGAACATGGCTTCTCCCCTGTATATGGTTTTGTATTTTTTCTGTGACAGACCGTCGCAGAAGCCCAGCCATTCGTGAAATTGTTTTATTGGATGGCGGACTATCATTTTTTGTGATGATTGCGTCTCGCTTCCCGGATGGGTTCATCACGAAATTTGATGCGTTTGCATAACGAGGATCAGTTTTACCTTCGTCCTCCGGCATCCCAGCCTTGGCGCGATTTCCAGGAGGACAATATGCCGACGATCGAACTCTACATGGCGCCGAGTGCGTGTTCACGCGTACCGCTGATTCTGCTGCATCGGATCGGCATTCCCTTCAAAACGAGAACACTCGCCTTCATGCGCGGCGATCATCGTCATCCTGACTATCTGGCCCTGAACCCGTCCGGCAAAATCCCGCTTCTGCTCCATGACGGGCGCCCTCTGGCCCAGAACACGGCGATCATCACCTGGCTACACGCGACCTTCCCTGAAGCCGGGATCCTCTCGGACGCACGTGAACCGGACGCACAGGCCGACAGGCTGTCCGAACTCCTGCGCTTTTCGGCAGACCTTCATCCCTTGGTGACCCGGATCCGCATGCCGCAGCTTTTCTGCGACCTGCCCGGAGCCCCCGCGCGCACGGCCGAAATGGGCCGGGCAAGCATGGCCCTGCAATTGGCGGACCTTGAAGCAAAACTCTGCAAGCAAGACTGGTTGTCCGGCGAAAACTGGGGGGCGCTCGACGCCTATCTTCACTGGGTGTGGTTCCGCATCACAGGCGCCGGCTTCGACGGCACAGACTTTCCCGCCCTGCAGGCCTTCTATGCCCGCACCCTGGAACTGAATGCGGTCAAATCGGCCATGGCGGATGAAGCCGAGGCCCATGCCTGGCTGGAATCACAAGGCCTCGCCTTCACGCCACCGCCCGCGTCGTAGACAGGCAGCTGCGGGTCAGGCGGGATGTACGCCCTGCATCTCGCCAACCCCCTTGAAGATCTCCGACTTGAACCACTGAACACCCGGATCATCCACACGGGCCTCGTGGCAACTGATCATCTGCCGCATGGCCGGCAGTTCGAACGGCAATTCCGCCATCCGCAGATTGAGGCGTTCCGCGTAAAGCCGGGCCAGGCTCTTATGGGTCACGGTAAGAAGCGGTGTGCCGGATACCAGCTCCGGAGCGGCCATGAAGGACGAGACCCGCATGGCGACATGCCGCTTCCGGTCCAGCTGGGACATGAAGGTTTCCACATAGGAGTTGCGCCTGACCCGGCCGATCTCAACGATCACATGACCACTGTTGAAGAAGTCATCCTCGGTGATCATTCCATCAGCCAGAACGGGATTGCTACCGCACCCCAGAACCACCTGTTCTTCGTCATAGAGATGCTCAACCGCCTGATCGTGGCGTGTCATGTATTCCGGAGTGATCAACAGATCGATTTCACCTTGCTGGAATTGCTCAACGCTGCGCTCCGACGGATTGGCGAAATCAACGGAAATGCCTGGTGCCTTTTCGGAGATCAGACGGGCGATGTGAGGCATGGCCAACACCACAAAATAGTCCGAAGCGATCACCTTGAAGACCCGTTCCGATGTCGCCGGGTCAAAGTGGGAAAGCTGGGCCACAAGGGAATCGATATCACCCAGCAGGCTTTTGAGCCGGGGGCCGAGACTGAGCGCATGGGGCGTGGGCACCATGCGCTTGCCATGCTGGGTCAACAAGGGGTCGTTGAAATACTGGCGCAAGCGGGTCAGCACGCCACTCATGGCGGGCTGGCTGACATTCAGCCGTTCAGCAGCGCGCGAAACATGGCGCTCTTCAAGCAGCACATCGAGCGCCTGCAACAGATTGAGATCGAGTCCCTTGAAACGCACGGCAAGCCTCCCCTCGCTTGGCGGTTCGCGCGAGCCCCAAGGCCCGCGCCGGTGACATGGCACCCCGGTGTATAACAAACGCTTATCGAAATATATAACGACAATCATTTTGGCGCATGAATAGAGCTGCGCTACTCAGGTCGGGAATGCTGCCGTCAGACTGCGACGGCTCCCACCCGGTCCGGTCGACACGACCGGAAAAAACAAGTCAAAAACCGGGACACCCGAGGAGAAACCATGGCAAATTCAACGAGTTCGACATCCGACCAGAGCGCGACTCCTCATGTGCAGGCGCGCGTCAATGACATCCGGTTTGTCGGATATGGCGTTCAGGATCTTGAAGCCGAGAAAAATTTCTACATCGACGCCTGGAAGCTGGTTGAAGTGCCCAGTGATGATGGTCTGGTCTACCTGGCCGCACCGGGAAGCAGCACACAATACTGCGTCCGCCTGCGCCAGACCGACGAACCACGCATCGATGTGATCTCATGGGCAGCCAAGGATGAAGCCGAGGTGGACGCCCTGTTCGAACAGGTCAAGGCCGCGGGCGGCAAACCCGTGACCGAGCCCGGCGCATTGACCGGTCTGGGCGGCGGCTATGGCTTCCGCTTCTTTGATATCAGCGGTTTTACCATTGAAGTCGCGACCGGTTTCGAACGCCGTGAGCCGGAAATCCTGGCGGATGGGGAGCCGCGGCCCGAAAAGATCAGCCACGTTGTCTTCCACGCCCCCGATCACAAGCAATGGGTGAAATTCTATGAAGCCGCGCTCGGCTTCAAAGTTTCCGACTGGCTGGGCGATTTCATGTGCTTCCTGCGCTGCAATGAATGGCATCACCGCATGGCCGTGGTGCCCGGACCGCCGACCTTCAATCATATCGCCTATGACATGCCGGGCGTCGACGCGATCATGAAAGGACTGAAACGCCTGCGCAGCATGGATCATGATGTCGTCTGGGGCGTCGGCCGCCACACCGCCGGCAACAATATCTTTTCCTACTATCTGACCCCGGGGGGCTGGGCTGTCGAATACACGTCGGATCTGGAAAAAGTGGATGACGCGACCTGGGAAGCGAAGGTTCATCAGCCGAGCCTCGAGACCATGGATCAATGGGGTGTCGGCATCGGCGGCCCCCAGACCATGCCGCAGCCCAAGCCGGATACCGGCCTGTTTAACGCTCCGGAGGTCTGAGCCTTGGCGCTTTACCAATTCTTCCCCAACTACATCTGGAATCTGTCCGTCGCGATCGCGATGGCATCCGGGGCCGAGATCGGCGAAATTGTCGACATGTGCCAACCCATCCGCGACGCCGCCGACAAAGGCGCCGATGCGGGCACGCCGCAATTCATGGCGGAATGGGCCAAAATGGCCGACAAGCTCAGCGCACTGGCTGACGAAGACCTGGCCAAGGGGCGCAAGTTCTCCGCAGCCGACAAGCTGCGCCGGGCCTGCCTTTACTACACCACCGCCGAGCGCATGCAGGGCCATGGTCATCCGGGCCGGATGGAGACTTTTCGCAAGGCCCAGAACGCTTTCAAGGCCTATGTCGAATATGGCCGTGAGAACTGCGAACGGGTCGATATCCCCTATCAGGGCAAGTCCATTCCGGGCCTGCTGACCCGCGCCGAAGGCGTCGAGGGTCCTGCTCCCTGCGTCCTGTTCGTCAACGGGCTCGATAGCTGCAAGGAATTGCTCTACTGGACCTTTCTGCCCAAGGAACTGGCCCGCCGGGGAATTTCGACCCTGTGCATTGACCAGCCGGGCACGGGCGAAACGCTGCGGGTCCACGAATTGCCGGCCACGCCCTTCACCGAGGAATGGGCCACGCCTTGCTTTGACTGGCTGGCTGCCCACCCTGAAATCGACGCTGATCGGATCGGCATTTCCGGCATTTCACTGGGCGGGCATTTTGTCGGTCGTGCGGCGGCGTTCGAGCCACGCTTTGCTTCGGCCGCCGTTTGGGGTGCCAATCACAACTGGGCCGAGGTCCAGCAGAAGCGCCTCAAGAGCGAGGGCGAAAACCCTGTGCCGCACTACTGGAAGCACGTCATGTGGGTATTCGGCGCCTCCGACATGGATGACTTCTTCAAGAAGATCGAGGGCATGAACCTCAATGGCGTGATGGAGAAAATCCGCATGCCCTTCCTGGTCACGCATGGTGCCGAGGACCGCCAGATCAGTCTGGACTACGCCCATCAGGCCTATGATCAGCTGGTGAATTCGGAACGCCGGGAATTGAAGATTTTCACGCCGCGCGAAGGCGGGGTGGAGCATGTCGGCGCCGACAATATGAGCTTCGGCCGGCACTACATCGCCGACTGGTTCGCGGAAACCCTCGGCGGGCATACCGGCTGACCCAAACCATCCGACCGGTCCAACAAAAAGCCGGCGAAACACAACAGTGAGGAAAACCATGGACAGCAAACCCGTACGCCGGGTCGTGACCGGACATGACGAGAACGGACAGGCCATCATCCAGGAGGATGGTTTCGTGCCACGCGTTCAGCGCATTGGCGGCAACATCGGACCGATGTTCTTTGAAGTGTGGAACACGCGCGAGACCCCGGTCCGCATTGACCGGGCCAGCGGAGAACCGGCCGAAGACGGGATCGTGCTGGCGCCGCCGGCGAACGGCACCCGGATCCGTGTGCTGGAAATCGAGCCGGAAGGCGACAAGCTGGAAAGCCTTACACCGGAAGAGCGCAAGGCGCATTTCGCAGAGATCGGAGCAGAAGATGCGGTCGTCGCCGATGGCACGAGCGAGCGTCACGCTTTCATGCACCGGACCGAGACTGTCGATTACGGCATCATTCTGGAGGGTGAGCTCGTCCTGATCATGGACGAAGGCGAGACCACGGTCCGGGCAGGCGATATCGTTGTTCAGCGCGGCACCAATCATGGCTGGGCGAACCGGTCGGACAAGCCGTGCCGGGTGGCCTTCATCCTGATTGACGGCAAGTTCGACGCGGACCTGGCCTGAGGCGCGCATCATGAAGCTTGCTACACACCCCAATGGCACGCCGGACGGTGAACTTGTCATCGTTTCGACCGATCTGAGCCGGGCCGTCAGCGCTTCCGGGATCGCAGCCAATTTGCAAACCGCCCTGGAGAACTGGGCGCAGGCAGGGCCAGCGCTCGGACGCCTTGCAGAGGACCTGGCGGCCGGACGCGTCGATGGCGATGCCTTTGATCCGCTGGCGGCGCTCGCCCCCCTGCCCCGCGCCTGGCAATGGCTGGACGGGTCAGCCTTCCCCATGCATGGCGAGCTCATGCAGAAGGCTTTCAACCTACCACCGATCGAGACCGACCGGCCGCTCATGTATCAGGGGCTGTCGGATCGTTTCCTCGCGCCATCGGAGCCTGTCCCTCTGCCCTCCGAGGAGGATGGTATCGATTTCGAGGGCGAGTTTGGCGTGATCGTCGATGCCGTTCCGATGGGAATCACGCCGGAAGACGCGCGCGAACACATCCGCCTCATCGTCCAGATCAATGACTGGAGTCTGCGCACCATTGCGCCGATCGAGATGAAAACCGGCTTCGGTTGGGTCCAGGCAAAACCGGCCTGCAGCATGGCGGCCGCGGCCATCACCCCGGACGAGCTAGGCGGGGCCTGGCGTGAAGGCCGGGTCTGCCTGCCGCTGGAAATCGACTGGAATGGCACACGTTTCGGGGCAGCCCGCGGCGATGAGATGGAATTCGGATTCCACGAACTGGTCGCACATGCAGCCCGCACCCGGGATCTGGTCGCCGGGACGATCATCGGCTCCGGCACAGTCTCCAACACAGCTTACGCCGAAGCCGGGTCCAGTTGTATCTCCGAACGCCGGGCAATCGACATGATCGAGTTTGGGGAGATCCGGACCCCCTTCATGGCCTTTGGCGACACGATCCGCATGAATGCACGCGATGGGGCGGGGCACTCGATCTTCGGAGCCATCGAACAAAAAATCGTCCGGGCCTGACCCCGACCCTTTGGGAGAACACATCATGGCAAACTGGAAGTCCGACCTGGTTGGTCAGCAAGCCCCGGATCAATCCGCTGCCTCCGGCGACAGTCGCAAGGCCAGCATCCTGATCATCGGCGCCGGCATTGGCGGTTTGTCCGCTGCCATCGCGCTGCGCCAGAAAGGGTTTCCCGTCGAGATCATCGAACGGGATCCGGAATGGTCCGTCTACGGGGTCGGTATTATCCAGCAGGCCAATGTCATACGAGCGGTCGCAGAGCTGGGCGTGATCGAGGACTATGTCGCGTCCGGTTTCGGCTTCGACCATGTGAAAATCTTCGCGCCCAACGGCCAGGAAGTGGCCACGGTCCCGACCCCCAAGCTGGCGGACGGCTATCCAGCCAATATCGGCATTGGCCGCCAGGCCCTGCAGCGGGTCCTGGGAGAAAGCGCGGTGAAGGCCGGAGCGAGGCTGAAACTCGGTGTCACGGTCGATCATTTCGAGGACACGGGCGATGCGGTTGATGTGACTTTCAGCGATGGCAGTACCGGCCGCTTTGATGGTGTCATCGGTGCGGATGGCGTCTACTCCCAGACACGCAAGGCCCTCTTCCCGGAATTGTCCGGACCGGAATTCACCGGCCAATCGGTCTGGCGCTACAATTTCCGCCGCCCCCCGGAGGTCGAAGGCCTCTGGGTCTATAATGGCAGCCCGGGCGTTGGCCTGGTGCCGATGGGCGAGGACATTCTCTACATGTATGTGACGACCGCCGAGCCAGGGAATCCGCGCTTTGACCCGGACAGTCTGGCCGGTGAAATGCGCGCGCGGATCGAAAATCATCCCTCGCCACTGGTCCGGGGTTTCGCCGAGCACATCACGGATCCGGCCGAAGTTGTCTACCGACCGCTCGAAGGCCTGATGGTCGAGGGCGACTGGAGCAAGGGTCGCGTGGCGCTGATGGGCGACGCCGTGCATGCGACAACGCCCCATCTGGGTCAGGGTGCCGGACTGGCGATCGAGGATGCACTGGTGATCGCGGATGAGCTGTCCAGGCATGGCGATGTCGCGACCGCATTCAAAGCCTTCCGCGACCGTCGCTTCAAGCGCTGCGACTATGTTGTGAAATCAAGCCTGGCAATCTGCATGGGGCAATTGGGCAAGGGGCCGCTTATCGACAATTCCCAGGCGACCGGCGAAATGTTCCAGGTCGTCTCCGAGCCGATCTGATCCCCCTGCCTCTGGAGAGAGGCTCAGCCGGGCTGGGCCCCGCATGCCTCCAGAGCGCGACGCACGAGTGCCTCGACGGATCCATCATGCCGGAACCCCGCCCGCTCAGCGGCGGGTGTCGACAGGATGGGATGCCGGCCGAAGGCCGCCTCAAGGGCTTCATCGGCCTGATAGCGCACATCGCACACCGATTGTCCGTTCGCAGCGGCGATAGCCACCACCAACGCCTCCATGGTTACGCGCAGGGCCGGCAGTGTCACCACACGGTCTTCCGGCAAGAAGGCCGTGTCCATCGATACCGCATGCGCCAGGCATGCCGCCGTCTGCTGCACCGACATCAGCCAGACTTCGGCCTGACGGGAAACGGGCAGCGTGATGGTCCGACCGGCGGCAATAGCGTGAAAAACGTCGCTCATGAAAGCGGATTTCAGCCCCGCAGCCCCTTCCGGACGCGCGACGATACCCGGCAGGCGCAGCCCCACCGCGTCAAGTTCGCCCCGGCGGGTCAGGGTCGCAAGCGCGTCCTCGACCATGCGTTTGTGAAGCCCGTATATCAGGCGGGGCCGCAAGGGCGTGGCGTCATCGACCCCGGCTTCCGGCAAGGGGTCACCAAACACGGCAATCGAGGACGAATAAACAAAGCGCGGCCGATCCAGTCGGCGAGCCGCCTCGCCCATGAGTGTCAGGCTGGCTTCGACATTGACCGCAAAGGACAGGTCGGGGTCTGCTTCAGCCGCACCGCCCGGCAGTGACACCAGGTGAACGACTGACCGAGCGCCCGCCTCAAAGGCTGATGCCAGGATATTTGCCTGCCGCAAATCACCTTCTATCCGGGTCAAACGCTCATGGGCATCCAAGCCATGAAGGGAACGGTCAAGCGCAATCACACCTTGCCCTTCCGCAAGCAGTTTTGTGACCAGGGCCCGGCCGACAAACCCTGCAGCGCCGGTAACAAGAACAGACATGGGACGCCCCCGATATTGGATGATCGCGCGGCAGGAACCGCCTGGAAATTTGCGCTGCCAAGTCTAGCCCGCAACGCGCCGGCAACCTATGCTCTACGGACGATAAACCGACCGAAAAACAAGGAATTGTTTCGGTCTGAACCCGTTCTGGCCACGCGGCGCATCATGGATCTCTTCAGCGACATTCTCTCCAGCATCTCGCTGCGTAATCTGAACCTCGCCCGGTTCCGGTTGCGGGCGCCGTGGGGACTCAACACACAGGGTTTTCCGCCCGGTTTCAGCCTGATCGTTCTGGAAGGCGAATGCTGGATCGGCCCCCGTGAAGACAAGCGACAAGTCTTCAGCAAGGGCGATTCCTTCATTGCGCCGCGCGGCGAGGACATCGAGTTTGCCTCCGAGGCCGAAGGGCCAACCGAGAACATCGCCCGGGTCTGGCAACAGGATGCCTATGCCGGGTTCGAAAACGAGCCTCCGGCAGCGGTTCACGACCGGGTCTGGGGCGGCGATGGTGCGGCCTGCGAACTCCTTGGCCTCGCCTTCGAATTCTCCTCCGGCACGGACGAACGCTTGTTGAAGTCCCTGCCCCGCACCATCGCCCTGCACGATGATGGCAATTACCTGCTCCCGCTCGCCAACTCGGTCGCGCTGTATCTGGCTTCAGCCAATTTCCAGAACGAGCCCGGCGCTTTTGCACAGCGCTCGCGCTTGGCGGAAGCGGTGATGATCAGTCAGTTGCGGCGATACCTGCTCAATCAGCCTGACCAGACCGGGCTGATTGGCGGCATCCGCGATGCCCGGCTGAACAAGGCCCTGGATGCGATGCACCGGGACCAGGGGCGACGCTGGACGCTCGAAAGCCTGGCCCGGGAGGCCGGTATGAGCCGATCGGCCTTTGCCAAGCATTTCAACGACATCATTGGCGAACCGCCCATGTCCTTCCTGAATACATGGCGCGTGAAACGCGTGTGCCTAGAATTGACCCGTTCGGACATTTCGATCAGCGAGGCCGCGCGCCGGGCCGGCTTCCCCTCTGAAACCGCCATGCGCCGCAGTTTTTCCAGGGAAATGGGCTGCAGCCCCCGCGATTGGCGCCGGGAACAGCGCCAATCGCGAAACGGACCAGCCGAAGCATCTCAGTCGAAATCGTCGAGAACCTGACGCAGGAGTTTTTCGGCATCCTCGGTGACGCCGGTTTCGATATTGCGCCCCACTCCGGGAACGTTATCCAACATGAAGTCCCGGACCTTGCGAAGCGGACCGGGAATGCTGTGATAGATGCGACCCAGATTGCGGGCGAACTTGGTGGTGTAATTGGTATAGGGCCGCCGCAGGTCCTCATACTTCGCCAGCCCCGCCCGGATTGATGCCGGATCGTCCATGTCAGCTTTCTTCAGGTATTCGGCGAGGATGTAGGCATCCTCGATCGCCATTCCGGCTCCGTAGGCGGCATAGGGTGAGGTTGGATGGGCCGCATCACCCATCAGCGTCACATTTCCGGTCGTCCATTGTTCCAGCGGCTTGATGTATTCGACGATCCAGCGGAACAGCTGTTTGTCGTGATCCGTCTGGTCGAGAATGTCTCGCGACGGCGCCGCGAAATGACCGATCCGGTCCTTTACATACTGGGTGACATTCTCGGGCGGTGCCTCGCCCTTGTATTGCTCGACCAGCCACCATTCAAAGCATTGCTTGCCTTCAAAGACGAGCGGCGCATAGCCCATTTGAAAGTTCTGGTCGTGCTGGATCACGGTACAGTCGGCTTCAATTCCCTTGGCTTCGCACCAGCCCAGCCAGACAGCAATGCCCAGCGGTTTGGGCGGCGCCACGTCAGGATAGAGCTGACCGCGAATTCGGGAGCGGACACCATCAGCGCCGACTAGGACCTTGGCCCGCTCGACATGACCGTTCTTGAAATGAATGGTGACGCCGTCTTCATCCTGTTCGAAACGCTCGAACTCGTGTTGCGGCACAATCAGATCGTCGGGCACTTTGTCCAGCATGCGGGCGTAGAGCTCTTTGCGCATCATGCCGGACTGCCAGCCATTCGCATTGGCGCGCTTGAGCAGGTCTTCATCGATATTGATACGGGCTCGGACACGGCCATCCCAGCGGCGGAATTCGGCGCGCATACCATTGTAGATATCCTCGATATCCACACCCAACCGGCGCAGGATGGTCAGCCCCACCGCATTGAGGATGATCGCCCCACCCAGAGGGGTGACCTTGTCAGCGCGCTCGAAAACCTTGGCGTTAAGCCCGGCGCGGCGAAGCGCAAGGCCGGCAGTAATCCCGGCCGGCCCTGCCCCGATGATTGCAACATCCAGTGCTGCCATGTCGTCCTCCCAAGACTGTTAGCCTTGGGTTCTAAACAAGGATATCGGGACGATATACGGGTAAAACGTCCAGTATTTCAGCCTTATCGTCCACACCAACGCTGGGCCAGACAAGCTTGCCCGGTCATTGCGGAAATCGCTGGCATCCTTGCGCCGTGTATTGCCGGACTTGCAAAGGAAACTGGCCCCCGATGGAAGCCTAGCCCTCCATCTCCTCCAATTCCTTGCCCCGGGTTTCACGAACCATTTTGACCACGAACCCGATCGAAAGCACTGCGAAGAGTGTGTAGATCCCGTAGGCGCCTGCCAGCCCGATCGAGCTGAGCATGCTCAGGAAAGTGATGGAAATCAGGAAATTCGTTCCCCACTGGAACAGGCCTGCCACCGCCAGGCCGGAACCCCGGATCTGATTGGGGAACATCTCGCCCAGCATGACCCACATGACGGGTCCCCAAGAGAAATTGAAAAACATCACATAGAGATTGGCGGCGATCAGCGCGACAAGCCCCATCTGGTCAGAGAGTTTCAAACCGCCGCCTTCAACCAGTTCGCCAGTCGAAAACGCATAGGTACACAAGGCGAGGGTCACGGCCATGCCGGCCGACCCGATCACCAGCATCGGCTTCCGACCGATCTTGTCGATCACCAGAATGGCAATTGTCACAGAAGCAATCGACAATCCGCCTGACAGGACGTTCTGAAGCAGGGCATCGCTTTCCGTGAAGCCGGCAGCCTGCCAAAGCACGGCGCCGTAGTAGAAAATAATGTTGATGCCCACGAGCTGCTGGAAGCAGGCGAGGCCAATACCAACCCAGACGATCGGACGAATTTTTCTGGCGATGGGATCGATAAGGTCACGCAGGCGAGGCTGATGGTCTTTCTCGATCGAGCCGCGGATTTCGTCGACTTTGCGGGCCGCTGCCTCCTGGCCGAACAATTTGCCCAGAACCAGGCGCGCTTGATCCGTCCGGTTCCGGAAGACGAGGAATCGCGGGCTTTCCGGGATAATGAAAAGGGCCAGGAGGAAGACGACTGCCGGAATCAATTCCATCCAGAACATCCAACGCCAGGCCGGGAAACCACCCCAGAAAACCGCCGTCGATCCCCCCGCGGCGCCGGCCAGAAGATAGTTCGACAAGAAGGAGAAGAAGAGACCGGAAATGATGGCAATCTGCTGGATCGTCGCCAGGCGTCCCCGCATGCGGGCCGGGGCAATCTCCGAAATATAGGCCGGGGCCATGACCGAAGCCGCACCGACAGCCAGGCCGCCAAGAAGCCGGTAGAGCACGAATTCGGTTGCGCCATTCGCAATGCCGGAACCCCAGGCCGACACGATGAAGAATACGGCCGACACGACCAGCAGGGTGCGGCGGCCGAACAAATCGGCAGCACGGCCGGCAATCAGGGCTCCGATCGCGCACCCCAGAAGCATGGACGCCACGCTCCAGCCTGTACCGACATCCTGCGTATTGAACGCGGTTTGGAGGCCCTCCACCGTCCCGTTGATCACGCCGCTATCATAGCCGAACAGAAAACCGCCGATCGTTGCGACGAGCGAGATCAGGATGATGTATCCCAGATTCTGGGTCCCGGCCGGCTCAAGCGCTGCCGTGTTGGTAGATTCTGCCATGCTCTTCTCCTCCCCACGGACCCGAGCCCCGGGTCCAGAGATCCGGGGCAGGCGGATGCCTGCCCCTCGTTTTCAGATGTGGATGCGTGTCAGGGCGTGCCCGGGCCCCAGACGAAGGTGTTTTCACCGGACCCCAGATCCGCAGTCCGGCCTCGCCATTCGAACCTGCCCTCCAGCCCCTCTGGCAGCGTGATCCGGGCGGTGAGCGTATCACCTTCCAGCTCATAGATCGTGTCGATCCGGCCCAACGGGTGCATCATGGCGGCATCCACTGATGTCAGCGGTCCCAGGTGAGGCGCGATATGCACGCGGCTGAAACCCGGTGCCGCGGGCTGGATACCTGCGACATAGGTCAGCAATCCCGTCGTCGGGTGACCGCTCCAGGCATGCGTGTCCGAGCGCGACGGGTCCGGTGTTTCCGGGAAGGTCGTGAAATTCTGGCTCAGCATCTCCCGCCAGGGTGTCAGCATGTCGACATAGCGATCCGTCAGACCGGCATGGTCCATCGCCTGGGCGAGGTAGAAGGAGAAATAATAGGTCGAGCCAAGCATCCCTTCCGGCGGAGCGATTCCGCCTTCCGGACGGGTCACACGCTCCAACATGTCACGATGCTGGGCTTCCGGGATGATGTCGTAAAGCACAGGAAGAATGCCGGCATGCTGGCTGAAAATCGCCTGTTCGGGCGTGTCGGCAAACAGGCCGCGTTCTTCGTTCCAGCAAGCGGTATTCAGACTGTCGCGGATGGCCTCTGCACGCTCCAGATAGACCGGTGTCAGATCGGCATTGCCCAGAGCGGTTTCCAGCTCGGCGGCATCCTGCAAGGCGCCGAAATACTGCATTGAGATCACGCAATGCTCCGGCCCGGTGCCGCCGCGCCATTCCCAGCCGCTGAGGTGACCGACCCAGTCCACGAATGGCCAGCCCGAGGTTTCCTGGACCAGACCATTGGGGCCCAGATTTCCGGTATACCAGTCCAGAATCTCACGCGTACCCTGGAGATTCCGCTCGATCACGCTCGTGTCAGGCTGCCGCATCCAATAGTCGTGCAGCGATCCGATCCACAGCAGTGAGAATGGCGGGATCACATTGTCGCTGGTTTCCGGCCAGGCTGATTGGGGGAGATTATTGTTCCACCGCGAAGCATCGACAGCATCGAGGGCCTGCACCGCAAGGCGCGGATCACCCGAAACGTCGTAGGACAGAAGCATCTGGATTCGGGTATCGCCAATATATTGGAGCTGCTCCCAATACGCCGTGTCCATGTAAGTCTCATGGGCATCGAACAGCGCAGTGTCCCAACCGATCTGCCAGATCCGGTTCAGCTCGGAGTCATTGCTGACAAAGTGCCCGTTCTGTTCGAACGGATAGCCGGTTTCGAACGTATCGAACCGCTCCAGCGTGAGCGGTTCATCGCCGGTTTGCACCGTGATCTCGACAAACCGCCAGCCGCGCCACCAATAGGGGCCCAGGCGTTCATTCTCTCCGCCGTCAAGGATCAGCGTGTCGGAAAGTCCACGGGCCAGCCCGTCATCCACGCGGGCCCGGTCCGTGTATCGGATCATCCGATTACCGCCGAACTCATTGGAAATCCGCGTTTCGTCACGCGGATCATACAGCGCTTCCACATAGGTCATCTCGACCTCTGCGCCGGCACCACCGCTTGTTTCCAGGACGGGATAGGCCGCCAGAACGCGGCCGGCATCGATCAGGATGTTCGCCTCAGTGTGAGGCGGTACCACGATAGCTGACTCCGGAAAGCCCGTGGCTTCCACGCCGGACGCGCGCACAACTTCTCCGCTCGAAATCGGCGTGTAGCGCATCTGTGGCAACTGGTCCTCGACAAGAGTGAGAGGCGTCGGCCGGCTGTCGAGCGGAATGGCTGCAGACCAGTCTCCACCTGTGACGGAAACCCGGTTCCAACCATCCAGACGCTCCGAAGCCGTGATGGTCTCCGGCCCACCAGCGGCATAGTATCCACCGCCGACCTGTTCGATCGTCTGCCGCATGCCCGACCCGACAGTGCGGGACGCGTCGACGCGAACCTGCCAGTCCCCGGCATCTCCGAGTGAAACCGGCAGCGCCGTATCATCGGGCATCAGGTAGAGACCGGTCCGGCCACCCGTTAGCTGAGCCAGAGCGGCGAACTCGCCATCATTCCAGACCTGGATAGCCAAGGCGTTCTCGCCTGCAACGAGGAATGGGGCGAGATCAATGACTTCATAGCGCCAATGTTCGTGGTCACCCCGGGAGGGACCGTCCGCAACACGTTCGCCATTCACGTAAAGAATGAAGCGGTTATCCGCACTGATGCGCACCGGAAAACTTTCAGGAAGCGCCTCCAATTCGACCAAGCGGCGGAACTGGAGCGAAATGGGCGTATTCGCTTCGTCGGCGGCGAGACTTGCAGCCGCCGTGATCCAGCCGGGTCCCGTTGCATCAACCGTCGCGACCGGGGCCGGTGCCACTGTCTGTGCGCTCTCACTACAGGCACCAGCCCACACAGCAGCCAAACACGTCGCCGCAAGCATCAAAGACCGTTTCATTTCACTTCACTCCCCTGAATTTCGCTTTTGCGATGAGTTGTTGTCGAGCGTCCCCTTACCGGGTGACACTCCAGGACACCGGTCCGATCAGTCCGGACGGACGCAAGGGTGCATCCGGCATGTAGGTGGGTGCCGCGGTGAAACTGATGGCGTCCGCACCCTCCTGCCGATCCCCGATCAGCCGGTTGACCCACAAGTTTGCGACCCGGATTTCGAGCGTGTTGGTGCCGGGCTCAAGAATTGGCGCAATGTCGAGCCGGTAGGGCGCACGCCAGACAATGCCGGCGCTCTCACCATTCACAATCACTTCTGCAACATCGCCAACTCGGCCAAGATCCAGCCAGACCTGATCGGCCTGGACCCCTGCTACGGGCATGTCAAAATGGGTGTCGTAAGACGCCACGCCGGAGAAGTAGCGAATGCCGTCCTGGTCAAAGGTCTCCAGCGCCCGCAAAGCGTTCATTTCGATCTGTTGGGGCGCGCCGCGACCAGGCTGGAAACTCACTGTCCAAGGTGCCAGATCCACGCTCAAAGCATGTTCTTCAGGCGTGACAAGCTGCAATGCGCTTTGATCCGTGGGTCGCCGCAGCACGATGAAACGCGAGTCATTGGCCGGGATTGTGATCGGAATAACCGTCACTTCACCCTCTTGCCGGTAGCTGGCCGGTCGGACCTGCCCCGTTACAGCGTCCCAGATGTCCGGCGCGCGCCCGAGAGTGCGCAGACGGATATCGCCTGTGACTTCATCCTCCGTCGGATTGACCACAAAATAAATCTCCGCATCACCACTGGTGCGGTGTGCGAACATCAAGCCCAGGGCGGAGCCCGTGGAGCCAACCTCGAAGTCGGGCGCTACACCGATGGCCTCCAGCCCCGCCTCAATCCCTGTCTCGGGATGAACGTTTTCCAGGCTCCAGATACGGTCAACCAAGGCGCTGAACGCATGATCATCATCCCCCAATGAGGGCGAAGCCACAGGCGGATTGCCCATGATTTGGGCTCCCGCCCTGGCCAGGCGGTGCAAGGCTTCAAGAACCGGCAGGGACATGTGTGCGCTTGTGCCGGACAGGGCAATGGCGCGATAGCGCGCGCCACCCGGACTGACCAGATCCCCATTGGGGGCAACGTCCAGATCGGCCAGCATGGCCGCATTGATGAAATCATAGCCGTAGCGGGTCGGCAGCTCTTCTTGAAAACCGGGCGTGTTGTAGAGCACGGTCAGCGGCGTGTCCTCGCCATAGAAGATCGCGACATCGGACACATGCCGTCCCTGCTGGAGCAGATAGGCCCCGCGGGACATGTAATCGACCCATGGCCCGGCCATTTCGGCCCAGGTTTCATGCCGGTTGAAATACTGGCCGAAAATCGCCAGCGAGAGCCCGGGCTGGAGGTCATCCAGCGGCTGGTGGACCGAGGTATGAACCACCGGCCGGTTCACGCCGCTGACAAGCTCCAGATCGATGACATGCTGCAAGTCCGCGGGCGCGAAAGCCCAAGGCGAAAAGGCTGACGTCATGGATTCCGCGGCAACCAGATTCTGGCCGTAGAAATGCGCGACCGAAGCGGCCCCACGCATGTCAGCCAGCAATCCCTGTCGAGGCTGCCCGTTTTCGGCGAAGGTCCAGAGCGCGGACATCGGAATATCTGCATGGCGGCGCATGTCCAGCTCATCTCCCAGAACGGGACGGCCGTCCTCAAGCGCTTCGCCATAAACGATCAGCCCGTGTTCGTGGGCAACATCAGCAACGACGCGGTAGTGCACGTCTGACAGGAGTTCCGCCAGGGTCTGTCTGTAGTCGTACAGGAATTGCTCGGTCTGCTCGCTCGTCCCGATGATGGCTCCCGCCAGGGCCGGCAACCACGGACGCGCATCATAGCCGCGCCGCGCCTCAAACTCTTCCAGCATTCGCGGCGTCCAGTTCGACGGACCGATCTCGACGCTATCAGTCAGAAGCGCCGAAATTCCGCCTGGGCCAAACGCGTCCTCACCCACTACATCGGCGTAGCGCTGAAGATAGGTTTCCAGATAACGGCGCACTGCGTCAGCATCATACTTGTCGACCTCAAGGCCCGTTGCCTCCGGAGACGCCGGATGATTGGTCTTGCCTGTCAGGGACCAGCCCATGCGGTAGATCCGCCAGCTCTGGCCGGCCGGAGGTGTCCAGTCCAGGCGGCCATCGGCCTGCAAGTACTCCGTCACATCGATCACCGCGTCGGGAACGGGACCGGAGACAAGGCGGGGGTCTTCCAGATCGTGATAGCTCGGAGCGATGCCAAAGCCGGCGCGCAGCTCACTTTGAGGCATGAGGGTATTGGCATAGAGGCGGAATTCACCGACCGAAATGTGGGCAGGCCCGTCCATGGGCGGCACGCCCATATCCAGTTGCGCGCCCGGCACACTCCCCAGTGCACTCAGGGATGGCGTAAAATTGCTCGGGTTCAAGACGATCCGGAAGCGCTGCGCCATGACAGCATCAAAACTCACAGTCGTCGCGGCCTCTCCCAGCGGAATTTCCGTGATCGGGGTCCAACCCGCCTCAAGCTCGGCCTCGAGTTCCGGGTTGAAACGCGGCGGCCCGAAGGGCGGCAAGGCATGTTCAACATAGAGCCGCGCTGAACGGACCGTGACCGGCTCAGCAAAGCTCAGAATGAGGTCCGGTTGCGCGCTGGTTCCGGCTGGGTCGACTTGCACGCCGGTCGTCAGGGCCGCATCCAGCAAGGGCGCAGGCGAAGTCGTGGTGTGGCCCGTTTCGACGTGAATCGGATCCGGAAGTGGCGCATGACTCAACGGCACTGCCAGGACCGCAATTTCGCCATGCGCCACAGGAGGTTCGGACACGGGTTCCGCGCCGAAAAAGCCGACAAAGCCGGCCGTCTGATACACACCGGTCTCAGTGGGGAGAGCACCCAACCGGTCTGCAACAGGCTCGCCGCCCGGAACGATGGTTTCGCTCCAGACAAGTTTCTTCATGCCATCCTCGGGAGACACCCAGGGGCCGCCGGTTTCGCTCCACCCCGGCGACGCGGCGATGGCAAATTCCAGGTCATAGTCTGCGGCCAGACGCACGGCGTGCCGGAAGACATCATTCCATTCGGGCGTCATGTAGACGAGACGCTCGTCAACCACTTGAGGTGTGCCAAGATTGGCGTCGAAATTCTGGACGCCCCCAATGCCGACGCGATGCATCCAGGCCAGGTCCTGCTCCACCCCATGGCGCGTGATATTGCCGTTCAGCCAATGCCACCAGACGCGCGGTCTCGCCGACTGAGGCGGATCGACGAAATCAGCCTCGGTCGGTCCGGACGCCTCGGCTTCCGCCTGCGTCCCCGCTTCCGGTCGCGGCATGACGCCCGCGCAGGCTGACACCATGCCCCCGAGAAGCACGACCGACGTCAAAAGGCGGGACGCCTTCAGCAAGCTTTTTATCGGTTCCGTCACGCCTTTTCCCCTCATTGATCACACGCTCGCCGGCTCAACGACCGGCAATGGGTTCTGTTCTGGCAGCCTGCCGGACCCGCCAGGCCCGGCAGGCTGTGCCCGTCCTACGGTTCCAGGGTTTGGGCCGGCACGTCGGCCGTTCCCGTCAGTGCAGGTTCTTCCCCGGCACTTGCGGCCACGGCGACGCCATACTCTCCCCCGGCGATCTGCCAGGCATTCGCCTCGGAATCGAATTCGGCGAGCAGGCGCGCATCAACGGTGAGGCTGACTTCGGCACTGTCCCCCGGCTCGAGCACGACCCGGTCAAAGCCGACGAGGCGCTGCAAGGGATGGCCCGCCGCGTCCGTCAGGTAGACTTGCGGAACATCTGCGCCCGCTCGATCACCGGTATTTTCCACTTCGAACGTCACCTGCAGGGTTTCGCCGCCCGTGACCTGAAGGTCGGAATAGGCAAAACTCGTATAGCTGAGGCCATGTCCGAAGGGGAAACGGACGGGTGTGCCCGTCCGGGCAAACCATCGGTATCCGACATCGGATCCTTCCTCGTATTCCACCGTTACGGTTTCGCCCTCAACGGTGCCGAGCCCCGGAAGCGGAATGCGCAGATACTGGCCTTCAATCGGGAACGTCACCGGAAGGTGGCCCGACGGATTCACATCGCCGAACAGCACTTCCGTAATCGCTTGGGCGCCAGCCTGCCCGGGGTACCAGGCCGCCATGACGGCGCCGACTTCATCGATCCACGGCATGGCAACCGGGTTTCCGGTTTCCAATACGACAATCGTGTTCGGGTTCGCAGCGGCGGCCGCCGCCACGATGGCATCCTGGCCATTCGGCAAGGTCAGATCAGGTTGATCGAAACCCTCGGCAGCATGGGAAGTCACAAACACAATGGCGATATCGGCCTGCGATGCAATGGACGCAGCAGAGGACGGATACTGGCCTGGGTCAAACCGAACCTGCGCCTCACCGGCCCGGGCCCGGATGGCATCCAGCGGCGCCCCCGGGAAGTAACGCTCGGCCCGCCAGCCCGCCATCGAGCCATCGCCACCGATCGGAACCTCTGCGGCAAACCCGCCATCCGGAGTGACCTGTGAGGATCCACCTCCCGACAACACGCCATAATTGGACCGGCCACCAATAACCGCAATGGACTGGGCCTGAGCCGTGAGGGGCAGCAAGTCTCCCTCATTTTTCAGAAGGACCAGACCTTGGCGCGCAGCCTCCAGCGCGAGCTGTCCATGCGCCTCCAGATCAACCTCCGGCGCCGGCTGCTCCTGGTCAATGCCGACGGAGTAGATGCCATAGAGAATGCGTTGGACCATCTCCGAGATGCGGGAGTGAGGAATGTCACCGCGCTCGACGGCGGCACGCAGGGGCGCATCAAACCAGACTTCGTCATCGAGTTGCTGGCCGGATTGCTGGTCCAGACCGTATTCCGCGAAGCGCCAGTCATAGACGGCACCCCAGTCTGACAGGACCCAGCCCTGATAGTTCCAGTCGCGGCGAAGCACATTGTTCAGGAGCTCATCATTGCCGCAGGCATAATGGCCGTTCACCAGATTATAGGCGCACATGATCGAGGCCGGCTGCCCCTCCTCAAGCGCGATCTGGAACGCCAGAAGGTCGGACTCGCGGTGTTCAGCCGGGTCGATGATGGCGTTGAATGTGTGACGATTGGTTTCCTGCCCGTTGAGCGAGAAATGCTTCACCGTGGTCACGACCCCGGCCTCTTGGGAGCCTCGGACAGACGCAGCAGCCATCAAGCCGGTCAGCAGAGGGTCTTCGGAGAGGTATTCGAAATTGCGGCCATTCCGCGGATCACGGACCAGGTTCATGCCGCCGCCAAGGAGGACGTTGAAACCTCGGCTGCGCGCCTCCAGCCCCAAAGCCCCGCCGATATCGTGCATCAGCGCCAGATTGAACGTCGATCCCATGGCCAACCCGCCCGGAAAAGCGGTGGCCGTGTCGCCCGGGCGAGAACCGAACGGGTTGGTGATCCCAAGGCTGGCGTCTGTCTCGCGCAAGGACGGAATACCCAGACGCTCCACACCCGGGATGTAGCCGGCACCGGGAACCGCATCATCAGGAAGCGGGTTCGGACGATCGCCGAACTGCAGCGCCATGGGACCGTGGATGATGTTGAAGCGCTCATCATCGGTCATTGCCGCTTCGGCGAGGCGCGCGCGTTCTGCAGGATCAAGACTGGTATCCCGCCAGGGTTGATTGTCCTGAGCCGAAGCGGCCCCCAGGCAGGTGGCAAGTACAAGCGCGGATACGCCGATCCTGATCGTCATCATGGTGTCTTCCCCGTTTTGTGTCCGCCTTTGGCGGTACGTTTGTGGCGATGGTCTGAATAGGTTTGGAGGCAGGTCTAGGGCGTGCCTCGGGTTTCGAGCTGGCCTTGCCAGAACTGACGCTCCGCGGCCTCGGGATCGGAGACCAGTCGACAGGCAGCATCAATGAGATAGGTCTCTCGCCCGCTCAGGGTGTAGGGCCGCCATTGCGGCTGCCCTTCGACCGTTGGCACGCCCTGTCGTGCGAAGGATCCCCACAGCGAACTCATATTGTGTGCGGCCAGTCTTTGCTCCGGCGGGGTCGGGTTTCCAAAGAATGACCCCATGCCCGGATTGCCGACATTGTTGAACTTCATCACGATGTCTGACGCATGCGGACTTCCGATCTCGAACTCCGTGCCCGGAAAGCGATCCGTGCTGTGATAGTCCAGGATGTATGCGTAGACGGGCGCCTGGCCCTCGGCGGCCTTCGCTTCGGCAACATGGACGGCCTGCGCCCGCCAGGGCATGGCGGTCTCGATGGCCATCAGGAGCTGAGAGGGCGTGGCGTCCGGACGCGACGCCCGGAAGGCCTCCAGCCAAGCGGCTGCATCGCTGCCATGACTGGCCGTCAACCGCGCGATCAGCCCCGCCTCATCGAGCGAAAATGCCTCTGGGTCACCGAAATGGAAGAAGACGGCTTCATCGCGGTTCGTGCCGATAATCAGCGGCTTGTTCGCTGAAATGGCCGGAGCATGCTCCTTGAACGGAACCTCCGGCAACACCTGGCCATCAATGACGGGCCAGAACCACTGGTCCCGATTGGCCGGCGGCTCTCCCGGCTCCCGAGACCCGGGCGGTAGCGGATTGTCGCCACCATTTTGAAAATTCAGCCACTGCTCGGCCGACAGATCGAGAAGTTCAGCCGGGTCATTCAGGTCGAACCAGCGCATCGCTTCGCGGGCGACATCTGTGGCCTGCTCCGGCGACCAGTCATTCGGTCCGATCGGGCTTTCAATGGACGCACGGGCAAACAAGGGGGCCGCTTGCGGCATGGCATAGAGGCAGCTGACTTTGCCGCCTCCACCGCTTTCTCCGAAGATTGTGACATTCTCCGGGTCGCCACCAAAAGCCGCGATATTGCTGCGCACCCAGTCCAGCGCGGCGACCAGGTCCAGAAGCCCCGGATTGGCCGGGTAGTCGTCGCCAAGCAGACCGCCCAGATACAGATAGCCAAACACGCCGAGCCGATGGTTGACTGCAACGACCACGACGTCCTGTTCACGCGCCAGATTGGCGCCGTTCTGGTATTCGCGAGCGCCTGAGCCCACCGTAAAGCCGCCGCCATGGCAATAGAACATGACGGGCCGGCTGCCCGACTGGGCATCCGGGGTCCAGATGTTCAAGAAGAGGCAGTCTTCGGAACTGGGCTCACCGCCAGGCCCCTGAACAGGCTGGATCGCCTGGGGACCAAATTGTGTGGCATCGCGGACACCGGACCAGCTGGCGGGCGGGGTCGGCGCGCGAAACCTTTGCTCCCGCCCGGAGACGGGACCCGCATAGGGAAGACCGCGAAAGACGCGAACGCCGCGCTCGACATCGCCACGCACCTGGCCGTATTGCGTCGCGACAGTCTGCGCATCGACGTCTCCAAAGGCCCGGCCCGTCAGGGCCGACATGCCCAAGCTGGCACCACCGGCCGCCAGGATAGCCCTGCGCGACAAACGCCCCTTCAACCAAGAATGGGTGTGCATGCGTCCTCCTCATTCGGCAAAGCCGACATCTGGCCCTATTGCGACTCTGGCCGGCAGTACCTTCCGGGGAGGGCAAGCCGACAGGACGAGAGCTCTCTTGTGGGACGGCACACTCACACGATGTCAGGCAAGTTTCAATAGTTTTCGGTCATAATCGCTCACAAAACTGCAAACGAGGATCGCGCGCGTGCGGTTCAACGGTAAGCATGCTCTGAATGAAAATGGTGGGGAGGCGGGAGATCCGCCTAGGCGTCGGCGATAATGACGTTCACGCCGGCCTTTTGCAGCATTTCGAGATCACGGGGCTTGATACGGGCATCCGTAATGATCGTATCAATCTCGTCGATAGCGCACACGACATTTCCGGATGATCCTTCAAACTTGCTGGCATCCACAAGAACGACGATTTCATCCGCCCGCTCGATCAACCGGCGCTCCGCAGCAACCAGGACAACATCCGCCTGCATCAACCCCTGCGGTCCGATGGAAGCGGCGCCCATGAAAAGCTTGGGCGCATGAAAGCGCGGCATGCCATCTTCGCCAAAGACAGACAGGATAATGTTCTGCTCGGGGAAAACCGCACCGGCAGGAACCAGAATACGGGTCCCGCGCTGGCCAAGCAGAGCCGATACAATGTGGAGCGAATTGGTCAGCACCTGAAGATTAAGGCCGGCCAGATGCGAGCACATCTGGAGCGTTGTGGACCCGCCATCAATCATCACGCCTTCGCCGGACTGGCACAGCTTCGCAGCGGCTTTGCCAATCGCCTTCTTTTCTCGAAGATGCAGGTTGATGTTTTCCTGGAAGGGCACGCCGGCCAGACGCTGGAGGTCTGTACCACCGGTCTCGTTCGACGCATTCAGGCGCCGGGCCCCACCCCGGACACGCTCCAGACGCCCCTCCTGAGCGAGGCGTTCCAGATCCCGGCGTATCGTCGCCGGAGACCCATCGATTCGCCGCCCGAGCTCCTGAAATGAAACAAATCCCCGTTCCTCAAGCAGGCGAAGGATAAAGTCCTCGCGTTCAGAAGCGTGCATGCTCTTTCCTTCGAGTGCGTCGGCCTATCAATCAGGGCCACTCATCTTTGACGCGTATATCAATGAGTGCCTTCCCTCAAGCTTGAGCTCGACCAACTCATTGGTTTTGCTGAATCAGCACTCGACACTAACCCTCGTGAATCTGATTGCAAATTGCATCAAGATTCTCGAATTCGCGCCCACCACTCAAACCACTATGATTCATAGATTTCCTCAAAATTTATTGATAAACAATAATTTCGCAGCCAATTTTGTTGTAAATGAGCGATTTTTCTAATTTTTCGATTGAATACGATTGACAATTGTCACTCTCAACCGTCCTAAATGGCGTCGCATCGCTCCAAAAACAAAGAGGGCGAGCAAAAAGCGCAATAGTGAATTCTATGAGCGGGAGGAATAGGAAATGAACAGGACATTTGGGCCGTCCCGGGCCAAATGGGGACTAGCCCTATTGGCCAGCACCAGCATGCTGGCCCTGACTTCACCCACATTCGCACAGGACGAAAACGCACCGTCCGTTGACGAGGATGTCATCATCGTCACGGCCAACAAGCGTGAAGAGCCGATCCAGACCGTCGCAGCGACGGTGAATGTGGTCTCCAATGAAACCATTTCGGACCTGCGGGTTACGACCGTGCAGGAACTGACAACTGTCGTGGGCGGCCTTTCGTTGACCATGACAAGCCCGTCGGAACAATCCGTTTCCCTGCGCGGCATCAAGATGCCGAGCGCCGGGGGGTCTGGGGGGACCACCAACACGGTTGAATCCTACATCAACCAGGTTCCGATCAGCTCGGTCGATCTTTTCTCGGCCACGCTGGACATTGGCCAGGTGGAAATCCTGAAGGGCCCGCAGGGCACGCTTCAGGGCCGCCCGTCTCCGTCCGGCGCCCTGATCGTCACAACGATGCGCCCGTCATTCGACGAAGCCAATGGCTTCATCGAGGGAACGCTGACCGATCATGACGGCCGCAACATCCAGGCGGCCTATGGCGGCCCGATTGGCGACAACTTTGCCTTCCGCCTTGCCGGCGTCTATGACTATAACGGCGGCACGGAAGTACAGAACATTGCCAATGGCAATTCCAACTATGCCGAGATCTATGTGACACGGGGTTCGCTGTCCTGGATGCCGAATGACCGGCTCCAGATCGATGCGATGCTCCAGTACACGCATGATGAGCGGGACTTCTATCGTCAGGTCACGGGCGCACCGCCCTGTACGGCCGCCGACCGTCCGGCCGGTTACGCCAACCCGATCGACTACCCGGTCAGCTCTGTGGGCTGTGGACAGGAAATCACCCTGTTCGACCGCATCGCAATGACCGATGGCGACAATCTGAATGTCTACGAAGGGACGCTGTTCACGCTGAACGCCAGCTTCGAGATCAATGACATTCTCGAACTCGTCTATGTCGGTGGCTACAACGACAACACCTATGACAACCGGCTCGATTTCGACTTTGCCGGCATCGGTGCCGCCAACCAGATCCCGACCTTCCTGACCGCATCCAACGAGAACACGACCTTCTCGAACGAGCTGCGCCTGCACGGGTCGCCGAACGATTTCTACAACTTCATCTTCGGCGTTTTCACGGCTCACCGTGAAACCAGCGGCACTCTGGACTTCGTCCCGTTTGCCTTTGGCATTCCGAGTGGAAGTGAAACGGATGATTTTGGCATCTTCACCAATCAGCGCTTCCAGCTGACGGATGATGACAGCCTCGAACTGGGTGTTCGCTACACGCAGATTGATGTCGAGAACACGATCTCCAGCGTCGAGACCAGCTATCATGCGATCACGGGCAATGCGAACTACCGGCACTTCTTCACGCCGGATGTCATGGGCTATGTGAATTTCGGCACGTCCTACCGCCCCGGTTCTGCCGGCACGCGGGGTTCGCCCGTGGATGGCGTCATTCCGGCGTCTTACGGCAATTTCGACGACGAACACTCGCAGTCGCTCGAGTATGGCCTGAAGACCCAATGGTTCGATAATCGCCTCACCGCGAACATCGCCATCTTCGATCAGGCTTATGACGGCTATATCGCCTCGCAGTTCAACATTGCCTGTACCGGTGTTCCTTCTGCACCGGGCACGGGAACCCAATGGGGTACGCGAGACGGCACACCGACCGGCGATGGCTGCTTCGGCACCATGTTCGGCAATGGCGATGCCGTGTCCAAAGGGTATGAGATCGAGCTGAGCTTCGACATCACCGACAATTGGACCATCAACACCATCTACACCTACACGGATGCGCACTTCGACAACGCGCTGGTGCCGTGTAACGACTATGATGGCGATGGCGTCCTCGACACCAATGGTCCGCCCATGGTTCAGGAAGGCCGCTATGTCAGTGAATGCGCGGTCAATGGTCCGCTCGGAGCCCTGCCGTCCCGGAGCTGGAGCGCCAACACCAATTACGACTTCCAAGTCGGTGGTCTGGACGCCTATGTCCGTGCCAGTGCTGTTGGCTACGACTCCTACTTCTTCCCGCAGACCGGACGCACTTTCGAGGGCGACCTGCGCGTGAATGCCTATGTTGGCATCCGCGACCAGGACCGGAATTGGGAACTCATGCTGTGGGCGAAGAACCTCTTCGACCACGTCGTGGAAGACACGGATGGTGGCGACTGGACGATTTTCGGATCGGTCCCGTCGGGCCTGCGTGTCGGCACGGTCACCAACCATCGTGAAGTCGGCCTGACCCTGCGTCGCGACTTCTAGAAACAACCTCCCTTGAGGCTGAATTGGCCGATTGGCGACGCACTATACCGGTGGCGCATTTTGTTTGCCCCGGAGCGTTCCGCCGATCGGCCATTTTTTCGCCCGGACACAAGTCAAACCGGGCGCCTGCCCGCCACCCTCGACCTAAAGGAGTCCGCCATGACCGCCCTGCGTCCACTTACGACCCTTGCCATGGTGTCAGCACTCGCACTCGGTGCATGTGGCACCGAACCCGATGCCGACGGACCTCTCGTTGAAACCCTGTCCGGCCCGCTTCTGGGTTCAACGGCGGCTGGCGTCGACAGCTTTCTGGGCATTCCCTACGCCGCGCCGCCGACAGATGACCTTCGCTGGCGCGCGCCCCAACCCGTCACGGCATGGTCCGCCACGCGTCCTGCAACCGGGTTTGGCGATGACTGCCAGCAAACGCCCTTCGCCCAGGATGCGGCTCCCAGCACCGCCCCCTTCTCCGAGGACTGCCTCTTCGTCAATGTCTGGCGCCCGGCGGACGTCGAACCAGGAGCAGACCTGCCCGTCGCCGTCTGGATCCATGGCGGCGGCTTCGTCAATGGCGGTTCCTCACCGGCCATTTATTCGGGTGAGAGCTTTGCCCGGAACGGTGTCATCTATGTCAGCATGAATTACCGGCTGGGTCGTTTCGGCTTCTTTGCCCACCCCGCCCTGACCCGTGAAAATGCCGATGAGGGCCTGCTGGGCAATTACGGATATCTCGATCAGATCGCCGCCTTGAACTGGGTGGAGGCCAATATCGCAGCCTTCGGCGGCGACCCCGACAATGTCACGATTTTCGGAGAATCCGCCGGCGGGGCCTCTGTCCAGGCGATGCTGACATCACCATTGGCGCAAGGTCTTTTCGACCGCGCCATCATTCAGAGCGGCGGCGGCCGGCGAACAGGCTTCTCGGACCGGCGCCTGCAGGACGATGCGCCCGGATCCCCCTCCCTGGAAAGCCTTGGCGTGGCGTTTGCCGAAGCGCACGGGATCACGGGCGACGGCCCGGCGGCCCTGGACGCCTTGCGCGCACTCCCGGCCTCGGAGATTGATGGCGGTCTGAGCATGGCCAGCATGGGCCAGCAGGGCGCGACCTATGGCGGCCCATCCATCGATGGCCGTATCGTGACGGCGCCGCTCCAGGACCAGTACATGTCCGGACAGTTTGCCATGGTGCCATTGATGATCGGGGCAACGAGCGCTGATCTCGGCTTTTTGCCGGTGGCGACAAAAGCCGATGCCTTCAACCTGTTCGGGGATTCGGCTGACGCTGCGCGGGCCGCCTATGACCCGGACGGTGTGCTACCGGATGCAGCAGTGATTTCTGCCATCGGGGGCGACCTCTTCATGGTCGAACCCGCCCGCTTTGTTGCCAGCCGGTTCAACGCGGCCGGCAATCCCGTCTTTCACTACCGCTTCAGCTATGTGGCCGAAGCGCTACAGGACACATTCAGCGGAGCGCCGCATGCCAGCGAGATACCCTACACGCACAACACGCTCGCGAACCGCCGGGACGGCGAAACAACCACGCCCGGCGACCAGGCCGTTGCCGAACTGACCCATCGCTACTGGCTGAACTTCATCCGGTCCGGCGACCCGAACAGCGACGATCAGACCGCCTGGCCGCTTTATTCGGCAGTGACAGAGCCGCTCATGGACATCAGCGCATCCGGCGAGGCCGTCGCCGGGCGTGACCCCTGGTCGGACCGGCTGGACATGGTCTGTGATGCCTTTGCGGGAACCGGCTGTCCGGAAGACGATCCGGAATAATCCCGGGGCACCCCTGTCTTGCCTATCAAAAAGGGCCGCGCCTTGGTTCAAGGTGCGGCCCTTTCGTCTGGAAGATGAGCCTGGCTCAGTGACCGCCAGCACCACCGGCGAGCATGTTGCCAACCCCGATGATCACTGTTGACCCAACCAGAAGGGTGATGCCGGCCCAGACCAGCCATTTGGTCTTGGCACTCGCACCCGACCATTCCTTCAGGGCAAAACCCCACAGGGTGGAGAAAAGGATGATGCTGGCCATGTGCAGGGTCCAGGAGGAGAAGCCATAGCTACCCATCTGGCTTTCACCCATCGTGTAGAAGAAGAACTGGAAGTACCAGAGCGTCCCCCCGAAAGCCGCCAGAAGATAATTGGCAATCAGCGGCACGCGCCCCGGCTTGGCGTCTTCGATCGTCACAGTGCCGGCGTCATCCACGACAGCCGCCTTGCGGCCAAACAACTCCATGAAAGAGCGGTTCTTGCGGATCAGATAGCCACACCAGATGAGATTGGTGGTGAGACCGCCTGCCAGAACGACACACAGGACCGGCAGCCCCTGCGAAAGCGTGTTGGTGCCCGCCGCCAGGGTCAGGTCCCGGATTTCCTGCCCTGCATCAAGGCCCCAGGCAAAACAGCCGGACATCACCCCGGAAAAGACGGCGATCAGCAGTCCTTTCTTGAGATCAAACTCCGCAACACCCGCATTGGCGCCACCATCCGTCTCGCGTTCCTTGGAATTGCCGGCAATGGCCACCACGATGATGCCCAAAACAGTGACCACAATCCCGAGGAGCGTCACCTGTCCGCTTTGCGTCATCGCAATGTCCAGCAAAGTCCCCCGGAAAATCGGCGGACCAAGTGTGCCGATGACAGTCGTCAGCCCCAGCGCCACGGCCATGCCCAGGGACAAGCCGAGAAAGCGCATGGTCAGGCCGAAAGTCAGGCCACCAAAGCCCCACATGGCACCCCAGAACCAGCACCAGAACAGCGTGCTCTGCGACGTGGATCCGAGGACGCCCAGAAGGTCTTCCGTTCGCAGGGATGCAAAGATCCACGGCGCGATCAGCCAGGAGAACACGCCCCCGACGATCCAGAAAATCTCCCAGGACCAGAGTTTGATCCGCTTGTAAGGCACGTAGAAACTGGCTGAGGACAAACCTCCTAGCCAGTGAAAGAATACGCCCAGCATTGGATTGGCATTCATGTTCTTCCCCGTTTAGTGCGGCATCCGTTTTGTCAGGATGTCCATGTTGATTTGAGAAATTCGGGTCACCCCTGTCAGGGCCATCGCGACACGCATCTCCGCGTCGATGAGGTCGAGAATGTGGGCAACGCCAGCCCGGCCACGCCCCGCCAGGGCATAGGCCCAGGCCCGCCCCAACAACACGCCGTCAGCACCCAGCGCGAGCATTCGCACGACATCCAGCCCCGATCGGATACCGCCATCGGCCAAGATTTTGAGATCGCCTGAAACCGCATCCGCAATGGCCGGCAGGGCCTCGGCGCTCGCTGGCACGCCGTCCAGTTGCCGGCCGCCATGATTGGACACAACAAGACCATCCACACCGAGCCGCGCGGCTTGCCGGGCATCATCAACATCCAGGATGCCCTTGATGATCAGGGGGCAGTCCCAGTGCTCGCGAATGAAGTCGATGTCAGACCAGGAAATTGCCGGATCGAAATTGTTCCGCATCCAGGCAAAGAAATCCTGCAGGCCGGTCTTGCCTTTCAGCACCGGCGCGACATTGCCCAGATGATGGGGACGCCCCCGCAAGCCCACATCCCAGGCCCAGCCGGGGCGCAGCAAGGCTTGGGCCGCGCGGCGCAAATCTCCGGCAAGACCCGGCGCGCCGGCCAGACCGCTGCGATAGTCGCGATAGCGGGTGCCCGGGACGGGCATGTCGACGGTGAAAACCAGCGCCGGACAACCCAGATTCCGAGCTTCGGCCATCAGGTCGCGCATGAATTCCCTATCGCGGATCATGTAGAGCTGGAACCAGAAGGGCTGGCTCACCCCGGCCCGCACTTCCTGAAGGGGGCAGGCTGAGACGGTCGATAGTGTGAAGGGAATGCCGGCAGTTTCAGCGGCCTGCGCGGCCTGCACCTCTCCACGGCGGGCATTCATGCCAGCCAGTCCGATCGGACCAAGTGCGACCGGCATGGCGAGGGATTGCCCGAACAGCTCGGTCGACAGCTCAATATCGGAAACATCCCTCAGGACGCGCTGTCGCAAGGCTATGCCATCAAGCGCCTCGCGATTGCGTGACAGCGTTACCTCTGCATAGGAGCCGCCATCCATGTATTCGAACAGAAAATGGGGAAGACGCCGTCTGGCCAGTTCGCGATAGTCATGGATGGACGCTGCGATCATGCCACAACACCCTGCTCATTCACGCGGTCCCGCCAGGCAGTCTGATAAGCGGCGAGCTCGTCTTCGAGCGGTCTGACCGGGGACAGCGGTGTCGCTGGCTTCAAGTCTGGATTGAGCAGCCGAAGGGCGCCGAAAGACACATCATTGTGGGCATGCGTGGTGTAGACCTTCATGTCCGGACGCAGGCGCGCGAGACCGCGGACAAACACTTCCGCTTCTGCAAACCGCCCCTCCACGAGAAGCGTGCCGCGGGCGCCAATCAGGTCGAGGGATTCATCCATGACCATGGCGGCGTACAGACAGGCCGCGGCCCGCCGCTGAAACCAGTTATCCGGTTGATTGAGCCAGGTCCCCTTTGTCTCCGGGAAAGGGCCGAAGCCGGGCGCGAAAGTCGGAAGCAACATGGCCTCATTGGCGATGACCGGTGCCACGGAGGCGAGCATCTCCGGCTGGTCCGGCTTGATGTCCACACGGCGGGTATCGATCCCGATCAGGGTTTCGATCTCGCGCCCTCCCATGAAACGGGCGGATGGAACCGGACGTCCGGCAATATCGACATTGATCAGACAGTCGCGCCCGGGCTCCAGACTGGCCGGGTCAAAGGCGTCGGCCATTGACCGCATGGCCACAAACCAGGTGCCCGTGGACAGGATGGTGCAATCCGCATCGGCGATTTCCGGGAAGCCACGCGCTGCGACCAAGGCCGCATTCGAGTCGTGCAGTCCACAATGGATTTCAACGCGCTCCGACAGTCCGGTTTTCGCGGCCAGATCAGGTGAAAGACGCCCGATCACATCACCCGCGCGGGCCAGGGGGGCAAACTTTTCGGCCCAGCCCAATCGCTTGGCCATCGGTGAAAAGTCCTGTTCAGCCGGTGACCAGAGATCCGTATGACAGCCCAGACTCGTCACTTCACTTGTCGCGACGCCAGACAGACGCCACGCCCAGAACTGGGCGAGCGGCATGATGGTGGCCGCGTCAAACAAGCCGGGATTGATTGATTGGAGCCAGAAGAGCTGGGTGCCAAGATTCAAGCCGTCCGGAAGGGAAGGTGACCCGTTGACGGCAAACGGATCCCGCTCGGCCCAATAGGCCTCCCTGATCGCGTCCGGCACCGGTTGTTCGTAGTCCATCGGCGGAGCCACAAGCTGTCCGTCCCGCACCAACGCGGCACTGGCGCCATGGCAGACCGGAATGATCGCTCGAATGGGACCGCGCTTGGAAAACTCAGTGAGCGTTTCCACGACCCATTCAAACGTCGCTTCCGTGTCGAGCGCACGATAATGCGGCGTCTGCGGACTGGCGTTCGGCCGCGCCGCCCGCTCGACCAGCTCGCCGTCAGACGTCCAGGCGCTCAGCTTGCTCAGCGTCTTCCCGACATCCAGGACTATGATTTCGGCAGGCTTCAATTTGGCTCCCCATGCTCTATTTTGATCGATATGTATCGAAACTGATTGAGACGCGCCAGCTTTAATGTTATTTGACCCTCGCGACGCATGTCGTGGATCCGCACCCCAGAACAATTGGACGGCCGATGTCGAGTATTCCTCTTAAATTTCCTGAAGCTATTCCTTTCGTTGTTCCCCAGAACCGATGGTCCGACGACGACGCCCAATCCCTCACACCCGAGGGCTTGCTGCTGTATCGGTCCAATCTGCTTGGCTTCGATCTGACCGTCACGAATTTCGGGGGCGGCAATACATCTGCCAAGCTGAAAGAAACCGATCCGCTCACCGGCGAAACGGTTGATGTGCTCTGGGTGAAAGGCTCAGGTGGGGATATCGGGTCCATGCAGCTCGACGGCTTCTCCACGCTTTACCAGGACAAGCTGCTCGGTCTTGAGCGGCACTATGGCGGTCCGGAAGATGACGACAAGATGGTGGGTTACCTTCCCCATTGTACGTTCAATCTGAATCCGCGCGCAGCGTCCATCGACACACCGCTGCACAGCCTTCTACCCTTTGCCCATGTCGACCATGTGCACCCCGACGCCATCATCGCGCTTGCCGCCTCATCGGGCGGCGAGGCCGCCACGCAAGAAATCTGGGGCGGAAAGATCGGCTGGCTGCCCTGGAAGCGCCCGGGTTACACGCTGGGAATCCAGCTGCGCGACTATGTCGCCGCCAATCCCGGCCTCGAAGGCGTCATGCTTGCGGGCCACGGGATCATCTGCTGGGCCGATACGGCCAAAAATTGCTATGATCACACGATCCAGCTGATCGCTGATGCCGCCAACTATCTGAACCGTAAAATGGATGGTCGGCCAGCCTTCGGAGGCCAACAGATCACGCCGCGGGACGACCGCCGGGAGATTGCAGCCCGGTTGATGCCGAAACTGCGCGGACTGATGACCGGTGCCCGCGCCAAGGTCGGTCATTTTGCCGATGATCCGGAAACCCTGGAATTCGTCGGCTCTGTCGACTTCAATCGCCTGGCTCCGATCGGCACTTCCTGTCCCGACCACTTCCTGCGGACCAAGATCGCACCGCTCGCGCTCGACCCTGAGCGCCTGGAGGATGACGCTTATCTCGCACAATCCATTTCGGATTACCGCGACGCCTATGCCGCCTACTATAACCGCTGTGCCAGCCCGCAAGACCCGGCAATGCGCGATGCCAACCCGATTGTGGTGCTCGTGCCCGGCATTGGCCGCATGACCTTCGCTGCCGACAAGAAGACGGCCCGGCTCGCCGGTGAGTTCTACGCCAACGCCATCAATGTCATGCGCGGCGCGGAAGCCATCGGCTCCTATATCGGTCTGGATGAGCAGGAAGCCTTCAATATCGAGTATTGGGCGCTGGAAGAGGCCAAGCTCCAGCGCATGCCGAAGCCGAAACCGATGGTCGGCAAGATTGCCCTCGTCACCGGCGGGGCTGGCGGCATTGGTCGCGCAACGGCTGAACGCCTTCTGGCGGACGGGGCCTGTGTCATGCTGCTCGACCGCGAAGAAGCTTCGCTGGGCACCGTAAAGGGTGACCTGGAGCAGCGCTTTGGCAAGGATTGCGTCCGCTCCGCACTCTGCGACGTCACGAAGGAAGACCAGGTTCAGGCGGCCTTTGATGCGTGCGCCTTGGAGTTCGGCGGACTGGACATCCTGATCGCCAATGCCGGGATTGCCTCTTCGGCGGCGCTGGAGCAAACCAGCGTGGACCTGTGGCGCAAGAATTATGATGTCCTTGCCGAAGGCTACTTCCTGACTGCCCGCGCAGCCTTCCCATTGATGAAGGCGCAGCAGGGCGGATCGATCATCTTTATCGGGTCCAAGAACGGTATCGCCCCGGCGACCAACGCTTCGGCCTATGCCTCAGCCAAGGCCGCGTCTCTCCACCTGGCCCGCTGCCTGGCTCTTGAGGGGGCACCCGCAGGCATCCGTGTGAACACGGTCAATCCGGATGCCGTCATTCGCGGATCACGGATCTGGGACGGCGATTGGCGCAAGGAGCGCGCTGGCGCTCACGGCATCGACCCCGGCGCCGAGCTGGAAGCCCATTACCGCAATCGCTCAATGCTGAAACGAGACGTTCTGCCGGAGGATATTGCCGAAACGGTCTTCTTCTTCGCCAGCGATCTTTCGGCGAAATCGACCGGCAATATGATAAATGTGGACGCAGGCAATGCCCAAGCGTTCACGCGATAGGGAGAACTCAACATGGGCGCAAACCTGCCGCTCTCAAGCGACCAGATCAGCGAGTCCAATGCGCGGCTGACACCCGCTCTGGAGGATGAATACGACAGTCTCGGCCGCCAGCTGGATCGCCGCGGAATCGACATTTCCGCCATCAAGGCTAGCGTTGCCGAATTCTCCGTCGCTGTCCCCAGCTGGGGCGCCGGGCGCGGCGGGACGCGTTTTGCGAAATTCCCGATCGACGGCGAACCGACCAATATCCACGAGAAGCTCGAGGACTGTGCGGTTATCCATCAATTGTGCGGCATGACCCCGCGCGTTAGCCCGCACTTTCCCTGGGATCATGTCAGCGACTACGCAGCCCTTCGCGAAGAAGCCGACAGCCTTGGCTTGGCCTTTGATGCCGTCAATTCCAACACTTTCCAGGATCAGCCCGACCAAAGCGTGAGCTACAAGACCGGCTCGCTCTCCTCGACCGTCGAGGCGGTTCGCCAGCAGGCGGTCGAGCACAATATCGACTGTATCGAGATCGGGAAAAAACTGGGCTCAAAAGCGCTCACAGTCTGGGTGGGAGACGGTTCAAACTTTCCTGGCCAGCAGGACCTGTCGCGCGCCTATGACCGCTATCTCGATGCCAGCGCCCACATCTACGCCGCCCTGCCCGATGACTGGCACATGCTGCTGGAACACAAAATGTTCGAGCCGGCCTTTTATTCCAGTGTGATCTCCGACTGGGGCAGCTCCATTCTGGCGGCTGAGCAATTGGGTCCGAAGGCGAAATGCCTGGTCGACCTCGGTCACCACGCGCCGAATGTGAACATCGAACAGATCGTGTCGCGGATGCATCGGTTCGGCAAGCTGGGCGGCTTCCATTTCAATGACAGCAAGTATGGTGATGACGATCTGGATTCCGGCTCTATCAACCCGCACCAGCTTTTCCTGATCTTCAACGAGCTTGTCGAAGCGGAACTGAATCCACGCGACGGATTTGATCCGGCCTATATGATCGACCAGTCGCACAATGTAACCGACCCGATCGAATCCATGATGAGCTCGGCCGATGCCATCGCCACGGCCTATGCCAAGGCACTCCTGGTCGACCGCGAAGCCTTGTGGCGGGCCCAGGAGATCAATGATGCCATGATGGCCTTCCAGGCGCTTAGACAAGCCTACAAGACCGACGTGTCACCCATTCTGGGTCAGGTCCGGCTGGAAAAGGGCGGCGCCATCGACATGCTGTCCACCTACCGCCAATCCGGCTGGCGTGATCGCAAGGCCCGGGAACGCAAATCGGTAGGACTGGGCGCCGGCATCGTCTGATTTGCCTCACCCAATAGTTTTCATTCAGGGCACCCTAAAGGGTGCCCTGAATTCGTTTGACGCCGGCTCATCCTGAAAACTGCTGCAATTGCGCAGAGCTGCCATAGCAGGCAAGTGACAAGAAAAGGACCGCTCCTTTCGGAGCGGTCCAGCAAGGCGCGAGGCTGGCCGGGAGTACAGCTGCAGCCGCGCCGAAACCGTGAGTGTGGTCAGACCCGTTCCAGATCATCCGATCTGAACCGGGTCTGGGAGGCCAGGCGGATGGCGGCATTGGCGGCGCCGAATGCGTCATAGCCGCGCCGTTCGACCACTTCGAAGAAGAAGCGCTTGGCGAAGGCCCGCGTGTAGAACTGGAAGTATTCGCCATCAGCGTCCTGGTCGTAGAGGATGCGGGCGGCCCGCAAACGGTCCAGCAGGGCCGCATCCAGGCCAAAGCGGGCGCCGATATCGTCGTAATAGCTGTCAGGAATATCGAGCAGGCTGGCACCGGCAGCGCGCATCCGATCCGCAGCGGCGAGAATGTCATCCGTTTCGAACGCAATGTGCTGGACGCCGGACCCGAAATAGGTTGTCAGCATGCGCGAGGACAAGGATTGGCGGGCGGCAGAGCCGGACATGCTGATCCGTAAACTCCGATCCGCATTCTGCACGGCCTGGCTTTGCACGAGGCCGAACGGATCGGGGATTTCCACCAGCGGCGATTTCTCGAGCCCCAGGAGCGCGCTGTAATAGAGCAGCCAGGTCAGGACTTCCTCAAAGGCGACATTGTGGGCGACATGGTCGACCCGTGTGAGCGGGCCGGGGCGGGGCGCAGCGCCGATGGTGACGAATTCATCCGTCCAGATATCGTCCACCTTGGCGCTGTCCATGAAATAGAGAAGGCTGCCACCGACGGCGCGGACTGCCGGGATTTCGTATTCCCCTTCGGCGACAGGCTGGTCGAAGGCCGTCATGCCGAGGGCCCGGGCCCGCGCAAGCGCATCGCCGGCCGCGTCGACCTTGAGCCCGATGGCGCAGACCGAACACCCATGCACCAGGGCATGGGAGGCCGCGAAACCCTCGGCCTCCGAATTGACCACGATATTGATGCCGCCTTGCCGCCAGCGTGTGACCGCCTTGCGCCGGTGCTGGCCGATCTGGGCGAAGCCGAGGGCGGACAACCAGTCGGACAGGGCCATGGCCTCGCTTTCACTGGCGGCGAATTCGAGAAACTCCACGCCATGGCAAACGGGTGGCGGGGCCAGGGCAGAAGCCGCTCCGCGATGACGGGCGATCTGGTCTTCCAGGGCGAGCAGAGAGCGGCGGCCATCAAGCGCGATCTGGGCCGTTGAAGCCGCCCGGAAACGGTCGTTGAAAATCTCCAGGCTGAGCGCGCCATCGAAACCGATCGCCTGAAGATTGGCGACATAGGTCTCCAGATCGAAATCCCCCTGCCCCGGCATGCACCGGAAGTGGCGGCTCCAGTAAAGCGCGCCGGCATCGATGAGCGGGGCGTCGGCAATCTGGACCAGCTCGATCTTCGCCGGATCGATCTCCAGAAGGCTGTCGGACGGGATATTCCGGGCGAGGCTGTGGAAGGTGTCGAGGATCAGGCCGAGATTGGGATGATCCGCCGCCTGAACGATCTGCCAGGCATCGCGATGATCGCTGACATGGCGGCCCCAGGCGAGTGCTTCATAGCCGATACGCAGGCCGCGCCGGCCCGCGCGCTCGCCAGCTTCGCGCAAGTCCGCTGCCAGGACAGTCCGGTCACCCACACTGTGCTCGGACACGTTGGAGCAGACGAGAAGGAGCTGTGCGCCCAGATCCTCCATCACATCGAACTTCCGCTCCAAACGGTCGAAGACACGCCGGCGCATGGCGCCGGGCATGCCTTCCAGGTCACGGAAGGGCTGGAAAGCGGTGCAGACTAGCCCTTCATCCCGGATCATGCGTCCGATGTCAGCCGCACTGCCCGGATAGGCGAGCAGGTCGTGCTCGAAAATCTCCACCCCTTTGAACCCGGCCGCAGCCACGGCTTTGAGCTTTTCGTTCAGCGTGCCGCTGATGGACACGGTGGCGATGGAGTGCCGCATGACAATGCCTCCGCAAGGCTCAGTTTTCCTGGACGGCCGGTTCCTGGATGAAAAGCGCCGTCATGCCCGCAATGAAGGCCGCGACACAGAAGACGGCGAACAGCTGGAAAATCGACAGGCCAGCCCCCAGCAGGAATCCCCCGACCAGCGGCCCGAGAAAGGCGCCAATCCGGCTGACACCGAGGGCCAGGCCGATCCCGGTCGAGCGCAGTTCGGGCGGATAGACCTTGGCGGCCAGCGCCCAGAATCCGTTGAAACCGCCCTGGACCGTAATGCCGACACAGGCCGCAATGATCAGTGTCGGCAGAACCGGAAGACTGGTACCGCCAAAGACAAGCATGGCGAAGATGGACGCACTGAACAGGCTTGCAATGACCCGGCTGACACGGAAACGGATGGCCAGCCACCCCATCATCGCCGTGCCCAGGAAAGCGCCGAAATTATAGGTCGCGCCAGCATAGATCGCGTCCTCGATCGGCAGGCCGGAATCCACGGCCAGTTTGGGAATCCAGGAAATCAGGAAGTAGAGAACGAAATAGCCAAAGCTCGCTGCCAGCCACAGGAGCAGGGTGTTCTTGAGACGGTCCCCGGCCATGAGGAAACGCAGGCCCCGGCGTTCCGGACCGGTCTTGGCGGCTAGCGCCAGACGCGCCTCGAAGTCGACACCCAGCCGGCTGGCGATCCCGCGCGCCTTGACGAGATCCCCGTCACGGCCCCGTCGCAGCAGGAAAGAAAAGGACTCCGGCAAGAGCACGAATACGACGGCGAGCAGAACCAGGCAGAGGACACCGATACTGATCAGCGGTGGCCGCCAGCCCGTCTGCTCGATCACCAGGGCGGTAACGAAGGCGGTAATGATGGACCCGACCGGCCAACCGGCCTGCACCAGACCGGCTGCAAAACTGGAATGCCGCGCCGGGGCGAATTCAGTGGCCATGGACGTCATGGTCACACCGATTGTGCCGACCCCGACACCGACCAGGAAACGCAGGATGATGAGGTCCCGGATCGTCTCGACAAAGCCGGAAACGATCATGGCTATCGCGACCAGGCCCAGCGCGCCCATGATGAGATTGCGCCGTCCGAACCTGTCTCCGAGCGGCGCCACGAAGACGCACCCGACAGCCATGCCCGGCAAGCTGGCCGCGAAGACCGCGCCCAGCGCTTCCGGCCGCAATCCCCAGTCATTGGAGATCACCGGCGCCACAAAGGCGATGATCAGCATGTCCGCCCCGTCCAGCATGTTGAGGACGAAGCAAAGACTGACAACCAGAATGCGGATTGGCGTCCAGGTCTCGGCCAGAGGGCCGCCCCCCGCCGGAGCCGCATCCTGCCTTGCATCGATCGAGGTCATACACGTCTCCCTGAACCGGCCCTGCTCGCGTGAGCAACCGGTCTTGAAGTCTTGTTACCGAGCCGCCCGGTCAGTCCTGTTCAGGCAGCCGGCATTGGTAGCGGGTTTGCCCGTCCTGGCGATTGCCGACCGCGATTTGCGGATAGGGGCAAAGCGGGACACTCAGCCCGGCCAACGGGCCATCGGGTGCCGCGGACGCGGAAATCCGGTCCGGCGCATCACCCTCAAGGACCCAGGCTTCAAGGGCTGTGAGGGAATCAAACCGGTCCGGACCGGGGCCCCCGGCGCAATGATTCATGCCAGGCACAGCAAAGACACGCGCAAACTCGGCGGCGTCACCTCCGGCCGTCTCGTTCACGCCATTCCACCAATCAATCGTGTCGAGGACGGAGAAAACCGGATCGCTGACACCATGCGGAACGATGAGGCGGCCACCCTGGTCCGCAAAGGCGGACAGATCGGTCGAGCGCATGCCGACATCCTGCCAGGCGGAGGTTTGGAACGGTGGCTCGACGGCGTAGATGCGCTGGGCATCGACATCAAAATCGAAACCCATTTGCCATTCGAGCAAGGCCTGCGGATTGCCGGGCAAGGCGGTGGGCGGCGTCGTGAATACCGCGGCCAGCGACGCTCCGCCGAGCAGAATGTTCAAGGAGGGCGGAGCCGGTTCCAGACCGATCTTCCAGACCGACCAGCCCGGAGACGCCAGACCGGAATCCCAGGCGAAGGGCGCATAAAGCGGCTCGCCAGCGCCATTGCGCGCGCCGTCGATTACGCTCACCAGCGCGTCGATCTGAGCGGTTTCAAGACAGGGTCCAGTTGCGTCGGCCTCACAGGTCAGCGCCCGCAGCCGGGGTTCGATGCGCGCGGTCGTACAGGCGCCGACAGCACCGATCAGCCCGTCCTCCAGACCGTCATCACCATCGCATTCCGCCAGTACTTCCCGCCCGACCAGGCCCAGTTCTTCCTGGCTGATCAGGGAGGCAAAATTGAAGGCTGAGACCGGTTCGCCCCGGCTTTCGAAAATTCCGGCAAACGCCTGGACATCCCAGGCCTCGGCGATCGCGGCGCGCGGCAAGGACATGCCCGGTGCCATGGCGACAATCCCGTCAAAAGCTTCCGGGTAGCGTTGGGCGAAGGCCATGCCTTCCTGACCGCCCTTGGAGCAGCCCCAGAAAATATTCGTTTCGGCAGACCGGTCATAGAAGGCCTGAAGCATCGCATGGCCCAGATCATAGGTCCGGATCAGGCTGGCATGGCCGTAATCTCGACGGGCCTGCGGATCGAAGCCGAACACGAGCTCACCCTGATGATCGGGCACCGTGTTACGGGTATTGTCGTGGCCTGAATCCTGGGCAATGACGGCATAGCCCCGGATCAGGGCCGCGGGATTACCCGCACCGTTGGGGCCGGTCGCATCGCCGACCACGCCATTGGAACCGCCCCCGCCCTGGAAAAAGAAGCGTCCATTCCAGTCATCAGGAAGCCGCATCCGGAAACCCGTGCGGTATTCGCCACCGACGCGGCCTTCATGCGCACCATAATAGCCTTCCACGAGGCAATGGGCCGGCAGCGCTTCCGCTGCCTGCCACTGCGCCGCGGTCACGACCAGGTCCGAAACCGGTGCCGAGCCAGCCAGGCTGGATGCCAGGCTTGCGCAGCGTTCAGGTGATCCGGCATCAGCCAGGCTGCCGACCTGCGCACCCGGCTGGGGCGCGCAAGCCGTGAGCAGAACCGTTCCCCCCAACACAAGAGTCGAGGACACGGATGCAAGGCGGGAACGGTAGGATTTCATGTCAGAAGCTCACTCGGGTTCTGAGACCGTATTCGGCAGGTGCTCCGTAGAACTCGTTATTGCCGGTTTGGCCCGTGGAATACTCTTCATCGAACAGGTTGGTTGCCCAGAATTCGATCTCGAAGTCACCAAGCTCGGCGGTCACCGCCGCATTGACAAGAGCATAGGATGGGAGGCGATCGCGCACCGGGTCGTAGGCCAAGTAGGCGTAGCGCTCATCAATATAGGTATAGGTCAGCCGCGGCGTGACGAAGGCCGAGCCCACCTCGAATTCATAGGCAAGAGATGCGTTCAACGTCCATTGCGGCGAGAACAGATTGGGACCGCCGGCCGTATTGCCGGTGAAGGGCGTGTAGTCGGCACACCCCGTTGTCTGGCCCGGAGCACATTGCGGCACGTTCGACACGCCGGGATTGGCAAAGGCGAAGGCCCGGGAGTCGACAAAATTCGTGCCGGAGAGCGAGCTGTCCGTGTAGGCAAAGCCGGCGCTCAGATCGAACCCGCCCTCGCGATACTGGATCTGGCCTTCAACGCCCATCACTTCAGCATCGGCGATGTTGATCACGGACGTCCGCCCGGTTGCCGCCTCCAGTGCATCCAGTTGGAAACCGGAATAGTCATAATAGAAGGCTCCCAGCTGCGTGGTGACGGCGCCCCCGGCAAATGTGCCGCGCCAACCGAACTCGTAATCCATCACCGTTTCAGGGTCGAAGGACGCTGTCGGGCTGGAGAAACCGCCGGATTTGTAGCCCTTGGCCACAAAGGCAAAGAAGAGGTGATCCTCATTGGGGCGATAATTCAGTGTCACCTGGCCGGTGAACTGGTCGTCATCATAGATACCACCGGGGTCGGCCACGACGATGTTCGGAATGACCAGGCGCACAGCACCGACAGCATCGATATCATAGGTGGAATAGCGCGCCCCGACATCGACGGAGAACTGGTCGTTCAGGTCGAAGGAGACCTGGCCGAAAAGACCCGTCGTCACCTTTTCATTGGCAATATCGATATCAATCGCAAAGGCGGCCGGGTCATTGGTGATATCGACCAGGATCTCATTGCGCTGGTAGTAACCCCCGAGGATCCAGCGCACCGGCTGGGACTCGTCCGAAATGATATTGCCTTCCGCCGTATAGACTTCTTCTCGGACAAACTGGTCCGCGACCGAGCTTGGCAGCGTCGTGGAGTTGGTGGCGTCCATGTCATACAGGTTCGAGATCGACTTGTTCTGGTAGCCCGCAATCCCCCGGAAAGTCGTGCCACCATCGGTCACATACTCAAAGCGCCCAGTATACTGCTCATTGCGCTCATCATTGCGCGTGTCGGTATCATAGTTGAGCGTGCGGATATCGGAGGTCCGGAACCCCTCATAGCGGGTGCCCAGGATCGGCCGGTAGGCATACCCGCCGGTCTCCTTGTCCGCGACTTCGGCCCGCAAGAGCGCGCTGAAATTGGCGGTCGGTTCCCAGAGTAGCCCGACGCGCACGCCGTATTCGTCAAGCGCAGCAGGCTCGGTCAAACCGGCCGAATTGGAATAGTAGCTGTCACGTTCGCGGAAAATGCCCGCCGCGCGGACCGCCAGCGTATCGCTGAGCGGAATATTGACAGCACCTTCCAGGCCGCGCCGGTTGTAATTGCCGATCTCGCCCTGGACATAGCCCCCCATGCCGTCCAGTTCCGGTTCGCGGCTATTGATGAAGATCGCACCGCCCGTGGAATTGGACCCGACAAAAGTACCTTGAGGACCGCGGAAGACTTCCACTGATCCAATGTCATAAAAGCTGTTCGTAGAGACGATCGGCGGCTGGAAAACGCCATCATAATAGGTGGCCACACCATTGGAGACATTCGGGCTGCCGCTGGCGAGGCCGATACCGCGGATGTTCACGGACTGGGTCAGACCGGAATCGGTGATCGACAGGCCCGGGGTTGCGTTTTGCAAATCATCCAGGCGCTCGATGCCTTGCGATTGAAGATCGTCTCCGGCCAGGACAGAGACAGCGGCGGACGTATCCTGCAGGCCCGCCTCGCGCTTCTGGCCCGTCACCGTGATGACATCGGCGGTCTGATCGTCGGTCTGCATCGCCAAAGCCGGTGACGCGACAACAAGGGCCAACACGGACGCGCCGGCCTTCAATGCATGGCTATTCATGGGTGTCTTCCTCCCCCTTCGGACCCAACGGGTCCCGTTCCAATGATGCGGAAGCTGGCTGCGTCCCCTTCACGGGCGTTGCGTCAACCAGTCCGAGCCTAATCTTCTGCCTGCCCGCCGCGGGTCATGCCGGGCATGACATCGCGGTGCGCGGGCGTTTCTGCGGACACTTCATCAGGAAGAAAACGAGCCTGCCGGCCCCGTGGACCGTGCGATGGGGTCAATCCTGACCCGGATGGCACCGAGACCGGTTCCATCAGCTCCTCCCTCTCTGTGCGTGCTTTTGCTCGCTTATGTACTAATTAGTACATTGAGCTTTTCATCGCTGTCAACAACTACTATACGTCATAGCAATTAGGGCGTTCTGACGCACATCAGATGACGAACCAGCCCGTACAGACCGGACGTTGGGGAGATGAGGCATGACGGCTCAAACAGCTGATATGACACCGCCTGAACAGGGCTCGGACGGCCCATCAAACGCGCCGATCTGGCTGGGCTTGGTGGGGCGCGGCATTCTCGGATCCGGCTCGCCGGCGATGCATCATGAAGAAGGGCTCGCGCAGCAGTTGGAGGTCTCCTACCGCCTGTTCGATTTCGACGCCTTCCCACTGGAAGACGACAAGCTGCGGGACATCATCCGGTCTGCCCAAATGCTTCGCCTGAACGGTCTGAACATCACCCATCCCTTCAAACAGACGGTCATGGCCAGCCTTGATGCCATCGATGCCGATGCCGCCCTCGTCGGCGCCGTCAACACGGTCGTTTTCCAGTATGGACGCGCCATCGGCTACAACACCGACTTCTACGGGTTCCGGGAAAATCTGAGCCGCCACCTGCCCGAAAAAAGGCCCGGCCCGATTGTCCAGATTGGTGCAGGCGGCGCTGGCGCGGCCTGCGCGGCTGCCGCGCTTGATTTGGGATGCCCGTCACTCGGCCTCTATGATAGTGACCCCCTGCGGTCCGCCGCGCTCGCGGCCCGCCTGACAGATCGCTTCCCGAACGCGCAGATTGAGGCCCTGGAAGAAATTGAGCCGGCCTTGGCGAAGGCCGCCGGCCTGGTGAACACATCCCCGATCGGCATGTCCGGACATCCGGGAACACCTGTCGCTGCAACACTTCTCCGCCCGGAGCTGTGGGTGGCTGACATCGTCTACTTCCCGCGAGAAACGGAATTGCTGAAACAAGCCTCGGAGCGTGGCTGCCTGACGATTGACGGAGGCGGCATGGCCGTTCTCCAGGCCGCGGCCGCCTTCGACCTGTTCACACGCCGGACAGCGGATCGCGACCGGATGATGGCTGAGTTCGACCGGCGCCGGCCACTTTGACCCCTTCAGCATCCGCGCCTCGCCAAGCTGCTCAAACCCCGCATAGAATAGAGCGCAGCTGCCAGGCCGGAAATCACTGATGGTTCAATCCCAACACCCCTCCCCGTCACCGGAAACGCCCAGCCGGCGCCAGGCCGAGACGGATGATAATCGCCGCAACATTCTGGATGTCGCGATATCGGAATTCTCGGACAAGGGTCTGACCGGCGCGCGGATTGACGAGATTGCCGAACGCACGCGCACTTCCAAGCGGATGATCTATTACCACTTCGGCAGCAAGGAAGGCCTGTACAAGGCCGCACTGGCCGAGGCCTATGGCCGGATTCGCACCCTGGAAACCGAGATGGATCTCGACTCCCTCTCTCCGACCGAAGCCCTGCGCGGGATTTGCGAATTCACCTTCAATTATCACAATGACAATCCGGAATTCGTTCGCCTCATCATGAATGAGAACATGCTCTATGGCGCCCATCTGGGCGAAATGGATGTGGTGCGCAGCCGCAACCGGGCCATCGTCACCCTGCTCAGCCATTTGATTGAACGCGGTGTCCAGAGCGGTGAATTCCGCAATGATCTCGACCCGATCAATCTTCACATGTCGATCAGCGCACTGTGCTTCCACTATGCGGCCAACCGCTACACGTTTTCGAAGATTTTCGCTTGGGACATGGAATCTCCCGAAGCCGTCGCCGAGCGCCGGAAAATTGTTGCCGACATCGTGGAACGCTGGTGTTTGGCTTGAAGCATCCCTGTTTTTGGGCATTGAGCAGCAGAATACAGCTACCCGACCTAGCCAAAACAGGCCCGCCAAGCCTGGCGGAAATTTGGCCCAGGCACGCCTGGTCCCGAAGCCTGCTTCGGCGGACAGGCGCCCTAGCCCACAGACTGTCGAGGGAGCAGCGGGCGCCACTGCCATACCCAGAACTAAGGGAATAATGGCGGTGAGGGTGGGATTCGAACCCACGAGACGGGGACACCGCCTACACGCGTTCCAGGCGTGCGCCTTCGACCACTCGGCCACCTCACCGCAAGAGGCGCGGACTATACTCATAAGAGCGCGGCGGGCAAGGCGTCTCGCTCAGTTGAGAAGCCTGTCCAAAGTTTCACTGGTCCTTCCCGTCACTTGCCGGAAATATCGCGGCCGAGAAAAAGCCGGGGTCACAGCCCCGGCCCAACGGGGAAACATGATGCAAAACAAGACTTTGAAAGCTGGCTTTCTGGCCGTTTCGACTGGCCTTCTGATCGCACTCACGCCGGCAAGTTTCGCGCAGGACGAAGCCGTGAGACGCAGTTGGGGCGAAGAGGCCCGCCAGGAAATGGCACAATTGGCCCCGCTCGCGGGCGACTGGGTCGTGACCGAGCAGGATTACGGCCAGGACGGCAACTGGCATACGGCCGAAACCCGGTATCGCGAGACCACACGCTTCCTGCTCGACGGCATGGCCTTGCGGATCGATCCGGCGGAGCGGCCTGCCAAGCCCTGGCGCCTGGAAACCACGATCCAGTACGACCAGAACCGCGATGTCTTCCGGCTCGTCGCCCTGGATGACACTTGGGGCAATCTGGATGTGTTCGAAGGCGATTTCGACGCGGACGGCCATCTCAGCGTCACCAATTTGCGGGTCGACACGCCCTATGTCTCGCCGGATGGGTCACGCACCCATTTCCGTCTCACCTTCATCCTCACCGATAACGACCACAACTCCCTTGTGATCGAGTCCACCGGGGATGGCGGCGAGACCTGGCGCCCCTTCCAGCGCCTGGACCGGGTGCGCTTCGGCAGTGAGGCGCACTGATCCCTCTGGCATTCGCCACCATCGCTCCTAAATTGGGGTCTGCAACCCGTTTCCGGATTCTGTCATGACACCGACCGACCCCAATTCCACCCTCATCACGACCGGCCAGGCCCTGCCGGGCCGCGACACGCCCCTGCCGACGGCTGACACCCATTTTGTCACCGGCCGCGATCTCAAGATCGCCGCCCCGGACGGGATGGATGAAATCATTTTCGGCATGGGGTGTTTTTGGGGCGTGGAACGCCTGTTCTGGCAGACCCAGGGCGTCTGGCACACGGCTGTTGGCTATGCCGGCGGCATCTCACCCAACCCGACCTATGAGGAAGTCTGTTCGGGACAGACCGGCCATGCCGAAGTGGTGCGGGTGATCTATGACCCGTCCGTGATTGCCCTGGACGATATCCTCAAAGTGTTCTGGGAAGGACATGATCCCACGCAAGGCATGCGCCAGGGCAATGATCTGGGCACGCAATACCGCTCGGCGATCTACACCACCACGGCGGACCAGGCCGAACTCGCCCATCAGAGCCGGGCGACCTACCAGGCCGAGCTGGACAAGGTCGGGATGGGCCCGATCACGACACAGATCGAGCGGGCGGGCGATTTCTACTATGCCGAGGATTATCACCAGCAATACCTGGCCAAGAATCCGGACGGGTATTGCGGCCTTGGCGGCACCGGCGTGGTCTGCCCGATCGGCCTGGGCGTGGGCGCCTGAGCGCCACAGTCAAAACAGACTGACAAGCGCTCCATGGCTTTCTAGACTCAGTGTCTGGACTGCCCCGGATATGCGCACGTGACACGCCTGATTGCCTTCGACGTCGATTCCACGCTCCTGCGCGTTGAATCCCTGGACACGGCGCTGGAAGCCGCCTTTTCCGCCCTGCCCGACCCGGCAGCGGCGCGCAAGCAATTGCACGAGATCACCAATGCCGGCATGTCCGGCCGGATGGCCCTGCGGGACAGTCTGGAAGCCCGGCTCAAACTGGCCGGCCTGGACAAGTCCGGTGTCGACATGATTGCCGAACTGCTGCGCCAGCGGATCACACCGGGCATGTCACCCCTGATCCGGCGCCTGCGCGAGCGGGGCGATGCCCTGCATGCCGTCTCCGGCGGGTTTGCCGACCTGATCGAGCCCGTCCTGGTGGATCTGGGCTTCCAGCGTGGCGACATCCACGCCAATCGCTTCGTCTGGCAGGATGAGCGCGTGGTCGGGCTGGATATCGACTGTCCGCTCTCGCGCAATGGCGGCAAGGCTGAAGTCCTCGACCGCATTGCCGCAACCGCCGCCGAGACCATCATTGTCGGTGATGGCATGACGGATTTCGAAGCTTTCGAGAATGGCGCGGCCGACCGCTTCATCGGCTTTGGCGCCATAGCCAAACGCGATGTCGTCATCGCGGCCTGCGAATATTCCGGCGCGGACTATGTCCGCACCGTTGCTGACCTGGCCAAATCGCTGGGCGTCTAGTCCGCGAAGATGACGCGGGCGCGGATCGAGCCTTCCAGCGCATTCACCCGGTCGATGAAATCAGCCGGCAGCTCACCTTCCAAATCCGAAGCCACATAGCCGAGCTGACCACGGGTCTCGAGCTGCTGGGCCGCGATATTGGCCGCGGTCGAGGAGATCGTCTCGTTGAGCCGCATCAGGAAGCCCGGTGCATTGGCATGGAAGGAGAGCAGACGGGCCCGGCCCGGCTTGATCTCGCCCGGCTCGATCTCCGGCACATTCACCGCGCCCTTGGTCGAACCCTGGGAGAGATAGCGCGTCAGCTTGGCGGAAACATCCTCGCCAATGGCCGCCTGGGCCTCCAGCGTGGAACCGCCAACATGCGGTGTCAGAATGATGTTTTCAAATCGTTGCAGGGGCGAAACGAAAGCTTCGTCCTTCGATGCCGGCTCTTTCGGGAACACATCGATGGCCGCGCCCAGAAGGCGCTCCTCCGCCAGCGCATCGGCCAGCGCATCGATATCCACCAGATCGCCCCGTGCATGATTGATCAGGAAGGAGCCCGGCTTCATCTTGGCGATCGCCTCGCGGCTCATCATGCCGCGCGTCTGCGGCGAGGACGGCACGTGCAGCGTCACGACGTCGGAGATTTCCAGGAGCTCGTCCAGCGAGCCACAGGCGCGCGCATTGCCGTGGGCCAGCTTGGGTTCGACATCATAATAATAGACATGCATGCCCAGGCCGGAGGCCAGGACGGAGAGCTGGGAGCCGATATTGCCATAGCCGACAATGCCCAGCTTCTTGGCGCGGACCTCGTGGGAATTGGTCGCCGTCTTCATCCACTCGCCGCGCTTGGCCGCCGCCGAGCGCATCGGCACGCCGCGCATCAGCATGACAACCGAGGCCAGGGTCAGCTCGGCCACGGAACGCGTATTGCCGAACGGACCATTGAAGACCGGAATACCGCGCGCTTCGGCCACATCCAGCTCGACCTGGTTGGTGCCGATGCAGAAACAGCCCAGCGCGGCCAGGTTCGGCGCCGCATCGAAAGCCGCCTTGTTCATCTTCGTGCGGGAGCGGATCCCCGCCAGTTTCGCGCCAGCCAGACGGTCATGAAGCTCTTCAATCGGAAGCGCGGACGTATGGCGCTCGACATCAAGCCCCGCGACCTGGAAGGCGCGGTCGGCGAGCGGGTGGATATTCTCGAACAAAACGACGGTATCGGACATGGGGGGCACCTGATTCATGCAGACCTCAGTTTAGAGGTAGATATGTGCGCAACAAGAAAGCGAAACCCCCGTTCGCACAAACTTGATCGCGCGTCATGGCAAAACTGTGAAAAAACCTTTCCTTTTCACAGTCAGCTCCGGGCCAAGGCGTTAACGAAGCGCAACAAGCTTCTTGCTAAAGCCCATCCATATTGAAGTGAGCCAGAGACCTGTTGAACCCGATGACCAAGACCCCGCTGCACTGGATCTATCTGACAACCCTCATCCTTCAGGCCGTCATCATCGTCTGGAATCTGGTATGGGCCATTCCGGACGTGGCGATCCGGCTGGGCCTTTGGCCGTTTGAACAGGATATGGGGCTACGCCAGCTCATCCCCTCCATTCCGCTTTGGCAGGAGGGCGTCTTCTTCACAGCCATCGCCTTGATGATCGCGGCCTTTGTGCAGACGCTGAGACATTCAAGCCTGGCCCTGCCACTGTTTTTGGCCGCGATGCTGCTGGACCGGCTGGACTGGATCATCCTGTCCTTCAGCCCCGAAGACGGCCATGGCATTCCGGGCAAGAATATCCGGGACCTGATTGTCCTGACGATCGAAATGACAAGCCTGGCGGCCATGGGCTTCCTGTCGGTCCACGGCACTTTGCGCTCGCCAAAATGGCTGCGCGATCTGATCACACGCCTTCTGACCTGACGCCCGGCCAAGTCCGGCAGGCGCCAAGTCCGGCATGCATCGGGCCCGATCAGTCCGCGTTCAGCGCACGAACCGCCGCAATCGTCTGGTCGACATGCTCATAAGGGTTCATTTCCGACCAGGTGAAGGCAATCGTCGAATTTTGGTCAATTACATATGAGGTCCGGTTGGTCCAACCCGGACGCATCATCATGCGAACCTCATACTCACCCGCCATGCCATCGCCGACCGCGAAGACCGGGAAGGCCGAGGCACAGTGCTGGGTGGAGAAGTCGGCGAGACGGTCCGTATTGCCGCCCGTCACCCCGATGACCTGGGCCCCTTCGGCCTCGAACAGTTCGATCGATTCCGCAAAGCTCGCCGCCTGCGCTTCACAGCCCGAGGTGAACGCCGCCGGGAAGAAGAAGAGCACGACCGGCCCCTCTTCCAGCGCTTCGGCGAGGTGGAAGCTCACCGGCTCACCGGCCTGGAAACCCTCAACCGTGAAGTCCGGCGCGGCTTCACCCGGACGCAATTCGGCCAGGGCCGGAGCAGACAGCGTGGCAGCGATGGCAACGGAAGCGATGAGATGGCGCATGGGAATCCCCTTGAAAAATCCGGTTGCACAGAATTTGGTGCATTCTGCGCGTCTGGCAAGAGGCCAAGGATCAAACCTTAGTCATCATCCATCTTCAAAGCCGCGATGAAGGCTTCCTGCGGGATCTCGACCTTGCCGAACTGGCGCATCTTCTTCTTGCCGGCCTTCTGCTTGTCCAGAAGCTTGCGCTTCCGGGTGGCGTCGCCGCCATAGCATTTCGCCGTCACATCCTTGCGCAGGGCAGACAGGGTCTCGCGGGCAATGATGCGTCCGCCCAGGGCCGCCTGGATCGGGATTTTGAACATGTGCCGCGGGATGAGATCCTTCAGCTTCTCGCACATGGCCCGGCCGCGCATTTCGGCGCGCGCCTTGTGAACCACCATGGAGAGGGCATCGACCGGCTCGTCATTGACCAGGATCGACATTTTCACCAGATCGCCGACCCGGTCCTCGATCCACTGATAGTCGAAGGAGGCATAGCCCTTGGTGACCGATTTCAGGCGGTCATAGAAGTCGAACACGACCTCATTGAGCGGCAGCTCATAAACGACGAGCGCGCGATTGCCGGCATAGGTCAGCTCGACCTGATTGCCGCGGCGGTCCTGGCAGAGTTTCAGCACGCCGCCCAGATACTCGTCCGGCACCAGAATGGTGGCCTTGATCCAGGGCTCGGCAATCGTGTCGATCTTCACCGGATCGGGCATGTCGGCCGGATTGTGCAGATCAATCTCGGTGCCGTCCGTCATGGTCAGGCGATAAACCACGGACGGGGCCGTGGTGATCAGCTCGATATCGTATTCCCGCTCGAGACGCTCGCGGATCACTTCCAGGTGCAACAGGCCCAGGAAGCCGCAGCGGAAACCGAAGCCCAGGGCGGCAGAGGTTTCCATCTCAAAGGAGAAGGAGGCGTCATTGAGCGCCAGTTTCTCGATCGCCTCGCGCAGATCCTCGAACTCGGCGCTGTCGACCGGGAAGAGACCGCAGAACACCACAGGCTGGGCCGGCTTGTAGCCGGTCAGCGCCTTGTCGGCCGGGCGCTTGTCATCGGTGACGGTGTCACCCACGCGCGCATCACGGACCTGTTTGATCGAGGCGTTGAGATAGCCCAGCTCGCCCGGACCCAGGCTTTCAATGCTTTCCTTCTTGGGACGGAAGACGCCGACACCATCCACCGGATAGGCCGCACCCGTGCCCATCAGGCGGACTTTCATGCCCTTTTTCAGCGTGCCCTCGATCACGCGGACCAGACAGATCACGCCGAGATAAGGGTCATACCAGCTGTCCACCAGCATCGCCTTGAGCGGGGCCGTCGGATCTCCGGCATTGGGCGGGGGTAGGCGCGTCACAATGGCTTCCAGCACATCGGGAATGCCCAGGCCCGTCTTGGCGGAAATCTCCACCGCGTCGGAAGCATCCAGGCCAATCACATCCTCGATCTGTTCCTTGACCCGGTCCGGCTCGGCGGCCGGCAGGTCGATCTTGTTGAGCACGGGGACGATCTCGTGGTCGACCTCGATCGCCTGATAGACATTCGCCAGCGTCTGGGCTTCCACGCCCTGCGAGGCGTCCACGACGAGGAGCGAGCCTTCACAGGCAGCCAGGGAGCGGTTGACCTCATAGGCAAAGTCAACGTGTCCGGGCGTGTCGATCAGGTTCAGGACATAGGTCTTTCCGTCCTTTGCCTTGTAGTCCAGACGCACGGTCTGGGCCTTGATCGTGATGCCCCGTTCGCGCTCGAGCTCCATCGAGTCGAGCACCTGCTCCTTCATCTCACGGTCGGACAGGCCGCCCGTGAACTGGATCAGGCGATCGGCGAGGGTCGATTTGCCGTGGTCGATATGCGCCACGATGGAGAAATTTCGGATCAGGGACGGATCTGTGCTCATGGCGCGGGCAGGTAGCATTCAAAAGGGGTTTGGCCAAGCGGGATAGGCATGGGGCACCCGGCCAATAACGCAGGCTTGGACCGCACAATCATGACGCGATAGTATCATTTCACAACCCATAGGAAATCAGACGTGACCCAGGCCTTCCCCCAACACTTCCTGATCATTGATGATGACGAGGTCGACCGGATCGCGCTGAAACGCCGGCTTCGGGCGATGGCGCCGAAAGCCGCGATCACCGAAGCGGCCTCCCCCCTCGACGGGCTGAAAGAGCTGGAAAACCCGTCCATCGAATGCGTCATGATCGATTACGACATGCCCTTCTGCAATGGCGTCTCCCTGGTCAACTCGATCCGCCACACGCCGGCCACGCGCCATCTCCCGGTCATCATGATCACCGGTACGGACGAGGTGGCCGTCGCGGTGGAGGCCATCCAGCAAGGGGCGGATGAATTCCTCTCCAAGGCGGATGTCAATGAGACCACTCTGGGCTGGGCCATTCACAGCGCGCTCAACCGGTCGGAACTGCGACGCGAGGCCGCCTCCCGCGAGGCCGCCTTGCGGAGTTTTGCCTTCCACGCCGCCCATGATCTCAAATCCCCGCTCAACGGGATTGTCGGCCTCGCCAATGTGCTCCAGCACACCATGGACAGCCTGCCGGCAGAGGCCCGCCCCTTCCTCGCCAAGATCGAGGAACAGGGCCGCCACATGGCCTCGCTTATCGACAATCTCCTCGCCTTTGCGGACACAGAGCAGAGCCCGGCCGAGTTCGAGCCCGTCGATCTGACAGCAGCCGCGCAGCAGGCGGCGAGCCTGCTTGACGCCGACATCCGCGAGGCCGGGGCGCACGTCACGATCAGCGACCTGCCGAAAACACGGGGCCATGCCGCGCAGCTGGAGCGCGTCTTCACCAACCTCATCCAGAATGCCATCAAATACCGGACTGACGCGGCCCCGCAGATTGCCATCAGCGCAGAAGCCCTGGGCGACCAGGTCCGCGTGGATGTCCGCGATAATGGCATCGGCGTGCCAGATCATTTGCGCGAACGGATTTTCAATCCGCTGGACCGCGGTGATGCCGATGACGACGCCGGGCACGGGCTGGGCCTGTCCATCGTCAAACGCATCATCGAAACCCATGGCGGCCGGATCTGGTGCCAGCCGGCACCGGAAGGCGGCAGTGTGTTTTCCTTTACCCTCATCCTGTTGCGGGAGGCGTGACACAGATGACCGGCCTGCTGGACAAATGGAATGAGGAACCGGTCTGGCGATTGGCCATCGCAGCCTGTGTCGTCATGTTCAGCGCCATCATCATGGTCAGCTGGAAAATGGGTCTGGAGAGCATGGTTCGCGTGCACCCGTCCTGGTCCCCGACCCAGTTCAATACCGCGCTCACCTGCTTTCTTCTGGGCCTGGCCAGCCTTATCCGGCCCGGCTTCCGCCATGCCGCCGCCGGCCTCGGCCTGTGCGCCTTCATCATCGCCGTACTGACAGGACTGGAACATGTTCTGGGCATTGATCTGAGCGTCGATCAGGCATTTCACACGCACCAATTTGTTGAGCCCGGCGCTTCTCCCGGTCGCATGTCGCTCAATTCCAGCCTGGTCATCGCAGCCCTCAGCCTGACCTATGTCAGTCTGGCGGCGGAGGCCCCTCTTTTGCGCGACCGGCTGGCACTCTGGTCCACCATGGTTGCGTCCGGTTTTCTGATCACCTTCCTGATTGGCTATCTGCTCGGCCAGGTCGCGCTTTTCAACCTGTCTGCCGGGACCGGAATGGGTGTGCTGACCCTCGCCATGACGGGCGGGATCTGCATCATCAAGATCAGCCGGACGCTGAGTTTTTCACGCAGGGTCATGGCCAGCCGCCACGCCACGACCCTGATCGGCGCCGGCCTGTTCCTCGCCAGTTTCAGTATCGCCCTCCTGCTCGGGATCTCGGCACAGCATCGTTTCAACGCCCTGGCAGGCCAGGCCAGCGAGCTCGACCTGCTCGCTCTCACCCTCGACGCCCGCTTCAATGAGCAGGTGCTGGCCCTGGAACGCATCGCCGACCGCTGGCAAGTGCCCGGCGGAACGCCGGAGCCGGCCTGGCGCGAGGATGCCGGAAACTATGTCAGCCACACCGCCTTGATGACCTCCCTGTCATTGATCTCGGCGCAGGGAGAGACGGTCTGGAGCGTTCCGGAGACCGGCGCGGACTGGGCCGAAGGCAGCGCTCTGGACGGCGTCGCCCGTGCCGCTTTCGATCAGGCCCGTATGACCGGCGAGATCATCATCACGGATATTTTCGCCCTGCCCGGCGGAAATGCCGGCTTCCTCGCCCTCGCGCCCGTCTACACACCGGAGGGTGATTTCGACGGGGCCATGATCGAGGTGAACGCCCTGGACCGGGTCGATGCCATGCTGGGCAGCCTGCCCCGCCGTTTTGACATTCCGCTGCATGTCCTCGCGCCGGACGAGCCCGACCCCGCCAACTCCATCATCTCGCAGCTCGATTTTGGCGCGCCACGTCCGATCCGCATCTCACTGACCGAAGCCGAGGCCCTGGCGCATGCGCCGCCCAATTCGGGTGGTGCCCTTTTCCTGGTCTTCGCCCTGATCGCCTCGGCGCTCGCCCTTCAGGCTTTCCACCTCACCCTGGTGGAGCAGAAGCAGAAATCCCTGCTGTCCGACATCAACACCCAGCTGGAAGCCGCCAATGCCGAGCTGGACAGTTTCGCCTACACCGCCTCCCACGACCTGAAATCCCCCCTGCGCGGGATTCGCCAGCTCGTCGACTGGCTGGGTGAGGATCTGGGCGACGCCATCCCCGATGACGCAAAGCGCTACATGTCCCTGCTCCACAGCCGGGTCGAGCGCCTGCAGGGCCTGCTGGATGCGCTGCTGGAATATTCCCGTGTGGGCCGAAAAGCGGTCTCGCGCAGCCATAACCAACTTGATGAACTCACCCAGTCCGCCCTTGACCTCCTCTCCCTGCCCGACGGTCACAAAGTGGAAATCCTGGGTGGCGAATTCGATGTCTTCACCGATGTGAATCTGATGCAGATCATTCTCATGAATCTGATCAGCAATGCCTCCAAACACCATGACCGCGACATGGCCCGCATCCAGCTCACCCTCTACCAGACGGGCGAGAATTGGCGCGTCGAAGTAGCCGATGACGGGCCGGGCATCCCCGAGGACCTGCATGAGCGCGTCTTCGGCATGTTCGAAACGGTGAAATCCCGCGACGAGAAGGAAGCCAGCGGGATGGGCCTGGCCATTGTCGCAAAAGCGGTTGCCCGTCTGGACGGCACGATTACGCTGAAGTCCAATCCCGGCCTCGCCCGGGGCAGTCGTTTCATTCTGGAGTTCCCCAATGGTTGAGACCGGCATCCCGCCGCGCGTCGTCACCATCCTCCTCGTCGAGGATGATGATATCGACGCCGAAGCTGTCCAACGCAGCCTGACCAAGCGCCGTCTGGCGAACCCGGTCATCCGCGCGCGCAATGGCAGGGAAGCGCTCGACATGCTACGCGGCAAGACCGACGGCGTGACGGTACGGGCGCCCTTCATCATCCTGCTTGATCTCAACATGCCCGTCATGAACGGGCTGGAATTCCTCGCCGAGGTCCGCGCCGACCCGGTCCTGCATTCCGCCGTCATCATGGTGCTGACCACGTCGAATGCCGAACGCGACCGGGCGGAGGCCTACGAGCACAATGTCGCCGCCTACATCCTCAAGGCCCGCGCCGGCATGGAGTTCGAGGCCGCCCTGGAACTGGTCGATTGTTATTGGCGCTACGTCGAATTCCCTGACTGATCCCCAAAAGAAAAGGGCGCCCCGACGGAGCGCCCTTTCCCATTCAGACTTGAAGCGATCCTATTCGCTGTCGCCCATGCCCTCCGGCACCGGGAAGCCGCGATCACGCATCAGCGCAGCCGGATCGGCATCGCGGCCGCGGAATTCGCGATAGGCCACAGCCGGGTCGATCGCATTGCGCGGGGCAAAGAGATAGTCGACCAGACGGCCGGCCACTTCCGGGTCGTAATACCCGCCCGGCGCTTGCTCGAAGGCCTCTGCGGCATCCGAGGTCAGCACATCAGCCCACATATAGCCGTAATAGCCGGCCGAATAGCCTTCGCCGGAGAAGACGTGACCGAAGTGCGGCGAGCGGTGACGCATGACGATCTCGTCCGGCATGCCCAGCTCGGCCAGGGTCTCGCGCTCGAACGTGTCCGGATCGGACATCTCGCTCGGCTCGGTCGTGTGATAGACCATGTCCATCAGCGCCGAGGCCAGATATTCGCCCGTCGAGAAGCCCTGGTTGAAATTGGCCGCCGCACGGATGCGCTCGACCAGTTCCGCCGGGATCGGCTCGCCGGTTTCCACATGGACCAGGTAATTCTCGATCACCGGATCGGTCAGCAGCCAGCGTTCCAGCAGCTGCGACTGGAATTCGGTGTAGTCCCGCACCCCGCCATTGAGCGTCGGATAGGCGACGTTCGAGGAGAGATAGTGCAGGGCGTGGCCGAATTCGTGGAAGAAGGTCTCCGCATCATCCCAGGACACCAGGACCGGTTCGCCCGGCGCACCCTCGATGAAGTTGGAGTTGTTCGTGGCCAGCACATTCTGCTCGCCATCAAAAGTGGTGTGGGAGCGGAAGGAATTGGCCCAGGCGCCGGAGCGCTTGCCCTGGCGGGCGAAGGGATCGAGATACCACAGGCCGACATTCTCGCCGCTATCGCGGGCGGTGACTTCCCAGACCCGCACGGTCGGATGCCAGACCGAGACTTCGCCTTCCGGCAGTTCGCGGAATTCGAAGCCGAACAGCTCGCCGGCCACGTAGAACATGGCTTCGCGCAGATTATCCAGCTGCAGGTATTGCTTCACCTCATCGCTGTCGAGCGCATAGCGGTCCTGGCGGACCTTCTCGGCGTAATAGCGGTAATCCCACGGCGCGATCGTGATGCCGTCACCGCGCGCATCGGCCAGGGCCTGCATGTCGGCGACTTCTTCCTCGATCCGGCCGACCGCGGCCTGCCAGACCGGAACCATCAGATCCATGGCATTCTGCGGATTGCCGGCCATCCGGTCTTCCAGACGCCAGGAGGCGTAATTGTCATAGCCCAGCAGGCCGACACGCTCATCGCGCAGGGTCAGGATTTCCGTGATGATGGCGTTATTGTCGTACTCATCGCCATTATCGCCGCGGCTGTAATAATTCCGCCAGACCGTCTCGCGCAGATCGCGTTCATCCGAGAAGGTCAGGAAAGGATCCATCGAGGAACGCGTATTGGTGATGGCATACTCGCCCTCCCGTCCGCGTGAGGCTGCAGCGGCCGCGGACGCCTGCACGAAACCCTCCGGCAGGCCCGACAGCTGATCGGCGCTCAGATAGGTGACGTAGTTTTCCTCGTCGTGCAGGACATTGTTGGAGAAGGTCGTGTGCAGCTCGGCCAGGCGCTGATTGATCGCGGCATAGCGCTCGGCAGCTTCGCCTTCCAGCGTGGCACCATTGCGGGCGAAGCCGTCATAGGTCAGCTGGACAACACGCTGCTGATCCGGACGCAGCGTCGCCATTTCCTCGCCCTCATAGACCGCCCGGATGCGCTCAAACAGCGCCTCATTCTGGGTGATCTGGGACTGGTAGGCCGACAGGGCCGGGATCATCTCGCCCTGGATGGCGCGGAATTCCGGCGACGACATGTTGGCCGACCAGATACCCCAATAGGAGAAGACGCGGCCCAGCGGATCACCGGCACGCTCCATGGCGACGATCGTGTTCTCGAAGGTCGGCGCTTCCGGATTGTTCACGATGGCATCGATCTCGGCGAGATTGGCCGCCATGCCGGCTTCCAGCGCCTCACGCAGATCGTCCAGGCTGGCCGTCTGGAAATTCGGCACACCGCCATAAGGCCCGGTCCATTCCGCCAGCAGCGGATTGGTCGACATCACGTCGGTGGCGGACATGTCCTCAGCCATGGCGGTCTCATGGGTTTCAGCCACGCTTGTATCCTCGGCCGCCTGCGGCGAACAGGCCGTGGCAAGGAGGGCGGCAAGGCTGGCCGTCGTCATCATCAATTTACGCATTCAAAGTGCTCCCCTGGAGTTTGCCGGGAGACTAACGGCACTGGGCATGTCGCGAAAATGAAGATTTCACCATCTTTTCCTGCCAGCTCTGCCAGCGCCCCGGCGGTGAGGCTTGATCCGGATCGAGGAAGCGCCAATCCTGCCGTCCGGAAAAGGACAGCGCATCGTGAAAACCGGCTTCATCCTGGCATTCCTCACCCTGGTCCTGGCAGGCCTGTGGGGCATCTACCGCACGCCCTCCGCGCTGGAGCCCCCGTCCGATCTGCGCCTGCCGGCCCGCTCACTGCCCTCCGCACCCGCGGCCCATCTGGTCGCCATCCAGCCCTGGCTGGATGAACGCCATTACCAATCGCCGGACCGTCTGCAGCTTCATCTGGCCGCCTATCTGCGCGAGGCACAGATCGCCGGTCATCTCGGCCAGGGCTCGATCATCGTCTTTCCCGAGCATGTCGGCACCTGGCTGGTCGCCTCACGCGCACCGCGATTCAGCTTCACCGCCAACAGCACAACCGGCGCGATGGCCCATCTCATCCTCGCCAATCCTGTGCCCTTCGCCCTCGCCCTGGCGCGCTCAAACGAAGACGACCGTTTCGCCGCCGCCGTCTTCCGCATGCGCGCCCATCGCATGGCGCACGACTATCAATCCGTCTTTGCCAATCTCGCCCGCGAATTCAGCGTCACCATTGTCGCCGGCTCCATCGTCCTGCCGGACCCCTCCGTCATCGAGGGCGAGATCCGCCCCGGCAATGGTCCGCTCTACAATGTCTCTGCCGTCTTCGCGCCGGACGGACGCGTCCATGACCGCCTTGTGCGCAAGCTTCACCCCATCCCCGACGAAGCCGGCTTCACCGCCGCCGCCACACCGCAGGACATCCCGGTCTTCCACACCCCGGCCGGCCGCCTCGGCGTCCTCATCTGCGCCGACAGCTGGCACCCGGACGCCTACGCCCCGCTCACCGAAAACCAGGCCGATTTCATTGCCGTCCCCGCCTTCCTCCAGCCCTCCGGCGTCTGGACCCAGCCCTGGGGCGGCTACACCACCGGCTGGCCCGCCGACGCCGACCAAGCCGATGCCGGCCGCCTCACCGAAGGCGAAGCCTGGCAAACCTACTCCCTCGCCGGCCGCCTCAACACCGCCGGCGCCCGCCAGGGCGTCACAGCCTTCCTGCGCGGATATCTGTGGGATCTGGGATCCGACGGCGCCAACATCCTGGTCGAGGGCAACACGCACCGGGTCGCTGGGGATGTGGACGGCGCGTCGATCTCGGTGCTGCGGATTGGGGATTAGGTGGGGGTGCCCCCACCTCCATTTCCCCCGGGCGCAGTCCCGGGGCCGACGGTGCGTTCCGCCTTTTCATAGGATGAGGATGCGGCACCTTCGGTTGGCCCCGGAACAAGTCCGGGGAAAATGCGGGGGTGCGGGGTATGGGTCCTCTTTCTCCCGAACAAGAGCTTCTGATTGTCATCCCGGCCACCCGCCTTCGCGGGCGCAGGCTTCCGCCCCGCGAAAGCGGGGCATAGAGCCGGGACCTATCGTGCCACGGGGCGCAAATGGGTCCCGGACTTACGCCCGGCTCAAGGCCGGGCATCCATCCGGGATGACAAGACAATACGCTTCAGAAAGAGGGCGAAGCTCCACAGGTTTTCACCTTGGAGGTATGAGAGGTGTGCGGGAGGCCGGCGACTGTCTGCCGGCGTGTTTTCTAAGTGTGTGTGACAGGCACTTGCCTCCCGCACGCGGAGATTTCCCGAACGCTCTCGCCCCCGTTTCCAATCCGGCCGGTATTCGGGTCGGGCGTTTAGTGCCGTCAGACCGGGCCGGACGCCCTGCCGGTGCTCAGGATGTCACCCCTTCGCGCGGACAGGCTCCGCAAACCTCCGGGCACAAGGGACTGAGCTCATGCCTCTCTTCCCGGAAGTCGAGGAGAAGTGTCTCACAGGTTTTGGGGGTGGGGATAAGTGGAGCCGATTTCAGCACCCCCTCTCCCTTGGGAGAGGGTGGCGCGCATGCGCCGGGAGAGGGGGAAGTCCCGGTTTCCTCAGGATAAATCTCGCGTCAACGCAGGGGCATTCGCAAAGCTTCAGCCTAGCTCAATCGAACCTGAAGTCCGACCTCGCTGATGGGTATGTGTTCCCGTTTTTTTTCAAAAGTGGGCACGCACCCATTCAGTCAATTCATTCAATCCCTCTGAATCGACATGCCTTCCGTCTTCACCGACATCGATGCCCACGCCCATCTCCTCGATAATGTCACGGCTTGCGTCTTCGGAGGATGCGTAGGTGAACATCCAATAGTCGCGCTCACGCCCGACGAAGCACTTGTCGTCATTCTTCAACAACAACCATCCACGGTCTTGGGAACCCAAGATCCGTTGAAACCATCCAAGGTCCACTCTCCGCTCGCTAAAACCCCGTCGTTTGAGAGCGTTCCTGAGCGTCACTGAAAAGTTCTTGAAAGCCATCATCCAGAGTGAACCATCATGCTCGTTGATCACCACCCGCCTCGAGCTTTGATTGGAATGCCGCGAAATCCGAGCAAACAAAATAACTCTCAACTGGAGAGGCCGATAAATCTATAAACAAAATGGATCCATAACCCTGCATATTCAGATCTATTGCGAATATTCCCCCACCGGAGTCGGACCCGATGGGTAGAACATTGGGACAATCCGGATACTCTTGTGTGATAGTTTTATAGTTCCACAACACGTCATCAGAATCCCTCACCCCATAAGCGCTAAACAACGAATCAATATCTGTTGGCGAACCAGGCATGCCAGGAATATCAATGACGCAACCCGCGGGCTTCACGGAACCCGCATTTGAAAGAAAAATCCTGTACTGTTGAGGAATAGAGCAAGAGCAAGCTGCTTCTAATTTTTCAATCGCCTCGATGAGGACATCGGCATTCATCACAGGGTTCCCACACTTCAACACATTCTGAAAATATTGGTGCTTACACTCTTTATTCTGCGACCACGCAGGAACGCTCGCAAGGCTTCGGCTCGGATCATGCGAACCAGAACTCCGACCTCGCTAATGGGTGTGCGCCCCTGTTTTTCTAAATCAAACACTATCCCCCCTCGACCTCAACAAATACAATACTATAGTAGAGGCCATTATGACCAATGGGATGGCATCGAGCCACAAAAATGCAATCCAATAATTATAACAACCGCTTGCCAATGGCGAAAAGTGGCAAAGCGTGAATTCACCCCTCTCACTGTTCATTGCGAGGATGAAATCCGCGGGTATTGCGATAAATAAATGCAATACAACAACACACTTAAGAAGCGTAATTACTATCCGCCTATTCAACCTGGCCTCCCACGCAGCTTGATATCATCAGCATTTAGATTCATTTCGCACCAGTCATCCTCCGATAAAATCGGTCCACACACCACTGCCCGCGCGCCCCTAAACCAACCCCAATTCATGCGAATCCCAGGCGCGGACCAATTCCTCGGCCACATCCGTCCGGCCGGCCTCGATCATGGCCAGAACCCGGTGCTCCGCCGCCGCGATCCGGGCCTGCACGGACTGGCGCGCCTCCCGGTCTCCGGCCAGGCGGCGGGATTGTTCGGCGCCGCGCTCCCAGAGGGTCGGGTCGAACACGCTCCATTCGCCGTCAAAACCGGCCGGACGGAAGAGGGAGACACAGGGCGTCATCGTGCCGGTGAAGGCCAGACGCGGCGGCTCGCCTGGTGTCAGCAGGGCCAGCATGGAATTCGTGGTGGCGTGCGGCCGCAGCAGGCCGCCGGCATGCATGCAGACATCCGCGGTCGAGCCCTTTTCAAACCCGGTCCCGCGATCATGGCTGCGCAGCAGGGCGGCCATCGGCACCAGTCCCGGCTCGGCCATGGCTTCCAGCCCGGCCATCGTACAAGCCTGCCGCTCGCGGGCCTTGCCGAAAGTGCGCATCAGCCAGGTTTCATCCTTCGCGCCGAACCCGTCCTCCGGCGCGCCCTCGGACTGCATCGTGACCGGTCCGGTCAGGGAATAGGTATTGGAGATCGAGGCCCGGTCGGCCAGGCGCTGCAGGCGCCACTCGCGGCCGCAGGTCTCCAGCACGAGGATGTCGCGCGCATCGGCAATCAGGAAGGAATTGTCATAGCGAAAGAGCTTGTCCTTGAAGCCGGCCGGTCCACCCTGGCCGTGGGTTTCCAGCAGATGGATGATCGTGCCGGCCGCCTCATGCGCCGTCGAGCCGCGCTCCAGGGCCAGCCGCACCAGATCCATGCCCAGCAGGGCCGCACCCCGGCGCATCACATGCTTGGAGAACACCGCCTCATTGCCGACCACGACCCCGGCGGCATTCGCCCCCATTTCCGCGCCCCACATCCAGTCGGGCCGGCACAGGATTGTCGCCTGCCGGTCCGGCACCTGGTCGATCTCGATATGGGTGCAGCGCACGGTCCTGGCCGTATCGCCCGTCACCGCCGCATGCCGCTCGACCCGCTGGGCCTCCTTCGGCTCACGATCGGAATTCTTGGCAAAGAAGACCGAGGCGCCGGAGCGGATGGCGAGCGTGTCACACATCAGCCCGCCTCCAGCGCGCGACTGACTTCCGCCACCGCCCGCTCGGCCGCGTCGAGGGCGCCCTCATAATATCCGAAATAGGATGTCGCCGTCTCTGTCCCCGCCATGTGGAGCGACCCCAGCGGCTGGCGGAGATGTTCGCCATAGGCGGTCCACACACCCGGTCCCATCAGCGCGGCATAGCAACCGCGCGAAAAGGGCTCGGCCGTCCAGTCATGGTCCACATAATCAATGGGATGCAGCGCCTTTTCATTAAAATAAGCGCTGAATGCGCGCAGCACGGCGGCCTTTCGCTCCTCCGAGTCACGGCCCGACCATTTGCGCGCTTCATTGCCCTCAATGAAGCCCAAAAGCTGGCCCGCCGTCTTGCCCTCTTCGGTATTGTCAAAGGTCACGCGCACGGTCAGCTCCGGCCCAACCGCTTGACCGGCAAGGCCTTCTTCGCGCCAGAACGGGGCCTCGTACTGGGCGATACACTTGATGCAGGCCCCCGGCGGCATGCGCAGCCACAGCCCCGCCCGGCCTGCCGGCAGGTCCGGCGCATAGCGGATCCGCATCGCCTGGCTCGGCGGGATCGCCATTATCCCCCGCCTTGCATGATGGATAGCCCGGTCGGTTTCCACGCGAAGACCCTTGGACCAGTCGATCAGGCGCACCGGCTCATTGAGCCGGATCCGCTCGCCCAGCCCGTCCGCTATCCGCGTGGCCAGGCCCGCCATATCCCCATGCACCCGGTCCTGCTGGGCCCCGCCCGTGGTGGAGACGAGATTGTCCAGCGAGGTCCCGGCCCTGGCATAGAAAAGCGCATGCAGGAGCGAGACATCATGCGGTTCGGCCGCGAAGACCGCGCCGATCCCGACCGCGAAAATCTCGAAGGCCCGACGTGAAAGGGCATGCTTGCGCATCCATTCCGCCACGGTCTGGCTATCCCATTCCTGCGCCCTGGGATGCGCCCAGGGCTGGGCCGGATCGATCTGGGCCGCCATCGCGTCGAACCGCGTCATCATCCAGTGGATATTCAGGAGGATATGCGGCGCGAGCTTGGGGATTGTCCCCCTGTATGTGCTCAGCCGGTCCCGGCTCAGGATCAGCCGGTCGCCCGTGTCCCAGAGGGGATAAGTTGTCATCCCCATCGCCTCGATCAGGGCGTAGAGACGGTCCTGTCCAGGCCCGACCCATTGCCCGCCAACATCGACACTGTCCCCGTTTTCAAACGTGTGTGACAGGGCCCGTCCGCCGACCCGGTCCCGGGCTTCCAGGACACAGACATCATAGCGCTCGGACAGAAGCTGGGCGGCGCGCAGTCCGCTCATCCCGGCCCCGATAATGATCACATCATGCTGGTGGATATCGGCCATGTTTCTCCCCTGACGCCATGCTGCGCCGATTTTTGCCGGATTGGCCAGCCCGACGGCCCGATCTTAACCAAGCCTCAACCCTTTCGCCGCTGTCTCGCCATAGTCGGCGTGCAGACATGCAAGCCTACAGAGCCGCGAACGGAGAGTTTCGATGCGAGCCCTTGCCAGCCTGGTTGCCGGTATCAGCCTGACCTTCACCCTGTCCTCCGGTTTGACACCGGATGCCCAGGCCCAGGACCCCGATTACGGTCAGCCCAGCCAGTATTCCGAACCCGTCGACACCTATTCCCAGGACGAGCTTGTGGATGCCGTGTCCGACTTCTTCGGCGTCACCGCCGAGGCGGCGGCCAGCGTGCTGGAACGCGTTTTCTCCGATCTGGGCCGTCCTGTGGGCTATGTGGCCGGTGAGGAAGTCGCCGCTGCGGCCGGGATCGGCCTGCGCTATGGCGAAGGCTATCTCACGATGAAATCCGGTGAGCGCGAGAAGGTTTATTGGCGCGGTCCGTCGATCGGTTTCGATGCCGGCGGCAATGCCAGCCGCGTCTTCGTCCTGGTCTATAATCTCAATGATACCGACCGGCTCTATCAGCGCTTTCCGGGCGTTGAGGGTTCGGCCTATTTCATCGCCGGTCTGGGTGTGAACTATCAGCGCGCCGATGAGATCACCCTGGCACCCATCCGCTCGGGTGTCGGCCTGCGCGCCGGGGCCAATGTCGGCTATCTCGCCTATACGCGCCGCCGCGCCTGGCTGCCCTTCTGATCCTGACACATCATGCAGATCCGCGCCGCCGACGAGGCTGATTATCCCGGCATAGATTCCTTGCTGAAGTCAGCCTTTCCGGGGCCGGAGGAAGCGCGTCTGGTTGTCTGCCTGCGGGCCGCCGACCAGGACACGCTGGAACTCGTGGCGGAGGATCATGGCCGGATTGTCGGCACGATTTTCTTCTCTCCCGTTCAGGCCCTGTCCCCGGCCGGTACGGAATTCTACGGCATCGGCCTGGCCCCCATGGCGGTCACGGCAGAACACCAGAAACGGGGGATAGGCTCGGCCCTGATCGAGCACGGTCTCACCTTCCTCACCACGCTCGGCGTGCCCTGGTGTGTCGTGCTGGGAGATCCGGCCTATTATTCCCGTTCAGGCTTCCAGCCGGCTTCGGTCATCAACTGGCGCTGGGATGGCGATCCGGAGGGCGATCATGCCGAAGCTTTCATGATCAAACCCCTCGGCAATCACGCCCTGCCCGACCAGGCCGCGCTGGTCAGCTATCATCCGGCTTTCGAGACGGTCTGATCCTCGCCATGCTCGTGCTCGCACAGGGCATGGTCCGACAGGGTCTGGATAACCCGGCACTCATCCACCACACCATGCGAGCACCGCTCCACCATGCGCAGCAGCTCGTGACGCACCGCTTCCAGCCCGGCGATCCGGCGTTCGACATCGAGCAATTGGCGCCGCGCAATCCGATCCGCCTCCTCACAGGACTGGTCCGGCCTGTTGGACAAGTCCTGCAAAGCCCGCAGATCATCCAGGCCAAATCCCAGATCCCGCCCATGCCGGATGAAGCGCAACCGCTCCAGATGCGCATCCCCATACCGCCTCTGCCCTCCCGGCGATCGCGGCGGCGCTTCCAGCATGCCGATGGATTCATAATAGCGGATGGTCGGAACCTTCACGCCCGACAGACCGGACAGGCGGCCAATCGACATATCTGACATTTTGCCCTTGAACCTCTAGTCGCTAGAGGAATTAGGCTCTCAAAGCTGACGGGAATCAAGGAGTGCGTCGTGTCCGGCTGCTGCGATCATGACACTGAATTCGACGGAACCTCGCCGGCCTTCCGCCGCGCGCTCTGGATTGTCATTGCCATCAATGCCGGCCTGTTTGTCGTGGAAATGCTGGCCGGTGCGGCGGCCCATTCCCAGGCCCTGAAAGCCGATGCCCTTGATTTCGCGGCCGATGCGGCGACTTACAGCCTCTCGCTCTTCGTGATCGGAAAACCGGCCCTGTGGCGCGCCAATGCCGCGCTTCTCAAGGCGGCCAGCCTGTTTGTCATGGGCGCACTCATCCTGGCGCTGGCGCTCTACCGGGCTTTCGTCTCGACCGAGCCCGACGCCGGCCTCATGGGCGGCATCGCGCTCCTGGCCCTGGCCGCCAATCTGGCCAGCGTCCTCATCCTGGTCCGCTGGCGCAATGGCGATGCCAATGTCCGCTCGGTCTGGCTGTGCTCGCGCAATGATGCGATCGGGAATATCGCCGTATTTGCCTCGGCGGGACTGGTCGCCTGGTCTGGTACGCACTGGCCGGACGTGATCGTGGCTGGCCTGATGGCAGGCCTGTTTGTGTCATCTGCCGTGCAGATCCTCGGCAAGGCCCTGCACGAAAGACGGCATGCCCGGACAGCCTGCAGCCCATCCGGGCATTCACATGACGAGCCCTGCCAGACCGGCTAGTGGCCGTCGCCTCCGGTTGAGAAGACCGACCCCATCAGATCATCGCTTTCATGCGTGTGCCGCCGGCGCTCCGGTGCCGGCTGCGACGGACCGCTACGGCGCGGACCACAGGACTGGCAATCACTGGCAATACGCTCACGCACCAGCGAGAGGCGTTCCGACAGATCATGGAAACGGTCCTGGCTGTCATGCCAGAGCGAGGCGGTATCCTGGCAGCTGGCTTCCTCGAACCGGTTGACTTGCAGACAGCGATTATAGGTTCGGCAGGAGGCCGTCGCGAAGCGGTAGGAGGCGTCCAGATCGGTTTCAAAGGCAGCAATCAGTTCCTGCGTTTCCGTGTCAGCCACATTGGCGCGGGAGGATGCGGTCGACCCGATGGCCTCGCGATAGCCATGCACTTCCTCCAGCATGGCCAGACGCTGTTCGGCCAGGGTTTCGACCATGCACATGTCGATCGCGGGCTGGACCGTGTCCTGCATGGGCGGGCGCATCGGCCGCGCGGGGCCGGCAGCCTGGTTCTGCGGCGGTTGCGGCCGCCGGGATTGACTATGCTCGCAGGCGGACACGGCCGCCGTCGCGATCAGCAGGACTGCCAGTTTTCTCATCACACAGGTCCTTCCTGGATTACCGCTCCGCCGAGCCGGAGGTCTCGCCACCGCCTGCGGAGGCCTGACCGTCCAGCGCTGCCTGATAACAGCCCGGCAGGTTCAATTCTGCGCCATTGGCGCGTCTCATCTCATCCACCCGCCTCTGCCAGGCGAGATAGAAGCGATCGCCAGTACGTTCGGCTTCTGTGAGCAATTGCTCGGAAATGCGTGACCACCGCTCAGCGGGTGTACCCCGGCGCCCGGCATATTGGCGCAGCGCGACGGCGCGCGGATGCCCCAGCTCAGCAGCCTGGCGCAAATAGCTCTCGGCACGTTCCGGGCTCTCCACGATGCCGCACAGGCGGTAGCTGCCCTGCACCGTGCCGGTCCCATAAATCAGGGCAAGATTGAAATTGGCGCCGCCATGACCGCGCTCAGCCGCTGATTCCAGCCATTCCAGCGCCGTGTCGATATTCTGCTCCAGGCCCAGACCGGTCGCGAACATGATGCCAAGAAGATTCTGGGCATGCGTATCGCGTGCGGTCAGCGCGGCATGGCACATCAGGGTGACGGTTTCCGACGGTGTCAGGGCGCCGGTCTGGTCAAATCCCATATCACCCTGGAAATCCCGGACGGAGCGCCGGGTCATCGGGCCATAGCTTCCGTCGACATCACCCGGATAATAGCCCAGGGCCGAAAGGGCACGCTGGCGCTGTTCCAGCTCAATGATGTCGCCATCATCCTCGGTCTCGGAGAAGCCATAGGCAATCCGGGCCAGGGATTGCGGTGTGGTCGGACAGGAGCGTTCCAGGATCGCGGCCTGGAGACGGCGATGGGCCGTCAGGGAGGATTGCGATCCGCCTGTCGTTGACCCGATCAGCAAGGCTTGGTCCCAAGCGTCCCGGGCATCCTCGATCCGCCCGACGGCCTGGTAGGCATCGCCGACATTGAGCCAGCATCGCGCGATATCCGCATCGGCCACGCCATAGGAACGCGACGCACAAATCCGCCCGCCCGGGTCATAGCTGTAGAAGCTTGGGCGGCGATAGCTCGATCCCAGGCCCGACGCGCCCGCGCCGAGCGGGAAGCTGAAACCGGAGCCCGATGAGCCGGAAGCACGGTCGGAACCGGTATCGCTGTACGTGTCGGAACCGGGATAGGTGATTGTGCCGCTTGGCGGCAGGCCACTGAAATCATTCCCACCCTGGACATAGCCATCGCGCGGGTCAGGGTCTGCATAATAGCGGTCACCGGCCCCATAATCGCCCGGCCGGATCACCACCCGATCCGGATCGGACGGCGTTGTCCGGCGGGTTTGCTGGCCAAAGGGCCACCAGGCCGGCGAGCGGCTTTCCCCCTCCGGGCAATGGCGCGTGGCGCAATAACCGGCTTCATAGGCTTGGGAATGCGTGAAGGCGAGAACAGCGACGAGGCCGATGACGACCAGAATGGTCGCCGCCGCCTGAGCGAGTAGCGCTGTTACGCGTTCCACCATGTCTGATCCCACCAATACCGGAGCGCCCCACCGCACCGGTCACCTTCACTCTTGGTTAACCATACTAGCGGTGGCAAAGCGCGACCGCCATACGCGCAAGGCGGGATTTTCAAAGAATTTCGCTCAATCAGTGCGGGAATATTTTGATTTCGCGCAGGAGGGGAATTTTGCCCGAACAATTCGCGTCAGACGTCAGCGTAGACGAAATCCAGCTCGGGCCAGACCTGTTTTTGCGAATCGCATTTGCGGTTCCAGCCCTCTGGATTGGCGACACCCGGCATCGGTTTGACGGTGCGGGAAAACACCGCGTCCAGACCGCATGGTGCGAGAAGGTCCTCCTCGCCTGTCTCATCCAGACGAAGCGCCACGGCATGGGTAAGCGAAGCAAAATGCCGGAGGGCGTCTTCGGTATTTTTGAGGGGAGCCCGCTCTGTCCCGAATTTCTCGTTGAACCAGAGATGCACCCGCGCCTGATTGCAGACCTCAACCGGCACAGGCAAACCGGCAAACTCCGGTTCGGCGCGGCGGATCACGGCGTCCTCGGCCTCCCAGCTCAAATCCGAGCTGTCGAAATAGGCGAGGTCATAATCATTGATACCGTGGCCCGGCGGCCGGCCTGTCATCGCATTCCAGACTGCCTTGTAGACAGCCCCTGCCATCAGGGCGTGATCCGGCAGCCCTAGCCGCCGTGCGCCTTCCAGCACCCGCACCGCCAGCGGGTCGGCCAGCACCGCGTCAATCACGAAGCGGCGCTGTTCCTCCTTCGGCGGCAGGGTCCAGGCCATCGGCTCAGCCGCGCAGGCTGCCGCCGGTTGCCTTTTCCACCTTGGAGACGATGGCCGCGGCGACCTTGTCGATCTCCTCATCGGTCAGCGTCTTGTCCTTGGGCTGAAGCGTCACTTCGATACCCAGCGAGACCTGACCCTCCGGCACGCCCTTGCCATCATAGGTGTCGAACACGGTGACACCAGAGATCAGCGCCTTGTCAGCGCCCTTGGCGGCTCGCACTAGGGCATCGGCGGCCACGGCCTTGTCGACCAGGAAGGCGAAGTCGCGGCGCACCGGCGTCAGCTCCGCCCGGTCCAGCTGGGCACGGGCCTTCAGGCCGGAAGACTTCTTAGGCAGCGGGATATTGTCCAGCACGATCTCGAAGGCCAGCACGCGGCCATCAATGTCCAGCGCCTTCAGGATGGCCGGATGGATCTCGCCGAACTCGGCCAGAACATTCTTCGGCCCAAGGCGCAGAACACCGGAGCGGCCCGGATGCCACCAGTCACGCGCCTCGGCCGCGACCTGGAGATTGTCGACCGGGGCCCCGGCCGCTGCGAGGGCTGCCAGCGCATCGGCCTTCACATCGAAGATATCCGGAACACGTGTCCCGGCCCAATGGCGACCGGCCTCAACCGGACGCACGCCCGTTGCGACCAGACGCTGTCCGTCCGGCGCATCGCTCAGATAGACCGGTCCCACCTCGAACAGACGCGGATCGTCCTGACCCTTGTCGGTATTGGCCTGCATGGCCGTCAGCAGATGGATCAGTGCCGTCGGACGCATTACGTCCAGTTCCGACGAGATCGGATTGTCCAGTTCCAGACCGTCACCATGACCACCAAAGAGGGCCGCCTGGCTCTTCTCGCAGAAGGACCAGGTCACCGCCTCCGAATAGCCGCGGCCTGCCAGGGCCCGGCGGGCATAGCGGGCGCGCAATTGCATCGGCGTCGCCGGCGCTTCGCGGCGCACGGGCGGACGCGGCAGGGAGACGGCATCCAGCTTGTCGAAACCGTGGATGCGGGCGACTTCCTCGACCAGATCGGCTTTCTGCGAACAATCCATCCGCCAGGACGGAACGCCCACGGTGAGGACATCGCCTTCACCCTTGGGTGCAAAGCCCAGCGTCTCCAGAATGCGCACGATTTCGGCGCGCGGCAGGTCGAGGCCCGTGAGGCGCTTCACTTCCGACAGCGGGAATTGGATATCCGCCGGCGGGTTCGGAATTTCGCCGAACACAACCGTCTCGGAGGCTTCGCCGCCGCAGAATTTCAGGATCAGCTCGCTGGCCTGTTCGATACCGGCCTTCACCGAAGCCGGATCCACGCCGCGTTCGAAGCGGTATTTGGCATCGCTGTCGATCCCGGTCGCCTTGGCGGTCGCGCGGGTGATCAGCGGATCAAACCAGGCGCTCTCGATGAAGACGTCCGTGGTCTCGGCCGACACGCCGGAATAAGTGCCGCCCATGATCCCGCCGAAGCCGAGACAATGGCTGTTGTCGGCGATCACGCACTGGTCTTCGCCCGGCACGTATTCCTTGTTGTCCAGCGCCTCGAACTTGTCGCTCTCACCGGCACCCCGGCGCGCGCGGATCGGGCCGTCCAGCTTCGCCAGGTCATAGACGTGGAGCGGACGGCAACGGTCATAGGAGATCATGTTGGTGATGTCGGCGAGGAAGTTGATCGGACGCAGGCCGATCGATTTCAGCGCTTTCTTCAACCAGTCCGGGCTTTCGCCATTCTTCACGCCGCGGATCACCCGGCCGGCGAACACCGGACAGGCTTCCGGCCAGTCCAGCTCAACCGTGACCGGACAAGGGAAGCTGCCGGGAACGTCCTGGATGTCGTGCGTCTTGGGTGTGCCGATACCCGTGGCGGCGAGGTCGCGGGCTATGCCGCGCACGCCCAGCCAGTCCGGCCGGTTCGGCGTCACTTCGAAATCGATGACCGGGTCGTCCTGGCCCAGCGCCACAACAGCCGGCGTGCCCACTTCGAACGGTTCCGGCAAGTCGATGATCCCGTCATGATCCTCGCCCAGTTCCAGCTCCTTGGCGGAACACATCATGCCATGGCTTTCCACGCCGCGGATCTTGCGCGGCTTCTTGTCCAGCGCGAAGTCGAGGCCCGGGATATAGGCACCCAGCGGGGCATAGACGGCATACATGCCGGTGCGGGCATTCGGTGCACCACACACGATCTGCTTCTCGCCATCCTTCGTCGCCACCCGGCAGACACGCAGCTTGTCGGCATCGGGATGCTGGACGGCTTCGATCACGTGACAGACTGAAAAATCGGCGAATTTCTCGAGCGGATTGTCGATATCCTCGATCTCCAGCCCGGCCATGGTCATGGCCTCGGCGAGTTCGTCGAGCGTGGCATCCGTTTCGAGATGGTATTTCAGCCAGGACAGCGGGAATTTCATTGTGTTTCCTCCGGCCGCGCATCGGCCGTTTCGCTTGTTTCTGTCGTCACTTGCGCCGGGGCGGCCTCGCCCAGGCGTTCAAACACGTCGTCTTGCGCCGGAGCGCACTGGTTCACACGCTCGGCGAGGGCCCCACCGACGGGCGAGGTTTCCCAGCACCGGCCGAATACCGAGCAATAGCAAACCCGCAAATCCCAGCGGTCCCATTCGGATGCCGCCATGTAGAGCTGGTCCGGTGTGATGTCCTCTGCGGCCCAGCTGATCCGGATCGGCGAGACCATTTCGCCCGGCGCCAGGGCCCGTCCGGTCAGGCCGGACCAGGACAAATCATATCCGCGCGGCAGAACCGCCCGATAGCCTTCCAGATCGGCCTGGCGCTCACCGTCATGATAGATGGTGACACTCTCAATGAGGGCCGGCCCCACACCATTATTGGCCACACGTATGCCCAGCGAGGCCTCGCTGGGTGTGTTGCTGACAAACCCGTCCACCTGCAGCACCGGGAAAACGGCCCCATGCTGTTGCGCCCGCATGACCCGGCCCTGGTCCCAGGCGACAAACAGCGCCGCGATGCCAACAAGCATCGCGCCGATCCCTGTCAGCGTCTGGTGGTTATTGGAGAGCCAGCGCCACATCAGGATCAGCTCAGACCCGTCGCCAAATTCGCCTGCAGCAGCGGCGAGAAGCCGTAATGGGCCAGCCAGCGGACGTCGGAATTGAAGAAGTCGCGCAGGTCCGGTGCGCCGTATTTCAGCATGGCGAGACGGTCCACGCCCATGCCGAAGGCAAAGCCCTGGTATTCGTCCGGGTCGAGGCCGCAATTACGGATCACATTCGGGTGGACCATGCCGCAGCCGAGGATTTCCATCCATTTATCGCCAGAGCCGACCTTCACGGCATCGCCCACGCGCTCATAGCGCACATCCATCTCCGCCGAGGGTTCGGTGAAGGGGAAGTGGTGCGGCCGGAAGCGCGCCTCGACCTGGTCGGTCTCGAAGAAGGCCGCGATGAAGTCCAGCAGCACGCCCTTGAGGTGACCCAGATGGGTTTCCTTGTCGATCACGAGGCCTTCGACCTGGTGGAACATGGGCGTGTGGGTCTGGTCCCAGTCACAGCGATAGACACGGCCCGGCGCGATGATGCGGATCGGGGTGTCGCCCTTCAGCATGGTGCGGATCTGGACCGGCGAGGTATGCGTGCGCAGGACCTTCCGGAGCCCTTCGGCATCCGGCTTCATGAAGAAAGTGTCCTGAGTATCGCGGGCCGGGTGGCCTTCCGGGAAATTGAGGGCCGTGAAATTGTGGAAGTCGTCTTCCACGTCCGGACCTTCCGCGACGGCAAAGCCCATATCCGCAAAGATCACGGCCAGCTCTTCCATCACCTGGGTGATCGGATGCAGCGTGCCGGTCTGTTCCGGACGTACCGGCAGGGAGACATCGACCGTCTCCGATGCCAGGGCGGCATTCAGCGCCACGGCTTCCAGATCGGCCTTGCGGGCCTCGATGGCATCATTCAGGCGCGTCTTCAGCCCGTTCAGGGCCGGGCCCATCACCTGGCGCTCTTCCGGGCTCATCTTGCCCAGCTCACGCATCATCAGCGACACGGAGCCCTTCTTGCCCAGCGCCGAGACGCGCACTGCGTCCAGCCCGGCTTCATCGGTCGCGCCATCGATCTGGCTGCGCACCTCGGCTTCAAGCGTGTCGAGATTGGAAGTGTCGGTCATAGCGTTTCGTCCCTCGCGGTCGAGGTGGATTTAGCGGTTGATGCAAAGGGTGTCGACCATATGGCGCGGTGAAAGTCGCCAGCAATGCGGCCCCTCCCCTATTCCGGGGACTTGTTGATGCCTGAAGTGGCTGCCTAGGATCGGCAAAGGCGTGACGCTTGGTGGAATTCGGGGACGGGAAACAATGTGGAACAGGATACGATCCTGGCTGGGCCTGGGCCGGCCTGAGACCCGCCCTCAAACTGTCGCAACAAGCCGCCTGGACGCCGACCGCCTGCCTTCGGCCGGCTCGCCCGAGCGCCGCGCCGAGATCCGCAAAGCCTTGTCCTGGGTTCTCGCTGCTCCGCTGGAAGCGGTGGATGACCGCCTGCGCCCCCATCTCCTCCCGGTGAACCGTGATGCCTTCGAACGCTCACCGTCCGAACTGGTCCGCCTGACGCAGGCCACGCTCCAGGCCGAGCCCGACTTGCTCCCCACCTATCTCTTCCACGGCAATGGCCATGTCCGGCAAACGGCCCTGGAACAACTGACGGCCGACACCCTCACGCCTTTCACCTTTGTCGCGCTTTGCCTGCGCTGCAATGACTGGGTCGATGAGGTCCGGAACACGGCGCTGGACAGGCTGAAAGCCGTCCTGCCGGACCTCGAGCCTGAGCTTTTGAAGGCCGTGCTGCCCGCGCTCATCCGCCGAATGCCGTCCTGGCGCCGCATGCTTTCGACACGCTGGGCCATCTCCGCTCCGGCCCAGCCCGGCAATCTGTCCCTCATCCTGTCCGTTCCGGCGGCGCAAAAGGCGGCAATCGACAGTCTTCTGGAGCACAGGCCGGGCCCAACGACACGGATGGTCCTGGCGCTGGCCCGTTTTGACTGGCTCGACGAGCATCTGGAGCGGCTTGCGGTGGACGCACCCGCGCCCGGGGTCCGGCGGGTGGCGGTCTCGGCCCTTTTGACAGGATCCCTGAGATGGCCGGTCCGTCGAAAACCGGCCGGCTCGACCCGGCCGGGACAAGTGGAGACCGTGCTCGATCACCGCCCCGTGACCTGCCAGAGCGATCGCGCCTCTGTTTTCCGACTGGCCGCACGCGACCGCGCCTCGAGCGTCCGCGCCTTGGCTGCTGACGCGCTCATCTCAGACGGACCTGGCGCCTTTGCCCGACAGGACTGGGCGCATCTGGCCAAGGACAAACGTCACGCTGTGCGCAGCCGGATGAACTTCTTCCATCGCAAATGGGTTGAGAAGGACTTGCCGGACTATCTTCAAACCTGAAACCGGCCCGGCAGCCAAAGAAAAAGGCCCGCCAGCGTGTCGCTGACGGGCCTTTTCAAATTCCGTGTCTGACCAATCAGGCCAGAGCAGCGCGGGCCTGGTCGACCAGGGCCTTGAAGGCTTCCGGTTCGCGGATCGCGATGTCGGACAGGACCTTGCGGTCAACTTCGATGCCAGCCTTGGACAGGCCGTTCATGAAGACCGAATAGGTCATGCCGTGCTCGCGGGCACCGGCATTGATGCGCTGGATCCACAGACCGCGGAAATTGCGCTTCTTGGCGCGGCGGTCGCGGTAAGCGTACTGGCCGGCCTTCTCCACGGCCTGGACGGCAGCGCGGAAGGTGTTCTTGCGGCGGCCATAATAGCCTTTGGCTGCCTTGATGACTTTCTTGTGGCGTTTGGCGGTCGCCGGACCGGACGTGACTCGAGACATGTCTAAGTGCTCCTAGCTCGAAAACCGCGGCTTAAAGGCCGTTCGGGATGTACTTCTTGACGATGCGCGCATCTTGCGGGGACAGGGTGACCTGGCCGCGCTTGTTGCGGATCTGCTTGGGAGTACGCTTGATCATGCCGTGGCGCTTGCCTGCCTGGCCGGCCTTGATCTTGCCCGTGGCGGTGAGCTTGAAGCGCTTTTTGGCGCCGCTCTTCGTCTTCATCTTCGACATTTTCATCTCCTTCGTAGAGGTGCGCGAGGCGCCTCGGTGGATGGTTCAACCGGCGGGCATGTCGAATGTGGCCCGGACGGCTGGTGTTGGAAGCGGGGGTTTATACGCGCCATTGCACCAAATGCAAGGGCGAAAGGGAGTCTGGCAGGCGCCTGGTTTCAGGCGTGATCATGCTCGCACAGACCACAATCCCGCTCGTGGTCATGACCGGCACGGCCGCGCATGCGCCAGTTCACGAAATGGGCGATGGCCAGAATGCTGACACCGGTCAGGGTCAGAATGGTTTCCACCAGGCGCGGCACGATATGGCTGGCGCCAATGGCCATCAGAGCCAGGCCGAACAGGCCGACGGCGAAAAGTTTCCAGCCGCCCTGTGTGGAGCGCACACCCCAGCCCAGACCGATCAGCGAGACCGGGGCTGCCAGCGCCAGCAGGACCAGGTGCCAGTCATGGGACAGACCCACGACTTCACCCAATTCCGGTGCCAGCATCGGCGCTGCGGATGCGGCGGCCGGAAGCAGAAGGCAGTGCAGCATGCAGATGAAAGACAGGCCGACCCCGGTCGCATCCAGCGTATTGCGATGCGCATGGGGGGCGTTCTTGTCTGAAACCTGGGGGTCGGGGCTCGGCGACATGGATATCCATTCCGGTTGGGTCGAGATGATATAGTATAACATCTCTGACTTTGGAAGCACCCGGCACTGATTTTTTATCAGCGACCATAAGAAAAGGGGCGGCCCGAAAGCCGCCCCCCATCAGATCACGGGTTGGACCGGATTATTCCGGCTGCAGGAAACCCAGCTCGGAAATGGCCAGCTGCGCCGGAGCACCCTCGCCTTCCCAATAGGTCCCGACCCAGATGTCATAGACACCGGCCTGCGGGTCTTCGAAATGAATGCCCGGATTGAGCCCCTCCGAACCATCATCATTGCAGACCCAATTGCCAGACGGATCATTGATCACCAGCGTGGTGTCACTGTCGGACAAGGCGGAGATGTACAGGTCCAGCATGCCCGGCTCGAAGGTGAGCTCGAAGTCCGGCTGGGCCGTGACATAGCCGCGGCAGAACTGGTCAGCACCTTCTTCCGCGGCGATATCGCCGCCTGCGACCAGCTCGACGATATAGGGGTCCGGCGTGAAGCCGCCGGTCAGCGAGACGCCGCCGAAATTGCTTTCCAGCGAGAAGTCCAGCTGCGGGCTCGGCAGGAATTCGCTGCCCCAGCCCAGTTCGGAAATATGCAGCGTGGCATCGGCCAGCGGTCCTTCCGAATAGGTGCCGACCCAGATGTCGTAGCGTCCCGACATCGGGCTGTCGAAGACGAGGCCCGGATTGAGATCGCCCGCGCTGTCATCATCGCACCACCAGGACCCATCCGGCGCATTCACGATCAGGGTCGCGTCACGATCTGCTGTGGCAGAGATGTAGAGGTCGAAACTGCCCGCCTCATAGGTGATGTCATAATCCGGGGCCGTCGTGGCATAGCCGCGGCAATTGCCACCGACCGCTTCCATCACCGGCACATCGCCGCCGGCCTGCATCGGCACATTGTACGGGTCCGGCGCAAAACCGGCCGTCAGCGTGGTCGAGCCATAATTGGACGGCAGGGAGTAATCCAGCACGGGCGGCGTATCCACCTCGCCCAGATAGCCCAGCTCCGACACATAGATCGTGGCCGGCACATCGGCGCCATCGGAATAGCGTGCCCCCCAGATCGCATAGCGGCCGGACATCGGCTCATCGATGCGGATCCCCGGGTTCAGACCGATTTCGTCATCGCTGCAGAACACGTCGCCGCCGGGGCCTTCCACCATCAGCGTCGTGTCACTCTCCGACTCCATGGAGATGTAAAAACGGTGCTCGCCATCGGCTTCATAATCGACCCACAGGTCGGGCGCCTGATCGGTGTGGCCCCAACAGGTTCCGGTCGTGCGGGACAGGTTTACATCGCCGCCAGCCTGGACCTGGAACGTGCGCGGATCCGGCATGAAGCCCGCCCGCAGATTCGTCGCGCCGTATTCCGGCGCCATCGACGCGTCCGGCGACTGCGAGTAGATATTCTCGGTCGAGAAGGCGAGCTCGGAAATGTGGAGCATGGCCGGCTCATAGCCCGCACCGGATCCGTAGGTACCGACCCAGATATTATAGGTGCCCGATTGCGGGTTCTCGATCATCACGCCCGCATTCAGGCCGATCCCGTCACCATCATCATTGCAAGCCCAGCTGCCATCGGGCTGGTGAACCACCAGGACCGTGTCGACATCGGACGCCGCCGAGAAATACAGGTCAAACGCATTCCCGGCCTCGAAGTCCAGATTGTAGGACGGCTGATGGGTGATATAGCCCCAGCACATGTCCGAGGCCTGGCTCGCATCGATCGCGCCGCCGGCCCGCAGTCCGATTGACATCGGGTCAGGCGTGAAACCGGAGCTGAGCTGGGTGGAACCATAGGCCGGCGGAGCCGACGGGTCCTGCGCCATCGCAGGAGCGGCAAGAAGCGTCGCAGCCAGGGCAACGCCCGTCATCAATTGAAGTTTCATTCTCAATCTCCCCCTAGTGAGATGTCCCTATTCAAACAGTCTTTCCGGCCGATTGCATCCCAAAACAAACCGCCTGAATGCGGGCTGAACATGAACGGCATGGTCTCGCCCTATTCCGCAGTTTGCTGCGCCACCTCTTCAGACGCCACAGATTCAACCTCTTCCGTTTCCGCCGCACCGATCCAGCGATCCATCACGGTACAGGCCGTCAGGTCGCCGGTGACATTCACTGCCGTCCGGCACATGTCCAGGATACGGTCGACGCCGAGCAGGACCGCAACACCGGCCGGCGGAATCCCGATCGAGGCCAGCACGCCGGTCAGGATCACAATCCCCACACCCGGGGTGGACGGGCTGCCGATCGAGGCCCCGATGACGGTCACAGCCAAGAGGATGAAATCCGCCACCGAGAGATCGACCTGGAACAGCTGCGCCATGAACAGCGCGGCCACGGTCTGGTAGAGCGCCGTCCCGTCCATGTTCACCGTCGCCCCCAGCGGAATGATGAAACGGCTGATCGCGGGCCGGACCTTCAGGCGCGTCTCCGCGATCTTCAGCGAAAGCGGCATGGTCGCGGCCGAGCTGGAGGTGGAAAACGCCAGCAATTGCGCATCCAGCACGTCGCGCAGGAAACGCACGGGATTACGTCGGCCGAGCACAAGCACAATCACGAGATAGACGAGCAAAAGCAGGACCAGGCCCGCCAGGACAGACAGGATATAGGCCGACAGAGAAACCAGGGCGGACAGGCCGACCCGCATCACGAAATCCGCGATCAGGCCGAACACGGCGATGGGAGCCAAGCGCATCGCCCAGCCGACGATCACCAGCGCGGCTTCCTGCACCACCTGGATCAGATGGATGAGCGGCCGCGTCCGGTCGCGGTCCAGACTGGCCAGGGCCACACCGGCCAAAGCCGCCGCGATCACGATCTGCAGCATGTTCTGGGTCAGGAAGGCGGACGAGAGATTGGCCGGGATGAGCGAGGCCAGGCCTTCAACAATGACGTCCGACCCCGGCACCGCCGCGCTGGCGCTCTCCTCGGCCACGGGCAGGGCCTCAGCCGGCATCTGGTTGAGCAGACCCGGATCGACCAGCGTCCCCGGCGCCACCACCACGGCGACCCCGACCCCCAACAGGACGGCCAGTGTCGTCGTGACCAGAAAATAGGGCAGGATCCGGCTGGCCACCCGGCGAAGCATGGCCGCATCACCGGATGCGCAAATCCCCAGCACGATGGAGGAGGTCACAAGGGCGATCACCACCATCTGGATCAGGTTGAGGAAAACAGCTCCGGGCAGACGCAGCCAGGGCCCCAGCTCCTCGGCCTGCGCAATCGTGACCGACAGGCCAGAGCCCACGCTGGGCGCCAGCAGCGCGCCCAGGGCAATCCCGCCGGCCATCGCCAGCAGGATCTGCGCCCACAGACGGCTTTTGAGAAGGCCGCTGACGGCGCGAAACTTGAGTGCGTGCCGGGTTCGGGCACTGCGATGACGGCGCCAGGTCAGCATGTGGTTCGCCCGTATTGACTGTTCCGGCGTGTACATGGCCGGATTTCCCGCCCCGGTAAACCGGTCCGCTTGCCGCACCCAAACTCAATCCATCTTGATGTGCGTCGGGGATTCCTTTGCAGCAGACACAGGGATAGCTTGCGCGGGCAGACAGGACGCCACCGCATGCTGACACCCTCTTTGGACATTTTCCGCCACCAGCCCTACCGGCACTACTGGTTCATGCGCCAATCCCTCTCGGCCGCCCGGCAAATGCAGGCCGTGGCGATCGGCTGGCAGGTCTATGATGTGGCCCGCGAGACGCGGTCGATCGAAGAGTCCGCACTCATGCTCGGCTTTGTCGGCCTGGCCCAGTTTGCGCCGGTCTTCCTCCTGTCTCTCGTGGGCGGACAGGCCGCAGACCGGCTCGACCGCAAACTTATCCTTGTCGTCACCAATCTGGTCCGCGTCGCCTGCGCCCTGGTCCTGGCGATCAGCCCTTTCTACGCCAATGAGATGACGCTCTGGCTGGTATTCAGTGCGGCCATCGTGCTGGGCGTGATGCACGCCTTCTCCCCGGCCGCAGCCAGCGCGCTCCTACCGCGCATCGTGCCTCGGGACGATATGCGCCAGGCGATCGCCTGGAACTCGCTCGGCTTCCAGGCCGCCGCAATCGGCGGACCGGCGATTGGCGGCCTGCTCTATATCCTTGGGCCGACGACAGTCTATCTCACATCTGCGGCCCTGCTCGCCTTCGCCACCCTGGCGATCGGTACGGCCCGCACGCCAAAGCATGAGAAGGTCACCGGGCAGTCGGGCTGGAAAATGACCCTTCAGGGCCTGCGCTATGTTCGCGACAACAAGGTCGTGCTCGGTGCCATTTCCCTGGACCTGGTCGTGGTCCTGTTTGGCGGGGTCACTGCCCTCCTGCCCGTCTTTGCGCGGGATGTGCTGATGACCGACACGGTCGGCCTCGGCCTGTTGCGAACTGCCCCGGCCATCGGCGCCGCGGTGATCGCCTTCTTGCTGGCGACCCGGCCACTGACCAAGAAAATCGGCATCTGGATGCTTGGCGCGATTGCCGTCTACGGCATCGCCATGATCGGTTTCGCCCTCTCCACCGTGCTGCTCCTCTCCCTGATCGCCCTGGCAGTAACCGGCGCAGCGGACATGATCTCCGTCTTCATCCGCCAGTCCATCATCCAGCTGGCCACGCCGATGAGCATGCGCGGCCGGGTGTCCTCGGTGGAATTCATCTTCATCTCCGCCTCCAACGAGCTGGGAGAATTCGAGAGCGGCGTCGCTGCGCGCTTCCTTGGCCCGATCGGCGCCGTCCTGCTGGGCGGGGCGATGGCCCTCGTCACCGCTGCGGCCTGGTTCCGGCTCTTCCCGCAACTGGCCCATACTGACGAGCTGGAACACGTCGAGGACGATACAGAGAAGGCCTGACCCCAAACAGAAACGGCGCCCCGAGAGGCGCCGTTTGCTTGTGCGTGCTGGAAAGGGAGCCGTTTAGCGCGGCGCCATCACCATGACCATAAGACGGCCTTCGAGTTTCGGCTCGAATTCCACCTTGGCGACTTCCGCGAAGTCTTCCTTGACCCGGTTCATGATATCCATGCCGCGATCCTGGTGAGCCATTTCACGGCCCCGGAAACGCAGGGTGACCTTCACCTTGTCGCCGGCTTCGAAGAAACGCGTCATGGCCTTGGTTTTCACCTGGTAGTCATGCACGTCGATGTTCGGACGCATCTTGATCTCTTTGATCTCGACGGTCTTCTGCTTCTTCTTGGCCTCGGCCTTTTTCTTCTGTTCCTGGTATTTCAGCTTGCCGTAATCGACAATCTTGCAAACAGGCGGGTCGGCATTGGGGGACACCTCGACCAGGTCGAGTCCCACTTCCTCTGCGGCTTCAAGGGCGGCCTCTACCGGCATGATCCCTTGTTTTTCGCCAGTCTCGTCGATCAGGAGGACACGCGGTACGCGGATGTCCCGGTTGATGCGCGGCCCTTCTTTCTTGGGCGGCTGCGCCTGGTGCGGTCTACGGGCTATGGCCGAGTCTCCTTTGTGGCCCTTCAAGCTGAAGCATACTAATCCCTCCGAGCCGTCATCGGATCAAGTCCTTGAGCGGCAATTCACGCCGCAGGCCGGTCGGGAAGCCGCGCACTATGGTCAAATGATCACATTTGGCAAGCGCGCTGGCCTGTATCTGGCGTTTTGAGACTGCGGATTCAACCTTGTTTCCCGCCACGACCATCAAGCCGCAGCCGGTTCCCGGGTAAAGCCGCCGGCAAACTTCATGGCCGCCATCGCCTCTTCCGGCGTCACCTGGGCCAGGGTCGTGGCGTGCATCAGGATCACCGGTTCCTCGCCGCGCGGGGCAATCAGGGCCGGATCCTCGACATCGCCATACAGCGCCAAGGCCGGGGCCCCGGACGCCACGAGCAGGTGGAGAAGCGGCGTATCCTCGCCGAACACGAAACTCGCATGCCGGGCCAGGCCCGCCAGCTGTGCCAGCTTGGCCTTGCCGGTGATATCCCGGGCTCCCGGCGTGACATGGGCCACATGCCGGCCGACATCACGCGTATCCGGCCCGCCAACAATGGCCGGTGTGAAACCGGCCTGTTGCAGCTCATGCGCCAGCGCCGCCCATTTTTCCTGCGGCCAGCGCAGCGGGGCTTTCACCGTGTCACCGGCCGGAGCGAGAAGGGCGAACGGCCCGTTCAGTCCGAAATATTCCGGATCCAGCATGCGGGATTTCTTGGCCAGGAAATCGACCCAGCTGGCATCCGGTGCCGGAGCCCCGCCCAGCGGGTAATGGTCAGGCCCGGTGCCCAGCACCGCATTCATCTTGCCGCCCACCTCATCAACCGGGTGCTGCCCGGTCTTGCCGTTCGGAGCCACCTCATTCCATTCGCACCGCGAGAAGCGGAACAGCTTCTTCAGCTTGCGCGAATCCGAACTGCCCACCAGGTCGAACACGCGTTTCGGCTTGGTCAGCTTGATGCGCTTGTCACGCAAGCCTGCCAGTGGCCGCGTGTCCGGCAGGGCGTCGATCTCGATCGCATTGAAATACGGGCTGTGCTTGAGAAAACTCTCATAATCCGGCGTCGTCAGCAGGATGATCCGGTCGCGCCGATACACGTCCCGCACCATGCGGGCCGCCGCCAGCATGCGGACCGTCGAGGCCAGATCGCCCCAATGCAGGATGTAGGTGATATCGCGCTGCGGTTCGTTCATGGGACCGAGTTTAGAACCTCGCGATAGACCCGCAAAGTCGAAGCTTGCAGGGCAGCGGTAGAAAAATGCTCTGAAACATGCGCCCGGGCCCGGCGCCCCATCACGGCCCGGTCTTCAGCCGACAAACTCAGCGCGCCCTCGATCGCCGCCGCCAGAGCCTCGTCATCGCCAGGCTGGACACGCCAACCCGTCTCCGAATGCAGGATGACCTCCTGGGCGCCGCCATGGTCAGCCGCGATCACCGGCACTTCCATTGCCCCGGCCTCGGCAGCCGTGCGCCCGAAGGCCTCCGGCTCGTTTGACGGCGTCAGGACAAGGTCACTCAGGGCAAAGGCGGCCGGCATGTCCGTACAATGCCCGACGAGACGTACATTATCCTGCACCCCTTCCGACCGGATCAGCGCCTCCAGCTCCGCGACATAGGCATCACGCCCTTGGGCATCGCCCGCCAGAAGGAGTAGCGGCTGGGCGATCTCGCCATGCCGGCGGATCCGTCCCATGGCCCGGATGGCCTCGCGTTGGCCTTTCCAGCCGGTCAGGCGCCCGGGCAGGAGAAGCACATTCCGGTCTTGCCCCACGCCCCAGGCCGCGGCCAAGCCGTCCATCCGTTCCTGCGGCACCGAACCGGGTTTGAAACGGTCCAGCTCGACCCCGCGCGGAATAACCCGGATGCGCGGCGTCGCGAACGGATGCTCCTGCGCAATATGGCTGGCAATGAATTGGGAATTGGCGATGACCAGCTCGCCCCGCGCCATCACGGAATTATAGCGGCGCTTGAGGGCCGACTTGGCGTTGTAGGTGCCGTGATAGGTCGTCACAAAATGCGCATGCGTGCGATCCGCGGCCCATTTCGCGCTCCAGGCCGGCGCCCGCGACCGGGCATGGACAATGTCCACGCCTTCCTGACGGATGAGTTTCGCCAGCCGGCTGGTATTCTGCCACAGCGTGACGGGATTTTTGCTGGCCAACGGCATGCGGATCAGACGGCCGCCCAGCGCTTCCAGCTCGCCTTCAAGACGGCCGCCCTGGCTGGCCACGAGGGCCTCGCCCCCATCCGCGATGATGGCCTCGGCCACTTCCAGCGTCGTCCGCTCGGCGCCGCCGGCATCGAGTTCGGGAATGACCTGGAGAATCTTCATGAAATCGGGACACGCCGCGCCGTCGGAACTATGTCCCTTGTTTCATACCTTGCCGCTGAAAACAAACGGCTCTGGCGACCCGGCCTGCGGTGTGATGTCTTTGTAAGGCAGCGACCGATGGACGGCGGTCCACCGTATAACTAGCCTGTCGCCCAACCAGTCTGCGAGTAGTTCATGTCCCGTCTTGCCACCTGTCTCCTGTGCCTGCTGATCAGTCCGGCCGCCCTGGCCCAGACCGATGCCCGCCAGGAAGAGCGGATCCGCTATCAGGCCTGCATCGCCATGACGGCTGACGATCCGGTCGCGGCTCTGCAGGAAGCCCAGACCTGGCGGATCGATGGCGGTGGCTGGCCGGCGGAAGTGTGTGAAGCCCACGCCTTTATCGGTCTGAATGATCACGCGGTCGCCGCGGCCATTCTGGAAGAATTGGCGGCCGAGCGACGCCCCGGCATGGTGGAGGAAGAACGCGTCGACTTCCTGACCCTTGCCGCCGAAAGCCGGATGGCGTTGGGCGAAACCGACGCCGCGCGTCTGGACTATGACACCGCCCTGGACATCAATCCGTCCGCCATCCTGACGCGAACGGGGCGCGCCCGTCTTTTCCAACAGGAAGCGGACTGGCCGGCCCTGTCACGCGATGCTGAAGAACTGATCCGCCGCGTGCCGCAGCTGGCGATCGGCTGGCATTTGCGGGGCGTCTACCGCCTGGAAACCGGTGATCTCGACGGAGCCTGGCAAGATATGGAGCGGGCCCGCGAACTGGAGCCGGAACGGGTGGAAACCCTGCTCCTGCGAGGCCGGATCAATGAGGCCCGACGCCTGGCCGGGAACCGGCCGGACTAGCCGACCGCCGCAATCCGCGGAACCGCATCACGCGGCGGCGCGATCATCACGCGGTTACGCCCCGCACCCTTGGCCTCATAAAGCGCCTCATCGGCCTGCTGCAGCAGGCTTTCCGCCGTTTCCATGGCATCGCAATCATCGGCGAAAGCCAGGCCAAGGCTGGCGGTAACCGGGATCGGCTCGCCCTTGTCATCCTTGAAGACCTGCCCGGAAATGGCCGTCCGGATGCGTTCAGCCGCCCGGATCGCCGCCTCACCGTGGGCACCGGGCAGAACCACCGCGAATTCCTCGCCGCCCAGCCGACCCAGCATGTCACGGTCCCGCAGACAGGCCTGAACGGCCTTGACCGTCCCGGTCAGCACCCGGTCACCGCAGGCATGGCCATAGGTGTCATTGATACGCTTGAAGTGATCGAGATCGACCATGATCACGGACAAGGGCTGATCGCCCCGACGGGCCAGACTCGCCTGGCTGTCGAGATATTGCATGAAAGCCCGGCGGTTGGCGGCGCCGGTCAGGGCGTCGGTCTCGGCCATGCGCCGGAACTGGCGCTGCATGCGCACAAGCCGGGTCGCAGCCCGCAGGCGCGCCCTCAACTCGGTCATGTTCACGGGCTTGCGGATGAAATCATCAGCGCCGGCATCGAGGGATTCCTCAAGGCGCTTTTCCTGGCCCGATGCTGTCACCACAATTGTGTAGACGGTCTCGGTCTCCGGATTGGACTTGAGCAGCCAGCAGGCTTCCAGACCACTGGTCTGGCCCACTTCGATACCTGTCAGGAAAATGTCGATCGGCATCAGCCGCAACAGGCCCAACGCATCGTCGGCCGTGGTGGCCGTGTGCACTTCATAGCCGGCCGCCCGCACGGCTTCGGACAGAATACGCAGCTGGACCTGACTGTTTTCGCAAACGAGAACAGACACACGCGAACCGCGTGAAGCCGTGTCAGCCGGCGCAAAAGGCATATCCGCCTCGGAACCTGTCAATTGATCGCTCCCCCGAACGCATCGTCAGAATGACGACCTGGTTGCTTTAGGGGGAAAAGCCTAACAAGCCATCAACTTAACGGCGTATCTTCAGAGCTCTGCCCACTCCGCCCGAACCTGGGCATCCGGCTCATCCGATGCTCGCATACGGGCGTGTTCAGCCGCGCTTTCAGGTGCCAGCCGGGCCAGCGCCCAGACCGCCATGCCCCGCACGAGGGACGATTCATCCGACAGCAGGGCCTCAAGGCACGGCACCAGGCTGACATCTTCGGAATTGCCGATTGCGATCAGCACATTCCGCACGAACCGCTCCCGCCCGATGCGCTTGATCGGAGAGGCTGTGAACACCTGGCGAAAATCCGTGTCATCCAGTGCGGCGAGTTCCGAGAGAAGCGGCCCCTTCAGTTCGGCGCGAGGATGAAAGGCCGCTTCTTGGGCCGTCGCGGCGAACTTGTTCCAGGGACAGACCGCCAGACAATCATCACAGCCATAGATCCGGTTACCCATCAGCGGCCGGAACTCATCGGGGATCACCCCTTTGTGCTCGATCGTCAGATAGGAAATGCAGCGGCGCGCATCGATCTGGTAGGGCCCGGGAAACGCCTTGGTCGGGCAGATGTCCAGACAGGCCTGGCAGGAACCGCAATGATCCGTCTCGGCCTCGTCCGGCACAAGTTCCGCCGTCGTCAGCATCACGCCGAGGAACAGCCAGGAACCATGCTCGCGACTGACCAGATTGGTGTGCTTGCCCTGCCAGCCCATGCCGGCCTTCGCGGCCAGCGGCTTTTCCATCAGGGGTGCCGTGTCGACAAAGACCTTCACCTCGGCACCGGTCTCCGCCACAAAGGCGCGGGCCATTTGTTTGAGCCGCTTCTTGATCAGGTCGTGATAGTCGGTGTTCTGCGCATAGACCGAGATCACACCCTCCGACTTGCGCTCCAGCAGGGGCAGCGGATTGGTGTCCGGCCCATAATTCATCGCGACAACGACAGCCGATTTTGCGTCCGGCCACATCGCGGTGGGATGACGGCGCCGGTCCAGCGTGTCTTCCATCCACGCCATCGTCCCATGCCGGCCCTCCGACACGAATTCCGCCAGCCGTTCGCCCGCCGCCCACGCTTCATCGGCCCGGCAGATGCGGACATCGGTAAAGCCGATCTCTGCGGCTATGGATTTGAGGGCCGCAATATCCATGGCCAGCCTGCGCTAGAAATCCAGATCCGCATAATGACCCGAAGGCGTCATGCCCGGCAATTTGTCTGCCAGTAGCCCGCGGAAGGCCGGGCGGCATTTCACGCGTTGATACCAGTGCTTCACCTGTTCGAACTCATCCCAGGGCACATCGCCCAGATAGTCGGCACAGGACAGGTGCGCCGCTGCGGCGATATCCGCCATCGTATAGCGCGGCCCCGCCAGCCCATCCCGGCTCTCCAGCAACCAGGCCATGTGATCGAGATGCCAGCGCAAATGCTCGCGGCCGGCCCGCAGCGCCGCCGGATCCGGCGCGCCCAGGCCCTGCACCCGCTTTTCCAGCTTCTCGTGCAGGAGGTAGGCATTGACCTCGCCATCATATTTCCGGTCGAACCAGTCCATCAGGCGCCGGGCCTCGGCGCGCTCGGCCGGTCCGCCCGGCAGAAGGCAAGGGCTGGGCGTGGTTTCCTCGAGATATTCCAGAATGGCCCGGCTCTCCACGACCACCCGCCGGCCACCCCCGCTCTCATCGATCAGGACCGGCGTACCGCCAGCCGGGTTGAGCGAGAGGAGATAGTCGGCCTGTTCCCAGGGCTCTTCGGTCTGGAGTTCATGCCGCAGGGATTTTTCGTCGAGAACCAGCCGGACCTGGCGCGAAAACGGATCCAGGGGCCAGTGAAGCAGGGTGCGCATCGCCACAGGCTAGGCTCCCATCATGGCAAGACCAAGGAGCACGGCCATCATTCCTCATCCGGGCGGAAAAAATCCGCCCCGTGACGCTCGGCCTCTCCGTGCGGGTCGGCATGGATAATGATGTCGGCAGCCGGGTAGGCCTTCAAAAGACGCCGCTCACAATCGACCTGGATCGCATGCGCATCGCGCAGGGCAATGCCCGGCGGCAAGGCCATGTGAAACTGGATATGCAGCAAGGGTCCGGCAGCCCGGGTCCGCAATTGGTGGATATCAATGATCCTCGGATCATCCTCGGCAATGGCCTGGATTTGCTCGCGATCGCTCTGGGGCAACTCACGGTCCATCAATTGATTGCCGGCGCCGCGGGCCACGCCCCAGGCAGTCCAGCCCAGCCAGCCGGCCACACCAAGTGCCGCCACCGCGTCCAGCCACAGCCATCCGAACATCACAGACCCGATAATGCCGGCAATCACGACAAGATTGGAGGCCAGATCGGTAAAGTAATGGGCCCGGTCCCCTTCAACCGCGACAGAACCCGTCTTCTTGACGGCCTGTGTTTGCACCCAGAGCAGGCCGACGGTCAGCAGGATGGACAATCCCATCACACCCAACGCCCAGGGCGAGGCCCGCAAGGGCAAGGGTTCGATGATGTGGTCTATGCCTTCGCGGATCAAAAGCGCTGCGGACACCGCCACCAGTATGGCCTGGAAAATGCCGGCAAATGCCTCTGCCTTGCCATGGCCGTATCGGTGTTCATGATCTGCCGGCTCGGCGGCATAACGGACTGAAAAATAAACGGCGAGAGAGGCGGTCAGGTCGAGAAGACTGTCCGCGGCCGAGGCCAGGATGGCGACCGAGCCGGACATCCACCAGACAATGCCCTTGGTCAAAGCCAGGGTCGCGGCCACACCGACAGAGGCCGCTGTTGCACGACTGGTGTATTTCAGCGCCTGTTCGGGACGCAGGCGCCCCGGACCGGCCGGTGATGCAACATGATCATGGGGCATGGGCGAAACATCCTTCTCCAAGCGGTTTAGGGCGTGCGCCGCAGCAGCGTCAATCTCCGCCGGTCACCCCGGGCCGGGAGAATGCGCCTGGGGCCTTTCCAAGCCCGGGCAAGTGTTCAACACTGCCGCCACCGTCAAGAGGAAGCGTCGCGATGTCTCTGGTGTATCTGGTCGTTCTGGCACTGGTTCAGGGCATCACCGAATTCCTGCCGATTTCCTCGTCCGCCCATCTCATTCTCGCCCCCAGCGTACTCGGCCAGGCCGATCAGGGACCGCTGATCGATGTCATGGCGCATGCCGGATCTCTGGTGGCGGTCCTCGTCTATTTCTGGCGCGACATTCTGAATGTCGCCCAAGGCAAGCTGGCCCTGCTGACCGGCAAGATCACGCCCGGCGGCCGGCTCGCCCTTCTTGTCGCGGCCTCCATGCCGCCCGTCTTCATCGTTGCGGGCGGGCTTTACGCGTTCGATCTGGTGGATGCCCTGCGTTCGCCGGCCGTGATCGCGGTCTCCACCCTCGTCTTCGCCCTGCCCCTCTGGCTGGCGGACCGCTTCGGCAAGCAGACCGTCGAGATCGAGACCATGACCTTCAAACAGGCCGCGCTGATCGGCATCGCCCAGCTCTTCGCCCTCATCCCCGGCGCCTCGCGCTCCGGCGTGACCATGACAGCCGGCCGGGCGCTGGGCATGAAGCGCTCTGAAAGCGCGCGCTTCTCCATGCTGATGGCCGTGCCCGTGATCGCCGCCTTCGGACTGGTGTCCGGTCTGGAACTGGCCCGCGGGGCGGATGCCGGCGCCAGCCTGACAGACGGACTGGTCGTGGCCCTCCTGTCTTTCCTGGCCGCCTGGGCCGCGATTGCGGTTCTGATGAAGCTGGTCGACCGGATCGGTTTCCTGCCCTTCGTCATCTACCGGATCGCTCTGGGTCTCGCCCTGATTGCAATGCTCGCCCTTTAGGAGACGCCGAATGCGCGCCATTGCGGTCTTCATCGCCATTGCCTTCGGTTTCAGCTGGGCCATCGCCTTCTGGATGCAATCGCAGGGCGGATTTGAGGGCGTCGGCATCTGGGCCGGCCTCTACCTGATCGTCTTCATGTTCGGCCCGGCCCTGGCTGCGCTCATTTGCGGTTTCACATTCGACCGGGGCCGAACCCTGTCGGCACTGGGCTTCAAACCCGGCCGCACCATCCCGGTTCTGGTCTGGTCAGCCTGGGGCTGGATTCTGCCGGTCATCCTGGTGGCCCTGTCCAGCCTGCTCATCCTGGCGCTGACCCGCTCCGCACCCGCCGACGCTGCCGCCCGCCTTGCCGAAGCTGTTGAAGCGACCGGCGAGAGCCTCCCCATGCCGGCTCAGACCCTGCTCATCATCCAGCTCGCTGTCGGCATCCCGATTGGCATCCTGACCAATACGGCCATCCTCATCATCTCCGAGGAATTGGGCTGGCGCGGCTGGCTGCAACCGCGCCTGGCACCGCTCGGTTTCTGGCCTGCCGCCCTGGTCAGCGGCGTGATCTGGGGTGTGTGGCACGCCCCCATCATCCTGATGGGATACAACTACCCGGGCATGGGCTGGGCCGGCGTTGCGGCCATGACCGGTTTCACCATCCTGCTGACACCGTATCTCGCCCTGCTGCGCGAACGCGGCGGCGGGGTCTACGCGGCCGGGGCCTTCCATGGCAGCCTCAATGCGGTCGCCGGCGTCGGCCTGCTTTTCCTGCCGGATCCCAGCTTCCCCTGGAATGGTCTGCTGGGACTGGCCGGGTTCGGCCTGCTCGCCGCGGGCTGGCCCCTTATCGCGCTGTACCGGCACATGAAAAAGCCGGCCTGAAGGGCCGGCTTCTCAACACATGCGATATCGCGATGCTCAGGCTTCGCGCTCGTGGAACTGGCCATAGCGGCGATAACGGCCGAGATAGCTCGGCACGATCGCATCCATGGTTTCGGCCTGGACACCCAAATCCGCCAGCGTCTTGGCACCCTCGGCCACAACATTGTCGGACTTCAGCTGAACCAGCTGATCCTGCGTCAGGACCGGCGGGATCAGCGGCAGGATGGCGACCAGTTCGGACACCATCGCAATCACCGAACCGATCTGCCAGGGCAGCGGCAGGAGGAAGCGCGGACGGTCGATCTCTTCCAGGATGAAACGCATCAGCGCTTCAAAGGAATAGACACCGGGTCCGCCCAGCTCATAGGTCTCGCCCTGGGCTTCCGGCGCCTCGAGAGCAGCCAGAACGGCTTTCGCCACATCACCAGCAAACACCGGCTGGAATTTCGTCTTCCCGCCACCGAACAGCGGCAGGGCCGGCGCAAAACGTGCCATGGAGGCAAACCGGTTGAAGAAACCGTCTTCCGTGCCGAACACGATGGAAGGCCGCAGGATGGTGGCCGTCGGAACAGCGGCCATCACGGAAGCTTCGCCTTCCGCCTTGGTGCGAGCATAGCGGGATGCGCTGTTTTCATTGGCCCCGATCGCCGACATCTGCACGAAACGCGTGATGCCCGCGGCGGCCGCGGCCTCGGCCACCGTCTTGGCGCCCTGCGCATGCAGGCGGGAGAAGGTCTGCCGGCCATTCTCATTGAGAATGCCGACCAGATTGACCACGCCGGACGCGCCTTCCAGGGCACGCTCAACCGAAGCGCCGACACGCAGATTGGCCTGCACCAGCTGAACCTGGCCGACCACGCCCATCACGCGCAGGTCCTGGGCCAGGTGCGGGCGGCGCGAGGCGACGCGAACACGATAACCGGCTTTCGCCAGAGCCCGGACAACATGGCGGCCGATGAAGCCGGACCCGCCGAATACGGTGATGATTTCGTCTCGCAGCATGGCTGTTCCTCGGGAAATCCTGTGATGGAACCGGATAGACCAAAAAAGCGCGGGCATGTCCATCGGGCATTGCGCCTCAGTGTCGGCAGCGCGGCTGTGAAATATGCAGCCAACCGTGCAAACCGCCCGTTGACATGGGCCCGGCTCAGCTTTAGACACCGCGCTCCTGACACCTGCCCAGGTGGCGGAATTGGTAGACGCGCTAGCTTCAGGTGCTAGTGCCCGTATGGGCGTGGAAGTTCGAGTCTTCTCCTGGGCACCATTTCTCGGCTCTAACGCCCTGAAATCCCTTTCAATGCATTGCGGTAGCCGGATTTTTTGGTACATGGCTTGGTACATGAGGACCAGCCGTGAGGATAGATGTGCCCGGCCTGCAGCTACGGAACAGCACCTACCATTTTCGCCGCCCCGTACCCCCTGATCTCGTCGAGATTGTCGGTAAGCGCGAGTGGAAACGCTCCCTGCGGTTAAAGCCCGGACAGGAGTTGAAGGCCCATGCGCAGGCCGACCGCCTTTGGAAGCAGACCGAAGAGCAAATTGTTGCGCTAAGACGCGAGCTTGCAAACTCTGAGGACCCCGTAAGGCTTGCAAAGAAAGCCGCACAGTGGGCAAACGATTTCCAGCTTCTTGATGGGCAAGCCGGAGCCACACGCGAGGCAGCTTGGATCAATGGTGAGAAAGTTGAACTCGACAGCCAACGCGACCTTCATATTGTTCACATTATTGAAGCCGCCGGGCGGGAGTTTGGCTGGGATGAGCAGGGGCACCCGAAGCGGTTGAGCCCCGAGCAAGAGGCGCGGCTTGCCGTACTCATCGAAGGCAAGCCGATTGACCCTCCCATGACGGTCTCGCAGGCACGGGACATCTATCTAGCCGACAAAGAGCGAGGCCCAGCAGACAAGGCCACGGCACAGGGGACGCAGCAATTTATCGACATGGTTGGAGATATGGAACTCTCCCAAATCTCGCGGCCCATGGTCATAAAATGGCTTCGCGAACTTCGCTCCGAAAGAGGGCAGGCCCCAGCGACGGTTCGTAGAAGGCTCACCACAATGCGCGCAATCTACAACCACATGCGTAAGAACTACGAACTGAAATCAGACAATCCGTTCGCCAGTCAGGACCTGCCTGCCAATGTCGACGACGACCGAAAACGTGTGCCATTCCACACCAAGCATTTCGAGCTTATCGAAGCCTATCTGATCAAGCCCGACACGGATCCGCATGTGCGCCGTATCATCACCCTATTGAAGCACACTGGGTGCAGGCCGATGGAAATCGGGGGCCTCAGCAAATCAGAAGTCTACCTAGACCTTGAAATCCCCGCGATCCAAGTCCGGTGGACCGCAGACAGGCGGCTGAAAGCGAAATCCGCGAAGCGCCTGGTTCCCCTCATTGGACCGGCACTGATCGCTGCCCGTGAAGCGGTCGCGGCTGCGGAGGGCGACACCCTGTTCCCATCGAAGTTCCTAAAGACCGACCGTCTGTCGCAGACACTGAACGGCGCAATCAGAGATGCAGGCGTTCCGAAATCTCCCAACAGACTGATCGCCTATTCGTTCCGACACTCCATGAAGGAAGCCTTGCGGCTAGCCGCAGTCCTTGAAGAAACTCAAGACGCCTTGATGGGGCATGCCAAGGCTGAGGTTGCGGCGAGGTACGGGGCGGACAGGAAGCATATGCACATCCTGAAAGATGCGCTGCAGCGTGCCACGCCACACTTGGGCGATATCGTTGAAACGCAGTATCTGCCCGGCGAGCTTCCCTGAGCGCCGGAATTTATGACGAAAATTTCCGAAGCGGCTTAGGATATGCCGAGCGTCTAATTTCCCCCCATGCCCCCCAGCGGATCGCCCTGGGCGGCATTAAGCATCCCCCTAGCAGTCCCCAGGGTTGAAGCTATAGGGGTATATCCTTTGGGCTGTCCTTAAGATGATCCTTTGGATGGCCTCAGAGTTTCCCTCAGAGCTCAGCTCCCACCCCCACCCTTCCAATCCTGTTCCTCAGAAGGGTGGGTTTAGGAGAGGTTCAGTCTCCGCTCGGCGCTGGGGTCAGGTACCCGTTCACTACCGAGAGGATTTGTTCGCACTGATAGGTGTTCGCTACTGCGAGGTGCATGCACTGTTCGCGTATGCCTCTGAGCATCCGCCTCTCCTGAACACCGTGATTGATCGCACCAAGCTCACCAATCAACAGCACGCCGAATAGGACAATCAACGGCCCTTTTGCCGCTTCTGTCAGCGCCTGGAACTTCCACAGGTAATAGGCGCAGCAGCCTCCGATGAAGAGCGGTAGGAGCTCCACAACGTTGTACTGGTCAGGGCCGAACGCTGAACCTACTAGAGCGGCAATCCCGAGGGCCGTGATGAGTTGAAAACGCCGTTTACTGCGGTCGAGCTGAGGGGCGTCATCTTCAAGTTTGGCCATGCGCCCCTCCCGCGTCACCCATGAGGTTTCCGGTGCAGGTGAGGGTGATGCCCAATGGGGCGGGAGGAGGCGCACCCGCCCCCCATTCAGAGATATAAAAAGTCATAGCTAGCCCTATGCACGAGTTATCGGCGTCCCGCCGCTGGTGGCGGGCCGACAGTCACATCACGGGCTAGCGTGTGTGCTCGCTTATTCCCCAAGCACAGATGATCAGTCCGTGCCGCGAACGGGTATTGTATTCGGCGAGCGACCCGCCGTAGCGGTCGCCCGTGAAGTGACTGTGCCTTAAGAATCTATTGCCCGGAGTCATCCGTCAATGCGCCCGAGCGGGCGGCCTACGCGCCAAACAAGAATGCGCCCTTTGACTTGCACCCAGGAATGCGGTCAGGCTGCAAGGAACAGCCGCACAGCCGCTGACAAACTCCACTGGAGCCCCTTTTCCATGACGCCTGCAGAGTGCCTTGAACGTATTCGCGCATACACTCAGCAACACCCGGAGCTACGAGAAGCGCATCACTTCCTCTTCGACCTTCCCATCACGGAAAAGCGCGATCCGGTAGATGTGCTTGTCATGGGAATTAACCCCGGGGAAAGCCCCAGTGATTTTGACATTTGCGACCCTGTTGCTGAGGAGTCCAGTGCGTACGACTTTCACGAGAGAGATGGAGCGGGTCGGGACCACATCCCCTGGCACAGGCATGCGAGAACCATTCTACGCGGCACCGTAGCGGTCCAAACAGAGGCATTCTTTTGGAGCTCGGAGAAGTCAGGCGCTAAGTTTCGCGCCCGCTTCGGCACGCCCATAGAACGCTCACCGCACCTCAAGTTCTGCACCGAAATGAATACTGCATTGATAGCGCACCATCAGCCGAAGGTGGTGGTTGCCGTCGGGCTCGCGATGGAATGCTGGCTGCCTGGTCGCTTCGGACTCCGCTATGTCGATACGCGCTTCACAAGCGACGGCGATAGTCGCGTAATAGAATGCTTCACTGACGGAACACGCCCTTGGTTGCTTACAAAGCATTGGACCGGGGCCTGGCTGTCAGAAGGAGAGAAGAAACTCATCCAGCAGGAAATAAGAGCCCACCTAGGCAACGGTTGAGCCAGTCCGCTTGATCCGCTGGACGCTTGATCGACTGATATCGAGCCGCTCAGCAACCGCCACCTCAGTCAGCCCCTCAGACAGCAACCGCTGGACCTCCTCAGCTTTCCTTCGTGCCGTCGGTGCGCGGCCCTTGTACTTGCCAGCGGCCTTGGCCTTAGCAATACCCTCTCGCTGCCTTTCCAGCATAATTTCCCGCTCAAACTCGGCAACGGAGCCGAGGATGCCGAGCATGAGCTTTCCTGTGGCTGAGCCGGTGTCTAGGTCCATGGCCAGAATGCGTAGAGCGGCGCCCTTGGCCTTGACGGCTTCCACGGTCTCCATGAGGTCTCGGATTGATCGGGCCAGTCGGTCCAACTTCGTGACCATCAGAACGTCGCCATCCCGGAGATAGTCCAAGGCGTCTCTCAGGGCCGCTCTCGTGGCTACTGACGAGGTTTCTTCGCTGAAGAGCCTCTCAGCCCCAGCGGCACGCAAATCGCGCTCCTGGGCCTCTAATCCGGCTTTTTGATCAGTTGTTGAGGTTCGGGCGTATCCGATAATCATTTTCGACTCCACAGCATCACATGGCTCTATGAATCTATGGAGCCACTGGCTTCATAAGTCAAATTTGATGTGTGTGACGCCTCGCTGGGAGTCGCTGGGGAGGCATCACTGGGGCAAGGCCGTGTGGCTCAGCCCCCGCCCCACAGGCACTGGAAGCGACTAAAACTTCTTGAATCTGCACATCCAACCTTCATCTCCATACCTGCCTGACATTCGAGTGACGCCGAGCGTTTTGCCGTAGAGCCGCATGAGCGCAGCTTGCCTTCGCTCGAATGCGGGGCGCATCGGGGAGCCGTCAGGTAGATTTCCCTCATATTCCAGGGGGTACGCCTTCAACACGATGAGGGAGAAGTCCGGAAACACCGCCGCAATCAGACTTTCCAAGATCTCACCTGACGCCCCTGCGACTTCAGGAACCGGACTCAACCAAACTCGGTTCAGCTCGATAATGTCGCCGTAGTCTCCAACTTCCTCACTGACAGAATCAAATTCATGAGCCAAAGCGCAGGAGAGGCGATGGGTTTCGCTGCTCTCTCGGTCCATTACGTCCAGAAACTCTTCATTTGTCATGAAAGTGGGAATTGTAAATCGGCTCAGGTTCACTCCGCCGACAGACCGACCATCATGCCGAACCCAAGCCCTGCAGACCTGTCGACGCAGATGATAGGTGGTCTCATCCAGAGGCACGTCTACTTCACCATCCACAAAGTAGGGTGCGGACACGGCGTACTCCACGGTGATATCACCACTGCCGATCCAGATAGTCGGCAGACCTGACGCCTCTCGATATGATTTTTCGTTGAACTCGGCCGGAAGCTCTGTCTGTCGGTGCAATCGCAGCTTTGTCATCGTGCCTCCCCAAGCCTCGGCGCCAAAAACCCAGGCGCTTCAATACAAACAGTAGCGACAGCCACCCGCCCCTATCTGTTTTCACCTACGACAGGTCTTGTCACCCCCGCGTGACCAAGCTCACGCCCTCGGATATTCCTTCTGGGTATCAAACAAGAATCAAGAGGTTGAGCCGACACGCCTTGCCCAAAGCGAGCGCATGCGGTTCACTCAACCTCAACGGGGAGAGGGGCGAGATCGGCGATGACGCCAACACCAACCAATGTGCAAGGCTTGGCGAACTTTGCCTGGTCTATCGCGGAGCTTCTTCGAGGGGACTTCAAGCAGTCCGAATACGGCAAGGTGGTGCTGCCTTTCGTGGTGATGCGCCGTCTCGATGCCATCCTGGAGCCGACCAAGGAGGCTGTCCTCTCGGCGGCGGCGAACTTGCCCGAGGACATTGATGACGAGACGCGGAGGATGATCCTGCTGGGTGCCGTGGGAAGCGACATCAAGGTCTTCAACACCTCGCGCTTCACCTTCGCCACGCTGAAGCAGCAGGACCCCGGCCAGCTCCACGCCAACCTGATCGATTACATCCGGGGCTTCCCGGCGGATGTGCAGGATGTCTTCCTTGAGAAGTTCCTGATCACCGACCAGCTCAAGCGCCTCAATGATGCCGGGCTGCTCTGGAAGGTGTTCGAGCGCTTCACCGAGATCGACCTCCACCCCTCGAAGGTACCGAACCTGGAGATGGGCTATCTCTTCGAGGAACTCATCCGCCGCTTCTCGGAGATTTCCAACGAGACTGCTGGTGAACATTTCACTCCGCGCGAGGTCATCCGTCTGATCGTCGATCTCCTGGTCGAACCGGACAAGGACAAGCTCGCGGGTCTGGGTGTCATCCGTCAGGTCTATGACCCGGCCTGTGGCACCGGGGGTATGCTGGCCCTCACCGAGGAAGCCTTGAAGGAGATCAACGCGGACATGCGCGTGGAGCTCTTCGGGCAGGAAATCAATGGCGAGTCCTTCGCCATCTGCCGGTCGGACATGCTGGTCACCGGCCACGACCCGGACCAGATTGCCTATGGCAACACGCTCACCCAGGACGCCCATCCCGCCCGCAAATTCCACTACATGATCTCCAACCCGCCCTATGGGGTGGACTGGAAGAAGTACAAGGAACCCATCGAGGCCGAAGCCAAGGGTATGGGTCATGATGGCCGCTTCGGAGCAGGAACCCCGCGTGTCTCCGATGGCCAGCTCCTCTTCCTCCAGCACATGATCTCTAAGATGCGCCAGGATGAGGCTGGGTCGCGGATCGGCATCGTCATGAATGGCTCACCGCTCTTCACAGGCGGGGCGGGCTCTGGCGAGAGTGAAATCCGGCGTTGGATGTTGGAGAATGACTGGGTCGAAGCGATCATCGCCCTGCCCACCGATCTCTTCTACAACACCGGCATCCAGACCTATGTCTGGCTTCTCTCCAACCGCAAGTCGGTGGAACGCCGGGGCAAGGTCCAGCTGATCGACGCGTCCGGCGAATACTTTTGGAAATCCATGCGAAAATCGCTGGGATCGAAACGCCGGGAAATCCCTGATGAGGCCCGCGACGAGATCGTACGCAATTACACCCTCTTTGAGGCCGCAGACGACAAGATCTCCAAGGTCTTCCCGCGCGAAGCATTCGGCTATCGGGAAATCCGGGTGGAGCGACCGCTCCAGCTCGCCTTCGACGTGACCGAGGAGAAGATCGAGGCGCTGAAAGCCGAGAAGGCCATACAGAAGTTGAAGGATGACGAGGTCGAAGCCTTGCTGGCTGCGCTGGAAAGCCTGCCCAGGGATCATCGCTGGATGTCGCGGGATGGCTTCGAGGCCGACTTGCAGAAGAGCCTCAAGGCCGCTGGCGTGAAGATCGGATTGCCGGTGAAGAAGGTTGTCCTCTCTGTCTTCGGTGAGCGCGATGAAGACGCTAAAGTCTGCCGTGACAAGAAAGGCCAGCCGGAAGCGGACAGCGATCTGAGGGACACCGAACTCGTGCCTCTGGACGAGTCTTGGGAAGCCTATGTCGAACGCGAGGTGAAGCCCTTCGTGCCGGATGCCTGGGTGGACGAGAGCCACATGGATGCCAGCGACGGAGAGGTGGGCCGGGTCGGCTACGAGATCAACTTCAACCGGTATTTCTACGAGTATGTCCCGCCGAGACCGCTGGAGGAGATCGATGCGGAACTGAAGGCGCTGGAAGCGGAAATCGCTGGGCTTCTGAAGGAGGTCGCGGCGTGAGCGCAGCACTGGAGGCCGCCCGCCTAGATCGCCTACCGGCGAATTGGCCACGGGTTCGTGTGAAGCACGTTGCCAAAGTCGTTGGTGGCGGCACGCCGTCAAAAGAGGTGAACGAGTACTGGTCCGACGGAAACATCCCCTGGGTTTCTCCCAAGGACATGAAGCGTCGGGTGATTGATACCACGGAAGACTGCATCACCGAGGAAGCGGTCAGGGAAAGTGCGACCAACATGGTTCCAGCGGGCGTTCCGTTGATCGTCACACGATCAGGTATTTTGCGCCACACCCTTCCGATCGCGATGTCAGGACGTGACGTCGCCATCAATCAGGACATCAAGGCACTCCTGCTACACGATCGACGGCTTCTACCAGATTACTTTGTCTACTGGGTGACCGGACAATCATCCGATTTGCTTCTGGAGTGGAGGCAATTCGGCGCGACCGTCGAGAGCATTGATGTTGATCGTATGAGAAACGGCCAACTGGGCTTGCCCGACCTCGACACCCAGAAGGCCATCGCGGACTTCCTCGACAAGGAAACCGCCCGGATCGACCAGCTGATCGAGAAGAAGCAGCGCCTGGTGGAGCTGTTGGGGGAGCGGGAAGCTCGCGAAATCGGTCGTCTGATCCAAGGTGCTTCGTCAGGCACAACGCAGCTCAAACGAGTCGCAAGGATCATCGATTGTAAACACGTCACCCCAACTTACGTGGACACCGGGGCACCCTGCATCAGCACAACTGAAGTGAAGCCATTTTCGATCTCATTTTCTGACAAGCGCTTGGTTGCACCAGATGATTACGCAATCATGCGGTCAGGAGGTAGAGCGCCGGTGCCAGATGACATTATCTACAGCCGCAATGCGTCTGTTGGTTCGGCTGCCCGTGTCGGCGACAATCGAGAATTCTGTGTCGGCCAAGACCTATGCATCATTCGTCCAGAGGGTGTTGATTCTGAGTTGCTCGAACTCGTCCTCAACAGTGAGTTCGTTCTCACGCAGCTGGATGAAGTGCTGGTTGGCGCGACGCTTAAGCGAGTGAACATCGACACGATCCGACGCTTTTCTATCCCGCTGGTCGCGCCTGATCGGCAGCGAGGCCTCGCCCGTGACCTCCAAGCCTCACGAGGACAAATGGGTCGCTTGGCTGCGACGGTTAGGGTGTCCATGGACCGCCTCAAGGAATACCGCTCGGCCCTCATCACAGCGGCCGTCACAGGCCAGATCGACGTGACCTGCTGGGGCCAGACCGGCGAAGGCGACAAGCGCCTAGATCAGATCCAGGAGGAGATGGCGGGATGACGAATGTCTGGTTGATACGCCTCGGCAAGTACGGCGAAAGCGAAGCGCGAGCGTTGCAGGATGGTCAGCTTGCGACCGGTTGGGAGTTGTCGCGGGAGCTGGAATCTTGCGCCTCGAAGGAAGACATCCTCACGTATCTGGAACCGCACTACCCGGGCCAGAAGCAAGGGACACTCCAGAACTGGGCGGTTCAACTCAATCAACTGAAGCACCAAGTGAAGCAGGGCGACCTTGTCGTCGTACCTTTGAAGACCACCAAGGACATCGCCATCGGGAAGGTGACCAGCGACTTCCTCATGGTCGATGGCAAGCATCCTGGCCGAGCCGTCACATGGTTGGTGACCGATCTTCCACGGCAGGCTGTGAAGCAGGATCTGCTCTTCTCGCTCGGTGCCTCGCAGACTGTCTGCCGTGTCTCTCGAAACAACGCCGCTGATCGGTTCGCCGAATTGGCTAGGTCCCGCCGCGACCCTGGTCCGTCGCTCGCTCGACATGTGCCGATCCAAGGCAAGCCCTCAGAGGACGAAGGAGGCGATGATGCAGACGTTCAGCTCGATCTCGCGGAGATCGCCCGCCAGCAGATCGAGGAACACATCTCAGCCAACTTCGCGGGTCATGAATTCACTCACTTGATCGCAGCAATCCTGGAAGCCCAGGGGTATCGGACAGAAGTCTCTTTGCCTGGTGCTGACCGGGGTATCGATATCGTCGCAGGCAAGGGAGCCTTGGGCTTCGACTCGCCGCGTCTCGTCGTCCAAGTGAAGTCAGGCGACATCGTCGGAGATCAGCCGACGCTTCAGAGCTTGATCGGGAGTGTCCAGGATGCCCATGCCGACCAAGGCTTGCTCGTGTGCTGGTCCGGCTTCAAGTCCACAGTCCGCAGCCGCATCAATGAACTCTACTTCCGCATCCGCCTCTGGGGCCGCGAGGAAGTTCTCGATGAACTCTTCGATGTCTATGACGACCTCTCGGACGAGATGAAAGCCAAGCTGAGGCTCCAGCGCATGTGGGCTGTCGTGCCGGAGGAGGGGTGATGGCGCTGGACAATCTTCAGAAAAGCGAGCTGGTCATCTCCAAAATTCTTGAGGCGCTAGTGGAGCAAGGCATTCAATGCCGAACCCACCTTCCGTTCGCAGAACTCGGCCTGTCGGATGAGTTGAAGCCGTTTTTTGAGGGCTGCTGCCTGTGGCTCTACGATGAAGGTATCGTTCGTTGCACGAACCCTCACCAGCTAGGCACCAATGGTAGCATGGTGAACCCGTCAATCACCGCATATGGGTTCCAGTTACTTGGTCAGAAGTTCTTGGCGGGCGACAAGGAGGAGGCGCTCGGTACCGCAGTCAAAGAGGTTGCGAGTGGCCAGAAGAACTACGCGGCAATCGGTGACTTCTTCGGTGGCATCCTTGGTGGCTTCACCAAATCACTCGGGAGCGGATGATCCATGGCAATCACACAGTCCGCGCTACACCGCGAAATCGCCGTCCAGGAACACTTCGTCCAGCAGCTGGTAGCCCACCAAGGCTATCGCGAACGCCAGCCTGACGACCACGACAAGCCGCTCGCGCTCGATGTCGCACTGGTCTGCGAGTTCCTGAAGACTTCCCAGCCGGATGCCTGGGCGACACTCGCTTCGAACTATCCTGGTTCCGAGCAGCGCACGGTGATCGACAAGCTCACCAAGGATCTGAGGACCTTCGGGACGCTGGAAGTCCTGCGCAAGGGCATCAAGCTGGTGCCGAACATCAAGTTCCAGCTCTGCGCCTTCAAGCCTGCCTCGTCGATCAATCCTGATCTGGTACGGCTCTACGAAGCGAACATCCTCTCGGTGATCCAGGAAGTCGAATACTCGACCAAGAACGGCAACCGGATCGACACCGTCCTCTATGTGAACGGCATCCCGGTCGCGACCTTCGAGTTCAAGAACACGCTCACAGGGTCGAACTACAAGACTGCAGAGAAGCAGTACAAGAAGGACCGCTCGCCCGCTGGTGAGCCTCTACTGACGTTCAAGCGCGGCGCTCTCGTCCACTTCGCGCTGGACCAGGACTATGTCTCGATGGCCACGCGGCTGGCCAATGGCAGCACCTATTTCCTGCCGTTCAACCGGGGCCGCGAGGGAGGCGGTGGGAACCCGGATGTGAAACTGGACGACGGAACCGAGGAGTTCCGTATCGCCTATCTCTACCGGGACCTGCCGGACGGCAAAGCGATCTTCGCGCGGGAGGTCCTGCTCGACATCATCGGACGCTTCATCCACCTCAATGAAGACGGTGTGATGATCTTCCCGCGCTTCCAGCAGCTCGACGCCGTGCGAAAGCTGATGGCCCATGCTCGCGAACACGGATGCGGGCAGAACTATCTCATCCAGCACTCGGCCGGCTCAGGGAAATCGAACACCATCGGCTGGACGGCCCACCAGGCGATCAAGCTCCATACCGAGGACGACAAGTCGATCTTCGATACGGCCATCATCCTGACCGACCGCCGGGTTCTCGACAGGCAGCTCCAGAAAACGCTCACCGACCTGGAGCAGACGCCGGGCGTAGTCCGGGCTATCGATGGAACGTCTCGTCAACTCAAGGAAGCCTTAGAGGCGGGCGCGAAGATCATCGTGTCGACGATCCAGAAGTTCGGCACCGAGCATCTCACCGCGATCTCTGCCCAGGCGCACAAGACGTTCGCCGTGATCATGGACGAGGCGCACAGTTCGCAGTCCGGTAAGGCAGCGGAGGCTGTCTCCAAGGCTCTGACAGCGCAGGAAGCCGAGGAGGAAGGCCGTTCTGCGGAGGACATCATCCTCGCCTACCAGAACGAACGAGGGCCGCAGGAGAACATCTCCTACTTCGCTTTCACGGCGACACCCCGGAACGTCACGCTGGAGCGCTTCGGACATCCTGGCGAGGACGGAAAGCCCCATCCCTTCCACTTGTATTCGATGCGTCAGGCCATCGAGGAAGGTTTCATCCTGGATGTGCTGAAGAACTACTCGACCTACCAGGCCTATTACGAGCTGGAGAAGACCATCGAGGACGATCCGCGCTTCGAAGGTTCGAAGGCCCAGCGCAAGGTCGCCAAGTTCGCGCATCTCCACGACGAGGCCATCGATCAGAAGGTCGAGGTGATCGTCGAACACTTCCGCCGCCATGTGATGCATGAGCTGGGCGGTGAAGCGAAGGCGATGGTGGTCACAGCCAGCCGGGAAGCGGCCCTGAAATACTATCGGGGGATGGAACGCTATCTGGCTTCGAAGAACTATGACGATCTGGGTGTTCTCGTGGCGTTTTCCGGAGCGCTCCCGGATGGAACCGGGGGCGAGATCACTGAACCGGAACTCAACGGGTTCGCCGAGACGGAACTGCCCAAGAAGTTCGACAAGGGCGACTACCACCTCCTCATCGTGGCCGAGAAATACCAGACCGGTTTCGACCAGCCCAAGCTCTGCGCCATGTATGTCGACCGCAAGCTGGCGGGCCTCCAGTCTGTCCAGACACTCTCGCGTCTCAACCGGACCAAGCGGGGCAAGGACAGGACCTTCATCCTCGACTTCCAGAACTCCATCGAGGACATCCAGGAGGCCTTCAAGCCTTTCTTCGAAGCGACCACGCTGGAAGAACGCTCTGACCCCAACCAGATCTACGAGCTGGAACAGAAAATCATCAGTTACGGCTTCATAGACCGGCCGGAGATCGACAGGTTTGCGGCGATCTACTTCAAACCGGAAGGGGTGACCACAGCAGACCGGCCTTCTCTGGAAGCCATCGTTCGCAATGCGGTGGATCGCTGGCAGGCTGAGGACGCAGAGGGGCGTCGCGAGGAATTCCGTCAACTCTTGAAGAGCTATCAACGCTTCTATGTCTTCCTGGCCCAAATCATGACCCTAGGGGACACCTGGCTGGAGAAACTTTACGTCTACGCCTCCTGGTTGGACCGAAAGCTGCCCGACAGAGAGCAGCCTGAAGACCCTGACATCACGGACGACATGCTCCGCCTCGCAGCTTTCAAGGTGGAACACAAGAAAGATGGGTCCGCGTCCCTTCACGAAGGGGACACGACAGCCCTGAAGCCTATCAGCGAGTTCGCGGCCAAGCCTTTCACTGAGAAGGAAGCCAAGACTCTCCAGGAGATCATCGACGCCTTCAACGAACGGCACGGGACAAGCTTCTCCGAGGAAGACACACGCCGCTTTGTCGACGTAACGGAGCAGCTGCTCGACGACCGCAACATGCGAGCGATGTTGGAAGACAACCCGGTTGACGTCGTGCAAGGCGCGTTTCGGCAACGGGCAACCGCTGGAGTGGCGGCGGCCTTTCAGCGTGACGGCGAGATGCAAAGCATCTTTTTCTCGGACAAGGAGATCCGAGATAGGGTCCTCGACTGGATGCTAAAGGCCGCACTGGACAGGGTGAGACGCGCATCTTGACCCCAGCGCCGCACCACGATTTGGTACATGGAGTTCAACAACGCGCCATGTACCAATCGACCACGCCAAGCATAACGCATTGAAATTACAACGCATTGAAGAGCTCAAAAATTCTCCCGCGCTCTTCTCCTGGGCACCATTCTCCGTTGGGGGAATGAAACAAAAACCCCGAGCCAACCGGCTGCGGGGTTTTTGTTTGGCCTGAAGCCGTCTACTGCGCCAACAGAAGCAGCCCTCGAAGAACATAGGCTGTCGCGGCAACCACCAGTCCGCCTGCCAGCGCCAGCCCGGCGAACCAGAGCCATTGCCGCGTCGGGGCGAGTTTTGTGTCGGCCGCAGGCGGCCCGGCCGGCTCCAGCCACCGCGTCCAGTCCCGCCTAGTCATGATAGCCATCCCCCGGCTGAACCTTGCCCCAGAAGAGCCGGTAGACATAGGCGGTGTAGGCCAGGATGACAGGCAGCATGATCACGGCACCGACCAGCATGAAGGCCAGCGCATTATCACGCGCCGCCGCCTCGTGGATCGTTACCTGATAGGGCACAATGAAGGGCAGGAGCGAGACCGCCAGGCCCAGATATCCCGACAGGAAAATCCCGATCGTGATCAGGAACGGCCAGGCGTCATGTCCTTTCGCCTGGCCGGGAGAAGCGGACAGGGCACGCCAGAGCAGCCCGCACAACACCATGCCCGCCAGCGGGATGGGCAGGAGCGGGATCAGCACGGCCGGACGGATCTCCGTCATGGAGAACCCCCAACGCTGCACCACCTGCTCATTGACGGACAGGGTCGCCAGGCTCACCGCCAGGAAACAGGCTGCCAGCACGATCAGCGCGGCCCGGGCCCAGCCGCGGGCGCGCCTCTGCAGCTCGCCCTCGGTCTTCAGGTACAACCAGCCGGCGCCGAGCAGGATATAGCCCGTCGCGACCGAGACGCCGACCAGAAGGCTGAACGGCGTCAGCCAGTCAAAGGGACGTCCCGCAAACACGCCATCCTCCACGGCCACACCCTGCACGAAGGCGCCCAGGATCACACCCTGCGACAGCGCCGCTGCGAAGGAACCGCCGAAGAAGGCGGCATTCCAGAAGCGCCGGGTCACAGGGCGGACCGCCTTGTGCCGGAACTCGAAGGCCACGCCCCGGAAGATGAGGGCGGCCAGCATGACCAGTATCGGCAGATAAAAGGCCGGCATCAGGATCGCATAGGCGGTCGGGAAGGCGGCGAACAAGCCTCCACCGCCGATAATCAGCCAGGTCTCATTCCCGTCCCAGACCGGTTCGACGGTTGCCGTCATCATGTTGCGTTCTTCGTCCGAACGCGCACGGCCCGTCAGGATGCCAACGCCCAGATCGAACCCGTCGAGCACGACATAGAGCATCACACCAATGGCCAGGATCAGGGCCCAGATCAGCGGAAGGTCCAGCATCACTTGCTCTCCCCTTCAAAGGCTTCGGGAAGCTCCGCGGGATCATCGACGGCGGCCAGAGGAGACCCCGGCGCGCGGGGGCGGGCCGTCGCCGGCTGATCAACAAACCCACGCGATGCAATACGCGCCATGTAGATCACGCCAGCCGTGAAAATGATTGCATAGACGATCATGAAGACCAGCAGGGAGAACGCGACCTGCCCGGCCTCGACCGGCGCGACACTGTCGACCGTTCTGAGGACGCCATAGACCGTGTAGGGCTGGCGGCCGACCTCGGCCGTCACCCATCCCGTGACCACGGCCAGAAAGCCCAGCGCCCCGCCCGGAACGGCGAGATAATGGTAGAGGCCCGGCCGGTCCAATCGTCCGTGCCACCACAGGAACACACCCCAGAGCCCCAGCGCCAGAAGCGCCAGACCGGCGCCCACCATCAGCCGGAAACTCCAGAACACGATCCAGAAGGGCGGACGTTCGCTTTCCGGGAAAGCGTCCATGCCCTGCAGGGGTTCATCCGTGGCAAACAGAAAACGGCTGGTGCCCGGGATACCGACCGCATCGCGCCCGCAGGCCCCGTCCGAGGGCCAGGCCAGCAGCAGGGTCGGCTGCACGTCTGCAGTCTCGCACCACCCTTCCATCACGGCGATCTTGGCCGGTTGGTGATGGTGGGCCACTTCGCCGGACCAGTGTCCCGCCCAGATCTGCAGCGGCAGAAGCAAGGCGAGCGTACCCGCTGCCATCCGCATCTGCCAGCGCGTCGGTTCCGTGCCGCGGCCGCGCAGCACCTGCCAGGCTCCGGCGGCCAGGACGACGGCCGCAGTCGTGATATAGGCCGCCAGCATCATGTGGGCGAAACGGCTGGGAAAGCTTGGGTTGAAGATCACGGCCCACCAGTCGGTCGCGTAGAAATTCCCCGTCACCGGATCCGTCGCAAACCCGGCCGGTGTCTGCATCCAGGAATTGGCCGACAGGATCCAGAACGCCGAGAAGGTCGTACCGATGGCAACCGCGCAGGTGGCCACGAAGTGGAGCTTGTTACCGACCCGGTTCCAGCCGAACAGCATCACGCCCAGGAAGGTCGCCTCCAGGAAGAAGGCGGTCAGAACTTCATAGCCCAGCAAGGGCCCCATCACGCTGCCGGTCCGCTCGGAAAAGACGCTCCAATTGGTGCCGAACTGGTAGGACATCACCACGCCCGACACGACGCCCATGGCGAAGGCCAGCGCGAAAATCTTGACCCAGTGCAGATAAAGCCGCCGGAAGACATCCTTGCCGGTCTTCAGCCACAGCCCCTCGCACACGGCCAGGAAGGCAGCGAGGCCGATCGTGAAGGACGGGAATAGAATGTGAAACGCGACGACAAACGCAAACTGCAGCCGGGACAAGAGCAGGGCATCGAATTCCATGGCGGATCTCCTTGCAGCCGCAAACTAGGCAGCATCAGGACACCCGGCCAGTCACGCTTTGTCACATGAGGCAATAGAGCGCGGCGATGCCCCAAACACCAAAACGCCCGGCAGGGGGATGCCGGGCGTTCAGTGACCTGTATGTGCTTCGTACAGGTTGGGGGCCGAGTGTCAGGCGGGTCGCTTAGCGCGTTCCGGCCTGAGCCACCGAGGACGCGCCCCGGCGGGTGATCTGGAAACTGCCTTCATCGCCCGGGCGCAGATAGGCACGGCAGAAACCGGCATCATCCACGGGGAAGGGGCAGGCAAAGCTGGTGTGTTCCACCGAAACGGTCAGGCGCAGTTCGCCACGCTCCGGGACCGAGTAGGAGCACAGGCCGCCGGTGACATCCGCCACGGCGAAACGGCCATTATCGTGAAGGCCGCGGCCGCGTTCCCGGGATTCAATGACATCGCCATCATCCTGGTTCAGGCGGCAGGACACTTCCCAGCCGCGCTGGCCGAGCATTTCAAGAACGAAGGCTTCACCCGATTGCGGCGTTTGCGCAGTGGTCGTGCCGACCAGGGCCAGGGCGCCAGCGAGGGAAGCTGCGATCATCATGGTTTGTTTTTTCATGACTTCTCCTCCTGCGAGAAATTCATTGGGGTCAGTTGTATGACACTAATGTTACAGCGTTCCCTACTCCTGTAAAGTCCGTACACGGACGTTTCGGGATTTCACGCAATGACTCTTATACACTCGTTTTTCTGCGCTTTTTGATCAATGCTTCGACATTATTCGCAGTATTATTGCATACGCTAAATCCTTGAATGACACCCGGCTGTCACAAAACAGGTCCGGTTATCCACAGCCCCCAGCTCGCGTGCAGCCCCGCCTTGCCGCTTCAGCCGCTGCCCGCTAGCGTCCTGCCCACTCGGGGCGCGGCGCTGGCATGATCTTCAATTCCTTCGAATTCCTGTTTCTTTTCCTGCCGGCTGTGCTGCTCGCCTATTATCTGGCGCGCCGCTACATCTCGCACTGGACCGCCCTCTCCCTGCTCGCGGGAGCCAGTTTCTTCTTCTATGCGTGGTGGGACGTCTCCCGCGCACCCTGGCACGAGCTAACCGGGTTCAATGGCGAGAGCGTGATCCGGGCGCTCTGGTTCATCCGCCACGTCCTGCTTCTGCTGATCTCGGTCATCACCAACCACATCATCGCCCGCTTCATGCGGCGCTGGGGCAATCAGCCGCTGCTGGCGATCGGGATCATTTTCAATCTCTCCCTGCTCGGCTTCTTCAAATATGCCGACTTCCTGGCCAGCAATATCAACGCCCTGACCGGGCTCGACATTCCGGAGCTGGGACTGGGCCTGCCCCTGGCCATTTCCTTCTTCTCCTTCCAGCAGATCTCCTATCTGGTGGATGTGGCCCGCCACAAAACCGATCCGGGCCGCTTCTTCGCCCACGCGCTCTTTGTCAGCTTCTTCCCGCACATCGTGGCGGGCCCGCTGATCCAGCACCACCAGATCGCCTCGCAATTCAACGACACCAAACGCAAGGACGATATCTGGGACAATCTGGGCGTCGGCCTGTCCCTGTTCGCGATCGGCCTCGCCAAAAAGGTTCTGATCGCCGAGAGCATCGAGCCCTACGCTTCCTCGCTCTTTGCCATGGCCGAGCGCGGCGACACGCCCGGCCTCGTAGCCGCCTGGGTCGGGGCCATCGCCTACGCCTTGCAGATCTTCTTCGACTTCTCCGGCTATTCCGACATGGCGCTGGGCCTGGCCCGCTGCCTGGGCTTCCGTCTGCCGGTCAATTTCAACGGGCCGTACAAATCCGCCTCCATCGTGGAATTCTGGCGCCGCTGGCACATCACGCTGAGCCATTTCCTGCGCGACCATCTCTACATCCCGCTCGGCGGCAACCGGCATGGCGAGACCCGGCGCTCCATCAATCTCATGGCGACCATGCTGCTGGGCGGTCTCTGGCATGGCGCGGCCTGGACCTTCGTGATCTGGGGCGGACTGCACGGGCTGGGCCTGACCGTGAACCATTATTGGAACAAGTGGGGCCCCAAGGGCTGGTTTGACGGCCATCGCCGCGTCCTCGCCATCGGCCTCACCTTCGCTTTCACGACCATCGCCTGGGTCTTCTTCCGGGCCGAAAGCTGGAGCGGGGCCGGCCGCATCCTGGCGGGCATGTTCGGTTTTGCCGGCTGGGGTCTGGAAGGCGTCGCGACCGAGGCTGTGGCCTGGATCATCTTCGGCCTGGCCATTGTCTGGTCCCTGCCCGACACACCGGAAATTTTCTCCGACGTGATCGACGAGCAAACGCTGAAAGACGCCCAGATCAAGCCGAAACCCGGCCTGCGCTGGCGCTTCTCCCGGGCCATGGCGATCTGCGCCGCCCTCCTGCTCTTCCTGTCCGTGCTGAACGCCTGGAAGACGTCCGAATTCATCTATTACACCTTCTAGGGAGACCGTCATGCCGCGCTACGCCTCGACATTGCTGGTCACCCTGTTTGCCAGCCTCACCCTGTTTGCCGGTTTCAATGCGCTCATTGATCCGTTCGGCATCACCGGCGCGCCTGACATTCCCGGCCTGACCGGCCGCGATACGCGTCTGCTGGAGGATGGCGGCCGGGTCCATGTCGCCGACCGGCTGGCCCGCGGCGGTGACCACGCGATCCTTCTGGGATCATCACGCACGGTGGACGGCTTTCCGCACGAGCCGGAAAACTGGCCCGGCGGGCTCTATAATGCCGGCATGCGCGGCACGAATATTTTCGAGTTGAGCCAAGCCGCTGCTCTAGCCGCTGAAAGCCCGGCATTGCGCTGTGTCGTGATCGGCCTCGACCTCGATGAATTCGGCACGCATTCAAAGGCCAAGGCGACCTATTGGCTTTCCGCGCTGACGGATGGCAATCGCCTCTTTTCGCTGGCACGCGTCGCCCTCTCCCCGAACACGTTCGGCGCGTCTGTGCAATTGATCGCCGACAATCTCACCGGCGGTGAACCGCGCGTTCCCTGGGCCGACACCTACCCGGAAGGCGCCCAGCTTGAGCGCTATGAAGGCGGAACGCGCGGCATGTATCGCTGGTATCTGGGCTATGATTTCGATCCGGAGCGCCTCGCCCTGTTCGAAACCGTACTCGACCGCCTGACGGCCAATGGCATTCAGGTCACCGGCTTCATCCACCCGCTCCATGCCTGGCGGGAAGAGGCGATGTGGCGGGCAGGCCGCGGGGAGGATTATCTCGCCTTCCGCGTCGAACTCGCGACCCTGTTCGAGCGCTATGCAGACCGGCAGCCTGCTTCCACCTGCGTGCCGGGGGGCAGTGCCGTCCTGTGGGACTTCTCCGGCTTCCAGCCTTTCGCCAGCCTGCCAGCGCCAGCTCCGGACCAGTCCGACGCCCATCCGGCCTTCTACGAGCCCTCGCACTATCTGCCCCATATCGGGTCCGCCATGCTGGAACGGATGCAAGACCGGCGTGAAAATGACCCCTTCGGCCATGCGGTTTTCGGGTTTGAATTGACGCCGGGCAATGCCGGCGACAGCGCCCGGGCCCTGCAGGAACGCCGGACGGCCTGGCTGGCTACGGAGGATGGCGCCATCGCCACCCGCCTGCTCGACGCGGTCATTGCCGGCGACCCGGCACCGGAAGTGTCTCCGCCGCAATTTCTCAACCGGGATGAGCGCACAAGCCTGTCGGACAAGCTGGACGCCATTGCGCCCGCCGCCGCCCGGCGCTAGGACGCAGGTCACACAGAAGGACACATGATATGACGGTGCACTATCACAAGGGCGACCTGCCCGCCGGGATCGATTTCGGCAAGGCGGTTGCGGTCGATACGGAAACCCTCGGCCTGTCGCTGACCCGCGACATGCTGTGCGTGGTGCAATTATCGTCCGGTGATGGCAATGCCCATGTCGTCCAGATGGACCGGTCCTCTTATGACTGCCCGAACCTGAAGGCGTTGCTCTCCGATCCGTCGATCGAGAAAATCCTGCACTTCGCCCGTTTCGACGTCGCGATGGTCGAGAATTATCTCGGCGTGACCCTGGCACCGGTCTTCTGCACCAAGATCGCCTCCAAGCTCTGCCGCACCTATACCGACCGGCACGGCCTCAAGGACGTCACCCGGGAACTCCTCGGCATCAATATGGACAAGCAACAGCAGAGCTCGGACTGGGGCGCGGCCGAACTGTCGCCGGCCCAGCTCGATTATGCGGCCTCCGATGTCCTGCACCTGCACGCCCTGCGCGACCGTTTGACCGAAATGCTGGAGCGGGAAAACCGGATGGAGCTGGCCCGTGCCTGTTTCGACTTCCTGCCGACGCGCGCCCGTCTGGACCTCGCCGGCTGGCCGGAAACCGATATTTTTGCCCACTCCTGACCGGCTTGCCTTGAAAAGGCCTGCAAAGCCGGGTCATTTGTCCTGACCCGTCCGCCTGCCCCGCAGGCCGCCTCCGGAACAGATCTCGATATGAGCGTCACTGCCAATCCCGGCCTGGAAGCCCTGCAGCCCACCCATCACGGGAGCTGGGAGCCGCGGCGTGCCCTGGCGCTGGATGTGGCCCGCCGGCGCACGGCCTTTGTCCGCTGGCTGCGCCTGCTCTTCATGTCCGCGGCGATCGGCATCCTGGTCCTGCTGGTCTTCCAGCTTGTCCTGGGCAGTTTCGGAACCACGGAGGGCGACCCCCAGACGGCGTCCAGCGAAGGCCGGATGACCAATCCGCGCTTCACGGGTCGCGATGAAAGCCTGACGCCCTATGCGATCACGGCCGACGTCGCCATCCGTCGCGAAGGCGCCGCCCCCGGCGTGACCGAACTGGAACGCCCGCGCCTGGATTACGACTTCCTGGCCGGTGACACGTCCCGCGTGCTGGCTGAGACCGGATTCTACGATCTGCCCAACCGGACGCTCGACCTGCACTCCAGCGTGAACCTGTCGACACCGGAGGGCTACAGCTTCGCCTCCAACCATGCGCGCATCTATCTGCGTGAGGAAAGAGTGACCGGCGAAGAACCGGTTGAGGGCACCGGTCCGATGGGAACGATCCGCGCGGATCGCTACGAGATTCGCGATGGCGGTGATCATATTGTATTTGAGGGCCGTGTCCGGGCCCGACTGATTCAGGACCGGACAGCGCCGGTGCCGGCTGAACCGGCACCAGAAGAGGAAAGCGAATGATGCGGCAATTCCTGTTGGGGCTCGCCCTGGTTCTGGCCGGCCTGGTTCCGGCCCAGGCACAGATCGGCAATTCCAGCCTCCCGCTCGATATCGAAGCGGATCATGTCGATGTGCTCGACGCCGAACGCCGCATCATCTGGCAGGGCAATGTCAACGCGATCCAGGGCACCTCATCCATCCGGGCCCAGCGCATTGATGTTTTCTACACCGGCAATGGCACGGGCAGCGGAACCGGCGGCTGGGGTGATATCGACCGCATCGTCGCGGCCGGCGATGTCTACTACATCACACCGACCCAGCGCGCCCGCGGCCAGGAAGGCGTTTACACCCTGGCGACGGAAACCATCGTCCTGACAGGCGATGTCGTGATCAATCAGGGCGAGAACGTCATTACGGCGACGCGCTTCGTGACCAATCTCCAGACCGGGAATTCCAGCTGGGAATCCGGTGAAGGTGGCCGGGTTCGCGCCGTGCTCCAGACCCGCCAGGACGGCGATACGCCGGCCGACCCTGACAGCCCGTCCAATCGCTAATCCTGTTTCAACGGACCCCATGGCCCTTCAAGAATCCCTGTCCCAAGACATGAATGCCGAACCGGCACGCCCGGGTCTGGTCGTCGAGCAGATCGGCAAGACCTATGGCAAACGCCCGGTCGTAAACGGGGTTTCCGTCTCCCTGCAGCGGGGCGAGGTTGCTGGCCTTCTGGGTCCGAACGGCGCTGGCAAGACGACCTGTTTCTACATGATCACCGGCCTGGTGGAGGTCGATTACGGCCGCATCCTGCTGGATGGCGAGGACATCACCCGCCTGCCCATGTACCAGCGGGCCCGCCTCGGCATCGGTTACCTGCCGCAGGAAAAATCCATCTTCCACGGAATGAGCGTCGCCCAGAACATCCTGGCCGTGGCCGAAGTCGTCGAGAAGAACCGCAAGGCGCGTCATGAGCTGGTCGACCAGCTGCTTGAAGAATTGCGCATCTCCCATCTGCGCGATGCCCCGGCCCCGTCCCTGTCGGGCGGTGAGCGCCGCCGTGTGGAAATCGCCCGCGCCCTCGCGACTCGCCCCTCTTTCATGCTGCTGGACGAACCCTTCGCCGGTATCGATCCGCTGGCGATTGCCGATATTCGCGACCTGATCAAATTTTTGAAGGAACGCGGGATCGGAATTCTGATTACCGACCACAATGTCCGCGAAACCCTTGAAATCACTGACAGAGCCACGATCATCCACGAGGGTGAAGTTCTGTTTGAGGGCTCTCCGGCGGAGATCCGGGCCGACCCGGACGTGCGTCGCGTTTATCTCGGAGAAAGTTTTGGCTGATTAACCTCTGCAGGAAACGTACCAAACAGAGGTTCACATGGCCGGATTGATGCAGAAGCTGGATATGCGCCAGGGCCAGTCCCTGGTGATGACGCCCCAGCTCCAACAAGCCATCAAGCTGTTGCAGCTCTCGAATATCGAGCTTGCCGAGTTCGTCGAAGGCGAGCTGGAACGCAATCCGCTGCTGGAACGCGACGAGCGCGAATCATCCACCGAATCGCTGCGCGAAGAGGGTGAAGGCGAGCCGCGCGAGCTGGAACTCGCTGCCCCCTCCGCCGATGCCAGCGATTCGCTCGATGCCGATTCGGACATGCTGCACGGTGACGACTCCAAATCGGACCTGTCCGGCGTGGAAGCCGCGCCTGGTGAAGCCATGGGCGCGAACAGCCAGTGGTCCTCGCCCGGTTCAGGCGGCGGGTCCGGTGCCGTCAGCGAGGACTATGACGCGATCGCCAATTCCTCGCGCGAGATTTCCCTGTCCGAACACCTGCATGACCAGCTGTCCACGGCCACGGCCGACCCGGTCGACAAGATGATCGGGGCGCACCTGATCGATCTGGCTGATGATGACGGCTATATGCGCGCCGATCTCGACGAGGTCGCCAGCCAGCTCGGCGTCGAGCGGGCCCGTATCGAACGCATGCTGGAACTGACCCAGACATTCGACCCGGCCGGTGTCATGGCGCGGGACCTGCCCGAATGCCTCGCGCTGCAGCTCAAGGAAAAGAACCGTCTGGATCCGGCCATGGCCGCCCTGCTGGACAATCTCGACCGGTTGGCTCGCCATGACTATGCCGCACTGAAATCCCTGTGTGGTGTCGATAATGAGGATCTCGACGAGATGATCGCGGAAATCCGCGACCTCACGCCCAAGCCGGGCCATGCCTTCACCTCGGACACGACCCGCGCCGTGGAGCCGGATGTCTTCATCCGCCAGTCTCCGGACGGGGCCTGGCAGGTGGAACTGAACACCGACACCCTGCCGCGCGTTCTGGTCAACAACACGTATTTCAATGAAATCGTGGCCGTCGCCCGCTCCGAAAGCGACAAGACCTTCATCACCGAGTGTTCGCAGAACGCATCCTGGCTGGTGAAAAGCCTGGACCAGCGCGCCCGTACCATTCTCAAGGTCGCCAGCGAGATTGTGCGCCAGCAGGACATGTTCCTGGCCCATGGCGTGGCCTATCTTCGCCCGCTCAATCTGAAGACTGTGGCCGATGCGATCGGCATGCATGAGTCGACGGTCAGCCGGGTCACCTCCAACAAATATGTCGCCACGCCGCGCGGCATGTTCGAGCTGAAATATTTCTTCACCTCCGCCATCCCGTCAGCCGGCGGCGGCGAATCCCATTCTGCAGAAGCCGTCCGCTACCGGATCAAGACCATGATCGGCCAGGAGTCGGCGGACGATGTGCTCTCCGATGACAAATTGGTTGAGCATTTGCGTGATGAAGGGATTGAAATTGCCCGTCGGACTGTGGCCAAATACCGGGAGGCGCTCAACATCCCTTCCTCGGTCCAGCGCCGTCGTATTCTGAAACGAGCTGGCTAGGGAAAGCTTGCCTAAGGCGCCTCGGCGGATCCGGTCCGCCGCCGTCGCGGTGCGACGGTTTTCGGAGCCAGCTTGCGATTGACTCCAACCGTGACCCGCGACTAGGTTCCGCCCGCTTTTCCGGATCGGGGCGGCAACCACACGTCAACGCCTCACGTGCCGGTGTATGGCCGGCGGGAAGGAGCGCATGCAAATACAGGTGGTCAACAAAGGCATCGACGTCAGCGACGCACTGCGGGAGCAAATCCTCGGCCGTGTCGAAGACGGGGTGACCAAATACTTCAATCGCCCGGGTGAGGCCTATGTCTCGATCTCGCGCGAAGGCGTCGGCTTTCGCGTCGATTGTTCGCTGCATCTGCCCTCGGGTGCCATGCTGCAGGCTCACGGTTCTGCCGATGATGCCTACAAGGCAGCTGTCGATACCATGGAGCGCCTGGAGAAGCGCCTCCGCCGCTACAAGCGGAAACTCAAGAACCACCACAATGCCAACAAGGCCGAACTTCCGGCCGAGTCCATGCCGATTCTGGTACTTCAGGGCTCGCCCGATAATGGCCTTGATGATGATTACGATGAGCAGGAAGACAGCGGCGCACCCGCCAATGGGGCGCCCGAGCCAATCGTGATTGCGGAACGGCCCGGCGAGATGCGGACCCTGACGGTCGGCATGGCCTCGCTGGAACTGGAAGCGGCAGACTCGCCTTTCCTCATGTTCCGGAATGCGGCAAGTGGCGGTCTGAACATCGTCTACCGGCGCCCGGACGGCCATATCGGCTGGCTGGATCCGTCGCGGACAGACACTGCGAAGTCGGCCTAGGAACGAGAAGTCGTACAATGGCGTTAGCTGATTTGATCCCCAATGGGGGTGTGGCCGTTGATCTGGGCGCATCCAGCCGGAAACAGGCCCTGCAAGCGATGTCTGACGTCGCCGCAGAGCTCACCGGGCTGTCGGCCCGCGACATCTTCGATGCCGTGCTTCAACGCGAACGTCTCGGCTCGACCGGTGTCGGCCAGGGCGTTGCCATTCCCCATGCCCGGCTTGCCGGGGTCGACGAGGTTGTCGGCGTGTTCGCACGCCTGCGCTCGCCGGTGGATTTCGAATCGATCGACGGCCGTCCTGCGGACCTGATCTTCATGCTGATCGCGCCCGAGGATGCCGGGGCGGAACACCTCAAGGCACTGGCACGCGTTTCACGCCTGCTGCGCCGCGAGGATGTCCGCCAGCGCCTGCGTGCGGCGCCCGATGCCGACGCGGTTCATGCCGTTCTGGCTGGTGAACCCGCCAGCGACGCGGCCTGATCCAACAGCAGACTGTCACCAGACAGAAGAGCTGAATGCGGCGTACATGCCGCGTTCAGCCGCTGCCTGCTTTGCTCCCGGCCAGACATGCCAATGGGAGCCCCACCATGTTGCGACAAACCCTCTGCGCCCTCAGCCTGGCCCTGAGTGCGGGTTCACTGCTGGCCCAGACCGACCTCGCCAGCCTGCGCAGCGCTGCGGAAGCGGGTGATCGCGGAGCCGCCTTCGACTTCGGCTATGAGCTGACCTTCCCCGAAACCGGCAGCCCCGATTATGAGACGGGCCGCTACTGGCTGACCCGTGCGGCCGATGCCGACCTGGCCTATGCCAATTACGTGCTCGGACAAATCTATCTCGACGGCATCGGGACCGACGCCGATCCGGACCGGGCCCGCGCCTTTTTCGAACTCGCCTGGCACGCCGAAGACGCCGCTGCCGGATACGCCCTCGCCGAGCTTTTGCTCTATGATTATGAGGACGAAGAGAGCGAAGCCTTCGCCCTGCTGGAAACCCTCGCCGATGATCCCGATTTCGGGGCCCTGGCCCGGCTCACCCTCGCCGACGCCCTGTTCTTCGGTTCGGAAGACGCTGCGGACATTGCCCGCGCCGTGGAACTGGCCGGCACAGCCCTGGCCCTCGACCCCGGACTGACCAATGCCCACTACCTGCTGGGCATTGCCGCCATGGAGGGGCTCGGCCGCGAAGTGGACGGAGGGGCGGCACTGGATCACTGGATGCAGGGCAGCCGGGGCGGCGACACTCTGGCCATGCTCGCCCTGGCCGATGCCCTGATGGATGGCGTCTCCGGCGAAACCGACCCGGTCGAGGCCCGCGCGTGGTACGGCGTGGCGGCCTCCTTCGGGGATGATGATGCACTCGACACGATTGAAACCCTCGACGCCAGCCTGCCCCCGGAAACCCTCGCCCAGGCCCGGGCACGCATGGACACATTGCTGACGGAGATTGAATAGGACGGCAGGATTTGACCAAACCCTAGGCTGCATAAATAGTGCTCCACAGCATGGGGGATTCCTGAATGATCAGAGACGGGTTTTACGCCGGCGTCTTGCTGTTGTGCGCGATAGCAGGTCCGGCGACGGCGCAGGGTACTGACATCGCTGTCGCGCCGAACGCGAGCGAAAGCGCATTTGACGGACTGTTCGACCGTTTCCTGGCACTGGCGGAAACCGAACCTCGAGACCCGGATGCCGAACAGGCCTTGCGCGCCGACGTCCAAGCCCAGGCAGAACAAGGCCTTGGCAATGCCATGAACCTACTCGGCGTGATCACGGATACCGATTTCGGCGGCCCCGCCAATCCTGAAGCCGCCTATGCCATCTTCCAGGATGCTGCAGCCCTCGGGGATGCCGGCGGCAACATCAATGTCGCCATTCGCGACCTTCTGTCCTGGGATGAAGACCGGCAGGTCTCGGCCGTCACCCGCCTTCGCCGCCTGCTGGAACGTGACGATCTGCAGGACGGCTTGCCGGACCTGATCATCGGTTATTTGGGCGTTGCCGCCTTCTTCGAAGTCGACGGCACAACCGATGATCTTGCCGAGGCGCTGGAGCTGGTAAGTGCCGGCCTGCAAGCGGACCCCCGCAACAGCCTGTTCAACCGCACCGCCGGCCAGCTTCTCGAATCCGGGGAGGCCGGACCGAGAAACCCGGCCGCAGCCCTGTCGCATTATCAGGCCGCCGGCCTGGCCGGAGACGGTTTTTCCGCCTGGAAGGCTGGCATGATGCTGATCAATGGCGATGGCGTGAGCGCCAATGAGGAAGAGGCTTTCCTCTGGGTCCAGCGATCAGCCGAGACCGGCTATGATGACGGGCTGATCTCGCTGGCCGTCATGCACGCCGTCGGCCAGGGTACGCCCGTGAATGCCCCGGAGGCTCGCACCCTCTACCGGAACGCCGCCTCACGCGGAAACCTGCATGCCATGCGAGGCCTCGGATCCATGCTGGTATTCGGCGAGGGTGGGCCGGACGAACCCCGGATGGGCGTTGCGCTCCTGCAGATGGCGGCCCAGCGGGGAGACCTGTATGCCATCGATATCATGCAACGGCTCCAGCCCCACCTGCCAGCAGACCCGGCCTGGCAACAGGGCGTCGACGATGCCGGCCGTGCATTTCTCGACAATTACGGCCTCACGCCAGACAGTCTCTACGGGCAGCAGGCAACGCCACCCATCGCCCCCACCGTGATCCCTGCACGGTCCGACGACCCGCAATAACCGACCAAGAAAAAACCCCGCCGGAACCGGCGGGGTTTTGACTTGGTGGAGCCAGGCGGAATCGAACCGCCGACCTCTTGAATGCCATTCAAGCGCTCTCCCAACTGAGCTATGGCCCCGAAACTTGTGCCGCCGGCTTGGGTCCCGGCGAGAGGCGCGGAAACTAGTCCCGGATTTTGCCGGGATCAAGCCTCTTTTGCGCCCTTTGTGCAGCGCTGTGCAGCTGCCCTAGAGATCCTCGTCCTTCTCGATGTTGAAGTCGCCGAAATCATCGTCTTCATCATCATCGATCAGCACATTGGTGTCGTCGTCATCATCGGAGTCGTCGTCGACATCCTCTTCCTCGAACCCGTCGGGGATGTCGTCGCTCAGACCGGACGAATTCTCGTCATCATCATCGTCATCATCCGGAATGCGGTCGGCTTCGGCGTCGACTTCCGGCGTATCATCGTCTTCGTCGCCATAGCCGTCATCATCGGACGTGTCCGGCTTCTTCTTCGGAGCGTCCTCTTCCTCGGGTTCCACAGCCTTGGCTTTCAGGCGCGGATCCTCGAGTTCCGGATCAAACTCGGTTTCGCATTTCGGGCAGCGCGCAGGACGACGGCCCAGATCGTAGAATTTGGCACCGCAGCTGGGGCAGGTGCGCTTGGTTCCCAGTTCAGGCTTGGCCATGACTTCCCTTCACAACCATTTTTCGAATTTCGGCGGCACCCGTTGCCACGATCACCGCGCTCTGTCAAAACCTGATCGCCGTCATGTCACCTCAAACCTTGCTTTTCCGTTCATGAGCGAAACTTCTTCCGGTCTGCGTGGCCCCGCGAAAGCGCGTCCCGCCCAAGGCCTTAAGGGCCGTTTGTCCGCCCCCGGGGACAAGTCCATCTCCCATCGCTCTTTTATTATGGGCGCGCTGGCCCGGGGTGAGACCCGGATCACCGGCCTGCTCGAGAGCGAGGATGTGCTCAATACCGGCAAGGCCATGGCCGCCCTGGGCGCCACGGTCAGCCGAACCGGACCGGGCGAGTGGCAGGTGACCGGATGTGGCGGCCAGTTCTCCACCCCGGCTGAAGCCCTGGACTTCGGCAATGCCGGTACAGGCGTCCGCCTGGTCATGGGCGTGGTCGCGGGCGCCGGTGTCGGAGCCGATTTTATCGGCGATGCCAGCCTGTCCTCGCGCCCCATGCGCCGGGTCACGGATCCGCTCGGTGAAATGGGCGCCCGTTTCACCACGACAGAGGGCCGCCTGCCGGCCCATCTGGACCCTTCCAGCCTGCACGGCATCCACTACACACCGCCGATCGCCTCGGCCCAGGTGAAATCCGCTGTTCTTCTGGCCGGCCTCGGCGCGACGGGCGAGACCTGTGTCCATGAGCCCCAGATCACGCGCGACCACACCGAGACCATGCTCAAGGCGTTCGGTGTGTCCATCGACGTCACGCGCGACGGGCCGGCCTCGACCATCCGTCTGTCGGGCCCGCAAATCCTGACCGCCTGCCCGGTCGACGTGCCCGGAGACCCCTCCTCCTCCGCCTTTGCCCTGGTTGCCGCCCTCATCATTCCCGACAGCGAGGTGACGCTGACCGGTGTGATGGACAATCCGGCCCGAACCGGCCTGTTCGAGACGCTCAAGGAAATGGGGGCTGACCTCACCTTCGAGCCGGGTCCTGACATGGCCGGCGAACGCACGATGACGATCACGGCCCGCACCTCGACGCTCAAAGGGATTGAAGTCCCGGCCGAGCGCGCACCGGCGATGATCGATGAGTATCCCATCCTGTCCGTCGCGGCGGCTTTCGCCGAAGGCACCACTTTCATGCCGGGCCTGGAAGAGCTGCGCGCCAAGGAAAGTGACCGTCTTGCCGGTACAGCCGCCCTGTTGGCTGCCAGTGGTGTCCGGGTTGAAGCCGGCGAAGACAGCCTCACCGTTCATGGCGCCGGCCTCAAAGGCATTGAGGGCGGCGGCTGTACCCAGACGCATCACGACCACCGCCTGGCCATGAGCGGCCTGGTTCTGGGCCTCGCCTCGCGCACGGGCGCATCCGTGGATGATGTCGCCATGATCGCGACCAGCTATCCGGACTTCTTCGACCATATGCGCGCCCTGGGCGCCGAGCTGGAGCCGACGTGAGATGATCATTGCCGTTGATGGTCCACTCGCATCCGGCAAGGGCACGATTGCCCGCGCCCTGGCCGCGCGTTTCGGCCTGCCGCATCTGGACACCGGAACCCTCTACCGCGCCACCGGCCTGGCCGTGATGGATACCGGCACCAATCCGGCAGACGCCGAGGCCTGCGCCAAGCTCGCCCGCAATCTGAATATCAACCGTATCGACGCGGACCGGATCCGCACCGCCGAAGCCGGGGCCATGGCGTCCAAGGTCGCCTCCATCCCGCAAGTCCGCGATGCCCTGTTCGAGCTGCAGCGGGCCTTTGCCACCCAGGAGGGCGGCGCCATCCTGGACGGGCGCGATATCGGCACGGTGATCTGTCCCGATGCCGAGGTGAAACTCTATGTCACCGCCGATGCGGAGACCCGCGCACGCCGCCGCTGGGAGGAATTGCGGGCCCGCGGCGAGAAGCTCAGCTTCGAAACCATGCTCGACCAGACCCTGGAACGGGACCGCCGTGATGCCGGGCGCGCCGATGCGCCCATGCGTCCCGCAGACGACGCGACCTTGCTTGATACGTCTTCCTTGAGTATAGACGCGGCCGTTGCCCAAGCGATCCGCATTGTGGAAAAGCGCCAAAAGGCGTGACACTTCCGGCGCTAGGGTAGCAAGAAGCCGGGTCTTTGGGACGAGCGTTTCGCGGCATCGAGCGATGCAGCGACCTTGTCCCGCGCCCATTTGTACAATGTCCAACCGGCCGAAATCGGCCAAGCGGTGATCGCCGCACTGTTTGAAACAGCGTTCACTGCCTCGGAGCAACCCTTTAACATGACTACTGAATCTCTCACCCCGACGACTGATGATTTTGCCGCAATGCTCGAAGCGAGCCTGGCCGGCCGTGATCTGGCTGAAGGCCAAGTCGTCAAAGGTACCGTGACCTCGATCGAAAATGATGTCGTGGTCGTTGATGTTGGCCTCAAGACCGAAGGCCGCATCCCGATGCGCGAATTCACGGGCCCGGGCTCGGAAGCCCCGAAGGCGGGTGACGAAGTCGAAGTTTATCTGGAGCGCATCGAAAACGCGCTCGGTGATGCCATTCTGTCGCGCGACAAAGCCCGCCGCGAAGAAAGCTGGGATCGCCTCGAGAAGTCCTTCGAGAAGAAAGAGCCGGTCAACGGCGCCATCGTCGGCCGCGTCAAAGGCGGCTTCACGGTGGATCTGGGTGGTGCCTCGGCCTTCCTGCCGGGCTCCCAGGTCGACATCCGTCCGGTGCGCGATGTTGGTCCGCTGATGAACCAGGAACAGCCGTTCGCGATCCTGAAAATGGACCGTCCGCGCGGCAATATCGTGGTCTCCCGCCGCGCCGTTCTGGAAGAAAGCCGTGCCGAACAGCGCGCCGAGCTCGTTGGCCAGCTGGCCGAGGGCGAAGCCCGCGAAGGCGTCGTCAAGAACATCACCGATTACGGTGCGTTCGTTGACCTGGGTGGCATTGACGGCCTGCTGCACGTCACCGACATGTCCTGGAGCCGCGTCGGCCACCCGTCTGAAGTGGTGGAAGTCGGCCAGACGGTCAAAGTCCAGATCATCAAGATCAACAAGGAAACCCAGCGTATCTCGCTCGGCATGAAACAGCTGATGTCGGATCCGTGGGAAGGCGTCGCCGCGAAATACCCGGTCGGTGCCACCTTCGAAGGTCGCGTCACGAACATCGCCGAATACGGTGCGTTTGTTGAGCTGGAAGAAGGCGTTGAAGGCCTGGTCCACGTCTCCGAAATGTCCTGGACCAAGAAGAACGTCCACCCGGGCAAGATCCTGTCCACGTCTCAGGAAGTCCAGGTCATGGTTCTCGATGTCGACGCCGACAAGCGCCGCATCTCCCTGGGCGTCAAGCAGACCCAGCGCAATCCGTGGGAAGTGTTCGCCGAAACGCACCCGTCCGGTTCCACCATCAAGGGCGAAATCAAGAACATCACCGAATTCGGTCTGTTCGTTGGCCTGGATGGCGATATCGACGGCATGGTGCACCTCTCCGACATCTCCTGGGAGCAGTCGGGCGAGCAAGCCATCGAAGCCTTCAAGAAGGGCGACATGGTCGACGCCAAGGTTCTCGACGTTGACGTCGAGAAAGAGCGCGTCTCCCTCGGCATCAAGCAGCTGGGCGGCGATCCGATGGACAGCTCCGGCGTCAGCCGCGGCGACACGGTCACCTGCACCGTCACCGAGATCACCTCGGGCGGTATCGAAGTCGCCTTCGGCGATGATGGTGGCGTGAAGTCCTTCATCCGCAAGTCCGACCTGTCCCGCGATCGTGCGGAACAGCGTCCGGAACGCTTCGCTGTCGGTGACAAGGTCGATGCCCGCATCACCAATATCGACAAGGCCTCGCGCCGCATCTCCCTGTCCATCAAGGCGCTGGAGATCTCCGAAGAGCGTGAAGCCGTCGAACAGTACGGTTCCTCCGACGCCGGTGCGTCCCTGGGTGATATCCTGGGTGCAGCCCTGCGCGAGAAGGAAGGCGACGACGAAACCAACTAGGCTTCGTCAACGTCTCGGAAATGAAGAATCGGCCGGAGCACAGCCTCCGGCCGGTTTTTTTTGTCAGTATGCATTGACGCCTGCACCGTCAGACGCAAGGATTAGACGTTCAGACGCGGAGGTTTAGCGATGATCAAATCAGAATTGATCGACAAGCTTGCGGAGGCAAACCCGCATCTTTACCACCGCGACGTGGAACGCGTGGTCAACACCATCCTTGATGGCATCACCGATGCACTCGCCGCGGGCGACCGGGTTGAGCTTCGGGGTTTCGGCGCGTTTTCAGTGCGTTGCCGCCCGGCCCGGGTTGGCCGCAATCCGCGCACCGGGGAAAGTGTCGCCGTAAAGGAAAAGCACGTTCCCTTCTTCAAGACGGGCAAGGAATTGCGCGAGCGCGTGGATGAAAGCCGCGCCAGCGTGCCTGAGCTGACCGGCTGAAACGCCTGATCTGACGGATTGCATCACATGTGCGTGAATCCGGCGCAGTTGAACGATCCCGTTTAACACGACTTAAACCCGCTCATTCAAAACGGTAGGCGATGTCGATTTCGTCTGCCGCCCTGTCGGCCTATGCCTCGGTCAGTGCCTATGCCAGCCCGTCCGCGCTCTCTGTCGCGCAGTCGGCCGGCTGCGCGTCCTGCGGCGGACCGCAATGCGGCGGCTGTGACGAGGTCTCGACAGCCAAGGCTGGCGATGCCGGCAAGGACCGGATCGACCTGTCCTCCCAGGCCCAGGCCTATCTCCAGTCCGAGGAGAGCCCGGACAAGGATGCCGCCAACCCGCAGGGACTGTCCGAGGCAGAACAGAAACAGGTCGATGCGCTGGAAAAGCGCGACCAGGAAGTCCGCGCCCATGAGCAAGCGCACAAGGCCGTCGGCGGCGAGCATGCCGGCGCCATCAGCTATGAATACGAGCGCGGACCGGATGGGCGTCAATATGTCGTGGGCGGCGAAGTGCCGATCGATGCCAGCCCGGTAAAGGGTGATCCGGAAGCGACCATCGAGAAGATGGAACAGGTCAAGGCGGCAGCCCTCGCCCCGGCCGAACCCTCCGGGCAGGACCGCAAGGTCGCTGCCCTCGCTGATGCGCAGGCGGCGCAGGCCCGGGCCGAACTGGCTCAGGCTGAACAGGCTGACGAGGGTGAGGCGGGAAACGCCGGGGAGACATCCCAGCCCTCACTGTCCCAGCAGCTCGCGGAACTCCGCGAACAGGAGACCCCGGATGATCCGTCATCGGCATCGACGGATGTGTCCGGCCTCGCCGCCTATGCCGCCAACGCCTATCGGCATCCGGCCCTGGCGGGAATTACGGGTCTGGGCGTGATCTAGACCTTGCGGTGCCAGTCCCGCTGGCCCTCCATCCAGGCGAAGGCGCCTGTGAGCCATCCCAGCCAGCTGCGATCCGCTTTCCAATAGCGCGGATTGGCGCCGATCACGGTCGGCGGTGTTTTCTCGATCATGAATTCCATCAGGGTCATGGCGACCTCCGTCATAAGCTTGACCATGACTTAAGAGCGCAAAACCGCCTTGACCAACGCGTTATCAAGGGTCTCTGATAAGCCCAGCTTATGACTGATTTCAGCCCCCTCCCGCCGGTCCAGGCCATTCGCGTGTTCGAGACGGCCGCCCGGCTTGGCAATTTCACCCGCACGGGTGAAGCCCTCGGCATGACCCAGGCGGCGGTGAGCTATCAGATCAAACTGCTGGAAGACCGGCTTGGCTTTGCCCTGTTCGAGCGCAAGGCCCGCCATGTAGAGCTGACCCCGCGCGGCACCCAGCTGGCCCGCGGCACGTCCGAGGCCTTCCGCCTGCTGGAGCGCACCTTCCGCGATGTCCGGGAAGACCGCGCCAGCGTGCTGTCAGTCACCGCCCTTCCCACCTTTTGCTCCAACTGGCTGGTGCCCCGGATCGGCGGCTTCCAGATCGCCCATCCCGAACTGGCCGTCCGCATCGACAGCCGCTCCGACCTGGTCGACATCAAGGCGGGCGAGGCCGATATCGGCATCCGCATCGGCAAGGGCGACTGGCCGGGCCTGGAGGCCCGCCACCTCTTCCCCGACACCACCGCCCCGCTCATCCCGCGATCCGCGCTGGAGCGGCATGGTCCGTTCGACAGGCCGGAAGACCTGCTCAAACTCCGCCTGTTCGGCCCGATGCACTGGTGGCGTGCCTGGATGGAGGAAAGCGGCGTCGACCCGGCGCGCCTGCCCGACCGGCCGGCCCTGGAGCTGGAAACCCAGACGATGGAAGTCTCTGCCGCCATCGCCTCCGGTGATGCCGCGGTTCTGGTCACCCCGATCTACTTCGCCGAACAGATCGCCTCCGGCACCCTCATCCAGCCCTTCGCCCATGAAAGCCCGCACACCCATTCCCACTATCTCGTGTTCGACCCGGCCCGCGCCGGTGAGCCGAAGATCAAGGCCTTCATCGAATGGCTCCTCTTCCAGCCCATGGCCTTCTGCCTCAACCGCCCGCAACCGGCTTTCCCGGAAGCGGGCGAGGCGGTCTGACGGAGGCCCACGCTTCCCCTCCTCCCGATAAACCGCTAACGGTCGAGGCATGACCCAGATCAAGTTCTGCGGATTGAAGACCGGGCGGGATGTTGCGGCGGCCGAAGCGGCGGGCGCGGCCTGGACCGGTTTTGTCATTTTCGAGAAGAGCCCGCGGCATGTCTCGCCCTCCCTGGCCGGGGAATTGGCGCATCTGGCAAAAAACAGCCAGACCGTCGCCGTGACCGTGAATCCCGATGATGATCTGCTGGCGCGCATCCGCGATGCCATGCATCCGGACTGGATCCAGCTGCACGGATCGGAGAGCCCGCAGCGCGTGGTGCAGGCTCGCGCCTATGCAAAACGCGGTGTTATCAAGGCCTTGCCGGTCGCTGAAGCCGCTGATCTGGAGGCCGCCAAAGCCTATGACCGGATCGCGGACATGCTGTTGTTCGACGCCAAACCGCCCAAAGACGCCGAACGGCCTGGCGGGCATGGGGTGGGCTATGATTATGCACTGCTGAAATCGCTGCAGATTTCCGTACCCTGGCTCTTGTCCGGGGGGCTTGATGCCACCAATGTCGCTGCCGCCGTATCCCAAGCCGGGGCACAGGCGGTGGATGTCTCGTCCGGCATCGAATCCGCGCCCGGTGTGAAGGATGCCGCGAAGATCGCCGCCTTCGCCTCCGCGCTGGCGGTACCCACGCAAGCCTAGCCATCCGCAAGGCCGTTAAAAGGAGAGTGCCATGAGCGAAACCGTGTCCGCCGATACACGCCCGAATGCGCTCTCGGCCTGGCCGGATGCGCGCGGCCGGTTTGGCGATTATGGCGGTCGTTTCGTCGCCGAAACATTGATGCCGAACATCCTGGAACTCGAGGAAGCCTATGAGGCCGCCAAGAAGGATCCGGAGTTCAAGGCGCAGATGGATCTCTTCCTGAAGGATTATGTCGGCAAGCCCAGCCCGATCTATTTCGCCGAGCGGCTGACCGAGGCATTCGGCGGCGCCCAGGTCTGGTTCAAGCGCGACGAGCTCAACCATACCGGCAGCCACAAGATCAATAACTGCCTCGGCCAGGTCCTGCTGGCCAAGCGCATGGGCAAGACCCGCATCATCGCCGAGACCGGTGCCGGCCAGCACGGTGTGGCCACCGCGACCGTGGCCGCGCGTTTCGGCATTCCCTGCACCGTCTTCATGGGTGCCACCGATGTGGAACGCCAGGCGCCCAATGTGTTCCGCATGAAGCTGCTGGGCGCGGAAGTCGTCCCGGTCACCTCCGGCACGGGCACGCTGAAGGACGCCATGAATGAGGCCCTGCGCGACTGGGTGACGAATGTGAAGGACACCTTCTACGTCATCGGCACGGTCGCCGGCCCGCACCCCTATCCGGCCATGGTCCGTGATTTCCAGTCCATCATCGGCCGCGAAGCCCGCGCCCAGATGAAGGAACGTCTGGGCCGCCTGCCCGATGCCTGCGTCGCCTGTATCGGGGGCGGTTCCAATGCGATGGGCCTTTTCCATCCCTTCATCGAGGATGAGGAAGTGCGCCTGATCGGCGTAGAGGCCGCCGGCCATGGCATCGAAACCGGCGAACACGCGGCGTCTCTGAAGGGTGGCAAGCCGGGCATTCTGCATGGCAACAAGACCTATCTCCTGCAGGATGATGACGGGCAGATCATCGACGCCCACTCCATCTCCGCCGGTCTGGACTATCCCGGCATCGGCCCGGAACACGCCTTCCTGCACGATGCCAAGCGCGCCGAATACGTCTCCGCGACGGATGAGGAAGCGATGGAAATGTTCCAGCTCTGCACCAAGCTGGAAGGCATCATCCCCGCCCTGGAACCCAGCCACGCCCTCGCCCGCGTCCGCGATTTGGCCGCCGAGCTCGGCGAAAACGGCATCATCCTGATGAATATGTGCGGCCGCGGTGACAAGGACGTTCCCCAGATCGCCCGCATGCTGGGGGTGGAGCTCTAGATGACCAACCGCCTCACCACCCGTTTCGCGGAATTGTCCGCCTATAATCGTGCCGGTTTCGTCGCCTATATGATGGCCGGGGATGGCGACAGCCAGGCCCTCTTGAATGCCCTGCCCGCAGCTGGCGCCGATGTGATCGAGCTGGGCATGCCCTTCACCGATCCGATGGCCGATGGCGCCGCCATCCAGGCCTCCGCCCTGCGCGCGCTGGAAGCCGGCATGACGCTGAAGAAGACGCTCGATCAGGCCGCCACCTTCCGCAAGACCGACAAGACCACGCCGATCGTACTGATGGGCTATGCCAATCCGATCCACCATATGGGCTGGGACAAGTTCGCCAAGGCGGCCGGCAAGGCCGGTGTCGACGGGCTGATCTGTGTCGATGTGCCGCCGGAAGAGGATGAGGAACTCCGCACCGCGCTGGACAAGCACGGCATCGCCCTGATCCGCCTCGCCACGCCAACGACGGACGACAAGCGTCTGGCCACTGTGGTCGCCAATACGGCGGGTTTTGTTTATTACGTTTCCACGACAGGCGTGACCGGAGCCGGCACCGGAGCCGTCACCGAAGTCAGCGAAGCGGTCGCCCGGGTCCAGAAAGCCTCGGGTCTGCCGGTCGCGGTGGGCTTTGGTGTGCGTGAACCGGAACAGGCCGCGGCCATCGCAAAACATGCTGACGCTGTGGTTGTCGGCTCGGCCATTGTGGACGCCATGCACGAAGGTGGTGTCGCCGGGGCGACAGGTTTGGTAAAGCGCCTGTCTTCTGCGGTTCATACCGCGCGCCGCTAGCGGCAAGAGACAGCATCAGGGCTTTGGGGGCCTTTGATAATGAGTGAACAGGATTCAGGCATGAACTGGCTGACCAAGATCACCCCTCCGGGGATGTCGAAAATCTTCTCCAAGCGGGACACGCCTGACAATCTCTGGATCAAATGCCCCAAGACCGGCGAAATGGTCTTCCACAAGGATCTGGAAGCCGGCCTCTTCGTGACCCCGGGGGGTCACCATATGCGTATCGGCCCGTCCTGGCGTTTCCAGTTCACCTTCGATGGCGAGTTCAAGGAGCTCGACACGCCGGAAGTGCCGCGCGACCCGCTGAAGTTCAAGGACGACAAGCCCTATACCTCGCGCATCCAGGCCGCGCGCAAGAAGACCGGCCGCGATGACGCGATGGCGATCGCCGTCGGCCAGATCGACGGTCTGGAAAGCGTCGTCCTGGTCCAGAATTTCGCCTTCATGGGCGGCTCGCTCGGCATGGCAGCCGGTGAGAGCTTCATCAAGGCCGCCGAAGAGGCTGTGAAGCGCAAGGCCCCGCTCGTGGTCTACACCGCCGCCGGTGGTGCCCGCATGCAGGAAGGGGCCCTGTCGCTGATGCAGATGCCGCGCACCACGATCGCCGTGGAAATGCTGCGCGAAGCTGGCCTGCCCTATATCGTCGTGCTGACCGACCCGACCACGGGCGGCGTCACCGCCTCCTACGCCATGCTGGGCGATGTCCATATTGCCGAACCGGGCGCCCTGGTCGGTTTTGCCGGTCCGCGTGTGATCGAACAGACGATCCGCGAGAAACTGCCGGAAGGCTTCCAGCGCTCCGAATACCTGCTGGAAAAGGGCATGGTCGACAAAGTCGTGCATCGCCGGGACATTCCGGCTACACTGGGCCGGCTTTTGAGGGTGATGATGAAACGTCCGGGATCTTCCGTTCGCGCCAGCCTGACACCGCCGCCTGCTGATCACGTGGTCGCCGACGGGGGTGGCCATTAGCACGCGCCGTCAGGACGTAGATGACGCGCTGGCGCGCCTCGCGCGCCTGCATCCCAAGAAGATTGACCTCTCCCTGGGCCGGCTCCAGCGCCTGCTGACGGCCCTGGGCAATCCCCAGGACAGCCTGCCGCCGACCATCCATGTCGCCGGCACGAATGGCAAAGGCTCCACCTGCGCCTATCTGGCCGAAATGGCCCGTACCAAGGGCGAAAAGGTCCATATCTATACCTCGCCCCATCTGGTGGATTTCAACGAGCGCATCCTGCTCGACTCCCAGCCGGTGGACGACAAGACGCTGATCGAGGCTTTCGCCCGCTGCGAAGCCGCCAATTTCGGCGAGCCGATCACCTTTTTCGAGATCACCACGGCGGCGGCCCTGCTGCTCTTCTCAGAACACCCGGCCGACCGGCTGATCCTGGAAGTGGGTCTGGGCGGGCGCTATGACGCGACCAATGTGATCGGCAAGCCGGCGCTCAGCATGATCACGCCGGTCTCCATGGACCATCAGGAATTCCTGGGATCGGAACTCGCCACCATCGCCCGCGAAAAGGCGGGCATCTGCAAATTCGGTGTCCCCGTTGTGCTGGGGCAGCAAAGCGATGAGGCCGAAGCCGCCATTCTGGAAGAGGCCCAGAAAGTGGGGGCGCCGACCTGGGTCTGGGGCCGCGATTACAACGCCTATATCCAGCATGGCCGTCTCGTCTATGAGGACGAGACCCGTGTCTGGGATTTGCCCGGCCCGGGCCTGCTGGGCCCGCACCAGATCATGAATGCCGGCGCGGCTGCTGCTTGCGCGGCCGTGCTGGAATGGCCGGAGAGCGCCGCCGCCGGTGGCATTGCCAATGCCAGCTGGCCGGCCCGTCTGCAGAACATCACGCGCGGCCCGCTGGGCGAGATCGCCCGCAAGGCCGGTGCCGAGCTCTGGCTGGATGGCGGGCATAATGAAGCCGCCGCCAAAGCCCTCTCCCACGCCCTCGCCGACATGGATGAGCGTGAAGAGCGTCCGCTGGTGATCATTGCCGGCTTCTCACCCAACAAGGATGTGAAAGCCTGGTGCCAGCAATTCGCCGGACTGGCCCGGCGCATGATCGCCGTGGAATTCCGTTCCGGCCGCGGCGGTTCCCAATCCGTCCAGGATGTCATCGCCGCTGCCAAGGCAGCCGGCCTGCATGCCGATGGCGCGGGCGGGCTCATCCCGGCCATGAAAAACGCGGCCCGGGAGCATCCGGCCCCGCGCATCCTGATCGGCGGGTCGCTCTATCTGGCCGGCGAAGCCCTCGCCCTCGGCGATGCCCCGCCCCACAAGACACCGGGCTGATACACCGGGCTGAGACACCATAAAGAAAAACGGGCGCCACAGGCGCCCGTTTCTCATTCACTCATGGGAAGAGAGCCTAGAGGCTTTCCTTGACCCATTCGGAGATCTTGCCCTTGGCCATGGCACCGATCTTCGTGGAGACGACCTGGCCGTCCTTGAAGATCATCATGGTCGGGATACCGCGCACACCGTATTTGCCCGGCGTCATCGGATGGTCGTCGATGTTCACCTTGGCCACGGTCAGCTCGCCGGCGAGCTCGTCGGAAATCTCCTCAAGCGCCGGGGCGATCTGTTTACACGGCCCGCACCATTCCGCCCAGAAGTCCACAAGGACCGGGCCGGAGGCATTGATAACGTCGCTTTCGAAGGATTCATCGCTGACCGCTTTGGTCGCCATGTGACACTCCTTTGGTTCGGGCTGTACGGACAGTACCGGCGTGCCGGACTGGTGTGATGGCGCGTGAGGTAAGGAGCGCCGGTGCGTCCGTCAAGCGTTTGCGCCCTGCAATACGTCATCCATCAGCTCATCTGCCACTTCCATGAGCCGGGCTGCATCGGTCCAGAGCAGGGCGCAACGTACCGTTTTTCCGGGATGAACCGCTCTGAGAAGGGCCCGGTAAGTGGCCAGCTGGCCGATATACACTTTCGCCACCGCAGCAACGTCTTCCGGCGGCGGACGATTGGTTTTGTAGTCGATGATCTGCACTTCCGTATCGGTCACCACCAGCCGGTCGACCTGGCCGCGCACGATGACATTGCCCGGAAGGCTCTCCGCCCGTCCCACCAGTGACACTTCCGCCCGGCTGCCCGGACCGAACAGGGGTGCGAAGTCCGGATGATCCAGAATGCCCAGGGTTTCCTCGACCATCACGGAACGGGCCGCATCGTCAAAATCCGGCTGGGCCGAGACAAAGCGTTCTGCCGCCTCGCGCCGCCGCTCGCGCGGCAGGTCCGGCAGGGTCTGCAGGAGTTTGTGGATGACATCGCCGCGCCGGAAACGGTGTGCGCCCGGATCGGACAGGGGCGACAGCACGGCCGGTTCGAAACCGCCCTCCTCATCGCCCAGAAAGCTGGACGGCGCGACGCCGCGAACGCCACCCTGCTCCGGCCGCGCCGGGACAATGGCCCAGTCCGGCAGGGCCTCAGCCTTGGCATCACGAGCCGCGGCGGCCCCGAGGGCCTGCGGTTCCGGGCCCAAACGCCTCAGCGACGGCATCTCCTCGTCTTCGGCAATTCCGGCCGGGTCATCGACCGCCTGCCAGTCCGGTCCGCTCCAGGCCTTGTCCAGCCGGGCATACCAGCTGTCCTCATCCACCTTGCCCCCATTCTGGGGCGTGGTGTGTTTCCAGCCCGCCACGACCAGACGGTCCCGCGCCCGGGTCAGGGCGACATAGAGAAGCCGGCCATGCTCGGCGACATCCTTGTCCGCCGCCGCTTGCCGAAGCGCCGCAATCGCGGGCGGGTCATCCGACTTGCGCTGGGCCCAGACCAGGCCGCTCTCGGGGTGTTTCATGATCGGGTCGGGCCGCGACTTGCCGGGCGAACGCGTCGTGTCGGGCAGATAAACGACCGGCCATTCCAGCCCCTTGGAGGCGTGGACCGTCATCACCTGAACCTCGTTCCGGCCCTGGCTCATCTCGCGTTTGAGCTGGCTTTCCTCGCGTTCCACACCGGCCAGGAAACTGGCCAATGCGCCGCCACCCTCGGTCTCATGCTTGAGCGCGCGAGCCAGGAATTCCTCCAGCGGATCACGCGCTTCCTCGCCCAGCCGCGCGAACACCCGCGCCCAGCGCGTCTCGCCGGTCGGCGTCCGGGCATTCAGGAAAGCGGCGAAGAAATCATAGAGCCGTTCGCTATCGGCCTGGTCACGCACCCGTTTGAGGGCCTCGCGCGCTTCCTCGAAGACGGGCAGGTCCGACGTGAACAGGGCCGCCCACAGACTGCCGCGCCGGTCCGACTTGCGCAGGCGGGCCAGGGCCATCAATTCCTCATCACTGATCTTGGGCGTGTCCGTCGTGATCGGATCGAAGAAGGGGGATTTGAGCACTTCGGCCAGGGCCAGATCATCGCCCGGGGTCAGGGCAAAGCGCGCCAGGGCCAGCATGTCCTTCACGGCGGTCTGGTCCCGCAGCACCATCCGGTCCGCTCCGGCCACCGGCACGCCCTGGAGTTTGAGCTGGCGGATCATCTCCTCGAAGAAGCCCCCGGTCCGCCGCCAGACGAGGATGGCGACATCACCGGGTGTCACCGGCCGTGGCTGGAATTCCCCCCCGCTTTCCTCCCAGACGGCATCGCCCCGCTCGATCATGGCGCGGATATCGCTGGCGATCCGGGCAGCCAGCCGGTCCTTGGCGCTGCCCCAGGGCCGCTGGTCCACCGGGTCGAAGATCGAGCCTTCCTCGACCTTTTCCGGCATGGGCACGGCTGGCCACAGCTCGACACAGCCGGACATGCCGACCCGCGCCGCCTGGTGCGACTGGTAGTGCGAGAAGGGGCGCGGCCCCTCGGGCGCCAGGAATTTGGTTTCCGCATCACCGGCTGCCGCTTCCTGTGCGAAAGCCTGGTCGACGGCCGACAGGATTTGTGGTGCCGAGCGGAAGGACACGTCCAGGCCCGGCCGCTCAAAGGGCAGGCCAACCGCCTTGGCCGCCTGTTCCAGCCAATTGCCCTCCGCGATGAAGCGCGCCGGTTCCGCGCCCTGGAAGGAATAGATGGACTGCTTCTCGTCACCGACAATGAAGAGCGTCCGCTCGCCTTCGCGCGCGCCCTCGCCGGAGAAATACTCCGAGGTCAGGCCGCGGATCATGTCCCATTGGCGCGGTGCCGTGTCCTGCGCTTCATCGATCAGCGCGTGGGACAGGGCCGCATCCAGCTTGTAGCCGACCCAGCCGGAGAAGGGGTTATCCGGCTGAAGCAGGTCACCGGCCAGGCGGATCAGATCATCAAAATCCAGCGAACGCCGCCGCTCCAGCTCCGCTTCGTATGCACTCACGAAATCCGACGCGATCCGCAAGGCGATCGCGCTGGCCTCGGCCAGGGCCGCCGCCTTCACCCGGTCACGCGCCGCTTCCATGCGCCCCTGCTCAGCTTCCAGAATGGGCTTCACGGACGGGGCCAGCTTGTCGACCTTGGCGGTCACCAGTTTGGCGACCGGCGTTCCCGCACCGCCCTTGATGAAGAGCGCTGGCAGATACGCGTCAAAGGCCAAAGCCGGATCGGGTGCTGACAGGGCCTGCTGCAGGCATTCCCCGCGCGTGACGTCCGATTTGCTGCCCTCATGGATGAGCGCATGGGCCGCCGCCTCGAGCTCGGCCCGCGGGCTGGCTTCCCACGCCGCGACTTTCACCGTGCGGGCATCCTGCCCCGGCGTCAGATCCAGCCCGGTGTAGAGCCGCTCCACCAGGGCCTCGGCGTGCCCGCCATGCGCGTCCAGCACATCGCGGAAATGATGCCGGTTGAAGCGCGCCCAGTTGAGGATCTGGCCAAACGCGTCCGGACCGCCTGTTGCCAGGACATGATCCACATCCGCATCTGTCAGGCGCCGGAGCACTTTGCGCCGCGCGGCCTCGACACAGGCCTCCGCCTCACTGTCATCCAGGGTGGAGAAGCCCGGAGGCGCGCCCGCTTCCAGCGGAAAGCGCCGCAGCAGGCTTTCGCAGAAGGCGTGAATGGTCTGGACCTTCAGCCCGCCGGGCGTTTCCAGAGCCCGGGCAAACAGGCGGCGCACCTTCTCCAGCTCGTCCGGTCTGGGTTCATGTCCCTTGAGCTTCTGGAAGTCCGCCTTGAGCGCCTCGGTCTCCATCATCGACCAGGCCCCCAGACGGGCGAACAACCGGTCCTTCATCTCCGCGGCTGCAGCCTTGGTATAGGTCACGCACAGGATCTGCTCCGGCGGCGTGTCCTCCAGCAGGAGGTTGACCACGCGGTCCACGAGAACGCGGGTCTTGCCGGATCCGGCATTGGCTTCCACGAACACGCTGGCGCGCGGCTGGGCCGCCCTTTTCTGCGCTTGTGTTGCAGCCGTCTTGATGGCCTCGTCGAATCCCGGCTCGATCATGATCCGCCCTCCGAGCCATCGGCATCGCTGGCGGCACTCGCCCATTCGCCCCGCCGGGCAAGATGGTCGAAATCCCCGTAATCATTCTTGTATTGCGCCCGGACCTGGCTCTCATAGGGGATCGTTTCATCATCGAAACGAGCGATCCACTCGCCCAATTCCTCCAGCGCCTTCTCGGTCAGCGCCAGGGCGTCGGCACTGCCCCGCGCGGTGTCGATGCGCTTTTCCTCACCACCGTCGGCATTACCGGGGAGGCGGACATAATAGAGACCTGCCGGTGGCGCTTCGGCCAGTTCCGGAAACACACCGGCCTGCATCGCCATGGCTGCCGTCAGCGGCAATTGCGGATCAAAACCCGCATTGACCGCCTTGGAGCTCGGCGCAGATCCGGTCTTGTAATCGATCACATCCAGGCGGCCGTCCGCCGTCCGGTCGAAACGGTCCGCGCGGCCCGTCAGCGTGAACCGTCCGTGAGGCCCTTCCAGGTCCATCCTGCCCTTGATTTCGACCTGTTCCAGTCGGGTTCCGATCCGTTTTCGATCCCTTTCCCAGGCCACCAGCCATGCCGCAGCGCGCCGGAACCGACCCAGTTCGACTCCCATTTCATCCGCCGGGAAGCCCAGTTTTTCGAGCGGTTCGCGCGCGGCCGCGACCAGATCCGCCACCGCTGTCGGCGGGATTTCCTCGCGCCAGTCCGGCACCACTTTTTCCAGCGCATCATGCAGGGCCGTGCCCCGTTCACGCGCGCCCGGCGGCATGTCCGCCGGATCCAGACGCCGCAATCCCAGGACATGTCGGGCATAGATGGAATAGGGATCACGCACCCAGGTCCGGATCTCCGTGATCGACAACCGCCGCGGACGCTCCTTCACCGGCGGTTTGGGTGCCGGTCTCGGTGCCGGTCGCGGGTCGCACCCCGGCTGGTCCAACTGATTGGCAAGGAAGAGATAATCCGTGTCGGGCGCCAGAGCCTTGCGCGCCGCCTCCCGTCCCATCGCCCCTTCGGTCAGCGTCTTCAGACGCCACACCCAGCGCGAAGCCACGGTCGGCGCCCCCTCAGCCCGGGCCGCGCGCGTCAGGAACACTTCCGGCGCTGCAGCGAGCTGGGAAAAGTCATGCGCGGCAAGACCATAGCGCTGTTCCGGCACACCCAGATTCGCGGCGATCCGCATGCTGCGCGACAGCCAGGGATCCGCCCCGGGGGCATTCGGCCAGACCCCTTCATTCAGCCCCGCCAGAACCACCCGGTCGGCCGTGATCAAACGCGCTTCCAGCGGTCCCAGGACCTGCAAGCGCGGATGCACACCCAGTTTGGGCGGTACACGGCGCTTGCCGATCAGCTCTTTCACGGTCGCCGCAAAATCCGCCAGTCGCATGGCGGGCAGGCTCTCGCTTTCCTCCAGCAGGGCCCGGATCAGACCCGCAGCCGGCTCACCGCCTTCCCCGCCCCAAAGGCCCGGCTCCGCCCCGGCCGAGAGGCTTTCTGCCGCCTGCGCATGAGCCTGGGCCCAATCCGCCGCACTGCGCTCGCCTACGTCCAGCAAGGGCGCAAACGCCGTTTCCAGATGGTCCAGCAGATCATGGATGAAGGCCTTGTCCTCATCGAACAGCTCGACAAACCGCCCATCGATCCGCGCCCTGACCGCCGCGAAATCCTGACCCGGCCGGGCGCCGCGCAGCGCTTCCGCCTCGAACTTGCCGAGCACGGTGTGGACGGCTCCGCGTTTGCGGCCTGCTGTGAAGAGCGGAGACCCCCACAAGGCCGTAAGGGCGACCACACTGCCCGGGTCCAGGGCCACATCCAGGATGCGCGTGAGAAAGGCCCCGGCGGGGGTTTCGGCCAGTGATGCCCCCCCGGAATCATCCAGCCGGACGCCGAAGCGCGACATCTCCGCCGCCACACGCCGCGCCAGCGATCGGTCCGGCGTCACCAGAATGGCCGTCTTGTCCGGGTTTTCCAGCGTCTCCCGGAGCAGGAGAGCGCAGACGCGGGCTTCACTCAGCGGGTCGGGGGCTTCGATCAGGGAGAGCCCCTGCAGCCCCCGCTCCATGAAGTCCGCACCATGGCGTTCACTCTGCAATTCTTCCAGTCGCGACAGCCAGGCATCCGTCGTGCTGGCCGGACGCAAGGCCTCGGCGATGACATGCCGCCGGGCCCGGCCCGCCGCTTCCGACTCCGCGGCGCCCGGCCATTGCCGCACACCGTGGTTTTCCTGGCCGGCGACGCCAAGCCGCTCGACAAACGCTTTCATCGCCCATTGCGGGTGATCGGCGTCGATCCCCTTCCAGGCCGCGTCGTCGCAATCGCCATCAAACCCCGGCAGGACGACCGCCCCTTTCGGCAGGCTCGCCACCACTTCCATCAAGGCCCGCGCGGCGGGGATTGAGCCGGTGGAGCCGATGGCCAGAACCGGATGAGCCGGCGGATGTGCCGTCCAGCGCTCGGTCAGCGCCCGCAGGACAAGACTGCGCCGGGCGGCCGCATCGCTATAGCCCAATTCCTCAAGCCGGGCCGGCCAGGCCTGCTGGACGATATCCAGAAAGGCGATGGCTTCGCGCCGATCCGCAGGCAAGTGCGCGCGCAGGGCTTCATCGATACCGGAAAGATCCGCTTCATCCTCGGTCGCCAAATCGTCCAGCAGCGCGGCCAGTGGTTCGGCCAGAGCCAGCGCGCCGCCCACGCCGATCGGACGGCCCAGCGCCTCTTCCTTGGCCAGGATGAGGCGCGCCAGTTCGAACTTCCGGCGGATGGGCGAGATCGAGGGCGGCGCAATACCCGCCAGTTCACCCGGCTCGAAGGGCGGATCATCGACATCGACGTCCCCGATCGGGCGGATCAGCGGGAGGAGCGCGACACCGCTGCCCGCCTCTTCAGCCAGGATGTCGCCCAAGGCTTTCGCGGCGCGCCGGGTCGGGGTCAGGATGAGGAATTCCGTCAGGACGTCCGGATTGCGCGCGGCATCAAATTCCTCGCGCAGCTGTCGGGCAATCTTGCGCAGGAAATCATCCTGCGGCGGCAGGGTGAACAGGCGCGGGGCCGGCGTATCGAATATCCGGTCACTCACCCGGACAGGCGGGCCTCGGCCTCATCCCGGGCCTGCGGATCACCGACATGCATCCAGAAGCTTTCCATCGCCAGGCCGTGAATGCGGCCGGCGGCAGCCAGTTCCTTCCAGACCTCCATCATGGAGAAACGGACCGGCTCGCGGCCGGCGAGAGCAGCCGGGTTGAGGATTTGCACGCCCGCATAGGCGAAGGGCGCAGCCGCCGCCTCGCCCCGAAAGCGCAGTCGGCCATCCGCCTCCAGAAAGGCATCACCGGCCCCGTCAAAGCCCAGCGTCCGGTCCATCGGCGCCAGAAGCAAGAGCGCATCCATCCGCTCCGGATCCCAGGCTGCCAGCATACGGTCGAGTTCGGCCTCGCCTTCATCTACCCAGATCGCGTCGATATTGGAGATGAAAAAGGGATCATCCCCCAGCTCCGGCAATGCCTTCACGACACCGCCACCGGTCTCCAGGACTTCGCCGCGCTCATCGGAAATGGTCAGCGCCGGTGCGCCTGTTCGCGCTGCAAGGTGCGCTTCCATGAGGTCGGCGAAGTGGTGGATATTGACGACGCACTGATCAACGCCGCTCGCGGCGAACCGGTCCAGAGCCCAGTCCAGCAAGACACGGCCACCCACATCAACGAGGGCTTTGGGTCGCTCCAGCGTCAAGGGACGCATGCGCGTCCCCAGCCCGGCAGCGAGTGCCATGCCTTTGCAAATCCGGGTCATTTATGCGCGTCCAGCAGCACGGCGCCGGCATGCGCCTTGATCCAGAGATTGAGTTCCATCAGGGCCGGATGCTGGAGGTCACCGACAAAATGCCGGGCCACGCGCGGCAGAAGGTCCAGATAGCGTTGCTTGCCATCGCGCACCGCCAGACGCACGAAAATCCCCAGGATCTTGGCATTGCGCTGAGCACCCAGGACGGCATAGGCCGCATCAAAGCCGGCCGGGTCGGAGATTCCGGCCTGTTCCACGAACCGCGCCTTCAGCGGCACGGCCAGCTTGCGGTCCACATTACGCCGGGCGTCTTCCAGCAGCGAGACCAGGTCATAGGCCGGGTGCCCCATCAGCGCGTCCTGGAAATCGAGCAGGCCCAGCGAGGCCTCGCCGTCCCGGTCCGGCAGGTAGAGCAGGTTTTCCGCGTGGAAGTCGCGCAGCACCAAGCCGGGCGCACAACTCTCCAGGCGCTTGAAAGCGGCCGACCAAAGCCGATGCCACTCCGCCCGCTCGTCATCGCTCAACTCAATCCCGGCATGCTGGGCCAGATACCAGTCCACGAAGAGGTCGGCCTCGGCCATCAGAGCCGTCTCATCATAGGCCAGAAGCGGCCAGTCTTCGCCCCCGGCCGAAACATGATCCCCGAATGTGGAACGATAGATCGCCGCCAGGACATCGACAGCCAGCGCGTAGATCGTGCCCTCATGCAATTGCTGCGGCAGGAGCCGGGCGATCAGATCGTCCCCGAGATCCTCGAGCACAAGAAACCCGTGCTCGAAATCTGCCGCGAGGATTTTGGGCGCCGAAAAGCCGCGCTCGCACAGCGCGTTCGAAAGGCCTGCAAAGGCCACGAGATTGGATCCGGCCAGCCGCGCCGTTGCATTATATCCCAGTTCCGCCCGTTCCTCCGGGCTGGCGCCGGGCGGACAGAGCGGCGCCTCGGCCGCGGCTGGTGCGTCCATCAGCATGGCGCTCCGGTCACCGTCCACAAGACGGATATAGCGCCGCGTCGAGGCGTCACCCGCCAGGGGGTTGCGATCAGCCTGGCCCCAGCCGGAGCGGTCCAGGAATGCGTCCATCGCCGAAGCGCGATCAGATGTCGTCAATGCGGGTCTCCCACCGTCCATATCCCGTTAGCCGGGCTTCTCGGCCTGTCTGCGAACCCTCCAATGTTTCGAGCCGGATTTCCAGCCGGTCGGGCGGCAAATGCTCGCCCAGCCGGTCCGGCCATTCGACCAGGCAGATGGCCGTGTCGAACGCCTCGTCCAGCCCCAGCTCCTCCAGTTCGGACGGGTCCTCGATCCGGTAGAGGTCGGCATGCCACAACTCGCCGCCATCCAGGCAGTCATAGAGTTGCACGATTGTGTAGGTCGGGCTGGGTGCATCCTTCACGCCGCACAAACGCGCGATCACGCCGCGCGCGAGCGTGGTTTTACCTGTACCCAGGTCTCCCGTGAGCAGGATCACGTCTGCGGCACCCAGAAGAGCCGCAAGCCGCGCCGAAAACGCGTCGGTTGCGGCGAGATCATCAAGCCTGATTGAGCGTGTCATCCCCATGCCCAGCGATTAGCGAAGCCCGCACCCGGCGACAAGCGGTGAGGCTGAATCTTGACTCGTCCATGAACACTGTTCATTTCCCCAAGGGTCCACGGAGTGAAGCATGCCGAAGATTACCTATATCGAGTTCAACGGAAACGAGCACGAAATCGACGTCCCCGCCGGACTGTCGGTCATGGAAGGCGCTGTGCGCAACCTGGTTCCCGGTATCGACGCCGATTGCGGTGGGGCATGCGCCTGCGCGACCTGCCATGTCTATGTCGACGCGGCCTGGACCGACAAGACGGGCGCCCGCGAAGCCATGGAAGACTCCATGCTCGATTTCGCCGACCATGTTCAGGACAATTCCCGCCTGTCCTGCCAGATCAAGGTCACCGACGAGCTGGACGGCCTCATCGTCCGCATGCCGGAACATCAGGGCTGATCCTGAAAATTCGCCGGGGCGTCAGACCTTCCCGGCTTGCACCGTCCCGGTCAGACCCAGTTCCGGCGGCACCGCATCACCATGCGGTTCGCGCGGCAGATGGCAGGCCACCCGCGTGCCCTTGCCCGGTTCCGACTGGAGCTCGACCCAGCCACCGTGCAATTCAGCGATTTCCTTCACCAGCGCCAGGCCGAGACCGGCGCCGCCCCGCTCGCCACGCGAGAAGCGCTCGAACACGCTGGCCTGTTTCTCCGGCGCGATGCCCTCACCATCATCAACGACCCACAGGGTGAGCTCGTCTTGCTTGGCCTGGGCGCCGATGGTGACATGGCCTTCCACCTCGACATGGCGGATCGCGTTGGACAGCAGGTTCATGGAAACCTGTTTCAAACGATTGCGGTCCGCGCGGAGCAGACCGATTTCGCTGTCGACATCGACCTCCAGCTTGATCTTGTGATGGTCGGCGCGCGCCTGGACCAGTTCGGCGGCCTCGCGCACCACCTCACCCAGATCCACATCGCCCAGATCCAGCTCCAGCTGACCGGCATCAATCGCGGCAACGTCGAGAATGTCATCGACCAGCTTAGCCAGATGTTCGGCGGCCTGCTGGATCGCACTCATCGGCTCGCGCTGGCGGTCTGACAACTCGCCGGCAAAGCCCTGGGCCAGCATGTCGGCATAGCCATTGATCGTCGTGAGCGGTGTCCGCAGCTGGTAGGAGACGTGCTCGACGAATTCCGTCTTGATGCGTTCGGAAGTTTCCAGCGCCTCGGCGCGTTCGCGCAGGGCTTCCTCGATCCGGCGGCTGTCGGTGACATCATCCCAGCAGATCAGCGTCGCGCCATCGGGCAGCGGTCGCGTCAGATAGGTCAGCACGCGGCCATCGGACCGGCGCATCTCGCCTGTCACCTGTTTGCGCGCCTGCGGGCTGGGATCGGTGACCCGCCCCTTGATATCGGTCCACACCCGGTCATCGGCGAACAGGCTGGCACAGGTCTCGGCCACGGCATCGAATTCCGGCTGCCCGTCCAGCTCCACCGCTTCAAAGCCCCAAAGATCCTCGAAAGCATTATTGTGCAGCTGAAGACGACCATTCGCGCCGAACACGGCAACAGCCTCGTGAAGCTTGTCGAGCGTGGCCCGCTGGACATTGATCAGCGTGTTGTAGCGCGCCGTCAGCGCCATCTCGTCGGTCTTGTCCTCGAAGATCAGCATCAGACCGCCCAGCGGGTGACGCTGCCGGGCGACACGCAGCGTCCGGCCATCGGGCAGGGGCCACAACTCGTCCGGCGTTTCCTCGGTCGAGGGCTGGTCATAACGGGCCAGCTCATGGGACTTCCAGTCGGCATAATCCGCCTGCTCCGGAAGCAGGCGTTTCTCGCGCATCCGGTCAAGGAACTGGCCATGCCCCGGCCGCTCATTGAGCCAGGCATCATCCAGCTTGAAGAGACGGGAGAAAGCCGTGTTGTAGAAGTTGAGCCGCTGCGACCGGTCAAACACCACGACAGCCTCGGCCATATGGTTCAGCGTTTCGTCATGGGCGCGGCGGAAGCGTTTCAAGGCGGCCTTGGCTTCCTCGCCCTCTGTGACGTCGATCGCGAATCCGGCGGCCCCGCCGGAAACCGGGAAGACCTGGAATTGCAGGGCCCGGCGGCGGCCTTCGACCACAACCACCCGGCTGTCACTGACCGGCGTGCCGTCGGCTGTGGCCCGCTGGGCCTGCTCGACCATGGCATTGTCCAGCGCCACCTGTTCCTGCAGAACTTCGTCGAGCGCCTTGCCCTCGACAGCGGCGACATAGGCCTGGTTCACCCATTCCAGCCGGCCGGAAGAATTCATCCGCCAGGCCGGGAAAGGCGCACGACCCAGCATGTCGAGGAAAGCCATCGGGTCTTGCGAGACCAGACGGCGGGCCTCTTCGATCCGGCCCCGCGCCCCGGACTCCTCCAGGCCGCGGATCGTGGCATCGGACAGCCAGACAACAAGCTGGGTTCCCGCCGGGCGGCCATCCACTTCCAGGAAGCGGCCGCTGGGCCCCAGCACAGTGAGGGAGAAAGGCTGCCCCTTCTGGGCCAGATCGTGGAAGCGGCGGCGCAGCGTGGTTTCCTCACCACCGGCCGAGCGGGCCTCATAATCGGCGAGACCTTCCATCAGGATGCCGGCCGGATTGGGGCCGTCACTGGCTTCGGCAAAACGCAGAAGCGAGGCCAGGGCCACGGATGAGCCGAAGATCCGCGGCTCGCCCCAGCCCTTGTCGTCCTCGTCAAACGGTGCCTGGTCCCAGACCAGAACGAGACCGGGATGCGCACCGAACACGCTGTCGGCGCGGGAGACACGATCTTCCAGTTCAGCCAGTTTGCGGCGCCAGACGAGTTGCGCACCGCGCGCACCGGCCGTCAGCCGGTAGGCCCACAAACCCACGGCCACAGCGAAAGCCATGGCTCCGATAGTGACGATCAGTGTCACGATCTGGAATGTCTGTCCCGTCATAGAGTTCGCCCTGGGTGTGGCCCACCCCCGTTGATCCAGAGGCCCTCACGAATCACCATCATACCGGTCCGGCGACTCGCGGGCGACGCCCGGCTAAGACAAAAACTTAATAAGTTATAGACCCTGCCGCACCCATCCGTCGAAAACCTGTGGATCGGCAGCGGACAACACCTGACAGGCCGGGCGGATCGGCGCGCTGGCCGCGGCAAACGCTTGGACTGAACTCAACTGTGGAAAGCGGATGCGGCGGCCCGTCAACGCAGACGGACTTCGCCCAGGCGGTACTCGAACAGGACCACGCAGTTCTGCAGCGGCGTTCCGGACTGCAGCGGCTGGAACTGCCATTGCGACACAGCGCGGCGGCTGACCCGGTTGAACGGACCGCTGGGCACGGCGTGCGCAATCCGCACATCATCCACCTGCCCGTCTGCCAGCACATTGAACCGGACCACGACCCAGCCTTGCCGGCCCCGCACCCAGGCCGAATGCGGATAGTCCGGCATGCCGGCGGAAACAGCGGCCAGCGTCGATCCCTGGCAGTCACCCTCACCGATCAGGCGCGACACATTCGGCGGAACCGGCAATTCATCACGCGGCACGAATGGGCCACGATCCCGCTCCAGAAGGGAGGGTGTCAGGCCACCGGTCACAGAGCCGCAGGACGACAGCAGGCCGCTCACGACCAGCAGGAGGATCAAAGTCAGACGCATGCCGCGACGCTAGCCAATTGCTGTCCCGACACAAGTATGCTCGTCAGGTTGCAGCGGAACGAAGATTGAACAATTTTTGAAGACTTGATTAAGACGTTCATTTTTCGGCCCCGAACTTGTACGGTAAGCCCTGTATGGGTGAGGGGCCGCGCCGATTTGGGACAGATCGGCCCGGATGCCTTGTGTAAGAGGTGCGTTGAACCATGTCTTTGTTGCCGACTGCGCATGCCGGGCAAGCCTTCGGGGCTCGCCGGATCGATTTTTACGCTGTCTCCGGCGAAGTGACCGGCTCCGATGCGGGCTCCGGTCGCGTCCGGGACAATGAGGGCGTCGACCATGATGTCCGCCTGCTGGAGCGCACCAGCGCCCTGGCCCCCGGCGACAATGCCACCCTGCTGCGCGTGCAGTCGGGCCCCAATCGCCGTTCCCGCCCTGTCGCCATCATCAATCACTCGCGCGATGTCTGGATGCGGGCCTCGCCGGATGCGACCTCGCTCCTCGCGCGCAGCGGCATCACCCGCTCCTTCAATTGGTGGCTGTCCATTCTCCTGCTTGCGCTGACGGCATTCACTGCAGTCTGGCCGCAATTGCACGTCTTCTTCTCCGAACTGTTCGGCTCCGCCATGGCCGGCGTTCCGGCGTTCAACATCTACAATGAAATCAACATGCTGCTGCCGTCGCTTTCCGGCTGGCGGCTTGAGAACGTGCTGCCGTCCGGCTTGCTCGACAGCATTGCTGCCTTGGGCGTCGTGGAAACGGCACAGCTGACCGAATGGGGGCTGGCAGCCGGTGGACTGGTCTTGTCCCTGCTCGCCTTTTCGGCCCGCTCCTGGCGGCTTGTCTACATGCCGATCCTGGCAGGCTTCACCCTGGCCGCCGGCACCATTCTGGGCGGTGCGGGCGCAACCCTGATCCTGATCGGCGGCGCGGTCGTCCTGTTCCTGCTGGGCGGGCTGATCAACCGCATCCGTGATGCCGGACGCTTCAATGCCCGCATCGAACGCCTGGCCGAGCATGCCCTGCGCAACCCGCCGCAAGAAGGTGTCCGCGCCTCTGCCCCGGCGGACGACGCCCTGACCGGCGCGGCCGCTGCAACCGCCATCGCCAGCGCCGCTGCCATGGCGCACGGTGCCGATGAGGCCATTGCCGAACCGGCCGAGATGCCCGCAGAAGCCACAGCACTGGATGCAACGCCGGCAGAACCGGACGCGGATTCGTCCAATGGTGAAGCCGAAGCCAGCGCACCGATCGAGCTCCCGCCTGTCGCCTCGGCCGAAGAGGCCCGCGCCGAGAGCGAAGACGAGCCGGAGACCGTAGACGCGGCCTCCCCCGACACACCGGTCGACGAAGCCTCGACGGAAACGGTCGAAGCCGAAGCGGATACCGCACCGGAAGGCGCGGACATGGTCGAGAACACCGAAGCTGAAGCCGAGGCCGAGCCGGTCGCAGAAACCGCGGACGAGGCAGCCGCTGAGCCGGCCGACACAGATGCGCCTGCAGCTGAGACAGCAGACGCGGCCGAAGATGATGACGATCTGCCCAGTCTTGATGCCGTTGCCGCGGCGGCGGCTCTGAGCGCGGCCGAAGAAGGCGGGGAAAGCCCGGCCGTGTCGTCTGCCAGCGAAGAGACACAGACCGATGCCGAGCCGGCCGAGCTTGCTGATGACCGCACCATGGCGATGGCACCGCCGCCGCCCATGCCGTCCAGCAATGCCGAACCGGCCGCTGAAACGCCCGCAGATCCGGAAGCGGCTGACACAACGGATTCCGCCCCGGCTGCGACTGAAGAGGCCGCTCCAGCCGTTGAGCCGGACGTCCCGGCCGAACCGGTCACCCCGGACGCCGCACCGGAAGACATGGCCCCGATCGCCTCGCCGCTCCAGGCACCGCCGCAATCAGAAGCTCTCGCCGGCGTGGAATCCCGTGTCGAGGAAGCCGTCACAGCAGCCGCCACGGCGCCGGAACCGGCCATGGTGGATGATCCGATGATGGAAGATGACGGTCCGGACCCGATGATGGAGCGGGCGCACGAAAGCGATCTGGCGCCGGGCGCTCCGGAACTGGAAATGGAAAAAGATCCGGCGGAATAAGGCCCGATCCCGAACAAGACAGAGGGGCGCTAGACGGCGCCCCTTTTTCTATTCGGTTTCGTGAAATCCGGCTTCGACCAATTCGGCCAGAGAGGCCACGGCCTCTTCGGCGTCCGGCCCTGAGGTTTCAATGCCGATCTCGGACCCCTTGCTGGCCGCAAGCATCAGCAATTCCATGATGGAATCCGCATTCACGGTTTCGCCATCCCGAGAGACGTGAATCTCCGCGTCAAAGCCCTGGGCCATTTCCACGAATTTGGCCGCGGCACGCGCATGCAGTCCGCGCGCATTGCAGATCGTCACCCGGCGGGCCGCTGTCGTCACTTGCCTGCCCCTTCAAGAACGCTGGAGGCGATCGCGATATAGCGCTTGCCGGCGTCCTGACCCATGCGCGCCAGACTGTCCAGATCGGCCCGCGAGCGCGCCTCTGCCAGCTTGATCAGCATGGGAAGATTCACCCCGGCAATGACCTCGACCTTGCCCGGCTCGAGCAGGGAGATGGCCAGATTGGACGGTGTCCCGCCAAACATGTCGGTGAGGACCAGCACGCCTTCGCCGCGATCCACATCCGCGATCGCATCGCGGATATCCGCGCGCCGTTTCTCCATGTCGTCATCCGGCCCGATACAAACCGCGACAAACGCATCCATGGGCCCCACCACGTGTTCCGTGGCGGCGACAAATTCATCGGCCAGACGGCCATGAGAGACGACGACGACTCCGATCATGGAAATCATCTAAACGCGGCTTTACCCGGCGGGAAAGCGTCTTTTTGCAACGCGAACGGCAAATTGTCAGTCAGCCGTAGCGGCAGGCAACTCAACGATGAAGCAGGCCCCGGCCACCTCTCCCGCCGGATTTCTCCGGTTTGTTGCGGTAATCCGGCCACCATGGGCTTCCACAATCTGGCGGGAAATCGCCAGGCCGAGCCCGGAATGGGTACCAAATGCCGCACCCTTGGGCCGCTCCGTGTAGAAGCGCTCGAACACGGTTTCCAGATTGTCCTCGGGAATACCGGGGCCATCATCCTCGATCAGGACCCTCAGGCTCGATTGTCCATGCCGGTGCCCGCGCTCCATGCGCAAGCGGATGGTTCCATCCTCCGGGGAGAAAGTCAGGGCATTGTCGATCAGATTGCGGAAGACCTGCCCCAGCGGACCATCCCGCCCCATGACCAACCCGTTTCTCACCTGCCGGTCGAGTATGATCTTCGCCTTGGTCCGCCCGGATTCATTGTAGCTTTCCGCCAATTCCGTCAGCAGGCCGGCCAGGTCCAGCGGCCCGACATCCTCGCGCGCCAGTTCCGCATCAACCCGGGAGGCCTTGGAGATGTCGGTGATCAACCGGTCCAGGCGCTTCACATCCGATGTGATGACGGCCAGCAGCCGGTCGCGGCGCTCATCATCCTTGGCCAGAGGCAGGGTTTCAACGGCCGACCGGATCGAGGTGAGCGGGTTCTTCAGCTCATGGGACACATCAGCCGCAAAGCTTTCAATCGCATCAAGCCGGTCCCACAAGGCTTCGGTCATCTCGGACAAGGCAATCCCGAGTTCACCGATCTCATCATTGCGGGAGCGCAGGTCCGGCATCTGCACGCGCCGCCCGCCAGCACGCCGGGCCTCACGCGCGGCCCGCGCCAGCCGCCGGATCGGCCGGGCGATGAAGACGGTCAGGGCTAGCGAGGACATGGCGGTCACAAGGGCCGCAATCAGGATGAAGGGCAGAAGCGCCCGGCGCTCGGCCTCGATCAGATGGTCCAGATCATAGGATTCGATCGTCACGACACCGACCACGGCCCGCACGGGCTGGATCGGGATGGACACCGATACCACGCGGCGGCCATCCAGTTCGCGGCGCACACCCCCGACAGTCTCGCCCTCGATCACCTGCAGGACTTCATCGGTCAGATTGCGGTCCAGGGCCTCCCTTTCCTCCTCGGAACGCAGGAGATTGGACAATCCGTCCAGAACGCGGGTCGGCAAGCCGCGAGCCTGCACGGCCAGATCCGTCGGCTGCTGCCCGGGCGGCGGCAGCGTCGTGGTCTCGAAGACATCGGCCAGCAAATGGCTGTCCGCGACGATGGCACCGCCCTTGTCAAAGACAATGACCCGGCTTTCTTCCGGCACATAGAGCTGGCGCAGGATGGCCCGCGCATCATCATTGCGCAGGCGTGGGGCCGGTGCGCCATCCGACGCGCCTTCCGCCAGCACATTGGCGATCAGCTCACCCTGTGCCCGCAGCGAATCCAGCTTGGCATTGACCAGGCCGCGCCGTGTCTCAGAAAGCGCCATCATGCCGACCACAAGCACGCCCAGCGCCACGAAATTGGCGACCAGGATGAGCTGTGCCAGACGGGAGGACGGCCGCGGCGTCAGATTGCGCAGGACCGCCCCGGCCCGTTTGAGGCCGGCCTTGAAGGCCTGGGCGTCAATCTTCCTTATAGCGGTACCCCACACCGTAGAGCGTCTCGATGGCGTCGAACGTCTTGTCGGTTTCGCGGAATTTCTTGCGGATCCGCTTGATGTGGCTGTCGATCGTACGGTCATCGACATAGACTTGATCGTCATAGGCCGCATCCATCAGGTTATCGCGGCTCTTCACATAGCCCGGCCGCGTGGCCAGGGCCTGCAGGATCAGGAATTCCGTGACGGTCAGACGGACCGGTTCGCCCTTCCAGGAACAGGCATGACGGTTCGGGTCCAGCAGAAGACTGCCCCGCTCCAGCGGCTTGCTGTCGCCCGGCTCGGCGCCGATCGGAGCCCCTGGCTCACCAGCCGCCCGCGCCCGGCGCAGCACCGCTTTCACCCGCTCACCCAGAAGGCGCTGGGAGAAAGGCTTGGTGATGTAGTCGTCAGCCCCGAGATTCAGGCCCAGCGCTTCATCGAACTCATCATCCTTGGAGGTGAGGAAAATCACCGGCAGGTTCGAGGACTGGCGCAGGCGGCGCAGGAGTTCCAGACCATCCATGCGCGGCATCTTGATATCGAAAATCCCCAGATCCGGCGGATCCTCTGCCAACGCCGTCAGCGCCGAAGCCCCGTCATTATAGGTTCGGACATGATAGCCCTCGCCTTCCAGAAAGATGGAAACCGAAGTGATGATGTTCTCGTCGTCATCGACCAGTGCGATTGTAGCCATGCTGTCTCCGGACATTGCCAACCTGATGTGAGTTGACAGTCGAACCCCCAATTGTGGCGACAATAGACATGGCATGTGCGTTGCGCCAAGCGCTGCTGCCTTATTCGCGCCATGGTTCACGAGGTTTTAAACCTATTCGTGCAAGTCTGCGCTGCTCTCGGGGAGACAGTTCATGACCGGCAAGATCCACTACGAAGTCTTCTTCAAGAAGAACAGGAAGGCCGGCTGGGCGCTGCAGGAGGCGTTCACCGACCGCGATTCCGCGATCAAGCTGGCCTCCGGACTGGTCGCCAAGAACAAGGACGGATCGGTCCGTGTCACCAAGGAAAAGTATGATGAGGCAACGCGTTCCTTCAGGGCCGTCCCCGTCTACGAGGCCGGTGCCGAGAAATATGGTGCGATCGACGAGAAGTCCTCTGAAGCGCGCCTGCCCTGTCTGACCCCGGATGACCTGTCCAAACCCCATGCCCGCGATACGATCCGCCGCGTGCTGACCAGCTGGCTGGAACGGGTCCAGGCCGTGCCGATGGAATTGCTGCACCGGGCCGATCTGGTGGAAAACCTGGAAGCCTCCGGTACTGAGCTCCAGCACGCCGTGCAAAAAGTCGCCGTCGCCAGCGCCCGCGAGAATGACGCCAACGTCCAGAGCTTCGTCAAACAGCTCAACGAGCTGGTCCAGAAAGCCCTGGGCCGGGTCTACAAGGATGCGCGCGACAAACGCCTGCCGTCCTACCCCAAGAAAACGCCCTTCAAGGAGATCGCCAGCGACATCTTCTCCAAGGACAAACGCCCCTATTCCCTGCGTGCCGCCATGGCCGACCGGCTCAGTCATGAGCGCAAATTCGCAGACAAGCTGGAAGTCCTGCTGGACATGTCCGACGCCCTGCCCGAGGACGCCGAGGCCCGCGCCTTCGCCCTGGCCGAGGTCGATGCCTATATCGCTGAAGTGATCAGTTTCGATGCCGGCCGCGAGGCCATGATGGGCCCGTGCAAGGATCTCGGCGAGACCCTGGAACGCCTGGCCTGCCTGTTCGACGGCGACCATTCCGCCGACGCGTTGTCGCTGGCCCCCAGCGCGGCCAAACGCCTGGCCAAGAAAATCAAGACCCGCGAATTCGAGGCCTGCCGTTCGGTCATCGCATCCCAGTTGCTCAAGGAACTGGAACGTCCGGGCCGGCTTCGCCCGACCAGTGTCCGCGATGAAGTCCGCCTGGCGCGGGACCTGGCGGCCCGCCTGGTCATTGTAGCGGACAGCCTTCTGCCGGCCGACGCCTTGATCAAGGCTTTCACCGCGCGCTCGGCCCGTCTGCTGCAGACCGATACGATCGACGAATACCTGCGCCATGCCCGCGATCCGAATGAAGAGATCGAACGCCTTCTGGCGCTGGAAGAAAACCTGGTCGGGGAGACCAATAAGGGCAAGCTGGCCAGCTATGTCCGCGGCGTGATCGGCAATGCCCGCGCGGAAAGCCACTACGTCCGGGGAGAGGGCCAGCCGCTGGAGCGCCTGGCCGTTCTCACGGCACACCAGGCTCGGGTCATGCGGGGCACCTATCCCAAGAAGGACAAGCTGGAACTGGCCGCCAGTTTCGACACGCTCGGCATGAAAATCATCGACGAGAGCAAGATCCTCAACATGGTGGAGGCCGGCGACCGGCCCGCACTCGACAAGGCGATGGGCTTGCTGCGCCTGGCCACGGCCGGTGCCCTGCCGATGGGTCATTGCTGCGGCGATGCCCAGGCCCGCGCCATCCGGCATCTCAAAGCGGCTGTCGCCCACAGCGAAACCCTGTCCGATGAAGGCCGGGCCAAGCTGAAGGGCATCCAGATGCTGATGAAGCAATTGGACGCCGCCAAGCAGCAAGCCGCCTGACATCCTGAATTGGCTTTCCAGTCCGGGACGGCCCCGCTAGGCTCGCCCCATGATCTGGCGCGCGCTCCTTTCCATCCTTCTCGGTCTTCTGACCGGCGTCGCGGCGGCCCTGTTTCTGGTCTTCGGCCCGATGGAAATCGGCGGCATACAGAACGGCGCCTGGCGCACCAATGCCAATATCGGGGCCTCCGATGCCGGCCCGCTCCTGCGCGCGGTCGTGGCCCGTCGCGGCCTGCTCGCGCTGAACCGGTCGGAAACCGTCTATTTCACCGCATGGGAAGACGACCAGGGCCGCGCGCTGGATGCGACATGCCGCTATGCCGTATCCGGTCAGGACATGCCGACGCGCTGGTGGAGCCTCACACTCTACGCCGATGACGACTTCCTGCCGCGCAATGGCGATGCGGCTTACGCCCTGACTCGTACCGATCTGGGCGAAGGCGCATGGAATATCATCGCCGGGCCGGAGCGGTTCGGCACCACACCCTGGCTGAGCACCCGCAATGCCGGCGCCTTCTCGATCACACTGCGTCTCTACCATCCCGAAGATGTCGTGCGGGAGGATCCTGAAAGCCTGGACCTGCCGTCCATCCAGCTGCTCGATTGCGGAGCGGACACATGATGCGCCTGCTCGTCCCACTTGGCCTGTTCCTCGCCAGCTTCCTCGCGGCAGGCTTGTTCACGCTCAACGCGGTGCCGGCGGTTATCATGGGCAAGGCGATGGAGCGGATCGAAGCCGCCGGCGCTGCATCCGGCGGTGTCCGTCACGCGCCGCGCCTGCGCGAAGACAACCAGACCATTGTCCGCGCCAGCCCCGATATTCTCTATTCGGTCTGTGCCTATGATCTGTCCGAAGGCGATCTGGAGCTCTCCATCCCCTGGCCCGCCGACGGGAATTACGCCTCGATCAGTTTCTACGACGCCCGCACCAATAATTTCGCGGTGATCAGTGACCGTGAGGCCGAGGGCGAGGCCATGCATCTCATCCTGTCGTCTGACCCGAATGCATCAGCCCTGCATGCCCCGACCGAACGGGGGCTGGCGCTTTACCGGCGCGTCATCAACGCCGAGACAGACCTCGAAGCCGCCGACGCGGACCGTCGTGGCTTCACCTGTACCAGCCTGTCCGATCAGTAACTTGTACTCCGGCCCAGCCCCGGCAGACTGGTCACACTGAATTGGGGGACACTCATGAAACACACCATTATCGCCGCCCTTGCCGCGGCCAGCTTCATTGCCATCCCGGCACAGGCCCAGTCCGACGAAAGCGTGGCGATCGAGACCACGATCAACGCCCTTTATGAGGTCATCTCCGGCCCGGTCGGCGAGGCCCGCGATTTCGACGCCATGCGGGAACTCTTCATGGACGGCGCCTCCATGGGCGCAGTCGGTGCCGGTCCAGAGGGCGATGGCCGCGGCCGCGTCATCACGCTGGACGATTATATCGAGCGCTCCGGCCCCTGGCTGGTCGAGAACGGTTTCACCGAACGCGCCACGCGCACCGAAATCACGCAATGGGGCGAGATTGCCTATGCCCGTTCCGCCTATGAGGGCGTGAATGGCGTCACCGGCGAGGTTTTCCTGATCGGCGTGAACTTCATCACCCTGTTCAAGGTCGAGGGCGAATGGAAAGTCGCTTCCATCCTCTGGCGCACCGAAACGGAAGACTGGCCGGTCGCCGCCGCCTTTGATTGATCGGGATCACACGCCAAGTCTCGACCCGATTTGCGAATTCCTGTTTAGTCAGGCGCTGGATGAAACCGGCGCCTGACCAGGCCCGCGGCCGAGCGAGACATGACAGCGAAATCCGCCCTTCTCCGAGACAGTCTGGACGTCTCCACGCGTCACGTCCTGCCATCGCGTTCCGTTTTCAACGCGCGTTGCGGCATTCTCACACCGCGCGAGCGCCTTGCCCTCAGCGGTGTGAGCGAGTTCCGCTACACCTGTTCCGACAGCGCCTATGGCCAGGCCGTCAGCGCCTCCGGTGACATGGCCTGGGCCGGTGATGCGACAGATGCGGATGAGCTGGTCACTTCGGACGCTTTCGCCGCCGGCGCGCTCATCGCCTCGCTCGAAAACCATATCTCTGCGGATATCGACCTGCTGACGAAAACCGGTGCGCTGGATGGTTTCCTCTCCGATGCACCCACCCTGATCGGCCCGGCCTCTGGCCTGCTGCGTCACCCGTCCTCCCAGATCCAGCCCGGCTGTGTGATCGACACGAGCGACGGCCCCGTCATCATCGACAAGGGGGCGAAGATTGCCCGGCTGAGCTATATCGCCGGCCCGGCCTATGTCGGTGAGAATGCCCGCATCGACAGCGCGCATCTGTGCGGGCCCGTCGTCATCGGCCGGGAATGCCGGATCGGCGGCGAGATCGAATGCTCGATCTTCAATGATTATTCCAACAAGCACCATGAGGGCTTTGTCGGCCATTCCATCGTGGGTGAATGGGTCAATCTCGGCGCCATCACGACCACGTCCGACCTGAAGAATAATTACGGCCAGATCCGTCTGGAAAGCGCGGCGCCCTGGTGCGGCCGGCCAGAGCTTCACCGCTATGACACCGGCGAGATCAAATTCGGCTCGATCATCTCCGAATTCGTGAAAACCGCGATCGGCACAATGATCAATACCGGCTCCATCCTGGACATCGGATCGAATGTGTTCGGCGACCGCCCCACCAAATACCTGCCCGCCTTCTCCTGGGGGGCCGCTTCGGAAAGTCTGTACGATCCGGACCGTTTCATCCGCGATGCCCAGACCATCGCGGCCCGGCGCAAGGTCGAACTCAGCCCGGCCCGGATCGAGACCCTTCGCCACATCCGCATGATGGCCGGAAAGCGCGTCTGATGCCGCTCGATTTCCAGGCCATCCTGTTCGACATGGACGGCGTCCTGGTGAATTCCAATCCGGCCATCGAGGCCAGCTGGCAGGCCTGGTGCGAGCGCAACGGGATCGATTTTTCCGCCATGAAGCCGCGGCTGCACGGTCGCAAGGCGGTGGAGGTGATCCGCGACTTCAAGCCCGATGCCGATATCGAGGCGGAATGGCAGATCCTGATCGACCAGGAAATGGCGATGGTCGGCCTCACCGAAGCCCTGCCCGGCGCCAAAGCTCTGATGTCCAGCCTGCCGGCGGACCGGTGGACCATCGTCACCTCAGCCCCGCTGGAACTGGCCCGGGCCCGTCTGGACGCCGCCGGCCTGCCCCATCCCGAGATCTGGGTCAGTGCGCGCGATGTGAAACGCGGGAAGCCGGCACCGGATGCCTTCCTGCTCGGTGCGGAGCGCCTTCAGGCCCGGCCTCAGGATTGTCTGGTGATCGAGGATTCCCGGGCGGGGATCGAAGCCGCCCTGGCCGGCGGGATTCCCTGCATCATGGTCGGACCGGAGAGTGAAACCGATCCGGGGGCCGATCTGCGCGTACGGGACCTGTCCGCCCTGGCCCTCTCAGATGGCCCGAACAGCGCGCTGAGCCTCAGCCCGGCCTGATCAGGTGAATTCGACCCGTTCCTGGGAAAAGAAGAAGAGCGACTGGATCGACGGGTCCTCGATATCGCCCTCGGTCTGCAGCAGGCTCTTCATGGAATCGCGCCGGCTCTTCAGCGCCGCCTCGAAATCAGCCTCGATCTTGGCCGTGGCCTCCATATCGGTCAGCGCATTCTTCAGCTCGACATAGAGCGTGAAATCCCCGCACAGGAACATGCTCTCATAGAGGATTTTCGAGGCGATCTTCTCGTGGATATCGCCATACATCATCTGCGCCTTCATGCGCGATTCCGGTTTGACGACGAAATCGACCTCTTCCTTGAAATTGGTCCGGCGCAGAACGAAATTCTTCACCGCCAGCATTTCCTCATCGATCGCTTTGAGCATGTCCGGATCGAACCCGTCGCGGAACACCACGACAATATCGATATCGGAGCCCTGGATCAGCTTGCCCAATTGCTGGTTCTGCCGCGGCTCGTCGTGGGCCAGATAATAGGCGATATCCCCGGCGATGAAGCAGACCGCGTTCTCGAACAGCGCTTTGCGGTGCTCGTCGGAGAGATACATGATCGTCTCGCGCGCCACGGCTAGTTTGCGGACCGAAATCTCGCGGTGATGATTGGACAGCTGGATCTGTCGTTCGATCACCTGGGAGCGCTGGTGTGGCAGGGAAATCAGTGTGAAGGTCAGGAAGTCCCGCAGGATGGACGGGCTCAGCCGGATAAAATCCTCACGCGTGATGTCATAGCGCAGATAATAGCGCGCAAAGTGCGAGATCTGCAGGAAGCCCGAGCCGAAACAAGTCCGCCAGACGTCGAGATAGGGCGCCCCGTCCAGAGCCTCCACAAGCTCCCGCCCCAGCAGGGGACCGCGGGCATTCACGGCATCGATGATACGGGTTTCCATATCGGCACTGATCACGGTCATTCCCTTTCCTGAAAGGAAAACCCCGGCCGGATCATTCCGGCCGGGGCTGTCAGCGTCAATCCATCAGCTTTTGCATCAGGAAGGTATAGAGCAGGGCATCCCGCCGGGCCGTCTCCGCGAGATTGGCCGCGGCCGAGTGACCACCGGCCGTGTTCTCGTAATAGAGATAATCATGGCCGAGCTCTTCCAGGAGATGCGCCATCTTGCGCGCATGACCCGGATGCACCCGGTCGTCGCGGGTCGAGGTGTAGAGATAGATCTCCGGATATTCCCCGTTCGCATCGACATTGTGATAGGGTGAGATCGAACGCAGGAAAGCGCCCTCATCCGGATCCGACGGATCACCGTATTCGCCCATCCAGGACGCACCGGCCAGCAGGGTGTGATAGCGCAGCATGTCCAGCAGCGGCACGGCCGAAACGACCGCATTCCACAGATCCGGGCGCTGGGTATACATGACACCCGTCAGCAGACCGCCATTGGAGCCGCCATACACGCCGGTATGGCGCGGGCTGGTCAGACCGCGGCTATGCATGTCCTCGGCGACCGAGATCAGGTCGTCATAGATACGCTGGCGGTTCATTTTCAGACCGGCCTGGTGCCAGGACGGACCGAACTCGCCACCACCGCGGATATTGGCGACCACATAGGCGCCACCATTTTCCAGCCAGAGACGGCCCCGCGATCCGGAATAGCTCGGACGGATCGACACCTGGAAACCGCCATAGGCGTAGAGCAGGGTAGGCGTCGTGCCATCCATCACCGTGTCTTCGCGACGCACCACGAAATAGGGAACCATCGTCCCGTCCGTGCTTTCCGCTTCCAGCTGTTCCACGACCAGGCCTTCCGCGTTGAAGCGTTCCGGGATCGACTTGATCGGGTCCACACTCAGCTCGGCCGCATTGATCGTGTAAAGCGTGTCCGGCGTCAGGAAGCCCTCGGCATTCATGAAGGCGATGTCTTCATGCATGTTCGTCGAGCCGAGCGAGATCGTCATATTGTCCGGCACCGGCACCGTGTCCGACGTCCAATGGCCGTCGGCAAAGTGGAAGGCCTCCAGACCGCCCACGACATTCTCGTCGATCGCCACCAGCAGGGCCGAGGCCGTCGCGCCGACATTGCCGATCGACTGGCGCGGACCGGGCATGAAGACCGTACGGACTTCCGGCAGCTCACCGCTTGCCACGAAATCGGCGAAGGTGAAGGACAGCAGCGCGCCAGCCTCATAGGTCGGCCCGCCTTCGATCGGCGTCCAGTCCTCTTCCACCGTGAAGACGAGTTCGCCTTCATAGAGGTCCTGGATGCTGGACTTGGCCGGCAGCGGGACCTGGACCGGCTCGGCATCGGCCGGCAGATACCACCAGGTCGTCTCATAGAAAGTGTCGGCTTCCGACGCCATCATGTAGACCGTGCCGTCCTCGGCCTCCATGCGGAAGGAGAATAGGCCCACATCCGTCCGGTCGCCCCGGATCACCTCGGTCGCATCCGCCAGATCCGTGCCGCGTTCCCAGCGATAAGAAACAGACGGATAGCCGGATGTGGTGGAGTCGGCTTCGCTGGTGGCCAGCCCGACCATGACCGTGTCGGCATCCACCCAGGACACACCGCCCTTGGCTTCCGGCGTGACAAAACCGCCCTCGACGAAGGCGCGGTCGGAAATGTCGAACTCGCGGCGCGTCGCCGCATCGGAACCGCCATCCGACAGGGTCAGGATGCAGCGGTCATAATCCGGTGCCAGGCAATTGGCGCCACGCCAGACCCAGTTGGTTTCCTCGGTTTCCGACAGGGCGTCGACATCCAGGATGACATCCCATTCCGGCGCGTCCGTCAGATAGCTTTCCAGCGTCGTGCGGCGCCACAGGCCATGCGTGTTCTCGGCGTCCTGCCAGAAATTCCAGACATAGCCGCCATAATAGCTGCCATAGGGAATCCGGTCTTCGCTCTGATAGATTTCCAGCGCCTGCTGATACAGGCCCTCATACCGCTCATCGCCCTGCAGGCGCGAGAATGTCCGCTCATTCTGGCCTTCGACCCAGGCCAGGGCGTCCTCGCTCTCGACCTCTTCCAGCCAGACGCGCGGATCATTTTCCGGGTCGATCTGGACAATCTGGCGTCCCGTGCCGGTCTGGTCGGTATCTGTGGTCACGGCATTACCTTCTTCGCTGGCAGGCTGGCCGCAGGCAGCAAGCGCGAAAACGCTGGCCCCGGCTGCCCAGGCGATGGATCGCTTGAACATGGTTGTCTCACCCCTTTGACTTCGTGGGGCGCAGTTAAGCCTGTCCTGCCACTGGACGTAAAGCCGTCTCGGCGGTATCGCAGCTGCATGAAGGCCCGTTTGATGAATGGCGCGGGAAACCGCTTTATCCTAGCCGACCTGCGTGACGCATCGATCCCGGTCCAGATCCCGGCTGAAACCGTGCGCAGCTGGGCCCGCCAGCATGCCTTCGACCAGCTTCTCGTCCTCGCCCGCAGCGAGACCGCCGATGCCTATATGCGCATCTGGAATGCCGATGGCGACGAAGTCGGTGCCTGCGGCAATGGTACGCGCGCGGCCGCCTGGGCCCTCATGGAGGAAACCGGCGACAAGACCGCCAGCCTCGACACGATGGGTGGCCGGCTGGAGGGCGTGCGGGCCGGACCATTGAGCGTCAGTGTCGACATGGGCCCGCCACGCCTGGACTGGCAGTCCATCCCGCTGGCCCGGCCGATGGACACGGTCACGCTGGACTATGCCGCCGAGGCCGACGGCATCCGGATCGAAAGTCCCGGGGCCGTCAATATGGGCAATCCCCACGCCGTCTTCTTCATCCGCGACGTGGAAAGCCTGCCCGTCGCCAAGCTGGGCCGCGAGGTCGAGCTGGATCCGCTGTTTCCGGAAAAGGTCAATGTCGGCTTCGCGCAAATCTATGATGCCGAACATATACGCCTGCGGGTCTGGGAACGCGGCGCCGGGCTGACAGCGGCCTGCGGCACCGGAGCCTGCGCCGCGCTCGTGGCGGCCCACAGACGCGGCCTCGCTGCCCGTCACGCCTCGATCATGGCCGATGGCGGCGAGCTCTTTGTGGAATGGCGCGAGCACGACAATCACGTCATCCTGACCGGCCCGGTTGAGGATGAGGGCGAAATCACCCTGTCGCTCTGACCCGGAAATCGCCGCATTAAACGCTGAGTTTTGCGACAAACAGGCCTTCCTGACGCCACAGATATTTCTATGATCCCCCAAACACTGTCTGTGGGGAGTGAGTGTTATGCGGTTTCTTGCGACATCCTTGCTGGCGCTCGCGCTGGGCACAATGCCGGTCCAGGCCCAGGACGAGGCCGTGCCGACCCAACAGACCGTGGCCATGGAACTCTTCGGGCTGGCCAATTCCGCCCTGGAATCCGGTGACCATGAAGCCGCTCGCCGCTTCCTCGAAGCCGCACTTGATCTCAAACCGGCTCACCCCGCCATCCTGCGCGGCCTGATGATCACGGCCATACGGGCCGAACGGGCCGACGACGCCTTCCTGGCGCTGGAACGCATGGCCGCCGCCGGGATCAGTTTCGACCCGGCTCCGGCCCGCGAACTCCTCGAAGCAGCCGACGCGACGCGCTTCGCCGCTATCGTCGCCGCACTGGAAAGCAATCAGGATCCGGTCGGCGAGGCCGAGGTCGTCGCCCGCCTCAACGGGATCGATGACCTCATCGAAGGCGTGGCCATGGATATCGAGACGGACCGGATATTCCTGTCCTCCGTGACCGGCCGGGAAATCCTGCTGCTGGAACCCTTTGCCCGCGACGAGCCGCAGGTCTTTGCTGATCGCGAAGACGGGCTCTGGTCTGTCTTCAGCCTGGCCGTCGATGATCGCTCCCGCCTTGTCTGGGCCGGGTCAGCCGCCATCGACCAGACCCCGATGGAAGAGGGCGAAGAAGGCGGCACGGCCCTGTTTGCCTTCGATCTGGTCTCGGGCGAGCTCTACCGGCGTTATGAAATCGAGGGTGCCGTCCAGATCGCCGACTTCACGGTCCGCGACGGCGTGGTCTACGCCTCCGACAGCCAGGCGCCCCGCGTCTATGTGCTCAACAGCCTGTCCGGTCAGCTGGAAGTTCTGGCCGAGGACCCGCGCTTCATCAGCCTGCAGGGCGTCGCCCTGGCCCGCGGCGCCGTGATTGTGGCCGATTATGCGACCGGCCTTTGGCGCATTGATCTGGGTGATGGCGGCGTGTCGCTGATCCGCGCCGGCGAGGAGAGCCTGATTGGCATTGACGGTCTGCGCCAGACCCGTGATGGCCGTCTTCTGGCTGTGCGCAATGGCACACGCCCGCACCAGGTCATGGCCATTGATCTCGACGAGACCGGGCATGCCGTCCGTGAAACTGAAGTTCTTCTCCGCAGCCATCCCGAACTGGGTGGTGAGTGGGGCGAACCCACCCTGGTCGATCCGGCCGACGGGCGGGCCTGGCTCCTGTCCAATGCCGCCTGGCCCTGGTTCTCCGCCGATGCGGCCGACCGGCCGGCTTCCGGTCCGCCAGCAGCGACGGTTCTGGAGATGGACCTTCCGTAAACGCGCAGCTCAGCTTTCGTTCACCGCTTTCTCATAATCTTGATTCGCGAGGGGAGTGTGGGCCCGTTGGCCCGTCCGCTTCACGGAGGTTGAGATGGCGGATATTGATCGCGAGTTCGAAGTCCAATTCCTGCAGGGCATGCGGCTGACCACAGCCGAGATCACCTATTACATGCCCGATCACCCGGCCCTGCTTCAGACCTTTCTCTGGCAGACCCAGGACATCGCCCCGAAATATCCGCGGCTTGTGCGTTTTCTGGATTTCTGGAAGCGCGAGATTGATGCCGTCATCCATTCCGTACAGGTCGCCCATCACGGACTGGTCTCCCCGGCCGTCTGGCGTTTCGCCGACTTCCAGGGCCGCCTCAACTAGGCGCTACTGACCGTCCAGGCCCATGCCGCAGGCTTGCCGGAAAACCGGGTCGGCCGAGCTGACCCGCTGGCGCAGATTGAGCACCTGGTCGAGGCTGAACCCCAGAGCGTCCACAAGGTCCTGCGGTTCACCCACCCGGCTCATATTGGGCATGGCGGCTGCGATCACGCGACGCTGGTTCAGACTGAAGCGGGAGCCGGCTTCACGTTCAAGGCAACCACACGCAGCTGCATCCCCGCCCTGGCTCAGGCAAGCCTCCAGGATTGGATTGTCTGACGTCTCCGGGTCTGTCTCCGGCGGAGCGGTTAGTCCCGCTGCCAAGCCCAGAGCCAGGACCAGCGCCTTGCCCATCATGTCGTGTCCTCACCCATGCACATGGTCGCGTGCTTGCCGGTCTGTTTCGCCAAACCCGGACGAATTGTCACCCCGACGCCACGAATTCGACCCTTTCCCCAGCGCGCAGACAAGTCATAATCAAATTCACGAGGGACGTTCGAGTTTCAAGGAGCCCCCATGCGACGCATTCTGATTGGCCTGACCGCGGCCGCCACCCTGGCAGCCTGTGCAACGCCCACCCCCTACCAGGCAGCCGATGGCGGCCGCAGCGGGTATTCGCAGACCCAGATCGAATCCAACCGTTTCCGGATCTCCTTCCGGGGCAATTCCCTGACCGACCGCGAGACGACAGAGAACTATCTGCTCTACCGGGCCGCCGAGCTGACGGTCGAGAACGGGTATGACTATTTCACGGTCGTCACACGGGCGACGGATGAAGATACCCGGGTGACAGGCACCGGCATCCACCGCTCCTATTATTCCGCCTTCCCCGTGCACTACACCTATTACCACCCGCGTTGGGGCTGGCGGGGCTGGCGGGACCCGTTCTGGGATGACCTGAATTATCGTGAAATCACGCGCTATGAAGCCAGCGCGGAGATCTTCATGGGCCGAGGCGAGCGGCCCGATGATCCGGAGGCCTTCGATGCCCGCGATGTGATGGGCAATCTGGGCAGCGAAATCATCCGCCCGGAAGCGGACTAGACACAACAAAAAAGGCCGGCCCCAGCGCCGGCCTTTCTTTTCGGGCCGGGAAATGTCGCCATTCGGCCACGCTTGGTGCGTGATCTGCACAAGAATACGGACCTCGCAGGCCGCTGCGCTTGACACTCACTATCAGTCTGAATACCCCGCCTCTGAAAATAATTCGCAGAGGCATTCCCAACATGTTCAAGTCCCGCGTTCTTCTGGCCACGACCGCCCTCACCCTGGGCCTGGGCGCCGCGCCCGTCTTCGCGCAAGAGGATGAAGACGTCATCCGCGTCGATGGCCGCTACCTCTCCCTCGACCAGCTCAATGCGGTGAAGACGCCGACGCCGATCATCGATGTTCCGCAAAGCCTGTCCATCGTGCCGGAAGTGCAGATCCTCGAGCAGGGCTATGACAATCTGGGTGACATCCTGCGCTATACGCCGGGCCTGTCGACCAGCCAGGGCGAAGGGCACCGGGACGCGATCAATATCCGCGGCAACCAGTCGACCGCCGACTTCTTCCTCAATGGCATCCGCGACGACGTCCAATACTACCGCCCGCTCTACAATCTGGAACAGGTGGAAATCCTGCGCGGCTCCAATGCCCTCCTCTTCGGCCGCGGTGGTGGCGGCGGCGTCATCAACCGCGTCACGAAATCCCCCTCGCTGGAGGAAGACTTCACCGATGCCAGCGCCAGCCTGAACACCTTCGGTGCCTACCAGGTCACCGGCGACACCAATTGGGTGCTCGGTGGGTCGTCCGCCGTGCGCCTGAACGCCTTCGTCGAGGAAATGGCCAATCACCGCGACGCTTTCGAAGGCACGCGCTACGGCATCAACCCGACCCTGCGCACCGAACTGGGCGCCCGCACGACGGCGACCATCTTCTACGAATACCTCAATGATGACCGGGTCGTGGACCGGGGTGTGCCGTCGGTCGCAACGTCCTACGGGCCGAGTGCCCCGCTCGCCGGGTTCGACGATGTCTTCTTCGGCTCGCCGGATGAAAACCGTACCACGCTGGAAGCGCACACGGTCCGCCTGCGCCTGGACCATGAGTTTTCCAACCAACTGCGCGGCAATGTCACGGCCCAATACGCCGATTATGACAAGGCCTATCAGAACCTCTACGCCGCCCGCTTCGACAATTCCGTGGCGCCGGCCCTGGTCACGCTGGACGGTTACCGCGACACCACGGCCCGCACCAATCTGGTGATCCAGGCCAATCTGGTCGGCGAGTTCCAAACCGGCCAGATCGGCCACACGCTTCTCATCGGCGGTGAATATGGCGACCAGGACACCGCGAATGCCCGCTGGGACAATGTCTTCGCGGCCAATAATGACGACCAGATCACGATCAGCCTGTCCGATCCGCTCAACATTCCGGCCTTCAGCTTCTCCGATGCTGCCCGCGACCGGCAGTCCGAGGTGAGCTTCACCTCGCTTTACGTTCAGGACCAGATCGACCTGACCGACGCCTTCAAAATCGTCATTGGTGCCCGCCTTGATCGGTTCGACGTCTCGGTTCTGGACCTGCGCGCCGTGTCGGCCACCGATGATGGCCGCCGCGGCCGCGTCGATGAGGAAGTCTCGCCGCGCTTCGGCCTGATCTACAAGCCGGCGGAGAACCTCTCCTTTTATGCCAGCTATTCGGAAACCTTCCTGCCCAGCGCCGGTGACCAGTTCCTGACCCTGTCCACCACGACGGAAGACATTGCGCCGCAAGTCTTCGAGAACCGGGAGATCGGGGCCAAGTGGGATATCAATTCCCAGCTCAGCTTCACCGCCGCCCTGTTCCGCCTGGAGCGCGGCGCCTTCACCACGGTGGATCCGGATGATCCCTCCATCGTCACGACGGTGACGGGCAGCACGACACAGGGTGTTGAGCTCCAGCTGTCCGGTTCCCTCACGGAGGCCTGGTCCATCAGTGCGGGCTATTCCTGGCTGGACGGCGAGATCGATGGCGGCAGTTTCGACGGCAATGTCACCCGCCAGACCCCCACCCACATGGCCTCGCTCTGGAACCGCTATCAGGTCAATGACCAGCTGGCCCTCGCCCTGGGCGCAACCTTCCAGGACGCCTATTTCGTCCGCGAGGACAATTCCGTCCTGGTCCCGTCCTATACGCGTATCGACGCAGCGGCCTTCTATGACCTGTCGGACACGACGCGCCTCCAGCTCAATGTCGAGAACCTGCTCGATGAGAGCTATTTCCCCGACGCGCACTCCAACACCAATATCTCGACGGGCGAGCCGCTGAACGCCCGCCTCACGATCCGCCACCGCTTCTAGCGTCACGGCGTTCGCGCACGAAAAAGGCCGGGGCAATCTGCCCCGGCCTTTCTTGTATCTGCAATGCGGACGCCCTTATTTCGGGGGCATGCGCGCGCCAGCGTCCAGGCGGACGCATTCGGCGTTGATATAGTCGTTGGAGACCATGAAATTGACCAGGTCTGCATACTCTTCCGGCGTGCCGAAGCGCTGCGGGAATTGCAGATGGCTGGCCAGGTTCACTTTCACTTCCGGCGGCATCTGCTTGTAGATCGGCGTCTCGAAGAAGCCCGGCAGGATCGTGTTCACACGAATGCCTTCACGGGCCAGGTCACGGGCCATCGGCAGGGTCATGCCGTAAATGCCACCCTTGGACGAGGCATAGGCCACCTGGCCGATCTGGCCATCCTGGGCCGCCACGGAGGCGGTATTGACGATGACGCCACGGCCGGACGCATCCGGGTCCAGGGTCAGCATGCCGGCGGCGGACAGGGCCGCGCAGTTGAAGCTGCCGATCAGATTGACGTTCACGACCAGGGCAAACTTGTCCAGCTGGTGCATGACGATGTCGCCGGACGAAGAGCGGCGGGCGGTCTTCTCGGCCCAGCCAATGCCGGCGCAATTGACCAGGACGCGTTCCTGGCCGTGGGCGGCACGGGCAATCTCGAAACCGGCTTTCACGCTTTCCGGATCCGCGACATTGACCTTGGCAAAAACACCGCCGAGCTCGGCGGCGACAGCCTGGCCGCGCTCTTCATTCATGTCGAAAATGGCGACTTTGGCACCCTCGGCGGCCAGACGGCGGGCTGTGCCTTCGCCGAGACCGGATGCACCGCCGGTGACGACGGCCGCTACGGAATTGTCGATTTTCATGTGACTTCCCCTTTATCGATTATGCCAAGCGACATAGCCCGTCGGCGCGGAAAAGAAAACGCGCCGCCTGTGTGCGGCGGCGCGAAAGAGGAGGGAAAAGCCGATCCCCTGCAAAGGGCACCAACCCGGAAACAGTACCCCTATAAAACTTGTGGTCGGATGTGACCTTTCCGCACAGGGCATTCCCTGACCGATGGGATTGGGAGTTCTAAGCCCTTTGCCGGGGTGATAGAGCTGGGCCCGGACTTTCACCCATTGAAGCCAAGGGGACCCCTCATGGGCCAGACCTATGCCCTTCTTCTGCACGGCGGCGCCGGCGTGCTGGCCGATCGCAGCTATGATCCGGAACGCGCCCATATGCGCGAACTGGCCGAGACCGGCAAAGCCATGCTGACCCGCGGCGACAGCGCGCTGGATGTGGTGACGGAAATTGTCCGTCAGCTCGAAGCCTCCGGTCTCTACGTGGCGGGCAAGGGTGCCTCTCCCAATCAGGCCGGCCGCTATGAGCTCGATGCCGCCATCATGGACGGGTCCAGCAAGAAAGCCGGAGCCGTGGCCGCCCTCACCGGTTTCATCAGCCCGATCAAGGCAGCACGCTGTGTCATGGAGGAGACCCCGCACGTCATGCTGGCCGGCCGCGGGGCCGAGCGTTTTGCCGGCATGCATGAGCTAGAACGCGTGATCAGCGTGAATGACTATTACACGCCGGCCGCCGCACCCGACAGCCGCGCCATTGCCACCGGAACGGTGGGCTGCGTCGCCCTGGATCTGTCCGGACGCCTGGCCGCGGCCACATCCACCGGCGGCACGCTGAACAAGCTGGAAGGCCGGATCGGCGACAGTCCGATCATCGGCGCCGGCTGCTGGAGTGACGGCCATGTGGCCGTTTCCTGCACGGGTCAGGGCGAATACTTCCTGCGCCAGGGTACGGCCAAGGATATCTCCGCGCGGATGAAATATGCCGGCGAAAGCCTGGAAGAGGCCGCACGAAACGCGATCAGCGATGTCGGTGCACTTGGCGGGGAAGGCGGCGTGATTGCGGTGGACGCGCAGGGCAATCTGGCCCAACCGTTCAATTCACCCGGTATGAAACGCGCGGCCGTTCATGCCGATGGCACCATCACGGTTGACGTGGACTAGGCGGAGAAACGGGCATGCGGGGATATTTCGGCGTCGGGGCGGAAGGCATTTCCAAACCCATGAATCTGGGTGCCATCCTGCGCACCGCCCACGCCTTCCAGGCCAGTTTCGCCTTCACCGTGGACGCGCATCACCGGGTCCGTGATGTCTACCAGGCTGACACCGCCAAATCCGTGGAACATGTGCCCTATTACCAGTGGGATTCCATTGGCGAGATGGTGCTGCCGGACAAGTGCCAACTGGTCGGGATCGAACTGACCGACGAGGCGATTGATCTGCCGACCTTCCGCCATCCGCTCTGCGCCGCCTATGTCTTCGGCCGTGAGCGCGGCTCGCTGACCGAGGCGATGCAGGCCAAGTGCAGCCATATCGTGAAGATCCCGACCAAGTTCTGCGTCAATGTCTCGGTCGCCTGCGCCATCACGCTCTATGACCGCGCCCTCAGCCTCGGCGGTTTCGCGGAACGCCCGCTCATGCCTGGTGGGCCTGCGATGGACACCTCCCCGGACAAGAAATTCGGCCAGCACCGCTGACGCCGAATTCACAGGCTGTCGGGCGGAAATTAGGACGGACTTAACCCTCGCCATCTTACCGCCATGGAGTGCGCACACTGTGTTCCCGCTGCCAGCTGAGGATTGATCCACCCGTGTCCGTGAAAGCCTGCCTGTCCGCCCTCTGCCTTGCCATCGCCCTGCCGATGTCCGCGCCTGCCTTTGCGCAGGACGAGCCCCAATTCCGCGGCGAATATAATGACTGGCGCGTCTTCACCCGCCCGTCCGATGCCGGCCTGATCTGCTACGCCCTGTCACGCCCTTCCGACAGCGCGCCGCGCGCCCATGAGCACGGCACGGTCTATTTCATCGTCGCCTCCTGGCAATCCGGTGCCGTCAACGAACAGCCCAATCTCCTGGTCGGCTATGATCTGCGCCCCACCAGCCCGCCGGAAGTTCGCGTCGGCTCCAGCCAATTCGACATGTTCACCGATGGCCAGGAAGCCTTCCTGGACGATCTGTCCGACGAGCCGGACCTGATCCGCGCCATGCGCCGCGGCTCGGTCATGCGGGTCACCGCAACCACCGTCGCCGGCGTCGCGACCTCCTATGAATTCTCGCTCTCCGGCGTCACCGCCGCGCTGCAGCGGGTCGAGGCGCTTTGCGGCTAGGCTGGCCGCCAGCATCCGCTCACGGATATTCGCGCAAGACCGTCATGCGTCGCGCCCCCTCGCGGAGCGCGCGCTTTTCCATTATAGGACGCGCCATGACCGCCCAGACCGCTTCCTCGTCCGCGCATTCGCTGGACCTGTCCTTTGACCGCCGCGCTTCGCAGCCGGCCGGTCCCCTGTCGCTTGCCGGCCTCACCCGTCCGCAATTGCGGGACGCGCTGATCGCCCATGCCGGGGTGGATGAGAAGAAGGCCAAGATGCGGGCCGACCAGCTCTGGCGCTGGATCTATCATTATGGCGTCACCTCGTTTGACGAGATGACCAATGTCTCCAAGGACCTTCGCGCCGTTCTGGCCCGCGAATTCGTACTGGACCGTCCGAAAATCGTGGAACGCCTGGTCTCCGTCGACGGTACCCGCAAATACCTGATCCAGCTGGCCCCGGGCGTGGAATGCGAAACCGTCTTCATTCCGGACGTAGCCCGCTCCGGCGCGCTGTGCGTATCCAGCCAGGTTGGCTGCACGCTGAACTGCACCTTCTGCCATACCGGCACCCAGGCTCTGGTCCGCAATCTGACCGCTGCCGAGATCGCCGCCCAGGTGATGATCGCGCGCGATGATCTGGAGGAATGGCCGACCTCGAACGAGAACCGGAAGATCACCAATATCGTCTTCATGGGCATGGGTGAGCCGCTCTACAATCTCGACCATGTCTCCGACGCGATCGACATCATTTCCGATGGCGACGGCATGGCGATCGGCCGCCGCCGCACCACGGTCTCGACCTCCGGTGTCGTGCCGAAGATCCAGGAACTGGGTGAACGCACCGGCACCATGCTGGCCATCTCCCTGCACGCGACCAATGATGATCTGCGCAATGAACTGGTCCCGCTGAACAAGAAATACCCGCTGGCCCAGCTGATGGACGCGATCCGTTCCTATCCGGGTCTGGGTAATTCCAAGCGCGTCACCTTCGAATACGTCATGCTGAAAGGCGTGAATGACAGTCTCGCCGAGGCCCGCGCCCTGGTGAAACTGCTCAAGGGCGTGCCCGCCAAGATCAATCTCATCCCGTTCAACCCGTGGCCGAACAGCCCGTATGAATGCTCCGACTGGGATCAGATCGAGTCTTTCGCCGATGTGGTGAACCGGGCTGGCTATGCCTCCCCGATCCGCACCCCGCGCGGCCGCGACATCTTCGCCGCCTGCGGCCAGCTTCGTTCCGAGAGCGAGAAAGTCCGCGCCAGCGTCCTGCGCAAGCAGCGTCTGGAAGGCGGGGAATGACCTCAGCCGTTCTCTATCGCTGGCGCCTGAAACCCGGCCGGGAGGCCGAGTTCCGCGATGCCTGGGCGGAAGGCACGCGCCGGATCCATGAAGACTGCGGCTCCCATGGCGCCTCCCTGCATGTGGACGAGGAGGGTATCCACTGGTCCTACGCGCTCTGGCCCTCCGAAGAGGCGCGACAGGCCTGCTTCAAGGATAATGACTGGTTTTCGCAAGACTGCTTCAAGACAATGCAGGATTGTATTGAAGAGCGCTTTGAAGAAGTCCGGCTGAGCGTCACAAATGCCGAACTGCGACCGCCTCGCGATTAGTACGCGCCGGGCAAGTCGAGATCGCGAACACCACTTCTAATTCATCAGTAATATTTAATAACCTGTGGATGCTTTGCGCAACTGAATAAGCCCTCATTAACCTTACGGGCTCACCTTGTCCGTCTTGAATCTTGGGCAGGGTTTTATGATCAAGGCTGTGAACCTTCTTCCGGTGGCGCTGATTGCCACGCTCACCATCGCGACGCCGCTTCTGGCCGCGACCGAGCCCGTGCGTTCGCCGGAAGTCGCCGTGATCTTCCCCCCCGGCTGGGATGGCGCCGACGTCATGCGCGCCGCTGCATCTGCCGATGCCGGCGTGGTTCGCTTCGGAGCCTGGGACAATATCCTCATCGCGCAAAGCGATGATGAGGCCGTTCTGTCCCGCCTTCGCCAGGCTGGTGCCTGGTTCTTCCTGCCCCCTGGAGCCTTGGGCGGGTGCCTGACACGCCCCTCCGACCTCTCCACCCCCAACACCTCAATCGGGACGTCCGCTCATGACCAGTCTTGAATCCTTCCGCCTGCGCGCCCAAGGCGTGGCCATGATCGTCGTCGGCGTTCTGGCTGTTGCCGCTCTCGTCACCACAGCCATCGTCAATATGGACCGGATCATCGGAGTCGCGGTGATTGCGCTCGCCGTCGCAGGCCTGGCAGCCGCGCAGTGGAAGCTGCAACCCAATACGGTCGTCTCACGATCCACTACCGGTGCCGCCCTGGTCGCCTTTCCGGCCCTCTTTGTCTACGCGATGAGTGGTTCGGGCTGGCAGATTGACATGCACATGATGTTCTTCGCCGCCCTGTCGATCGGCGCCATCATGCTGGACTGGCGCGTCATCCTGACCGCCTCCGCCGTCACCGCTGTGCACCACCTCTCCCTCAACTTCCTTCTGCCCTGGGCCGTCTTCCCCGATGGTGCCAGCTTTGGCCGCGTTGTCTTCCACGCTGTGATCGTTGTCGGTCAGGCCGCCGCCCTGTGCTGGATGGCCTATCATTCCGCCAAGGCCCTGAAAGATGCCGACAAAGGCGCCGAGGAAGCTCGCGTGGCGTCGCAGTCCGCCGTTGAAAGCTCCAAGGCCGCTGAACAGGCCCGCCAGACGGCCGAAGACCAGCGCAAGGCCACGCTGGAACTTGCGGCCTCTTTCGAAGCGGGTCTCGCCCAGATTGCCCTCGGCATTTCCGGCGCCTCTTCTCAGGTCGACAGCCTCGCCGGCCAGCTGGCCGAAGATGCCCAGACCACGCGTTCCAGCGCCCTGTCGGCCAGTGAGCAGGTCCGCCACACCCAGAACGATGTCCAGTCGGTGGCGGCCGCGGCCCAGGAATTGTCCGCTTCCATCGCGGAAGTCGCCCGCATTCTCGACAGCTCCGCTGACGTCTCCGACCGCGCCGCCGCGGAAGCGGAAGGCGCCGGCCGGTCCGTTGACGCCCTGGAAAATGCGGCCAAGGAAATCGAAGCCATCATGAAACTGGTGGCCGACGTGGCCGAACAGACCAATCTTCTGGCCCTCAACGCCACGATCGAGGCGGCCCGCGCCGGTGAAGCCGGCAAGGGTTTCGCGGTGGTTGCCTCCGAAGTGAAAGCCCTGGCCGAACAGACCTCCAACGCGTCCAGCGAGATCGCGTCGAAGATCGAGACCATGCGCGGCGCATCCGGTGGTGCCGCCAGCGCTCTGGGCCGGATCTCGGAAATCGTGTCCGAACTGCGCGTTTCCACCGAGAGTGCCCAGTCGGCCTTCTCGCAGCAGAATGCCGCCACGCAGGAAATCGCCCGCCTCGCAGAGACGGCCTCTGCGGCCTCGTCGAGCGTGACCGGCGGCATGGATGATGTTGCCAATGCGGCCAACCGCACCAATGACGCGGCCGCCGAAGCCACCCGCGCCTCCGGCGAGCTCAACGTCGCAGCCCAGGGGCTGGACGCCGAACTCAACCGGTTCAAGCAGGCACTGAGCGCCGCCTAGGCCTACATGTCCGGCTTGCGGAAACGATAGACAAAGCGGTCCGTGTGACGACGGATCGCCGGGTCAAAGACCGAGATGTCGCGGGGATCTTCCGGATTGGAGAGCATGTCGCTTTCCGCATCCAGGACGAAACCCGCGGCCAACACTTCCTCTTCAACCAGGCTGGCCTCCATCCGGTGCAGCGTGTCGCCCATTTCGGCGCCCGTGCCTTCCGGAGCGTGGTGATCGATCACGATGTACACGCCACCGGGACGCAGCGCATCGTAAACAGCCTGGTTCATCGCCGCCCGGTCCGTGCCGTCATACAGCGTGTCATGGTAGAACAGCACCATGAAGACGGCATCCAGCGGCTCCTCGATATCGGTGGCGAATTCCTCGGTCGGTGTGACCACATGGGTCATGTTGGCCCGTTCCGCCGTCAGCGCTGCCAGCGCTTCATTGGGCTCCGGAAAGCGTTCCGCCACCCAGCTTGGATTATGGGCATAGACATGCCCTTCTGCGCCCACCGCCGTTGACAGCACGCGGGAGTAATAACCCGTTCCCGCCGTCAGGTCGGCGACATGCCAGCCATGTTCCAGGCCCGCAAAAAGCAGGACATCGGCCGGATGCCGGCCCTCATCCTGCTGCCGGTCCCGTTCGGGACGGCTCTCATCCGCCAGCGCATCTTCTATCATTGCGGGCATGTCGTCCTGCAGCCGCATGGCCATGGCCATCGGCGCTGCCAGGAACAGGGCCGATACGGCCACCAATACGCGTTTCATATTCCCCTCCAATTGTCCGCCGGAAAGCCCGTTTCCGTGCCGCGACAGCATGCGCGCGCGCCCCGCTCGCGCCCAAATCAACAAGGCGTGACACGTGTGACGGCGGCGTAACGGAATTTACGGTTACGAAGGGGTTTCCTGCGAGGGTGCAGCGATAAGGCCACAACAATCCGCGGCCAATGGGGGTTTCATGCAATTCATCCTGGCCTTTGCCGCCATCCTCTCCGCCGCAGCCGCCTTTCTCTATCGCCGCGAAAGCCGCCGCGACTGACCCTTGCTTCCGGGCTGTGGCAGGAGTTAGCTCCCTGTCCTGAAGTCATGGGGAGAGCGCCATGCTCCTGCACCACGCAGCCTGGCCGGAAGTCGAGGCCTATCTCAAGCATTGCAAGGGGATCATTATCCCCATCGGCTCCACCGAACAGCACGGCCCGAACGGGCTCGTCGGCACGGATGCGATCTGCCCGGAAGTCATCGCAGCCGAAGCCGGCGCAGACAGCGGTTTCCTCGTCGGCCCGACCTTCAATGTCGGCATCGCCCAGCACCATCTGGGCTTTCCCGGCTCTATGACGCTGCGGCCCTCGACCATGATCGCGGCCCTCAATGACTGGATCGAGAGCCTCACCCGGCACGGCATCGACCGGATCTATTTCCTCAATGGCCATGGCGGCAATATCGCCACCATCCAGGCCGCCTTCGCGGAATTCTACGCCAATTTCTCGCTCGATGCCGCGCCCTGCCCGGTCCAGCTGAAATCACGCAATTGGTGGGAATTGCCCGGCGTGATGGATCTGGCGCGCGAACTTTTTCCGGTCGGGGAAGGTCAGCATGCCACGGCGTCAGAAGTGTCCGTGACCTATTACGCCCACCCCTCCGCCATCAAATCCGTGGCGATGTCGCCAAAGATCGCACCGGTGGGCGGGTTCACTGACGCGGCAGACTATCGCCGCAACTTCCCCGATGGCCGGATCGGCTCTGATCCGTCCCAGGCCACGCCGGAAAAGGGCGAGCGTCTGGTGAGCACGGCCAAGCGCGCTCTCATCGGTGAACTCACCCAATTCTTCGGCGCCCCGCCACGCAGGGCCGCGGCCGAATAAGTGGATCAGGCCGTCAGGGCCGCCACGACCTGGGCGTCGATGCGGTCCATCGGCTGGTTCACCACATCGACCGGCTGTTCCAGCAGAAGGGCCTTCAGGGCGTCGGAATAGTGCGAACGCGCCTCGCCGAGGACCTTGGCCGGTGCCAGGACCAGCACACGATCAAAATCGCCATTGTCCGCACTGGCATTCAGCAAGTGCATGACCCGTTCGACAAAACGGGATTTGGCCAGCGTGTGCAGATCGGTATCGCCCACAGCAGAGCGGCCGCCAGCCGGATCGGAAAGCCGTCCGGCCCGGTCAGCTGACTGGTCCCGGTCTGCCGGGTTGTCATCCTCGAAACGCTCCAGGAGTTTGAGATTGGGCTGATCGTCAAAGCCTTCATTGCGCCAGATCAGGGCCTTGGCTCCGTCCAGTGCGGCAACCCAGGTCACGGCGTCGATCGATGGTTTCATGATCTGCTCCTTCAGCTATTGCCTCCAGAATACACCTAAATCGCCTGGGGTTTATTTTCCAAATTGTCGCGCTCGCCGGGCGACACAAAACATTCATTTCACCGGCCGTTTCGGTCTAGGTATACGCCAGACACTTCTGCCAGCTTCGGGGGAATTCGAAATGAAAACCTGGATCGCTCTGTCCGGCCTGACCGCTCTGGCCCTGATCGCCGCCTGCTCGGCACCTGAGCCGGCCGATACCGAGGTCAGCGAAACCGGGGCCGGCTCCGTTTTCAGCGAAGACAATCTGGCGTCGTCGGAGGCCTGTTTCGCCGATGCGCCCTCCACCCTGCTGGAGCCGGGTCAGACCCTGATCGAGCGCGGCCCGTCCGGCATTGTCCGCGTCTCCCACAATCTGGACGCTGCGCCGGCCGACTATGAATTCGCGATCATTTCCCTCAGCGAACCGCAGCGCCGCATCATCGACGATGCCGGTGCGAACTTCTTCCGTGCGGCCGGCGATGCCCATGATTACGCCACCGACGAGGTGATCTATCACCGCTCGCGCGATGGCACTTTCTGCGCCGTGGTGCGGGATGAGGCTGTGGGATCGGCGCTGGCCGAAGCTGCGGCGACGGTCCAGGCGGATATCGACGCCACCCCGCCGGCCAGCCAGGACGACTAGGCCGCGCGGACCTCACCCTTTTCCACACTGAGCGGAATGGGCGTCAGCCGGTCACCGGCTGCCGGTCCGCCCGTGCACTGTCCGCCTTCAAGTTCGAAACTGGCACCATGCACCGGGCAGACCAGGGTCTCGCCCTTGTACAACAGGCCGCGCCCATCCGGCAGGGTCAGCGGCAGGGCCGCGTGCGGACACAGATTGCTCCAGCCGGTGACACTGCCACCCCGTCGGACCAGAAGTACGGCACCGCCTTCCCAGGCCGCTGCGCGGGCACCCGGGTCCGGCAAATCATCGAGCTTGGCCAGAAGGGTTCCGGCGGGCGGTTTCGGCCTCATTTCGCTTCAAGCGTGAAGGGACGGGCAAGCAGGGATTCAATCGCCGCTGCGACACTGATACGCCCGGCCAGGATATCATCCACCGCCTGGCAGATCGGCATGTCGACCCCATGCTGCTTGGCCAGCGCCACCACGGCCGGCGCACTGGCCACACCCTCGGTCACGGCTTTCCGGCTGGACAATATGTCCTGCAGGCTGGTGCCCTGACCCAGGGCGAGACCGCAGGACATGTTGCGCGATTGCGGAGAGGAGCAGGTCAGGACGAGATCGCCCAGACCGCACAGCCCGGCCAGCGTCTCCCGCTTCCCGCCCAGCGCCACCGCCAGCCGGGTCATCTCGGCAAAACCGCGCGCTATCAAAGCGGCATGGGCCGACTTGCCCAGCTCGCGGCCTTCGGAAATCCCGCAGGCAATCGCCAGGACATTCTTCACGGCACCGCCGATTTCGGCGCCCACGAGATCGGTGGCCAGATAGGGCCGGAACCGGCTCGTCCCCAGCGCCTCGATGAGGGCATTGCCGACCGTTTCATTCGAGCAGGCCAACGTGACGGCCGTCGGCAGACCCTGTGCCGTATCGATTGCAAAGCTTGGCCCCGACAGCACGGCCGGCAGGGCGCGCGGGATGGTCTCGTGCAGCACATCCGTCATCAGGCTGAGCGAGGATTGCTCAATCCCCTTGGCGCACAGCACGATGGGCAGCTTGTCCCGGGCATAGGGCAGGAAGCCCTCCAGGACCCGCCGGAGATGCTGGGCCGGCGCCACCGCCAGGATCGCATCGCAGGCATCCAGGTCCGAAATGGCCGTGACCGCCTCGACCGCTTCGGACAAGGCGACACCCGGCAGATAGACCGTGTTCTCGTGCTTCGTATTGATCGCCTCGGCCACATCCGGCTCGAAGGACCAGAGGGTCACATCGCGGCCGGCCTGTGCGGCCGTCTGGGCCAGGGCCGTGCCCCAGGCACCGGCACCAATCACACCGATATGCTGGAAATCCGTCACGCCTTGGGTCCTTTCCGTCCGGATCCGATTGCCGGATCAAGCTTGGCCGAAACCGCGTCCAAAGGCCAGCGCGCCCGGGCCGGCGCATCCAGCTCATCCGTCTGGCCGCGAAGCAGGTTTTCCAGTCCCGCCAGGGCGATCATGGCAGCATTGTCGGTGCACCATTTCATCGGCGGAGCGATCAGGGTGAAGCCCGCCGCCTGGGCTGCGTCTTCCAGTGCGGCCCGCACCGTCTTGTTCGCGGCCACACCACCGGCCACCACCAGCGGCCGCGGCAGGGCCACGTCCGGATAATCCCCGGCGAACTGGTCCATCGCCCGCTTGGTCCGGCTGGCCAGGGCTCGCGCAATCGCCGCCTGGACCGAGGCCGCCAGGTCTGCCCTGTCCTGCCCGCTTGGCTGGTCCAGCCCGTCCCAGATCTGGCGCGCCGCCGTCTTCAGGCCGGCAAAGGAAAAATCGCAACCCGGCTTGCCCTTCAGCGGCACAGGCAGGTCGAAACGGGCCGCATCGCCTTCAGCCGCGCATTTTTCCAGCGCCGGTCCGCCGGGGAAGCCCAGCCCCAAAACCTTGGCCGTCTTGTCAAAGGCTTCGCCCGCCGCATCATCCAGCGTCGAGCCCAGGCGGCGATAGCGTCCCACCGCTTCGGCGACCAGCAATTGGGTATGCCCGCCGGAGACGAGCAGCAGCAGATAGGGAAAATCCAGCCGTTCACTCAGGCGCGGCGACAGGGCATGGCCTTCCAGATGGTTCACCGCGATCAGCGGCTTGCCCGCCCCCAAAGCCAGTCCCTTGGCGGTCATCAGCGCGGCCATCACGCCGCCGATCAGGCCCGGTCCGGATGTGGCGGCAATCCCGTCCAGCTCCGCCAGACTCAGCCCGGCTTCCTTCAAGGCCGCAGCCGCCAGCCCGTCCATCGCCTCGGCATGGGCCCGCGCCGCAATCTCCGGCACGACGCCTCCGAAAGGCGCATGCGCTTCGGTCTGGCCCAGGACGAGGTCCGCGAGAACCTCGATCCGGCCATCGCCATGCCGGCGCAGAATGGCGGCCGCGCTCTCATCGCAGCTGGATTCCAGTCCCAGCACGGTGAGTTCATCGGCTTGCGTCGAAGAGGAAGGGGGGGCTAAGTCCATGGCAGACCGATAGCCCCTCGACCAGGATCCTGCAACGTGAAGCCGCCGTCCTCACCCCAGCCGATCGCCACACGCCGCTCTCCGCTCGCCCTCTGGCAGGCCCGGGAGGTGCAAGCCCGACTGGCTGCAGCCTGTGGCCTGTCCGGCCCGGACGCCGAAACGGCCTTCCCCATTCTCGGCCTCGTCTCCACCGGTGACCGCATCCAGGACCGCACGCTGCTGGAAGCCGGCGGCAAGGGCCTCTTCACCAAGGAGATCGACGAGGCCCAGCTGTCCGGTGACGCCGTCTATGCCGTCCACTCCATGAAGGATGTCCCGACCGAATTGCCTGACGGCCTGACCCTCGGCGCCATTCTGGAGCGTGAGGATCCGCGCGACATGCTGCTGGCCCGTGGCGGTGAAGCCCGCCTCGCCGATCTGCCGGAAGGCGTGGTCGTCGGCACGGCCAGCCTGCGCCGCCAGGCCCAGCTCCTGCACGTCCGGCCGGACATCAAAGTCGTGCCCCTGCGCGGCAATGTCGCCACCCGCTTGGGCAAGCTGGAAAGCGGCGAGGTCTATGCCACCTTCCTCGCCCGAGCCGGGCTGAAACGCCTGGAACGTCCGGAAGCCGAGCGCGATCCCTTGCCCATGACCGACATGCTGCCGGCCGTGGCCCAGGGCGCGATCGGCGTGGCGGCCCGGCTCGATGATGCCGATGCCCGGGAGCGTCTGCAGGCCCTGGAACACCGGCCCACGCGCCTGGCGGTCACGGCGGAGCGTGGATTCCTGAAAGCGCTGGACGGGTCTTGCCGGACCCCGATTGCGGCCCATCTTAATAATGAATCAATGGATTTCACGGGCGAAGTCCTCACACCTGATGGCTCGACACGATGGCAGAAATCCGGTCGCATTGACCTGGCCTCCGTCTCGATCAAACAGGCTGGGGATGCCGGTTTCCGGCTCGGTCGCTTGATCCGGGATGAGGCTGGCGAACGGCTCGAACAGATTCTGGGAGTGGCATGACTGTATTGGTGACCCGAGGCTGGCCTGGTGCCGAGCGAACCGCAGCCGGTCTGCGGCAGATGGGCATCGATCCGATCATCTCGCCCGTTCTCGACATCAATTTCCGCGCCCGCATCGATGCCGATCTCACTGATGTCCAAGCCCTGGTCTTCACCAGCGCCAATGGCGTGCGGGCTTGGGGTCCGCGCCGCGAGGAACGTGACCTCACCGTCTTCGCGGTCGGCGACAGCACGGCAGAGACGGCCAGCAAGATCGGTTTCAAGAAAGTCCATTCCGCCGCTGGCAACAGCGCCGACCTCGTCGAGCTGATCAAGCGCAAGGCGCGTCCGGACAAGGGTGAACTCCTGCACATTCGCGGCATCCACGTCTCCGGCGACCTGTCCTCCGCCCTGCGGCCGGACGGCTATACCGTGCGTGACGCGATCGGCTATGGCGCCATCCCGGTGGATACGCTCAGCGAGGAAGCCATTGCCGCGATTGTGTCCGGCACGCCGGTCTCCGTCCTGGTCCACTCGCCGCGCAGCGCCAAGACCTTCCTGGACCTGCTCAAAAAGTTCGGCCTTCACCACTGGCTGGGCACGGTGAGTGTGTACGGAATTTCCGAAAAATGCCTCGAGCCGCTCAAAGGGGCCGGCTTCGGTGCCCTCATTCCGGCAGCCGCTCCCACCGAGGACGCCCTGCTGGCGCTGCTGGATGAAAGTTCGGAACTGGCGCGGGCGGGCAACGCGTCCTAAGCTGGCTGAAATCCGCGCGAATCATGGGCCAAAATGGCTGACCCGAACGACACTCTCGACCCCGAACCCGTCGATGCCGAGTTCGAGCCGGCAGGCGACACCTCGCCTGCGCCCGCTCCGCGCCGGCGCGGCCCCGGATGGACATCCCTCTTCCTGGTTTTCCTGCTCTCCTCTGCCGCCGGCGGAGCGCTGGGCTATGCCGGTCATGCCTATCTGGGAAACACGGCCACACCCGCTGATACCGGCGCGGATGCGCGTGAAGCCCTGGCCGAAGACCTCACCGCGCTGACCGCGCGTCTGGAGACGCTGGAAAACAGTGATCCGGCCACCCCCGTCGATGACGAGGCCCGGGCCCGGATCGAGGCCCTGATCACGCGCCTGTCCGCCCTGGAAGCCCGCCCGGCCGCAGGCGGTGGCGAGCCGGTGGACCTGTCCGCCATCGAGGCCCGCCTTGCCGCGCTGGAATCCGCTCCGGCCAGCAGCGCACCGGCCGAGACCCTTGATCTCGGCCCGCTGGAAGACCGCATCGCGCAGCTGGAATCCGGCCAGTCCGACACGCAAGCTCTTGCCAGCCAGGCGCTGGATACTGCGCAGACCGCCTCCCAATCCGGCGTCGACCCGCAAATCCTGCAAAACCTAACCCAGCGCATCGCCGATCTTGAGGCGGCCGGGGATACGGGCGCCACGCAGATCGAGGACCCGGCCCCGCGCCTGGACGCCCTGGAATCCGAACTCGCCCGGCTGGAAGGCCAGATCGCCCAGGCTCGCGCCCTCGCCGAAACTGCCCAGTCCAGCGCCACCGATGCCGCCTCCGCAGCCCAGTCCGCCGCCGACCGCCCGGACACGGGCACGGCAGACCGCCAGCTGGCCGCCCGCGCCCTGGCGCTTACGGCGCTGCGGGAAATCGCCCAGACCGGCGAAAGCTTCGAGGCCGAACGCGCGGCCCTCGCCCGTCTGTGGCGGGACAATGCAGACCTGGACGCCCTGGCCAGCGTCGCCCGCGCCGGCGTTCCCACCCATGACCAGCTGGAAGCCAGCTATCCCGGAGCCGCGATCCGCGAGGCCGCCGGCCCCGGCCGCGTTTTCTTCGGCTTGATTGCCGTGCGCCAGACAGACGGCACCTCCGACAGTACCGGCCCCATGGCCATCACCGCCCTCGCCGAAACCCGTCTCGCCGAAGAGGATCTGGACAGCGCCATCACCCTGACCGAACAACTCTCCGGGCCGTCGCTCGAAAGCGCGCGCGACTGGCTGATCTCGGCCCGCGCCCGCCAGGATGTGGACCGCCGCCTGCTCTCCCTGCGTCAGGCACTCGCTGATGAAGCCGCCGCGCGCGGAGAGGATCCGTCATGATCCGTCTGATCCTTGCTGTCCTCTTTGCCATCCTGACCGCCGTGCTGGGCGCTTTCCTCGCGCTCAATCCCGGCACCGCCGCCTTTGAATTCCTGGGCTGGCAGATGGAAATGCCCTTCGTCGTCGCGGCCGGCGGTACGATCCTGTTCGCCTTCCTCTTCCTGGTTCTGTGGTGGGGCATCTATCTGCTCTGGACCTCGCCGGACAAGGTGAAGTCCTTCTTCAAGCGCCGCCGCCGCGAGCAGGGCTATGACGCGCTGGAACGCGCCCTCATTGCTTCGGCTGCCGGGGATGGCGAGGCCGCGGTCCGCCAAGCCGCCCGCGCCGATGCCCTGTTGGAACGCCCTGCGCTGTCCCGCCTGCTCGCCGCCCGCGCCGCCGAAGCCGCCGGGAACTGGGATGGCGCGGAAGCCCATTACGAAGCCCTGCTGGAAGACCAGCGCACCCGGGTCGTCGCCCGCCGCGGCCTCGCCCAGCTGGCGCATGACCGGGGCGACCACTCCGCCACCCAGACCCATGCCGCCGATGCCTTCCAGCAGGCCAAGGGTGCCCGCTGGGCTTTCGATGCCCTGTTCGACAGCCAGGTCGCCCAGGGCCGTTGGGAAGAAGCCGTCGCAACCCTCAATGAGGGCGAAAAGCGCAAACATGTCGGCCCTGACATTGCCCGCCGCCGCCGCGCCGTCCTGCTGACCGCGGCCGCACTGGAATGCGAGCAGAGCGACGCCGAAAAGGCGCGCGAATGGGCCGCCAGCGCCCATCGCAATGCGCCGGGCTTTGCGCCGGCCGCGGCCCTAGCCGCACGCCTCCTGGCGGATGGCCGCCGCCACAAGCGGGCTGCAGAGGTTCTGGAGGCCGCCTGGGCCGCCAATCCGCACCCGGCTCTCGCCCACGCGTATCGCGAATTGCGCAAATCCGACACCAAGACCAAACGGCTGGAACGCCTGCGGGCCCTGGCTGCGCTCAATCCGGATCACCGGGAGAGCCAGCTGATCAATATCCAGGTCGCGCTGGAGGATGGCGATGCCCGCTTGGCCCGTGAAGCGCTTGACCCGCTGCTCAAGGCCGGTGACGCGCCCTCCTCGCGCCTCTGCGCGCTCGCGGCCCGTCTGGCCCGGCTGGAGGGCAAGGATGAAGATGCCCGCCGCTGGATGACCAAGGCCTCCCATGCCGCACCGGAAGCCGATTGGTCGGACATCGACCCGGAAGGCCGCCTCTTCGCCTACACGGCGGATGACTGGAAGCGGATGGTCTATGCCTATGGCGATGAGAACAAGCTGACCCATCCGCGCTATGAGCGCTTCGAACGCTATGCCGAGGCGGTGCCGGAAACCGCCCTGCTGGAAGCCCCGCGCCCGCGCCGGGTCGCCGCATCCCGCGCCGCCGCCACATTCGCGGATGATGCTCCGCGCATGCCCGACGATCCCGGTGTCTCCGACGGGGATGATGAGGACGGCGCTGCGGCATGACCTCGAATGTGACGCTGCTCGGCATTGTCGGAGGCTCGGCTTCCGGCAAGACCTGTCTGGCCGAGGAGATCGCCCGCCAGCACGCCGGTTCGGGCACCTATGTCCTGTCCGAGGATGATTATTATGTCGATGCCGGCAATATGCCGGGCTTTGATCCCAAGCGGTTCAATTTCGACGAACCGGCCTCCAAGGATCATGATCTCCTCCTCGCCCATCTGGAGGCGCTGAAATCCGGTCAGCCGATCGAGGCACCGCTCTATGATTTCACCACGCATTGCCGGCGGGAAGAGACGCAGTTTCTTACCCCGGCGCCGCTTGTGGTGATCGAAGGCCTCCACCTTCTCTCCAGCACCGCGATTTCCCACGTTCTGGACCTTTCCGTCTTTGTCGATGCGGACCGGGATGTCCGCTTCCAGCGCCGTCTCACCCGCGATGTTGCCGAACGCGGCCGCCAGCCGGACTTCGTCAAACACCAGTTTGAAACCCTGGTGGATCCGATGCATGTCGCCCATGTCGAACCGCAGAAAGTCCAGGCCGACCTCATCATCGAGAATATGGGCGCGCCCGACTTCACACAGCTCGCAGAACCGGTTCTCGCCCGCCTGAAAGACCAGTGATTTTCCTGCTGCAGCGGGGCTTGCCCGCTCCGCATTTCGCGGGTAGGTTCCGCCGCCTCTCGCCGGTGCTTGTGCACAGGCGGGACGCCTGAATGGCAAGCCGCTTTAGCTCAGCTGGTAGAGCAACGCATTCGTAATGCGTAGGTCGCGTGTTCGAGTCACGCAAGCGGCACCATTTCTCCCCTTGTTCCCGCTCCGCTCGACCCGTGCCTGTCGCCGCTTTCGGCGTTGGGGTCGATGCTCGCATGGAACGCGCTCAAGGCTGGGGCGCTCGAGCCAGGTGCGAAGACCCGGTCGATTGCCCCAAACCCATACAAAACAGTTCAGCCCGGCTCCGTGACGCCGATTGAGTCGAGATAGCGCACGCTCATCGACAACGTGCCGGTCGACGCGTGGGCGATGATCAAGGGCCAGAGATTGCGCTTGAAGGCCCAGAACATCAGGCCGAAGCCCAGCCCCATCAGACCCGTCGCCAAGGCACCGCCCACGCCCTGGTAATACATGTGACGCACGCCGAAGAAGGCGGATTGCAGAACAATGGCCAGGGGCATGCGCCAGCCCTCGCGCCCGCCCATCACTTCGGTCAGCTTCATAATGGTGAAACCGCGATAGATCATCTCCTCGAAAAACCCGCCATGGATGATCGCGATGCCGATCCACAAGGCCAGGAAGCCCGGTGAATTGGCGATATCGGCAAACCGGTCCTCCAGGCTGGGCGCAATGGGAAGGATCGGGTTCAGCCAGGTCTTGTAGGCCACCGACACACCGATCATCACCGACAGCATCAACAGGACCTGGGGCAGAAGCAGGAGTTTGCTCTTCCAGCCGGGCGGGAGTTTCAACCCATAGTCCGACCAGCGCTTTCCACGCCGGCGGATAAGCCAGCTCGCCAGCAGGACCGCACTCAGCAGCGAAATGGGGCCGGCGAACTTCCAGGCGAAATTCATCATCACGGCCTTCACAAGGACAGCCGTGCCCAGGACCAGGATCAGGTCCATCACAGCGGCAAGCTTGGGGTTAGTCTTGAACACGATTGATACGCTCCAGCAGGGGGGTTTTTGTGAGGGCGGCACGCGCGCGGATGGCCAGCTCGAGCAGATCCGCACCGAGCTCGGAAAAAAGTTCGGCATAGGCCTGGTCGAGCTGGCGCATGACGGTTTGAAGTTTTTCAACCTCCGCGCCAGCCTTGTCCGTGGGTTGAAGGATTGAGCGGGTCCGGTCTTCCGGATCCCGCGCCTGTGACACCAAGCCCGCCTCAACGAGCTTCTTGACCCGGTAGGTTGCCAATTGGTGGGACAGACCCAGCTCATCCGCGAGGGCCGCAACGCTCAGGCCGGGGCGGTGGGCGATCAGGGAGAACACCGAGCCCAGCCGGCTGTCCAGCTCCATGCCCGCGGCGTTCAGGACATCCTGGCCCTGCTCCGCCAGGACATCATGGAATTGTGCGATCCGGCGGGCCAGGAAGGGCCGGCCGACCTGGCCGACATAATCGCCGGACGTGGTGTGTTTCTCGGTCATGATCCCCAAATACAAAATTTTGTATTTGGGGACAAGCCGGCCAGGATTACGATGTGGACAGGCTAGGCGGCCAGGCGCACAGCCAGGGTCAGGAACAGGGCTGTCAGCGCGCAGGCCGCGGTCCTCACATGGTTCCAGAACGTCCAGCCGGTCAGATAGGCGGTCCAATAATCGCTGGGTGCTGACAGTCGCTCCAGGCGCTTGTTCATCGGGACATTGCCCAGCCCGGTCACAAGGAACGCGCCCACCGTATAGACACCGGCTGCCAGCTGGATGAAGTGGCGCGGCGCGCCCTCCAGGAAAACCTGTGCCAGCCCGGCCAGGGCGAGAAGCCCTGGCACAAGGAGTAGGAAGACAGTCAGGGTGACAGACTTCAGCACTGTGCGGTTCAGGCCCTGCATCGCCTGCATGCCTGAAACAGGTCCAGCCAGGCGAAAACCGCGCATCAGAAAATCCGAGAAAGCCAGCAGGGCACCGGCCACGAGGGTGGCCAACAGGCTGCTGGCCGTCGCAAGGTTCAGGATCAGATCCGCCATCATCCCCTCCTAGGCCGCCGTGGGTTGAAGACGTTTGGCGGCGGTCTCCCGCGCATAGTCCCGGAAGTCCCGAGGAGCCCGGCCCAGCGCCCGCTGCACGCCGTCGCCCAGATAGGCATTGCGTCCGTCCAGCACGGTGCCGAACAGATAGTCGAGCAATTGCACCATCTCGTCCGGCAGGCCGGAATTGCGCAGGCCGTCCACAAAGACCTCGCGCGGCAGATCGATGAAATTGAGCGGTTCGCCCCGCGCTTCGGCCAGTTCTCCGGCAACCTCGCGCAGTGTGATCAGACGCGGGCCGGTCACATCATAGAGCTCGCCATCATGCCCGGCCTCGGTCAGAGCGGCCACCACGACATCGGCGATATCATCGGCATCGACAAAGGGTTCCGGCATGTCGCCATGGGTCAGGGCCAGCTCGCCGGCTTCCACCATCGGGGCAAACTCGCCCTCGCAGAAATTCTGGTTGAACCAAGCCGCCCGGACCAGTGTCCATTCCAGACCGCTGCCCCGGATGATCTGCTCGCAAGCCTCCGCATCGGGTTCGCCGCGGCCGGACAGCAGAACGGCGCGCGTCACACCGGCTGCGCGGGCTTCGCGCACCAGGCGCCGGATCGCCGGTTGCGCCTGGGGCATCGACAGATCCGGGGAGTAGGTGATGTAGACTTGGCTGACCCCATCCAGAGTAGCCGCCCAGCCCGATGGATCGTCCCAGTCAAATGCCGGCTGGGTCGAGCGCGACACGCCCCGGACCGGCAGACCCCGGGCTTCCAGTTTTTGAACAACCCGGCGCCCTGTCTTGCCGGAAGCGCCGATGACCAGGGTGAGGCCGGTATGCGTGTGAGACACGGTTTTCATGAGGGATCTCCTTTCGATCTCGAACTTGACACGGTGTAAACTTTACACGGCGTCAATATCGGTGACTTGACACCGTGTCAAGCGCATTCGAAAAAGGGGCATGCCCCGCTCCCAGAACGACTCCACCCGCACGACCATTCTCAAAGCCTGCCGCCAACTTCTGGAGGCCGGAAGCGGACAGCCTGTCCGCATGAGTGATGTGGCCAAGGCCGCCGGCGTCAGCCGGCAGGCGGTCTATCTCCATTTTCCAAAACGGGCCGACCTGCTGATCGAGACGGCGCGACACATTGATGACGCGTCCGATGTCGACACCCGTCTTGCCCCCAGCCGCAATGCGTCATCCGGCGTGGAGCGCCTGGACCGCTATATCGAGGCCTGGGGGAATTACATTCCGGTCGTGATACCCACCGCCCGCGCCCTCATCGCCATGAGCGAAACCGATGAGGATGCCCGCACCACCTGGGCCAACCGGATGGCCGCCATGCGCGAAGGCTGCGCCGCCGCCGTGAAAGCCCTGGAGGCTGACGGAAACCTGTCGCCCGCCCTGTCTGCGGAACGCGCCACGGATTTGCTCTGGACCCTGTTGTCAGTCGGGCATTGGGAGGATCTCGTGGAACGCTGTGGCTGGTCACAGAGTGACTATGTCGACAGCCTCAAACAGCTGGCCCGCGCAGCGCTTCTGGCACCGGCCGCACAGGCCCGCCAACCCCGCATCACCGCTCTGTGATCAAAGGCCGGACTTGCACAAGTGCCGGCCGCCCTTACATCTCGCCCCAAGCCAAGAGGGATGCACCATGAGTGACACGACCGGATACACACCGCCCAAAGTCTGGACCTGGGACACCGAAAGCGGTGGACGCTTTGCCAGCATCAACCGGCCGATCGCCGGGGCTACCCATGAAAAGGAACTGCCGGTCGGAGACCATCCCTTCCAGCTTTATTCCCTGGCCACACCGAACGGGGTGAAGGTCACGGTCATGTTCGAGGAATTGCTCGAACTGGGCATCTCCGACGCCGAGTATGATGCCTGGACGATCAATATCTCCGAAGGCGAACAATTCTCCTCCGGCTTCGTGGCCATCAATCCCAATTCGAAAATCCCGGCCCTGCTCGACCGCTCCGGCGACACGCCGGTCCGCGTCTTCGAGTCCGGCTCCATCCTCGTCCACCTGGCCGAAAAGTTCGGACACTTCCTGCCCAAGGACCCGGCGGCCCGCACGGAGGCCTTCAACTGGTTGTTCTGGCAAATGGGGTCCGCACCCTTCCTGGGCGGCGGGTTCGGCCATTTCTACGCCTATGCGCCGGAGAAGTTCGAATACCCGATCAATCGCTATGCGATGGAAGTGAAGCGCCAGCTCGACGTGCTCGACAAGCATCTGGCCGAGAACCATTTCCTGGCGGGCGAGGAATACTCCATCGCCGACATGGCGGTCTGGTCCTGGTATGGCGCGCTGGTGCGCGGCCTGCTCTATGAAGCCGGTGAATTCCTGTCTGTCAGCGAATACACCCATGTCGTCCGCTGGGCCGACGAGATCGCCCAGCGCCCCGCCGTCAAACGCGGCATTCGCGTCAACAAGGTCTGGGGTGAGGAATCCACCCAGATGCGCGAACGCCATTCCGCCGACGACTTCAAGACGCCGGCGGAAACAGCATCGGCAGACTGAGCTAACCCAGCGAGACCAGCAGATCGCCGAGCGCCTGCATGCGTTCGGCGTCTGCCCCCTCGGCGTCGGCTGCAAGCGCCTGGAAATGCGTGCCCATCATGACCAGATCGGCCATGTCGGCCTCACCCTCTGACCAGGCATTGAGCAGGTCGCGCGCCTGGCCCAGGCGGTCCGCGGCCAGAGCCTCGGTCCGGGTCAGCTGGTCCAGATAGGCCAGCGCGACCACCGGCTCGGCCGGCCAGTCGAAATGCAGCTGGGTCTGGGTATTGGCTTCATCAAAACGGATCAGGTTCGCCGCGGCGATCTCGTTCTCGGTCAGGTGACCGTTCGGCACGAGTTCCAGCACGTCCAGACCGCGGACGATTTCCGGTGCCCATATATAACCATTGTGCCAATAGGCCGCCCAATAGCCGGCCAGATAGAGCGTGTCCGCATCCACCGGACCGCGGTCGAAGAAGGCAATCTCGACAATATTGTCCGGATCGGTGAAATCGGTCACCGACAGGCCACCGGAATACCAGCCCTGCACCATGATATCGCGGCCGGGAACCGGGATCAGCGTACCATTATGGGCGACACAGTTTTCGACACCGGTCTGTTCCGGCGGAATCTTGAAGAAGCCGCGGCGTTCCAGAGCGCCATCCTCGCCGATCGTGGCGACGATATTGGCACCCCAGTTCTCCGGATCATCTTCCTGGCAGCGCGGCATGATGCCCCCGCCCCATTCATCCGTGAACAGGACGGCATCCGCCTCATTGGTAAAGGTGGCGGAGTGCCAATAGGCCATGTTTGGATCGAACAGGTCGGAAATCCGCTGCGGGTTCACCGGATCGGAAATGTCCAGGAGAATCCCGTTCCCGCCGCAAGCCCCGGCCGCCAGATTCATCTCCGGATAGACGGTGATGTCATGGCAGGCCACGGTCGGTGCCGCGCTCTGGGCACCTTCCTCTGCGGCACCGCCCGCCCACAGACCGGCAATTTCGCCGGTTTCCATGTCCGCGAAAATATGCGGCCGGTTCACGACCCTGGCCGTCTCCGGCGCGTCCAGCGGCACTTCGATAATGTCGATGGAATAGAGCGCCGTGTCCGGATTCTCGTCCGGCTCACCGCCCGTACAACCCGCCAGTTCGCTTTCCGGACGCACACCATTCGTGCCCTGGACATAGACATAGACCAGGTTCGGATCACTGGGATGCGGCACCAGCGTGTGGGTGTGGGAGCCGCGGCAGGTCTGCACCGCAGCGATCTGGACCGGGGCCGCCACATCAGAGATGTCAAAAATGCGGACACCCAGGAAGCGCTCTGCGCTGCTGTCTTCCTCGACACCATCAACCCCGCAATCGAGACGGCCGCGTCCCTGCTCCACCGAGTGGAAGACCAGGTTTCCGTGCACGGAGACATCGCCCTGACCGCCCGGACAGACGACCGAGACCAGAACTTCCGGCGCCGCCGGCTCGGAGGCGTCGAAAATGTTGAAACCGTGGAAATTGCCCATGATCACCCGGTCACCGGAGAAGGCGAGATCGGTATTGGCAAAATGCATCGGCCGGATTTGCAGACCGGTATCCTCGGCGTCGTCCTCGCTGTCCGCTTCGGCGGTCTCGACGGGCTCATCGGCGACGGTGTCTTCGCCGGCCGTTTCTTCGGCATCCCCGCCCTCTTCCTCGTCCTCTTCGGCATCCTCTTCAGGCGGGTTCAGCCAGGCATCCGGCACGAAGAACATCGTGTCTTCGGCGAAGAAGCCGGGCGGCGGCGGCACATTGGCGACCAGATTGACGTTCCAGGAGACGCTTTCCGCGTCAAACACGCCCGCCGCGAGACCGGCGCGGCTGGGCGCGTCCGTCGTCTCTGGCAGGGTATAGGCCGTTGTGTCCTCGCCGGACGGTGCAGAACAGGCGGCCATGGTCAGCGCGAGGAGGCTGACCCCGGCCAGATGGGTGAGTGCGAGTTTCATGATATCCCCCCGGAAATGGCCCCTAGAGACCGGCTAGAATGGAGCGCATGCGCGCGATTTCGGATGATTGGTCGGCCATGACATCGGTCAGGAATTGCGACAATTCCGGATCCTCGCCATTGCCGGGCGTGGCCAGCAAGTCTTCAACCATGCCGATGGCGCCTTGATGGTGATGGATCATGCCGGTCAGGAAGAGCCGGTCGAACGCCTCGCCTTCGGCCATGGACAATTCAACCATCTGGGCCGGCGACAACATGCCTTCCATCAGCGGTACATCAGACGGCGCATTGGCAGGATGGCCATGACCGCCTGCCTGCGCGTGCGCCATTTGCGTATGGACATTGTGTCCAGGCATCATGGTGTGATCCATGACCATCTCGGTGGACTCGCCCCGGCTTTCCAGCCAGCGGCGCATCATGGCGATCTCATCGCTCTGGGACCGCGAAATCCGGTCACCCACCAGGGCGATGGTGCGATTATCGGTCCGCTCGGCGATCAGCGCGACCATGTCCACGGCCTGACCGTGGTGCACGATCATGTGCTGCATGAAAGCGGCATCATCGGCGGTGTGATGGCTCGCCGCGAGCGCGGTCGATGCCTCCGGTGTCAGGGTCCGGGAGGGCTGCCCCGGCGCGCCGGGCTGCACGATGGGCGGCTGGGCCAGAACCGTGCCGGCGGTCAGGGCAAAAAGCGGAACAACGCTGAGAAGGGTTCGGCGCAACATGGGCGGGGTCCGGTGAAACGAAAGGATTTCACCAGACTAGACACAAGCCGCTCACATTGCCAATCGGTAAGGACTAGTCCTCGCCCACCGCCATCTGGGACTGCATATAGCGTTCCTCGCCGATCTTCTCGATCAGGCTCAGCTGCGTCTCCAGATAATCGGTATGCTCTTCCTCGCTCTCGAGGATGTCGGTCAGGAGTTTGCGCGAGACATAGTCCTTGACCTCTTCGCAATAGGCGATGGCCTCGACATAGAAGGGATGCGCCCGGTTCTCGATCTTCAGATCACACTCCAGGCATTCCTTGAGCGTTTCACCGATATAGATCTTGGCCAGGTCCTGGACATTGGGCAGGCCCTCCAGGAAGAGAATGCGCTCGATCAGAAGATCGGCATGCTTCATCTCGTCGATGGATTCCTCGTACTCGACCTTTGCGATCTTGCCGAGACCCCAGTCCTTGAACATGCGCGCATGCAGGAAATACTGGTTCACCGCCGCCAGTTCGAGCTTCAGGGCCTGGTTGAGATACTCAATGACCTTGGCATCACCCTTCATGACGGCATTTCCTTTTTCTGTGTCGAACAGCCGCCACTCTACGCAAAAGCGCAGGCAGTCCAACTGCTATCTTTGCAAGTGAAAATGGGAGGCTTTCGCGACTGGGAGCGCCACGCAGGACGGGATTATTCCGCCGCCTGGGCCAGATCGTCCGGACCAATACGGCTGGAGGCGATCATGTCCGCCACGTCCGGCAGGCAGCGGCCGCATTGCGGCTTGGACGAACAGCGCTTGAACACACAGGACACGCCCTTCACCGCCGGGTCGGCGGCAGCGGCCTGAAGTTCCTTGTCGCGCAGCGCGTTGCAGATGCAGACATACATGGGCGGGACGCCATCCTTGGTGATGGCCAAATCTTTCCCGCAAATGCGAATGACTGTCAACAACATAAATCATGCAAAACGGGGCCGAAGCCCCGCCCGGCAAATATGCGTCAGCTACCCCGCATGATGGAGCCCAACGGCCCCAGGACCGAGCCTTCACCTTGTCCCGATCCTGTGGCGGGTACATTGGCCAGGATACGGCCGGCCAGGCGCGAGAAGGGCATGGACTGGATCCAGACCTGACCCGGTCCGCGCAGACGCGCGAAGAACACGCCCTCACCGCCGAAAATCATCGATTTGATATTGCCCGCCCGTTCGATCTCGAATTCCACATCCGGCGTGTAGGCGACGACACAACCCGTATCGATGTGGATCTCCTCACCCGCAGCGAGTTCTTTCTTGATCAGCGTGCCCCCGGCATGGACGAAGCACCAGCCGGAGCCCTGCAGGCGCTGCATGATGAAGCCTTCACCGCCGAACAGGCCGGTCATGATCCGCTTTTGCAGCGCAATCCCGATGGACACGCCCTTGGCCGCGGCCAGGAAACTGTCCTTCTGGCAGATCAGCTCGCCACCCAGATCGGGCAAATGCACCGGAATGATGGTGCCCGGAAAGGGCGCCGCAAACGCCGCATGGGCCTTGCCCTGGCCTTCATGGGTGAAGACCGTCATGAACAGGCTTTCCCCGGTCAGCAGGCGCTTGCCGGCACCGGCCAGCGCACCCCAGACACCGGAATTCTTCTGGGATCCGTCGCCGAACACCGCATCCATGGTGACGGAGGGGGATTTGTACATCATGGCCCCGGCTTCCGAGACGACGCTCTCGCCCGGATCCAGCTCCACTTCGACATACTGGATGTCCTCGCCACCGATCTTGTAGTCGATCACGTCTGCCTGGCTCATAAGCTCTCTCCCGCAATTCAAGCGGGCACAGCTTAGCCGCGGGTCAAAGGCCAGCAAGCCTTAACCGGTCGGATCCTGAACTATTTTCGGGGGAAAGCGCGGCTAGATCGTCTGGACGTCGGCATGTTCCGCGGCATCGCGGATCAGATGCGCCAGATGCACCGGCATGTTTCCGGAATGCGCCCGGAAGCTCTCATTCTTGTCGAGACGCGACACATCCTCGGGAATGATGCTTTCATCCACCGCCATGGAACCGGACAGGATCAGCACCGGTGTGTCACCGGCAAAGGTCCGCGTGGTTTCCAGCGTGTCCTTGGGATGAATGGAGTCGGGCAGACGCAGATCCAGCAGGATCAGATCATAGGCCCGGCGTTGCAGGCAGCGCTTGGCGTCCTTGAGCGTTCGCGCCACTTCAAAGGAGATGTCCAGATCGCCCGCTTCGCAGACGGCATGCTGGACCAGCATGGCATCGGCAAAATCATCTTCGACGTGCAGCACGTTCAGCGCTTGATTGGACATTGATCCCTCCCACTGAGGCATTCTAGTTCGGTTGCCTTACCGAACTGTATACGAATCCGGAAAACTTGGATCAAAAATCTGCGGGCAGATTCTTGCCACTCCGGGTTGCGGCGGCAATTACGGTGTTTCGCAGCAGCATGGCAATAGTCATCGGGCCGATTCCGCCCGGAACCGGTGTGATCCAGCCGGCATGTCCGACAATCTCGTCAAAGGCCGCATCCCCGACCAGGCGGGTCTTGCCCTCACCGCGCTCGGGGGCATCGATCCGGTTGATGCCGACATCCAGCACACAGGCGCCCGGCTTCACCCAATCACCCTTGACCATTTCCGGCCGGCCGACCGCTGGCACCAGAATGTCCGCGGTCCGGCACAGGGCGGGCAGGTCCTTGGTGCGCGAATGCGCGATCGTCACCGTGGCATTCTTTTCCAGGAAGAGAAGCGCAGCCGGCTTGCCGACCAGGATGGACCGGCCGATCACCACGACATTCTTGCCCGACAAATCCCCCAGCGCGCGCTCGGCCAGAAGAACGCAGCCCGCCGGCGTGCACGGACGCAGGCCCGGCTTGCCCAGAACGATCCGCCCGGCACTGACATCGGTCAGGCCATCGACATCCTTGTCCGGATCGATCTCGCCGATCACCCGGTTGGCATCGATCTGATCCGGCAGCGGCATCTGCACCAGGATCCCGTCGACGCTGTCATCCGCGTTCAGCCCACGCACGATCTCGATCGCCTCGGCTTCGGTGGTCTCGGCCGGCTTGCGGATCTCGATGGATTTCAGCCCGGCCGCCTCGGTGCGCTTCACCTTGTTGCGGACATAGACTTCGCTGGCCGGATCATCGCCGATCAGCACGACCGCCAGGCAGGGTGCCCGGCCGATCTCTTTCGCCAGCTCAGCCCCGACCTCGCCCGCCCGGGCGTCGATTTCGGCGGCAACCGCCTTGCCATCGATCAATTCAGCACTCATCCGGACAGGCCTCCAGCAGGGCCGTGACAGGCTGGAGGGCCGCCCCCTCGACAGCAATGCGCACGGTTTTCAGACGGGATGTCGCGCCGCGTATAACATCCACATCACGTTTGGGAAGTCCCAGCTGCTTGGCCAGCAGCGCCACCAGGGCTGCATTTGCCTTGCCCTTCTCCGGAACGGCCCGGACCTTCACCGCCAGATGCACCGCCCCGTCCGCCGAAGCCCGCCAAGCCTCGATCGCATCTTTCGACGCATTGGGGGTCAGGCGGACCTGGAGGGTCAGCCCGTCCGTATCGCGGGAATAGCGCGTGGCTAGAAGCCCATGGTGGAGATCAAAACCCGGCACAGGATGCGGCGCAGGAATTCCAGGCCGATCAGCAGGATGATCGGCGACAGGTCCAGTCCGCCCAGGGGCGGAATGACCCGCTGGATCGGGGCCAGCATCGGACGAACGAGACCATCGGTCACCCGCAGCACAGTTGCCACGAACTGGTTATGGGCGTTGATCACATTGAACATGACCAGCCAGCTCAGAATGACCCAGACCAGTACGACCAACTGGATCAGATTGACGATCTGGGAAATCAGCCAGCAGATATCCGCGCCCATTGCATACTCCTTGTGTGCTGCCTTCGCTTCTAGCCTGCCGCGGCCTGCAACGTCCAGAACCGCATGCTTGACTGCACTGCAAGACGCTCGTATTTCGCCCATCCAAGGTGACGGGGCCGTAGCTCAGTTGGGAGAGCGCGTCGTTCGCAATGACGAGGTCAGGGGTTCGATTCCCCTCGGCTCCACCACCCTTCGCCTGTTTTCCTGATCTCACGGCAGTCCGCTGCGCGGACGCCTCCGATGGGGCGGCCCATCAGGGGCCGACGCGCCGTCGCGCTTGCGAAGCCTGTGGGTTCGACGACCGGGCGTTTCCCATCAAAATTTTCACCCGTCATCCCCCGGTGCCCGGAGGGCATCCGGGGGACCTGAGCTCACCTGTCGGAAGGATGGGTGAGGTCCCCCGGCCAAGCCGGGGGATGACGGTGTTGGATTGGATGGAGGTGGACCGGAACACACCAACAGCCCAAACCTCACGCCCTTGTCATCCCGGCCTTGAGCCGGGACCCAGCCCCCGCACTTCCCGCTGGAAACCAACCCTCGAATGCGCAATCCTCTTGGGAAAGGGGGAAGAAATGCGCGCCAGGGTAATTGCTTTGACCGCGTCGATCGCGGGTCTGATCGCGCTTTTGGCAGGCCCACCAGTTGGCGAGGCTCAAGGCGCTCATCATGTGTGGCGGGACACTGTGTGGATACCGCGAAATGCGGTCTCCGCTTGGGTTTCTTCAACCCAGCTTGTCCCGGGTCCCGGTGTCTTTTCGGGGTACGACAAGCTGGGCGGTCGCGAACTCGCCGCCAAGCAACTTCCCTGGCTGCGCATTGCAGAATTCTACCCGCCGACACATCCGGGTCGGTACATGAACGCTCGGCGGATGCTCGGTCAGGCCTACGCGGCGCTCGGACAGAATGATCGGGCAGCCAGCCGGATGCTCGATGCTGCACGCCACCCAAACCGGCTTGGTTTCTACGGCGGCACTCAAAACGAACTTGATTGGGAACAGGCCGTTTATCTCACCTATGAAGCCCATGGCCTCGATGCAGCGCTTGCGATCTGGAGGGAGGGGCTCGAAGAACTCGACCGGAATGAAGCGCTCTATTTGGAAGCCGCCATTGAAGACGGCGATGTCTTTATCGATGAAACTATTCAAACGGGCGAAGCGCCGGATTGGTGGTCACGCGAACTCGATTTTTTCGAGCACCCCTATTCCGCACGCCCCCGAACAGAGCTCGTGGAACGCCTTCTCGACGAAGACAGAATCGTCACTGCACGGGAGCTCATCGAAACCATCGAAGACGACGGTCATTTGGGTTGGCCGCTCACTCTTGCGCGCATTCGACTTGCTTCAATTGAGTTGGAGCGCTCGGGACAATCTGAGCAGGCTGCACATCTGGCAGCCATGACGGCACCTTTCCTCACCAACTGGGCGAACTGGTCCGATGATATTGTCTTGTCTCTGGAAGACGATGACGGAATCATCCGCACCCTCCAATTCCATGATCGCATGAGGCATTGCGAACCGGTAAGGCGCACGCTCGACCATTTTCACGCGCTTCCCCGCGTCATGATTGAAGAGACTGACGCACAAGACCCCATATTGCTGGCTCGTATTTGGCACAATCTCGAACGCATCTGCTTCATTGACTCGCTCAGGGCCAGTGACAGTGCACCCGCAGCCTGTGCCCGACGCGATGATGCATGGCAATCGATCTCAACCATGACCAATTTCGAACGCCTGTGGTCCTCATACGTTTTCGTTCCGGCCGACATCACGCCGCCGCCCGAACCTCTCACCTGCTACTCAACCCCCACACCTTGACCATACCTGGCCCCGAATTCGTCCCGCCCCCTTCTTGAGCCGGTCCTGATACCCATCCGATCCCACCCTGATCCCGATCCGAACCCATCCCGACCCCCTCTCGACCCCTTTTGGCACCCCGTTTCATTAAAATGCGCGACCTTTTCACAAGCTCGCGCGTCTCAGTGGAAATCCCGGCTTTTGGGGATAACCCGTACATTTCTCGGATGGGTCCGGCCGCGCGGATCGCGGGCGACGGGGCGTTTCACCTCATCGCCGCGGCTGGCTATCCCCTCCAGAACGTCACGCTGCACGTCCTCGGACAGGAGGGAGAGGTCATCCGTCCGGTCGATCAGGCTCTCGCAGACAATATGGACAACCCCGTCCGCCTCCTGCACCCGGCCGGTCACCGCAATCAGGCGTGCACCCATGACAATCGGGCGGAAACGCTCGAAAACCCGGGGCCAGACAACGAGGTTGGCGACCCCCGCTTCATCCTCGATCGTGATGAAAACCACCCCGCTTGCCGTACCCGGGCGCTGGCGCACCAGGACCACACCGGCGGTCTTCACCCAGCGCCCATTGCCCTTCTGATTGGCCTCTTTCGTCGTCACCAGACCCATCCCGCCATAGCGCTGGCGCAGGAAATTCAGCGGATGGGATTTCAGGGATAGTCCGGTCGTCTGATAGTCCTGCAAGACATGCTCGGACAGGGGCATAGCGGGCAGGCCTGTCCGCTCCTCCGCCCCGAAGGCATTCACATCGGCCGCGTCGAACAGGGGCAGACCCTGGTCCCGGGCCCCGCCCCGCACCGACCAGAGTGCTGCGCGCCGGTCCAGCTTCATCGAGCGGAAACAATCAGCTGCCGCCAGCCGCTCCATCGCACCACGGCCCAGACCGGTGCGACGGCGCAGACTGTCGGGATCCTCATAGCCGGCCTGGCGCGACAGCATCAGCCGGTCCGCATCTTCCTGGCGCATGCCGTCAATCATGCGAAAGCCCAGGCGCAGGGCAAACTGCCCGCCCTCGGCCGGCTCCAACGTGCAATCCCAGTCGGAATAGTTCACGTCCACCGGGCGGATCTCGACCCCGTGCTCGCGGGCATCGCGGACAATCTGGGCCGGAGCGTAAAAGCCCATGGGCTGGGAGTTCAGCAGGGCCGCCGCAAACACGTCCGGGTGATGGCATTTCAGCCAGGAGGAAACATAGACGAGCAGGGCGAAGCTGGCCGCATGGCTTTCCGGGAAGCCGTATTCGCCAAATCCCTTGATCTGGTTGAAACAGGCCTCGGCAAATTCCGGCGCATAGCCGCGCGCCACCATGCCCCCCACCATCTTGTTCTGGTACTCGGTGATCGTGCCCATCTTGCGGAAGGTCGCCATGGCCCGGCGCAGCCCGTTGGCCTCGTCCGGCGTGAACTTGGCCGCATCAATGGCGATCTGCATGGCCTGTTCCTGGAAGAGCGGCACGCCCAGCGTCCGGCGCAAGATCCGCTCCAGCTCATCCGCCGGACCACAGGACGGATCGGGACTGGGAAAGCGGACCGGTTCCAGACCCTTCCGCCGGCGCAGATAGGGGTGGACCATATCCCCCTGGATCGGACCGGGCCGGACGATCGCCACCTCGATCACCAGATCATAGAAACAGCGCGGCCTCAGCCGTGGCAGCATGGTCATCTGGGCCCGGCTTTCCACCTGGAACACGCCCAGACTGTCAGCCTTGCACAGCATGTCATAGACGGCCTCATCCGCCTCCGGGATGGTGGCCAGATCCCAGTCCTCGCCCTTGTAGAGAGCCAGCATGCCAAAGGCCTTGCGGATACAGCTCAGCATGCCCAGCGCCAGCACATCCACCTTCATGATGCCCAGCGCGTCGATATCGTCCTTGTCCCATTCGATGAAGGTGCGGTCTTCCATCGCCGCATTGCCGATCGGCACGGTCTCGATCAGCGGCCCCTGGGTCAGCACGAACCCGCCGACATGCTGGGAGAGGTGGCGGGGAAAGCCGATCAATTCGCTGGCCAGGATCAGGGCCTGTCGCAGGACCGGCTTGTCCGGGTCCAGCCCGGCCTCGCGGATATGGTCCGCATTCACGGACCGGCCCCAACTCCCCCAGACCGTGCCACTCATCGCGGTGGCAATATCCTCGGACAGGCCCAGCGCCTTGCAGACCTCGCGCAGGGCCGAGCGCGGCCGGTAACAGATCACCGTCGCCGTCAATGCCGCCCGGTGCCGGCCATAGCGGCGATAGACATACTGGATCACCTCCTCACGGCGCTCATGCTCGAAATCCACATCGATGTCCGGTGGCTCGCGCCGCTCCTTGGACAGGAAGCGCGCGAAGAGAAGGCTGGAACTGGCCGGGTCGACACTGGTAATGCCCAGGCAGTAGCAGACCGCAGAATTGGCCGCCGAGCCCCGCCCCTGGCAGAGAATGCCCTGCTCCCGCGCCCAGGCGACGATGTCATGCACGGTCAGGAAGTAGGCGGGGTAGTCCAGCTCCTCGATCAGGGCGAGTTCACGCAGGATGAGCTGGGAGACTTTCGGCGGCACACCGTCCGGATAGCGCTGTGCCGCACCCTCCCATGTCAGACGGACAAGGTGCTGTTGCGGGGTCGATCCGGCGGGCACCGGTTCATCGGGATAAACATAGGACAGCTCGTCCAGGCTGAACTGGCAGCGATCGGCGATTTCCAGACTGCGCGCCAATGCGTCTTCATAACCGGCAAAAAGGTGCGCCATTTCCGATCCGGACTTGAGATGACGCTCGCCATTCACCTCCAGGCGGAAACCGGCCTGCTCGACCGTGCAGCCCTCCCGGATACAGGTCAGCACATCCTGCAGGGGCCGGCGCGCCGGCATGTGGTAGAGCGCATCCTGCACCGCGACCAGGGGCACACCCGTCCTGTTGGACAAGGCGGCCAGCGCGCCCAGCCGGGCCCGGTCCCCACCGCGCATGTGATGGGTCGCGGCTAGGTAGAGCCTATCCCCCCATTCTTCGCGCAAGCGCTCCAGCAGAGGTTCGAAATCCGGATCCACTTCGGCCGGGGGACAAGCGATGAATATCTGCCCCGCGCCGGATTCGACGATATCCTCGATAGAAATCCGGCATTCCCCCTTGCTCACATCCCCCATTTTCCCGTTCGACAGAAGGGTGGAGAGGCGGCCATAGGCGGCGCGATCTGTGGGATAACAGACCAGGTCCGGCCCTTTCACCGGGCGCAGGCGAGCGCCCACCAGAAGCGGCAAACCCTGTTCCCGAGCAGCCAGATGGGCCCGAACGACACCGGCCAAAGTGTTGAGGTCGCATAGACCCAAACCCTTGAGCCCCAAGGCTTTTGCGGCCGCGACCATCTCCTCCGCGTGGGAGGCCCCGCGCAGGAAGGAGAAATTGCTCATGGCCAGGAGTTCGGCATAGTCCGTCATGCGAACAGACCATGGATAAACCAGGCGGGCGGACCGCCCCGCCCATCGCCATACAAGCCCTCCCGGAAAATCCAGAAACGCCGCCCATCCATGTCCTCCACCTTGTAATAATCCCGCGCACGTCCCGGCCGCGGTGGCGGCCGCCACCATTCCGGTGCCAGCCGCTCCGGCCCGTCCGCCCGGCGCACCTTGTGCACCTGTCTGCGCCACACGAACCGCATGGGCGGCCCGTCCGGAATTTCGGCGATAACCTGAAGGTTTTCAGGCCGCTGCAGCAGCCGGGCCGGGCGGTCCGAACAGCCGGGAACGGCCGCGCTATCCCACTCCGGCAACACGCCTTCATAGACCTGCAGCGCCTCGGCATTTTCCGGCCAATAACTGGCCAGGGGCTGGAGGATATGCACCACCCTGTCCCCCAGCCTTGCCGTGATCCGGTCGGCCAGGACCGACAGGGCGTCCAGGTCCGGCTCATCCCCGTCAAAATCCCCGCCAAAACCCCGCGCTTCGGGCCGGACTGTCCCCGTCCCGAATGCCTCAAGCTCCAGAATTTCAATACCAAAGCCCGGATCTATCCGCTCCAGCCGGTCGCGGAAAAGCCGCAGGATATGCGCCGGATCATTCACCGGTCGCGCCGCGCCGACCGTCAGCTGTGCCACGCTCTGATCACACCGGAAAGCGGCCAGACGGAAGCGCCGCGCCCCCTCACCATAGTCTTGTAATCGCTCACACAATGCCGGCGCCAATTGGTCCAGACCGGCCCTGACACCCTCCAGATGGAGCAAGGCCTCCAGACAGGGCAGGCGCACCGCATGATCCGGCCTCGCCCGGATCGGATCGAGAGGCTCCTGGCGCAGTCCCAAGGCCTGGTCCAGCCGCACCAGAACCGCCTCGGCGGCGGCTTTGGAATGGAAGCGGCGGGCCAGGGCGCGCCGGTCGATATCATACAGCTGGCCGATCCGGGTCAGCCCGAAACGGCGCAACAGAACAAGGGTTTCCTCGGACAGGCGCAGGCCGGCCATCGGCAGTTTGTCCAGCCCGGCCCGCAAGTCTTTGTCTGCCAGGCAGACCCGATCCGCGCGCTCATGCGCCAGGGCCCAGGCAGCGCCCGGCGTCGGCGCCATGGCCAGCCGGCAGGACAGGCCCGCCCGCCTCAATTGCCCCGCCATATCCGCCAGCATGGCCGCTTCACCCCCGAACAAATGGGCACAGCCACTGGCATCGATCAGAACGCTATCCGCCTCCCCCAGCGCCAGGCAGGGCGACCACCGCTCCATCCAAAGCGCCAGTGCCCGCAAGGCTTTGGCGTCGGCATCACGGTCCACCGGTTCCGCCAGTAATCCCGGCGCCCGGGCCCGGGCATCGGCAAAGCGCAGACCCGCCTCGACACCCAGCGCCCGGGCTGCCGGATTGGCCGCCACGACCCGCAGACCATGACGGCCCGCCTCTGTCAGGACAAAAGGAGCCGGTTCAGCCGGCGCGTCGCCACGGGATGACGGCATTTCCCGGCCGGATGGACGCGCCCCGCCGCGGCTGCGGCGCAGACGATCGAGTGGCCAGTCCGGGAACCAAACGCAAACATGGCGCCTCATCACGGAACTCCAGGTCGAAAATCCGTCCCGCCTCACCCGGCTGCAGGCGGGACTTCTCCAATTCCGCGCGCCAGGCCGGCCGCCCCGGGGCTCGCGGATCTGCGTTATGGGACTGGGATAGGCGGGCAGAAACCCGCCACCGTCCGTGGGCGGCCGTCGCTCCCGACCGCGTATGGGGAAACAATAAAATCAGGGGCGTCTGGCTGTCCTGACTGGCCAGGACGAGACGACGGGCTGCCGTGAAGTCCATATCGTCCAGCTCGGCAATAACCCCTGCTAGACGGCCATCCCGGGCGCCCTCCTCAACCGCCTTCAGCGCATCCATCCGTGTCGCGGCTTCCACCAGCAGCAAGCGCCCCGGATTCACCCCGGCCCTGGCCAGACCTCTTCCCGACATCCGCCCGTGTTCGGCCGTCAGGGATCTCTGGGTCACCCAAAGACAGGCCCCTGGGCGGGCTGCATCGCGAAGCGCCGCCAGCGCCAGTCCGGTCAAGGCCGGAAAATCGCCATACCGCGCCTCGGACAATTCATGCAGGCCGGACCGGCCCAAGCCAAAAGGAAAGGACGCATCCGGCACCAAGGCCGCGGGAGAGGAAGAGCGCAGAACGGACATTATGTTCTGTTTTTGTTCTGGCGCTCAGAAGAGTCAAGAGAGAGGCAGACCCCTCTCAATCTCCAGGCAAACAAGCTGCTGAAAAGACAGGAATCAAATCCGGTCAGGCGGAAACACCCATACCCCCGGCCAGGCGCAGAACCGTATCGACGAGTTGACGCCGCTCAGCTTCGTGAACCGGCTTTTCCATCGCCCCCACAACATTCCCGAAGGTCCGGGCCCGCGCCACCGCATCCGCCTTCTGGGACAGAACAATGACCGGAATATCCCGCAAACCCGAGTGACGGGCCATCCGCGACAGAAGCCAGGCCCCGTCATACGATCCCATCACCATGTCGAGCAGGATGCAGACCGGCAGTTTGTTGCCTCCCGCACGCTCCCGCAGCAAATCCCAGGCGGCTTCGGCGGAGCGGCAATCTTCCAGCATGAGCGTCGCAGAATGGCGCGTCACGGCCTCGGCAACCAGTTCGGCGTCCCCCGCATCATCTTCAACCAGAAGCACCCGCCCCATGTCACAACCCTTGATTTCACAATGCTGAACAACCCGCTTTATACGCTATTCGCCTTTGGGTCATAATGGTTTTATTTTGGGACTAATGATTCGTCAGGCGTGGGGACAAAATGATCACGGATTGTGGATGCAAAACCGGAGCGATCCGTGAACTGGCCACTTGAACTGAGAGCCCTGCGATCCCGGGCCGGCCTGACCCAGCGTGGGCTGGCCGAACTTCTGGGCACGACCCAGCCCCACATCTCCCGGATCGAAGCCGGCCAGATCGACCCGCCGCATGAGTTGGCCGCAAAGATCACATATTTCCGAGACGCCCCCCAAAGCCGGGGCGTCCTTGCCAGTATCGAGGCCTCGGTCCGCCAGGACCCTCACATTGCCTGCCTGATCCGTCCGGACGATGCCGAAATCCGCTACGAAACCCTCAGCGCCGGCATGCGGAACCATCCCTTGTTCAAGCCGGATGGCGAAGGCGACCGGATCCGCCCGGAAGTCAGCCCGCAAGGTGTCGTCCTGATCGAGAAGATCAAGGAAAGTGGCATATTTGACGGGCGTGTCGACGCGATCGAGACGCTCTGGGACACGCATGTCGGCGATGACGTCTACTACTGGCACAGCACGCACACCCCGATCCAGACGGATCGCGGCGAGCGCTTCGTCTACTGTGCCCTGCGCCCGATCGAACAACGCGACTATGAAAGCCTTCATGCAGAATGGGGCGATGTCTACCGCGTGCTGGAAATGCGCTAGCGCCAACGCTTCCTTTACCCGGACAGGGTAGGAAAAGGCATGATGCGTTCGAGCCCTTTCCTTCGCGGCACCGCCCTGGCGGTCAGCCTGGTCCTGTCGGCACCGGCCATGGCTGGCGGCTACGCGAAGAGTCCGCCTGCCCAGCAGAGCAATGAGGAAAGCCGGCACCGGACGCTGACGAATTCACCATCCTATGTGCCGATTGCTGCCCTGACCGCCACGGTCCAGGCCAATCACCGGGCCCGCGGCCTGCTTCAGATCGAAGCGGGTCTGGAAGTGCCCGACGCCCAGTTGCGCCGCCGCGTCGAGCGCTACATGCCCCGCCTGCGCAATGCCTGGGTGACCGCACTCAGCGTCTATGCCGGCGTCAACTACCGCTATGGCGACATCCCCGATGCCGACCGGATTGCCGAAGTCCTTCAGGAAGCCACGGACATGACGTTGGGCGAAGAAGGCGCGCAGATCCTGATCGGCATGATCATCATCCACGGCGATTGAACCGGATCAGCCGACCAGACTGTCCATGAAGGCCGCCAGATCCACATCCTTCTGCGTGACGCCGTCGGCATCGTGCGTGGCCAGGGTCACATCCACCGTATTGTAGACATTGAACCATTCCGGATGGTGATCACTCGCATCGGCCTTCAGGGCGACCCGCGACATGAAACCCCAGGCTTCGTTGAAATCGGTAAAGCGGAAGGTCTTGCAGATGGCGTCGCGGCCCTCAACAGCTGACCAGCCCTGCAAGGACTTCAAGGCGGCGGCGGCTCCGATCTTCTGCATGGCTCTCTCCTCGTTGATTACAGCGACATAGCATTGACCGCCCGGGATGGAAGCCTTTCCTCCAGCCAGCGCCCTTATGCACAACCCATGAGTATGTGTGCTATATTCCTCTCTCAATACGGGAGGAAAGCATGCTGTTTGTCACCAATCGCCGGCGCAAGGGAAATGGCGGCCGCAAGGCTGGTTCGAAAATCCGCTTCGACACCGGCAACCGCTCACCGGAAGTGGAGTTCTTCGCCTGCCGCTTCACCGGAGGCGATACCCATGAATTCCTAGGCTCCAACCTGTTCTTCAAGGAATTGCGGGACCAGCCCCGGCGCAACATCTTTCTCTTTGTCCACGGCTTCAATGTCTCCATGGAAGACGCCCTGAAATCGGCCTCACGGCTGCAGGCGGCGCTCGACCAGCAATTGGGAACGGACACACCCGCCGCCAGCCTTGTGGTTCCCTTCATCTGGCCCTCGGCGGGTGCGGTACTGGAATACTGGGACGATCAGGACAGCGCCAAACACTCCGCCGCGGCCTACAGCCGCTTCCTCAATTTCTTCGTACGTTGGCGAGAAGCCGGGCGCGGCGACCCAGCGACCGACAATTGCGACCGGCGTATCAATATCCTGGCCCACTCGATGGGAAACCGCGTCCTGGTCTATGGGCTGAGAGACTGGGCCGAAAAGAATGGGGGCACCCCCCATTTGTTCCGGAATGTCTTCATGGTCGCGCCGGACATCGTCAATGAAAGCCTGGAGCGCGAAAAGCCCGGCCGCCTGGTCTCAGACAGTTCCCGCAATGTGGTCGTCTACCACGCCTCGGACGACCTGGCCCTGCGCTCGTCGAAAGCGGCCAATGTCGCCAATGCCATCGCCTCACGCCGCCTGGGACATAATGGTCCGGAGGACATGAATGCCGTCGCCCGCAATGTGTTCGCGGCGGACTGTTCGGACTTCAATAACGGATATGAACCCCTGGGCCACAGCTATTTCCTGCGGCGCGAATACTCGCAGGCCGACCCGGATCCCGGTGTCGTCCTGCGGCACATGGCCAATGCCGTCGACACGGGCCGCATTGCCGTCCCGGAGGGTGAGATCACCAACCGTCTGGGCGATGGCGGCGAACGCCGCGCCTTTGTCCTGCCGGAAGAATGGGGGCGCTGACCGCCTACTCGGCGGCCGGCATCGCCATCGGCTCAATCCCCAGCGTCCGGAACAGGTCGAAATCCTCGCTCTGTTCCGGGTTCGGGGTTGTCAGCAATTCCTCGCCCACGAAGATGGAATTGGCACCGGCCAGGAAACACAGGGCCTGCAATTCCTTGCTCATGCCCTCACGGCCAGCCGACAGACGGACCATGGATTTGGGCATGAGGATACGCGCCGTAGCGATGGTCCGGACAAACTCGATCCCGTCCAGCGGCTCGCTGTCGCCGAGCGGGGTTCCCGCCACACCAACGAGATGATTGATCGGCACGCTTTCCGGATGCGGATCCATGCAGGCCAGCTCAGTGAGCAGCCCGATGCGGGCCGCCTCATCCTCCCCCATGCCGACAATGCCGCCGGTACAGACATGAATGCCGGCACCGCGAACCCGTGACAGCGTATCCAGACGGTCTTGATAGGTCCGCGTGGAAATCACGCGGCCGTAATCCTCCGGCGCCGTATCGAGATTGTGATTGTAGTAATCGAGACCGGCCGTCCGCAGCTTCTCGGCCTGGCCATCAGACAGCATGCCCAGCGTGACACAGGTCTCCATGCCCATCGCCTTCACGCCCGAAATCATGTCGCAGATCTTGTCTTCGTCGCGCGGCTTCAGCTCGCGCCAGGCCGCGCCCATGCAGAAACGCGTTGCCCCGCCATCCTTGGCTTTCTGAGCCGCCGTCAGAACATCATCCAGCGGCATCAGCTTGGACGCTTCAAGCCCGGTATCGAAATGGGCGGACTGGTTGCAATACCCGCAATCCTCGGCACAACCGCCCGTCTTGATTGACAGCAACTGGCTCGTTTGCACGTGATTGGCCGAATGGCCCTTTCTGTGCACGGACTGGGCAGCAAATATCAGATCGTTAAACGGCGCGCGGTATATCGCGCCGGCCTGTTCGCGTGTCCAGTCAGTGCGCGGCTGGGCAAGGGTTTCGATTTCGCTGAGCAAGGAAGTCATGACAGGTCCGTCCCGAAAAGTGACAGGGGAAAGTAGAAACACCGGTGGCGCGCGTCCAGACATGGGACTGCGCTGGGGTGCCCGTTTGCTGCTTGTGGTCGCCCTCGTCGTGATCACCGACCTGGCGCTTCAGCCAGCCAGCGAAGTCACAACCCGCTGGCTCGGCACCGACAAGATCGAGCATATGGCCGCCTTTGTCGCGCTGACAATTCTGATAGCTGTCGGATTTCCTCGCCTGCCCCGCTGGCTGGGAGGCCTCGCCTTGCTGGCCTACGGCATCGGAATTGAACTCGCACAGGCTGAAATGGGCCAAGGCCGGCACGCCTCGCTGGCAGACATCATTGCCGATGCGCTGGGCATTCTGCTCGCCTTGATCCTGATCAGCCTGACCCGGCGCCTTCTGCGGACGCAGCCCCACTGACCCGACACCGAAAAAGAAAAGGCCCCGCCCGGAAGGGCGAGGCCTGATCTGTGTCCATGAAGACGGCCTATTCGGCCTTTTCGCCTTCGCCTGACTTGCCTTCCAGCTTGTCGAAATAGGCGGTCGTCGCCTTGAAGATAATCGGTGACAGGACCAGAAGCGCGATCAGGTTGGGCGCCGCCATCAGACCGGTCAGCGTATCCGTTGTCAGCCAGACCGTGTTCATGAGTGCCGTCACATTCTCACCCGCATAGAGCAGGAAAGTGGCCGCCAGGATCATGGCGATCCAGACCAGACGGAAGGGCAGGATGACCTTCACACCGAACAGGTATTCCGCACAGCGCTCACCATAATAGGACCAGCCCAGAATGGTGGTGAAGGCGAACAAGGCCAGCGCGATCGTCACGAAATGATCGCCGAAGCCCGGAAGCGCATCAGCAAAGGCCGCCGTCGTGATCCGGGCCCCGGTGTCGCAAACTTCCGGCGTGATACCACTCTGGGCAATCAGGAAGGCATTGCATTCTTCCGGGATGACGCCCGAAGTCAGGATGGCCAGACCCGTGATCGAGCAAACCATGATTGTATCGATGAAGGTCCCCAGCATGGCGATAATGCCCTGGTCGACCGGGTCATCATTCTGCGCAGCGGCGTGGGCAATCGGGGCTGAGCCCTGACCCGCCTCGTTGGAGAAAATGCCGCGGGCCACACCACGCTGCATGGCCAGCATCAACATGGCGCCCGTGAAGCCGCCTGCGGCCGCATCAAAACCGAACGCGCTGCTGAAGATACGGATGAAAGCATTGGGGATTTCAGCGTAGTTGATGGCCACAACCAAAAGACCCAAGGCGATGTAGGACAGCGCCATGGCCGGAACGACTTTCTCGGCCACATTGGCAATCCGCTTAATGCCGCCGAGAATTACAAGACCCGCCAGAAGCGCGATCACGCCACCCGTGATGTAGTATTCCACGCCATAGGTCTCGCCTACGGTGCGAACGACTTCCGCGGTCTGAATGGCATTGCCGGTCCCCAGACCCGCCATCACCCCGAAGAAGGCGAACAGACCGCCCAGCCAGATCCACTGCTTGCCCATGCCATTCTTGATGTAATACATCGGCCCGCCGACCCGGCGGCCTTCGGCATCAACTTCACGGTATTTCACCGCCAGCACGCCTTCGGCAAACTTGGTGGCCATGCCGACCAAGGCCGTCATCCACATCCAGAACAGGGCACCCGGGCCGCCGATCGCAATGGCCACGGCAACGCCGGCGATATTGCCCGTGCCGATCGTGGACGAGAGCGCGGTCATCAAGGCCTGGAAAGGTGTGACATCACCCTCGCCCTCAGCCTTGCGTCCTTTCATCAGCTCACCAAACGCGAAGCCGATCTTGCGCAAGGGCATGAACCGTAAGCCGATTGTCAGGTACAAGCCCGTACCCAGCAGGAGGACCAGCATGGGCGGCCCCCAAACGAAACCGTTTACGGTTCCGATGGTATTGGAAATCACTTCTCCGATTGATCCGGAATTCGCCGTCATACCTATCCCCAGTATTGCACGTGCTACTAAAGCTGGGCCGCACGCAGACCGGGAAAGCAAGCCCTTCGGCCCGTCTTCATCCCGAGAATGTCACAGCACGACCCATGACCCCATTTGTGTAGGCGGCACCTTAGGCGGGGGCTGGCAGCACGCAAAGGAATTTTGTGCGTAACCTGACAGTGAACCTGCCAATAGCTAAATGCGAGTTCACTTGAATCCGGCTCTCAGCTCCCGGCATGCTATGCGCCGGAACAGGAGAGGGAAATATGCCGAAACTCCATTTTCTTACAGCAACTTGCCTTGCTGGACTTACCGCATTTGCCAGCACCACGGCCTGCGCCCAGACGCGGATAGACCACGACGAACGCGCCAATGCTGTACTCTCGCTCGCACAGATCGTGGAAGATGAATATTTTGACGCCGAGCGCGCCGGCAGTCTGGCCGCCGAGATGCGGACTGCATTGGAAGCCGGCGAGTTCGACTCGATCCGCGACGCCGAAACACTTGCGCAGCAACTGACGGCCCGCCTTCACGAAGCCGATCGCCACTTTTCCGTGCGATATGTCGGCGAACGTCCCGAACGCGTCGCACCTGAAACCAGTACGCAGCCGACACCTGCAGACCCGTGGGCCAGCCTGCGCCGGCAGAATTTCGGCTTTGTTGAAACCTCCATCCTGCCCGGAAATCTGGGCTATATCCGGCTGGACCAATTTGCACCAATCGAACCGGCGCGGGATACGGCAACGGCCGTTCTGGACTTTGTCTCCAACGCGGACGCCGTCATTTTTGACCTGCGGCAGAATGGTGGTGGCGCCCCTTCAATGGTGCAATTCCTGATCAGCCATTTCCTGTCAGCCCAGGATCCAGTGATCATCAACACTTTCGTGTCCCGGGACTATGAATACCCCAACCAGATGTGGTCGCTGCCGAGCCACCCTTCTGGCTTCCGCCCGAACGTCCCTGTCTACGTGCTTGTCAGTGGCCGCACCGGATCGGCTGGAGAGGCCTTCCCCTACCATTTGCAAGCCATGGAGCGGGCCACGATCATAGGCGAAACCACCTATGGTGCCGGCAATCCGGGCGAGGTCTTCCGGGCCGCAGGTGGTTTCGGCATTTTCGTGTCCACGGGATCAGCCCGCAACCCGATCACAATGAGCAATTGGGAAGGCACCGGCGTCACCCCGGATATTGAAATCCCGGCCGAGGATGCACTCGTGGAAGCGCGAATCCTTGCTTATGAAACCTTACGGGAAACCAGCGATGACCCTCTCATCCGAGAGAACCTGGAGTGGGCGGCATCTCAGCTTCGCGCCCTGCAAAACCCACAAGTTCTCGGCGATGACGAACTCGCGCAATATGTTGGTCAGTTCGGAATTCGCTCATTCTCAGCAGAAAACGGGCAGTTGATCTATACGCGTCAGGGTCGCCCGCCCGAAGCCTTGCTAGCGCTGGGCGACCATCGCTTTGCATTCCGTGACACAACAGAATTCATGCTGGAATTCCACGTCGACGGATCCGGTGCGGCAGACGCCGTGGAGATGCAGGTCTCAGATGGGCGGCGCATCCTCATGCCACGGGGTGAATAAGGTCTAGTCCGCTCCGACTATCTCGATGGCAAAAACGCCCCAGACCCAGTCGTCATCCGGCATGCCCTGGAGCGCTGGGTCCTGCGCGCGCGGCCAGACCAGCATGGCCGGTCCGAACCCGCCCAGCGGCAGTCCGTTATCATCCATGCTCACGGCCAGAATGACATCGTGCGTCTCCACACGGCTGCGCTCAATCGTGCGCTGATACCCGTCCAGCGCGGTGACGATGACATCTCCCTCCCCGCTGCCCGCCAGAGCCAAGACGTCGCGCAGCAAGGGGCCGGAAAATCCATGAAAGGCCGCGCCGGCCGGATAGTCGACCTGCACCTCATGTTGAGGCAGTGCCAGAAGACTTTCGCGTGACAGTCCCATCGCTGCCTCGAACTGCATGCCGAAATTCGTGAAGAGCGGCTCCGTTTCGGCATCAACCGCGCCGCGGTCGGCCAGGCGCACATCCCCGAACAGCGTCACCACATCGGCTCCGGCATCCAGGGGGCCGTCAAATGGCGCTGCGTCGCGCGCGCCGCATCCGGCGAGGCAAGCACAGCCCAACACAATCGTGATCAAGAACCGGAAATCCATCATCCTGCCCCTCAGAAATACGTCCCACCCAAGGTGACCAGCTTGCCGCCGATTCCGAGCTTGAACCGCGCAATGCCAGCACCCGAGACCGTATTCACCCCACCCAGATCCAACTGCTTGACACCACGGGCTTTCAGCCGCTCCAGCGCCCCCCAAAGCAATCGATTATGGGCACCCGTTTTCCGGCCAGCCTCATTGGCCCAGCCCATGTGATAAGTCGCAGCGCAGCCATGGATAAGAAACATCATCGCCGCGATTTTCGTCTTTCCCTCGTCGGCCCGCAGAATGAGGACGCTATTCCTGTCCTGCTTGGCTTCGAGGAATGCGGGGACAAGGCTGGCCGGCGTCGCCCGGTAGCCACGCGCGGCGCGCTGCCCCTCTTCCGTATCCAGCAACCATCGAAACTGGGCCAGCTTTGCGGAATTCTCCTGCACCTTAAATGCAGATTTCTCAGCGGCATTGAGACGGTTGCGCCATTTTCCGTCCAGCGCGCCACGCAAGTCCTCAAGCGACCGGCTCAGGTCGATCAGCACGGTCGAATAGCCGGTCATCACCCGTTTCATTCGCCCCACTCCCGCCGGCACGGTCTCATCCGGGGTAAGCAGTGTTACGCGGGGCCAGGCCCGATTGACCGCCCCCTTCAGGCGCCGATAGGCCTCGGTCGCCGTCGCATCCGGCACATCCTCCAACCAAACAGGCCCGCGCGTGCAAAGCGAAACGCCTACCGGGCCAAACCGCCTGGTGGTAAACTGGGCCAAACCCACGAGCGCACCATCGTCGATCAATCCGACACGGCGCACATCGGCGCCGAGGGCGCGCAGGGCTTCTCCATAACTCCAGTCCTGCTGCAAGGCCGCCGGCGTCTGCGCGAGCGCTGCATCCCAGACCGGACGAGGGATTTCGGGGTCGAGTTTCATCCCGCGAAGGGTTAGGGATGTCGGGCCCGGAAGTCGAGACCTGTCGGAAACGGAGACGCCCGCATGTTCGCGAAAAAGGCCCAGACGGTGATGGGGCACCGTATTCCTGAACCCCGGCCGACGCTCATGGCGGTCTGGCTGGTGTTTCTTTATCTCGGCCTGCCCCTTCTTGTGATCACCGGCCTGCTGGACCTGTGCATGCAGCTCTTCTTCGGCATTTGCACCGGGCTGTGGTGCCTCGCCTGACCGGCCCAGCCGCTACTGGCTGTAGTATTTCTGATAGGCTTGGTAATAGCCATAATAACCACCGCCATAGCCGTAGCGGGCTTGGGCTTTCAGATCGACATTGTTCAGGACAACGCCCAAGACCCGCGCCTTGGCGGCGTCCAGGGCGGACAGCGCCATTCGGCTGAGACTGACAGGTGTTTTGCGCCAGCGCACCGCGCAGATCGTGGCATCGACCTGACTGACGATCGCCGGTGTGTCCGCAACGGCCAAAACCGGCGCCGTATCAAGCAGAATGAGATCATACTGATCCCGCACACTCCGCAGAAGCTCAGCGAATGCGGCGCTGCCAAACACATCCTTGGGCGTGAACTGTGACGCTGAAAGCGGCAGCACATCTAACCCGGTCGCCTCGACATGCTGGATGGCGTCAGACAGGGCGACATCGCTACTGAGAACCTGCAGCAGGCCCACCTCGGCATCCGGTGCAATTTCCAGCGTCAGCAATCGCCGCCGCAAATCGCAATCCATGACCAAAACCCGGCTGTCAGCCAGAGCCGCGATCTGCCCAAGACAGGCCGTTACTGTGGTCTTGCCCTCACCCGGCACGGCCGAGGTGACAGCGACGGTCTTGATCGGCGCATCCATGGCATTCAGCCGAATGGCCGAACGGATATTGCGGAAGCTCTCGGCAAAACCGGACAGGGGCTTGTCGGAAATATATTTGGGCGGCGAGACCGTTTTGCGCGACAGCGAACTCATCAAGCCGGACTGGATGCGCGGTACGGACGCGATGTGGGCCTGGCCCAGCTTAAGCTCCACATCCCCGCCCGAATGCACGCCCGTGTCGAAAACTTCCAAAAGAGCGACCAGGCCGACGCCAACGAGCGCGCCGAGCACCAGGCCAAGAGCCAGGTTCAGCAGCACTTTGGGCGAACTGGGCGCACGCGGCTGCGCCGCTGTCGAGACGATGCGCGCATCGGACTCCGTCAGGGATTGTTGTTCGGATGTTTGCTGGAAGCGGGCCAGAATGCTCTCGAACAGGGTCCGGCTCGCTTCGGCTTCCCGCTCCAATTCACGAAGCCGGACCAGCGCGCTGTAATTCTCGGCCAGCTCGTCACGCAGCGTGGCGAGGCTGCTCTCCAGAGAGCGGACGCGCTCGCGGGCAACATCCACATCATTGTCCAGATTGTTCACAATCCTCTGGATCTCCAGATCAATCTGTTCAGCCACATCCGCAAGTTCGCGCTCGACCGTCAGAATCTGCGGGTGCCGCGGACCATAGCGGGAGCTCAACTCACCCCGGCGGCGAGAGATCTCCGCTTGCTGGGACCGCAGGTCACGGATCACGTCAGACCGCAGAACTTCGGAAATGGAGTCGGCACTCGCCCCCCGGTCGAGCTGCTGGCGCAGCGTGCGCAGACGTGCCTCAGCCTCGGCCAGCTCCGCCCGCTGGAGAACGAGCTGCGCATTGACATCCGTGATCTGCTGTTCGGTCAGCGTCGCACCTTCAGCATCGAGCAGGCCGGCCTCATTGCGGAATTGCGCGACTGCCGCCTCGCGGGCCCTGACCTGGTCACGCAGCGAGTCGACCCGCTCGTTCAACCACTCATTGGCCCGCTCCGTGGCCGCATACTTCGCCTCAAGCTGGCTGACGATATACTGGTCGGCATAGGCGTTCGCGATATCCCGGGCCAGCGCCGGCGACTCCGATGTTGCCGTGATATTGATGACATAGGTGAGACCGGCCCGGCGCACACTGGTCGCCTCAAGAAGCGCGGCCACAGCGCTGTCACGCGCGGCCTCGCCGGTGTCCGGACCGGGCGCTGCGTTCGCCGGCACAAGCGCGGAAACCAGGCCTCGGGCAGCACTCTTCAACCGGTCCAACAAGCCGGGAGTGCGGAGGGTTGGGTTGAATTCCGGGTGAGCGACGAGACCGAGACGGTCCACCACCGCACCGGCGAGTTGTCGGCTGCGCAGGATTTCCACCTCTGTGTCCACCGCCGCAGAGTCCGGTGGCAGACCGGACATGACCGCTTCGAAATCGATAACCTGCGACTGCCGGACCTCGATCGCGACCTGGGCAGTCGCGGTGTAGCGCGGGGTGAGTTGCAGCGTGACCAGGACAACGAGCAGGAAGACCAGCAGGCTGGACGACAGCAATGTCCATAATCTCCGGCGCAGGATCGCAATCAGCGCGCCCAGATCGATCAGGTCGGAACCCTGATCAAAAGCCGAAACATCTATGGGTCGGGTCATGACTACACCGGTTCTGCGGCCGATGGCCGGTGCCTCAAAAGCTGAGCCATCAGCAGCCGCGTTCTGTCTGCTCCGGCCATCACGACCGAAGGACGAGGCTCACAGCAACCACATTCGAGCTGAAATCCTGATTTCCGTCGGCACCGCTCGATTCTTGTTCGAAATGTGCCACGGAAGCGCGCACACCGGCGTTCCGGTTCACGTACCAGGTTGTTGAGACCGTGGCCGACCAACGCTCATCCTCGCGGTCGATGCCGAAATATTCATCCGTGCCCCAGGTCACGGCCCCGGACACGACGACATTGCGCCGAAGCTCGTGATCCACAGTTGCGCCCAAGGCGGTGCCGAGAAAGCCACCGCTGCCGGCAACCGCGGCATCATAGACACCCCGGGAAGCCGTGCCGGAGACGGTCGTCAGCTGTGTCGGGAACCAGTCCACCACTACATCCGTGCTGAAGCCATCAATGTCGGGCAGGCCGGGATCCTCATAGTCCTGTTCGATATAGCCGACAGCCACACTGCCCCGGGCCACGCCACCGATATCGAAGTCGGCACCAATATCCGCGATATATCCCTTGGAGTCCCGCAAGAGCGGCGCCGCCGGCGGCACAAGATCATAGGAACGTTCATTGAACCGCCCGCGGACGAAAACCGAGCTCGCCGGACTGAGCGCGTAATCACCCCGCACTGTGTAGAGCGTTTCACTCCGGTCCCGGAAATCCTGGTCTGCAACGCCGCCGCCGACCAGAATTCCATCCTGATAGTCAAACCCGCTCAATGTGGCGCCGGCCTGAAATTTGGTTCGCCCGAACTCCCTCTCCCCACGCAAGCCGATCTGGTCGGTCGTGTACTGGATCGGCTCGGCGGCCGTATTGGCTGCACCGGCGCTCGTGCGCGGTTCGGTCAGGTCCGCATAGGACGCATTGGCCTCCAAAAAGGCACCCCGGACGATATCGAGCCGGCCCAGCGCACTGCCCTGATAATGCCAGACGCTTTCATCGCTGAAGTCCGCATATTCACGGCGCGTTGCGGCGACATTGCCGGACAGGGAGTGTCGGGACCAGGTCGTGGACACATCGAGCGCGGGATTGAGAATACCGATGAAGTCACTCTGCTCTGACGCCGAGGCTCCGTAGATATTGTCATTGTACTCCACACCCAGAGTCAGTGCCGGATTGAAAAGGAAAGCACCTTTCTGAATGCCGTCAGCCGTGTATTCCGGGCGTTCGCGCTCCATCACAGACGTATTGCGGTCGCGCAGGAACATGCTGTCACCCTGGGCCAGAACCGACCCGGTTCCAACCGCCGTCAACGCCAGAACCAGAACCGCAAGACCAAGCGTTCGCGACATAGACTATCCCCCAACCTGCCCGATCGGTCCCGCTCCGGAACCAAGATAAACCGCAATGCCCGGGCGCGCCTGAGCAAGCCCGGGCGATACCCTAGTAGTCAGATGTTCCACCGCCCGGCGTCGATGGAGGCGGAGGCGGATTCGAATTCCCCCCGCCCGAACCACCACTGCCGCCGCTGGAGCCACCCCCGGTATTGCCCCCGGTCGCGGCACTCGACGTCGCATTGGCGGCCGCAACGACGACCGGATTGGACGCATTGTTTGCGGCGACGACACTCATCGCCTGCGCAACCGTTGCCGGATCGGCACCCGTGCTCGCAACTGCAGCATCAATGGCTGCCTGGACTTCCGCTTCGGTTGCATCCGCCGGCAGGGCATCAATGGCTGCCTGGACGGCATCAGCCACCTCCTGAGCAGACGGCCCCTCTTCCTGGAGAGCGGCAGCCGCAGAGGCCGCAGAAACCGGTGCGAAAAATGCGCTCAAGACAGCGGTCGCCGCCAGGGCCGAACGCCAGCTCGGCAATTTGAAATTCATCATGATCACCACCCTGATAACTCTTGCCCCGCAGGATGTTTCAGCCGCAGCACCCTTGGTTGCCGCAGCGCAAACACCAACTCAAAGAGTAATCGAAGGCCAAAATCGCGACAATCGCCGCACTTGGCTCAGGAGGGCTCAGAAAACTTCCTGATCCGCATCGCGAGTATTCGCTTGACGCGACGCCATTTGATGATCAATCGCCCGCGTGAGCAGCCTGACTTTCCCAAATGCGGGGCCATTCACGCTGGACCAGACCGGGCCTGACCAGTCGGGCTTCCCGCAGCACATCCTGCCTCAATGCGTCGGGGACCGAAGGCCAGTAGTGTTCGGCTAAACCCAACCGCCAAAGCATGAATTGCTGATCTGCATAAGGCATCCTGAGGTAGGATTCTCGTAGGGCGCCAGACGCTCGATCCGTCCAGAAGCCATCGCTTTTTGCATAAGCGAAGGCCAATCTGGCCCAAGAACTGCCATCTCTGGTTTCAATTTCAAGCACACGCTCGAGTGCCGAAACGGCGACTTCGGGGCGTTCAGGCATGCCATGCAAGGCATGATCAGCGACCGCCAGAAGCTCTGGATAGCCCAGGACTCTGAAATTTTCTTGGTCTAGTTGTTGCTGCAATGCAACATTATCGAGGGCGCGTATCCGCCCCGCACGGGCATGAGACAAGGTCTGCGCTGTCAGCAAACCCATGACCGTGAGGATGGCAGCCATCGAAATGACCCGCCGGATCGGCCCGGATAGTTTGTCCGCTGCATAAGTCCGCATGCCTATCTTCCCTGTCTTCGCCAGAGAATGGCGCGGGCAAGACCGATCAAAAGTGCGAGCAGACCACTCATCGCGGGGATTTCGAGGGCGTAGTCCACCATGCCATGGGCGGCCACCACGAGCATGATGACCAGAACAGCCCGCAGCTCGGTCCGCTGCCGCCGGCGCATGCGCAAGCCGCGCCGGATCCCTTCCCACAGACCGCTCCAGACGATCAGCATCGCTACCGTTCCGGCGATACCGGCCTGCAGCCCCCATTGCAGGAGCACATTGTGCGCCGCCCCCTGGAGCTGACGGACCTCCGCCTGGCTGGCCGTCGCAATCAGATCATTGGTGTAGGCGAAACTTCCCAGCCCGTCTCCAAACACGGGCCTCAGACGCAGAGCCTCCCAATAGGCTGCGAAGGCCTGAGCGCGATTGCCCATGCCGAGACCGTCCAGATCGAGCCGGGACGCGTAGAGAGTGCCGGACATCATGAAGAGGAGCCCCAGCAGGCATGCGATGAGGGGGAAGAGCCAAGGCAGGTTTCGCTGTGAAGGCGGCGCGGCCCCGCCCGATTGCCGCCAGTGCGCCAACCCATCCCAGATCAGCAGCAGGATCACTCCGGACATTGCGAGGCTTATCCCCGCGCGCGAAGCAGTCAGAAAGAGATCAGAACCGCACAGGATCAGGGTCGAAACCGGTATTATCAGGGTCTTCAACCTATGCCCGGTGCGATCGCCAGACTGTCGCGAAGGGGGTTTGGCGCGCACAGCGCACAGCAGGCGGGCCATCGCGAGAATGACAAGCGCACCATAGAAGGTGGCTGCCGTGTTGGCCGAAAGAAAGGGCGTGGACAGGCGGCCTGAATGGTAGGGTTTGGGTTGCCCCCATTGCGTCGTCGTGTCCGTCACGAAATCAAGAAAGGCAAAGAAGGCCAGGATCGCGCCGAGGACCAGGATGAGGTCAAAGAGCTTTGTGATCACCGCCCGGGTTCGTGCCAGCCTCGGCACCACGAACAGTAGTGCCAGGGAAAAGGCGAGGGCCGCGAACTCAGGCGCGGCAACGGGCCACCGCCCGGTCCAGACATGAATTCCCGCCACCATCGCGAACACGCAGAAAAGGGCGGTTTCCGGAAAGGTCGGCACGGGACGGCCGAACAGCAGCACGCCGATGGTCAGAAAAGCCGCAGGCCAGAACAGGGCCAGGCTGGCGAGCGGTTCGTCCGCGCCGTAGAGAAGCGCAGCAATGGCCACAAGCCAGACCGGAAGCGCGCGCCAAGAATAGGTATGCAGGGCGGTGACCACGCAATTCGCGGCGATCAGAAGTAGCGTTCAGCGATACGGATCGTGTCACCCGGCTGAACCGGCGTGCTGGGCGACAGGGTAATGGCGACTTCCTGGTCCGTGCCATCGCGCTTGATATAGACCACCCGCGTATTGGCCCGATAGGTGAAGCCACCCGCCGTCGCGACCGCATTCATGACGGTCAGGCCGTCCGTGTAGGGATATTCCCCCGCCTCCTCGACTTCGCCCAGAATGTAGAAGGGCCGGAAATTGAGCACTTCCACATTGACGCGGGGATCATTCAGATAGCCGTCAGAGAGCCGCAGCTCCACGGCATCCTCGAATTCCGAAAGACTCAGCCCGCCCGCATCGACCTGACCGATCAGGGGAAGACTGACCCGGCCGCTGCCATCGACCAGGAATTCGCCCGAGAGGGAATCCTCATTATAGACGATGACGCGGATCTGATCGCCTGTGCCCAGACGGTATTCTGCGCGTTCGCGAAACTGGGTCGATGCCGCCGCATCCGGGCCCGGGGCAACAGATGTGGTCTGGCAGGCGACCGCAAACAGCGCCATGGCTATCGAGATGAAGATTCTGGTCACGACGTCCCCCTGGATCCGCGGCGCGCCCGCTCTCATCCCCAGACGAAGTGTGCAGCGCAACACGCGCCACAATGCCTGACACAAAAGAAAATTCCAACCCGGCGGCTAGGCCCAATGCGTTTTAAACGCCGGGAAATTTCGCATTTGCGAAAAGCACCGGCCAAAGGAGACCCGGCTTCAGGCTTCGATCAGTCGCCACGCCGTCAGGCTCTCGCCTTGCTGGATTGTCAGCCAGCGATAGGGGCTCTGGCTCCAGGGCAGGACCCACGGCGTGGTGTTGTCCAGAACATAATCGCCCTGGTTTGTACGCACGACGAGCACGGCATGGAGCCCGGTCTCTTCGGAATAGGCTGTCGCCAGGGCAAGAGCTGAGGGCGGAAAACCGCGTTCGAGAAGTTCACGCCGCTTCTCCAGCGCAAAGTCTTCACAATCCCCATAGCGAAGCCCGGCCTGCAGCGGAAAGGTCCAGAATTCCTCAACCCCGTATTGGTCGAGATCGGACCGCCAGATAAGTCGCTGGTTGATCGCGCGATTGACCTGCTCGATTTCGTCAAAACGCTCGAAGGCGACACGCTCCGGTTCCGGCTGCTCGGCTGTCCGTTCCGGTTCCGGCGCGGGCTCGACCAGGGGCTCGCGCGGCTCGTTCGATTTCACACCGCCTCCCGTGGCAGGCTCCACGAGGTCTCCGGTCGGCTCATCTGCATCCGGACAGTCTAGACCGCCCGTGTGACACAGGTCGATCAGACCTGTCGGCGCGGATGCGACGCTGCCCATGACAAAAGGCGACGAGGCATCGGTCGTCGTTGCACAGGCACTGGCACAAATGGCGAGGCCAGCCACCACCATCATGCGCAACAAATTCGAAGCTGAGACCAAATTGCCGAACACTAGCGCGCCCTCCAGATTGAGAGCGCAAAGCTAGTGAAGACATGTTTAGATAGCGCGGAGCGCGGTTTTACATTTAAAAGTATATTTGATTATAACTTTAACAATGCGCTTATTGTTTCGTTTACCATGAAATATACTGGAAATAAGTATTAAGAGAGCCGGCTCAGCACGCACCGTTTCACGCGGGCCGCCAAAGGACGTCCGTGTAAATTTTTACATGAATTCAGATGATTGGCTCAGGCACCGCAAGCGTTCGGGAACAAGGTCACACGATCCGCAGTAACCAAGACAGCCCGCCCATCATGACCCGCCGCAGCACGGGACAAATGCGGCAAGCCCGCTCAGGTCGAAATAAATTTCACGTCGCGCCCGAAAAGACAGGCGGCCGTCAGTTTCCCGGTCAAATAGGCCCCGGTATCGACGCCGATCCGCCGCCCGTTGCAGGTCGGGCGGTCTTCAGGGGTATGCCCATGAACGACGACGTGGTCCAGTCGCTTCGAGCTGGCCAGGAAGGCGTCGCGGATCCAGAGAAATTCCGGCTCACCCTGCTCCTCCAAGGGACGATTGGGATCGACACCAGCATGGACAAAAAGATAGTCGCCCCGCTTTTCCATCAACCCCAATCGATCGAGGAAACCGCGATGGGCCGGCGTGAGGCGCTCCGAGAAGGCCCGGCGGCATTCTGTCCAGGCCTCCATGTCCTGCGCCACATCAGCGCGGGGCGGGCGGACACCGTAGGATGCCAGCGTTTCGCCACCCCCATACTGCACCCATTCCGGACCCTTGGCCGGATCCTTGAGGAAGTCGAGCATCGCAGCTTCGTGATTGCCCTTGAGAAAGACCACGCTGATATCCGGACGCGCCCCGAGCAGGATCAAGTCCGTCAGAACGCCCGCTGAGTCATCGCCGCGATCCACATAATCGCCCAGGAAAATATACTCTGCCGGTCGCCCTTCCCGGTCATCCTCGATGCGATCCAGCAAACGACGCAAGAGGTCCCGGCGGCCATGAATATCGCCGATGGCATAGGTGAGCCGCGCGATTTCCGGTGCCGGCCCAGCCCCGCGACCCCGCATCCATCCTTTGAGTGCCTCAAACATGCTTCCGAACGCCTGACCTGGCCCGACCCCCTGCAGGCGGATACCGAACTGCCACCCTAAACCATTCCAGACACCATGGGCATCCGGTCCGATCCGCTTGCGGTCACAGGCATGCAATCAGCATGCCCCTATCGTGGAAGAATTCAGGAGCGTCGGGACGCTCAGCGGGTGAGTGAGACCAATCCGTAGAGGGCAAGAGCCCAGAAACTGCCGCAACTCACCAGACAAAAAAGGACGGTCTGCCGCACAGACCAGCGATCATCACAAAGGGCCGGCTGGCCCCAACGCGCTTCAATCTCACCCAGCAGGCGGAGAGGCTCGGAACCAACAGGATTGCAGGATTCCAGCTCTCGCCCGAACACGGCCTCAGCCTTTTCAAGGCGATCCCGCACCTGCGGGGTCTCGGATTGTGGACGGGGAGCCGTCATGATCATCTCTCGCTCAACACATGCGCCCACACAGGGCCAGACGCACAACAACGATAGATGGTAGCCCTTAAGAATCCGTCACGACCAATCATAAAAAATGGTGTCTATTGGCCTGCCATGACTTGCAATCGACACATGAAGGCGCAGGCCAGGGCCCGAATTCTGCAACCTGGCGACGATTGGAAGAGCTCGCGCGGCCTGCCCGGGCTCAGACGGCACCACGATTGAGCAGGACAGCCGGAACGGTGAGCAAGACAATCTTGATGTCCCGTCCGAGACTCCAGCGCTCGACATAATCGACATCCAGCTCCACCCGCTCGTCATAGGAGGTGTCACTGCGCCCACCGACCTGCCAAGCCCCGGTGAGCCCGGGCCGGACCGCTGAGTAGGCGGCAAAGGACGGCCCGTATTTGACGATTTCCGCCTCCACGATCGGCCGGGGCCCCACCACGGACATGTCGCCGCGAAGAATGTTCACGAGCTGCGGCAACTCATCCAGGCTGGTTTTGCGGAGAAATCGCCCGATCGGCGTGATCCGCGGATCATTCCGGAGCTTGTGATCCCGCTCCCATTCGGCCGCCGCATCGGGATTGGCTGCCAGATGCGCCCTGAGACGCGCCTGGGAATCCACCACCATGGAGCGGAATTTGTAACACCGGAACCGCCGCCCCCTGAGCCCGATCCGCTCCTGCGAGAACAGGACCGGACCCGGGTCGGTGATCCGGATACACAGGGCGACAGTGATCAGAAGCGGGGCCAGAAACACCAGAGCGCCGGCCGACATCAGAATGTCCAACACCCGCTTGGGCACGCTCCGCAACGGAGCGGCGTCCTCGACAGTCACTCCGGCACCGCCGAAGGAACCGCTGCGCGATTGACTGTTCACAACAACCCCCATCGCCGGATGCAGACTAAACCTTGCGTAGAACGCTAGCGGAAGCCCTCCCCCATGGGAAACGGAGTGTGAAGGCGGGTTTCGATTCACCATCAACTGTTGCTGCGTCGCAACATTTTTGGGGGATCAATGGCGGATTCCCGCCCGTCAAGCCTTATTTATAGGGGCCTCCGAGCTGCCTCGCGATTGTGCGAGTGCGAATTAGCTGTCACAAATATGGGCAGGACAGCCTTTCGGGGGAGACGGGGGAGGCGGCATGATCCGGGAATCTAAGATTGCACTTCTGGGTTATTATGGCCGTCACAATTTCGGTGACGATCTGATGATCCGCGCCCTGTGCGATCAACTCCGCGGGCCGCAGCAGACCCTGCGTGTGTTTTCAGGTGCTCCCTATCTGGCCCGGCAATTGGGCCCGGACATCCAGACTGTTCCCAGATCGCTGAAACAGATCATCGCCAGCCTGTTCTGGTGCAAAGAATTCGTCATGGCGGGCGGCACGATTTTTCACGACTCCTATCGCGCCGACATCCGCAAAGCCTATGTCAAACATTTGTGGGCCTATGCAGGCCTGCTTTGCCTGGCCCGCCTTCTGGGCAAACGGGTCCGGATGGTCGGGGTCGGGATCGGCCCCCTTCAGAGCCGGGCCGCACAACGTCCGACACGGCTGGCCCTGCGCGCAGCCCACCGCATCCATGTCCGGGACCAGGCCAGCGCGGACGAAGTCCTGCGCCTGGCACCGGATGCGGCGGGAAAGCTGGTGGTCGGCAGCGATCTGGCCTTCCTGGCCCGGGAAGGTCTGCGGAACGCCGGAAGCACTGTCACACCGGACAACCGGCTGGGCCTGTCGGTTCTGGACATGGCACAATTCCTGGACAATGCCCCGGCTGCGACCTTCTGGGACGGGCTGATTGAGGCTGTTGGCGCGGCTATGACCTCGGATCCAAGCCTGGAACTGGCCCTGTTCTGCTATTGGACCGCCCCGGGCCGCCCCAATGATATCGAGATTGCCGAAGGCTTCGCCGCCCGCCTGCCGGAGGCCTGCCGGGACCGCGTGAAGATCATCGCCTATGACGGCGATGTGGACAGGCTGGTCACGGAGACCGCCGCCTGCCGCGGCATGATCGCAACGCGCTTCCACGCCGCAGTGATCGCTTGGCTGATCGGCCGCCCGACCGCCATTGTGAGCTATAATCGCAAAGTCACGGATTTTGCCGATCAGATCGGCTTGCCCGCCGAGCTGCGCCTGTCCGGCAACATGCCCATCGCTACTGAGGCCGCGCAGACCGCGCTGGAAGCGCTTTTGGCCGCGCGCCCCGAAGCCTCTGCGCCCTCTCCGGACCGCGCCGACCTGTTCCGCACCGCTTTCGAGGAGGCTTGATGATGAATTTTCATCCGCTTGATAGCGGCCTGGCCCGCAAGTCCAACCTGGCACGCAAGGGGATCGCCTACGCCTTGCAGGCGCCGCGAACGCTGGACCGCCTGATGTCGCCCAGTCTCCGTTTCGCGCAACAGCCGCCCGTCATCGTCAATTCCATCCCCAAAAGCGGAACCCATCTGATGATGCAGATGGCCCGCGCCCTGCCCCGGACCCGCTATTTCGGCAGCTTTCTCGCGCAATCCCCCTCCACCAGTCTGAGACTGCGCAAGCAGGGTGAGATCGACTTCCACATCGACCGGATCGTGCCGGGCGAAGTAATCGGCGCACATCTGCACTATTCCGATGCCACCCATGCCGCACTCTCGCGCATCAATGCGCTGAACATCTTCATCTACCGGGACCCGAGGGATGTCGTTGTGTCATCACTCTTCTACTTGCGGGATGCCGTCTCCTGGAACGCCATCTCCAAGGCCATCCGCGGCATGGGATCCGATGAGGAACGCCTGATCGCCATTATCAATGGTGTGGAAGCGGCCGGCTTTCCCGGCCTGGCTGAAAGACTGGCCCCCTATACGGGATGGAAATCGGCCGACGGTGTATTCGCCGTCAGCTTCGAGGAGGCCCGGACCAATCCGCAAGCCGTCGCCTCCCGCCTGGCCGACGCCTACCAGGCGCGCAGCCCTCAAACGCTCGACCCGGATCAGCGCGACAGGGTCATGAACGCGGTCAGCGGCGGCAAATCCCACACTTTCCGCCAAGGCAAGGTGGGCAATTGGGTCGAGCATTTCACACCACCGGTCCAGGCCGCCTTCGATGCCCAGGCGGGCCGATTGCTGGAGGAGCTCGGCTATGTTTGAGGCGCGGCTTTCCCGAGCCGTTGCCGGCTCCGCCTCGGACAGGGGCGTGGTATGAAGCGCGTCCTGTCAGTGATCCATGGACCGCGATGGGGCGGCATCCATACGCTGGCGGAACGCATCGGACCGGCCTGCCGGGATGCCGGCTTTGACTGGATCATGGTCCTGCCACAGGCCGAAGGGGATACGGGCGCGGACCGTTTGCGGGACGCCGGTCTGGATGTGATCTCCATCCCGCTGAGGCGGATCCGCAAATCGCTGAACCCGCTTGTCCAGGCCGGTTTCTTCCTGTCGGTTCCGCTCGACATCTACCGGCTGATCCGCCTGATCCGGCAAGAGAATATCGACATCGTGCAGACCAATGGCCTGCTGCATTTTCACAGCGCGATTGCCGGCTGGATGACAGGCATTCCGGTCGTCTGGGTCCTGCATTCCGATCAGCCGCCACGGGCCCTGAAATCACTCTTCACGCCCTGGGTCCGCCGGATCGCCTCAGCCATCATGACGTCCGGGTGCTCCCTTGTCCGAACCCATCCCGGTCTGGACCGGGAGAGCGGGAAGACTTTCGGCTTTCTCGCCCCGGTCGACATGGCAGCCTTCAGGCCGGACCCGACCGCACGGCACGCCGTGCGAGCAGAATGGGGCGTCACCGACAGCGACATCGTTGTGGGGACGGTAGGAGGACGTGGACCGAACAAGAACCACAGCCTGCTGATCGAAGTGATGCGGGAAATCGGGCCGGAAAGAGCCGACGTAAAGCTTCGCATTTGCGGGGCGCCTCAGCCGCATTATGCCGACTGGTATGAGCGTGAGGTCATCAGCCCGGCCCGGCAAGACGGCTTGCTGGAGACAGGACGGGTCGATTTCATCGACCCCGGCTCCCAGGTCGCCCGGTGCATGAACGGGTTCGACATTTTCTGTCTGCCCTCGCGCGGGGAAGGCGCGTCGATCGTCGTGGCGGAGGCGATGGCCACCGGCCTGCCTGTAGTGGCGAACGCGGTGGGGGCCGTGCCCGACAGCGTGCTGGACGGACAAACAGGCCATCTCAATCACAGTCTGGGCGCCGGCGAGATGGCGCGACACATCCTCGATCTGGCCGACAATGCGGATCGCCGCAAGGCGTTCGGGGAGCAGGGGCGCAGATTTGCCGGCACCCATCTCTCGGTCGATGCCTGCGTCCGGGCTCATACCGCGGCCTATGAGCATGCCCTGTCAGCCAAGACAGCCCGCGCCAGAGCGGAGGTGCAATCATGAAGCCGCTCCTCGCCTGGACAACGCAACAGGCGCTGGCCGCCTATTTTCTGCTGATCATGCTGCCGCTCTCAGCCCTGGCCCGATATGCGGACACGTTCCGTTATTCCCAAGTCTCGACGCGTTTCCAGATTATCGGTGTTGTCCTGTTCGTGGGACTTGGCGTGCTCGGCTCCCTGAAACGCTTCCGCCGGGCACGGCTCGACACAAATTATCTGCTTTTGTGGTCCGGTTTCTGCCTGTGGTGCCTGCTCTCGGTGACCTGGTCGGCGGACCCCCAGAAAACACTCATCTATACCATCCTGTTCGCGGTCATCATGACCGCCTCGGCGCTTTACTGGACACGATCACCGGACGTGATCCGCCGCGAGATGACCCAGGCCTGCCTGGTCATCCTTGTCCTGCTGGCGGTGCTGGCTGTGCTCCTGCCGATCCGGGCGCGGACCTTCGGCTGGATCACGCCGAACCTGCTGGCCCATTTCGCCCTGGTCGTGATGGTGTTTGCCTCGACCCTGACCTCGCGCATCCGGCTGGCCTTTTTCGCCCTGGCCCTGATCGTGATCGGCTTCACCCAGTCGCGAACCATATTGATCAGCCTGTTCATCTTCTGGTGCAGCCTCTGGCTGGTCGTCCCCTTCCTCAGACGGGTCCGGAATGTGACCGTGCCGGCACTTCTGGGCCTGTTCGTCCTGCTGGCCGGCGTGATGAGTTTCGAACCCCTGGTCGAGATCGCGCAGGACGTCTCCTCGCGGGCATTGGGTGTCAGCGATGAGGGGCGGCTTTCCGGCTCCGGTTTCACGGGACGATCTGATCACTGGAGCAATGGCCTGCGCTTGCTGCAGGAACGCGAGCTGACCGGCTATGGCTTCCGGACACGCACCGAAAAATCGCTGATCGAAGGCAATGTTTTCTCCAACGCCCATAGCGGGGCCATCAATCTGGCGCTCGATGTCGGCCTTCTCGGTCTCGCGCTCTATGCCCTGATATTTGTATATACCCTGGTCGCCTATGCCCGCCGCGTTGCGCTTGGCCGGGACGGGCTCGATGCCGCGATGTTCTCATTCCTGCTGTGCTATGCGCCGATTTTCGTGTCGGAACCGAATTATCTGAGCTTTGCCCATCCGACCTCTTTCCTGCTCATCCTCGCTTTCGGCGGCATATTCTTTCATCGCCAGAATACGGGACCTGCCAGCCTGGCTAGAGCCAGCGGCGTACGCGGGCAGGCACACTTGCTTCGAGGAGCTGGTAGGCCTGCGGTGCCAGGCGCTTCAGCCCGAAGCGGACCAGGACGAGATAGACAGACCCGCCCATGAGGACGCCGACTCCCACTTGCAGCAAAGGCGGTACGCTCACACTCAGGGCCAGTCCGCCGATCGCCGCGGCATACATGATGGCTGCCGCGCCAAGATAAGGCAGGGACAGGCCGGCCAGCCGGGACGCCGGGAGCGCAAAGGCCTCACGCAGGATCCAGACTGCCGGGACCAGCGTGACCAGACCGCGCACGATCATGGCGGATGTCGCCAGGACCAGATCACCGCCCAGCGCGCCGGCACTGACGGCCGCGAGACCCGCCACAACACCCAGCCCCGCTAGCAGGAGGGCCCGGCCGGTGGCTCCGCGCGCGATCAGGAGCGGTTCCAGGACCTGGGCCAGGACCAGGGGGAGCAGAGCCAGACACAGGATCTGCGCGAGCGTCCCGGCCATCTGCCATTGCGGGCCGAGGATGGCGGGGATGAAAACAGGTGAAATCGCGGCGGCCCCCAGGAAGACAGGAAAGGCCATCGCAGAGACCAGGGAGAAAGCGCGCCCAAACCGCTCACCATGCCCGTCTTCAACCCTCGAAAAGGCAGGCAGGAGCGCCTGGAGAAGGGGGGCACAAACTGTCTGGTAGAGAAGCTGGTAGACCTGCAGGCCGACGCGGAATTGTGCCGTGGCCGCAGCGCCGAGCAGACCACCCAGGATGACCTGGACCATGCGGGGAAAACCGCCGCTGAGAAAGGCGCTCGAAATCAGGGGGACAGCGAAGCGGATCTGATTGCGCGCGCGGTCACCGTCAAATGCCAGACCGGGCAGCTGGCGCACCACGATCGCCGTGACCAGTGCAACACCGGCAATTTCCACCACCGAGTAGGCGACAACAGCCCAGGCCCCCAGCCCGTTCGCAGCGAACACAATCGCCAGCACCGCCGCACTTGCCGAAGCGATGGACTGGGCGAAGGTCAATTGGCGGTGCCGGAAAGCGCGCTCAATCAAGGCTTCCTGAATCGCGCTTACAGCACTGATGGCCGGAATGAGTGCGGCCAGCAGAACAAGCGGCACCAGGCCCGGCAGGCCAATCAATCCGCCGAGAACCGGCGACATCACCGCAAGTCCGGCCGCCAGCGCCAGACCAAGGCCGATATTGAGCCACCAGGCTGTATCACGGACCTGTGGTGTGAGCTCCGGAGCCTGGATAACCGCGTCCCGGAAGCCCCGGATCACGGCGATCCGCAGCAGCATCCCGATCGCAACGGCAATGGAACCGAGACCGAACTCCGCCGGGGTCAGCAAAGCTGCGAGCGTAAAGAAGGCGACCGTGTTCGCGCCTTGCCGGCCGGCAAAGCGCAGGAACAGCCAGAACGCTCCGCGAATGGTTACCTGCCTCAGACTGCCGGTCACGCTGCCCCCCACTGCTTCGCCCGCGGGCCCGGCAGGCCGGGGCGTTTTGGCCCCGGCCACACAGTGCGGACAGCACAGACGCCGAAGCCTAGGCCGGGCGATGCTGCACTGCAATACGCTTGCTAGTTGAGGGCCGTGGCGCCGGGCGGAACAGCCTTCCCCATCCAGAGCGTGAGCCGGTGCACCTGCCCCATCAAGGGAAGGCTCGCATTGAACCCGCCAATATCCAGCGTGTGCAGGGTACCCACCCCCGGCACCAGATCCGAAAGCGGGGTTTGGCCCTCCAGCCCGAGCCAGGCCACTCCGCCTCTCACACCCATGCTGGCCGCATAGCGCTGCCCCGAGGGAAGCGGAACATGCCGCGTGAAGTGCTCCGCACCATCCAGCGTCAGGCGACAGGTCAGATTGCTGCGGGTTGTCAGCACGGCCAGGCGATTGTCCAGGCTGCCATCATGCAGGATGGCGAGATAACCCGTTTCCTGGGCGCTGCCGTCTTCGCTGACGTCAATCCGCAAGGCGAAATCCACGCCTGACTGGCCCAGGGTCAACACAGGTCCGAGCGGCCAGGCTTCTCCGCCATCACAGACAAGCCCGGGTGAAGCCAAAAGCGGTTCAGCACCACTCCATTCAGGCAGGTCCTGCAGCGCCTCTTGAGATTGCCCATTCCAGAAACGCCTGTTCTCGAAATCGAGGTCGAGCCTGGCGCCCGGAAAGGCCCAGCCCGGCCAGGCCGGCACGCCAGCCAGCGCCAGGCCCGGTCCGCCGATCATGCCAGCCCCACAATATTGGCCGCCAGCGTGCCGGTGGCCAGAATACGACGGGCGCGGATCGCATACTGGACGCCCGGCAAAAGCCCGGGAAGCACGATCGTATCGCCCGCCAATGTGATCATGGCGACATCGCCGGCTGTCCCGACCATCAGCCCCCGGGTCGGCTTCGGCAGATCCGCAGCATCATCCGGGACGATCTGGAAGGCAAAAGAGGGCGGACTTGAAAGCCCGCGGACCTGGTTTTGTTCTAACGACATATTTCCTCCATGCGATTGATGCGGCGCAACAATTTGCGCTCACCACACTCGGGAACCCTAGTGCCAGCAATCTTTGCGGGGATAAGTTTGTCCCACATCCGGCCCGATTCTTGTTGACTCCATGCTGCAGTGCATCATTCTAGCTTTACGTGCAGTCCGCAGATCGGGGGATCGTTGGGATGGCCAAGACAGCACTTGTATGTGGCGCCGGGGGATTTATCGGCGGCCACCTCGTGAAGCGCCTCAAGCGCGAGGGGTTCTGGGTTCGTGGCGTTGATTTGAAGTTCAACGAACACGCAGAAACCGAGGCTGATGACTTCGTCATTGGGGATTTGAGAGATCAACTTGTGGTTCGTGACGTCGTCGACCGGAAGTTTGACGAGGTCTACCAGCTCGCCGCCGACATGGGCGGTGCCGGGTATATCTTCACCGGCGAGAATGATGCCGACATCATGCACAATTCGGCGACGATCAATCTCAATGTGCTCGATGCCTGCTACAAGCGGAACAATAAGCGGGTCTTCTATTCTTCATCCGCCTGCATGTATCCGGAGCACAACCAGCTCGACCCGGACAATCCGAACTGCTCGGAAGACTCCGCCTATCCGGCCAATCCTGACAGCGAATACGGTTGGGAGAAGTTGTTCTCGGAACGCCTCTATCTGGCCTATAACCGCAATTACGGCATGCAGAACCGGGTGGCGCGCTACCACAACATCTTCGGCCCCGAAGGCACTTGGCAGGGCGGCAAGGAAAAAGCGCCGGCCGCCATGTGCCGCAAGATCGCCCTGGCCGAACCGGGTCAATCGATCGAGGTCTGGGGTGACGGGCTGCAAACCCGGTCCTTTCTCTATGTCGATGAGTGCGTGGAAGGCACGATCCGCCTCCTGCGTTCGGACTTCGAAGGGCCGGTGAATATCGGCTCCGAGGAAATGGTGACCATCAACGGCCTGGCCGAAATGGTGATCGACATCGCGGGCAAGGATACCGGGATCAAGAACATCCCGGGACCGCTGGGCGTCCGAGGCCGGAATTCCGACAACCGCCTGATCCGGGAGAAGCTGGGCTGGGCCCCATCCCAATCGCTGCGGACCGGGATGGAAAAGACCTATGGCTGGATTTCCGGGGAAATCCAGCGCCTGCACAATCAACGGATCGCTGCGGAATAGCGCCCAGTCAGGAGCTGCCGGATGAGGATCCTGCTGCATGACTATGCCGGCCACCCCTTTCAGGCAGAACTGAGCCGTCGGCTCGCCCGCCGCGGCCATCAGGTCCTGCACGCCTTCTTTGCCGGGGATGCAGGGCCGAAGGGCCGGATGACACGACAGCTCGACGACCCGGCGACACTGGATTTCGCCGCCATCGAAACGCCGGGCGATTACTCCAAGACGAATTTCATCAAGCGACGCTCCGGCGACATCGCCTATGGCAAGGCCCTGGCCGCCCGGATTCTTGCCGACAGGCCAGACATCGTCATCTCCGGCAACACACCCACGGAAGCACAGGAACCCGTGCTGAAGGCCTGCCGCACGGCCGGCGCAGGCTTTGTGTTCTGGTGTCAGGACTTCTATTCCATTGCAGCAGCGCGGCTATTGCACAGGAAACTGCCCGGCCCCGGCCATCTGGTTGGCGCCTGGTACACATTCCTGGACCGCCGGCAGATGCGGTCGGCGGACCATATCGTCCTGATCACCGATGCCTTCCGCGCCCAGACCTCGGCCTGGGGCATCCCTGAGGACAGGATTTCCGTGATCCCGAACTGGGGCGCCATCGACGAAATCCCGGTGCAGGACAAGCAGAATTCATGGGCAGACGAGCATGGCCTCAGCGGCAGACCCGTCTGCCTCTACACCGGCACGCTCGCGCTCAAGCATGACCCCCGCCTGCTGGAGGCCATCGCCCGCTCCGGCCTGGCAGACATGGTTGTTGTCGCCTTCGGAGTTGGCAAGGATGCGCTGGAGAGCGTCAAGGCGCGCGACGGTCTGGACCGCCTGCATCTGCTCCCGCTCCAGCCCTTTGATCGCTTCGCCGAGGTTCTTGGCTCTGCCGATGTCCTGACCGCTGTTATCGAAGAGGAAGCGGGCGAATTCTCCGTTCCGTCAAAAGTCCTGTCCTATTTGTGTGCGGGACGACCGATCATCCTGTCAGCCCCAAAAGATAATCTGGCCGCCCAGATCATTGCGCAAAGTGGCGCCGGAATTGTCGTCGGACCCGGTGATACGGACGGGTTTGTCACGGCAGCACAGTCCTATCTGGACAATCCGGCAGAGGCGGCCCGCGCCGGCAAAGCCGGCCGCGCCTATGCCGAGGCCAATTTCGACCTGGACCGGGTGGCGGACCGGTTTGAGGCCGTGTTCGAAAGGGCCCTGTCAGCCCGGGACGCCGCGTGAAACCGGAACCGGTCTTCAGCCTGGCCGGCAAGCGGATCTGGGTCGCCGGGCATACGGGAATGCTGGGCTCGGCTCTGGTCCGGGAATTGGATCGCCGGGGCTTTCGCGATGTCGTCGGGGCGGACCGCAGGGCCCTGGACCTGCGGGATGGCGATGCGACCCTGCGCTGGGCCAAGGCTGTCAAACCCTCCGTGGTTTTCCTGCCAGCCGGGACGATCGGCGGCATCCTCGCCAACAAGACGCGCCCTGCCGAATTCATGCGCGACAATATCCTGATCGCGGTCAGCGTGATCGATGCCGCGCGCAAGATCGGCGTCGAAAAGCTCATCTATGTCGCCTCGTCAGCCGTCTATCCGGTATCGGCCGCCCAGCCCCTTCGGGAGGCGAGCCTGATGACAGGGCATCTGGAAGAGGCCCATGAGGGCTATTCCATGGCCAAACTGACGGGCATCAAGCTGTGCGAAACCTATCAGCGCCAGTACCGCGCCAATTTCATCGCCGCCCTTCCCACCAATCTCTACGGGCCCGGCGACCGCTATGATCTGGAAAACTCCCATGTCATCCCGGCGCTCATCCGGAAGGCCGAGGAGGCCCGGCTGCGCGGTGAGACGGATCTCCATGTCTGGGGCAGCGGACAGGCCCGGCGGGATTTCCTGCACGTCGATGACTGTGCCCGCGCGCTGTGTCATCTCATGGAGTATCACGGCGGCAAGGCCCCGGTGAATGTGGGCAGCGGGATCGATCTGACGATCGCGGATCTGGCCCGCACGATCATGCGTGTGGCGGGTTTGACGGGAGACCTGGTTTTCGACCCCGAACGACCGGACGGCGCCCCCCGCAGACAGCTCGACATCGAAGTGCTCGAGAGCCTTGGGTGGAAACCGGAAATCACCCTGGAAGCCGGTCTCGCCCAAGCGCTCACCGACTATCGGGAACGTCTGGCCACACCTGCGATCTAGACGCCCGCCTGAGCCGCGTTCCATGTGAGCAACGACCCCGGCACCGAATGCTGTGACAGGCTCGGGTCGAGCGGAGCGGCAACAAAAAAGAAAAATGGCGCACCCAAGAGGATTCGAACCTCTGACCTCTGCCTTCGGAGGGCAGCGCTCTATCCAGCTGAGCTATGGGTGCGTGGAAGGCGAGGCTTACCCGATGCCGGGGCGCGGCGCAATTGGGTTGCGCTCTGTCTTTTCAGCCTGGCTATTCGCTGGCGGGACCGGTGCCCTTGAACAGGGTGCGGGCGGCGATCAGGACGAAGCCGGTGAGAACGACGCTGATGGCGATCCAATTGGCCAGGTCGATCGGAGCCAGCAGCCAGACCAGGCTGTGACCCAGACCGGCCAGAACCATGACCAGGGCGAAGAAGCGCTTGAAGGCGGCCTTGGCGGGATTGGAGGCCTCACCGGGCAGGCGTTTGGCGACCGGGTTGGAGAAGATCACGATGGTGATCCCCATGACGATGCCCAGCACCCGGTCCGGCATGCTGTCCGGGATCCAGCCCTGCCCGTTCGCCAGCGCGGCGGCCAGGGCAGTGAGGATGATGAGGGCGGCATAGCCCATGGCAAAACCGACATTGCGGGTGATCATTGGGTGTCTCCTTTCGGGGTATCCGATCCGAGGCCGAACAGGCCGGCAAAGCCGAGCAGGGCCTCCTCCAGGACGGACACGTTGAGATGATAGATAAGCGACTTGCCCTGGCGCTCCGTGGTCACCAGACCGGCCTCGCGCAGCACGGCGAAGTGCGCGGACATGGTGGGTTTGGACACGGGAAAGTCCGCGGCCAGCTCACCGGCGGATTTGGGGCCGGACTTGAGACGCTCCAGAACCTGACGGCGGGTCGGGTCGGCGAGGGCTTTGAAAACATCACTCATGATTTAGACAATTAGCTATTCATCTAACTATTGTCAAGAGAAAGAGGCCCGTCCGGATGGAGCGGGCCTCGTGCATGGCGTTATCGACTGAAAAATCAGGCGAAACTACCGTCTTCCATACCATCGCCATCGGCGTCATCCAGGTCGCCGGAATTGCGGCGTCCACCCAGATCATCGCCGGTATCGTCTTCGCGGCGACGGCGGCCTCCGCGCTGATGCTCGGCATAACCCGTCATGCCAACACCCCAATCGCGGTCATATCCGTCCACACCGCGATTGCGGAAGCGGAGTTTGGGACCGGGCTTGAGGATCCAGGCATGGACCCAGAGCGCGGTGATCGCCGAGATCAGGATCAGGCCGGCGGCAAAACCGGCGCCGATCTGCCCCTGGGGCTGGATGAAAATGCCGAAGAACCAGGCGAGGGCGAGGAAGAGCGGCACGGACACAAAGAAAGCGACAATTCGCCGGACCGGATGTGCACGCATATTACCCTCCCTTGTCATCCCTGCGGACAAGTCCGCAGTGCATCCCCCTGGATGCCTGCGCAGGATGCGGGCCAATCATGCCGAAAAAGGGGCAGGTTGCGGGGGACAAATCCCGCACCTGTCCCGCTTTTCCAAAGCGTCAGGCCGGTTCACGATTATAGGTCAGGGCCAGGAAGACATCTTCCAGATCAGCTTCCTCGGTGCGCAGATCATCGATCCGGTTTCCGGACGCGCGGAATTTCTCGATCATTTCGGCCACGGACTGCTCGCCATAGCGATAGGTGATGGCCAGGGCGCCATTCTCCCGGATTTCCGCATCATAGCCGGCCAACTCGGCCGGCACTTCGGTGAGGGTTTCCACCGGCTCGATCACCAGGGTCTTGGAATCCATCCGCTTGAGCAGGGTTTCCTTGGGCTCGCAGGCAATCACCTCGCCCTGGTCGACAATGGCGATCTCGTCGCACAACTCCTGGGCTTCTTCCAGATAGTGCGTGGTCAGCACGATCGTGGTGCCGCGGGCATGCAGTTCGCGGACATAATCCCAGAGCTGGCGGCGCAGCTCGATATCGACACCGGCCGTCGGCTCGTCCAGCACCAGGACGGGCGGCGTGTGGACCATGGCCTTGGCCACCAGCAAGCGGCGCTTCATGCCGCCGGAGAGCTGGCGCACATAGGCATCGCGCTTGTCGGTCAGACCTACGGCTTCCAGCAGCTCATCGGTGCGGCGTTCCGCTTTCGGCACGCCATAGAAACCCGCCATCAGCTCCAGGGTCTCACGGGGCGTGAAGAACACGTCCATATTGATTTCCTGGGGCACGACACCGATCGCGGCACGCGCGGCGCGGCTGTCCTGGTCGATATCAATCCCCCAGGTGCGCGCCGTGCCGGAGGTCTTGTTCACCAGACCGGCAAAGATATTGATGAAGGTCGACTTGCCGGCCCCATTGGGACCGAGAAGGCCGAAAATGGAGCCGCGCGGCACGCGCAGGTCCACGCCCTTGAGCGCTTCCTTGGGCGGAGCCGAGCCGGAACCGGCATAGGTCTTCTTCAAACCAATGGCTTCAAGGGCGTATTCGGGGAGATTTGAACTGTCGGACATGTCGCCTCGGAATTGACGGAAACGGGTCAAGCGCCATAACTAGGCACCATACCTAGGGATCGTCTCATCATCTGTCCATGAGGGCACCGACAATGGCCAATGCATCCATCCCGGTTCCGCCGCCGGAAGTGATCGTCACCGAAGACCACCGTATCGCCTGTGATGGCGGTGGCGGCGCGCTAGGCCATCCCCGGGTTTACCTGGAAATGGGCGAAGACGACTTCGTCGAGTGCGGCTATTGCGACCGCCGGTTCGTGAAAAAAGGCTCGTCGGAAGACCCGAACGCCTGATCACCAACCTGCCGCAAGGCCGCCAAGCGACGCGGGGGAGACGTCCTTGGGCCTGACACGCAGCCAGACAATGGGCCTTTGGGCCGGGATTGCACTCGCTATCGCGCTGCAATTCATACCCGTGCCGGATGGTCTGACGCGGGAAGCCTGGCTGCTGGCCTCGCTGGGCCTGCTGATGGCGGCCTGGTGGGCCACGGAAGCCATTCCGATTGCCGCCACCGCCCTGATCCCGATGGCGATCTTCCCGCTGCTGGGGATCACGACCACGGGTGCCGCCACAGCCCCCTATGCCAGCCCGATCGTAATGCTGCTGCTGGGCGGGTTCATTGTGGCCCTCTCCATCGAGCGCTGGAATCTGCATACCCGGATCGCGCTGAACATTGTCTCCAAATTCGGGGGCGGGCCGGCCGCCCTGGTCGGTGGCTTCATGCTGGCCTCGGCGATCCTGTCCATGTGGATCTCCAATACGGCGACCACGCTGATGATGATCCCGATCGCGCTGAAGGTTGCCGAAGAGGTGGAGCGCGAGGGCAAGACCTCGAAATACTTTGCCGCCGCCCTGGCGCTGGGCGTGGCCTATGCCGCCTCGATCGGCGGCATGGCGACCCCCGTGGGCACGCCGACCAATCTGATCGGTATCGGCTATCTGCAGAATGAATTCGGCCGCACGATCGATTTTGCCAGCTGGATGGGGCTGGGCCTGCCGGCCGTCATCCTGATCATTCCGGCCGGCTGGTTCGTACTGACCCGCTGGGTCTTCCCGCTGCAAGGCAAGACGGACAGTGAAGCGGCCGAAGAACTGGTCGACGAGGAATTGGCCGCGCTGGGCAAGATGACCACGCCGGAAATCCGCGTGGCGGTCCTGTTCGGTGTGGTCGCCCTTTTGTGGATGGGGGCCCGACTCCCCTCCTTCCTGATCGGCTGGATCCCCGGCGTGCCGCCGGGAGAATGGAGCTGGGGCTGGAATCCGATGCTGGCCTGGATCGGCGATCAGCTGGACCTGCCGATCACGCTGAGCCTGGGCAATACGCAGATCGCCGTCATGGGCGCACTGGCGACTTTCCTGGTCCCTGCGGGCAACCACAAGACAGGCAAGGGCGAAGCGCTGATGAATTGGGAGGCGCTGGGCCGCCTGCCCTGGAATGTCGTCATCCTGTTTGGCGGCGGGCTGTCCCTGGCCGCCGCACTGGGCGCAACGGGCCTGGCCGACTGGCTGGGCGCACAGCTGCAATTTCTGGCGGATTTCCCGATCCCGCTGCTGATCCTGATCATTGTCACGGTCGTGGTCTTCCTGACCGAGCTGACCTCGAACGTCGCCACCACGACCGCCTTCCTGCCGGTTCTGGGCGTGATCGCCATCGAGGCGGGTGTGCCGCCGGACCAGCTGGTCGTCCCGGTCGCCATTGCCGCCTCGACCGCCTTCATGCTGCCCGTCGCCACGGCCCCGAATGCGATTGTCTATGCCTCCGGCGCCGTCACCCAGGGCCAGATGATCAAGGCCGGTTTCCGCATCAATCTGGCGGCCATCGTGGCGATCACGCTGGTGGGGATTGTGGCGACCCAGCTGGGGTTTGGGGGCTAGCCGCACCAACAGCGCCACGGCGTTGCCGCCTGGCGGTATGAGAGGTGTGCGGGAGACCTGACGGGTCGGATTTTGCTATGAGTGTGAGTGACCTGACAGGTCTCCCGCACGCGGAGATTTCCCGAACGCTCTCGCCCCCGTTTCCAATCCGGCCGGTATTCGGGTCGGGCGTTTAGTGCCGTCAGACCGGGCCGGACGCCCTGCCGGAGCTCGGGATGTCACCCCCTCGCGCGGACAGGCTCCGCAAACCTCCGAGCACAAGGGACTGAGCTCGCGCCTCTCTTCCCGGAAGTCGAGAAAAGTGTCCCACAGGTTTTGGGAGTGGGGATAAGTTGGGAGCGATATGGGGGACAGGTGATTCTGAGCCTCAAACTGAGGCGTTCGATTAGGGCTCGGTGGATAATCGGGCGTTGGCATCGACAATGCGAGGCTGATTTGAGCACCCAACCTACTTCAAAATCGCATTGGGCTCAGACCTTAACGACAAACCCTTTAACCATGCGCAACGCAGGACGCTCAAGCCAATGATAGACGGGAATCGACAACAAAGTCGCCACTAGCAAGACTGTAAATCCGTCCAACAAATCGTTGCCGCGATGCTCCATTATACCCACAGCGCGAAAGGAAAAGAGAACCGGGACATGTAACAAATAGACCCCGTATGAGTAAGCCCCGATACGAGCGACCCCTCGCCAACTCAGCAAGGAAGAAAGCCAACCACCATTCAGAGCAAAAATAAAGATTACGATAGGCATGATTAAGACAGCAACATAATGCAACTGAAGTCTCTGAACATAAATACATAAAATTACAGCCGTTATGGCTAGAAACTCTAGCAATGTCCAAACTGATTGCCTCAAATAACTCTTCTCCTGATTATCGCACCTTCTCGTGTTGACGTAAGCGAAAGCCTTATAAGTCACAACGCCAGCAGATATCCCTGCGACACACCTAAAAAAACCAACAGTGGTCAGGAACACCTCTTCGGAGTGCGCATGGCTAATATTCTCGGCAGAAGAAAACCACACCAAAATCGACGCAAAACACAAAATAATCGCGATTGGCGCAGAGTTCTTTTTGAAGAGAAAATATAATAGTGCAATATTTACCCACAACTCAGCACTAATAGACCAAGAAGGGTAATTATATCCATTTCCAGAACCAGGTATGATATTCTGCAGTAAAAATACATTTTTTATTAAATCGTAATAGTTTAGAGACCTGTCATTTATGTAGTGCCATAGAGGAATCGTAATCACGAGTGACAGAATGTATAGAGGATACATTCTCCCCAACCTCAGAGAAACAAAGTCACCAAAAGAAACACTACCCTTGTTGATAAATCCGTGTGCCAACACAAAACCAGAAAGCACAAAGAAAAAATCTACGGCCAACCCCCCTCCAAGAAACGTTTCCCGCCAACCGACGACATGACCCAGTACAACAATCGCCGCGAACAAGTAGCGTAGAGTATCAAGAGACTCGAACCGAACTGCCATTCTTCTTCACTTCATCTTTGGTCTGCATGCAAATTGTGCGCAGACAAATTACCTATAAACGATTCACACGATTTAGGCCTCGCAATTGGCACCTGCATGCGAGCTAGGGCAATTGGTGAAACACACGCAAACCAATGGGCCCGTCAGCGCAGCTTTTATCCCACTCTTCTGCAGGATTTTAAAGGGCGAACTGTCGCGCAGGTTAGTAAAATCAAAGACTTCTTGCGTGAGCAAGCCCAATGACGCTAGCAATTTACGGCCCCTTCCAAAATCTGACCTCCCCGGATGACGCCCCGGACGGGTCAGGCTAACCTCGCGCGACGCATGCGAAGAGGATCCCCGCCATGGCCATCAAGAAGCCCATCGACGAGAACTCCCATCTCTATCTGGTCGACGGGTCGGGCTATATTTTCCGGGCCTATCATGCGCTGCCGCCGCTGACGCGGACGGACGGGACGCCGGTGGGAGCGGTGCAGGGGTTCTGCAACATGTTGTGGAAGCTGCTGGAAGATCTGAAGGGCGAGGATGCGCCCTCGCACCTGGCGGTGATCTTCGACCATTCCGGCAAGTCCTTCCGCAATGAGATGTACGACCAGTACAAGGCGCACCGGCCGCCGGCGCCGGAGGATCTGGTGCCGCAATTCTCCATCATCCGCGATGCGACGCGCGCCTTTGGCACGCCCTGTGTGGAGCTGGAGAATTACGAGGCCGACGACATCATCGCGACCTATGCCCGCCAGGCCGAGGCCAAGGGCGCGAAAGTGACCATCGTGTCCTCCGACAAAGATCTGATGCAGCTGGTCACTGACCAGGTGGAGATGTTCGATGCGATGAAGAACAAGCGCATCGAGGCGGAACAAGTGGTCGAGAAATTCGGCGTCGGGCCGGACAAGGTGATCGATATCCAGTCCCTGGCCGGGGACAGTGTCGACAATGTGCCGGGCGTGCCGGGGATCGGCATCAAGACCGCCGCCCTGCTGATCAATGAATATGGTGATCTGGACACGCTGCTGGAGCGGGCCGGCGAGATCAAGCAGAAGGGGCGCCGCGAAAAACTTCTGGCCCACGCCGAGGATGCGCGGATTTCCCGTCAGCTGGTGACGCTGAAAACCGATACGCCGGTCGTCGAGGACATGGACGAGTTCGGTCTGTGCGATCCCGATCCCGAAGTCCTGGTGCCCTTCCTGAAAGAGATGGAATTCCGCACTTTCACCCGCAAGGTGGAAGAGGCGCTGGGCGGACCGGCGGCGGACGAGACCGGTGATGCGACCGCGCCGATCAATCGCGATGCCTATGAGTGCGTGACGACGATGGAGGCGCTGAACGCCTGGATCGAGCGGGCGCGCGAGGCGGGTGTGGTGGCGGTGGATACCGAGACCGATGCCCTCTCCGCGACGGCCTCCGGCCTGGTCGGTGTGTCGATGGCGACCGCTCCGGGTGTGGCCTGTTACATCCCGCTGGCCCATGTCGATCCGGCGAGCACGGGCGACATGTTTGATACCGGCAAGGCGCCGGACCAGCTGGACATGGACACCGCCCTGAAGGCGCTGAAGGATTTGCTGGAGGACAAGACCGTCCTGAAGGTGGGCCAGAACATCAAGTATGATCTGGGCGTGCTGTCACGCTATGGCATCCATGTCGCGCCCTATGACGACACGATGCTCCTGTCCTATGTGATGGATGCCGGCCTGCACAAGCATGGCATGGATGAGCTGGCCGAGCTGCATCTGGGCCATGCCTGCATCCCGTTCAAGGAAATCTGCGGCACGGGCAAGAACCAGATCAGTTTCGACAAGGTGCCGCTGGACAAGGCGACGCAATACGCCGCGGAAGACGCCGATGTGACGCTGCGCCTGTGGGAGATCTTGAAGCCGGCCGTGGTCGGCAAGAAGAAGGCGACGGTCTACGAGACGCTGGAACGGCCCATGGCCAAGGTGCTCTCGGACATGGAACGGGCGGGCATCAAGGTCGATCCGGACCAGTTGCGCCAGCTCTCCTCGGACTTTTCCCAGAAAATGGCGGCCGCCGAAGCGCAGGCGCATGAAGCGGCGGGGCGCGAGTTCAATCTGGGCTCGCCCAAGCAGATCGGGGAAATCCTGTTCGGTGAGATGGGCCTGCCCGGCGGCAAGAAGACCAAGACCGGCGCCTGGTCGACCGATGCGGCCGTGCTGGACCAGCTGGCGGCCGAGGGGCATGAGCTGCCGGTGGCGCTGCTGGAATACCGGCAATACCAGAAGCTGAAATCCACCTATTCGGACTCGCTCTTCGACCACATCAATCCGTCGACCAAGCGCGTGCACGGCTCTTTCTCGCTGGCGGCGACGACGACGGGGCGCCTGTCCTCGACCGAGCCCAATCTGCAGAACATCCCGATCCGCACCGAGGCCGGTCGCAAGATCCGCGAGGTGTTCATCGCCGAGCCGGGCAATTGCCTGGTCGCGGCCGACTATTCCCAGGTGGAGCTGCGCCTGCTGGCTCATATCGCCGGCGTGGACAGTCTGAAACAGGCCTTCCGCGACGGGGTGGACATCCACGCCATGACGGCGTCGGAAGTCTTCGGCGTACCGATCGAGGGCATGGACCCGATGGTCCGCCGCAAGGCCAAGGCAATCAATTTCGGCGTGATCTACGGGATTTCCGCTTTCGGCCTGGCCAATCAGATCGATGTCAGTCGCGAGGAAGCCAAGGCCTTCATCGAGGCCTATTTCGAGAAATTCCCCGGCATTGCGGACTATATGGAGCGCATGAAGACCGAGGTGAAGGAGAAGGGCTATGTCGAGACAATCTTCGGCCGCCGCGCCCACTTCCCCTCGATCAAGGACAAGAATCCGAACATGCGCATGTTCGCGGAACGCCAAGCCATCAATGCCCCGATCCAGGGCTCAGCCGCCGACGTCATCCGCCGCGCCATGATCCGCATGGACGACGCCCTCAAGGCCGCCAATCTGGACGCCCGCATGCTCTTGCAAGTGCATGATGAACTGGTCTTCGAAGTGCCAGAAAACCAGGCACAGGACCTGATCGCCCTGGCCTCAAAGGTGATGAGCGAGGCCTGTGCGCCGGCGCTGGAACTGAGCGTGCCGCTGGAAGTGGATGCCAAGGCGGGGGCGAGCTGGGCTGAGGCTCATTGATGCTCTGGTTGGTCACGATTGTGGCGGGGTTAGAGCTGCAAGCCTGCCCGATCCCGGCTCCGGAGCCTCGAGTGAGGATCGAACCGGAATTGCCCTGCATGGCTGGTGGTTGCCCGCCGCCAGCCTACATTGACTTGTTTCCCATTTCCGCGACGGCCATTTTCGATATCAGGCCTGACGGTAGTGACGGGAGAGTGAGCAATGTGCAGGTAGAGGCCGAGACCTTGCTCTATCCCATTGTGCTCACCGCAGTCACGCGCGCCGTCGAACGCTGGACATTTGAGCCGGAAGACGCCTGCACTGGAGCCCAAGCTTCCTTCGAACTCAACTTGCCTTGATCCTTCTTTCGAAGGCTCGGGACCGAAACGAGCTCACCCCTTGTCATCCCGGACGGATGCCCGGCCTTGGGCCGGTTGGAGATCCGGGACCCATGCCTGCACAAGCGAGGCGCCTGGAGATGGGTCCCTGCTCTGCGCCCCGCTTTCGCGGGGCATTCGGCAGGGATGACAAGGGGGAGCCGGCTGGGAACTTACCGCCGTTTTTGAACGATCGTGCAGTCGGCGGGATGACCTCATGCGGGTTCCCCGTTTTGCCGGGAGGGCGGATGCGGGACACACTCCGGATCAATCACAGGCCGGGGAAGCCGATATGAGTACCGAGACCGAGACACGCCGAGATGCGTGGATATCCATCACGATCTTCCTGATGATCGTCGGCGCGACGAGCGCCGTCTTTCACTGGGCGCTGGTGACGCTGAACCCGACCAGCCTCTATGTCGGACCGCTGATGTGGATGCCGGCCATGGCGGCTTTTGCCACCCTGCTGATCCGCGGCCGCTCGATCCGCAGCCTGCCCTGGAATTGGGGGCGCTGGCGCTTCAATGCGAAGGGGTTTCTGGTCCCGGTCGTCTATGTCTGCATCACCTATGGTCTGATTTATGCCTTCGGCCTGGGCGGGTTCCCGGACATGGAAACGATCGGCGAATGGCGGGCCGAGACGGGTCTGGCCGACATCCCGCAATGGGGTTTGATCGCGGTCATGGTGGCCCTGCTGGGCACGGTGGGTGCGATCCGGGCGATGAGCACGGTGGTCGGTGAGGAAATCGGCTGGCGCGGCTTTCTGGTCTGGGAAATGCGCAAGGTGATGCCGTTCGGCATGGTGGCGCTGGTGACCGGGCTGATCTGGTCCTTCTGGCACTGGCCGGTCGTGGTCTGGTATGGCGGTGGCGATGCCCTGACCCAGATGACGGTCTTCACCATCATGATCACCAGCATGTCCGTGGTGATGACCTATTACACGTTCAAATCCCGCAGCCTGTGGCCGGCGGTGATGTTCCACGCGGCCCACAATGTCTTCATCCAGAAGATCTTCGAGCCGCTGACCGCCTATAATGACGACACGTCGGCCTGGTCGGGGGAATATGGCTGGATGATCGCCATCGTGACCGCCGGTTTCGGCCTGGTCTACTGGTTGAAGGCCCGCAAGGAAGGGCTGTAGGTCCGCAAGCTCCAACAAAAACGCCCGCCAGTGCAAACCGGCGGGCGTTTTCGTGTGCGCGTGAGGACGCGCCTAGGCGTCGACTTCGGCCTCGAGCGCGTGTTCCTGGATGAAGTCGCGGCGTGGTTCGACGACATCGCCCATGAGCTTGGTGAAGAGCTCGTCGGCGGTGTCGGCATGGGTCACCGAGACCTGCAGGAGGGAACGCGCATTCGGATCCAGCGTGGTTTCCCAGAGCTGACCCGGATTCATCTCGCCCAGACCCTTGTATCGCTGGATCTTCATGCCCTTGGCACCGGCGGTGGTGACGGCATCGATGAGCTGGCTGGGCGAATTGATCACGACCGTGCCGGATTTCGGCGCGAAGATGGCCGGACCGGCATAATCGGCAGCGATGGTCGCGGCCCGCTCGGACAGGCGTTTCGCATCCGGGCTCTCGCGCAGATTGGCGTCGAGCACGATGGTCTCGGTCACGCCGCGCACTTCGCGCGACAGGACGAGGCCCATGCCCTCACCCATTTCGGCTGACCAATTATCCTCGCCCTCATCGGAGACGGCGTTGAGACGGTCGGCGGCGAGCTTGAGGGCTTCGGCAGACGGTTCCAGCACGAGCGCACCGGCCAGGGCGGCGGCCTCGAGGGCGAAACCGGGGGCGCGGGCAGTCATGCGGTCGACCGAGAGCTTGACGCCGCGGGCAGCCGACACGCGTTCGGCCAGATCCTGACCGGAGATCACCTCACCGGATTTCAACGTCAGCGTGGCCTCGGATACACCTTCCTCGATGAGGTAGGCATCCATCTCGGCCTGGTCCTTCACATAGCGCTCGGACCGGCCCTTTGCGATTTTGTAGAGCGGCGGCTGGGCGATGTAGAGATAGCCGCGCTCGATCAGCTCCGGCATCTGCCGGTAGAAGAAGGTCAGAAGAAGCGTCCGGATGTGGGCGCCGTCCACGTCAGCATCGGTCATGATGATGACTTTGTGGTAGCGCAGCTTCTCGTAATTGATCTGGTCGCGGCCAATGCCCGTCCCCAGCGCCGTGATCAGCGTGCCGACCTGGTCGGAGGAGAGCATTTTGTCGAAGCGCGCACGCTCGACATTGAGGATTTTCCCGCGCAGCGGCAGGACGGCCTGGTTCTCGCGGTGGCGGCCCTGTTTGGCAGAACCGCCGGCTGAGTCACCCTCGACGATGAAGAGTTCGGACTTGGCCGGATCCTTCTCCTGACAGTCCGCCAGCTTGCCGGGCAGGGAGGTGATGTCGAGCGCCGATTTGCGGCGGGTCAATTCCCGCGCCTTGCGGGCGGCCTCGCGGGCTGCGGCCGCCTCGATGATCTTGCCGACCACCATTTTGGCTTCGTTGGGATGTTCCTCGAACCATTCCGCCAGCGCCTCACCGACGGCGCCTTCAACGGCGGGACGGACTTCGGAGGAAACCAGCTTGTCCTTGGTCTGCGAGGAGAATTTCGGGTCCGGAACCTTCACCGAGAGCACGCAGGTCAGGCCTTCACGCGCATCATCCCCGGAGATCGCCACCTTGGCCTTGGAGGCCAGGCCGGACGAGGCTGCATAGGAATTGATGATGCGGGTCAGCGCGCCGCGGAAACCGGCCAGGTGCGTGCCGCCATCGCGCTGCGGGATGTTGTTGGTGAAGCAGAGGACATTCTCGTGATAGCTGTCATTCCACTCCAGCGCCGCCTCGACCGTCACGCCATCGCGCTCGCCCTGGATCAGGACGGGCGGGGTGAAGAGCGGGGTCTTGGTGCGGTCGAGGTGGGAGACGAAGGCCGCCACGCCGCCCTCATATTCCATCGTGTCGGAGAAGGGCTCATTGCCCCGATCATCCTTCAGCGTGATCTTCACGCCGGAGTTCAGGAAGGCGAGTTCGCGCAGGCGGTGCTGCAGCGTGTCGCGATCGAACTCGATCATGGAGAAGGTTTCCTCGGACGGCATGAAACGCACTTCCGTGCCCTTCTGGCCCTCGGCATCGCCGATCACCTTGAGGTCTTCCTCGGCATCGCCGCGGCGGAAGCGCATGTAGTGTTTCTGGCCGCCGCGCCAGATGGTCAGATCCATCCAGTCGGACAGGGCATTCACCACGGACACGCCGACACCGTGCAGACCGCCGGACACCTTGTAGGAGTTCTGGTCGAACTTCCCGCCGGCGTGCAGCTGCGTCATGATCACCTGGGCGGCAGACACGCCTTCCTCGGCATGGATGTCGGTCGGGATGCCCCGGCCATCATCGCGCACAGAGGCGGATCCGTCCGCGTGCAGGCGCACGACGACTTCCGAACAATGGCCGGCCAGGGCTTCGTCGATCGCATTGTCGACGACCTCGTAGACCATGTGGTGGAGGCCGGAACCGTCATCGGTATCACCGATATACATGCCCGGGCGCTTGCGCACGGCATCGAGGCCCTTGAGGACCTTGATCGAGTCGGCGCCGTATTCCTGATTCGCTTCTTCCGTCATGGTTTTGTTGTACAGGTTTCGCCGGTCTGTGACCACTCGCGCGCACACGCGCGCGTACGCGTACGCGTGAGTCTCAGCGCGCAACCAGAAGCACGAGGGCGATGGCGGTCATGACGCAGCCGGTCACGATATCCGCGCCGCGGCGGACGGCGGGACGGGTCATCCAGTCGCGGGCCTTGTGTGCGCCGCCGATATAGGCCCCGGCCGTCGGCACGGCGAGCAGGGCCATGATCGCGACCATGAGGAGATAGGTCGGCAGGGTGATGGCCTCGAGCGGGATGAAGGCCGGCACAAGCGTGAGATAGAAGGCGATCGGTTTGGGATTGGACAGCGGCATGGCCACGCCGGCGATATAGGTCGCTGCCCAGGAGGTTTTCGAGCCGGCCTTGAAGACCGGTTTGGGCCTGGCGCCTGTCCAGGCGCTCCAGAAGGCGCGAAACGCCATCCAGGAGAGGTAAGCCACCCCGACCAGCTTTGCCGCGAGCCAGAAAGCGCCCAGCTGGTCGGCAATGGCGGCCAGACCGGTCACCGCCAGGGTGAACCAGAAAATATCGCCGGTGAGGATGCCCACGCCATACATGGCCGCATGCCAGGGGCCGGCATCCAGCGTGCGCGCGATCATCGCGGCAATGCCCGGCCCCGGCGTGACAAACAGGATCAGCAGGGCACCGGCAAAGAGGAGGAGGTTTTCCAGGCTCATGCGAGCCTTAGAACTTGAAATCCGGAAGCGCGTCAAAGGCGACTTTCAGGGCGTCGCTCCAACCGGAGGAAATCTGGTTGAAATACTCGTCATCCGGCTCGATACGGCGCTGGATGCCAGCCTCCAGCGTGTCGGCGGTGTAGACATGCATGTCCAGCGGCAGGCCGACAGAGAGATTGGCCTTCAGCGTGCTGTCGAAGGAGACGTAGAGCAGCTTCACCGCCGCTTCCATGCTCATCGCCGGATCGAAGGCCCGCACAAGGATGGGACGGCCATATTTGGTCTCGCCGCTCTGGAAGAAGGGCGTTTCCTCGCTGGCCTCGATGAAATTGCCTTCCGGGTAGACCAGGAAGAGACGTGGCTCCATGCCCTTGATCTGGCCACCGACGATCAGCGTGGCGCTGAACGGGCTTTCCGAGACCGGACCCTCACCGGCCTGGTCGCGGACGCATTCCTTCAGCGTATTGCCGATAATCGTGGCGACCTGGAACATGGTCGGCGCCTCGAGGAAGGTCGGATTGCGTTCGTCGGGGATTTTCGACCGCTCTTCCAGCAGATTGATGACCGCCTGGGTGGTCGCCAGATTGCCGGCCGTCATGATGGTGATGACGCGTTCGCCGGGCACGGACCAGGTGAAGAGCTTGCGGAATTTGGAGACATTGTCGACGCCCGCATTGGTGCGGGTGTCCGACATGAAGATCAGACCCGTATTGAGGCGAAGACCAACGCAATAGGTCACAGGGAATCATTCTCCAAAAACGCCGATTCAGCGTTACTGCTGGACCTGCAGGGTGACAAGCAGGGTTTCCTCGCCGCCACCATAGGTCACGCCGGATATGGGGGCGGCTTCAGCGTAATCCAGACCGGTCGCCACGCGGACATAGCGCTCGTCCGGTGAAATCCCGTTGGACGGGTCAAACCCAACCCAGCCAAGGCTTTCCACATGCACCTCGGCCCAGGCATGACTGGCTTCCTGGTCGATCAGGCCGTCAATCATGAGATAGCCACTGACATAGCGGGCGGGCAGGCCCATCTGACGGGCGATGCCAATTAAAATATGAGCATGGTCCTGGCACACACCATGACCGGCGGCGGCGGCCTCTTCACCGGACGTGGCGACATGGGTTGCGCCGATATCATAGCGGATCTTCTCCGTGATCAGGCGGGAGAGATCATGCATGCGCGCCAGGGCATTCCCGCTCTCGCCCTCGACGGATTTGGCCAGCTTGCGCATGGCCGGACCCGGCCGGGTGCGATCGGTCTGGCGCGTGTAATACCAGAGCGGTGCCGGCCCTTCGTGCGGACCCGACATGCCGGACGTGTCCTTCGTGTCCACGGTGCCGCGGCAGGAGATGATCAATTCCCGACTGCCTTGATCGACCCGGACCAGATCGACCGCATTGCCGTGCTCGTCGGGAAAGCGGGCCTGGAGGCTTCCGCCCTCGATGGAGACCTCCCAGTCGGACACGCTCTGGGTCCCGCTGCAGACCGGGCGCAGGCGCACCTGCTGCAGCCCGTAGGGAATGGGCGTCTCGAATGTGTAGCGGGTCTGGTGGGCGATGGTCAGCTGCATCGTCTGTTACTCGTAGAAGCGGTAATCGGTCTCGATCTGCCGGCCCAGCGCATTGTTGCGGGACAGGAAGTCGGTGATGAATTCGTGCAGGCCGGCGGCGAAGATGTCGTCGATGGACAGCCGGTTGAGGCGGGCCTGACCCTCCTCGGCCATGTCGTGGCAGGGCTTGCGCATGTGATACTCGCGTTCCAGCGAGGCCAGATTGTCGACGATCTCGCAGCAGCAATAATAGAGCGAGCGCGGCATGTGCCGGTCCAGGATCAGGAAGTCCGCGATCTCGGAGGGATCATTGTCGCCGCCATGCAGCCAGGTATAGGAGCGGTCGGCGGAGACCGAGCGCAGCACGGTCTCCCACTGTACATTGTCCAGCTCGGACCCGACATAGGAGGTGGCCGGCAGGAGGACGTAGTATTTCACGTCCAGCAGGCGCGCCGTATTGTCCGCGCGCTCCACGAAGGTTCCCAGGCGCGCATAGGCAAAGATGTCATCCTGGAGCATGGTGCCGTAGAGCTGGCCGCGCACGAGGGCGCTTTGCTGGCGGATGGCGGTCATGATGGCGGGCAATTCGGCGATCTTCACCGGACGGCGCAGGAGTTCCCGCAGCGTCATCCAGCCCTCATTCACCGCCTCCCAGACATCGCGGGTCAGCGAGGTGCGGACCTGGCGCGCATTGCGCCGGGCATTCTCGAACAGGGTGAGCACGCTGGCCGGATTGTCGGCACTGCGCATCATGAAATCGATCACCGGGGCGGTTTCGAAACTGTCGTGCACTTCCAGGAAGGCCTGACGGCATCCGGCCGTGGTGATGATGGATTCCCATTCGCCCTCGGCGCTGACCGAGCGGGTCAGGGCCATGCGGAAACCGGCCTCGACGAGGCGGGCGGTGTTTTCGGCGCGCTCCAGCTGGCGGAACATCCAGTAGAGGCCGCAGGCATGCCGTCCCAGCATATCAGTCCTCCAGGATCCAGGTATCTTTGGTGCCGCCGCCTTGGGAGGAATTGACCACCAGGGAGCCCTTCTTCATCGCCACACGGGTCAGCCCGCCCGGCGTGATATTGATCCGGTCCGGCGAGACCAGGACGAAGGGGCGCAAATCGACATGGCGGGGCGACAGGCCGGACTTGGTCAGAACCGGAACGGTGGAGAGCGCCAGGGTCGGCTGGGCGATGTAATTGGCCGGCTTGGCCTCGAGCTTTTTACGGAAGGCGGCGATCTCCTTCTTGCTCGCGGCCGGTCCGACCAGCATGCCGTAGCCGCCCGATCCGTGGACCTCTTTCACGACAAGCTCATCGAGATGTTCAAGCACGTATTTCAGGGCATCCGCCTCGGCACAGCGCCAGGTCGGGACGTTTTTGAGGATGGGTGGTTTGCCGGTGTAGAATTCGATGATCTCCGGCATGTAGGAATAGATCGCCTTGTCATCGGCCACGCCCGTGCCCGGCGCATTGGCGATCGTGATCCCGCCAGCCCGGTAGACGTCCATGATGCCGGGCACGCCCAGCACGCTGTCGGCGCGGAAATTGAGCGGATCGAGATAGTCATCATCCACGCGGCGGTAGAGGACATCGATCGGGGTGAAGCCCTGTGTGGTGCGCATGGCAATACGGCCATCCACGACACGCAAATCATGCCCCTCCACCAGGGCCGCGCCCATCTGGTCGGCCAGGAAGGCGTGTTCGAAATAGGCGGAGTTGTGGATGCCCGGCGTCAGCACCGCGATGACCGGTCGTGCACCCCGGCTGGCCGGAGGCGCACTGCGGGCCAGGGCGCGGCGCAGATTGACCGGATAATCCCCCACGGACTGAACCGGAACCCGGGAGAAGAGCTCCGGGAACATGCGCAGCATCGTTTCCCGGTTCTCGATCATGTAGGAGACGCCGGAGGGCGTGCGGGCATTGTCTTCCAGAACGTAGAAATCATTCGGTCCGGTGCGGACCAGATCCGTGCCGACGATATGGGTGTAAACGCCGCCGGGGGGAGAAACCCCGATCATCTTGGCCAGGAAGGCGTCATTATTGGCGATCAGGTTGAGCGGCAGGCGGCCCGCCTTGATGATTTCCTGCTTGTGATAAATGTCGTGAAGGAAGGCGTTGATGGCGCGTACACGCTGTTCGATACCGCGTTCCAGCCGCGCCCATTCGCGAGCCGAGATCACCCGCGGCACGATGTCGAAAGGGATCAGGCGCTCATCGGCATCGCGGGCCCCATAGACATTGAAGGTGATGCCGGTGCGCCGGAAAAATGTCTCCGCCTCGCGGGATTTGCGCGCGAGTTCGGCCGGCGTGTAATCGGACAGCCAGCGCGTATATTCCTCATACGGCTCGCGCGGGGCGCCCGCTTCATCATGCATTTCGTTGAACGCCACGCATCACCCTTGCAGCTGGATCGCACAGGCTGGACACAGCCTCGCGATCTCACGGCGCGCCGATCCGCACCGTCCCTGTAAGTTCGTGTCCTGGCTGTCCGGTCTGCAAGCAGCTGACCGGTTCGGGCCGGGCCTGTGGTGTGCCCTCGCCTGCTCTGGATGGCGGCGTGAATGGAACCCGAAGAACGCCTTGAGGATTAGCGTTTTTCGGAGCGCGGAGCAAATTCAAGCGACTATGACTGCAAGAGAAAAGCGGATTGCCCGCAATCCGGGCAAGTCGCGGAATAACTGCCTGCAGGTCTAGCGGCGGGTGAGCGAGGCGGCGTCGATCTCGAAATACTGGATTGCGTCGCCAAAGGGTTCGAACAGGACGCGTTCCACACCAGTCAGCCAAGCCTGGGAACCCGTGGCCAGGATTTCCCGGGCCAGGCCTTCGCGCCGCGGCGCGTCGAGATGCGCACAGGCTTCGTCAAACAGGAGGAGCGGGGCGAGACCGCCCTGCTGGCCCAGCGCCCGGGCCTGGGCGAGGGCGAGGGTCAGGATGAGGGCTTTCTGCTCACCGGTGGAGCAATCGGAGGCGGGCTGGTCCTTGGCGCGATGCCGGGCGACCAGTTCGGTCCGGTGCGGTCCCTGGGTCAGGGTGCGGCCGACAATGGCGTCCCGGCCGCGGCCCTCGCGCAGGGCGGCGGCGAAATGATCTTCCGCCTGACCGGCATCCGACCCGCCGGCCAGATCCGCCTCGACGGCCCCGTCCAGAGCCAGATCGGCTTGCGGGAACACGCCTTCCGGCCGCGCATCGATCTCGCCCTGAAGGCGGATAAGCGCATCCAGCCGGGCAGCCGCCATGGCCACGCCATGTCCGGCCATTTCCTGCTCGAGCGCGTCCAGCCAAGCCGGATCAGCCCGGCCCTCATCGAGCAGGCGCTGGCGGCGGGTGCGGACTTTCTCATAGGCCGTTGCCGCTTCGGCATGAGCCGGATCGGCGGCATAGACGAGACGGTCGAAGAAGCGCAACCGGTCGGCGCGCGGGCCGGCAAAAAGGCGGTCCTGGGCCGGGGTCAGCCAGATCATCGGCACCAGGCGTGCCAGCTCGCCCTGCGGGGCCGGGTCGCCGTCAATCCGGGTCTGGCGCCGTCCGGACTCGCCGGACCCCACGCCGAGGCGCATCAGACCGTCCCGCGTTTCCACTTCGGCAAAGACCGCCCAGCTCGCGGCCTGGTCGCCATCCGACTTGCGGGCCACGCCATCAGCCCCGGCGGAGCGCAGACCCCGGCCCGGCGCCAGGAAGGAGAGGGCTTCGAGCAGATTGGTCTTGCCGGCCCCATTGGCCCCGAACAGGGCGACCGGGCCGGGCTCCAGCTCCAGATCGAGACTGGCATAGCTGCGAAAATCCGTGAGCCGCAAACGACGAACCGCCGCCGGTGGCACCGGCGGCGGCTGGTCAGTTCCGTATGCGTCGTCGGCCTGCGTCACACGCGGAGCGGCATCAGCACATAAAGCGCATCGGCATCACCACTATCGGTGACCAGGGCCGGAGAGGCGGCGTCAGCAAAATGGAAGCGGGCCTCATCGCCCTCGATCTGGGAGGCGACATCCAGCATGTAGCGGGCATTGAAGCCGATGGAGAAACCGTCTTCGGAATAGGAGACGGCGAGTTCTTCCTCGGCCTGACCGCTTTCCGGATTGTTCACGGCCAGGGTCAGCGTGTCCTCACCCAGGGTGAGTTTCACCGAGCGCGATTTCTCAACCGAGATGGTGGCAACACGATCGACGGCTTCGGCGAAACGCTTGTTCTCGACCGACATGACCTTGGAATTGCCGCGCGGGATCACGCGCTCATAGTCCGGGAAGGCCCCGTCGATGAGTTTCGAGGTCAGCACGGCGCGGCCAAGGCGGAAGCGGATCTTGCCTTCGGAGACGGAGACTTCGACATCCTCATCGGCGTCTTCCAGGAGACGGCGCACTTCCTGGACGGTCTTGCGCGGCACGATCACGGCCGGCATGCCATCGGCACCGTCCGGCAGGTCGATCTCGGCCAGGGCCAGGCGGACACCGTCCGTGGCAACGGCTCGCAGCGTCTTGCGGCCATCCTGGTCGGCGGCGTGCAGATGGATGCCGTTGAGATAATAGCGCGTCTCTTCGGTGGAGATCGCAAAACGCGTCTTGTCGATCAGACGCGCCAGCTCCTTGGCCGGCATCTGGAAGCGGTGCTCCAGATCCTCGGTCGGCATGACCGGGAAATCACCCGGCGGCAGGGAGGGCAGGTTGAAGTTGGACCGGCCCGCCCGAAGGGTGAGGCGCGGATCGCCACCATTCATCTCCAGCGTGACATCGGCTCCATCGGGAAGTTTCCGCGTGATGTCGTAGAGCGTATGGGCCGGCGCCGTGATCAGGCCTTCGCCCTCGCAGCTGGCATTGGTGGTTTCCAGGATCTCGATATCCAGATCGGTCGCGGCAAAGCTGGCACCGTCCGGACCGGCCGAGATCAGCACATTGGACAGGATCGGAATGGTATTGCGCTTCTCCACAACGGCCTGAACATGGCCAAGAGCCTTGAGGAGGGTGGCGCGCTCGATCGTCAGCTTCATGTCTCGCGTTCCGCTTTCAACGTATTTGACATCGGCGTCTTGAGGGACGGCACGGCGGGCGAAATACCCGCGTGCAAATCAGGGTGGACCAAAGAGGATACATGAAAACGCGCCTTCGCAAGAGATTTCTCCAGCGTCAGCGCGTTCTCGTTAACCGTATTCGCGAACCCGGTCAGCCCTGGAGTTCGCGGGTCAGCCGGTCGATATCATCCGAGATCGGGTCTCCGGACTCCATCATGGAGGTGACCTTGTTGACCGCATGGATGACCGTGGAATGGTCCCGCCCGCCAAAGCGGCGGCCGATATCCGGCAGGGATCGCGTGGTCATCGTCTTGGACAGATACATGGCCACATGACGCGGACGCACGACGCTCTGGGTCCGGCGCTTGGAGCAGATATCCGCCGGCGTGACACCGAAATGCGCGGCCACGGCCTTCTGGATCTCGTCTACGGTCAGGCGTTTCTCCGAGCTCAGCGAGAGCTCGCGCAGCGCGGTCGATACGGCTTCCATCGTCACCGGCAGGCCCAGCAGGGCTGTCCGGCAGATGACATTGTTCAGCACGCCTTCCAGCTCGCGCGGGCTGGTCGTGATGCGCGCAGCCAGGAAGTCGCGTACCGGCTCCGGCACGTCGAGCACCGGATAGTGACACTTGGCCTGGGCGATCTTGCAATCGAGGATCTGGCGGCGCAGGTCCAGGTCCGGCTTGCCGAGCGGGCAGGACAGACCACCGGTCAGAAGGGAACGCAGACGCTCATCCGCGACCGGCAGCTCCGACGGCGGCCGGTGCGAGGCCAGAACGACCTGCTTGTTCTCCGCCACAAGGGCCGCGACCGTGTTGAGGAATTCATCCTCGGTCTTGGGCTTGCCGGCGATGAAATGGACATCATCGATCAGCAGAACATCGACGCTGCGCACCTGTTCCTTGAAGGAGATCGTGTCGCGGGCCCGCATGGCGGACACGAAACCGGACAGGAATTCCTCAGCCGTCAGATAGAGCGCCTTGCGCGGACGGGAGGTGTGCTCAAACGCGGAGGCCACCGCATGCATGAGGTGCGTCTTGCCGACGCCGTAATCGCCGTAGAAGAAAACCGGATTGAAAGGCGGCGTCTGGGCACCCACGACGGTGCGTGCAGCGGCGGCGGCCACTTCATTGGCCGGGCCGACACGGAAACTGTCAAAGGTGAAGCGCGTCTCGCCAAGAGCCTGGAGATCGGCCGCAGAGTCCGATGAAGACGGCGCGCGCTCGACGGTCAGCGGCGCAGACGGCGCTTCCGCGACACGGGCAGGCGCGCGGGACCGCGAGGCCGGGACCGCAACTTTCGGCTGAGTTTCCTGGTCGCCTTCAGCGAGCAGGTGAATAGCCCGGTGGGTCGTGTCCAGTTCGGCCCAAATGGCACGAATTCTGGCACCCCAATGGTCTTCCACCCAATCGCGATTGAACGTGCTCGGAGCGACGATGATAATCGCGCCGGTCTCGGACACACGCACACGCAGCCGTGCAATCTCCTGGGAGTAAATGGCCGGACCACACTCTTCCCTGAGATGTGCCCGCACCTGCCGCCAAGTTGCGGAAATTCCCCCTGAAACTTCGACTTCGCTACCTGCGGTCTTGGCTTCTGCCACAGCCAATTTGTTATACGCCATCGTTCGCCACACTTTTCTTGTCCCCACGCACTCAGCGCAAGCCATGTGTTTGTAATTTCGGCCAAATTTTCCCCTGCCCGACGCCGCAGAAATGGCCGTCAGACCCGGAATGTTATCCGCATGGGGATGATCGCCCTCAGTGGTCCAAAGGTTACGCCTTCCCCATTTTCGGTCAACCGGATTCAACGCTTCGAATCAGAGATTCTTCGCTTGACACGAGAAATCCGTGACCGGATCGATGTTTGTGTTTTGCGACAGATTTGTGACAAAATTATTGGTCGCTTTTCGCCACCCAAAACCCCACAAACGAGGGCCGTGGATCAAGTCGGAACGGGTTTGGCAACCCCTCCGTATGAGGATTAAAATAATTCCTCACATGAGCCGGTTTTTGCAGATCAGGCCGGTCGCCAGCTGAGCTGCAGACAAAAAAATACGCCCAGGGCGTGTGCCCCGGGCGTACTCAAAATTCCGTCGGTAAAGACTGGCTTAGGACGCCATCGCCTTCACACGGGCCGACAGGCGCGAAACCTTGCGCGAACCGGTGTTCTTGTGGACGACGCCGTTCGACACAGCGCGCATCAGTTCCGACTCTGCCTGGACCAGAGCGGTCTTGGCTGCAGCCTGGTCGCCGGACGCGATCGCCAGTTCGACCTTCTTCACAAAAGTCCGCACGCGCGAACGGCGGGCCTTGTTGACGGCCGTGCGACGCGCAATCTTGCGAACCATTTTCTTGGCCGAGTTGGTGTTGGCCATCGATCCTAACCTCTTCGTCGTGCCGGGCCGCGAAATGACCCGGTGAAATCCGTGAGCGGCGGCGTATAGGCCTTCGTGGCCGGGCCGTCAACCGCTCAATGGCATCATGCCCTAGCGGTGCTTGAAGTGCGCCGCCCGCTTTTCCGCGAAAGCCGCCATGCCTTCGCTTTGATCCTCGAGCGAGAATTGCGCCTGGAAGACGCGACGCTCGAAGCGGATACCTTCCGTCAGACCGATCTCGAAGGAGCGGTTGATGGATTCCTTGGTCATCATGGCGACCGGCAGGGACTTGGCTGCAATCAGCTCGGCCGCTTCCATGACGACGTCCATCAGGTCATCAGCCGGGACAACGCGCGACACCAGACCGGCGCGCTCGGCTTCCTCGGCATCCATCATGCGCCCGGTCAGGCACAGATCCATTGCCTTGGCCTTGCCGACAGCGCGCGGCAGGCGCTGCGTACCGCCGGCACCCGGCATGACGCCAAGATTGATCTCCGGCTGGCCGAATTTGGCCGTTTCGGACGCAATGATGAAGTCGCACATCATGGCGATCTCGCAACCACCGCCCAGCGCATAACCGGACACGGCCGCGATGATCGGCTTGCGGAAGCGCGCCACGGACTCCCACGTTTCCGCAAAGGGATCGTGCATGTAGAGGCCGACCTGGTCGCGCGACTGCAATTCCTTGATGTCTGCGCCCGCGGCAAAGGCTTTCTTGGATCCGGTGAGAATGACACAGCCGATCGCCTCATCACGCTCGAAGCCGGCCAGAACGGCCGTGAGTTCCGTGGTGAGTTCGTCGCACAATGCATTCAGGGCCTCGGGACGGTTGAGGGTGATGACACCCACCCGGCCTTCGGTTTTCACCTGTAGCGTCTTGTAGGCCATTCGGCACTCCATGTGACGGCGCGGCATCCCCCGCGCGGGAAAATCGGCGCCGCTATACCCCAGCGCGCTCCCAGCGTCGATACCGGGAACCCTACAAGAGTCATGGCGGCGCGGGTCTGCCTATTGGCGCGTCACGCTGAGACCGTGCTCACGCAGGAGCTCGATGACGCCTTCATCGCCGGGCAAATGGCCGGCTCCGACCGCGATGAAATAGGCCCCCTCACCCTCCAGACGCTCCAGGATTTGCGGAATCCAGGCATGGTTCCGCTGCACGATGATGGCGTCATAGACGTCCGGTGCCTCGCCCTGCATCTGTTCCAGGAGGAGGGTATTGATCGCTTCCATGTCACCTTCAGCCCAAGCCAGCACCATCTCGTCGAGCTGTTCGGGAAGGCGTTCCATCTCCCGCAGGCTTTCCACCAGGCCAGCCGCCTGGATCTCGTCGGAGAGGCCCGCCAGGAAGCCGAGCTGTTCTTCGGCGGTTTCGAAATAATCCATGGTCATGTCACCCGGGCGCGCCTGCAGAAGGCGCATCTCGACACCGGCATTGGGATCGAACCCCATTTGCTGCATCTGGCCGACGGCCAGAACGACCTGGGCAAACCAGGGGCGCATCGGCTCCAGCATGGCCGGAGCGGCGCCCAATTGCGGGGCGATTTCGTTCAGCAGCGCCCGGCCTTCCTCGTCCAGCATGGAGGACAGGGTCACGCCGGGCGGATTGAAGGCCAGTTGGGGGATGAGCCCCTGCATCACCTGCTGGGCCTCCGGAGAATGGACATCCGCTTCCAGCATCAGGACGTCGGAGGCCTCGAAGGCCTGCATCACGGTGTCGGACTGCCAGTCCAGATCGGCCGGCAGGATGTGGAATGTGCCAAAAATATAGATGTCGGAATCCGCATCGCCGACATGCCAAAGCGCCGGACTGGCCTCGATGGCCGCATAATCGACACCTTCCTGGGCCTGCGCCGGCACGGCCAGACCGATGGCGAGGCCGGCTGAAAACCCGAGGGCGGCCGCCGAGCGGCGAAGCGTGGGAACAAGGCTCATGGGCGAGAACTCCATATCAGGGTGTCACTGTGTGACACAGCTTATAGGCGAGATGACGGCAAAAGCATGCCGGGAACCCAGCCTGCGCTTTCCCGTCTTGCCGGGCCTAGCCCCCTATCGCTGGCAGGAGGGGCAAAAAAAGGTTGAACGCGCGGATTGGACGATACGGCGGATCTGGCCTTCGCAACCGGGATTGGGACAGGGCTCGCCCTCGCGGCCATAAGCGCGGAAACGGTGCTGGAAATAGCCCAGAGCACCGTCAGCGGCGGCGAAATCCTTGAGCGTGGATCCGCCTGAGGCAATGGCTTCATCGATCACGGCACGGACTTCCGGCGCCAGCCGGGCTGCCCGCTTGCCGGGGATGCTGGCCGCCTGCCGCCGTGGCGAGATGCCGGACCGGTGCAGAGCCTCACAGACATAGATATTGCCCAGACCCGCGACGATGCGCTGGTCCAGCAGGGCCGCCTTGATCGGCGTCTTGCGCCCGGCCAGCGCCTCATCCAGATAGGCGGCAGAGAAGGCATTGGAGTTTGGCTCCGGCCCAAGCCCTGCGAGGAAGGGCTGCGCCTCTTCCCGGGCGGTTTCATACAGCGTCATGAAGCCGAAGCGGCGCGGATCATTATAGCGCACCGTCACGCCGCCCTCGATCGCCAGCACGACATGGTCGTGGCGCGGATTGGCCGGTTCGGCGTGGACGAAATCGCCCGGCTGGCGCGTGCCAGCCTCCGCCTCGATCGAATATCGGCCCGACATGCCCAGATGTGACAGCAGGCTGGTCCCGTCATCCAGGCGGATCAGGAGATATTTCGCCCGCCGGTCGAGCCGCTCCACCCGCCGCCCCGTCAGGCGTTCGGCAAACCGGTCCGGAAAGGGAAAGCGCAGATCCGGCCGGTTCAGCGTAACCGCCTCGATCCGGCGCCCTTCCATCGCGGGAACCAGACCGCGCCGCACGGTTTCAACTTCGGGAAGCTCGGGCATGATCGGGTACCATCCTCTGGTGCAGGACAATTGGAACCCACTGATAGATAGCGTTTTCGGTGAAGGCCAGCCCCAAGACGGCCTGCGACAAAAGCAACCGCTTGGCCCGCTTTCCGCCACGACGCAGGACGTCTATGTTCGCCGCCATGACCGACCGTTCGACCCAAGACACCGTTTCCTTCGGCTTCACCGATGTGCCCCGCACCGAAAAGGCGGGCCTGGTCCGCGGCGTGTTCGACCGTTCGGCACGTCGCTATGACCTAATGAATGATCTGATGTCCGTCGGTGTGCACCGGGTCTGGAAGGACATGGTGATCACCCGCGCCAATCCGCAGCCGGGCGAGCGCCTGATCGATGTGGCGGGCGGCACGGGCGATCTGGCTCGCAGCTTCCTGACCAAGGCAGACCGTGCCGGCGAACGCCGCGGTGATCCGCGCAAGGCCGAAGCCGTGGTCCTGGACATCAATGAGCAAATGCTGCGCGCGGGCGTGAAGCGGGGCGTCAGCGAGGCCCAGGCCGGACGCATCAGCTGGGTGACGGGCAATGCGGAATGCTTGCCGCTGAAAGACCGCTCCGCCCATTGCGTGACGATCTCGACCGGCATCCGCAATGTCACCGACCGCATTTCGGCGCTGAAGGAAATGCGCCGCGTGCTGAAACCGGGTGGGCGTTTCCTGTGCCTGGAATTCACCCGGCCGACCAGCCGCGCCTGGGAAAAGATCTACGACGCCTGGTCTTTCAACGTCATGCCGACCCTCGGCGAATGGGTCGCCAAGGATCGTGACAGCTATCAATACCTGGTGGAATCCATCCGCCGCTTCCCCGATCAGGACAGTTTTGCGGACGAATTGCGCGAAGCCGGGTTCAACCGGGTGAGCTATACGAATTTCTCCGGCGGGATCGCCGCCCTTCACACGGGTTGGGCCTGATCCGCCACCCCGCCCGGCGCGCGCTGGCGGACCAGCCATTCCCGGGCATCCTTTTCCGTATCCACCAGATTGAGAACGGGTGAATAGATCGAGCGCCCCAGCGTCATCCAGTATTCCAGGATGGGCCGCTGCATCGGATTGCTGCAGACATGGACAGAGAAATTCGGGGACGGCCCGTAATGGCGGGTAATCACGTCCTGGAGCCGGGCTGCCGCAGTCCGGAATTCCAGCGCTGTCATCTCGCCCAGCTGTGCATCATCATAGTGGATGATGCGGTCACAGCGCGGCGTCCAGCCCGGCAGTTTCACCATGGCCTCGATCAATTGGGCCGGATGATCGGAATGCACTTCACCCCGATAGTATATGTCAGCCCAGCGGCCTTCCGCTTCCAGTTTGATCGTGTGCGCCATCCGTCCAGTTACGGTGAAGCGGAAAAAACTCAACCACATCGCCCGCGCGACTTCACGTCACGCTCGCCAAGCGCGCTGCGGGACACTAAACCGGCCTTGATGTTGTCCAGCCTCGCCTCCTTTGCCCGCCTTGTGCGGGCCGTTCTCACCCTGGCGCGCCATGATGCGGTGCTGCCGGCAGAGTATCAGTCCGTCTATCCAGCCCCGGCCCGCCTTCTGGGCACGACACTGCGCCTGTTCGCGCGGCGGGATCAGGCGGAAAATCCGGGTGAGCGCCTGGCGCGCGCGCTGGAACGCATGGGCCCGTCCTATGTGAAATTCGGCCAGATTCTCGCCACGCGCAGTGATGTCGTGGGTGAACGCTTTGCCCGCGGACTGGCGCGCCTGCAGGACAAGATGCCGGCCTTCGGCGACGAGAAGGCCCGCGCCGTGCTCAAGGCGGAGTTCGGCGATGAGTCCGACACGCTGTTCGCCGAGCTGGGACCGCCGGTTGCCGCCGCCTCGATTGCTCAGGTGCACCGGGCCAAGACGCCGGACGGGCGCGATGTGGCAGTAAAAATCCTGCGTCCGGACATTGAAAAACGCATCGCCCGCGACATCCGCACCCTCTCCCTGGGCGCCGCCCTGGCTGAACGCTTCTTTCCGGCGAGCCGGCGGCTGGAGCCGCGCAAATTTGTGGAGACCGTGTCGCGTTCCCTGACGGTGGAGACCGATCTGCGCCTGGAAGCGGCGGCTGCGTCCGAACTGGCAGAAGCGTCTGCGGTGGCAGAGGGCTATCACATCCCCGATGTCGACTGGGAACGCTCGTCCAAACAGGTGCTGACCACGCAATGGATTGACGCCATACCGCTTTCGGACACGGACCGGATGGCCGCCAGCGGGCTGGACCGTGCCGCCCTGGCAACCAAACTGACCCGCGCCTTCCTGGCCACCGCGCTGGATCGCGGCGTCTTCCATGCCGACATGCATGGCGGCAACCTGTTTGCCGACGAGACAGGCGATGTCTGGGCGGTCGATTTCGGGATCATGGGGCGGATCGGCCGGGCCGAACGGCGCTTCCTGGCGCTGATCCTCCACGGCTTCCTGACCCGTGACTACCAGGCCGCCGCCCGCGCGCATTTCGCCGCCGGCTATGTGCCCGCGCACCATTCGGTCGATGATTTCGCCAGCGCCCTGCGCGCTGTCGGCGAGCCTATCTTCGGCAAGAAGGCGGACGAAGTGCCGATGTCGCGCGTCCTGCTGCAGCTGTTCGAGATCACCGACCTGTTCGACATGCGCCTGCGGCCGGAACTGGTGATGCTGCAAAAGACCATGGTCCAGTGCGAGGGCGTGGCCCGCCAACTGGATCCGCAGCATGACATGTGGGGCGCCGCGGCTCCGATCGTGGAACGCTGGATGCGGCGGGAGCTGGGGCCGGAAGGCCGGATCCGCGATCTCGGCGAGGACCTGGTCCGCCTGCATGATGCGGTCCGCCTCCTGCCCAAGGCGATCGAGGACTGGTCGGACATCGCCACCAAACTGAAAGCCGGTGAACTGAAACTGGGCGGCGGCCCGAAAATCCGCCCCTGGGCCCTGCGCCTCGCCTGGCTGGGCGGCGCTGCCGCGCTCGGCGGGCTGATGGTTTACCTGTTTCGATAGAATTTTCGCTTTTCTTTACACGCCGCCTAAAGAAAAGGTGTGCAGACCTGTCTCTCATGAACAGGTTGCACAAAGACATCGAAGAACACCGTGCGCTTCAGCGCGAATTCTTCCGGCTCGATACAGAGACGACGGACCGGATCCGGCGGCTGAAACCGCGGCTCATGGCCTATGCGGAACAGGCTCTGGATGGATTGTTCGACCATTTGATGGGCAATCCGGAAGTCGCGCACTATTACGAAATTCCGGAGAACATCACCTATCTGAGTGCCGGCATGCTGTCGCATTGCGACCGGCTCTTCTCCTGCCATTTCGACGATTTCTACTATCAGGTGACCGATCTGATGGGCGAACGTCACGCGAAGCTGGAATTTGACTCCCATGTCTACACATCCGGCTATTCCAACCTGCTCACCCGGATCATCGACATCGCCTCTCAGGACCGCCGCAAACTGTCACCGGAAGACCTGATTGCACTGACGCGGATCACCATGTTCGACATGGAGCAGACGATGGGCGCCTTCCATCGCCACCGCATGGACAAGCGCAATGCGCTGGACAGCGATGTGGTGAAGATTCAGCACCTGCTCACGGGAACCTGATCCGCACGGCGCTCCCGGCGCTTGGGAAATCGTGACAAACCGGCTACCTCTTGCCCGTCAATCCGGGAGCCTGTCCTTGTCCGAACCGCGCATCCTCCTGATCATTGGTGGTGGTATCGCCGCCTATAAGAGCCTTGAACTCATCCGCGAGCTGAAAAAGCGCGGCATTGCGAGCCGCTGCATCCTGACCAAAGCGGGCGCAGAATTTGTCACGCCGCTGAGCCTGTCCGCCCTGTCCGGCGACAAGGTGTACAGCGATCTGTTCGACCTGACCGATGAAGCGGAGATGGGCCATATCGAGCTCTCGCGCTCGGCCGACCTCGTCGTTGTGGCCCCGGCCACGGCCGATTTGATGGCCAAGGCCGCCAACGGTCTGGCCAATGACCTGGCCTCCACCACACTCCTGGCCACGGACAAGCCGGTGCTGATGGCGCCGGCGATGAATGTGCGCATGTGGGAACACCCCGCCACGCAGCGGAATCTGAAAACCCTGACAAATGACGGGGTCCAACTCATCGGACCGGATGAGGGCGAGATGGCCTGCGGCGAGTTTGGTCCGGGACGCCTGGCCGACCCCATCGCCATCGCCGAAGTGATCGAAGGCCGTCTCAATGGCTGACACGCTGAAGGGGCGGCATGTCCTGATCACGGCCGGGCCGACGCGCGAGCCGATCGACCCGGTCCGCTATATCTCCAATCATTCCTCCGGCCAGCAGGGCTATGCGATCGCCAAGGCCTGCGCCGCCCTGGGCGCGAAAGTCACCTTGGTGGCCGGACCGACGGCGCTGGCCGATCCGGACGGGCTGGAAACCGTGCATGTCGAGACTGCGCTGGAGATGCTGGCCGCGGTCGAGACGGCCCTGCCGGCCGATGTCTTCATCGCGGTGGCCGCTGTTGCCGACTGGCGTCCGGCCGAGCGGGCCGACAAGAAGCTGAAACTGGACAAGTCGGACTTCTGCAGCCTGCCGCTGACGGAAAACCCTGACATTCTCAAGACGATCTCCAACCTCGATGCCCAGCGCCCCGGCCTCGTGATCGGTTTCGCCGCGGAAACCCACGATGTGGAAGCCCTCGCCAAGGCCAAGCGCATTCGCAAGGGCTGTGACTGGATCGTGGCGAATGATGTGTCCGGCGATGTGATGGGCGGGACGGAGAATGCCATCCATTTGGTCACGCCCGACGGGGTGGAGAGCTGGGCGCGCATGCCGAAACAGGCCGTTGCGGACGCCCTGGCCGAAGAGATCGCAGCGGCGCTCTAGCATTTATCCACACTGATCCACATCTCCCCACAGACCGGCGCTGGCCTGTGGAAGACTTGCGGGGAAAACCGGGCTTGCGCTTGCCCCCGTGCGGCAGGCCTGCCCCAATGCACACAGCCGATTCTGACCGAGGGAAGCCGACCATGACCGTCTCCGTGAAAATCCTGCCCCTGCCGCATTATGAAGGCCTGGCCCTGCCGGCCTATGAGACTCCGCAATCGGCCGGCATGGATTTGCGCGCAGCCGTTCCCGCCGATGAGCCGGTCTCCATTCCGCCGGGCGAGTGGCGCCTGATCCCGGTCGGGATCGCGATTGCCCTGCCCGCCGGTTATGAAGCCCAGGTGCGTCCGCGCTCCGGCCTGGCCGCCAAGCACGGCATTTCCTGCGTCAACACGCCGGGCACGGTGGATGCCGATTATCGCGGCGAGATCCGGGTCAATCTGATCAATCACGGCCAGACCGAATTCACCGTCCAGCGCGGCGACCGTATCGCCCAGATGATCATCGCCCCGGTCACCCAGGCCGTCTGGGAAATCGCCGACAGCCTCGACGAGACCGAACGCGGGGCGGGCGGGTTCGGCTCCACGGGGACGAAATAAACCAGACATGATGTGGCCATCGACGGCCCGTGCTCTAAACTCCACCCAAATGGGAGACCCAACATGACTGATCCGATCGGCCGCGGCCGCGTCTATGCCTCGATTGACGAAACCGTTGGAAACACGCCGCTTGTCGAGCTGAAAAAGCTGGCCGACGCGCACGGCTCCAAGGCCCGCATCCTGGCGAAGCTGGAATTCTTCAACCCGCTGGCCTCGGTGAAAGACCGGATCGGCGTGGCGATGATCGATGCGCTGGAAGCCGCCGGCAAGCTGGGCGAAGGCAGCGTCATGGTCGAGCCGACCTCGGGCAATACGGGTATCGCCCTGGCCTTTGTCGCCGCGGCCCGCGGCCATCGCCTGATCCTCACCATGCCGGAAAGCATGTCGATCGAGCGCCGCAAACTGCTGGCCCATCTGGGCGCAGAACTGGTCCTCACCGAAGCGCCCAAGGGAATGAAAGGCGCGATCGCCAAGGCACAGGAAATCATCGACGCCACGCCCGGTGCCGTGATGCCGAGCCAGTTCTCCAACCCGGCCAATCCGGCGATCCACCGCGAAACCACCGCAATGGAAATCTGGAATGACACGGCCGGCGAGGCCGATGTGCTGATCTCCGGGGTTGGAACCGGTGGCACGCTGACCGGCTGCGGTCAGGTGCTGAAAGCCAAGAAGCCGGGCTTCCATGTCGTCGCCGTGGAACCGACCGACAGCCCGGTCCTTTCTGGCGGCAATCCCTCGCCGCACAAGATCCAGGGCATTGGCGCGGGCTTTGTGCCGGACATCCTGGACACCGGCCTGATCGACGAGATCGTCACCGTGTCCAATGAGGAGGCCTTCGCCTTCGCGCGCGAAGCCGCCAAGCTGGAAGGCGTGCCGGGCGGGATTTCCTCGGGTGCAGCCCTCAAGGCAGCCCTGGAAGTCGGCAAGCGTGATGACATGGCCGGCAAAACGATCGTCGTGATCCTGGCCAGCTTTGCAGAGCGTTATTTGTCGACGGCGCTGTTCGAGGAGTAAAGCTTTCCTCCCCACACTGTGGGGAGGTGCCCGGCGCATGCCGGGTGGAGGGGCCGGCGAAGCCGGTGAACCGCTAGATTTTCGGCGCTTCGCGCCGCCCCTTCGACCCGATGCCCTGCATCGGGCCACTTCCCCATAAGATGGGGAAGAAAGCCTCCGGACTAAGCTTCCACACTCGCCGGAGCCGGATCACAAAACGCTTTCACATCGAAAATGCGCGGGTCGGCGATGATGTCGCCGGGCGTAAGCGGACGTGACAATTCCAGACCTTCCAGCGAGCGGGCGCGGGACAGGGCGACATAGGCCTGGCCGTGCGCGAAAAGGCGGCGGGCGAGGTCGAGATAGACCTTGTCCAGGGTGAGGCCCTGGGCCTTGTGGATCGTCATCGCCCAGGCCAGCCGCAGCGGATACTGGGTGAAACTGCCCGCTGTGGTCTTGGTCAGCGCCTGCTTTTCCGGATCGAAGGCATAAGCATTGCGCTCCCATTTCTGGGCCTCGACCGCATGGGTGGTGTCCCCGATGCGGACGCGGACGGCTTTCTCGTCAAAGCCTTCCACCTCCCCCAGCGTGCCATTGACCCAGCGGCCCTGGGGATCATTGCGGGTCAGCATGACCCTTGCGCCGATCTTGAGGGTGAGCGGTTCCTCGCCCGGGAACAGGCGCGGATCGAACTGGCCTTCCACCTTGGCCTCGAAAGAACGGCCCGGCGTGGCCAGGCCTTCCAGACGCGCCTGATTGATACGCCAAGCGGCTTCATTAGTGGCGGTCAGTACGATGTGGGTGAGCGAGGCTTCCAGACCGGACCGGCCTGTCACGCGGTCGTTCAGATCAGCGGCCTCGTCATTATTGAGATTGGCGTCGCGGACCGCGTTGAGGATGTTGATGAAATACTCGTCCGTCTGGCGGAAGACCTGTTCCAGCTCGACATAGGAAAAGCCGGCATCACGGAAGCTGGGCGGATGGAAGAAAAAGGGCCCGCCAAAGGTCGCCTCCAGGTATTCCGCCTCGGCGCCCTGCACGACCGGTGGCAGTTGGGCGAGATCGCCCACCAGCACAATCTGCACCCCGCCGAAGGGCTCATCCCGTTCCCGGTTGAGCCGCAGTGCCCGGTCGATGGCCCACATCATGTCGGCGCGGACCATGGAAATCTCGTCGATGACCAGGGTTTCCAACGCCTGCACGACGCGGCGATGGCGCACCTTGCGGATATCACGGGCACCAATCATGCGCGGCGGGAAATGGAAGAAGGAATGGATGGTCTGCCCACCCGCCTGCATCGCGGCGACGCCGGTTGGCGCGATGACCGCCGCCCGATTGCCCGCCCGGCGCAGGAATTCGCGCATCAGCGTGGTCTTGCCCGTACCCGCCCGGCCCGTGATGAAGACATTGGGCCGCGCACTCGCCAGCCAATCCAGCAGGCGTTCCTGATGGTCGGACAGGGAGGGCCGCGCGGCCGCAAGCTGGGAGACGCTGGTCATGGGCTCAAACTGACGGTGTTTGCGGCAAAAGCCTAGCCGGTCGCGGCATCATGGCGGCGGTCATGACGCACCCGCCGGAACAGGCCGCGCACGCCGTCCCGGTCGGAATTGCGACTGCAGCCCGGACCGTCCACATGCACATCCGCAACAGATTCTCCATCCAGGGTGAAACTGACCGGACAGATAAAGGCTGACGGGTTGGGCCGGACCGGATTGGGTTCGGGCCGGGAGCAGCGGTCATAATGGCGCCGGTCATACTCGCCCCGGCTGGGCGTGCCCTGCGTGCAATAGGAGGGGGCCAGGGGCAGGGCGGCGCGCTGCTCCGCCGGTTCACCCAGATCAATCGTGTAGGTGAGGATTGTACGGCCCTGATCATCCACGGACTGGCGCGCCGTATTGCCAAGTTCGGCTTCCAGCTGCGCACGGCTCATGCCGATATAGGCGGGCAGCGGCCGATCGGTTTGCACCGTGCTGCAGGCGGCCAGGAAGAGGCCCGCCAGGACAGCAAGACATCCTCGTTTCATCCGGATCATCCCTCGCTTGATGCTTCACGATCACGCTATCACGGGGCCTTTCGCTGCGCCCGTCAAATCCCGGCGCTTGATCCGCACGCCGGGATGGCGCACCTGTCGGACATGACAGACGAGATCGATATCGAACGCTTTGCGCGCCACATCGTGCTGCGCGAGATCGGCGGGCCGGGCCAGCAGGCGCTGGGCAAGACGCATGCCGTGCTGATCGGCGCAGGCGGGCTGGGCGCACCGGCCGCGCTCTACCTGGCAGCCGCCGGGGTCGGCCGGCTGACCCTGATCGATCCGGACACGGTCAGCCTGGACAATCTGCAGCGCCAGATCCTGTTCCGCACGGCCGATGTCGGCGCGCCAAAGGCGGAGACCGGTGCCAAGGCGCTGGTTGCCCTCAATCCGGGCACGGCGGTCACGGCCGTGACCGCTGCGCTGGACGATGACAATGCGCAGGCTCTGATCGAGGGAGCCGATCTGGTCCTCGATGGCTGCGACAATTTCGAGACGCGCTTTGCCGTGAATGCCGCCTGTCGGGCGCTGGACATTCCACTGATCTCCGGCGCAGTTGGACGCTGGGATGGACAAGTCGCCCTGTTCAACGCCTCCGCCGCTGCCCCCTGCTATCGCTGCTGGGTGCCGGAAGTTCCGCCGGACGCGGAAACCTGCGCCCGCGTCGGCATTGTCGGCGCCCTGACGGGCGTGATCGGCTCGATGATGGCGCTGGAAGCGATCAAGCATGTCTGCGGCGCCGGCGAGACGCTGGACGGCCGCATCTTCCTGCTCGACGCGCTGGGCATGGACAGCCGGACCGTGAAACTGGCGAAGGACCCGGCCTGCCCGGTGTGCGGCGCTTAGTCCTCGTCCGTCGCAGGCTTTCCGGCATGCGGATTGAATGTGTCGATTTGGCCGTCCATGGCGTCGTCAAGAAAGGCGGCCAGATTGCGCATGGTCAGCACGAACTGACGGCTATAACCCCAAGAATGGCCGAGTTCCGCGACTTCTTCATAGACATAGTCAGCGCCTGCGGCTTCAAGAGCCTCTGCCATGGCACGGGACTGGTCAACCGGTACGACGCCATCCTCGATACCGTGAAACAGGTAGATCGGGATGGCAGCCTGATCGGCGAGGTGAACCGGTGAGGTCTGCCGGATGAAATCGCGGTCGGCCCGGCGCTCACCCAATTGTCCGACCCAGTAATCACTCACTTCCCGGCTGAACTCGTCCTTCCATTCCAGGAAGGCATCCAGGTCTGTGACGGCGCCGCCGGCTATGGCGCAGCGGTAGAGTTCGGGGGTGAGCGTGGCCCCGGCCAAGGCCGCGTATCCGCCATAGCTGAAACCGACGATACAGATCTGTTCCGGGTCCGCACGCCCGGTTTCGATCAACCAGCGGACACCATCCGACACATCATCCTGCATCCGCCGGCCCCATTGGCGGTAGCCCGCTTCTGCGAAGGTGCGTCCGAAGCCGGACGAGCCCCGATAATTCGGCTGGAACACCGTATAGCCGTGGGCAGCCAGATACTGGACGACCGGGTCGAACTGACGCGTATCGCGGACTTCCGGTCCACCATGCGGCATCACAACAAGCGGTGTGGTTGCGTGGCTGCCGGTCCGCGGAGAGGTCAGATAGCCGGTGATCTCGACACCATCGCTGGCCGTGTAGCTCACGGTTTCCATCGGCCGCAGCGCATCACCCGCCAACTGCTCGTTCACGGCCACCAATTCATCGATCAGACCCGTGGCCGCGTCATACATGTAATAGGTGCCTGGCTCGGTCGGGCCTGAAACAAGCACCACCAAGCGCGCCTCGCTGATCGAGACGGGCTGGACCACCCGGTCTTCGCCGAAGGCCTCGACCACGCTGGCATAGCGGGCTGAAAAGACCGGATCCGCGAATTCATAGCGCAATTGGGTGTCGTGATAGGCATAGCCCGCATATTCACCGGTCCCACCATGAATCAGGGCGGTCTCGATATCGTAGTCATCGCGGACATCCACAACGCCCAGGAAGCGGTCATTGGCAAGGTCATAGCGATAGATGCCGAAATACTCGGCACCGTCCGGCCGAGCCCGGACCAGGATTTCACCCGGCGTCGGCGACGGGCCCGCCCATTCAAAATCCGGCTGGCCACCAAATAATTGCAGCGTCCTGACCGTGTTGATGCGACGCCAGGACCCGTTGCGGCCGGTGCGGGCATGAAAGCGCAAATGTTCGCCGCGCGCGCTTTCATCAACCCGGATCACGGCTTCACCATGAGCGCTGAACCAGGCCACGGTCCGGTCATTCCCCCGCTCGACAAGCTCGGCATGACCGGTCTCGATATTGACCCGGTAAAGACTGTAGCGGTCACGGACCGTGCTCGGCATCAGGATGTGGTCCGGATCATCCGGCATGAAATCCGTCACATTGCTGCGCATGGTCGTGACATGATCACCCAGCTCGCCCTCTTCATTATCGAACAGGACGGCGACACGCTGCAGGGTCTCGCGATCAATGGTGAGCACGCGCGATTGGGGGATGGTGTACTCAAACCGCCCGCGATGGCCGACAAGACGCCAGGATGATCGCGCATTGCGGGGCGCAATGGCGATCAGGAACCGGTCTTCATTCGCCCACTCGACCCATTGCACGCGATTGGTTCCGACGGAAATCCGGCGGCCCATGGGCTGCCCTTCCGGAGCCTCGAAATCGAAAATGAGGACTGTGTCTTCCTCGCTCTCGAACTGAGCCTGTTCGATGAGCAGGAGAAAACGGCCGCTGGGCGACAGCCGGGCGTTGAGAAAACGGGGCAAGAGGGTGACGTGGCGGAGATAGTCCTCAATGGCCCCCTCGCCCATGGACGGAATGCGCTGCGCCTCGGCCCGGAACACCCCGATCGGCACAATCGCCATGAAGACGGCCGCCCAAACGGCCGCCAAACGCAAAACAGCAAGCATGATATCCCCCAGAAACGGCAGGTTAGGCCGCCCCGCGGACGGTCTGCAACCCTTTCGCGAAACCGGGGGAGATGCGATCAGTCGCGCTGAGCCGTGATCTGGAGGCCGATGCCGATGGCGAGGCCCGGTATGAGGCCGAAGAGGATGCCGAGGGCGATATTGGCCGTGGCCAGCCCGATTATCAGCCAGAGGCACAGACCAGCGCCCAGCCCCGCCATGAAGCCGAGCGGACGGCGCCGCGCAGGCGGGCGGGCCGGAGGTGTTTGACGCGGATCGATGGGGGGTTGTTCCGGTGAGACCATGCCCTGTTATGTAGGGCCTCCTGTCTCACCGGAAACTGGTCGGTGGCTTAAATCTTGGTCACGAATTTCACGTGACCGGGCAAGCGCTTACCTATTCGTAGGAATAGTCGTTGCCGACTGCGTCATTGTAGAGGGTCTGCAGGAAGCGGTCGGTGGAGATGAAGCCCCAATTCCAGTCATCATGGAGGTCGGCAAGCGGTTCCGCTTCGCGCAGGGCCTCCAGATCGGCGCCGCCCTCGACGAGGGTGCGGACGCGGAAGGCGGCTTCGCGGACCATGGCAATGGAGGCTTCCAGCTCGGCCGGGCCGGAGAGCGGGCCGTGACCCGGAATGATGCGGGTGTCCTCACCGACCATGGCGAGCGCCTGTTCCATGGCGGCGATATAGCCATCCACGGAGCCACCGGCCGACAGGTCGATATAGGGGAAGAGGCCGGAGAACATGACATCGCCCATGTGCAGCACGTCGGCTTCACGGAAATAGACGAAGGCATCGCCATCCGTGTGGGCGTTCGGGACGTGGACGACTTCAACAGTCTGACCATTCATGTGGAAGGTCAGATCCTGGCCGAAAGTGATGATCGGCAGCATGGCCGGCCCCTGGGCCCATTCGGCTTCGGAGGCGTCGATCCGGCTGCGGATATTGTGGTGCGCGGCAATCGTGGCACCGCGCTCGGCGAAGTGCGCGTTGCCGCCGACATGGTCGCCATGCCAGTGCGTATTGACGATGAAGCGCGGCGCTTCGGCACCGGCGATCTCGACCACGGCGCCTTCGATCAGCTCACCCGTATTGGGCAGCTGGTCATCCACCATGACCGCGCCGTCCTCGCCGGTCAGCAGGGCCAGATTGCCCGCAATCCCGGTGGTGAGCATGTAGAGGCCATCGCCGAGATCGGTCGGGGTGACCTCGGGGGCCTCCTGCTGGGCCGATGCGGCGCTGGTGACCAGGCCCGCCATCGGCACGCCGGCCGTCAGAAGCGCGGCCACACTGGTGATTGCCAGACGAAAACTCATGATTTCCCCTCCCTGAAAAACTGGGTCCGGCACAGGCCGGTCGGATCACATATAGGGTCGCACGCGCGGTTTTCACCATCACACTTCTGCGAACGGCATGAAATTTACGGCCTAATAACCCTGAAAGGGCGAGAAAGCGGGGGAAGGAGTCTGTCACCATGCGCGGTATTCTCGCCCTCTTGCTTGCCCTTGTTCTGCCGGTTTCCATCCAGGCTCAGGAAACAGCGCCGGATACGCCGTCCGGCCAACAGGTGCCGCGCTTTGTGTCGCTGAAAGTGGATGTGGCCAATGGCCGCTCCGGCCCGTCTTCCTCGCATCCGATTGCCTGGCGTTATGTCCAGGCCGGCCTGCCCATGGAAGTGATCGCGGAGACGCCGGACTGGCGCCGCGTGCGCGATCCGGGCGGCGAGGTGACCTGGATGCACCGCTCCATCCTGTCAGGCCGCCGTTCCGTCTTCACCCTCGACGACACGCCCCTGCACGCCCGCGACAATGCCGAATCGCCGGTCGAGGCCGTGGCCGAAGCCGGCGTGGTCCTGGCCCTGGAACGCTGCCGGACCGGCTGGTGCCGGGTCGAGGCCCAAGGCTATCGCGGCTGGGTCCAGACGCAGACTTTGTGGGGCGTCTATCCCGAAGAACGGGGTGCCGACGAGACCGCCGGCGCGCCGGGTGACGGCAACCCCGCCTTGAGCGCCTCACGCGCGCATGATACCGCTCTGCCCTAACCCCACCCGGACAGCCTTGGCAGCCGGGTTTTCATGACCAGCCCGGAGCCGGCCCGAGCCGTGCTTTTGCGGCGCAACCGACCGGCCATATGACTGACCGCCAGAGTTCCTTTACCTACGACGAATTGATCGCTTCCAGCGAAGGCGAGATGTGGGGGCCTGAGAATGCCCAGCTTCCCGCGCCGCCGATGCTGATGATGGACCGCATTCTCCACATCGATGACGAGAGCGGGGAATACGGCAAGGGCCAGATCGTGGCCGAGCTGGATATCAAGAAGGATCTCTGGTTCTTCGAATGCCACTTCAAGGGCGATCCGGTGATGCCGGGCTGCCTCGGCCTCGACGCCATGTGGCAGCTGGTTGGCTTCTTCCTGTGCTGGAAAGGCAATCCCGGCAAGGGCCGCGCCCTGGGCGTGGGCGAAGTGAAATTCACCGGCCAGATCACGCCGGACACAAAGCTGGTGCGCTATGTCATCGATCTGAAGCGCGTCATCCAGCGCCGCCTGATCATGGCGATCGGCGACGGACGTGTCGAAGCTGACGGCAAAACCATCTATACCGCCAAGGATCTGCGCGTGGGCCTGTTCAAGCCCGGCGAAATGGCCTGACCCTTCCGAGGAGACCCCCAATGCGTCGTGTAGTCATCACCGGCCTCGGCGTGATTTCCCCGATCGGCAATAATGCCGAGGAAGTCACGCGCTCCCTGAAAGCTGGCAAGAGCGGCATTGGCCGCATGGACAGCTTTGTCGAGCACAATTTCAAATGTCATGTCGGCGGCAAGCCGACGATCGACCCGGCAGAGCATGTCGACAAGCGGGTCTACCGCTTCATGTCGGAAGGTGCCGGCTGGAATTACATGGCCATGGAACAGGCCATCGCCGAAGCCGGGCTGGAAGAGAGTGACATCTCCCATCCGCGCACCGGCATCATCATGGGTTCGGGCGGTCCGTCCGCCGGCACGATCATCCAGGCCGCGGACATCACCCGCGACAAGGGTCCGCGCCGCATCGGTCCGTTTGCCGTGCCCAAGGCGATGAGCTCGACGGCCTCGGCCACGCTGGCCACGCCGTTCAAGATCCTGGGCGTGAACTATTCCATCACCTCCGCCTGCACGACCTCCCTGCACTGCATCGGCGCGGCCGCCGAACAGATCCAGTGGGGCAAGCAGGACGTGATGTTCGCCGGCGGTTGCGAAGAGATCCATTGGGGCCTCTCCAACCTGTTCGACGCGATGGGCGCCATGTCCACCAAATACAATGACACACCGGAACAGGCCTCGCGCGCTTTCGACAAGGACCGCGACGGTTTCGTCGGCGGTGCCGGCGCCGGTGTCGTCGTGCTGGAAGAGTATGAGCGGGCCAAGGCACGCGGCGCGAACATCATCGCTGAAGTCACCGGCTATGGCGCCACTTCGGACGGTTACGACATGGTCGCCCCGTCCGGCGAAGGGGCCGTGCGCTCGATGAAGCTGGCGATGGAAACGGTCAAGAATCCGATCGATTACCTGAACCCGCACGCCACCGCGACGCCGGTTGGCGACATCAAGGAAATGCAGGCGGTCAAGGAAGTCTTCGGCGATAATGCGCCGATGATCTCCGGCACCAAGTCGATGACGGGCCACTCGCTCGGCGCGGCCGGTGTGCACGAAGCCGTCTACACCCTGCTGATGATGCGCGAGGGCTTTGTCGCGCCGTCGATCAACGTGTTCGAAATGGACCCGGACATCGCGGCGCTGAACCTGCCGATCATCACCGAGACCCGCGACGCCGAACTGAAAACCGCCATGTCGAACTCTTTCGGCTTCGGCGGCACGAACGGCACCGTGGTGTTCGAAAAAGTCTAAGATCGCATCTGATCCAGAGGGGATGTCACGATGAGCGATACTGTTTTCCCGGCCGGCGAGCTGATGAAGGGCAAGCGCGGTCTTGTCATGGGCGTGGCCAACAAGAACTCGATTGCCTGGGGCATTGCCCAGCAATTGGCTGCCCAGGGCGCCGAGATTGCCTTCTCCTACCAGGATGAAGCGCTGGAACGCCGGGTGAAGCCGCTGGTGGAAAGCCTGCCCTGCGAACCCTTCATGGTTCAGGCCGACGTCACCAATGACGCCTCCATGGATGCCTGTTTCAAGGCGCTGGAAGACAAGTGGGGCACGATCGACTTCCTGGTCCACGCCATTGCCTTTGCCGGCAAGGATGAGCTGGTCGGTTCCTTCACCGAGAACACCACCCGCGAGGGCTGGCGCCGGGCGATGGAAATCTCCGCCTTCTCCTTCGTGGATGCGGGCAAGCGCGCCTCCCATCTCATGCCCAATGGCGGATCCATGATCACGCTGACCTATCTGGGCTCCGAGCGCGTTGTGCCGTCCTATAATGTCATGGGTGTCGCCAAGGCCGCGCTGGAAGCTTCCACGCGCTACATGGCCCGCGATCTCGGCCCGCAGGACATCCGCGTCAACGCGCTGTCGGCCGGCCCGATGCGCACCCTGGCCATGGCCGGCATTTCCGGCGGCAAATCCCTGATGAAGACCGGCCGCGAATGGTCGATGATGAAGCAGGACACGAAGATGGAAGGCGTGGCCGGTGCGGCGCTCTACCTCCTCTCCGATCTCGGCTTCTCCTGCACGGGCGAAACGCTGCATGTCGACGCCGGCTTCCACGCGGTGGCCGTGCCAGATCTGGGCGACGACTAAGCGTCACCGACAAACGAACATGAAAAACCCCGCCGGCGATGTCGGCGGGTTTTTTGTTGGGTAGCCTAGCCGCCGCCGTCGGCCGCCATGATGGTCGCCATCCCGACAGCGCCCAGGAAGTGGAAGGGAAGCAGCGCACCCTGCGCAGCGCGCTCGCCCGCCGACCGATGCCTGTCCCAGACCTCAAAACTTTCCACCTGCGCAAAGGGCAAGCATTGACGCTGGGCGTCCTCGTACAGACGCCTCATCGAACCGCAAAACTCCAGGTCGCCGATCTCGTCAACAGACTGAATGGAAACAGAACGAGCCGATCCGGCCAAGCCGCGGACTTCAAGGTGAACCGGTGCCTGCCCGTCCTTGCGCAGCGCCCGCAAGGTCTCAACAAGGTTTTCGCCCGGCTCGACGATTTGGTATCCAGCCCGCCCGAATTGCCAATAGATTCGGCGGATATCATCGCGATGAAAACAGGAGCGCGCGCCCTCACTGCCGCAAACATAATCCGGCGTCACATACAGCGCCGGTGATTGGCGCCACTGCCAGACAGTCTCAGTCGGCGCCTGATCGGAGAGGGAGTGGACGCCAATGATACCGGCATTTCTGCGCTGCTCTCGAGGCAAGGCCTGATAGACCTGCCGGGCACGCTCGAGCCCCTCCAAGGATGCCTCATACTCGACAAGGCGATAGTCCCGGCTGTCCCTGTCGATCATTGAAATGGCGATGATCTCGACCTCACCAGCCTCAATTCGGCTGATGATACCTGGCGATGCGACATGCTGGAATTCGACGAATGCCGGGGAAGCCGGATCACCCGAATAGCGCGCCGAGAACATCGCCGACATGCCGTCCGGTAGCGACAAAACGCGCTCACTGGCAGCCCGCAAGCCTTCTGGCGTGCCCTCATAATTCCGGGTTCGCGATGGCGTCGCACAGCCAGAAACGGCCAAGGCGGTCACGAGTAAGAGCACAAAGACCCAGCATAATCGGGACATTCAGTCGCTTCCCTTCATCGCTTGCTCTCTTCACTGGTCACCATCGCCCCCCGTGAAGAGAGCAGAAACGGGTTCCCTACTCCCCAGCCTCTTCCTCCCCCATCGGGTCCACTTCCGGCTTCACCCAGCGATCCAGCCAGTCGATGCTCTCCGCCAGCACGTGGAGGACGCTTTCGCGGGCGCGATAGCCGTGGCTTTCATAGGGCAGCATGACCAGGCGGGCCGTGCCGGCATTGCCTTTGACGGCGGCATACATGCGTTCGGACTGCATCGGGTAGGTGCCCGAATTATTGTCCATCTGGCCGTGGATCATGAGCATGGGCTCGTCGATCTGGTCGGCATGCATGAAGGGTGAGAGCTCGAAATAGACCTCGGGCGCCTGCCAGAAGGTCCGGCGTTCCGACTGGAAGCCGAAGGGCGTCAGGGTGCGGTTATAGGCGCCGGAGCGCGCGATCCCGGCGCGGAAGACGTCGGAGGCCGCCAGAAGGTGGGCGGTCATGAAGGCGCCGTAGGAGTGACCGGCAATCGCCAGACGCTCGCCATCGCCAAAGCCCATCTCCACCGTGACATCGCGCGCGGCCTCCGCCGAGAGGACGAGCTGGTGGATAAAAGTGTCATTCACCGTTTCCGGATCATCACCGACGATGGGCATGGTGGCGTTTTCCAGCAGGGCATAGCCCTGGGTCACCAGGAAGCGCGGGCTCGTGCCGGCGAGGCGGGCGAACTCATAGGGCGAGCCGGATACCTGACCCGCGGTCGAGGCGTCATTATATTCCAGCGGATAGCCCCAGACGAGGACTGGCAGGGTGTCGCCCTCTTCATAGTCGGCGGGCAGGTAGAGCGTGGCGGAGAGCGGGACGCCATCCTCACGCTCATAGGTGATCAGCTGGCGGGTGATTTCGTTGAGCTGGGGGTGCGGATTGGCAAAATCGGTGATCTGCACCGTCTCCTCGCCCGTCCGGTGCCAGCGCACATTGGCCGGCGTGGTCGGATCTTCCCAGCTGGTGAGGAAAGAGGAAGCATCCGGCTCCACAAGCCCGATCACCTCTTCATAATTCTCACCGGAATTGCGCCAGATTTCTTCGGTCTCGAAGGTTTCAAAGCTGACCCGGTTGAGGAAGGGGCGGTCGCCGTCCGGCGTGGCACCATCACCGGCGAAATACATATAGCCGTCATGGACACCGACCACGGTCTGGCCGAATTCATTGCGCACGGTCAGGGCCGAGCCGGGATTGGCATAACGGTCCTGGTAATTGCGCTCTTCCGCCAGACGGGGCTCGACGGACGGATCAGCAAAGTCTACCAGCCAGCGGCGAATAACGCGCGTATCGCGGTCATACTCCATGGAAAAGCCGGTCTGGCCGATTTCGGTGAATTGGGTGCCGTAATAGCGGTCTTCCGTGCGCAGGATTTCCACCGGCTCACCGTCAAAGGGCGCAGCCAGGGCCCAGACACTGTCGCGCTGGTCGGCCTCGGCGCGCGGATCACCGCCATCGAGGGCTTCGGCCCAGGTCAGGCGGGCTTCATGACTGGCCTGCCAGCCAATGGAGCGACGGCCCGTGACAACGCCACCGATCGGCACATTATCGGCCAGGGGTTGGCGGGCAATCGTGGCGACTTCATCACCGTCGAGATCGATCACGAAGGTGCGGTCCGGGAAGGAATACCAGGGCACCTGATAGGAGAAGGGCTGTTCCATCTCGCCGACCAGGATGTAATCGCCGCCCGGGGCCGGGGCGGCGGAATAATACAGGCCCGGCTCGCCAAGCTCACGGACACGGGCCCGGCCGGTCGTATTGACCAGGGCCAGCTGCGCCGTCGCCAGCCAGGCAAAGAGCGCGGCATCATGCTCGTCTTCCAGCAAGTCCTGATAGGTACGCACGGGCGCTTCATAGCCGGAGGCTTCCTGGATCACCGGACCGGCGGGCACACGCGGCTCAACCGGCATGTCGCCGCGGTCCGGGTCCACCAGTTTCACCAGGATACGCTCGCCATCCGGCATCCAGGAGATCGGCGAGAAGACCGCATTCACGCCGGACCGCACCAGTTGGCGTGCACGCGCCGTATCCACATCGACCACCCAGAGGCTGAGCGTGTCATTGCGCGTCATTACGAAGGCGAGCTGGGAGCCGTCCGGCGACCAGGACGTGTTGGAAATGCCGGCATCATCGGGAAGATCGACGCGGCGTTCCGTACCGGTTTCCAGATCGATGAAGGAAAGACCGACAATCGAGCGCGGACCATGGCGGCCATTCAGCGTGGCATCCAGGCGCAGACCGGCGAGGCGTTCCATCGGCCGGGCCAGTTCGGCGACCGGCGGCAGGGCTTCACGGTGCATGAGAAGCAGCGTGTCATCGGCCGGGGAAAGCGAGGTCCAGGGCGAGGGTGCCGCATCGACAATATCGACCAGGTCCTGCGGCGGCAGACGATAGGTTTCCTGCGCCAGGCTGGTGGATGTCAGTGCGGTGGCGGCGGCCAGGCCGAGGCCCAGCTTGAAGATTGATCGGATCATGTGTCCCCCCCGAATGGATTTCGGGAAGGAAGATAGGCGGCTTCCGCCGCCCATCCCCTAAACTTTCTGTAATCTTATTCCGCAGCGGCAGGTCTGTTGACCGGTTTGCGGATCGGGTCCGGCGAGAATTTCAGCCCCATGACCGGGCGCAGAAGGGGAATGCGGCGAACAATCTCGAAGCCGAGAACACAGCCGCCAGCCGTCACTGAAACCAGGATGAAGAACTCCGTCCAGACATCCAGGCCCGCCTGGCGCAGGGCATAGCCCGCCATGACCGTGATGGTCTGGTGCAGGATGTAATAGGGAAAGACCGCCTGGGTGAGATAGCGGCGCAACGGCCCGTCCGTATTCAGCCAGCGCCGGGCCGCGCCCAGCAGGGTCAGGATGATCGACCAGGCAAAGACGATCCGCGCCACCCGGGCCGGCCAGAGCAGGTAGGACCGCTCGGCGACCCAATCGAAATCCGTATAAGCCGCATAGAGCAGGACGAAGAGCGTCACCGTCACGCCCGCCACCAGCGGAAAGGCGCGGTCGATGGCCTTCCAGAGACCCTCATTGCGGGCAAAGGCATAGCCGTAGAGCAGGATGGTGAGCGAGCCGGCATGATTGGCCCAATCCCCGGTCAGATCATGCGTGGTCGGGAACATCGGCACGATGGTGAAGCGGTAAAGGATGAAGGGTGCCAGGGGCAGGATGATCAGGCCCAGCGAGCCGATCCAGTTGGCCGAGGCCCAGCGCCCCAGCGTCTGCATCACCCGGCTGTCCGATCCGGCGCGCAGGAGCGGCAGGAGCGGCGCCAGAAGCAGACAGTAGACGAAGAGATAGGCGACATACCAAAGATGGTTCCAGGTCGGGGTGAAGACCGGCCAGGGCCCTTCCCATTGACCGGCATATTGGCGGTAGAAATCCCACCAGTCCGGCCCGATCTCGCCGGCGATCCGCAATTCGGACCAGGTCTGCGGCGGCACGATCACGAACATGCCGAACAGGATGACCGGGAAGAGCCGCCAGGTCCGGTCCAGGGCAAAGCGTCCGGCACCCAGTTTGTCGCCGAGATAGCGGATCGCGACCCCGGAAATGAAGAAAAGCAGGGGCAGGCGCCAGGGGCTGGAGAGCCACATCAGGGGCTCCATCGCATCATTGGCGTGCAGGCTCTTGGCGTGCCAGCCCTCTGTGTTGAAATACATGCCGATGTGATAAAAGATCAGCAAAATGAAGACGATAATGCGCAGCCAGTCGAGGTCGTAGCGGCGCGAGGACGGCGTGACCACGGGGCTGATGGAGGGGGACAAAGACATGGGCAAACTCCTTTGCAGCCCATCCTCACCATCCCGTCCCGGCCAGACAGTCCGGAGGGTCCGGCGGCAGGTCCGCGGGATGAAAATCAGCTCTGAGGGGCAAGCGGCGGCGAGCCGGGACAAGCGGCGAGGCCCGCGCTTGCCGCGATGACGGAAGCGGGCAAGACTCCGCCCATGACCGACACCCGAACCATGGACCTGGACCAAGTGCGCGCTGCCGAAAAGCGCGCCCATTGGAATGCCGTGCGCTTCGCCTGGATGAGCCTGGTGGCGTTCTGGATCATCGCCTCATTGTCCATCGCCACCGAGTTCGACCGGATGAATGTCGACCACCCGCCCCTCGTCGGCTGGGTCACGGAAGGCTCCAGCATCCTCATGACGGCGCTATTCGCGCCGGTGATGATGGCGCTGGGCGTGCGCTATCCGATGGAGCCGGGACGCTGGCTCAACTCCCTGCCCTGGCATGTCGCGGGCTATATTGCCTATGTCGCCATCCATGTGGGTGGCATGGTGATGCTGCGCAAACTGGCCTGGGTGGTCGCTTATGACGGGACCTATACCTTCATCCACACCTCCGCCTTCCAGGAAATTCTCTATGAGGCGCGCAAGGATCTGGGGACCTATATCGGCTATCAGGTGATCATTGCCGTCGCCCTGGCCCTGGAACACAGCCGGCTGGAAACCCTGATGGCCCGCGAGGAAGCAAGGCGCTCGCACCGACTGACCCTGAAATGCGGCGGCCGCACCCTGCGCATTGCCGCCGATGAATTCCTGACCGCCAAGGCGGCGGGCAATTATGTCGAGGTCAGGCTGGCCGGGGGCGAACACCTGGCCCGCATGACGCTGGCCGATCTGCAGAAACAGCTGGGCGAGGCGGGTGTGGATGCCGTGCGCGTCCACCGCTCCTGGCTGGTCAATCGCGACCATGTCCGTGAGATCACCCCGACCGGCGAAGGCGATGTCGCCATCACGCTGGACACCGGCGAAACCATCCCCGGCAGCCGCCGCTATCGCAGCGAGCTGGAAGCGGCAGCTTAGGACCAGCACCCCTCGGCCTTCCACTTCTCGTCAAGAAAGCGCTAAACGATCCCTGAAATCTGCCACCAAGGCCTTCGTCTCTGACACTGCCCGCTCGCACACAGCCAGGGCGTTCAAGTCGGTTCCCTCCAAAAGGAAACTGACCCAAGTCACCACCTCTGTGCGAACAACGTCATTTGGAACCGGAAGCTGCGTGCTGGGGTCAATTGGAACACCCATTATGCTTACGCCAGCGCCAAACGTGACGCCCGGCCCCCATGAAACGCTACCACCAGAAGGAGCCGAAACTCGAACCTCACGGGTTTCTGTACGAGTTTGAGGAATCAAACCGCGATGCTTCGCATTCGCCAGATCGCGCAGTGTCTGAAAGACTTTTTTAGGGTTCAGATACGGCTGGTATTCTAACAACAATGCGTAAAACTCGGGGTCCCTCACTCCCAAATCGCCACACTTCGCCCGCCCAAGCGTCGATGCCAGAGAATGCTCATCCTTCGCCACAGGAAAGTAGACTTTCGCCTTTTCAATTTCGATATCGGTCAGCATCGGCTTCACACGCTGTGACCAAGCCAAAAACATAACTTGGTCCATTGCGTTGGAACATCTTTCGAAAATCTCATGAGTCAAAATGAGAGCGCGATCTGAAACATCCCTTCGGGCTAAACACGAGTCAAATTCAACCCTTAGCTCAGAAAGAAGTTCTTCCGCCCGATCCACACCAATACTGATATGCCTCATGAATGACTCCGACGAATTAGAATTTTGACTTACAGAGATTTAGTGCAGTGATTCTCCATGCTGCAAAACACGACGGGGAAATCATTGATTCTAGATCAAAAAAGGCCGCGCTCCGAATGGGGCGCGGCCTCTTCAATTCAGGTGTCGCTGATGACTAGCCCTTGAGCAAGTCTTCCAGCGTGGTGCCGAGACGGGCCGGGGACGGGGAGACACGGATGCCGGCCGCTTCCATGGCCGCGATCTTGTCTTCCGCACCACCCTTGCCGCCGGAGACGATGGCACCGGCATGGCCCATCGTGCGGCCCGGAGGGGCCGTACGGCCGGCGATGAAACCGACGGTCGGCTTGGACCGGCCCTTCTTGGCTTCGTCGGCCAGGAATTGCGCAGCATCTTCCTCGGCGGAACCACCGATCTCACCGATCATGATGATCGACTTAGTCTCGTCATCGGCGAGGAATTTCTCGAGCACATCGATGAATTCCGTGCCCTTGACCGGGTCACCACCGATACCGACCGCCGTGGTCTGGCCGAGGCCGACCTGGGAGGTCTGGTAGACGGCTTCATAGGTCAGCGTGCCGGAGCGCGAGACCACACCGACCGAGCCCTTCTTGAAGATGGAGCCCGGCATGATGCCGATCTTGCATTCTTCCGGCGTCAGGATGCCCGGGCAGTTCGGGCCCAGCAGCATGGAGTTGGACTTGTCCAGCTTGGCCTTGACCTTGACCATGTCCATCACCGGGATGCCTTCGGTGATGCAGACGATGAAGGGGATCTCGGCCTCGATGGCCTCGATGATGGCCGCACCGGCACCCGCCGGCGGGACATAGATGACGGAGGCATCGGCGCCCGTGCGATCCTTGGCTTCGGCGACCGAAGCATAGATCGGCAGTTCGGCCGAGGCGTCGAGACCGGAGGTCCAGCTCTCGCCACCCTTTTTCGGGTGCACGCCGGCGACCATCTGGGTCCCGTAGTATTGCAGCGCCTGTTCGGTATGAAAGGTGCCCGTCTTGCCGGTGAGGCCCTGGACGATGACCTTGGTGTTCTTATCGACGATGATCGACATTATTCGGCCTCCTTCACGGCGGCGACAATCTTCTGGGCGGCATCGTCCAGGTCATCGGCGGCGATCACATTGAGACCGCTTTCATTGATGATCGACTTGCCCTTCTCGACATTCGTGCCTTCCAGGCGCACGACGAGCGGCACCTGAAGACCGACATCCTTCACGGCTGCGACCACGCCTTCGGCGATGACGTCACAGCGCATGATGCCGCCGAAGATATTGACCAGAATGCCTTTGACGTTCGGGTCGGCGGTGATGATCTTGAAGGCGGCCGTGACCTTTTCCTTGGTGGCGCCGCCACCGACGTCGAGGAAGTTGGCCGGTTCGGCGCCATAGAGCTTGATGATGTCCATGGTCGCCATGGCCAGGCCCGCGCCATTGACCATGCAGCCGATATTGCCGTCGAGGGCGACATAGGCGAGATCGTATTTGGACGCTTCGATTTCCTTGGCGTCTTCCTCGGTCGTGTCGCGCAGCTCCATGATGTCCGGATGACGGAAGAGCGCATTGCCGTCGAAGGACACTTTCGCGTCCAGCACGCGCACGCGGCCGTTTTCCATGACGATCAGCGGGTTGATCTCCAGAAGGGACATGTCCTTCTCGGTGAAGGCCCGGTAGAGGATGCCGGCGAGGCTCATCATGTCCTCGCGGGCCGTGCCCGTCAGTTCCAGCGCGTCGCAGATCTTGGCTGCGTCATCGGCGGTCACGCCCGTTTCCGGGTTGATGTCGATCGTCTGGATCTTTTCCGGCGTGTCTTCGGCGACCTGTTCGATATCCATGCCGCCTTCGGTGGAGACCACGAAGGCCACCTGACCGGTTTCACGGTTCACCAGAAGCGAGCAATAGAGCTCGGTCGCGATGTCGGCCCCGTCCTCGATATAGAGACGGTTGACCTGCTTGCCCTCAGGGCCGGTCTGGTGCGTGACGAGCGTATTGCCCAGCATTTCCTGGGCGTTCTTGACCACGTCTTCCTTGGAGAAGGCGAGGCGAACGCCGCCCTTGGCGTCGGCAGGCAGTTCCTTGAACTTGCCCTTGCCGCGACCGCCGGCATGGATTTGCGACTTCACCACCCAGAGCGGTCCGGGCAGTTTGTCGGCCGCAGCAGCAGCCTCGTCAGCGGAGAAAATGGCGACGCCTTCAGCGACAGGGGCGCCAAAGGTCTTCAGAACGGCTTTCGCCTGATGTTCATGGATATTCATAAAGGGGCCTCGCGGGAGGAAATGAAGCGAATGTATGGCCAGATGGGACTTGCCTTATAACACCCGGCAAGCCGAGCGCAACGCATTCGCCACCGTTGTCACTGAGCTAGAGGTGCAATGCATGATCACGGTGCCAGCTGTCGCGGATTTCGGACAGGGTCAGCGGCCGCGCCGGTTCGGGGAGCGGGGTTTCGGGAAGGATGACCTCGCCGGAGAAATAGCGCACGCCGACGGACAGGCCGGCTTCCAGCACGTCCAGGGTGGACGTCTGGGTGAGATAGGTCTCCGCCTTGTGGCTTTGGGCTGAGGCCACCCATTCGGACAGAGCGATGACCTGACTGTCCGCCGGACCATCCTCATTCATGCGCGCGGGGACTTCGGCGCTGAAAATGCCGACACCACAGCCCTCGAACCGTTTCAGGTCAGCGGCCCCGAAATCCAGATGCGCCAGGACATAAGCCCCGAAAGGCTTCATGGAGCGGAAGATTTCCTGCATCTGCCCCAGCGGAGCCCCCTTCGGCACACCATCCACGCGCAGGAAGAAATAGCGTCGCATGGCTTCCGGCACGGATTGCAGAATGTTGAAGTATTTCATCCGCTGGGAAAGCGTGGCGATCGTGTCGTAATGCACCGGCACAATGATCGCGCAGGCCCAGCCCTGCGAATAGGCTTTCTGGAATCCGCGCTGGGCGGCGCGCGCCACGCTCTCATCCAGCTTGCGGTGGAGCACGCGGTCATCCGACCCCATCAGCGTATCCCGGCCGTAATAGGCAAAGCCTTTCACCACCCGGCGAGCCACGCAGATATTGTGCAGGAGCGCCGAACGCCGGCTGTCCCAACAGGGTTTGAAGACGATATCGTCCCAGACCGCATTGCTTTCCTTGTAGACCGCTTCGGGACGATGCGCGTATTCCGGCTTGGGATCCGGTCTGGGCGCATCCTTCCAGTCGGTTATGGCCTTGTCGTCGCTGGCTGCCCGCTTTTCCCGCTTCCAGGGCGGCGCGGGTTCGGTATCGGCAGACGGTTTGACCGTTTTGGGCTTTTTCGCTGCGGCCGGCACTTCTGCCTGGGTGCGGGCGACGATTTCCAGCAATTCCTCAGTCGGTACGCTGCGCGCTTCGCCAAGAACTTTGAGCAGGCTGAGCTCGCGATCGCCCAGGAAGAAATGCTCCAGCTCCTCGGCAATCTCCGACACGGCGAGCGCGGCCGCTTCAGCGTCCATGGTCTCGAAAATGATCAGATAGCCGCCCTGGCAGCGGATCACGACATCGCCGGCATCCAGGCGCTTCTCGATGAAATGGTTGGAGACGTCATAGACCTTCTCGCGAAGGCGTTCCCAATCCCCACCGGCCCCCTCGCGGACCTTGTCCAGATTGAGGAACTGGAACTGGCCCATATCGACGGAAGACCGCCCGGCGAGCACTTGTTTCAGCTTTTGTTTCAACTCGGGCGGCATGGCGGGGAATTCTCGAAAACCGATCCTTTCCCGCAGTTTGCCGACCGAGGTCTTGCGATCCGGTTACGCGCGCCTGCCGCTAGCGCGTCGTTGCGACCACGGCCCCGTCAATGGAGAATCCGCCGCCGCCACGGGCGAAGAGATAGAAGCTGGATGCTGCGAACATCACCGTCAACGGCCAGGCTTCCGGCGCCACCCAGACCCCATAAATCCAGGCGGCCATCAACAGGATGAAACCGACCAGCCGGGTCAAAACACCCAGGACCAGCAGCGCTGCCGCGATCTGGCTGCCCCAGACAGCGATCTGCGCCAGGTGGGCCGGTGCAATGAAAGGGAGATTCCAGACGGAGGCGGCGTGGATGATGTCCGGCATGACATCCGGCCAGGTGCCGGCATGGGCCCGTCCCCACATCCACAGCATGGGGGCCAGGGCCAGACGGATCACACCGCCGACCAGCCAGTCGGGCAGAAACCGGGCCATTTGAGCCGGCCGATCCGTCGTTTCCATCTCTCCCCCCGGAAGATGTTGTGCACTGATACCAGTGTGCGTGTCACAGCGCCCGGCTTCAACCGGCTGCACCTGAGGCGCGAATTCCGGACCTAGCGGCCAACATAGGCGGTGTAGCGGGCCGTCCGTTCGCCAAATCCATGCATGCGGAAGCCAACAGGCGCTTCACCCTCGGCACAGGCCTCAACCTGCATGCGCCCTTCGCGGGGCTGGGCAATCGGCAGACAGAACTGGCCTTCCTGGCGTTCATGAAACCGGCCGACTTCAGCGACCATCAGCGAACGCTCCCGTGGAAAGCCGCGATAGAGATCACCGCAGGCATCCCCCTCAACCCAGTGCACGCCTTCCAGTGTGAAATTGCCGGTCCCGTCCGGTTCCAGAATGGCGACTTCCATTCCTGTTGAGGTGAGATTGCAGACTTCCAGCGTCCGGACCGGTTCGGCCATGCCCTGACTGTCAGTCGGCGCCTCCAGGCACAAATGCGCATCGGCCTCATCAAGATCACTGCACCGGATGCGCCAGCTGACACGTCCGACCGCAATGCCGCCGGCACCGCGCTGACCGGTCAGTTCGATCGGTGTGGTCCGGAAGTTCCGGGCCTGGCCCCCGGCCGTGCACGGCGGCGGCGCGGCGAGGGATGTCGAGCCGGAGGCACCGACACACCAAATCTGATCCACCGACCGGGCTGGCCAGCGCCATTCGCCGGACATCACATGAATGTCCACCGCATCCCCTGCGACCCCGTTGAGCGCGCCTTCGAGACAGGCCCCCGGTTCGATCATGAACCAGGTCCGCAAGGTCGGCTCAGCCCCGGGCCGGGTCTGATAGGCGGCAGCCGTCGCCACACGGAAGCCGGTGTCATTGCACACGTCGAGCATGACGGTGCGTTGGGCCGAAGCCGGCGCCATACAGGCCAGCCAGGCCGCACTCAAAAGTCCGAGACAAAGAAAACGCATGAACACCCCCATGCCCGCCAAGGTCGCAAAAGCCTGACCTGCGGGCAAGTGGGTCTGCGTCAGTCAGCCGGTGGCGTTTCTTCCGGCCGTGCGAGGAAGGTCATGTCCTGACCGCCAATATCGATCCGCACGACTTCCCGCGTCTCAGGGACGACAAAGATATCATTGGGTGGTTGGCCGCCGCGCTGTTCCAGGCGAATGGTCTCGACCGGGCCGGACGGCGTGTCGATCATGACCCGCTCGACCGCGCTGAGCGTGATGGGCGTCACCGAATTGGTCATCGGCGCAAACCAGTCCAGCGCAATGCTTTCGCCGACCTCAAGGGGCAGAATGGCGGCCAGCATGAAGACACTGGCGCGCAAGACAGTGCCGTCCGGTAGATCCGACTCCAGTGCCTGGCCGGATTCCGGCTGACCGGGCCGGACGATCTCGACGCGCCCCTCGGCCCTGCCGGGCTCAAAGCCATAGTCGAAACGGTAGTAATTCGGTCCCTGGTGGAAGCGGATATGGACGTCATGCGGGTCAAGCTCAGCGCCACCGATCCGCGCCTCGAAGCTTTCATAGATCTCGCGCGAGGCCCACATGGTGCGATCCCAGATGACGATCTCGTCGCCCTCGGCATACCAGCCGAAACGCATGAAACCGTCGACTTCGCCCGCATGGTGCAGATCCAGCTCAATCCCGCCGGATTCAAAAGCGGTGCTATCGATCCGGTCCATCCAGTTCTCAACCGTCTGTGCCTGTACGGCAGCGGTCAGTCCGAACCCGATGGCGGCGGCAAGGCCGAGTGTCCTGATCATGTCATGTCCCCCTTCGACAGGCCCACAGCCTCACCGGGGGGACATGACCACATCATGACACGCGGATTACGTCGCCCTCACCCGCCGAACACAACAATATGCATCAAGCGCCCGGGAACGAAGGCAAGCAGACCCGGAATGACCAATGCCGCGAAGTAAAGGCTCTGGACCCGCTTCCTGTGTGCGCCTTTGGGGGCGCCCCGCCGGACCGAGAAGACCAGGCCGACAAGCCCCGCCAGGGTCAGGGGCACGAAGATATGGATCAGCGAGAAGCCCCCGTCATTGATCTGGCGGATGAAGAAGGCTGACACGGCAGCGGCCAGCATGAGCAATGCCCAGACTATGCCCATCGCCCGGTGCGGCAGTGTGCCCTTGGGGCCGAGCAGCAGGATGGCGCCCACAACCAGAGCAGCCAGCGCCGCCAAGGCATGGATCTGGATCACCGGCGAGACACTGAAGAATATGTTCCAGTTCATCGTGCCCTCCTAAACGCCGCGCCAGCAGCCATGGAAACCCAGCGGGCAGGCATAGGGCAGGCGCCAGCTGGTCACCGGCCCGTCCTCGATATGGCGGGCATTGAAGACATGCAGTTCCGTGGCCCGTTCGCGCTTGTTCAGGGCGGTGTGGACCAGCCAGCCCTCACCTTCCTCGGCGCGATCACCATTCGGGATAAAGAGCGGTTCCTCGACCACGATATCCGTGCCGAAATCGAAACGCTGGGTGGCACCGCTGACCAGGTCGCGCTGGACCAGCTGGGTCGCTCCGCGCATATGGCCATCCGGCCATCCCACATGCCAGGTGAAGCGCCGGGCGAGGCCCGTATAGCGTGGATCCACCTGCGGGAATTCGGCACACACATCGGAGAAGACCGACTGTTCCGCCCGGCCATCGGGATGCAGGGTGATCAAACGCATCCGGCTGATGCTCTGATGCTCCAGCTGCGGTGTTCCCAGCATGACATCGCGGGCATGGCCCGTGGCAATCTCGGCATCATCCGACAGGGCGGCATCGACATGGATCGTGCCGTCGGCATCTTCCCAGGCTCCGCCAACATGGAAGAGGAAGCCGGGCGGCATGTCCCAGGTGCGGCGGCGCGACCAATCGGCCTTGTCGATGGCGACAACACGCATGCCACGACTATCATCCCAACCGAAACTGTCCAGGAAAGGCATTTGCATGCGCTGGAAGGCGAGATTGCCAATCAGGAAGACCAGCGACCGGTCGGTGACGGCAAAATCGTGGATCATGCCGCCGGGAATGTCATCGACCATCTCGGCCCGGCGCAGGGCGCCATCGGCACCGATCTGGTAGAGAACCAGAAGGTCATGCGAGGCGGCCTGACCGAAATTCCACACCGTGCCGTCCGGATCGATTTTGGGGTGGGCCGAGAAGGGCACGCCGCGCAGGCTTTCATGGAAGTCGCGCGATCCGCGGCTTTCCAGGGTTTCCGGATCCAGCCGCCAGGCCGAGCCGCCCTCCCAGAGCGCCATAAGCTCGCCATTCAGCATCATCACCGACGTGTTGGCGGCATTCATGTCGTCCGGTCCGCGCAGACCGATACTGCCAGGCGGGTTGGAGCCGAAGGTGGGCACGAGGAAACGGCCCGCGGCTTCTTCATTCTGCCATTTGCGAGTCCCGACAAAGCGGGCGGTGTGAGACACGTCACGTCCCGGCGTCAGGCGCCAGGCATGGACCATGCCGTCTCCGTCGAACCAGTGCCGGTAGCGCCATTCATTGCGGCTGAACCGGGCCGGCCCGTTGCGATGAAGCACGCCGGCCAGGCCACGGGGCAATCGACCATGCAGCCGGCGTGCAACACCGTCGAAACCTTCCGACGGTGCATCTGTGAAGCCCAGCGTCCAGGGGTCTTCCCGGCTCGCGGCTTCGAAGGCGGCGTAGACCGGATCAACCGGCTGGTTGGCGAGCGCCAGTCCCGGCAGGGCGGCGGCACCACTTCCGGCCGCCATCAGGGACAGAAGATGTCTGCGGTTCAGTGCCATCACGCCCTCCCTATTGCAGGTCCAGCGCGTGGGCATTGCCGCCCGGCGACACGGTGAACACGGCATCCGCCCAGGAGGCCGGGCCAAAATTGCCGCGCGCATTGTTGGAGAAGGCGAAAGGCTCGCTGGGAATGCCCATCAGATTGGTGTCCAACTCGCCATCCCCGTCGACGTCGTGGAACATGCGGATGGCATAGTCCCCCGCAGGCAGGGACGCGAATTCGACGGTAGCGGTCAGTCCCTGCACGACCACGCGGCGGCCCTCCACGGCATCACCGCCATTCCAGCTGGCTTCGTCGGCATAGAGGGCCATCATCACGGCCCCTTCCGGCGTCTGCAGGCCCTCGACCGTCACGGTCAGGCTGGCATCGCTGTCGGCACCCAGGCTCAGCAGGGCCGTCATCAGGGCGGCGGTCATCATTGAGGTCATCATCGATCAACTCCTGTCTTGTCCCGGTCCCGTGACCGGCGTTGAAGACAGGCATGACCAACCCCGCCGCGCGGCGAAACGCAGATTGCGCAAATGGGCTGTCTGGGTTCGCGAATTGCGCTAGGTGTTCATTCGCGCTTCGCGAATGACAGGGCTTCAATGATCGACCGGCTCAAATCCCTGGCCCCCAAGATCGCCGCCATTCTGGCGGTGGGCACATTCCTGACTGTTCTGGCCCCTTATAATACATCGGCCCTGGGTCTGCCCTGGCTGTGGATCTACTGGACCGGGCTGATCGCATTCGGGTTCGGCTGCGGGGAAATCTGCACCTGGACGCTGGAGCGGACCGTGCCGGACTGGCCGCGCTTTGCCCGGGGTCTTGCAGCCTCTTTCATGGTCTCAATTCCGGTCACCGCGGCCGTGGCCTTGATCCAGTTCGTCATGGGCGGCGCATTCCCGCTCTACGTCCTGCCCATGATCTATTTCTTTGTCTGGGTGATTTCTGCGGCGGTGACCGTCGTCACGCTTCTGGTCGAGCAAAGGCAGGATCTGGAAGTCGCGGGCGATGCACAGCCGGGCGCATTGCCGGCGCTGACCGAAAAAATGCCGCACAAACTGCGCCACGCTGCCATTCTCGCCCTGTCGGCGGAAGATCATTATCTGCGAGTGCACACCGAATCCGGCGACTGCCTCATCCTGATGCGCTTGAGTGATGCCATCACCGCCGTGGACGCCCTGGACGGCGCGCGCACACACCGGTCATGGTGGGTGGCCAAGGATGCGGTGGAGCGGGTCAGCCGCGGTGACGGCCGGGCTACGCTTTCGCTTAAAAACGGCATCGAGGCCCCGGTCAGCCGAACCTATGCGCCGAAGCTGCGAGAAGCGGGCTGGTACTGACCTAGTTGGCGATCAAGAGTGCGAGAGGCGCCGACCGCAGGACTTGGGTCGTCTCGTCACGGCTCAGCACGCGTTGCCAGACCGGAGCCCCGAAACTGCCCATCACGAGAAGACCGGCTCCGGCTTCACTTGCCGCGTCGATCAGGCTTTTGGCGATGCTGCGGCCATCGGGCGTCACCATTTGCGTGACCGTATCCACGCCATGCAGGGAGAGGTAATGCGCCAGCGCTGACAGGCTCTTGCTGACCTCCACTCCGTCTTCGCCGGCATGAATGATCCGCACGGTGTCGGCCGCCTGGAGGATTGCCAGGCTTTCCAGAACGGCGCGTGAGGCCTCGAGGGATTCATCCCAGGCGATGGTCACGGTGCTGAAATCGGGCAGACCATCCAGCTCGGCCGGCAGGACCAGGACAGGCCGCCCGGATTCACGCGCCGCAGCTTCGATGACCAGAAGCTGGTTGTAGGCGTCCGGATCAGCCTCGGGCCGGGCTAGGACCAGAAGGTCGCAAAGCCGGCCTTCGACAGCCATCGCTTCGGCGGGGAGCCCGACAAATTCGATGAAGCGGCCTACCACGCCAGATGTGGCCTCATCCGCCAGGGCTTCGAAAGCCTTGTGGGCATTCACACTGGCGGCCGAAGCGGCATCATCCAGCGCCTCTAGCACAGCTTCCATCCCATAGGTCGAAAAAGCCGTGCCCATGAAGTCCGCGCCGCTTGTCGCATTGCGCCGGATGAAGAGGCCGTCAATGGACGCCTTCCAGGCCTTTGCCAGGGGAAGTGTACGCGCCAGGAGATCCTGGTCCGTGTCACCGCCCGTGAGAACCACCACTATCCGCCGGATGCTCATCGAAATCTCCCCGTGACCCGCGCAACAACGCTTGGATCAAGTGTCGGACGATGGACCTGAAATGTCGACCGATAGCTTGTCGCACCCTGATCAGATGAGCGCTTTGCGGTTCTCTTTCCAATCTGCGGCCGTCTGACCCCAGACATCGACCATGATGCCGAAACCCGCCGCTTCGACTTCCTTGCCGGAATTCCGCGATCCCAGCTTGCGGGCCACGCCCTGGCTGGGCGTGTTGTCAGCATGAATGAGATGGATCGTATCGGCCCAGCCCAGCGTGTCGAAGGCCCAGTCCATGGTCGCGCAGGCCGCTTCGACCGCATATCCCTTGCGCCAGCTGGCGCGGTTCAGCGACCAGCCGACTTCCGGCTGCGGCCAGCCATGCGGATACCAGGGTCCGATCCGGCCCAGCCAGATGCCGCTGGATTTCTCGATCACGCTGAAGAAGCCATAGCCGCGCAATTGCCAGTGACCGACAATGCCGCACAGGCTGCGCCAGACCAGGGGCGGCGTCTGGATACCGCCAATGAAGCGCGTGGTTTCCTCATCCGCCATCATTTCGCAAAGCGGTTCAAAATCCGACATGTTGGGCTGGCGCAAAATGAGACGATCCGTCTCCAGCGTGACAGGAAGCATGGTTGAAATCCGGGGTTGGAAGCACTGCAATCGCCCCCATGCTTACACGCATTCTTTATGACTGCCCATGCCGCACGCCCATCCCGGGAGTGGGCTAGGGTGACGCGCCGGACTGATGCCGTGTTCATGGCGTTGGACTTGCAAGGCGAGCGGGTGAAGTGCCGCCTGGAGTGAGTGGATTAAGATGGCCGACAAGCATCACGGCCCCGGAATTGTAACCCTGCTGGTCTATCTGATCGGCGCCGCCAGCCTGACCGGCGGACTGTCCGGCTGGGTGCATGCGAGCGGGGCCTATGCCTGGTTGACCGAACTCAACACGCCCAATTGGGCGCCGGCCTATTCCCTGATCAATATTGTCGGCCTTTTCATGCCGGCCTTCGGCGTGATCGCCCTTTGGATCGTCCAACATTCAGGACGGGATGGCAGCCGGACCTGGGCCAGCCTTCTGGTCCTGCTATTGCTGGCCGGCATGACCAGCCAGATCATCATCTTCTTCAGCCTGCGCGATGTTTCGACCGGATTCGTGATCGCACTCGGCCTTTGGGTCTATGCCCTTCTGGCCAGCCATTTGGTAAGCCGCAGCTCCCGCGCCGCCGGCGTCCTGCTCTGGATGCCACTGGCCTGGCACACCTTCCTGGTGGTCCTGGGCTTCGAACTCATGCGCCTGAACAATGGCAGCGGCCTGGGCCCAGGCTTTACCGGCACTTTCTGAACACTCTCCCAGACACAGAAAAACCGCCAACCCGGAGGCTGGCGGTTTCCTGTTTCAGTATCCGCTTGCGGATCAGGCGAGGGACGGATCCAGGCCCTTGCAGGCCTCGACCAGGCCTTTCACGGCATCGACAGAATTGTCGAACATGGCCTGCTCGTCAGCATTGAGCTCGATCTCGACAACCTTCTCGACACCACCGGCGCCGATGACGACGGGCACGCCGACATAGAGATCGTCTTGGCCGAACTGGCCGGTCAGATGAGCGGCGCACGGCAGGATGCGCTTCTTGTCACGCAGATAGGAAACCGCCATCTCGATGGCACTTTCCGCCGGGGCGTAATAGGCCGAGCCCGTGCCCAGCAGGGCCACGATCTCGCCACCGCCCTTGCGGGTACGGTCGACAATCGCGTCCATCTTCTCATCCGTGGACCAGCCCATTTTGACCATGTCCGGAACCGGGATGCCGGCGATGGTGGAATAGCGCAGCAGCGGCACCATCGTGTCGCCATGGCCGCCCATCACGAAGGCGGTGACGTCTTGGACGGACACGTCGAACTCATCAGCCAGGAAGTGGCGGAAACGGGCCGAGTCCAGCACGCCAGCCATGCCGACGACCTTGTTGTGCGGCAGGCCGGAGAATTGGCGCAGCGCCCAGACCATGGCGTCGAGCGGGTTGGTGATGCAGATCACGAAAGCATTCGGAGCGAACTTGGCGATGCCTTCACCCACGGCCTTCATGACTTTCAGATTGATGCCCAGAAGGTCATCCCGGCTCATGCCCGGCTTGCGCGGCACGCCGGCCGTCACGATGCAGACATCGGCGCCTTCGATCGCGGCATAATCATCGGCACCGGCCAGCTTGCTGTCCTTGCCGAAAACCGGGCTCGCTTCGGCGATGTCCAGGGCCTTGCCCTTGGCGACGCCTTCGGCAATGTCGAACAGGACGACATCGCCCAGTTCTTCGCGCGCCGCGATGTGAGCCAGGGTGCCACCGATCATACCGGAACCGATGAGCGCAATCTTGTTTCGAGCCATGGGAGGAACTCCTTTGGAGACGATGAAAATCTTGCGCGCCGGTCTAGCGCTGCTTCCGCCATTCGGCAAGGCAGTGAAAACGCCGCAGGGCGGGTCTCCGGCTAATTTTGCGGATCAGGCTTGTGTCTCCCGGCTGCGCCCCCAAATGGGGACGGAAGGGAAATCACCATGAGCCAGGCCGACTATCAGCTCGCCGAGATCAATATCGCCCATGCGCGCTATGATATTGACGATCCCCGTTTCCAGCCCTTTGTCGACCTGCTCGACCCTGTGAATGCGATGGCAGAGCGCATGCCGGGCTTCATCTGGCGCAATGCGGAACCAGAGCCTCCCGGGGTGCTGGAAGCCGCCGGCCTGGGCGATCCACGCCTCCTGGTGAATATGAGTGTCTGGCAAGACATCGACAGCCTTGCCCTGTTCGTCTTCAAGACCGCGCATCTCAAAGTCATGAACCGGCGGGCCGAATGGTTCCGGTCGGTCGACACGCCCACCATGGCTCTGTGGTGGGTGAAGGCGGGGCATGTCCCCACGCCCGGCGAAGCGGCGGACAAGCTGGACGCCCTCGCCCGGACCGGCCCAAGCCCGGACGCTTTCACGTTCAAATCCTTGTTCCTGCCTGATAGAAGTGTGGTGGAACTGGATCGCAGCCGGTTCACGCTGGCCTGAACCGGAGGTCGAATGAAAACCTGGATCATTACCCTGTTCGCGGCCCTTGCCGCTTCGTCCGAAGGACAGGCGCAATCGCTGGACCTGGACTGGATGGCTGGTCACTGGCGAAGTTCGGGGTCCGGCCCCATTGTCGAGGAAAGCTGGAGCACGGGCGAGGGCGGGCTGATGCTGGGCTTCAACCGCACTGTCCGGGACGGACGCGCGATAGCGTTCGAATACATGCGGATCGAGACAGCCGCGGATGGCACACGCTATTGCGCCCAGCCGGGCGGCGGCGCGCCCACCTGTTTCAGCCGGGTCAGCCAGGACTGGCAGGAAGTGCGTTTCGAGAATCCCGACCATGATTTCCCGCAAGTGATCGAGTACTGGCGCTCAGGAGATGTCCTGACCGCGCGCATTGCCGATCTGTCCGGAGAGACGGACATGATCTTTCTTTGGCACCGTATCGAGGACTAGGCTTTCGCCGCCCGCTCCGGGCGCTCGGCCGCCAGGTATTCATGCGTGCGCATTTCCATCAGGCGTGAGGCTGTACGCTCGAACTCGAAAGCCCCGTCACCGGCCGGATAAAGATCATCCGGTTCGGCATCGGCACTCATCACCAGCTTGGTGCGGGCCTCGTAGAGGGCATCAATCAGGGTGACAAAACGCTTGGCTTCATTGCGCTTGTCCGGAGACAGGCGCGGCACACGGTCCAGCAGCACGGTGTGAAAACGTTCGGCCACCGCAAGATAGTCTGCCGCCCCCAACGCCCGGGCACAGAGTTCCGGGAAGGTGAAGCGGGCGACGCCCGCCACTTCGCGTTCCACCACCCATTCGCGGCCATTGACCTCGAGCGTGCAGGACTGCGGGGCAGCACCCGACGTCAGACGCTCCCAGGCCTTGTCCATGGCCAGCTCGGCATCGGCATCCAGCGGGCAGTAATAGACCGGGGCCGCCTCCAGCTGGCGCAGGCGGTGGTCGACGCCGCCATCCAGTTCGAACATGTCGAGCCGCGCCTTGAGCAGGTCGATGAAGGGCAGGAAGAGCTGGCGGTTGATGCCATCCTTGTAGAGCGTGTCCGGATAGCGGTTGGACGTGGCCACGACGACAACGCCCTCAGCAAACAGGTGTTCGAACAGGCGGCCCAGGATCATGGCATCGGCAATGTCGGTAACCTGGAATTCGTCAAAAGCCAGAAGGCGCGCCTCGCTGGCCAGGCCCCGCGCGACGGGCGGGATCGGATCATCGCCGGCACCTTTGACATAATTGGGCTGGCGGCGGCGTTCCGACTTGCTGAGATGACGCCAGCGATTGATGCGGGCATGGGCGTCCTGCATGAATTCGTGGAAATGCGCCCTGCGGCGCTCGCGCACGGGCGCGGTCTCGATGAAGAGATCCATCAGCATGGATTTTCCACGCCCGACCCCGCCCCAGAGATAGAGGCCCTTGGGCGCCGGTTTCGGCTTGCCGAACAGGCTCTTCGCACCGGGTTTCCAGCCCTGCAGGCGTTCCGACAGATCCGTCAGCGCCTGTGCCGCCCGCTCCTGGTCCGGATCGGGGTTCAGGCTGCCCGCGTCCACGCGCTGGCGCCAGAGTTCAAGCGGCGTTGTCATGGTGCCAAGGCTTGGATGTTGCGCCCGCGAAGGTCAATGCCCGTCTGCGCACGGGAACACACGGGATCGCGATCGGGGCGGCCTGCAAGACACGCCGCCCCGGCCCGCTAGTGAACCGCCTCGAGCGTTTCCACCCAGGCCTCGATCGCTTCAGTCGACAGATCCCGGCCGCTATAGGCGATGTCCGGTACATAGGTCTCGCCCGAGGCACGCGGCCGGCCGCGATAGACCTTGATGGGCAAGCCCAGGCGGGCGTGACCGGACGGCAGATCTAGCTGGCGCAGCTCCATATAGGCACTGTCGGCATAGGTCTCACCGCCAATATGCGTCACGCCTTCCAGGTTGAGCATGCGGTCCGCGAAGTCCAGACAGGCACTGCCGCAACTGCCATTGGTCAGAAAGAACACGTCAGCCGAAACCGGATTGTCAGCTTCCGGTGCCGGATCCTCCGCATCCCTGACCTCATGGTAGAAATCCTGTCCGGCTTCCCGCGCCGCCAGCATGCCGGCGAGGACCTCACGGAAATAGGTTTCAGCATCCGGCATGTTCTGGTCGATGGTGAGCTGGATGATGTATTCGGCATGGGCGATGTTTTCGTCGGAAATGCGATAATCGACACCGCTGGACGCTGCCGGGCGCCGGTATTGGGCATAGGCCTCACCCCAAACGGCGGCAACCATTTGGTCGCCCCAGTCACTGCTGCCGCCATTATTGCCGCGCACATCGAAGACGAGGCGGTCGGCCTGGCGCAATTCCGGGGCTCGCTCGGCCAGCTCGGCGATCATGGACTGCATGCGCTCGAGGTCATCACCGCGCGGCCCGAAGGTGGGCGCTCCGATCCAGAACCCGTTTTCGCCAAAGGGCCGGATGCCGAACTCGGCGGTATCGCCGCGGCGCAAGGGCCGGGCCATGTCATACCAGGCATCCCCATCGATCGGCGTCCATTCCAGCGAAATCTGCTGGCGCGCGCCGTCGAGGTCGAGCTCGCAAGTCTCCGGACGTTCGACGAAGGGATTGCCGCGATCGATGAACGTCTGGGGTGCCCGGTTCTGCCAATCGGCATTGAGGGCCGGCTGGGCAAAGAAGTCGAACACGCGGTGCCACATCCATTCGTCAGGCGTACGACCGTCACAGGACAGGATGTCGGCCCCGTCCACATTCTGCAAAGCGTCAGTGCGGGCATTGAGACGCCACTGACCTGCCGTGCGCGTGGCAATGAAGCCGGGCCATTCCATGCCGGAGGCGCCCCGGTCGACCTGGACCCCGTAATGCCCGTCGCGATAGGCGGAAGCATAGGCATAAAGCGCGTGCGCAAACCCGGCCTGGTCTTCGACCCGAGCAGCCAGGTCAAGTCCGCGCTCGAGCGCGGCCTGGCCATTGATCGCAAAGTCCGGATTTTCCGCATCAACCGGACCGGGATGGTGGGCCTGTGTGGCCGCATGCATGGCGCGGATATCCGCTTCGGCCAGCGCAGACCAATCGGGTTGTTCGGATTGCACGGCCACCAGCGTCGCGGCGGCCATGGTCAGGATCGACATCATGTCTTCAAGTCCCCACTTGAATGCGTCCCCCAACGCGCGCGCATGTGAGCACAGCCTCGCCGCCCGGTCACCCGGCAAGATGAAGGTTTAAGCTTTTGACAATCTGGCCGTAGGCTTGCGTCAGCCGGCCGGCCAATGCTGGGCGAGCACACCGGTCAGGCCCGCAAGCACGCAGAGGCCCGCGATGACCAACAGGCCGGGACGCCGGACGTCACGCATGCACGGCCTCCAGCGCCGCACGCATCCCGTCGGGCAAGGAAACCGGTCGGCGGGTGTCCCGGTCGACATAGACGTGGACGAAATGCCCCTGCGCCGCCGGCTCCTCCTCACCCTCTTTGAAAAGGCCGATCTCATAGCGCACCGAGGAATTGCCGATCCGCGAGACACGCACACCGGCCTGAACCAGTTCCGGATAGGCCAGCGCCGCAAAGTAATTGCAGCCGGTTTCCACAACGAGGCCGATCACACCGCCCGCGTGGATATCCAGACCCGCCTCCTCGATCAGGAAGCAGTTCACCGCCGTGTCGAAGAAGCCGTAATAGGCGGCATTATTGACGTGACCATAGATGTCATTGTCGGCCCAGCGCGTCGGCAGATCCCGAAAACGCGGATAGTCGGATCGCAGGCGTTTCTCGATCACAGCACGGCCTCGTAGCAGGCCTTGGCGGCATCCAGCGTCATCTCGCGCGGATTATTGACGAGCAGGCGCTGCACCTTCATCGCATCTTCGGCCAGGCGCGGCAGGTCATTATGGCTGACGCCCACCTGGGTGAGGCGGGTCTCGATCTTCACGGCGTCAGCGATCCGCTCCATCTCCGCGATCAGGGCATCGGCACAGGGCGAGGCCAGTCCGATATGCGCGGCCAGTTCGGTGTAGAGGGGCTCTGCGACCTGGGCGTTGTAGCGCAGGACCGGCGGCAGCATGAGGGAATTGGAAAGTCCGTGCGGCACGTGGAATATCCCGCCGAGCGGATAAGCCAGCGCATGCACGGCACCGACCGGCGCATTGGCAAAGGCCTGTCCCGTCAGCAGGGCGCCCAGCAGCATGTCCTCACGTGCTTCGACATCCTTGCCATTCGTGCAGGCCCGCTCGATCGCACCATGCAGCTTCTTCAGACCGGCCAGGGCCAGCGCGTCGGACACCGGGTTCTTGTGGATTTTCGAGGTATAGGCCTCAATGCCGTGGACCATGGCGTCAATCCCGGTCGCCGCCGTGACATGACGCGGCAGACCCAGCGTCAGTTCAGCGTCCAGCACGGCCATGTCGCCATAAAGGACCGGGTCATTGACCCCCATCTTGGACGTCTCACCTACAGTGACGACAGAAATCGGCGTGACCTCGGACCCCGTTCCGGCCGTGGTGGGGATCAGGATGAGCGGCAGGCGTTCTCCCTTCACCTGGTCCACGCCATACATGTCCGCCAGCTTCTGGTCCGTGCCGAGCAAAAGCGCCACCAGCTTGGCCGTATCCATGGACGAACCGCCGCCGAAACCGATCACCAGCTGCGCCCCGAATTCACGGGCTTCCTCGACGGCCGCAAGCACCATGTCTTCCGGCGGGTCCGCGACCACGCTGTCATTGATGGCGACGGTGAGCCCGGCCGCTTCCAGCCCGGCGACAGCGCCATCGAGAAGACCAAAGGAACGAACACCCTTGTCCGTCACGATCAGGATCCGGTCCTTGTCGCCGATCAGCGGCGCTGCGATGCGCGCCAAGTGCGCGGCCGAGCCGGCGCCGGCATGAATATGAGGAACGGTGCGGAAGTCGAAGGTCGCCATTGGGCAAGCCCCAAATTACAGTTAACGGTATGGTCACCAAGACTCATCGTCTTCCTGCAGCGGCCAGTTGGCAACCGGTTTGGCAGGAAAAAACTCATACGTCATTGATTCAAAACATGCGGCGAATTTTCATAGAAGACAGGGTTTGTGGTTAACCCCAAAGCCGCCAACTGCTCATTTACAAATACTGGCGAACGCCGTTCGCAAAAATTATTCTGCTCTGAGTAATAGCAATAATTGAAGTGTATGGGTGTTTGAGTATGGCGGTACGGGTAGACCTGACCGCCGATGGCCGGATCGTCGAGATCGTGGCCAACGGCAGTGTCACACGACGCGAAACGGGCTGGGCAGTGGAACGGGCCCGCGAGGTCGCGAAAGAGAAGGGTCTTCGCTGCCTTCTGGCTGATTGCATCCAGGTCGAACCGCAGGTCTCACCGACCCTGACCAGCGAAATGCTGGAGAATTCCGTCTTTGCCTTCGACCCGAGCATTCGTGTGGCCTACGTCTATTCTGGACGCTGGCCTGACGATTATCGCGACACCGTTCTGGACAGTCTTGTCGACGTTTTGCCGGTCAATATCCGCACGTTCGACAAGCGGGACGACGCTCTGGAATGGCTGGGGGATTATTGCGGCAGCGCGGCCTGACCCCCTCTCAGGCCCATCGCAAGAGAAACCCCCGGGTCGCTTTCGGCCCGGGGGTTTTTTCTGCGCTATTGCATGGTGGGGATGACGAAGGCCTGATCCCCGATATCACCGGTGGGCCAGCGCTGGGTCACCGTCTTGATCTTGGTGAAGAAGCGGATCCCGTCCGTGCCGTACTGGTTGGTGTCGGTGAAGGCCGACCGCTTCCAGCCCCCGAAGGAGTGATAGGCCACCGGCACCGGGATCGGCACATTGATACCGACCATGCCAACCTGGACCTTTTTGGCAAACTCACGCGCCGCCAGACCGTTGCGGGTGAAGATCGCAACGCCATTGCCATACTGGTGCTCGGACGGCAGATGGGCCGCCTCGTCCAGGCTATCCGCACGCACGACCTGCAGGACCGGGCCGAAAATCTCTTCCTGGTAGGAGGACATGGAAGGCTTCACATTGTCGAACAGGCTCGGCCCGATGAAATACCCGCCTTCATGGCCCTGCAGCTGGAAGCCGCGGCCATCGAGCAGAAGGTCCGCGCCTTCATCGACGCCTTTCTGGATCCAGTTTTCAATCGAGGCCTTGTGGGCCGCGGACACGACCGGGCCGTAATGCGCCTCACCATCGGTGGAGATGCCGACATTCAGCTTGGCAGCCTCTTCCTTCATGCGGGCAACGAATTCGTCCGCCGTGTCCTTGCCGACCGGTACGGCCACCGGCAGGGCCATGCAGCGTTCGCCGGCCGAACCATAGGCGGCGCCGAGGAAGTCGGTGACGACCTGGTCCATGTCCGCATCCGGCATGATGATGCCGTGGTTCTTGGCACCGCCCATGGCCTGGAAACGCTTGCCCTGCTGGGCGCAGGTCTGGGCGATGTAGTGGGCGATATTGGAGGAACCGACGAAGGAAACGGCCTTGATATCGTCATTGTGCAGCAGGGCGTCGACCGCACTCTTGTCGCCATGAACGACCTGGAGAATGCCTTCGGGCAGGCCGGCTTCAATCATCAGCTCGGCCAGACGCACCGGGACGGACGGGTCCTTTTCCGACGGTTTCAGGATCATGGCATTGCCGGTGGCCAGCGCCATGCCCATGAACCACATCGGGATCATGGCCGGGAAGTTGAAGGGCGAGATGCCGGCGACCACGCCCAGCGGCTGACGCATGGAATAGACATCAATGCCCGGGCCGGCGCTCTCGGTATATTCACCCTTCATCAGGTGCGGCACGCCGCAGGCAAACTCGATCACTTCCAGGCCGCGAATGAGATCACCCTTGGCGTCGGCAATGACCTTGCCGTGCTCGGAGGAGAGGAGATGGGCCAGCTCGTCCATCTCGGCTTCCACGAGGTTCTTGTAGGTCATCAGGATGCGGGCCCGGCGCTGCGGGTTCATCGCAGCCCATGCGGGTTGGGCAGCCTTGGCAGAAGCTACGGCACGCGCCACTTCGTCATCCGTCGCGAACGCGACCCGGGCCTGAACCTCACCCGTATTCGGGTTGAACACGTCGCCGAAACGCTCAGACGTGCCGGGCTGGGCCTTGCCGTCGATGAAATGATGGATGTCACGCGTCATGTCTTGTCACTCCCGGTGGAAATCTTGGAACGGTCTTGCGCCGATTGCCTCGCGGCTGACTTAGTATGTGCAGCCCGGCCTGTCGAGGCGTGAGAAACGCTGTCCGCAGACCCGTGAAATTCACCGGCTGCACTTTTTTCGCATTCTCTCCGGCGGAATGCCGGACACAGCCCGTTTAGAGAAGGTCGCCCGCACCGGCACAAGAGGAGTTTTGACCGGATGCTTCGCCTTGGATCCCTTACCCCTCTAGTTCTCATTCCGCTGATTGCCTGCGCGTCTCCTCCCAGAGATGGTGGAATGAGAGGGCAAGGCCCCGGCCAAGGTCCTGGTGGTGGTGCGGGCGGCGGTTTTACCGGTGCGGCCCGTCTGGTCGATGCCGGCCGCTATGGTGAAGCCCTTCCCGCGCTGCGCTGTCATGCAGCGCGGGGCGAGGGTTTTGAAATCGCCCAATACCTAGCCGGTTACAGCGCCCTCAAACAGGCGGACGCCGAAGAAACCCCGGACATTCTACGGGACGAATTGCGGGTGGAAGGCTTTGACCGCCTGACCCTGGCCGCCCAGGCCGGCTGGCCGGCGGCACAGGCCGAACTGGCCGAGGCCCTGGCCTTGGTTGATACGCCCACAGCACGGGAAGACGCCGCCTATTGGGCCGAAGTCTATCGGCACAACCGGCGCGAACAGGCCTACGGGCTGGACCGTCTGGATGATGGGGTGGAAGCGCAGATCGCAGCCACTATCGATGCCGACACCACCCAAGCTGTAACGGCGCGGGCAGCCGCGTTCACAACGACGCCTCTGGAGCGCCAAGACGCCACGCCCGAATGTGCCCCCTACCTGCGCGAAGAGCGTCGCGGCGGTCCTGGTGGACCGGGCGATGGCGGTCGTGGCCGTCCTCCCGGTGGCGGGCGCGGTGGCCCCGGCGGCGGACCGGGCGGTGGCCCGAATGGCGGTATCGGCGGTTAGGACGCCTGCATCAGGGCGTCGGCCTGGGCCTCAGCCTCTTCATCCGTGCCGACGAGTTCCGGGCGCAGATGGCAGCAATCATCCAGCAGGAAACGGACGATCCGGCGCGTGCCCTCGCTGTTGAGCGAGTAGAGCATGAAGCGTGACCGGCGCTCCGCCTTGATCAGGCCGGCGCGTTCCAGCGTCTGGAGATGCCCCGTCATGGTCGAGGGCGGGATATCAAACCCCTGGGCCAGCTCACCCGCAGAGGCCCGTTCCGGTGCCTGGTCGCACAGGGTGCGGAACAGGGCGAGGCGAACGGGGTGCGACAGGGCGGCAAATCCGGAAACGGCGTCTCTTGCAGTCATGAGACCGGGTTAATGCCGCACCATGACTCCTGATTACCGTTTCAGTGAAAGTTTTGCGACAGACCGCAGGATGCCGGGGAAGGCCGGGGCGCCCGGGATTAGTTGGCCGTGCGCAGCCGGTCTTCCGGCTTGCCCGGGAAGAAGCGGTTGATCAGGCTGGCGATCGGACCCTGACGCACACCGCGCGGACGCCGGCCCGGGCGGCTGGCCGCCGTCAGGCTTTCCATCGTGCGACCCGGCTGCACGGCGCGGGCCTTGCGGAAGACGGCCGCGTCACCACAAGCACGCTCCTGCAGAACCCAGGCCGGATCCATCATCAGCGCATCGGCGAGGCGTGCAGAGGAACCATGATCGGCTCCAACCAGGATGAGCAGCCCGTCCTGGCGCATGGCTGCCGCGACATGACGCCAGTTTCCGGCCATGACCGGAAAGCCCACTTCCGGGCCGATGATGGCCAGATCGATCGGCGTCGCGTCCTCATCCTTGCGCAGGGCCGGGCCGCCACGCAGGGCGTTGGTCGGAATTTGGCGGCGATCACAATCGGATTGCAGGGCCTCGATCGCGGCGATCGGGGCGATAATCTCGTGACGGGCGCCGCGCTTGAGGCAGACAGAGCCCAGATCAGACCCGCCAATCTGCACCGTACGCATGCCCGGCTTCACGACCAGAGCGAGGTAATCCGCGGTGAACTCGTCCTGCCGGCGCACGCGGCGCTGGGCGATTTTGCGGATGCGGCCGGCAGTCTGGGTCGTGATGGCGGTCATGGCGTGTCCCGATCGTGAACAAGGTGTTAATGCCTGTCCAGGACCTCGCAATCGGCGGGCCAATTCATAAACAATCCAGTAACCATAAGCGCTTGCGCGGCGTTTTCCGATTGCACCTCGCGCCGTTTCCGCGTTTCCCTGACGCCATGAACACGCAAGAGGATCCGGCACAAGCCGTCCCGGCCCATATTGTCGACCGGCTGATCGAGGAGCGGGCTCCGAAACTGATCGGGACGCCGCTTTGGCCGCTCATCCGCACGATCGGTTATCCCATGCTGGGTTATCGCCGGGCCGTGGACATGGCCGATGCGATCTCACCGCTGAACGGCACAGAATGCCTGGATTGGGCATCCGATTATCTTCGCTTGTCCAAGGATGTTTCCGGTCTCGACCACATCCCGGAAAGCGGCGCCTGCGTGGTCGTGGCCAATCATCCCGGCGGGATTGCAGACGGGATCGCGGTCTGGGACGCGCTGAAAGCCCGCCGTCCCGACATGCTCTATTTTGCCAATGCGGATGCCCTGCGGGTCTGTCCGGGCCTGGAGGAAAGGGTCATCCCGGTGGAATGGCGCGACCACCAGCGCTCGCGCAATCACAGTCGCGACCTGCTGCGCCGCGCCATGACGGCCTTCAAGGAGGAGCGTTGCTTGGTGATCTTCCCGTCCGGCCGCATGTCGGAATGGAGCTGGAAGCACTGGCAATTGCGTGAAAAGCCCTGGCATCCGACTGCAATCAGCCTGGCCCGCAAGGCCGGTGCGCCGATCATCCCGCTGGCCGTTCGTCAACGCATGCCCTTCCTCTATTATGCCCTCGCCCAGGTGAATGAGGAGCTCAAGGACATGACCATTTTCCATGGTTTGATGGGCAAGGCCGGGGCGCGCTACTCCCTGGAATTCGGCCGCGCCCTGACCATGAACAAGGATGATGGCAGCGACGCACAGGTCACGGAGATGTTCCGGAACATGTGTGAAACCCAGGCCTGGGGTCCATGATAAAATGTTGTTGTGGTTGTAAAGGCAATCAAAGTTCGCTCAACTAGAGATTATACATCCTCGAACAACGCAACGAGGACTAGGGGGGCGAAATTGAAAAATGCATTCGAACTTGAGTTGTCTCTGTCCTTTCTCGGTCAGTCCGCCGCTGGCAATCAAATCGATTTTTATGACGCAGCGCAGGCGCTGGTTGGCTTTCAAAGATCGCTTGCGCTTACGACACATCTTATTCTGAACAACGAAATCATTACACAGGCACCCTCTCTAGCGGGCGCTACAATCATTGCTCTCCCCTCCGAGGAAGGGAGCTGGAAACAACGAGCCGTTGTCGTCGGGACTTGGGCCATGATTGCTGGCGGAGCGTACAAGTTGGGCACTGCGCCCACCGATACTCCTCTTGGCCATCTGGTTAGCTCAGCCTACGATTATGTAATATCGGAAACTCTCGGTTTTCATGTCGACTACGATCAAACGCTAGGACAACAGATTGAATCTGTTCAGCAGAACCTAGCCGCCGACAAAAAGCTAACGCAGAATCGCTTTGATAGCGTGATCGAAAAGTGTGAAACAGCAATCGAGTCAATGCACCGGCCAATCGTAGCAAGCAACTCGGCTGAAAGAGCGATCATATCCCGAAAAACAGGTGGCAAAGAAAAGGCGTTCAAATTTGAGCTCTCCGAAGCTTCTTTTGAGCATGTAAAATATTCTCGCGAGCGCCCCAAGAAACACAGATTTGTAGGATCAATTTCGAGCTACAATATCAACACCTTTAAGGGACGCATCTACATCGAAGAACTTGGAAGGCCTGTACCTTTTGAATTGGACTCATCCGCCAAGTCTCCCAAGCAAATTCAAACAATTGTATCAAGCCTGAGCAGGAACTCATCCTTCAGGACCAAAACTAACGCACTCATAGAGATTGAAGCAGTTGTGATCGAGAGCCGGACAGGGCGCATCAAGAAACTCTATGTTCAAATGGTCACTGACTAGCCGTTGCGCCCGGCCACCAAACCCAGGCAATGATGGCGACCTGTCCGCAGCCGCTCCGGTCCTGGACTGGCTGGCCATGATGCCGGGCCAGATCATCAGCTATGAAATCGGCGCGGATTTCTTCTATCGCCAGCGCGACCGCGCCCGCGAAGCGCTGGGAACCGATTTCGACTATCCGACCTTCCATCGCCTCGTCTTGGAAGAAGGCTCCGTCCCGCTCTGGCGGATCGAAGACAAGATCGATGCCTGGATCGCCGGTGCCGACTAAAAGGAAGCGCTGAAAGGGCCCTGCCTATTCAGGCCCACCGCCCTGGATCCGAACCCCTTCGCGCCAGGCTTCCCGAATGGCCCGCGTTTGCTCGAAATCCGCCAGAGGATCGCCCTCCAAAACCAGGAAACTGGCTTCGTGGCCGGGCTGCAAATGCCCGATCTGGCGGTCCGGAAAAACGGCCTGCGTGCAGTTTGACGTCCACATGGTCAGCAAGTGCGCCGGCTCCAACACATCCAGTCCGGAAAGATACGCGACTTCATCGACCGACGTGTCGGAATAGTCATCGCTGCCCACGACCAGGGTCACGCCCGCTTCCACGAGCCGGGCCAGATTGGCCTGCTGCAAGTCCCGCGTCGCCGCATAGCGTTCCGGATTGCGGCTCTCCAGGCCTGCGGCAAACGACAGTGTTGTGTGAACCACCACGCCCGCTGCAGCCGCAGCCTCGGCATCCTCATCGGTCAGGGCGCGGTCATAGGGACCGACACTGGGACCATTATAGCCTGGCATGTGGGCAATCTCGTCGACACCGGCGGCGATGGCATTGCGGAAGTCCGCGGCCGTTTCCACATGGGCGAGGACCGGAATTCCGGCCGCATGAGCCCGCGCCACGATCTCCGGCAGCAGGGCCGGGTCCAGCCCCCGCTGCCCCACGGTTTGCGGATGATCGCGCCGGGCCTCGAAGGCCTCGGAATAGAGAAGATGGACTTTGATGGCGGCGGGCTGAGTGGCCAGTATGCCCGGCCAGGCGCGCTCAAAACTGTCTTGGTCCGGCAGCTGGTGGAAGGCTGTTCCGTCCATCTCCTCCCAAACCAGCTCTCCGAACAGGCCGGCATATTGCTGAAGGCGCTGATAGACTTCCACCGGGTGCCCACCCGGCGCGGTCAGGGGTGCACCTGTAAAGGCCAGATCCGGCGCCGAGGCCGCAGCCAGCCGGGCATCCAGCTCGGCCCGATAAGGCGGGAAATTCCCGATTTCGCGGACATAGAAGACACCCTCTGCCAGATATTGGCCCGTGATCTCCGGCAGTTGCGGTGAACGTCCGATACTGTGCGCGTGCGCATCGCAATAGGGCGGAACGACATAGGCTCCATCCAGATCGACGCGCTCTTGCGGTTCACGATTATCAGGTTCGACGAAATGGCTTCCCTCGACATGAACCGTCCGGGGTTCGAAGGATTCCCCCGTCCACCAGAGCCCGTTTTCAAAAACCGTGACCGGTGCAGACAGGCCCAAAGCCAGACTTGCGATCTGAGACAGCATTTTCCCCTCCTGTATCCCTGGCGGGTATTAGGGAGAGGGCGACGTAATGCCGTGCTTGCAGTGATGTTACGGATTGGTAAGCGCTGACAGGCGCTCCGGATCACTCCGCCAGATGCTCGAACCGGTTGATCACAGCATAATTGGAGCCTTCGGAAACGGCATAAACGATGTCCGGCCAGCCATCGGCGTTCAGATCGCCCACGCTGAGATTATAAGCATTCACCGGATCAGCCGCGATCTCGACGCGATCGAACCCGCTTTCCCGATTGAGATAGACCCGATTTTCCACGCCGGCATTGGCGATGGCGATATCCAGCCGGCCATCCTGGTCGAAATCCCCGGTATCAATCCCGAAGACCACATCATCATCGGATCCAAAGCGCACCGGTTCGCCAAAGCGTCCACTGCCATCATTCACGAAAAGAAGGCTTTGCGCTTCCATGCCACCGGCCAGGATGTCGGCATGCCCGTCGCCCGTGATATCGGCCACGGCGATCGCGCGGATTTCCATCTCGAATTCGGCGCCCAGCATGACCGGGCCGGAGAAACCGCCGCCAGCCAAGCCCTGATAAAGCGGCAGCCCCTGCCCGCCCCGGTTGGAGAAGACCAGGTCCTGCAATCCGTCTCCGTCCAGGTCAGCAATCGCGACCTGGATGGTCTGGTAGTCGCCGGGAAGCTCCACGGCTGGCTCGAATGTGCCGTCACCCCGGTTCAGGAAATAATTATTGGCCTCGCCACGCTGGACGAGGACGAGATCGGCATCGCCATCCCCGTCAAAATCCCCGGCGGCGATACTGCGCGCCTGGGCGATCGGCCCGGTTTCCCGGGCCTCGTCGAAATTGCCTGCGCCATCATTGAACAGCAGCAGGACGGGCAGGAGGTCGCGGGCAATGGCGGCATCCAGATCGCCATCCCCGTCCAGGTCGGCCAAAGCCGCCTCATAGCCTGTGCCCCGGTCCGGACCGGCATCGCGGGCCGACCGGAAAAAGCCGAGACCATTGTTGAAATAGACCTCGTCCTGCTGGACCCAGTGACGGCCATTAACGGCGAACCCGTCCAGATCCCCATCCCCATCCAGATCACCCAGATTGACCGAGGCCGTCAGCGCGTCTTCCGCGCCAAAGGCATTATAGGGGTGAACCCAGAATTCCTGCTGGGAGAAAGCCGGCGCAGACAGCGCTGCGACCAGGCCAAGACTCAGACAAAATTGACGCATTTCGACCCTCGAGAATTTTTGGGCAGACTAGCGGATCGCACGCGCGGGCCAAGAAAAAACCCCGCCGGCAGGACCAGCGGGGCTGTTTTCGCGATGAGCGTTGGCGGGACGGACTAGCCGTCGCGCTCGGCCATCATCTGCTTGATTTCACCGATCGCCTCGGCCGGGTTCAGACCCTTCGGGCAGACCTGGGCACAGTTCATGATCGTGTGGCAGCGATAGAGTTTGAACGGATCATTGAGATCGTCCAGACGCTCGCCCTTGGCTTCGTCGCGGCTGTCGGCCAGCCAGCGATAGGCCTGCAGCAGGGCTGCCGGGCCCATGTATTTGTCGCCATTCCACCAATAGGAGGGGCAGGCCGTGGAGCAGGAGGCGCACATGATGCACTCGTAGAGACCATCGAGCTTTTCGCGGTCTTCCGGGCTCTGCTTCCACTCCTTCTCCGGCGCCGGCGTATCGGTCTTCAGATACGGTTTCACGGCGGCGTGTTGGGCATAGAACTGGGTGAGGTCGGGGATCAGATCCTTGACCACCGGCTGGTGCGGCAGCGGGGAGATCGTGATCGTGCCCTTGTACTCGTCAATGCCGGAGGTACAGGCAATCGTGTTGCGGCCGCCGATATTCATCGAGCAGGAGCCGCACACACCTTCACGGCAGGACCGGCGGAAGGCCAGCGAGGCGTCGACATTGTTCTTGATCCACAGAAGGGCGTCGAGAACCATCGGGCCGCAATCATCCAGATCGACCTTGTACGTATCCCAGGTCGGGCCTTCGCCGCTTTCCGGGTTGTAGCGGTAGATCCGGAAAGTGCGGGTATTCTTGGCCCCGTCCGGAGACGCATGGGTCTTGCCCTTCTTGGGCTGGGAACCGCGGGGAAGTGTCAGCTGAACCATAAAAGGGTCCTCACTCAGTTCACGGCGCGCTTGTCGCGCGGAATCATCAGTTTCAGTCCGGACCAGACCTCGTCCACGGCGCAGACCTTCACATCGACCAGGTCGATGGGCAGGGCGACTTCGCGGATCACGTCCTCGGTCATGTCGGTTTCCACCTTGGAGGCCTTTTTGGGCCAGGAGACCCAGATCATCCCCGCCGGCTGGATGGCCGAGCGCAGACGCGGCAGATCGGTTTCGAATTCCGACCGGACCTTGGTGAAATAGTGCACATAGTCGAGCGCATCGCCCGGCTCGGCCGAGGATTTCTCCTCGGCAAACAGGGCGGCAGAGCGCAGATCGTCATGCTCGGCCGGAAGACCGAGAAACGCCACCTTGAGCCCGTCCTTGAGGCCGAGCTTCTTGGGCAGGGGTGTCCCCGAATATCCGGCCGTGGCCGCCATGATCAGTACACCCGCGCCTTCGGCTCGATATACGCGATGTCATTGGACATCGTGTAGGTGTGCACCGGACGATAGTCGATCTTCACATTGCCGGCCTCATCGCACCAGGCGAGCGTGTGCTTCATCCACTCCTCGTCATTGCGATCCGGGAAGTCTTCGCGGGCATGGGCGCCGCGGCTTTCTTCACGGTTGGCCGCGCCATTCACCGTCACGGCGGCCTGGGAGAGGAGATTGTCCAGCTCCAGGGTTTCCATGAGGTCGGTATTCCAGATCATGGTGCGGTCGGTGACGCCGATATCCGGCATGCCGGAATAGACGCCCTTGATCGCCTCGACGCCTTCCTTGAGGACGTCGCCGGTGCGGAAGACGGCGCAATTATTCTGCATGGCCTTCTGCATTTCCAGGCGGATCTTGGCCGTCGGCGTGCCGCCGGAAGCGTTGCGGTACTTGTCCAGGCGATCCAGCGTGTTCTGGCCGTCAGCCGCGGTCAGCTCTTTCTGGGTGGCCCCGGCTTTCACCGTTTCGCCGACGCGCAGACCGGCGGCGCGGCCGAACACGACGAGGTCGATCAGCGAGTTGGAGCCCAGACGGTTGGCACCATGGACCGACACGCAGGCGGCTTCGCCCACAGCCATCAGGCCCGGCACGACCGCATCGGGATCATCGCCCACCTTGGTGAGGACTTCGCCGTGATAATTGGTCGGGATGCCGCCCATATTGTAGTGGACCGTCGGCAGAACCGGGATCGGTTCCTTGGTGACGTCGACACCGGCAAACACGCGGGCGCTTTCGGAAATGCCCGGCAGGCGTTCCGCCAGAATGTCCGGATCGAGGTGATCGAGGTGCAGGTGGATATGGTCCTTGCCGGCGCCGACACCACGGCCTTCGCGGATTTCCATCGTCATCGAGCGCGAGACGACGTCGCGGGAGGCCAGATCCTTGGCGGAGGGTGCATAGCGTTCCATGAAACGCTCGCCCTCGGAGTTAGTCAGATAACCGCCTTCACCGCGGGCCCCCTCGGTGATGAGGCAGCCGGCGCCATAAATGCCGGTCGGGTGGAATTGCACGAATTCCATGTCCTGCAGCGGCAGGCCAGCGCGCAGCACCATGGCATTACCATCACCCGTACAGGTGTGGGCCGAGGTCGCGGAGAAATAGGCGCGGCCATAGCCACCGGTCGCCAGAATCACGGTCTGGGCGCGGAAACGGTGCAGCGTGCCATCATCCAGCTTCCAGGCGGTGATGCCGCGGCAGGCGCCATCATCATCCATGATCAGGTCGAGCGCGAAATACTCGATGAAGAATTCGGTCTCATTGCGGACCGATTGGCCGTAAAGCGTGTGCAGGATGGCGTGACCGGTCCGGTCGGCGGCGGCGCAGGTGCGCTGCACCGGGCCTTCGCCGTAATTGCGGGTCATGCCGCCGAAGGCACGCTGGTAGATCTTGCCTTCCTCGGTGCGCGAGAAGGGCACGCCCCAGTGTTCCAGCTCGTAAACCGCTTCCGGGGCATTGCGGCACAGATATTCGATACTGTCCTGGTCACCCAGCCAGTCCGACCCTTTGACGGTGTCGTACATGTGCCAGCGCCAGTCATCCTCGCCCATATTGCCCAGCGAGGCGGAGATACCGCCCTGGGCAGCCACCGTATGAGAGCGGGTCGGGAAAACCTTGGTGATACAGGCGGTTTTCAGACCGGCCTGCGAAGCGCCCAGAGCCGCGCGGAGGCCCGAGCCGCCCGCGCCGACGACGACCACGTCATAGGTGTGATCGATCCAGTTGTATTCGGCCATCGTGTTTCGTGTCCGTTACAGAGCGAGTTTGAGAAGGGCGAAGGCGGTTACCAGCCAGAGCCCGATCGTGAAAAAGCTGTTCGCCAGGACCAGAACGGTCTTGGTGAAGGGCTTGTGGATATAGTCCTCGATCACTTCCAGCATGCCCGAGCGCATGTGGGCGAGGCCCGCGGTCAGGGTCAGCAGGGTGATGATCGCGCCCATCGGCGAGGCGAAGAAGGCGCGGGCTGCGGCCGGGTCCGGCGCGCCGGACATGGCGAGCATGTAGACGAAGACCGGGGCGAGGAAGAAGAGCGCAATCGCGGTGACGCGATGGGAGATCCAGTGCTTGGAGGCATGGCCGGAAGCGCCGAGACCGCGGACTTTGGCCGCCGGTGTACGATAATCCGTCATCATCAGGCTCCCAGGTTCAGCCAGAGCAGGGCGGTCGGGATGACCGCGCCGATCATGATCAGGATGGAGCGCAGATTGGAGCCCTTCGGGTCGTAGCCCTTGCCGAAATCCCAGACCAGATGGCGCAGCCCGTTCAGCCAGTGATAGCTGATCGCATAGGTCAGGCCGATGAGCGCGAAACGCGTCACCCAGGCCATCGGACCCTCGAACAGGAAGGCGATCGAGCCCTCGGCACCAAAAGCCAGAAGGATCACCCAGATGGCAATCGCGGCGGCGCCGAAATAATTGGCGATGCCGGTTGCGCGGTGAAGGATGGAGGACGCCATGGTCGCGTGCCAGCGCCACACCTGGAGGTGAGGCGACATCGGACGCGGATCAGACCAGTCGGAAGCCATGTGGCAGCCTTTCAGTAGTGATGCGGCAATGTGTATCCGGATGGACCGCGCACGAGCCCCGTCGGCGCGGCATGACAATGTCGATGCGGCACAATAGGCCGCAAAGTGTCAGGGTCAACGCGATCAAAGCGCACCGCTGACATCTTCCAGACATTTAAGGGGGTTAGTTCGGAATGGTTCTCAATGTTACCGGTCAAAACACGGAAAACCGATAGCTTTCGGCGAGCCGGGCCCTAGATTGTCGAACACGTCACCCGGAGACCCACCATGTCCACGCCCCGCCCAACCGCTGTCATCACCGGTGCCTCCACCGGAATTGGTTATGCCTGTGCCACCCGCCTTGTCGCTGAGGGCTGGCAGGTGTTTGCCGGCGTTCGCAAACAGGCCGACGCAGACCGCTTGCGTGAAGAGCTGGGCGAGAGCGTCACGCCGCTGATCATGGATGTGACGGATGCGGAGAGCCTCAAGACAGCCGCCGCTGCCGTGCGCGAAGCTCTGGACGGGCAGACTCTGAAAGGCCTGGTCAACAATGCCGGGATCGCGGTGGCCGGCCCGATGCTCGACCTGCCGGTCGAGGAGTTCCAGAAGCAGATGGATGTGAATGTCACCGGTGTGGTGCGCGCCACCCAGGCTTTCGGCCCGCTTCTGGGTGTCGATGAAAGCCTGCAGGGCGGGCCGGGGCGGATCGTGATGATGTCTTCGGTCGCCGGTGAAATGGGCGCGCCCTTCCTGGGCCCCTATGCCGCCTCCAAGCACGCCGTGGAGGGGATTTCCAAGGCGCTGCGCCGGGAGCTGATGCTGTACGGGATCGAGGTCGTCGTGATCGGACCGGGCGCGGTCGCCACACCGATCTGGGACAAGGCGGAGGATATCGATCCGGAACCCTATCGCCAGACCCGCTTCTATGACGCCATGATCCGTATCCGCGACTGGATGACGGTGAACGGGCCCGCCGGTTTCCCGCCCTCGAAGATCGCTGATCGCGTCTTCAAGGCCCTGACCCAGGACAAGCCGCGCTTCCGCTATGCCATTGTCCCCCAGCGCCTGACGAACTGGTCACTGCAGAAAATGCTGCCGGGCCGGATGGTCAACAACATGGTCGCCAAGCGGGTGGGGCTTGAACGGGAATACCGCTGACCCGGTCCCACATGATGGTATTGTAATTTCGCGCTAATTTTCCCGCCACACACTGAATGCCCATCTGCGGGTTCTTGTTCGGAGGGGATGATGAGCACGATTTTGGCCAGCCTGGCCGGTGCCCTGTTGATGCAGGGCGCAGGCGGCGTCGACTATACGATCACGATTGATGAAACCGCGGATGGCGCAAGCGTCACCATGCGCCTGGAGTTCGCGGGCGAGGCCGACGGCGAGACCGTGCTTCACCTGCCCAATGAATGGGGCGGACAGGGCGAATTGTGGAACGGCGTGCAGAACCTTGAAGTCAGCGGTGGCGAAGCCCACGCCGGAGACACGCCGGACCTTGTCATCCTGGAACATGCGCCGGACGCGCAGCTCTCTGTCACCTATTCCATCGTGCAGGACCGACCGGGCGATCCTGGCGCCGAGTCCGGCGACTACTACCGCCCCTTTGTCCAGCCGGACTATGTCCACCTGATCGGCAATACCGTCTTTGCCTTTCCCGAACGCGAGGCCGACACGGCGGTGTCCGTCAGCATCAGCGCGCCCGACGGCTGGGCCCTTGCGTCCGACCTCGAACACGGCCCGGTTCTGCGTGATGATTTGATGACCAGCGTGCTGGTGGCCGGGGATTTCCGGATCACCGAAATGGAAATTGATGGGGCCCCGCTCCGCCTCGCCATGCGCGGCGATATCGGCGTCGAGGACGAGGCCCTGATGGCCTCCCTTCAGGCCGTGATCACGGCCAATCACGCCTATTGGGCGACTGAAACCGAACCCTATCTCGTGACCGTCCTTCCCCTGACGGCACCGGAAGGCTGGATGAGTGTCGGTGGCACCAATCTGGGCGATTCCTTTGCCTTTTTCTCCACCAGCAATGCCACGCCGGACGTTCTGACCCGGATCCTGATGCATGAATATGTGCACTCATGGAATCCGCGCCTGCTGGGCGGCGGGCTGGAAGGCGAGCGCGAGCCGACCGGCTATTGGTTCTCTGAAGGCTTCACCGATTTCGTGACCCAGCGCGCCGCTGTGCGGGCCGGGGTCTGGCCGGCGGAACAGGCCATCGAAGCCTGGAACGGGACCTTCGTGGAGTATCGCGACAATCCGGTGCGCGACGCCGCCAATGACGCGATCATCGAAGGCTTTTGGATCGACGGGAATTTCCAGCGCCTGCCCTATCTGCGCGGCATGATGTTCGCCGCCCTCGTCGACAACCGGATCCGCAACGCCACCTCCGGTGCGTTTGATGTGGATGATGTCCTGCTGGCCATGCGCTCGCGCACACCGGACAATCCGGCCTCCGAGGCGTTTGCCGGTACGGTCCAGCGCGTCACCGGGCTGGACATTTCCGATCTCATCGCCCGCCATATCGAAGCGGGGGAGCCGATTGTGCTCGACGCCAATACGTTTGGCGCCTGTGGTCCCGTCGCAGCCGTGGAAGAACCCGTCTTCGTCTATGGCATGGAAGGCGCACGAAATGAGGAGGGGCGGTTTGTCATTCAGACGGTGGATCCGAATGGGCCCGCCGCCCCGGCCGGGTTCGAACCGGGCATGATCATCCTGCAGCGCACAGGTGGTGCGGTGGGTGATGCCAGTGTGGAATCCGTGCTCCGCGTGAGCACGCCGGACGGAGACATCCGCGAACTCAGCTACTGGCCGACCGACGGTTCGACACAGACTGTCACCCGGATCGAACCCGACGCAGCGGGCTTTGATGCCACCGCCTGCACGGCGCGGATGGCCGGGACAGATGCCGGGGCGCCGGCCTACCCGATGCCCTGATTTCCCGTTTTGCGGGCAGGCCTTGTCCGGAGCGCCGGGCAAGGCCATTCTCCCCCGCATCTGACGCCCGGCAACGGGTGAAACGGGGAGAATTGCAATGAAATACCGCCTGGCTTCCACCGCACTGAGCGGTGCCTGCGTCCTGCTTCTGGCTGCCTGCACTCCGAATGCCGGAGAGGCAGATCAGGGTTCAACGCCGGCCATGGCGGAAAGCGCTGCTCAGCCTGCCGCGCCGGCAGAAGCCGCAGAAACGGTCACGGACAGCGAAGCCAGCACCGCCTTCGCCAGCCTCGTCGAAGAGTATGAAGCCTGGCAGATGGAGCAGAGCCTGCAGCGCCGCGCCCAGGCCGGCGATGTCGAGGCGATGAGCGAATGGCCGGATATTTCCCGGGAAACGCTCGATGAGAGCACCCAGGCCGAGATCGCCTTCCTGGAACGCCTTGAAGCGATCGATCCGGAAGGCCTCAGCCGCAATGACCGCACCTCCTATGATGTGCTGGACTATCTGCTGCGCTACAGCGTGGAACTGGCCCCCTATTACGGGTCACGCATGCCCTTCTCCAATGATAGCGGCTTCTTCAGCTGGCCGGCCTATGCCGCCAGTTCGACCCGTCCGCGCAATGTGGAACAGGCCGAGGCCTGGATTGCGCGCGTGCGCGGCCTGCCCGGCTATTTCGAGGCCAATATCGCCTGGATGAATGAAGGCCTGGCCGATGGCTTCACCCAGCCGCGCCTGATCGCGGAACTCGCCGAGAGCCAGATCGCGGCACTGAGCGATCTGGATACGCTGAGCGGCATTCTGATGGCGCCGATGGAGCAATTGCCGGCCGGAATGGATGAGGCAGAGAAGGAACGCCTGCGCGCGGAAACCCGTGCGGCCATCGAAGAGGCGGCCCTGCCGGCCTTCGAGAATTTGCTGGCCTATTTCCGTGACACCTACATTCCGCAGACCCGCACGAGTATCGGCATTTCCGAAGTGCCGGGCGGACGCGAATACTATCAGACCCTGGTGCGCTATCACACGACGCTGGATACCTCGCCGGAGGAGGTCCACCAGCGCGGCCTCAATGAGGTGGCCCGCATCCGCGCCGAGATGGATGAGGTGATCGAGCGCTCCGGATTCGAAGGCACATTTGCCGAATTCCTGAACTTCCTGCGCACCGATCCGCAATTCTATGCCGAGACGCCGGAAGAGCTGCTGATGTACGCCTCCTGGATCGCCAAGCGGGCGGATGACCAGATGCCGCGCTTCTTCGGGCATCTGCCGCGCCTGTCCTATGGCGTGCGGCCTGTGCCGGACACGATGGCACCCACCTATACGACGGGCCGCTACTGGCCGGGCAATCTGGAGAATGGTGTGGCTGGCGGCTATATGGTCAACACCTACAACCTCACCCAGCGCCCGCTCTACACCCTGCCGGCCCTGACGGTGCACGAGGCGGTCCCGGGCCACCACCACCAGATCTCCATTGCCCAGGAATTGGAAGACGTGCCGGACTTCCGCCGCGACAGCTATATCACCGCCTTTGGTGAGGGCTGGGGCCTCTATACCGAATTCCTCGCCATCGATATGGGCCTCTATACGACACCCTATGAGGAGTTCGGACGCCTGACCTATGAGATGTGGCGCGCCTGCCGCCTCGTGGTGGATACCGGCATGCATTACATGGGCTGGACCCGCGAACAGGCCGAGGCCTGCCTGCTGGAGAATTCCGCCCTGGCCCCGCACAATGTGCGCACCGAGGTGGAGCGCTACATCTCCTGGCCGGGCCAGGCCCTGGCCTACAAGTCCGGCGAGCTCCTGATGCGCGATCTGCGTGCCCAGGCGGAAGAGCGCCTGGGTGCCGGTTTCGACATCCGTGCCTTCCACGACACGCTGCTGCAGGATGGCGCCATGCCGCTCTCGGCGCTGGAGGCCAAGATGCTCGACTGGATTGCCGATCAGGAAGCCGAACTGGCCGACGAGTAAAACCGCCCTTTATTGCCCCCCAGAGACTGGAGGACAGACATGTTTGCACGCACCTTGATCGACGCTCGCCACACCCTGGCAGGCGCCATCGCCCTGATGGTGCCGGGCTTTGAAGCCCTGGCCCAGGACGGCGGGTCTGCGGAACCGGCCCTGGTCCCGCTTCACGTTGAAATCATCGATCCGGACGCCGAATTCCCGCGCTTCATGGTGGATGCGGCTTGGCCGGACATGCCGTCCGACATGATCCTAGGTCAGGTCCCCGGCATCACGGTGGACCGTCATGACCGGATCTGGGCCGTACATCGTCCGCACACGCTGACCGGGACCGATACCGGCCTGGTGCAGGACCCGCCCATTGCCGTGTGCTGCCAGCCGGCGCCGACAATTGTCAGCTTTGACACGGAAGGCCGCTATCTGGGCGGATTCGGCGGACCGGAGACCGGCCCGGTGATCGAGGGTGAAAACCAGTGGCCCAATAATATTCACGGCATCTATGTCGACGGGGATGACACGATCTGGGTGGCCGGCAATGGCGATGGCGATCATGTCGTCCTGAACTTCACCGAGGATGGCGAATTCATCCGCTCCATCGGCCGGCATGGCGAAACCGGCGGCAATCTGGACGAAGCCCATCTGGGCAATCCTGCCGATATTTACGTGGAAGACGGCGAAGTCTTCATCGCCGACGGCTATATCAACAAGCGCATCATCCGCTTCACCGGCGAAGCGGGCGAGTTCGGCGGATTGTGGGGCGCCTATGGCAATGAGCCGGGCAGTGGCACGCGCGACGGCCAGTTCGATCAGAGCCAGGCCACCAGCACGGCCGATGGCGGTGCCGACCCTGCCAACCCGGAATTCGGCGACATCCTTCACTGCATCACCGGAAATGATGATGGGCTGATCTTCGTCTGCGACCGCCGCAACAACCGCGCCCAGGTCTTTCAGCGCACCGAGAACGGCGATCTGGAATTCGTCCGCGATATCGTCGTTTCGCCGAACTCGGGCGGAACGCGCTCGGTCACGGATATCGCCTTCTCGCCAGACGGGCGTTTCGTCTACATCGCGGAAATGATGAATAGCCGGATCTGGATCTACAATCGCGAAACCCTCGAACCGATCGCCGTGATGGGCCGGATCGGGCGGCAGCCGGGCCAGTTCACCTGGCTGCACAGTGTCGAAGTGGACAGTGAGGGTAATCTCTATACCAGCGAAGTCGGCACGGGCCGGCGCATCCAGAAACTCGTCCTGACGGGAATCCTCTAGACCATGCTGTTCGCACTGACCGATTTTCTCGTCGTCATCGGGGCCGGGATTGGCCTCTGGCGGCTTTGGCCCTATCGCAAGGATGGCCGGGTCCGGATGGTCCGGCTCGGCCTCATCGCCCTGGCGCTGGCGGCCCTGATCGGCACGGTGCGGTTTGCCGCCGGACTGGATACCGAACTGGCGCCCTGGCACAGCCTCGCCAGCGATTTCGCCGCTTCGGCCGGCTTCCTCCTGATCGCCCTGGGTGCCGCCCTGGCCTTGCTGAAGAAACCGCTGCCGCCAGCCGGGACACGCTATTTGCGCGTCGGCATTCCGGTCGTCATCGCCTTCTTTCTGGTCTTTCCCGGACTGGGCGCTGTCGCGGACCTGATCCCGCCGCTGGCGCTCCTGCTGGGCCTGGCGACGGGCGGCGCACTTCTGACCCGCAAGGACTGGATTCCTGGCGTTCTATGGCTGGCGAGTTTTGGTCTCGTCGGCGTTGTCTCCCTGGCCTTGGGCGGCTCGCGTGAGATCGCCACGCTGGGCATCGCCAATTGGCATGTCTATCACGCGGTGCTGGGCCTGTGCGCGGCCGGGATGGGCGAGGCCACGCGCCGGCTCTACAGCCACACGCGGACGCGCGCCGCTCATAATTGACAGCTGTGCTTGACGGACAGGCCCCGCTCAACCACTTATCCGCCCTCCATGAGCGCGCAAGACAGCAATCCTGCCGCCTCCGGTGCCGACACCCCGCCGACGCGGGAGGCGGAACAGGAGTCCGGGCTTGATATCCTGACATTCGGCTGCCGGCTGAATGCCTGGGAAAGCGAAGTCATGCGCAAGCATGCCCGCGAGCAGGGCCTGACCAATACGATCCTGGTCAATACCTGCGCCGTGACCAATGAGGCCGTGCGCCAGGCACGCCAGCACATCCGCCGCGCCCGCCGGGACAATCCGGACGCCCAGATCATCGTCACCGGCTGTGCCGCCCAGGTCGACCCGGACATGTTCGGGAAAATGCCCGAAGTGAACCGGGTGATCGGCAATGATGACAAGCTGAAAGCGGAAACCTTCAAACCGGCCGACCTGCTGGGCGGAACGGAGAAGGTGCGCGTCAATGACATCATGAGCGTGCGCGAGACCGCCGGGCACCTGGTCGAGGGCATGGAGGGCCGCGCCCGCGCCTATGTCCAGGTCCAGAATGGCTGCGACCATCGCTGCACCTTCTGCATCATTCCCTTCGGTCGCGGTAATTCACGCTCGGTGGCCGCCGGTGAAGTGGTCGACCAGATCAAGACGCTGACCGATGCCGGTCATTCCGAAGTCGTGCTGACCGGGGTCGACCTGACCTCCTGGGGTGAGGACCTTCCGGGAACGCCGAAACTGGGCCGTCTGGTCCAGGCCATCCTGAAACATGTGCCGGACCTGCCGCGCCTGCGCCTGTCCTCAATCGACGCGATCGAGATCGATGACGCCCTGTTCGAGGCCGTGACCGGCGAAGCGCGCGTGGCGCCCTATCTCCATCTCTCCCTGCAGGCCGGCGATGACATGATCCTCAAGCGCATGAAGCGCCGCCATTTGCGCGATGACGCGATTGCGCTGTGCTCGCGCCTGAAGGCCGCGCGGCCGGAGATCGCCTTTGGTGCCGACATGATCGCCGGCTTTCCGACCGAGACCGAGGCGATGTTCGAGAATTCGGTGAGACTGGTGGACGAGTGCCAGCTGGCCTATCTCCATGTCTTCCCCTTCTCGCCGCGTCCCGGCACGCCGGCCGCGCGCATGCCGCAGCTTGATCGGGCCGTTGTGAAAGACCGGGCCAACCGTCTTCGCGGCGTGGCGGATGCCGCACTGGCCCGCCATCTCGACCGCATGATCGGTCTGGAACGCGCCGCCCTGGTGGAGAAGCCGGGCTTTGCCCGTGCCGCGAATTTCGCCAGCATCCGCATTCCTGAAGCGGACGTGCCGCGACCCGGCGCCCTTGTCGATATCGAGATCACCGGGCATGACGGGAAAGAACTTCAAGGGGTTATTGCCGGATGAGCGAGAAAAAACCGGGCTTCTTCTCCCGCCTGGCGCAGGGGCTGGCACGCTCGTCCAACAAGCTGGGCGAAAGCGTCACGGCGATCTTCACCAAGCGCAAGCTGGATTCAGCCGCGCTGGAAGAGCTGGAAGACGCCCTGATCGCCGCCGATCTGGGTGCCCAGACCGCCATGCGCGTCACCGACCGGCTCGCCAAGGACCGTTTCGACAAGGAAGTCACGGATGAAGAAGTCCGCGAAGCCCTGGCAGACGTGGTCGCGGAAAGCCTGACCCCGCTGGAAAAGCCGCTGGAGCTGAGCGGTGAGCGCCCGCAGGTCGTGGTCTTTGTCGGCGTCAACGGGTCCGGCAAGACGACCACGCTGGGCAAGATTGCCGTCAAGCTGAAGCGCGAGGGCCGCAATCCGATCCTCGCCGCGGGCGACACCTTCCGCGCAGCCGCCATCGAACAGGTCTCGGTCTGGGGTGAGCGGGCCGGTGCGCCGGTCATCAAACGGGAAATCGGCGCCGATGCGGCGGGCCTGGCTTTTGACGCCATCGAACAGGCCCAGCGCGACGGGCATGACATGGTGCTGATCGACACGGCCGGCCGGCTGCAGAACAAGGCCGAGCTGATGGACGAGCTGCGCAAGGTCATTCGCGTCATCAAGAAGAAAATGCCCGACGCCCCACACCATGTGATCCTGGTTCTGGATGGCACGGTCGGTTCGAATGCGGTCTCCCAGGCCGAAGCCTTCCTGGAAGCCTCCGACGTCACCGGCGTGGTGATGACCAAGCTGGACGGCACGGCCAAGGGCGGCGCCCTGGTCCAGGTGGCCGAGAAATTCCAGCTGCCCATCCATTATATCGGGATCGGCGAAGGTGAGGCGGATCTTCAGCCTTTCTCCGCGCGTGATTTTTCCCGCGCCCTGGCCGGGCTGGACAGCTAGTCCATGGAGGCGGTCCCGCCCTGGGCCGTCCTGGCCATGCTGGGCTCGGCCCTCACCCATTCCGGCATGACGCTGCTGACCAAGCGGGCCAAGGACAAACTCGTCTTTCGTGGTCTGACCCTGGGCTTTGTCGGCCTGGCCTTCCTGCCCTGGCTGCTGACCCAACCCCTGCCGAGCTGGGAGGTGTGGCGTTTCCTGATCGCCGGGGCAGTGGTGATCTGGGCCTTCAACATGCTGCTGATCGCCGCCTTCACCGAGGGCGAGATGAATCTGGCCTATCCAGTGATGCGCGGCAGCGCCCCGGCCCTCGCTGCCATCGTGGCCTTCATCTTCTTGGGCGAAACCATCTCCACCGGGCAGATGCTGGGACTGGCCATCGCGACCACCGCCCTGATCGGCTTCGCCTGGCCGGAAAAGGACGGGAAACCCAAGCTGAAGCTCATTGTGCTGGCCCTGTCCGCGGCTTGCATGACGGCCGCCTACAGCGTGATCGATGCGGCCGGCGTGCGCGAGAGCGGCCGCGTGCTGGTCTATCTGGGCTGGTTCTTTGTCCTGTCCGTCGTGACAATCCTGCCCACGGCGATGATCCGGAGGGGCAAGGACTTCTGGGCCGCCGCCCGGCAGGAGGCTCGGCCGGCCCTGTTCTCGACCGTGTTCAACACCTCAACCTATGGCCTGGCCCTGCTGGCCTACGCCCATGCCCCGGTTGCGCCAATGGCGGCTTTGCGTGAGACCTCCATCGTTTTCGGGGCCATTCTGGCTGCCCTGGTCCTGAAAGAGAGTTTCGGCCTACGGCGCATCGCCCTTGCAATCTGCCTCGCAGGCGGGCTCGTATTGCTACAAGTCATGTAGGCGTTCAGGAGACAAGATTTGGCCCAGACCCAGAAAACCAGCGAGCAGTCTTCGCGCCTGCTCATTGATGCCGGGCCGATCGGCGTCTGGATCATCGTCTACAATGTGATGCGCCGCATTGCCGAGGATGATGCGATCTATTGGGGAACCGGCGCCTACATGATCGCGGCCGTGATCGCCCTTGTCCTGTCGATCCGGCAGGAAAACCGCATACCGCCCATGCTGGTCTTCACGACCGTGATCGTACTCGGCTTCGGCGGGATCGGCATTTGGCTGCAGGATCCGATTTTCATCTACATCAAGCCAACCATCATCAATCTCTTCCTGTCCTACATGATCCTGGTCGGACTGGCCTTCGGCGCCAATGTCTGGAAAGTCTTCTTCAGCCATATCTTCGAACTGACGGACCGCGCCTGGACGCTTCTGGCCATTCGCTGGGCCATCTGGTTCCAGGTCCTCGCCGGGCTCAACGAGGTGATGTGGCGGCACATCACAGACAGTGTCGTGCCGGAAAGCGCGCGCTGGTTTGCGGGGCTGAACCTGTCTGAAGCCTTCTGGTCCAACGCCAAGCTGGGCGTCATGGTGTTGAGTGTCCTGTTCGCGGCTTCGCAAATGCCGCTCATCCTCAAAAACCAGCCCAAAAAGGACGAAACGGCAGGTGTTTGAAGGCGACATTCCGTGCTCGGACAAATGTCATTTTGGCGTTATAAATCCGCACTAGGATGATGTTGTGATCAGCCGGAGCCCGCCATGTCTCAGGATCAGAGAAAAGCTGAAACCTTCGAGCTGACCGACTCGCCCGGCCACCTGCTTCACCGGGCCCAGCAGTTTGCGGCCGAACGTTTCACCAAGGCCATGTCCTCTGCCAAGCTGACCCAGCGTCAGTTCGCCGTCCTGCATGCCACGGGCGCTCAGGAGGGCCTGACCCAGACCGAGCTGGTCAAGGCCACGGGCATCGACCGCTCCACCTTGGCCGAGCTGGTTGCCCGCATGGTGCGCAATGGCCTGCTGGAACGGGAAAAGCTTCCTGATGATGCCCGCGCCAATGCGGTCCGCCTGACCGATGACGGCCGCGCCCTGCTCGAAGCGGCCACTCAAGGCGCCCAGGAAGCGGACAAGCTGATCCTCTCTGCCCTGCCGAAGAACAAGCGGGCGAGCTTCCTGGAAACCCTGCGCCGGATCGCCGACACGCTGGAAAAGGGCGAGGAAGACGCCAAGAAAGCCAAGCTGAAGGCCAAGGAAAAGAAGAAAAAGGCCAAGAAGAAGGCCAAGGAAAAAGCCAAGGCCAAGGCCAAGAAAGCTGAGAAGAAAGCCAAGAAGGCGAAAAAGGCCGAACGCGCCACCGCCTCCCAAGCCGCGGAGTAGGCTCAGCCTCAATTGCGCTCAGCCCCGGCGCGCCTCGCGCTCCAACGCCGGATAGATCCGGTTTCTCAACACATCCGCCGTGATCGGCCCCGGCCAACGCACCAGGATGTCGCCATCGCGCGAGATCACCAGGGTTTCCGGTGCGCCTGAAATCTGCAGGGCCAGGGCCGCATGCCCGTCCGGGTCCTGCATGATGCCGGCATAGGGATTGCCCAGCTCAGCCAGGAAAGCATTGGCCGCCTCCGGCTCGTCCCGCCAATTGATCCCGTAGACCGGAATGCCCTCGGCCCGCAATGCCAGCAGGACCGGATGCTCAATCCGGCAGGGCGCACACCAAGACCCCCAGACATTGAGCAGATAGGCGCCCTCGACCTCGGCCAGGTCAAATCCGGCCTGACCCTCCAGAGGCTCCAGAACGAGTTCCGGCAGGGGTTCGCGCGGCGCTTGGTAGGTCTGATACCAATTCCAGGCGAGCACGCCGGAAAGTCCGGCGATCGCCAGAATGGCCAGGATGCGCAGGACGCGCATCATGCCTCGTCTTCTTCCAGACGGCGCAGACGCTCAACCGCAGCCCGGCGCTCGGCGAGCGCGAAAATCACCAGTCCGGACAGGGCCAGGACTGAGAGGCCCCAGGCCGGCCAGATGAAGGCGGCATAGCCGCCCATGGTCCAGAATTCGCTCATGCCAGCTCTCCCGGTTCAGCCTGGGACTGGCGGGCTTCCCGCAATTTGCGGCGTTCCAGCTGGCGCGCCTTCTGGATCAGGGTGCGCGAACGGAGCCGGTAAAACACCAGGAAAGCGGCCAGCATCGTATAGGCCAATGCCATGATGCCCAGTGGCCAGAGCTGGCTGGAATGGATGGTCGGACCATCCAGGCGGATCACCGAGGCCGGCTGGTGCAGGGAGGACCACCAGTCCACCGAGAATTTCACAATGACCAGATTGACGATCCCGGCCATCGCCAGCACGGCCGCCGCCCGCGCGGCCTGCTGGGCGTCTTCCAGCGCGCTGCGCAGCGCCATATAGCCCAGATAGACCAGGAGCAGGACCAGGACGGATGTCATCCGCGCATCCCATTCCCACCATGTTCCCCACATCGGCTTGCCCCAGAGCGAGCCCGTGATGAGGGCAAGAATGGTGAAAACCGCCCCGATCGGCGCCATGACTTCCGCCGCGGCATCCGCCAGCGAGTGGCGCCAGACGAAATAGACGAAACTGGCAATCGCCATCGCCAGATAAAGCGCCATCGCCATATAGGCGGCCGGCACATGGACATACATGATCCGGATGGTTTCACCCTGCTGGTAGTCCGGCGGGGAGCCGAAGAAGGCCAGCCAGATGCCCGCCGCCAGCAGGAGCAGGGTCAGCACGCCCAGGACCGGGATCACCCGGCGGGCCAGACCGTCAAAACGCTGCGGATTGGAAAAGTAGGACAACATGCTTGGCTGATTACTTCCAGACGCGCCGATGGGCAACTGCGACGGATATACGCTGCATCCAAAACCCTCCTTCCGGGCATCCCAAAGCGAAAAGGGGGATGTTCCATGCTGCGATTGATCACACTCGGTCTGGCCCTGGGCCTGGCGCAACCGGCTACGGCGCAGGAGTTTGAGCCCATGGCACCGCGCGACCAGGTCTGGGGCGTGGATGGCGAGCCGACACAAATCGCCGTGCTGGGCACGATGCATTTGCGCAATCTGGACCCGTTCGACCCGGACTGGGCCGGACCCGTGGTTGACCGGCTGGCTGAGTGGGAGCCGGACCTCATCCTGATCGAGCAATTGCCGGCCGGCGAGCTGGCCATGATGCAGGCCGACCCGGCCTATGCGGACACGCTGGCCAGTTTCGGCGAACGCGCCATTACCCTGTCCGAAGCCGCCCAGGCCTCGCTGGGCATCAGCCGGCCGGAGGCCCGGGATCAGCTGGCAACGGATTATGACCCGGGCACTGGAGCCGCAGGCCGCCGCCAGCGCGCCGCCCTTCACCTGGCCGACATGGATCCGGTCTCGGCCCTGGTTCAATGGCTTTACCTGTCCGAAGCCGGGCAGATCGCCGCTGACGGTTTGACGGCGGAACTCGTCGAGGCCCTCGAGCGCGAGGCCGCACGCCAGAATGAAACGACCTTGTTTGCCGCCGACCTGGCCCATCGTCGGGGTCTGGATCGCGCCTTTCCCTTTGACAGCCACGCCGACAAGGCAGGCTTCCTCGCTGATATCGAAACCATCATGACGGCCTTCTCGCAAAGCCAGGTGATGACCGAGACCATGTCCGGTGAGGCGATGGCACAAATGCAGGCCCCCACGCAGGGGATCGATAGCGCTGATGCGCTGCTGGAAGCCTTGCGCACAATCAACAGCTCCGAACATGCCGCGCTGGATGTCCAGGTCCAGTGGTCCTCTTTCACGGGTGCCGACATGAATGGTCTGGGCCGTTCACGCGTGGCCTATTGGGAGGCCCGCAATCTGCGCATGGCTGCCCATGCCCGCGAGATCATGGCGCGTTATCCCGGTTCACGCGTGCTGATAATTGTCGGCTCATCCCACAAGGCCTTCCTGGACGATATTCTGGCCCGGTCCATGGATGTCGAAATCGTGGACAGCCAGAGCCTGCTGGACTGATCAGCCGAGCCGCGAGCGGATCGCGCCGGCAATGCCGAACGGGGCCAGGGCGATCGTCCCCAGCGAGATGGCCGCCGTCAGGCCCAGATTGGCCAGCGCCCGCTCATCGCCCTCAAATCCGGCCCGTCCGGCACCGGCGGCGAAGATCAGCACGGGCACCATGAGCGGCGTGGCGATCAGGGCGATCAGCAGACCACTGCGACGCACACCGGCCGCCAGAGCACCGGCAAACCCGGCCAGCAGGACCAGGGCGGGGATGGCGGCGGCCAGCGCGGCCGCCAGCATCAGGCTGGAGGCCAGTGGCACGCCATACATCAACCCGCCCAGCAGCGCGATGAAGGGCAGGGGCCAGAGCGTGGCGATACCCTGCCCCAGCGTCTTGGCCAGGCTGAGCAAGGGCAACCCCACTGGCAGGAGGGCGTAGAGGTCGAGCGTGCCATCCACGAAATCATCGCCATAGAGGCGCTCGGCTGATTGCAGAACAGAGAGCAGGGCGGCAAATCCCATGAGACCGGGACCCGCTGATGACAGAAGGTCAGGATCCGGCCCGATGGCCAGGGGCGCCAGGGTGATGGCCGCCAGGAAAAAGGCCGCGGGACCTGCCGGTCCGCCACCGCCCGCCCAGGCCAGGCGCGCCTCGCGCCCGAATATCGCCAGCAATCCCCCCATCATGATGCCGCCTTGAGGGCCAGATGCTGCACATCCGGCCAGTCCAGGGCCTGGTGGGTCGCGGCCAGTACAATACCGCCACGCGCGCGATGCCAGGCCACCAATTGCGCCAGTCGTTCTCGTCCCGCCCCGTCCAGCGGTCCGGCCGGCTCATCAAGCAGCCAGAGCGGGCGGTTGGCCAGCGCCATCCGGACAAGCCCGGCCCGGCGCTGCTGGCCGCGCGACAATTGTCCCGCGGGCCGGTCGATCAGGGGTTCGATATCCATCCGCCGCATCAGCGGGAGGATGGTTTTGCGCGAGGTACCGTGAATATCCGCCCAGAATCGCAGTGCTGCGCGCAGGCTTTCGCCAGGCTTGAGCCCGTCGGAATGGCCCAGCCAGGCAATAGCGTCCTCGACGGGTTCTTCGCAGGCGATCTGGCCGGTATCGGGCCGTACCAGACCCGCCAAAGCACGCATCAGCGTGGTCTTCCCGGTCCCGTTTGCGCCTGTCAGCAAAAGCGCTTCGCCCGGTTTCAGGGCAAAGCTGATCGCCTCCACCAGCCGCAATCCGCCGCGTGACAGGGCCAACCCGTGAACACTCAGGGAGACCGCCGGGAAAGGCGTCATGGCGGGAAAATCGGTCGGACGATCGAGCATGCCAGCATGTCGCCCGACACTGCCCATCTCGTCAACGCACGGAACGCCGCATTGCAGCGGGCGCGGACACCGGCTAAAACCCCGCCAAAACATACGGCCAACTTGAATTCGGCCCCCTCCCACCCGGGCAAATTCCTGCCCCAACCTGCCAAATGAGGACGACGCATATGGCCTCTCTCGACAGCTTTTCCTGTAAGCGCACCCTCACCGCTGCTGGTGAGACCTACACGTATTACGACCTGAAGGTCGCCGAAGAAAACGGCCTGGCCGGCGTATCCCGCCTGCCCGCCTCACTGAAGGTGCTGCTGGAAAACCTGCTGCGCTTTGAAGACGGCAAGACCGTTACCAAGGCGGATATCGAGGCGATGGCCGAATGGCTGACGACCCGCAAGTCGACCCACGAGATTGCCTATCGTCCGGCCCGCGTGGTCATGCAGGACTTCACCGGTGTTCCCGCCGTGGTCGACCTGGCCGCCATGCGCGATGCCGCCGGCAAGCTGGGCGCCGACCCGCAGCGCATCAACCCGCAAGTCCCCGTCGATCTGGTCATCGACCACTCGGTCATGGTGGATAATTTCGGCCAGGCCGACAGCTTCGCGAAAAACGTCGAGCGCGAATACGAGCGTAATGGCGAGCGCTACAAGTTCCTGAAATGGGGCGCCAAGGCGTTTGACAATTTCCGCGTGGTCCCGCCGGGCACGGGCATCATCCACCAGGTGAACCTGGAAAACCTGGCCCAGGCCGTCTGGACCAAGGACGAAGACGGCGAGACCGTCGCCTATCCGGATACCTGCGTCGGCACCGACAGCCACACCACCATGATCAACGGCATGGCCGTTCTGGGCTGGGGTGTCGGCGGTATCGAAGCCGAAGCGGCCATGCTGGGCCAGCCGGTCTCCATGCTGATCCCGGAAGTCATCGGTTTCGAACTGACCGGCAAAATGCCGGAAGGCGCGACGGCCACGGACCTGGTCCTGAAAGTCGTGGAAATGCTCCGCAAAAAGGGCGTGGTCGGCAAATTCGTCGAATTCTACGGCGAAGGCCTGGATCACCTCTCGCTGGAAGACGAAGCCACGATCGCCAACATGGCGCCGGAATACGGCGCGACCTGCGGCTTCTTCCCGGTCGACAATGAGACCCTGGCCTTCCTGCGCGCCACCGGCCGTGACGACAAGCGCGTCGCCCTGGTCGAAGCCTATTCCAAGGCTCAGGGCATGTTCCGCCCGGACTACACCGAAGCCCCGGTCTTCACCGACACGCTCCACCTGGACATGGCGACGATCGAACCGGCCGTGTCCGGTCCCAAGCGTCCGCAGGACTGGATCGAACTGTCCAAGGCCGCCGAAGGCTTTGCCAAGACGATGGCCGACGAATACGGCAAGGGTGACGAGCTCGACAAATCCGCGCCGGTCGCCGGTGAAGACTACGACTTCACCAATGGCAATGTCGCGATCGCTGCGATCACCTCGTGCACCAACACGTCCAACCCGTCCGTGATGCTGGGCGCCGGCCTGGTGGCCCGCAATGCCCGCGCCAAGGGCCTGACCACCAAGCCGTGGGTGAAAACCTCCCTGGCCCCGGGCTCCCAGGTTGTCACCGACTATCTGGAGAAAGCCGGTCTGCAGGACGATCTCGATGCGATGGGCTTTGACCTGGTCGGTTATGGCTGCACCACCTGTATCGGTAATTCCGGTCCGCTGCCGCCCGCGATCTCCAAAACGATCAATGACAATGACCTGGTCGCGACCTCCGTCCTGTCGGGCAACCGCAATTTCGAAGGCCGGATTTCGCCGGACGTTCGGGCCAACTATCTGGCCTCGCCGCCGCTCGTTGTGGCCTATGCCATTGCCGGTTCGCTGAAGGTCAATTTGACAACCGACCCGCTCGGCCAGGACCAGGACGGCAATGACGTCTATCTGAAAGACATCTGGCCGACCTCGGCGGAAGTCGCTGATGTGGTGCGCTCTGCCGTCACGCCGGACATGTTCGCCAAACGCTATGCCGACGTGTTCAAGGGCGATGAAGCCTGGCGCGACATCGAGGTCTCCGGTGGTCTGACCTATGCCTGGGATCACACCTCCACCTATGTCCAGAACCCGCCCTATTTCGAAGGCATGACGATGGATCCGGAAAGCCCGGGCGACATTGTCGGCGCCAAGATCATGGGCCTGTTCGGCGACTCGATCACGACCGACCACATTTCCCCGGCCGGTTCGATCAAGGCCGACAGCCCGGCAGGCCGTTACCTGCAGGAGCGCCAGGTTCCGGTGCTGGAATTCAACTCCTACGGTTCGCGCCGCGGCAATCACGAAGTCATGATGCGCGGCACGTTTGCCAATATCCGCATCAAGAACAAGATGCTGGACGGTGTCGAAGGCGGTTACACGCTGAAGAATGGCGAGCAGGTCGACATTTATGACGCCTGCATGGCCTACCAGGCCGAAGGCACGCCGCTGGTCGTGTTCGGCGGCAAGGAATACGGCACGGGCTCCTCGCGTGACTGGGCCGCCAAGGGCACCCGTCTGCTGGGTGTGAAGGCCGTCATCGCTGAGAGCTTTGAGCGGATCCACCGCTCCAACCTGATCGGCATGGGCGTCCTGCCGCTGCAATTCGCCGAAGGCGAGAGCTGGGAAGCCCTGGGCATGACCGGTGATGAAATGGTCACGATCAAGGGCGTGGAAAGCCTGACGCCGCGTCAGACCATGACGGTCGAAATCGGCTTTGCCGACGGTACGATCAAAACCGCCAACGTCATCGCCCGCATCGATACGGAGAACGAGCTGGAATACTTCCGCAATGGCGGCATCCTGCACTACGTTCTGCGCAATCTGGCCCGCGACTAGGCGCGCCCGACACGGATTTCCGCCTCCCTCGCACCGGGGGAGGCGGAGGCCCGTCATCCGCCTGTCACAGCCAAGTGATTGGCACGGACCGCATTGGCTGGTTATCTAGTCCGCCATGCGATCTGTTTTGTTCCTGTTCCTGAGCCTTTTCCTGGTTGGCCCGGCCTTCGCCGGTCCGCCCCTCGAGGCGTCGGCAGGACTCGATACATCTGAAGACTGCTGGTCCGAACGTCCTGTTCTTGTGGAGCTGTTCACCAGCCAGGGCTGCCCGCTCTGCCCCCAGGCCAACCGCTACCTCGGCCAGCTGGACCGGCATGAGAATGTCTTCACTCTCGCCTTCGCCGTGTCCTACTGGGACATGTATGGCTGGACCGACACCTATGCCCGCCCGGAATATGTCCAGCGCCAGCGGATGTATCTGCCCAATCTGGGTGTCGCCCGTCTCTACACGCCGCAATTCGTGGTCGATGGTGTCCAGGACGCCCCCGGCTGGAATGAGGAGATGGTGTCGGACGCGGTGGAAGACCGCCTGTGCGGCATGCCGGAAAGCCCGATCATCACGATCGAGGACGGCCCGTTTGGCGCCTACACCATCACGCTGAATGGCGAGGCCCCCGAGGAAGAGCTGGATATCTGGCTGGTCGCCTATGCGCCCGGCTGGGCCATGGTGGAAGTTGGGGCCGGCGAGAATGAAGGCCTCGACATGCCCCATTACAACATGGTCAAAAGCCTGACCTATCTGGGCTCATGGTCAGGCGGTGAGACGGTCTTCATGGGCGAGAGCTATCGCCGCTATGGCACCGTTGCGATCGCCCAGGGCGCCGGCGGCGGCCCGATCTACGGTTTCGCCTATGCCGAACCGGAAGACATGGACGAGCGGCAGCACTAGGCGGCCGCACACAACGCCCCTAGCGCGGTGCGCGCTTGGCCAGGATCCGCTGCAGCGTCCGCCGGTGCATGTTCAGACGGCGGGCGGTTTCCGAGACATTGTGGTCACACAGTTCGAAGACGCGCTGGATATGTTCCCAGCGGACACGATCGGCAGACATCGGATTGTCTGGCGGTTCCGGCTTGTCTTCGGGATGGGCGAGCAGCGCCTTGACGATGTCATCGGCATCCGCCGGCTTGGACAGATAATCGACGGCACCCGCTTTCACGGCAGCCACGGCGGTCGCGATATTGCCATAACCGGTCAGCATGACGACGCGGCAATCGGCGCGGGCGGCGTGCAGCGCCTTGACCACTTCCAGACCATCCCCGTCCTGCAGGCGCAGATCCAGCACGGCAAAGGCCGGCGGGTTGGCCTTGGCGACTTCCTTGGCCTCATCCACCGACCCCACGGCCGACACGATGAAACCACGGCCGGTCATGGCACGGCCCAGCCGCGTCCGGAACGGGGCGTCATCGTCCAGGATGAGCAGGGATTTATCTTCGGGAAGCTCGTATTCGATCTCGCTCACGCCGGTTTCCTCATGCATGCAATCGTCTGTCTTATCCGTATCTAGCCCAAGGCCGGGCCTGCCTCCACCTGTTTGCGCGGCCAGCGCAGGGTGACCACAGCACCCCCGCCCTGACCGGCATTGGAGAAACGCACCACGCCGCCGGAATTCTCGATCATGGTCTTGGCGATGAATACGCCCAGACCCAGCCCGCCCTGCCCCGGCGTGCCCGAACGGGTGGTGACATAGGGCTCGCCGATCTTGGCGAGGATGTCCGGTGAGAATCCTGGCCCGTCATCGCTGACGCGGATATAGACATGACCCGGATCCCAGCGCCCCTCAATGGTGACGCGGGTCTCCGCGAAATCGACCGCATTCTCGATGAAATTGCCGATCCCGTAGATCATTTCCGGCATGCGGCGCAGGACGGGGGCGGCCTCACGGTCTTCATCGGCCAGTTTCACATCGATCTGGGGGCCCAGACCGCGCAGCGGAGCGGCCGCCTCTTCCAGGGCTGCCATCAGCTCAACCCGGTCATGCCGCAAATCCGTGACCGACTGGACATCGCCCAGGCGTTTGAGAATGTCCCGGCAGCGGCGCGCCTGTGTCACCATCAGCTCGGCATCCTCGCGCAGAAGCTCATTATCCTTGAGGTCGCGCTGCATTTCCTTGGCGGTCAGCTGGATGGTCGCCAGGGGCGTGCCCAGCTCGTGGGCGGCAGCCGCAGCCAGTGTGCCCATGGCCGACAGGCGCTGCTCGCGCGACAGCACGCTCTGGGTCGCGGCAAGGGCCGTGGCCATGCGCTTGCCCTCCTGGCTGACCCGGCGCGAATAGACGGCGGTGAAGGCGACAGCAACGATGATGGCGACCCACAAACCCAGTACATAGACGATGGGCAGTTCAAGCGGCTGACCCTCGAACCAGGGCAGGGGCAGGCTCCACAGCCACATGGCCCCGGTTCCGGCCATCCCGATCAGCCCGACCCCCAGCGACCAGCGCGGCGGCAAGGCGGCCACGGCGATCGTTACGGGCGCAGCCAGCATCACCACGAAGGGGTTCTGGAGCCCGCCCGTCAGCATGAGCAGGGCGCAAAGCTGGGCAACATCGAAAGCCAGCTGGGCCGCCGCCTCCCAATCGCTGGCAAAGCGCTGCGGCGAGATCGCCAGGGTCAACCAGGCATTGATCCAGGCCGAGGTCAGGATGATGCCGAGACAGAAGCCCAGCGGGAGTTCGAAGCCGACAACATAGTGGACGGCCAGCACGGTCAACGTCTGTCCGGCCACAGCCAGCCAGCGCAACATGACCAGGGTCCGGACGCGCAATCGCCCGAACACCGGGGTCAGTTGGGCATCACCGCCATAGGGGTCCCAGTCCGCATCCCGCATTCGCCTCTCCCTCTCGCCCCAATCCTGCACAGCGCCCCGGCATGGACAGAACGGCTCTGCAGGCCTAGTTTCGCACCCGCAGCATGGACTGCCCGGATCCGATGAGCGGCAATTGGCAAAGCCGTCCGGACCCGGATGTTCGATGGAGACCTTATGCCGCGTTGGCTCATCTGGCTTCTGATTGTCGCACCTTCCGTGATGATCATCACTTTCCTGACCCTCATGCTGAGTGATCAGGGCGGTCAGACGGTCGAGCGCCGGGCCGCTGTGCGGACCAGTGGCGAGGCCGCCATCGGAGGCCCTTTCACCCTGGTCGACCAGACCGGTGCCACCGTCACGGACGAGACCTATCGCGGCAAGGCCATGCTGATCTATTTCGGCTACACCTATTGCCCGGATGTCTGCCCCTTCTCGCTGCAGATCATGGCCGCCGCGCTGGACCAGATGAGCGAAGAGGAACGGGCTCAGATCCAGCCCATCCTGATCACGGTCGACCCGGAGCGCGATACGCCGGAACACCTGGCCCAATATGTGGCCTCCCCGGCCTTTCCCGACGGTTTGATCGGTCTCACCGGCACGCCGGAACAGATCGCAGCGGTCGCCCGGGAATACCGGATTGTCTATCAGCGCGCCGAAACCGAGACGGCGAGCGATTATCTGATGGACCATTCGTCCATCGTCTATCTGATGGATTCACAAGGCGAATTCGTCGACATCTTCACGCACGGCACGGATCCGCAAGCCATGGCGGGCCGGCTGCAAGACTTCCTTGAGGAAAACAGCGCACCCTCGTGAACCCAACTGGGCCAGGCCGCGCGTTCTGCGACCGGTCCCTAGGAGACGTCATGCTGTACTCCATTTATGAGTTTAATCGCATCGCGATGACCCCCTGGCGGGCCGCCGCCAATGCCACGCGCTCATCCCTGCGCGCGCCCTGGAATCCGATGGGCGATACGGTCGCCGGACGCACCATGGCCGCTGCCGCCGAATTGTTCGAAAGCGTCACCCGCCGCTATGCCAAGCCGGACTGGATGCTGGAGCATACCGAGATCAACGGGAAATGCGTCGGCGTCACCGACACGATCGTCTGGTCAAAGCCCTGGTGCAATCTGATCCATTTCGAGCGCGATCACGACGCGCTGCTGGCTGCCCGCAAATCCAAGAAGGCGGATCCCAAAGTCCTCTTCGTCGCGCCCATGTCCGGCCACTATGCCACCCTGCTGCGCGGCACGGTCGAGGCCTTCCTGCCGGATCACGAAGTCTACATCACCGACTGGGCCGATGCGCGCATGGTACCGATCCATGAAGGCCGGTTCGACCTGGATGATTACGCCGCCTATGTGCGCGAAATGATCACGCTGCTTGGCCCGGACGTACATGTCGTGGCGGTCTGCCAGCCGGGACCGCCCACTCTGGGCGCCATCGCGCTGATGGCCGAGGACAAGGACCCGGCCCGCCCGGCATCCATGACTTTCATGGGCTCGCCGATCGATACCCGCCTGTCCCCGACCGTGCCGAACAAGCTGTCCGAGGAAAAACCCTTCGACTGGTTTGCCAATAATCTCATCCACACGGTTCCAGGCCCCAATCCGGGCGCCTTCCGCCGCGTCTATCCGGGCTTCCTGCAACTGGCCGGCTTCATGAACATGAATCTGGACCGGCACGTGGATGCCCACTGGAATTTCTTCAACCACCTCGTCGAGGGCGATGGTGACAGTGCTGAAAAGCACCGCACCTTCTATGACGAATACCTCGCGGTGATGGACCTGTCCGAGGAATTCTACCTGCAGACCATCACCGACGTGTTCCAGGAGCACAAGCTGGCGCGCGGTGAGCAGGAACATCACGGCCGCAAGGTCGACCCGTCTGCCATCGAGGACATCGCCCTGCTCACTGTTGAAGGCGAGAATGACGATATCTCCGGCATCGGCCAGACCCAGGCGGCCCACACGCTGTGTGCCAACCTGCCGGACAGCCTGCAGCAGGACTGGATTCAGCCGGAGGTCGGCCATTACGGCGTCTTCAACGGCCGCCGTTTCAACGAGCACATCGCGCCCATGATGAAAACTTTCATGCGCGAGAAAGGTGCGGCGGCGCTGAAAGCCCGCTGATCGCGCCTTCCGTCCAGGCCATTCGACCCGGATTTCCGGGCATTCACCGCTTTTGAAGCCGTTCGGCGCGATGTCTCAACGGCTCATCTCTGGCGCGTAGAATCCACCATTACAATCCCATTACCGTTGTCCTTTTGGTAGGTTAATGGGAGGGGGCTTTGGACGCACCCATTGAAAAAGGGCGCCTGTTGCGCTCGACAATCCTGGCTGGTCTGACGGTTGTCAGCCTGTCAGGCGCACCGGTGTTTGCTCAGGACGCGGTACAGATTCCCGAGCAGGCCGAAGAGGAAGATGACGAGGACACGCGGGACCGGATCACGGTCACCGGTTCGCGCATTCGCCGCGACGGGTTCAACAGCGAAATCCCGCTGGACGTCTTCACAGCCGATGATGCTGCGCTTCAGGGGACGGTCGATATTGCAGACTTCCTGCAATCGGCCACCGTGGCATCGGGTTCGCCGCAGGTGACTTCGGCCACCTCGTCGCAATTTGTCCAGAATGGGGGATCCGGCGTGGAAACGCTCTCCCTGCGGGGTCTGGGCGCCAACCGGACGCTGGTCCTTCTGAATGGCCGCCGGGCCGGTCCGGCCGGCGTGCGCGGTGGGGTCTCGTCGTTCGACCTGAACGTCATTCCGCTGGCCGCTATCGAGCGTGTGGAAGTGCTGAAGGACGGCGCCTCCTCGATCTACGGGTCGGACGCTGTGGCCGGTGTGGTCAACATCATCACGCGTGAAGAGACCGGCGGTACGATCGACGGTTTCATGTCCTTCCCGGAAGACGGCGCAGCGGAACAATTCCGCCTCAGCGCGTCCCATGGCTGGGAGTTCGAACGCGGCGGGTTCCGCGTCACGCTGGACGCCTTCCAGCAACGCGAACTGGCCCAGGGCGATCGCGACTATTTCAGCTGCGGTGAACCCTATGTCTTCAATGATGACGGATCCCGCGCCGACCTGATCGACCCGCGCACGGGCTCTTTCGCCTGTGAAGACCTGCTTTGGGGCCATGTCTGGGTCTATGACTATGCGCGCTTCTTCGGCGATGGCACGACCAATCTGCCGATCCAGCGTCCGCGCCTGATCCAGTACGACTATGATGGCTCACTGGCCGCCAATGGTCTGACACCGATCGGCACCAGCCAGCCTAATCCGCTCTGGTTCTCGGCACCGACCGATGACTGGTTCCTGATCAATCCGCGCGTCGCCGAAGACCGCGCCCTGGCCAATTTCGACCACCCCTTCCAGGACCAGTCGACCATGGTGCCGGAGACGGAGCGCTACACCCTGTTCGCCAATGGTCATTACGACATCACGGACAGTATTGAACTGTATGGCGAGGCCCTACTGAACCGGCGGGAAACCTATGTGAACGCCTACCGCCAGTACTGGATCTACATGTACAACGGCGAGGACCTCTGGGGCGCCTATCCGGACCCGTTCGCGGCCGGCTGGGGCGGCATGAACGAGCTGTCCCCGACCCCGATCACGGACCATGCCGACAGTTCGGTCAGCGTCGACTACCAGCGCTTCGTCATCGGCCTGCAGGGCGACACCCTGTTCGGCCTCGACACCTGGAGCTGGGACATGGCCCTGCAATCCTCGCGCTCGGAAGGTGAGTACTGGAACCAGCGCATCTATGCCGATGCCATCTATGACCAGTACTACCGCTCGGCCTCCTGTGTCGGCTCCTTCACCTCGATCCGCGGCGCACCCTGTGTCGATGTCGACTGGCTCGACCCGGAACTCCTGCGCGGCAATGTTTCGGATGAAGTCGCCGAATACGCCTTTGGCGAAGAAACCGGTCTGACGGTCTATGAACAACTCTCCTTCGAGGCCGTCGCCAATGGTGAGCTGTTCGATCTGCCGGCCGGCCCGGTCGCCATGGCGTTGGGCATTCACTACCGTGAAGATTCCATCGATGACACGCCGGGTGAACTCACCCTGTCAGGCAATGTCTGGAACTCGTCGGTCGCCGGCATCACCGAGGGTTCGGACACGACCCAGGCCATGTTCGGGGAATTGAGCATTCCGGTGCTCAGCGGTTCGCGTTTTGCGGAATCCCTGGAGCTGACGGTTTCCGGCCGCTACACGGATGTTGACAGTTACGGATCTGGCGAGACCTACAAGGTCGGCCTGAACTGGGCGCTCAATGATGTCGTCCGCTTCCGGGCCACGCATGGCACGTCCTTCCGGACCCCGGCCCTGTTCGAGCTCTACCTGTCCAACCAGACCAGCTTCCAGTCCCAGCGTGCGGTCGACCCGTGCGTCAACTGGGCGGGCAATCTGGCCGCCAACCTGATCTCTCAGCGTGTCGCCGACAACTGCGCTGCAGACGGGATTCCGGACAATCTGAGTGGGGCCGGTGCCAGCGCGACGATCATCACCGGGGGTGGCCTGGGCGTGCTGGAGGCTGAAACCTCCGACGCGACCAATATCGGCATCGTTCTGACCCCGCGGAACATCAATTTCCGCCTGTCGATCGACTATTACGAGATCGAGGTGAATGACGAAGTGTCCCGCCTGGGTGCACAGGGCATTGTCGGCGGCTGCTACAGCTCGGACGACTTTGCCAATGAGCCCCTGTGTGACCTGTTCACACGGAACTCGCCGACAGACCCGGGACCGTACCTGGTCAGCACGGTCCGCGACAGCTTCATCAACATCAACAGCCAGCGCAATACCGGCATCGATATCAATGCCGATTACCTGCACTCGTTCGATTTTGGTGACTTGTCCGTCAATCTGAGTGCCGCCTACCAGCTGGAAGACACGACCGACCTGCTGGGCGGTGTCATCCAGGACTTCAATGGTGAAGGCGGGGAGCCGAAACTGGTCGGCGACCTCAACTTCACCTTCACGCGCAATGACTGGACCGCCTTCTGGGGCATGCGTTACGTCGACCGGACCTCGAACCGCGACTCCTATGGCAATGCGGCCCAGCTCTATGTCGGTGAGAACGTGAACTACAAGCTGTGGACGGAGAGCGTGGTCTACCACAATGTCTCCGTTCAGCGTGAGTTCGGCGCCTGGTCGGCCCGCTTCGGCGTGTCGAACCTGTTCGACGAGCATCCGCCGGCTGTCACCGGTATTTCTGGTGAATACAGCACGGTCGGCCGGTCGGCCTTCTACAGCCAGTATGACTGGTTCGGCCGTCGCTTCTTCGCCAACATCGTGCGGGAGTTCTAACCGCCCGAACACGCCATATTGTGGGGCGGCGGCCTGTGGCTGCCGCCCTGCTCTCATCCGAGACACGTAAGGGATACACATGCCGCGGATACAGATGCACGCTGACAGTTTGGACGAACGCAATGCCGATTTCGCCCAACACCCGCTGAAACAGCCCGTTTTCCTGAACTCCGTGCCGAAATCCGGCACCCACCTTCTGCGCAATATCATGCGCATGTTCGCACCGGTCGATCAGCACTACACGACCGCCTTCATCCAGCACGCCATCCTGGCCCAGCACCGCCACGCCTTTGAGGCGAAAGCGCCGAAACTCAGCTGGGGTCATCTGCTGTTTTCCGACCAGTCCGCCATCGCGCTGAAGGGTGTGCGCCACCTCCTCCTGGTGCGCGACCCCTATGACTGGGTCATCGCCCGGGCCCGCTTCTTCCTGTCCGACACCTTCCAGGGCAATATGGAGCACCTCAAGAACGGGGCTGTCAGCGTGGAGGACATGCTCAACATGATGATTTTCGGCATTCCGGGCAAAGCCCCGACCATGCTGGAAATTTTCACCCACAATGCCGCGTCGTGGCTGGGAACGTCCGCCCATCTGGTGCGTTATGAGGAATTGGCCCGGCATGCCGCCGCGCCGGACACGCTGGACGCCCATGCCTATTTCGACAAGCTGATCGACGCAGCCGGCCTGGGACCGCTGCCACAGGACTGGCAGGAGCGGGTGCGGATCGGGGCCGACCGGGGACAGAGCGGAACCGCGCGTGAAAACCTTGTCGGGCTCGACCAGGTCTTCCCGGCCAGCCTTCCCGACACCCAGAAACGCCTGGTCGATTTCGCGGCACCCGGCCTGCGCGCCCTGCTGGGCTATCACACGGCCTGAGACGACAAAAAAGGCCCGGCCATGACCGGCCGGGCCCCTTCTTGATGCGATACGTGCAGACGCGTCAGGGCGCTTCGGTCGTGAAGCTCAGGCCCAGATCATTGTAATCAAACGTACCCGCCTCGATTTCCTCGAGAATGGCGCCGAAGGAAATCGGCTCCGGCGGCGTCGCATCAATCGTCAGCGTGCCACCGGTATTGATGAAATTGGTCAGCGCGCCGGACAATTGCGACAGAAGCGGCCGCGGGATTTCCGGCGGCGCCGACATCATGCCCATGCCCACCATGGCACCGGCCTGCATGCGCAGCTCGTCCGTGGTGATGCCCTGGGCTGCCGCACCGGCTTCCAACGCCCGTTCCAGCAGGGACAGATCCACCAGGCGCAGGGTGAAATTGTGCAGGATGATCGGCCGCATCATGTCCATGCTGAGCTCGGCCTGCAGCGCTTCATTGTCACCCGCCGCTTCCATGTCGGAGATCACGCTCGGCAGGTTCGCGTAATAGGCATCATAACCGGAGAAGTTCTGCTCTATCTCCAGACGAAGGCCTTCATGGAGCTGGACGTAATTCTCACCCTCCGACCAGGCGCGGCCGGTCGCTTCGTCATACACGCCATTGCTGGCCATGCTGAGCTCAAGATTCTCGTAGCCCAGCATGCCGAGCGCCATCGCCAGCTGCGCGCCGGCCTGTTTCGTGGCGTCCGGGATGAGGCGCATGGAATCCAGCGTCATCTCGGAAATGTAACGCGATCCACGCTGATGAATCTGAGCCGTCAGATTATCCAGCGCCACGTGAACGCCTTCGGCATCCACCAGCAGGCCCCGAACGGCAAACTGGTCGAAAAGGTCCATCTGCGGCGACAGGATCGACTGGTAGTAGGCCGACATGACGTCATCCTCACTCCCGCCGGCCGCAATCACACTCATCAGGTCGGAATAGGCTTCGGTCTTGAAACCCGTGACAGAGAATTCGTCGAGCCGGAACGCGATCGGCCCGCTATCGCCCGGCCCATCCAGCGTGAAACCGGAAATGATGAACTGACCCAGTTCCAGGTCGGTATGGTCGTGCAGGGCAAATTGCGCGAGTGACATGCGCGTGGGCTGGCCCGCTTCCTCGCTTTCCACCTCGAGACCTTCCAGACGGAGGTCCTCAAAGCGCCAGCTCTCCCAGTCGGGCTCAAAGCTTTCGTCGCCGCGCGTGATAGCCCGGACCAGATCCTGCGCCATTTCGGCATTGATACCGCTAGCGCCGAGATAGCCGATCCGCATGACGTCGGAACTATCGCCATCGACCGCCTGCATGCCCTCAACAGCCCAGCCATCGAAAATGGCGGATCCGCTGTCATCCAGGCGCGGCATGTCAAAGATCATCCGCTCGATCCGGGCGGTCTCGAACTCATTGCCGAATTCGTAATCGCCCTCTTCGGCCTCATCATCCGTCTCGGAATCCGGAAAACTCAGGACGACGTCGGACAGGATGTACCGACCGTTTGACCAGTTCGCCTCGCCATAGGTCATCCGGCCGTCAAAACCGGAATTGTCCGCAATGCCGAGCTGCTCCATCGCGGCTTCCGCAGCGGCGCGGCTCTGGGCCAGGGCATCACCCTGCGGCCAGGCAATCGCAACAAGGCTGCCTGCGGCCAGGGCGGTAAGAAGGTGGTGTTTCATGTTTCCCCTCTAAGGATTGAGTGTCGGACCGATCCCTCACACTCAAGGATAGCAGTCCGTACCCGCCCTGTCCCGGAACAAGCATGAAAAGCGCAGGGGATTACTCGCTATCCGGTCCCCCCAGCGAAGCCAGAAAGGCCGCGATCGGGTCGGACTCGGTCTCCGCTTCAGGCGTTTCCACGGCCGGCTCGGCCAGCTCTGCCGCCGGAGCCAGGTCCGTGTCGGCCATGACCGGCGTCAAACGGGGGGCTGTGGGCTGGATCCGGCCAGCCACGCCATCACGCGGTGCCGTACGCATATAGGCGCCGAAGACACGCGCCGGCGGGCCGCCGCCGGTGGCGTGATCCGTCGGGGAATTGTCGTCATTGCCCGCCCAGACGACGGTGACCAGATCACCGGCATAGCCGGCAAACCAGGCGTCCCGGAATTCGTTGGTCGTGCCGGTCTTGCCGGCCGCGTTCAAACCCGGCACGGCCGCATTCCGCCCGGTCCCCAGGCGCACAACGGCCCCCATCAGGTCCCGCATATAGGTGGATGTGCGCGCATCCAGGATGAGCTCGCCGGTCCGGGGCGGCGCCTGGTAGAGCACATCGCCATCCGCGGTCTCGATGCGCGAAATCCCGAAAGCCTCCGCGCTGTAGCCACCATTGGCGAACGGGGTATAGGCCGTCGCCAATTCCAGCGGCGTCACTTCATACGATCCCAATGCCAGCGACCGGTCGACCCGCATCGGGCTGGACACACCCATCCGGCGCGCCAGCCGCGCCACATGTCCGCGACCGGTCTCCTCGGCGATCTGCACCGCCACGGAATTGGAGGACCGAAAAAAGGCTTCACGCAGCGTGATCTCGCCACGATAGGTATCGTTGTAATTCTGGGGCTCCCAGTCGCCGACGCGGACGGGCGCATCATTGCGCACATCATCCGGCCGCAGCCCCGCCTCGAAGGCAGACGCATAGACAAAGGGTTTAAAGGCCGAACCCGGCTGACGCTGGGCGAGCACCGCCCGATTGAACTGCGACTGCACATAGCTGCGGCCGCCGACCATGGCGCGTACCGCGCCATCATGCGCCAGGGAGACGACAGCCCCCTCACTCGCGCCGGAAGCCAGTTCATCATCGCCCAACACGTCATTGAGGGCGGTTTCCGCGGCCCGCTGCGCATCCACGTCCAGCGTCGTGTAGACAACAAGATCGCCATGCCGGGCACCGGCCAGCTCCCGGACATCCGGCGACAGCCAGTCGATGAAATACTGGGCACCCGGGCTGGACGCGCCGCGCGAGACGCGGATCGGCACTTCTGCGGCAGCAATCCGTTCCGCCTCGGTGATCCGTCCGGTCTGGGCCATCAGGTCCAGCACAACCGTGGCCCGGGCCGCCGCACGGGCCGCATCATTGACCGGGGAATAGCGCGACGGCGCCTTGAGCAGGCCCGCCAGCAACGCCGCCTCGCCCAAGGCCAACTCACTCGCCGGACGGCCGAAATAGCGCAGCGACGCGGCTTCAACACCATAGGCCCCGCCGCCGAAATAGACCCGGTTGAGATAGAGTTCGAGGATCTCGTCCTTGCTGAACTGGCTCTCCAGCCAGAAGGCCAGCATCATTTCCTGCACTTTGCGGCGCAGGGTGCGTTCCGGTGACAAGAAGAGGTTCTTGGCCAGCTGCTGGGTCAGGGTGGACCCGCCTTGCACAACGTGACCGGCCCGCAGATTGGCCAGCATCGCCCGCGACAGACCGATCACATCGACACCCGGATGCGAATAGAAGCGCCGGTCTTCGACCGCCAGCACCGCATCAATGAGATAGGGCGGCAAATCCTCGATGCTCACCTCATGACCCTGCGCAGAGCCACGGCGGGCGATCAGACGGCCGCGATGGTCCAGATAGGTGATCGAGGCGGCAGGCTCCACCGTGGTGAGGCCGGACGTGTCGGGCAGGTCCCGCGCAACAGAAACGAGATAGCCGCCCACGCCGAGCGTACCGATGATGACAAGAACCAGAAGGCTGCGCAGCCAGGGAAAACCGGACTTTTTCCGCCGTTTCGCCGGGCGCCGGGCCGGAACGGCCTGCGTGCGCCGCCGCGACGCGGAAGTGGTTGTCCTGGAGCGGCGGGCCATATCCCCATCCTGATCGAAAAGCGGAAGGTCTATCTGGCGCGCTCACGGTTAATTCCCCATGAAGATTCACCCATCCCGGCAGGACCCGGACCCTGCCGACTGGTGCATGGAGGACACGCGTCCGCGCAAGACGTGCAAACCCGCTTGCGCTTGCCCCGTCCGGTCGCCACCATGGCGCTGAAGAGGGGCCCAATCATGTCCGTAAAGCGTTCAATTTTCGTCCTTGCCGCCCTGGCCGGCGCAGCCAGCCTGTCGGGCTGCGTCATCTATGAAGGCACGGATGCTGTCTGCCCGCACGGTGACCCGAACTCACCGAACTGGCCCTATTGCGGCAGCGCGCCGCCCGGCGGCGCCCAGCCGGCTGACGGTTTTCCGAATTATTCCGAGGCCTTGGCTGACCCATCCGGCGCGTCTGCCGTCGATTGAGGCGGCGCAAAGCGGACAAGTACCGTGCCCGCCGCCGTTGGCGGTTCCCGCCCTGGCCCCAGAATGGTGAGCTTGCCACTGGCTGAGCGTGCCAGGACCAGGTCAGGATCGGGCCCAATATCCGCCAGATAGTCGGCCAGCGAATAGGTCTCGGTCAGCCGGGTCGTCCGGAAGCTCCAGCCTGACCACCAATCCCGGGCCAGGCTGTCATAGCCGCGACCCCGCCGGATCAAGGTCCGGCCCCGCGCCGTATAGGCAATCGCCCGCGGATCCTCATCGGGTTTTTCCGTATCGGCCCGGCCATCCAGTCCGGACACCTGGTAGACGCGCGACCGGCCCAGCTCGGGCGCATAATCCACACAGACCAGCGCGTTGTAGGCATCATTGGGCGAGACCGCGAGCAGCGCGGCGAACCGGCTCGGCTCCAACCGCCAGTCTGCGGCCTCGGACAGGACCTCGCCATAATAGACATCATGCCCGCTCAGCCGCGCCTCGCGAAGGCGGCGCCAGCTGGTATCGGCAATGGTGAGCGGGATGTCGGCTTTCTTCAGCGCATCAGCCAGGCCCAAACTCCAGGGGTTTGCCCCGACGATGAGCAAGCGTTCCGGTCCGCTGCGCGACAGGCCCAGCAGGCTGGCCAGCGGTGCCACGGAGAATCCACAACCCACAACGCTGACAAAAATGGTCGCAAAGACCAGCGGGGCGAGGATGAGCGCGTCCTCGCGGCCCACCTCCACCAGCGACACGGCCAGATGCCCGGCCGCCGCCGCGGCCACCACGCCGCGCGGTCCGATCAGACCGACAAAGACGGTTTCCTTGGCATCCAGTCCGGACCCCACCGTGGCCAGAAAGACCGAGAGCGGCCGCACAATCAGCATGAAAACCGCGATAAAGGCCAAATGCTCCCAGCCCAGCGCTGACAGATCGGACGGGGTGAGATCGGCTGCGAGAACCACAAAAACGCTGGCCACCAGGATGGAGGCGATGCCCTCCTTGAAGCGGCGCATTTCCTCGATCGAGGCCAGCCGGGAATTGGCCACGACCAGACCGAAAATCGTCACGGCGACCAGTCCGGTTTCGCTGGCTAGGGCGTCCGCGGTCGAGAAACACACCATTACCGCCGCCAGAACGAGCGGCGCTTTCATCGGTTCAGGCACCCAGCCCCGGCGGAAGGCCTGGGAGAGGCCGAAGCCGAAGGCAAAACCCAGCACAGCCCCGATCAGGGCGCCCATGGTCAGTGCGCCGGCCGCGCCCAGCCAATCCTGGCCCAGCGCGCTCTGACGGGCCGCCTCGAACACGAATACCGCCGCCAGGGCGCCGATCGGGTCATTGACGATGCCTTCCCATTTCAGCACCGAGGCAATTCGGGCGGGAAGCTTGGCCTGTCGCAGGAGGGGCAGGACGACGGTTGGTCCGGTCGTGGTCAGAAGAGCCCCGATCATCGCGGAGAGATCCCAGGCGAGACCGGCCACATAGTGCAGGGCCAGTGTCGCCCCGGCCCAGCCCAGCGGGAAACCGAGGAAGACGATCCGGCGCACAGGACCCGATGCATCCCGCAATTCCCGGAAATTCAGGGTGATCCCGCCCTCGAACAGGATGACCGCCACGGCCAGGGCGATCATGGGGCGCAGATAGCCGCCCCAACTGCCGGACGGTGACAGGAGCGGTGTGCCGGTGATCAGCGCAATACCGGGCCCCAGGATCAGACCAGCCCCCATCATCAGCACGATGGACGGCCAGCGCAGGCGCCATGCGAGCCATTGGGCGGCAATACCTGAACCGGCGATGAGCGCGATGGTCAGGGTGAGGTCAGGCGGGGCGTGGATCATGGGGCGTGTTGTTAGCGTGTTTCGAACACGCCGTCGCCATCGGGCGGCGAGAAAAAGCTGGGGAGGCTGAGATGACCGCACTACCGCAAGACATTCAACTGGCTTTGGTTTCTTTCCTGGTCGCGCTTTTCATTGGCGGCCCCGTCGCCCTGATCGGCGCCTCCAATATCGCGAACCTGGCCCAGCTGGCCGGTGCCTTTTTGCTGCGCCGCCGCCTGTTCTCCGGACTGGCCTTCAGCGTGCTGGGCGGAATGGGAGCATTGGGCGGCGGCCTGTTCGCTGCCTGATCCGGCCTGTCGCGGATAATTCATTCTCCTCAATGCCCGAGGCGCGCTAGCCTGCGCAAAACCGGGGAGATTTGATGATGAGACTGACCCTTCTGGCTGCCGGCTTTGCGCTTCTGACCGGCGAACCTGCCCTCGCGCAGGATGGCTCGCCCTGGGCGACCCTGGATGGGTCCGCCCCCAGGATCATCGCCCATCGCGGCGCCAGCGGGGACCGGCCGGAGCATACGCTGGAAGGCTATCGCCTGGCTGTGGAGCAGGGCGCCGATATCATCGAACCCGATCTCGTCATGACCTTGGATGGGGTCCTCGTGGTCCGCCATGATCACTATCTCTCCACCACAACCAATGTCGCTGACATCCCCGAATTCGCGGACCGGCGGCGCGTTCAGGGTGAACGGGATGATTGGTGGGTGGAAGATTTCACCCTCGCGGAGATCCGCACACTACGGGCCCGTCAACCATGGCCCCAGCGCGATCACGCATTTGACGACCAATTCCTGATACCGACATTCGAAGAGGTTCTCGATCTGGCCGAGGAGCTGGGTGTGCCCACGGAGCCAGAGGTGAAGTCGCCCGGACATTTCGCCTCGATCGGCCTGGACCCGCTGCCTGAACTCGTTCGCATCCTGCGCGAGCGGGAATTGGACGGGGAGGATGCCGCCACAGCGATCCAGTGTTTCGAGCCCGACTTCCTGCGCCGGCTCAATGAGGAGGTTGATACACCGCTTCTCATGCTGGTCTTCGAGATGAATGAGCTGGATCCCGCCGCCATGATGGGCACGCCCACGGTGGCGCTGGCGGATGCCGCCGGATTTGCGGACGGGGTCGGCCCGGCCAAATCCCTCGTCATCAATGAAGACGGGTCCAATACGGGCTTCATCCACGAGGCTCATGAGCTGGGCCTGAGCGTTCACCCCTGGACCTTCCGGGATGATGTCCCGATGAATCCGGACCGCGGTGTGGAATGGGAGCTCCGCCAGGTCATGCGTTTCGGCGCAGATGGGGTCTTCACCGACTTTCCGGCCACGGGCGTCCGGGTTCGGACCGAGGTCGAAGCCGCTTTCGAATAGGTTCAGTCGCGGGTATGGGCAAAAAGAAAGGCGTGGAGCTTGCGCCCCACGCCCTCTTGAATCCGGAAATCCGGCAGACGCTTAGTCGGCGTACTGCAGGTTCACCGCCTTCGGACCCTTGCCGCGACGATCCGGCTCGGTTTCGAAGGAGACTTTTTGTCCGTCATTCAGACCCGGCAGACCAGAAGCCTGGACTGCAGAGATGTGGACGAACACGTCATTGCCGCCCTCATCCGGGGTGATAAAGCCAAAGCCTTTGCTTTGGTTGAAGAATTTGACCGTACCTGTGGCCATAGGGGGAACCTTCCCTGTTGCCCTGCGTGCGGGCATAAGCACTGTCCGACAACGGCGCCCCGCCATCGGTATTACGGACGTAAAAGTCGGGGAAGGCTGAAGTCTATGTGTCCGTTGCGAACGAGGTCGCAGGGTAGGCGATCAGAATTCCGTCCGGCCTCTTCAGGCCGCCCGTCCCGATTGTTATGCGCACGGATTGCCCTGCAAGGCAAATGAAACTCCTGTGGCATGCAATCACGGCTCGGTCATAATCAATCTGCGGTCCGGTGCATGCGGGCCGAGCTGAAGGACACCGAACCGGACATGGCCCGCCGTCGATTTCTTGATCGCACCCATCGCCGTCGCGAACAAAGCGCTGAAAAAGGTCGCGGATTCAACCCGGCCGGCATGATCCGCCTGGCCGGTTTCGGCGCAGCCCTGGTGGTCGGCATTGCCGTCTATATCGGCTTCCACCGGCAGGGTGAGACCATTTATGACGGGCGCTGGGGCGCGCTGGAACGCCTGATCCGCCCGCTTTTCCTCGGCTTTACCGCGCTCGACCTGATCGTGCTCTGCCTGGTCGGTCTGGTCGCCTGGCGGATCTGGCAGCGCATGTCGCGTCGCGGCTGACCGGCTCAGCTCTGGTTCGCGTCGAGCAATTCCACCAGATAGCCGTCCGGATCCTTGGCGAAGCCCACGATGAATCCACCCACTTCCGGCGCCGGTTCCGGCTCACGGATGATAAGATAGCCCGCAGCCCGGATCTTGTCGGCAACCGCCTTGGGGTCCTCGAGCCTCACCACGATCTTCACCGGGTTGTTGGCATAGTCCCGCGTGGAACCATCGGTCCAATGCATCAGGACCAGGGATGAGCCCCCATCCGGATAGAGCAGGACAATCTCGTCCATATGGCTGAGCGAGAAATCCATCACCCGCTTCATGCCCAGAAGTTCGGTGTAGAAGGCATTCGAGCGCTCCAGATCGCTGACGCCAATACCAAAACCATAGACCGAGGGCCTGACGCCCTTGGCCGCATCCTTGTCTGCCATGTTGGAATGTCCCCCGTTTGCGCGTCTTCCCCGGCTCAGAAATTATCGGAATTGCGGACATGCCGCATCGCGTCGGCGGCCGTATTGGTCGGCTCCGAAGACCCCGGACCACGCCCGGCCTTCCCCTTGCCGAGGACCAGCATCACCACGACGAAGAAACCCATGAAGGCGACCCCGGCCGCGAAGAACACGCCAATCAGTACGAGCGGATCCATGCATTCCTCCCTGCCTGCACCCCGCAAGCTTAGAATTTTATGCCTCGCAAATCCATGGCATCTGTCGCTCACCGCAAAAACCGCCTAGCCAGCACCGGCTCAGGCGTTTATGTGCACCGCGACGTCCCGGATAGAGTTCCGGGCATGCAGAGAGGTCAAACATCATGGGTGTGAAAGTCGCGGTTTTCGGTGCAACGGGCGCAGTGGGCAAAGAGATGCTCACGATTCTGGCGGAGCGGCTGTTTCCGGCAGACGAGGTTTTCGCTCTGGCCACCCGAAAATCGATGGGCGTTGAGCTCTCCTATGGTGAAAAGACCCTGCGCTGCCAGGATGTCGAGACCTTCGACTTCTCCAAGGTCGATCTCGTCCTGATGTCCGCCGGCGGCGGCCCTTCCAAGGAATGGGCACCAAAGATCGCCAAGGCCGGCGCCATCGTCGTCGACAATTCCTCGGCGTGGCGGATGGACCCGGACGTGCCGCTGGTCGTGCCGGAAGTGAATCTGGACGCCCTGGAAGGGGTGAAGAAGAAGGGAATTGTCGCCAATCCCAACTGCTCCACCATCCAGCTCGTCGTCGCGCTCAAACCGATCCATGACCGGGCCGGGATCAAGCGCGTGTCCTGCGCCACCTACCAGTCGGTCTCCGGGGCCGGCCAGGAAGGCATGGACGAGCTGTGGACCCAGACCAAGGGCATTTATGTCAATGACACGCCCACCCCGACCAAATTCACCAAGCAGATCGCTTTCAATGTGATCCCGCACATCGACGTCTTCATGGAAGACGGTTCCACCAAGGAAGAGTGGAAGATGACGGCGGAGACCAAGAAGATCCTGGACACGAAGATCAAACTGTTTGCGACCTGCGCCCGCGTGCCGGTCTTTGTCGGCCACTCCATTGCCGCCCATCTGGAGCTGGAGGATGAGCTGTCGGCCGACGAGGCGCGTGACCTGCTGCGCGAAAGCCCGGGCCTGATGGTGATCGATAAGCGCGAGGATGAAGGCTATATCACGCCGGTGGAGTGCGTCGGCGAGTTTGCGACCTTTGTCTCCCGCGTCCGCGAGGACCCGACGGTCGAGAACGGCCTGGCCCTCTGGGTCGTGTCTGACAATCTGCGCAAGGGTGCGGCTCTCAATGCCGTCCAGATTGCCGAAGGTCTGCTCAACAAGGGGCTGCTGAAGGCCGACTAGGCGCCCGTCATACCGGTTATGCAGGACTGGCGGCTCGCAATTGGCGGCGGCACGCCCTAACTGGCCTGACAGGCTGACAGGGAGTGCCGCCATGAGCACGGGTTCGAACACGACGCAGACCGATATCCGGCCCGCTCTGGCCGCCGGGTTTTCGGCCTATCTCCTCTGGGGCCTGTCACCGCTTTTCTTCCATCTGCTGGATTTTGCCGGCGCGGTTGAGATCATCCTTCACCGGGTGATTTGGGCCGTGCCGTTGCTCCTGACAGTTCTTGCCATTTCGGGCAAGATCAAAGCGGCCTTCACCGCCATTCGCGATCCGCGGACCCTGCTGACACTCCTTGCCACTTCTGCGCTGATTTCCGTGAATTGGTGGGGGTTTATCTTCGCCGTGAATACGGGTCACGTGCTTCAGGCCTCGCTGGGTTATTACATCAATCCGCTGATGAGTGTGGCGGTCGGCGTCCTGATCCTGCGCGAACCGCTCGGCCCCCACCGGATCGGCGCCATCGTGCTGGCGGCCCTTGGCGTGATGAACCAGGTTCTCACCGTCGGTGAAGTGCCCTGGCTCTCCCTCCTGCTGGCCACCAGCTTCACCGCCTATGGCTATCTGCGCAAAGTCGCTGCCGTCGACGGACGGATCGGCCTGTTCTGGGAAACCGTCTTCATCCTGCCCATCGCCGTGATCGGCCTGACCATCATCAATGCGAACGGTCAGGGACATTTCCATGAGAGCCCGGTCCAGGCCCTGCTCCTGATGGCCTCTGGTCTGGTCACCGTCGTGCCGCTTCTGCTCTACACGATCGGGGTGCGCGGCCTGCACCTGTCGACCATGGGCCTGCTTCAATTCCTGGCACCAAGCCTGCAATTCATCATCGGTGTGGCCGGCGGCGAGCCCTTTGCCCTGGGCAATCTGCTGACCTTTGCCCTGATCTGGGGCGGCGTGGCCCTGTTTGCCTGGTCCACCCTGCGCCGCAACCTCAAACCCGTTGTCTCCCCGCCCGAATAGGCGTCGGAACCGCTGCGAGGCTTGACCCGACGGGACGACGCCCTTCATCTGGCCGCTCAGGACCGGGAACCCAAGCGGAGAGCCCTCAATGTCAGCTGACCTGCCGGAACCGAAGCGCGTTCGCACAAACGGTATCGAACTTTGTGTTTATGAGGCGGGCCCCTCGGACGGACCGGCCGTGCTTCTGGTGCATGGCTGGCCGGAATTGGCCCATTCCTGGAAACACCAGATCCCGGCCCTGGCCGAGGCAGGCTACCATGTCATCGCTCCCGACCTGCGCGGTTTCGGGGGTTCAGACTGCCCCCCGGATGCCGCCGACTATGGCATCGACACGCTGATTGCCGATCTGACTGGTCTGCTCGATGCGTTCGGTCACGAGACGGCGATTTTTGTCGGCCATGACTGGGGCGGGATCATTGTTTGGCATGCCGCCATGCTGGCGGCCGAGCGGGTCGCCGGCGTGATCGGCGTCAACACGCCCCACCTGCCGCGCGGATCGGAACCCCCGCTCACAGCATTCCGGGAAACCGGCGGAGACGATCACTACATCGTCCGTTTCCAGGAAGAAGGCTATGCGGAAAGCCGGTTCGAAGGACGGGAGGACGACTTCTTTGCCTTCATGTTCGGGCGGCCCCTTTCGGCAAAGAGCGCGGAAAAGGCCCTGCCGCGTGTGTCGCACCTGCCGCGTCTGTTCGAGCATTTCAAGGGCCGCGACGAAGCGGAAATTGTTGTGCCGGCCGCAGAAAGGGCTGTCTACGCCGACGCTTACCGCCGGACCGGGTTTGCCACGACAATCCACATCTACCGGAATTTCAATGCCAATTGGGAACGCATGGGCGGTGTGGACCACCGCCTCGCCATGCCCTGTCTGATGATTTCGGCGGACCGTGACGTCTTCCTGCCTCCCGCCATGACCCGCTGGATGCCCGCTCTCTGCAAGGATGTGGAAATGCACACGATCGAGGGCTGCGGACACTGGACAATGTGGGAAGCGCCCGACAGGTTGAATACGCTTATGCGAGACTGGCTGGGGCGACGGTTTCCAGCTAGAATCTGACGATTGGCGCGTGTTGGAGGCGTTTGATGGGGCAAGGGGAATGGAGTCTGGACGCCGAGCGGCGGCTCGCGGAGATCACCTTCCGCCCTCAGCAAACCCTGCTTGAGCTGCGCGATGACATCGCCGCCCTGCCGGATGTTGACGGATGGGACCCGGATTTCGATGTCATTTTCATCATCCCGGACAATGCCGCCCTGGACACGTTCACGCCCGAGAACCTCGCCGCTCACCAGGAATTCATGCGCGGCTGGAATGCCGAACACCGCAATGGTGACGCACCAAAAACGGCGCTGGTCTGCTCCAATGATTTGAAACGTGTCATCCCGCATTTGTGGGAAGCGATGAACCGGCAGAACTGGAAGACGAGTATCGGTGTCTTCCCCACCCGTCAGGAAGCCCTGGCCTGGTTGGGCAAGACCCGGTGAACCTCCGCTAGAACTGGTCGAACAGAAGTGTCCGCCCGTCCGGATCCTTGATCATGAAGTGCGCCGGTCCGCTATCGTCTTTGATTTCGGCACCCTCGGCGCGACCCAGATCCTTCAGATGCGCCAGGATCGCCCGCGCATCCTTCGGATTGAAGGTCAGCACATCGTCTTCGAGCATGCCCTGGAACAAGCCGATCTTGGTGTCCCCGTTCTGCAGGATGACCCAGTTCTGCGTCAGCTCCCCGCCGACGACTTCAAAGCCGAGCGCGACATAGAATTCGAGCGATTTGAGTATGTCCTTGACGGCCAGCGAGACCGAAAACTGTCCCAGATCCATGGAAAATCCCCACTTGCTTCACAGCGAGGCTAAAGGGATTGGCCCGTATTGTCTGCATAAAGCGAAATTACGGCAAGGCCGGCTACAAACAGGAATAGGCCGCGTCGATCAGCTTCACCGGGCGCGGATCGCCAGCGAGATAATGCATCTGCCGGTTCATCACATAGGCGCCGGTCAGGCGCTTGACCGGATCGGCGAAACCGCAGGACCCGCCCCAGCCGGAATGCCCGACCGTCTCCGGCGTCGGACCATAAAAGCCCGGCGTGACATTGCGCATGACACCCGCACCCCAGGACAGTTCGAAAGGCAGGACCTTGTCTTCGCCGCGCACCCGTTCCGATACCAGGGCCTCCAGCGTCGCCGGACCGATGAAACGTTTGCCGTCCAGCTTGCCGCCTTCGGAATAGACATCCATCAGGCGGGCAATGGCACCGGCCGTGGCATGGGCATTTGCGGCCGGAAATTCGGCCTTGCGCCATTCCGCGGCCCCGCGACGGCCCGGCGATGACCAGGCTTTGCCGAAGGCCAGCTGGCGCGGCAGGGTCATCTCACCCAGATCCGGCAATTGACGCGGCATGGCATGTTCCGCCGCGCGGCCATGCTCGCTCTCCGGCAGGCCGACATGGAAGTCAATCCCGGCCGGCCCGCAGATATCCTCGCGCAGAATGGCGCCAATGGAACGGCCATCCGTGCGCCGTGCCAGGGCATCCGCGATGAAGCCGAAGGTCACCGGGTGATAGCCCGACCCCGTCCCCAGCGGCCAGAGCGGTGCCTGACGCGCAAGACGATCCTCGATCAGGGCGGCATCAAACCAGTCGCCCGCATCCATTTCCTCGGCAATGCCGGACAGACCGGCCTGGTGGGACAAGGCCTGGGCAACGGTCACGCTCGACTTGCCACCCGCCGCAAATTCCGGCCAGTAGTCCGCAACGCGGGCTTCATAGTCGAGCAGACCCCGGTCCACGAGCTTGGCCATGACCAAGGCGGCAATGGCCTTGCCGGTTGAGTAGACCGGCACCAGCGTATCGGCCTCCCAGTCGCGCGATTTCTTGCGATCCGCCCAGCCGGCATGGATATCCACCACGGTCTCGCCTTCGAGCCGCAGGGCGAAGCCGGCGCCGATCTCGTCAAACTCGGACCAATTGGCAAGGAAGGCCTCCGCGACCGGTTCGAAACCGGTGGCGACATGGCCGTGCAATTCGGGAAGCGTGTCGGTTGTCATGCCTCTTGGCTAACGCCGCCCGCGGAGTGGATCAAGCGATGTTCGCGGCACCTACAGTGAAGGCGTCGGCCCGTCATCCACCCGCATCAACCGGTCGGCCGCGGCCCGGGCAAAGCGCAGGGTCAGGGCCTTGCGCCGGGCAGGGGCCAGGGTCAGGGCCGGGCTTTCGCGCACAACGGCCCCACCAAACCCGTCCGCCACGATCAGGCCGGCATGCTCGGGGATCAGCTCATGGGGAAAGCGCTGGGAGACGGCAAAATAGATCCGCTCGCAATAGCCTTGGTAGTTTTCCCACTTATTGTCGGCCCGGAAGTCGGCAATGCCCGACTTGATCTCCACAATTGTCATCTCACCCTTGCGGCCGATCGCCATCAGATCGGCGCGGCGCCCGTCGGGCAGGATGAATTCGGGAATGGCGGAATAGCCCATCTGCCAGAGCAGGCGTGCCGCCCCGCGCATCAGCGCCTGGGCGTCATCAATGTCAGGATTGGAGGCGGAGGCAACGTCAGACAGGTCCATTCGCCCAGCATGTTCCATATTTGTTCACCTGACAAGCCGGTCAGGCGCAGCCTATATCTCGGCGCATGACCGATATTGCCGACCTCATTGCCCCCTCGCTCGAGGATTTCGAAGACCTCGCTGCGCAGGCCTTCAACAGCCTGCCCGAAGCTTTCCGCGCCCTGTGCGGCCGGGTGGAGGTCTTCGTCGCCGATTTCGCCGACAGCGAAACCCTTCGCGAGCTGGGCATGAAAGACCCGTTCGAACTGACCGGGGTCTATATCGGCATTGACCTGACCCAGAAATCCGTCAGTGACCCGTCCGGCGAGCCGGACCGCGTCATCCTCTATCGCCGCCCCATCCTGGATGAATGGGCCGAACGTGGCGATTTGCCTCTGGGCGAGCTGGTCACCCACGTCCTCGTCCACGAAATCGGCCATCATTTCGGCCTCTCAGACGACGACATGCACGCGATCGAGGATCAGGTCTGAGCGAGAATTCGCTCCACCCAGCGCGGCACAGCTTCGCTGGCCGGGCCGGACACCCGCTCATGGAATTGCGGTGAGGTTTCTGTTTCGGCCAGATTGATCTCGGTGAGACGGGCCCCCGCCTGCCCGGCCACCTGGGAAAAACCGGCCGCAGGATAGACCGTGCCCGATGTACCAATGGCGGCGAAATGCGTGCAGGTCTCCAGCGCCTGGAAGATGACATCCATTTCCAGCGGTATCTCGCCGAACCAGACCACATTGGGCCGCAGGAAGCCGGGCTGGCTGCAACGCGGACAGGCTGTGTCCGTGCCCAGCCCCAAAGGCGCCTCCATCACGGAGTGGCAGCCCAGACAGCGCATTTTCTTGAGCTCGCCATGCATGTGGATCAGACGCTGCGAACCGGCCTGCTCGTGCAGATCATCGACATTCTGGGTGACCAGAAGGAAATCCCCGCCCCGCGCCAGCCAGTCCCGCTCCAGCCGCGCCAGCGCCTCATGGGCGGCATGCGGCCGGGCCGCTGCGAGATTGCCGCGCCGCGCATTGTAGAACTCATGCACGCGTCCCGGCTGCGCCGCGAAGGCTTCCGGCGTCGCCAGCGCCTGCCAGTCGAATTTCGCCCACAACCCGTCCGGATCGCGGAATGTACCCAGGCCGGATTCCGCGGAAATGCCGGCGCCGGTGAGAATGACGAGAGAGCCTGTCATGGTGGAAGTTAAGCGCGGGTCGGGCAGAAGGTGAAGCGCCGGCCCGGACAAATATCCGCGCAGTCCGGCGAGACCGTCATTCACCGGTCCGAAACCGTCATTGACCGATCCGCTCTGGCGCTTTTGGCGCAACCTATGTGACAGTAACGGAACAGGAAATTCTTGCGGAGTGAGATATGGTGATCAGTGCTGTCTGGCTGGCGATCATGGCGGCGGGCGGGGACACCCCAAGCTGCGAGGCGTCCATCGCATTGCAGGTCAAGACCGAGCTGGCCACGATCCATCAGGGCATGGAGATTTATTCCAGCATTCCCGAAGGCGACCGCACGCCGGATCAACAGGCCCTGCTTGAAACCACAATGGCGCTTCTGCAGGATCGCAATCGTCCGGTGACGCAGCGCGATCTGGACATTCTGGACCGGGCCTCGACCTATCTGTCCAGCGAGGCCGACTGGGATCGCGACGATGATCGCCAGTGCGACGAGACCGATACGCGCCGATCCATCTTCTGTGCCCTGTGGCAGGCCTCGCACGACATGTCAGGCGTGTATGAACACCGCCGCACGGCGCTGCAGGAAGTCCGCTTCATCATCCAGGACCGCAGTGCCGGTCGCGATTATGCCCACCGGATGCAGGACTATAACAATGATCCGGAGACCCGCTTTGCCGATGCCGTCTCCGCCCTGACCGAGGCACGGGCGAACCTCGCCGAACGTCTCGCCGGACAATGCCCGCCCGCCGACTGAGCCGTCTAGTGGGACAACAAAAAACCCCGCCGGTTTCCCGGCGGGGTTTTTGTCATCGCGGT
>NZ_JADOTT010000001.1:484071-810653 GCF_016817355.1 Maricaulis parjimensis
GTGTGCCCTTCCGATCTGCCTGATTCTTCACTTTTTGCCCGCGCGGGGATGGGCCTGGTCATACCCGGCGGGGTTTTTGTCATCGCGGTCTGCGAAAAGCCTATTTCTTGGCTTCGCGCTTGACGATGCCGCGGCCGGAGACGCGCTCGGCGATACGAGCGGACTTACCGCGACGGTCGCGCAGATAGTAGAGCTTGGCGCGGCGGACTTTACCCTTCCGCTTGATCTCGATTTTCTCGACGTTCGGCGAGTAGACCGGGAAGACGCGCTCGACACCTTCACCGAAGGAGATCTTGCGAACCGTGTAGCTCTCGTTCAGGCCACCGCCATTGCGGGCGATGCACACACCTTCGAAGACCTGGATCCGCTCACGATCGCCTTCCTTGATGCGAACATGGACGCGCAGCGTGTCGCCGGCGCTGAAATCCGGAATGGTCTTCTCGCCCAGGACGCGGGCGGCTTCTTCTTTTTCAAGCTGCTCGATCATGTTCATCGTGCATTCTCCTTGCGCGCCTTGTACCTCTGCCAGAGGTCGGGGCGCCGCGCCTTCGTAATCTCTTCAGACTGCTCCTGACGCCAGGCCTGGATACGGCCATGATGTCCGGAGAGCAGCACTTCGGGGATCTCTTCACCCTCAAACACGCGCGGTCGCGTGTAGTGAGGATATTCGAGGAGATCGCCCTCGAAACTCTCATCTTCGGTCGACATCGGGTCGCCCAGCACGCCGGGGAGAAGTCTCACACAGGCCTCGATGAGGACCTGGGCTGCGGCTTCGCCACCGGCCAGCACGGCATCGCCGACACTGACCTCTTCCATTTCGCGGCTCTCGATGACCCGCTGATCCAGGCCCTCGAAACGTCCACAAAACACGACAACGCCAGAACCCGCCGCCCATTCCCGAACCCGGGCCTGGGAGAGCGGTCGTCCTCGCGGCGTCAAATAGATCAACGGCCGTTTCTCACCTTGCCAGCGAGACTGCACCGCATCGATCGCCTCCGTGGCTACATCCGGCCTGAGCACCATACCAGCGCCTCCGCCGGCCGGAGTGTCGTCCACGGAGCGGTGCTTATGACGGGAAAAATCCCGGATGTCCACAGTTTCTAGCGCCCACAACCCATGATTCGCAGCTGATCCTATCAGCGACACGCCAAGGGGTCCCGGAAAGGCATCCGGGAAGAGCGTCAACGCAGTCGCTGTCCAAGGCAGGGTTGGGTTTTGGGCGTCAGTCATTGGACTTGCCACCCGCCTCTTCCTCAGCCTTCGAGCCCACCTCTTCCGGCGGATCAATCGTGATCACGCCCTCGGTCAGGGAGATGTGGGGGACGAATTGGCGGGTGAAGGGGAGCATCCAGCTGCCCTTGCGGTCGGGCGTGCCGGTGATTTCCAGCAGATCGCTGGCACCGAAATCATGCACGGCCTTGAGTGTGCCCATGGGGGCACCGTCCAGCGCCTGGACTTTCAGGCCGATGAGATCGGTGTGGTAGAATTCATCCTCTTCCAGCTCGGGCAGGGCCGCGCGCGGGATATAGAGACGGGTGCCCTTGAGGGCCTGGGCCTTGTCGCGATCCAGCGCCTGGGCAAAGCGGACGATGAACCCGTCCTTGGTCGGCTTCCAGATTTTCGGGGTCAGGAGAACCCGGCCCTCTTCATCCAGGAAGGGACCATAGGCAAAGGCATCCGCAGGCTGACCGGCAAAGCTCTTCAACTTGCACTCCCCCCTCACCCCGTGCGCACCGGCCAGGGCAGCGATGAAGATGAGATCATCGGCGGGTTGGGTCATTGGATGTCGGTCCGCATCAGGTCCTCGCCCAGATAAGGCGAGGGGGACCGCGCGAATGCGCGGTGAAGTGGGTGGAGGCGAGGTGCCCGGAGAGTAATCCTCCGGGTATCACCCCGTCCGACCCAGCGCTGCGCGCTGGCCCACCTTCCCCATCAAGAGGAAGGATGGGTCAACGGCGTCAGAAAAATCCTATTCGGTCTTTTCTTCTTCAGCAGCGGCTTCGGCCGGAGCCTCTTCAGCCGGAGCTTCTTCTTCGGCCGGAGCTTCGGCTTCAGCCTTGGCAGCGGCTTCGGCTTCTTCCTGGGCAGCCTTCAGCTCGGCTTCCTTCTCGGCTTTTTCAGCCAGGCGTTCCTTGGCTTTCACGCCCGGCTCGGCCTTCTTCGGGTTATTGCCCTGTTCCCACTTCCAGGCTTCCGCCTCGACTTCGTGGATGAAACGGCCGACGCGGTCGGTCGGCTGAGCGCCCTTGGCGATCCAGGCCTTGACCTTTTCCATGTCCAGCTGAACGCGCTGGCCATCTTTCGGCAGCATCGGGTTGTAGGAACCGATCTTCTCGATGAAACGGCCATCGCGCGGGGCGCGGCTGTCAGCAACGACGATACGGTAGTAGGGACGCTTCTTGGCGCCACCACGGGCGAGACGGATTTTCAGAGCCATTGTGTTAGTCCTTCAAAGTCTGTTCTGAAATTACGCGATTACTTCCTCGGCAGACCGATGGGCAGGCCATCGGGACCGAGCGGGGCCCCTCCGCCCAGACCGGGCAGGGAGGCAGGTTTGGAATTTCCGGAGCCCAGCCCCGGCAGATTGGCGCCCGACGGCGCCTTGCCACCGAGCAAATCCTGTGTGGCGGCGCCCATATCGGCCGGGTTCATGCCCGCCATGCCGGGCGGCATGCCACCGGGCATTCCACCCATCATGCCAGCCAGGCCACCGCGACCCTTCTTGCCGACCTTCTTCATCATGTCGGCCATCTGGCGGTGCATCTTGATCAGCTTGTTCACGTCCGCGACCGTCACGCCGGAACCGGCGGCGATACGCTTCTTGCGGGAGGCCTTGAGGATTTCCGGCTTGGCGCGCTCCTGCGGCGTCATCGACAGGATGATCGCCTCCTGGCGGGTCAGCATCTTGTCGTCCATGCCGGCAGCCGAAGCCTGAGCCTGCATTTTCTTGTTCATGCCGGGCAGCATGCCCATGATGCCGCCCAGACCGCCCATTTTCTTGAGCTGGCCGAATTGTTCGCGCAGGTCCTCGAGGTCGAACTTGCCCTTGGCCATTTTCTTGGCCATGCGAGCGGCTTTTTCCTCATCAACCTCCTGCGCGGCCTTCTCGACCAGGGAGACGATGTCGCCGCGGCCCAGAATCCGACCGGCGAGGCGTTTGGCGTCGAAGGCATCCAGCCCGTCGGGCTTTTCGGAGACACCGAGAAACTTGATCGGCAGGCCGGTGACATGGCGCATGGAAAGCGCCGCACCGCCCCGGCCATCACCATCCATCCGGGTCAGGACGAGACCGGTCAGCGGCAGGCGCTCATGGAAGCGTTTCGCCGTCTCCACGGCGTCCTGACCGGTCAGCGCATCGGCGACCAGCAGGGTTTCGCGCGGCCGGGTCGCGTTCGCGATGGCCTGCGCCTCGGACATCATGTCCTCATCGATCGAAGTGCGGCCCGCGGTATCGAGGATGACAACGTCAAAGCCCTGCAGCTTGCCGGCCGTCATGGCGCGCTTCGCGATATCGACCGCCTTCTGGCCCTTCACGATCGGCAGGAAGGCGACATCCACCTGGCTGGCCAGCTGCTGCAATTGCTCCATCGCAGCCGGACGGCGCGTGTCGAGCGAGGCCAGCAGGACCTTCTTCTTGTGGCGTTCGGTGATGCGCTTGGCGAGCTTGGCAGACGTGGTCGTCTTACCGGAACCCTGCAGACCGGCCATCAGGATGGCGACCGGCGGCTCGCCTTCCAGTCCCAGGCCTTCCGGCTCCCCCTCGCCACCAAGCAGGTCGACGAGCGCGTCATGAACGATCTTGACGACTTGCTGGCCCGGAGCGACGGCGCGGATGACATCCTCGCCGACGGCACGTTCCTTGATCTGGTTGACGGCTGACTTCACGACCGGCAGGGCGACATCGGCCTCGAGCAGGGCGACGCGGATCTCGCGCAGCGCGGCATCGACGTCCTTCTCCGACAGCACACCGCGCCCGGTGAGCTTGTCGAAGACTCCGCCCAGTCTTTCTGTCAGTGCATCGAACATGCGTTCGTCCTTCAGTCCGCTTCATCACAGGGAGGCTGGCACGAAACCGACCGCACAAAGCAGATCAGCCCCGCTGAGCGAAACCTTCGCCGAGCAGGGTTCTCGCCGACCTCCCCCGTCAGGTGGGACGGATGTGCCGGTAAGACAAGCGTGCAAGCTTGCGTGATGAAGGCGGGGCAATACGCGGGGTGTGGAAAAGAGTCAAGCGGGCGCCAGGCTTTCGCCGCGTCTAATTGGCCGCCTCGACCTCGTTCGACGCCATCACCGCATCATCTTCCAGCACCGTGTCTGCGATGATGAGGGACGGGCCCGACGGGCGCGCAGAGAAAAGGGCACCGAACACGGAGGCGAACAGGATCGCAGCCGTCAGCCACAGAAGGGCGGACTTGGCAACAACGCGCAGGGCGAAATCAGCCTTGGCCATGATCGTTTCCTCTCCATTCCTGCGGGCCGGTTTCCGGTCTCCGCATCAGGCGCTGCCGAAGCGTTTCGCCTGCGTCTGATTCAGCGCGGAGTCCCTTAACGAAGGCCTACCAGCCCCCGGACAACCGCGTCATAGCGTTAACACGTCACAAATACGGCTAAAATTGGTCCTATCTCGCGACCGGACCGGGATTTGGGGAGGCCGTGTCTCCCGTGCAAGCACTCGATCCGTCGCCCCGGATCACGAATTCGAGAGCCGGGACCAGAGTTTCGGCAGGCGCCAGATGAACCAGATGGCGGTCCAGACATTGCCGAGAACAAAGATCGGCGCGATCCAGAACAGGCTCGGCCCGATGCGACGCTCGAAAGCGGCAATCACCAGCGCCGACAGGCCAAATCCCAGATAGAGATCGAACAGGGTGACGCGCCCCCAGGGGTCCGTCACCAGCCAGGCCCCGGCCGCGCTGAAATCCCCGGTCCCGACGGCGAGGGCAATCAAGGCCGTCAGGACCAGGGATAGAAGCAGGAGGATCCAGCGCATGGTTGGGGACATCGCAGCCTCCGCTTCCAGGGACATGATTGTCTACGCTGGAAACAGGAGGGCGGATCAGTCGCGCGCGGTGGAATGCGTGCCTATTCGCGCGGCGCTACACACTGGCGAACCGGCTGGCGTGTCTGGCGAGGGAAGGTTGAGACCCAGCATTCGTCAAACACCGAGCAATAACAGGCCTCATAGGTGATATCCCGCCGGGCGCGGTCGACAGCCCGCCAGACGGCGAGGCCGCGCGCCTGGGTCGCGGCGTCAGGCTGGTCGAATGTGATGAATTCGACGGTCTCCTGCGGCGCGATGAAGCGCATCTGCACATCATCGAAAATCAGCGCCATCTCTCCCTCCCGGAAGAGCGAGATCATATAGTCCAGGCGCTCATCCTCGGCGAGACCGTCCGGGGTACAGCATTGCGCCATGAATTCGGACGTGTCGGTGATCAGTTCGCCATTCCAGCGCATGGCCAGATAGTGCACCTGGGCCGGACCGAGGCCGGTATTGGAGACCTCGATCTTGATCTGCCACTCATCCGTCGCGGCATCGTAATTGCCGTGACCGACCTGGATGAGCGGCATGACGGAAGCCTCCATCGTGCGCTGCATCACCATGCCTTGGTACACAGCCACGAACAGGGAGGCGAGCGAGATGATGACGACACAGCCCGCGACGAGAAGCTCGATCGACCGGTAGTGCAGCTTCATCCCGCCAACTCCGGCCTAGATGACCGCCGGATCGCGGAAGCGTTCCTCGTCCAGCTCGCCTTCCCACTTCGCTACGGCGGTCGCCACAGCGGCATCCCCGGTGACGTTCACGGCCGTGCGGGCCATGTCCATGATCCGGTCAACCGGCAGAATGAAGCCGACGATAATGGCCGTGTGCTCCGGCGTGACACCGAAGGTTTCCAGCACAATCGCGAGAAGGAAGAGCGAGGCTGAAGGGATGCCCGCAGCGCCGATCGAGACGATGGCCGCCGTGAAGGCGATCATCACATAATTCATGAAGGTCAGGTCATAGCCGAAGGCCTGAGCCGTGAAGAGCGCCAGGATGCCCAGATACAGAGCGGTCCCGTCCATGTTGATGGTCGCGCCCAGCGGCAGGACCGAACCGGCGACGGACTTCTTGATGCCAAGGTTGTCGGAAGCCGCAGCAATGGTGACGGGCAGGGTCGCCGAGGACGAAGCCGTGGAATAGGCGACGGCAATCGGGTCGGTCATGCCGCGGAAAAAGCGCACCAGCGGCAGATTCAGGACGAAGCGGACCAGAATGCCGTAAGTAATCACGGCATGGGCGATCAGTCCCAGATAGACGGCCACGATCAGGGTCAAAATCGCCTGCAGAGCCTCAAGACCCTGACTGGCCGCTGTATAGGAGACCAGGGCGAACACGCCGAACGGCGCCACTTCCATCACATAATGGGTGATCTTCAGAACGACCTCGGAGGCCGAGTTGAACAAGTCACCCAGGGGTTTGCCGGCGGCTCCGGTCGACAAAATGGCGATGCCGAGGAAGAGAGAGAAGAAGATGATGGCCAGCACATCGCCGTCCGCGAGGGCAGCGATGGGATTGGTCGGGATGATTTCCAGCAGGCGCTCCGTGACCGAGGGCGGGTCCGTGCTCACCGGCACAGCCTCAACGCCAGCCATCAGATCGCCAGCGCCGGCCCCGGGACGCATAATGGTCCCGAAGACCAGACCGATGACGTTCGCGAAGAAGGTCGTGGTCAGATAGAGAATGATGGTCTTGATGCCCAGCGAGCCCAGCTTGGAGGGCTTGCCCATGGCGATCACACCGGACACGAGCGTGGTGAAGATCAGGGGAACGATCAGCATCCGGATAAGATTGATGAACATCAGCCCGACCGGACGGACATAGCTATCAATCCACTGCGTCGCAGCCTCTTGGCCCATGACGGCGGAGGCGGCAAAGCCGAAACCCACACCCAGAACCAGCGCAACCAGCACCCGCTGCCACAGTTTGATCTTGAACCACCAGCCCATGAAACTCTCCCCTCGATGGCGCCGAAACGGACGCGCAGCCATGGGAGAGCACACTAGAGTGTGTCGCCTAAGGGTCAATCAGGCGGGTGTTTCAAAAATCCGGGAGCCGGAAATTCAGTGCGGCGCAGAGCCGGACAGGGCCTTCAGGACAACGGTCGGAAGGCTGACAGCACAGCCGATTGCGCCCACCAGAAGCGCTAGTCCGCTCAGCGAGCCGGGACCGGTGGCCAGGCCTGCCAGGACAAGGGAAACGGAGAAAACGGCGGGCGCCGCAACCCGGATCCAGGGCACGTCGGAATAGTGGGACGCCTTGAAGACGGTATCCTTGGAAAACCACATCCGTCCGCCATGCCCACCCTGGTCAGTGCGTGTGGTGCGTTTCGGCAGCGGATCGAGCGTATGATCTATCATCGACATACGCTCATTATACGGAATTTATACGGGCGCGCAATCTGGCCATTACGCGCCCGTATTTTTACCCGTTTTCAGACCCTTGGAGTCGGGTCTTCACGGGCGTCAAAATTTTACGAAACCGTTAAAATCAGCTCTCGGCGAGAACCACATGAGCGACAGCATTCACCGTGGCCGCGATCCGGACAGCGGTCTGGATCTGTGCGGTGGTCAGACCGTGCTTGCGCAGTTCAGCTTCGTGGCTGTCGATGCACAGGCCGCAGCCATTGATCGCGGACACGGCCAGCGACCACAGCTCGAAATCGGCCTTGTCGACGCCCGGATTAGCCAGGACATTCATGCGCAGCTTGGCCGGCAGGGTCCCGTATTCCTTGTTCTTCGACAGGTGCAGGAAGCGATAATAGACATTGTTCATGCCCATGATCGCCGAAGCCGCCTTGGCCGCATTCGCCGCTTCCGGCGACAGCACGGCTTCGGCCTCCGCCTTCAGAGCAGCCAGCGTCTTGGGCTCACCCACGGCGTGGGCCGCGGCCAGGAAAGTGCCCCACTTCTTCTGGTCATCCAGCTCGGTTTCACGGGCCAGGGAGGACAGGTTGAGTTTCAGGTCCTTGGCATAGTCGGGGAGGTCGCTTTTCAGCGCATCAAGGCTCATTGCCGTCTCCTATGGGAATACGACCGGGTACAGTCACTCGGTTTTCGGGAAAGATAGGGGCCCCGGAGCCATGTGGGTCACACAAGGGCCGGCTCCGGGGCTACCGGCCGCCCAACTGGAGGGAGGGCGGCCAGCCAGGGTCTTTTGGGACGGCTTAGGCCGCCAGCGTGTCACCACCAACAGCGCGGTTGCACGGGCACAGCTCGTCCGTCTGCAGGGCGTCGAGGACGCGCAGCGTGTCTTCCGGGTTGCGACCGACATTCAGGTTCGTCGCATAGACGTGCTGGATCGTGCCTTCATCGTCGACGATGTAGGTGTAACGATAGGCCACGCCTTCCGGGGAGCGGACGCCGAGGCTGTCGACCAGGGAACCGGTCGTGTCGGCGAACTGCCAGTGACCCAGCTTGTCCAGGTCCGGATGCTCGCGGCGCCAGGCCAGCTTGCAGAACTCATTGTCCGTGGAACCGGTCAGCACGATGGCGTCACGATCAGCAAATTCCTCGGCCAGATTGTTGAAAGCAACGATCTCGGTCGGGCAGACGAAGGTGAAATCCTTCGGGTAGAAAACGATGACCTTCCACTTGCCCGGGAAGCTCTCATTCGTCAGCGTTTCAAAGGCGCTCTCGCCATTTTCTTCGTGCGCGTTGAAGCCCGGCTTCACACCCGTGACTTCGAATTCGGGAAGCTTGTCGCCAATACCCAGCATTGATCTCTCCATATTGCCAGTTGGTTCCGGCCAAAGCCGGCACATTATGATGCGCCTGCTATGACGCGGTGCACAAAATAAATCTAATGGATTGTTTTTTGCGAAGCCATAGCTATTATCTATGGCATCATGTCGCAACTCCCCACACTCCGGCAATTGCAGTTCCTGATCGCCCTGTCCGAACACGGCAGTTTCTCGCGGGCGGCCGAGGCCGTCTTCGTGACCCAGCCCACGCTGAGCGCCGCGATCAAGGAATTGGAGATGACACTGGGCACAGTGCTGGTGGAACGCGGCGCCCGCGGCGCTGTCCTCACCCATGCTGGAGAAGCCGTTCTGGAACGTGCCCAGCGCGTCATGGCCGAAGCCGAGGACCTCGTCATTGCCGCCCAGGCCGCCGGCGAGCCGCTCAGCGGACCCTTCCGGCTGGGCGTCATCCCCACCATCGCGCCCTTCCTTCTACCCAAGGTCTTGCCGACCCTGCGTATCAAGCATCCCAAGCTGGAAGTCTTCCTGCGCGAGGATTTGACCGAACGCCTGTTTGACGGGCTGCGCGAGCGTCGTCTCGATGCAGCGCTTGTCGCCCTGCCCTATGAGAGTCCGCTGATCGAGACCAAATCGATCTGGTCAGACGAATTCCTGTTTGCCTGCACGCCGGACCATCCTCTGGCCGGCAGCAAGACACTGGACCCGTCCCGGCTGGAAAATGAGCCCCTGCTTTTGCTGGAGGACGGCCACTGCTTGCGCGATCACGCCCTGGCCGCCTGCTCGACCGGCACGGCCCGATCCGATTTCGCCGCCACCAGTCTTCACACCCTCGTCCACATGGTGAAATCCGGCCTCGGCGCCACCCTGCTGCCGCGCATGGCTGTGGATGCGGGTCTGGTGGACCAGATGGGTCTGGAAGTCATGCCCTTCGACCCGCCGGTCGCCGGGCGCGAGATCGGCGTGGCCTGGCGCAAGGGCTCGGCCCGTGCCGAAGAAGCCCTGCAATTGGGTGAAGCAATCCGGGAGAGCCTGACGGGGTCAGGCAGCGCGGGCGAGGCAACCGGCTAGCTTGCCGGGATTGAGCAGATCGATCTTGTTGATCGGCCCGGTCACCTGGAAATCGAATCCGGTCGTGTCCAGACGCGGGGCATCGGCGGTCATCAGGATGACGTGCCCGCCATAGCCCGCGGCCGCGATTTCCTTCAGCGTATCCTCGAAACTGTCATAGGGCGGCAAGCACCGGTCCAGGAAGACATGGTCGAACTGCCCGGGTCCGGCTGCGATGAAGCGGTCAAGCGCTTCAAAGCCCTGGAATTCCAGTGACGGATCCTCGGCCCGCCCCAGTTCGGAGAGGATCATGTGCTCAACAGCATCATCATCGACAATGGCGATACGCATGGCGCGCTCCTGCGGTATCCCGGCTGCGGGAATCACCCGGCCGGACTGTCAGGCTAGCAGGCCAGGCCCGCCTGCAAATGACCCGGGGCCTCATGATTAATTCATCGGAAATGGACGCGTTCTTAACGCCTGCGGCGCGCCGCCGCATTGGCGCACCCCGCTTTCCGTGTTTCTGTTCAAACAGAAATTAGTGAAGGTGTCGACATGCAGCTTTCCGGACCGATGCAGCGCTTCGTTGTGCACTGGGGCGAGATGGGTGCCCGCTGGGGCGTCAACCGCTCGATCGCGCAGATTCATGCCCTGCTCTATCTCGCCGACCAGCCGCTGGATGCAGAAGAGATCGTCGATACGCTGAAGATCGCCCGGTCCAACGTCTCCAATTCCCTCAAGGAGCTGCAGCAACTCGGCCTGGTGACCCGTGAACAGGTGCTGGGTGACCGGCGCGACCGCTTCGTCGCGACCCATGAGCCCTGGGACATGCTGATGGCCATCGCCGAGGCCCGCAAACAGCGCGAGATCGACCCGACCATCGCCATCCTGCGCGAATGCGCCGACGCTGCCGAGGCCGACAACGCCACGCCCAAACTCGCCGCCGAACGCCTGCGCCGCATGGAGAGCTTCGTTACCAATCTCACCAATTGGTACGGCCAGGTCCGGTCGATGCCACAGGGCACGCTGGTCAAGCTGATGAAACTGGGCGCACGCGTGGCGAAATTCGTGGGCGGGTAACACCGCCCTTTTTTTGATCTCAAATTTCTGTCTCGACAGAAATAAATGAAGGGGGACAGAGCCATGATTTCCACAGAACGGGTTGAAGGCCACGCCACCAGCAGCGCCATGATCGGACAGGTTCACTGGGCCCCGGTCCGCTCCCTCTGGACAGGCAGCCTTTTCGCGCTCGGCCTCATCGGAGCCGCTTTCACGGTCTCGCTGGAAAATGTCCTGATCTTTCTCGGCCTGACGGCCGTGACCATCGGGCTGGGGCATTCCATCGGCATGCACCGCCTTCTGATCCATCGCAGCTTTTCCTGTCCGCTCTGGCTGGAATACAGCCTGGTCTGGCTGGGTGTCCTGGTCGGCATGGCCGGCCCGATCGGCATGATCCGCATCCATGATCTGCGGGACTGGGCCCAGCGTCAGGCGGAGTGTCACGACTTTTTCGCCCACCGCCGCGGCTTCTGGCAGGACGCCGCCTGGCAATTGCACGGCAAGCTCATCCTGCGCCATCCGCCCCGTTTCCGCCTGGAAAGCCGGGTGGCCGACGACCCGGTCTATCGCTGGATGGAGCGCACCTGGATGCTGCAACAAATCCCGGTCGCCCTCATCCTCTGGCTGCTGGCGGGCTGGGATGCCGTGATTTGGGGTGTCGCGCTTCGGGTCACGGTCTCGCTCACCGGCCACTGGCTGATCGGCCATTTCGCCCATCGTGACGGGCATCAGACCTGGCGCGTCGAAGGTGCCGCCGCGCAAGGCTTCGACCTGCCCTGGGCCGCACTCATCACCTTCGGGGAAAGCTGGCACGGCAATCACCACGCCTATCCGGACTCGGCCCGTCTCAGCCAGCGGCCGGGCGAGATCGATCCGGGCTGGTGGGTGATCAAGGCACTCGAACGCGTCGGCCTCGTGCGCGACATCATCACGCCGGACGCCTTGCCCTTCCGCCCGGGTCTGTTACGCGTTGACCCGGACGACCGCCATCATTGCCCCTGCCTCAGCCTGTTTTCCCATGACTGACACCGCGCGTCTCTACCAGGAGCTTCTGGGTGAGGCCTGGAGCACACTCCCGGCCACCACCCGGGCCCTGCACAGCCCGGAGCCAGACGCTGTATTCGAAGGCGAAGCGGATATAGAGCGGGGCGAAAGCCCGGCCGCCTGGTGGCTGGGCATGGCGCTGCGCCTTCCCGCCGCCGGTGAGGCCGTTCCGGCCAGGGTCCGGGTCACGCGGGACGGATCAGGCGAATGGCTCGAACGCTGGTACGGCGGACGCCGCTTCGCCACCTTCCAGGACCGGTCCGGGGCGGCGCTGGCGGAAGACTTCGGGCCTTTCCGGCTCTTTTTCCAAATATCGGGCGATCCCGAGGGACTCTGCTTTCACCAGCAGCGCGTCACACTGTGGGGATGGCCCTTGCCGAAAATGCTGGCCCCGCGCGTCGAAGCCAGCGAGCGCACAGCGGCCGGGCACCATCTCTTCGATGTCCGGCTCAGCCTGCCCGGCTTCGGCACAATCATTCACTATCGGGGCAAACTGCGCCCGGCCTAGCCGTGGAAGAGTTCCAGGACCTGTTCCGGCGGACGGCCGATCATGGCTTCATCCTTGTAGATCACGACGGGGCGTTCGATGAGTTTCGGATTTTCCGACATGGCCTTGAAGACCGCTTCTTCGTCCTCGATCGCTTTCAGGCCGAGCTCGCGATAGATCGCCTCATTCTTGCGCAGCCATTCATGGGCGGAGGTATAGCCCAGCTGTTTCAGGACCGTCTTGAGTTCGGCCACGCTGGGCGTGTCCGTCATGTATTCACGGACGGTCAGATCGCCACCGCGCGCTTCCAGCAAGGCCAGGCATTGCCGGGACTTCGAGCAGCGCGGATTGTGCCAGATAATCGTCGAATCGCTCATTTTTCTTCCTTTTAATCCAGCGATCAAAGCCGGTCTTGGCAGGCAACATCAAGTCTCGGCCTGCATTTGACTGTTCCTGAATGTCTAGATGTCGTTATCGCCGGCCGCCGATAAAAGGGCCCGTGCCGCCTCCAGATGCAGCCGTTCCACCATGTCACCATCCAGCGAGATGACACCCTTTCCGGCATTTTGCGGATCGGCAAAGGCGGCCACGATCCGGGCCGCCCGCTCCAGTTCAGCCGGGGTCGGACCATAATAGAGATGCGCCAGATCCACCTGTCCGGGATGGATCAGCGTCTTGCCATCAAACCCCAGCACCCGGCCCTGCTCCGCCTCGGCGCGGAAGCCCTTCGGGTCACGGAAGTGATTATAGACACTGTCCAGCGCATAGAGGCCGCGGGCCCGTGCCGCGCAGACGATCTGCGCAAGATGCGGCACCAGGGCGATCCGCTCATGGTCCGGGGAACAGCGCAATTCCTTGGCCAGATCATTCGTGCCGGCAATCAGCCCGGCCAGACCCGTCCCGGTCGCTCCGGAAATGCCCGGCAGGTTCATCAGGCCCAGCGGGGTCTCGATCATCGCCCAGATCGGAATGGAGGACCCGTGCGTGCTCAGCGCCGAGCGGACTTCATGCAGATCGCCGACCTGCTCCACCTTGGGGATGATCACGGCATCCGCCGTCTGCGCCGCAATGCGCAAATCCGCCGCGCCCCATGGCGTATCCAGCCCGTTGATCCGGACCGAGCGGATCGCGCCCGAGGCCGACCAGATATCCATTGCGGTATCGACGCAGGCGCGGGCCTCGGCCTTTTCCTCGGGCCCGACCGAATCTTCCAGATCCAGGATGAGTAGATCCGCGCCCACATGGGCCGCCTTGTCGACAGCCCGGGGCTTTGACGCCGGGACAAAAAGGGCAGAACGGATGAGACGGCGCATCGTGAGATAGAAAAGCTTCTGCGAGTGGAATTTTCCGATATAGCATGAAACCCATGCCCTTGGCGCTGATCCTTTCCAGTCTTGTCGCGGCCTCCCGTGTCGGAGGGGGTGTCAGCGAACGCGCGCTCAATGCCGCGAAGATCGATACCATGCTTGTGCCGACTGTTCTGTTCGGCCGCCATCCCGGCTGGGGTGCGCCCGGCGGCGGGCCGGTGGAACAGGACCTGTTCCAGGGCGTTCTCTCCGGCATTGCCGATCAGGGCCTGCTCGATATCACCGATATCGTGCTGACTGGCTATTTCGCCGATGTCGGCCAGGTCTTTGATACGGCCGCCGTGATCGATGTCGTGCGCAAGGGCAAGCGGGTGAATAAAGGCGTGAAGGCCTATGCCGCCCGCCCCATGGTGATTGTCGACCCGGTCATGGGCGATGCGCCGGGCGGGCTCTATGTCCACGCCGCCATTGCTGCCGGCATCAAGGACCAGCTCATTCCGCGCGCCGATTTGATCACGCCGAACCTGTTCGAGCTCGGCCATATCACCGGCCGTCAATTGACCGATCTGGCCTCCATGGTCCGCGCGGCCCGCTCGATAGACTGCCCCTGCCTGGTTTCCTCCCTGCCGCGCCACGGCCAGATCGGGGTGATGTATGTGGATCAGGACGAGGCCTGGATGGTCACCCATGACCGTGTACCCAAAGCCCCCAACGGGACGGGCGACCTGATGACCGCCGCCTTCACCTGCGCCATTGCTGGCGGGGCCGACCCGAAAACGGCACTGGAAAATTCCGTCGCCGTCACGGTCGCCCTCGTGCGCAGGGCCCAGGAATGGCAAGCCCCGGAACTGCCCATCGTCGCTGCGGCCAATCTCCTGCAGGAACCCGGGCTCAGCTTCGAGGCTGAACCTCTCTAGCCGGGCTTCACCCGCCAGGGCGGATCAATCCGGTTCTCACCGGCATGGTAGAGCTTGATAACATGACCGTCCGGATCCTTGAGGACGGCTTCGCGCCACAGCCAGCGTTCGTCGCGGGGCGCATGTTCAAAGGCGAAGCCCTTCGCCGCCAGCGCCTCATGGGCCGCGTCGACATCCTCGCTTTCCAGATAAATCACCGCACTGGAATGGATCGGCCCCTCTTCCGCATGCAGGGAGAAGGTCGTGTCACCCTCTGGTGCCAGGAAACGGCAATAATGCGGGCTGTCGACGAGCAGCCGAAAGCCCAGCCGGGCATAGAAATCCTTGGAGCGCGGAATATCGCTGACGGGCAGGGTGATCTGGTTAAGGCGCATCCGGGCTCTCTTCAGGACGGGGATCAGCGATCATGTCCAGCGGCCGGATCAGGCGTTCCAGGGTCAGGTCCGACAGGAGGAAGGCCCAACCATCGGCCGCCGCATTGAGCGCCGCCACGCTGTCCGCAGCCTCATCGGACAGGGCCTGGGCCTGAAGCCGGGCCCATCGCGTTTCGCCCAATTGCAGGACATCAACGGAAACCCGGATACCGGTAAAGGTTTCCGCGACATGGCGGGCAATCACCTCGCCGCCGATCCGATCAGCAGCCCGCACATCACGAAAGCGCACCCGCGCCAGGGCATTGGCCGGCCCATTGCCGGCCGCCGCCGTGATCGGCCGCCAGCCGCCCGGCTCCCGCAGGGCAAAATTGCGCACACTGAGACCGGCCCGTTCCAGGAAATAGTCCGGCCCCTCCGGCGGACTGATCCGGGCCGAGGCGATGGCATTCACACCCAGATCCAGAAAGTCCAAAGCCAGCCAGTCCGCCGCATTGGCAAGCGCCGGCAAATCACTGCCGGACATCTGGAAACCGGCGGCAAAAGTCCGGTCACGACCGGGAAAACGGACATAGATGCGCTCGCCCGACGCCTCGCCCAGCAGAATGTCCGCCAGAACGTCTCCGTCAGCACCGCGCACGGTGACGCGTGTGGCCGCATTCTCACCCCCGGCCGCAAGGCCAAGCCGGGCATGCTTGTCGGGATCGGCGGTGCGGGCACCGATATAGGTCAGGCCCGCCAGAAGCCGGTCGAGTTCCGCCAGCTGGTCCGGGCGGACCGGATAATTGTCGCGGCTGGGCATGACCCAACCCGCCTCCGTCCGCTCCAGCGTGAAATCATCGCTGGCGCTGCGAATGGCAATGCTCTGCGCGGCATCGACCGCCTGGGGCCAATCCGGCAGGACCGGGCCGCTGACCTCTGGCTTCCAGCCCTGGCTGGCCTGCATCCAGACTGTGCCCAGCGCCAGGACAAACAGCACAACGGCCAGCCCGCCTGTCACGCTGAGGCGTTTCAGTCTTTGCCGGTCCATATTCTGGCTCATGCGCGCCTCCGGCGGCGAAAGAGGCTGCCGGCAATGCCCGCCAGGATGATCAGGGCCGGCGGTACACCAATGGTCCAGAATTGGAGATTGGCATTGAGAGCATCGATATCACGACGGAAATCCCGCTCGACCGCCCGCAATTCGGCGCGACGCTCATTGATCTGCGTGCGAAGGGCCTCGGCCTCGGCACGCTCTTCAGCCCCGCTATGGCTCAACAGGGCCGATGTGGCGCCCTGCAGGGTCAGCACAGCCAGCCTGTCCTCCGCGGCGGCGATCTCCGCTTCCAGCCGATCCTGGACCTCCACATAACGGGCCTCTGCATCTTCACGCAGACGCTCCACCCGCGCCATCGGGCGGAAGGAGGGGGTGCGGGAGCGCAAGCCGATCAGGGCCGGATCCCCCGCCGTCATGTCGATCAAATTCATCACCAGGATGAGATTGTCCGCGACCAGGCTCTCCCCGAGAGCCGGGTCATTGCGGACATAGAAACTGTCATCCAGCCAATCCGCATCCGCGACAATCGTGATGTCGACCGGCGCGGCGGCCTGGGCGACATGCTCCGCCGGCGAAAACAGGATATCCCCCGGCGGCGGTCCGTCCGGGAAGGCCGTCTCGAACACACCCGAAGCGCGGGCCGCCAGGATGAGGGGTTCCGGCGCGGGCTCGTAATCGCGCAGCAGCGCATCCGGACCCGGCGCACCCGCCGCGATATCAGCGTCCAGCAGCGCCCCGTCCGGACTGGTGAAAACCAGCGGTGTCACGCTGACATGCTCCAGCCCGATCGCCTCCAACCGTCCCGGCGAGCCGAAATTCAGGCCCAGATCCAGCGTTGCGGTGGCGAGATCGCCGGAATTCATCTGTTCCGGTCCGGCCGAGAACCAGAGCGGATAGGCGCGGCGGCGCGCCCGGCCATCCGCTTCGACAATCTCTACCGGCAGGCCCAGCGTGCGGTCCATCGCCACGGTTTGCGGATCAAAGGCCACGCCCCAGCGCGCCAGAAGCGGTCCCAGATCCGAAGCCCGTCGGGCCCGGATCGGCGGCAGACCGTCCGGACCGGGACGCAGGGCCATGTGTGCCATGGGATCGAGGAAGGCCAGCACCCGGCCCCGGGTCAGCGCATACTGGTCGATCAGATACTGCTGGGACCGGCTCAGTTCCGGCGGGTGCAGGATGACCAGGGCTTCAGCCTCGGGAAGACTGTCAAAATCCGGGGCAATCCAGATCAGCTCATAGGCCCCGGCCAACTCGCGAACGAAGCGGTTGGGCGCGCCATTGTCCGGCGTGATCGGCAGGCCGGTCAGCACGGCCAGACGCGGCCGCGCCGGCCGGTCCAGATCGGACAGAAGCCGGGTCAGTTCATATTCCAGGCGCGCCTCGGCATCCTCGCGGAAGAGCGGGATCACCGCCTGGTCATCCACGGAATTGCGCGCCACCAGCCCGAAATACAGGGTTTCGCCGCTTTCGGTCGGCATCGCCGTCAGACCGGCCGCGATGACGGCGTCCTCATCGGCGGAGAAGGGCTCCGGATCAATCTCGGTCAGCCGGATCAGACCGCCGGACCGGTCTGCATAGGCCTGCAGCATTTCGCGCACCCGGCTCGCATAGGCCCGGATCGCCGGATATTGCGCGGCTTCGGCGCGGGAATAGTAGAAGCGCCATTCAACCGGCTCGCTCAGCCGGTCCATGATCACTTCGGATCCTTCAGAGAGGCGGTAGAGCCCGTTCTCGGTCAGGTCGAGACGCCAGGCCCGGAACACCTGTCCGGCCAGCTGATTGCCGGCCAGGAAGATGACGATCAGGCTGAGGATCATCAGTGGCAGGTAGAGACTGCGCTTCATCGACCGCCTCCGCGCCGTTCCGCGATCAGCACGCCGGCCAGGGCCAGCGAGACGATGATCAGGCCGATGAAATAGACCAGATCCGCCAAACCGATCACCCCGCGCTGGAAGGCATTGTAGTGATCCAGCGCGCTCAACCCGGCGACAAATTCGGTGACCAGGGCCGGCGCATTCTCACCCAGTGCCGCCAGAACGAAAGGAAGACCCGCCATGGTCAGCAGGAAAGCCGCCCCCGCCCCCAGCACGAAGGCCACGACCTGGTTCGCCGTGGTCGCCGACAGGGCCTGGCCAACCGCCAGATAGGCACCGGCCAGAAGCAGGGTGCCCAGATAGCCCGTCGCAATCGCCGCATTGTCCGGCTCACCCAGATAATTGACGGCGATCCACATCGGAAAGGTCAGCACGATGGCCAGGGCGGCCACGCTCCAGGCGGCCAGGAATTTGCCCGCCGCCGAGGCCCAGAGCGGGATGGGCAGGGCCATCAGGAATTCCAGCGTGCCGCGATCGCGTTCCTCCGCCCAGGCCCGCATCGCCAGGGCCGGCATCAGCACAACCAGCAGCCAGGGCAGATAGTCAAACAGGGGCGCCAGATCGGCCCGATTGGTGTCGAAGAAACGCCCGACATGAAAGGCAAAGGCCGGCGCCGCAAAGCCGAACACCGCCAGGAAGACATAGGCCAGCGGCGTCTGGAAATAGGCGGTCAGCTCCCGCCGGTACACGGCCAGCAATCCGGACATCAGGACGCCGCCTCCACCGGGTTGTCAGCCATGGTCATGGCCCGGAAGGCGTTTTCCACGCCGCCGCCCGGCCCGCTCTTGGCCAATTCATTGGGCGTGCCATCGAACAGGAGTTTGCCGCGGGCAATGATGATCGCGCGCGAGCAAACAGCTGGAACCTCTTCCAGGATATGGGTGGAGATGATGATCGCCTTTTCCGGCGCCATCTCGCGGATCAGGGCTCGAACACCATCCTTCTGATTGGGATCGAGCCCGTCGGTGGGCTCATCCAGGATCAGGACGGGCGGGTCATGGGCGATCGCCGCCGCCAGCGCTGCGCGGCGCTTGTATCCCTTGGACAGGGTGCCGATCGGCTGGCTGGCGAAACCCTCCAGCCGGGCCCGCTCCAGCGCCAGATCACAGGCCCGCTTCATGGCGGCGCCGGAGAAACCCCGGGCCCGCAGGCCGAATTCGACGAAACTGCGCGGCGTCATGGACGGATAGGCGGGTGCGCCCTCGGGCAGATAGCCCAGCCGGGCCTGCGCCTCCAGCCGGTCAGCGACGCAATCATGCCCGCCGATCATGGCCTTGCCGCCATCCGGTTCCAGCCCGCCGGCCAGCATGCGCATTGTGGTTGTCTTGCCGGCCCCGTTCGGCCCGAGAAAGCCCAGCACCTCGCCCCGTTCCAGGGTGAAGCTGACACCATCAACGGCGCGGTGCGGTCCGAAATCCTTGATCAGGCGGTCGGCGACCAGCATGGGCGGGGGGCCTCAATTGAGCGACACGCCTAGCGTTAGCGCGGTGCGCCCGGCTTGGCCAGAGCGAAGGCAAGTTATCATTTTGAAAGAGGGGGTTGGGGTGTCGACCGGATCGCAATTCCATGACCCGGGGGGCTGGGGGGGCTGTCTAAATCCAGGATCTGGAACGTTGACGCGACCGGCCGACCTGTTGGACGGTGATGGGGCGCTATGGCCGCAACGCGTCAAGAATGTGGCAAAACCGGGGCGCCGCGTGAAATGTTTGTAAGTTGAAAACTGCGATTCAACCGACGGGAGAATGTGTGTGAAATCAGGTCCCCAGCCCGCGAAATCCGCTCCGGCGCCCATCATGTGGACGCGACACGAGCTGGACGCGATCCTGAGCCTCTATGGCCAGTTCGTCGCGCGCGGGGAATGGAAGGACTATGCGATCGACGGCCTGCGTGACAGCGCGGTCTTCTCGATCTTCCGCCGCCACAGCGAAATGCCGATGTATACCGTGGTGAAGACGCCCGCCGATGCGCACCGCCAGGGCCTCTACAAGGTGGTCGCCATGGGTGGCCAGATCCTCAAGCGTGGTCATGACCTCAAACAGGTCCTGCGCATCTTCGACAAGAAGCGCTTCAATGTGATCGACTGATCCGGCCCGACTCCGGACAAAAGAAAACCCCCGGAGCCGAAGCGCCGGGGGTTTCTTTGTGCGATGTCCGCAATCCTAGTCGCGGCTGCCCAGCAGCGACAGGATGATCTGGAACATGTTGACGAAGGCCAGATACAGGTTGAGAGCACCCATATTCGTCAGCACGGCCATCGAGCGATGATCACCGGCCACCTGGTAATAGGTGACTTTCAGCGCCTGGGTCTGCCAAGCCGTGACACCCGCCATCAGCAGAAGCACGACGAATTGAAGGCCCAGCTCCAGCAGGCTCGACTGGAAGAAGAAGAAATTCAGGATGCCCAGAACCACGGCACCGATGATGGCCATGAAGAGGAAGCTCTGCATCGGCATCAGATTGCGCTTGGTCGTGTAGCCGAACACCGACAGGCCCATAAAGGCAGCCGATGTGATGACGAAGGCCTGGGCAATCGTTGCGAAATCAATGCTCAGTGAGCGGCCCGTAACCGTCTGCACAGCCTCATTCTGCTGGGCGATGATCACCCACATGGACAGCGAGGCACCGATCAGGCCGACGATCGCCCAGTAAAGCAGGGCCGATCCGACCGGAGACGGATTGCGCATGAAGAACATGGATCCGAACAGCAGGGCAATCGGCCCCCACTGGACGAGATAGACCAGCGGTGTGCCGAACACGATCTGCGTCAGCGGCGGTACCGTGCCGACGGCAAAGGCGATGGCCGCCGAAATGAGCAGGCCCAGACCCATCTTGTTGTAGACGCCGAGCATGAAGGAACGCAGGCCGGCATCGACCGACATGTCCATCGCCGGGGCGCCACCATAGGTGCGGGAAAAATCATTCATCGTTGCGACTCTTTCAGTTCGTGACGCGTCCTGAAGACGCTTTGGTGCGTAATATCGTGATATAGCGGCCGCTTGGCAAGGAGGGACGGTGAGAGGCTTGCGTCCCCCCTGACGGGTTTTTGTCAGGATTGGCGGACAAGCCCGAACGGGCCTAGGTCTTCTGCCTGGTAAAGGAATTTCCCATGTCGCTGCGCCTGTTTGCCGCCATTCCGGTGCCCGAGGAGATCGGGCGGGACTATCTGCGCCTGCAAAAGGGTGTTCCGGGCGCGCGCTGGCGGCCGCTGGAAAACTTCCATATCACCCTGCGTTTCTTCGGCGAGATGGATGAACGCCAGGCCGAGGATCTCGACGCCGAGCTGGCGCATATCACCCTGCCGGCCTTTCCGGTGGAGCTGGGCGGGGCCGACTGGTTCGGCAAATCCGATCCGCATGCCCTGTGGATGAGCGTGAAAGCGCCCGACACGCTGACCCGGCTCAATCAGGCCTGCGAGCGCGCCGCCCGCCGCGCCGGACTGGAAGCGGACACCCGCAAATACACGCCGCACATGACGATGGCCTACCTCAACAAATCCCCGGTCGAGAAGGTCCACCGCTTTGTCCAGCGCGCTGCCGATGTGAAAACCCATCCTTGGCAGGTCACGCATTTCTCGCTGTTTGCCAGCTGGACCCATCGCGGCGAAGCCAACATCTATGAGGCGATCGCGGACTATCCGCTGGGCTGAGACAGGCGGGCGATCAGCCCGTCCACACCGGCCTCGATCTGGTCCAGCACGCGTTCGAACCCGTCATCATGGCCGTAATAGGGGTCCGGCACGTCGCGCTCTGCCGGGGTTTCCACCCAGTCCATCAGGCGGGAGACCTGACCACCCGCCCGGCCGGGGGCCAGGCGGCGCAGGAAGCGCTCATGGCTGGCATCCATGGCGATGAGATGATCGAACCGGTCAAAATCCGACCGCTCCACGGCCCGCGCCCGCAAGGGCGAAAGATCATAGCCGCGACGCGCCGCCGTTTCGGTCGCGCGCTCGTCCGGGCTCTCCCCGGCATGCCAGTCACCGGTTCCGGCACTGTCGATCTGCCAGTCCAACCCCAGCGCCTCGACCCGCGCCCGGGCCACCCCGTCCGCCGTCGGCGAGCGGCAGATATTCCCGGTACACACAAACAGGATGCGCATTACTCGGCCTCGACCTCGAACGCGCCCGGCAAGACGGTCAAATGCCAGTCCTCGCCGGTCCGGTAGAGCCAGAACACATCGCCATAGGCCGTTTCAGCCAGACGGCCCTCGGCATTGCACCCGGCCTCGGCCGCCGCTGAATCACCGGCAAATTCCAGCATCCACAGACAGCTCGTATTGGAATGCTCGCCGGCCAGCGTCCAGCGCACCGGGTCATGCCGCGTTTCCGCGAAAGCCTCCGCGCGCTGGCGCGTGATCGTCTCACCCTCGCTACAGTCGACCGCATAGCCATCCACCGCCTGGTGAGCGAGGACTTCGCGGCCACCTGCAGCCGCGGTCAGCCGCGTCCGGCAAGCGGCGCTGGCATAGGCCCGGTCCACAGGCGCCGGCCCAACGAGTTCAGCCAGACGCGCCACCATGGCCTCACCCTGCGGGCTGAGCGGACAGGACATGCCATTGCAGTCGGGCGAAATCTTGCGGGCATGGCGCACGACCAGGACATGCTGGTCGGCCGCTTCCAGTGCCGCCTGGACAGAGGGCTCGGCCAAGTCCAGCAGGGCCGGCCGGTCGAACTCCGCCTCCATTCCAGTTGTTAGGGACAGGGCAGCAAAAACGGTCAGGGCAGTCTGGAACACAAGCATCTCCTCTGGTGCCGGAGCGGCACGGTGAAGAGAGTCAGCCCTGAATCCGGTTCAGGGCAAGCCTTCTTGATCAGAAATCCTCGTCAGCCGGTGCCGGCTCGACCTGAAAGCGCAGCGTGGCCGTCGCCGTCGTGCCTTTGTCGGCCTCACTCTGGAAAGACAGCCCGCCATCCATCAGCCAGGCCAGACGCCAGCAGATGGACAGGCCGATACCGGACTGTGCACCCGACTGCATGACCGGGCCCTTATTGGCCTGTTCCAGAACACTGTCCGACATGCCCACGCCCGTATCGGACACACTAAAGCTCACCGCCACATGATCCGCATCAATGGACTTGCTGCTCACTTTTACGGCGATCGACCCGGACGGTGTGAACTTGATCGCATTGGACAGGAGATGGGACAGGACCTGGCGCACCCGAACCGGATCCCCGATCACGGCCTGATCGCTCATATCCTCGCAATCGCAGGTCAGGGTGAGGCCTTTCTCCGCCGCCAGCGGCTCGAACAGGCCCACGGCGGCCCGGCTGACATCTTGCGGCACAAACAGGGCCGAACGCAGTTCGACCCGCTCGGTCTCAAGCAGGGAAAGGTCAAAAACATCGCTCACCCGGGACAGCATGGCCTGGGCGGAATGCTCCAGCGTCGTCAAAAGCTTGCGCTGATCGTTTTCCAGATTGGTATTGGACAGGAGGCTGGCCAGACCGATCACGCCATTCAGCGGCGTCCGCAATTCATGGCTCAGACCCATCAGGAATTCGGATTTGGCCTTGCGAAAGTCCCGCTCGTGCGCGGCCTCGCTCTTGAGCTCTTCCGCTTCCGTGTCGCGGTGACTGATCTCGGTTTCCAGTGCATCGGCGCTTTCCTGCACCCGCTGGAGCAATCGGTTGACCCCCCGCAGCAGCAATAGAAGGCCGGCGAGAAACAGTCCGGTCGCCACCAGATTGGTGATCCAGCGTGCCGCGCCCTCGAAATTGTTCGCAATCAGCTCAGCCTGCGCGAGGCCGAACACGAAGGGGCCAAAGATGATGACGATGAATTGGAAGCCGTAATACAAGCCCCACAGAACCAGACCTCCGGTCATCAGAGGCAAAGACAGTTCGGCACCCGCGGTCCGGATGACGCGGGCATTCTGCCAAAGAAACCAGATCGCGATGGCCGCTGCCGTCGCGAGTCCAACATCCATCAAACTGGTCAGTAGCACCGAGCGCATTGCCTCACTCGTTCACCGCTATCACCACGGGTTGCAAGACCGTATTCCCCTACTTCTTTACACACTGTTAACCCTCAGCCCTCTCGGGACCCGTCAGCCTTGCTGTCGGGGGCAGGTGTGTAAAGCGCGGACCGGGCACAATGAATTTTTCATTCATCGGGCCCGGCGCCGGTTTTCGGGTCAATCATTGCGGCCGAGGCGACGCTTGCGGCGAGCCAGAAGTTGCAGGCGCAGGGCGTTGAGGCGGATGAAGCCTTCCGCATCCTTCTGGTCGTAGACCTCGTCCTCTTCGAAGGTGACATGGGCTTCCGAATAGAGCGTGTGGGCCGAAGAGCGGCCGACCACATTGACGGAACCCTTGTAGAGTTTCAGCCGGACATCACCGGTGACATGCTCCTGGCTGGCATCAATCGCCGCCTGCAGCATTTCGCGCTCCGGCGAGAACCAGAAGCCTTCATAGAGAAGCTTGGCATAGCGCGGCATCAGCTCATCCTTGAGGTGCGCAGCACCCCGGTCCAGCGTCAGCTGTTCGATCCCGCGGTGGGCCGCCATCAGGATGGTGCCGCCCGGGGTTTCGTAAATGCCGCGGGACTTCATGCCCACAAAGCGGTTCTCGACCAGATCAAGACGGCCGATCCCGTGCTTGCGGCCCAGCTCGTTGAGCGCCGTCAGCAGGGTGGCCGGGGACATCGCGTCACCATTGATGGCCGTGGCATCACCGCGCTCAAAACTGATCGTGACATATTCCGGCGTGTCTGGCGCATCGACCGGGTCGACCGTGCGCTGGAAGACAATGTCGGAGGCTTCCTCGGCCGGGTCTTCCAGGACCTTGCCCTCCGAAGAGGTGTGCCAGAGGTTCGCATCGACCGAGAAGGGCGCTTCGCCGCGCTTGTCCTTGGCGACCTGGATACCGTTCTCTTCGGCGTAGGCGATCAGCTTGGTGCGGGAATTGAGATCCCATTCGCGCCAGGGGGCGATCACGCGCAGATCCGGGTCCAGCGCATAGACGCCCAGTTCAAAACGGACCTGGTCATTGCCCTTGCCGGTGGCACCGTGCGCCACGGCGTCCGCGCCGGTCTCATGCGCAATTTCGACCAGGCGTTTGGAAATCAGCGGACGCGCGATCGAGGTGCCCAGCAGGTAGAGGCCCTCATAGACCGCATTGGCCCGCACCATCGGATAGACGAAATCCCGCACGAATTCCTCGCGCAGATCCTCGATGAAAATGTCTTTCACGCCTGCGGCTTCGGCCTTCTTGCGCGCCGGTTCCAATTCCTCACCCTGGCCGAGATCGGCGGTGAAGGTAACGACTTCCGCGTCGTAATGGTCCTGGAGCCATTTCAGGATGACCGAAGTGTCGAGGCCACCGGAATAGGCAAGAACGACCTTTTTGACGGGCTTTTTCGCAGGCATGTGCATGTCCTTTTCGATTTTCCCAGCGCGTAGCGCCACATTCGTGCGGGTGCAAGGATTTCCTTCGGCCCGAAGCGCTGGACAGGCGGCAAAGGCATGCCATTCTCCGGCCCATGTTTCGATCCGGCCTATCCCGTTTTTCCCGCTATCGCGGTCGCCGCGCCCGCTTCGAGCACGGCCCGCAGGATGAAGCCGCGCTCGATATCCGGCTGGCAGCCCTGTGCCGGCAAGCGGCCGGGCTGGGTTTGACCAGCCCCCAAATACTGCTGGAATATCTCGACGCGCGGGGCCTCGACACCGGCCTGCCCCGCCTCTCGGCCTGTCTCGCAGCCCTGAGCCGTGCCCGCGGCCCCCTTGCGCCGGAGCAGTTCGGTCAGGACCTCTCCCATGACGGGCTGGACCTTCTGGAGCGGGCCGTCGGCGATGATCTCGCCATTCCGAACTTTGCCCATTTCTGTCACCGCGTATCCGGCTTTTTCAGCTATGCGCAGGAAAACCGGCGCGGCCAGATCGCCGACTACATCCCCGAACTCGCGCGCCAGGATGCCGACGGGTTCGGCCTGGCCCTGTGTTCGATTGACGGACAGCGCTTCAATCTGGGCGATGCCCAGACCGGCTTCTGCCTGCAATCGGTCGTGAAACCGCTCAATTATGCCCTCGCCCTGGCGCTGAACGGGGAAAGCCTGGTTCACGCCCATGTCGGACGGGAGCCCTCGGGCCGCCGCTTCAACGAGCTGGCCCTGGACCCCGATCACCGGCCCCATAATCCGATGATCAATGCCGGCGCCATCATGTGTGCCGCCCTCATCCGCCCGGCCCAGCCTGTGGAGGCCCGGGCCGAACTGATCCGGCGCTTTGTCATGTCCGCGGCCGGCGGTGCGGACTGCAGGCTCGACGAGGCCGTCTACCGGTCCGAACTGGCCACGGCCGACCGCAATCGCTCCCTCGTCAAAATGATGGATGAGCACGACGCCTTCCCGCCCGGCACCGACACGCAGGCCGCCCTCGATCTCTATTTTCGGGCCTGCGCCCTCAGCCTGGATTGCGATGCCCTGTCCGTCGTGGCCGCCATGCTGGCCAATGGCGGGGTCTGTCCGGTCACCGGCCACCGGGTGATCGACCCGGTCATGGTCCGTCACACCCTCTCCCTCATGCTGACCTGCGGCATGTATGACTATTCCGGCGAGTTTGCCTTCACGGTCGGCCTGCCCGCCAAGTCCGGCGTCTCAGGCGGGTTGATGATCGTCATTCCCGGTGTCGGCGGTTTCGGCCTCTGGTCGCCCCGGCTGGACCGGCAGGGCAATTCGGTACGCGGCGTCGAGTTCTGCCAGCGCCTGGTGGAAGATTACCCGTTTCACATCTTTGCCGGGGTCGCGTCTGACTGAGAAGCGCGGCATGATCGCCGCCTTGCCGGAGTTCCCCCATGCTTGATTGGTCCCTGTTTCCGCTTTTCCTGGCCGCTGGCCTGGCCCTGGCGCTCAGCCCGGGTCCGGACATGGCCTTCACCCTGGCAACAGCCGCCTCGCGCGGTCCGCGTGCCGGTCTGGGTGCCGTGGCCGGCATTATCACGGGCGGCCTGATCTGGACTCTGGCCGCAGCCGCCGGCCTCGCCGCCCTGGTGGCGGCCTCCGAACACGCCCTGACCGTGGTCCGCTATGCCGGTGGGGCCTATCTCGTCTGGCTGGCCATCCGCACGGTCCGGGCGCTGGATGCGCCCATGCATGCCAAGAGCGCCCGCGATGCCTGGCACGGTTTCCGCCAAGGCCTGATGACCAATCTGCTCAATCCCAAGATCGGCCTCTTTTTCCTGGCCCTCCTGCCGCAATTCACCAATCCGGACATCGGCCCGGTGTGGCTGCAAATGCTGAGCCTGGGTCTGATTTTCTTCGCCATGGGCACGATCATCCTGACCATTGTCGCCCTGGCGGCCGGCGCCGCCCGCGACCGGCTGGCCCGCTCCGCCCGCTCACGACGCGTTCTCAATGGCTTGGCGGCCACGGCCTTCGGCGGGCTCGGTCTGCGCTTGCTTTTTTCGGGCAATACGGCCTAGAAGCCCGTTCATGTCCAAGACCTCTGACCCCCGCCTCATCGTCGCGCTTGACCTGCCGTCGACCGACGAAGCCTGGACGCTGACCCAACGGGTCGGCGACGCCGTCGATTACTACAAGATCGGGCTACAGCTCTTCCCGCTTGGCGGGATGGATCTGTGCCGCCGCCTGAAATCGGCCGGCAAATCGGTCTTCCTGGACTTCAAACTCCACGACATCCCGGCCACGGTGGAAAAAGCCACGCGCTCGATCACCCAGGGCGGGGCCGACCTCCTGACCGTGCACGCCGAGCCGCCGGTCATGCGCGCGGCGGTCGCCGGATGCGAGGGCTCGGACCTGCAAATCCTCGGCGTCACCGTGCTGACCAGTTATGACGACGCCATGCTGACCGAGATGGGCTATGCCTATGGTGCCCGCGACCTGGTCCTGCGCCGGGTCGAACAGGCGCTGGAATGCGGCGTCCACGGGATTGTCGCCAGCGCTCATGAAGCGGCGGAAATCCGCCAGCGTTTCGGTGACGGCTTCCATATCGTCACGCCAGGCATTCGTCCGGACGGTGCCGATATCGGTGACCAGAAACGCGTGGCCACGCCGGCCAAGGCCCTCAGCGAGGGCGCGACCCATCTCGTGGTCGGACGCCCGGTCAATGCCGCACCCGATCCGGCCCAGGCTGCCCGGGATATTGTCGCGGAAATGCAGACCGTTCCGGCCTGAACCCGGCTCTAATTGTAAGGATAGGCGCGCGGCGGCGTGATCACCGGCCGGCCGATTGAGGGCCGGTCCATGGCACGAACCTGCCGCGTCAACGAGGTCGGCGGACCGGCAAAACCCGTCCGGACGCGGCCATCCGCGCCGATCAGGATCAAGCCGCGATAGGAATAGACCGGCTGGAATCCCGGCCGTTCGACCCCGCCCACCAGCGAGCCGGTGAAAAAATCATCCTGCAGGACAACCCGTTCGCGCACCGGTTCCGCGACCGGACGGGCCGGCGGCGGCGACATCTGCGCCCGCGGCGCCTCAAGGGCCGGTCGTGCCGGCACATCCATCACCAGCCGTTGCGGCGGCGCACCGGCCAGCCGGTCGGCCGGTCGGGATGGCTGAGCGGAAGGAGGAGCCGGCGCAGCCTGGTCTGCCGAAAAACGGCAGGCGGGCCCGGTATAGGTCCCTGCACGGGCCTCGGCGATATCCTGGGCGGTGCAGACACGATCCGGCACAGCCTGCCCCAGCGCGCTCGCGGGCAGGATGAGGGCGGCGGTCAGGGCCGCCAGGATGAGATGGGACTGTGCCATAGCGGCACACTAGCGCGCCGCACCGCCTTCGCTAAGCCGATGCGCGCCACAGGCGAAACCCGCGGCTAGAAATCGCTGATAATGCCCTTCTTCTCCCAGTCGCCGAACCGCGTCGGTTCCGGGCCCTTGCGGCCACCCAGCTCGGTCGGACGCTCTTCGGCTGCAGCCGCGGCACGCCGCGCCTCGGCCTCGGCCAACGCCCGCTTGGCAGCCTCGCTCAGCGGTTTGCGGGGAGAGGGGACAGACGGCGCGTCCGTCCCGTCTTGAGAAGTCTCATCGGTCATACCACTTATCTAGTCCGACGAGGGCCGCATGGCCATGTGTATTGGAGCTTGCACGACAGATGACCGCAAACGGATTGAGAACCTTCCTGCTTCTGGCCGGCATGACGGCCTTTTTCATGGGGATCGGCTATCTTCTGGGCGGACCGGCCGGGGCCATGCTGGCGCTTGTCGTGGCCGCCGGCATGAATCTGTTCGCCTGGTGGAATTCCGCCGACATGGTGCTGCGCATGCATGGCGCGCGCGCGATCACACCCTCCGAACGCCATCCTGCCCTGCGCCAGTATGCGCTGGACGTGCAGATGCTGGCCCAGCGCGCCAATTTGCCGGCCCCGCGCGTCTATGTGATCGAGACCGACCAGCCCAATGCCTTCGCCACCGGCCGTGATCCGCAGCATGCCGCCGTCGCCGCCACGACCGGCCTGCTGGCCCGGCTCGACCGCGAAGAGGTCCAGGGTGTGATGGCGCACGAGCTGGCCCATGTGAAAAACCGCGACACGCTGACCATGACCGTCACCGCCACCCTGGCCGGTGCGATCGGCATGCTGGCCAATTTCGCCCTCTTTTTCGGCGGCAATAACCGCGCCGGACTGATCGGCTCCATCGCCCTGGCGATCTTCGCGCCGATGGCGGCCATGCTGGTCCAGAGCGCGATCAGCCGCGCCCGTGAATATGAAGCCGACCGGATCGGTGCGGAAATCATGGGCAAGCCGATGGCCCTCGCCAGCGCGCTGGAAAAGATCGAGCGCTCGGCCCGCCAGACCCTCAACCCCGCCGCGGAACGCAATCCGGCCACCGCCCACATGTTCATCATCAACCCGCTGAACGGGCAGAATATGGACAATCTCTTCTCCACCCACCCGGACACGGCCAACCGGATCGCCAAACTGCGCGAAATGGCGGGCGCCGCGGCCCCGGTCTCGTCAGGCCCTTGGGCGCCCCGGGGTCCCTGGGGCTAGGGTGCATGGCCGGTTTGCGGCCAGAAGGAATCGACGGAACCGGGCCCGCGTGCTAGCTCCGCGCCGATGACAGACGGACTTGCTTCGCGGCGCTCGGCCGCCCACGCCTATATGGCCATCATGTCCCAGCGCAAAACGCTGGAATCGGCCCTGGAACACACACGCGGCTATCGCGAGATGGAAACCCGCGACCGGGCTTTCGCGCGTGCCATTCTGGCCACGACCTTCCGCCGCCATGGCCAGACCATCGCCGTTCTGTCCAAGCTTCTCGCCAAACCCTTGGAAGAAACCCCGGAACCGGCGGTCGCGCTTCTGGTCACCGGCGCAACCCAGCTTCTGTGGATGGATGGCGCACCGCATGCCGTGGTTTCCACGACGGTGGCGCTGGCCGAGGAAAACAAGGCGGCCTTCGGCCTGAAAGGCCTGATCAATGCCGTCCTGCGCAAGGTCGACAAGGAAGGCCGCGACCTGGCGGCCCGCACCGCCCCGCGCGACAATCTTCCCGACTGGATGGCCCGCGCTTGGCGCAAGGCCTACGGCCCGGGCGCCCTGGCCCGCATGACCAATGTCCTGATGGACCCGCCGCCGCTGGACATCACGCTGAAAGACCCGGCCGAGCGCGAGAAATGGGCCGAAGCCCTGAAGGCCGAAATCCTGCCGACCGGCTCCCTGCGCCGCCAGGAAATCGGCGATATCACCCAATTGCCGGGCTATCGCGACGGAGCCTGGTGGATCCAGGACGCCGCCGCCGCCATCCCGGCCACCCTGCTGGGCGTGAAAGAGCGCGATCACGTCCTCGACATGTGCGCCGCGCCGGGCGGCAAGACGCTGCAACTGGCAGCCCTGGGTGCGCGCGTCACGGCGATCGACAGTTCCGCCGGCCGGCTCAAGCAATTGCGCGACAATCTCGGCCGCACCCAGATGCGGGCCAATGTCGTGGCCGAGGATGGCCGCCGCTTCAAACCGAAGGGCCCGGCCGACGCCATCCTCCTGGATGCGCCCTGTACCGCGACCGGTACGCTGCGCCGCCATCCCGAGGCCTCACAGATCAAGAAGCCCGGCCAGGTCGCCAAAATGGTGAAACTCCAGCTGGAACTGGCCAATGCGGCCACGCGCTTCCTGCGCCCGGGCGGCACGCTCGTCCTGTGCACCTGTTCCCTGCAGCCGGAAGAAGGCGAGGGGCTCGCCGCCGAACTTCTCAAGCGACAGAGCGAGCTGACCGTGCGTCCGATCCAGGACGGGGAAGTGCCCGGTCTTGAAGACGCGATCACGCCGGAAGGCTGGCTGCGCCTCACCCCGGCCATGTGGGCCGAAAAGGGCGGGCTGGACGGTTTCTTCATCGCCCGGTTCGAAAAGCGGATTTCAGCGTAAATTCACTGCGAAACGTCCGCATCGCTTGCGCGCCAGCAGCCTCACTGTTATCGGATCGGCATGTCCAAATCCGTGATCATTTCGCCGTCCATCCTGTCTGCCGACTTCGCCAAGCTCGGCGAGGAAGTCCGCGCCATCGACGAGGCTGGCGCCGACTGGATCCATGTCGACGTGATGGATGGCCACTATGTGCCGAACATCACGATCGGACCGGCCGTGGTCAAAGCCCTGCGCCCGCACAGCCAGAAGACCTTCGACGTCCATCTGATGATCCAGCCGGTTGATCCCTATCTGGAAGCCTTCGCGGAGGCCGGATCGGACATCATCACGGCGCACCCGGAAGCCGGGCCGCACTTCCATCGCACGGTCCAGAACATCCGCTCCCTGGGCGTGAAGGCCGGCGCCGCGCTCAACCCGTCCACCGATCCGGGCATTATCGACTACGTCCTGGACGAGCTCGACCTTGTCCTGGTGATGAGTGTCAATCCGGGCTTTGGCGGACAGAGCTTCATCGACAGCCAGCTGCGCAAGATCGAGCAGATCCGCACGATGATTGATGCGCGCGGCCTGTCCACGATGATCGAAGTGGATGGCGGGGTGAATCCGGAAACGGCCAAGTCCTGCATGGCCGCCGGTGCCGATGCGCTGGTCGCCGGCAGCGCGGTCTTCCGGGGCGGGCCGGACGCCTACCGCGACAATATCCACGCCCTGCGCGGCTGATCGCCATGGCTCGCACGCTGCGTCTGTCCGATTATGCCGGCGCGAGCATTATGGGTCTGCGCCGCGAGGCCTCGGCCACGCTCAACGCCATCGGCCTGCCCTGGGGATTCCAGGGCCTGACCAGTCTTCCCGATGCGCTGGAAATCCTGCCGGACGACCTCTATGCGGCCGATTCAGATCGTGGCGAGGCCATCATGGTCGGCCGTTTTTCCCTGGCCGGCGATGTCCATGTCGTCGAAAACCCTTCGGACATCTGGCTCCAGCCGGCCCCCACGCGGGCCTTTGCCCGCCGCCTGCACGGTTTCGGCTGGCTGCGCGACTGCCTCGTCGTGCCGGAAAAGGATGGCGCGGCGCTGGCCCGCACACTGGTCGATAGCTGGATCGAGGCCTTTGGCCGCTGGAACGGCTTTGCCTGGTCCCATGGCGTGCTCTCGGCGCGCTTGCTGAACTGGTTGCGCTGCGGCGAGGCCCTGTTCAACACGGATGAAGGCGACCGCAAGGCCCGCCGCAACCGTTTCCGCGCCCTGCTGCGCCAGGCGCGTTATCTCCAGCGCTCCCTGCCCATCGCCCATGACGGCGCGGTGCGTCTGCGCTGTGCGACGGCACTGGCCCTGGCCGGTATCTGCCTGCCGCGGCAGGCTGCCTTGCAGAAGGCCGGGCTGCAGGCGCTGGTTCGCGAAGTGGGCCGACAGATCCTGCCCGATGGCGGCCATGTCTCCCGCTCGCCCCGCGCCTGCGCCGAAACCCTGATCGACCTCGTCACCCTGCGCGATGCGGCCGAGCGCGCCGGAATCAGCCTGCCCTCTGAAATCAATCGTGCGATGGATCGGCTGGCCCCGATGGCCCGCTTCTTCCGCATGTCCGATGGCGGGCTGGCCAGTTTCCATGGTGGCGGGGAATGCGATCATTCCGCCCTGGCCCATGCCCTGGACCGCGACGACACCCAGGCCAAACCCTTCGGCTTCGCGCCCCATTCCGGCTATCACCGGGCCGAGGCTGGCGGTGCCACCATTCTGCTGGATGTCGGCAAGCCGGCGCCGGGCGCTCTGTCCACCAGCGCCCATGCCAGCGCCCTGGCCTTTGAACTCTGCACATCCGGTGGCCGCCTTGTGGTCAATTGCGGCTGGCATGATGACCAGCCCGCCTCCTGGCGCGAAGCGGTCCGCGCCTCGGCAGCCCATTCCACGCTGACCCTGGATGAAACCTCCTCCGCGCGCCTGTTCGGGCCGGGCTGGCAGCGTGACCTTCTGGGTCCGCGCCTGGTCTTCCCGTCCGGCTCGGTGACAGCCCGGCGCAATGAGGAGGAAATGGGTGTCTGGCTGGAAGGCATCCATGAAGGCTATCGCTCCAGCTATGGCCTCTCGCACCGCCGCCGGGTCTTCCTGGCCGCCGATGGCGGGGATTTGCGCGGCGAGGATGCGCTGTTCCGACCGGTCTCCGACGGACCGCCGGATGATGTCGATGTGCGCTGGCCCTTCGCCATCCGCTTCCACCTGCATCCCGATGTCCGCGCCTCCCTGTCACGCGATTCCATGAGTGCCCTTCTGGTCCAGCCCAATGGCGATGGCTGGCGCTTCCGCACCGATGGCGGACCTATCCGTCTGGAACGTTCGGTTTATTTGGCAGCGGGTGCACCTCCACAACGGGCCACACAAATAGTAATACAGGGGGATGCCGAACCCTTCGGGGCCGGCGACAGACCGCCGAACCGGGTTCGCTGGGCTTTCCAGCGCCTGGGCCGTATCGGCGGTGCGGGGGGAGATACCGAATGACGCGGCGCAAGCCCGACACGGTCAAAACAGCGACGCATCGCAACCAGATCTCCATGGTCGCCGTGGCGCTCTTCGACCTGTGCGCCGGGGCCTTTTCCATGTGGGCTGCGGTTCTGCTGCGCTACCGGTTCGAACCGATCGCCCCGCCGGACCAGATCGTCCTGCAATCCGTCGCCGTGTTCGCGCTCTCCTGCGCCCTGGTCTTCCCGGTGGAGGGCCTGCACCGCGGTCTCTGGCGCTATGCCGCCCTCAATGATGCGGCCCGCATCGTACGCGCCGTGGTGATCGCCAATCTCGTCTTCCTGCCCATTCTCTTCCTGATCAATCGTCTGGACGGTTTCCCGCGGACCGCCATCCTGATCGACATCCCGATCCTGATCGGTCTGCTTCTGGCACCGCGCTTCATTTTTGGCGGTTTGCGGACCCAGGGCCTGCGCGCCCTGCTTCAGGTGGAAGACCGGAGCAAGCCGGCGGCCATCCTGGTCGGGTCCGAAGCCGAACTGGATGATGCCCTGCGCGATCTGCATCGCCGCAACGGATCCGCGCCCTTCCGGGCCAAGGGTTTGATCGAGCCCAATTCCGCCCTGACCGGCCATGCCATCCGCGGTATTCCGGTTCTGGGCGGGATGAATTCCCTGGAAGCCGCACTCACCCGGCTGACCCAGGCCGAACATCAGCCGCCGCGCCTGGTCCTGGCCGGGGATTCCGCCGATGTTGACGTGGTCAACCAGCTCATCCGCATTGCCTCCAAGACCGGGGCCAAACTGTCCCGTGCGCGTCCCGCCGAAGGTCCGGGTGCCTTCTCGCCGGTTGAAGCCGCCGACCTGCTCAATCGCCCGCCGCGACCGCCCAATCTGGAACCAGCGCGCCCGCTGATCGAAGGCAAGCGCATCCTGATCACCGGGGCCGGCGGCACGATCGGCTCCCAGCTGGCCCGCCTGGCGGCCACGCTCAATCCGGGCAAGCTGATCTTCTTTGATGCCTCCGAGGCCAATCTCTACGAGATCGACCTGGAATTCTCGCGCCGCACCCAGCGGGTCGCCTGGCGTGCCATCCTGGGCGATATCCGCGATACCGAACGTCTCGATGCCGTGTTCGCCGAGGAAAAACCGGACGTGGTCCTGCACGCCGCCGCGCTGAAACACGTGCCCATGAGCGAGCTCAATCCCGGCGAGGCCGTGCGCACGAATGTGGTCGGCACGGTCAATACGATCGAGACAGCCAAACGCCATGGCACGCGTGTCGTCGCCCTGATCTCCACGGACAAGGCCGTGGAACCCAATAATGTCATGGGTGCCACCAAGCGCGCTGCCGAACTCTATGCCCGCGGTGCGGCGGAGGCCGGCGGCGATACCCGGATCTGCGTCGTGCGGTTCGGCAATGTGCTGGGCTCCACCGGTTCGGTCGTGCCCCTGTTCGAACGCCAGATCGAGGCCGGCGAACCGGTCACCATCACCGACCCGGAAGCCACCCGCTATTTCATGACGGTGGAGGAAGCCTCCGGTCTCGTGCTTGATGCCGCGGCCCAGACTGCGTTTGACCCGGCCCTGAACGGCGCGCTCTACGTGCTCGACATGGGCAAGCCGGTGTCCATCCTGCGCCTTGCCCGCCAGCTTCTGCGCCTGCGGGGCCATGACCCGGACATGCCCGGCGCGATTTCCATTGTCGGCCTGCGTCCCGGCGAAAAGCGCCATGAGAGCCTGGTCTATGAATTCGAACGGCGTGAGGCGACGAAGATTGACGGCGTGTGGTGCGTGACAGGACCGACACTGGATCGCGAACAGGTCAGCCAGGCGCTCGATACTGTCCTCAAATCAACGCATTCCGGCCAAAGGGACGCCACCGGGGTGGCCCTGGAAGCCCTGTGCGCCCTGCGTCCGCGCGAGACCGCCACATTGACTTGATCACCCGGCGTGGTAACTCGCCGCGCATCCGGGTGGATTGAACGGAGCCCCAACCATGTCCGACCTCGCACTTGCGCCCGTCCGGCGCGCGCTGATTTCTGTTTCCGACAAGTCCGGTCTCATCGAGCGTGGCCGTCAATTGGCGGATGCCGGGGTTGAGATCCTCTCCACGGGCGGCACGCTACGCGCCCTCAAGGATGCTGGCATTCCGGCGAAGGACGTCTCCGAGGTCACCGAATTTCCCGAAATGATGGATGGCCGCCTGAAAACCCTGCACCCGCGCGTGCATGGCGGCCTGCTCGGCCGGCGCGACAATGCCGAGGACCGCGCCTCCATGTCCGAGCACGGCATCCCGAATATCGACCTGCTCTACGTCAATCTCTACCCGTTCGAAGAGACGGTGGCGAAAGGCGGCGAATACGCCGATTGCGTCGAGAATATCGATATTGGCGGTCCGGCCATGATCCGCGCCGCCGCCAAGAACCATGCCTGGGTGAATGTCTGCACCGATGGTGCCGATGTCGATGCGGTCCTGGCCGCCATGGGCGAGCATGAGGGTGCCACTCCGCTCAGCCTGCGCCAATCCCTGGCTGCGAAATCCTATGCGCGCACGGCCGCCTATGATGCGGCGATTTCCAACTGGTTTGCCGACCAGCTGGGCAATGGCGCCCCGGCCTGGCGGGCCTTTGGCGGTCAGCTCGCCCAAGCCCTGCGCTATGGCGAGAACCCGCACCAGAAGGCGGCCTTCTACACCACGCCGGAAACCCGCAAGGGCATTGCCACGGCCAAACAGGTCCAGGGCAAGGCGCTCAGCTATAACAATCTGGCCGATGCCGATGCGGCCTTCGAGCTGGCTGGCGAGTTTGACCCCAGCGACAAGCCGGCCGTGGTCATCGTCAAGCACGCCAATCCGTGCGGCGTCGCCGTGCATGACAGCCTGGCCGCAGCCTATGAGAAGGCCTTCGCCGCTGACCCGATCTCGGCCTTTGGCGGCATTGTCGCCATGAACAAGACGCTCGATGCGGAAACCGCGGGCGAGCTGGTGAAAATCTTCACCGAAGTCGTCGTGGCTCCGGATGCCGACGAAGACGCTCTGGCAGTCCTGTCGGGCAAGTCCAATCTTCGCGTCCTGCTGACCGGTGGCATGCCGGACCCGAACCAGGCCGGCTGGCTGACCAAGACGGTCGCCGGTGGTCTCCTGGTCCAGGAGCGCGACACCGCCATGATCGGGCTGGACGAGCTCAAAGTCGTCACCGAGCGCGCACCGACCGAAGCGGAACTCGCCGATCTCATGTTCGCCTGGAAAGTCGTCAAACACGTCAAGTCGAACGCCATCGTTTACGCCCGCAACGGTTCCACGGCCGGGATCGGCATGGGCCAGACCAGCCGTCTGGAAGCCGCCCGCCTCGCCGTCCGCAAGGCCGAGGCGACGGCACAAGAACACAAGTGGGACGCCCCGCGCACCGAGGGTTCCGTCTGTGCCTCTGACGCCTTCTTCCCCTTCGCCGACGGTCTCAATGCCGCCGCCGAAGCCGGGGCCACGGCCGTCATCCAACCGGGCGGTTCGATCCGAGACGAGGAAGTCATCGAAGCCGCCAACAAGGCCGGCATCGCCATGGTCTTCACCGGGATGCGCCACTTCCGTCACTGATCCGGACCGGCGGGAGAGCGATTTCACGCCGTTTCATTAAAATGCGCGATGATTGCGCGGGACGTGAATGCATCTTGCGTTGACTGTGGCGGGCCTGGCTCGCCATGGTCGCGTCATGTCGCTTGTCCGCCGGATACTGGTTCCTGTCTCCGTCATTCTCCTGATCGTCCTGTCGGGCCTTGGGGCGTGTGCCGTGGGCAATGCCACTGGCCTCTCCGTGCCCCGGCGCAGCCTGGCTGAACAGTCCGCCCTGCTGGACAGGCATGTCGAGATGCGCCTTCCCGAAACGGCCAATGGTCCCGTTCCGGCCCTCATTCTCCTGCATGGTTGCGGCGGGCTGCGGGAGGTCCAGAACGCCTATTCAGACAGGGTTTTGCAGGCCGGCTATGCGGCTGTGATTGTCGATTCAAACGGAGCTCGGGGCATTGGCCGGTTTGGCGCAATGAGCCGGGTCTGCACCGCCCAGACGCTCTGGGGTCAGGATCGCGCTGCCGACATTGCCGCCGTGCTGGACCAGCTGCGCGATACGCCCGGAATCGATGGTGACCGGCTCGCCCTTATCGGCTGGAGTCATGGCGGCTGGTCCCTCATGGAGGCGCTGGCCTATTCCGGCAGCGGTGATCAGCCCCGCGCCCTGAGCGACCAGAACTTATCCCTCACGCCCCAGGTCCGGCTGGCTATCGCCATGTATCCCTATTGCGGTTTCCCCATGCGGACATCAGGCGCGGATTTCGATCCGGATATCCCTTTGCGGGCCATCCTGGCGGAGCAGGATGTAATCGCGCCCCATGCCGCTTGCATCCGCCGCTTTGACCGGGCCGCGGCCGCTGGCGTGGATCTCGAATTCAGCGTCTGGGACGGTCAGAGCCATGCCTTCGACGAGCCCAATCCACCCCCGGACCCGCGCATCCGCTATGACGCCGAAGCGGCCAGGCGGGCGCAGGACCAGGTGGTTGATTGGCTTGATGAAACCTTTGCCGATCAGGGCTGAGCGACGGCGGCCATCTCGCTGAGCTGGGTGGCGGCAATCGACAGTTTCGACAGGGTCCAGCTGCCGGAATCATCCAGCTGGCGCTGTACGGAGTCGACCCGGCCGGCCTCTTCCTCATTGACCGTGTTCCAGGCCTCGATCAGGGCATCGGCCCAGTCCCGCGACGGGTTCTCGATACCCGCGGACAAGGCACCGCCCGCCTGCTGCGCAAACCGCATGGCCGAGGCCGTCACCGTCTGCTGGCTGGCATAGAGGTCTTCCATCAGGCGACGCACCGCCAGACGGTCCCAGTGCAGATCGGACGACACTTCCTGCCCCATCCCCCGCAACCGATCAAACCGGAACCGCGCCCCACAGGCATGATAAATATAAGCCGTGGAGGCCAGCGGCCAGGCGTGATCCTTAGCCATATCAATGACATCGGTCGAGGACGTCAGGGGACGCAGCTCGGCCACAGCCTGGGCCAGGTCTTCCGGAGCACCGGCGGAAACGAAAGCTTTCTTGCGCTTGCGGACACCGGCCCGCTCATGCTCGGAAATGATCTCATGCACCATGGAGCGCAGCTCCTGCACGCCGGACTGATAGGTCTGGATCACATCCCCGATCGAGCCGCTGCTTGCCGCCGACGCATTGCGACCCCGGCGCACCAGCCAGTAGGTCTGGCGCCGCAAAAGGCGAATGATTTCCTCATGCAGCCGGATCTGCACCTGGGCCGGCGCCTCATTGTCCAGCGTGTTGATCGCACGGGTCAGCGCCGCGAAGCCGAAGATTTCGCGCCCGGCTTCAAAGGAGCGTGCAATCGCCGGGATCGACGCCGTTGTGGAATCAATCGCCCGGTGAACAAAGGTCGGGCCGCCCAGATTGATCATCTCATTGGCCAGCACGGTGGAAATGATTTCCCGCTTCAGCCGGTGACCTTCCATGGCGTCACTGAAGGTGTGCAGCCCTTTCGGGAAATAGTTCACCAGCATGGATTTGAAGTGCGGGTCATCCGGCACATCGGACGCAACCAGCTGATCAAACAGGGTGATCTTGGCATAGGAGGTCAGCACGGCCAGCTCCGAGCGGGTCAGGCCCTGACCCCGCGCCTTGAGCGCGCGGACGCCCTCGCTGGACGGCAGGCCTTCCACGTCACGGTCCAGCTGACCCAATTCTTCCAGGCGCAGCATGAAGCGTTCATGCGCGTCCAGGTCGGCCTCGGCAGAATGCTCGGCCATGGAAAGCGCCAGGGTCTGGTCGTAGTTATGGCGCAGCACATGGTGCGCCACATCATCCGTCATGGATTCCAGCAGTTTGTCGCGATCCGCCCGGCTCATATCACCGCCGCGCATCATCGGGCGCAGCAAGATCTTGATATTCACCTCATGGTCGGAACTGTCGACGCCGGCAGAATTGTCGATGAAGTCGGCATTGGCGCGACCGCCATGCTGGCCAAACTCGATCCGCGCCGCCTGGGTGAAGCCCAGATTGGCCCCTTCGCCAATCACCTTGGCCTGGACCTGATCCGCATTCACGCGAAGCCCGTCATTGGTCTTGTCGCCGACTTCCCAATGCTGTTCCTGGGTCGCCTTCACATAGGTTCCGATCCCGCCGAACCAGAGCAGCTCGACCTCGGCCTTCAACAGGGCATGGATCAGCTCAACCGGACTGGCCGTATCCTTCGAAATCCCGGTCAGCGCCTTGATCTCGTCAGACAGATTGATCGACTTCGCACTGCGCGAAAACACGCCGCCGCCCTTGGAAATCAAGGACATGTCATAGTCCTGCCAGGATGTTCGCGGCAGGTCGAACAAGCGCTTGCGTTCATTCCACATCGTTTCCGGATCACCCGGATCCGGATCGATGAAAATATCGCGGTGGTCGAAGGCGGCAATCAGTCGGATTTGCTTGGACAACAGCATGCCATTGCCGAACACATCGCCGGACATGTCACCCACACCGATCACGCTGAAGGGCTCGGATTGGATATCCTTGCCCATTTCCCGGAAGTGGCGCTTCACCGATTCCCAGGCACCGCGCGCGGTAATGCCCATCTTCTTGTGGTCATACCCGGCCGAGCCGCCCGAGGCGAAGGCATCGCCCAGCCAGAAGTCAAACTCGTCCTCGGCGAGGCCATTGGCCGTGTCCGAGAATGTCGCCGTACCCTTGTCGGCAGCGACCACGAGATAGGGGTCCTCATCATCCCAGCATTCGGTCAGGGCCGGGCTGACGACCGCGTCATCGACAATATTGTCGGTCAGGTCGAGCAGACCGCGGATGAAGGTCTTGTAGGCTTCCCGGCCGGCTTCGAATATCTCGTCGCGAGACCCGTTCCGGGGCAGGGATTTGGGATAGAAACCGCCCTTGGAACCCACCGGAACAATGACAGCATTCTTCACCTGCTGCGCCTTCACCAGGCCCAGCACTTCGGTGCGGAAGTCATCGCGACGGTCCGACCAGCGCAGCCCGCCACGGGCCACCGGTCCGAAACGGATGTGCACGCCCTCGACATCCGGCGCCCACACGAAGATCTCGCGATAGGGTTTCGGCAGGGGCAGTTCTTCCAGCAACTCACTGGCGATCTTGATTGAAATGCGCGGCTTGGGATTACCCTCCGCGTCACGCTGGTAGAAATTCGTGCGCAGCGTGGCTTCGATCAGATGGAAGATCCGGCGCAGGGCCCGGTCATGGTCCAGGCTGGCAACATCATCGAGTGCCTTGCGCAGGCTCTCGCTCACATCCCAGACGGCATCGGAACGCTGTTTGCGGTCACCCTCGAAGTCCGGATCGAACTTCACCCGGGCCAGTTCCAGAAGACCCCGGGCAATGTCCGGACAGGCAGCGAGCGCCTCTTCCTGGATCGCCTGCGACGGATCGAGACCGGTTTGCTGGCGATAGCGCGCGCAGGTCCGCAGGAAGGCGGCTTCGCGCCAGCTGACCCCGATTTCGACGATCAGGCGGTTGAAGCCATCATCCTCGGCACGGCCTTCGGCCATGGCTAGGAGAGCGTCTTCCAGTTTCGGCCCCAGCTCATCGAGCGAGCGCGCGCGGATCGTGTCGGATTTCATCTCGAAATCATGGACATAGGCGCGGTCAACGCCCTGACCGCCAGCGCTTCGCCGATCAACGGGGAAGCCGGTTTCCTGGACGACATAAAGACCGAGATTCTCCAGCACGGGCATGACCCGTGACAGGGAAACCGGCTTGCCGACCCGGTAGATTTTCAGGCGCAGCTCATTGTCCGCATCCTCCGGCTCGCGATAAACGCGCACCGCCACCTGGTCCGGAGAGGCCAGGCTTTCCAGCTTGAGCACATCGGCCAAGGCTTCGGCCGGATCGTACAATTCGCGATAACCGGCCTTGAAGGCGTCCTGATAGACCGGCATGCGCAGACGGATCGCTTCGGGTGCATTCAGCCTGACATGGGTTTCCAGATCATCTTCCCAGGTCCGCGCGAGGTGCGCGACCCGCCGTTCCAGATCGGGGATTTCCGGCTCGGGGTGATCAAACGGATTGAGGCCGATGATGAAGTGGACACGCGCCAGGGAGCCATCACCGAATTGGGGATAATAGGCCGACAACCGGCCGCCAAAAGCGTCACGGATGAGCTCACCCGCCTGCTCACGGACCTTCGAATTATACCGGTCCCGCGGCACGAACAGCAGGGCGGACACAAAGCGGTCGAACTGGTCCCGCCGGATGAAGAGCTTGGTGCGCGGGCGGTCCTGCAGGTGGAGAATGCCCAGGCAAATCTCCAACAAGTCGTTTTCGTCAGTCTGGAACAGTTCGTCGCGCGGAAAATTCTCGACCGTATTGCGCAGCTTCTTGGCCGAGTGGGTGCCAGGTGTCTTGCCGGCCCGCTCAAGGACACGGCGGACCTTGCGCCGGATGAGCGGCACGGCCGAGGCGCTCTGATCATAGGCTTCCGCGGTGAACAGGCCCACGAAGCGGGCCTCGCCAATCACCGCACCATCCTCGCGATAGCGCTTCACGCCGATATAATCCATGTAGACGCGGCGGTGGACGCGCGACTTCATGTTGGCCTTGGCGACAATGATGGGGCTGGGCTCGCGCAGGAAAGTCTCGATCGCCGGCGTCAGAACGGCCGGTTCGGACCCCTTGCGCAGGACATGGCGATCCGGATCACGCAACACACCCCGTCCGGTTTCCAGTCGGACACTCGGGTGGCGCTGCGCCATGGTGCCATCGTCGGCCACTTCGAAGTCATAGACACGGCAACCCAGGAAGGCGAAATGGTCATCCCGCAACCAGCGCAGGAAGTCGCAGGCTTCGGCCAGCTCTTCCGGCGATGCATGCGTGCGGGCCTGTTCCAGATGGGCAATGGCCTCATCCATCTGGGCGCGCATATCGGTCCAGTCCTCGACCGCGACACGGACATCTTCAAGCGTGGCCGTCACGCCTTCGATCAGGGTTTTGCGGGACAATTCGTCCAGGGGCGGCAGATGTACCTGGATCATGGACTCGGCCAGACACCGGCCACCTTCGTCCACGCGCTGGCCGTCAGACCCGCGACGGACCTGAACAATCGGGTGGAACATGGCAAGGATGTCGTAGCCTTGAGCCCCGACCTCACCCATGACCGAGTCCACAATGAAGGGCCGGTCGCGGCCAATGATCTCCAGGATGTCACGATCAACGGCCGTGCCGTCGGCCTTCTGGGCCGGGCGCATCCGGATCAGGATGTCGTCGCCGGGCCGGCTGTCGCCAAAGCCCCAGAAATCGACACACAGACTGGCGAGATCCGCCGGGCCTACCTGATCGAGATCCTCGGCAAGAGCATCATCGTGGATCTGGGCAAAGAAGGAATTGCCCGCTTCTCCACACTCACTGCCGAATAAGTCCTGCCAGCGCTGCCGCGCCGCCTCCATGAATTCCGCTCGAGAATACGCGTGCGCGACTCCGACGACCGCCCCCATGTGGCGCTCCCTGTGGTCTGTGTTTTTGTTGTGGCGAGCCTAGACCTGTTTTTGCCACGCGCAAGCCGTGTACGCCGTTGAAAACGCAAACGAGCCATTCTTTTTGGCAAAGCCTTGCCGGCAAATCAGGTGGCGGGGATAGGAAGTGTGGCACCGTCGGGAAGGGACAGGGGGATCCCGACGGTGCCTGGCAGACCTCAAAGGCAGGCTGGGGGGACGCTCTCATGAGGTCTGGTCTTCGAGGGATGACCCAATCCTGTACCGACCCAGGGGAGGCGGGTGGGCGAGTGGCCATCCTGACCAGACATGTAGAAACGCGCGGGCCAAATCCAAGACCCGCGCGTGTCGAATTTCAGGAATTTAATGTTGGCGCGTCCGGCACGGTCACGCTTGGAAGGAGGCGCTAGGCGTCAACCGGGGCCCGCAACCATTTTTCCGACACCGTGTCCCAGTCCAGAACCGGGGATATACGGCCGATCAGATCAAACGCCATGGCCCGGGTTTCGGCGACATTGCGGGGTTCCACAGCCAGGCTGCCGACCGCATCGGTCACGACGCTCAATGCCTGCCCGCGGGTCTGGGCATCAAATACCGTGGCCAGCATGGAGAAGGGCGCGGAAAAACCGGCCAGGAGGCACGGACCTTCTGTATTGCGGGCCAGAACCTGGTGGAAATAGGGGTCTGAAAAGGCCGACAGGCCCGGACGTACGAAAACAGCCTCCCGCGCCGTCGGGCGGAGGGTCTTGATGGGTGAGGTTTTCGGCTTCGTCCGGTCACCCGCTTGCTGGCTGTGACACACGGTCCAGCCTTGGTTTCGGGCGTGATGCAACAGGGTCGCGATCCGATCGATCACCACCTGGTTTTCCGGATCAACCTTGCCGTCTTGGGGTTGGACCTGATCCATCTGGCAATCGAGAAGGATCAGACAGGGCGCGGCAGTCGTCATGCAGCTTCCTCGGCCTTTTTCTTGGTCTGCTTGCTGGGGTTTTGAAGTCTTTCCAAAGACCGGTCAATCGGTCCCGGTTCGTCCCAGGCGCCATCCGGGCGGATCACCACCATGGGATCAGTATTCTCGGTAATCGCATCGGCCGGCGGAACCAGCGTCCGCTCGATCTCGACATATTCATAGTCGGTGAAAAAGAAATGGGGACGGTCTTTGCGAACCCGGAATCCATGCGTGCGCCAGTATTTGACCCGGTCCAGCTGGGCATGGCCGATGACTTTCTCATAACCGCGTCGTGCGGCGTAACGCAGGGCTTCCTGCATCAGCAACCGCATCACGCCATCGCGGCGATAGGGTTTGAGAACAGCGGCGCGTTCAACCTTGGCAAAGCCCGCAAAGAAGCGAAGGCGCAGGACGCCCACCGGTTCAGCGCCCTTCCAGGCGATCAGGTGAGACGCCGCAACAAAATCATTGCCGTCATACTCTTCATCAAAGGGGGCCTGCTGCTCGCCCAGATAGATCACACCACGCAGGGTCATGGCGGTCACAACCTGATCCAGCGTGCGCGCGACTGTCACTTTCAGACTATCGGACATCACGGTTTTCATGAGACTGGCTCCCATTCACCCAGAATTGTTCGCTTCAAAAGCATGGCGCCGATCTTGTCGGGAAAGCCTGTGCTCCCATAAAGGGGCTCAACACCGTCCGGATAGGCACAGATTTCGAAATTGAGCCGGCGCATCAGAGCCCGCCCTTCAGTCGATCGCGCGCGGGCATAAACCCGAACATCCGAATAGAAACCCCGCCATCCCACGAGCAATGCGCGCAGTGCAGCGGCTTGAGCATGCGGATTACGGCCTGCCAGGCCCCAAGAGAGCAGGGCAGCGGCCTTTTCTTCCAGGCCGCAAACCCAGTCTCGGCGCGCATTGGCAAAGCCGAATTCTCCGGCGAAAAGCGCGTCAACGCCTTTCTGGCTTAGCGGAATTGACGCGACAAAACCATCAGGGGTGCCATTCCAAATGCGCATGTGAAGGGAGCGTTTGGTCCAGTCCTGGACCCGCGCAATGTCATCGACACTCGCGATTTCACCATCGATCAACTCATCGGCGAGCGTGTGAAACTCCTCGACGCGATCCATGGTCACAGGGACGAAATCCAAAGACCCGAAAGCCTGATCCAGTCTTTCCAGGGGAAATTGAAAGCCCGTGCGCACATCTCTAAGCTGCGCTTCGTGAGTCGCCATCTTCGGCCCTTACGCAAAAAAATACTTAATGCTTCGTTAACACCGCGCAGCCTGCGCGCCTCTAGCAAAGTTGGAATATTGGATAGTCCGGAATCAGGTAACGATCTTCGCCGTCACGTCTTTGACTGGGACGATCTGCAAATCTTCCACGCCGTCGCGACCACGGGCTCGATGAGCGCTGCCGCGTCGGCCCTGGGCTGCCAGCAATCCACCGTGTCCAAGCGAATGCGGCAGCTGGAGAGCCGGTTGGGCAGCCAGCTGATCGAACGCCGCGCGGCTGGCATTGTTCTCACGCCCGCCGGCGAAACGGCACTCGACTTCGTTCTCACCATGCAGCGCTCCGCGCAGCAGTTGGAGAACCAGGTCTCCGGACGGGACCGGGCCATGGAGGGTGAAGTTGTGCTGAGGGCGCCCGACGGGCTGTCGACCTATTGGCTCGCCCGACAGATGCCGGAATTCATGCGGGTGAACCCGGCCATCGACGTCAAACTGGTCAGCGACCAGTCCCCGACGGTGGGTGATAATGCCGCACCCCTGTCGATAACTTTCGTGCCGGAAAAAGGCATGGACGTCCGGGCCAGTGAGCTCGGCTGCCTGCACTACATGCCCATGGCATCCCCTGACTTCATCAACACCTATGGGGCGCCACAATCACTGGCTGACGTCATGCACCTACGTTTTCTTACGCTGGAGCAGTACGATAAGAAGCTAAATACATGGGGGATTCAGGCGAGTGCAGCCGATGCACTTATTAAATATTCATTCCGCACAGATATTAGTTCGGTGCTATTTGAAACCATACGTTATGGCGGCGGCATCGCCATGGCGCCAACCTATCTGGCGCACCTGTACCCGGATGAGCTCGTCGTTCTCGACTATGAGTTCCATGAAAGCATCCGGTTCTGGCTGAAATACCAGCCGGGTAGTCATGAGGTTGGACGAGTGAAGTGCGTAGGCGACTGGATTGAAGAAGTGTTCAATCGTAAGAAAAACCCATGGTTTCGTGATGAATTCTGTCACCCGGGCGAGTTCTGCGACATAACTGTCATAAAACCACAACAACGAGGATAATATGAGCGCTAGGGGCCCAACGAGTATCGACCAGCATGTTGGCGCGCGGCTTCGTCTGCGGCGCAGCCTGCTGGAAATGAGCCAGTCCGAGCTTGGAGAGAAGCTGGGCGTGACTTTCCAGCAAGTCCAGAAATACGAGCGCGGCACCAACCGTATCGGTGCCAGCCGGCTGTTCCATGTCGCGAAAGTGATGGAAGTCCCGGTCTCCTATTTCTTCGAAGGCTTGGAAGAAGACGGCTCTTCCGAGCTCAAGGGCACCGACTCCGATACGCTCTACGATTTCATTGCCTCGCCCGACGGCCTGGCACTGGCTTCCGCCTTTTCCGCGATCAAGGACCAAACGGTCCGACGACGCGTGATCGACCTTCTCCGGTCGCTCGCTGACTGACAAAACGCCCGGCCCTGCGCCGGGCGTTTTTCATTTGGGTTTCCAATCAATGAGATTTCCCGGGCGCCCCATGCCCGGCTGACCGCGTTGTCCCGTTGCGCTTGCGCCAACATCGCGCAACAGTCTGCAAATCATTCGGAAACCCATTTGCCCGTCATGCCAAAACCCAAACTCCTCCTGCACATTGGCCATTCCAAATGTGGCAGCACGACCATTCAGCGCACGCTCCTGGCCAACCAGGATCAGCTGAAGGAGCAGAAGGTTTTTCTGTACGGCCGCGATCTGAGCTCATCCCGCGAAGGATCGGTCAAAGGCATGCCAAATGCTGTGCTGAACGATGCAGAGCACTGGAAAACGGCGGCGGAACAAGTGGCGAGCGTGGTCGAACAGGCTGGCGAGAACGATACCTACATCCTGTCCGCCGAAATCCTGTGCCAGCCCCGGATGGCCGGTTTCGTGGCACACCTGACTGAGTATTTTGACAGCCGGATCATCCATTACATCCGGCCACAAACCGACTGGTGCTATTCCGCCTGGAAACAGTGGCAGGTCAAACGCGGGCTCAAACTGCAAGAATGGGTCGATCATTGTTCCGGCAATCACCTTCCCGCTTTCTGGCAGGCTTGGGAAAACTACCGGGACACGGGTTTCACACCAGACTCCTACTCGATGCGAATCCTGAACCGGGCCTTTCTCCACGAGGGCGATCTGATTGCCGATTTCTGTCAATGGGCCGGCCTCGACCCGACCGGCTGGACACGCCCGGTTGAACAGTCCAACCCCAATGTCGATCACGCCTTGCTGGAAGTCTTCCGTGCGTCGGAATCCATCTTCTCAAACTCGCGCGATAACCGGGCCTTTGACTGGGCGGTCAAGCGCCTGCCCGAGGAAGTGGTCAAACGGCGCGGTGGCCTCACGGCGGCCCAGGAACAGCAGATCCTCAGCGCCCACCAAGTCCACAACACCGAGATTTGTGCCCAATTCTTCAGCGAGAGAGCCGAAGATTTCTGGTCCCTGTTCAGCGCGCGCAAAACCGAAAGCGAGGACACGCTCCCAGAGGACCAGCTTCGCATCCAACAGCTCGAAACCGAGCTGGAAGGTTTGCGGCGCGTGGTCGGCTATCTGATCAACGTAATGGTCGAGCAGGACAAAAGCCTGCCGTCGCAAGCCATCATGGAAGCCGCCGTCAAGCAATGGCGCGAGACGCAAGGCATCAAATAGCGCAAGACGCTGATTTCAAATCCATTGTCCGGGAGAGGAAATGGAGCGGGCGATGAGATTCGAACTCACGACATTCACCTTGGCAAGGTGACGCTCTACCCCTGAGCTACGCCCGCTCACGATGTGCGGGGCTGGGCCCCGCCGGGGAGCGGGGTATATCGCGCAAACGCCGGATAATTGCAAGCACCTGATTCCGTCCTCTTGCATATGAAGCTGCAGCAGGCTTCAACACCCTCATGCCTGCCACCCGACACGACCTCTTCGACCGCCTCGATCAGCTGGGAATTCCGCATTCCACAGTGGATCATCCGCCTGTCTTCACCGTTGCAGAGGGCGACGCCATCAAGGCGGAAATGCCGGGCGGGCACACCAAGAACCTCTTCCTCGACGACAAGAAGGGCAATCTCGTCCTGATCTCGGCCTTGGGTGAGACCCAGATCCGGATCAACAGGCTTCACCGGCATCTGGGCTGCGCACGGTTTTCCTTCGGCAAGGAAGAGCCGATGTTTGACGTGCTGGGCGTACGGCCCGGCTCGGTGACCGCCTTCGCGCTGATCAACGACACCGCCAAACGGGTCCGCTTCATCCTGGACGCTGCGCTGACACGGTACGACCCGGTCAATTTCCACCCGCTCAGCAATGATGCGACCACGGCGGTCAGCTGCGCTGACCTGATCCGTTTTGCCGAAGACACCGGACATGAGGTCGAGATCTTCGACTTCTCATCCCTGCTGGACGAGGCTGACGCGGCGCAGTGACGCCTTGCATCGAGCGCGCAGGACGTCCAACTAGAGTGAAGACAATGCAAGGAAGACCCCGATGACCCTGTTCACTGGTTCCGAAAACGACGCGCCCGCTGGCGATCTCGTCAAGGATTCCACCGATCAATCCTTCATGGCGGACGTCGTTGAACCGTCGCGCGAAGTCCCGGTCATCGTCGATTTCTGGGCCCCTTGGTGCGGCCCCTGCCGCCAGCTGGGTCCGGTGATCGAGAAAGCCGTGCTAGATGCCGGCGGCGAAGTGAAACTGGTCAAGATCAATATCGACGAGAATCCGGGCATCGCCCAGCAATTGCGCGTCCAGTCCATCCCGGCGGTCTTCGCCTTCAAGGACGGACAGCCGGTTGATGGTTTCATGGGGGCCCTGCCGGAAAGCCAGATCAAGGATTTCATCCAGCGCATCTCGGGCAAGGGGCCGGGTGAAGCCGAGCTCAAGGCGATGGTCGATCGCGGTATGGCCGCGCTGGAATCCGGTGATCTGGGTGGTGCATCCCAGGATTTTGCCGGCGTGCTGCAGGCCGACCCCGGCCATGCCGCCGCGCTGGCCGGTCTGGCGCGTGTCTGGCTGAAGAATGGGGATACGGACAAGGCCCGTGAAATCCTGGCCCATGTTCCCGAAGACCGCGCGGATGACCCGGCTGTGGTCGGTGCCCGCACTGCGCTGGACCTGGCGTCCGGCGAACCGGGTGACGATGCCGAAACCGCGGCCCTGCGCGGCAAGGTCAGCAGCGACCCGTCCGATCTGCAGGCGCGCTATGATCTGGCCGAAGCCCTGGTCGCCAGCGGCGATCACGCCGGGGCCGTGGACCAGCTGATCGCCATCACGGCGCTGGACCGCGAATGGAATGACCAGGCTGCCCGCACCCTGCTCCTGAAAGTCTTTGAGGCCGCCGGCCCGATGAGCGATGTGGCCAAGGATGGCCGCCGCCGGCTCTCCTCCATCCTGTTCTCGTAAGGAAGTCACCGATGAGCGAAGCGCAAACCCCGCGTGAGGTCGACCCGAAACTGCTGGAAATCCTGGTCTGCCCGGTGACCCGCGGCCCCCTGACCTATGATCGCGACGCCCAGGAACTGGTCTCAGAGGGGGCCGGTCTGGCCTATCCCATCCGGGACGGCATTCCGATCATGCTGCCCGACGAAGCCCGCACACTGGAAGACAGCTGAGATGAGCCGCCCCTGGCCCTCCGAACTGGTCTTTTCGGCCGGCAAGCGTGCGCTCGACATTCGGTTTGACGACGGACGCGACATGTCCATCCCCTTCGAGACACTGCGCGTGGAAAGCCCCAGCGCAGAAGTTCAGGGCCATGGGCCCGGGCAGAAGAAGACCATCACCGGCAAGCAGGATGTCCGCGTCACGGCCGCCGAGCCCGTCGGACGCTATGCCGTTCGCCTGGTCTTTGACGACGGACATGACAGCGGCATTTTCACCTGGGACTATCTCTATGCGCTGGGCGAAAGCGCGGCGTGACCGGCGATGCGGCCTGCACCCCCATCCGCTGGGGCATGATCGGCTGCGGTGACGTCACCGAACGCAAAAGTGGACCCGCCTATCGGCTCGCCGAAGGGTCTGAACTGACGGGCGTGTTCACCCGGCGTGCCGAACAGGCCAGGGACTATGCCCGCCGCCATGGCGTGCCGCGTGTTTTCGACAGCGCCGAGGCCCTGATCCGCGACCCGGACATTGACGCCGTCTACATCGCCACGCCGCCCTCCAGTCATGCGGCCTACGCCCGCATGGTGGCCGCTGCCGGCAAGCCCTGCTGCGTCGAAAAACCCATGGCTTTGACCGAGGCCGAGGCCCGGGACATGAACGCCGCCTTCCTCACGGCCGGCAAACCCCTCTTCATCGCCTATTATCGCCGCTGCCTGCCGCGTTTCGAACAGGTGCGAAACTGGTTGCAGGGCGGATGTATCGGCGATGTCCGGCAGATTCACTGGACACTGACCCGGCCGCTCGATCCCCACACTATCGCGACCAACCGGCCCTGGCGGGTGGACGCCGATGAAGCCCCCGGCGGCTATTTCGACGATCTCGCCGGCCATGGGCTGGACCTGTTTGACCATTGGCTCGGTCCGATCCGGCACGTCGCCGGATATACCGCGAATCTGGCCGGGCAGCACCAAGTTCCCGACACGTTTTCGGCGAGCTGGCAGCATGAGTCCGGTGTCACCGGCACTGCCTGCTGGAATTTCGCGAGCTTCGACCGGACCGATCGCGTGGACATCACCGGCAGTGAAGGCCGTATCCAGACCGCCATTTTTGATGACGCCCCCTTGGAGCTGGAAACCAGGAATGGCCTGAAAACGCTGGACATCGCCCATCCCGACCCGATCCAGCTGCCGCATGTGGACGCCATGATCACCCAGTTGCAGGGTGGCCAAGCGCATCCCTCCACCGGCCTGTCCGCGCTGCGTACGGCCCGGGTCTGCGAAGCCATCCTGACAGGAGACAGTGCCGCCAAATCCTCGTAGTCTTTCGACAACACCGAGGAGATTCCGACATGGTCCGCACTGTTCTCACCACGCTGACTTCACTCGCCCTGGCAGGTCTGGCTGCAAGCGCAGCGCAAGCCGGTCCCGATAATTTCGGCCCCGGCCCGGTCATTCCTGATTTCGGCCCCATCGCCATGATCGAGAACCATCTTCCCATTCCCGAGGGCCAGGTCTTCCGGATCAGTTTCGACACGGCCACGGGCGCAGACGAGGATGCCCTCAATTCAACGCTGACCGGTGCAGCCCGCTTCATCAACATGCATGCCGCCGCAGGTGTCCCGGTGGAGAACATCCAGCTCGCGATTGTGGTTCATGGCGGGGCGATGCGGGATGTCAGCACGGAGACGGCCGGCACCAATGCAGCGCTGGTTGCGGCTTTGGTGGAACAGGGCGTCCAGATCATCGTCTGCGGCCAAAGTGCTGCCTGGTACGACATTTCCAATGAGGATCTCCTGCCCGGCGTCGACATGGCTCTGTCCGCCATGACAGCGCACGCCCTGTTGCAGGCGGACGGCTATTCCCTGAACCCGTTCTGATCCGTCAGGCCGCGTCCAGACGCTCACCCTTCAGCAGACGCGGCGGATCACCCGTCTCTCCTCCAGCCTGGCGCATGAAGAAGCGCCGGGCCGGCGGGATTTTGTCGACCAGGGACAGGCCGAGACCGCGGATCTGCCGCAATGGCTCGAAATCGTTTGAGAACAGGCGGTTGAACACATCGGTCCCCAGCGCCAGTGTCGCGCTGTCGAAACGGCGCCAGTCGGCATAGCGCTGCAGCGTCGTCGGAGCGCCGATATCCAGGCCGACGCGCCGGGCCTCACCACAGACTTCGGCCAAAGCGGCGGCATCCCGTATGCCCAGATTGAATCCCTGTCCGGCCAGCGGGTGGATCCCGCGCGCGGCATCACCGACGAAGGCGATCCGGTCATCCAGAAAGCGTTCCGACATGGACAGGCTGAGCGGATAGGTGAAACGCGGGCCTTCCGGTCTTACATCGCCCAGGAAATCGCCGAACCGCGCTTCCAGTTCTTCCTGGAAGACATCATCGGACGCCTCTTTCAGCGCATCAGCAACCCGGTCCGGTTCTGTCCAGACAAGCGAAGACCGATTGTCCGGCAAGGGCAGAATGGCAAACGGTCCGGACGGCAGGAAATATTCATAGGCGGTGCCATTATGCGGTTCCGCATGACGCACCGTCGCGACCAGGCCTTTCTGGCCGTATCGCCAGCCCGCTGTGCGAATCTTCGCCTGCTTGCGAACCCGCGAGAACTTGCCGTCACAGGCGACCAGAAGCTTGCCGCTCAGGCGCCGCCCGTCTTCCAGAACGAGGTCAATGCCGCCGGTTCGGTGTTCATAATGATCGGCCCGGGCCGGCGCCACGATTGTGATGCCCGGCTTGGCCTTCAGCGCCTTGACCAGGGCCTGGCGCGAATGCCGGTTCTCCGCCATCCAGCCCAGCGGCTCGCCATCCGGACCAGGCGAGATTTCCTCGCGATCGAAATGCAGCGTGTGCGGCCCCGGGCCACCCGGTCGAGTCCCGCCATAAGGGCGGCCATCACACACCAAAATGTGCTCGATCCGCTGGGCATGCTCTCGCAGATGATCCGCCACACCCAAGGCCTCAAACATGCGCCAGGACGTGTAGGCCAGCGCGGAGGCCCGGCCATCGAATTCAGGAGCCAGCTGGTCGGACATTTCCAGCGCATCGACCACGGCCACGGACAGGCCGGCCTGCTCAAGCGCCAAGGCCAAAGTCATGCCTGCCAGACCGCCGCCGGCGATCACGACATCGCCATCAAAGAATGCTTTGTTTGCCATGAGCGGCAACATACGGGGTTTGAGCCGGGAGAAAAGCGGACACTGCGCCGCAGCTGCGGCGTTAAGCTTTGTTTACCCTGCGGGAAGACTTGGGGGAGTAGTGAGAAGATATGAGTGGGAATTCCAAGTCCGACGCCGGGGATAAGGGGCGCGCGGCCAAGCCGCGCTGGCGCCTGCGTCTGTTCGATGTGGTCTTCGGCTGCCTGATGCTGGCGGGCGGCGGCTTTCTGCTGGCTGCGCTTCTGTCCCACAATGTGCTCGACCCGTCCTGGAATGTGGCTGCGGACGGTGATGTCGCCAACTGGATGGGGCCCTGGGGCGCCTCCGTTTCCGACGGATTGCTGCAAGCCCTGGGCTGGGCGGCCGGTGGGCCGGCCATCGCCCTCCTGATCTGGGGCGGAATCCTGATCTGGCGCCTCCCCCGCATCCGCACCCGGTCCGTGGCCGGTTTCCGCTGGTTCTTTGCCGCCATTGCCACGGCAGCCTTCGCAGCCGCTGTCAGCGCGCTACCCGTCCCCAATGCCTGGCCCTTCGCCTCCGGTCTCGGCGGCGCGCTGGGTGATATTTTCCTCAGCGCCCTGGCCGCATTGCCCAACCGGTTCGACCTGCCAGCCGCCCAGGGCATGGCCGCCGCCTTTGCACTCCTGGTCGCCATTGGCGGGATTTTCTTCACTTTCGGATTGCGCTCCCGGGATCTGACCGCTGCGGTCGATGCCGCCGGCCTGATCTGGGCGACCGTGCGGGTTTGGGCCGATGCCATTCGCGGCCGCGCCCTGGCCCTGGGTGGGTCGCGCGACCACGACATCGGGGATGAGGACGAGGAAGAGGTCCGCGAAGAGCCCGTCCTGCGCCGCGCCATGCGCGCTGCGGATACGGGTGGCGTCGCCATGGCCCGGCCGGTTGCCGCCGAGGATGCACCCCTGGACGATCCGATGGCCGGAGCGCATGTCAAAGTCTCCGCCAGCCGCAAGCCCAAGGATTCCGGACGGGATGCCCGCGAAGCCCAGGGCGCGCTGCCCTTTGCCAGGTCCGAAGGCTTCAAACTGCCGCGCCTCGACCTGCTGACCAAACCGGCCCTGCGCAATGATGCCGTGGACGAGCAGGCCCTGCGCCAGAATGCGGAACTCCTGCAGGGCGTCCTGTCCGATTTCGGGGTTAAGGGCGAGATCGTCCAGGTCCGTCCGGGCCCGGTCGTGACCCTGTATGAATTCGAACCGGCACCGGGGGTGAAATCCTCCCGCGTGATCAATCTGGCCGATGACATCGCCCGCTCCATGTCGACCCTGGCCGCCCGCGTGGCCGTTGTGCCGGGCCGCAATGCGATCGGTATCGAACTGCCCAATGCCAAGCGCGAAACGGTCTTCCTGCGCGCCCTGTTCAATTCCAAGGCTTTCGAGGACGCCAAGGCGGAACTGCCCTTCGCCCTGGGGGAAACGATTGGCGGGGAGCCCTTCGTGGCCGATCTCGCCCGCATGCCGCACCTGCTGATCGCCGGCACCACCGGCTCCGGTAAATCGGTCGGGATCAATGCCATGATCCTTTCCCTGCTCTACCGGCTGCCGCCCTCGGACTGCCGCATGATCATGATCGACCCGAAAATGCTGGAACTCTCCGTCTATGACGGGATCCCGCATCTTCTCACCCCGGTCGTCACCGATCCCAAAAAGGCCGTGGTCGCCCTGAAATGGGCTGTCCGGGAGATGGAAAGCCGCTATCTGCGCATGTCCAAGATCGGCGTGCGCAATGTGTCCGGCTTCAACGAGAAGGTCGCCGAAGCCCAGCGCACCGGCGAGGAACTCTCGCGCACGGTCCAGACCGGCTATGACAAGGAGACCGGCGAACCGATCTTCGAGACCGAGCGGATCGAAGCCGAGAAAATGCCCTATATCGTCGTCGTGATCGACGAGATGGCCGACCTGATGATGGTCGCGGGCAAGGAAATCGAGGCCGCCGTCCAGCGTCTGGCCCAGATGGCCCGCGCCGCCGGCATTCACCTCGTCACCGCCACACAACGCCCCTCCGTCGATGTGATCACCGGTACGATCAAGGCCAATTTCCCGACCCGTATCTCCTATTCCGTCACCTCCAAGATCGACAGCCGCACCATTCTGGGTGAGCAGGGCGCCGAACAGCTGCTGGGCATGGGTGACTTGCTCTACATGGCCTCCGGTGGCCGCCTGCGCCGCCTGCACGGACCCTTTGTGTCGGATCGTGAGGTCGAGGACGTCGCCAGCTTCCTCAAACGCCAGGGTGCGCCGGAATATCTCGAAGCCGTCACTGCCGGTGGCGAGGATGATGAGGGCGGTATTCCGGGCATGGACGGGATGGATGAGGGCTCGGGCGATGCCCTGTTCGACCAGGCCGTCGCCGTGGTCGCCCGCGACCGCAAGGCCTCGACCTCCTATATCCAGCGCCGCCTGCAGATCGGCTATAACCGTGCCGCCACGCTGATCGAGCGCCTGGAAGAAGAGGGCATGATCGGCCCGGCCGACCATGCCGGGCGCCGGGAAATCTTCCTGCCGGAACACGGCGAATAATGGCGGGCGAACCGCCCTCTCAGCCGCATCACGGGCCGCATCACGGAATTGACTGGACCGGTTTCGCCATCGGCCTGTCCGCACCCGCCGGTTGGGGGCTGGCCGGGATTTTCATTCGGCTGCTGGAAGGCTGGCCCGGCGCGCTGATCATGTCGGGGCGGCTTCTGGTGGCGGCCCTGATCTTCCTGCCCGCCCTGATCCTGCGTCACGCGGCACGGCGGGATGCCCTGAGAACCGCCCTGCCGCTTGCCATGGCGGCCTATTACATCATCGCAACATCCGCTTTCATCCGCGCGCCCATTGTCAATGTCGCCCTCCTGATCGGCCTCTCACCGGCCATTGCCCTGATCATCGACCGGGTCGGGGGGATCAAGCCGGGCCCTCTGCAATGGTTGGGGGTGGCCGTGGCCATCACCGGACTGGCCATATTCCTGGGGCCCCAGGAGATTTCGCAGCGGGAATGGTTCGGACACGCCCTGGCCGTTGCTGCCGGCCTCATGTCGGCCATCTACGCCACCGGGCTGCGCCGCCATCATACGACAGGTCGCAAGAGCGATCCGGCCGTTTTCACCGGACTGGCCTGCCTCTACGGCGCCATCCTCGCCCTGCTGCTCTGGCCTGTGTCTGGAGGAATTCTGGGACCGTTGACCCTGCCGCAGGCGGACGGAGGGGACTTCGTCGAAATTGTCCTTCTGGGCCTTCTGGCCACCGCGCTTCCCACGCTGACCTATGGGGTCGCATCCAGCCGGCTCGCGGGTGTCATCACGGCTAGCTTGATGCTGCTTTCGCCGATATTCGCCAGCCTCTATGCCGGCTTCATCCTGCACGCCTGGCCCAGCCTGATCGCCATTCCCGGCGGTCTGATGGTCCTGCTCGGCGTCTTCCTGACCACGCGTACGCCGCGTCCCGACGAGACGCGACACACCCGGGCCTAGCCGCGCTTGGATATTGTTCCGGGCGGACTTGCATGCTCTGATTGCTGCGAACTCGTGGGGGATTTCAAGCGTGAAGCGTTGGTTCAAGGGCGTTGCGGAGCTGCGCGCCGCCATAAAGTGTGTCGCGGCCATGTGTTGGGCCGCATCAACCGGCATGGTCGCCTGGGCTCAGGCCGGGCCTCAGGAAACCCCGACTCCCGCCTGGGTAAGCCTGCAGGAGGCCCCCGCCGCAGTCGAAACGGCACCGGACGGTATTTCCAACGGTCTCTATTACCAGCTCTATGACCTGCAATACCGGGTCACGGACGACACGCTTCACCAGTATGGCCATATCATCTACCAGATCATGGATCGGGCCGGGCTGGAGGGCGGAGCCCGCCTGTCCTTTGAATTCGATCCGTCCGACTCCGAACTTTTCATCCACGCCATCAATGTCATCCGCGATGGCGAAGTGCTGGATCGATTGGAGCTGGATCGGTTCACGACGGTTCGGCGCGAAACGGATCTCCAGTCCGGGATTGTCGACGGAAACCTGACCAGCTTCATCGAATTGCGCGACGTCCGCGTCGGCGATCTCGTGGAGTATGCTTGGTCGCGCGAAATCCGTTCGCCGATCTGGCCGGGCGGCATCGGCACCACGATCTCCACGCAATGGTCCATCCCGCTTGGCCGGCAGCACATCCGGATTCAGGCCCCGGCCGATAGGCCCCTGTCCCTGGCCGGCAATTCGCAGCTGGAGCCAGTCCGCACGGAGGAGAATGGCTGGGTCGAATATATCTGGGAACAGAGCGACGCCGATCGGGTGGCGGGCGAGGCGAATTTTCCGGCAGGACATGTGCATTGGGGCCAGATTTCTGTGTCCGCCATGCCGGACTGGCAATCCGTCGTGGACTGGGCGCGGCCGCTCTATGAGAGCCGTAGCGCGCTCGGACCTCGCAGCCGTGCCGTGCTGGAGCGGATCCGGGAGGAAAACCCGGTCTACACCGAACAGGTTACGGCGCTGATCCGGTATGTTCAGGACGATATCCGCTATGTTTCCGACGTTACGGGCCTGGGCAGTCATACGCCGCGCGACCCGGACACGGTGATCGAAAACGGTTATGGCGACTGCAAGGACAAGGCGCTGCTTCTGGTCGCCCTTCTGGGCGAAATGGGCGTTCATGCCAGTGTGGCGCTGACCGATATCGATGAGGGGCCCGGCTTGCCCGATCTGGCACCGTCGCCCTACGCCTTCGATCACGCAATCGTTCGTATCGACAATGATGGCGAGCCGGTCTGGATTGATGCCACCTGGTCCCACCAGGGCGGCCGTTTCCCGCGGATCGCGGCTCCGGTCTACATGTACGCCCTGCCGCTGGAACCGGGCCAGGATGATCTGGAACGGATCGAGGTCGCCAATCCCCGTCTGCCCAATATCGATCTCGAAGAAGCGTTTGATTTTGCCGACCTGGAAACGACAGGTGTCGCGCTCACGGTGGAGACTGTTTATCGCGACCGGGAAGCGGACAGTTTCCGCGCAAGCCTGGCCCGCCAGTCCCTGGCGGCCCTGTCGGAAAGCTACCAGGACTATTATCAAAACCTCTATCCCGGCATCGCCATCGCCGGCCCGATAGAGGTCGAGGATGACCGTGACGCCAATCAGGTGACGGTTCGCGAATTCTACGCGCTGAGCCAGCAGGCCTATCAGGCGGATGAGCTGTACAAATCCTTCCCGATGCGCGCCGATGCCGTACTGAGTCGTCTCGAAACGGTGGATGGTACGAGCCGGACAGCCCCCATTCATCTGCCCTGGCCGTTTCACCAGCGCCATGTTCACCGGTTTGAAAACCCGCCCGTCGCCGTATCCGGCCTGCCGCCTGTAGATTATGCGAATGATTTCCTGCGCTTTGAGACGGAGCAGTCAAACCGGCCCAATGGCGCCACCCTGACCTATACCCTGCAAACCCTGGCGGACCGGGCGCCTGCAAATGAGGTCGATGCCTACAACCAGATTGCCCGCGCCGTGCCGGATCAGGGCGATCTCTGGATCAATCTGGAGTCGTCAGGCTGGCTGCCTCCAGCCATGCAGGCTTGGGTGGACGATCCCGCCAATGATCTCGCCCTGGGCTACGGGCTTCTCGGCATTCTCTACCTGCTGGCCATTCTGGGTATTTTCTTCGGCTTTGCCCGCGATGCCAAACAACCCGAAGGGGCGGTTTTCCACCCGGTAAATCCCTGGAAATTCGTCCTTGTTTCAATCGCCAGCTTCAATCTCTATGCCGTCTTCTGGATGTGGCGGAATTGGCGCTGGATCAAAAAACATGATGAGCTCAGCATCTCGCCCTTCGGCCGCAGCTGGTTCAGCGTGCTGTTTTACCCGGCACAGGCCATGCGGATTGAAGAGGAAGCGGACGCGTCCGGTTTCTCGAGGGTTTTGGTCATCGGCTGTGCGTTTGCCTATTCGATTGCTTCTGTCGCGACCAGTCTGGCTGACCGCTTCCTGGTTCAGATCGAGCCGGCGGGTGGGCCGATCTCTGGTATGGTCTTGATCTTCAACTGGAGCCTCAGCCTGTTGATCCTGCCCGCCGTGCTCCAGGTCAATGCATTGAACCGGGAGCATCAAGAGGTCCAGGCTTACAATTCACGCTGGAATATCACGACAATGGTCCTCGTGATCTACGGGCTGCTCTTCCTCAGCCTGTCCATGCTTGGTGCATTTTTCGGAGGCTAGGTCGCATGTCCGCTTGGTTCATCGCATTGGCCATGGGTGTTCAGGTTTGCAGCGCGGGCCAGGCCCCGGAGTTTCAGGAAATCTGGCGGCTGGACGGGCTGGAGGCGCCGGAGAGCGTCATCGCGGATGGCAGGGGTGGCTATATCGTTTCCAATATTGCCGGTGAGGCCGCCGAGCGGAATGGGGCGGGTTACCTGGCTCGCGTCTCCTTTGACGGCGCGCTGACCGAACGACACTGGGTGACCGGTTTCAACGCGCCCAAGGGCATGGCTCTTCATGACGGCCATCTGTTTGTCAGTGATATCGACCGGCTCGTCGAAATTGATCTGGGGACCGGCGAGAGGATGGCTGACTACCCCATGCCGGGAGCCGGTTTTCTCAATGATGTAGCCGTGCTGGGCGATAGGGTCCTGGTCTCCGACAGCGCCAATAGCCGGATCTATGCCCTGGAAGACGGGGTGGTTTCGGTCTGGCTGGAGGATGCGGCCCTGGCCGGGGTGAACGGGCTGTTCGTGGAGGATAACCGGCTTTTGGTCACAACCATGTCGGCGGGGGATATCCTGGCGGTCGACTTGGATGACCGCTCCCTGACCCAACTCCTGACCGGGTTGGATAATGCCGATGGTATCGGCCCGGTGGCCGGGGGATACGTGATCAGCCAGTGGCCGGGATTGGTGTCTTTCTGGCGAGAAAACACCGCGCAATTTAATGAAACGACGCTGATTTTCGACGAGACGGAGACGCCTGTCTTCATGAATGACCTGCTCACCGAAGGTGACCGCATCCTCATTCCGCACTGGCAACCCGGCGCATTGTCAGCCTGGCAGGTGGAATGCGCGGCTGATGCTTCCACGGCTCACTGACATGAAGATGAACATCCCGGTCTTGCTCATGCCGCAATCCCGGGTCAGCTTGATGCCATGATGTCCTTGCTTGTCTCCTTGGCGATCTTCGCCCAGACCGCGTCCGAACCGCCTGCCCAAGCGGATGAGGCGGAATTGTCCCAACCGGCCGCCGAAAGCGCTGCCGATCCGGTCACCGAAACGGCGATCGAGCCGCCGGCTGCGGAGATCGACCGCGAGGCGATGCTGGAACAGCTCAATACCTATCTCAACGGGATCGGAACGCTGCGCGCCCGCTTCAGCCAGATCGCGCCGGATGGCTCCCTGGCCACGGGCGTTCTGTCTCTGCAGCGGCCGGGCCGGCTGCGCTTCCAGTATGATGATCCCAGCCCGATCCGGGTGATTGCCGACGGCACGACTGTGGCGATCGAGGATCAGGCGCTGGAAACGGTCGACCGGATTCCGTTGCGCTCCACTCCGGTCTGGTGGCTGCTGAAGGACGAGATCAATCTGTCCGAGGACGCCGAGATTGCCGGCATGGCGCGCGAATACGGCTTTTTCTACCTGACCCTGCGCGACCCCAGCGGCGAGATGGAGGGTGAGATCATGTTCGTCTTTGCCGAACCCAGTCTTGAGCTGCGCGAATGGTATGTCACCGACGCGCTGGGCGAGATCACACGGGTCAGCCTGAATGATGTGGAGACTGGCATGCGCCTGGATCCGCGCCTGTTCCGCATCCCGGAACCGGAAGACCGTCGCGATTCACGGCGGGGCCGCTAAGAAAGCGTTGTGGTTTTTTCGCCACTCGCAAATCCTTTCTCATTTTTTATTTGCAGAAAGCTGGCGGCTGTGTCGTTATTGTAACGCTGACTGAGAGCAAATGGATCGGCGTCGTCCCCCCGCTAGCGGATCCCACATCTCAGTCGCGCCGGATTGATCCCCTCCCGGCGCTGCGCTGTCAGAAATACAGGCGCACGGCTCCGCGCCCGGTCTCCTCCCCCTCGAGACCGGGCGCTTTGCTGTTTGGGGTCCGGTTTCAGCCCGTATTGCATTCTTCCCCTGTGCACGGGCGACGCGGATCGCTAAATAAACCGCATGGACTTCCAGGATGATGCCGAGAGCGCGGACATTCCGCGCCTGCTCGAAGAAATTCCGCTGCTCTACAAGGCCAAGGCCTTTGCCGAGAGCCTCAATGCCAATACATGGTTTTCCCGCCTGGGAGAGCCGCTGGACGAGCGCGAGCGCTATCTGGCCCAGACCTATCTGGACGGGCTGGGCTTTCCCGAAGCCGAGCCGGCCCTGCTGAATGATTGGGACGAGGCCGCCGGTGCCGCTGAAGCGCTGGACCGTGATCCGATCGGCTGGGAGACCGAGGAAATGCTGCGCACGGGCCTGGTCTCACGCGCACTGGAACGCCTCGATGAGGAAGCCGTGTCCATGGCGCTGACCCTGGTGGCCGAGAAAACCGGTGATACGGCACGCGATGCCATCGAGGACGCGGCCGCCATGGCAGATGTGGAAGACATGGAACTCGTCCATGCCGCCGCCGGGGCCCTAGCCCAGGCGGCCAATGGTGCGGCCCTGGTTGTTCTGGCCGAAGCCGAGGATGACGAGCTGCCACACCCCTTCCTGGCCCGCTGGCGCCTGTTCGCCCGGGGCCGCTGGCCGGTCGGCCTGGCCGGTGCCAGCTATAATATTCTCTAGACCCGACAGGACCGATCATGACCGCCTTTACGCTTGCCAGCTGGAACATCAATTCCGTGCGACTGCGCGCGCCCATGGTGGCGGAATGGGTCCGGCAAGCCGATCCCGACGTGCTCTGCCTGCAGGAGATCAAATGCCTGAACGAGCAATTCCCGGAAGAGGCCTTCCGGGAAATGGGCTTCCGGCATTTCCATGTTCGCGGTCAAAAAGGCATGCATGGCGTGGCCATCGCCTCGAAACTGCCGCTGGAAGACCTGCCGGACGAGGATCTCTGCCCCAAGGCCGAAGCCCGTCACCAGCGGGTCATGGTGGAAGGCATTGAACTGCACAATTTCTACATCCCCGCCGGCGGTGACGAGCCGGACGTGGAAACCAATCCGCGCTTTGCCCACAAGCTCGCCTTCCTGGACCGCATCGAGGCCTATTTCGCCGGACGTGCCGCGGAAAACCCACCCCTCATCCTGGTCGGTGATTTCAACATCGCGCCCTATGAGCATGATGTCTGGTCGCACAAGCAATTGCTCAAGGTGATCTCCCACACCCCGGTCGAGACCGAAGCGCTGGAGCGGATCCGCAAGACCTGCGATTTCGCCGATGTGGCGCGCGAACTCATTCCGATGGACGAGAAGATCTATTCCTGGTGGAGCTATCGCGCGCGTGACTGGAAGAAAGCCAATCGCGGCCGCCGTCTCGACCATATCTGGGCCGCTCCCGCCGTGCGCGAACGCGCCCTGGCCGGTGGCCGGGACGCGTTCCGCATCTGGGAAGACACGCGCAGCTGGGAAAAACCCTCCGACCACGCGCCGGTGGTGCTGGAGATCGGCAGCTAGAGCCTAGCTCTGCAGCCGGTAACCACCGCTTTCCGTGACGAGAAGCCGAGCCTGGCCGGGATCGGGCTCGATCTTCTGGCGCAAGCGGTAGACATGGGTTTCCAGCGTGTGGGTCGTCACCGCCGGATTATAGCCCCAGACCTCGTGCAGCAGCTCGTCGCGCGGTACCGGCTTGCCGCCGGCCCGGTAGAGGTATTTGAGGATATTCGTCTCTTTCTCGGTGAGGCGGACCTTGCGATCCTCCCCGACGAGCAACAGCTTCATGGCCGGGCGGAATTCATAGGGCCCGATCTGGAAGACGGCATCCTCGCTCTGCTCATGGCTGCGCATATGGGCGCGCACACGGGCCAGAAGGACGGAGAATTTGAAGGGCTTGGTGACATAGTCATTGGCGCCCGATTCCAGACCCAGGATCTGGTCGGCATCGGTGTCCTGCGCCGTCAGCATGACGATCGGGGCAGACAGGCCATTCTTGCGCATCAAGCGGCAGGCCTCGCGGCCGTCCATGTCCGGCAGATCGACGTCCAGAAGCACGACGTCGGCGCGTTCGTCCTTGGCCAGCGCCATACCCTGGCTGGCATTGGCCGCCGACAGGGTGCGGAATTCCTCATGAAGGGCGAATTGTTCGGCCAGCGCCTCGCGCAGGTCGTCATCATCGTCCACGATCAGGATGGTCTTTTGTGCGCTCATTCTGTGATCATGCCCATTTCACGGCGCAAGGCAAATACTGCCGACCGGCAGGAATTGCCCGGCAAATTTTGCGCCTTCAGCCCGATTAGTCCTGTGTTTTTCATGCTTAATATGTGGTCCCGATTTTGCTGGGTAAGTCCCGAGTCCGAAACCGGACACACATCCGTGGTGGGGGAGGCGAGACGGACGATCGTGCAGCCTGTTTGCACAGCTTGTCCCTCGCCGACCACCGCGTTTCCGCTCTAGACTATCGCTCATGGATTGGCAGGTCTCCCGCAAAGGCCAAATGGCCCTTGGCGCGCGCACCGTACGCGCAGCCCTTGGTAAAGAGGGAATCACGGATGCGTCAGCCAAGCGCGAGGGCGATGGAGCCACCCCGTTGGGCCGCTATCCCCTGCGGCGGGTCTACTACCGCGCCGACCGGGTCGCCCGGCCCGAAACAGCCCTGCCGGTCCGGCAAATCCGAAAAGATGATGGCTGGTGCGATGCCCCGGACGATGCGGCCTACAACCGCCCGGTCCGCCTGCCCTACAAAGCCTCCCACGAAGAATTATGGCGCGAGGACGGGCTCTACGACCTGATCCTGGTGCTGGGCCATAATGATGATCCGCCGGTTCCCGGCCTGGGGTCGGCGATCTTCCTGCATTGCAAGCGCGGTGATTACGAGCCGACCCAGGGCTGTGTCGCGCTCGACCCGGCCGATGTGACCGAATTGCTGGCCCAGGCCAGGCCCGGCGACCATATCGTGATCGACTAATCCTCGCGCGGGCCGAAAAACCCGGTCCCGACCCGTACGGATGTGGCGCCCAGGCGGATGGCCGTTTCGAAATCGGCACTCATTCCCATGGACAGACGCGGCACATCATTCTCGCGGGCCAGCTTGGCCAGAAGGGCAAAATGCAGCCCGGCCGGTTCCTCGACCGGCGGGATACACATCAGCCCCTCGATTTCGAACCCGTAATCCGACCGAATGCTGGCCAGGAAGTCCGGCAGGTCCGCCGGCGCAATGCCGGCCTTCTGCGGCTCATCACCCGTATTGACCTGGACATAAAGGCGCGGCGTCCGCCCGCTCTCATCCATCGCCTTGCGCAGGGCCCGGGCAAGCTTGTCCCGGTCCAGCGTTTCGATAACGTCGAACAGGGCCACGGCATCTGCCGCCTTGTTGGTCTGCAAGGGTCCGATCAGGCGCAATTCCAGATCGGGGTGATCGGCGCGGCGGCTCTCCCAATGGGATTGGGCTTCCTGCACGCGGTTCTCCCCGAAGACACGCTGGCCAGCCGCCAGGGCAGCATCCAGGCGCGCCTCGCTCTGGCGTTTGGAGACGGCGACAAGCGTGATATCGGAAGGGTCACGCCCGGCATCCCGGGCAGTGTCACGGATCGTATCGAGCAGGTCTTGCCGACGGTCGGCCATATCAGGTTGAGAGGTCATGATGCCGCCATATGATGCCGGCGCTTTCTTGGCAAGACAGGCAGCCCGCCTCGAGGGGGCTGCATTTTCGCCGCTGCCGCCCTTGCTGGCACTGACGGACCCGCAGCGGACGCCGGACCCGGTCGCCCTGGCCGAGCGCCTGCCTGCGGGATCCGGTCTCATCTACCGGCATTATGGCGCGACGGACCGGTTTGCGACCGCACGGGCATTGGCCCGTATCGCCCTGTCGCGGGAACTGGTCTTCCTGGTGTCTTCGGATGCCGCACTGGCGCGGGCCGTCGACGCAGATGGCCAGCACTTTCCGCAAGCCCGCACCGTTGAGGCGCTGAAAGCCCGGCGCAGGGGCGATCCCGGCCTGTTCACCAGCGCCTGTCACGGACACAACGCCCTGATGCGGGCCGCGATGTGCGGCGTGGACGCGGTCTTGCTCTCACCCATCCTGCCCAGCGCCAGCCCAAGCGCGGTCCGGCCCCTTGGTCTAATGCGCGCGAGCGGCCTTGTCCGGCAGAGCCGGCTGCCGGTCTATGCGCTGGGCGGAATCCAGGCGCAAAGCATCAGGCGTTTGAAAGGGTTTGGTTTTTCAGGAGTAGCCGCAATCGGCGGCCTGTCTGGCTGATCCCAGGATCAGAAGCGCAGCGCGGACTCGAACTTGATTTCCGGCTCGCGGCGGTCTTCCAGGGATGTGTCACCGCGCAGGGTGAAATACTCGCTGTCCGGAGAGGCAAAGCGCAGCTCACCACCAACCCGGAAACGCTCGCCCAGATTCACGAAGGCGCCGGCGCTGACATCCTCACGCGCAATGCGCGTGTCGGAATGGTCATCAATGCCCAGCGTGATACCCCAGCGGCCGCCGGAGGATTCCCAATCGAAGGTCTCGATCTCGTCCAGTTCCGGGTGGGGGCTGTCATTCATGGACAGAGTGAAGGCTTCATACCAGGGCGTCTCGCCTTCCGGCGTGACCGTGTCCTGGGCCATGGCGGGAGTTGCACACAGGCACAGCGCCGTTGCCATCACGGCCACGGACGCGGTTTTTCCAACAATGCCAAACGGATAAGCCCGCTCACGCATGGAAATTCTCCCTCACACTCTTTCTTCTAACGCAGGCGGGAGGGCCAGCCCAAGCAGAATCTACCGTGGCTCTTACAGAATCCTTTCGGCTGTGGCGGAATTGTCAAAACTGCCAGCCGAGCTCCAGGAAAGCCGTCAAACTGTCAGTGTTCGATTTCTGGCGTCCGGCCGGTGTCCAAACAGGTTCCTGCCGCTCCTGGGCCTGCACACCGAAGCCCGCAATCCAGCGCTCGCCCAACAGGCGCGAACCGCCCGCCTGCCAGCTGGTTCCGTCGACATGGACGGCATCATCGGAAAAGCCGGCATATTCCAGCGTCCACAACCAGTCGCCGCTCTCATACCCGGCCGAGGCCGACCAGGCCCGGTAACCGGCTTCCTGTGAGAGACCATTGTCAGATACGAAGGCCCGGGCACCCGCAGACCAGGCACCATGAGCCCAGCGCACACCCAGATCATAGGCGCGCAAGCCGTCAAAACCGGGCAAACCGGTCGCATCATCGCCGTGCGACAGGCCCAGTGAGGCTTCAAATTCATGATCCCCGCGCCGCAGCGCGTAATGGACACCCAATTCCAGCACATCGTCAAAGACCGGGCTGACCAGTCCGGCCAGCCCGTATTCACGGGCGCAATGGTCCAGGCCGCACATCCGGACGGACGGCGTCCAGGAGGCCGAGGCCCGGAGCGTACCGACACTGGTTTCCTGCCCCAATGCGATGGAACGGAACAGGATTTTGGCGTCCTGGCCGGAGCTGAAATTCTCTGTCCTCGCGCCCTGCAACCCACCCGTATCCACACGGCCACCATCGGCGCGGCTCAGCCGGAAGGCCCGGGGCCCGCCGGTATGGTCCTGGCGGGCCGCCCCTTCGGTCCGGCCAATGCGCAGCTCGCCCCAACCGGTTTCATGGAAGATATAGGCGGTATCCAGCACGCCCCGTGTGTCGTCACCCTCCGGTGCCCCGGCCGTTCGCAGGCCGGAGGCGGGACCCTGCAGACCGGCGCAATCCCCCTGGCCGGGCGGACAGTTTCCGGCCAGCCCACCAAATCCACGATGTCCGTTTTCACTTTGCACCCGGCCGCCCAGAACAAGGCCGGAGCGGCGCCCGGCCTCATTGAAGCGTTCGAAAGTGACGTCACCATCCAGGTCGAACAGGATGTCGGACGCCCCGTCGCCTGCCCGCAGAACAGTGCCGGCCTGGATGTCCAGCCGGGTGCTCTCGGTCTCGAAATCTGAATAGGGATCGGAGAAAGCGTCCTGAGGGAATGCCGGCGGGCCCGCAATAGCTCCGGACAACGCTGCGATGGATATCGCGCCAAATGTCCGCTTCATAACTTGCGGTCCCGCCGATCGGCCCCGTCCCCCCGGACGTCGCGCCTTACAGGAAATTAAGCGGCGGTTGGGGTCAAGCATGCGTGCCTGTTCGATCACGTCTTCTCACAAATCTGTTGCAAGCGGGCCACGGTCACATCGGGTGCCTTTCACCGCTGGCACAGCGTGTATCGCGTGCTATACAAACCTTTCAAAGAAAAGAGCGCATCCGCGTTCTCGGTTCTCCCGTGTGTAACCGCTGTTCAGTGTCGAAGGAGTCTCGGCTTATGCCTGACCGTCGGATTCTCGGAGCTATCCTCTCCGCCGCCATCCTTTTCGTTCCCGCCTGCGCCTCCAATAACGCGGCCGGGGATTCCGCTTCCGAACAGCGTTCCGGACTGCGCCTTCCGTCCCTGCCCAACCCGCTGGCCCGCAATAATGAAAACTATGACGTCGAAGGGATCGGCGTGAATGGTTATCTGTGGCGCGCCAGCCTGGACACGATCTCCTTCATGCCGCTGGCTGAGGTGGATCCGTTCGGCGGTGTGATCATCACGGACTGGTATGCCAATCCGCAAATGCCGACCGAACGCTTCAAGCTGACGGTTTACATCCTGGATACGCGCCTGCGTGCCGACGCGCTGGCCGTGAACGTGTTCCGCCAGGTACGTGACGAAACGGGCGGCTGGGTCGATGCCCAGACCAGCACCGAAACCGCCTATGAAATCGAAAACGCGATCCTGACCCGGGCTCGCCAGCTGCGCATTTCCCAGCTGGAAGACTAGCCCGCGCGCTGGCTTCGCAGCGAGACAAGACCATGAGCCGATACAATCCCCGCGAGGCCGAACCCAAATGGCAATCGGCCTGGGCGGCGCGTGATGCGTTCAAGGCCGGTGGCCCGGACGCCGATACCTCCAAGCCGAAATACTATGTGCTGGAGATGTTCCCCTATCCGTCAGGGCGCATCCATGTCGGCCATTCGCGCAATTATACGATGGGTGATGTGGTCGCCCGCTATAAGCGCGCGCGTGGCTTTGATGTGCTTCACCCGATGGGCTGGGACGCATTCGGCCTGCCGGCGGAGAATGCGGCACGCGAGCGCGGCGTTCACCCCGGCGCCTGGACCTATGAGAATATCCGCGTCATGCGGGCGCAATTGCAGCGCCTCGGCCTGGCTCTGGACTGGTCCCGCGAAATCGCCACCTGTGATCCGGCCTATTATCGGCACCAGCAAGCCATCTTCCTGAAACTGCTGGATAAAGGCCTAGCCTACCGCAAGACGGCGAAGGTCAATTGGGACCCGGTCGACCAGACCGTTCTGGCCAATGAACAGGTGATCGACGGACGCGGCTGGCGTTCTGGCGCCCTCGTCGTCCAGCGCGAACTGGACCAGTGGTTCTTCAAGATCACCGATTATGCCGACCAGCTGACCGATGCGATCGCCGATCTGGATCGCTGGCCGGACAAGGTTCGCACGATGCAGTCCAACTGGATCGGGCGGTCTCGCGGTGCCGAGGTTTCCTGGCCGATTGCTGACAATGGCCTGGCCGAACGCTTCGGCCAGACGATCGACGTCTTCACCACGCGTCCGGACACGCTATTCGGGGCCAGCTTCCTGGCCCTCGCGCCGGACCACCCCATCGTCAAGGCCCTGGCCGAGGATGATCCGGAGATTGACCGCTTCTGTCATGACTGCGCCCGCATGGGCACGACGGAAGAAGAGATTGAAAAGGCGCCCAAGCGCGGCGTCGACCTGGGCTTCACCGTCAAGCACCCGCTTGATCCCAATTGGGAAATCCCGGTCTGGTCTGCGAATTTCGTGCTTTCGGGCTATGGCACGGGCGCCATTTTCGGCTCCCCGGCCGGCGATCAGCGCGACCTGGATTTCGCCCGCAAATATGATCTTCCGGTCACGCCGGTTGTCCTGCCGCCAAATACGGATCCGGCCGATCACAAGATCAAGGACGAGGCCTATACGGCACACGGCACGATCTATAATTCCCGCTTCCTCGACGGTCTGGAAACGGCCGACGCCATCGAGCGCGCGATCGAGGAACTGGAGAAGGTCGGCCTGGGCAAGGGCGCAACCAGCTATCGCCTGCGCGACTGGCTGGTCTCGCGCCAACGCTATTGGGGCTGCCCGATCCCGGTCATCCATTGTGAGGATTGCGGCGCTGTTGGTGTGCCGGAAGACCAGCTGCCCGTGGAATTGCCCGAGGATGTCACCTTCGACCATCCCAGCAATCCGCTGGAGCGCCATCCGACCTGGAAACACACGGACTGCCCCAAATGCGGCAAGCCGGCCCGCCGGGAAACCGACACGCTGGACACCTTTGTCTGCTCGTCCTGGTATTTCCTGCGCTTTACCTCGCCCTGGTCCGAGACCGAGCCCTTCGAAGCGGCCCATGCGGAACGCTGGATGCCGGTCGACCAGTATGTCGGCGGCATTGAACACGCCATCCTGCACCTGCTCTATGCGCGCTTCTTCACGCGGGCGCTCAATGATTGCGGCCTGATGAATTTGCCGGGCGGCGAGCCTTTCGCCGGTCTCTTCACCCAGGGCATGGTGACTCACGAGACCTACAAATCGTCGGAAGGCAAATGGCTCCTGCCGACAGATGTCGAACGCAAGGACGGTCAGATCGTCGAAATCGGAACCGGCAAGCCGGTCACGGTCGGCGCGATCGAAAAAATGTCCAAGTCCAAGAAAAACGTCGTGGATCTGGACGCTTTCGTCGATGATTACGGGGCCGATGCGGCCCGCTGGTTCGTTCTGTCCGACAGCCCGCCGGAGCGGGATGTGGAATATACGGACAGTGGTGTGGAAGGCGTCTGGCGTTTCGTCCAGCGCCTGTGGACCACCGTCTCCTCCCTGCCGGAAGGGGCACCGGGACCGGACACCGTCGCCGTCAATGCGACCGGTGCCGCCCTGGATATCCGCAAGGCCGCCCACAAGGCACTGCATGTCATCACCGATGCGATCGAAGGCTTCCGCTTCAACTCGGCCGTGGCCCAGGTCCATGATCTGGTCAATGCGCTGCGCAAATATGAGCCGGCTGATGCAGACGGGATTGCCGCCAAGGCCGAAGCCCTGGGCATTCTGGTTCGCGTCATCGCACCTTTCGTACCGCACCTCGCCGAGGAATGCTGGGAGACATTGGGCGGTGAAGGCCTGGTCATCGATGCGGCCTGGCCGGAAGCCGATCCGGCCCTGCTGGTCGAGGACACGGTGACCATGCCGATCCAGATCAATGGCAAGCGTCGCGCCCAGATTGACGTCGCCAAGGGCACACCGGAGGAGGAGGTAAAATCCCTCGCTCTGGCCCAGGACGGGGTGGTGCGCGCGACGGAAGGGCTTACAGTGCGCAAAGTGATCGTCGTACCCGACCGGATCGTCAACATCGTCGTGGGATAAGCCCTATGCGCATGCGCCGTACTCTTCTGGCCAGTTTGGCCCTGACCGCCACGCTCGGTCTGGGCGCATGCGGGTTCACGCCCATGTATGGTCAGGACGGTCGCGCTGCGGTCCTGTCCGACATTGCCGTTGTGACCGGCGAAGAGCGGATCGACTTCCTGCTGCAGCAAGCCCTGCTGGATGCCATGGACGCCCGCCACGGGCGCGAGCTGTATCAATTGCGGGCCGAGGTTCGCCAGAGCTCCATTCCGCTCGGCATCGGTGCCGATGCCGTTGTCCGTCGTTACACGATCCGGCTGCGAGTCGATTATGCGGTCTACCGGACCGGTGAAATCGATCCGGTTCTGACCGGACGCGCGAGTGGCTCTGCGTCCTATGATTTGTCCAACTCGCCCTATTCGGCCCTCGTCTCCGAACAGGATGCCGAAGAACGCGCGGCGGACATGGCCGCTGAACAGATCACAGCCCAGCTGCTGCGCGCGCTCCACAATATGGACGGCTCGTGAAGGTTCAGGCCCGCGATGCCGATGCACGGGTCAAAAATCCCGACCCGGCGATCAAGGCGTATCTGATCTACGGTCCCGACCGAGGCCTCGCCCATGAGCGGGCGTCGACGCTCGTCAAATCCGTTCTGGAAGATCCGGACGATCCCTTCGCGCTGACCCAGCTGACCGAAGAGGATCTCAAATCCGATCCGGCTGCGCTCGCCGATGCGATGGCGGCGATGTCCCTGACCGGCGGTCAGCGGCTCGTCCGGGTCCGCCTGTCCGGCGAGACCGGAAGCGGACCGATTATCGACTATATTTCTGATCTGGAGAGCGGCTCTGTGGCGCCGCAAACCGTCCTGGTGGTCGAGTCCGGGGATCTAACGCCGCGAGGGAAGCTTCGAAAAACCTTCGAACCAGCGAAAAACGCTTATGCTATAGCATGTTATGCCGATACCGCCCAATCACTCGGAAACCTCGTCGACGACCTACTCAAGGGCGAAAATCTGGCGATTGCACCCGATGCGCGCATGAATTGGCTGCCGCGGCTGGAAGGTGACCGGGCGCTGGCCCGCGGCGAGATCGAGAAGCTGATTCTCTACAAGGGACTCTCCGGTCAGCGCGAACCGGGTGATGACACGATCACGCTTGAGGATGTCGAAGCCGTCGCGGCCGACCAGGGCGAGGCCCAGATGGACGCCGTTCTGGAACCGGCCCTGCTCGGCCGGATCGCCGAAGCCGACAAGGCCTATGTCCGATCGGTCAGTGCGGGCGGAAATCCCGTCGCCATCCTGCGCGCCCTGCAGCGCCGGCTTGACCAGCTGGGGGCGGTCCAGGCGGCTGGCGGCAATGAGGCGGCCATGGCCCGCGCCGGCGTGCCGCGCTTCGGTCCGCCAGCCAATGCATTCAAACAGCAGATGTCAGTCTGGCGCGGCCGGCGCCTGGAACATGCCCGCCAGCTCGCCTTTGACGCGGAACGCCAGGTCAAGCGCTCCGGCTCTCCGGCTGAAAGCCTGGTCAGTGAGCTCTTGCTGAGACTGGCCCGCGGCGCCGCCCAGATGCGGCGCTAAAACCCGGTCTGACCGGGTATGACCGGGCCGGAAAACCCCTTGTCTGTCAGAAGGATCAGGCGCGCGACTGGCCGCTGAGACGGCGGCAGACATCGTCCAGCTGTTCCAGTGTCTGATACTGAACGCGGATCTCGCCGCCCCGGGCACCATGCCGGATATCGACATTGAGGCCCAGACGCGCCGCAATATCAGCTTCCAGAGCGCGCGTGTCAGCATCCTTGTCACCCGTCACGGCCGTCTTGCCGGCCGACTTGGTCTCGATACCGCCATTCTGGGCATCCCGCGCCAGCTTCTCCGCCTCACGGACGGACAGGCCTTTTTCGACAATAAGAACCGCCAGGGCTGCCGGACCCGGCGCATTCGCGATCGCCCGCGCATGGCCGGCCGAAATCTGGCCTCTGGCAAGATATGTCAGCACGGTATCCGGCAGGGCCAGGAGGCGCACCATATTGGCAACATGACTGCGGCTCTTGGAAACGGCCTGGGCGACATCTTCCTGGGTGTGACCGAAGCGCTCGATCAATTGTTTATAGGCCTGAGCCTCTTCAACCGGGTTGAGATCAGCCCGCTGAACATTCTCGACAATACCGATTTCTAGCGTTTCACGGTCCGTCAGCTCACGGATCAGGGCTGGAACCTCGTGCAGGCGGGCCTTCTGGGCCGCACGCCAGCGGCGTTCACCGGCGACGATCTCGTAGCTGTCCTCACCCACCGGGCGCACCAGGATCGGCTGGACAATCCCTTTCTCCGCAATCGAGTCCGACAGGGCCTGAAGCTCCGCCTCGGTCATCGTCTTGCGCGGCTGGTCCGGATTGGGCCGGATCAGCTCGATCGGCAGGGTGCGAACGCCATCCCGGCTGGGCTTTCCGGTCTCACCCGCATCGGCAGCCGGCGCGGAATAGCCTTCCGTTTCGGATTCCCCGAGCAGGGCCGACAGGCCCCGGCCCAGGCGGCGGTTCTTTTCAGTCGAAGTCATGCGATTTCACCCTGCTCTTCACGGCGGCGCTTGCGCTCTTGCTGGACGATTTCCTTGGCGAGGCTGATATAGGCCTGCGAGCCGGAACATTGGAGATCATAAAGCAGGACAGGCTTGCCCACGGAGGGCGCCTCGGACACGCGCACATTCCGCGGGATCATGGTCTTGTAGACCTTGTCACCGAAATGCTCGCGAACATCGGCGGCCACTTCGGCCGAGAGATTATTGCGGCTGTCATACATGGTCAGGACCACGCCCTGGATATCCAGGCGGGAATTGAGATGCCCCCGCACCCGGTCCACCGTACGCAGGAGTTGGGACAGGCCTTCCAGGGCAAAAAACTCGCACTGCAGCGGCACGAGGATGGAATCCGCAGCCGTGAGGGAGTTCACCGTCAGCACATTCAGCGAAGGCGGACAGTCGATCAGGATATAGTCGAGCGCTTCGCCCTTGAGATCGGTCAGGCTCTTGTCGATCGCCCGCTTGAGACGATAGGAGCGGCGCTGGTCGTCTGCCAATTCCAGCTCCACACCGGAAAGCAGCTGGTCGGACGGGATGATGGACAGGCCCGGAACCACGGTCTTGACCAGAGCCGAAGAGAGCGGGTCGCCCTCGATCAGCACGTCATAGGCGGTCAGTTTTCGATCCTGCGGCGGCACGCCGAGACCCGTGGACGCATTGCCCTGGGGGTCCAGATCGATGATCGCGACTTTTTGACGGATAGCGGCGAGCGCGGTTCCCAGATTGATGGCGGTCGTCGTCTTGCCGACACCGCCTTTCTGGTTGGCTATGGCAATGACACGGGGCGCTCTGCGGCGCTCTACTTCATCGGACACGCTCGACCTCTTTCATATGCAGGATCACCCCGTCGCTCGTTCGGCTGGGGATGACGTCATATTCAACTGTCCAGCTTTTACCGGCCTCGGTCAATTCATCGCGGTATTGTCGGCCCTTGAAGAACAGGCCCTCAGCCCCGTTTTTCAACAAGGGAGCGGCATAGCCCAATAATTTATTCAAGGGCGCAAAGGCCCGGGCGGTCACCAGATCAAAACCCTCTGCCGGATCGAGCGTTTCCACGCGCACAGACCGCGCCTCAGCGTCGAGGCCCAGTTCCGCGATCACCTTGCGCAGGAAAGCGACCTTCTTGCCGACACTGTCGATCATCACGACCCGGGCTTTTTGACCCCGTTCGCGCAAGCCTAAAGCCAGGGCAATGCCCGGAAAGCCGGCCCCGGCGCCCAAATCGGCGATGAGGCGGACATCGGAGGGCACATGCTCCATCAGCTGATAGCTGTCGAGCGCATGCCGCTCCCAGAAACTGTCCAGCGTATTGCGACTGACGAGATTGGTATGGGCGCTCGTCTCCACCAGGAGCTCACGCCAGCGATCAAACGCGTCGAGTGTTTCACGTGAAACACCGGTCGCTTGGGCAAAGTCTTCGCGATCCACCTAGCTGGCCTCTTTGTTGAGCCGTTTCACATGCGCGAGCACGGCCGTCAGCGCGCCCGGCGTGACCCCTTCAATCCGTGCCGCCTGGCCCAATGTTTCCGGACGCGCACGCTCCAGCTTCTCGCGGGCCTCATTCGACAGGCCACCGACGCGGGTATAGTCGAGGTCCCGCGGCAAGCGCACAGCCTCATCCCGGCGGAAGGCCAGAATGTCGGCCTGCTGGCGATCGATATAGCCGGCATAGAGGGCATCGATCTCGACCTGTTCGGCGACCGCGGGCGACAGGGTTTCCAGCTGCGGCCAGACGCGGCAGACATCTGCCCAATCAATATCCGGATAGGCCAGAAGCTCGGACACGGTCCGGCGCTTGCCATCGGAATTGACCGACAGGCCCTGCGCCCGCGCCTCATTCGGCGTCAGGCTCAAAGCCGTAACCGCTTCGCGGGCCTGGCCCAGCTCTTCCATCTTTTCGCGATAGCGTGTTTCACGTGAAACAGAGGCCGCACCCAGATCAATCGCCTTCTCGGTAAGGCGTTGGTCGGCATTGTCCGCCCGCAAGGTCAGCCGGTATTCAGCCCGAGAAGTGAACATCCGATAGGGTTCGCTGACACCCCGGGTGATCAGATCGTCGATCATCACACCGATATAGGCATCGGACCGGCTGAGAATGAAAGCCTCGCGACCCTGAGCGGACAGGCCCGCATTCAGACCCGCCATCACGCCCTGGGCCGCCGCCTCTTCATACCCGGTCGTGCCATTGATCTGGCCCGCCAGCCAAAGCCCCGGAATAGCCCGGACCTGAAGCGTCGCATCGAGTTCGCGCGGATCGACATAGTCGTATTCGATCGCATAGCCATAGCGCTTCACCTCGACCTGCTCGAGACCGGGAATGGTTCGGAGAAACTGGTCCTGAACCGCATCCGGCAACGAGGTGGAGATGCCATTGGGATAGACCGTATCGTCGTCCAGACCCTCCGGCTCCAGGAAGACCTGGTGCTGGGTCCGGTCTGCAAAGCGCACCACCTTGTCCTCGATGGACGGACAATAGCGCGGTCCGCGGCCGGCAATGGCACCGCTATAGACCGCCGATTGGCCCAGATTGTCGCCGATGATCTTGTGCGTGGCTTCCGTGGTCCGGGTAATCGCGCAGGCAATCTGCGGCACACGGATCTGGTCAGTCAGGAAGGAAAACGGAACCGGGACTTCATCTGCGTCTTGTTTGTCCAGACTGTCCCAATCGATGGAGGATTGGCGAAGCCGTGCCGGCGTGCCCGTTTTCAACCGCCCCATCTGCAGCTTCAGCCCATAGAGCCGCTCGCCCAGACCGATCGCCGGCTTTTCACCGAACCGGCCCGCCGGAATCCGCTCTGCGCCCCGGTGGATAATCCCGCGCAGAAATGTCCCTGTGGTCAGCACAACGGAGCTGGCCTGATATTCGATGCCCGCCTCATCCACGACACCGACACAGCGCGCGCCATCGAGGATCAAGTCCTCAACCGCCGCCGCCCGGATCTCCAGGTTTGGCGTCCCGCTGAGTTCCGCCTGCATCGCCTCGCGATAGAGTTTCCGATCCGACTGGGTCCGCGGACCGCGCACAGCCGGACCCTTGGACCGATTGAGCAGGCGGAACTGGATGCCGGATGCGTCAGCCACCCGGCCCATCACACCATCCAGTGCGTCGATCTCCCGGACCAGATGACCCTTGCCGAGCCCCCCAATCGCCGGATTGCAGGACATCTCGCCGATTGTCTCGAGCTTGTGGGTCAGCAGGAGCGTCCGGGCACCAAGACGCGCCGAAGCCGCGGCTGCGTCGCAGCCGGCATGTCCGCCGCCAATGATGATGACATCCCAGGACTGCATGATCCCGATATCCCTGAAAACCGTGTCTCGCACCGCGCTCTGCAAGGGGCGCTGAAAGGTCGGCTTACATAATGCCCGCAGGGTTCAGAGTCGAGGGCAAAGCCCGGTGTTTCACGTGAAACAGTGAAGCGGTCGCTACTTGCCAATACAGAACTGGCTGAAGACCCGATCGAGGATATCCTCGACATCCACCCGACCCGTCAGGCTTTCCAGGGCCCGCACGGCCAGGCGGGCATCTTCTCCGGCCAGTTCCGGCGCAATAGCCAATTGGTCCCGGCACCGCTCCAGGGCGTGAAGAGCCGTCTCGACAGCCCGACGATGGCGCGCCCGCGACAAGGCCGGCAATTCCCGGGCACTCAACCGGTCCTGGACGATTTTCTCGATCCTGGCTTCCAGCGCCTCAACGCCCTGCCCTGACTTCGCACTCAAACGATAGGCCCCGTCCGCCGATTTTTCCGGCGCCAGATCCAGCTTGTTGAGGACCAGGAGATCATCATCCTTCAGCCGGCCCCGCAGATCGAGCAGGTCCGCATCGGAGCGCGCATCCACCACACCGATCCGAAGATCCGCATTATCCGCCCGGTCCAATGCCCGGCGCACACCTTCTGCCTCGATGGCATCGACCGCCTCGCGCAGGCCCGCCGTGTCGGAAATAATGACCGGAAAACCGGCCATGGTGAGGCGAACCTCCACAATATCCCGCGTCGTGCCCGGAATGTCCGTGACGATGGCTGCTTCTCTGCGGGCCAGCTTGTTGAGCAGGCTGGACTTGCCCGCATTGGGCGCTCCGATCAGGGCGATGGAAAACCCGGTGCGAACCCGCTCGCCCCGGCGGCCATCATCCAGATGCGCTTCCATGGACGCGATCAGCTGGGAAAGCGGCTGATAGGCGCGATGAGACAGCGCGTCCGGCACATCCTCTTCATCCGGGAAATCGATCTCGCCTTCAATCGACGCCATGGCGCTGATCAGATCTTCCCGCCAGCCCTCATAGAGCGCCTTCAGGGATCCCGACATCTGGGCCAGAGCCTGGATGCGCTGGCCCTCCGTCTCGGCCTCAATGAGATCGGCCAGACCTTCAGCCTCGGTCAGGTCCAGCTTGTCGTTTTCAAAAGCCCGCCGGGTGAACTCGCCCGGCTCGGCCGGGATGGCCCCGGCTTCGTCCAGCGCCGCCAGCGCCGCCTCGATCACGGCCGGACCCCCATGCAAATGCAGCTCGGCGCAATCCTCGCCCGTGAAGCTGGCCGGTCCGGCAAACCAGAGTACCAGGGCCCGATCGATCAGACTCCCGTCCGGCGAGCGCAGGGTTCGCAATGCCGCCTGCCGGGGTGCCGGACGCGGCAAACCGGCCAGCGCGTCGAGAATACCCCCGGCCCCCAGGCCAGACAGACGTACCACCGCAACTCCGGACCGGCCGGGCGGCGTGGACAGCGCATAAATCGTTGTGTCCACGATGGTGGACTCCCTGGCTTTTGTTTGCGGGTCTAACGGTTCTTGGTGGTGCCGGTCGAACCGCCGGACGCCGTACGCATCAGATCCATGAATTGGTTCGTCATCTGACCGCCGAACGCTGTCCATTGTTTCATCAGGACCTCCGGGTCCATCTGATCCATGTTCGCCTCGGCGCGCCGGAGCATTTCATCCATCATCATCTGGTTGAACGCCTTTACGTCCGGCAGGCCCAGAAACGTCCGGGCTTCTTCCGGGGTACAATCTATCTCGATATTGACCTTCATGCCTGCCTCGAATGATGCTGACTGCCGATCCGAGCACTCAACAGGAGCCCGACATGTCCGGTCAAGATATCCGCATCACTGGTCCGGCCGGAGACTTCTCCGCCTATCTCGCCACACCCGCCTCCGGCAAGGGGCCCGGCGTGGTCGTCCTGCAGGAGATCTTCGGGGTGAACCAGGTGATGCGGGATCGTTGCGACCAACTCGCCGAGGCCGGTTTCGTGGCGCTTTGTCCCGACCTGTTCTGGCGGATCGAGCCGGGGGTCGACATCACCGACAAGAGCGAGGCGGAGTGGAAAAAGGCCTTCTCCCTGATGCAGGCCTTCAACCCGGATACCGGGATTGAGGATATTTCCGCCACGATCACCCATCTGCGCGGCATGGATAACTGTACCGGCAAGGTTGGCGCCATCGGTTATTGCCTGGGTGGCCTGCTGGCCTATCTCACCGCAGCCCGTACCGACAGCGATGCCTGCGTCGGCTATTATGGCGTGTCGATCCAGGATCGGCTGGACGAGGCGGCCAATATCGCCAAGCCGCTCATGCTCCACATTGCCGGCAAGGACCAGTTTGTTCCGCCCGAGGCCCAGGCAGCCTTGCATGCCGGGCTCGATGATCACCCCCAGGTGACGCTGTTTGACTATCCCGAGGATGATCACGCTTTCGCCCGGCCGGAGGGCGATCACTACAATGAAAAAAGCGCGGCCCTGGCGAACCAGCGCACGCGCGATTTTCTCAAAGCTAATCTGGGCTAGCGGTCAGTCGACCGCACTGGCCACGGCCCAGCTTTCCCGCGCGGTGATGCGCTTGAAATAAGCTTGGACATTCTCCGGCGCATCACCCAATTTCCCAATTAATTTAAGAAGATAGAGCATGTAGCCCACGGAGATATCGGCGGCCGTGAAGCGGTCGCCCGCCAGATACTCGCTGTCAGCCAGTCCGTGATTTCCTATAAATTCCAGACCCTTGAGGGTTTCGCTCCAGGCCCAGGCGGCGATAGCGGGGTTTCGCGCTTTTTCCGGCAGGAGGAAGGTGTGGCCCAAGACCATGTTCACACCGACACACAAGCCAGCCTCGCCGAAATGGAACCATTGCAGATAGCGTCCGTAATCCGGGTCATCCACGGCGGGCTGGAGATCCGTCGGTCCGTACCGGTTCATGATGAACTCCATGATGGCCAGGGATTCCACCAGGATTTCGCCATCAGCCTCAAAGGCCGGGACCTTCCGCATGGGATTGATCTTCGCATAGGCCTCGTCTCCCGCCGGCCGCTTGTCGAAGGCCACCGGGACCACCTCATGCGCCAACCCCATTTCCTCCAGCAACCAGCGCACCCGAACGGACCGGGTCCGCGGCGCATGATAGAGCTTCAAATTCGCTGTCATCAGATCGACCTCCCTTGCTTTTCTGTGGCCGGGATTGAGCCCCGCGTCCGGAAGAAATGAAACCCGTATTGAACGCATCGACAACATGCAGTCTTGTGACCCGATACCGTCAATGCGTGGCTTTATACGTTCCGACCGAGGACTGTTTCACATGAAACAATCAACCGCCTGTCTCCTTCTGGCGACCGCCCTGACCGCTTGCTCACCATCTGCCATGCCGGACCCGGTGGATCGGGCTGCTCCGGCTCTGGCGCTCGACTGTTTCCGGGAGCATGGTGTCGCCATGCTGGCCGCCCACCGGGCCGGACCCGCCAGCGGCTATGCCGAGAACGCCCTGTCCAGCCTGGAGCGTCTCGCTGGCCTGGGTGTCCTCTATGCCGAGATCGATGTGCGCCAGAGTGCCGATGGCGAACTTTTCCTGCTCCATGACGAAACGCTGGACCGGACCACGACCGGCGCGGGTCCGGCCGAAACCCTGAGCTGGGCAGAATTGTCCGCCCTGTATTTGCGGGACCCCGATGGCGTCATTCTGGAAGACCGCATTCCGACCCTGTCTGAGGCCTTTCTGATTGCCCGGGAGTCCGGTCTTGTCCTCAATCTGGATCTGAAAACGATCGATGCTGATACCATTGTGACCGCCATAGAGGCCGCTGATGCCCGTGACCTGGTCGCAATCATCGCCTATTCCGTCGAGGACGCCGCCGCAATCCACGCCCTGGATCCCGGCCTTGTCCTGTCAGCCCCCGATGATCCGGACGCGCTGTCCGCCGCCGGCGTCAATCTCGACACGACCTATCTCTGGCTCGGCACGGACCCGTCCGAAGCGATCCGGGACGCCCGGTTTGCCGGTGAGGATCTGGAGACCTCGATCGGTCTCTTCCGCCATGAACCCGGCCCGACCAGTCTTTACACCGATGCCCGCAATGCCGGTGTCGAACTTCTGTCCATCGACCATGTTGAAGACGCTGTCGCGGCCCTGGGCGGCCCAGCTGTCCTGCATGCCCAGATTGATGCCTGTGCGGTCGCGAATTCGGAGAATTGAGACATGACGAAAGCCATCCGCATTTCAGAATTCGGAGATCCATCGGTTCTTCAGTGGGTTGATATCGATTTGCCCGATCCGGGCCCGGGCGAGGTCCGCGTGCGTCACACCGCAATCGGTGTGAATTTCATCGACACATATCACCGCTCCGGTCTCTATCCCCTGCCCCTGCCAGCCGGGATCGGCCTGGAAGCGGCGGGCATTGTGGACGCAGTGGGATCTGCGGTGACCCACCTCAAGCCCGGCGATCGCATCGCCTATGGCAGTGGTCCCCTGGGTGCCTATTCACAGGCGGCCAATTTGCCGGCCAACCGCGTTGCCCTCATTCCTGACGGCGTGTCCGATGAACAAGCCGCCACGCTGATGCTGAAAGGCATGACCGTCCGCTTCCTGTTCAAGGATTGCTTCGCCGTTCAGCCTGGCGACACCATTCTCTTCCACGCCGCCGCCGGCGGTGTCGGCCAGATCGCCTGCCAATGGGCCAAGGATATGGGTGTCACCCTGATCGGCACGGCTGGCTCCGATGAAAAATGCCTTATCGCCAAAGAGATGGGCGCCAGCCATGTGATCAATTACAGCCGGGAGAATGTCGCGGAAAAGGTTCGCGCCCTGACCGATGGCCAGGGTGTACCGGTTGTCTATGACGGCGTGGGTGCCGATACATTCGAAGCCTCTCTCGACTGTCTCCAGCCGCGCGGTCTCATGGTCAGTTTCGGCAATGCCTCCGGCCCGGTGACCGGCGTCAATCTGGGCCTGCTGGCCGCCAAGGGTTCGCTCTATGTCACCCGTCCGACCCTGATGCACTATGTCGCCCGGGATGAGGATCTGGCCGCCAATACGGCCGATGTCTTCGATGCTGTGAAACGCGGTGCTGTCACCAGTTCCATCGGCCAGCGCTGTCAGCTCGCCGACGCTCGCCAAGCCCATGAAGATCTGGAAGCCCGCAAAACTGTCGGGGCCAGCATTCTTCTGCCCTGATCACGGCAGGCGACAAGACAAAGAAAAACCCCCGGCGCTCGGCACCGGGGGTTCTTTTTGATCGGGTCGATCCTGTTATGTGTTCATCGAGTCGAAGAACTCATCATTCGTCTTGGTCTGGCGCAGCTTGTCGAGCAGGAACTCGATCGCATCCTGGGCACCCATCGGGTTGAGGATACGGCGCAGGACATACATTTTCTGAAGCTGGCCGCGATCCACAAGGAGTTCTTCCTTACGCGTACCGGACTTGAGGATATCGATCGCCGGGAAGACGCGCTTGTCGGCGACTTTCCGGTCGAGCACGATTTCCGAGTTACCCGTACCCTTGAACTCTTCGAAGATCACCTCGTCCATGCGCGAACCGGTATCGATCAGCGCCGTGGCGATAATGGTCAGTGAGCCGCCATTCTCGATATTCCGTGCGGCACCGAAGAAGCGCTTGGGACGCTGCAGCGCATTGGCGTCCACACCACCGGTGAGAACCTTGCCAGAGGACGGAACCACCGTGTTGTAGGCCCGGCCCAGGCGCGTGATGGAGTCCAGCAGGATCACCACATCCCGGCCGTGTTCGACCAGACGTTTGGCCTTTTCGATCACCATTTCGGAAACCTGGACGTGACGCGTAGCCGGCTCGTCGAAGGTGGAGGCGATCACCTCACCCTTCACCGTGCGCTGCATGTCCGTCACTTCTTCCGGGCGTTCATCGATCAGCAGGACCATGAGATAGCAATCGGGATGATTGCTCTCGATCGAGTGGGCGATGTTCTGCAGCAGAACCGTCTTACCGGTCCGCGGCGGCGCCACGATCAGACCACGCTGGCCCTTGCCGAGCGGAGCCACCATGTCGATCACGCGACCGGAACGGTCCTTCACCGTGGGGTCCTGGGACTCCATGACGAAACGGCTCTCGGGATAGAGCGGCGTGAGATTGTCGAAATGGACCTTGTGACGGGCGCTTTCCGGGTCCTGGAAATTGATCTGCGAGACCTTGAGCAGGGCGAAATAGCGCTCGCCATCCCGCGGGCTGCGAATCTCGCCTTCCACCGTATCCCCCGTCCGCAGGCCGAATTTGCGGATCTGGGTCGGCGACACATAGATGTCGTCCGGACCGGCGAGGTAATTGGATTCCGGGGAGCGCAGGAAGCCGAAACCGTCCTGCAGCACTTCCATCACACCGCCGCCATGGATTTCCACATCGCGCTCGGCGAGGGCTTTCAGGATGGCGAACATCATGCCCTGTTTGCGCAGGGCAGAGGCGTTCTCGATCTCAAGGGCTTCCGCGAACTGGAGAAGTTCGGTCGGCTTCTTTTCCTTGAGGTCTTGCAGCGTCATCCGCTCGATACCGTCGAGCAGGGGGTGTGACGTAGTTTCTTCGGTCATGTGTCTATCTATCGGCCAGAAGGGGCGGGATTCCCGGACAAATCAGGTGGGAACCATCGCGATCAAGCAAACCGGGTGCCGTTTGATATCAAAGCGACCCGTGATCTGTGGAATGGGCTGGCGCACCGTCGGACAAAGGTCCTGGGTCACGCAAAGAAGGGATCCTGAAAAGGAGTTGCCTGAAGCCTTGCCATGCGACGTGCACAAGGTCAAGCACTGCTACCGTCCGGCCACTTATTTCAGGACAACGACCACGATGGGTACGATGATGAAGGCCAGAAGGAAGGGCACTTCATTGAGCATGCGATACCGCTTGTCCGGCCAGTCATTCGTGCCGTCCTGAAAGCGTTTGAAGCGCACGGCATAAAGATGATGGATGCCGGTCATGGCGATCACGGCCAGGAATTTCACCGTCCAGGCCCAATGGGCAAAGATCGACCAGCCTCCGGCCCGTTCCGCATTCGACCAGATCAGGAGCAGACCGAAAATCCAGGCCGCGATCATGGCCGGGTTCATGATGAATTTGAGCAGGCGCCGTTCCTGCTGTTTCAGCGTTTCATCCAGCTCGCCGCCCGGAATGGCGCCGCAATGGTAGACGTAGAGCCGCGGCAGATAGAGCAAGCCCGCCATCCAGGCGATGATCGACAGGATGTGCAGGGCTTTCAGCCAATCATACGCCGCAAGGATCATGCGTTTTCCAATTCCAGCATTTTCGCCCGGCAGGGGCATTCGCCCCATTCAGCCGGACAGATGCGCTGTCCGCAATCAGGCTGAACATCACTGCTGCGGCCCAGAGCGGTCTTCACCATCGTGGCAAGGGACTCGATGAAGACCGGGTCCTGGCCCAGCGCCGGCACGCGGACATAGGTGGAAATCCCCACTTCATGGGCGATCTCCGCGTATTCCTCATCCAGCTCGACCAGGGTTTCGATGTGTTCGGACACAAAGGCGATCGGTACGAGAAGAATGCCCGACTTGCCGTCTTCCGCCGTCTTGCGAATGGCATCATCCGTCGCCGGACCGATCCATTCCAGCGGCCCCACGCGGGATTGATAGCAAATCTCCCAATCGGGAAATTCCGGCAATTGCGGCATCAGGGCCCGCACTGTCTCTTCCACCTGCCACTGATAGGGATCACCGTCCTCGATGACGGTCTTGGGCAGACCATGCGCCGAGAAGAGCAAGCGGACATTCTCCGGACGGCCGGCTTGTTCCCAGGTCTTGCGGATCAGGGCTGCATGGGCATCCAGGAAAGCCGGCTCTGTCGGATAGCAACACACGGTCCGGGTTTCCGGACCGCCACTCTCCCGCCAGCGGTTGAAGGATGAAGCCGTCGTGGTGGTGGAATATTGCGGATAGAGCGGCAGGAGCACGCACTCATCCGGATCCCAGTCCGAAACCTCGCCGGCAACCGTCTCCGTCAGTGGATGCCAGTAGCGCATCGCCGGAAACACACCGATCTCCCAGTCCGGCAGATCACTATCCAGCTGGGCCTTGAGGGCGTCTGCCTGTTTGCGGGTCTCCGCAAGCAGAGGCGATCCCCCGCCCATCTTGGCGTAATTGGCCTTGGCTTCCTTGGCGCGCGTCGTGGAGATCAGCAGCGCCAGCGCTTCGCGGATCAATCCCGGTGCCCGGATAATGGCCGGATCCCGGAACAGATTGCGCAGGAAGGGGCGCACATCATCCTGTCCATCCGGTCCGCCCAGATTGAACAGGACAACAGCGAGTTTTCGGCGAGCGTTTTCCACGTCTCACTCCGTGTTTCAGCCCCGTTCCCGGATCCGGCGCAGCAATTGGTGCACATGATCAACCGGGACATCAGGGGTAATTCCGTGACCCAGATTGAAGATATGGGGCCGGCCGGCCCAACTATCCAGCAAACGATCTGCTTCGCGATCCAGGGCCTCGCCGCCCGCCCGCAATACGGCCGGGTCCAGATGCCCCTGGACCGGCATGCCTTCCGGCAGGATGGACTGCGCATAGGCCGGGTCCATGCCCGTATCCAGCGCGACAGCATTCACACCGGTTTCCCGGGCATAGCGCGCATACATGGAACCGGCACCCCGCGGGAAACCGATGATCGGCACGGTCACACCGGCCGCGCGAACCTTGTCGACAATCCGCTTGGTCGGATTGATCACGACACGCTCGAACAGGGGCTCCGGCAGACCTTCAGCCCAACTGTCGAAAATCTTGAGCACTTCCGCACCGCAATGCGCCTGCATGACGAGATATTCGGCCGTCGCATCGGCAATCCGGTTTAACATGCCGTCAAACGCTTCAGGATGCTGCCAGGCGGCGACACGCGCTGAAAACCGGTCCTTGGAGCCTCCACCCTCGATCATGTAGGTCGCGACCGTCCACGGGGCACCTGCAAAGCCGATCAGCGTGGTTTCATCGGGCAGTTCCGGTTTCACCCGCTTGAGGGTCTCACCCACCGGTCCCAGTACCTCCTGGACCGTATCCGTCGTCAGTTCCTCGAATTGACGCGGATCGAAGGGTTCAAGCCTGGGCCCCTCGCCAGCGACAAACCAGACCTTTCGTCCCAAAGCGATCGGGATCAGAAGAATGTCTGCGAACAGGATGGCCGCATCAAACCCGAACCGCCGGATGGGCTGAAGTGTCACTTCCGCAGCCATGTCGGGTGAAAAGCAGAACTTGATGAAATCGCCAGCCTTCGCACGGACTTCGCGGTATTCAGCAAGATACCGGCCGGCCTGGCGCATGAGCCAGACGGGAGGCGGGGACAAGGCGTCTCCTGCGAGAACCTTGAGAAGGGGTTTGTCAGAACTCTGTGTCATCCCGTCTGATTAGGCACAGGCGGACGAAGGATCAATGCGGTGTTTTCACCGCCCACATTTATTCCTTCTATCTAATAGATTTTATTTGTTGTGTTTGTTGGGGCCGTGGAAGCTGTGGGTAGATGCGGTCATACCGTAATCGACATATTCTTCCTGCCGGAAAAGACATTCACACCGCTTTGTCCACGGCGATTGGAAAACCGGACAAAAGAATGTGTTTTCAGATAATTATCCTTGAAAGCGTGTGTGAATTACCGTGTGAAAAACCGATTTCTGCCGTGAACTGTCAAAATGCATCCACAGGCTTGCCAACAAGGGCCGGGCGTGTGGAAAGTCTTGTTGGTTGGCGCGGGTAAGACCCGGTACTACTCACAGGGTGCTGAAAGCCGGCCCGATCTGTCCCCGGTTTTCCCAACTTGTTAACAGATCGTAAACGCGAAACAGGGGAAGCGAGCCCGATGAGTGTTCCGACCAAAACCATCGAAACCTGTTTCCACATCCACATGGTCTCCGACTCCACGGGGGAGACCCTGATGGAAGTGATGCGGGCCTCTGTCGCCCAGTTTGAAGGCACCAATCCGCTCGAGCATTTGTATGCCCTGGTGAGGTCATCGCGACAGATGGAACGCGTGTTCGATGAGATCGCCGCCTATCCCGGGATCGTTATGTATACGGTGGTGAATCCGGATCTGCGCCGCGAACTGGAAACCAAATGCGTGGAATTGGGTATTCCGGCCATTGCCGTGCTGGATCCCATGTTGGCCACCCTATCCGCCTATCTCGGCCGCCCGGTCGCCAGCCGCGCCGGCGCCCAGCGCTCGCTGGATGCCGAATATTATCGCCGGATCGACGCGCTCAACTTCGCCATGGCCCATGATGACGGCCAGGGTGATGATTATGAAGCGGCCGATATCGTTCTGCTGGGTGTCAGCCGGACCTCCAAGACGCCAACCAGCATTTATCTGGCACACCGGGGGTTTCGCGCCGCAAACATTCCCCTGGTGAAGGGTGTGCCGATCCCGGAAGCCATTTACAGCCTGCGCAATCCGCTGGTTGTCGGCCTGACCGCCTCGCCGGAGCGGATCGTGCAGATCCGGCGCAATCGTCTTTTGTCCCTCAATGAAGATCGGGACACGGATTACATTGATGATTTCGCCGTGAAAGATGAAATCCTTCATGCCAAGCGTCTCTACGCCAAATACAAATGGCCGACGATTGATGTGACGCGTCGCTCGATCGAGGAAACAGCCGCGAAAATCATCAATCTTCTCAATGAAAAGCGGAACCAGACGAAATGACGCGTTTTGTGCTCGCTTCCGGCAGCCAGATCCGCCGCCAGGTTCTGGAAAATGCCGAAATCCCGTTCGAAGTGATCAGGCCGGACGTTGATGAAGCCGTGATCAAGGCGGAACGCTCCGACCTGTCGCCGGCCGATATGGCGCTTGTGCTGGGCAAAGCGAAGTCCGAAGCCGTGTCACGACAGCACCCGGACGCACTTGTGCTGGGCGCGGACCAGACGATGGAGCTCGATGGCCAGCTTCTGGACAAATTGCCGGATGCCGCGCTTGCCCGCGACCGCCTCCTGTCCATGCGGGGTCGGCCCCACCAGCTGCATTCCGGCCTCGCGCTGTACAGGAATGGACAGCCGGTCTGGACGCATCAGCAAACATCGACCCTGCATGTTCGTGATTTTTCTGATGAATTCCTGGACTCTTATCTGGAACGCGCCGGTTTTGCCCTGACGGCCAGTGTCGGCGCCTATGCCTTCGAGGGTCTGGGCGCGCAATTGTTCGAACGGGTCGAGGGTGACTATTATGCCATTCTCGGCCTGCCCCTCGTGCCGCTCCTTCACGCCTTGCGGCAAGAAGGAGTGCTGGTGTCATGAACGGGATCAGCGGAGCCGCGCATCTGGCCGGGGTTATCGGCAGCCCGGTCTCCCACTCCTTGTCACCGCGATTGATGGGGCATTGGATCCAGGCGCTCGATCTGGATGCGGCCTATGTGCCCTTCGCGGTGGAAGCATCCGGTCTCGACGTCTTTCTCGCCGGCATCGCGAAATCCCAGCTGATGGGTGTCAATGTTACCCTGCCGCACAAGGAAAAAGTGCTGGCCCTGGCCGATACGGCCAGTGATGCCGCCAAGCGGATCGGAGCGGCGAACCTCCTGACATTTGATGGCGACAAGATTCACGCTGACAATACCGATGCGCCGGGATTTCTGGCCGCTCTGAAACCGGCAAATATCAAATACCGGCAGTCAACAGCGCTGGTCCTGGGCGCCGGCGGTGCGGCGCGCGCTCTGGTCTATGCCCTACTGACATCGGGTATTTCCCGTCTCATCCTCACCAACCGGTCCAGGGGCCGCGCGGAGCAATTGGTGGATGATCTTGCGCCGATGGCGGCCGTGGTCGACTGGGACCAGAAGGACAATGTCCTCGGCGAAGCGGATCTGGTGGTGAATGCCACGGCTCTGGGTCTCAATGGCGATCAGCCGCTGAAGCTGGACTGGTCAAAAGCCCGGTCCGGAGCCGTGGCCTTCGACAGTGTCTATACCCCGCTCAATACCCAGTATCTCGCGGATGCCCGCAAGGCCGGTCTGACGGTTGTGGACGGGCTGGACATGCTAATCGGCCAGGCCCGGCCGAGTTTCCGGGCTTTCTATGGCCGCGAAGCGCCCATTCTGCCGCCGGTGAGACCTGTCCTGCTTAAGGCCTTGGGAGAAAAGGCGTGAAGATTGTCGGCCTGACCGGATCCATTGGCATGGGGAAGTCGGCAACGGCCAAACTGTTCCGGCAACAGGGCATTCCGGTCTTCGATTCCGACGCCTGTGTCCATGACCTCTATGATATCGGCGGATCGGCGGTGGAGCCTGTGGGCGAGGCCTTTCCGGGCGTGGTGCATGAAGGGGCCGTGGATCGGGAAACCCTGTCGGCCCAACTCCGCGAAGACCCGTCCGGTTTTGCCCGCCTGGAGGCGATCGTCCATCCCCTGGTGGCTCAGGCCCGCGAGCACTTCATCCATGACGCGTCCAAGGCTGGTGCCGCTTTTGTCATTCTTGACGTCCCGCTCCTGTTCGAGACGGGCGGGCATGAACATGTCGATGCCGTGGTTGTGGTGCACGCACCGCAGGCGGAACGCCGGGCGCGGGTCCTGCAGCGTCCGGGCATGACGGAAGAGAAGCTGGACGCCATAATTGCGCGTCAGACACCTGATTCGGTCAAACTGGACCAGGCAGACTACATCGTTGAAACTTCGGGCGGTTTGGACGATGCACGCCGGCAGGTGGCCGGAATTGTCAAGAAGTTGTCAGGATAGGGCTTTCCATCCGGGCCGGCGCATAAGGGGCGGATATGCGGGAAATCGTCTTCGATACCGAAACCACGGGGCTGGATCCCAAGACCGGTGACCGGATCACCGAACTGGGCTGTGTCGAGGTGATCGATTTCATCCCTACGGGCCGCACCTTCCACACTTATGTGAATCCGCAGCGCGAAGTGCCGGAGGAAGTGGTCAAGATCACCGGTCTGACCACGGAATTCCTCAAGGACAAACCCTTGTTCGAGCATGTGGCCCAGGAATTCGTCGATTTTGTCGGTGATGCCGTCATGGTGGCGCACAATGCGCCCTTCGACCGCGGTTTTATCAATATGGAATTGGCGCGCCTGGGCATCGACATCTATCCGGACGACCGGTTCAAGGACACGGCGCGGATCGCCCGGGCGAAATTCCCCGGCTCCTATGTCTCGCTCGACGCGCTCTGCAAACGCTTTGATATTTCGCTGGAAACGCGTGACGTCCACGGCGCCCTGATCGATGCCAAACTGCTGGCTGAAGTCTATCTGGAATTGTCGGGCGGCCGGACCCAGGTGCTGGACCTGTCCGGCAAGGGCGTCGAGACGGCAACCAGCGGCAAGGTGAGCTTTCCGGCGCGTCCGGCGCGTCCGCGGCCCCTTGCTTCCCGCCTGAAAGACGAAGAGCGCGCCGCCCATTCCGCCTTTGTCGACGAAATGGGCGAAAACGCGCTCTGGAAAGTCCTGACGTTGAACTGACGGCCTAGTTGGCAGCCGCCGGATCGCCATTGCCGTTCGGGGCGGAACCCGGAGCGGCGGCTGCGCGCTGGGCGAGCTGCTGGCGGTAGAGTTGGGCGAAATCGACCGGCTCGAGCATGAGCGGCGGGAAATTGCCGTCGCGGGTGGCGTCGGCGAGGACGCGGCGCGCATACGGGAAGATCAGGCGCGGGCACTCGATCAGCAGGAGCGGCTCACGCTCGGTGTCAGCGACATTGGCCATCTGGAACAGGCCGGCATAGGTCAGCTCGGCGATGAAGACGACTTCCTTGGCTTCCTGGTCGCGCGCGGCCCGGGCCGTGATCGACAGGGCCACTTCGAACGTGTCTTCGCTCAGAGAACGGGCTTTCACGTCGATCGACAGGTCGATACCCGGTGCCGGCTGGCCCGGACGCAGCGTATCGGGCGCACCCGGATTCTCGAAGGACAGGTCTTTCACATATTGCGCCAGCACGCGAAGTTGCGGCTGGGTCGGTGCTTGGGTGTCGGCGGGCGTGGACGGTGCGTCGGTCATGTGAGTCCCCGGATGGGTTCTGTGAAACAGGGTCAGCCCTGTTCAGGCTGAACTAAAACTAGCCGGGCGGTTAGCATGCGCACCCGGTTGCGGCAAGGCAGGAGCACCGCATGCGGGTGGCTGACGCGACGCGGTTTAGGCCCTATATCTAGGAGACAGACCCTAACCCCAGACAGGCGGACCCGATGTTCGAGCTTCTCTCAACCCTGCTTTTTGGTGCCGTGGCGGTGTTCTTTGCCATCCGGCTCTACTCCGTGCTGGGGCGCCGGGAAGGACATATGGAAGCCCCGGCTCCGCGGGATCTGGACGCGGCAAAACGGTCCGATGCAGCGGCCGCCAGCCATTTGCGTCCGGCGTTTGAGGGCCCTGCGGCGGCAGGTCTGGAAGCGATTGCCCAAGTGGATTCCAGTTTTGATCCGGAACTCTTCCTGGATGGCGCGCGCAAGGCCTATGAAATGATCGTGGAAGCCTTCGCCAAGGGCGATCGCGACACGCTCAAGGGCCTCCTGGCTCCGCGGGTTTATGAGCGTTATGAGACGGCGATCGCCCAACGCGAAGTGAAGGGCGAAAAAGTGCGCACGGAAATCGAGCGCATCCGCAAGGCCGATATTATCGAGGCGGGCCATGCCGATCACACCGCCACGATCAAGGTGCATTTCGATGCCGAGATCGCCACGGAAACCCAAGATGATGCCGGGGCTGTCATTGCGGGCGATTTTTCCCGTCTGGCCACGGTGCATGAGGATTGGGTTTTCGAGCGCCGCACCGATACAGCCAATCCGAACTGGGTCCTGGTTCGTGTTGCGACGGCCTGATTTCGCGCTTGCGGCCTGTGCCGCTCTTGTCCTGGCCGCCTGCCAGCCCCGTCCTGAGCCTGAGCCGGACCAACCGGAAGCGCCTGTCTATACACCGAGTGCGCTGGATTTCCTGCCAGCGGACTGGGCCGACCTGCCGGGTTGGGGCGAGGCAGACCTGACACCGGCCCTGGCCGCCTTCCGCCGCAGCTGCGCCCGCATCGCCAATCGCGCTGATGACGAGCCCTTGAGTGCGCGGGCGCCTTGGGCGGGTCGTATCGGGGATTGGCGTCCGGCCTGCGATACCGCTCTGTTTGTGGGCGAAGACCCGGCCGAGATCCGCACATTTTTCGAACATGTCTTTACACCCGCCCGGGCCCGATCCCTGGATCCGGAAACGGGAGAAACCGGCCTCACCGGCCGTCTGACCGGGTATTACGAACCCTTCGTGGAAGTCCGGGACATGCCGGGCGGTGAATTCACCCAGCCGCTGCGCCGCCGTCCCGATGACCTGGTGACCGTGGATCTGGGCTTGTTCGATCCGGACTTGTCCGGCCACCGCATTGTCGGCGAAGTCGAGAATGGACGGCTCGTCCTCTACAAGGACCGCGCCGAAATCGAGGCCGAGAATGCCGGCGAAATCTTTGCCTGGGGCCGTCCGATCGACGTCTTCTTCCTGCAGATCCAGGGATCCGGCCGCTTGGTCTTTCCCGATGGTCACCAGGAACGCGCCGCCTTTGCGGCGCATAATGGCCTGCCCTACCGCTCCATCGGCCGCGAGCTGATCCAGCGCGGCGAGCTGGAGGCCCATGCGGCTTCAAAGGCCGGTATCGAGGCCTGGCTGAACGAGAACGGACCGGAAGCGACCGCCGAGCTCTTCGCCGTGAATCCGCGCTATGTCTTTTTCCAGACACAGGAATTATCCGATCCGGATCTGGGTCCGAACGGGTCATCCGGTGTCGCGCTGACGCCGATGGCCTCAATTGCGGTGGACCCGGCCCATCATGCTCATGGTGTGCCGGTCTGGATGGAAGCGTCCGCCCTGCCGGAACTGGGCGACTGGGCCGGACTGGTGATTACCCAGGATGCGGGCGGTGCGATTACCGGTCCGCTTCGGGCCGACTTCTTCTGGGGCTGGGGTGAGACCGCAGAACGCCGGGCCGGCAGCACGCGCGGCGATGCCGGCTGGACCCTGCTTCTCCCGCACACGGTCGTGGCGCGCCTGTTCGCCGCACAGGACCCGGTCTGACCGGGCATGCCCCGCAAGCGGACCATACGACCGGAGGAGAAAGCCCTCTGGAAGAAGGTGGCCCGCTCGGTCACACCCTTGACGCCGGAGCGGATGGCGAGCCTGGAGCAGGATGAGCCAAAACCTCCGGCCTCGGTCAAACCGGATAAGCCGGTCAAGGATGACCGACCGATCCGGACCCGCATGCCCCGCCCCCACAAGCCGCAGGATGCGGCGGTCCACCATCCGCCGGTTCCGCATGACCGCAGTGCCGAGAAACGGGTTCGCAGGGGGCGGCTGGATATCGATGCCCGCATTGATCTGCACGGTCTGACCCAGGCCCAGGCCCTGTCCTCCCTGCGCCATTTCATTTCCATGGCCTATGCCAGTGGCTACCGGACTGTCCTGGTAATCACCGGCAAGGGTTACAAGGCACGTGAGCGCGAGAGTGAGCCCTGGGACTACCCGGACGAGCCCGGCGTTCTGCGGCGCAAGCTACCGGAATGGCTGGGACAAGCGGAATTCCGTCAGCAGGTGTCAGGATGCGCGCCAGCCCATATCCGGCATGGCGGTAGTGGCGCGTATTACGTGACGCTGCGGGTGCGGCCTAAAGAATGAATTTGGACAGATCGGCATTCTTGGCCAGTTCGCCGACATGCTCGGCGACATAGGCTTCGTCGATCGTCACACTCTCTCCGGACCGGTCGGACGCGGTGTAGGAAATCTCCTCTACCAGCTTCTCCATCACGGTCTGCAGGCGGCGGGCACCGATATTCTCTACCGTTGAATTCACGTCGGCAGCCAGTTTGGCCAGCGATTTTATCGCCCCTTCCGTGAAGTCCAGCGTCATGCCCTCGGTCTTCATCAGCGCCGTATACTGGGTGACCAGATTGGCTTCCGGCTCCGTCAGGATGCGGATGAAGTCGGCTTCGGTCAGTGCATTGAGCTCGACGCGGATCGGCAGGCGGCCCTGCAATTCCGGCAGCATGTCGGAGGGTTTGGCGACGTGGAAAGCACCGGAGGCGATGAAGAGGATATGATCCGTCTTCACGGCACCATGCTTGGTCGCCACGGTCGTGCCTTCGATCAGCGGCAGCAGGTCGCGCTGTACGCCTTCGCGTGAGACATCCCCGCCGCGGGCATCGGAGCGGGCGGCGATCTTGTCGATCTCGTCCAGGAAGACGATGCCGTCATTTTCCGCCAGCTTGATGGCATCGGCCGTGATCTGGCTGTCATCGAGCAGGGCGTCTGCCTCTTCCTCGATCAGCGGTTCATAGGCGTCCTTGACCTTCATCCGCACGGATTTGGTCTTCTTCGGAAAGCCTTTGCCGAAAATATCACCCAGATTGATGACCCCGGCGCCGCCGGACGGCATGCCCGGAATGTCCAGCATCTGCATGGGAGAGCCGGTTTCCGACAGCTGGATCTCGACATCCTTGTCGTCCAGCTCACCGGCCCGCAGGCGCTTGCGGAAACTGTCTTTCGTGCTTTCGCTGGCACCTGGGCCGACGAGGGCTTCCAGAACCCGGTTTTCCGCTGCCGTATGGGCCTTGGCCTTTACTTCCTCGCGCTTTTTCTCGCGCACCAGGGTGATGGCGACCTCCACGAGATCGCGGGCGATCTGGTCGACATCGCGGCCGACATAACCGACTTCGGTGAACTTCGTCGCTTCCACCTTGATGAAGGGCGCACCGGCCAGCTTGGCCAGGCGGCGGGAAATCTCGGTCTTGCCGACACCGGTCGGCCCGATCATCAGAATGTTCTTCGGCGTGACTTCCTCAGCCAGAGCATCGTCCAGCTGACGCCGGCGCCAGCGATTGCGCAGGGCAATGGCAACGGCCTTCTTGGCATCAGCCTGACCGACAATGTGGCGGTCGAGTTCGGAGACAATTTCGCGAGGGGTAAAATCGGTCATGGAGAAAAAGGATCACCTGATGTTTGTCTTGATGTAATCAGGGGATGGACGCGAAACCAGCCCTGAAAGGCATTAAAAGCATGGCCCGACCCCGTTTCCACCTGGCATTTCCGGTTGATGACCTGGCGGCGGCCCGCCGTTTCTATGGTGAGCTGATGGGCTGTCCGGAAGGCCGGTCCAGTGAGAGCTGGGTCGATTTCGACCTGTTCGGGCACCAGATCGTGGCGCATCTCGCACCGGAGGAATGCAGTGCGGTGAAGGCCGGAGCCGTGGATGGTAAACAGGTTCCGGTTCGCCATTTCGGCCTGCTTCTGGACTGGTCGGACTGGGAAGCCCTGGCCGAGACATTCGAACAGGCCGGTACCGAATTCATCATCGAACCCTATATCCGCTTCAAGGGTGAAGCGGGTGAACAGGGCACATTTTTCGTCCGCGATCCGGCCGGTAATGCTCTGGAATTCAAGACATTTCGTGACGAGGCCCAGATTTTCGCGCGCTGAGCCTTAACGCCGGATTCATTTTTTAGGAGCCCCATGCTACCGGACTGATGCTGTAACGTGTTCTGGTTTCTCTTTTCGGGAATGCGAACTTGGAACTTCAAACTCCAAAGCCCTTGGGCAAGAGGTCAGTGGAGCGGCTGGATCAATCGCAATATCTGCGATGGATCTACCGTCTGGCCTTTGTGCTCCTGTTCCTGACGGTCGGGTATTCCCTCGGCTGGGTCCTCATCGACCTGGCCGTCCGGCTGGGTCTGGCACCTTCTGTCCTGTGGGGCTGGGATGCGGGCAGCCTCTTCCGCTCCATCGGTTTCTGGCAAGAATTGGCTTTCTTCAGCTCGACCGGCTTGTGGATCCTCTGTCTCTGGCTCCTGACGCGCCGCAGTGCTCTCATCCTGCCGGTTTTCCTGGCCGGCTTTGTGCTCTACCGGATCGACAGTCTCCTGCTCACGCTGAACGAATTCTTCCTGGGCGTCGGCGGGGTGACTTTCAGCCCGATCATCGCCCTCCACCTTCTCCTGATCCTTGCCTTGATCCAGCTCAATGCTGAAGGCGTGTTCCGACGGGATCGCGGACGGATTCCCGGATTCTGAGCCGACGGGCTTCCGGTCAGTCAGATAGGGGCCGGGCCATCAGCACGGCGTGCATCTCATCAAAACGGGCTTGGGGCCGATCCGCCTCATCACAGCTTGCGCCGCGCGTGATCAGGCTGATGACAATCTCATCATTATAGGCATTGCCGGACAGGAAATGCTGTTCGATCCACATGGAACCGGCCGGGTTGAAGCCATTGTCCCGAAGCCAGGCGAGGTCATGCTCTCCCTCCACGACATCCGACGGAATGTCGTGACAGCGGAGGCCTTCTCCGCGAAAACCCGGCGTGGGCCAGGCGGTTTCGGGGAAACGGTCATAATTCGAAGCGCCGGACAGGTCAGCGACATGTTCGGCATGCACCATGATGGCCGCATCCGGGCGCAGGAAGGCGGACAGGGTGATCTCGAAGGGCACATCATTGAACCGGGCGGCGCGATCGACGGGCTCTGCCGCTCGCCAGCTCTCATCGGCCTCGAAACGCAGGCGCAGGGTGTGCTGGGCTTCGAACCCGTTCTCCACGCGCGTCAGATAGGGGAAATCCTGGGCCAGGGCGGGGCTGGCGGTCAGGATCAGGGCGGCAAGCGCGTAGCGGACAGGCATCATCATCTCCGGTCGGGGTTTGCGACCGGGATGCCTGTGAGGCGGGGTTCGGATGCAGGCCGGCTGCGGACCGGTCAGGCGTTGGCCGCTTTCATCTCCGCCGTGAGTGCCAGAAGGCGCTCATAGGCCTGGGGCGTCCAGGTGGCCTTGATGTCATAGAACTCCTCCACCGCATGATCCTCCGGCGGCAGGATGACCCAGGGCTGTTTGGTCGAGGTGTAGATATGGACGTCCGGCGGCAAAAGGTTCGGATTGTCCAGTGTACCCACGCGGATGAAGCTGATCCGCTCTTTCAGGCCCCCCATGAAATAATGGCTCCAGACGGCGATTTTGCAGTCCGGACAACGGGCAATGGTCTGGCCGCGACCGCTGGGCGAGGCCGTGTCGAGATTCTCCACGCGGCCCTGTGTGATGTCCACCTGGCTGGTTTCGAACAGCGCATTGAGGGCGAAGGCCGTGCCCGTCTGCCGCTGGCACCAGCGGCAATGGCAGCAATGGACGATCAGCGGCTTGCCCTGCAGGCGATAACGGACCTGGCCGCAGGTACAGCCTCCTTCGCATGAAGGGTCATGCTGGCTCATGGCGGTGCCCTTTCCTCGGTATTGTGGGACCGGGGAAGTTAGGCACAGCGTGTTCGATCAGGCAAACCGGCAGGAAAAGGACTAGTCGGCGCTGAGCGTTTCCACGGTCAGGTTCTCATTCGTATAGACACAGATCCGCGCCGCAATCTCCATGGATTTGCGGGCGATGACTTCCGGGTCTTCCTCATAGTCGAAAATGGCGCGGGCGGCGGACAGGGCGTAATTGCCACCCGAACCGACAGCAACCACGCCATCTTCCGGTTCCAGCACATCGCCAGCGCCGGTCAGCAGGAAGGTTTCCGTCTTGTCGCCGACAATCAGCATGGCTTCCAGCCGGCGCAGATAGCGGTCGGTGCGCCAATCCTTGGCCAGTTCGACACAGGCGCGGGCGAGCTGGCCGGGGTATTGTTCCAGCTTGGCTTCCAGGCGTTCAAACAGCGCGAAGGCGTCGGCCGTGGCCCCGGCGAAACCGGCAATCACGCCGCCACCGGCCAGGCGCCGGACCTTGCGGGCATTGCCCTTCATCACAGTCGGGCCGATCGAGACCTGTCCATCACCGGCCACGACGAGACGCCCGCCCTTGCGCACGGCGATGATCGTGGTGCCGCGCCATTGGCTGGCATCGGCATAGTCTGGGGTCATGGATTGCGTCATCTCGGGCCTTTTGCGCTGGGTCTACCCAAGCATGTGGCCGAGTGTAGGGGCAGGATCAAGTCTTCAGGCTGAAACCCGCGGAACCGAAAGCCTATTCGTTGACGGCCCGGTCATCGCGGCTCTCGGTCGCAAACGCGACGAAATCCGTCGACGGCATCGGCCGTCCGAACAGGAAGCCCTGGGCCAGAGTGGCCCCCTGGGCACGCAGCATCTGCATCTGTTCGGCCGTCTCCACGCCTTCAGCCACCGTTTCAAGCTTCAGCGATTTCGCCATGGCCAGGATGGTCTCGACCACGATGCGGGCGTGGTGATCCGTGGTCATGTCGCGCACGAAGGACTGGTCGATCTTGAACACGTCGAACGGCATGCGGGTCAGATAGGACAGGGAGGAGTGACCCGTACCGAAATCATCAATGGCGAAGTTCACACCGCGATCCCGCAGCGGCTGGACCTGTTCGATCACGCGCTCCGGATTTTCCATGGCGATGGATTCGGTCAGTTCCAGCTCAAGCAGGTGCGGCGGCAGATTGGCGGCTTCCAGGGCATCCAGAACAGAATCGGCAAACCCGTCGCGTTCGAACTGCATGGCCGAGACATTCACCGCGACCGGAATTTCCATGCCCTTGCGGCGCCAGGCGGCAGCCTCAAGACAGGCATGACGCAGGACCCAGTCGCCGATTTCACCAATCAGGCCGCATTCTTCGGCGGCTTCGATAAAGGCGCCGGGCGACAGAAGGCCGGCCGTCGGGTGCTGCCAGCGCACCAGCGCTTCGGCACCGGCACACGTGCCGTCCTTCATCAGAACCTTGGGCTGGTAGAAGACGACCAGCTGGTCATGCTGAACCGCGTCGCGCAGCTCGTTCTCCAGCACCAGGCGCTCGAAGGCGGACTGGTTCATGGTCGGTTCGAAGAATTGGGCTGCCGAACCGCCCGCACGCTTGGCATGGGCCATGGCGAGGTCGGCGTGACGCATCAGAGTTTCCGGGTCGGCCCCGTCCTGCGGGAAGACGGCGACACCGACGGACACACCCAGGAAGACCTGGTGGCCGGAGATCTCGAAGGGAAGACGGATGGCGTCGACCAGCTTATTGGCGACGCGCGCCGCATCGGCGCTGTCCTGGATGGCCGGCAGGAGAACGGTGAATTCATCACCGCCCAGACGGGCCACCATGGAAGCTTCTTCCAGTCCCATGGACATGTCGCAACCGCGGGTCACTTCGGACAGACGGCGGCCAACCATTTCCAGCAGGCGGTCGCCCTCGCCGATCCCCAGACTGTCATTGACGCGCTTGAAGCGGTCCAGGTCGAGGAAAAGCACAGCGCCGGAGGAGCCGTCTTCCAGGGCCTTGCGGGCCACACGCTCGGTTTCCTTGCGGAAGCGTTCGCGGTTGGGCAGTTCCGTCACCATGTCGACATAGGCGAGACGGTGGATGCGTTTCAGATTGCCGTCGAGGCGGGCAAACATGCGGTTGAACGCGTTCGCCAGCACTTCCAGCTCGTCACCGGTTTTCACATCGATGCGCATGTCCAGCGTCTTGGAAGAGGCCAGGCGGGCAGCATCGGTCAGTGTCTGGACCGGTTTCAGGGCGCGACCGACAATCAGGGCGGCCAGCGGCAGGAAAATGCCCAAGGCGAAGAGGGCAATCAGTGTCTGGCGGCGCAGGGCGCCATTGCGCATGGCGACCAGTTCGGACAGTTCGCGCTTGGCATAGACAATGCCCACCAGGCGGCGCTCTTCGGTATAGACCGGCGCGGCCATTTCCAGCACGCCATCCGACAGGGAATAGCGCAGATCGCCAGCGCCCAGCGCCATCACGGCGAGGTCGGCGGCGCGCAGCTGACCCTCGGGCCGGCCATCGGAATAGGCCTCACCCAGGACTTCACGGCGATTGTTGAGGACATACATCTCTTCGGCGCTGACACTGTTGATCAGCTCGTCGACATAGAGATCGATATAATTGGCATTGTTGACGGAAACGGCACCGGCCAGGCGGGTCGCTGTGGCCTGCAATGAGGCCAGTGAGCGATCAACCAGCAGGTTGCGCGTTTCACGCTGGGCCGAAACATTCTCCAGCGTCATCAGCATGAGTGTGGTCGCGAAGATCAGAGCACCGGTGAAAAGCGTGAACTTCATCACCAAGGAACGCATTACTCGCGACACCGCTTTGCGGATGGGTGCCATGTCTACCCCTGAGCACGCGTCCCCCCAAGGAGCGCGCTTTAACCACCAAAAATGCCGGATGAGACGTACTTCTCACCCGATCTCAGGGTGCACTCTGACAGCAAGCACTTGAATTGTGGTTAAAACGCCGGAGTAGTTTCATTAAGTTTTTAGCCAAATGCCCGGGAGGCCTTTAATCAAAGGCAATTCCGGACTGTTCAGCGAGCAGTTTCAGGCTCTTTTCCGGGCGAGCGCCATAGTGGGAGATGATTTCAGCGGCTGAAATCGCCCCCATCTGACCCGCTTCAGCCAGGCTTCTTCCCTGGGCAATGCCGAGCAGGAAGCCCGCCGCAAACAGGTCGCCCGCGCCTGTTGTATCAATGAGTTGCGTTACAGGAGCAGCCGGGACGGAGACGGTCTCATCACCCGCTGTGATGACCGCGCCCTTCTCCGAACGGGTCACGGCTGCGATGGCCACATCCTGGCGAATGGCGGCCAGGGCCGTATCGAAGTCATCGGTGTCATAGAGCGCCAGAAGCTCTGCCTCATTCGACAGGAGAATGTCGATATGGTTAGCGACAAGATGGCGGAAAGCAGGCTTGTGGCGTTCCACGCAGAACACGTCCGACAAAGTCAGGGCGGTTTTGCGGTTGGAGGCGGCGGCCATCTCGGCGGCGGCGACATAGGCGCGTTTCGCCTCTTCCCGGTCGAAAAGATAGCCTTCCAGATAGACGATCTGGGCGGCTTTCAGGTCTTCGGCACCGGCGGCCACATCCTCTTCGGTGACCAGGGCGGCGGCCCCCAGGAAGGTCGACATGGACCGGCTGGCATCCGGCGTCACATTGATCAGGCAGCGGCCGGAGGCCGGGCCATCCTTCAGAGACGGCGTGTCGAAATGCACACCGATGGCGCGAATGTCATGGGTGAAGATATCGCCCAGCTGGTCATCGGCGACCTTGCCGATATAGGCCGCACGGCCACCCAGGGAGGCAATACCGGCCACTGTATTGGCGGCCGATCCGCCGGAAGCCTCGGTTCCCGGCTGCATGGCGGCATAGAGCGTGCGGGCCCGGTCCTCATCGATCAGCGTCATGGCATCCTTGGCGATGCCTTCGGCGGCCAGGAATTCATCCGTGGCGGGCGAGAGAACATCGACAATGGCATTGCCGACGGCGAGCACGTCAAATCGGGCTTGGGACATGGAAAATCCATCTGATGGCGGGTCTGGTCAGTCCGGGCGATGGGTAAACGCAGCGCCGGGGAATAACAAGGCTTGCCGCCATGACGGGCTCTGGCTAAGCGCTGGGGCATGAAAAAAGTCGCCTTTCTCACCGCCGCCTGCATGTTTCGCGACCATCCGGACGCGCGCCTGGACTATTTTGAATACGAGCATGAGATCGGCGCGCTGCAGCCAGCCTGTCGCGCGGCGGGGATTGATCTCATCCCGGTGATCTGGGACGCAGCGGACTATGACCCGTCAGCCTATGACGCCGTCATGGTGGGCACGTGCTGGGACTATATGGAAAAGCCCGATGCTTTCATGGCGATGCTGGAGCGCACGGACCAGGCCACGCGCCTGCTCAATCCGCTTGGGACGATGCGTTGGAATATGCGCAAAATCTATCTCAAGGACCTGGCTGAGCGCGGCGCGCCCATGATCCCGACGATCTGGGCGGACAGGGCGGGTGCCGGCACGATCACGGCGGCATTCGAGGCATTGGGCGCTGACGACATTGTGGTGAAGCCGGTCCTGGGCGCGGGCGCCTGGCGCCAGGCCCGGATCCGCAAGGGCGAGGCCCTGCCGCAGGCGGACAAGCTGCCGCCCGCCGAATGCATGATCCAGCCCTTCCTGCCGGCCGTGTCTGAAGAGGGCGAGTTCGCTTTCCTCTTCTTCGGCGGCGAATTCTCTCACTGCGCCCGGAAAATCCCGGCCAAGGGCGATTACCGCGTCCAGTCGGAATATGGCGGGCATGAGGAAATCCATCACCCGTCCGAGCATGAGCTGGAATTGGCCCGCGCGGTCATCGATGTTCTGCCGGACGATCTTCTCTATGCCCGCGTCGACATGCTGCGCGGCCTGGATGGCGAGCTCGCCCTGATCGAGTGCGAGCTGATCGAACCCTATCTCTACCCGGAACAGGGTCCGAAGATCGGTGAGGTCTTCGCCCGCGCGCTGGGGCGCTTGCTGGGAACCTCGTGATGGCGGGGTTCTGGGAAAAACTATTGCTGTTCTTCGGCTTCAGTAAAATCATCAAGATCGAGGGTGTCTGGAATTTTGACGATCTCGATACCCAGCAAATTGGCGTCATGATTGATGCCTATCTGACGGGCGAAAACGACAGCTTTGACGACTTTGCCATGGGCGAGTTCATGCACGCCAAGCTGACGAAGCCGGACTTGCTGGAGATCCAGGCCGGATTGAATGAGAAGGCCTTCATCGAGCATCCGGACCACCCCTGGCTCAAATCCAATCATGAGTTCCTCGAGGCCCTGAGAGACCGCTTGCTGAACGAAGCCGTTCGGGACTGAAATCCGACCTGTCCCCCTTGGCGAATGGTCGGCCACCGGGCAGCCTGTCTGGAGGCAAAGGGGAAGAAAGATGGCCAGACCGGCACTCATCATCCGCTGCGTGATCGCGAGCCTGGCCGTTGCGCCGATCGCGCTCTTGCCCCTGATCGCCTGGCTTGTGGGCATTTATCAGATTGATCCGGGTGACCGGTGCAATTTCGGCCAGTGCTGGGGCAGGGGCAAATGGGATCCCTGGTTTTTCCTGATCTTCCTGTTCCCGCCAGCCTGGGCGGGGGCGATCATCCTGCATTTGCGGACGTCGCGTAACCTGTCCTGGCCCCAATATCTGTGGTCGTCCTTGATCAGCCTGTTCTGTCTGCAAATCTTCAATCTCGTCTGGACCGGCTTTCTGATGGTGTTTTCGCTCCAGCAGATTGTCGTGGTCGGCCTTTTCCATCCGCTGACCCTGCTCATGATCGGCGTGACCCTGCAGGGCTATGTCATCCTCTGGTTCGCCAATTATGAGGCGCTGCGCTTTCTGCCCCGTCCGCTAGGCGTGGCCGGGCGAGATGAGTGGGACAAGCCAGTGACGGCCTAAGCACCCTTCGGCGCCGGCGTCTTCTCCTTGAAGGCGCAGAGATCCTCGACCGGGCAGCGCCAGCATTCCGGCTTCCTCGCCTTGCAGACATAGCGGCCGTGCAGGATCAGCCAGTGATGGGCGCCCTGCTTGAATTCCTCGGGCACGATCTTTTCCAGGCGCAGTTCGACGGCCAGCGGGTCCTTGCCCGGGGCAAGCTTGGTGCGGTTGGAAACGCGGAAGATATGCGTGTCCACCGCGATCGTGGGCACGCCGAAAGCTTCATTCATCACCACATTGGCGGTCTTGCGCCCGACCCCCGGCAGGGCTTCCAGCGCGGCCTGGTCGGCCGGCACTTCGCCGCCATGGCGTTCAATCAGGATTTTGGACAGGGCGATGACATTCTTGGCCTTGTTGCGGAACAGGCCGATCGTCTTGATCCGGTCGCGCACATGATCCTCGCCCAGGGCGACCATTTTCTCCGGCGTATCGGCTTCCTGGAACAAGAGCTTCGTGGCCTTGTTCACACCGACATCAGTGGCCTGGGCTGACAGGGCGACCGCGACCAGGAGTGTGTAGGGATTGGTATAGTCCAGCTCTGTCCGCGGATCGGGCCGGTCCTGCGCCAGGCGCGCCATGAGATCATGGGCCTGTTCCCGGTTGAGACCGCGCGGCGCGCGCTTGGCGGGCTTCTTTTTGGGCTTGGCGGCGGGCATGGCGGGCTCCAATCAGACGGGGGCTGTGTCCAGAAACAGCCAGATCGCGATCAGGGCCAGTAATACAGCCAGAACCCGGCGGAACCAGAGCGTCCTTTGCGGTGTCTGCAGGAAGGCGGCGGCCCGGGCGGCCAGCAGAACGATCACGGCATGGATGGCCATGGCAATGGCGACGGCGATCAGGGTCAGACACACGGCCTGGGGCAGGGCCGGGCGTCCGGAGAGGATATAGTCCGGCAGGACGATCAGGAAGAAGAGCGCAGCCTTGGGGTTGAGCAGGTTGATCACCAGCCCGTCCATGAAATGCCGGCGCAGATTGCCGTTCAGGCGGGCCGGTGAACTCTCGCCGGCATGGCGCCAGCCCTCCCAGGCCAGATAGAGCAGGTAGAGGGTCCCGGCATTGCGCAGGAGTTCAAACAGCCAGGGTGTCCGCGCGACAATGGCGGCCAGGCCCAGGGCGGCCAGAAGACCGATGATGAGCTGGCCCAGAGTCACCCCCAGAACCGCAGAAAACCCGGCCGGCCGGCCCCGGTCGGCGCTCAAGACGGCCAGCCAGGCCATGTTGGGACCCGGCGTCAGCTCGATCACAAGGACTGTGAGGGCAAAAGTGGCAAATGTTGCAACGAGTTCGCTCATAGCTACGGATTAGGCAGAATTGGCACATCCGTCACGTGGCAATTTCCGCACTGCGGCGTATCTTGAGACGGATGAGAACGCTCGTGGAAACATGGCCGGCCGAGGCTGAAGCCGTTGAACGCTTTAACGGTCCGGTCTTCATGGAGGCCGAGCTGGCGCCGAACCGCTCGCTCGCCAATCCCGCTTTCATTGCGCTGATGGCGTCGATCAGCCTGATCTCCTTTACAGCCGGCCTTTTCTACATGGCGCTGGGGGCCTGGCCGGTCCTGCCCTTTTTCGGGCTGGACGTGTTTCTGGTCTGGCTGGCCTTCCGGATTTCCTACCGGGATGGACGGGCCCGGGAATATGTCCGGGTGGACGGGCGCGATATCGAAGTCGTTCGTCAATTGCCCACCGGCCACCGCCGCCGCTATCGCCTGCCGACGGCCTGGGTAACGCTGCGCCTGATCGATCCGAAAGCTCACCATGCCCAAGTGGCCCTGACAGCCCATGGAAGGGCGCTGGTTCTCGGCCAATTCCTCAGCCCGCCCGAGCGGGGGGCTTTTGCCAAGGCCCTGGAAAAAGCCATCCATGCTGCGCGCCAATCCCTGTCCTCAGCGGAGGCGCAAGAACCGGGTGGAGCGGACCCGGCAGAGGCCTAGACTGGCGGCATGACCCAGATGACCTACACGCTCGATGAGTCGAGCCGCGATTTTGACCGGATTGCCGATGCGCTCGAATTCCTCGGCGAGAATTGGCAATCCCATCCTGATCTGGATGCGGCGGCCCGCTCCGCAGGCCTGTCGCCGCACCATTTCCAGCGTGTCTTCACGCGCTGGGTCGGGATGAGCCCGAAGAAATATGTCGGTGCCCTCGCCCACCAGGCCGCCCGCGAAGCCCTTGATGACGGCGCGAACCTGCTTGATGCGGCTTTCGATGCCGGACTGTCCGGTCCCGGCCGCCTGCATGATCTCTTCATCGCCCATGAAGCGGTCACGCCGGGCGACGCCAAGCGCCGGGGCGCCGGGCTCAGTTTCAAATGGGGTGTGGCACCCAGCCCGTTCGGCGATGCGGTCTTCCTGATTGCCCCGCGCGGCCTCTCCGCCCTGGCTTTCGCCGATCCGGATATTGCTGCCGGCTTCGAAGATCTGCGGTGCCGCTATCCGGCGGCGGATTATGCGCGCGATGATGCGCTGGCCCGGCAATGGGCCGAGCGGATCTTCACGCCGCGGGACAGCGACCCCATCCCCCTCGCCCTTTACGGCACGCCCTGGCAGCGTCAGGTCTGGCGCGCCCTGCTCGACATCCCGATGGGACAGACGACCAGCTACAAGGCGATCGCCGAAACCGTTTGCACGCCCAAAGCCTCGCGGGCCGTCGGAGCGGCCGTGGGTGCCAATCCGATTTCCTGGCTGATCCCCTGCCACCGTGTGCTTGCCAGCAATGGCCGGCTGACCGGCTATCACTGGGGTGTCAAACGCAAGCGCGCCATGCTCGCCTATGAGGCTGCGGCAAGCTAGATTGGGCGGATGATGGATCATCCGCTCTTCATTGCCGCCGTGATCGGCCTCCTGGCTGCCGCGGCTTTCCTTGTCCGTTGGGCCGCCGCGCGCCGCCGTCTCATGGAAGACGCGCGGATCGAATATGCCGAGCGCTGCGAGACTAAGCCGAAGACCGTGAAAGGTGTGGATGAGGTGACCTTCGAGCGCCTCTATGTCGCCGCCTATGAGCCGCGCTGGGCGCTCTACATCGCCGGGGCGCTCGTCCTGGCGATTGTTATCACCCCGCCCGCCGCGCTGGGACTGGTGGCGCTCTGGCCCATCCTGGTGCTCGGTCTGGAAGCGGGCCCCTGGTATGATGAGGGGTATTACCCCTGGATGTTCTACATGTTCTTCGGATTCTGCGGCATCTGGGCCCTGTGCGGCTTTGTCATGGCGCGTCTCCACCATGCGCGACGGCCGGAAGGTTTCAATCCGGCCCTGGCGCGCGCCCGCGGTGAACCGCTCGATGATGTTGTCATTCCGCGAAAACGCCCCAAATGGGCGGTGAGAGCGCGGCCTGATCCCAAACCGGCCGCCAGCGACAGCGAATAGGGGAAGCTTCATGCGCTATCTTCACACCATGGTCCGCGTCACGGACCTGGAGGCCAGCCTGCGTTTTTATTGTGAAGGTCTGGGCCTGACCCAGGTCAGCCGCAAGGATATCGAGGCCGGGCGTTTCACCCTGGTTTTCCTGGCCACACCGGAAGATGTGGCCGCGTCGGGCTATGAAGGCGGCCCCCTGCCGGAGGGTCTTCCCTGTGTGGAGCTGACCCATAATTGGGATCCGGAGGAATACACGGGCGGCCGGAATTTCGGCCATCTCGCCTACCGGATGGATAATGTCTACGAGACCTGCCAGCGCCTGATGGATATGGGCTATACGATCAATCGCCCGCCGCGCGACGGCCATATGGCCTTCGTGCGCTCGCCGGACGGTATCTCGATCGAACTCCTCCAGCGCAATGGCGCCCTGCCGCCGCAGGAACCCTGGGCGTCGATGGAGAATATCGGCAGCTGGTAGCGGCTAGGCCGCGTTGCGCATGTCCTCGAAGCGCTTGCCGGGCTCGTCCTCATAGCTTTCCGCCAGCACGGTCAGCCGCTCGATGCGGTCCGTGCGGAAATGGCGGAAATCATTGCGCATCTCGCACCAGGCCGAGAGCAGCCAGACACGGCCGAAACAGGTCAGCGCCAGCGGACGGATCACCCGCTTGGTCATCTCATCCGACAGGGATTTATAGACCACGCGCAGCTTGCGCTTGTTCGCGATGGCATTGCGCACCGGGCCGAAAGCTTCCGGGCGCACGGTCTCGTCCAGGAAGGATGCGAACAGGGGGGTGGAGCGCAGGCGTTCGCGATGCGTGTCCGGCAGGGCGTGCTCGATCTTGGCCAGCGCTTCGGCCGCGGCGGCGGCCAGATCCTTGTCGCCCGTCGCTTTCACCAGACGCGCACCCAGGGCCAGCGCGTCGAGTTGTTCATAGGAAAAGGTCAGCGGTGGAAGGTCGAAGCCCGGACGCAGGACATAGCCGACCCCCGCCTCACCATCGATTGGCGCGCCGGATCCGATGAGGTGGGCGATATCGCGATAAATCGTGCGCTCGGAGACCTCGAACTTGTGTCCCAGTTCGTGAGCGGTGACCGCACCCGGCGCGGCTTCGCGCAAGGCCTGGACAATGCGGATGAGACGTTCGGCGCGGCGCACTGACACCCCCTGAAATCAATCGCTATGTCGGGAAGATGTCAGCATTTGTGGGGCGGGGCAAGTGGCGCCGTTTCACGTGGAACACAGTCGAGCGTCGCCTATCCTGACATCATGTTGTCAGTTGGCGGAGCGTATAAGGCGTGTTCGCGCCAGTTGGAGGCTTGAATGAGCGACAAAACCGTTTTTGAAATCGTGACTTATGAAGTGTCCGACCCGGTCGAGGCAGAGCGGGGCCGGGGCCAGGCCCGCCAGGCTCTCGCCCACTATCCCGGCTTTGTCAGCTGGACGATCTATGCCCAGCCGAAGGGTGGCCATGTCTTTGTCGACCAGGTGGAATGGGACACGCTGGCTCATGCGCTGGCCGCACAGGAACGCTTCATGACGGATGACGGGGTCGCCCTGTTTCGAGGCCAGATCACGCGTGTTCTCGCCATGACCCATGTTGTGCAGGGCGATTAGGCCGCGCCGCTAACGACATCCTGCATCGTATAGAGGCCGGGCGCCCGCAAGCCGCTCTCCGGTTTGAGCCAGGCAGCGGCGGTGACAGCGCCGCGCGCAAACACGCTGCGGTCAAAGGCGCGGTGGGAAATGCTGATCTCTTCCTCGCTGGAGAGGAAACGCACGGCATGCTCGCCGATAATCCCCCCGCCTCTTGTCACAGCGAAACCGATCTTGCCGGTCTCCCGGGCGCCCGTATGTCCGTGGCGGGCCCAGTCGACGTTCGCTTCAAGGTCCACGCCGCGCGTATTGGCCGCGGCCCGCCCGAGCATGAGCGCCGTTCCGGACGGGGCATCGGCCTTCATGCGGTGATGGCTTTCCTCGATCTCGATATCCCAGTCGGCGGCCGGCAGACTGGCGGCCATCGCGACCAGGCGCTCGGCCATGGCGACACCCAGGGAGAAGTTTCCGGCGTGCAGGACCGGGATGTGTTCACAGGCGCTTTCCAGGGTTTTCATCTGGTCGGAATCCAACCCTGTCACTCCACTGACAAAACCGATATTTCCCTGTTTTGCCAGATAATTGGCTGCCGACGCGGTGAGTTCCGGGAGGCTGGCATCGATCACGATATCGGCCCCGGCAAGTCCGGCTTCGAAGGAAACCGAGGCGAAGGTGCCGCAGGGTTCGCCCGTCAGCTCCACGCCGACATCCAGCCCGTCCAGGGCCGAGCCGGAGCGCACAACGGCGCCGCTCAGGCGCAGACCGGGTGTCTGCAGCACGGCCCGACCGATCGCACTGCCCAGCCGGCCCGTGATCCCGAGCAGTCCAATCTTGATCTCGCGGCTCATCAAACGCCTCCACTCACCAGCCGGTCGGCCAGGTTTTCGAACAAATAGGACCCGACAATCGGGATGACGGGCAAGAGGATGTAGAGGGAAAACCGCGTCGTCACGCTGGCCGAGACCGGCCATTCGCGCAGATTATTCACCCAGATTTCATAATCGGTCAGCCCGGCCAGGGCGGATGCGGCCTCCGCGTCTCCGGAAAGCGCCTTGTCCCGCATTTGCGCCATTTCACCATGAATCCGGTCCAGCTCAGCCTGTTTGGCGGCGCGGATCTTGGCATGGACAGGATAGAGCGCGCTGGCGAGCAGAAAGAGCCCCCCCAGAACCGAGGCCGTGACCACCGGAATCGTCATGCCCAGCTGGTCGGTCGCAAACAACTCGTCCGGGGCGTTCGGATTGATCAGGAAGAGCAGGATGATGGCGGCCATGATCATCCAGGTGCGTGCGCTGCGCAGGCCGATCCGGCCAAACACTTCCAGCTGGTCCAGATGGAAGAGGTCGACCTCCAGATGCTCGCGGATGATGGCTTTCAGGACGCCGCTCTCGCGCGCCACATCGGCGCCGGCCCGGAAACCGATCCCGTAAAGGAAGGGTGAGACGAGCAGGAACCAGAGCCCCACCGAGCCGAGATAGCCTGAAATCGTGAACCCATTGCCCAGGATCATGAAGACATTGAAGCCCAGACCGGCGGCGGCCCCGGCCAGAAACAGGATGACATAGCGTCCGCGCCAGCTGACCGGAATGCCCAGCGGAAGTTTGCGCGCCTCCTCGGCCCCCGCCCCGCCCAGGGCCGCGGCCAGGTCATCGGCTTCCAGGGCCCACAGCCGCATTCCGTTTTCCGTGAAAGCGGTGCCCGCGGTGAAGATCAGCGACAGGACGATCGCGATCCAGGCCACCCGGGTCAGCAGGACCTGCCCGTCCGGCCCGGTCTCGAACAGGCTCGGCCCGCTCGATAGCTCGGCGATCAGGATATAGGCGCCATAAAGCACCGCGAAAATGAGGAGTGTCGTCAGCCGGAAGCCAAAGGGCGACAGACGATAGGCATGCACCTCCGCCGGCTGGAAAAAGCCGGGTTCTGTCGCGGTTTTCGGCGTGTTTTCAGTCGGCGAAGCATCCATGGGGATAGTGGTAAGCCCATCCCCTGCCTGTGTCATCCGCGGTCTGGGCGGATCGACCCCGCCGGATCAGTTCGCGTTGGGGCGGCCGTCATCCGTGGTGACGTCATCCCAGAACTGTTTGACCTTGTTGAAGAAGCCGGCGCTGTCGGGATTGCAGCCCTCGCCGGAGAGGTCGCAGAATTCCTTCAGCAGCTCTTTCTGGCGGTCGCACAGATTGCGCGGGGTTTCCACAAAGAGCTCGACCACCATGTCGCCGCGCGGTCCGCCGCGCAGACGGGGCATGCCCTTGCCGCGCAGACGCATGCGGCGGCCGGTCTGGGCGCCTTCGGGGATTTTCATCTCGGCCTTGCCGCCTTCGATCGTCGGCACCTGCATGGAACAGCCCAGCGCGGCCTGCACCATGGAGGCCGGGGCCCGGCAATAGAGATTGGGGCCGTCGCGCTCGAAAATCTCGTGCGGTTTGACGGAAATGAAGATGTAGAGATCGCCGCGCGGCCCGCCACGGGCCCCGGCTTCGCCCTCACCGGCCAGGCGGATACGGGTTCCGTCTTCGACACCGGCCGGCACGGTGACATTCAGGGTGCGGTTCTTGCGCACGCGGCCGACGCCGTCACAGTCCTGGCAGGGGGTTTTGACATACTGGCCCCGGCCGCCGCATTGCGGACAGGTCTGTTCCATCGTGAAAAAGCCCTGGGAGCGGCGGATCCGGCCGGCACCATGGCAGGTGCCGCAGGTTTCCAGCTCGGTGCCCGGCTCATTGCCCTGACCATCGCAGCGCTCGCAATGCATGGCCGTCGGCACGGTGATCGTCGCTTCCTTGCCGTTGAAGGCATCTTCCAGCGCGATTTCCATGTCATAGCGCAGATCGGCACCGCGGGCCGGTCCGGAGCGGGCACGGCCACCGCCGCGGCGTCCGCCGCCCATATTGAAGGCTTCGCCGAAGACCTGTTCGAAAATATCGGCAAATTCGGCTGCGCCAGCCCCGCCGCCGAACGGGCCCTGACCGCCGCCCATTCCGCCCTGTTCGAAGGCAGCATGACCCATCCGGTCATAGGCAGCGCGCTTGTCAGCGTCCGACAGCACGGCATAGGCCTCGCCGACTTCCTTGAACTTGGCTTCGGCTTCTTCATCACCCGGATTGCGGTCCGGATGGTATTGCATGGCGAGCTTGCGGTAGGCGCTTTTCAGCGCCTTTTCGTCGACACCGCGTTCGACACCCAGGACTTCGTAGAAATCACGCTTGCTCATCACACTTCACCGTCTTGCAGAACCAGAACCGCGTTCTGCCGCATTTGTTTGGCCACGCTGTAACCGTGCTTCAGGCACAGTCCGGCGGCACTGTCCTCGATCGCGGCATCGTGCCGCGTCTCGATCAAAATCATGCCCGGCCACAGGTTTCGCGGAGAGTCCGCGAAGAACGCGTTAAGCACGGGCGTCTCATAGCCTTCGATGTCGATTTTCATCACATCGACCCGGTCGATACCGTTCTCTGTCAGTACCTGTCCCAGCGGGCGCAGGGGAACGGTCACGCCGTCTCCACCTTCCTCGACATGGACCTCACCGCGATTGCGGCCGCTGACAGAGAGATGGACTTCACCCACTTCCGCGCCAAGGGCGACAGGTGCAACTGTCACATCATCCGCCGTCGAGGCTGTCAGATTGAATTCCAGCCGCCGCCGATTTTCCGGATCCGGCTCGACCGCGATCACCTTCACCGGCTTGCCCAGATTGCGGGCATCGGCCAGCACGGACAGGGTATAAAGCCCGGCATTGGCGCCGGCATCGACAAACACGAAGGGCCTGTCGCCGGAATGAGCGGCCATGCGCTGGCGGATTTCGGCCCGCTCCGCATCATCCCAGGTCCGCGAGCCTGCAAACACGCGTTTCTCGCAACGATTATCGCGCAGATGGAGGCGGGCAAACTGTCCGGGGAAGACCTCGATATCGGCGATCTCGCGTCCGCCCGACATGAGCGCACGCCGCACCACGGTCTCCGCCGCGCGGCGCAGCCCGTTCAGCGGCAGGGACATCGGAAGGCGCCGCATCCGCTCCGAAAAAGCGGGAAGGGCGAAAGCTCCAAACGGAGCAGAGATCGGATCGGGACGGTCCATTTGGACACCTCAAGGCCGGACAAGGGGCGGCTGCGCTGCAACCGCCCCGAACATCCGGACCTTAGCTGTCCTTTTTGGCTTCGTCGTCGACTTCGGAGAATTCCGCGTCGACCACGTCGTCATCGCCTTCGGCATCCGCCTTGGCGTCGGCCTCGGCCGCTTCGGTCTGCTGGGCCGCATACATGGCCTCGCCGAGCTTCATGGCCGCCTGGACCAGTGCTTGCGTCTTCTGCTGGATGGCTTCCAGATCCTCGCCATCCTTGACCTCTTTCAGCTCGTTCAGCGCGGTCTCGATGGCTTCCTTGTCGGCAGCCGGGACCTTGTCGCCGAATTCCTCGAGCTGTTTTTCGGTCTGGTGGACCATGGCTTCGGCACCATTGCGGGCCTCGACCAGTTCCTTGCGCTTCTTGTCCGCGTCGGCATTCGCCTCGGCGTCCTTGACCATGTTGTCGATCTCGTCATCCGACAGACCACCGGAGGCCTGGATGCGGATCGCCTGTTCCTTGCCGGTCGCTTTGTCCTTGGCGGACACGTTGACGATACCGTTGGCGTCGATGTCGAAGGTCACTTCGATCTGCGGCAGGCCGCGCGGGGCCGGCGGGATGCCGACCAGGTCGAACTGACCCAGCAGCTTGTTGTCGGCTGCCATTTCGCGCTCACCCTGGGAAACCCGGATGGTCACGGCGGTCTGGTTGTCGTCCGCGGTCGAGAAAGTCTGCGACTTCTTGGTCGGGATCGTGGTGTTGCGCTCGATCAGGCGGGTGAAGACACCGCCCAGCGTTTCGATACCCAGCGAGAGCGGGGTCACGTCGAGCAGCAGGACGTCTTTCACATCACCCTGCAGAACGCCGGCCTGGATGGCGGCACCCATGGCCACCACTTCGTCCGGGTTCACACCCTTGTGCGGATCTTTGCCGAAGAAGCCTTTCACGGCTTCCTGCACCTTGGGCATGCGGGTCATGCCGCCGACCAGGACGATATCGTCAATGTCGGATGCGCTCAGGCCCGCATCCTTCAGGGCCTTCTTGCACGGCTCCAGCGTCCGCTTGACCAGGTCTTCGACCAGGGCTTCCAGCTTGGCGCGGGAGAGTTTGATGTTCAGGTGTTTGGGACCCGAGGCATCGGCCGTGATGAAGGGCAGGTTCACTTCATAGGAGGTGGCCGAGGAGAGTTCCTTCTTGGCCTTCTCGGCTTCTTCCTTCAGGCGCTGGAGAGCCAGCTTGTCGGCCTTCAGGTCAATGCCGTTTTCCTTTTTGAACTCGTCCGCGAGGTATTCGACGATACGCATGTCGAAGTCTTCACCGCCGAGGAAGGTGTCACCATTGGTGGCCTTCACCTCGAACACGCCATCACCGATTTCCAGGATGGAGACGTCGAACGTACCACCGCCGAGGTCGAACACGGCGATCGTCTTGTTCTCGCCCTTGTCCAGGCCATAGGCCAGGGCTGCAGCGGTCGGTTCATTGATGATGCGCAGGACTTCCAGACCGGCAATCTTGCCGGCGTCCTTGGTGGCCTGACGCTGGGCGTCGTCGAAATAGGCCGGAACCGTGATAACGGCTTTCTCGACCGTTTCGCCCAGATAGGATTCCGCGGTTTCCTTCATCTTCTGGAGGGTGAAGGCGGAAATTTCCGACGGGGCGTATTTCTTGTCGCGGCCCTTGACCCAGGCAGCATTGTTTTCCGACGGCACGATCGAATAGGGCACCATGTCGATGTCCTTCTTGACCGTCGGGTCGTCCATATTGCGGCCGATCAGGCGCTTGATGGCAAAAAACGTGTAGTCGGGGTTGGTGACGGCCTGGCGTTTCGCCGGCTGGCCGATCAGGCGCTCGCCGTCTTCCGTGAATGCGACGACGGACGGGGTGGTCCGGGCGCCTTCAGAGTTCTCGATGACCTTGGGCTGGCCGTTTTCCATCACAGCCACACACGAGTTGGTGGTACCCAGGTCGATGCCGATAACCTTGCTCATTGATCGTCTCTCCGTTTTTCCAAGCGGGACCGGATCTGCACAGACGGGCCTTTTGACAAAGCACCGCGTCTGCCGCCTTCCGTCCCCTTCGGGATCGTCATTGATAAAACCGGCGATGCCGCCGCCGGCGTGGTTCAGTGTTTGCAGGGAATAACCCCGCGCTTGGTAGGCGATTTAGGGAGGGGTGAGGGGCAACGCAAGGGCGGGTGCATATAACATGCAGATTCAGCTGCATCAGACCCGGTTTGAACCGGTTTTGGTGCCATGGAGCACCCGTTTTGCACATATTCCGGGTGGAAGCTGATGCCGGCCTGACCCATTCTTGATGCCATGCCAGCCCCTGTTTCACCCCCGTCCGGTTTCCGTTTCCTGCCCGGCTTTTTCGATCGCGCGGCCCAGATGTCCCTGATCGAAGCTGTCATGGCGACGACGCAAAGCGCGCCCTTCTGGCGTCCCTCCATGCCCCGGACCGGCCAGCCGCTATCGGTGAAGATGACGAATTTCGGCCCGCTGGGCTGGGTCACCGACAAGGCGAAGGGTTATCGCTATGAGCCCGCCCATCCGGAAACCGGAGCGGCCTGGCCGGACATGCCGCCCGCCTTGCTGGATTTGTGGCACAAGGTGTCGGATTACCCTGCCCCGCCGGAAGCCTGTCTGGTCAATTGGTACGGGCCGGACAGCAAGATGGGCTTGCACATCGACTGGGACGAGGAAGCCACGGATGCCGCAGTGGTCTCGATCTCGCTGGGCGACAAGGCCCGCTTCCGCATCGGTGGTCCGGAACGCAAGGGGCGGACCTCATCGCTGGTCCTGTCGTCCGGCGATGTCGTGGTTCTGGGGGGCGACGCAAGGCGTTGTTATCATGGCGTTGACCGGATCTATCCCTGCACTTCCACCCTCCTGCCACCGGAGGCCTTTCCCGGCGGTGGCCGCATCAATCTGACACTGCGGCGGGTGACGATTCCGGCAATGGGCACCTAGTCATTGGCTGTGGGAAGAACCGCCTCGAAAATGGCATTCATGTCAAAGCGATGTGAGAGATAGAGCTCGCGCCAGGCTGGGTCCGTCTGGTCGAGGATTTCCGCGTCCGCAGCGCCCATCCCGTAGAATACTTCACGCTGCCAGGCGGTCATGTTCATGCTTTCCAGACTGGCGATGAGCCGGTCTTCCTGGCCCTCGGCCAGATGAGCCAGTTCCGGCTGGCCGGCGGCCACCATCCGGGCCAGTTCCAGCTCCACCCAACGGGCCACGCCCTCCTTCCAGATCTGGAAGTCATAATAGCGCGCCTCTGCCGGGCTCAGACCGGCCCGAAAAGCCTGGCGGGCCTCGGCATAGGCGCGGGCCTCGGCGGCGAAATCCGCACTTCCGCGGGCTGCGAGGGTGCGCAAGGCCTGGTCCGCCAGGGCGCGGGCGGCCGGGGCGGCTGTCTCATAGGGGAAGGGATAGTTCAGCATCCACATGCCGGACGTGTCGCCCCCATCCAGGTCAAGGGCGAGGGTGGCGTCCCACTGCCCCGGCAGGCTGTCCTGGAACTGGTGCAGATGCTCGTGCAGCAGGGTCAGCATCCAGGCGTCCGGCGAGCGGCCCGTGGCTTCCGGTGTTCCGACCACCATGGTTGGTGTGCCTTCCACAGCTGGGAAGCTGGCCAGGAAGGCCGGATTGAACTGGCGTGCGCGGGTCTGCATCCGGCAGCCGGAAACCGGTGCGTCCTGGGGGTCGGAAAATCCGCCTGCCTGACGGTGATGGCACAGGAGAAATTCCTGCTCGTCCTTGATCAGAAGGATGGTGCCAGGTGCCGTGTCATAGCCCGGCCACAGCGCCGCACCCTGGTCTGCGATGATCTGGCGAGCCTGTTCGATCAGCGCGGCTTCCGCCGCAATATCCCCGGCCGGCTCTGCCGTTTGCAGGCTGGTCGCAACCATCAGCATGGGCAACATGGTGAAATCCCTCCTCTGTCCCGGTCCCGGTGTAGCGGGGCAGAGGCATTGCTGTGTTTACAGCGGCATGAAGCTTTGGACAGGCGGTTCAGCCCCAGAACCAGCGCGCCAGGGCGGCGAAGACACCCAGCGTGAAAACCGGGACCGTGACGGGGATGACTTTCAGCGCCCAGCTTTCCGGCAGGAAGAAAACATCACGCTCCCAGCCCTCCGTGCGCCCGGTCATGCGGCAGGCCAGGGTTTGCAGGATGCAGGTGCCCTTGTTGAGCAGAATGCCGATCAGCACAGCCATCGGCGCCACCATGGCCAGGGCCGCCCACAGGCCGCCATTTCCGGTCAGGGCATAGTGATAGAGCGGGATCAGCATGCCGACACACAGGATGACGATCAGCGTGTGGACCAGGCGCAGGGTGAAGAGAGCGGCGGCCATCTCAGACACGCGCCTCTGGATTATTGGCCGGGCGCGGCGGAATGGCGGGCAGGCTGGCCATGGGTACGGACCGTCCGTCACCCAGCACGATGCGAACATGATGCGGGCGCAATTCGCGCGGCTCGGCGACTCCGCAGGAATGCGCAATCATTTCCACATGCTGGCGGATCGTGCGGGCATATTCCGCGACCTTCTCCGCCTTGTCCCGGACCACCAGGCCGCGCTGCAGCCGCTTGTCATGCGTCGTGATCCCGGTCGGGCAAGTATTGCGATGACATTTGAGCGCCTGGATACAGCCCAGCGAGAACATGAAACCGCGGGCACACTGAATGAAGTCGGCACCGGCGGCGATGGCCCAGGCCGCATGACCGGGTATCAGGAGTTTGCCAGAGGCGATGATCCGGATCCGGTCCTTCAGCCCGTATTGGTCCCGCAGGGCAACCAGCATGGGCAGGGCTTCGCGCAGGGGCAGGCCGACATTGTCCATCAGCGCCATCGGTGCCGCCCCGGTGCCGCCATCCCCGCCATCGACGGTGATGAAATCGGGCGCGCAGTCGATACCCCGGCGAGTAACGGCCTCGAACAGATCGTCCAGGAAGGCCGGATCGCTGATCACACCTTTGAAGCCACAGGGTTTTCCGGTGATCTCCCGGATATGAACGATCATGTCCAGCAAGCCGTCTACAGTGTCGAATTCGGGATGCCGGTTGGGGGAAATGGAATCCCTTCCCGGCTCGATCCCGCGAATGGCGGCAATTTCCGGCGTTACCTTGGCACCCGGCAGGATGCCACCCTTGCCGGGTTTGGCGCCCTGGGCGAGCTTGAGCTCGAACATGCGAACCTGATCATGCTTGGCGATGGCGCGGAGTTTTTCGTCACTCAGTCCGCCGCTCTCATCGCGGACGCCGTATTTGGCGGTGCCGATCTGGAAAACGATGTCGCAGCCGCCTTCCAGATGCATGGGTGACAGACCACCCTCGCCCGTATTCATCCAGATGCCCGCCTTCGCGGCCCCGCGGGACAGCGCACGCACAGCCGGCTTGGACAGGGCGCCATAGCTCATGCCGGAAATGTTGAAGAAGGACGGCGCATCAAAAGGTTGCCGCGCACCGGCACCGATGCGCAGGGGCTGTGTCTCGGCGGCATGATCATCCAGGGGCGGGAAGGGATGGTTGAGGAAGATCGCCGTTCCGGGCTTGTCCATTGGCTTGGTGGAGCCGAAGGGAATAGTCCCGCCTTCGCCACGGGCTGCGCGGTAGACCCATTCCCGCTCAGCGCGGTTGAAAGGGAGTTCCTCGCGATCAAGCGCAAAAAAGTACTGGCGGAAGAATTCGCCCAGATGGCTGAACAGGTTCCGGAACCGGCCGACCAGCGGATAGTTGCGCCGGACCGTGTCCCGCGTCTGGCTGATATCGATGATGTAGAAAACCAGCGCGACCAGGGCGAGCGCCCCCAGTACCAGGATAAAGCCCTGGGTCAGGACGTTCATGGCTTGCATCGCCCAGTTCGGCAGCATGTGGTGTCTCCCCCGAATAAGGGGCCATCATGTCCGAGCTTGGCCGCTCTGGCGAGCCGGCTTTGCGGATCAGGCCTTCAGGTCGACATTGCCGCCCGCATCACCGGTCGGGCTGCCACCGGGTTGGCCAGCGGAGACAGCGACCATGGCGGCGCGAAGCGTGCGATCGCCGATCACGAAACCGGTTTGCATGACATTGGCGATCTTGCCGGAAGGCTGGTCGGACGGGATCTGGGCGACGGCCTGGTGACGGTTCGGGTCGAACACATCTCCGGGCGCCGGATCGATCATTTTCACGCCATGCCGCTCCATCTTGGAGAGCAGCGATTTCTCGGTCATGGCGATGCCCTCGACCAGGTTTCTCAAACCTTCGGAGGCAGTTTCCAGCTGTTCCGGATCCAGGGCAGCCAGGGCGCGGGAGAGGTTGTCCGCCACATCCAGCATGTCTTTGGCGAAATTCGACACGGAATAGACCCGGGCGTCCGAGATTTCCTTTTCGGCACGGCGGCGCGTGTTCTGGGCGTCGGCCAGGGCGCGCAGCTTGTCGTCGCGCAGCGTGTCGATCTCGGCGGTCAGCTCGGCGATCACCGCTTCGGGCGACGTGGCGTCTGCCTCGGTGGTGGCCTCTTCGGCTTCGGTTTCCGGCGTGATGTTTTCGTTCTCGCTCATGGTCTTCTTCACTCTCGTCGCGTGCCGTCCAGGATCTGGCCGACGACACGGGCTGTGTAATCGACCAGCGGAATAACACGGGCATAGTTCAAACGCGTGGGGCCAATTACACCCAGCGCGCCGATGATTTCCTGTTCCGAATTCATATAGGGAGCCACGATCACGCTTGAACCCGACAGGCTGAACAAGGGATTTTCCGCACCAATGAAGAGGCGGACGCCATCCCCGTCGCGCGCCTTGTCCAGAAGGGTGATCAGCTCTTCCTTGCGCTCGATATCCTCGAACAGCATGCGGATGCGTTCCAGATCACTCGCCGCATCCACGCTTTCCAGCAGACGGGCCTGGCCGCGCACGATCAGGGCGCGGTCATCCTTGCGGCCGGTCCAGTCGGCCAGCCCCTGCTTCACCAGGGTTTCTGCCGCTGTGTCGAGTTGGGCCCGGCGCTCGTCGATCTCCTGGGCGATGGCCTTTCGGGCCTCGTCCAGGCTGCGGCCCTTCAGGCGCGCGGAGAGGTAATTGCCCGCTTCCACCAGCGTGGCCGGGAACATGCCTTCCGGTGTCCGCATCAGCCGGTTTTCAACCGATCCATCCTCGAAGACGAGAATGCCGAGCACTTCCTGCGCTGAGAGCGGGACAAATTCGACATGGCGCAGCGGCGCTTCCCGCTTGGGCGTCACCACAAGCCCGGCTCCGCCCGCCAGCCCGCTAAGCAGGGAAGAGGCCTCCGACAGAAGGTCCTGTGTCGTGCGGCCGGAGCGCACCACCTTGCCCTCGATCGCCTTGCGTTCATCCGCACTCAGCTCGCCGACCTGCAACAGACCGTCCACGAAGAGGCGCAGACCGGCATGGGTCGGCATGCGTCCGGCGCTGGAATGGGGCGCGGTCAACAGGCCCAGCTGGGCCAGATCGGCCATCGTGTTCCGGATCGAGGCCGGGGACAGGGTGAGATTGCCGGCCTGGGACAGGGTTCGCGACCCGACCGGTTCGCCCGAGCGCAGATAGGCTTCCACGATCTCTCGGAAGATCGTGCGCATGCGGTCATCGAGGGCGGCCAGTGCCGATGCGTGCGGGGTCGGGCTCATATCCCTGAATTAGTCGTGCCCGGCACAAGGTTCAATTCCTATTGGCGCAGGCGTGTTTGTCGCCGGCGCTTGAAGCGGGCGGCGCATCCGTCTACCAGCCTAGACCAACAACAATCCGGAGAGACGATATGAGACCGATGGGACGGGCACGCGATGCGATGCGGGCTGTAACGCTGGAAGCGGGCGCTTCCCTGTATGCGGAAGGTTCCTGCCTGGCCCGGTTCGGCGGGACACATGTCCTGTGTACGGCCTCGATCGAGGAAAGCGTCCCGCCCTGGCTGCGCGGTGGCGGCAAGGGCTGGGTGACGGCGGAATACGGCATGCTGCCGCGCTCCACCCATACGCGTTCGCGCCGGGAGGCGGCGGCCGGCAAACAGTCCGGCCGCACCCAGGAAATCCAGCGCCTGATCGGCCGCTCCCTGCGCGCCGTGGTCGATCTGAAAGCCCTCGGTGAGCGCCAGATCACGATCGATTGTGACGTGCTGCAGGCTGATGGCGGCACGCGTACGGCCGCGATCACCGGCGCCTGGGTGGCGCTGAAACAGGCGACCAATTACCTCATCGAGGAAGGCGTGCTGAAAACCGATCCGGTCTATGGCCAGCTGGCCGCGATTTCCTGCGGCGTGATCGACGGGGAAACCCGGCTGGATCTGGAATATGAGGAAGATCGCCGCGCCGAAGCGGATGCGAATTTTGTGCTGACGGATAATGGCGGTATCGTTGAAATTCAGGCGACGGCCGAAGACAAGCCGATCCCGGAGAGCGATTTCACCGAATTGTTCTCGCTGGCCAAGGCCGGTGTTGCGGATCTGTGTGCCATGCAGATGGCGGCTCTGAAGGCCTGAGCCACGGACTGCGCCGGGCAACCGGCGAAGAAACAGACGGCGGGAGCGCGCTGGGGGGCTGAAAACGGCCCGCAAGGCTACTCTTGGGAAGGGGCGACCTTGCAGGCCCGCCCCCGCCGTCTGACCCGTCCGGTTTGACCCGGCCGGATTTCCTTTGGATCACCGCGCCTATTCGGCAGCGTCGCGATCCTCCTCATCCTCTTCATCGTCGAAACTCAGCAGATCGCCAGGTTGGCAGCCGAGTTCGCGGCAGAGCGCCTCCAGGGTGGAGAAGCGGACCGCTTTGGCCTTGCCCGTCTTGAGGATGGACAGATTGGCCATGGTGATGCCGACTCGGTCGCAGAGTTCCGTCAGCGACATGCGGCGCTCGAGGAGCATTCGGTCAAGGGTGACGCGGATGGGCATGGTCAGCGTCTCCCTAAATCGTCAGTTTTTGTTCTTGGCGCATTTTCGCACCTTCGCGGAAGACTTCCGCGAGTACCAGCAGGGCTGCCACCGCAAACCAGGCGCCCAGGTCGATATTCGCCGTCGCCGTCAGCTCCAGACCACCGATCACCGGCTGGTCGAGCATGGTCAATAGCATGGCCACAGCGCCCTGCGTGACGTGGCGCAGGATCTGATAGCCACCGATCGCCAGGGCGATCACCCGCAAATGCCCTGCATTTTCAGGCACAAAGGGGTCACCCGTAATCAGGGTGGCAAAAATCCGGCGCAGGCGGTCGATCACGATCATGAAGGCAATGATCTCCGCCACGAGGATGGGGAAGATCCAGCCATGATTGCGGATCAGCTGCAGCAATTCCGATATCGGGCCGGGCGAATAACCCAGCAAATCCATCACCAGCGTCGCTCCGGCCGCGAGAATGACCAGCGCCGCAAAGGCGAGTAACGCCCAGGCGATATACCAGACGATGTCGAGCACCACCTTGATGATGGAGGCTAGTGAGCCTTGGCCCAGTGTTTTCATGCCCGCCCCTTCCCGTTTCGCAGATGAGGCCTGTGAACGGCACTCCGTTCGTCAGGCCTCACCCGTCCTTAGCAATCATGCAGCAACCGGGGCAATTGCGTAGAACGCACCGGCGGCAACCGAAACCAGCAGCATCACATTGACCGCAATCGAAGCGACCGTGCGAAAGCTGGAATTGTTGGACCTGACCATTTCCTGTTTCCTTTCTCTTGTATCTGACCAATTCACGTTATCTGTCTTGCGTGTGGGACGGTGTCTCCCGTCCTTGTTGTTTATCGATAAACGGAATGATCCGGGGGCGCAAGCAAAAAATATCGTTTTTCGATATGAATTTTTCGAAAGGCGATAAGAAACCGGAGCGGATGAGGTCTATGAGCGAGCGCGAAACCTGGGTGTTGGCAAGCCATAATGCGGGTAAAATCAAAGAGTTGACGGCAATTCTGGCGCCTTTCGGCATTGCTCTGAAAAGCGCGGCTGAACTCGATTTGCCCGAGCCGGAGGAGACGGAATCCAGCTTTGAAGGCAATGCGGCGCTCAAGGCGAAGGCGGCCTGCGAGGCCACCGGCCTGGTCTGTCTGGCCGATGATTCCGGCCTCGCCGTGGATGCGCTGGACGGTGCGCCGGGCATTTATTCCGCGCGCTGGGCGGGTGAACCGCGCGATTTCCAGCGGGCCATGCAGCGCGTGCAGGACGAGCTGGGGGACAGCGCGGACCGGACGGCCCGTTTTGTCTGTGTGATTGCTCTCGCCCGGCCTGACGGTTCTGTGGCGCACTATCGGGGAGAGGTCGTGGGCGAGATCGTCTGGCCACCCCGGGGCGATGGCGGGTTCGGCTATGATCCGGTCTTCCAGCCGCAAGGCGAGACGCGGAGCTTCTCCCAGATGACCCCCGAAGAGAAACGGGCGCTCAGCCATCGCGGCCGGGCGCTGGACGCCATGATCCGGGCCGAGTTCAAGGCGTGACGGCCAGTCCTTCGGATACGGCACCGGCCGGTGGTGATCTCAGTGGGGCGCTGGGGCTCTATGTCCATTGGCCCTATTGCGCACGGATCTGTCCCTATTGCGATTTCAACGTCTACCGGCCGCGCAATGATGGTGAAGCCCTGCTGGAGGCCATTCTGCAGGACATGGCCGTCTGGCGGGAGCGCACTGGTCCGCGCCCGCTCGTGAGCCTGCATTTCGGCGGTGGCACGCCCTCCCTGATGACCCAGGCGAAGCTGTCCCGGGTGATCGAAACGGCGGACCGGCTCTGGGGCCTGGCGTCCGGCGCGGAGATCGGCCTGGAAGCCAATCCCAAGGACCAGGCGGGCTTTGCCGACATGGCCGCGGCCGGGATCAACCGTCTGTCCCTGGGCGTGCAGAGCTTTGATGATGAGGCCCTGGTCTCGCTGGGCCGGGATCATGATGCGAAAATGGGGCAGGCGTCCATTGATGCGGCCCAGTCCGCCTTTGCGCGGGTGTCTCTCGACCTGATCTATGCCCGGGCCGGGCAGTCCGCGACTGACTGGGAAGGTGAGCTGAGCATCGCCCTGGCCAGTGGTGTCGGCCATCTCTCCCCCTACCAGTTGACCATCGAACCCGCGACAGCCTTTGGCAAACGCGTGGAGCGCGGTGAGACGCTGGCGGTCAATGATGATGCAGGCGCTGATCTGTATGAACTGACCCAAAGCCTGTGCGAGGCGGCCGGATTTCCCGCCTATGAGATTTCCAATCATGCCCGCTCCGTGGCGGACCAGTCCGTCCATAACCGTCTCTACTGGGCGGGCGGTGACTGGATCGGCGTGGGACCGGGCGCGCATGGCCGGCTGGGCCGGGCCTCGGCCGGTGGCCGGATCAGCAGCGAGGCTTTGCGACGGCCGGACGCCTATGCAACCGGCCCCCAGCGGCATGAAGAGACAGGCTTGTCGGCGCATGAGGAAGCCGCCGAGCGCGTTCTCATGGGCCTGCGCGTGAGCGAAGGGCTCGATCGTCGTGTGCTGCGGGCGGCCACCGGGCTGGATGTGGACCTGTCAGGCCTCGAGCGCATGCAGGCCCAGGGCCTTGTCCGCACGCAGGGTGACCATGTGGCGCTGTCCGGCGATGGCCGGCTCCTGGCGGATGGTGTGTCCGGTGAACTGGTGCCCGATGAAGAGGCCTAGAAGGCTTCCGGCTCGAAGCTGAGCGGCGCCGGTTCGATCTCGCGCAGGCCGCGGGAGCGGATCTCATAGATCGCCAGACCGCGCTCGATCATTCCGTCCGCATGGAAGCGGAACAGCCCGTCTGCGCCCAGAAAACCCTGCTCTTCCTCTATGGCTTCGGTGGAAAAGCCCAGCTCGCCCCCGTCCAGATGCGCGGCCAGGGCCATGGCATCATAGGCCAGGCTGGCAATGCGGGAGGGTTCGGACCCGTAGGCGCTTTCATAGGCGGCCTCGAAATCGAGGCGTGCCGACTGGTCCGGGGCTGCGAACCAGCCGCCATGCAGGGCGGGCTCGCGCAGCAGGTCTGGATCATTCCACAGGCCCGTGCCCAGGAAACGCACGACCAGCGGGTCGACATTCTGCGAGATCAGCAGCGGACCCAGGGCGCGCAGACGCGTGCCGCCTTCCGGCAGGATCACGGCCTGGAAAGGCGCTTCCGGATCAGGAATCCATTCTGTCAGGCGCAGCTCGTCCGCCTCTTCCGGGGTCAGCGGTTCAAACACGCCTTCGGCCAGACGGGCCGAAGCACGGGCCATGGCTTCCACATCACCGGTATAGAAGGACTCCGCGGTGACGGTGCCCAGCGACAGGGCGGTCGTGTTCTGCAGCGCATTGTAGACGGCTTGGCCGTAACGGTCCTGCGGGCCCAGATAGGCGAAGCGTTCCACGCCCTGACGGGCGGTGTAATCGACAATGCGGGCGACTTCGATTTCCGGCGGGAAACTCATCAGATAAACGCCATCGCCGGCCACGCTGGTATCCGTAGTGAAAGCAATGACCGGGATGTCCGCCTGGCGGGCGACACCAGCAGCGGCCTGCACGGAGCCGGCAAAGAGCGGGCCGATGATGATATCCGCACCGTCTTCCGCCGCGGCCTGGGCGGCCGCGCGGGCGCCTTCCGGCGTGCCCTGCGTGTCTTTCGGGATCATCAGCAGATTGCCGCCAGCCCGTTCGAACAGGGCGAGTTCGGCGGCGCGCAGCAGGCGCAGCGCTTCACCGCGGGCACCAGAGTTTTCCGCGGAGAAGGGCAGGAGGACGGCCACGCGGGCAATGTCCCGGCCTTCCATGTGCGGCGGGATCAGGCCGGTTTCCAGCGACGGGGCCGGTTCTTCCGGTTCAGGTTCCGGCTCGGGCTGGGGCTCGATGACGGGTTGGGGAATGGGTTGTTGGGGTGGCGGCGGCGCGGGTGTGCTGCAGGCGGCGACGACCAGGCCGGTTGTGGCGATGACGGCGAGGAGGCGCGGGCGCGAGCTTTGTGCCATGGTGGCAAGACAAGCGGCGAAACGCGACGGAATGACAGACAGCATGACCGGAACACCCAGTGAAATTCAGGGCGAAGCTAGCCGCCACCGCGCTGCGGGGCAAGCACTCGCCCCCGGTCTTTATCTCGTTGCCACGCCAATCGGGAATTTGCGCGATATCACTCTGCGTGCCCTGGACGTGCTGGCTGCGGCTGACCGCGTGCTGGCCGAGGATACGCGGGTCACACGCCGCCTGCTGGATGCGCATGGCATCCGCGCGGAATTGCAGCCCTATCACGACCACAATGGCGAAAAGGTCCGGCCGGGCATTCTCGATGACCTCGCCGCCGGTGGGGTTATCGCCCTGGTGTCGGATGCGGGAACACCGCTGGTGTCCGATCCCGGATTCAAACTGGCGCGTGAAGCGATTGCCCGCGATGTAGACGTGATCGCCATTCCCGGCGCCTCCGCCGTGCTGACGGCGCTCTCCATTGCGGGTCTGCCGACGGATTGTTTCACCTTTGCGGGCTTTCCGCCGCAGAAGACCGGGGCGCGGGAAACCTGGCTGTCCGGCTTCGCCGACGTGCCCGGATCCCTGGTGATCTATGAGGGCAATTCCCGCCTGCCCGCCTCTCTCGCGTCCATGCTGAAAGTCCTCGGTGACCGGCCGGCGGCCGTTTGCCGGGAACTGACCAAGCTGCATGAGGAGGCCCGGCGCGGCACCCTGTCAGAGCTTGCCGCCCATTATGAGGAGGCCGGCTCGCCGCGCGGTGAAATCGTGATCGTGGTGGGACCCAAACAGGATCAGGGCTGGGATGAGGCGCGTATTGATGCCGCGCTCGGCGAGGCCATGACGCGCCTGCGGGTGAAGGATGCGGCCAGCGAAATTGCCGCCGAGTCCGGCTGGTCCCGGCGCGACGTCTATGCCCGCGCCCAAGCCCTCAAGGATGCGGCGGGGTGAGGGCGCGGCGCCAGGCTGCCGAGGCGTGGGGCCGGTGGGCCGAGCGTATCGTGATGGCGGTTCTGGTGCTCAAGGGATATCGCCTGCTTGATCATCGCGCCCGGACACCGGCTGGCGAGATCGATCTGGTGGCCCGGCGTGGCGAATATCTGGTCTTCATCGAGGTGAAGGCGCGCGCCGACCTCAAGGACGCGGAAGAAGCGCTGGGTTGGCAACAGCGGGAACGGATCATCCGGGCTGCCGGGCTTTGGCGGGCCCGCCATCGGGGTTTTTCCGATCTTCACATGCGTTATGACCTGTTTCTGGTCGCGCCCTGGCGCTGGCCGGTGCATCATCGCGCAGCCTGGGTCCCGGATGATCGCGCGATCAATCTGCTCTAGGGTGCGCAAGGTCGATTCGACAGGAGAGAGTTATGCTTCGTTGGCTACTGGTCCCGCTGGTGCTTGGACTGCTGGGCGCGTGTTCCACCGTGCTCGAGGAGCGCTCCATCGGACGGTCCTTCGATGACACGAACGCCTCGGTCGCGATCAAGTCGAACATGTTGCGCGCTGAGGGCTTTGCCCTCGATGGCGTGGATGTCGAGGTTACAGAAGGCATTGCCCTCCTGACCGGCCGGGTCCCGCGCGAGGATGATCGACGCATGGCGGAATGCCTGGCCTGGTCGTCCGTCGCTGTCCGCAATGTCGCCAATGATCTGGAAGTGGGCCCCGGCCAGGGTTTCCGGGACCGCACGCGGGATACCCAGATCACCACGCGCGTGAATGCGCGCCTGATCTCCGACCGCAATGTCCGCTCGATCAATTTCAACGTCGAGACCCGCAATGGTGTGGTCTATCTGCTCGGCGTCGCCCGCAATCGCGGTGAGCTGGACCGGGCCACCACCCATGCCTCCCTGGTGGATGGTGTGGAAGAAGTGATCTCCTATGTCCGGGTTGCCGGTGCAGACCCGAACCTGCCTGCCCGCGGTGAGCGCCGGGCGGCGGCATGTGCGGGTGAAGCCCTGCCAAGCCTTGATCCGGGCAATTCAGCCCCTAACTCCGGTCCGCAATTGCTGGGTGGTTCGGAGACAAATCAATGAGCTTGCGTGTAGCGGTCCAGATGGACCCGATCGAAACGGTCAATGTCGACGCCGACACGACCTTTGCCCTGATGGAAGAAGCGCAGGCTCGCGGTGCGGAACTCTTCGTCTACCAGCCCGATACGCTGGCCTGGCTGGAAGGCCGGGTTCTGGCGCGGGCACGCCCGGTCCGGGTGCGCCACGAGCAGGGCAATCATGCCGATCTGGGTGATCCGGTCATCCTGGACCTGGCGGAAGACGTCGATGTCGTCCTGATGCGTCAGGATCCGCCCTTCGACATGGCCTATCAGACGGCGGCCCACATCTTGGAATTCCTCAAGGGCAAGACCCTGGTGCTCAATGACCCGGCCTGGGTCCGGTCCAGCCCGGAAAAGATCATGCCGCTGCTTTTCCCGGACCTGATCCCGCCGACCCTGATCACACGGGATGTCGGTGCGCTGAAAGCCTTCCGGGACACGCATTCCGACATCATCATCAAACCGCTCTACGGCAATGGCGGGGCGGGCGTTTTCCGGCTCAAACCGGGTGACGGGAATTTTGCGTCCCTGCTGGAAATGTTCTTCGCCCAGTCGCGTGAACCGGTTGTGGCGCAGGCCTTCCTGCCGGCCGTCTCCAAGGGCGACAAGCGCGTCCTGATCATTGATGGCGAACCGGTCGGAGCGATCAATCGCGTGCCCCAGAAGGGTGAAACCCGTTCCAACATGCATGTCGGCGGCGTCGCCGAACCGTCCGAGCTGGATGAGGCCGATCTGGCCATCTGCAAGGCGATAGGGCCGATCCTGAAAGAGCGGGATCTCGTCCTGGTCGGGATTGATGTCATCGGCGGACGCATGACGGAGATCAATGTCACTTCGCCGACCGGGGTGCAGGAGCTCAAGCGCTTCTCCGGCGTCGATACGTGCGCGATCTTCTGGGACTGCGTCGAGGCCCGTCTCGCGGCCTGAAGCGAATACACGCTTGACGTGTTGTTCTAATTCGTTCCATATTTGTTCCCGATTTGGACTTCGGGATGGTTAAGCCTGTGGAAAACCTAATGTTGATGGAAGGTTAGCGATTTCTTAATGAGATCGCGCCCGCCATTTGGCAGACGGTCGTTTCCTGCCACAACAGACCCGGAGCATGTTTGCAATATCCGGTATGGCAGGGAAATCCATGGCCGCACGCACAACCTCCGTCGCCTTTGAAGGGGCAGAAGCCCGCCGTGTGGACGTACAAGTCCAGATTGCAGGGGGTGCCAATCCGATATTTTCCGTCGTCGGTCTGGGCGACAAGGCGGTCAATGAAAGCCGGGAACGGGTGCGCGCGGCCTTCTCGGCCATCGGTCTCTCCCTGCCGTCCAAACGCCTGATCGTGAACCTCGCCCCGGCCGACCGGCCCAAGGAGGGCGCACATTTCGACCTGCCGATCGCGATCGGTGTCCTGGCCGAGCTGGGCGTGCTGCCCAAGGATGCCGCGGAGGAACATCTTGTCTTCGGGGAATTGGGGGCCGATGCGCGGATCCGTCCGGCCCCCGGCGCTTTGCCGGCGGCGGTTGCCGCCAATGCGGCTGGCCTGTCCCTGATCTGCCCGGAAGCCAGCGGGCCGGAAGCGGCCTGGGCGGGGGGTGATCTGCCCATTCTGGCACCGGCGACCCTGATCCAGCTGATCAATCACTTCAAGGGTAGCCAGGTCCTGGCCCGGCCGGCGCCCGGTGAACTCGTGGAGCCGGAAGGTCAGCCGGATTTGCGACAGGTGAAAGGCCAGGAGAGCGCCAAGCGGGCCGTCGAGATCGCGGCGGCGGGCCATCATAATCTTTTGATGGTCGGGCCGCCCGGTTCCGGCAAATCCATGCTGGCCGAGCGCCTGCCCGGCCTTCTGCCGCCCCTGGCTCCGGCGGAGCTCCTCGACGTCTCCATGATCCATTCGGTAGCGGGCCTGCTGGAGCGCGGCTGTCTGACCCGCACGCGCCCCTTCCGGTCACCGCACCATTCCGCCTCCATGGCGGCCATGGTGGGTGGCGGGACACGGGCCCGTCCGGGCGAGGCGTCCCTGGCCCATCACGGTGTTCTGTTTCTGGATGAATTGCCCGAATTCCATCCGCAAGTGCTCGACAGTCTGCGCCAACCGCTGGAGACGGGTTCGATCACCGTCGCCCGTGCCAACGCCCATGTCAGCTATCCGGCTCGTTTCCAGCTGATCGCCGCGATGAATCCCTGCCGCTGCGGGGGTGGCGGCATGGACGGCCAGACCTGCCGTCGCGGTCCGCGCTGTGCCTCGGACTATCAGGCGCGCATTTCCGGACCGATGCTCGACCGGATCGATCTGCAAATCCACGTACCGCCGGTCACCCCCGCCGATCTGGCCCTGCCGCCGCCGGTCGAGGGCACGGCTGAGGTCGCTTCGCGCGTTGCGGCAGCCCGCGAGGAACAGGTCCGGCGCGGCTATCTCAACGCCCACTTGCCCACCGATCTGCTCGACCATGTCGCAGCGCCCGACCGGGCCGGAGACGCTCTGCTCAATGAGGCGGCCCTCTCCCATAATCTCACCGCCCGCTCCTATCACCGCATATTGCGGGTCGCCCGCACGATTGCAGACCTGGAGGGGCAGGATGCGGTGCGCCGCATCCATATCGCGGAAGCCCTCGCCAGCCGCCGCGGACTCGCCATCGCCAACCAGCAATCTGCAAGCGCGGTGTCTGCGGGTTGAGACGCACCGGCCATCCGGATGAAATCCGTGTGGGGTCAGGCGCTTGAGTGGCTTGGACAGGGTTGTGCCCACCCGAGCGAAAACGACGCTTCGTTAACAGCTCTCTGCTAGACAAATCCCTGACATGTCACGCGATGATCAGGATAACCGCCCGAAGGGCGATGGCGACCGGCCACAGACCGCATCCGCTTCGGACCGAGCGGGGCCCGTCTTCCTGCATCCGCGCGGCGAGGCGCCCCAGCGTCTGGACGATATCCTGCTGACAGCCCTGGATGCCACGGGCGAGCTTATCCTAGTGCGCGGTTTCGGTGGCCGCGTCCTCTACGTCAATGCCGCCTTCCTGAAAGCCTTTGGCGGTGAACGCGGCGACTGGATCGGGCGCTGGTTCTCGGTGGCCCCGCCGGTCAGTGACGCGGAGTCCCGGCGCTATGAAATGCTGATGCGGACCCGGTCCGGCCCGCTCTGGATTGAATGGGATGAGCGTCTCCTGCCCGATGAGGCCGGCGTGATCTCGGTTGGCCGGGACGTGACCCATCGCCGCGAGGCCCATGAGGACATGGAAGCTTCCCAGAAAGCCAAATCGCTGTTCTTCGCCGCTGTGACGCATGAATTGCGCACGCCCCTGGCCGGAACGCTGGGTGTGGCCCGCCTCCTGGATGCGACCCCGCTCCGCCCGGACCAGGCGGATTATGTCCGCTCGATTGCCCTCTCGGCCGAGCACGCCCTGGCCATGGTGGATGATATTCTCGACCTCTCCCGCCTCGAGGCCGGCAAGCTGGATTTGCGCCCCGAGGAGCTGGATGTGACCGAGCTCGTCCGCGACACGGTGGAGCTCGCTGCGCCCCGGGCCCAGGAAAAGGGTCTCGAGATCGGCGTGGTCTGTGCCGAAGGCGCACCGCAGCGCATTTTGGGCGATGCGGCCCGGATCAAGCAGATCCTGTTCAACCTGATCGGCAATGCCGTGAAATTCACGGCCTCCGGCGGGGTGCGCGTCGACATCGCGAATGCGCCCGATGCCGAAGGAAAGCCTCGCCTGGCCCTGTCGGTCAGCGATACCGGGCCGGGCATTTCCGAGGCAGACCAGGAAAACCTGTTCGAACATTTCGAGCGCGGTGCGGCCGAGCGCAATGGATCGGAAAGCGGGGCCGGGCTGGGTCTGGCCATGGTTCGGCGTCTGGTTGAAGCCATGGATTCCCAGATGGGCGTGGAAAGCCGCCTCGGCGAAGGCGCCAAATTCTGGGTCGTGTTCGAACTGCCGGTGCTGGAGCAGGTCGCCGACCGCCCGCTCGAGGGGCGCGCGCTCGCGATTGCCGCGCATTCCCGCGTGCTGCAGATCAGTCTGCGCGACCAGCTGCAGGCGCTGGGGGCGAGCATCCACCTGGTCACGCCGGAAACCCCGGCCGATGACCTCAAGGGCTGTGACCTTCTGCTTGATGCCAGCTGGACCGGGCCGGATCTCGCGGCTTCAGCCCGGCGCGTCTGGCATCTTGTGACCCCGGCCGAAAAGAACCAGGTCCTGACCGACCGGGCCGGCGCAGACGATGGCTGGTTCGTCAAACCGGTCCGCGCCGCCACCCTGGCCCAGCATCTCGCCCCGGCCGGATCGCCGGTGGACAAGAAAGCTCCGGCGCCCGTGCGTCGCCCGGCCTTCCAGCCGGACGTGTCCGATCTGTGCCTCCTGGTCGCCGAGGATGACCCGGTCAATGCGCTGATCGCCCGCAAATCCCTGGAAAATCTGGGCATCACGGTCACGCTCGTCACCGATGGCGAAAGCGCCCTGGAAGCGCTCGCCGTGCAGGAATTCGATGCCGCCCTGCTGGATCAGCGCATGCCCGGCCTGGACGGCCCCGATGTGGCCCGCGAAGCCCGCCGCCGCGGTCAGCGCCTGCCGCTCATCGCACTGACGGCCAATGCATCGGAAGCTGACCGCAAGCTTTGCCTGGAGGCGGGCATGGATGAATTCCTCTCCAAACCCCTCGACCCGGACCGGCTAACCCAAATTCTCCTTAACTTGTGCCGCACCGAAAACCGCGCCAGCATGGGCTGATCCGTCAGTCTTCTGACATCACACAGGAAATCCCCTATGGCAGACGCAACGGCTCAGGCGCCGAGAAGCTGGGGCCAGACCCTGGCCATGTACCGCAAGCCCATCATGCTGGCGATGCTGGTGCTGGGCTTCGCGTCAGGCCTGCCCCTGATGATGGTGTTTTCCAAGCTGAGCTTTTGGCTGCGGGACGCCGGAATTGATCGCACGACGATCGGCTTCTTCTATTGGGTGACGCTGTCTTATACGTTGAAACCGCTTTGGGCGCCTGTCGTGGATCGAGTGCCCATTCCATTCCTCACCTCGGCGCTTGGCAAGCGGCGCTCCTGGATGATCCTTGCGATTGTCGGCACGATGGCCGGTCTGGCACTGATCGCCTTCACCGACCCGGCCGAAGGCCTGCTGCTGACCGCGTTCGGCGCTTTCATCCTGTCCTACTCCGGCGCCACGCTGGATATTTCCATTGATGCCTGGCGGATTGAATCCGCTCCGCGGGACAAGCAGGCCAACATGGCGGCAGCCTATGTGCTGGGCTATCGCGGCGCGATCATGTTTTCCGGTTTCGGCCTGGCCATATCCGAATGGACCAATTGGACCGTGTCCTTCTTGGCCATGGCGGCGACGATGGGCATCTGCGCCATTCTGATCCTGTTCATGAAGGAGCCGCATCACGCCTATCGCGAGCCGGATACGCAGAGTTTCGGTAAGCGGGTGGCAGACTCGGTCATTGAGCCTTTCAAGCAGTTCTGGGACCGACTAGGTCACTGGATCGTGCCGGTCTTCCTTCTGGTTGCCTTCTATCGCTTGTCAGATTTCACAATGGGGGTAATGGCTAGCCCTCTCTATTCCGACATGGGGTTTGACCGCGCTATCGTGGGCGGAATCCAGAGTGGTCCTGGCGTGATTTCTACGATCGCTGGTGGCTTTCTCGGCGGGTTGGTCGCCTATCGTTACGGCGTGCTGCGGGCCATGGTTCTGGGGGCGCTGATCACCTTCCTGACCAATGCGGCTTTCGCCTATTTGGCAGCGACCGGCGACAGCGAAAGCGTCGGGCTCCTAGCGGTGGTCATTTCAGCGGACAATGTAGCGGCCGGTTTCGTCGGCACGGCATTCATCGCCTATCTGTCATCCCTGACGGATCCGCTGAATGCCGCGACCCAATACGCGCTTCTGTCTTCGCTTTACGCCCTGATCTGCAAGTTCATTGCGGGCTTTTCGGGCGCCATGACAGATGTCATCGGCTATACGAGCTTCTTCCTCGTCACCGCGAGTTATGCCCTGCCCATGGCAGGACTCATCATGTTCATCATGATGCGCGGTTCTGATGCGGCCCGTGGCGTTCGGGACTTGGAGAAACAGGAAACGTCCTGACCCCTACTCCGCCACCATCGGTGTCTCGACCTCGTGTTTTTCCGGGTCGTAGGCGGCGAGGGCGGCCAGGGTGGTGATCTCGCTGACCGAAGCGCCCAGCCGGGCGATCTGGACCGGTTTTTCCACGCCGACCAGCATCGGACCGATCACGGTCGCCCCACCCGCCACGCGCAGCAGCTTGGTGGCGATGGAGGCGGCATGGATGGCCGGCATGACCAGGACATTGGCCGGGCCTTTCAGGCGCGAGAAGGGGTAGAGGAAGCGGTGTGACGGATCGAGCGCCACGTCGACATTCATCTCGCCCTCGTATTCGAAATCCACACCGCGCTCGTCCAGCAGGCGAACCGCCTCCTGGAGCTTTTCCGAGCGCTGGCCGGACGGATTGCCGAAAGTGGAATAGGACAGGAAGGCCACGCGCGGGGTGAAGCCGAAACCCTTGGCCGTGGCCGCGGTTTCCTCGGCAATGTCGGCGAGGGCCTCGCTGTCCGGGAATTCCGCGATATTCGTGTCGGCGATGAAGAGCGTCCGGTTCTTGGCGAGCGCGATGGACATGCCCATCACGCGCTGGCCCTCGGCCGGATCCAGCACCAGCGAGACATCGGACAGGGCAGCTGCATAGGAGCGCGTCGTACCTGTCACCATGCCGTCGGCATCGCCCAGCTTCACCATGCAGGCGGAGAAGACATTCCGGTCATTATTGACCAGGCGCTGCACATCGCGGCGCAGATAACCCTGACGCTGCAAGCGTTCATAGAGGAAGTCCGCATAGTCCGAATTGCGGTCGGACAGGCGCGCATTGACCACTTCGATCGCATCTTCCGGCACGCCGACCAGGCGCATGTTGGCCTTGGTGATCTCTTCACGGCCGACCAGCACAGCCTTGCCCAATTCCTGGTTCTGGAAGGCATAGGCGGCGCGGATCACCGAGGGTTCCTCGCCTTCGGCAAACACGATACGGCGGCCGTGGCCCATCACTGCGCCCTGGATCCGCTGCAGCAGCGCAGCGGTCGGGTCGAGGCGGCGGGCCAGCGAGGCGCGATAGGCCGACATGTCGGCAATCGGCTTGCGGGCGACACCCGTATCCATGGCGGCCTGGGCCACATAGGGCGGCACGTAATGGATCAGGCGCGGATCAAAGGGCGAGGGAATGATGTATTCGCGGCCGAATGTCGGACGATGGCCGTGATAGGCGGCGGCCACTTCGTCCGGCACATCTTCCTTGGCCAGGGCGGCCAGAGCGCGCGCGGCAGCGATCTTCATCTCTTCATTGATGGTGCGGGCTCGCACATCCAGCGCGCCGCGGAAGATGTAGGGGAAGCCGAGGACGTTATTGACCTGGTTGGGATAGTCCGACCGGCCCGTGGCGATGATGGCATCCTCGCGTACGGCTCGGGCATCTTCCGGCGAGATTTCCGGGTCCGGATTGGCCATGGCGAAGATGATCGGGTCCTTGCCCATCGTCTTGACCATGTCCTGGGTCAGCGCACCGGCGACCGAGAGGCCCAGGAAGCAGTCCGCCCCGTCCACGGCCTCGGCCAGGGTGCGGCGGTCGGTTTCCACGGCATGGGCCGCCTTCCACTGGTTCAGCCCGTCGCGTCCGGGATGGATCACGCCCTTGCTGTCGCACAACAGGGCATTCTCATGCTTCACGCCCATTGCCTTGAGCAGTTCAAGCACGGCGATACCCGCGGCACCGGCGCCGTTCACGACGACGCGCAAGTCTTCCATCTTCCGATTGGTCAGGTGACAGGCATTGATGATGCCGGCCGCGGAGATGATGGCGGTGCCGTGCTGGTCATCATGGAAGACCGGGACATCGAGCAGTTCGCGCAGGCGCTGTTCGACGATGAAGCTTTCCGGCGCCTTGATGTCTTCCAGATTGATGCCGCCGAACGTATTGCCGATGCGCTTGACGCATTCGATGAAGGCTTCGGCGTCTTCTTCTTCCACCTCGATGTCCACGGCATCGAGGTCGGCAAAGCGTTTGAACAGGACCGCCTTGCCTTCCATCACCGGTTTGGAGGCGGGCGCGCCCAGATTGCCCAGGCCCAGAATGGCAGTGCCATTGGAGATCACGGCGACCATATTGCCCTTGGACGTGTAGTCGTAGACCGCGTCCGGGTTTTCCGCGATGGCCTTCACCGGTGCGGCCACGCCCGGGCTGTAGGCCAGGGAGAGATCGCGCTGGGTCGCCATGGGTTTGGTCGGCGTCAGGCCGAGCTTGCCGGGAACCGGTTCCTTGTGAAAGGCAAGCGCTTCTTGATCGTCGACTGGGCTGGTTCTGTCGTTCATCCCCGAAATGTCCCGTTTTTCGTGAAGGAAAGTGTTGTGTAGGGCCTTAGCCGCTTCCTACCCTTGCACGCAACACGAAACCTCGCCACCGTCCGCGCCATGAACGCCCATACCACGCTCCCGATTCCAGCAGATCGCACCTTCCCCACCGCGGAGGGGGCGACGCCCATGATGGAGCAATTCCTCGATCTGCGGGGCCAGGCCCCGGCCGATGCGCTCCTGTTTTACCGGATGGGCGATTTCTACGAGCTCTTCTTTGATGATGCCGTGCGCGCGGCCGCGGCTTTGGACATTGCCCTGACCAAGCGGGGCGAGCATCAGGGCGAACCCATCCCGATGTGTGGTGTCCCGGCGGCGACGGCAGAGGCCTATCTGGCCCGCCTGATCAAGGCCGGTTTCAAGGTTGCGGTCGGCGAGCAGACTGAAGATCCCAAGGCGGCCAAGGCGCGCGGCGGGTCCAAGGCCGTGGTGCGGCGCGAGATCACCCGGATCGTCACGCCCGGCACGCTGACCGAGGACAGCCTGCTTGATCCGCGGTCATCCAACCGCATCGCCGCCCTGGCGCGGCTGGCCAGCGGCGAAGCGGCGATTGCCTGGGCGGAAGTGTCGACTGGTGAGTTCATGGTCTCCGCCGTGTCCGCGGCCACAATGGCTGCCGAACTGGCTGCCATGAGCCCGGCGGAACTCCTGGTCGAGGAAAGCCTGTTCGGTGAAGCCGCTGCGATGGCGGGTCGCGCTACGCTGACGCCCCTGCCGCGCGCCAAGTTCGATGTGGCCTCTGCGGAACGGCAATTGAAGGCCCAGTTCGGCGTCCAGGAACTGACGGCCTTTGGTGATTTCTCCAAGGCGGAACGCTCCGCGCTGGGGGCTCTGCTGGACTATCTGGCCCTGTCCCAGGCCGGCGCTCCGGCCAAGCTGGCACCACCCCGCCAGGCCCGTGAGGGTAGTGTTCTGGCCATTGATCCGGCAACCCGGGCCAGCCTGGAAATTGACAGGACGATGTCAGGAGAGCGGAAAGGCTCCCTGCTCGATGCGATCGACCGCACGGTCACGGCTCCCGGCGCGCGTGCGCTGGCGGAACGCCTGGCCCGTCCGCTCACCGATGTCGCCCACATCGAGGCGCGCCTGGATGCCATCGCCTGGTTCGAACGCGAGGCTTCGGCGCGGCGGGAATTGCGCGATCGCCTGAAAAAGGCCGGCGATGCCGAGCGCGGCTTGTCCCGTCTTCTGCTGGGCCGTGGCGGTCCGCGGGATCTGAAATCCCTCTCCAGTGCCCTGCTTGAGGGGGAGGCGATGGCGTCGCGGCTTCTGGGTGAAAAGCTGGACACGCCACCGCCCCTGATCGCTGACGCACTCGACGCTCTGACCCTCGCCGACAAGCCGTCCCTGGCCGGTCTGGTCCATGATCTGGAACGTGCTGTGGTCGACGAGCCGCCGCTCATGGCGCGCGATGGTGGCTTCATCGCCGAAGCCTGGCTCCCCGCCCTGGATGAGACGCGTCAATTGCGCGACGCCTCCCGCCGGATCGTGGCCGGTCTGCAGCAGACCTATGCCGAGGCGACCGGCGTGTCCGGTCTGAAGGTGAAGCACAACAATGTACTGGGTTATTTTGTCGAGGTGACGGCCAAGCATGCCGACACGTTGATGGGGAATGACACCTTCATCCACCGGCAGACCATGGCCAATGCCGTCCGCTTCAGCACGACCGAGCTTGCCGAGCTGGAATCCAGGATTGCCAGCGCGGCAGACCGGGCCCTGGCGATGGAAATCGAGGCCTTCAACGAATTGCGCGACCGGGTGGAGGCTGAAACCGGTCTGATCCGTGCGGCCACGCGGGCTTTGGCAGAATTTGATGTCACTGCTGCGCTTGCTGAATGGGCCGAGGAGTCCCAGGCCTGCCGACCCCAAGTTAACGATTCGTTTACGTTTTCTGTTACGGCCGGCCGCCATCCCGTGGTCGAACGCTCGCTCGAGCGCAGTGGCGAGGGGCGGTTCACCCCCAATTCCTGCCAACTGGATGGATCGGGGGAAAATGCGCCCCGTTTGACCTTTATTACGGGTCCCAACATGGCGGGTAAGTCGACCTATCTGCGCCAGAACGCCCTCATTCTCATGCTGGCCCAGTCAGGATGCTATGTGCCCGCCGAAGCGGCGGAAATCGGCATAGCGGACCGGCTCTATTCACGCGTCGGTGCCGCCGATGACCTGGCCCGCGGCCGCTCTACCTTCATGGCGGAAATGATCGAGACAGCGGCCATCCTGAACCAGGCCACACCGCGCAGCTTCGTGATCCTGGACGAGATCGGCCGGGGCACGGCGACCTTTGACGGCCTGTCCATTGCCTGGGCCGCTGCGGAACATCTGCACGAGATCAATCAGTGCCGCGCCCTCTTCGCCACGCATTATCACGAACTGACCCGTTTGTCGGAGGACCTCGACGCGGCCGGCAATGCCTCGCTCAAGGCCAAGGAATGGAAGGGCGAGCTGGTCTTCCTCCACGAGGTGGGCCCCGGGGCGGCCGACCGTTCCTACGGGATCGAGGTTGCCCGCCGGGCCGGTCTTCCCCGCAAGGCGGTCAGCCGGGCCCAGTCCATTCTCAAACGCCTGGAATCGGACAATGCGCCCTCGGCTGCGTTGGACACGCTTCCGCTGTTCGCGGTCGCCGAGCCTGACGCTGCACCGGAACCGCTCGTCTCTGCCGTGGAGGAAAGACTGGGACCGGTCGATGTCGATGGTCTGTCGCCGCGCGAGGCGCTCGACCTCGTTTACGAGCTCAAGGGACTGGTCAAGAAGACGTGACGCGTTAACCCGTGCCCTCTAGATTGGCCCCGACATGACCCGCTCCGTTCTGCCTGCCTCTCTCGACGCCCTGAAATTGCGGGCGGAACTGGCCGCTGCCCTGGCCCAGGATGGCTGGGATTCGCCAGCGGCCCGCCAGGCCGGACTGGGTCAGGTGAAAGCGGCGCTGGACCGCTTCCGGGAACAGGCCTTCGCGCGTCTGTCCGGCCAGGGCGGTGGCGCTGCGGCCGCCCAGACGCTGGCTGACGGGGTCAGTGTCTGCCTCCACGCTCTGTTCGACTCCATGGCCTCGGCGGATCCGGAGGGTTCGACCGGTGTCGCCCTGTGTGCCCTGGGCGGTTTCGGGGCGGGCGAATTGGCGCCGGCGTCCGATGTCGACCTGCTTCTGATCAAACCGGATGGTGAGAGCGAGACGACCGATCGCTTCCTGCAGCAGGTGCTCTATGCCCTGTGGGATCTCAAGATCGATGTCGGCGGCGGGGCCTGCCGCTCGATTGACGAGACGCTGGACCTGGCCCGGGAGGACGCCTCCGAACGCACGGCGCTGCTCAGCCTGCGCCATCTGGCCGGCGACGAAACCCAGACCCAGTCCCTCGCCCAGCGTTTCCGCGAGGAAGTCGTGGCGGGTGACCTGCAGGGCTTTGTGGAAGCCAAGCTGCGCGAGCGCGATGCCCGGATCGAAAAGGCCGGCCGCTCCCGCTACACGGTCGAGCCGCATCTGAAATCCGGCAAGGGTGGTCTGCGCGATCTCCAGCTCATGCGCTGGCTGGCGCAATTCCTGTACGGCGCCGACGCGTTCGAGCGCTGGGTCGGCACGCGCCTGCTCTCGGTCGAGGATGTCGACCGCTATGTCGCCGCCGATGACTTCTTCTGGACCGTCCGCTTCCATTTGCACGAACTGGCCGGCGGCAAGGATGAGAAACTCGCTTTCGACCTGCAGCCGGAAATCGCGGCCCGCATGGGCTTTGAGGATGGCGAGGATGAAAGCGGTGTCGAACGTTTCATGCGCCGCTATTTCCGCACCGCCATGGATGTCGGCTCCCTGACCCGCCTGGTCTGCGCCAAGCTGGAAGCCGATGCCTGGAAGTCCAAGCCGAAAGGCCTGGCCCGCTTCCTGCCGCCCAGCATGGAAGCGGACGAGAATGCCGATGTCGCCGAATTCATCGTGCGCGATGGCCGGCTGGACTTTGCCCATGCCACCCAGATCCGCGAGGAACCGGTGCGGATCATGCGCTTCTTCCATGTCGCCGCCTCACGCCGGCTGGACATGCATCCGGAAGCCGTGGCGCGGATCGGCCGCACCCTGCATTTCATCGATGATGATTTCCGCCGTGACCCCCGCGCGGCCCGCGCCTTCTTCGCGGTCCTCCTCGACGCACCGGCCCCGATGGCCGTGCTGCGCATGATGACCGAGGCGGGCGTGCTGGGCCGCTATATCCCCGAATTCGGCGATATCGTCGCGCGCACCCAATTCAACATGTATCACCGCTACACGGTGGATGAGCACACGCTGCAGGCGCTCGGATTCCTGCGCGAGATCGAGGACGGGCTGCACCCGGAAGAACACCCGCTGGCAACCCGGATCACCCCGCTGATCCAGAACCGCCGCGCCCTGCACCTGGCTGTGCTTCTGCACGATACCGGCAAGGGGTCGGGCGATCAGTGCGTGGAGGGTGCCCTGCGCGCGCTGACGGCCTGTGAACGTCTCGGCCTGGGTCATCAGGAGAGCGAGCTGGTCGCCTGGCTGATCCGCTCCCACCTCCTGCTCAGTGATACCGCCCAGCGCCGCGATCTGTCGGATCCGCGCACCGTGGCCGACTTTGCCGCGGCGATGGGCTCGCTGGAACGGCTGCGCCTGCTCACCGTGCTGACCGTGGTGGATATCCGCGCCGTCGGACCGGGCGTGTGGAATGGCTGGAAGGCCCAGCTGATCCGCGACTTGTACGCGGCCACGGAAACCGTACTGGCCAGCGATGGCGACGCACTGGAAGCGGCGCGCCAGGGCCTGGCAGACAATGCCCAGACCGAGCGCGACCGGATCCGCCCGCGACTGGAGCGGATGAATCCGGATTTCGCTGCCTGGTGGGTGGCTGAATTGCCGGACCCCTACTGGGTCTCCTTCGGTCAGGAAGACCGCTTCCGCCATGCGGCCTTCGTGCGCAATGCCTGGGAAAAGGGTGAGCACACCTCGGCCGGCGTGCGCGTCGACCGCCGCCGTTCGGCGACGGAAGTGATGATCTGGTCGCCGGACCGCAACCGGGTTTTTGCCGATCTCGTCGCGGCCTTTGCCGAAATGGGCGCTGATGTCGTCGGCGCGACCATCAACACCACTGTGTCCGGCCAGGTCTTCGACGTGTTCTACATCCAGGATGCGGCCGGTCAGCCCTATGGCCAGCAGGATGAGCGCCAGCGCCAGGCCCTGGTGGCCTATCTGCGCGAAGTGGCGACCGGCGAGCTGACCGTGCGCCGCCGTCAGGGCGGCCCGTTGGCGCGCCGCGATGCGGCCTTCCGCGTGACCCCGGCCGTGACCCTGTCCAATGAGATCGCCGAGAATGCCACCGTGATCGAGGCGTCGGGCCGCGACCGGCCAGGCCTGCTGGCTGATCTGGCGGACGTGTTGGCCGATGAAAACCTGGCGCTCACCTCAGCCCAGATTGACGGGTATGGCGAACGGGCGACAGACGTGTTCTACGTCACACATGAGGGCGGCAAGCTGGAAGATGAGGCCGTCACGGAACGTGTCCGCGAAGGCCTGATGGCCGTGTTCAGCGAGAATGAGACCGCTTTCGACAAGAAGGCGGCCCAGCGCGGCATTGCCCGGGCCAAGGCCAGTGTTCTGAGGTAGGACCGCATGCGTCTTTTGAGATCTTCGGCCGTTGTCGGCGTCATGACCTTGGGCAGCCGGCTTCTTGGCCTTGTGCGCGAGATCCTGCTGGCCCGCGCGCTGGGGGCGGGAGCCGTCACGGACGCCTTTCTCACAGCCTTCCAATTCCCCAACCTGTTCCGCCGGATCTTCGCCGAAGGCGCTTTCAATTCGGCCTTTGTGCCGCTCTATGCCGGCAAGCTGGAAGGTGAGGGTCTGACCGACGCCCAAAAGTTTGCCCGCGATGTCGCAGCCATGCTGATGGCGGCCATGCTGGTTCTGGTCGTCGGGGCCCAGATCATCATGCCCTGGCTGATGTATCTGCTCGGACCGGGCTTTGTCGGTGATCCGGATATTTTCGGCCTGGCGGTCCTGCTGACCCAGATCACCATGCCCTATCTCTTCATGATGTCGCTCAGCGCCATGTTGAGCGGCGTGCTCAATTCCCACGGCAAGTTTGCTGTGGCGGCTGCGGCCCCCATGCTGCTGAATGTGACCCTAGTGGGCATTCTCTGGTTTTCGCCGGCAAGCGGTCAGGACCTCACCCTGCATCTGTCGATCGGGATCACCGTGTCCGGCCTGGCCCAGCTGGTCTGGCTCTATGCCGCCTGCCGCGCCACGGGCATCCGCCTGCGCTTCCAGCTGCCGCGCATGACCCCGGACGTGATGCGTCTCATCCTGCTGGGCGTACCCGGCGCGCTGGCCGCTGGCGTGACCCAGATCAACATCCTGGTCACCTCCTCGATCGCCACCATGCAGGAGGGCGCGCGCTCCTGGCTCTATTATGCCGACCGCCTCTATCAGCTGCCCCTCGGCGTGGTGGGGATCGCGATGGGCGTGGTGCTGTTGCCGACCCTGACCGGACGCCTCAAGGCCGGCGATATGCAGGCCGCCGGCAATGCGATGAACCGGGCGCTGGAAATTTCCATGGCGCTGACCCTGCCGGCTGCGGTCGCGCTGGGCGTGATCCCGGTCTTCATTGCCGAGGGCATTTATGAGCGCGATGCCTTCACGCCCCAGGATGCCATCATGGTGGGCCAGGCCCTGACAGCCTTTGCCGTCGGACTGCCGGCCTTTGTCCTGATCAAGGTCCTGTCGCCTGGCTTCTTCGCCCGGGAAGACACGGTCACGCCCATGAAATTCGCCACGATCGGCGTGGCCATCAATCTGGCGCTGGGGCTCAGCCTCTTCTTCGGGCCGCTGGGCTTTGCCGGTCTGGCGATTGCCACTTCGGTCGCGGGTTGGGTCAACACACTCCTGCTCGCTGTCACCTTGCGGCGGCGCGGCCTGCTGGATCCTGACAAGCGCCTGCTCAATCGTTTGCCGCGCATCGGTGCTGCGAGTGTGGTGATGGGGGTCTTCCTGTTTTATGCCGACCGGCATTCCGGCCTGGTCCTGCCCTATGTCCTCAATTCACCGATCCTGGCCCTGCTCGCGATCTGTTTCGCCGGGCTTGGTGTGTTCGGTCTGGCGTCGCTTTTGACTGGCGCCCTGCGGCTTTCCGAGGTGCGCGGCGCGCTCAAGCGCTCTTGAAGCCAAGCGCCGGGCTGGGTAACACGCCTTTCCACATTTATTCAGCAAGGCCCATCCCATGAGTGAAACGCCCACCGACTACAAAGGTCCGCAACGCGTCCTGTCCGGCATGCAGCCGACCGGCCGCCTGCATCTCGGCAATTATCTCGGGGCGCTGAAGAACTGGGTGTCCTTGCAGGAAGATGGCAGTCAGGACTGCTTCTACTGCGTGGTCGACATGCATGCGATCACCATGCCGCACGACCCGGCGACCCTGCCGGACGCCGTCCGTGCTGCCGCTGCGGCCTATATCGCGGCCGGTGTCGATCCGGAAAAGAGCACGATTTTCGCCCAGTCTGCCGTCCCGGCCCATGCCGAACTGGCCTGGATCTTCAATTGCGTGGCGCGTCTGGGCTGGCTCGAGCGCATGACCCAGTTCAAGGACAAGGCGGGCAAGGACAAAGAGCGGGCTTCGGTCGGCTTGTTCACCTATCCGGTCCTGCAGGCGGCGGACATCCTGGTCTACAAGGCCACCCATGTGCCGGTCGGTGAAGACCAGAAACAGCATCTGGAACTGTGCCGGGACATCGCGGCCCGTTTCAATCGTGACCACGGCAAGGGCGAGGCCATCTTCCCGCTCACCGATCCGGTGATCCAGGGGCCGGGCGCCCGCATCATGAGCCTGCGCGATGGCACGTCGAAAATGTCCAAATCGGACGTGTCCGACAATTCGCGCATCAATCTGGAAGATGATGCCGACATGATCGCCCGCAAGATCAAGAAGGCCAAGACCGATCCGGAACCGCTTCCCTCCGAGGAAGCCGGCCTGGCGGACCGGCCGGAAGCCAACAATCTGGTCGGCATTTATGCCGCCCTGGCCAACAAGACCAAGGCGGACGTCCTGGCTGAATTCGGTGGTCAGGGTTTTGGTGCCTTCAAACCGGCCCTGGCAGATGTCGCCGTGGAGTATCTGGCGCCGATTTCCGACGAATTCCGCCGTCTGATCTCTGACAAGGCCGAGATTGACCGCATCCTGGCCAAGGGTGGCGAACAGGCCCGCGCTGTCGCGGACCCGATTGTCGAGGAAACCAAGAAGATCATCGGTTTCTGGCACGCATGACCCCATGTCGCATGGCCCGGCGCGCGCCGCCGGGCTATGCCCTTGGGTGCAACCCCGGAGACTGACATGCGTTTTGCCCTCATCCTGACTTCTGCCCTCATGCTCACCGCCTGCGGTGGCCATGACGATCACGCTGCGATGGAGGGCGAGCATGCCGCCATGGATCATGGCGCGATGGCGCATGATGCGGGGCATGACGGCGGTGAGGCTGAGCTGGCCCCGCTGCCGGATGATGGCGTGATGCCGGTCGTTGATGTCACCGCCGCCTGGATGCGTCCGCACCCGCAGGGCCGGGATGTCACGGCCGCCTATTTCACGGCCCGTCTGGCCGGGGGTTCGGCGGATCGCCTCGTGGCCGCACGGATCGAGGGCGCAGCCTCCGTCGAGCTGCACGGCCATACGATGAATGATCAGGGCATGATGCAGATGCGGGCCGTCGGTCCGCAAACGCTGGAAGCCGGCGATACGCTGGTCTTCGCGCCGGGTGGTCTGCATCTCATGGTGTTCGGCCTCGCACCCGTGGTGGATGGCGACACGGTCGAAGGCGTGCTGGTTTTCGAGCGTTCCGGCGAGATTCCCGTCCGCTTTGCCGTTGGCCTGTCGGGCCCGTCGGCCGACTAGCCGGCTTCCGGCTCGGCCCGGTAGATCCCCGGATTGTACCGGGCGGGCGGTTTGGGCAGGAACACCCACATCAGCCAGGCCCCGGCACCGATCCCCCCGATCAGGGCCAGGCCGATCGGGTTTTCCTGGAAACCGGCAATGATGATCAGGCCGGCCACGCTGATCGCGGCCAGGATCAGTCCCAGTGCAAACATGATGATGGTGAAGGTCAGGGACGGGCCTTCCAGATAATCGACCTGGTCGTCATGCGGGGCGAGGGCCGTGTGAAGTGCGGTCAGGAAGGGGCGGAATGTGTCGGCCGTTGAGGTCCAGGCGCCCGGCCCGGTCCACTGCATTGAGCCGAACACAGCTTCCTGGCCCTCGGCATCGGTGACACGGCAGACGACCTGGCTGGACTGGCCCGCCATCTCGACCGCCAGCCGGACGCGGCGGATCTGGTCCAGCGGCATGTCACCGCCCCATTCGCCAGTCTCGGTCCGCCAGACAAGGGCGGTTTCCGTGATCGAGAACTGCAATGTTTGCGACCGGATATTGCGGCGATCGGTATGTGTGGCCATATCTGTGCCTCCCCCATGCGGGCGGCTTAACAGCATTTGCTGGACGAGTCGCCAGCAAGCCGCCAAACTCGGGTCGCATGCCGCAGAGTGATCGCAAATTCCTCGTCATTGCCGACGACAGCTCAGAGTGCCGCACGGCCCTCTATTTCGCTGCGCGCCGGGCCCAGGCCACGGGGGCGCATGTCTCCATCCTGGCCACGCACCAGCCCTCCGATTTCAATCACTGGATCGGCGTTGCCGAAACCGCCAAGCGCGAAGCAGAAAGTGCGGCGGAAACCCTGCTGGAATCCATGGCCGAGGATGCCGAGGCGGTGACGGGAGAACGTCCCGAACTCCTGCTGCGTGAGGGCGAGATCCGCGCCGTGATCAGCCAGATGCTGGAAGATGACCCGCTGATTTCCCTCCTCGTTCTGGCGGCGGCCAGGGCCAGCGAAGGACCGGGCCCGCTTGTCACGGCCCTGGCCCGGGGCAAGGGATTGTTTTCCAGCCGCGCTGTGCCGGTGACGGTGGTTCCCGGCGACATGACGCCGGAGGAGATCGACGCGCTCGTCTGATAACCCCACGCGGGAAATGGTTGATCTGGGCGCCGTCTCGCGCCACATCGCGGGTCAGGAGGCCCTGCCATGTTTATCCAGACCGAAGCGACGCCCAATCCGAACACGCTGAAATTCCTGCCCGGGCGGGAGATTTCACCCAATGCGCCGCGCGAGTTCGAGAGCGCCGAGGATGCCGACGCCTCGCCGCTGGCCGCCGACCTCTTCCTGATCGACGGTGTGAGCGGTGTGTTTTTCGGCGAGGATTTCATCGCCATCACCAAGACGGATGATTTCGACTGGGATCACATCAAACCCTTCCTCCTGGGTGCGATCATGGACGGGCTCCAGTCCGGCCGGCCGATCGTGGAGGACGGGCCGTCAGAAACCGGTCATGCCGGCTACGAGGATGACGGCGCCAATGCCGAGGTGATCCGCGAGATCATTGATCTCATCGATACGCGGGTCCGTCCGGCCGTCGCCAATGATGGCGGCGATATCCTCTTCCACTCCTATCTGGCTGATAGCGGTGTGGTGCGGCTGAAAATGCGCGGTGCCTGTGCCGGCTGCCCGTCCTCGACGATGACGCTGAAGGCCGGGATCGAGAACCTGCTGAAACACTACATCCCGGAAATCCAGTCGGTGGAAGCGGTCGAATAGACGCGGGCTGTCGGCTGAAGTCTTTTTCCAAATCAGAAATTCTAATTCGAATGCCGAGGCATTATGTCTTGCTGCAACGAAAATCACACTGACGGAGTCTGTGATGTCCACCGAGCTGACCGAAAAGCCCACCCATAATGATCCGATCCCGGCGGATGCGCTGAAGCAAATCCTGACCGAGGCGCGGACCTATAATGATTTCTCCGACCGCCCGGTCTCTGAAGAGACGCTGAAAACGCTCTACAATACGCTGCGCATGGGCCCGACCAGCGCCAATTCCAGTCCGGCCCGCTTCCTCTTCATCAGCTCTGCGGACGCCAAGGCCCGTCTGGAGCCGAGTCTGAGTGAAGGCAATCGCGCCAAGACCATGGCCGCCCCGGTAACGGTCGTGCTGGCCTGGGATACCGAGTTCTACGAGAAAGTCCCCCAGCTCATGCCGCACAATCCGGGCGCCCGGGAATGGTTCACGGCGCCGGAATCCACGCTGGCCAATGGCAAGCGCAATTCCGTGCTGCAGGCCGCCTATCTGATCATCGCGGCTCGCGCCCTGGGCCTGGATACCGGTGCGATGACCGGCTTCGACCCGGCCAAGCTGGATGCGGAATTCTTCGCCAATGATCAGGACATGAAGACCTGGAAGTCCGACATCCTGATCAATCTGGGTTATGGCACCACGAAAAACCTCTTCCCGCGCCTGCCGCGTCTGGACTTCGACGAGGCCGCCAAAATCCTCTAAAGGGCAGACATGATCCTGCTCGCCATCGACACCACCGGTCCGGACTGTTCCGTCGCCCTGCGCCAGCCGGGCCAGGCGGACGTCCTGGTCTGCGAGACGATCGGGCGGGGCCATGCCGAGCGCCTGGCCCCCATGGTTCAGTCCCTGCTCGCTGAAGCCGGGCTCCAGCCGCAACAGCTCGACCGGATCGCTGTGGCGACCGGCCCGGGGAGTTTTGCCGGCACGCGTGTGGCGACCGCCTTTGCGCGGGGTCTGGCCCTGGCCTGCGAGGCACAGGCCGTCGGCATCTCCAATCTGGCCGTGATGGCGCACCAGGCGGGCATGGAGACACCGCTCGTCGTGGCCCATGACGCCAAGCGCGGTGAAGTCGTGTTCCAGGTCTGGCCGGGCGGCGGCGATGCGCCGTCCGAACCGGTCCGGTTCAGCCTGCCGGAGGCGCGCGAAACCCTTGCCGATCTCGCGACGGGCGGTGGCCGCTTGGCCGGATCCGCCTCCGGCCTGCTGGCGGAGACGGGCCTGACCGAAACCGGGATCGAGACGCTCGACCTGGTCGCCCTGCTCGATTGCGGTGCTCTGGCCAGCGCCGACAGGGACAAGCCCTCGCCCTTCTATGCCCGTCCGCCGGATGCCAAGCTTCCCGGCGGGTTGGAGACGGCATGAGCTTGCGCATCGAGCAGGTCGGGCCCGCTTCCTCGGCGCGGCTGGCCGCGATCCATGCCACCGGTTTCGACCGGCCCTGGCCGGCCAACGAGATCGCTTCTCTGCTCCACATGCCGGCCTCGCTGGCGCTGGCGGCCTATGACGGTGATGAGATGGGCGGCTTTGTCCTCGTGCGCTCGGCGGTCGATGAGGCGGAAATCCTGACCATTGCCGTGCATCCGGACCTGCGCCGTAGCGGGGCCGGGCGGGCCTTGCTGGATGCCATGGCCGATGTCCTGGTCCGGACCGGTGTCACACGCGTCTTTCTGGAAGTCTCCACAGCCAATACGGCGGCCCGGGCGCTCTATGACCGGGCCGGTTTTCGCCAGATCGGACAGCGCCATGGCTATTATGCCGACGGAACCGACGCGCTGGTGCTGGAAAAAACGCTGCAGGGAAGTGGACAGGACGGGGCGTGACCGCCTATCTGTGAACGCAGAGACAAGGAAGACGCCCATGCCGGACCGTATCGAGAAACTCTGCGTTGCCAAAGGCCTTCGGATGACCGACCAGCGTCGCGTCATTGCCCGGGTCCTGTCTGCGTCGGATGACCATCCCGATGCCGAGGAATTGCACCGCCGTGCGGCCGCTGAGGACTCCCGGATTTCCCTCGCCACGGTCTACCGCACTGTCCGCCTGTTCGAGGAAGCCGGCATAATCGAGCGTCACGACTTCCGCGACGGAAGGTCGCGCTATGAGGAAGTGGGCGACGAGCACCACGACCATCTGATCGACCTGAAATCAGGCGAAGTCGTCGAATTCGTCAATGAAGAGATCGAAGCGCTCCAGGAAGCGATCGCCCGCAAGCTGGGATACAAGCTTGTCGATCACCGCCTCGAGCTTTACGGCGTGCCCCTAAAGAGCGCCGAGGACTAAGCGTCCCGGCCTCCCCGAGGAGCCGCCATGTCTGCCCGCCAGCCCGGCAAGCACGCCTTTATCTTCATTTTTGTCACCGTGTTGATCGACATGATCGGCTTCGGCCTGATCATTCCGGTCATGCCGGACCTGATCGGTGAGCTGACCGGGCTGGAATCGAACCAGGCCGTGGTTCTGGGCGCCTGGCTGATGTCCAGCTATGCGGCGATGCAATTCTTCTTCGCGCCGATCGTCGGCGGTCTGTCGGACCGGTTCGGCCGCAAGCGCGTGCTGCTGGCGGCGCTGGCCGGCTTCACGATCGACTACATGATCATGGGCTTTGCGCCGCATTTCTGGCTGCTGCTGGTCGGGCGCATCCTGGCGGGCATTTTCGGGGCCAGCTATTCCACGGCCAATGCCTATATCGCCGACATCACCCCGCCGGCTGAACGGGCCGGGCGTTTCGGCATGATCGGGGCCGCCTTCGGGATCGGCTTCATCCTGGGACCGGCGATTGGCGGCTTCCTGGGTGATGCCTTCGGTCCGCGCGCGCCCTTCTTCGCGGCGGCCGCCCTGGCCGGGGTGAATTTCGTCTATGGCCTCTTCGTCCTGCCGGAATCCCTGAAGCCGGAAAACCGCCGCAAGTTCGATATCCGCCGCGCCAATCCTTTCGGCTCGCTCTGGCATATGCGCAAGCATCCCGCCGTGCTCATCATGATGGGCTCGGTCTTCCTCATGCTGCTGGGCCACGCCGTCTACCCGGCCATCTGGACCTATTATTCCGAGTTCAAATTCGGCTGGGATGCGGCAGAGCGCGGCCTCTCCCTGATGGCGGTCGGGATATCCTCCGCCGTGGTCCAGGGCGGGCTGACACGCATCCTCGTCCCCAAGCTGGGCGAATGGCGCGCCATCACCCTCTCCCTCATCCTGGGCAGTATCGGCTATCTCGGCTTTGGCTTGGCGACAGAAGGCTGGATGGTCTACGCGGTCATCGCGTTCGGGGCGCTTGGCGGGATCGGACAGCCGGCCCTGCAGGGCGTGATGTCCCGCATCGTGCCGCCCAATGCCCAGGGCGAACTCCAGGGCGCAATGACCGCCTTGCAGAGCCTGTCCATGATCATCGGCCCGCTCACCATGTCGCGTGTCTTTGCCCATTTCTCCGAAGAAGGCAGCGCGGTGACTTTCGCCGGTGCACCTTTCGCCATGGCTTCCATCCTGACGCTGATCGCGCTCGCGATTGCCCTGGGTGCGCGCAAGCATGATCCGGGTCCGGAAGCCGGCGATGATCCGGACCACGTCATGGACACCGCCACGCCGCCGGGTATCGCCAAGGCTGACTAGTCTTGCGGGCCTTGCGCGAAAGCCCCATTTCCATCATAACGCCCGGCTTCCCGGGCAATGACCGGAGAAGGCTGCAAGGACATGCCGCGACTGCGGTTTGGAAGGTTTCATGAGTTCGACGCGCAAACGCCTGTTTATCAAGACCTATGGCTGCCAGATGAATGTCTACGATTCCGAACGGATGCGGGATGTTCTGGCGCCGCTGGGCTATGAGCCGGCGGAAGAGCCGGATGGCGCGGATCTGGTCATTCTCAATACCTGCCACATCCGCGAGAAAGCGGCCGAGAAAGTCTATTCCGAACTGGGCCGCCTGCGCCCGCTGAAGGAAGAGAAGGCGGCCTCCGGCGGCATGACGATTGCGGTGGCTGGCTGTGTGGCCCAGGCCGAGGGCGCGGAAATCATGAAGCGCGCCCCGGTCGTCGATCTCGTCGTCGGTCCGCAGACCTATCACAAGCTCCCCGAACTGATCGCCCAGACCCACCGCGCCCGCGGTGAAGCGCTCGACACGGAATTCGAGGTCGAGGACAAGTTCGACAAGCTGGGCAATGACCGCCAGGTAGACGGCTATACGGCCTTCGTCACGGTCCAGGAAGGCTGCGACAAGTTCTGCACCTTCTGTGTCGTGCCCTATACGCGGGGTGCCGAATGGTCCCGCCCGGTCGACCAGGTCGTCGCGGAAGTCCGTGCCCTGGCCGCCAAGGGCGTGCGCGAAGTGACCCTGCTGGGTCAGAACGTCAACGCCTATCACGGCGAGGCTCCGTCGGGCCGTGAGGCTGACGGTCCCTGGGGGCTGGGCCAGCTGGTCCGTCATCTCGCCCTGATCGGCGGGATCGAGCGCATCCGCTTCACCACCTCGCATCCGCGCGACATGGAGGAGGACCTGATCCAGGCCTTCGCCGACACGCCCAAACTGATGCCCTATTTCCACCTGCCGGTTCAGTCGGGCTCGGACAAGATCCTGAAAGCCATGAACCGCCAGCATACGGCCGAGGAATACCTCGCCATCATCGAACGCCTGCGCGCTGCGCGTCCGGACATCGCCATTTCCGGCGACATGATCGTCGGCTTCCCGGGCGAAACCGACAAGGATTTCGAGGACACGCTGAACCTGGTCCGCCAGGTCAATTACGCCTCCTGTTTCTCCTTCAAGTATTCGCGCCGTCCGGGCACGCCGGGCGCGGCGATGTTCAACCAGATCGACGAGGCGGTGAAAACCGAACGCCTGGCCGTTCTGCAGGACCTGCTGAACCAGCAGCAGATCGCCTTCAATGAAAGCCAGATCGGCCGCACCCTGCCCGTCCTGTTTGAAAAGGCCGGCCGCAAGGATGGCCAGCTGCATGGCCGCTCGCCCTATCTCCAATCCGTCCATGTTGACGGTCCGGCCAGCCTGATCGGCCAGATTGCCGATGTCCGCATCGAGGCGGCTTCGCGCAATGCCCTGACCGGCCAGCTTGTGGACGGGGAGAGGAGCGCCGCGTGACCGCCGCGAAAAACCCGTCCCGCTCCCGCGCGGCCAAGCCGAAACGCCAGGCCTCCGAAACCGTTTTCTTTGATGATGCCGAACGCTTGCGCGGTCTGGCCGGAGCGGGTGACCGTTTCCTGATCATGATCGAGCAGGAGCTGGATGTGCGCCTGTCCGCACCCGGCGGCGGCCAGATCGTGATTTCCGGTGAGGATGTGGCGTCCCGCCATGACGCCAAGCGGGTGATCCGCCGTCTCTATGACAGTCTGGAACACGGTCTGACCTGTGACGAGGCGGCCGTCCGGGCTGCGCTGCGCATGCTCGACCAGGACGAAACCGAGGCCGGACCGGATGATGGGGTGATCCGCGTGCCGCGCGGTTCCAGCCTGATTGCCCGCACGGATGGTCAGCGCGAATACGTGCGCAATCTGAAGAATGACAAGGCCTATGACCTGATCTTCGGTGTCGGTCCGGCCGGGACCGGCAAGACCCTGCTGGCTGTGGCCTATGGCGCCTCGCTTCTGGTCCAGCACAAGGTGGAAAAGCTCATCATCACGCGACCGGCGGTCGAGGCGGGCGAAAAGCTCGGCTTCCTGCCGGGTGATCTGAACGAGAAGGTCGATCCCTATCTCCTGCCGGTCTGGGACGCGCTGGCCGACACGCTGGGCCGCCACCAGCTGGAGAAAATGCGTGAGGATGGCCGGATCGAGGTCGCACCGATCGCCTTCATGCGCGGCCGGACCCTCAATCGCGCCTTTGTTGTTGTCGACGAGGCCCAGAATGCCTCGCGCGCCCAGATGCAGATGGTGCTCACCCGCCTGGGCGAAGGCTCGCGCATGGCCGTGACGGGCGATCCCAGCCAGGTCGATCTGGGTCCGCGCGATCCGTCCGGCCTGCCGCATGCGCTGGACCTGCTGAAGAACACCAAAGGTGTTGCCATCACACGCTTTTCGCGTGTTGATGTGGTCCGGCATGATCTGGTCGCCCGGATCGTGGAAGCCTATGAGGAAGATGCCCGCAGAGCTGCGGGCGGCGCTCGGGACCAATGAACGCAGTCGATCTGATCGTCGAGGATGACGCCTGGAACCAGCTGGACGGCAAGACCGTCCTGGCGGAAACCGCCATTGCGGCGGCCCAGTGCGAGATCGAGGACATTCATCCCGGTGTCGTGGCCGTGCTGCTGACCGGTGATGAGGCTGTCGCCCAGCTCAACAAGAGTTTCCGCAGCAAGGAGGGGCCGACCAATGTCCTCTCCTTTCCGGCCGGTGAGCATGCCGACAATCATCTCGGTGACATCGCCCTGGCCTGGGGTGTGGTTGCGCGCGAGGCTGCCGAGAAACAGATTTCCGTAGATGATCACTTGCGGCACCTGATCGTGCATGGATTCCTGCACCTGCAAGGGTATGATCACCAGGACGATGATGAAGCCGAACAGATGGAAGACCTTGAACGCCGGGCGCTGGCCCGGCTGGGTATCAGCGATCCCTATGCCGAATGACCGAATATGCCCGCACGGGGTGACCCATGGCTGACGCAAATCCCGCCAGTCCGGCCCCGCGCCGTTCCCTGATCGACCGCCTCTTGGGCCGTACCGAAGCCGAACCGGTGGCGGCTCCGGCTCCCGCTGCTCACCATCCCTCCATCGAGGCCGATGCCCTCGACCAATTGCGCGTGGCCGATGTCATGGTGCCGCGTGCGGATATTGTCGGCGTGGAAGTCTCCACACCGCTGGGGGAATTGGCCAAGATCTTCGCCGAAGCGGCCCATTCGCGTCTGCCCATCTACCGGGAAACGCTGGATGACCCGGTCGGTGTGGTGCACATCAAGGATGTGGTCGCCCATCTGGCGCCGCCGGCTTCGGGCCGTCGCCCCGCCGGTTGGCTGACCAAGGAAGTCCTGCCCTCGATCGCGCGCCCGCTCCTGTTCGCCCCGCCTTCCATGAAGGCGACGGATCTGCTGCGCCGCATGCAGGGCCGGCGCATGCACCTCGCTCTCGTCGTCGACGAATATGGTGGCACGGATGGTCTGGTGACGCTGGAAGACCTGATCGAGCCCATCGTCGGGGATATCGAGGACGAGCATGATGATGAGGATTCGCCCCTGATCCGCGCCCGCGGTCCGGGCGTGTGGGATGTCGATGCCCGTGCCGAGATCGATGTTTTCGAAGGCGTGGTGGGCGAGGAGATCGCCGCCGAGGATGAAGACGAGGATGTCGACAGCCTGGGCGGCCTGGTCTTCACCCTGATCGGCCGTGTGCCGGAACGCGGTGAAGTCATCGGCCATCCCACGGGCTATGAATTCGAAGTCCTGGAAGCGGATAGCCGCCGCATCAAGCGCATGCGGGTCCGGGCCCCGTCGAAAAAGCCCAAAGCGCCTGCGCCGGGTGAGGAGTCCGCTGAAGAAGGCGGAGCCGGACCGGCATCATGAATTGGCGCCGCCTTTCCGTCATGCGTCCGCGGGCCTGGCTCGCGGCGCGGCGCAGTTGGCGCCATCGGCTCTACCTGGTCCTGGCGGGTGCGGTTTCGGCCCTGTCCATGGCCCCGCTCCACTTCTGGCCGGCCCTCATGGCCGGTCTTTGCCTTCTCCTGTGGAGCTTCGACGGCGCCCGCCGCACAAACCGCCCGCTTCGCTCCGCCCTGATGCGCGGCTTCCTCTTCGGTTTCGGCTTCTTCCTGGCCGGGACGTTCTGGATCGCCTTTGCCTTTTTCACGCGCGGGCCGGGCTATGGTGCGCTGGTCCCCATTGCCCTGCCCGGTTTTGCCGCCCTGCTGGCAATCTTCTGGGGCCTGGCCGGCGTGCTCTATGTCTCGATCGCGCAGCGCTCGGAATGGCGGGTCCTGGTCTTTGCGGCCGTGATCACGCTGAGCGAGGGGCTGCGCGGCCATCTCTTCGGCGGCCTGCCCTGGAATCTGCCCGCCTATACTTGGTCGGCCGGCGGACTGGTCAGCCAGTCAGCAGCCTGGGCCGGGGTCTACGGGCTGACCTTCCTGACGGTGTACATGCTGGCCGCGCCGGCCGTCGCCTTCGGCTCGCGCTTTCGCGTTACCCGTTTCATGCCGCTCATGGCGGCCGGTGCGATGGCCCTGGTCCTGGTCTGTTTCGGGGCGCTGCGCCTGTCGGCCATGCCGGATGCGCTGCAGCCGGATGTCCGCATCCGTCTCGTGGAGGCCGGGCTCAGCCAGGCGGAGAAATGGGGGCCGGAAGGCGGCGAGATCGCCCGCGACCGCTATCTGGAACTGACCGGCGAACCGGGCCTGGACGCTGTGTCGCATGTCGTCTGGCCGGAAGGGGCCCTGCCGATTTTCATGCTGGAGGATGGCGACACGCTCGGCCGGATCGGCGAGGCGCTGGATGGCGGCCAGATCCTGATCGCCGGCGTCAATCGCCGGGCCCGTCTGGAATCCGGAGCGGCCTATTACAATTCCCTCGCCGTGATGCGTTTCGCTTCCGGTTCGCCCCGGGTGGAGGGCCTCTACGACAAGGTCCGGCTGACACCCTTCGGTGAAATGGTACCGATGTCCTGGTTCCTGAGCCTGATCGGGTTTGACGAGTTTACCCGCTATCAGTTCACGCCGGGACCGGCTGCGTCCGTGCTGGAGCTCACTGGCGCACCGCCGATGATGCCCCTGATCTGCTATGAGGCCATATTCCCGGGCTTTGTCCGGGACATGCCGGACCGTCCGGCCTGGCTGCTCAATGTCTCCAATGATGCCTGGTTCGGCGCGACGGCGGGGCCGCAACAGCATTTCAACCAGGCCCGCTACCGTTCCATTGAAACCGGTTTGCCCATGGTGCGATCGGCCTCGCGCGGCGTGTCCGGCGTGGTGGATGCGGCCGGGCGCGCCCGGGTGGAGGTGGCGCCGGACGTCACGGGTGTCACCGATGTGTCCCTGCCGGTGGCGGTCCAGGCCCCGCCCTACATGATCTGGGGGGATTGGCCGGCCTGGCTGGCCAGCCTGATCACGATCGCTGCCGTGCTGTTCCAGCGTCATATCGGCCGGCGCCGGGCCTGATATCGCACCCATGAAACGAATGTGATTATGGACCCACGCCATGGTTGTGGTAGTTTCGTCGGGCTAAGGTCCTTTTGCACAACTGGAATTCGAGGTGTTTCGATGGCCAGACCCAACCCCCGGGGACCCAATCCGATAGATATCCATGTCGGAGCCCGAATCCGCCTGCGGCGGCAATTGCTGAAAATGAGCCAGGAAAAGCTCGGGGACGAGCTGGGCGTGACGTTCCAGCAGGTCCAGAAATATGAGCGCGGTGCCAATCGCGTGGGGGCCAGCCGGCTCTACCGGCTCTCCTGTGTGCTCAATGTCCCGGTCCAGTTCTTCTTTGAAGGGTTGGGCGAGGAAATGGCGCAAACCGGTGTGGCCGAAAACGACCAGACCCCGCTGGTCTATGACTTCATCCAGAGTTCCGATGGCGTTTCCCTGGCCGAGGCCTTTTCGCGCATCCAGGACGCCAAGGTCCGGCGCCGGGTGCTGGAATTGGTGCGCACCCTGGCCAGTGAAGCCGATGAAATGGTGTCCGGCTGAGCCGTCACCGCCGCGCGGGGCTTTTCTTTGGCGGGCCAAACCGCTAGATCGCGCGCATGAATTTGCCGCCTGAAGACCGACCCGAATTCCGCCTCTATGGCCGCTCCCAGGGCAAACCCCTGTCGGCGCGCCAGCAGGGCCTTGTCGACAACCGCCTGCCGGGCATGACCCTGCCGGAGGACGGTCCGATCGATCCGGTCGCCCTGTTTCCGGACCGTTCGGCCCATATCCTGGAAATCGGTTTTGGCGGTGGCGAACATCTGGCCGCCCAGGCCGACCGTCACCGGGATCACGGCTATATCGGGATCGAACCCTTCCTCAATGGTGTCGCCAAGGCGATGACCTATGTCGAGGACAAGGATCTGGACAATGTTCGCCTGTGGCGCGGTGATGCCCGCGAGGCCCTGCCACGCTTCGCCGATGGCACGCTGGACCGGATCTTCCTGCTCTTCCCCGACCCCTGGCACAAGAAGCGCCACGCCAAGCGCCGTTTCGTCCAGCCGAACACGCGCGATGATTTCGCCCGCCTGCTCAAGCCGGGTGGCCAACTGCGGATCGCGACGGATGTGAAATCCTATGCCGACCATTGCATGGCCGAGTTCGAATTCGATGATCGTTTCGTTTGGCAGGCGTCAAAGGCCGATGACTGGCGCATCCCGCCGGCCGACCACATCACCACCCGCTATGAAACCAAGGGGCTGGGTGATTGTGCTCCGGTCTTCATGGACTGGGTGCGGGTCTAGTCACACTCCCCGAAATAGGCGGACCGGTAGTCGGCGTCGAAACAATCCAGCAACCGGTTCACCACAGGCAGATTGTCCGGCTCGGTGACAAAGCCGCGCGGCATGCGGATGCGCGGATTGTCCCGCAGGAATTGCCGCCGGGCGGCTTGTTCTTCCTCAGAGACAGGAATAACAGCCAGCCGGTCCCTTGCATCTTCCAGACCGGCCCGGTCCCGGTTCAGGAAGGCCAGCGTCGCCTCGACATAGAGATTCCAGGTCGGATCGGCGGTTTCGGCGGGTTGGTAGGTGGTTTCCAGCAGTGGGATCGCGGCGGAATAGTCCTCGGCAAAGCCCAGCGATTGACCGGCATGCCAGCGCATCAGGCGGACATGGCCGTCACTGAGGCTGTAATCCGTGTGCTCGATATAGGCCAGGATCAGACCGGCGGCGGCCTCATGGCATCCGCGATCCCCGATCGGCCGCCAGCCGCCGGAGAAATCCTGGTCAAAGGCACGCGGGTCGAGGGCCAGCAGGGTGTTGGTTTCATCCGCATCCACATCGCAGGCGATCAGCGCGGCCTGTGTCGGCTCGGGCAGGCTGTCGAACGGATCTTCGGCCACGGCAGTGGGCGCCATCACCAGAGCGGAGGCCAGCACGGCGGCAGTTGAGATCGGTTTCATTAAATTAAGTCCCCTTTTCACGCATCCTAGCGGGGGAATTGTGGGCGTCGACTTACGCTTTGGTAGGGGCTGGCTGCGTCCGGGGCTCACTGATCGCCGTCTTGCCTTGACGCCCAATCCGGCGTATAAGCGCCGCATTACATGTTCGATCGCATCGGATGATGCTTTCGAGCGGTCGCTTTCGGCGGCCGCTCTTTTTGTTGGAAAAACGGGCCCAGACGCTTTGAAAACCAAGACGCCTCAGGACGATCGCATTCTGGCACTCGCCGAACCCGTGGCCGAAGATCTCGGCCTGGAAATCGTGCGGGTCCGCGTGATGTCGGGCAAGAAGACGCGCCTGCAGATCATGACCGACCGTCTCGATGGTGTCGGCGTGGATGTGGATGATTGTGCTCGCCTTTCCCGCGCCTTGTCCGATGTGCTTGAAGTCGAGGACCCGATTTCCGGCGAGTATGATCTGGAAATTTCCTCCCCCGGTATCGACCGCCCGCTCACCGCGCTGGCGCATTTCGATCGCTGGGAAGGCTATGAAGTCCGGATCGAGCTGGACCGTCTCGCTGAGGGGCGTAAACGGTTCAAGGGAATTCTGGCCGGCACCGAGGACGGCAATGTCCTGCTCGACATGGAAGGCGAGGAAGACACCACGCTTATCCCGTTCGACTGGATCGCCGAAGCCAAACTGGTTTTGACAGACGCCTTGATCGAGGCGGATTTGAAAGCGCGAGGCGGTTCCGCCCCGACGCAGACTGAAGGAGACGAATGATGTCGCTCTATGCTTTTGAAGGAATTGCCCGATGAGCATCGGTGTAAGTGCCAACCGGCTCGAATTGCTGCAGATCGCCCGTGCGGTCGCCGCCGAGAAATCGATCGACGAAACCATCGTCATCGAGGCCATCGAAGAGGCGATCCAGAAGGCTGCGCGTTCGCGCTATGGTGCCGAAAACGACATCCGCGCCAAGATCGACCCGAAGACGGGCGAGCTGTCGCTGACCCGTAACATGACGGTCGTGGAAGAGGTCGAGAACGAGAGCCAGGAGCTCACGCTGGACCAGGCCAAGAAGATTGATCCGTCTGCCGAAATCGGCACGGTCTTCTCCGATGAACTGCCGCCGATCGAATTCGGTCGTGTCGCCTCGCAGACGGCCAAACAGGTCATCACGCAGAAGGTTCGCGAAGCCGAGCGCCAGCGCCAGTTCGACGAGTACAAGGATCGTGTTGGCGAGATCGTCAATGGCATCGTCAAGCGCGTCGAATACGGCAATGTGATCATCGATCTGGGCCGCGCCGAAGGCATTATCCGCCGCGCTGACGGCATTCCGCGGGAAAACCTGCAGAACAATGAGCGCGTCCGCGCCTACATCTATGATGTGCGTGAGGAAGTCCGCGGTCCGCAGATCTTCCTGTCCCGTGCCCATCCGGACTTCATGGCTGCCCTGTTCGCGCAGGAAGTGCCGGAAGTCTATGAAGGCATTATCGAGATCCCGTCCGTGGCCCGTGACCCGGGTTCGCGCGCCAAGATTGCCGTGATCTCCAATGACGGTTCCATCGACCCGGTCGGTGCCTGTGTCGGTATGCGCGGTTCGCGTGTGCAGGCCGTGGTGTCCGAACTGGCCGGTGAAAAGATCGACATCATTCCGTGGTCCGACGATCCGGCCACCTTCATCGTCAATGCGCTGCAGCCGGCGGAAGTCGCCAAGGTCGTGCTGGACGAGGAAGACCAGCGGATCGAAGTCGTGGTGCCGGACGAGCAGCTGTCGCTCGCCATCGGCCGTCGCGGCCAGAATGTCCGCCTCGCTTCGCAGCTCACGGGCTGGTCGATCGACATCCTGACCGAGGAAGAAGAGTCCGAGCGCCGTCAGAAAGAATTCGCCGAGCGCACCCAGCTCTTCATCGCGGCTCTTGATGTTGACGAGGTGATTGCCCAGCTCTTGGCTACCGAAGGCTTCACCGATGTTGAAGAGATCGCCTATGTCGATCTCGGCGAGATCGCTGTGATCGAAGGCTTCGACGAAGACACGGCCGAGGAAATCCAGGCGCGTGCGCGCGATTATCTGGAGCGCCTCGCCGCTGAACAGGACGCCAAGCGCAAGGAGCTCGGTGTCGAAGATGCCGTGCTTGAAGTCGAAGGTGTCGACCTCGCCATGGCCGTCAAGCTGGGTGAGAACGACGTCAAGACCGTCGACGATCTGGCCGGCCTGGTGACGGACGATTTGCGTGGCTGGTTCGAAACCAAGAATGGCGAGCGTGTGCGTGAGCCGGGCATTCTGGAAGAATTCAATCTTTCCGCAGAAGATGCCGAAATGATGATCATGCGGGCCCGGGTTTCGGCCGGCTGGATTTCCGAGGAAGACCTGCCGCAGCCGGAAGTCGAAGAGGTCGAAATGGAGGCCGAGGGCGAGGACGAGTTCGACGTGTCGAACATGGACCTGGCTGCCCTTGAAGCCGAAGCCGAAGCTCTGGGTCTGGACCTGGATGAAGCGGCCGAGGCGGAGAAGGAGGCCGACTGACGTCGGGCTCAGGATGAAAAAGGACCGCGAACGGCGCTGTGTCGCCACGGGTGAGGTCGGCGAGGAAGCTGATCTCATCCGGATCGCCCTGGGTCCGGACAATGCGATCGTGCCGGACCTGGCCGCTCGCTTGCCGGGCCGCGGGGCCTGGGTCGGCGCCCAACGGGCGCTGATCGACCAGGCGGTCAAGAAGAAGGCTTTCAACCGGGCTTTCGGAGGCCCGGTCGATGTGCCGGATGATTTTTCGGGGCAGATCGAAGCCCTGTTGGCCCAGCGCGCCCTGAACCTGATCGGTCTGGCGCGACGGGCCGGAGAGCTTGCCGCCGGCCAGGATGCCGTGCGGCTGGCGATGAAGGCGACGCGGCCGGCCTGGCGTATCGAGGCCAGCGACGCGGCGCCGGACGGCCGGTCGAAGCTCGACCGGTTGGCCAAGGCGGCCTGGGGCGACACTGTCCCGGTTGCTGGATGTTTTCTGGCCGAGGAAATCGGCCAGGCGCTCGGGCGCGGACCCACGGTCCACGCCAGCATGTCGGAGGGCTCGCAGGCGCGGGCTTTCTCGGTGGTGATGCGGAAACTCTCCGGTTTCCGTGTCCTCGATCCGGCCGGCATGGATGGGCGGCAAGATGCGGAATGAACCGCGCAAGCGGTTGCGTCCGGTGCGGAGCTGGCTAGTTTAGCGAGCCTTCGAACCGGGTGACAGGTTTGAACAGTGCGCCTTTCCGGCATTCGGCTACCGGGAAGAAGCGTGGAACGAAGCCGATTTTGGAAGGCTCGTATGAGCGACGCAGACGACAACAAGTCCGGCCGCCGGCCGCTGTCTTTGAAACGATCCGGTCCGGGCACCGTGCAGCAGAGTTTTGCGCGCGGCCGTTCCAAGGCCGTGGTGGTGGAGAAGAAGCGCAAGCGCGTGGCGACTCCGGGCAAGGACGGGACTCCGGCCGCCGGCAAGGCGGGTGCAGCGGGCGGCAAGGGCGGCGAAAGCGCCTTGGCGGCCAAGGCACGTCAGCTGGGTCTGTCCGAAGAGGAATTGGTTGCCCGTCAGCGCGCGATTGCCCGGGCCCGGGCAGAGGCGGCTGACCGCGAAGCCAAGCAAAAAGAAGAGGCCGAGGCCCGCGCCCAGCGCGCTGCGGATGAGCGCCGCCAGCTGGAAGAACAGCGCGAGCGCGAAGCCCGTGAGGCCGAGGACGAAAAACGCCGCAAGGCTGAAGACGAAGCGCGTCGCGTCGCTGAGGAAAATGCGGCACGTGCAGCGCAAGAGGCCGAAGTTGCTCGCCGCAGCGATGACGAGCCCCGCCGCAAGGCGCCGCCGGCCAAGGAAGAGCCGCGCCGCGAGAAAGCCAGTGATGCCGATGACGCCGCCTCTGCGCTGGAAGCCATGGGTGGCCGGGTCAAGCGCAAGGGTGGAGCCGGCGGTTCCGCTCCGGCCAAGGCCCAGCCGGCCCGTGCCAAGACGGACAATCGGCGCCGCGGCAAGCTGACCATCCAGAACATCCTGGACGGTGACGAGGAGCGTCAACGTTCGCTCGCCTCTGTGCGCCGCGCCCGCGAACGCGAAAAGCAGCGCCGCCAGGATACGACGGGCGGCCGTGACAAATTCCAGCGCGAAGTCGTTGTGCCGGAAGCCATTACCGTTTCCGACCTGGCCAACCGTATGGCGGAACGGGCTGTCGACGTCGTCAAATACCTCATGAAGCAGGGCCAGATGGTCCGCATGAATGATGTGCTCGATGCGGATACGGCTGAGCTCGTCGTCGAGGAATTCGGCCACATCATCAAGCGTGTGTCTGAGGCAGACGTCGAGGAAGGCTTCATCACGGATGATGATCCGGTTGAAAATCAGGTCTCCCGCGCGCCGGTCGTGGCCGTCATGGGCCATGTTGACCACGGCAAGACCTCGCTGCTCGACGCGCTGCGCTCGTCCGACGTGGCGTCGGGTGAAGCCGGTGGCATCACCCAGCATATTGGTGCCTACCAGATCCAGGTGAAGACCGGTGACAAGATCACCTTCCTGGATACGCCGGGCCACGCAGCCTTCTCGGCCATGCGTTCGCGTGGTGCCGAGGCGACCGATATCGTGATCCTGGTCGTTGCTGCGGATGACTCGGTCATGCCGCAGACGATTGAAGCCATCAATCATGCCAAGGCGGCCGGTACGCCGATCATCGTGGCTGTGAACAAGTGCGACAAGCCGGGTGCCGATCCGAACAAGGTGCTCACCGACCTTCTCCAGCATGAGATCGTCGTGGAAGCCATGTCCGGTGATGTTCAGTCCGTGAACGTTTCCGCCAAGAAGCGCGAAGGCCTGGACGAATTGCTCGAAGCCATCTCGCTGCAGGCCGAACTGCTTGACCTGAAAGCCAATCCGGACCGCGAAGCGGACGGCATCGTGATCGAGAGCCAGGTCGACAAGGGGCGCGGCCCGGTCGCCACCGTTCTGGTCCGTCGCGGTACGCTGAAGCGCGGTGACATTGTTGTCGCTGGCGCCCAGTGGGGCCGTGTCCGTGCGCTCGTCAATGAGCGCGGCCAGCAGCTCGACAAGGCCGAACCGTCGGTTCCGGCCGAGCTCCTGGGCCTGGATGGCGCACCGGAGCCGGGTGAAGTCTTCGCCGTGGTGGAGAATGAGGCCCGTGCCCGCGAGATCGCCGATTATCGTCAGCGCAAGGAGCGTGATGCCGGGGCCTTGGCCAGCGGCGGTGCGTCTCTGGAGCAGATGATGGCGCGCCTCAAGCAGGACGAGACCAAGGAATTGCCGCTGCTGATCAAGTCCGACGTTCAGGGCTCGGCCGAGGCGATCAAGCAGTCTCTGGAGCAGATCGGCAATGAGGAAGTGCGCGCTCGCGTCATTCATGCCGCTCCGGGCGGTATCAATGAAAGTGACGTCCTGCTGGCGAAGTCCTCGGGTGCCCCGATCTTTGCCTTCAACGTCCGCGCCAACAAGCAGGCCCGTGAAATGGCCGAGCGTGAAGGCGTCGAGATCCGCTACTACTCCGTGATCTATGATGTGATCGATGATGTGCGGAACACGATCGAGGGCATGCTCTCGCCGGAGAAGCGCGAAGATTTCATCGGCTACGCCGAAATCCTCGAAGTCTTCAACATCACCAAGGTCGGCAAGGTCGGCGGTTGCCGCGTGACCGAAGGCGTGGTGAAGCGCGGTTGTGGCGTGCGCCTGCTGCGCGACGACACGGTGATCCACGAGGGCAAGCTGAAGACGCTGAAGCGCTTCAAGGATGAGGTTTCGGAAGTGAAGTCCGGGACAGAATGCGGCATGGCCTTCGAGCGTTACGAAGACATCCAGCCTGGCGACATGATCGAATGTTTCGAGGTCGTCGAAGTGGCTCGCAAGTTGGAAGACTGATCCGGCAGGTCAAATGGACAAAGGGCGGCTCTCGGGCCGCCCTTTTTCATGAAGGTCAGGGTGCCGCGGTAACTTCGCGCATCCCGTCATAATCCGTGTAGTCCCGGTGTTCGGTCACCTCCCCGTCCTCGATGGTCACAATCGTGATGATCGGGAATTGGTAGACGCGCTCACCCTCCGGTGTGGCGTAGACCACATTGGACACGCCTTCATAAACGAAGCGGCCTGACGCATTGAAGCTGCGGTCCAGCGTGTAGGTCATGCGGGCCGTGCCCCAGCTGCGCAGACCGGCAATGATGGCGTCCGGGCCTTCCCAGTGGATGGGCGGTGTGATTGGCAGGACATCGCCAGAGGTCGGGTCCAGGAAGACCGCATCATCGGCATAGAGCGTTTGCAGCAGGTCCAGGTCCTGTTCCTGATACGCTTGCATATAGGTTTCGGCGATCTGGTGGGTCTCGCTTGATGTGTCCGTGATACCGGACTGGACCAGGGCCAGTGTGGTCAGAATGGCAATCATGGTGTTCTCCCCTCAATCAGGTCAGGATTAGGCGAAGGGCGCCGCCAAGGCACTTCACGCTTGCGAGAGCTAGGCCTTGCTATTGTCCGCTGGTCGGCGTACATCCCGCGCCCCGCTTTGAAGACCCAGAGAATGGAGGCCGTCATGGCCCGGCAGCATCGCAATGAATCCAAAGGCCCTTCCCAGCGCCAACTGCGCGCCGGCGAACTGGTACGCCATGCTCTGGTCGACATTCTCGCCCGCGAGGAGATGCGTGATCCCGACCTAGAAGGTGTGCTGATTTCTGTCACTGAAGTGCGGCCCAGCCCCGATTTGCGCCAGGCCAAGGTCTATGTCGCACCGCTCGGCAAGGGTGATCAGACCAAGGTCGCCGCAGCGCTCAACCGCGCCGCCAGCTTTTTGCGCGGGCGTCTGGGTCGCGAAATCGACATGAAGTTCACGCCCGAACTCCACTTCCATCCGGACAATAGTTTCGACACGGCCAGCCATGTCGATGCACTTCTTCGACGTCCCCAGGTCCAGCGTGATCTGGACCATGATGACGAGGAATAGGCCCAGCTAGTTCCCGGCTTCGGTTGGGAGCGGCGGGAGATCGGTTCGGTTCAGAACAAGCGGGCGGCTGTTATCATCCGTCACGCGTTCGCCTGTGATGCGATGGACCCGGCCTGCCATGTCCCGCTCCAGAACCAGCAAGGCACCGGTTCGGCGCCAGAAAAACCGGTCGGTGGCGACGGGCGTGAGATAGTCTTGCCGGCCGGATGCTGGCAGGTGGATGTCCAGCCCGCCTTCGACTTGAAGAATCTCGATTTCACCAAGGACCATACTGTTGTAGACGCCTGCCGCTTCAAGATGCTCAGGCGTGAGAGCTGCCGTGTCGGGCCGGACAGGGAGCGAGACTGCCTCATTGAAGATGAGGTCCGTCAGCACGCGCTCCAGGGATGCGGCGGGATAGGACTCGATATTGACCGCATAGGCGAGCACAAACTCGCCCGGTGAGATCGAAATGATGCCGGTCTGAAAGCCGGGCGTATGGGCTGCTACGGAATAGACGGCCTGGCTCTCGCGCAAGCCGACTTGCCATCCCGCTTCCATCTGCCCATCCGGCCGAAACAGGTCGATCCGCCGTTGCCGGACAGCCTGTCCAAGCCGCAGGAGATCCGGGGCGGTTGTGTAGAGACCGTCATGGCCTTTGAGAATGACCGGATCCGGCGTCCGGCGAAGGTCAAGCGGACGCGGCCCGGCTTCATAGCCCCGGGCCAGGTCGGGCAGGTCACGGTGCTGATTCAGGACAAGGCTGTCATCCAGACCCAGGGGTCCCAGCCATTGTGACGCGATCAGGGTTTCAAAACGGGCCCCGCGGGCCATTTCGATCAAGCGTGCAAGGACCGCCTGGTTAAGTCCCGCCTGATCCGCCTGTGCCGCTTCTGCGGGTAGCCAGCTCAGGTGCATCGCATCCCCAGGGGCAATCGCGCCGGTGCTGTGGATCAGATCGTTTACGGTCAGGCTGGCCGCACCTGGCAGTTCCGGCAGATAACGGGAAACCGGTGCATCGAGATCCAGCTGTCCCGTCTCGATCAGGCGCTCCGTCAGAGCGTGAAGGAAGGTTTGCGTGATGCCGCCTGCCGGAAAGCGGGTCCGGTCTGTGAAGCGCGCGCCCGTCTCCCAGTCGGCATAACCCAGCGCGACCTGCTGTATGGGGCCATCTCCGGTCCGGAAAACGATGATGCCCGACACGTCACGGGCTTCAGCCAGGCCGCCCAGGCTGGATTCAATCCTTGCCGCCAGTGTGGAGGGATCAATCTGGGCCGCGGCCGAAAGCGTTCCGAGGCACCAGAGAAGGATGAGAAGGGCACTGGAGCGCATGAAATGCATGGTTTGACCGGACGCAGGAGGAGATTTCCGGAGAGACTAGGACAATCCCCGGCCGGCTTCGAGGGGGTCGCATGGGGAAATCCCATGCCGCAGCTTGTTGCTTGCAGGTTGGGCAGAGCTGGTCTATCAGCCCGCGCTTTCACGACCGGGTCCGAACCCCGGCGAGAGAGAAGGAGATTTCCATGGGCCGTCGCAAGAAGGGCGAGGACATCCACGGTTGGGTGATCCTGGACAAGCCGCTCGACATGACATCGACACAGGCCGTCTCGGCCGTTCGCCGCATCTTCAATGCCCGCAAAGCCGGACATGCCGGCACGCTCGATCCGCTAGCATCCGGTATCCTGCCGATAGCGCTCGGAGAAGCGACCAAGACCGTCCCTTTCGCGATGGATGGCGACAAGGTCTACCGCTTTACCGTGAAGTGGGGTGAGCGCACGGACACGCTGGACGCAGAGGGTGAAATCATTGCGACGTCCGAGGTTCGCCCCGATCGCGCAGCCATCGAGGCCGTGCTCGGCGACTTCATTGGTGAAATCCAGCAAATTCCCCCGGCCTATTCCGCGATCAAGGTGGACGGGGAGCGGGCCTATGATCTGGCCCGGGACGGCGAGGAGTTCGAGCTGGACGCCCGTACCGTCCAGATTGATGCATTGCGTCTTCTTGATTGTCCGACCGCCGACATGGCGGTGTTGGAAATGCAATGCGGCAAGGGGACGTATGTGCGTTCCCTGGCGCGCGATCTCGCCCAAGCGCTTGGAACGGAAGGCCATGTTGCAGCCTTGCGGCGGATCCGCGTTGGCGGGTTCGCGGAAGCAGAATCCACAAGACTGGACGAGTTGAAAGAAATGGCCCATAAGGGCGCCGCTTCGGAAGCTCTGCTCCCGGTTCAGACCGCGCTGGACGACATCCCGGCACTGGCCGTGACTGAGGAGGAAGCCTTCCACTTGAAGCAAGGACGACCGATCGTCCTGCTCCCGCGTCAGGCGCAAGAGCTGAAATCGCAGCGACGTCCGCTTTTCATAGCGGATCGGGACTGCAGTTTTTCGGCCTTGGCAGTTTGCGAGGACAAGGCAGTGGCAATCGGCGACGCCCGGGCCGGACGGTTCCAGCCCTGGCGTGTTTTCAACCTGACCCCGTAAGGGGCGACAAAGAGTTTTAGGAGAACACGATGTCGGTTACGCAAGAGCGCAAATCCGCGCTGATCAAAGACAATGCTCGTGGCAAGTCCGATACGGGCTCGCCGGAAGTCCAGGTGGCCATCCTGTCCGAACGGATTGCCAACCTCACCGAGCACTTCAAGACCCACAAGAAGGACAACCACTCCCGTCGCGGCCTTCTTAAAATGGTTTCCCAGCGCCGCCGCCTTCTCGACTACCTCAAGAAGAAAGACGAGAGCCGTTACCAGGCTCTGATCGAGAAGCTTGGTCTGCGCCGCTAATCCGCGACGCTATCCGTACGAAAGACGATATGTTCGATATTCAAAAAGAAACGATCGAGTGGGCGGGTCGCCCGCTCACGATCGAAACCGGGCGGGTCGCCCGGCAAGCAGACGGCGCGGTCATGGTGACCTATGGCGAGACCACGGTTCTCGCCACCGCCGTTGGCGTCAAGCAGGTCAAAGAGGGGGCTGACTTCTTCCCCCTGACCGTCAACTACCAGGAAAAGACCTTTGCCGCAGGCAAGATCCCCGGTGGTTACTTCAAGCGCGAAGGCCGTCCGACGGAAAAGGAGACGCTGACCTCGCGTCTCATCGACCGTCCGATCCGTCCGCTGTTCGCGCCGGGCTTCAAGAATGAAGTCCAGGTGATGATCACCGTCCTGTCCCATGACATGGAAAATGACCCGGATGTGGTCGGCATGGTTGGCGCGTCCGCCGCGCTGGTCCTGTCCGGTCTGCCCTTCATGGGTCCGATCGGTGCCGCTCGCGTTGGCTATATCGATGGCGAATACGTCATCAACCCGGCCGTCGACGAGATGGAAGACAGTGCCCTCGACCTCGTCGTCGCCGGCACGACCGATGCCGTGATGATGGTGGAATCGGAAGCCAAGGAGCTTTCCGAGGAAGTCATGCTGGGTGCTGTCGTGGCAGGCCATGAAGCCTTCCAGCCGGTCATCGAGATGATCATCAAGCTGGCCGAACGCGCCGCCAAGGAGCCGTGGGACTACACCCCGGCTGATTACTCGGCGGAAGAAGCCAAGGTTCGTGAACTGGTCGAAGCCGACCTAGCCGCGGCCTACACCATCACGGACAAGACCGAGCGCTACGCCGCTGTCGGCGCTGCCAAGACCAAGGCTGTTGAAGCCCTGGCCCTGACGGAAGAGCGTCCGGACGGTATCCCGGGTACGGTGCTGAAGGATGTCCTCAAATCGGTGGAAAGCTCCATCGTTCGTGGCGGCATCATCAAGACCGGCAAGCGTATCGATGGCCGTTCGCTCGATCAGGTTCGCCCGATCGTGTCGGAAGCCGGCATCCTGCCGCGTACGCACGGTTCGGCGCTGTTCACGCGCGGTGAAACCCAGGGCCTCGTTGTGGCCACGCTGGGCACCGGCGAAGACGAGCAGTTCATCGACGACCTGACCGGTACGTACAAAGAGAAATTCCTCCTGCATTATAATTTCCCGCCGTATTCGGTTGGTGAGACGTCTTTCCGTCTCGCTCCGGGGCGCCGGGAAATCGGACACGGCAAGCTGGCCTGGCGGGCCGTGCGCGCTGTGCTGCCGAAGCATGAGGATTTCCCCTACACGATCCGTCTCGTCTCCGAGATCACCGAGTCCAACGGCTCGTCCTCGATGGCGACGGTCTGTGGTTCCTCGCTGGCCCTGATGGATGCCGGTGTGCCGATCACCCGTCCGGTGTCCGGTATCGCCATGGGTCTGATCAAGGATCCGGAAGGCGTGGCTGTCCTGTCCGACATCCTGGGTGATGAAGATCACCTCGGTGACATGGACTTCAAAGTGGCCGGTACGTCTGAAGGCGTCACCTCGCTGCAGATGGACATCAAGATCGCCGGCATCACCAAGGACATCATGCAGACGGCCCTGGAACAAGCCAAGGGCGGCCGCATGCACATCCTGGAAGAGATGGGCAAGGCGCTGGGCGAAGCCCGCACCGAGCTGGGCGAGTTCGCTCCGCGCATCGAAACCATCCAGATCCCGACGGACAAGATCCGTGACGTGATCGGCTCTGGCGGCAAGGTGATCCGTGAGATCGTTGAAACCACCGGTGCCAAGGTCGACGTCAATGATGACGGCGTGATCAAGGTGTCCTCGTCGGACGCTGCCTCGATCAAGGCCGCCCTCGACTGGATCCACGGTCTGACGGCTGAGCCGGAAGAAGGCCAGATCTACAAGGGCAAGGTCGTCAAGGTCATGGACTTTGGTGCCTTCGTGAACTTCTTCGGCCCGAAGGACGGTCTCGTCCACGTGTCGCAGATGAAGAATGAGCGCGTGAAGCATCCGTCTGACGTCGTGGCCGAAGGCCAGGAAGTCTTCGTGAAGCTGCTCGGCTTTGATGATCGCGGCAAGGTCCGCCTGTCGATGAAAGTCGTCGACCAGGAGACCGGTGAAGAGATCACCAAGGAAGAGGCGGCTGAACAGGCTGAATAAGCCGGTTCACACGCTGAGAAATGAAGACCCCCGCGGACCTGGTCCGCGGGGGTTTTTCGTGCGCGGGCCGGGTGCTGTGTGGGTGTATCCGGGGATATTGTTCTGTCAGCATCTTGGCAGCAGACCCATGCAAAACGGTACTGTGTCATGGACTTTCGGATTAGATGATTGCTTAACCCTCACTGTGTAGCGACACATACAGACACACTCCTGACTCAGGTCTCCCCCCAAATGTCTGACCATAATCGATCCCCCGAAAACCAGTCCTTCCTGGATACGTCCTTCCTTCAGGGCGCCAATGCCGTCTATCTCGAGCAGATGGCCGCCGCCTATGCCAAGGACCCATCCTCGGTTCCCGCGAGCTGGAAATCCTTCTTCGACGCCATGGGCGATGCTGCTGGTGATGTCAGCCATGCCGCTCGCGGCCCGGCCTGGAAACGCGCCGACTGGCCGCGTCCGGCTAATGGCGAACTGGTTTCCGCGCTCGGCGATATCGGCCCGGATGAGGCCGCGATGGTCGACAAGGTGGCTGAGCATGCCGGTGCCCAGGCCGATCCGGCCGAAGTGCGCCGCGCGACCCAGAATTCGATCCGCGCCATCATGATGATCCGTGCCTACCGCATGCGGGGCCATCTGGCCGCAGACCTCGACCCGCTCGGTCTCACGGATTTCGGCTATCAGGCCGAGCTCGATCCGGCGACTTATGGCTTCACGGGGGCCGCGCTCGACGAAGAGATCTTCATCGACGGCTATCTGGGGCTGGAAACAGCCACGCCGCGGCAGATGCTCGATATTCTCAAGCGCACCTATTGTGGCCCGGTCGGTGTGGAATTCATGCACATCTCCAACCCGGAAGAAAAAGCCTGGCTGCAGGCGCGCTTTGAAGGGCCGGACAAGGACATTTCCTTCACGCCCGAGGGCAAGAAAGCGATCCTGTCCAAGCTGATCGAGTGCGAGCGCTTCGAGCAATTCCTGCACAAGCGCTATCCGGGCACGAAGCGTTTTGGTGCCGATGGCGGTGAAGCCATGGTTCCGGCGCTGGAGCAGATCATCAAGCGTGGCGGTGCGATGGGTGTCGAGGACATCATCATCGGCATGCCGCACCGCGGACGCCTGAACATTCTGGCGGCGGTGATGGGCAAGCCCTACCACCAGATTTTCCACGAATTCCAGGGCGGCAATACCCAGGGTGAGGACGAGTTCGGCTCCGGCGATGTGAAATACCATCTTGGTGCGTCGTCCGACCGTGAATTCGATGGCAACAAGGTTCACCTCTCCTTGACGGCCAACCCGTCCCACCTGGAAGCGGTTGACCCGGTCGTTCTGGGCAAGGCGCGCGCCAAGCAGGAAGACAATTGCCGCAAGCAGCCCGGTACGCCGCGTTCATCGGTTCTTCCGCTCTTGCTGCATGGTGATGCGGCTTTCGCTGGCCAGGGCATGGTGTCGGAATGTTTTGGCCTGTCGGGCCTGCGCGGTCACCGTACGGGCGGCGCCATCCACTTCATCGTGAACAATCAGATCGGCTTTACCACCGACCCGAAGGACAGCCGTTCCAGCCCGTATCCGTCCGATGTGGCCTTGATGGTGCAGGCACCGATCTTCCACGTGAATGGCGATGATCCGGAAGCGGTGACCCACGCCACGAAGATTGCGACGGAATACCGCCAGCTGTTCGGCAAGGACGTGGTGATCGACATGATCTGCTACCGCCGCTACGGCCACAATGAAGGCGATGACCCGACCTTCACCCAGCCGATCATGTACCGCATCATCAATGACATGCCGCCGGTCCGTAAGAAGTACCAGGAGCGTCTGATTGCTGAAGGCGTTCTGACGGCTGCCGAGGCGGAAGCGATCGAGAATGATTTCGACGTCTTCCTGGAAAACGAGTTCGAGGCCGGCAAGGCATTCGAACCGAAAAAGGCAGACTGGTTGGATGGCCGCTGGTCGGGTCTGGGTCTGCCGGAAGATGATGAGCGCCGCGGCGACACGTCGGCACCGATGGAAAGCCTGCGTGAAGTCGGTCTGGCGATGACGCAGATTCCCAATGATGTGAACATCCACCGGACGCTCAAGCGTGTGCTCAATGGGCGCCGGGACGCGATCGAAAAGGGTGAGGGCATTGATTGGGCGACGGCCGAGCACCTGGCATTTGGCACGCTGCTGACCGAGGGTTTCCCGGTCCGTCTTTCCGGTCAGGACTGCGGTCGCGGCACCTTCTCCCAGCGCCATTCCCACATTATCGACCAGGAAACGGCCGAACGGTACACGCCGCTGAATAATCTGTCGGCAGACCAGAAGAAGTATGAAGTCATCGACTCCATGCTGTCGGAAGAAGCGGTTCTGGGCTTTGAGTATGGCTATTCGCTGTCAGCGCCGAACACGCTGGTCATGTGGGAAGCCCAGTTCGGCGATTTCGTGAACGGCGCCCAGGTGATCATCGACCAGTTCATCTCCTCCGGTGAGCGCAAATGGCTGCGCATGTCGGGCCTGGTGATGCTGCTGCCGCATGGCTATGAAGGCCAGGGTCCGGAACACTCCTCCGCCCGCCCGGAGCGCTTCCTGCAATTGTGCGCCGAGGACAATATGCAGGTCGCCAACTGCTCCACGCCGGCGAGCTATTTCCATATCCTGCGCCGCCAGATCCACCGTAATTTCCGGTCGCCTCTGGTGATCATGACGCCGAAGAGCCTGCTGCGTCACAAGCGTTGCGTGTCCACGCTGGCCGCAATGGGGCCGGGATCCTCCTTCCACCGTCTGTTGTGGGATGATGCGGATGCCAAATTCCGTCCGGAAGGCGAAATCCAGCAGACCTCCATCTCGCTGCAGCCGGATGAGAAAATCCGCCGCGTCGTGCTGTGCACGGGCAAGGTCTATTACGACCTGCTGGAAACGCGGGAAGAGCGCGGGATTGATGATGTCTACCTGATGCGGGTCGAGCAGCTTTATCCCTTCCCGTACAAGGCGATGATGGCGGAACTGGCGCGATTCCCGAATGCGGAAATCGTCTGGTGCCAGGAAGAGCCGCGCAATATGGGCTATTGGACATTCGTCGAGCCCAATATCGAGTATGTTCTTGGAAAGATTGAAGGTATCGCTGAGCGGCCGCGTTATGTGGGCCGGGTGCCGACGGCATCGACGGCGACGGGTATTCTTTCCAAACACAAGCAGCAACAGGAAGCGCTGGTCGACGAAGCGTTGGCCTGACGCATCGCTCCAGTTCGAAGGACGAGAGCTAAATGACTGATATCATTGTTCCTCAGCTCGGTGAGAGTGTGACCGAAGCGACCGTTGGCAGCTGGCAGGTGAAGGCCGGTGATGCTGTTTCCAAGGATGATGTCCTGGTTGAGCTGGAAACGGACAAGGTGGCCGTTGAAGTTCGCGCGGAAGCCGATGGAACCATTGGCGATATCTTCGCCCAGGAAGGCGATACGGTGGAAATCGGCGCGAAACTGGCGACGCTTGAATCGGGGGGTGCAGCCCCGGTCAAGGCCAGCGAAGACACCGCGCAAATTAATGAAACACCGGCGAAGTCCGATAGCGCCCCGGCCGCCGGTGGCGCTGCCGTCGAGGCAACTGTCCCGCAAATGGGTGAGAGCGTGACGGAAGGCCAGATCGGTTCCTGGCTGGTCGCGGTGGGCGACACGGTGGAGATCGACCAGGCGCTGGTCGAGATCGAGACCGACAAGGTCGCCGTTGAAGTCCCCTCTCCGGTCGCCGGCGTTGTTGCCGAGCTGCTGGTGAGTGAGGGTGATACGGTCGCGCCGGGCGATGCCGTGGCGAAAATCACCGAGGGTGCCTCGGCTCCGGCTTCGGCACCCGCTGCAGCGCCAGCGTCTGCGCCGTCGGGCGACGCGAAGACCATGCCGTCCGCCCAGCGCGTGATCGAGGAAAACAAGCTGGATGCCGCATCGATTGCCGGCACGGGCAAGGATGGCCGAATCACCAAGGGCGACGCCCTGAAAGCCGCTGCCGCTCCGGCTCCGGCTCCGGCGTCTGCACCGGCACCGGCGGCTGCGCCGTCTGCTCCGGCTCCAGCCGCACCGTCCGCGCCGCGTGAAACCGGTCCGCGTGAAGAGCGGGTCCGCATGACGCGTCTGCGCCAGACGATCGCAAAACGCCTGAAGGATGCCCAGAACTCGGCCGCGATCCTGACGACCTATAATGAAGCGGACATGTCGGCGATCATGGCGGCCCGCAAGGCGCACCAGGAAAGCTTTGTCGCCAAGCACGGCGTGAAGCTGGGCTTCATGAGCTTTTTCATCAAGGCCTGCGTCAACGCCCTCAAGGACATCCCGGCCGTGAATGCCGAGATCGATGGCACGGATATCATCTACAAGAATTATTACGACATGGGCGTGGCTGTCGGCACGGACCGGGGTCTGGTGGTTCCGGTGGTGCGCGATGCCGACCAGATGTCGCTGGCCGAAATCGAGAAAGACATCATCCGCCTCGGCAAGAAGGCCCGTGATGGCAAGCTGTCCATAGAGGACATGCAGGGCGCGACCTTCACCATCTCGAATGGCGGTGTTTACGGATCCCTGATGTCCATGCCGATCCTGAATGCCCCGCAGTCGGGTATTCTGGGCATGCACAAGATCCAGGAGCGTCCGATGGCGGAAAACGGCCAGGTCGTTATCAAGCCGATGATGTATCTTGCCCTGTCCTATGATCACCGCATCGTGGACGGCAAGGAGGCCGTGACCTTCCTCGTGCGGGTGAAGGAAAACCTGGAAGACCCGCAGCGCATGCTGTTCGACCTCTAGTCTCGGCCTTGCCATGACACACAAAGGGCCGTCCCGACGGGGCGGCCCTTTTGCGTGCCAGCTGACGCGTCCCGGCAAATCTCTTTATGCGTCCCTTGTCTCGCGGACTGGGTTATCCCGATCCGTGGGGAGTGCGGTATGCGTGTGAGTGGAATAGCGTTGCGGGCGTTTCAGGGCCTGGTGGTATTGCGGGCTGCCTATGCCATCCTGTTGTGCACAGGCACGCTGATCTTCCGTTTCGGTCATGGAAATTATATCGCGATCGAGGAAACGCTCGGGCATGTCCTGATGGGGCTACCGCTCTGGTATTATCAGGTCTGGGCCGGCTTTGTTGGGCTCTACACCCTGTCAGCCCTGCTTCTTGTCCTGCGCATGCGATTGGCCCTGGCCTGCTATGTTGTCGCCTTTGCCACGGATTTCATCCTGTCGCTCCTCTGGTTCCAGCAGCCGGGCATGGACCGGGCCTATTACGGCAATGCCAATCTGGTCGAATGGACCCTGAACGCCATTGATCTGGGCGTGATCAGTCTGATGTTGCTGGCCGGCAGCTGGGTGTTTGCACGCCCGAAAAAGACGCATCACTAGGCCCAACGCGCCTGCACGGGTTGCTTCGCATCGCTGTCCGGATCGCGTTAGTCTTTTGACCCAGGAGAGGGAGGTTGGAAGAGTGCTGGATCGATGGGCGCGCTGGATCATTTTCGCCGGGGTTTCGATCTGGGCCGTAATCCAGCTCCGATACTTCTTTGATGCGGTTCTGATATTCGCGGGATACTCAGACCTGCGCGACCTGGACCGCAGCTATGTGGAAGTGATCGTCGGGCTCAACCCTCTGGAACTGACCCTGTCACTGCTCAATCCTCCACTCTACATGGCCGCCAGCATTTTGATTGGCCTGCGCCACCGGTTTTGCCTCCCGGTTTTCGGGGCCGCGCTACTGTGCGACTTGGGCGGTTGGCTGAGCTATTCGATGAGTTCGGCCTATGACCAGATTGAGCAATCGAATTTTGACTGGGTGATCAATACGGGTTTGCTGATCGCCCTGATGGGGCTGATCACCTTGCGTCAACGCGGCTATTTCGCCCCAAAACAGTCCTGATACACAACCGGATTGCGCCGGGTCCGTTCCGGTCTATGATCCGGGTCTTGGGCGAGTGTATCGGAAGGGCTGCCGTGGGCTGGCAGAATATCGTGCGCTGGATGGTTTTCGCCGGCGTGGCACTTTGGGCAGTCAATCAATTACGCATGGTCCTGCGCGTGTTTCTGGTGCTCACCGGACAAGCGGACGCCTATGGCATCGACCCCGATCATGTGATCGTCATCTCCCAGCTCAACCCGGTCGAGCTGACCGCGACGCTGGCCAGCCCCTTGGCTTACGCCCTGTCTGTGGTGCTCATTGCCTTTCGCCACCCCTTGTGTGTCATCGTTTATGTTATTGGTTTCGTTCTCGATATCGGGAGCTGGCTGAGCTATTCCATGCACGCCAATTATGACCAGCTCGCCCATGCTTCGGTGGACTGGCTGATCAATGCCGGACTGCTCATCGCGCTGCTGGGCTTGCTCGTCCTGCGCCAGACCGGGTATTTCGATCCCCGGCATGCGGTGTGATCCCGAAGCGTTTCCCTGCACTGAAATGAGCGCTAACACCCCCTTACTTTCAGGCCAATTCATAGGCATATAGGCCCTTGAAGCGTTCATCGGCGAAATGAGAGGCGACCCATGTCCGAGACCTATGATGTCGTGATCATCGGCGGCGGCCCTGGCGGCTATAATTGTGCAATCCGGGCCGGACAGCTGGGTCTCAAGGTCGCCTGCGTTGAAATGCGCGGCACGCTGGGCGGTACCTGCCTCAATGTGGGCTGTATTCCGTCCAAGGCGCTGCTGCACGCCTCGGAGCTTTATGAAGCTGCAGGAACGGAATTCGAGGCGCTGGGGATCCAGACCGGTGGTCTCTCCCTGGATCTCGACAAAATGCTCGCCCAGAAGGATGAAGCCGTTGACGGGCTGACCAAGGGGATCGAGTTCCTCTTCAAGAAGAACAAGGTCGATTACATCATCGGCAAGGGCCGGATTGCCGGCCAGGGTCAGGTGAAGGTCGAAACCAAGGACGGCCAGCAAACCCTGAACACCAAGCATATCGTGATCGCGACCGGGTCAGAGGTGACGCCTCTGCCGGGTGTCGAGATCGACGAAAAGCGCGTTGTGTCCTCCACGGGTGCTCTCTCTTTGGAAAAGGTCCCGGGCAAGCTGGTCCTCATCGGAGCCGGTGTCATCGGGCTGGAGCTCGGCTCCGTCTGGCGCCGACTGGGCGCAGAGGTCACCGTGGTCGAATATCTCGACCGTATCCTGCCGGGCATGGACAGTGAGCTGGCCAAGACGGCCCAGCGCACCTTTGCCAAACAGGGCATGGACTTCCATCTGTCGACCAAGGTCACGGGTGTGGACACGTCCGGCGATGTGCTCAAGCTTTCCATCGAGCCGGCCGCCGGTGGCGAAGCGCAAACGCTCGAGGCCGATACGGTCCTGGTCTGCATCGGCCGCCGCCCCTATACGGTCGGCCTGGGCCTGGAAACGGTCGGCATTGAAACCGATCAGCGCGGCTTCATTGCCAATGATCACTTCCGCACCTCGGCCGAGAATGTCTGGGTGATCGGTGACTGTACGCACGGTCCGATGCTGGCCCACAAGGCCGAGGATGAGGGCGTGGCTTGTGCCGAGCGCATTGCCGGCAAGGCCGGGCATGTGAATTACGGCGTCATTCCGGGCGTGGTCTACACCGCGCCGGAGATCGCCTCGGTCGGCAAGACGGAAGACGAGCTGAAAGCGGAAGGCCGCAAATACAAGAAGGGCAAATTCCCCTTCCAGGCCAATTCCCGCGCCCGCACCAATCACGCGACAGACGGGTTTGTGAAAATCCTGGCCGATGCGGAAACCGATGAAATTCTCGGGGCCCATCTGATCGGTGCCAATGTCGGCGAGATGATCAGCGAACTTTGCCTGGCCATGGAATTCCAGGCTGCTTCGGAAGATGTCGCGCGCACCTGCCATCCCCACCCGACGCTGACGGAAGCCATCCGCCAGGCGGCGATGGGTGTGGAAGGCTGGACCATGCAATCCTGACCCAGACTGGGTGTGATTGTCGTATTTCCGACGTCAAACCAGACTAACAGGGGCTTGATCCCATGGGGGTCAGGGCCCGGATTTTCGGGTTTTGAGATCAGTACGAACACTAGAAATTGAGGTCTTCCGGCCCGAATGGGGGCGGACAAGCCGGTGGGTTTGGGGCATAAAAGCCTGAACCGGGCATGTCTGTTGCGGGCCGGGTCACTCTAGGGGACATGGATCGTTCGAAGATGACCAAGCCGATCGAACTCGTGTCGTCGCGATTGCGACTGATCGCGCTGACGCCGGAACTCGCGGCGCTTCAGCTGACGGATCGTATGGCCTTTTTTGAGGCGCTGGGCGTGGAGCCGGAACCCTCCTGGCCGCCAGAATTGTTCGACCCGCAAACCATGGCCGACGAACTCGCGGCCCATCCCGATGATGCCGGCTGGTACAGCTGGGTCTACATCTCTCCCGTCATGCACCGCCTGCTTGGCTGCGGGGGCTTCAAGGGTGCGCCCGACGCCGACGGAAAGGTGGAGATCGGCTATTCGATGCTGACCTCCTACCGCGAACAGGGTCTGGCGACGGAAGGGGTGAACACCCTGACCAGTTGGGCCCATACCGATGAGCGTGTGAAACAGGTGGTTGCCCACACGCCCGTCGACCGTGCGGCCTCACACCGTGTCCTCGAAAAGGCGGGTTATGTTCAGACCGGAACCTTCCGGGATGACGCTGAAGGCACGGACATGATCGCCTGGTCTTACCGGCCCAGCCAGGCTGCGGCCTGATTCTTCACTTTTTGCCCGCGCGGGGATGGGCCTGGTCATAGACGGCCATCAGCCTCTGGGTCTCCACATCGGCATAGACTTGCGTGGTCGACAGGCTGGCATGGCCCAGCAATTCCTGGATGGCGCGCAAATCACCGCCATTGGCGAGAAGATGGGTGGCAAAGGCGTGCCGCAGGGCATGGGGAGTGGCATTGCGCGACAGGCCCAGCCGCGTTCTCAGATCCTGCATCAACGCCTGGACGCTGCGTGCCGCCAAAGCGCCGCCCCGAACGCTCCGGAACAGGGCATCATCGGGCTCAAATGCAAAAGGACAGAGGCGGAGATAGGCGTCGCAGGCTTCCCTGACCGCTGGCAGTACCGGGACCAGCCGGGTCTTGCCGCCCTTGCCCGTGATGCGAAGGCTGTCAGCCATGGGGTGATCGGACCGCGTCAGGCTCAAGGCTTCCGAGATCCGAAGGCCGCAGCCATAGAGCAGGATGAGGAGTGCGGCATCCCGCGCCTTGATCCAATCGGGGACGTCCCGTGCGCCGGTTTCCGCGATCAGGGCGCGAGCCGCGTCTTCACTGACTGGTTTGGGTTTGGACGGCGCATGTTTGGGGCTTTCCACCAGGGACAGGGCCGGAATTTCGATCTGCCAGCGGCGCTGGAGATAGCCGAACAGGGTGCGTACGGCCGACAATTCTCGGGCGAGAGAGCGTGGTGACAGGCCGTCACGGCGGCGATCGGCCATCCAGGCCCGGAAATCGCTGGCCTTCAGGCCGGGCAGGTCTGCCAGGGTGATAGTCTGTCCAAGATGGGCCGTCAGGAAAGCGGCGAACCCGTTCAGGTCACGGCGATAGGCGTCCAGCGTGCGATCTGCCAGACGGCGCTCGCCAGCCAGGTGTGCGTAGAAGGCGCCGAGGGCCTCGGAGAGGGCGGTCGTCAGTTCGCGTGCAGCCATTGGATGATCATGCGCTCGATCGCGCGGGCCAGGAAATTGAGCAATTCCGTGCCCTGCCCGGTCTGGAAGAGTTGGGCATCCCGCGCTGCCAGGGCCATCAGCCCGTCATGGCCCGCGAAATCGAGACGGACAATGGCTTCGCTTTTCACGCGCGCGCCCTGTTGTCCGTAAAGGGCATGGGCTGTTTCCGGGTCCACCGGGCCCAGCCGCTCCACCTTGTCGCCGAGGATTTCCGAGACGAAGCCCTCCGAGGCGCCCAGAATGCTTTCGCTCTTGCGCAGCGGGGCATGCCCCTCGATCAGCAGCCGGCAGACATCCACGCCCAGCGTGCCTGTGAGGCGGCTGGAAATTTTCCGGTCGAGCGCCGCCAGGCTGTCCACTTCCAGCAAGGCCAGCACCGCCATGTGAATCTGGGACTGGGTCGCCAGATTGGCCCGCGCTGTTTCTACAATGCCGGAGTTCAGCGCCTTGAGCTGGCGGACTTCTTCAAGAAGCTTGTCGCGGGCAGCCGTGCCGAGATCAACAACACCCTCATCCCCGCCGGTGCGGGCGAGCAGGGCCAGAAGTTCGGCATCCTCGCGGACGAAGTCCGGATGCGCGATCAGGAATGCGCGGACGTCGTCTGGATTGGGTGCGCTCATGCCTGTCTCTCCCGGTGTCGAATCACCCCTTTTGTCGCGCATTCGCGGCGCGCTTGGCAAATCCACAGGGCGGTTCTGCGCGCAGGCTTGGCGCATGGGGGCGGCGCTGGCTAAGTTTCGCCCCTGACCAGGACACCACCCGCCCATGACAGAGGCCGTGCGCCCCATCGCTGCCATCCTGTTTCCGCTGCCTCTGCCGGAAGCCTTCGACTATGTGATCCCGGAAGGTGTCGAGCTGGCGCCGGGCGATCATGTTCTGGCACCGCTGGGCAAGCGGTCGGCGCGTGGCGTGGTCTGGGCGATCAAGCCGGGCGACCCCGACCGCAAAAAACTCAAACCGGTTGAAGCGGCAACCGGTGGTCCGCCGCTGCCTGAGGGCACGCGGCGTTTCGTGGATTGGCTGGCGCGCTATCTGGTGCAGCCGCCGGGTATCATCCTGCGCTCTGTTCTGCGGTCCAATGATGCGCTCAAACCTTCGCCGGTCGAAACCGTTTACCGGATCGGTACGGGTGCGCCGGACCGGATGACGGAAGCCCGCCAACGGGTTCTCGATGCCGTCCAGGCGCTGGGGGAAGCGTCAGCTGCGGATATTGCACGCGAGGCCGGGGTGACGGCCTCTGTGGTGAAGGGGCTCGCCAAGTCCGGTGCCCTGACGGCGATCACACGGGATGTGGACCCGCCCTATGACCGGCCGGACCCGGAAATGGAGGGGGTGGAGCTGACCGCCATGCAGGCGGAGGCCTCCGGCGTGTTGCGGCGCCTGGTACGGGCCGGCGGTTTCCAGGCTGCCCTGCTGGACGGGGTGACGGGGTCGGGCAAGACCGAGGTCTATTTCGAGGCGGTCGCCGAGGTGCTGCGCCAGGACAAGGATGCGCAGCTCCTGATCATGCTGCCGGAAATCGCCCTGACCGAGGCGGTGCTGTCGCGCTTCAAGAAACGCTTCGGCTGTGAACCGGCGCTATGGCATTCCGCGGCCGGCCCGAAGAACCGCCGCCGGGCCTGGCGCGAAGTGGCCGAGGGGCGGGCGCGGATCGTGGTGGGTGCGCGCTCGGCGCTCTTCCTGCCTTTCCGTTCGCTGCGCATGATCGTGGTCGATGAGGAGCATGATCCCACCTACAAGCAGGATGAGGGGCTGGCCTATCAGGCGCGCGATCTGGCCCTGGTGCGGGCCAAGCTGGACGGGGCGGTCGTGGTGCTGGCTTCGGCAACCCCCTCTTTGGAGAGCCTCGCGAATGCGCAGGCGGGACGTTATGTCCATGTGCGACTGGCGGCGCGGCCCGGTACGGCCATCCTGCCGGAGATCGAGACGATTGATCTGCGTGAAAACCCGGCGGAGGCCGGCCACTGGATGTCGCCGCCCCTGGTGAGGGCGGTGGCGGAGACCTATGCGCGGGGCGAGCAGAGCCTGCTCTATCTCAACCGGCGCGGCTATGCGCCTCTGGTCCTGTGCCGGGCCTGCGGGCATCGCATGGTGTCGCCGGACACGCAGTCCTATCTCGTCGAGCACAAATATACCGGCCGGCTGGTTTGCCATGTGACGGGCTTTTCCATGCCCAAGCCGAAAACCTGTCCAGCGTGCGGGGCGGAGGACAGTCTGACCAGTGTCGGTCCGGGTGTGGAGCGTGTGGCCGAAGAGGCCAAGCGGCGCTTTCCGGATGCGCGGGTGGAGATCTATTCCTCCGACAGCCAGCGCGGGGCGGAGATCGTGGCGGCGATGGAAAAGGGCGAGATCGACATTCTGGTCGGCACGCAGATCGCCGCGAAGGGCCACAACTTCCCCAATCTGACCCTGGTGGGCGTGATCGATGCGGATCTGGGCCTGGCCGGTGGCGATCCGCGGGCCGGGGAGCGGACCTATCAGACCCTGGTCCAGGTGGCGGGCCGCGCTGGGCGGGCGGAGCGGCCGGGCCGGGCCCTGCTGCAGACCCACCAGCCGGAACATGACGCGATCCAGGCCCTGGTGGCGGGGGATCGCGATGCCTTCCTCGACATGGAATTCGCCGCCCGGGAAATGCTGGGCCTGCCGCCCTTCGGACGTCTTGCCGCGATCGGGCTGATGTCCCAGGACCCGGCCAATGTGGAAGCGGCGGCCAACGCCTGGGCTGCGGCGGCACCGGTGACGGATGGGGTGGAGATCTGGGGGCCGGCCGAACCGCCGCGTGCCATGGTCCGCGGCTGGCACCGCCGCCGCCTCCTCGTCCGAGCCGACAAGACGATCGACATCTCTGCCTATCTTCGAAGTTGGGCCAGCCGGGTGAAGACACCCAGCTCGGTTCGTGTTTCCATTGATGTCGAGCCCTATTCCTTCATCTGATCCGGACCGGACTGCTCATGCTTGAATTCCTGACCTCGCCGGAAGTGCTGATGTCGCTTCTGACCCTCACCTTCCTGGAGATCGTGCTGGGGATCGACAATGTGATCTTCGTGGCGCTGATGGCCGGGCGTCTGCCCGAGGATCAGCAGGCCAGGGCGCGGGCATTAGGGCTGGGTCTGGCGCTGGTATTCCGGGTGATCATGCTGTTCGGCCTGGTCTGGATTGCGCATCTGGAAGCGCCGGTCTTCACCGTGCTGGCGCATGATGTGTCCTGGCGCGACCTGATCCTAATGGGGGGCGGCCTTTTCCTGCTGGGCAAGGGCACGCTGGAAATCCACCACTCGGTTGAGGGCGAGGAGGATCATCAGGAGGGGCGCGTGGCGGCGACCTTCGGCATGGTCGTGGCCCAGATCGTGGCCATCGATATCGTCTTCTCGCTGGACAGCGTGATCACGGCGGTCGGGATGACGGACCATTTGCCGGTGATGATCGCGGCCGTGAGCATCGCCATGGCCATCATGTTGTGGGCCTCGTCCAGCGTGGCCGATTTCATCGCCCGGCACCCGACCACGAAAATGCTGGCCCTGTCCTTCCTGCTCCTGATCGGTGTGGCGCTGGTGGCTGACGGGATCGGCTTCCATATCCCGCGCGGATATCTCTACTTTGCCATCGCCTTCTCGCTTTTCGTGGAAGTGCTGAACATTTTGGCGAAGAAGGCGCGGCGTTCGGGGAAGGCGGGCTAGCCCCCGCTCCTTGCCCGTTCATAGAGTTCCGCAGGACGGAAGGCCTTGCCGCGTTCGCGTTTGCCAGTGGGGCGGACGAGACCGCGGTCGCGCATTTTCTTGCGGAAAGCGGGCTTTGAAAGGGTTTCCGCGAGAATGGTTTCGTGGATGTCTTGCAGGTCGCGCAGGGTGAACTGGGCGGGCAGGAGCTCAAAACCCACCCCGGAATAATCCAGCTTGCCGCGCAGGCGCTGGACTGTGGCGGCGATGATGCGGCCATGGTCGAAGGCCATGCGGAGCGGACTGTCCTTGAGGGTACGGATGGCAGCGGCGGGGCCTTCATCGTCCAGGCCGAGATACTGGACGACGCCCGCTTCCAGTGAATGGTGGGACTTCACGGCGCGCTGGAAGATTTCATGCGGTACCAGAGCGAAGTAGGCGACGGAGACGACGCGGCCGCGCGGATCGCGTTCCAGGGCGCTGAACGTCCTCAATTGCTCGAAAAAGGCGTCATCAATGCCGGTCTTGGTTCGCAGGATGCGATGGGCGCATTGGTCCAGAGTCTCATCGATGCGGAGAATGCTGCCAGGCAGGCCATGGGTCCCGCCAACCTTGCCGGTATCTTCGCGCTTCTGGAGCAGGGTCAGGATGAGGCCTTTCTCGATGGTCATGATGACGAGATCGACGGCGAGGGCGGGCTGGTCGTGGCGACGGATGTCGCGGGCGGTGGCGGGCATGGCGCTCTCCTTATGATACATTTGTTATTATCTAAAGTGTTATAAGTCAAATGTGCTTTAGTGGTTGGGGCGCCGGGACCGGGCGCTCCGGGATTGGTCCGTGCGCTGAATCCGTCCGCCTATCTGGCTTGCTGCCCGCTCCCCCCTGTGCTATCGCAGCGCCGAACCTTGAGGGGCGTGCGCCGCAGCACAAAATTCGGGTTTAACAAAGTCGTTGAATAACAAGCACTTGCATCGTCCCGATGAGCCCAGGTGCCGATCCAACTAGAGAGTGACGTCACGGTGAACACCGGTGCAGACGCCATGACAGCCCACGCAGCCGGTCGCTATGCGACCGCCCTGTTCGAGCTGGCCAAATCTTCGGGTGCCGCAGATGCGGTGGAGGCTGACCTTACGGCCTTCCGCGCGATGCTCGATTCCTCCCCCGAACTGGCCGGGGCGCTGGCTTCGCCGCTTCATGCCGCCGAGGACAAGATTTCTGTCCTGATGGCGCTGGCGGAGAAAGCCAAGTTCAATGAATTGACCACCAACACTTTCGGTGTTGCCGCGCGCAATGGTCGCGCCGGTGATCTGGGCAAGGTCGCGAGCGTCTTCGCTGCGCTGGCCGCTGCCGACCGCGGTGTGGTGACGGCGGATGTGCAGACAGCTGCCCCGCTGACCAAGAAACAGACCGAGGCCCTGGCGGCTTCGCTGAAGGGTGCCTTCGGGCGCGAAATCGAGGTCCGCACGGATGTGCGGCCTGAATTGATGGGCGGGCTGATCGTGAAGGTCGGCTCCCGCATGTTCGACTCCTCCCTCCGCACCAAGCTGGATGGGATGAAGACCGCGATGAAAGAGGCCTAGGTCCATGGACATCCGTGCCGCAGAAATCTCTGCGATCCTCAAGGATCAAATCAAGAATTACGGCTCCGAAGCGAAAGTTTCGGACGTTGGTAGCGTGCTGTCCGTCGGTGACGGTATCGCCCGTGTCTATGGCCTCGATGAGGTGAAGGCCGGTGAGCTCGTCGAGTTCCCGGGCGGCATCAAGGGCATGGCCCTGAACCTCGAGCGCGACAATGTCGGCTGCGTGATCTTCGGCGATGACCGGGGCATCAAGGAAGGCGACACCGTCAAGCGTCTGGGTTCCATCGTGGACACCTCCGTCGGCAAGGGCCTGCTGGGCCGCGTTGTTGACGGTCTGGGTGAGCCGATCGACGGCAAGGGTCCGCTGACCGACGTCGCCGAGCGCCGCCGCGTCGACGTGAAGGCCCCGGGCATCATCCCGCGGAAATCCGTGCACGAGCCGATGGCAACGGGCATCAAGGCGATCGACGCCATGATCCCGGTTGGCCGTGGCCAGCGCGAACTGATCATTGGTGACCGCCAGACCGGCAAGACCGCGATTGCGCTGGACACCATCCTGAACCAGAAGGCCATCAACGAAGGCGATGATGAGAGCGCCAAGCTCTACTGCATCTATGTCGCTGTCGGCCAGAAGCGCTCCACGGTCGCCCAGATCGTGAAGGTGCTGGAAGAAAACGGTGCCCTGGACTACACGATCGTCGTTGCGGCGACCGCGTCCGATCCGGCCCCGATGCAGTTCCTGGCGCCGTTCACCGCCTGCGCCATGGGCGAATACTTCCGCGATAACGGCATGCACGCCCTGATCGTGTATGATGATCTGTCCAAGCAGGCCGTCGCCTATCGCCAGATGTCCCTGCTGCTGCGTCGCCCGCCGGGCCGCGAAGCTTATCCGGGTGACGTGTTCTACCTGCACTCCCGTCTGCTGGAGCGCGCCGCCAAGCTGAACGACGACAATGGCAATGGTTCCCTGACGGCTCTGCCGGTCATCGAAACCCAGGCCAATGACGTGTCGGCCTACATCCCGACCAACGTGATCTCGATTACCGACGGTCAGATCTTCCTGGAAACCGACCTGTTCTACCAGGGCATCCGCCCGGCCGTGAACGTCGGCCTGTCCGTGTCGCGCGTGGGCTCTGCCGCCCAGACGAAAGCGATGAAGCAGGTTGCCGGCAAGATGAAGGGTGAACTGGCCCAGTACCGCGAAATGGCGGCCTTTGCCCAGTTCGGTTCCGACCTCGACGCCGCGACGCAAAAACTGCTGAGCCGTGGCCAGCGCCTGACCGAGCTTCTGAAGCAGCCGCAATTCTCGCCGCTGTCGATGGAAGAACAGGTCTGCGTGATCTATGCCGGTACGCGTGGTTATCTCGATGGCGTTCCGACCGCTGATGTCGGCCGTTTCGAAGCTGACCTGCTGCGTCACCTGCACGCCGAGCACGCCGCGCTTCTGACCTCGATCCGCGACGAAAAGAAACTGACCGACGACTCCGAAGGCAAGCTGAAGGCGGCCCTCGAAAAGTTCACCGAACACTTCGCGTGAACCTGATCGGGACCAACCGCCAAGGAGAGCCGAATGGCCAGCCTTAAGGATCTCAAAAACCGGATCGAAAGCGTCAAGTCGACGCAGAAGATCACCAAGGCGATGCAGATGGTTGCTGCCGCTAAACTGCGCCGTGCGCAGGAAGCGGCAGAGGCTGCCCGTCCCTATGCCCAGCGCATGGCGGCGGTGATGGCCAACCTCTCCACCGCCATGGCCGGCACCCCCGGAGCCTCGCCGCTCCTGGTGGGCACCGGCAAGACGGACACCTATCTGCTCGTCGTCATGACGGCAGACCGGGGCCTGTGCGGCGGCTTCAACACGAATATCGTGAAGAAGGCCCGCGAACGGATCACCACGCTCCAGGCCGAAGGCAAGGACGTGAAACTGATCTGTGTCGGCAAGAAGGGCGGCGACCAGCTCAAGCGCCAGTTCGCCAAACTGATTGTCGAGCGCATGGACCTGTCCGGCGAAAAGACGATTACCGGTGCCACCTCCGGCAAGGTCGGCGAGAAAATCCGCTTCATGTTCGAGAACGGCGAATTCGACGTTTGCGAACTGGTGTCTGCGGAATTCGAATCCGTGATCTCGCAGAAGCCGCGCGCTAAAGTCCTGATCCCGGCCAAGGATGCCATCGACGAAGGTGTCGAGCGTCCGGACCTGGCCGGTGCTGTCTATGAAGCGGAGCCGGATGAGGAAGTCATCCTGAACACGCTTCTGCCGCGTTATGCCGACACCGTCATTCTTTCAGCCCTGCTGGAAAATGTCGCTGGCGAGATGGGCGCGAAAATGGCTGCGATGGACAACGCCACGCGCAATGCCGGCGAACTCATCGACAAACTGAACCTTGTTTATAACCGCACGCGTCAGGCGCAGATCACCACGGAGTTGACTGAAATCATCTCCGGCGCCGAGGCCCTCTAGGCGAGAGGAAAGACCCGCTATGAGCACTCTTAAAGGCCGCATTGCCCAAGTCACGGGCGCTGTTGTGGACGTTGAATTCGAAGGCGGTCTGCCGGACATCCTCAACGCCCTGGAAACCACCAATGACGGCAAGACGCTCGTCCTCGAGGTTGCCCAGCACCTCGGCGAGAACACTGTCCGTACGATCGCCATGGACGCCACCGAAGGCCTCCAGCGCGGCACCGCGGTGACCGATACCGGTTCGCCGATCACGGTTCCGGTTGGCCCGGGCACGCTCGGCCGCATCATGTCGGTCACGGGTGAAGCCATCGACGAAGCCGGCGACGTGTCCTACACGCAGCGCGCTCCGATCCACCGTCCGGCCCCGTCCTTCGACGAGCAGGCCACGGCGGCTGAAATCCTGCCGACGGGTATCAAGGTCGTTGACCTGCTCTGCCCGTACGCCAAGGGCGGCAAGATCGGCCTGTTCGGCGGCGCCGGCGTCGGCAAGACGGTTCTGATCCAGGAGCTGATCAACAATATCGCCAAGATGTTCGGCGGCTACTCGGTCTTCGCCGGTGTGGGTGAGCGGACCCGTGAGGGTAACGACCTGTACTGGGAAATGATCGAATCCGGCGTGAACAAGGATCCGAAGGAAAACGACGGTTCCACCGAAGGTTCGCGTTGCGCCCTCGTCTTCGGCCAGATGAACGAGCCGCCGGGCGCGCGTGCCCGCGTCGCCCTGTCCGGTCTCGCCCAGGCGGAATATTTCCGCGACGAGGAAGGCAAGGACGTCCTGTTCTTCGTGGATAACATCTTCCGCTTCACGCAGGCCGGCGCCGAAGTGTCCGCCCTGCTGGGCCGTATCCCGTCCGCCGTGGGTTACCAGCCGACCCTGGCCACCGACATGGGTGCGCTGCAGGAACGCATCACCTCCACGACCAAGGGTTCGATCACCTCGGTGCAGGCCGTTTACGTGCCGGCCGATGACCTGACCGACCCGGCCCCGGCGACCACCTTCGCCCACCTGGATGCGACCACGGTTCTGAACCGTGCCATCTCGGAAAAGGGTATCTACCCGGCCGTGGACCCGCTGGACTCCACCTCGCGTATCCTGGAACCGCGCATCGTTGGCGAAGAGCACTACGCCACCGCCCGCCGCGTTCAGGAAATCCTTCAGCGCTACAAGGCCCTGCAGGACATCATCGCGATCCTGGGCATGGACGAGCTGTCTGAAGAAGACAAGCTGGTCGTGGCCCGCGCCCGTAAGGTCGAGCGCTTCCTGTCCCAGCCGTTCGACGTGGCTGAAATCTTCACCGGCTTCCCGGGCATCCAGGTGCCGGTCGCGGAAACCGTGAAGGGCTTCAAGGCGATCTGCGACGGTGAATACGACCACCTGCCGGAAGCGGCATTCTACATGGTCGGCACGATCGAAGATGCTGTGAAGAAGGCCGAGAAACTGGCCGCGGAAGCTGCGTAAGCAGCTTCCGGTCTAACCGGAGCACTGCCTGATGGCTGACAAACTCCATTTCGATCTCGTCTCTCCGGAGCGCCGCCTGTTCGCGGGCGATGTCGACCAGGTGGTCGTGCCGGGTGAAGAGGGTGATTTCGGCGTCCTGCCGAACCATGCCCCCTTCATGTCCGTCATCCGCCCGGGCGCGATTGCGGTCCTGAATGACGGTTCGACCGAGCGCACCTTCATCCATGGCGGTTTCGCCGAGGTGACGCCCGCCGGTCTGACCATCCTCGCCGAAGAAGCCATCGCGGTGGCGGATATCGACGCTGACAAGCTGGCCCAGGACCTGTCCGACGCCCGCGAAGATGTGGCGACGGCCAAGGACGAAGAAGAGCGCGAGCATGCTGAAGCCCTGGTCGCCAAGTATGAGGCGATGCAGGCGGTTCTCGCGAACTAGTCTTTTCGCGATAAATGACACAGAAGAGGCCGCTCCTTCGGGGGCGGCCTTTTTGTTTTCGGGTCAGGCTTTGGCGACGTGTTTGAACGCGTCCACCACCTGCTCATAGACCGCCCGTTTCCAGGGGATGATCAGGCCGGGGATTTCGGCCAGCTCGCCCCAGCGCCAGGCATCGAATTCGACCTCGGCATGGCTGGCGAGATCGATATCACACTCGCTGCCGTGAAAACGCAGGGCGAACCAGCGTTGTTTCTGGCCCAGATGACGCTTTTTGTGGAAGCGCGGGTCCTCGCGGACATCCGGTGGGTAGTCATAGGCGATCCAGCCGGGAATCTCGCCGATGATGTCGACGGCTTTGGCCGGGATGCCGGTTTCCTCTTCCAGCTCTCGAAGAGCGGCGGTACGGGCGTCCTCGCCGGCATCGATTCCGCCCTGTGGCAATTGCCAATTCCAGGGTCCAGGCGTGCCTTCGCGGCGTCCCAGCCAGACCTGGCCGTCCTGATTGAAGAGGGCGATGCCGACATTCGGCCGGTGGTGCGGATACGGGTCTTCACCCGTCATCAGTGGCCACTCGAGGCTGGGGCCGCATGATCATCATCGGCCGACCCAGCGCCATGCTGCGGGCCGACATTGGTGCGGACCGGCGCGCGATTGGGTTCGGCCTGGCGCGGTTCATGAGCACGGGCTTCTTCGGCCAGGCGCGCTTCAAGACGGCGACGGGCCATGACGGCGGAGGGCGGTGCCAATTGATAGCCGCGCAGGTCCAGACCGGCCGTCCAGTCGCGGACCTGGTCGACCGTGGCGGGATAGGCAAAGCCGGAACCGAGGGCTGCGCCGTTTTGGAGCGCGAGGGCCTCCAGGGCGAGCAGGCGCTCATCGATGGCGTCGGGGCTGAGATCCTCGTCCAGGATGCGGTCGGCAATGGCGTATTCCAGATCCGCGGACCGGGCAGCGCCCTCAATGGTCGAGCGGCGGCCGGCGCCATCATGCAGGAAGGCGACGCCGCGTTGTTCGAGCTGGCCAAACACGTCGCCCAGCGCACCCGGCGAAGCCGAGAAACGGGCGCCGAGATAATTGGTGACACCGAAATATCCGGTGGCACGGCTGAGCACCCAGGCCAGGCGGCGGGCATTTTCTTCAGCCGATCCGTCGGCCAGCAGGGTGTGCGGACCCGGATCATTATTGGGATAGTCGAAGGGCTCCATTGGCGCTTCGATCAGGACTTCGTGGCCAGCCGCGCGCGCACGGTTGATCCAGTCCTGCAGGTCGCGTGTGTAGGGCGCAAAGGAGAGCGCGACTTCCGGCGGCAGCTCATCAATGGCGGCTTGCGTCACGGCGGCGTTCAGACCCATTCCGCCGATCACGACGGCGATGGTCGGAGCGCCCGGATCGCCATGGAAGGGTCGGGCATAGGCGCGGGACGGACGGGTTCCGTCCGGCGCGATGCGCGGCAGGGGACCGCCGGGCCCGGGCTCGGTCAAACCGGCCATGGGCGCGCGGGCCAGCGCGTTTGGATTGGCGGCCGGAACGGGCGGTGTCGTTGCGGCGTGGCGCGCTTCGGCATCCGCCGGATCAGAGCCTTGGGCCGGTGCCGGGGCTTCAAACCCGTCATGGACGCCGTCCAGGGTGATTTCCTCTTCGGCTTCCGGCTCCAGGAAGCGGATGGGCGCGCCCGCGGTTTCATGGCCCGCCGTTTCGCCGTGACCGGCCTCGGCGGTGATTACCGGGGCCGGATCGAACCGGCCGCTCGCGGTTGGAAGCTGTGTATTGGGCTCGCCAAACAGGGCAATTCCACCGATGGCCAGAGCAAGCAGGCCCGCAGTGGCGATCCCGGCAATCAGCGGGGCGCGCACAGTCAGCAGGGGCTGGGCGTGTCGAAGAACGGCGGTCGGCATCGCGGCAAAGCCTGAACGGGTTGGCGTGTTGGTGTGTCCGAAGCGGACACACCCTCTCACCCCCCAGCATGCCGGAGTGCCTGAAAGAAACGGTTAACGCCGTTTGGTGATTTGTCGCCTTACTGCAGGGCGGCCTGCTGGCTTTCCATCATCGAGCGGAGGATCTCCTTGGCGCGGCTGAGCTGGTAGTCCTCATCCTCGGCCCAGTCGGCCGGCGGCTGTTCCACAGCGGCAATATCGGTTTCCTCACGATGGGCGCCGTTTTCATTCTCAAGGGCGCCGGGAAGATCGGCCTCCGACGAGATTTGCGGAGCGCTGTGTTCCGGATCTTCATCCTCCAGAGCCCAGGAGGAAATCTGGATGTCCGGAATGATGCCGGTTGCCTGGATGGAGCGGCCTGCCGGCGTGTAGTACCGGCCCGTTGTCAGGCGCAGGGCGCCGTCACGGCCGCCACGCAGCGGGATGATGGTCTGGACCGAACCCTTGCCGAAGCTCGTCATGCCGATCAGCTCGGCACGTTCGCGGTCCTGCAGGGCACCGGCGACAATCTCGGCCGCGCTCGCGGACCCTTCATTGATCAGCACCACGATCGGGGCGCCATTCAGGCGGTCACCCGGGCGCGCATTATAGCGTTGGGTTTCGCGCGGATCGCGGGTGCGGGTGGAAACCACTTCGCCACCGTCCAGGAAGACATCGGTGACGCCAATGGCCTGGTCCAGCAGACCGCCCGGATTATAGCGCATGTCGATGATCAGGCCCGGCAGTTCCGCGCCGTATTCGTTTTGCAGCTCGGTCAGGCCCTCATGCACCATTTCCGTCGTGCGTTCATTGAAGCCGGCAATGCGCATGTAAGGCACGCCGTCCTCGATGCGCGTGGCCACCGTGCGCAGCGGGATCGTGTCGCGCACCAGGGTGACGTCGAACGGATCATCGCCTTCGCGGGAAATCGTGATGGTGACCGGTTCTCCGACGGCACCGCGCATCATTTCGACGGCTTCATCCACCGAGACGCCGATAATGCTGTCGCCATCAACGGCAATGATGCGGTCATTGGTTCGCAGGCCGGCGCGTTCGGCCGGGGTTTCGCTGATCGGCGAGACCACGGTGATGAAATCATCGCGGCGGGTCACTTCCATGCCCAGACCGCCATACTCGCCGCGCGTCGAGACGCGCAGGTCTTCGTAACTGTCCGGACTGTGATAGGTCGAGTGCGGATCAAGCGAGGTCAGCATGCCTTCGATTGCGGCTTCGATCAGCTCGGCCTGGTCGGTATCGGACACATAGTCCGCCTCGATCCGGCTGAGGACATCCCCGAAGAGTTCCAGCTGGCGGAAGGTTTCCGTCCGGTCTTCCTGGCTACCCTCGGCAGACACCGCAATGGCCACGGCGCCGACAGCAAAGGCAACCATGGAAGCGAAGACATTGATACGCATGCGTACTCGCGTCCTTTGAGCGCGATAATCCTTAACCGGCCTCTGCGCCTGTCCGGATCCAAGGGGCCGGATCGATCGCATCACCGTCTCGTCGCAGTTCCAGATACAAATCTGGTGCCGGTTGAGACTGATCCGGCATGGCACCGACAGGTTCCCCTGCCAAAACGCTCTGGCCGACGGAGGCGTAGGTCACCGCCATGCCTGCCAGCACGATATAGTAGTCATCCCCGACATTCAGTATCAAGAGACCGCCGTACGTGTTGAACGGTCCCGCAAACTCCACGCGGGCATCGAAAGGTGAGACTACCTGCGCTCTAGGCCGTGTCCGAATGAAAATTCCGTCAGACCGTGTGCCATCTTCGGCCACATGCCCGAAACGCCGCGTGATCTCACCGCTGGCCGGTGATTGAAGTCGGCCCCGCGCATCAGCAAAGCGCAGTGTCTGCAAGGGTGCCGAGGGCGCCCGGGCCGCCACCATTTCCCGCGGGGGCCGCATACGCGGTGCCGGAATGGCGTCGGAGATTTCCAGCCGTCGCGGATTCAGATTGGGCTGGACCTCGGCCATGCGGGACAATTCCCCGATCAGGCTGCGAATGGACCGGGCCCGTTGACCTGCTGACCAGGCGACCTCGAGCAATTCCACCGCTTCATTGCGGCGGCGCGCCTCCAGCGCCCGGCGTTCTGCAATCAGGACTTCCAGCTCCAGGCGCTGGGCGGCAAGTGTGTCTTCCGTGGCGGCCAGGCGGGTCTGTTCCGATTCAATGTCGGCGCGGACAGCGCGCAAATGCTCCAGCTCGATCGCCAGCGCGTCGGCGCGTTCACGCAGGGCCGGGGCGACATCCGCCATCAGGCTGGCGGCGCGGGCCGCATCGGCGGCATCGCCGGGAGCGGCGAGAATGGCCGGCGGGGCCTGGCTTTCGATCCGCTGGATGGCGGCCAGAAGCGCAATTAGCGCTTCGCGGTCCTCGCTGAGGCGCGCCACGAGCACGCTTTCCTCGGCTTCCAGCTCGGACAGGCGCTGTTCGGTTTGCAGGGCGGCGTTTTCGCTGTCACCGACCCGCTGACCCAGATCGACGAGCTGGCGCTGCATGAGAGCAATCTCACGGGCCATGTCCTCGGCCTGGCGGCGAATGGCGGCGGCGCGTTCCTCAGCCTGTTGTTCTTCCTGTTCCAGTCGCGCGGCCTCTTCCGGATCCGGGGGCGGAGTCGGCTGGGTCTGGACCAGCAGGAGGGCAGCGAACAGGCTGAGCATGAAATCAGGCTAGTGCGGGGCCGGTTAACGCTCAATCACGATGATAGGGCGCGCCTGCCAAAATCGAGACGCCGCGATAGAGCTGTTCGGCCAGCATGACGCGGACGAGTTTGTGCGGCCATACGGCCGGCCCGAAGGCGAGCATGAGATCGGGTTGAGGCAGGACGCTGCGATCATGGCCGTCAGCCCCACCAATGCAGAAAACCGCCTCGCGGGCACCCTCATCGCGCCAGCGTTCCAGCTGGCTGGCGAGCTGGCGCGAGGACAGGGCCTTACCGCGTTCATCGAGCAGGACCAGCTTGGCACCCGGCTCCAGGGTCTGAGCGAGGGCGCGGCTTTCATCGCTGGATGTCTTGAGGGCGCGATTGTCGATCTCGGTCTCGCTGAGCGGGCCCAGGCCGATGGGACGGCCCGTGGCGGTACAGCGATCCATATAAGTGTCGACCAGCTCACGCTCGGGGCCGGACTTGATCCGGCTGAGCGCGGCGATACGCAGTTTCACAGGTCCGGTCCGGAAGCGGGCGTCAGGACGCCGTGGCTTCCGGTTCGACCGACCACATCTTTTCCAGATTGTAGAAAGTGCGGACTTCCGGGCGGAACAGGTGGACGATGACGTCACCGGCATCGATCAATACCCAGTCACAGGTCTGCATGCCTTCCACACGGGCCTTGCCGGACCCGTTTTCCTTGAGCTTGCGCACAAGATGATCGGCCAGCGCGTTGACGTGCCGGGCCGACCGCCCGGAGGCGACGATCATGATATCGGTGACGGATGATTTGCCGCGAAGATCAATCGCGACGATGTCTTCGGCCTTGTCGTCTTCCAGTGAATCGAGAACCAGGGCTTCCAGTTCTTCGACATGTGTATCATCACCGGTGACGCGAACGGCGGCGGCCGACTCCTGCTCCTTGCGGGGCGATAATTCCGTAGACAGGGCTGGTGTCCTCTCTGACATCCAAAACAATAAACAAGCTATAGCACGCTTTGCCGCATCCGACGAGACGTGTTCAGCGGCTTTGCCGCTGGGTGCGCCGAATATCGGATGAGGCGTGCGGATGAAGCCGTGCTGTCAGATAGGTCCAGGCCGGAGCCTCGAGCTCGGGCAGGATGGCGGCTTCGCTCTCGGGAATGCGGGAATGGGCGAAATAGCGGGCAGCCGGAGAGAGGCGGGCTCGTACGGCATCGGTGGGCCGTGCAATAACGGCGACCGGATAGGCGGCAAACACCCCTTGCCAATGGGCCCAGCGATGAATGCTGGCCAGATTGTCCGCTCCCATCAGCCAGACGAATTTCACGCCTGGCTTGTGCGTTTTAAAATGGTGAAGCAGATCGATGGTCCGTGTCGTCCCGATGCGGGCTTCGATATCCGAGACGACCATGCCCGGCTCTCGAGCCAGATCGGCCACCAGGCTCATCCGGCGTTCCAGATCACTGGCTCGGCGCGGCTTGAGCGGGTTCTGCGGCGAGACCAGCCACCAGACCCGGTCCAATTGCAGCCGGCGCATCGCGGTCCGGGCGGCGTGCAAATGCCCGGCATGGGGCGGGTCGAATGTCCCGCCGAGAAGGCCGACCCGCAGACCGGCCGACAGGGATTCCGAACGCAGGGCTGATGATACGAACTCAGTCATCCAGCACCAGATCGTCGACATGGATCAGGGCGCTGGCCCGGCGGTATCCCAACAGGGCCTCGATGTCCTCCGTGCGCGCACCCAGAATGCGGTGCGCGTCCTCGGCAGCATAGGCTGTGACGCCACGGCCGATGGTCTGCCCGGCAGCATCCAGAATGCGGATTGTGTCGCCTCGTTCGAACCGGCCTTCGACGGCGGTCATGCCGACGGGCAGCAGGGATTTCCCCGCGCGCAGGGCGCGGACCGCCCCGTCATCAATGCGCACGGCGGCATCCGCACTGACCGATCCGCAAATCCAGGCCTTGCGGGCGCTGGCTGCCGAGCGGGCCGGGTGGAACCAGGACCCGTGCGCGAAGTCTTCCAGGCTGAGGACGGGATTGGGTGCCAGGCCCAGGGCAATGGCGGTCGCACAGCCGGAGCGGCCGGCCAGTTCCGCGGCCAGGATCTTGGTGCGCATCCCGCCCGTGCCGACCGCCGCTTGGGCATTTTCACTGCCGGCCATGGCGTGGATGGCGGCATCAATGCGCGGAATATCGGCAATAAAGCGTGCGTCTGGATGGGTGCGCGGATCCTGCTCGTAGAGACCGTCGATATCGGACAGGAGAACCAGCAGGTCCGCGCCGATCAACTGGGCGACCCGGGCAGCCAGCCGGTCATTATCGCCATAGCGGATCTCGTCCGTGGCGATCGTGTCATTCTCGTTGACGATCGGGATGGCGCCCAGTTCCATCAAGGTTTGGAGCGTCGCCCGGGCGTTGAGCCAGGAGCGCCGGTTTTCGGTGACATCGAGGGTGAGCAAGGCCTGAGCCGTCGCCAGTCCATGGGGTAAGAAGGCCGTCTCCCAGGCTGCGGCCAGACGGGGTTGGCCCGCGGCGGCGGCGGCCTGTTTCTGTTCCAGACTCAGAACCGGCTGGTCCAGGCCCAGCCGCTGGCGGCCCAGCGCGACCGCGCCTGATGACACGAGGACAATATTCACGCCCTTCGCCCGCAAACCCGCAATATCCGCCGCAATCGCTGCCAGCACGTCCGGGCCGGCCTGCACCAGCGCCGAACCCGCCTTGATCACAATGGAGGTCAGCGAGGCGAGGGCGGGACGGGTCACGAGGGTGTCCAGCCGCCGTTTTCCTCGACCTCGGCGGCCGCTTTCTCTGCCGCCCGGTCTTCCAGCACGACATCCCAGGCTTCGCGGCACAAATCCTTGATCCCGTCACCGGACACGCCGGAAAGCAGGCGCACGGGCTTGCCGGATGCGGCTTCAAGGGCGGCTTTCTTTTCCGCGATGTCTTCCTCGGTCATCGCATCGGTCTTGTTGAGCGCAAGGATTTCGGTCTTCTCGTCCAAGCCTGCGCCATAGGCTTCAAGTTCGGTGCGCACCGTGCGGTAGGCGTCGGCCACATCTTCCTGCGTGCCATCGACCAGATGGATCAGCGAGGCGCAGCGTTCGACATGACCCAGGAAACGGTCACCGATTCCGGCGCCTTCATGGGCACCTTCGATCAGGCCGGGAATGTCGGCGACGATAAAGCGTGAGCCGGGACCCAGATCCACGACACCCAGATTGGGATAGAGCGTGGTGAAGGGATAGGCGGCGATCTTGGGATGGGCGCGCGACACGACCGAGAGGAAGGTCGACTTGCCCGCATTGGGCAGGCCAACCAGGCCGACATCGGCGATCAGTTTCAGGCGCAGCCAGATCCAGCGCTCCTCGCCGGGGAAGCCGGGTGTGGACTTGCGCGGAGCCTGGTTGGTGGAGGATTTGTAGCGGGAATTGCCCTTGCCGCCATCGCCGCCGCGCGCCAGCAGGACGCGCTGTCCGATCTCGGTCAGGTCAGCGAGGACTTCGCCCTTGTCCTCATCGAGGATTTGCGTGCCGGCCGGAACCAGCAGCACGACATCCTCACCGCCGGCTCCGGTGCGGTTCTTGCCCATGCCGTGATGACCGGTCTGGGCTTTGAAGTGCTGCTTGTAGCGATAGTCGATCAGCGTGTTCAGGCCTTCCACGGCCTCCACCCAGACATCACCGCCCTTGCCGCCATCGCCGCCATCGGGACCGCCATGTTCCACATAGGCCTCGCGCCGGAAGGAGACGCAGCCGCCTCCCCCGTTTCCGGAGCGAACATAGACTTTGGCCTGGTCGAGAAATTTCATAGTCGCGGTCTTTTCAAGTACGGGCGGTTGGGCCCTATTTCAGAGCCGACTGTCTATATAGACAAATATCGCGAATTTCAGCGGATTTCTGCGGTAATTCCGCAAGTCTGCCAGCGAATTTTGCGTGTCCATACACGCTTGAACTTGCGCGACCCGCCGGGCCGCCGTCAAATTTGCCGGTCCGGACACGAAAGCGGCGCGGTATGAACGCGAAACTGCTGGAATATGAAAATCGATCAGGCTCGGCTGAGCTTCGAGTGATGGATGCAGATCAATGACCAAACGGCCTTCCAAGAAAACAGGCATGCTGGAAGTGCGGGTGTCTCCGGAGGAGAAGACCGCCTTTCTGGACGCGTGCCGGAGGGCCGGGCGGTCGGCGAGCGCCGTCATTCGTGATGCGATGCGCGCCTATTCCCAGTTCGGGCCGATGGCGCGCCTGCCAGGGAGTCCGATCATGATTGCATCTGCTTTTTCCGGCGCCGCTCTTGGTGCCTGGGCCTTGATGGCCCTTGTTCAACCCGTTTCCACGACCGACACGCAGCCCCTTTTCGGGATGCAGGATTTTGTCCGCTTTGACGGCAATGCGGACCGGAGGCTGACCCGGTCTGAATACTTTGCCGCAGACGGATCTGCCCGATCCGTCCTGATGGCTGAAGGTTTCGGCGCGTCCTGGGGGGCGCTTTCAACCTCGGTGTTCCATGGCACCGGGCTGGACATCTACCGCTTCCGTCAGGCGCCCGAGACGATTTCCCAGGCTTGCTGGGATGCGGTTGAAGCGACCCGCCGGGCTATTCAGGTTCATACGTTTGACGGCTGGGACGAAAATGGTGACGGCTTGGTCAGCGCCCGGGAGTTCAGCGAAGTCCGCCGTGCCGGGCATGTCGCTATGTTTGAAACCATGGACCGTGACCAGGATGGCGTCGTGACGCGTGCGGATTATACGGTGCCGCAGACCCCGGCGATGACGGCCCGCATGATGGCTGTCTCCGAAGCTGCTGGCACCCGTCCCGTCCTGTCCGATACGGCCTGCCAGGCGGAACGCGCACTTGCGCCCGTCGAGCGCGTTTCGGATCCGGTGCGGGATACTGGGTCTGTTCTGGCGCAGCGCGCCCGGTCCGCCTCGCCGCAGGAACGGACATTCGTCCTCTTCGATCTGGACCTGAATGGCGCGATTACCTCGGAAGAGTTTCTTGGGGTCGTGGCCGGCTGGTAGGCATCAAACGGCTGACTTTTCAGTGCCCGGACACGATTTCTCTAGGCCCGGGCACGCTTTTTCTGGTGCAATCACGGGGTGTGGACACTCTAGGGGCACGCATGAGCCAGACCGATCCGAAACCCAAGCGTCCGTCAAAGAAGACGGAAGCCCTGGAAATCCGCCTGTCTCCGGAGGAGAAGTCGGCCTTTCTGGAGGCCTGCAAACGGGCGGGGCGGACGGCGAGTGCGGTTCTTCGCGATGCGATGCGCGCCTATTCCCAGTTCGGGCCGATGGCGCGCCTGCCAGGGAGTCCCATCATGATTGCATCCGCCTTTATCGGCGCTACAGCCGGCGCCTTCCTTCTGGTTCAACTGATCCAGCCCGCCGAAGCCGAGCCGGAAGACCGGCTTTACGGCATGCGCACCTTCAATGCCTATGCAGTGTCGGGTCTGTATGATCGCGAAATGCTCTGGGAAGAGTATTGGGAGCGGTCTGGTACGCTGCGGGATGTCCTCTACCAGCTTTCAGTGCGGGACAGTGGCGATCTGCCCTATCATGTCCGGGAAACGCTGGCCGGACGATCCGGGTCGATGTTCGGCGGGGTTTTCATCCCGGCAGACCTCGATTCAACCCGCTTCATGGAAGAGCCGGATCGCGTGAACGCGGAATGTTGGGATGTGCTGGAGGCGCATTGGCTGACGCAGCGGCGTTTCCAATTCAATGAATGGGATGCCGATGAAGACGGTATCGTGACCGCGTTGGAGTTCAGCCGGGCTCAGCTGGAAAGACACCAATTCGTCTTTGGCATGCAGGACAAGGATGGTGACGGGTTTATCACCCGCACCGACTTCGATCCGGACGTGATCGAGGCCTGGGCGCAAGCGCGGCAGGCTGCCCTGGAGGCCGCCCCGCCAGCCCCGCCCTCGCGGCGGCCCCGGCTGGATCAGGACCTGGTCGCCCAGGCGTGTGCGGCAGAGCGGGAGTGGGCCCAGCCCACTCCGCCACCATCACGGGAAGACTTTCTTCGAGAGCCTGAAGCCGGTGCAAGCCCGCCGCTCAATTCGGCAGCTGGGCATATCGCCGCCCACGATATCGACGGGAATGGTCGCGTCAGCTTTGACGAATACGTCGCCGCAGCTGGTGGCTAGGCCGCTCCGGCCCACTCCATCGCCAGGCAGCGTGTCTGGCCCATGCGGGCCATGGAGAAGTGTTCACCGGTTTCGCCGGTATAGGCGAAGCCGAGCTTCTCCAGCACGCGGCCGGAGGCGGGGTTGTCGTCGGCATGGGCGGCGGTGAGCCGGGTGGCGCCGAGGGTTTTCGTGCCCAGATCGACCAGGGCCTGGCCGATCTCGGTCGCGAACCCCTTGCCCCACCAGGGCTTGCCGATCCAATAACCGATCTCCCATTGCGAGGACGGGGTGCGTTTGAACACGCCACCGCCGCCAATCACCTCGCCGGCATGTTCCACGGTGAGCGACTGATTGCCCTGCGGCTTCCAGCTGGCGCGCGTCATCAGCACCCACATCTCCGCGCCCAGCGCGGGATAGGGGTGGGGAATGCGGGCCGTATTCTTGGCCACATCATAATCGCCGCAATACAGGGACACGGCCGGAGCATCTGCCATTTCCGGCAAGCGCAGCAGGCAACGTTCAGTCTCGATCCGGGGACCCATGGTCCGCTCCTTCGGGGAGAAGGCAAACAAAAAGGGGAGGCGGTGGTCCGTCTCCCCTTTTGCGCGTCTTGCGCTTCCGGACCCCGCTAGGCGGACAGTCCGGCTATGTCATGGACTGCCCTATTCGGCTGCGTCGGCAATCGGTTCAACCGATACGAATGCCTTGCCGCCAGATTTCTTGGCAAACTTCACGCGGCCTTCGGTAAGGGCGAAAAGGGTGTGATCCTTGCCCATGCCGACATTGGCGCCCGGGTTCACCTTGGTGCCGCGCTGACGCACGATGATATTGCCCGGAATGACTTCCTGGCCACCGAACTTCTTCACGCCAAGGCGGCGACCTGCGGAGTCGCGACCGTTACGGGATGAACCGCCTGCTTTTTTGTGAGCCATGAGTTAAGCCCTCCGATTACGACGCCAGCGCTTTCGCGGCGTTGATCCAGTCACCCTTCTCGGCCTTGGCCTTGAGACCGGTCACGGTCTCGGAGAGGGTCTCCATGTCAGCATCCGTCCACGCCGCGATCTGGGCGAAGGAGGTGATGCCGGCTTCGTTCAGCTTCGTCGCCAACGCCGGGCCAACGCCCGTCAGCTGGGTCAGGTCGTCATTGGCAGCGGCCTTCGGGGCGGCAGCCTTCTTCGGTGCAGCCGCCTTGGCTTCAGCCTTCGGAGCGGCAGCCTTCTTGGCCGGAGCCTTGGCAGCCGGCTTCGGGGCGTCTTCCGTCTTCGGCGCAGCCGTCGTCGACTTCAGCTTCGTCTTGGCCTTCTCGCCCGGCGCCACGATTTCCGCGATGCGCACGAGGGAGCCCCACTGACGGTGGCCCTTGGTGCGGCGGTAGTTCTGGCGGCGGCGCTTCTTGAAGACGATAACCTTCTTGGCGCGGTTTGTGTCGACCAGCTCACCGATCACCTGGGCGCCATCAACGACCGGAGCACCGACCGTGACGCCGGCGTCGGAGCCGAGCATGAGGACATCGCCGAGCGCCAGCGTATCGCCGGGTGCGCCGTCGAGCTTTTCAATCCGAATTTCGTCGCCAGCGGCTACGCGGTACTGCTTGCCGCCGGTCTTGATCACTGCAAACATGATCGTCCGATCCTTTTTTTCGATCCCGTCCAGCCCTTGTTTTACGGGTCTGGCGAGGTCCTTTTTCTTCACCCCGTATGCCCGGAGCGTTGTTCATCATTTATGGGCCCGCTACGGCTGGCCGAGCGAGCAGGAGCGGGCGTTATACGCATGCCCGCTCCAGAGTCAATCATTGTGATGCGTCAGACCGCCAGGCCTGACAGGCGATCAGCGGCCAGGGCCAGCGAATTCGCCCGGACGCACCGGGCCGCGATTGCCGGCACCGACGGCGTCGACACCTTCCTGGGTGCGACGGGCCTGCTCTTCCCAGTCCGCATTGGAGGCGCAGACGCGCTCGGACAGGCGCGAGCCCGTCACGCGGATCCGGCGGCAGGTATATTCCGTGCCTTCGGCGGTCACGCCCTCATCCGGCATGCCCGCATACTCATCATCGGTCGTGGCACAGGCCGATAGCAGGACAAGGCCTGCCAGGCTGATTGCAGCGGTCAAAAAAGTCGTCTTCATGGAATACTCCCACCTTGTCCGGACGGGACCATTTCGGTTTCTCCGCCGGATACCCCGTTTCATCTGCGATTGGTCCCGCAGGACGCAACCAAAGGCGGCGACCCTGCCCGACCGGCTCAATGTTGGCAATCTGCAATCGGGTCCGTGGGTGTACAGTGTTCAGCTCTTGATTTTGTCCGCTCGCTCAGTCAAAACCCCGCTTCCCGTGCGGAGAGGTGCCGGAGTGGTCGCCCGCACTGCCCCAGGCAGTGCTCCTCTCTTGAACTAGTTCGACCGCTAGTCCATCACGGGTCCCCGTGCGGAGAGGTGCCGGAGTGGTCGAACGGGGCGGTCTCGAAAACCGTTGTACCTTTACGGGTACCGAGGGTTCGAATCCCTCTCTCTCCGCCATTCAGACCTGCGGGTCTCGTCTCAATCCATGAACTGGAAAAATCAGCCCCAAGTGCCGGGGCTTGCTGAGCCGTGCGCGGAACCGAGACCTGACGGACTTAACCTCACACCCCCGAAATCATCGAAAGTCTCAACCCACCAAGTTCGGTGGTCCGGGTACTCGAATTCGCTTTCCCTGATCCGGGCGGATCAACAAGGATTTAACTTGCGATTCCGCTTCACCTGCCCGGAGTAGCGCCAAATGTTCACCGTTTCGGCGAGATGGAACTGGCCCCGCAACTGGCTCCCGCAATCGCCGATTGGGTGCTCGACGCGGTGGCTTCTATGGAGGGCTGAGCAAGTTTCGGGCACGTGAACCATTCTTCCCAATTGCCCCTCACAAGGTCCCGGCCAACCATCCGATTGAACTCAACGACTGTTTTGGCTTAGGCTTGACGTCGTCGTTGTGGTGGGGGAGGCCGCATGTCTGGCGCTCCGCTCGTCGAGACCTCGTATTTTGATACATCGGCTTTGAGCGTCGAGGACCGGTTTCGGACCTGGCGCGAGGCCATGGATGTCGTGTTCGAGGTCAATCCCTATGATGACCGGACGCGGGATCATTATTTTGCGCGGGTTGAAAGCTTCCTGCTGGACGATATCGCCATCAATCACTGCGCCCTGGGCGCCCAGACTTTCAAGCGCGACATCACCAGAATCGCACGGGATGGCGTCGACCATTACCAGCTGCATGTCTTCTTGAAGGGCTCGGTCGAAATGGTTTGCGGCGGCCGGGAGGTCTCGGCCGGGGTCGGCGATTTCGTCAATCTCGATCATTCCGAGACTTTCGCGTCGTCCACGACGGACTATGAAATCATCAATGTTTTCATTCCGCGCCGCCGCTTGGCCCCCCTACTTCGGGCGCCGGATTGCACCCATGGTCTCGTCTTTGATTCCCGAACTGGTTCGGGGCGACTGCTGCGCGACTATGTGCTGGCCTTGAACAAGGCGGTGGCGGAGATTTCGCTCGCCCAAGCGCCGCAAGCCGCAGAGGCCCTCGTGCAGCTCGCCGCGATGGCGCTGAACGGCGTCGCGCTCGACACGGCTGACCCGCCGGCGGTGGCGGACCATGCCCTGTTGCTGAATGCGCAGGTCTTCATCAAGAACAATCTTTCCCGGCCCGATCTCGGGCCGGAGAGTCTTGCTCTGGCGCTGGGCTTGTCCAGGGCACGCCTCTATCGCGTTTTCGCAGCCTGCGGAGGGGTGATGGAGTTTATCCGGGAAATGAGGTTGCGACGGGCCTTCACCGACCTCATCTCGCCCCGCCATTTGCACCGGCATATCGCGCAGATTGCGTATGACTGGGGTTTCAAGGATCCGGCGCATTTCTCGCGCCTGTTCAAGGCCCGGTTCGGTGTGTCGCCCCGTGATGCACGCGAGCAAGGCGCACGGGTCATGCGCGACTTTTCCCACCCGCAGGTACTGCCTGAAGGGGATACCAAATACGCCTACTGGATCGCCAATATCAGTTGATCGTCGGCGGTGGCCCGGGACACTTGTGTCCGGCGCATTGCGCGAATTGAGACGCACCTCCAAGAGCGCGAGACACTTGTCCAACTGGGTCGGCGTGCCCGAAAATCCTTGTTTAATCATACTCCTGCCCTAGAAATCTTACGTGATCTGGCGATGCTGAAGCACTCGCAAGGCCAGGCGCGACGCCCCCGAGCGGACCGATCAGATCCGCTGACGGGGTGGGGCTTTGCCCACAAAAGCGGGGGGTGAAATGGCGTGCAATCCGGGTAGACGGGCCAGGAGCGGGGGTTCCGGGGCAACAATTTTTCGTCGTGTTCGCGCCGCCTGGCCGTCGATGGCTTGCGCCGGCGTCGCCGCATCTCTTGCGTGGGGTGGTGATGCACAGGCGCAGGAAATGTCGGTGACGATCGGAGATATTTCGCTGTCGCGCGATGGTGCTTGTACGGCAAGTTCAAGCTCAGAGGTTGTTGTTAGCCACGCGTTCGATGCCGGCGAGTATTTGTCTGATGACACCGTTTATCTGGTGAGGATATACACGCGCGACTCCGGTGGAAGTGAACTGTCCAACGAAATCGTCTTTTTCTTCGTTTCCGATGGTGCTGTTTACGATGTCGACCACGCAGATGAATATGACCTCGCGGCCGCCACTTTTGTGAAGTCGACTGATATCGACTTCCCGAATGGTGATGGCGACTATGTCCAGGACATATATTTCAGCTATATCGTGTACGACTATAATGCTCGTCGCACTGTGACGGCAGAAACCGCGTTCGGGTCTCGTCTGATCGACCCCTCGCATTATGACAGCGATTGCCCGGGAACGCTGTCCAATCCGCCAACGCTGCTTAGTCTGGAGCAACAAACAGCAGCCGATCCATCGACCGATGCCGACAGCTTGGTCTGGCGCATCAGTTTTGATGAGGGGGTGAATTATTTCGGCGGTAGCGACCTGGTGGTGACCGGAACGACCGCCGCGGTCACGGAGATCACGCCGGTCTCCGGCGCTGGTGATGGTGTTTACGACATCACGGTTTCCGGCGGCGATCTGGCGGATCTGGAAGGATCGGTGACGATCGCCCTGTCCGACAGCACCGATATCGAGGATCTTGTCGGAAATCCGCTCGAAAACGACACGCCAACAGGGCTCCACGAGCCGACCTATACGGTGCGCAATGATTTCACCGCGCCGGAGGTCGTTGGCATCGAACGTCAAGATCCCGCGAGTGAAACGACCGACGCCGACAGTCTGACCTGGCGGGTCACCTTCAGCGAAGTGGTCACCTATCTGGGCGGCAGCGATTTTACGGTTAGTGGCACCAGCGCGGGTGTGACGGAGATCAATGCCCAGGGCGGCGGTGTTTATGATGTGACGGTGGCTGGCGGCAATCTGGCCTCTATCAACGCCACTGTTTCACTCGGCTTCGCGCCCGATCAGGATATCGAGGACCTTGTCGGCCTGGCTCTGACCGACACGACGCCCAGCGGCGCCAATGAGAACAGTTATACCGTCGCGAATGACACCACGGCGCCGACACTGATCTCCATCGCCCGTCAAGTGCCGGCAACGGAAACCACGGATGCAGACAGCCTGACCTGGCGGATCAGCTTCTCAGAAGCGGTGGAGTATCTGGGCGGCAGTGATTTCACGGTCAGTGGCACGACGGCGGGTGTCAGCGACGTCCAGGAAGTCAGCGACGGGGTCTATGATGTCACCGTTTCCGGCGGCGATCTGGCGGGCCTTGAAGGCGTCGTCACACTGTCGTTCGCGGGCGGTCAGGATATCGCCGACTTTTCCGGAAATGCCTTCGTCGACACCACCCCGTCCGGGGCGAATGAGAACAGCTATACGCTCGCCCAGGCCGCGACGCCGCCGAGAATTGCCAGGATTGATCTGGCATCGGGCACGGTCTCGCCAACGGATGCCGATACGGTCGCCTGGACCGTGACCTTCAGCGCGGACATGAACAGCGCCACGGTTGCCAACGCAGATTTCGTTGTTTCCGGCACCTCGGCGACCCATACGGTCAGCTCCGTGAGCGATAGCGTCTATGAGGTTTCGCTCGCGGGAGGTGACCTCGCGGATCTGAATGCCACCGTGACGCTCAGCCTCGCGCCCGGCGCGGATTTCGAAGATGCCGATGGTCTGGCGCTGGTGAACACCAGCGTGACCGGCACGAACAACAACACGATCGAGATCGCGAATGATGTGACAGCGCCCACCCTCGCGCAGATCACCGCCGTGAGCTCGCCGACTTCGGACAGTTCGCCAGATTATGTGTTCTCCACCGATGAGGTCGGCACCCTGTCAGTGGGAGGGAGTTGCGGGACCAGCAGTTCGACATCGATCGCCTCGACTGGAAACCAGACCATCACGCTGACCCAGACCGACAACAGTTCGCCCTTGTCGGACGGGACCTATTCAGACTGCACCGTCACCGTAACCGACGCCGCCGGCAACGCCTCCGATGCGCTGTCGTTGACGAGCTTCCGGGTCGATACGCTCGCTCCGACCGCCTCGGAAGTAACGGCGGTCTCCACCCCGACCAGCGACTCCACTCCGGATTATGTCTTCACCACCAACGAGACCGGCACGTTCTCAATGGGTGGCAGCTGCGGCACCAGCTCGTCCACGACGATCTCCGCGACAGGCAACCAGACCATCACACTGACCGATACCGACAACGGCTCGGCTCTTTCCGACGGCAACTACGCCGATTGTACCGTCACGGTCTCGGATGATGCCGGCAATGCGGCTTCGGCCTTCGCGGTGACAAGCTTCACCGTTGGCGGAGGCGCGCCTGGGGCGCCTGAAATCGCCATTTCGTCTTCCGAAGGCGGCGCTGTCGCCGATGACAATATTGATCTGCATGGAGCTGAGCCGGTTGGAACGGCGAAAACGGTCACCTACACCATCAGCAATTCGGGAACGGACACGCTGAACCTGATCAGTGCGTCGGCATCAAACACCTCGAATATCAGCGGCTCGGTGACGGTCGGTTCCTTCAGTTCTTCCACGGTCGCGCCCGGGGGCGGCACGGCCACCTTTACCGTCACCTATACGCCGGCCAGTGCCGGCGGGTTCTCTTTCGACCTCGACATTGTCAGCGATGATGCAGATGAGGCCAATTACGACATCCGGATCAGTGGTTCCGCGACCGAGGCTCCGGGCTTCTCGGCCGCCTTCTCGCCGGACTCCATCGCCGAGGGCGGCACGTCAACGCTGACTTTCACCATCGACAATGTGGGCAACAGTTTTGATGCCACTACGCTCGACTTCACAAACAGCCTGCCGTCCGGTGTATTTATCGCGACCCCGCCGAGCGCGGCGACCACCTGTACCGGCGGAACGCTGACGGCGACGGCCGGAAGCGGCACGATCAGCTATACCGGGGGCCGGGTGATGGCCGATTCCAGCTGTACGGTCAGTGCGGATGTGACAGCCCTTGCCAGCGGCAGTTATGCCAATACGAGTGGCGACCTCACATCATCACTGGGCAATAGCGGTTCGGCGTCTGACACGCTGACGGTTACAGATGCCACGGCCCCGACCTTGACGGCCTTTGCCCGCAATACGCCTGCAGGCGAAAACACCAATGCCGACACGCTGATCTTTGACATCACTTTTGATGAGAGCGTGAACGATGTCTCGGCCGATGATTTCGAAATCACGGGCACAACCGCGACCGGCGTGATTGCCGGGTCGGGCAGTAGCTACACCCTGACCGTATCCGGCGGGAATTTGGCCTCGCTGACCGGGACTGTGGGGCTCAACCTGGCATCGGGGCAGAACATCACGGACGCGACCGGCAATGCTCTGGGGTCCGGCGAACCGGCGACGGATGAGACGTATACCCTCTCCAGTCAGGCACCGGTCCTGGCCGTTTTGACGCGCCAATCCCCGATCGATGAAATCACCAATGCCGATACGCTGACCTGGGATTTTGCGTTCAGCTCAATCTCTGGCGGCTTCGATCTGGAGGCATCCAATTTCGTGCTGACCGGGACCACGGCGACACTGTCGGTGTCCCGCTACTCCACGGGCTTCACCGTGACCGCCAGTGGCGGTGATCTGGCCGATCTGGACGGCGAAGTCTTGATCAATTTGGTCGGCGGCGTCGAGGACGAGTACGGCAATGCGCTGGCCACGGGTACGCCGACCGGCGCGAATGAGCGCAGCTATACGGTGGACAATACGGCCCCGACCGTGTCGAGCATCGCTCTGTTTCCGGGAACGACAACGCCGACCAGTGCGGATGTCGTGTCCTGGGCTGTCACATTCAGCGAAAATCTCGACACGACCACCATTTCCGGCGCGGACTTTTCGGTGACCGGCACCACGGCGACACCGTCCGCCAGCCATGTCTCAGACGACAGTTACGAGATCTCACTGGCCAGTGGCGACATGGCGGATCTTAATGCGACAGTCGAACTGTCCCTCGCCAGTGGTGTCACCATCACCGACAAGGCCGGCAATGCGCTGGTCAACACCACGCCGACCGGAACGAACAACAACGCCATCCTCGTGCAGAACGATGTAGCCAATCCGGGCGTCACGATTTCCAGCGGGGCGTCGGACCCGGTGACAGGGGCTTTTTCCGTGACCTTCACCTTCACGGAGGATGTCACCGGTTTCGTGCTTGGCGATATCGTTGTGGGCAATGGTTCTGCGTCCAATTTCGCCGGATCAGGCGACGTTTATACGGCCGACATCTCGCCGGACGACGAAGGCACGGTCACCGTCGATGTTGCGGCTGATCTTGCAGAAGACGGGTCCGGGAATGGCAATACGGCCGCGACCCAATTCACCATCGAGGCGGATTTCTACGCGCCGGGCGTCACGCTGAGCACGTCGGACAGTGCAAGAACACCGGGTGACCCGTCTTCACCGGACTATGTCACGGCACCGTTCACCGTCGATGTCGAGTTCACCGAGGCCGTAACGGGCCTGACGGCCGGCAATTTTACGGTCTCCAACGGAACGGCCAGCAATCTGACCGGTTCCGGTGCGACCTATACGGTCAGCATCACGCCGGTGGCGGATGGCGATATCGACATTTCGCTCGCCTCGGGCGTCGCCCAGGATGCGGCCGGCTTCGACAATCTGGACAGCAATACGCTGTCCGTGACGTTTGACGGAACAGTGCCGACGGTCAGCCTGGATGCGCCGGATACGCCAACCAGTGGCATTACCACTGTCTCGCTGGTCTTCTCCGAGGAGGTTGTCGATCTGACAGCAGGCGACATCTCTGTCACCAATGGCACAGCCAGCAATCTGAGCCAGATCACGGGCACGTTCTACACGTTCCAGATCACACCCGATGCGGACGGCACGGTGATCGTGAACTTCCCGGCCGATGGCGTGCAGGACTCTGCCGGAAACGGGAATACGGCGGCCCCGCAAGTCAGCTATGAAAGCGATTCCGCTGGCCCGACTGTGATGATCTCGAACGGTGGCCTGTCGGCCATCTCCGGCAATTTCACGGCGACCTTCACCTTCTCCGAAGATGTGACGGGGTTCGACCAGTCCGACATCAGCGTCAGCGGTGGTGGTGTGTCCACTTTCTCCACGGTGAGCACGTCGGTCTACACGGCTCTGATCGTGCCCACCACGGACGGCACGGTGACGATTGATGTGCCGGCCGCGGCGGCACAGGACACGGCAGGCAATGACAGCCTGGCGGCATCGCAATTCTCGGTCGAGACTGACTATGATGTCCCCAACGTCAGGCTGAGCACGAGTGATGGCACCTCGCAGACAGTCAATTTGGTGACCAATGACTATGTCAGCGGCAGCTTCACGGTGGATGTAGTGTTCAGTGAGGCTGTGACCGGGCTGGAACTCTCGGATTTCGATCTTCTCGACGCGACCGCGAGTAATCTGAGCGGGTCCGGAACAACATATTCCGTCACGATCACGCCTGACGCGGATGGCGATGTCTATGTTTACCTTGCCGATGATGCGGCCGAAGATGCCGCCGGCAATGGCTCCGATAACAGCAACTCCCTTTATGTGATCAATGATGAAACCGGGCCGGCACCGGCGCTGAGCTATCCGCCTACCGGATTTGTGAGCGGACACAGTTTCGAACTCCAAATCCTGTGGGGGGAAGCCCCCCTCGGTTTCGAATTTTCCGACCTGATCTTGACCAATGCCATTCTGACCGATCTGCAAATGATCGAAGACAATGGTTCGGTTGTCGGCGCTCTGGCCACGCTGATACCCGACGGCCCTGGTACGCTGACGCTGATCCTGCCCGCCGGCAGCTTTACCGACGCGCTTGGCAATGCCAATACGGCGATGGACGAATATACGGTAGAGGTCGACACAGCCGCGCCGGAGGTCACGATCACCAGCTCGGCCGTGGAACCGGTGACCGGAGCTTTCTCCGTCACCTTCACCTTCACCGAAGATGTGACCGGTTTTGCCGTGGACGAGATCACGGTCGGCAATGGCACCGCCTCCAATCTCGAGGGCTCGGGTGATACTTTTACGGCTGACATCACGCCGTCTGCAGACGGCGCAGTCACCGTTGATCTGGACGACCGTGCCGTCGAGGATGCCGCAGGCAATGGAAATTCCGCGGCCACACAATTCTCGATCCAGAGTGATGTCAGCCTGCCTTCAGTGGTGATCTCGACGTCTGCGAGCGACCCGGTCTCGGGGGCTTTCACGGCAAGCTTTACTTTCTCGGAATCGGTCACGGGCTTTGATCTCTCCGACATATCGGTCGGCAATGGTTCTGCGTCCGGCCTGGCAGGCTCGAGTGACAGCTATACGGCCGATATCACGCCGACAGCCGAGGGTGTGGTGACGGTGGATGTCGCCGCTGATGTGGTTGTTGATGATGCCGGTAACAGCAATACCGCCGCGGCCCAATTCTCGATCGAAATTGACCAGACCGCGCCGACCGTGGCGCTGTCGACCGCGTCCAGTGAACCTGTTTCGGGCCGTTTTGAGTTGACCGTGACCTTCTCTGAAAATGTCACGGGACTGGATCTGGCGGACATCAGCGTGGGCAATGGTGCAGCTTCCAATCTCTCTGGATCGGGCGACAGTTACACCGTTGATATCACGCCGTCTTCCGATGGCGCGGTGACCGTGGATATTGCCGCAGATGCGGTCGAGGATGATGCCGGGAACGGCAATGCGGCGGCGAGCCAATTCTCCATCGAAACCGATGGGACGGCGCCCTCTGTGACCATTTCAACGGCGTCCAGTGATCCGGTTTCCGGCGCATTCGAGGTGGATTTTACCTTCTCGGAAAGTGTCACCGGATTTGATCTGGCGGACATCAGTGTCAGCAATGGTTCGGCCTCGAACCTGACAGGTTCGGGTGACACCTACACGGCGAGCATCACGCCCGACGCGGATGGAGCCGTGACCGTGGATGTGGCCGCTGATATGGCTGAAGACAATGCCGGAAATAGCAATGTCGCGGCGAGCCAGTTCTCCATCGAGAACGATCAGACCGCGCCAATGGTGACAATCTCGACGAGCTCGTCCGATCCGGTTTCCGGCGCGTTCTCGATCACCGTGGAATTCTCCGAAAGTGTCACTGGATTTGCGATCGCGGATATCAATGTCGGCAATGGGGCCGCGTCCAACCTAGCAGGAAGCGGCGATACCTATACGGCCGATATCACGCCCTCAGCGGATGGCGCGGTTACTGTGGATATTGCGGCAGACGTGGTTGAAGACGATGCTGGAAACGGCAATGCCGCGGCGACACAGTTCGCGATCGAGAGTGATGCGACGGCTCCGTCGGTCAGCCTCTTGACGGAGTCGAGTGATCCGGTCGCAGGCGCTTTTGTCGTCACCGTCACCTTCTCCGAGGAAGTCACCGGATTTGACCTGGCGGACATCACGGTCGGCAATGGGAGCGCGTCGGATCTGTCGGGGTCGGGCGACACCTATACCGCCACGATTACACCTGAAGCCGATGGAATCGTGACGGTGGATGTGGCGGCTGACGTGGCGGCAGACAGTGCCGGCAATGGCAATAGCGCGGCCGATACCCTGTCCATTGAGTCCGACGGCGCAGCTCCGGGCGTGACCCTGGCGGTTTCCGAGGCCGGCATCCTGGCGGGGCCCTTTACCGTGACCCTCACCTTCAGTGAGAGCGTTTCCGGTTTTGCGCTGGAGGACCTCGTCATCGACAATGGCGCGGCGTCGGACCTGGAGGGTGCGGGGGCTGTCTACACTGTGCTCATAACGCCTGAGGCGGATGGCGATGTGAGCATCGGCCTGGCGGCCGATCAGGCCGTCGATAGTGCCGGCAATGGCAATACCATCGCGGAGACCCTGGTCGTTGGGACCGATGCCACGGCCCCGGAACTGGAAATCACCGTGCCGGGCGCGGAGACCGAAGGCGCATTCGTGGCGCAATTCGTCTTCTCCGAGAGTGTGTCGGGCTTTGATGTGGCGGATATCCAGGTGACCAATGCGTCCGTTTCTGGTTTCGAAATCGTCGACGAGAGCCTCTACACCGCGACCATTACACCGGACACGCTGGGTGAGGTTTCGATCGTTGTGGCGGCGGATGTTGCCCAGGACGTGGCCGGCAATGGCAATAATGCGACCGAGGCTTCGATCGAGGCTGTTTCGCGGCCGATCGAGGTCTCCGTCGTTGTTTCCGAAGACGTTGTCGATGTCACGGATATCAGTGCTGACGCGACCATCACCAATCCGGGCAGCCAGGACATCCAGTTCCGGGTTGAGGTGGATGTGCCCTGGATCGCAGTCGATCCGGAATCCGGCACTATTCCCGCTTTGGGGGACCTCGAACTGACCATATCGGTCCTTGAATCTGCCAATGATCTGGCGCCAGGCGATTACACGGGCACCGTCACCGTGATCAACGAGACCAACGGCCAGGCCGCAGCCAAGGGGCCCAATGCTCGGTCCCGGGCGGAAGGTGACAGTATCGTGGTGGAGATCCCGCTGGCGGTCACGATCGAGGAGCGTTTCGGCACGATCCAGCTGGTGTCGACAACACCAGGCGGGGTTCAGCGCGACGAGACCTTTGTCTTCGCCTCTTCCCTGGCGGCGTTTGACGGGCTCGAACTGACGACCAGCCAAGGCTATGCGGCTTCGGCCATCGTCGAGACCCGGTTTGGCGCCTATGACGTCACGCAGACCCTGCCGGCGGGTTGGCGCCTGGACGATATTTCCTGCTCCGGCGACCTGGATGGCGGATCAAATATCGATCTGAGTACGGGGCGTGTGGACATCGATCTCGATCCAAACGAGTCCATCGTTTGTACCTTCAACAATACGCGCGATGAGGAAGCGGTCCGGCTGGCGACCATGCGGACCATCAACAACTTCATGGTTCGTCGCGCCGATCGCATCCTGTCTGGCGCGCCGGACCTCACCCAGCGCTTGCGCGACCGGACGGCATCATCGCCCGGCGGCTTCAGCGCGGACATCCAGGGCGGGCGCAGTGTCATGTCCATGCAGACCAATCTGGCCGGCATTCGCAATCACGTGAAGCAAAGCCTTCCGCAAATGCCGGGCGTGACACTGGACTCGGACGCTGCGGGCACGTCGTTTGATGTCTGGATGCGTGCGGACTTCAGCGCGCTGTCGGACACGCGTGACGGTGCGGACGTGTCGAGCGACTTCGGTCTGTTGCAGTTTGGCGTCGACTGGCAGCTGAATGAGGCATCCCTGGTCGGTCTCATCTTCCAGCGCGACTGGATGGATGAAGTGACAGCCGACATTGCCGAAGAGGCCGGAGCGATCCGGGGCGCGCGTATTGACGGCGCGGGCTGGATGGCAGGTCCCTACGCTGTCTGGGAAGTCGCCGATGGAACCTTTGTCGACGTGATGGCTCTTTGGGGGCAGTCCGACAACACGGTTGATCCGCTGGGTCTGTACGAAGACGAATTCGAGACGACCCGGATGATGTTGCGCGCCAACATCACGGGCGAGTGGCGCTCGGATAACTGGCGGATCCGGCCTTCAGCGTCTCTGGCGCATTTCGAGGAGACCCAGGATGCCTATGTCGACAGCCTGGGCATCGATATCCCCGAGCAGACTATTTCTGTCGGTCGCTTTGAGGCCGGACCGGAATTCGTCTACCGGTTCGAGCGGCACGACGGTACTTGGTGGGAGCCGGGTGTCAGTCTGAGCGGCGTCTGGGACTATGACCCGGCGGATCTGATGGATGAGCAGGGCAATTCGGTCTCGACGGGCGCCTTGCGGGCCCATGCCGGAATCACCCTGCGCGGGCGCTTGCCCGGCGGCGTGTTCCTGTCCGGCGAAGCCAGTTTCGACGGTCTCGGCGAGGGTGACTTCTCGGCCCGCAGCGGGCGTCTGCAAGTTAGCCTTCCCTTTTAGGGGCGGTAGACTCGCAAGGGTGCGAGGCAGCGGCTGCTGTCGACCAATGCGGATTGGTTTCGAATGACCAAACAGGGTCCTGGCGCAGGTAACAGGTTGGCGCCATTCCTGAGTACGAACCGACGTCGAGGAAAGCCGTTCAAGCGCCTTGCGCGAATGGCGTCAATTCGGGCCTGATGCAGGTTCAAATCCGGTGTTTCGAGACCGCTCCGTTTTTGTCGAACACCACCGCCATTTTCCTTCCAGTGTGATTGAAGCGGCGATCTGACACCGGGTCATAAAACCGCTTGCCCCGAATTGTCCTGTGTGGGACAAATGTCCGGACAGGACAAGACAATTGGTGTCCTGGCTTTACGGGGGATGTCATGGGCAAGATTTCCGATATTGCGGCTCGGGCCGGGGTTTCATCGAAAACCGTATCAAGGATCTTGAACGGGCATCCCAATATCAGTGAGAAAACCCGCCGCAAGGTAGAGGATGCGATCGCCGCGCTGGGCTATGAGCCGCGCGCTTCGGTCACGGCCCTCTCCGGTGCCGGAAATCGCGGGATCGGTGTTCTCTTCGGTGATCCGGATGCCGGGTACCAGGTGAGTGTATATCAGGCGTTGCTCGATGCCTGCCGGGATGCGGGCTATTTCCTGGCTGTTGAGGCCTTTGACGAGACCGACAAGGATTGGGGCGGACAGGTCAAGGCCTTCATCGAACGATCCGGTGTGCGACGCGTCATTCTGGTTCCGCCGCTCTGCGACTCCTTCGAAATCCAGAGCCTCCTCAAGGAGATGGGGGTCCATTTCGCCCTGATTTCTCCCTCCCGCCCGGTGTCTGGCGCTTACTCCATCGCCATGGATGACCGGTTGGCGGCCATGGAGATGACCCAGCATCTCATCGGCTTGGGTCATCGCCGAATTGGCTTTCTGAGCGGGCGTCCCGGTCACGTGGCCACGCTGCTGCGCCGGCAAGGGTTCGAAGAGGCGTTTGGTCTGGCCGGTTTGCCCCTGCCCGATGAAAGCCTGGTGCGTTCAGCCGATTTCACCTTTCATCCGGCCATGGAAGCCGCCCGGTCGCTGCTGACCTTGCCGGAGCCGCCGACTGCCATATTTGCGTCCAATGACGAAATGGCGGCCGCGGTCATCATGGTGGCGAACGACATGGGTCTGTCGATCCCGGGCGATCTCTCGGTGGCCGGTTTCGACGGGTCACAGATTTCGCAGACGATCTGGCCGGAACTGACGACGGTGAAACAGCCCTTCGAGGCGATGGCGAAACTGGCGCTCGATCTGGTCTCGCGATCGGACTCTGTGGCCGGACAAGCTGCTGGAATCCAGGTTTTGCCCCATGCATTGGTGGTCCGGGGCTCCACGGCGGCAAAAGACTGACCAGCCCAGTTATGGCAAGCAGATGCGGCGCAAGTCCGAAATCCAATTGTCCTAGAATTGTCCCAATAAACTTGGATAAACAAGACAAAAGTTGACACAACGGGACAATTTGTAGAGCATAAACGGACAAACCCGGTCAAAACCGGGATGTTCAGGGGAGAGAAAATGTCTACGAAACTACGCTCGCGCGTGCTCATGCTTGGCGCGTCGATCCTGGCCCTGTCCGCCGGGACAAGCGCGACTTTCGCGCAGGACGGCACAGACGACAGCGATGTCGATGTGATCACCGTCAGCGGTATCCGCCAGAGTCTGGCCGCATCCATGGACATCAAGCGTGATGGCCAGGGTGTGGTGGATGCCATTTCCGCCGTTGATATCGGCAATTTCCCGGATACGAACCTCGCGGAATCGCTCCAGCGCATCACCGGTGTCTCGATCGAGCGCAATAATGGTGAGGGCGCAACGGTCACGGTTCGCGGCTTTGGTCCGGAATTCAACCTGGTCACGCTCAACGGGCGGCAAATGCCGACCTCTTCGCTCGGCGATGGCGCCAGCCCGCCTTCCTCCCGCTCTTTCGATTTCGGCAATCTCGCCTCTGAAGGCATTGCGGGTGTCGAGGTGTACAAAACCTCCCGTGCCTCCGTGCCGACGGGCGGGATCGGCTCGGTTATCAATATCCGCACGACGCGCCCGCTTGAGGCGCCCGGCATGCGTTTCGTTGTCGGCGCCAAGGGCGTGATCGACTCGACCGAGCTTTACAGCGACAGCATCTCGCCGGAACTGTCCGGTATCTACTCCAACACGTTTGCCGATGACCGCGTGGGCATCGCCCTGTCGGGCAGTTATCAGGACCGTCAGTTCGGTCATGCCCAGGCCAATGTCGGTTGGCGTGATGGCTATCTGGGTTCGGAGAATAATTGGGGCTCGCTCGCCCAACCGGGTGATCCGCGCTATGCCAACATCACGAACCGTCCGGGTGACACGGATGTCTATGCCGTGCCCCAGAACGCTGAATACGCCCTGTCGGAAATCCAGCGGGAGCGTATCAATGGTCAGCTGACCCTGCAGTTCCGCCCGGTCGACACTGTCACCGCGACGATGGACTACACCTATTCGCGCAATGAATCCTCGGTGCGGACCGGCATGGTGGGCATCTGGTTCAACCATGGTGACACGTCCAGTGCCTGGACGGATGGACCGGTCGCCGGGCCGCTCTTCTATTCGGAAGACTTCGGTACTGCCTATTCCGACCTGTCCTATTCCGGAGCCCTGACCGAGAATGCCTCGATCAATCGCAGCCTGGGCTTCAATGTTGTCTGGGATGTGTCGGACCGCTTGTCCCTGGAGCTCGACTATCACGACTCCTCAGCGGAATCGAAGCCGACCAATCCTTACGGCACCAACATGTCTGTGGGCACGGCGGTTTTTGGTGTGGCCATGCAGGGGCTCGACTTCACCGAAGAGCTTCCGGTTCTCTACTATGATGCCGCACCCGGCATGGATCCCGCCGACGCATCGAACATTTTCGCCACGGGCAATGCCTTCCGGAATGCCTATCAGCGCAGCGATATCGAGCAGTTCCAGCTGCGCGGCAGCTATCAGCCGGATATCGACTTTGTCGAAAGTCTCGACTTCGGTGTGAGTGCGACCGAGAACCAGGTCCGCTCGGCCTATGGCTTCCTTCAGAATGACTGGTGGGGCGGTATTGGCCCGGCTTCCGACATTCCGGATGACATCTTTGTCCAGCGCTCCCTGCCGCAGCACTTTGACACGCTGTCGGGCAGTTCCAACCCCAACATGATCCAGAACTTCTACACCTTCGACTTCGAGCGCATGGTGGGTCTGATTGACGGGTTGTACGGCGCCTGTGGTGGTGCGGGCGATTGCCTGGCCGATTACACGACGGACCGCCGGATCAATGAGGAAAGCCTCGCGGCCTACATCCAGGCCGACATGGCCTTTGATGTCTTCCAGCGTCCGGCCCAGCTTGTGATGGGTCTGCGCTATGAAGAGACCAGCATCGACTCTTCTGCCCTCGTGCCGATCCCGATTGGCACACAATGGGTGTCGGACAATGAGTATGGCCTGATCTTTGACGGATCCCAGGACTTCACGACCCTGACCGGTGAGTATGATCATCTTCTGCCGGCCGTCGACTTCCGGGTCGATGTCCGAGACGATGTTGTCCTGCGGGCCTCCTACAGCCAGTCCATCACGCGTCCGTCCTATAATCTCATGCAGGGCGGCCAGACGGTGGATCAGCTCTTCCGTGTCGGTGGTGGTACCGGCAGCCAGGGTGACCCGGGTCTCCTGCCGTTCGAATCCGAGAATTTCGATCTCTCGGCCGAATGGTATTATGCGGACGACAGCTATTTCTCGATTGGCTATTTCCGCAAGAACGTCGAGAACTTCATCAGCTCCGATGTGGTCGATGTGACCGCCTTCAGCCTGCCTCACCCAGGTCAGGGTGATCGGGTCGCCGCCGCGATCGCTGCGCTGGGGCCGAACGCGTCCAGCACGGATATCCGCCAGTGGATCTTCGACAATGCGGACCCGTCCACATTCATGGTCACCGGCACCAACAGCCTCGGCTACACAACCGGCAGCATTTACGGTGTCGATGGGGCCGATCCCTTCGTGAATTTTGAAGTCACCGTTCCGGTGAACAGCGACGACACTGCCGAGCTGTATGGCTGGGAGATTGCACTTCAACACACGTTCGGGGATAGCGGTTTTGGCGTGATCGCCAACTACACGATCGTCGATGGCGATGTGGAGTATGACAACGCTCTGCCCTACAATGTCACACAGTTCACCCTGACGGGGCTGAGTGACAGTGCCAACCTGATCGGCTTCTACGACAAGGACGGTATCCAGGCCCGGATCGCCTATAACTGGCGTGATGAATACCTGGCCGGTAACGGGCCCAACCCGTTCTACCGCGAGGCCTATGGCCAGATCGACATGAATGCGAGCTATGAGGTTCGCGACGGTCTGACCCTCTTCGTGGAAGGCATCAATGTGACCGATGAATCCACGCGCGGTCATCGCCGCCATCCGAACACCGCCTTCTTCGCGGCCCAGGGTGGTGCACGCTACATGTTCGGTGCGCGTTTCACCTACTAGCACCGAAATCCGTGTCGTCTCCGGTGGTCCGGGGGTTTTGAGAAATCCCCGGACCATCTTCCGGACGACACAACCCGGTCTGTCTGCCCTGCCAATCTGCCCAATCCGACTGGTTCGGTGTGAAAAGACAGCCACAGGAGTTTGCAAGATGAGCCGGCACAGCCCCCTTTCCAGCGACAGCCACAAGACTTTGCGCGTCAGCCGCGCCCGCAGGGCCGAGCTCGGAGATGCCGAAATGTGTTGCTTGGCAGTCCCGGCGGAGTTCCGGGATGCGCAGGCTCACTACCCCATCGTGTTCCAGAAAGATCCGTCGAGGGACGGCATGAATGCCGTTGCCCTGTTCGGATTCACCCGGGGCGAGAACCTGTTTCTCAATGCCCGGGGTTGGGATGCGCGCTATGTCCCGCTGGCGATGGAGACCAAGCCCTTCCTCGTCGGGTTGGACCGTGAGGGCGGGGATTCCGCGCACGTTCACATCGACCTGGATCACCCCCGAGTGGATGCCGCGCAGGGAGAGCGCGTCTTTGATGATCAGGGTCAGCCAACGCCCTTCCTTCAGGCGATGACCGGCAAGCTGGGCCGTCTCCATGAAGGCTATCAGGCCAGCCGGGGCTTCTTTGAGGCCCTCGAGCGCCATGAACTGCTCGAGCCTTTTTCGCTGGAGATCACGCTGGAGGACGGCAGCCATAACCAGCTCGTCGGTTTCCAGACGATTGGCGAGGCGCGGCTGCAAGCCCTGGACGCCGCGGTCGTGGCCGAACTCCATGCGGCAGGACACCTGATGCCGATCTTCATGGTTGTGGCATCGCTGTCGAATTTCGCGGACCTCGTCCGCCGCAAGAATGAGAGCCTGGTCCATGCTTGATCAGGCGGCTGGCATCTTTGCTGACATGGAGCCCATCGTTTTGCGCGATGCCGGCGATCTGTCAGCGCTGGAGGCCGGCCTGGCCACGCGCGAACCCTTCGTGGTGCGCGGGCTGGCTGAACACTGGCCGCTGACCCAAGCCGCCAAGACGTCTTCCGCCGCCGCCCGGTCCTTCCTCTCGGAGCGGCAAATACAACGTCCCTTCGTTGTAACACTTGGGCCGGCCGAAATGGCCGGCCACATTTTCTACGACGAGAACATGGTGATGAATATCACCACGGAACGTATGCCCCTGGATGCCTGTCTCGACCGGATGGCCGAAGCCGAGGCGCAGTCGCCTTCGCCCACTGTCTATCTGGGCTCCATCGACATGCACACGCATTTCCAAGGACTGGCGGAAGAGCACAGTCTGGATCTGGGCCCGCGCAATCCGCTTGCCAGCATCTGGATCGGCACGCGGACGCGTGTCAGCGCGCACAATGATTTCCCGGACAATATCGCCTGTGTGGTTGGTGGCCGTCGCCGCTTTGTCCTCTTCCCGCCGGACCAGTTCCGCAATCTCTATCTCGGTCCGATCGACAATACGCCGGCTGGCCGTCCGGTCAGCCTGGTCGATTTCCACAATCCGGACTTTGAGCGGTTTCCGCGGTTTCGGGATGCGCTGCAAACTGCCCGGATCGCCGAGCTGGAGCCGGGGGATGCAATCTTCATCCCCTCCATGTGGTGGCACCATGTCGAGGCGCTGGATGCCTTCAACATCCTGGTGAATTTCTGGTGGCGCGACACACCCGCCCATCTGGGGCTTCCCCAGGACGCACTCAATCACGCCATAATGTCGATTCGGGACCTGCCGGCCGAGGATCGTGCGCTGTGGCGGGAGATGTTCGACCATTATGTCTTCGATGCGGATGACAGTGTCACGGCCCATATCCCGGAGCGTGGCCGCGGCATTCTCGGACCGATGACGCAGGAAATGGCGAGCCGGATCCGCACCTATATCCTGAGGATTTTCAGCCAATGACCCAAGCGAGCCAGAGCGCTGTACGGCGCGTTGTCATTGCCGGGGGTGGAACGGCGGGCTGGATGACGGCCGCCGCGATCGCCAAGACGATGGGGCCGACCGTCGACCTGACCCTGGTGGAGTCCGAGATGATCGGGACGGTTGGTGTGGGCGAAGCCACCATCCCGCCATTGCGGACTTTCAATCGCCTGCTGGACATTCCTGAAGACGAATTCATGCGGGAGACCAAGGCCACTTTCAAACTGGGCATCCAGTTCGAGGGCTGGACGGATGGTGCGGACAGCTACATCCACTCCTTCGGCACGACGGGGCGTGACCACTGGACCAGCGGTTTCCAGCATTTCTGGAAGCGGGGACAGATGGAAGGCCTGGCCGGCCCGTTGAGCGATTACTGCCTGGAATACAAGGCAGCGCTGGAGGGCAAGTTCGCCCGTCTCCCCAATGACGGGATGAATTACGCCTATCACCTGGATTCCTCGCTCTACGCCAAATATCTGCGGGCCTTTGCCGAGCGGCATGGCGCAGTCCGGGTCGAAGGGAAAATCCGGGAGGTCGTGCTGGATCCGCAAAGCGGCGACATCACGTCTCTGGCTCTGGACAATGGGCAAAGTCTCGAAGGCGACCTCTTTATCGATTGCACGGGATTCCGGGCTCTCCTGATCGAGGGGGCTTTGCATGCCGGCTATGATGACTGGACCCATCTCCTGCCCTGCGACCGGGCCATCGCCGTCCAGACACAATCGGTAAGACCCGCCGCTCCCTATACGCGATCCATCGCGCATGATTCCGGCTGGCAATGGCGGATCCCGCTGCAGCACCGGATGGGCAATGGCATCGTCTATTGCAGCCAACATCTGTCGGATGACGAAGCGCGGGAGCGCCTCCTGTCGACGGTGGAAGGCAAAACCCTGACCGAGCCCAACCAGCTGCGCTTCCGCACGGGCATGCGGCGTGAGCACTGGAAACGCAATTGTATCGCCGTCGGTCTGGCCAGCGGTTTCATGGAGCCGTTGGAGTCCACCAGCATCCACCTGATCCAGCGCTCCATCCTGCGTCTCTTGCGGATGTTCCCGGTTGCCGGTGTGATGGAATGCGACCGCCAGGCCTTCAACGAGCAGACGGTCGAGGACTTCATCACGATCCGCGACTTCCTTGTCCTGCACTACAATGTCACGGAACGCACCGACAGCGCCTTCTGGCGGCAATGCCAGCGTCTGCCCATTCCGGACAGTCTCGCCCATCGGATCGAGCTGTTTTCGCGGACCGGACGGATCCATTGCGCAGGTGACGAATTATTCCGGGAAAATTCCTGGCTCCAGGTCATGCTCGGCCAGGGATTGCTGCCGGAATTCTACCATCCGATCGTCGACAAAATGCCGCGCGACGAGCTGCAGCGTTTCCTGGACCAGATCCGCCAATCCGTCAGCCAGACCGTCGCCGGACTGCCCCTGCACGAGGATTATGTCAGCCAATATTGCGGTGCCGGGGAGACAGTCTGACGATGATCTCCTTCGCTGCCATTCTGGCCGGAGCCGTACAGGCTTCGCAGGGCGAACTTGGCCCGGAGTCCGGCTGGGAACTGGTCTGGCAGGACGAGTTCGAGGGCGAAAGCATCGACCCTGCGCGCTGGGGATATGACGTGGATTGCTGGGGTGGCGGCAATGCGGAACGCCAGTGCTACACGCCCTGGCCGGAGAATTCCGCGGTCCGGAACGGTCATCTAGAGATCACGGCGCGGCGGGAAATGGTCGAAGGGCCGGATCGTCCGGCGGACCAGCTGGCACCGGGTGAGGCGCCGGACATTGTCCGCCGCGACTACACCTCTGCCCGCCTCGTGACACGCGGCCGCGCCGCCTGGCGTTATGGCCGGATCGCCGTGCGCGCCGAACTGCCGCGCGGGCAGGGTGTCTGGCCGGCGATCTGGATGCTGCCGGAGGACAATGTCTATGGCGGCTGGGCCCTGTCCGGTGAAATCGACATCATGGAAGCCGTCAATCTGGGTACGCCCTGCGAGGCGTGCGAAAGCGGTGTCGAGGATCGGGTCCTGGGCACGCTGCACTATGGCGGGGCCTGGCCGGAGAATGTCCATTCGGGAAGCGCGGTCTCGGTGCCTGACGCGGCCCGCGGATTTCACGTCTACGAGATTGAATGGTCGCCGGCGGGGATCACCTGGCTGGTGGATGGTGAGGCCTATGCCCGCCAGACGCCGGCTGACTGGCATACGGACGCGCAGGTGGGCAGTGCCACGCCGGCCGCTCCCTTCGACCAGGCCTTTCATCTCGTTTTCAACATCGCCATCGGCGGTCACCTGGCCGAGGACAATAATCTCGGCGGCGTCTCCATTGACGGTTTTCCCAAGGTGATGCGGGTGGATTGGGTGCGGGTCTATGCCTGCCCCGACGGATTTACAGCAGAGGGAGCCTGCCCCGCGGCCGACTCCCGTGACAGTCAGTGAGGGCAGACCGGACCATGAAGATCTTGCACGCTTTTTCCCTTGTCGGCCTGGTGTCGGTTCTGGTGTCCGCTTGTGGAACCGAGACAGACAATGCTTCTGCGCCGGTTACGCCGGATGCGGGCGAAACGGTTTCAGCGGTCAATCCGGAAGTCTGGCCGGCCATCACATCGCCCTTCGCCGAAGACGCAGATCTGGAGGCGCGGGTAGCGGATCTGCTGTCGCGCATGACGCTGGAGGAGAAGGTCGGCCAGGTCATCCAGGCGGATATTGCCTCGGTAACGCCGGAAGAGGTGCGGGAATACAATCTGGGCTCGGTCCTCAATGGCGGCAATTCCGCTCCGGGCAATGACAATTACGGACCGCCCTCCGGCTGGGTCGAACTGGCTGATGCCTTCTGGGAGGCCTCGACGGACAGGTCGGATGGTGGTGTCGGTATCCCCGTCATGTGGGGCACGGACGCGGTCCACGGCCACAATAATATCGGCACGGCGACCATTTTTCCGCACAATATCGGCCTGGGTGCCGCCAATAATCCCGACCTGATCCGGCAGATTGGCGAGGTCACGGCACGGGAGATCCGCGTCACCGGTCAGGAATGGACATTCGCGCCGACCCTGGCCGTGGTCCGTGATGACCGCTGGGGCCGGACCTATGAGAGCTATTCGGAAGACCCGGCCATCGTGGCCGCCTATGCGACGGCGATGATGGAAGGCCTGCAGGGCGAGGTCGGGGATGCGGACTTTCTTCAGGGATCACATGTTCTGGCGACCGCGAAGCATTTCATCGGGGATGGCGGTACGCATCGTGGCGTTGACCAAGGTGATAACCGTTCCAGCGAAGAAGATCTGGCGCGCATCCATGGTGGTGGATATCCGCCGGCAATCGAGGCCGGTGCCCTCTCCGTGATGGCCAGCTTCAATTCCTGGCACGGAGAGAAGCTGCACGGTCATGAGGGCCTGCTGACGGATGTCCTGGTGGATCGCCTGGGCTTCACGGGTTTCGTCGTGGGTGACTGGAATGGTCATGGCCAGATTGAGGGTTGTACCGCGACCTCTTGTGCCCAGGCCTTCAATGCTGGTGTCGACATGTATATGGCGCCGGACAGCTGGCGTGACCTCTATGCTTCGCTTTTGGAACAGGTTCAGACCGGTGAGGTCTCCATGGAGCGCCTGGATGAGGCGGTCTCCCGGATTTTGCGGGTGAAAATCCGCATGGGCCTGCTGGACGAGGTCCGTCCGTCCGAGCGCCCGCTGACCGGCCAATTTGATCTGCTGGGCTCGCCGGAGCACCGGGCCGTGGCCCGTCAGGCCGTCCGGGAATCCCTGGTCCTGCTGCAGAACCGCAATGCCGTCCTGCCAATCGCCTCCAGCGCCCGTGTGCTCGTGGCTGGCGAGGCCGCTGACAGTATCGGCCAGCAATCCGGTGGCTGGACGATCAACTGGCAGGGCGAAGGCAATGAGAATTCCGATTTTGGCGACGGATCCAGCATTCTCGACGGTATCCGAGACGCTGTGGAAGCCGGCGGGGGTGAGGTGGTTTACCAGCCGGATGGAGCCGTGGACGGCGCGTTCGATGTGGCGGTCATTGTGTTTGGCGAGGCGCCCTATGCGGAATTCCAGGGTGATGTCCCGCATCTCGATTTTGCCGATGAAACCGGCCTGGACCTGCTGCGCAGTCTGTCGGCGCGTGGCATTCCGACTGTCGCAGTCTTTCTTTCCGGTCGCCCGATGTGGATGAATCCGGAACTCAACGCGGCGGATGCCTTCGTGGCGGCCTGGCTGCCCGGTTCCGAAGGCAGCGGTGTGGCCGATGTCCTTGTCGGTGATCAGTCGGGTGAGCCCCGCCATGACTTCACCGGCCGCTTGTCCTTTTCCTGGCCGGCGCGTCCGGACCAGTCGCCGCTCAATATCGGCGATGCGGACTACCAGCCGCTTTTCGCCATGGGATATGGCGGCAGCTACGCCAATCCGCCGGCTGATCTGGCAATGTTGGACGAGAGCCTGGCTGTGGGTGTCTCCATGTCGGGCGGCAGCACTTTGATCAATTCCGGCCGGGCGGCCACGGGCTATGCGCTGGTGTTGACCACGCCAGGTGCGGGCCCGGTGGATGTGTCGGGCCCGCGCACGCAGACCCGTGACGGGGTGCTGGCGGCCATCGCTGAGGACCGGTTCGCCCAGGAAGACACCAAACGTTTCGAGTGGAACGGTGGCGGAGCGGTCCGTCTTGAGCTGGCGAGCGAAGGTGTTCGGGATCTCAGTGCCCCGGGGCTGGCGTTCAACATCGTCTACGCTGTGCCTGTGGCTCCTGAAGGCGATGTCGCCTTTGTCATGGAGTGCGGTGAGACCTGCGAGGGCCGGCTGGATGTAACGGCGCCCTTGCGCGTTGCGGAAGGAAAAGGCTGGCGTGAAGCTGCGATCCCGCTCCACTGCTTTGCAGAGGCGGGTGCGGACCTCACCCAGATCACCCTGCCATTCCTGATCGAGACCGATGGACCGGCCTCGCTCTCCCTGTCGGATGTGCGTATCGTGGATGCGCCGCCTGGCGCCGGTTGCGACTTCTAGCAAGGCAGCGGGGCGATCGGGATGGACCTTGCGGTGGGAGGCGCGCGCTTGATCGGAACCGAAAGCAATGCGGTGTTCCGGCTGGCTGCGCTGGTTTCCCTGGGCGGGTTCGTCTTTGGCTATGACGCGGTGGTCATTTCCGGTGCAGCCCCCGCCGTGGTCGCCCAATTTGGCCTGAGCGACTGGCAAATGGGTTGGATCGTCAGCGCCCCCACGCTGACGGCCATGTTTGCCAGCCTCGCCGCCGGCTATCTGAGTGACCGGTTTGGACGCCGGACTATGCTGCGTCTGGCGGCCGCGCTTTATATTATCTCCTCCTGCCTGTCGGCGCTGGCCAGTGGCTTTCTGTCCCTGTCGATCGCCCGGGCCATTGGCGGGATCGCCTTTTCCTCGTTGGTGATTGCTCCAGTCTATCTGGCCGAAATTTCGCCGGCAGCGGCGCGTGGACGGGTCGTTTCCATGCACCAGCTGGCCATCGTCTTGGGCCTTTCGGCGGCCTATTTTGCCAATGTCTCTCTTCAGGGGCTCAGCGAGTCCGGGCAGGCCTGGGTGGCCTGGGCCGGGATCGACCGTGAAGCCTGGCGCTGGATGCTCGGAATCGAGCTGGTTCCGGCGATCACTTGGTTGCTCGCCCTGTCTTTGCTGGTTCCTGAAAGTCCGCGCTGGCTGGTCCAGAAAGGGCGCTCGGATGCGGCCCGCCGTGTCCTGTCGCGGCTCTATCCGGCCGATCGTGCCGATGAGATCATCAGCCGGGTCAGCGATGTGGCGACATCGACTGGAACGCGGCTCCGCAACAGCCTGGCCTGGTTGTCGTCCCCGCTTATGCGCAAGGCATTGCTGATGGGCCTGATTGTCGGGATCGCGCAGCAGATCACCGGCGTGAACGCCATCTATTTCTACGCACCGGTCGTGTTCGAGCAGACCGGGATCGGCGCCAATGCGGCCCTGTTCCAGGCTGCGCTGATCGGCTTGACCAATGTCGTGTTCACCATCGTGGCCATGAGCCTGGTCGACCGGATCGGCCGGAAGCCGCTCCTGCTTCTCGGCCTTGCCGGTGTCGGGCTGAGTACAACACTCGTTGCCCTGTCCTTCAGCTCGGCGACCTATCACCTGGATGCGGGCATTCTGGCCGGGGCCAGCGAGAGCCTTCGCGCGATCGATCTTTCGGCTCTGGATGACGTCTATTTCCAGTCCGATGTCGCGTTCAAGAACGCGCTGATCGGTGAGATGGGTGCCGAGCTTTACCGCACCCATCAGTCCGAATTGCTGCGTATCGGCATCGAGATGAATGCGGGCCTGATCCTGACGGGCATCCTGGTCTTCGTGGCCAGTTTTGCGGTTTCGCTGGGGCCCGTGACCTGGGTTTTCCTGTCCGAAATTTTCCCGAATGCCATTCGCGGCACGGCCATCGCACTGGTCGCTTTCGTCAATGGGCTTGTCAGTTTTTCCGTCCAGCTCGTCTTTCCGGCAGAGCTGGCCACGTTTGGCGCCTCCGTCACATTCCTGATGTACGGGGCCGCTGCGCTCTTCTTCTTTGTCCTTGTCGCCTTGCTCGTTCCGGAGACACGGGGCAAGAATCTCGAATCCATCAATGAGGGGTAACGCGCGAGCGCTCGAAGAAGGCCGCGCACCATAGGGGTAGGACCATGAACTTGACGACGATCGATCTTGTTATCGTTATCAGCTACGCGATTCTTCTGATCGTGGTTGCCAATCTGGTGAGCCGCGAGAAGGAGGGTCACAAGAAGGATGCCGAGGATTATTTCCTGGCCGGCAAGGCCCTGCCCTGGTGGGCGGTTGGCGCTTCACTGATTGCGGCGAACATCTCCGCAGAGCAGATCATCGGGCAATCCGCCCAGGGCTATGTCGTGGGCCTGGCCATTGCCGCCTATGAATGGCAGGCGGCCATCGTCCTGCTGATCGTGGCGAAGTATTTCCTGCCGATCTTCCTGAAGGCGGGTGTCTATACGATGCCGCAATTCCTCGATCTGCGTTTTGGCAGCGGGGTCAAGACGATCATGGCCGTGTTCTGGATCGCCCTGTACACCACGGTGAACCTGACCGCAGTCCTCTGGCTCGGTGGTCTGGCCATTTCGGCGGTGACCGGGCTGGCCGTCTGGCCGGCCATGGCCCTGTTGGCCGTGTTTGCCATCCTGTACTCGCTCTATGGCGGCCTCAAAGCCGTAGCGCTGACAGACATTATCCAGGTCGTGATCCTGATCGCGGGTGGTCTCCTGATCACGTATGTGGCCTTGAGCCTGGTCGGCCAGGGCGCCGGACCGATTGCCGGATTCGGCACGCTCATGGGCGAGATTCCGGGGCATTTCGACATGATCCTGCCCTCTGACCATCCCAGCTATGGCGATCTGCCGGGGATCTGGACCCTGCTCGGTGGTCTGTGGGTGCTCCACTTCTCCTATTGGGGCTTCAACCAGTACATCATCCAGCGCGCGCTGGGATCCAAGGACCTGGCCGAGGCCCAGAAGGGTCTCGCCTTCGCCGCCGGTCTGAAACTCCTGATCCCGGTGATCGTGGTCGTGCCGGGCATTGCCGCGCTCTATCTGGCGCAGAATGGCATTCTGGATGGGTCCTCGCTGGCTGACCGGGCTGACAGCACATATGGCGTGCTGATGACGCTGGTGCCGTCCGGTGCACGGGGCCTGGTATTCGCGGCCCTGGTTGCCGCCATCGTGTCCTCGCTGGCCTCGATGGTGAACTCGATTTCGACCATTTTCACGATGGATATCTACCGGGCCTTCATCAAGAAGGACGGTCAGACGGGCCATTATGTGACGGTCGGCCGGATCACGGCACTGACGGCCATGATTGCAGCGCTGCTGCTGGCCCAGCCCTTCCTGGGCGGGTTCGAAAGCGCCTTCCAGACGATCCAGGAATACACCGGCTTCATCGCGCCGGGTGTTGTGGCCATCTTCCTGTTGGGCTTCTTCTGGAAACGGGCCAATACGCAGGGGGCTTTCGCCCTGCTCATTTCCTCGGTCGGCCTGTCTTTCTTCTTCTGGCTGCTGGCCAACCCGTCTGCTCTGGGTGGGGCCGGCGGCGGGCTTCTGTCCGCCATCGGGCTGGAAGCGCTCGACATGCCGTTCGTGGTGCGGATCTGGATCGTCTTCCTGGCCTGTCTCGTGGTGGGCGTCGCGGTGTCCCTGATGACACCGGCTCCGGCGGAAGGACGGCCCGTGGAACTTTCCGGTCTGCGCTTCGCGACCAAGACCAGTTTCAACATTTCGGCCCTGGTGATCATCACCATTCTGGTCGGGATATATCTGGCCTTCTGGTAAAACTTCTGGTGCCAGGCGCGGAGTTCCCGTGCCTGGCACGTCATGCCTGACCCGGGCCGGCCTATGGCCAGGCCCTCGTCAGCCTTCCATCGTCTTCCAAATGGCCTTGGCGATCTTTGTGAAAGCCTCTTCCTGACCGGTCGGGATCACGTCATGGATGGCTTTTTCGTGCGCCTCGATCTCTGATTTTATTTGCGCCACCAGGGTTTCTCCGGCTGGGCTGAGGCGCAGGCCGTGGGACCGACCGTCAACCGGTTCGCGCTCGATCAGCTGACGGTCATCCAGCCGGGCGACCAGCGGCGCCATGTTGGCGCTGCGTATGGCCAGCATGCGTCCGACCTCGCTCTGGCGAATCCTCGGATTGGCTTCGATCACCAACAAGACCGATGCTTCGGTCGGCCGAAGTTCGAGCGTGGCAAATTGTTCGGCAAGCCGTGCCATGGACGCCGTTGAGGCGCGCCGGAGCATGTAGCCGAGATTGTTCTTGAACGGGTCCGCTTTCAAGCCTTGCGCTCCCACAGTGAGATATGGCATTAGAATAGAAAAAGCTATACGACATAGCAATTGGTCCGGAAGGGACTGGGAGGAAATAGGCAATGAAATTTCAACGCGTCAATCCAATTACGGGTGAAATTGCGAGTTCGGCCAAGGCGATGACGGTGGCGGAAGCCAACGAAGCCGTTGATCGGGCCGCCGCCGCTTTCCCCGCCTGGTCTGCAATGGGACCGAATGCGCGCCGCGCCATTCTCAACAAGGCAGCCGCTGCTCTGGAAGCCCGGGGCGATGATTTCGTCGCCGCCATGATGGGCGAAATCGGGGCCACTGAAGGCTGGGCCCGCTTCAATCTGATGCTGGCCGCCGGCATGGTCCGTGAGGCTGCAGCACTGACGACCCAGATCGAAGGTCAGGTCATTCCTTCGGACAAGCCGGGCAGCATGGCCATGGCCCTGCGTGAACCCGTTGGTGTTCTGCTGGGTATCGCGCCCTGGAACGCGCCGATCATTCTTGGCGTGCGTGCCGTCGCCGTACCACTGGCTTGCGGCAATGCCGTGGTGCTGAAAGCCTCGGAAACCTGCCCGCGAACCCATGAGCTGATCGTCGAGGCCTTTGCGGAATCCGGCATGCCGGAGGGTACTCTGAGTGTCGTGACCAATGCGCCGGACGACGCGGCCGAGATTGTCGGCGCCCTGATCGACCATCCGGCTATCCGCCGCATCAATTTCACCGGTTCGACCGCTGTGGGCCGCATCATCGCCAAGCGGGCCGCCGAACACCTCAAGCCGGTTCTCCTGGAATTGGGTGGCAAGGCCCCTTTCATCGTGTTGGAGGATGCTGACCTCGACGAGGCCGTGAAGGCTGCGGCTTTCGGTGCTTTCATGAACCAGGGCCAGATCTGCATGTCGACGGAGCGGATCATTGTCGTCGATTCAATCGCCGATGCGTTCTGTGAAAAGTTCGCGGCCAAGGCCAAGTCCATGCCGGCCGGTGATCCGCGGGAAGGCAATACGCCGCTGGGTGCGGTCGTGGATGCCAAGACCGTTGCCAAGGTGAATGCGCTCGTCAATGACGCCACCAGCAAGGGGGCACGCGTTATCGCCGGCAGTTCCGCGGACAGCGTGGTCATGCCCGCCACCGTGGTCGATGGTGTCACGGATGCCATGAATCTCTACCGGGATGAGAGCTTCGGTCCTGTCGTGGCTGTCATCCGTGCGAAAGATGAAGCGGACGCGATCCGTATTGCCAATGACAGCGAGTATGGCCTGTCTTCCGCTGTCTTTACGCGGGATGCGTCGCGCGGCCTGCTGGTCGCCCGTCAGATTCACTCCGGTATTTGCCATGTGAACGGACCAACCGTGCATGACGAACCGCAAATGCCCTTCGGGGGTGTGGGCGCTTCCGGTTATGGCCGGTTTGGCGGCAAGGCCGGCATTGATGCCTTCACCGAATTGCGTTGGGTCACGCTGCAGACCACGCCGGGTCATTTCCCGATCTGATTTCAAAGGACAAGAAGATGAGCAATCAAACCGCTGCTGCGCCGAACGGCGCCACCGAACGCGCCGAAGAAGACACGGTCGCCTACGAAGTCCGTGACGGAATCGCCTGGGTCAAATTCAACCGCCCCGAAAAGCGCAACTGCATGAGCCCCAAACTCAACCGCCAGATGATGCGGGTATTGGAGGCTCTGGAATTCCGCGACGATGTGGGCGTGCTCGTGCTCACCGGTGAGGGTTCAGCCTGGTCTGCGGGCATGGATCTCAAGGAATACTTCCGCGAGAACGAGGCCAAGGGCCTTGGTGCCGTGCGCCAGTCCCAGCGCGAATCCTATGGCTGGTGGCGCGCCCTTCGCTGGTATCAGAAACCGACCATTGCGATGATCAATGGCTGGTGCTTCGGCGGTGGCTATGGCCCGCTTTTCGCCTGCGACCTCGCCGTTGCCGATGAAACGGCACAATTCGGTCTGTCCGAAATCAATTGGGGTATTCTGCCCGGCGGTGGCGCGACCAAGATCGCCTCCGAACTCCTGCCCTTCCGCAAGGCCATGTATCACGCGATGATGGGTGAGAATATCGACGGCAAGACCGCCGCCGAATGGGGCCTCGTTAACGAAGCCGTCCCGGCCGACCAGCTGGAAGCCCGTGTCACCGAGATTGCCAAAGTGCTGCTGGAAAAGAACCCGGTTGCCCTGAAAGCCACCAAGGATGCGGTCCGCCGTGTTCGCGAAATGACCTATGACAATGCCGAGGATTTCCTCGTCCGGGCCCAGGAGGCCGCCAATTCCTTCGACAATGATGGTCGCAAGGAAGGCATCCGCCAGTTCATCGACGAAAAGTCCTACAAGCCCGGTCTGGGTGCCTACGACAAGTCACGTCAATAGCCGTCATGGGCGCCGCCGGAGACTTCATCGCGCTGCAGGCCCTGCGGCGGCCGGACAAGCTGGCCGCCGTCGACCTCGCTTCGGGTGCACGCTGGACCTATGCGGAACTGGATGATCTGACGGCGCGGCTGGCGGCCGGTCTGGCAGTCCGCGGCCTGAATTTGGGTGATCGCCTCGCCGTGCTGGCGAAAAACCGGGCCGAGTTGATCGCGCTCCAGCATGCCTGCGCCCGACTGGGAGCCGCCTATGTGCCGTTGAATTGGCGCCTGTCGCCAGCCGAGCTCGCGGCCCTTGTTGAGGACTGTGATCCCGCCCTGCTTCTGGGCGATGATCAGCTGGACAGTGCCGGTCTGTCAGGTGAAGCCCTTGAGGCCTTCCTGGTTGAGGCGCGCGGTCTTGCGCCTCATGCACACAGCAAAACGGATCCGGAGCGGATCTCGTTGATCCTCTACACGTCCGGCACATCCGGCATGCCCAAGGGCGCGATGCTGTCGGAAGCCAATCTGACGGAAACCGCGATCAATTTCTCCATTCTGGGGGAAGTGACGGATCGCAGCGTCTTCCTGTGTGATGCCCCCATGTTCCACATCATCGGGCTCGTCACGAATGTGCGCCCGACCCTGATGCGCGGCGGGACCTGCCTGGTGTCCGACGCTTTTGTTCCGGACCGGACGCTGGACCGGATGGCGGACCCCGAGCTCGGCGTGACCCATTATTTCTGTGTTCCGCAAATGGCCGCCGCCCTGCGCGAGCAGTCGAACTTTGACCCCGCTCACCTGCAAGGGCTGACGGGTGTGTTCACGGGTGGAGCGCCGCACCCGGCGCCCAATATCAATGCCTGGCTGGATGACGGGATCTGTATCGTGGACGGGTTCGGCATGAGCGAGACCGGCACAGTGTTCGGCATGCCGGTCGACAGGGAGCTGATCCGCAAGCGTGCCGGGTCCGCCGGGCAGGGTACGCCCCGTCTTCAAAGCCGGATTGTTGATGCAAACGGGCAGGATTGCCCGATCGGTGAGGCCGGAGAGCTTTGGTTGCGTGGCCCGGGTGTTTTCAAGGGCTATTGGCGCAGGCCGGAAGCCAATGAGGGCGCTTTCAGCGATGGCTGGTTCAAGACCGGTGACATCGCGATTTCCGATGCCGAAGGCTATCACTGGCTGGTTGATCGCAAGAAGGATATGTTCATCTCCGGTGGTGAGAACGTCTATCCCGCCGAGATCGAGGCTGCCTTGTGCGGCCATCCGGACGTTGCCGAGTGCGCAATTGTCGGCGTCGCGGACGAGCGTTGGGGTGAAGTGGGGCATGCTTTCATCGTGACCCGGTCGGGACATGATGCAACGGCCGAAGCGTTCATGGGCTGGCTTGACGGGCGACTCGCCCGTTACAAGCTGCCGCGACATGTCAGCTTTATCGACGCCTTGCCCCGCAATGGAGCCGGCAAGGTTTTGAAGCGTGAATTGCGGGACTATCCACTGCCGGAAATGGCCCGCCAGCGTTAGTTTGGTGTCGTGCTGCAGTGCAGCACAAGTTTTTCCAAAAGGCTATATACGATAGCAATCAATGGCTATACGTTATAGTGGTTACGACCAATTCAGTCGCATGGTCCGATAGAAGACTGGCGGCGCTAGGGAGGAAATAATGGTCCGACTCTTTGCACCGGTCCCGCGCGTCCTGCGGGCACCGGCCTTCAAGGCCGCGCTTCTTGCGACAGCCACTGTTTTCACTGCACCCGTTTATGCCCAACAAGCCCAATCCGGTGATGCCGGTGCCAGCGACGATGTGATTGTCGTGACGGCCCGCCGCCGCGAGGAAAGCCTTCAGGATGTGCCGGTGTCTGTCAGCGTTTCGACCGCTGCGGATCTGGAACGCCAGGGCATCACGGCGACAACCGAACTTACGAACATTGTCCCGAACCTGCAGTTTGCCACCTATGGCACGCTGACCGGTAACAACTCGGCCGCTCAGGTCTTCATCCGCGGCATTGGCCAGACGGACGCCACGCCGGGCGTGGATCCGGGTGTCGGTGTCTATATCGACGAGGTCTATATGGGCCGTTCTGTCGGTGGTGCCATGGATTTCCGCGACATCGCGTCCACGCAGGTCATTCGTGGTCCGCAAGGCACGCTGTTTGGCCGGAACACGATCGGTGGCGCCGTCCTGCTGACGACCAATCGTCCGGGCGCCGGCAATACGCTGCGCATTGGCGTCGGCGAGGACAGCCTGTTTGAAGGCTTTGTCGCTGTCGACCTGGTCGAGACCGACACGGTCGGCATCCGGGCTTCAGCTGGCGTGCGGTCCCGCGACGGTTATGTCATTCGCGAAGTGGATGGCGCTGATCTCGGTGATGACCGCTCCATGACCGGCCAGATTTCTCTGGAATGGGAGCCGAGCCCGGATGTGAACATCCTGGTCCGTCTTGACCATTCAGAAGAAGATGAAAACGGTTCGCCCTTCGTTTTCCTGGACATCAATGAGACTTCTGCCTTCCCGATGATCGCCAGCGCCTTCGCCGGCTGCCCGGGTTCGTCCTTCCCGCCGCCGGTTCCGGTTCCGAATGTGGATGATCCGCGCTGCGCCAATGACTTCCAGTATCGCGGCGAGTTCGTGAATGGCGGTGTTGGTGAGGTCTATTCCACCACTGAGAATGATGGCCTGGCCGTGGTCGCCAGCTGGGATGTCAGCGACTCCATCACGCTGAAATCCATCACGTCGGCCCGCAGCCTGGAATGGTCCGGTGCCCGCGATGCCGACAACACCCCGCTTCTGATCCTCTATACGAACTACGCGTCGGAAAGTGATCAGTTCTCGCAGGAGTTCCAGTTGCAGTATTCCGGCGAGCGCTGGAATGGCGTGGTGGGTGCCTATTATTTTGACGAGACCAGCAATGACCGTGTGATCGTCGAGCTGGGAACGCCGGGCACGTCCTACGACACCAACCGCGTTGAGCTCACCACGGAAGCCGTGGCCCTGTTTACCGAGTGGAGCTACGACATTTCCGATGCGTTCAGCGTGTCCGGTGGTCTTCGCTATACGGAAGAGGAAAAGGGCATCCAGGGTTCCTGGTTCAACGTGCCGGTTGCCGGCAGCACGGAACCGCCGATCCCGACCGCCCTGTGCCCGGTCGTGGGTGCACCGACCCCTGGCTGCCTCTTTGTGACCCGCGATCAGTACACCGAGTCCTTCGACTCCCTGACGGCGTCGGCCAATATTTCCTACCGCTTCAATGATGCGGTCATGGTCTATGGCAGCTTCGCCCAGGGCTTCAAGTCCGGCGGCTTCAACCAGCGCTATAATGCCCTGCTCCAAGCCGATGGCAGCCCGCTGGCCTTCGACGAAGAGACAGCTCAGTCGATCGAGATCGGTCTGAAGTATAATCCGAGCCGCTCGGTCCGACTGAACGCTGCGATCTTCTCCAACTCCTATGACGACATCCAGCTGACCTACCGGGTCGGTCCGGCACCGCTTCTGTTCAATGCCGGTGAGGCTACGATTAATGGTGCCGAGCTGGAACTCTTCTACACGCCGAATGACTCGCTCATCATTGATGCGAGCCTGGGCTATCTGGATGCTGAAATCGACACGGTCCGCAGTGTCCCGAACCTGGGATCCCAGACGCCCACGGCGACGACGGCACCGGGCGACCAACTGCCGCGTGCGCCTGAACTGGAAGCCCATTTCGGTGTTTCCTACATCGCGGATGTGGGTGAGAACTTCCAGCTGATCCCGCGGATCGATGTGACCTGGCGCGACTCCATCTTCTTCGATGCCGGCAATGATATCGGTGAAGATGCCGTTACGATCGTGAATGGCTCCCTCACCCTTGATCATCTGGGTCAGAACTGGCGTCTCAGCCTGCGTGGCGACAATCTGACGGACGAGACCTATCTGGTGTCTGGCACCACTTCGGCGTCGACAGCGACCGGCTATTCGGAAGGGATTTTCGCCCGTCCGCGCAGCTTCAGCCTCGTCTTTACCCAGGATTTCTAGTTACTCCCGACCCGTAAAGGTCGAATCTAAAGGCCCTCCGGATCAGGCAGTCCGGAGGGCCTCTTTTATGACCGGAACGAGCGGGGGAGGGGCGCGCCCGATCAGTCCGTGAACACAACCGTCTTGTTCTCGTTCAGTAGGATCCGGTCTTCCAGGTGATAGTGAACCGCCTGGGCGAGAACGCGGCGTTCGATGTCGCGACCCTTGCGAACCAGATCATCCGGCCTGTCGCTGTGGCTGATAGCCTCGACGTCCTGGACAATGATCGGGCCTTCATCGAGATCTTGCGTCACATAATGGGCCGTGGCTCCGATCATCTTGACGCCCCGGCGAAAGGCCTGGTGATAGGGTTTGGCGCCTTTGAAGCCCGGCAGGAAGCTGTGGTGGATATTGATGCACCGCCCTTCCAGATAGGCTGACATCTCGTCTGACAAAATCTGCATATAGCGCGCCAGCACGACCAGATCGGTTCCGGTCTCTTCGATCAGTTTGCGGATCGCGGCTTCCTGCTCAGCCTTGGTCTCGGGCGTGATCGGCAAGTGATGGTAAGGCGTATCGCCCAGCAGGGTGAGGTTCAGGGCCTCGGCCGGGTGATTGGATACAATTCCGACCACATCCATGTTCAGCTCACCAATGCGATGCCGGTAGAGCAGGTCGCCGAGACAATGGTCAAACTTGGAGACCATGAGCAGGACTTTCTTGCGGTCCGCCTTGCGGCGCAGGCGCAAGTCGACGTCTCCGATATCGGCCGTGGCTGACAGCGCGGTCTCGATCTGTCTGACCGGGTTCAGCTCATCGACTGTCTGGAACTCCAAGCGCATGAAAAAACGACCCGTTTCCGAGTCCTCGAACTGCCGGGCCGACATGATGTTGGCGCCGGATTCGTACAGGGCGGTACTCACGCAGGCGACAATGCCCGGCTTGTCATTGCAGGTCAGCGTCAGGACGAAAGTGTCGGACATGGGCCCGGTGCCTCCTTGAACATCGGAATGGAGCGAGCCGGCTGACCGGCTGCCCTAGCCTAGAGCTTTCTGTTCCTGTTTCTACATTGACTTTTCCCCGATTGTATACAAAAAATGGCCTCAACGATTGGATTGAGGCAAATTCGGCCTCTGAATGCATACAATGTCGGGAGGAGACTGACATGACGATGAAGTCGCTCGAGGATGTTCTCGCCAATGCCGGGAATACGGTGTCGCACCTGCGCAATTCCCAGATCGGTGCCTATGTCTATCCGGTGGTTCCCACCGAATTTTCCAATTGGCGGGATGAGCAGCGCGCCTGGCGCGAAACGGCCGTGCTGTTTGACCAGTCTCACCACATGGTGGACCTCTTCATCGAAGGTCCCGATGCGCTGAAACTCCTGTCAGATACGGCCATCAACTCGTTCAAGAATTTCCGCGTCAACACGGCCAAGCAATACGTGCCCTGTTCCTATGACGGCCACGTCATCGGCGATGGCATTCTTTTCTATCTGGCCGAGAACAGCTTCGTCTTTGTCGGCCGGGCGCCGTCGGCCAACTGGCTGATGTTCCACGCTGAGACCGGTGGCTATGACGTCCAGGTGCGCAAGGATGACCGGTCTCCGGGCGCCCCTATGGGCAAGGCCGTGACGCGCGAGCATTACCGCTATCAGATCCAGGGTCCGAACGCCCAGCAGGTGATCGAAAAGCTCACCGGCGAACCCATGCCGGACATCAAGTTCTTCAATATGGGCTATATCAATATCAAGGGCCGCCAGGTCCGCGCCTTGCGCCATGGCATGGCCGGCGCACCAGGTCTGGAAATCTGGGGCCCTTATGAAGAGGGTCCGGAAATCCGCGAAGCCATCCTCGAGGCGGGCCGTGATTTCGGTATCGTGGCGGTCGGGTCACGGACCTATGCGACCAACACGCTGGAATCGGGATGGATCCCGTCCCCGCTGCCGGCCGTCTATACCGGCGACAAGATGAAGGCCTATCGCGAATGGCTTCCGGCCAATGGCTATGAGGCAACCGGCTCGATCGGTGGCAGCTTCGTTTCCGCCAATATCGAGGACTATTACGTCACGCCGTTCGAACTGGGCTATGGGCCCTTCATCAAGTTCGACCATGATTTCATCGGCCGTGATGCGCTCGCCGCCATGGACCCGGCCACCCAACGCCGCAAGGTCACCCTGGCCTGGAATGGTGAGGACATGGCCAAGCTCTTCGCCTCCTATTTCACGGGTGAGGAGAACGGCAAATTCTTCGACCTTCCGCTGGCGAACTATGCCTCGTCCAATTATGACGCCGTCTCGTATGACGGGGAGCAGGTCGGTTTCTCGATGTTCACCGGCTACAGCTCGAATGAACGCTGTGCGCTCTCCCTGGCCACCGTCGATCCGCGCGTCGAGATCGGCCAGGAAGTCACCGTGATGTGGGGCGAGCCGGATGGCGGCACCCGTAAGACCACGGTCGAGCCGCACAAGCAGATGGCCATCCGCGCCATTGTCAGCCCGGCACCCTTCTCCCGCGTCGCGCGTGAGGAATACGCTCAGGGCTGGCGCACCGAGCTCGCCTGATCCTTGAAGGCCGGGCTTTCGGGCCCGGCCCTCCCTGCTGACTGACTGGCGGAGATCCGTACATGTTAGACCCTGTAATGAACCGGGGTCCGGCCGGCCCTTGCTTGGACGGACTGCTCAAGGACTTCACGGTTGAGGTGACCTCACGGGACACGGCCTCGCTGAAGGATATCGGTTCCCTGCTCGCACCGGGAAGCCGTGTTTTCATTGCCTCTCTGCCCAAGGAAAACCCCCAGCGGCAGACTGAAGCGGCCGTCCATCTGGCGCGCCAGGGTCTGGAGCCCGTGCCGCACATCGTGGCGCGGAACATCCCCGATCTGGGCGCCTTGGACCGCCATGTCGGACAGCTGGCACGTGAGGCCGGCGTAAAGCGCGTCCTGGTCCTGGCCGGAGACCGCGACGATCCGGAGGGGCAGTTCCTCTCGGCACTCGATCTCCTCAAAACCGGGTGTTTGCAGAATCATGGCGTAAAATTCGTCCACCTGTCAGCTTATCCCGAGGGGCATCCGCGCATTTCTGACGCCGATTTGGTTGCGGCGCGCCGCGACAAGCTGGATGTTGCGCTCAAGGCCGGATTTGACGTGGAACTCGTCAGCCAGTTTTGCTTCGACGCCAAGCCGATTGTGGACTATGCCGCCGGGATGCGCGCTGAAGGCTTGGACGTACCCTTGCGTGTGGGACTGGCGGGTCCCGCCAAGCGGTCCACCTTGATCAAATACGCCATGATCTGCGGCGTCGGTCCGTCCCTGCGCGCCCTGAAGGAGCGTGAGGATCTGGCCCGTAACGTCATGGCGGGCGAAACCCCGTCTGCGCTCGTTGATGCGCTTGAAGCGGCTGTCGCCGCCAGGCCCGAATTGGGCATTAGTGGCGTCCATTTCTTCACCTTCAGCTCGCTGAAGGAGACGGTGAAATGGCTCAACGAGGCGCGCGGCTAGCCGTCAGCTCCGGTTTCATCGGGGGCCGCCCCGGCTTCGAACAGGAAAGAGCCCGGGACCTTCTCGTACAGATCCATGCGCTTTTGCGCGGTGGCTAGATTGCGCCGCGCGAGACGCGCGTGCTCCCGGGCGAGGGCCTCGGCCCGGCCGCCTTCACCCTGAGCGATGGCTTCGACAATATCGGCATGCTGGTGCTGGCCGAATTTGAGGATGTCGGATTGTTCCGACTGGGCAAATCCGACAAAGACGAATGCATTCGGCGAGGCAAAGGGCAGCGCTTCCACATGCGCCAGGGAGCGCGACAGCATGGGGCTTTTGCTCAGTGCCAGAAGCTGGGAATGGAAGCGGCCGTTCAGCTCGGAATACTGTTCCAGAACCTCTTCCGACATGGGCTTGATGACAATGCTGTCCATCGCGGCGCACGTCGCCTGCAGCTCGGCGAGTTCCTCGGCGCTCGGCCGTCTTTCTGCAGCGAGCCGGGCTGCCGCACCTTCCAGCACACCCCGGATTTCAATCGCATCCAGGACGTCTTGCAGGGAAAACTCGCGTACGCGATAGCCGCCACCAGGCAGGCCCTGCAGGAAACCTTCGTGTTGAAGAATGGTCAGGGCCAGGCGGACCGGCGTACGGGAGATACCCAATCGTTCCACCACAGCCAGTTCGGACACGCGCTCGCCCGGCGCAAACTCTCCCGCCAGGATCATCTCGCGCAATTTGTAGAGGGCCTGGATTTGTTGTTTGGAACGCGGTGCGGGGCTCAAACGGACTACTCCTGATGTCGGCGAACACGCCAAACGGCAGGGAAAGCCCCCACCGTCCCAACAGGATAATTTCCTATCTGTCGATTGTATACAATCTCGCTCCGGCCGGAGCGCCTAGGCCGGTTCGAACTCTTCGGTGTCGATGGTTTTTTGCATGGCCGCGCCATAACGCGGGCCTGACACCGTCTTTTCATTGATCAGCGCATCCAGCCGCGCAATCACATCCTCTGTCAGGCTGATATCGCGGGCCGCAAAATTCTCGGCCAAGTGCGCCTGTGACGTTGTGCCCGGAATGGCGTGGACATGATTGCCGCGCGACAGCACCCAGGCCAAGGAGAGCTGGGCTGGTGCCATGCCCAACTCAGCCGCGACGGCATTGAACTGGTCCACAAGCGCCAGATTGGCCGGCCAGTGCTCCGCGTTGAAGCGTAGCTGGCCGCGGCGCAGATCGCCGGGGGCAAGGGTTTCCGGATCGCGAATCCCGTCTGCCAGAACACCGCGGGCAACCGGCGAGAAGGCGATGAAGGCCACACCCAGTTCGCGGCAGGCTTCCAGCACGGCGATCTCCGGATTCCGGGTCCACAGCGAGTATTCGGTCTGCATGGCCGCGATCGGGTGTTCGGCATGGGCGCGGCGCAGGGTTTTGGCTGACATTTCGGACAGGCCGATCGCGCCGATCTTGCCTTCCTTGATCAGCTCGGCCATCGCGCCGACCGACTCCTCGATCGGCGTCTCGAAATCCCGGCGATGCATGTAGTAGAGCTCGATATGGTCGGTCTGCAGCGCGCGCAATGAGGTGTCCACCGCCTCCCGGATCGTGTCCGGCTTGCAGTCGATCCGGCGCTTGTCGCCATCAATGATGATGCCGCATTTGGACGCGAGGAAGAATTCCTTCCGGCGATGCTTCAACGCCTTGCCGATCAGGACTTCATTCTTGCCCAGCCCATAAAGCCGGGCGGTATCGAGATGGTCATAGCCCAGGTCCAGCGCCTTGTTCAGCACGGCCGTGGCATCCGCCTCATTGGGCGGCGTGCCATAGGCGTGGGACAGGTTCATGCAGCCCAGGCCGATGGCTTGCAGGCTGCGTCCGGCGATGGATCTCGTCGTCATAGCGGCAATCCGATGTAGTTCTCTGCGATGCTTTCCCGCGCCGCGCGTGAATTCGCGATGTAGTCGAGTTCCGCGCGTTGCATCTCGCGTTCAAAGCTGGAGTGTTCCGGAAACTGATGCATCAGGCTGGTAAGATACCAGCTGAAGCGCTCGGACTTCCAGATGCGGGCCAGGGCGCGAGCGGAATATTTGTCCAGTGCGTCCTTGTCGCCCGACTTGAAGAAGGCGATCAGGGCGTCCGACAGGTAGATCACATCCGACGCGGCCAGGTTCAGCCCCTTGGCACCGGTTGGCGGCACGATATGGGCCGCATCACCCGCGAGGAAGAGCGATCCGTATTTCATCGGTTCGAACACGAAGGAGCGCAGCGGTGCGATGGATTTCTCGATCGAGGGGCCACGCGTGATCTTGCTGCCGGCATCCGGGCCAAGGCGAATGGCGAGCTCATCCCAGATCCGGTCATCGGACCAATCGTCCAGATTGGTGTCGAGCGGCGCCTGGATGTAATAGCGGCTGCGTGTCTGCGAGCGCATGGAAGCCAGGGCAAACCCGTTGGCGTGGTTGGCGTAGATCAGTTCGTCATCGCAGGGCGGCACATCGGCGAGAATGCCGAGCCAGCCGAACGGATAGACGCGCTCATGGCCGGTACCGGCCGAGGCCGGAATAGCCTTGCGGCTGGGGCCGTGGAAGCCGTCGCATCCGGCAATGAAGCGGGGGTTGAGCGTATGGCTTTCGCCGCCGCTGGAATAGGTGACGCTGGGCGAATCGCTGTCGACATTGTGCAAGGTGACGTCTTCGGCTTCCCAGACGATATTCAGTCCGCGCTGGGGAATGGCATCGATCAGGTCCTGCTGGACCTCGCTCTGGCCATAGACCATCACGCTGCTGCCGGTCAGTTCCGCCAGGTCGATGCGGATCAGGTTTTCGCCATCTGCCAGGTGGAAACCGTCATGGATCAGGCCCTCTGCCTTCATGCGGGCATCCAGGCCAAGCCTTTCGAGAAGCTCTGTCGTGGTCTTTTCCAGTACGCCGGCGCGGATACGTCCGAGGACGTAGTCCATTGAGCGTCGCTCCAGCACAACCGGTTCCAGTCCAGCCTGTTGCAGCAAATGGGCAAGCAGGAGGCCGGACGGACCGGCCCCGATGATGGCGACGTCACATTTCATCAGCGCATGCCTTCTTCCAACTGCCCGAGCACTTCGTAACAGGGCAGGACCTTGGCGACGGAGGAATTGGGTTCACGGCCTTCGCGGATCGCGGCAATGAATTCGCGGTCCTGCAGCTCGATGCCATTCATTGAGACATCGACTTTGGACACATCGATCGGCTCTTCCTTGCCTGTGACGAGATCGTCATAGCGGGCGATATACGTGCCGTTATCGCAGATATAGCGGAAGAAGGTGCCCAGCGGACCGTCATTGTTGAAGCTCAGCGAGAGCGTGCAAATTTTCCCGGTCTCGGTCTTCAGCTGGATCGACATGTCCATGGCGATCCCCAGTTCGGGGTGCTGCGGGCCCTCGACAGCCTGGGCGACCACGACTTTCTCGCCAGTCTGGTACTGGAACAGGTCGACCGTGTGCGCCGCATGGTGCCACAGCAGATGGTCGGTCCAGGACCGCGGCTCACCCTTGGCGTTGATATTCTTGCGGCGGAAAAAATAGGTCTGCACATCCATCTGCTGGATGGACAGTTCACCGGCCTTGATCTTGTTGTGCACGTATTGGTGGGACGGGTTGAAGCGGCGTGTGTGTCCGACCATGCAGACCAGGCCGGTTTCCTTCTGCTTGGCCATGACAGCCTGGGCGTCGGCCCAGCTGTCGGCCAGCGGAATCTCGACCTGGACATGCTTGCCGGCATCCATGCAGGCGATGGATTGTTCCGCGTGCATCTGGGTCGGCGTACACAGGATGGCAGCGTCGACCTCAGGGTCGGCCAGAGCCTCTTTCAGATCCGTGCCGACATTCTTGACGCCATGCTTTTCGGCCGTGGCCTTGGTGCGGTCATACTCTCGGCCGATCACCCAAGTGACTTCGACGTCATCGATTTTGGCTAGGCCATCCAGGTGTTTCTCACCGAAGGCGCCGGCGCCGACGAGTGCGATTTTCATGCTTCTTTCTCCAGGACAATGTGTCCGACAGCGGTATTTGAGGCGGGAACGTGGAAGTGGCGGTGAAGCTCCTTGATATTGGGGCCCAGGGCACCGCGCATGATCAGCCACATCACCATTTCAATGCCTTCCGACCCGGTTTCCCGCAGGTATTCGATGTGCGGGATGTGCCGCAGGCGTTCCGGGTCGGCGGTCAGGTCGTCGAGGAATTTCTGGTCCCATTCCGCGTTGATCAGGCCGGCCCGCGGGCCCTGCAGCTGGTGGCTCATGCCACCCGTGCCCCAGATCTGGACGTTGAGGTCTTCCTCGAAGCTCTCCACGGCGCGGGCGATGGCCTCGCCCAGCATCCAGCAACGGTTGCCGGAGGGGGGCGGATAGGTCACGACATTGACCGCCAGCGGGATCACCTTCACCGGCCAGGCTTCCGGTTGCCCATAGAGCAGGGACAATGGAACCGTCAGGCCGTGATCGACATCCATCTGATTGATGATGGTCATGTCGAACTCGTCGAGGATCAGGCTCTGGGCGATATGCCAGGCCATGTCGGCATGGTTCTTGACCGGCGGTACCGGCCGCGGTCCCCAGCCTTCATCAGCCGGCTGGAATTCGTCCGCACAGCCGATCGCGAAGGTCGGGATCAGGTTCATGTCGAAGGCCGAGGCGTGGTCGTTATAGACCAGGATGATCACGTCGGGCTTTTCCTCGGCGATCCACTTCTTCGACCATTCATAGCCTTCATAGATCGGCTTGAAATACGGGTCGTCCATCTTGCCCTGGTCGATTCCGACGCCGAGCAGCGGGACGTGGCTGGTGGCGACGCCTGCGGTAATTCTGGCCATCAGCGGCCCTCCTTGATCGAACGCAAACCTTCGGGAGACCGGCCGCCGGCCATCATCATGGCCTTGTAGTCCTCTTCGCTCATCCCGCTCATGGTCGAAACAGCCTGAACGAAGGAGAGACCATCGGTGGAGAAGATTTTCGCGAGGAAATAGATATTGCCGCCCAGATCCAGCAAGCGGTTGTAGTCGCGATCCAGGACAGCCTGTTTCTGCTCGTCCGTCATCGGCCAGTCTTCAAGATAGGCCGCTTCATCCGCGAGCCATTTCTTGCGGTTTTCCGCCTTCATCAGGCTCATGGCGAACTGGTTCAGCCAATAGCCCGCACGGGCCCGCTTGGTCGTGTAGACCCGGGTGCCGGGGATGTCGTCGAATTCGGCGAGGTATTCGTGGATATCCTGACTCACAGGCCGCGCTCCTTCAGTTGTGCATCCAGACGCGGATAGACGCGCCGGGCATTGCCTTCGAAAATGGCGTGCCGGGTCTCGGCCGACAGGCCAAGCGCTTCGACATAGCGTTTCGTGTCATCAAAATACTGGCCCGTGGTCGGGTCGATCCCGCGTACGGCGCCGACCATTTCCGATCCGAACAGGATGTTCTTGTGATCGATCACGTCGAACAGGAGGTCGATGCCGGGCTGGTGGTAGACGCAGGTGTCGAAATAGACATTGCGCATCACGTGTTCATCGAGCGGCGGTTTGGACAACATGTCCGCCAGACCGCGATACCGGCCCCAGTGATAGGGCACGCCGCCACCGCCGTGCGGGATGATCAGGCGCAAATCCGGGAAGTCCTTGAACAAATCGCCTTGCAGGAACTGCATGAAGGCGATCGTGTCAGCGGCAATGTAGAAGGCCCCGGTCGCATGCAGGCCCGGATTACAGGAGCCGGAGACATGGATCATGGCCGGTACGTCGAGTTCGCACATTTTCTCGAACATCGGGTACCAGTACTTGTCCGTCAGGGGCGGGTGCTTGAAATGACCGCCGCCGGGATCCGGATTGAGATTGCAGCCGACGAAGCCCAGCTCATTGACGCAACGCTCCAGTTCGGCAACCGATGCCTTGAGATCGGCTTCCGGGGATTGCGGCAATTGGCAAACCCCGATGAAGGTCTCAGGAAACAGATCGATCACGCGTTTGATCAGGTCATTGCAGCGGCGCGACCATTCCAGTGACACGGCCTGGTCGCCGACATGGTGGGCCATCGCCGAGGCGCGCGGCGAAAAAATCGTCATGTCAGCGCCACGCTCGCGAACCAGGCGCAGCTGGTTGGCCTCGACGCTTTCGCGGATCAGGTCATCCGGAATATCCGGATAGGGGGGCGGGGTCTCGCCCTTGGCAAAGGCCGATTTTTGGGCTTCGCGCCAGTCATTGTGGGGCGCCGGAGCCGTTGTGTAGTGGCCGTGGCAATCAATAATCAGGGTCATTCAGCGGCCGCCTTGTTTGAGGGGGCGATAAGATCGAGCTTGTCTTTCAGAGTGTCCGGCAGCTTGTCCGGACGCTGGTCGCCGAGCTGGCGTTGCCAATGTGCCGTTGCGGCAGCCAGTTGCGGGTCAATGGACATGGCAGTGAGCATTGAAGCGACCTGGTCCATTTCTGCCGCGCGCCGCTTGCCGTGAGTCAGCATGCGGTCAAGATTGTAATTGGCTTGGTCGGCCCATTCTTCTCCGAGCGAAGCGCGGATCTCGTCCAGAACACCGGCCTGCTGGGCGGCCAGGGCGCAGCAGGCGCTGATCGCCTCGCGGCCCTTGACCATGATCGAGCGGATCATCTTGATGGCGGAAGCCCGGCCGACTTCCGTGCCGACGCTACGAACGTCGGTGAAGCCGGCCGAGCGGAGGAGGGATACGGCGGGGTCAGCCTGTGGCCCACTGACAAGGAGTGGCGTTGAAAGGCGTTTGGGCAGGACGGGCGACATAACGGCGACGTCCACATAGTGTGCGCCGGTCTGTTCAATGCTGCGCGCGGCTGCCCGCTTAGTGTCGGGTGCAACCGAGTTGAAATCCAGATAGAGAGTGCCCTTGGCAAGGTTCTGGGCGGCATTGACCGCGGCAATCAGGGCCTGGTCTGCCGTGACCACGCTGATCACCGCTTGCTGGTCGGCAACCGCCTCGGCCAGGGTCTCACAACCCGCCACCTTGTGTGTCTCATAAGCAGCCTGCATGACGGAACGGGATGTCTCGTCCTCCGTCAGCCGGTCAAAGGCGCGGCTCTGTGCGGACCAGTCCGGCGCGCCGGTGAAAGCCCGTGCCGCCTCGCCAAATCCGATGAAGGCAATCTGTGCAGTCATGAATGTCTCGCTAGTGGGTTTGGTGAAGGGCCGCTAATCGGAAACGCGGCACATCCATAAGCCAATTCGAACTATCGTGTTTTCCAGCGGCCCGGTGCGACCTGTTTCAACGTGTCGATGAACCGGGATTCCAGGGCTGTCGGACGCCAGTCCTTGCGATGGGTGAGGCCGATGGTCCGGCTCATCCAATCCGGTCCGCTGCAGACCACGCGCAATCGGTTGGTCTCCAGTTCGACGCTGACCTGGTCGGGTGAAAGCAGGCTCAGATAGTCCGTCGACAACAGCATGTTGCGGATCGTGATCACGGAGCCGCATTCCACGGGGACGCGTGGCGGCGGCAGGCTGGCTTCCTGGAAATACCGTTCCAATTGCTCGCGCAGCGGCACGCCCAGGCCCGGCGCGGCCCAGGGATAAGGCGACAGGTCGGCAACGGAAATGGTGCGCGAGGTATGAAACACAGGGTGTGTGCTGCGTGCCATCACGACCGGCCTGTCCTCGAACAGGGGAAGCTGGGTGACGTCCGGTCCGGGCTCGGGTTCGCGAAGGGCGCCGAGCAGCATGTCCAGATCGCCGTCGCGCAGCGGTTCGATCAGTTCGGCATGGGAACCGTCCGTGATGGAAATTTCGACATCCGGGTCCCGGGCGTGGAAGGCGACTGCGGCATCCGGCAGGATGCGGGCCCGCGACAGGGGCATTGAACCCACGCGGATCTTGCCGCGGCTGAGGCCGCGCCGTGCTGCAAGGTCGATAAGGGCGGCCTCGATCTCGATCTGTGCGAGGCGCAGGGAGCGGGCGAGCAGGCGGCCCCTGCGGGTGATCTCAAGCCCCCGCCCGCGGCGCGCCACCAGAGAATGACCCAGCGAAAGTTCCAGATCGCTGACGGCACGATGCAGTGACGCCTTGGAGACCCCCAGCAGCGCCGCCGCCGGGCCATAGCCGCCGGCACTGGCCAGAGCGATGAAGGCCCGGGCCCGGGCATTGGTCAGATGGGGAGATTGCAGGCGCTCCAGTGCGGCGGCAACCCGTGGATAGATCAGGTCGGCAGCAGGGGTTGGCCGCATGCCAGTGGATTGCCGCTCGAAGAGGACTTCATCGAGCTGATTCTCCAGCCGGTTGATGGCTTGTGTCACGGCAGGCTGCGACAAATTAATGGCTGCGGCGGCGGCCGCGACCGTGCCAAGTTCACACGTGCGACCAAATGCACGCAGATGGCGAATGTTGAGGTCCCAGGGTTCCATTGTTCTCTGTCAGCTTGAACTTATAGCGTCCCCCCAGTTTGAATTTTGCTATGGCGAAGGCAAGCCCTACCGCTCTAACTCCGAGATTCAGGATCGAATTAATGACCGGTGTTGTCGTTCAGAATATCCAGCGTGCTGACCCCGAATTGGTGGATGCGCTCGGTGCATGTGGCGTCGCCACGGTGCATGAAGCGCAGGGCCGCAAAGGTTTGCTGGCCTCCTATATGCGTCCGATCTATTCCGGTGCGCGTGTCGGGGGATCGGCTGTGACCATTTCGTCGCCGCCGGGCGATAACTGGATGCTGCATGTGGCGATCGAGCAGCTGAAGGCCGGCGACATTCTCGTCCTCGCTCCGACGTCACCCTGCACGGACGGGTATTTCGGCGACCTTTTGGCCACGTCTGCCCAAGCGCGCGGCTGCCGGGGCTTGGTGATTGATGCGGGTGTCCGCGACGTTGCTGATCTCAAAGAGATGAATTTCCCTGTCTGGTCGCGCGCGATCTGCGCCCAGGGCACGGTCAAGAACACGTTGGGCTCCGTGAATGTGCCGGTGGTCTGCGCCGGCGCGGCCGTCAATCCGGGCGACATCATCGTGGCCGATGATGATGGTGTGTGCGTCGTTGCTCGCGAGGAAGCCGAAAACGTTCTTGAGAAGGCTAAGGCCCGCGAGGCCGCGGAGACCGAAAAGCGCGAACGGCTCGCCTCCGGGGAGCTGGGGCTCGACATCTACAAAATGCGGGACCGTCTCAAGGAGATGGGGCTGCGCTATGTCTGACGGAACGGCCTGCATGTGGATGCGCGGAGGCACCTCGAAAGGGGCGTTCTTCCTGCGCGGTGATCTGCCTGCCGAGGCCGAGGCGCGGAATGATTTTCTGTTGCGTATCATGGGGTCACCGGATGACCGCCAGATCGACGGGATGGGTGGGGCGGATCCGCTGACCAGCAAGGTAGCGGTCGTGTCTCCGTCGGAGCGTCCGGGCGTGGATGTCGACTATCTCTTCCTGCAGGTCTTCGTGGACCAGGCCCTCGTCTCTGACTCCCAGAATTGCGGAAACATGCTGGCAGGCGTGGGGCCGTTCGCGATTGAACGCGGACTGGTCCAGGCTGAAGACGGCGAAACCCGGGTCACCATCTACATGGAAAACAGCGGTCAGACGGCCGTGGTGAGGATCCAGACCCCGGACGGCCAGGTCAGTTATGCGGGCGATGCCCGGATCGATGGCGTTCCCGGCACCCATGCGCCGATCCCGATCGAATTTCGCGATACGGTCGGCTCGAGCTGCGGTGCCTTGCTGCCGACGCAACGGGCGCTGGACGAGATTGATGGTGTTGCTGTCACCCTGATCGATAATGGCATGCCCTGCGTCGTGATCGCTGCGGAGGATGTTGGCGTGACCGGTTATGAGGACCGCGAGACGTTGGATGCTGACACCGTCCTCAAGGCAAAGCTTGAATCCATCCGCCTGCAGGCTGGGCCGCTGATGAATCTCGGTGATGTCCGGGAAAAATCCGTTCCCAAGATGATGCTGGTCGCGGCACCTCGCGAGCATGGCGCGATCTGCGTGCGCAGCTTCATTCCCCACCGTGCCCATGCCTCGGTCGGCGTGCTGGGCGCTGTCACGGTGGCGACCGCTGCCCTGCTCGAGGATTCGGTGGCGCACCGCTTTGCAAACCTGCCCGCCGGGTCGCGCAAGCGGCTGGATATCGAACATCCGACCGGTGCGATCAGCTGTGATGTGGAGCTCGATGAATCCGGCGCTGTCGCCAGCGCGGCCCTCATCCGGACCGCCCGCAAACTCATGGATGGCGAGGTGTTCGCATGAGCCGGATCAAGAGCTGGACCGACACGCCGAGCAAGCCGCACTTTGTGCCGCCTGAAGGCGCCGTGGATTCACACTGCCACGTCTTCGGCCCGCAAGCGCTCTACCCGTTCAGCCCCAAGGCAAAATACATTCCCGAGGATGCGGGCGCCGAAGATCTCATCGTGCTGCGGGACCATCTGGGCCTGTCGCGCAATGTGATCGTCCAGGCCAGCTGTCATGGCTTTGACAATGCGGCCACGCTCGCCGCGATTGCGAGCTGTGGCCAGGACCGCGCCCGCGGCGTTGCTGTGGTCGATCCGGATATTTCCGATGCCGAACTCCAGGCCCTGCACGATGGCGGGATACGCGGTGTGCGATTCAATTTCCTCAAGCGCCTCGTGGACCATGCGCCCAAGGACAAATTCCTCGAAATTGCCAAACGCATCGCGCCGATGGGTTGGCATGTCGTGGTGTATTTCGAGGCGGATCTGCTGGAAGAGCTGACCCCCTTCCTGGAGGCCATCCCGACGACAGTGGTGATCGACCATCTGGGGCGGCCGGATATCGGCCAGGGACCTGACGGCGCTGACATCACGGCTTTCAAGGCGCTGATGGATGCGCACCCGACTTTCTGGACCAAGGTGTCAGGCGCCGAACGTCTCTCCCTTCAGGGTCCGCCTTTTGACGATTTCGTCGAAGTGATTGCTCCGATCGTGGCGCGCTATCCCGACCGGGTCCTTTGGGGCACGGACTGGCCGCACCCGAACATGCAGCACGATATCCCGGATGACGGCCGTCTGGTCGACATCCTCCCGCGACTGGCTCCGAGCGAGGACCTGGTCCGGAAGCTTCTGATCGACAATCCAATGCGGCTGTACTGGCCGGAGGAGGTTGCCGACTGAGCTGGGATCAAACGGGGCAATAGAGGGCTGCCCCCATTCTTTCCAAAACAATCCGGTCAAAGAGCTGGAGCTGAAAAACATCACATGAAACCCGGCAACAGGCCGGATCATGCTCAAGGGGAGTAAAAATGACTAGATTCCACAAGAAGTGGTTGCTCTGCGGAGCAGCCCTTGTCGGCGGCTTGTCCGTCACCAGCATGGCTGCGGCCCAGGATGAGAGCGCCAGCTCGGCCTCCACCGATGTCATCACCGTTACGGCGCGTCGCCGTGAGGAAAACCTGCAGGATACGCCGGTTTCCGTGACGGCCTTCACGGGCGACATGCTCGAGGAAGCCCAGATCTTCTCTACCGATGATATCGACCAGGTCACGCCGAACCTTCAATTCGCCAACAATGCACCGCTGGCCGGCAATAATGCCTCGTCGCAGATTTTCATCCGCGGTATCGGCCAGACCGACCCGACGGCAACCGTGGACCCGGGCGTCGGCATCTATATCGATGATGTCTATATGGGCCAGTCCGTGGGCGGCACGATGGATTTCCGCGATATCGCCGGTGTCCAGGTCCTGCGCGGTCCGCAGGGTACGCTGTTCGGCCGCAACACGATCGGTGGTGCGATCGTGTTGACCACGCGTGAGCCTGGCGATGAATTCGGTGGCAATGTCCGGGTTCGGACGGGCACCGACAATCTCATCGATGTGTTTGCCGGTGTGGATGTGCCGTTCAGCGACACGCTGACCTCGCGTTTCACCTATGGTGCCCGGCGCCAGGATGGTTATGTCACCCGCGCCTATACGGGCGAGGATCTGGGCGACACGAATAACTGGCTGGCCACGGCCCGTTTCGTCTGGGAGCCGACCAGCAATTTCTCCGCCCGTCTGTCGATGGACTATTCCCGCGCCGATGAAAACGGCTCGCCGCTGGTCTTTGCGGCGTCCAATGAAAGCGCGACCTTCCAGCGTGTGGCCTCGGCCGATGCCGGATGTCCGGGTTTTGGCGGGAACTGGCTGGCCCTGCCGTCCGTGCCGCTGATTGATGATCCGCGTTGCGCCAACGACTTCCAGGCCGCCGGCGAATTCGTCAATAACGGTACCTATGACTTGACCAGCCAGCTGCTGAACTACGGTGCCTCGCTCGTGCTCGAGTATGATGTGAATGACAACATCGTGCTGAAGTCGATCACGGCGGTCCGTACCTTGAACTGGCGCGGTATCCGCGATGCGGACAATACGCCGCTGACCATCCTGCACACCAATTATGACAGCCGTGGTGATGAATACAGCCAGGAATTCCAGATGCTGTATGAAGGCGACCGTCTCAATGGTGTGGTCGGTGCCTATTTCGGCGGCGACGAGACCAATGACCAGGTCCTCGTCCAGCTGAACACGCCGGCTCCGGGCGAACAGCTCGACAGTGACAATGTCATCGTCGACGATTCCACCTGGGCCGTGTTCACGCAGTGGACCTATGACTTCAACGAGGCGTTCCAGCTGACATTCGGCGGCCGCTACACCGAGGACACCAAGGGCTCCATCCCGGACCAGTTCAACTACAATAATCCCAGCGCCAAATACCTGCCGGTGCAGCTCTATGAAACCACCTTCACCGACTTCTCGCCGTCTGTGACCCTGCGCTATCGCCCGAATGAACAGGCCATGTTCTATGCGAGCTATTCCCAGGGCTTCAAAGGCGGTGGCTGGAACAGCCACTTCAACCGTCCGCAATCGCAGGCCGAACTGGATGCGTTCCATGCGTTCGACCAGGAAACGGCGGAAACCATCGAAGTCGGCTTCAAGCTGGACCTCGCCGACAATACGGTTCGCCTGAACGGTGCGATCTTCACGACGGACTATACCGATCTGCAGATCACCTATCGTGCCGGTGTTGCGCCCTACATCACCAATGCCGGCCAGGCCGGTGTTGACGGGTTCGAACTGGAAGGCACCTGGGTTCCGGCACCGGGTTGGGAGATCACGGGCGGTATCGGCTATCTGGATGCCAAGATCGAACAACTTGATCCGATTGCGGGTCTGGCAACCGGTGTCGCTGTGGGCAATGCCCTGCCCTACACACCGGAATGGCAGGGCAATATCGGCATCGCCCGGGACTGGGATTTCGATAATGGTTGGGGCGCCAGCGCCCGTGCCGGCATCTCCTACCAGTCCGAGACTTTCTTCGATGCCAACAATACCGTCGAGATTGCGCAAACGGATGCGGTCACCCTGGTGAACCTCACCTTTGCGATCGACAATCCGGACGGAGATCTGCGTTTCTTCGCGGGTCTGAACAATGTGACCGACGAGGTCTACCCGATCGCGGGTAACTCTTCCCTGGGCACAGGCAGCGGCTATGCCGAGATCGCCTATGACCGGGGCCGGACCTGGTATGTCGGCCTGGAGCGCGACTTCTAGTCGGGCCCCAGCACGAAGCAGGGACGCGTCCGGTGAGGCCTCGGCATCACCGGACGCGTGTCTCTTGAAAAAGACGATAAACTGCGAGGCCGGATACCGACCCGCCAAGCCAATGGAGAGGGCTTGAAATGAGCCAAAATCCGAAAGAACTGATCGAGAATTCCCGTATGGTCTTCCCGCAAATCATTGCGGTGGGCATGTGTGTGTTTCTGAACGCACTGGATGGGTTCGATGTCCTGTCGATCAGTTTTGCCTCACCCGGCATCGCGGCGGATTGGGGAATTGATCGTGGCGCGCTGGGCATTGTCCTGGCCATGGAATTGGTCGGCATGGCCATCGGTTCCATCATTATCGGCAATCTGGCCGACCGGATTGGGCGCCGCCCCGTTATCCTTGCCTGTCTCGTGATCATGGCGGCCGGCATGTTTGCGGCAGCCTTTGCGCATGACATGAACACGCTTCTCGCCTTCCGCTTCGGAACGGGTCTGGGGATTGGCGGCATGCTGGCCGCAACCAATGCCATGGTGGCGGAATTCTCCAACCTCAAGAATCGGTCGCTTTGCGTGACCATCATGGCCGCAGGCTATCCGATGGGCGCGATCGTCGGCGGGTCCATCGCTTCCATGCTTCTGACCGAATTCGACTGGCGCGCCATTTTCATTTTCGGCGGGGCCGTTACGGCACTCAGCATCCCGCTGGTGCTCATGCTGCTGCCGGAATCCGTCTATTTCCTGGAAGCGCGCCGTCCGAAACGGGCCCTGGAAAAAATCAACGCCGTGCTCAAGCGCATCGGGCGAGAAGCCGTCTCCGCCCTGCCGGACCTGTCAGAGGAAGACAAGCCGAAGGTTGGCGTGCGCACCCTGTTCGGCCCGCGTCTGGCCCAAATCACCTTGCTGCTGACACTCGCCTACTTCTTCCACATCATGACCTTCTATTTCATCCTGAAATGGATCCCGAAGATCGTGGTCGATATGGGGTTTGCCGCGCCGCTGGCCGGCGGGGTGCTGGTCTGGGCCAATGTGGGTGGCGCCATGGGGGCAGTGCTTCTGGGCATCCTGTCCCAGCGCTTTGGCGTGCGCGGTCTCGTTATCGGCGCCATGGTCCTGGGCGCTGTCATGGTGGTCGTGTTCGGTCGCGGGCAGGAAGACCTCCATCAGCTCTCCCTGATCGCTGCCCTCGCCGGTTTCTGCACCAATGCGGGTGTGGTCGGGCTCTATGCCCTCTTTGCCCAGGGCTTCCCGACGGAAGTGCGGGCCGGAGGCACCGGATTTGCCATTGGCGTTGGCCGTGGTGGCGCCGCGCTGGGGCCGATCATTGCGGGCTTCCTGTTCGAAGCCGGTGCGGGTATCCAGGTCGTGGCCATCATCATGGCCTCCGGTTCGGTCTTCGCTGCCCTGGCGCTCTTGTTTGTGCGCCTGCGCGGAACGAGTGCCGAGCCGGCTGCGGCTGACCCCGCCCCCTGAGTCCGGAAAACTCCGGGGTCAGAGGTGCGACCTCCGGTGACCCCAAAATAAGAGCGCAGGCCTTCTAGGAAGGCCTGCGCTTTTCTTTGCTGCGTTCTCCGGACAGGCTCAGGCTTTTTCCTTCACCTTGTGGATGCCCAGCATGTCGAACACAGCCTTCTCGTAGAAGGGCTCGCCAACACCACGCCGGATCTTGCCGACGAAATAGCTTTCGAAGGCGACCTTGGCCATGTGGACCCAGCCGCCATCGGCGGACCAGTTCACATTGCGGGGTGGGATTTGCGGCATGGCGACAAAGGCGACGCCGCCATCGCCGAAATCGGCCAGGCAGACCGCATTCCAGGTGGCCAGATTGTCGGCCGGTTTGCCGTCCAGGTCCGCGCGCAGATTGCGGGCTGTGGCGACCACCATGGACTCGATCATGAAACCGGTCTTCGGCACGCCGACCGGAACGGCGTAGTTTTCGACCGGCGGAATGGCGACGCAGACACCGATACCGAAGATATTCTTCCAGTTCGGATTGCGCTGGTGTTCGTCGACGAGGATGAAGCCGCGCGGATTGACCAGGCCTTCCACATCGCGGACCGCATCAATGCCCCGGAAGGCCGGCAGCATCATGGAATAGCCGAAGGGGAGTTCATGGGTCTTCTTGACCGAGCCGTCCTCTGCGACCTCCTCGACATGCATCACGCCGTCTTCAACCTTGGTGACGCGGGCCGACGTGATCCATTTGATGTGCCGGTTTCGCATCTCGCTTTCCAGCAGGCCCTTCGTATCGCCAACCCCGTCCAGTCCCAGATGGCCGACATAGGGTTCGGACGTGACGAAGGTCATCGGCACCTTGTCCCGGATCTTCCGCTTGCGCAGATCGGTCTCCAGGATCATCGCGAATTCATAGGCGGGGCCGAAACAGCTCGCGCCCTGGACCGCGCCGACAACAATCGGACCCGGATTCTCGACGAATTTCTGCCAGCTCTCATTGGAGTCGACCGCGTGATCGACATGGCAGATGGACTCGGTGAAACCGCCATGCGGGCCGAGGCCTTCGATTTCGTCAAAAGCGAGTTGGGGGCCGGTCGCGATGACGAGATAGTCATAGGTCAACCGCTCGCCATTATCGAGCTCGATGGCATTGTCTTCGGGAACGACCTTGGTGGCCGCAGCATGGACGAAGTCGATCCCCTTCTTTTTGAACATCGGGGCGAGTTCGACCTTGATCTGTTCCGGCTTGCGCCAGTCCACTGCCACCCAGGGGTTGGAGGGCGTGAAATGGAAGGTCGCGGAATCCGACACCACGGTGATGCGGTCTTCCTTGCGCAATTCCTTGCGCGCCTCCAGTGCCATGGGGACGCCGCCGAGACCGGCTCCGAGGACTACGATATGGGCCATTGAAACTTCCTCCCGTTTGTCCGGCGCGTCCTTGTGGCGGCCGTTTGAATTCAGGCCTTGCCCTCCAGGGCGTCTGCGGCCGTGCAGAATTGCGATTTCAGGTGATGCAGGATGCCGACGCAGCGCGGGTCCGCGATCGAGTAGTGGACTTGCAGCCCGTCCTTGCGCCCGGTGACCAGTTTTTCCGAACGCATTTTTGCCAGATGCTGGGACATGGCAGACTGGGACAGGTCGGCGACCTCGCACAGTTCGCCCACCGTCGCTTCGCCCATGGCGAGGCGGCACAGGATGAGCAGGCGTTTTTCATTGGCCAGCTGTTTGAGAAAACCGGCGGCTTCGCCTGCCTGGGATTGCAGATCCTGGATTTGCGGGTCGGGCGAGGTCAAACGCACCTCCTGAATTAGTTGACACTAATTTAGAGAAGACTATATTAGGTGTCAATCATATTGTTGAACACGGCAGGAGCCCCTCCAATGAGCCTTCGCGAACTTGATCCGAAAACCGTCCATGACGCCGTTCAGGCCGGAGAAGCCGTCATCATTGATGTGCGTGAGCCGCGCGAATTTGCAACCGAGCGCCTGCATGGCGCGTCCCTGCATCCGCTCTCGACCTTCGAGCCCAAATCCATTCCGGTCGACAAGACGCGCGATGTGATCCTGCAGTGTGGTTCCGGCAAGCGTTCCATGGACGCCCTGCAGCGCTGCGCCGCCGCCGGCGTCGACATCACCGCCCATCTCAAGGGTGGCCTCATGGCCTGGAAATCCGCTGGCCTTCCCACCGTTACGATCGACCCGGCGACGGGTCAGGTCATTGATCCGAAATAGGTGACATCATGGCGACCGGCCTCATTCTCAGCCTCGCACTGGCAGCGGCCAGCCTGCAGACTGCCGACACTCACACGGTCGAGCAGACGGAAATCCCCGACCGCAAGGCGGTGTTCGCAACGGTCGAGAGTATCGACACGATAACGGCGCGCGCCCGCATCGGCGGCACGATCGGCCAGTTGCAGGTCGATGAAGGGGATTCGGTTGAGGCCGGTGATGTCCTGGCTGTCGTCGTCGATGACCGTCTGGCGCCGCAGATTGCGGCGGCCAATGCCCAAGCCAATGCTTTCGCAGCCCAATTCTCCCAGGCCGAGATTGATCTGGAGCGCGCCGAGGACCTTCACGAGCGGGGCATCTACCCCCAGGCCCGGCTCGATCAGGCGCGGACGCAGGTGGATGTTGTCAGCGGCCAGCTGGCCGCCGCTCGCCGCTCGCGGGATGTCCTGGTCCAGCAATCGCGTGAGGGCGATGTGCTCGCACCGGCCAGCGGCCGTGTCCTGGCTGTGCCCGTCACCTCGGGCAGTGTGATCCTGCCGGGTGAAGCCGTCGCCACGATCGCATCGGACCTTTATCTCCTCCGCCTGCGCCTGCCGGAACGCCATGCCCGCACGATCTCCGAAGGGGATCCTGTGGAGATCGGCACGGCTGCCCTGGGTGGTGAAGTCGCGCCGACGGGCCGTATCCGCCAGGTCTATCCGCGTATCGAGGATGGCCGTGTCGTCGCCGATGCCGTCGTTGACGGGCTGGGTGACTTCTTCGTGGGTGAGCGCGTCCGTGTCTATGTCACCGTGGACGCTCGCGATGCGATTTTGATCCCGGCTGACTACATCTCCACCCGCTATGGTGTCGATTATGTGCGCCTGCAGCTGAGCAATGGCCATGATACGGAAATCGTGGTCCAGCGCGGTCTGGAGACATCGCAGGGTGTTGAAATCCTGAGCGGCCTGTCGGCCGGTGATGTCCTGGTGCGGCCATGAAGCTCGGTCTTTCCGGAAATCTCGCCCGCGCCTTCATCCGGTCGCCGCTGACGCCTCTCATCCTGATGGCCGCACTGGCCATGGGTTTCCTGGCGCTGATGGTGATCCCGCGCGAAGAAGAGCCGCAAATCTCCGTTCCGATGGTGGATGTCATTGTGCGGGCCGATGGCCTGCGCGCCACCGATGCCGTCGAACTGGTCACCGAACCGCTGGAAGCGATCATCCGCTCCATCAATGCGGTCGAGCACGTCTATTCCCAGACCGAGGATGACCAGGTCATGGTCACCGCGCGTTTCGATGTCGGCACGGATGCCGATGATGCGATCCTGCGCGTGCATGAACGCCTGCGCGCCAATATGGACCGGATGCCGATGGGCATTCCGGAACCGCTCGTCGTGGGCCGCGGGATCAATGATGTCGCGATCGTCGCGCTTACCCTGTCGCCCCCTCCGGACCTGGCCGAGCGGTGGGACGACAATGCGCTTTACAATATCGCCGAGGAATTGCGGGCTTCGCTGATGTCGGTCGACGATGTCGGCCTGACCTATATTACCGGTGGCCGTTCGGACCAGATCCGTGTCGAGCCCGATCCTGAGCGCCTGTCGCAATACGGTGTGACCCTGCAACAGCTGGCGGGCCGTATCGCGGAAGCCAATCGCGCCTTCCCGGCTGGCCGCGTGAGCGCGGCCGACCAGACGCAAAGTGTCGTGGCGGGTCAGACGCTCCAGGGCATGCCCGATATCGGCCTGCTCCTCCTGACCACACGCGATGGCCGTCCGGTCTATGTCCGAGATGTCGCGGATGTCGTGATCGGTCCGGAACCGGCTGACTCGCGTGCCTGGATGCTGACGCGCGACGGCCATGAAGGCGCCTGGACGCGTACGCCGGCCGTCACCCTCGCCATTGCCAAGCGCGAAGGCGCGAACGCCGTTGTGGTGTCCGAGCACATTGTTGAGCGGCTCGAGCTTCTGCGTGGCAGCCTGATCCCGGAAGGTGTCGATGTCACCGTCACCCGGAATTACGGCGAAACCGCGAACGAGAAGGCCAATGAGCTTCTCTTCCACCTCGCTCTGGCAACGGTTTCCATCGTCCTGCTCGTGACCTTTGTCATCGGCTGGCGCGAAGGCCTCGTCGTCTTCGTGGTCATCCCGACGACCATCCTCCTGACCCTGTTTGCTTCAAACCTGATGGGCTACACGATCAACCGGGTCTCGCTCTTCGCCCTGATCTTCTCGATCGGCATCTTGGTTGATGACGCCATTGTCGTGATTGAGAATATTGCCCGCCATTGGGGCATGAAAGACGAGCGTCCGCGCGTCCAGGCGGCTGTCGAGGCTGTGGCCGAAGTGGGTAATCCCACCATTGTGGCCACGCTCACCGTCGTGGCCGCGCTCCTGCCCATGCTCTTCGTGTCCGGCCTGATGGGCCCCTATATGGCGCCGATCCCGGTCAATGCATCGGCCGCGATGATCTTTTCCTTCTTTGTCGCCATGGTGCTGACGCCCTGGCTGATGCTGGTCATAGCCGGCCGCCGCAAAGGGGATGTCCACGGTCATGCCGAGGGTCATGAAGGCATTCTGGGCAAGGGATACCGGAAGGTCGCCGCCTGGGTGGTGCAGTCCCGCCGCAATGCCTGGATCCTGTTGCTCAGCGTGGGCGTGCTGACCCTGGCCTCCATGTCCCTGTTCGGCTTCCAGGCCGTGACGGTCAAACTCCTGCCTTTCGACAACAAGTCGGAATTCCAGGTCATTGTCGACCTCCCCGAAGGTGCCACGCTGGAGCGGACGGAACGCGTGCTGATGGCCGCGGCCGACCGCCTCGCCGAACTGCCCGAAGCGACCCATATCCAGGCCTATTCCGGTACCTCGGCCCCGTTCAATTTCAACGGCCTGGTGCGCCATTATTATCTGCGCAGCCGTCCGGAACAGGGCGACCTCCAGGTCAATCTGGAAGCCAAGCACCATCGCGACCGGTCTTCCCACGAGATTGCGCTGGAAGCGCGTGAGCTTCTGGCGGATTTGGATGTGCCGGCCGGCACCAGCATCCGCATTGCGGAAATTCCGCCCGGACCGCCGGTGATCGCCACATTGCTGGCCGAGATCTACGGTCCCGATGCCGAAACCCGCCGGGCGGTGGCCCGCGAAGTCCGCAGCGTCTTCAACGAGATCGACTATATCGTTGATACGGATGACAGTTTCGGCGAACCGCGCCCGCGTCTGCGCATTGCGATCGACCAGGACAGCCTGGAATATTTCGGCGTCCAGCAATCGGATGTCTATGACACGATCGCGGCCCTGATCGGCGGCATGCCGGTGGGCTATTCCCACCGAGGCGAAGGCCGCAATCCGATCGAGATTGCCGTCGCCCTGCCGCGCGAGGATCGCAATTGGACCGAACGTCTCGCCTCAACGCCGGTTCCTGCCAACACGCTGCCGGGCAACCGGACCGTTGTGGAACTGGGCGATGTGGTGTCCGTGACGGAAGAGCCGGGCTCCTATCCGATCTTCCGCCGCGACGGCCGCTCCCTGGAAATGGTGATGGGCGAACTGGCGGGGGCTTTCGAGGCCCCGATCTACGGCATGTTCGCCGTCCAGGACGCCATTGCGGCCCATGACTGGGGTGATCTGCCCCAGCCGCAGATCCGCATGTATGGCCAGCCGGACAGCGATGACGAAGTCACCCTGCTCTGGGATGGCGAATGGGAGATCACCTATGTGACCTTCCGTGACATGGGTGCCGCTTTCATGGTGGCCCTGTTGGGCATTTATGTCCTCGTTGTCGCCCAGTTCGGCTCCTTCCGGGTGCCGCTCATCATCCTAACGCCGATCCCGCTGACCTTCATCGGCATCATGCTGGGCCATTGGATGTTCGGCGCGGCCTTCACGGCGACATCCATGATCGGCTTCATTGCCCTGGCCGGCATCATTGTTCGGAACTCCATCCTCTTGGTGGACTTCATCCGGCACAGTGCCGGCAATGGCGAGCCCTTGCGGGAAACCCTGCTGAATGCCGGGGCGATCCGCTTCAAACCGATCCTGCTGACCGCTCTGGCGGCCATGATTGGTGCGGCGGTGATCCTGGGCGATCCGATCTTCCAGGGACTGGCGATCTCGCTCCTGTTCGGGCTGGCCTCGTCCACCCTGCTGACCGTGCTCGTCATCCCCGCCATCTACATCGTCTTCAAGGACGGTGACCAACCCTATCAACCCAAGACGCTGGCCAGCGAAGCTGAGACCAGTGGTTCCGAGCAAGGAGACCTCTCATGACCCTTGGACGCGCAGTAATGATGTTTGCCGGCTTCATGGCCCTGTTGTCAGCGGTCCTGGCCTGGCTTGTGAGCCCCTGGTTCCTGCTGCTGACCGGCTTTGTCAGCTTGAACCTGATGCAGACCAGCGTCACGGGCTTTTGCCCCGCCGCGATGATCTTCAAGGCGATGGGCCTGCACGAAGGCAGCTGCGACTTCCGCTAGCTTGTCAGGCCCGCTTGGGCCTCAGCACAGCCACCGCGAACAGCTGATCGGTGTCGGTGAGGAAATCGGCGATTTCCCAACCACCCCGGTCAGCGATCGCCGCGAAGCCCTCGCGGGTGTATTTGCGGCTGTTTTCGGTGTGAATGCTTTCGCCCTTGGCAAAGCGGATCGCCTGCCCCGCCACGGTTACGGTCTGCGCCCGCTCACTGACCAGATGCATCTCGATCCGGCTGAGCTGCGCATTCCAGCGGGCTTCATGGCGGAAGGCTGACAGGTCGAAATCCGCCCCGATCTCCCGGTTCATCCGGCGCAGGAGATTGAGGTTGAAGTCGGCTGTTACGCCGGCCTGATCATCATAGGCGTCCACCAGCGTCGCCGTGTCCTTGACCAGGTCCAGACCCAGGATCAGCGCCTCGATGCCCGGCCAGCGGCTCAGCCGGTCGAGCATGGCGGATGCTGTGTCATGCGGCAGATTGCCGATGGTCGAGCCGGGAAAGAACGCCGTCTTGGGTGCGTCGTCCAGGGCTTGCGGCAAGGTGATCTCACCGGTGAAGTCTGCCACGACTGGCCGGATCGGTGTGTCCGGATAGGCCTTTCGCAGATCTTCTGCCGTCTCTTCCAGAAAATCCGCCGAGATATCGACGGGAACATAGGCGCGCAGCCCGCTTGCCGCGTCCAGCAGGATGCGTGTCTTCACACTGGCCCCGCTGCCCAGTTCGACAAGGACTTGCCCGGGCTCCAGTACGGCGCTGAGGGCGTCGATCTGGTCCTTGAGGATCCCGGTCTCCGTCCGGGTCGGGTAGTATTCGGGCAATTGCGTGATCTGCTCGAAAATCGCACTGCCGTGCGTGTCATACAGCCATTTGCTGTCGAGCCATTTCGGCGAGGCTTGCAGCCCTTCCAGGGCCGACATCGCGAAGTCGCTATCGTGGATCATTGCGGTATCCAAGTCAGATATCCTTCGCCAGGCGCAGGCCCAGCATCTGCCAGCGTTGATGGGGGTAGAAGAAGGTGCGGTAGCTCGGCCGCATCTGCGCGCGTGGCGTGGCACAGGACCCGCCGCGCAGGACCATCTGGTTGATCATGAATTTCCCATTGTACTCGCCGATAGCGCCGGCGCTGGGCTTGAAGCCCGGATAGGGGGAGAAGGCGCTTTGCGTCCATTCCCAGACATCGCCCCAAGTGCCGTGTCCAGGCAGGGGGCGGAACTGGTTCCGGTCTGCGAAATTCCCCTCGATGGGTGTGTCGCGGAACGCGATTTCGTGTTCGGCTTCGGTTGGAAGCCGGGCGCCGGCCCAGCGGGCATGGGCATCGGCCTCGTAATAGCTGACATGGACCACCGGTGCGTCCAGCGCGACTGGTTGCGGGCCGCGCAGCGTGTAAGACCACCATTCCCCGTCCTGTTGCCACCAATAGAGCGGGCTGTCCCAGTTCTCGCGCTCGCGCACTGCCCAGCCGTCCATCAGCCAAAGCTCTGGCGTTTCATAGCCGCCATCTTCCATGAATTCGATCCAGTCGCGGTTTGTGACAGCGCGGTTGGCGATCTGGAAGGCGGGCTGGAACAGGCGGTGGCGGGGGCTTTCACAGTCAAAGGCAAACCCTGAACCGTCATGACCAATCCCGGTCAGGCCCTCGTCAAACCGTTGGAATTCGAGCGCAGGCGCTTCGGTCACGGGAAAGGGCTCAGGGTCCTTGTAGGCTGGCAGGAGCGGATTGAATGAGAGGCCGTGAAGCAGGTCGGTGACCAGGAGTTCCTGGTGCTGCATTTCGTGATGACAACCCAGTTCCGTCAAAGCGCAAATCTCGGGTCGACCGGTGGCCAACAGGTCAATCAGCGCGTCTTCGACATGGCGGCGATAATCGAGAACAGCGTCGAGCCCGGGGCGGGAAATCAGCCCGCGCCGGTCGCGCGCATGCCGCGGACCGGCCTGCACATAATAGGAATTGAACAGGACGGCGAAGCGCTCATCCGGTGAGGTGTAGCCGGGCAGGTTGGGCCGCAGGATGAATTCCTCGAAAAACCAGGTCGTGTGGGCCAGATGCCATTTGGCAGGGCTGGCATCCTCCATCGACTGGAGCATCATGTCCTCTGCGCTGAGAGGTTTCACGAGTTCCAGGGTTCGGGAACGGACGCTCGAAAAGAATTGGTTGACGTCCTGCGGGGCCAGGCTGTTGGGGCTGGCGGCCAGGCTCATGGATCATCCTCGGGGTCGCTGCCATGAGAAGGGTGATCCCCCATTCCAACGCGAAACGTTGCCGAGGGAAACCTTTCTCTCGAAAAAAGAGACAAGTGCCTGAATAGATGGCTTGCCACTGGCCGGTCGTCGACCTGAGATGGGCGCGTCCGGATTCAAATTCGTGTGAGGAGGGCGCGATGACCCAATCTGTCTTTTCCGGCTGCATGCCGGCCCTGATGACGCCCTGCAATGCGGCCGGCGAGCCGGATTTCGCGGCTCTGGTCAAAACCGGCCAGGATCTGATGGCTGCCGGCATGGATGCCGTCGTGTATTGCGGCTCCATGGGGGATTGGCCCCTGCTGACGGATGAGCAGCGCTGCGAAGGCGTGGATCGCCTGTGCGGGGCCGGCATTCCTGTCGTGGTCGGGACGGGTGCCCAGAACACGCAGCGCGCTGTTGCTATCGTCGAGCGGGCGGCCCAGGCCGGCGCGGCCGGGCTGATGGTGATCCCGCGGGTTCTGTCCCGGGGCATTTCACCCCAGGCGCAGCGAACCCATTTTGCCGCCGTACTGGGTGCGGCACCGGACCTGCCGGCGGTGATCTACAACTCGCCCTATTACGGGTTCGAGACCCGGGCGGACCTCTTCTTCGACCTGCGCAAGGATCATCCCAACCTGATCGGGTTCAAGGAGTTTGGCGGGGCTGACTCGCTGAGCTATGCGGCCGAACACATCACCAGCGGGGATGACGCGCTCACCCTCATGGTGGGCGTCGATACCCAGGTCTTCCATGGCTATGTGAATTGCGGCGCGACCGGCGCGATTACCGGTGTGGGCAATGCCCTGCCGCGTGAAGTGCTTCGCCTTGTCGAACTGTCGAAGCGGGCGGCCGCGGGCGATGCGCAGGCACGGCGTCTCGCCCTGGAATTGAGCGAGGCCATGATGGTTCTGGCCACCTTTGATGAAGGGCCGGACCTTGTCCTCCACTACAAGCGTCTCATGGTGCTCGAAGGTCATGCTGAATATCAGCACCAGCTCTACGCGACGGACGCGCTGACCCCGTCCCAGCTGGCCTTTGTGGATGCAAGCTGGAAGCGGTTCCGCGACTGGTGGGCCAGCTGGCCGGGCGCGACGGATTGAGGCCGTGCCATGCGGGTCATCGACAGCCATACGGGCGGCCAGCCGACGCGGGTGCTCATCGAGGGCGGTCCGGAGCTGGGCCGGGGGCCCCTGTCGGAACGTCTGCAGGTTTTCGCGGAGCGCTTTGATGATTATCGCCGGCGCTGTGTGTTGGAGCCGAAATGCTCAGACGCCATGGTGGGCGCACTGTTGTGCGAGCCGGAGCATGAGGGTGCCGCGGCAGGCGTGATCTTTTTCAACACGTCCGGATATCTGGGCATGTGCGGGCACGGCACGATTGGTCTGGGCGCGACCCTGGCCTGGCTGGGCCGTATGGCACCGGGTTGCCATGTTCTGGAGACGCCGGTCGGGCCAGTGGCGCTCGATCTGATCGATGCCAATACGGTTTGCTTCGAGAATATCGAAAGTGATTGCCTGTCACTTGATGTCACGCTGGATGTGCCGGGTCTGGGCCCGGTACGGGGTGATATCGCCTGGGGTGGAAACTGGTTCTTCCTGGTCGATGCGAAGCAGCTGGGTGAGGACGGGCTCGATCCGTCCCGGATTGAAATCCTGACCCGCAAGAGCTGGGCGGTCAGGCGGGCGCTGGCGGACCAGGGCTTCACCGGCCGCGAGGGTGCCGAGATCGACCATATCGAGGTGACCACAGCACAGGCAGGGGAAGGGGCGGATAGCCGCAATTTCGTACTCTGTCCCGGTGGTGCCTATGATCGCTCACCCTGCGGAACAGGGACCAGCGCCAAACTGGCCTGTCTCGCCGCACGCGGTCAGCTCGAGCCGGGCCGGGACTGGGTCCAGGAGAGCATTATCGGAAGCCGCTTCACTGCGCGTTATCGGCCGGGCCGCGCCGGCATTATTCCCAGTGTGACCGGCCAGGCGCATGTTTTCGCCGATACGCGCATCCTGACCGATGCGACGGATCCTTTCGGTCTGGGGATTCCGGAGGGCTAGGCATACCGAGTATCGCAAGTTTTGGCGATTTCACCATATGGTTTGGTTTTCGGGCAAACCCAATTTGCGGAAAGCGCTCAAGAGGCTTGCCAATTGAAGTCTGCGAAGCGCATCATCCCCGGCAAGAAAACATGCCGGGGAGACAGACCATGCCGCAGGCCATCGCCAACGGAATCACGATCGAGTACGACATTCACGGGCCAGACAATGGCGCGCCGCTCGTTCTGATCACAGGCCTCGGCTCGCAGATGACCCGCTGGCCGCCCAGCTTTCTCGACGCCCTGGCAGAGCGCGGGTTCCGGGTCGTTTACTTCGATAACCGGGATATGGGCCTGACCACGCATTTCACCGAGGCCGGCATTCCCGATTTCAAATCCGTAGTGACCACCAAGGCTGCCGGCGGGACGCCGGATGTGCCCTATCATCTGGACGATATGGCGGCCGATGTTGTGGGCCTGATGGATGCGTTGGGGATCGAGAAGGCGCATGTCGCCGGTGCCTCGATGGGTGGGATGATTGGCCAGCTTGTGGCGGCCGACCACGGTCATCGCGCCCTGTCGCTGACATCCATCATGTCGACCACGGGCAATCCGGACCTGCCGCGCTCCACGCCGGAAGCCCAGGCCATGCTGGCCACGCCAAGCCCCGATCCGAAGACCGATCGTGAAGCCTTTCTGGAACGGGCGGTTCAGTCCAGCCGTGTAATCGGTTCGCCCGCCTATCCGATTGATGCAGAGACCCTGAAGGCCCGCGCCGCGGCTGATGCGGACCGTTGTCACAACCCGGCCGGTTTTGCGCGTCAGTATGCAGCCATTCTCGCAGCCCCGGACCGCCGCGCAAAACTCGCGGGCGTTTCCTGCCCGGTCATGGTCGTGCACGGCGCCGATGATCCTCTGGTCACGGTTGAAGGTGGCAAGGACACGGCGGCCGCCATCCCGGGATCAACGCTGGAAATCATCGACGGCATGGGTCATGACCTGCCGCCGCAGGTCCATGACCGTGTTGCCTCGGCCATTGCCCGGGTCGCGGGTCTTTAGGCATTCGGCATGGCCTCGGCGGGCATGATGGCGCCGTGATGGCCAACCACGATCCGCGCCAGTTCGCCGCCCCGTCGGGCGGCTTCGTCGAGGCTGGCCCCTTCAATCAGTGCTGCCAGCACTCCGGCATTGAAACTGTCGCCGGCGCCGGTCGTGTCGACGACCGTGTCAGCCGGTGTGACGGGGAAAGCCTGCCCGGTCTCGCCATTTGAAACCCAGCCGCCCTTGGCGCCCTGTTTGGCGATGACGTGCCGGGCCCCGGCTTCATGCCAGCGGTCAATATGGGTTTGTGGGTCGGCGGCACCGAAGAGCAGGTCTTCATCATCCAACGACGGCAGGACGAGATCGATCTGCCGGGCCAGGGCCATGAAAAGCGTCCGGGCCTCGTCTGCGTCCGGCCAGCCGCGCGGGCGGAAATTGGGATCGAAAACGATCTGGCCGCCGCGGGCCCGCACAGCTGCCATGAGATCGAGCAGCCGACCGCGACCGGCAGCGTCGAGAATGGACAGGCTGATACCGGAGAAGTAGAGCCAGTCCGCTTTGCTGGCGGCGTCGATGGCAGCATCTGATTCCGGCAGGGCGAACATATCGCGTGCGGCGGATTCCCCTCGCCAATACTGGAAGCTGCGTTCGCCGCTGCTATCCGTTTCGATCGCATAAAGGCCCGGAATGCGGACCGGGTGACGCAGGACGAGGTCTGTCCTCACGCCTTCCGCCTGCCATTCATCGATCATGGCATCGGAATAGGGGTCCTGCCCCAATGCTGTGAAATAGGTGGGCTTGTGACCCAGCCGGCTCAGATAGATCGCCGTGTTCAGCGTGTCTCCGCCCTGCCGGAGCCTGAACATGGACCCGAGCGGCGTCGCTCCAGACTGGCCGGACAATTCCAGCATGGCTTCGCCGAGAATGACGATATGGGGTCCGGACATGGCGGGTGGCTCCAGAGATCAGGTCGGCGCGGACTTTAGGGCGGTTTCACGCTTGCGGTGAAGATCACTGTCAGTGATCACACGGGCAGTCTTCACTCCGGCCCGGTCCGTGGCATGCTGACTGCTTCTCTGGTGCCCAGCGGGCCCCCGCGTATTTGGTGATCCGATGACCCTTCCCCGTCTCTCTCCCGATTGTCTGGACACGCTGGATGCGTCGATCCGGCGCCCTGCCTATCATCGCTGCCAAGAGGCCGGGATCATTCATCTCGGCGTGGGTGCCTTTCATCGTGCCCACCAGGCTGTCTATTTCGATCAGTTGATGGCGCAGGGCGAGGCAGGTTGGCAGATCCGCGGTGCCTCCCTGCGGTCGGCGCGCGTGGCGCATCAGCTCAATCCCCAGGGCGGGCTCTACACAATGGTCCAGCGCGACGGGCCGGCGACGCAATTGCGGGTGATCGGTGCGCTGACCGATGTTCTGGTTGCCCCGAGCGATCCGGAGACCCTCATCGCGGCGCTGGCGGAACCCTCCGTGGCCCTGGTGACCCTGACGATCACGGAGAAAGGCTATCATCTGGATCCGGACACGGGCGAGCTGATGCTGACGGACGCGGCGATCAAGGCCGATCTGGAGCGTCCGTCCCGCCCGTCCACCGCGCCCGGCTTCCTGGTTGCCGGCCTCGCTGCACGCCGTGCCGCGGGACTTCCACCCTTCACCGTGCTGTCCTGTGACAATATCCCGGACAATGGCCTGCGGACGCGCGCCGCCGTTCTGGGTTTTGCCCGTCAGGTCAATCCGGACCTGGCCGACTGGATCGAAGCCAGCGTGGCCTTTCCCGGCTCCATGATTGACCGGATCGTGCCGGCCACGACAGCCGAGGATATAGACGCGCTTGAGGCGATGACTGGCTATCGCGATGAGGCCATGGTCAAGACGGAACCCTTCACCCAATGGGTGGTCGAGGACAATTTCTGCCATCGCCGGCCCGCTCTGGAGACAGTGGGCGTGCAGATGACGGATGATGTGGCCGCCTGGGAGCGCGCCAAACTGCGCCTTCTCAACGGATCGCACTCCGCGCTGGCCTATCTCGGTGCGCTGGCAGGCCATACCTATGTCCACGAGGCCATTGCCGACCCGGTCTTCGCCCGCTTTGTCGACCGGCTCTGGGATGAGGTTGAGCCGGTTCTGGATGGGCCAGCCGGTTTTGACGCCACAGCCTATCGGGCAGCGCTGAAGTCGCGCTATGCGAACTCCGCGCTCAATCACTCCCTCGTCCAGATTGCGATGGACGGGTCGCAGAAGCTCCCGCAACGCCTTCTTGCCAGCCTGCGGGCCCAGCGTGAGGCCGGTCTGCCAATGGCGGCAATATTGATGGCCGTGGCCGCCTGGATGCGCTGGCAGTCCGGTGTGGACGAGGCCGGCGAGACCTTCACTGTGGATGACCCGCTGGCGGCAGTAACGGCTGCCGCCCTCGAAAAGGCAGGGCCTGACCCGGACGAAAGGGCGGCCGCTCTCTTGTCGATCGAGGCGGTGTTCGGCCGGGACCTCAAGAACGACCCGGTCATCGCGAGCGCGCTGGGTCATGACCTGGCGGCGCTGATGAGCCGCGGCGCCCGTGCCTGTCTTTCGGACTTTGACGTCTAGCGCTATTGCGCCGGACGGATCAGTTCTGCCATGGCAGAGCGGGCTGCGTCCGGACCACCGGCGGCAATCGCGTCGAACAGGGGCCAATAGTCCTGCGACGGGTCCATCTGGCTCGCCAGGCTGTGCAGTCCGGCCATCACGGCATTCCCGGTTGCCGCCAGCAGGGCGGCGTGGAAGTCCTGAGCGGCCTGGCCGCGGTCTGCACTGCCCATCGCTCCGCGTTCCATCCGCATGAGGCTTTCCCGCATGGCCGTAAGATCGGCCGGTGACCGGCGCTGGGCCGCGAGCGCGGCCATTTCCGGTTCCAGGGTCAGTCTGAATTCATCGACTGCCCGCAACAGGTCGGGATCCGGTGTTCCGGACAGGCACCAGTCCAGCACATCCCGGTCCAGCAGCGACCAGCGCGAAGGCGGCAGAATGCGTGTGCCGGTGCGTGGCCGGGCCTCCACCAAACCCTTGGCTGACAGGGTGTGGATCGCTTCCCGCAGGGCGCTCCGGGACACTTCCAGCTGTCTGGAAAGCTCAATCTCGTTGGGGAGGGTTTCGCCGGGGCGGTAGCGGCCTGACGTTATGGCAGTGCCCAGCACCCGGACCAGCGCTTCCGGCCGTTTCAGGGTTTTGCCGCGCTGGACCTGCCCGTCCGGTGATGCAGAATTGCGGGGCTCCATGGCCATATCCTGTGGGGTGAGCGCTTTGCGGCCCGTGATCGCGGTCTAGCTGATCCGCTGTTGGCCTGTCCACCGAAGCCGGCGCTTCAACTGGTCGGCGGGCTGGATTTGTGCTTTATGTTAGGGGTAACATTGCTGCAGACTTCGAGGGCTGCCCGGAACTGGGCGCCGGGGGATGGGGAAGGCATGACCGACGCGCCAACTTATCTGGTCGCCGATATTGGCGGCACGAATGCGCGCTTTGCGATTGCGCGCGGTTCCGTGGCTGACGGGTTCGAACTGCACCATATCCGGCATCTCAAGAATGAGGATTTCGACCAGCTTCGCGATGCGGCCCTGGCCTATCTGGAAACCTGCCGTGCCGAGCCGCCCCGCCGCGCCTGTTTTGCGGTGGCCTCACCCATCACGCCCGGCCGGATCCAGCTGACCAATGCGGCCTGGAGTTTCACGCCGTCCGATCTGGCCGGCACGCTGGGGCTGGAACACATTCTGCCCGTCAATGATTTCGCAGCCCAGGCGCGGGGTGCGCCGCTGACCCCATCAGCGGACCTTGTCCTGATCAATGAGGGGACGGAGCGTCCTGAGGCGCCCCGGGCCGTGCTGGGGCCGGGAACCGGGCTGGGTCTGGGCTTGCTGGTGCCGGATGGTGATCGCCTGCGGGTAATCGCGACCGAGGGCGGGCATGCCGGTTTCGCGCCGCGGACCGCGCTGGAGGTGGAGGTCTTCAAGGATCTCGCGCGCGAGTATGAATTCGTGTCCTGGGAGCGGCTGCTGTCCGGACGAGGCCTGCTCAACCTGCATCGCTCGATCTGCCGGATCGAGGGTGTGGAATGGACAGGTGACCGCCCGGAGACGATCACCCGGACCGCCTTGAAGGATCCGGACTCCCTGGCGGCGCGCGTGGTGGATCTGTTCTGCTGCCTGCTCGGTGGCTATGCCGGCGATGTCGCCGTGCTGACCGGTGCGCGCGGCGGGGTCTATCTGGGGGGCGGCATTCTGCCCAAGATCCGCCCCCTGCTGGAAAAGAGCGCCTTTCTCGACCGCTTCATCGACCGGGAGCCGATGTCCGGCTACACCCGGGACATTCCCATCCGCCTGATCTGTAGCGATGGCGCTGCCCTGCGCGGCGCTGCGGCGCTGGCTGAACAAGGATATCAATAGCATGGCTGTAAGCATGAAAGAGCTGGTCGATGCGGCCAGCGTGATCCCGGTACTCACCGTCGGTGAAGTCGCCCATGCTGCGCCGCTGGCCAGCGCGCTGAAAGCCGGTGGCCTGCGCGTGATCGAGATGACCTGGCGAACAGAGGCCGCGCTCGATGTTCTCAAGGCAATGAAAGCCGCCGAGCCGGACCTGATTGTCGGCATGGGCACGATCCGTTCACCGGAACAGGCCCAGGCCAGTATTGATGCCGGAGCGGACTTCCTGGTTTCGCCGGGCCTGTCGCCCAGCCTGTCCGATTTCCTGCCCGATTGCGGCATCCCGGTCCTGCCGGGTGTGGCAACGGCGGGCGAAGCCATGTCGGCGATAGAGGCCGGTTTTGAAGTGCTCAAATTCTTCCCGGCGGAACAGGCCGGCGGACTGCCCTATCTGAAATCCCTGCATGGCCCACTGCCGGACATCCGCTTTTGCCCGACCGGATCGATCACGCCGGAAAAAGCGCCAGACTATCTGGCGCTGCCCAATGTCGTCTGTGTCGGTGGGTCCTGGATCGCGACCAAGGCGATGGTCGAGGCGGGCGACTGGGCCACGATCAAGGCCAATGCCCGGCGTGCCGCCGCCATGGGCTGATCCCGAATTGGCGAACCATGTTTTCGGGATCGCCATACCGGATTAATTTGACAGGGCCTTGCAGGCATACCCAGTATTGGAAACGCGCCAATAAACAAAACCAGCGCGCCGATACCGGGAGGACAGCTTGCAGACAGATACGAACGTGGCGCCCAAGGCGCCGCGCCTGAAACAGTCGACCATTTTCCTGCACGGATCGCTGGCCCTGCCGCTGGCCGTTTATGGCTACCCGCTCGCCATCTGGCTGCCCGCCCATTATGCCGGGCATCTCGGCCTGTCCCTGTCTGTGATCGGCCTCATCATCATGCTGGCCCGGTTCACCGATGTGATCACCGACCCGCTGATGGGCGAAATCTCCGACAGGGGACGTACGCCCATCGGGCGCCGCAAACCCTATATCCTGCTCGGCGCCCCCTGTTTGATGGTCTCGACCTGGTTTCTCTTCGTGCCCCCGGAGGGCGCCGGACTGGTCTATTTCCTGATCTGGCTGACCCTGTTTTTTGCCAGCGCGACGATGATCCAGATTCCCTTCCGGGCCTGGGGTGCTGAACTCTCTTCGGATTATCACACGCGGACCCAGGTGACCGCGGCGCGCGAGTTCTATTATCTGGGTGGCCTTCTCCTGGCGGCCGCCGTGCCCATGGTGATCGAGATTCTCGCCGATGGCGGCGCGGTCAGCCAGATTTTCTCCTCCATGTGGCGGGACATAACCGGGGCCTTCACAGGCGGCATCATGGAACGCACGCCGTCCAACCGGGCCGCTCTGACCGGACCGGTCATGATGGGACTGGCGGTGACCATCGCCATCCTCGTTCCCCTGCTGAGCCTTCTGATCGTGACGAGTGTTTCCGAGCCGCCGCCGGCACGCCGTGAACGGGTGCCGATGATCGAAGGGTTCAAGCACCTTTGGCGCAATGGACCGATGCGTCGCATCCTGATCATCGCCTTCCTGGTGATTGCGGGGGAAAGCCTGCGCAATGCGGTCTCGCTCTTCTTCATCCGCGATATCATCGGTATTCCAACAATCGGCGCGGCCTATTTCCTCTATTTCATCTCCGGTATCGCCGCGATCCCCTTCTGGCTCTGGCTGGGACGCAAGATGGGCAAGCACAAGGCTTTCATGGTGACGCTGGGCTTTGTCAGCGTTGTAAGCGCCTGCAACCTCCTGCTTGGCCATGGCGATTATCTCGCCTTCTTCTGCCTTTTCCTGCTGAAAGGCTTCGCGTTCGGCGGTCTGCAATTTCTGCCACTGGCGATGCTGGCCGATGTTGTCGATATCGACAGCGCCCGCTCTGGCGGCCGCCGTGCGGGCACCTATTTCGCAGTGCTGGGCTTGGCCGAAAAACTGGCTGTCGCGATCTTCACCGGTCTGGCCCTGAACATTGTGGGTCTGCTGGGTTATCACGCCTCAGCGGGCGTGGACGGGTCCACCGACACCGGCGTTCTCTCGCTTCGCTTGGTCTACTGCCTGGGTCCGATCGTGCTCTACGGGCTCGCGGCACCGCTGATCTGGTCTTATCCGCTGACACCTGTGCGTCACGCCCGGCTGAATGAACGCCTGGAGCGCCGCAATGCGCGGATGACGGCGCCGGGTCAGGATGAAGCCGGACATCCGGTGACATGATGCCACGGGTTGAGAATTAATCGCAGACTGGAAAGACGGATTTTCTGTCCTACTTCGTGCAAGCACAGTACCGACGCTATAGAAACGCCCTGTTTCTGCGTGCTGGGAGGCTTGTTTGACGCTGCGATTGTCCAATCTTGGTGTGGCCCTGAGCTGCGCTTGTGCGCTGGCCGTATCGGCTTGCGGTTCCGATGAAACAGCGGCCCGCTCCGGTGCCTCTGCCGGTCAGGAACGCATTCGTGTCGTCACCCAGTCGGTCCGTTTTGAGCGCGAGCGAACCGATGTGGAATCCGTCGGCACGGCGCGCGCCCGGGCGACGGCCCAGATTTATCCGGAAACCGGTGGCGTCGTCACGGCGGTCCCTTTCTCCGCCGGGCAGCATGTGGAAGCTGGGGATCTCCTGCTCCAGCTGGAAGACCGTGAAGAACGCCTAGCCGTGAATCTCGCCCGTGTGGCGGTGCAGGAAGCGGAGCAATTGCTGGCCCGCTACCGTCGGATCGAGGATACGGGAGCGGTTTCCGCCAGTCAGATCGATGAGGCCCGGACCGCGCTCGACTCGGCCCGGATCGAGTTGGAACAGGCCGAGATCGCGCTTGAGGAACGGGCCGTCCGCGCACCCTTCGCCGGCAATGTCGGGCTGACGGATATCGACCCGGGTTCCCGCGTCACGGCCAGCACCGCCATTACCCAGATCGATGATCGCAGCGTGCTCTATGTCGATTTCGAAGCGGCGGAACAAGTGTTCGGCTATCTGGCGGTTGGCGACAGCATCACGGTCGCGCCCTTTGCCAATCCCGATGCGGTGGTGGAAGCCGAGGTCGTGGCTGTGGACAGCCATATCAATCCCACGCGCCGGACCTTCACCGTTCGCGCCTTGCTGGACAATGCCAGCGACGGTCTGCGTCCGGGCATGAGTTTCCGGGTCAATTTCACGATTTTCGGTCAGTCCTATCCCCGTGTGCCGGAGTCGGCGATCATCTGGGGGGCTTCCGGCTCCTATATTTGGTCCGTCGAGGACGAGCAGGCCGTACGCGTGCCGGTCAATATCGTCTCCCGCCTGGACGGCCATGTCCTGGTGCGGGGCGAGATTTCAGCCGATGCCCGCATCATCACAGAGGGCGTTCAGAAGGTTCGCGAGGGCAGTCTGATCGATGACTTGGCCGCTGACCGCTCGTCGGTTGTCACGGGTGGTGGGCCGATCGCTGCGGATGAGACGCGATGAGCCTGGAACGCAATGACCTTCCTGCCCTCGCGGTAAAACGGCCGGTCCTTGTGGCCGTGCTCAACCTGCTGATCATTATCGGCGGACTGGCCGCCCTGTTCGGGGTTGAAGTCCGAGAGCTTCCGGATGTCGATCGGCCGGTTGTTTCGGTGACGGCCCAATTCCCCGGCGCGGCGCCGGAGACCGTGGATGCTGAAGTCACGGCCATTCTGGAAGGTGCGGTGGCCCGCGTTTCCGGCGTGCGTGAGATCGACGCCCAGAGCGAGGAAAACGGATCCCGTGTCCGTATCGAGTTCAATCCGGGCGTAGATTTGGACTCCGCGGCCGCCGATGTCCGCGAGGCTGTCAGCCGGGTCACTCGGGACCTGCCCGATCGCGTCGAACAGATCCGCGTCGTGAAGGCTGACGACAATGCCCAGCCCATTGTCCGTCTCGCCGTCATGTCCGACACGCTGGACGAGGAAAGCCTGACGGCCCTGGTCGAGAACGACATCGTTCCGGAGTTTCTCTCCATCGAAGGCGTCGCCAGTGTCGATCTGTCCGGCGACCGCCAGCGCCTCCTGCGCGTGGTCATGGACCCGCTCCGCCTGAGCCGTTTCGGCCTGACGGTCGGTGACGTTGCCGACGCCCTGGCCCAGGCGCCCTTCGACGTGCCGGTGGGCAGTTTCCGGTCCGATGAGCAGCAATTGATCGTGCGGGCCGAAGCCACGGCGGCAACGCCGGAGCGTGTGAAAGAGGTGATCGTCAGCGGCACCACCCGCGTGGGTGATGTGGCCGACGCCTATTTCGCGCCCGCTGACGCCAGCAGTTTCGTGCGGCTGGATGGTCAGTCCATCATTGCCCTCGGCATCGTCCGGCAGGCGCAGTCCAACACGATGTCGATCTCGCAGGGCGTGGGGGATGTGGTCGACCGGCTGAATGCCCGCTTTGACGAAGTCACCATCCGCACCACGTCCGATGATGCCGTATTCATCGAGGGCTCGGTGCGAGAGGTCCTGACCAGCCTGGTGATCACCATCATCATCGTGGTCGCAACCATTTGGCTCTTTTTCGCCCGCTTCCGCGCTTCGCTCATTCCCTCGACCGCCATCCCGGCCGCCCTGATCGGGGCGCTCGCCGGGATCTGGGTGCTCGGTTTCTCGATCAATCTGCTGACACTGCTCGCTCTGGTCCTGGCCACAGGGCTGATCGTCGATGACGCCATCGTCGTGATCGAGAATATCCAGCGTTTGCAGAAGAAAGGGCTGGGCCGCCGCGCCGCCGCCGTTCTGGGGACGCGTCAGGTCTTCTTCGCGGTCGTGGCCACGACTGCGGTCCTGGTCTCGGTCTTTGTGCCGATCTCCTTCCTGCCGTCGACAGCAGGCCGCCTGTTCCGGGAGTTCGGTTTCGTCCTGGCCCTGGCCGTGGTGATTTCCTCCTTCGTGGCCCTGTCCATCGTGCCGGCCCTGGCGGCCCGGCTCTGGCTGCGCAGTGAAGGTTCGGCGCCGGGTTTGCTGGAGCGGATCGGCCTGTCGGTTTCGGCGGTTTATGCGCGCATCCTGGGCTGGACGCTCAATCATCCCTGGCTGTCTGCCGGCGTGATGGCCCTGGCGGCCCTGGGCGCTGTTGCCGCCTACATGTCGCTGGAGCAGGAGCTTGTTCCACAGGAGGATCGCGGGCGGATCTATGTCTTTGCGACCGGACCGGACGGGGTTGGTCTGGAATTCATGGAGCGACAGGCCGACTATGTTGAAGCCATCCTCCAGCCCTATCTCGACAATGGCGAGATCACCTCGCTGGAGACCATTATCGGCCGCTGGGACCCGAACCGGATTTCCGTGACAGCGACGCTCGCCGACTGGTCTGAGCGGGATCGCAGCCAGCAGGACATCATCAATGAACTGCGCCGCCCCCTGTCGGACATTCCGGGCGTGCGCGCCTCGGTTTTCGGACGTGGCAGTCTGGATGTGCGGGGTCGCAGCCGCGGTGGAATCCAGATTGCGCTGACCGGCCGGGACTATTCCGAGATCTATGAGGCTGCGCTCCTGATGGAGCGGGAGATCGACACGAATTCGCGCATGTTCGCCAATCCGTCCATCTCCTACCAGCCGACGCAGCCGCAATTGTCCATCCAGATCGACCGTCGCCGGGCGGCTGATCTCGGTGTGCCACTGAGTGAGCTGTCCATGACCCTGCGCGTGATGGTGGGCGGGGATGAGCTGGTCGATCTCAATGTCGGCGACCAGTCGATCCCGATCTTCCTTGAGTCGACCAATGACGCGATCGATGACCCGTCGGATCTACAGAACCTCTATGTCCGTTCGACCTCGGGCGAGCTGATCCCGATCTCCACACTGACCACGATTGTCGAGGAAGGCGTGGCCGCCGAGCTGAACCGGACCGAACAGCGACGCTCCATCGAGCTGGAAGCGGATATCGCGGCCGGGGTCGCCCTGGCGGATGCTGTGGCGGAAATGAACCGTCTGGCTGACGAACTCCTGCCGCCGGGGATCGAGATCATCATGCAGGGTGAGGCGCGTACGCTGAACGAAACCTCGCGTGACATGACGATCACCTATCTCTTTGCACTGGTCATCGTCTTCCTCGTACTGGCCGCCCAGTTCGAAAGCGTGACCAGCCCGGTTGTCGTCATGCTGACCGTGCCCTTTGGTCTGGCTGCAGCGGTCTATGCGCTTTTCCTGACGGGCGTGTCGCTGAACATCTTCTCCCAGATTGGCCTCGTCATGCTGATCGGTCTGATGGCGAAGAACGGGATTTTGGTGGTCGAATTCGCCGACCAGCTTCGCGCGGAAGGTAAGTCGGTGCGCCAGGCCATCGAGGAGGCCGCCATCATCCGCCTGCGCCCGATCACCATGACGCTGATCTCAACCATCCTTGGCGCCTTGCCGCTTATCCTGTCGTCCGGCGCAGGTGCAGAGGCGCGGGCTTCGATCGGCTGGACCGTGTTCGGCGGACTGGCCCTGTCCGGTCTCTTCACCCTCTTCCTGACACCGGTCATCTATCTGGGCATTGCCCGTTTCGGCAAACCGCGTTCGGTCAATCTGGCCGAGCTCGAGGCAGAGCTGGAACGTGCTGAAGCCGACCCCGAAACCGGTCATCCGGCGGAATGAGTGTGATGCGCAGCCTGTTTGTCCTTGCCCCCGTTTTCGCTGTGTCGGCCTGTGTGGTCGGGCCGGATCATGTCCCGCCCCAGCCGGACCTGCCGCCTGCCTATTCTGCGCCAGCGCCCGAAATCGACGCATCGCCGGAGCTCTGGTGGCGGGGTTTCGAAGACGCCACGCTGGATGACCTGATCGCTCAGGCCCTGGACGGCAATATCGACCTGGCCATAGCCCGTGAGCGTCTCGCCGAGGCGGACGCGGTGCTGGAAGCCGCGCGGGCAGGCCTGCGCCCCAGTCTGGATGCTCAAGCGGACGGCACCGGATCGACGGTTCTGACGGGCAGCGGAACTGCCGGCACCAGCGCTTCGTCAGGCCTCGTTTTCGGCTTCGTGCCGGACCTTTTCGGCGGCCAGCGCCGTCGCATTGAACAGGCTCAGGCGCAGCGGGATGCGTTGGACTTTGACCGTGCCGATATCGAGCGGACCACGGTCGCGGCGATAGCCGGGCGTTATATCGACTGGCAGCGCAGCCGGGCCCGGCTCGACCTGCTGGACACCTCCCTGGCCCTGCAACAACAGACGCTCGATATCGTTGAACGCCGCGCCGAAGCCGGTCTGTCCGCTGATCTGGATGTCCAGCGTGCTGCAGCCGATCTGGCCTCCACACGGGCGCAGAAGGGCAATCTGGATATTGCCCTCGCCGAAGCCCGGCATGATCTGGCCATTCTGACCGGCCAGGCCCCGACGGGCTGGGACGGGCTGCAGGACGTGCCGGTCTACATCCCCGATTTCGCGGGCGGACCGGAAGCCGGAGTGCCGGCCGATATTGTCCGTCAGCGCGCCGACCTTCAGGCCGCTGAGCGGGAGCTGGCCGCCGCCAGCGCCGCGATTGGTGTGGCTGAGGCCGAACTCTATCCCGCCCTGTCCATTCCCGGCCGGATCACGGGTGATCTGGGCTCGGCCGACCGCATTGTCAGCAATGTCGTGGCCCAATTGGGGCTCGCCCTTTCCGTGCCGCTGATGGATGGCGGAGAGCGCCGCGCAGATGTTCGCGCCGCCGAAGCCCGTGCCCGCCAGGCTGCGCTGACCTATCAGGCCCTGTTGATCGATGCGCTGGGCGAGGTGGAAACCGCACTGGTCAGTATTGATGCGATCGAGGCGCGGTCGGTGGAGCTCCAGCGCGCGGTGACGGCGTCGGAACAGGCCTTCGACCAGCTCAACGCGCTCTACCGTGAAGGCCTGGCCAGTTTCATCGACATTCTGGATGCCCAGCGCACCCTGATTTCCAGCCGTCAGTCGCAGCTGGAAAGCCGGGCGGATCACGCCCAGGCCATCATCGATCTCTATCGGTCGCTGGGCGCGCCGGTCACTCCCTGACTCACTCCCGGCCCGGGTCCAGCGATGCCGACTTGATCAGCGCGATGAGTGTCTCGCCGGTCGCCAGCTCTAGGTCCTCAGCGGCCGACCGGGTGATGCGCGCCATCAGGACCTGGCCGTCCAGGTCTAGGGACAGATCGCAATAGGCGCTCCCGGCCACATCCCGTATCGCGGCAAGGCGGACCGGGATCTGGTTGCGGATGGACAAACCCTCCAGCCGGGTCCGGGCAATCGCGACATCGCGGGTGTGGATGAGAAGGCGCAGCGGCGCGCCTTCCGGAATATCCGACAGGCCCGGCAGTTCGATCTGGGCCTGTCCCAGCGAAACGCGACTGAGTTGACGTGTTTTGTCGTGCGCGCTGAGCCGGCCTGTCACCAGGACGCATGGATCCGGGGCGTTGCTGTCCTGTTGGGCAAACCAGTCATTGACCGGCATCAGCGTGCCGGTCCGGCCTGACAGGATCGGCAGGGCATGGTCGGCAAGCTGGGCCGTCTCCGAGAGGCTGTGGCTGACATGCAGGGCCGGCAGTTCATGATGGTCCAGCAACGCTCTCAGCCCTGGAAGCAAGCGGTTGCGACGGGCCGCGTCCAGTGCGGAGAAAGCCTCGTCCAGGATCAGCAGGCGGGGCCGGGACGCCAGCGCCCGCCCCAAGGCCACGCGTTGGCGTTCGCCGCCGGACAGCGAACGCACGGACTGGCCGAGAAGTCCGTCCAGATCCAGCAGGTCTATGATCTCCGGCTGTGACGGGCCCGGCTGGTCCGGCGCGGCGCGCCGGGCGGCATAGGCCAGATTGCCAGCGACATCGAGATGGCTGAAAAGCCGCGTGTCCTGGAACACCATGCCGATCCGGCGCGTGTATACCGGTCGCGTCCGATGTCCGGACATCCAGACCTCATCACCCAGCCGGACCTCTCCGCTCACATTCCGGTCCAGGCCGGCCAGGGCGCGCAAGAGGGATGTCTTGCCCGCTCCGCTTGGCCCGCTGATCGAGGTGACGCCCGACAAGGGGATCCGCCCCTCTGCCAAGAGCCGGAAATTTCCGCGTTGGGCGGTGAGGTTGAAGTCCAGCACACGATCAGCCATGGCCGGGCATCCGGCGGTTCAGCAGATAAACCAGGCTCAGGACGAGCAGGGAGAGCAGGACAAGTCCGGCGGCCAGTGCATGGGCCTCGTCATAGCGCAGCGCTTCGACATGGTCATAGAGCGCGATCGACAGGGTGCGAGTCCGTCCCGGGATATTGCCGCCCACCATCAGCACGACACCGAATTCGCCGATCGTGTGGATGAAGGTGAGAATGCCGGCCGTCAGAGAGCCCCGAACCGAGAGTGGCAGGACCAGGCTGAAGAATCGGTCCAGCGGAGAAGCGCCCAGGCTGGCCGCGGTCTCCAGCTGATCGCGTCCGACCCGTTCGAACGAGGACTGCAGAGGCTGCACCATGAAGGGCAGGGAATACAGGATGGAGGCAATGACCAGTCCGGCAAAGGAAAAGGTGAGGGTCTCGCCGGTCAGCCTGACCCAGAAATGTCCGATTGGCGCGTTCGGGTTCAGCAGGATCAGCAGATAGAAGCCGATCACTGTCGGCGGCAGGACGAGAGGAAGCGCAGTGATTGCTTCGATCACCGGTTTCAGCCGGTTGCGCGTGGTGGCCAGCCACCAGGCCAGGGGTGTGCCCAGCAGAAAGAGGAGCAGCGTCGTAACGCAGGCCAGGGCGAGGGTCAGGATGATGGCCGATCCGGTCGCGCTCATTCCCCGTCACCATAGCCGTGGTTGTGCAGAACCTGCGCCGCGGCAGGGCTGGTCAGGAAATCCATCCAGGCCTCCGCCGCCGGATTGCCGGACCCGCGCGTCAGCAGGACGGCATCCTGCCGGATGGGGTCATGCCAGCCGGAGGGTATGGGGTGGGCGGCAGCGGGGCGAACCAGGTCAAGCTGGGATCGTGCGATGAAGGCCAGGTCGGCATTGCCGGTACTGAAGGTCACCAGTGTCTGGGCAATGTTCTGACCCCGGATCATCTGGTGGGGCGGCAAGTCCGTGTCCAGACGTGTGAGGACCTGTTCCGCGGCCCGGCCATAGGGGGCCAGATCTGCATTGGCCAGCGCCAGCCGAGTGACATCCCTCGCCTCCAGCCGGGCGAGCGGGTCATCGCTGCCCTGCCGCGACGAGACCAGGACAAGCCGGCCGATCGCATATGTGCGCAGGCTGTCGGCCTCAGCGAAACCGTCATCAACGAGCGCGGCCGGCCGGGCCTGGTCCGCAGCCAGGAAGACATCGAAAGGGGCGCCGTGGCGGATCTGGGCATAGAGCGCGCCAGTGGAGCCGGTGGCCAGGCGGACGGTGTGACCCGTCTTGCTCTCGAACCGTTCTGCCAAGGCTTCAGCCGGACGGGCGAAATTGGCCGCCACGGCAATGAGGACCTCATCGCAGGCACCACGCGCCGCGCCGCCCAGACAAAGGGCCATCGCAAGGATCAGGCTGGCGAGTGGTTTCATGCCGGGCAGATGAGCCCAGCCCTCCATCCGGTGCAAGTCCCGACTTCGTGCGCGGATTGTGAAGGATCAGGCGGCGAGCCGGTCTTGCAGGGCACGCGCCGTCATCGGCGGGCCATAATACCAGCCCTGGAGATAGTCGAAGCCCAGCAGGCACAGCATGGAGGCCTGGGTTTCGGTCTCGACACCTTCGGCCACCATGTCGAGATTCATGGCATCGCCGAGCAGGGCGAGCGCCTGCATCATCTTGTTCGGGCCATCGCCCTTGCCGATCGCCGACACGAAGGTGCGGTCCACCTTGATTTTCGAGAAGGGCAGCATGTGCAGATAGCCCATGGAGGCGAAACCGGTGCCGAAATCATCGAGATTCACGCGGAAACCGGCTTCGTGGAATTCCATCAGACGCTGTTTGGCCTGTTCAAAATCATCCACCAGCACGGTTTCCGTCAATTCCAGCTCGACCTGGCTGGCGGACATGCCGGCCGCTGCCAGGGTTTCTAGATAGCGCGCACACAATTCCGGATCATGCAGCTGAACCGGTGAGAGATTGATCGAGACCGAGTAGTCGGCATTGGGGCCGATATCGGTACAAACGCTGTCGACGACGAAATCGCCCAGCTTGCGGATCAGGCTGGAGCGTTCCGCGACCTTGATGAAAACATCCGGCGGTACCGCGCCGCGCGTGGGATGTTCCCAGCGCAAAAGGGCTTCCACCGAGGCAATGGAACCGTCGGAGGCGCGCACGATGGGCTGGTAGACAACGCGGAATTCGCGACGTTCCAGGCCGGCTTCGATGTCCGCTTCCATCGTGCGGTGCTCGGCCTGTTCCAGGCCCAGGCTCGCATCATAGCAGAGCGGATGGTCGAGCTGGTCGGCCTTGGCACGATACATCGCCAGGTCGGCGTCATGGATGAGTTCGGGGAAACCCTTCACGGCATCCGGCCGCGACCAGGCAATGCCAATGGCGGCGCCGATCTCGAACTGGCGGCCGTTGAATTCGAACCGGTCTGACAGGCTGTCGGTCAGGGCCCGGGCGATCGGCAGGGCCTGGCTGGCATGGGCTTGGCCGATCAGGGCACAGGCAAATTCATCGCCGCCGACCCGGGCCACATGGACACCATCGGGAAGGGCCGCGCGGAATTTCCGGGCCACGCCCTGGATAACGGAGTCACCGGCGCGGTGGCCCGCCTTGTCATTGACCGATTTGAACCCGTTGAGATCGATATAGATGACCGCCGCAGCGCCTTCCGCAGCAGCCTGGCTGGCGGCCTCGCTTTCGGTAAACTGGGTGAAGCCAAGCCTGTTCGGCAGGCCGCTGAGACTGTCTGTCGTGGCGGCGCGAACGGCGCGCTTCTCATTGCGCTCGGCGCGCCGTGCGAGAGAGCGGGCCTTGTGGACGATGACCTGGGCGGCAATGAAGAAAGCCGCGATGTAGAAAACCAGCGGCAGGAAGGTGAAACGCAGCGTGTCCATGCCCGGGCGCGACGGCGTCCAGGTCAGGGCCACGGCGGAATGCCCCAAATGGTCGACGGCCTCCATGATCGGGCCTTCAAACCCGTCCGGCTCGGTCACGATGGCAATGTCCGATACCAGAAAGCGCGATGCCATGTCGGTGGCGAAGGCCTGGTCAATCCGTGTGCCGATGATCAGGACCGGATCATTCATCGGATCGGTTGCAGAGCGGTCATCATACTCACCGACAACGGTCGCCGACGCGATATAGGCATACCCATTGAGGTAGAGCATGTGGCTGCCGATGAATTCGTCTTCCTGATAGGCGGCCGCCAGATCGGCGCGGATTTCCGTCAGCTGTTCTTCAGAAAGAAGCTTGGGCAGCGGTGTTTCGCCGCTGTCGCGGTGCCAGGACAAGGCATAGGCATTGTCCTTGGAGGCCATCACGACAAAATCGAAGCCGAGGTGATCGGAGAAGGAGGAGGCCATGCTCACGGAAAGTTCGTCGACGGCGCGCTGCTCCAGAAGCTCGCGGGCGTAGGACCACCAGCCGTAATCAGCGACCCAGGTTTCATTGTGGTGGATGGCTGTTTCGATGCCGGCTGTCAGCAATTGCCGGTCGGTCCGCGCGGCATTGCGGTTCAAGGCGCCCACAAAGAAATAGATCATCAGGACAGACGCGATCAGGCTGATCAGCGCTGCCACATTGATGAAGCGTCCCAATTGAGTGTCGAGCGTTCGGCTCATCCTGCCCCGATCCCGGTCCAATGCAATCGAACCGCACGATGACAGGCTTTGGTAAAGACGCCGTCAGCAAGCCTGCATAAAATTTACACGACCTGAGAAATTCTGAAAGTCAGTGTAAAAACAGTATATTGATGGTGTTACGCACGGGCGGTTCCGGGCTTTTCATAGGTGAATTGGCCCACATCAATGCGGCCCGTGTCGAAACCGGCTTCGCAATAGGCGAGGTAAAGGCGCCAGATCCGGTCGAACCGGTCATCAAAGCCCAAAGGCTTGATGGCAGGCCATGCGGCCGAATAGCGCGCGTGCCAGGCTTCGAGCGTTCGCGCATAGCTCTTGCCGAACATGTGGGTATCAACGGGGACGAGACCGGCCCGGCGGGCTTCGCTGTCGAGGCGGCTGGGCGGCGGAAGAATGCCGCCGGGGAAGACGTATTTCTGGATGAAGTCGACGGAGTGGTAGTATTGCGCGAACAGGTCTTCGCGAATGGTGATGACCTGGAGCGAGGCGCGGCCACCAGGCTTCAAACAGGTCATCAACTGGTCGAAATAGATGGACCAGTGGGCTTCGCCGACGGCCTCAAACATCTCGATCGAGGCAATCGCGTCAAAACTTTCCTCGACATCACGATAATCCTGCAGGCGGATGTCGGCCTTGTCGCCCAGGCCGGCCGCGTCGAGGCGGGCAATCGCATAATCATGCTGTTCCTGGGACAGGGTCAGACCGGTCACACGGCAGCCGAAATCCCGGATGGCGATCTCCGCAAACCCGCCCCAGCCACAGCCGATCTCCAGAACATGGTCGCCGGGTTTCAGCTGGAGGCTTTCGCAAATCCGGCGGTATTTCCGCGTCTGGGCCTCTTCCAGTGCATCCTGCTGAGTGTCGTACAGGGCAGAGGAATAGGTCATGCTCTCATCGAGCCATTGCGAATAGAAGGCGTTCCCCAGATCGTAGTGGAAAGCGATATTGCGCCGGCTGCCCTTGCGCGTATTGGCATTGCGCCAATGCTGGAAGCGGCCCAGTAGCCGGCTGGGGCCGCGCTTGCCTTGGGCGGCTTCAATATCATCAAGTTCGTGGGACAGGGCTTTCAGAAGTCCCCGCAAATCATTCGTTTCCCACTCCGCATTGATGAAGCCTTCCACAAAGCCCAGCGTCCCGGAGCTCGCAATCCGCAGCAGCGCATTCCATTTGTGGATGGTCCAGTCGGCGCGTACTTGTGCTGAGCGAGGGCCGCACTCAAACCGGTAGCCGCCTGGCAGCGTGATCCGCAACCGGCTTTCCGTCAGGTCTGCCAGGGCGGATCTCAACCGTTCGCCGGCAAAACGTTGCAGGCGGCTGGGTGCGTTCGGAAGGGAGGCAGGGCTTCCCGTCTGGTAATCCATCACAAACTCTCCGGCATAGTGTCAGTACTTCCCCGGCGCGGTGCGAATGTCGGCAATCCCTTCAGGCGAAGGCGCAAGGCCTCCAGCAGGATACCAAAAACCGTGGTGATTGTATTCGCCGGAATGGCCCGCAGGGCGCGGGCGGTGGATTGTGTCGTCAGGGGGCGGGCGCGGGCGAGGTGGACAGCGCCCATTACGCATTCCCCGTCCCGAAAGAGCTGGATGCCCAAACGCAGACTGTTCGCATCGCGGTCCAGACGGAAGCGGTACTCGCCCTCAACCGGGTTGAACGGGGACACGAAGAAGGCTTTCGGGCAGGCAAATCGCAAACTCCCGGTCGTTTCCGGGTCGACCGGAAACGCATAGGCATGGCGTCCGCTGTGAAAATTGGAGACTTCAAACAGAACGGCCCGGAGCTGGTCAGCTTCGTCATGGCAGAAGAAGACGCTGACCGGATTGAACACCAGGCCCAGCCAGCGTGGGGCGGCCAGCAACTGGATGCGGCCGGGCTTGAAGCCGATACCTTCGCGTTCCAGGACCGCGCACACCCAGTCGCGCAAATCGGCTCCGGGGGCACCATGGTCCCGACGAAAATGGCTGAGCAGGTTGAACCGGTCGAAGGAAAACAACCGGCTTTGACGCGAAGCGCGGTGAGGCCCGTCGATATCGGCCAGAATGCTCATCGCGCGGTAGCGCAAGGCGTGCCGCACCGGATGGTGCCGCATATGGGCGATATCGCCGACATAGAGTGAGGCCGGAAGAGGCGTCATTCTGCGGCCACAGGCACCGGCTGAAGACCCGGCTGGGCGGGCTGGTCACACCAGGGAATGCGTCCCGTTGCACCCGTGCGGCCCCAAGGGCGTTCCGGCGCGCCGAGCGCCTCCGCCACAGCCAGGCCGGACTGGATACCATCCTCATGGAAGCCCGATCCCAGCCAGGCACCGGCATACCAGGTGCGGCGATGGCCTTGGACAGTGCGGAAATTCTGCTGCGCCTGGACCGCGGCCGCATCGAAGACGGGGTGGTCGTAATGGTCGGTGTGCAGCACCAGGGCCGGATCCGGCTCGATCTCGGGATTGAGCGTCACCAGGACCGGGGTGTCGGTCGCCAGCGGCTGCAGCGCATTCATCCAATAGGTCAGGCTGATCCGGGAGGTCCGGTCTGCGACGCGCTCGCTTTCCAGGTAATTCCAGGCGGCCCAGGCCTTTCTGCGGCGGGGCATCAGACGGGTATCGGTATGCAGGACCGCCGTGTTGGGCCGGTAGCGGATCGCGCCGAGAAGCCCCTGCTCCAGCGTGTCCGCATCAGCCAGAAGGCCCAGAGCCTGGTCGCTGTGGCAGGCCAGAACGACCTGGTCGAAACGGGTTTCGCCCTGGTCCGTGCTCAGGGTCACACCCGCCTCATCCCGCACGATCTTGCGGATTGGCGTGCCCGCGCGGATATCGCCCCGGAAGGCATTGGCCAAGGCGCGGACATAGACCTGGCTGCCGCCGCGCACAGTCCGCCAGAGCGGGCGCTGTGTCAGTTGCAGAAGGCCGTGATTGACGAAGAAGCGGAAGAATGAGCCGGCCGGATAGGCCCGCATCTGTTCGACCGGAGACGACCAGATCGCGGCACACATCGGCAGGATGTGGTCCTCACGGAAGCTCTCCGAATAGCCTTCCGCCTTTAGGAAATCATCGAGGGAACGGTGTTCGGCTTCCGGATCGATGTGCCGCGCTTGTTCATGCAGGCGCAGAAGATCGCGCAGCATCCGCCACATGCGGGGGCGCAGGAAATTGCGCTTCTGGGCAAACAGGCCTGCGGGGTTGGAGGAATACTCGAAGCTTGCCCCGTCCAGCGAGGCCGAGAAGGACATGTCCGACGGTGCGCTTTCAACGCCGAGATGGTCCAGGAGCGGCGTGAAATTGGGATAGTTGAGCGGATTGAAGACGATGAAGCCCGTGTCGACATCGACAGCCTGGCCCATGATCTCCGCACGCACCGTATTGGCGTGGCCGCCAAGTCTGTTGGCCGCTTCAAACAGTGTCACGTCGTGGCTTTTCGACAATTGCCAAGCGGCCGACAAACCGGCGATCCCGGATCCGATGACAGCGATTTTCTGGACAGCGACTGGTGACATTTCGGCTCCGATCCGGACGAAGGTGTGTGTCAGGCTTACGCTGCGGCGCGCGCGACGGATCACCGCAAAAAGGATGAAGCGGGTGACTGATCCGATCCGGCACTGGCGTCGTAAGCGAGAACATGTACGCTGCTGCCCAAATCCAGCCCGCCAGGGCGCGACCCGCTTCGACCGAGATCAGAAGGGTGCGAATGACGCAAGACAGTGAGCGTGCACGTCCGGCCTCCCAGGCCCGTGCCTTCGCGGCTCTCATGCAACGTGTCGGGCAGGAGCGGGATCGGACGGCCTTCGGGCAATTGTTCGAACACTTCGCGCCCCGCATCCGGACTTTCCTGCTCAATCGGCGGGTGGTTCCGGCGCAGGCCGATGATCTGACCCAGGAAGTCATGCTGGCCGTCTGGCGTCGCGCGTCGAGCTATGATGCGTCCAAGGCGGCGGTGACGACCTGGATCTACACGATCGCCCGGAACCTCCACATCGATCATTTCCGCAAGACGGTACGGGCGGGAAAGATGGATGAGCAGGACCCGATCCTGCAGCCGGAGCCCGCACCCGAAGCCGATGACCTGCTCAGCCGCTCCGAGGATGTGGACCAGGTCAGCCGTGCGCTGGCGGATTTGCCGGACGATCAGAAAACCGTGCTGGAGCTGGCCTTCGTGGAAGGCCTGTCGCACAGCGAAATTGCAACCCGTTTGGACCTGCCCCTGGGCACGGTGAAATCCCGTGTCCGCCTGGCCATGTCCAAGCTGAGACTATCCCTTGGAGACGAGACATGACCCGGCGTGGCAACGTGCTGGAAGACAGTTGGTACCTGGATTACGCAGCCGGTAATCTGGAAAGCAAGGCGCATGATGTGATCATGGCGTCGCATGTGGAATTGTCCGATGAGGCGCGCGAGCGCGTCCAGACCCTGGAACGGGTTGGCGCCGCGCTGATGCCCCAGGCCTCGGCGGACACGCTCGGCTTTTCGGCCGATGATGTTCTGGCGCTCGATATGGGCGAGGTGGAAACACACCTGCCCGAACCGGCGAATGATGCCGATCCGGACCTTCCCCTGCCAGCGCCCCTGACGGACTGGATGCGGGAGACCGGCACTCAGGTGAAGTGGAGCTTCCTGGGCCCGGGCCTGTCCAAGGCCATTCTCTGGCGCGGTCCGAACGGCCAGCGTCTCTGGCTGCTGCGTGCCCAGCCGGGTGTGTCGATTCCCAATCACGGGCATAACGGGTCGGAATTGACCCTCGTCCTGAAGGGCTCGTTCTGGGATGGCGAGACGCAATATCGGCCGGGTGATCTGGAAGAAGCGCATGCCGGAGTGGAGCATGATATCCGGATCGATGATGCGGAAGAATGCGTCTGCCTGGCGCTCACAGAGGGCAAGCTGCGCTTTGATAATCCGCTGCTGAAACTCTTCCAGGTGTTCACCGGGCTCTAGAAAACCGGCTGGCGCGACATGACGCAGTTGTGCCCAAGCGGCATGCGTCTATTCTGCGTTTGCGCTACCATTGCGGTCGCGACGTGTCGTCAACAGCCGGAACGCCTCTGACCATGAGCGTGAAAACACGGGCCAACAAGCAATCGGGCGCCACCATCAAGGACGTCGCCCAGCATGCCGGCGTGTCGGCCATGACCGTGTCCCGCGTGCTCAATGCCGAGCCGAATGTGCGCGAGGCGACGCGTGAGCGCGTGCAGGAAGCGATCCGTGAGCTCAATTACCGACCCAATCTCTCGGCCCGGAATCTGGCGCGCGCGAACACCTATTTCATCGGTCTTCTCTACGATAATCCCAGTGCCGGCTATATCAGCGAGCTTCTGATCGGGGCGCTGAACCGCTGCCGCAAGGCGGGCTATCATTTGATGGTGGAGAGCTGTGGCGCCGCCGAGCAGGACTGGGAAAGCGCCATCGGCGACATGCTGCGCACGTCCAATTTCGACGGTGTCATCATTCCGCCGCCGGTTTGCGACAATGAAGCTGTCCTGGCCGCTGTCGATGCTGCCAATCTCCCGCATGTCCGGATTTCCCCGGACACGTCCCGCGAGACGTCGCCCTGCATCGTGACCGATGACCGCACAGCCTCGCAGCGGATGACGGAATATTTGCTGGAACTGGGTCATCGCCGGATCGCTTTCATCCGGGGACCGGAAACCCATGGCGCCAGCCGCACGCGTTTTGACGGGTATTGCGATGCCATGAAGGCGGCCGGGCTGGAGCTCGATCCCGCCTTGATCGCTCCGGGCGAGTTCACCTACCGGTCCGGTCTGGAGGCCGCTGATGCGCTGTTGTCGGCCGAACCGCGCCCGACGGCGATCTTTGCCTCCAATGACGATATGGCCGTGGCGGCCATCGCCATGGGCCATCGCCATCAGCTTGATATTCCCGGCGATCTCACTGTGGTCGGGTTTGACGATACCCAGACAGCCACGGCGATCTGGCCGCAGCTCACCACGGTCCGCCAGCCGATCGCGACCATGGCGGCCGAGGCGATCGAGATGCTCGCTGACCGTCTGGACCGGCAGCGCTCCGGTGATGACGCAGCCGGTGAAGCCCGCCGGGAGATCCGCTCGGAGCTGATTGTGCGCGACTCTTCGGCACCGCCGCCTGCGGGCGGCTAGCGCGTTCCCCTTGCGGCGCAGGGAGTCGCCCGACTAGATTGGCGGACGGATCAGGACATGCGTCTTCTGACAGGTTCGGCATGGGGGAGTGCACGGCATGAGTGAATGGCAGGACCAGCCGGAACTGGACATGGCGGCGGTGTCGACGCTGGTCGCCGCTGTCGGCAAACCCGTCTTCGATGACATGAAGGGGCAGTTCGTTGCCGACCTGTCGCGCCTGGTGGAAACCTATGGCACGGCCCATTCCGGCGGGGATGACGGGGAAGCCCGGGCGATGGCGCATGCGCTCAAGGGGGCTGCGTCGAATATCGGCCTCAAGCGCCTGGCGGCCCTGGCCGCAGAGCTTGAGCGTGGCAATGACCAGCATGCCGCTGAATTGACCGCCGTGCTGGAAGGGTCTGTTCGCCAGCTCGAGGCTGCGTGACACTCAGGCGGTGAAAGGAGGCCGGCATGGATTTCAAGGCACAGACCGAAGCGGATGCGGTCATCGTCACTCTGAACGGTGTCCTGACATTTGATGATCACGAGACATTCCGGGGCGTGGTCACGGCGATTGTTGATGCGAACGTCTCCACCGCCATTCTCGACCTGTCCGGCCTGACCATGATCGACAGTGCCGGGATCGGCATGCTGCTGCTGGCCAATGACCGGGCGACCAAACAGGACAAGACCCTGCGCTTGCGGGGTGTGACAGGACATGTCGCCAAAGTCGTGGAATTGTCGCGGCTGGAACAGCTCATCCCGATCGACTGAGATGACCGGGCACAGCGATGACGGGGCGAGAGACGCCGATGACGGGGTCATTCATGCGGCCCGCATTCTCATCGTTGATGATCTGGATTCCTCGCGTCTTCTGATCGCCCAGCTTCTCAAATCGGCCGGCTTCCACAATCTGCATTTTGCCGAGGACGGTGCGTCGGCACTGGCGAGCCTCTCCGAGGCCCTGCCGGACATGGTCGTGCTTGATATCGTCATGCCCGGCATGGACGGGTTCGAAGTCTGCCGCCGTATCCGGCGGGACTTTCATCGGGATATGCCGGTCCTGATGCAGACCGGCATGCAGGATGCTGATTACCGGCTGCACGCTTTCGAAGCGGGCGCGTCGGACATCGTGTCCAAGCCGATCGATGCCGGCGAGCTGGTGTCACGTGTACGCCTCCACCTGGAACGCCGGCGCCTCATGTCCAACCTCCAGGTCTATCGGCATCGCATGGAGGAGGACCTGCGCGTTGCCCAGGCCATGCAGCACTCCCTGCTGATGACCGAGGCGGATGTCGAAGCAATCGTCGCGCCGCGCCGCGCGAGTTTGTCCACCTTCTACCGGGCGTCGAACACGCTTGGAGGAGATCTCTGGCAGGTGTTTCCGGTCGATGCCACGCGCTTCGGCCTCTTCATGGTGGACTTGTCGGGACACGGCGTGTCGGCCGCCATCAATGCCTTCCGGGTTCATATGCTGGCAGGGCGGATGTCGGATCTGGGATCCCGGCCGGACGCCTGGATGCGCACGCTCAACCTGATGCTGGTGGACATGCTGCCGGTGGAGCAGTTCGCGACGGCATTCTACGGTCTGGTGGATATACCGGCCCGGAGCTTGAAGTACGCGGCGGCCGGTGCGCCACCGCCGCTTCACTTCAGCGCGGAAGGGAATTGGACAGCCCTGGATGGCTCCGGCGTCCTGCTTGGATGCAATGCCCGCGCGGAGTATCCGGTGCGTGAATGCCCGCTGGGTGAAGGTGATCGCCTGTTCGTTTACAGCGATGCGCTCTACGAGAATTTTGACAATCCTGACGCCTCGCTCGAGGCGGATGCGCTGGCAGACGCAGTCCGGACCGTTTTGCCCCACACCGGAAATTTTGCCGACAATCTCTTGAGCCGTTTGTTCGGCGCCCCGGATGCGCCCTTGCATGATGATCTGACCTGGATGCTGATGGAGGTTCAGGCATGACCCGGCATCGCAAGGACCGCATCTGGCTGGCTTTGACGCCCGGTAAGCTGGCCCAAACCCTCGTCAGCGTGCTGGAGAGCGAAGCCGGAGACCGCGTGACCGCCGGTCCGGATATGCCGGCCGGCAGCGAGATCGGCATTGTCGTGGCGGATCAGGAACATGCCCACGCGATTGCTCTGGCGCATGGCAAGGCGGCGGACTCCTTCCAGTCGGTATTGATCACGCCGCGCCCGGATGCCGCCGGCGAAGCGGATTTCATCCTGACGCCGGATGTCGATCCGGCGACCCTGGTCGCAATCGTCCGGATCGCCCGGGATTTCCAGGAGGAAGTCGCTGGCTTGCGATCGGATGTGGCGTCGCGCCGGTCGGCGGTCGGGACCATCATGTCCGGCCAGTTCGAGTTCCGGACGCTGGAAGAAGCGCGCAATCTCGCCACCATGCTGGCCCTGGCCTGCCCGAATTCGGATCTGGTGGCCGTCGGCCTCCAGGAATTGCTGGTGAATGCGGTCGAGCACGGCAATCTGGAAATCGGGGCCCAGGAGAAACAGGACCTTCTCCTGACCGGGGAATGGCGGGCCGAGGTTGAAAAACGTCTCGCCGATCCGCGGTACGCGCACCGGCGCGTCATCGTCAATTTCAAGCGGGGCCGCCGCATGATTTCCCTGACCATCCAGGATGATGGGGAGGGTTTTGATCATTCCGCGCTTGATGCTGAAGAGGGGGCCACGACCGGCTATCGCGGGCGCGGCGTGGCCTTGGCCCGTTCCCTGTCTTTCGCCTCCGTGACCTATCTGGGTAGCGGCAATCTGGTCGAGGCGACCATCCTTCTGGACGGGCAGACTGCACAAGCCTGACGGCGACGCGAAACTTTCATTGGAAATCCGGCGGCACGGGCATTAGGCCAAGCCTGACGCATGATGTGAGGATGTTGCCGTGTTGAAATTCCTGTCCCGCTGGGCCCTGGCGGCCCTGGTCCCGAGTGTTCTGGCCCCGGCTGCGCTGGCGCAGCCCGATCCGATGACGGCCAGTCAGGACAGCTGGGAACGGGCGCAGGCCGAGGCCGTTCGCCGTCAGGCCGTCGAGGTCCGGCCGCAACAAGCGCGCAATGTCATTCTCTTCATCGCCGACGGGATGAGTATTCCGACCATTTCCGCCGGTCGAATCTTTCTCGGCGAACACACCGGCGCAGGGGAGAGCCAGACGTACGTCTTTGAGGGGTTTGACCAGACGGCTCTGGTCCGGACCTATAACACCGACGCCCAGGTCGCGGATTCCGCCAGTACGGCCACAGCCCTGGTGACCGGTTTCAAGACGCGGACCGGCGCTGTGAGTGTCTTGGCGAGCCAGGGTTTCGAGGCTTGTGCGCCAGGCGCCCGTTTTCCGTCCTCGCTGGCCGAACTCGCTGAGCGCCGGGGCCTGGCGACCGGTGTGGTCAGCACGGCCCGTCTGACCCATGCCACACCGGCGACGATGTATGCCCACAGTCTCAGCCGCAATTGGGAAAGTGATGCGGACCTGCCGGAGATGGCGCGGGACGCGGGTTGCCAGGACATTGCGTCCCAGCTGATTGCCTTTGCCGAAGGTGACGGGATCGAGGTCGCCATGGGCGGCGGCCGCCGTAATTTCCTGCCGGACGGAGCGGGCGGCGAGCGCGAAGATGGCCGGGACCTCACGGCTGAATGGTCGGGTATCGTTGTGCAAGACCGTACGGCGCTCATGGCTGTTGCGGCCGATGATGATGCGCCGGTCCTTGGCCTGTTCAATGATGATCACATGTCTTACGAGGCGGATCGCGCGGCAACCGACGAGCCCTCACTCGCCGAGATGACGCGCTTTGCGATCGACCGTCTGTCCCGCAATCCCGATGGCTATGTTCTCATGGTCGAGGCCGGGCGCGTTGATCATGCCCATCACATCACCAATGCCTATCGGGCCCTGACAGACATGGAAGCCTTCAATGCGGCGATCACCACGGCTCTCGACCATGTCGACTTGGACGAAACCCTGGTCATCATCACCGCAGACCATGGTCACACCATGACCTTTGCCGGTTATCCGGCGCGCGGCAATCCGATCCTCGGTCTTGTGCGCCGGTCCAATCCTTTCCGGCCGGGCAGTGAGCCGGAGCTGACCCTCGATGTGACGGGACGCCCCTATACGACCTTGGGCTATCGCAATGGCTCGAATGTGCGCACGCCGGACAGTCCGGCCCTGGACGAGGCCGATACGGTGCATCCGGATTATCGTCAGGAAGTTCTGGTGGGGCTGGAAGACGAGACCCATTCCGGCGCAGATGTTGCCCTCTATGCGACGGGGCCGCGCTCGCACTGGTTCTCCGGCTCGCTTGAGCAGAACACGATCTTTCATCTGATCCAGGGTGCGCTGGGTTGGCAGAGAGATGCCGGTGACTCGGGCGAATCGTCGCAGGAATAGAAATATCTTGCTGTTCAGCTAGGGTTCAGCGGGTCCTTCGTCTAATCTTCTCATGCTGGACCGGAAGGTGCGGATCGCAGGGGGCGATCCCGACCGGTCAGGCAGGCTCTGGGAGGGGTCCTGAGATGAGAAGTTTACTGGCAGCCCTTGTTTCCGTTGCAGCCGTGTCCGTGCCGGCCATGGCGCAGGATTACAGCGCGACACCATCCTATGGCAGCGTCAATCTGAGCTCTGGCTTCGCGCCGGACCCCTATAATGTCCAGCTGACCTCCGGCGGCGTCCGCGCGGCCAGCAATATTTCGAGCAGCTGCCGCGGCTGGATCGCCAATGCGCCCGATTTTTCGCTTTATTACGAGGCCGGCTCGACCTTTGACCTGACCATCGGTGCGGTGTCGAACTCCGACACCACGCTTGTCATCAACGGTCCCAGCACAAACTGGTATTGCGATGATGACAGTGGTGAAGGCCTCAACCCGTCCATCACCTTCACCAATCCGCGGTCCGGCCGGTACGACATCTGGGTCGGCTCCTATCGCGAAGGTGATTATGCCAGCGCCACCCTGTCCATTTCCGAACTGGGCCTGGCGGGCGGTTCTCCGAGCGGGGGCGGCAATTCCTATGGCGGGATCGACTGGTCCCTGCCGGCCAATTTCGGCAGCGCCTCCCTGCGCGGCGGCTTCGCGCCGGACCCGTACACGGTGAATGTCGTTTCCGGTGGCGCCTATGCCGCTTCCAGCATTGACTCCTCCTGCCGCGGCTGGGTCTCCGGGGCTCCGGACTTTGAACTGTCCTTCTCGGCTGGCTCCCTGCCCCTGACCATTGCAGCCATGGCCAGCGGTGACACCACGCTTCTGGTGAATGATCCGAATGGCAATTGGTACTGCAATGATGATGGTGGCGAAGGCCTCAATCCGCTCCTGACCTTCTCCAACCCGGCATCGGGCACCTATGACATCTGGGTCGGTTCCTACAGCGAAGGCCGCAATATCAACGCCACCCTGTCCATTTCCGAACTGGGCCGCACCTCCGGTGGCGGCGGTGGTGGGGGCGGTGGCTCCTACGGCCGGATCGACTGGTCCCTGCCGGCCAATTTCGGCAGCGTCTCCCTGCGCGGTGGCTTCACGCCGGATCCGTATCGGGTGGACATTGTCTCTGGCGGCACGCACCAGGCCTCCGAAGTCCGCAGCGGATGTTCGGGCTGGGTCTCTGCAGCACCTGATTTCGAACTGACCTTCTCGCCGGGTTCGCTGCCGCTGATCCTGTCGGCTGCCTCCAGCGGTGACACGACCATCCTGGTCAATGATCCCAACGGCAATTGGCACTGCAATGATGATGGCGGCAATTCCGGTCTCAACCCGGCGCTGACCTTCCACAATCCGGCAGCCGGCACCTATGACATCTGGATCGGGTCCTACCGCCAGGGCCAGAATCTGAATGCCTCCCTGTCGATTTCCGAGCTCTACAGCGAATAGGATTTCGCCCGACGAAAACCGGAAGGACCGCCAGCGGCGCTGGCGGTCCTTTTTTGTTGGCTGAAAGCGCGCTACCCCTTTGCCCAAGAAACTCACCAAACGGGGCGGTCGCATGCGTATTTTCGGAATCATCCTGGCCGGGTTGCTGACCCTGGCCGGCATTGCCTTCTTCTACATCATTCCGGTCCGGATCGATGCCGGTCGCAATCTCGTCCTGCCGCATGCGCCCTATGCCATCTCCGCCGAGGCGCAGGCCCTGCATGACGATCTGCGTGTGGCCGACCTGCATTCCGACATGCTGCTCTGGATGCGCGATCCGTCACGCCGCCATGATCGGGGCCATACCGACCTGCCGCGCCTGCGCGAAGGCCGTGTCGCGCTCCAGGTTTTTGCGAGTGTCACCAAGACCCCGTCCTCGATGAATTACGAGGCCAATTCGGCGGATAGTGACAACATCACCCCGCTTGCGATTGCCCAGCGCTGGCCGGTCGACACTTGGGGGTCGATCCGCAATCGCGCGCTCTACCATGCCGATCGCCTGAATCGTCTCGCTGACCGTGATGATGATTTCACCGTGATACGCTCGCGGACCGATCTTGATACTCTTTTGACCGCCCGGGAGTCCCAACCTGATGCCCTGGCGGGCCTGTTGGCGACCGAGGGCGCACATCCTCTGGAAGGGGATTTGGCGAATATTCTCCCCCTGTGGGATGCGGGATATCGCATGGTGGGCCTGCAGCATTTCTTCGACAATGAGCTGGGCGGTTCCTTGCACGGCCTCAGCGGGGCCGGGCTTTCCGAATTCGGCCGTCAGGCTGTGCCGGCTCTCATTGAGCAGGGCTTCATCATCGATGTCGCGCACTCCTCGCCGCAGGTCGTTCGGGATGTCCTCGCGATGACGGACCGGCCGCTCATCGTCTCCCATACCGGCATCCATTCGCACTGTCCGGTGACGCGGAATATTCCGGATGATCTGATGCAAGCCATCGCAGCAGAAGGCGGGTTGATCGGGATCGGTTTCTGGGATGACGTCACATGCGATGACAGTCCCGCCGGTGTCGCTTCCGCCATTCTCGCCGCCATTGATCTGGTCGGCGTGGAGCATGTCGCACTGGGCTCGGACTATGACGGGACTATCACCACGACGTTTGATGCCTCCGAATACGCTGTCCTGACGGACCGCCTACTGGCGGCCGGTTTGGGCGAAGCGGATGTCCGCGCGGTTATGGGCGAAAACCTGATCGAATTCTTCCGCGAGAACCTGCCGGAATAGCGTTTCCTATCAGGTGCCTGGCTGGACATAGGGTACGCTGGCGAACAATTCCCGCTCGGCGCCGCGCGGATCGTTCTCCATGCGCGGCGGCCAGTCGAAGACCAGGGTTTCGCGGTGTTCCATCGTGTAGGGCTGCCAGTCGGGCAGAGCCGTATGCTGGGGTGAGCCTGTGCGCGCCAGGGCGATGAAGGCCTCGCTCAGCAGGGCCGCCATATTGCGAGCCGTTTCGCCATCCCCCGTCAGGCTGCCTTCAACCGCCGTATTGTCAAAAGCCAGTGGGATATCAAACGTGTGCGGCGCATGGGGGTTGCCCCAATCCATCTGGTAGACATAGGCAGGCGCCCCCGCCTTGGCCCGTTCTTCCGCTTCGATCACCGCCGCCCTCCAGGACCGTGCGGCCGTGGTTGCGGTGTAGAACACCTCCTCCGGTGTGCGCTGGGGGTAGAGTTCGCGATAGCGGGCGATCACGGTCTCCGGACGGATGTCCACCCGCATGTTCGGGATCAGCAGTTCCGGCAGGGCTTCCCAGCTGATATTTTCGTAGCGCTCACCGCGCAGGAAGGCGCGGGTTTCGTCATGCGTATTCCCGATGATCATGGGAATGTGCAGGGATTGCGGTGCCGCGTCAGGATAGAAGGGGTGACGTGGCATCACCGCATCATCCTTCACCGGCCCGAAATAGACAGAGCCATAGGGCAGGACCGGATCTGAAGCCGAGAGAGCTTCGACCAGGGCCTCGGCCGGCATGTCCAGAAGCTGGTCCGCAGACGAGTCATCCAGTCCCAGTTCCGCCAGGAAGGCGCGGGTTCGCGCCGTCGCATTGGCCGGACCTGAGGCGGTGACCTGCTGACCGCTCATGCTGGCTGCGCGATGGAACAGGCCTTCAGCCGCCGGTGTCGCCATCAGGCTGGCGATCTTGGCGCCTCCGCCGGATTGCCCGAACACCATGACCCGGTCCGGATCCCCGCCGAAGCGGGCGATGTTCTCGCGCACCCAGTGCAGGGCGAGGATCAGGTCCAGCTGGCCGGCATTGCCGGACTGGGCGAAGTCGGGGCCGAGCAGCCGTTGAAGGTAGAGATAGCCGAAGGCGTTGAGCCGGTGGTTCACCGTAACCACAACGACATCGCCACGTGTCGCCAGACGTGTCCCGTCATAGAGCGGGTGCGAGCCGGACCCGGTCGCATAGGCGCCGCCATGGAAATAGACCATGACCGGCCGGCGGGCCGCCTCTTCCAGTCCCGGTGTCCAGACATTGAGAAACAGGCAGTCTTCGGACTGGTTGGGCTCGCGGCCGCGTTGCGGGCAGGCCGCGCCGTATTCTGTTGCGGGGGCGATGTCCGACCAGGCTTCCGGCCGGCGCGGTGCGCGGAAGCGGGCAGCTGCCGTGTCGGCGCCGTAACGGATACCGAGAAACCGATGGATGCCTTGGCTGATGACGCCGCTGACGAGGCCATGGCTCGTCGAGACCACCGGATCGGTCCGGGTTCGGGCGCCGGCTGTCGATGTGGCCAGTATGGCCGCGCCGGTGCCGGCGAGAAGGGTGCGACGGGTCGGGGTCATCGGATCACTCCTGCATCCTGATTGTCGAGCGCACGTTCGACTTCTGCCAGGGAGGCCATGGAGGCATCACCAGGCGTCGTCATGGCGAGGGCACCGTGAACCGTGCCGTACTCGACCGTGGTGGCGTGGGGTTTGCCGGTCAGAAGCCCGTAGGCAATGCCGGATGCGAAGGCGTCGCCGCCACCGACGCGATCGAAAATGTCCAGCCCGTCATGGGCCCGTGAGGCATGCAGCCGGTCGCCGCCAGCCCAGAGAAAGCCCTGCCAGTCATTGATGTTGGCCGTGTGCGCCTTGCGGGTCGTGGTTGCGATGACTTTCAGATTGGGGAAGTCGGTCCGGACGCTGTCGATTATGTCTCGCGGCGTGCCGGTGACAGCCGGTGTGCCCAGACCATCAGCGCCGAACAGGATGTCGACATGCGCTGCGATGCGCCGGTTGAGTTCGCGGGCCCCGTCCGAACCGCCACGCTCGGCCCACAGGGAAGGCCGGTAGTTGAGGTCATAGGAGACCAGGGTGCCATGCCGATGGGCCGCCTCGATGGCCTCCAGTGTGACGGCGGTCGTGTTGTCCGACAGCGCTGCAAAAATGCCGCCGGTATGGAACCAGCGGACGCCGCACTGACCGAAAATCTGGTCCCAGTCGATTTCGCCGGGCTGGATCTGCGAGGCGGCTGAATGTCCGCGGTCGGAGACGCCCAGGGCCGGGCGAATCCCGAATCCGCGTTCCACGAAGTTCAGCCCGACCCGGGTATTGCGTCCGATCCCGTCAAAATCCCGCCAGATGATGTTGGATGTGTCGACCCCGCCCTGGAGGATAAGGTCCTCGGTCAATGCGCCGATATCATTGCGCGGCAAGGCGGTCGCAATACTGGCCCTCAACCCGAAACATTTTCGCGCCGCTCTCGCCAGATTGTACTCGCCGCCGCCTTCCCAGACCTGGAAATTGCGGGTGTTGCGAATGCGGTTCTCACCCGGATCCAAGCGTAGCATGACCTCGCCCAGGGCGAGGATATCCCATTGGCAATCGGCTTCCGGCCGGAAGGGGAGTGGGGTTTCGCTCATCGTTTCTGGCCTAGAGGGTGACGCCGCCCTTCCAGAGGGCAATTTCGCGTTCGTCATAGAGTTCGTTGCGGGCCCGTCGGCCTGAGGCTGTGTCCAGGATAAGCTGCCAGAGCCGGTCCGCGGCGGCATCCAGACTTTCGCCCGATGCCACCGGCCCGGCATCGAAATCAATCCAGTGCGGCTTGCGTTCAGCGAGGTCGGACTGGGTCGATAGCTTCAGGGTTGGCACCGCTGTGCCCAGCGGCGTGCCCCGGCCGGTCGTGAACAGGACAAGATTGGCGCCGGCCGCGGCCATGGCCGTGGTCGAAACCGCATCATTGCCGGGCGCTTCCAGCAGGGTGACCCCCGTCGTGCGGACCCGCCCGCCATAGGCCAGCACATCCGTCACGCTCGCCGTGCCGGCTTTTTGAACGGCGCCGAGGGATTTCTCTTCCAGCGTGGTAATCCCGCCTTCGATATTGCCCGGCGAGGGATTGGCGTGGACGACTTCGCCATGGTCCAGGAAATAGCGCTTGAACCTGTTCATCATCTGGCCGATGCGCGATTGGACGCCCGGATTGGCAGCCCGCTGCATGAGCAGGTGCTCTGCCCCGAACATTTCCGGCACTTCTGTCAGGATGGCGCTGCCGCCCAAAGCGGTCAGCCGGTCTGTGATGCGGCCAAGCAGCGGGTTGGCTGTCAGCCCGGAGAAAGCATCCGAACCGCCGCATTTCAGGCCGATGACAAGATCGGACACCGGGCAGGCTTCGCGGCGATCCATGTCAGCCATGTGGCTGGCGATGTCGGACACGGCGGTGATGCCCGCGTCCAGCTCATCACCCATGTCCTGGCAGGCAAAAGCGCGGACGCGCAACGGATCCGTGTCCGGCATGGCCTCAAGCAGGTCGCGATACTGGTTGGATTCGCATCCGAGCCCTACAAGCAGGACCCCTCCGGCATTCGGGTTTTGGGCCAATCCGGCGAGGATGGCGCGGGTGTGGGCCAGGTCGTCACCGAGTTGGGAACAACCGAACGGGTGGGTCACAGCATGCACGCCATCCACCCGGCCCCGGACCTGGTTGCCTGCCATGCGGGCGATCCGTTCGGCGATCTTGTTGACGCAGCCGACCGTCGCCACGATCCATATTTCATTGCGGATACCGACCCGGCCATTGAAGCGCCGATATCCCATGAAATGGCTGTCTTCGATCGGTCGTTTGCCGCGAAGAGGTGCTTCCAGCGGGACGGAATAGTCGACCTCGCCGGACAGGGCAGACAGCAGGTTGTGGCTGTGCACATGTTCGCCCGGCCGGATGGCCGAGAGGCTGGCGCCGATGGGAGCACCATACTTGACCACCGCGGCCCCTGCCGGCACCGGCCGCAGGGCGAATTTGTGTCCGCGGGGGATGTCATTGATGACGTGCGGATATCCCGGGCCGGGGGATGTGCCGGCTCTGAGATCTTCCAGCGCCACTCCCACATTGTCGTCGGGGTGAAGCGTGAGGGCCGTCCGAACGGCTGTTTTCTCGGCTACGGTCATGGGGTCTCTTCGTCTGTCTGGCCTTGATGGTAACCGGTGTCATTTTTTCGACAAGTGGGAAAATTCACGCAGACCGCGCGAGCGCGCTAAAAGCATGACAAGCAAGGAAATGTCCTATAGGAGACATTTTTGATGGTAGCGCGAACGGGGGACAGTCGCGGATGTCGGACGAAGAAAATCCGGAGAATTCCGAACCGAAACCGTCCTTGCGTGACGAATTCAGAAACCGCCGTCCCACGATCAATGATGTCGCCCGGCTGACAGGGGTCTCCAAAAAAACCGTCTCGCGGGTGATCAACAAGTCGCCGGCTGTGAAGGAAGACACGCGCGAAGCCATCCTTCGGGTCATGCACGAGATCGGCTATGCGCCGGACCCGCAGGCGCGAGGGCTGGCTTTCCGCCGCTCCTTCCTGGTCGGGATGATCTATGACAATCCGAACCCGCAATATGTGGTCAACATGCAGCAGGGTCTGCTGGACGGGATCCGGGGTACCGGTTTCGAGCTGGTCGTTCACCCCTGTGACCGGGCGAGCGAGACCTTCCTGACCGATCTGCGGAATTTCGTGGAACGCCAGAAGCTCTTCGGTGTGGTCCTCACCCCCTCTGTGTCGGAAGACGAACGCATCCCGCCGGTGCTCCGGGAGATCGGGTGCGAGTTCATCCGCATTGCGTCGGTCTCGCTGGACGAGCCGGAACACATGATCGTCACGCGGGACCATCTGGGCGGTGAAGCGGCCGGTCGCCATCTGGCTGAGCTGGGTCATAAACGGGTGGGCTTCATCTCGGGGCGCCCGACCTTCCGGTCCTCACACGAACGCCGCCGCGGATTCGAGGCGGGTCTCGCAGAGGGCGGCGTATCCCTGGACGAGGCGAATGTCGCTCAGGGCGCCTACACATTCGAGTCCGGCTATGACTGCGCGCGTGAGCTGCTGAGCCGGGCAGACCGCCCGACGGCGATCTTCGCGGCGAATGATGAAATGGCGGCCGGCGTCCTTCAGGCAGCGCGCTCGCTGGACATTCCGGTTCCCTCCCAATTGTCTGTGGTCGGCTATGATAATTTTCAGCTCGCAGAACGGCTCTGGCCGCGTCTGACGACGGTCAATACACCAACCCGGGAAGTGGGGCGTCGGGCCTCGACCAAACTCATCAATCAGCCAGCTACGGCAGATATCGACACGGATGATGACCGTGCCAAGCCCAGCCTGGTCGTGCGGGAAAGTTCTGCGCCGCCTCCGGCTGCTCCCTAGCCTTACCGGATCCATCGACCGCCGGAATTCCTGAACGGGCTGGTTGATGTTCGAAATGACACCGGTTACCTTCCTGGCAGGACAAAGCCAGAAAACGGGCTGATTTCATGCCTGCAACCCCGCAGCTTCACGAAGACCGGTTATTCCCGGCCGACCCGGCTACGCGCGCGATTGCCCGCGCGCTGTACGACCGTGTGAAGTCGCTTCCGATTGTCTCGCCTCATGGCCATACGGATCCGCGCTGGTTTTCCGGGAATGCGGCCTTTGACAATCCGACGGAACTTTTCCTGGCACCGGACCACTATGTGTACCGCATGCTCTACAGCCAGGGGATAAGCCTGGACCGGTTGGGTGTGCCGTCGAAGGCTGGGCGACCCGACACGGACCCCAGGGAAGCCTGGCGCCTGTTTGCGCAGCACTTCTACCTGTTCCGCGGAACGCCCTCCGCGATGTGGATGAACCATGTCCTGGGCGAGGTGTTCGGCATCGAAGCCCGGCTTGACGAGAATTCGGCCGATGCCATCTATGACGAAGTCGACGCGGCCTTGAAGACGGAGGCATTCCGTCCGCGCGCCCTATTTGACCGCTTCAATATCGAGTTGCTGGCGACGACGGAATCACCCGCGGACACGCTGGATCACCACCACACAATCGCGGCGAGCGATTGGAATGGGCGCGTGGTGACGGCCTACCGGCCCGACCCGGTTGTCGATGCCGATCATGAGGATTTCCGGTCTTCCCTTGAACGGTTCGGCGATGTGACCGGAGAGGACACGTTCACCTGGCGCGGCTATCTGGCGGCCCACCGGCAACGCCGGGTCGACTTCATGGCGGCCGGTGCGACGTCGACGGACCATGGGCATCCCACGGCGGCGACCGCTGATCTCGACCCCGGTGCCGCTGAAGCTCTTTTTGATCGGATCGTATCCGGTAATTGTGGTGAGGGTGATGCCGAGTTGTTCCGCGCGCAGATGCTGACCGAGATGGCGGCGATGAGTCTGGAAGACGGTCTGGTCATGCAGATCCACCCCGGCTCCTTCCGCAACCATAATGCTGCGCTCTTCGCAAGCCATGGCCGGGACAAGGGTGCCGACATTCCAAGCCGAACGGATTATGTCCACGCGCTCAAGCCCTTGCTGGATCGTTTCGGCAGCGAAAAGGGTCTCGATATCATCGTCTTCACCCTCGACGAGACCAGCTATTCGCGCGAACTCGCGCCGCTGGCGGGCCACTATCCCGTCCTCAAACTGGGCCCGGCCTGGTGGTTCCATGACAGTCCGGAAGGCATGATGCGCTTTCGCCGGCACACCACCGAGACAGCCGGCTTCTACAACACGGTCGGCTTTAACGACGATACCCGTGCTTTCCTCTCCATCCCGGCCCGCCATGACATGGCGCGGCGGGTGGATTGCGCCTTTCTGGCCGGCCTGGTGGCGGAACATCGCCTCGGCGAGGACGAAGCCGCCGACCTGATCACCGACCTTTCCTATAATCTGGCGAAACGCGCCTACAAGCTCGACGCCCTCAATTGAGACAGGATGCTCCCATGAAGATCGCGCTCATCATTGAAAACAGCCAAGCCGCCAAAAGCGACATTGTTCATGATGCCCTCAAGGCCGTTGCCGAACCCCTCGGTCATGAAGTCTTCCACTACGGCATGTACTCGCCGGAGGACAAAGCCTCGCTGACCTATGTGATGAATGGTTTGCTGGCCGGTCTTCTGATCAATTCCAAGGCTGCGGACTTCGTGGTGACGGGTTGCGGGACGGGGATGGGCTCCAACCTTGCAGCCAATTCCATGCCGGGCGTGTTCTGTGGCCTGATCATTGACCCGACCGATGCCTTCCTGTTTGGTCAGATCAATGCTGGCAACGCCATCTCTATGCCCTATGCCAAGGGATTTGGCTGGGCGGCCGAGCTGAACCTTCAAGATTGCTACCGCAAGATCTTCGAGTTCGAGGCCGGCGCTGGCTACCCCAAGGAACGCGCTGAGATCATGGCGAAGAACCGGGGCATTCTCACGGATCTCAAGGCGGCGTCCTGCCATGACATGCTGACCGTCCTGAAGACGGTCGATCAGGACCTGCTCAAGGCCGCGATCGCGGGCGAGAAATTCCAGGAATATTTCTTTGCCAATTGCCAGGACGAGGCGATCGCCGACTACATCCGCGGCGTGCTGGCCTAACCGGCATTCTACCGACAGAGACGGAGACATTCATGAGCAATCCCTTCAGCCTTGAAGGCAAGGTCGCCCTCGTCACTGGCGGCAATACCGGCTTGGGCCAGGGCATGGCTGTGGCGCTGGCCGAGGCGGGCGCCGATATTGCGGTTGCCGGGCGATCCAGCGCGGCGGAAACCGGCCGGGCTGTTGAGGCGCTGGGGCGCCGCTTCTTTGAGGTGAAGGCCGATTTTTCCGACCCCTCCTGCGTCGAGGGCGTGGTTGCGGAGACCGTCGAGAAGGCCGGGGCCATCGATATCCTGGTCAATAATGCAGGCATCATCCGCCGCAATGACGCGATCGACTTCACCGAGGACGACTGGGACAGCGTCATGGACGTGAACATCAAGTCGGCCTTTTTTCTGTGCCAGGCTGCGGCCAAGCGGATGATCCCGGCCGGAGGCGGCAAGATCATCAACATCGCCTCCATGCTCTCTTTCCAGGGCGGGATCAGGGTGGCGTCCTACACCTCGTCCAAAAGCGCGATTGCCGGCCTGACCAAGCTCTTGGCCAATGAGTGGGCGGCCAAGGGTATCAATGTGAATGCCATCGCCCCGGGCTATTTTGCGACGAATAATACCGCGGCCCTGCAGGCCGACGAAGATCGCAACAAGCAGATCCTCGAACGGATTCCGGCCGGCCGCTGGGGCGACCCGAAGGATTTGGGCGGCGCCGCCGTCTTTCTGGCGTCCTCTGCCGCGGACTATGTCCAGGGTACCGTTCTGGCGGTCGATGGCGGTTGGCTGGCGCGCTAGCCCGTACAGGCTTCTTTCCCTCGTGGCCGGACAGGGTTTGCCTGTCCGGCCCTCTTTTTATGCCGGCATGCGCTTGCCGAAATCCTTGAGAATTTCCCGGGCCGCATTGTGTCCCGGCGCACCGGTGACACCGCCGCCCGGATGGGTTCCGGAGCCGCATTGATAAAGGGCTTTCACGGGAGACCGATGATCGGCATGGCCCAGGACCGGACGGGCCGAAAAGAGCTGGTCCAGACTGAGTGCGCCGTGGAAAATATCGCCCCCGACCAAGCCAAATTTGCGCTCCAGATCCTTGGGGGAATGGATCTGCCGGCCGATGACGAGATCCCTGAAGCCCGGTGCCCAGCGATCGACCGTGTCGATCATCAAATCGGCGACTTCTTCTCTATGATCATCCCAGTCCCGGCCTTCGGGGAGTTCCGGCGCGACATGCTGGCAGAACAGGCTGGCGACATGCTGGCCGGGTGGGGCAAGGCTGTCGTCCAGCGTGGATGGGATCAGCATTTCCACGATGGGTTCGCGTGACCAGCCATCCCGGCGGGAATCCATCCAGGCGCGGTCCATATATTCGAGGCTGGGGGCAATGATGATGCCGGCGGTCAGATGGTCACCGGGTTCGGGCTTGCAGGTGAAACGCGGCAGGCCGGACAGGGCGACATTCATTCGGAAGGTGCCGGAGCCGCAGCGGAAATTGCCGATCCGCTCCCGGAAATCATCCGGCAGGTCTCCGGGATCGACCAGGCTGGAAAAGAGGAGTTTGGGGTTCAGGTTGGACACCACGGCCCGCGCCACGAATTGCCGTCCGTCCTCCAGCTCCACACCGCAGGCTCGGCCTTGTTCCGTCAGGACCTCACGGACGGCCGCTCCGGTCTCCAGCACCACACCGGCTTCCCGGCATGCCGCAGCCATGGCCTGGGTGATCCCCCCCATGCCACCGATCGCATGCCCCCAGGCGCCCTTCTTGCCATTCACCTCGCCGAACAAATGGTGCAGCAGGACATAGGCGCTGCCTGGCGTGTAGGGGCTGGCATAATTGCCGACAATGCTGTCAAAGCCGAACAGGGCCTTGATCGGCGCGCTCTCGAACCAGCCATCCAGCCAATCTCCGGCCGACTTGGAAAACAGGTCGAGCAAATCCCGCTTGGCCGTCAGGGACAGCTTGCCCAGTTTTGATCCGAGGCCGAGTGTTTTGAGAAGCTCGGGCAGGGCGCTGGTCCAGCCGTCTTCCCGCAGATTGGGCGGGGTCTCCAGAACAAGGTTGCGCAGCGTGTCGGCGATGGCCTCCAGGCGCGCCTCATAATCCGGCAGGCGGTCTGCGTCGCGTGCCGAAAAGCGAGCGACTTCCGACCGGGTCAGACCTTCGCCAGCCAGGAGGTAATCATCCTCCAGCGGCAGGAAATTTCCGACCTTTCGCTCAACGACTTTAAGGCCATGCCGCGGAAGGTCGAGATCGGCAATGACTTTGGGGTTGAGCAGGGAGACCGTGTAGGACGCCACAGAATTGCGAAAACCGGGGTGGAACTCCTCTGTGACCGCAGCGCCGCCCAGCACCTCCCGCCGCTCCAGCACGGTCACGGACAGGCCGGCCTTGGCCAGATAGGCGGCACAGACAAGGCCGTTATGGCCTCCGCCGATGATGACGATATCGGTCTTGGCCGACGCGCTGGCCGTGCTTGCTGGGACTGTCATGGCGAACCTGTTGTCTGGGGCCGGTGCGGGACGCGGCTAGTCAGGCGTCGGAACGTAGCCGGACTCGGTGCGGATTTGGGGAACAGGAAGCAGATGCTTCTGGATCTTGCCCGCCGCGGTGCGGGGCAGGCTGTCACACCGGATGAAATGACGGGGCACCTTGTAGGCGGCCAAGCGGTCCCGGCACCAGCGCTCCAGCTGGTCGGTGGGAATCTCCTGCCCGTCATGGCTGACATAGTAGGCACAGCCGACTTCACCCCATTTGTGGTCGTCGACTCCGGCGATGGCGATATCCGCCAGTGCCGGGTGCTGGGCCAGCACATCCTCGATTTCCGCCGGGTACACATTTTCGCCGCCGGAAATATACATCTCCTTGATCCGGCCCACGACATAACCGTGCCCGTCCGCATCGATACGGCCCAAATCCCCGCTTCGAAGCCAGCCGTCATCGGTGAAGAGTTCGGCGGTTTCAGTCGGGCGTTGCCAATAGCCCGGTGTCAGGCCGGGCCCGAAGAACTGGACCTCGCCAATCTCGCCCGTTGGCAGGATTGTGCCATCTGGTGCCGCAATGCGGGCCTGTGACAGAATCTGTGTCTGCCCGACCGATCCGATATGCGAGAGCGCGTGTGCGGGGTCAGCCAGGAAGGCCGTGGGGCCGGTCTCTGTCATGCCGAACCCGTTACACAGGATCGCCCCCCGCTCGGCAAAGGTTTCGACGATCGCGTTGGGCAGGGGCGCACCGCCGCTGGCCCAGTGGCGCACGCGGGTCAGCTCCGCCGCCGCGAAGTCCGGATGCTCGATCAATTCGCGGAAAACCGAAGGCACACCCAAAAGGATGTCGATCTGATCCTGGTTGATCAGGTCCAGCATGCGACCTGCATCGAAACCCGGCATGATGTGAACCTGCCCGCCGGCGATCAGCACCGGAAGCGTGTGCAGATTGATGCCTGCGGTATGAAAGAGGGGCAGGAAGTTGAGGGTGGAGTCCGCTCCGGTCAGGCCGGTGGCCTGGGCGATGTTGACGTAATTCACCAGCGCCATGCGGTAGGTCTGGATCACACCCTTGGGCCGGCCCGTCGTGCCGGATGTGTAGATCAGGTACCAAGTCTCATCGCCTGGCCAGGCTTGGCGCCCGGCATGAGGCTGTGCGGCATCACGGCCCGCCGGGAAGTCCTGTTCCAGGTCGACCAGTTCGATCCCGGTATCCGACAGGGCCTGGCTCGCCAAAGCGAACTCTTCGCCCCCTGCCAGGCACAGCGTGGGCGCGCAATCATCCACCAGATCCCGCAGTTCGCGGGCGGTCATGCGCCAGTTGAACGGGACCAGGATGGCGCCGAGTTTGGCGCATCCGAAGAGAAGCTCGAAAAACTCCACCCGGTTGCGGCAGAACACGCCCACCCGGTCGCCCGGTCGGACACCCCGGCCGGCGAGATAGCCGGCTGTCCGGGCGCCGCGCAGGTCCAGCTGCGCATAGGTCGTCTTGTCGCCGGTCAGGACATCGCGAAATGCGACCTTGTCCGGCGTTAGCTCTGCCCGGCGGGCTGTGATGTCGGTGATGATATCCATCGCCTCACTCAGTCCCGTCCTATTGGTTCAGGCCATGGGCGATCAGGTCTGCCGCGGCGCGGGCGACCTCTTCCGCGCTGCGTTCCTGGTCCCAGATTCCATAGCGCAGGCCGAGGAAGACGCTCATTCCGATCAGGGCCCAGGCCCGGGTCGATTGATCGCCATCGCTGATTTCGCCGCGGGCTGTGGCATCCGACAGATTGCGCTCATAACGCGCGGCGAAACTGTCATAATGGAGGCGGTAGGCGTCCGGTGCGACGAACTGGGACTCCTCGATGATGCGATAGAGATTGGGGTGGGCGCGGGCGAATTCGATATAGGCCAGCAAGCCCAGATATTCCGCGTCCAGACGGTCGGTCGCCGTCTTCACCCGGTCGGCGATCCAGCTTCGGGTCATTTCACCCATATGAGCCACAAGCGCCCGGAATATTTCGTCTTTGGAGTCGAAATAGACGTAGAAAGTCCCCAGGGCGACAGAGGCGCGCCGGGTAATGTCGCCGATGGAAGTGGTGTGGAATCCGTTCTCGCCGAAAGCGCCCTCGGCGGCCTCCAGCAACTTCTTCCGTGTCCTTTCCCCCCGCGCGGTCTTTGGTTTTTTCGACGCCGCGTGTGTTTCAAAAGTTGACATATGATTCAGTTTTCACAAGATTGCCCTCAAAGCAATATGCCACACAAAGGTCGAAAGCAAACGGCCGACAGGGGAGAGATCACGTGCTGCACGTCCGTCAGGACCGAGCATTGAAGCGTGACAGCGCGGGACAGGTCGTCCTGCGTGACGGAACCCCCATGGTTTTTTCCGACACCGGATCCGGGCCCGTCATCCTGGCCGTTCATGGCTGGGCGGCGAGCCGCAGTTTCTTTGCCGATCTGGCAGATCGCCTCGGGGACCGCTACCGGGTGATTGTGCCGGACCTGCGGGCCCACGGGGATACGCCGGCCGGCAGCCTGCCGCTGGATATTGATACGCTGGCCGCTGATCTCGCCGAGCTCATGGACAAGCTGGAGCTGGACCATGTCGTCCTGATCGGCTGGTCGATGGGGGCGATGATTGCCTGGGCAATGATCCGCCAGAGCGGTGTTGCGCGCCTGTCCGGCCTGGTTGTCGAAGACATGACGCCGCGCGTGCTGAACGACACGGACTGGTCGCTCGGCATGGCCAGCGGGTTGAATGCGTCGGGCAGTGCCCGGGCGACGGATCTGATGCGCGCCAACTGGCCGGCCTATGCCGCCGGGTTTGCGCCGCGCCTGTTCGCGTCCGGCAGCACGGATGCCGGACTGGTCCGAGAGACCGCTGAAGAATTGTCGCGCCGGGACGGCGAGGCGATGGCTGTTCTGTGGAGTTCGATGACCTCCCAGGACATGCGACCGGCCCTGGGTGATATGAGCCTGCCCATTCTGGTTGCGCACGGTGCTGAAAGCGCCGCCTACGGACCGGAGACGAGCCGGTATCTCGTCGACACCCTGCCTCAGGCAGACCGCCTAGAGTTTGCCCATTCCGGGCACACGCCGCATCTCGAGCAAGCTGAAGAATTTGCGCATGCGGTCGACCAGTTCGCCTCCCGCATTCTTGCCGGAGCCGAGTACCAACGAAAAATCGAGGGGAGTATCTCACCATGATCCGCAACATGACCAAAGCCGCGCTCCTTCTGAGCACGGTCGCCAGCACGGCCTTTGTCGCTGCTCCGGCCCTGGCCCAGGACGAGGGCGCCGGCCAGACCAATGATGTCATCACCGTCACGGCCCGCCGTCGCGAAGAGACCATCCAGGACGTGCCGATGTCCGTGACCGCCATTTCCGGGGATACCCTGGAAGACATGGGCGCGATCGACATCACCGCGATTGCCGAAACCACGCCGAACGTGACGCTGGAAGTGTCGCGCGGCACCAACTCCACCCTGTCCGCCTTCATCCGTGGCGTCGGCCAGCAGGACCCGGTTGCCGGTTTCGAAGCCGGTGTCGGCATCTATGTCGACGACATCTATCTGAACCGTCCGCAGGCGGCCGTTCTGGACATCTATGATGTCGACCGGATCGAAGTCCTGCGCGGCCCGCAGGGTACGCTCTATGGCCGCAACACGATCGGTGGTGCCGTGAAATACGTCACCCGCCGTCTGGACCCGGATCAGCCGACCTTCAATGCCCGCGTCAACTTCGGCACCTATGGCCAGTTCGACCAGATCGTGTCCGGCTCCATGCCGCTCACCGACACGTTCCGCGTTGGTGGTGCTGTCGCCAACATCCAGCGTGACGGTTTCGGCCAAAACCTGACCACGGGCGAAGAGAATGCCAACAAGGACGTTCTGGGCCTGCGCCTCTCGGCCGAGTGGGAGCCGACCGACAGCCTGTTCTTCCGTCTGTCCTATGACAATGTCCAGGACGACTCCACGCCGCGTGGTGGTCACCGCCTGACCCCGGGTGCCTTCTCCGGCGCTCCGGTTCTGGACAGCGTGTTCGACACCCGCTCCGGCCTGAATGTGGTCGAGCAGGAAGTTGAATCCGAAGGCCTGTCCCTGACGGCCGAATGGCAGATCAACGAGAACTGGACGGTTCGCAACATCCTGTCCGATCGCAATGACACCTCTGTCACGCCGATCGACTTCGACAACCTGCCGTCCGGCGACCTGGATGTTCCGGCCATCTATGAGAACGAGCAGTTCTCCGAGGAATTCCAGCTGCTCTACACGGGTGATCGTCTCAGCGGTGTGATGGGGTATTTCTACCTCGACGCCAATGCTTCGACCGTCTTCGACGTGCTGCTGGAAAACACCGGTACGCTGATCGGTCTGCCGGGCCTGAACGCCCAGACCTTTGGCGATGTCGACACCAAGACCTGGTCCGTCTTTGCCAACTTCACCTATGACCTGACCGATCAGTGGAGCGTCACATTGGGTGGCCGCTACACCGAGGACGAACGCACCTCGCAGGTCCTGCGCCGCACCTATATCGGCGGCTTCTCCGAATTCTTCGGTGGCGCCGGTATCCCGATCGCGACGACGTCGGACTTCAACGGCACGAACTCCTGGGATGATTTCTCCCCGACGGTGACGCTGGCCTGGCAGCCGAACGATCAGCACAATATCTATGCGACGTTCAGCCAGGGCTTCAAAGGCGGCGGTTTCGACCCGCGCGGCCAGACCTCGGCGGCTCCGGACCTGAACGGTTCCGGTGCTGTGGATGCCGATGACATCTTCAACTTCATGGCCTTTGATCCGGAGTCGGTCGACAGCATCGAAATCGGCTGGCGCTTCCAGAGCGGTCGCTACCGTCATGCCCTGGCCTTCTTCAACATGGACTATACCGACATCCAGGTGCCGGGTTCCGTGGGCGTGGACACCAATAATGACGGCGTCAACGACACCTTCACGGGCGTCACGACCAATGCCGGTGCCGCCACCATTCGCGGTATCGAGTATGAAGGCTATCTGGATGCGGTCGACGGCATCTTCCACGAGGATGACAACCTGTCCTTCACCTGGGCCCTGGGTCTGCTGGACGGTCAGTACGACCAGTTCGTCAATGCCTTCGGTGTCGACGTTTCCAGCGATGTCGTGATCCAGAACACGCCGGACGTCACCGCCTCGCTGACGGCGACCTATACCCGCCCAATGGGTGATGGTGACCTGGCCGTGCTCAACACGCTCAGCCACCGTGGCGACTCCAGCCAGTTCGAATTCCCCTTCCCGCTGCTCGACCAGCCGGCCTACACGCTGTGGAACGCCTCCGTGGTCTGGACCAGCTCGGATGATCGTTGGGAATTCGGCCTGCACGGCCGCAACCTGACGGACAAAGAGTACAAGGTCTCCGGCTATGACTTCGTCAATAATGCGACGCTGGCACCGGAACTGGGTCTGGAAGGTACGCTGATCGCCTATTACGGCAATCCGCGCACCGTCACGGCCACGGCAGCCTTCCGCTACTGATCAGCCTTGGGCGCGCCGGCACCTCCCCGGCGCGCCCGAAGCGGCTAAACTGGACCGGCGCTTCACCCGAAGTGCCGGTCTTTTCATGAACACCTCCAGTTCGGGGAACGGAAAATGTCACGCTTTGTTTGGCTCCTGGCCATTGTCCTGATTGTTGCGGCGGGGGCGGCCTGGTTGCTGTTGGGCCGGGCTGGTCCTGATGCGGAACCTGTGGCGGCGATTGAGTCCCCTTATTGGTGGGACGCGGCCGACCAGCTGGTCGATGTGGACGGGGTCACGGCCCGGGTCCGGATCGAGGGTCCGGACGACGCACCGGCCATCGTGCTGGTGCACGGTTTTTCCCACTCCCTGGAAAGCTGGGATGGCTGGGCGGCGGACCTGTCAGCGGATTATCGCGTGATCCGCATGGACCTGCCCGGTCACGGTCTCACCGGACCGGATCCGCAGGCGCGATATTCTGTGCCGCAGACGGTGGATTTCCTGGCCGGTCTGATGGATGCGCTGGAGATTGACCAGGCCTATCTGGCCGGCAATTCGCTCGGCGGTCTGGTGGCCTGGCGCTATGCTGTCGACCATGCGGACCGGGTGCAGGGCCTTGTTCTGGTTTCGCCGGGCGGCTTCTCGATCAATGGGGTCACCGAAGACCCGGTACCGGTCCCCATTGGCGTGAGCTTTTTTCTCACCCAGGCACCGGAAGCCATGGTGGCAGCAGCCACCGGTGCCCTTTATGGCGACTCCACGCGGATGGACCCTTCTGTGCCGACCCGCGTGCACGCCCTGATGCGCCGCGACGGTGTCGGTGAGGCGATGGTGGAGCGGCTGGAAGTCTTCACCCTGCCGGATCCCGAGGCGGATCTTGCCCGGGTGACAGCGCCGACACTGATCCTTTGGGGTGAGCGCGATGCCATGGTTCCGGTGGATCATGCCGCGCAATTCGAGGCGGCCATGCCGGATGCCCAGGTCATTCTCTATCCGGATCTCGGGCATGTCGCACAGGAAGAGGACCCGGCGCGAACGCTGGCCGATGTCCGTAGCTTCCTGTCGGAGAACTAGCCCTTGCGGCGTTCGGCAATCTCGGCCTGAAGGTCTGCCCAGTCCTTCGGGTCGATATCGCTTTCTCGCAGTACGACCACGCCGAGACCATTCGATCCGGCCGGCTGATCGCCGGACAGAAGACGGCCCAGCGCATGGGTGCGGGCCGTTTCCCGGTTCAGGCGCGGCCGGTAGATGACATCGCGGCCGGTCTGGTGCCGCGAGACGGCGCCCTTGTTGCGCAGGCCGCGCAGCAGGTTCAGCAGCTCACCGGCCGGGCGCTGGGTGGCCATGGCCAGCTCACCCACAGACGCACCGCCGCGATCCCACAGGATGCGCATGGCGTGGTTCTCGTCTTCGGTGAGTGATTGATGTGCCGATTTCTCTGCCATCTTTCCAGCCTTGTCCCGATCGCCTCGTTTTGCAACAGACGTCCTGTTGTTAACGTCTCGTTTGCAATTGCCGCGCCGACCGGAACGGGCCCACCGGGTCAGGCTGTCCGGGGCAGGAGGCGCGGGTTTCTCAACAGGATCGCTGAAACGAGGCTGACCAGGACGCCGACCGGGAAAATCTCGGCAAAGGTCATGGGCATGCGGAACCACCAATTGGCATAGAGGTCGGCAAAGCCCTGCATCGAGGCCTGGAAGGCGGCGATGTCAGCATCGCTGGCGCCGGCGGCGCGCTGGGCCTCGATCTGACCGGCCATGTAGGCCTCCATGAAGGCTCCGCCGGACAGGTTGAAATAGGCCTCCCAGGTGATCGTGTAGAACACGCCCGCCAAGGCTGCGACGCAAAGGCCGAGCGCCAGCGCCGGCCAGAATTTGATCGCGCCGCCCAGATTGATGTCGCGATGCCGTTTGATCGCCAGGAAGATGAACGCCAGGGCCAGCAACATGGTCAGATAGCCAAAGGCCTCTGACGCGCCGCCATGCTCACCGCTGAGCAGGGTGAAGCCCAGGACCATGAGGGCGGATACGATCAGTCCGGACAGGCTGCCGAAAATCAGGATGATACGGGTCATGGTGTGTGCCTTTCGTTTTGAGACGGCTCACAGAGGGGTGTCCGGGTGCAGGTCTGTCGTCACCCGGTCGGGTGATTTTCGTGAAATCACAGATGTTCGCCGCGATCAGGCGGACGGGTCTTTTCGAACGAGCCGGAGGCCGGAATCAGGCGGAGCAGGCGGGCCTGCTCGATGGCTTCGATCCGGCCTGACACGCCCAGCTTGTTGTAGAGGCGGGCTGTGTGGGTCTTCACCGTGTTGGCGGAAACACCCAGACTTTCCGCGATTGTCTTGTTGGATCCGCCGCTGACCAGGGCCTCCAGAACCGTCAATTCACGTGGGGTGATGCCCAGGGACGACAGGGCCGCCTCATTCCGGATGAAAGGTGTGGCCGGTGCGCGCCGGGTCAAATGGAAGCCGAGCCAGATGCCCAATCCGGCAAATCCGACCGCCAGCAGTCCGGCAAAGACCTCCACGCCCATCCGGCGGCTCCAGAGCCGGTATTCCAGCCATTCCAGCAGGAAAACACTGACGGCCAGAACCAGGGCAAAGCCGGTGATCGTGATCCAGCCTGAACGGGTCATGGTTCCGGGTCGGACAGGGCCGGAAGGATATCCAGGACTGCCTGTGCCCGCTCCAAAGTGCCGCGATGCCAGTACAGATTCACCTGGTTGACCCTTTGCGTCAGACGGGCCGCAGTAAACGTGTCGGGCGAGCGGCGGATTTCCGCGATGGCGGCTTCCAGATGGGGTGGCAGGGCTGCGGTATCCTCAAGGGAAAAGGACTGGGCCTGTACCAGAATGCCGGCATTGTCGGTGATCAGGCGGGCCAGGGACGCATAGGCCAGCTCCTGTCGGCGCACCTGTTCATCGAATTCCACCAGAGCAGTGCGCAGACTTTCCGACCGGATCAGCCGCATCTCGCCGGACGCCAGCAGCTCGGCATAGGTGGCGGACCGCCCCAGGGGCACCGGTGTGCCGACCGCTTGGCTCAGGCTCGTGAAGAAGGCCTCGGTATCGCTGCCCTCCGGTGCCTCCTGCAGGAGGCGGGCAAAGGTGTCGCCCGCTATGATCCGGGCTTCCAGTTGGTCAATCGTCAGGGCCGTTTGCTGGGTGATGTCCGTGAAGTCTGCTTGCAGGCGCTGCACGATCAGGGCTTCGCGTTCCCGGTCCTGTCGGGCTTCATTCCAGGCGGACACCTGAAAGCCGATGACCACACCGGCCAGCACGATCAGGAATTCCAGCGCTACGGCAAACCAGTTCTGTTCGCGAATGGCGTGGGACAGGCGGGAGAGGATCATGGTGCGGTCTCCATCTCTTCATGCGACAGGCCAAGCTCGGCATCGATCGCGTCATGGAGATTGTTGAGGGACTCGTCGATGAAGTCATAGACGAAGCTGCGTTGGGTCCGGACCGCCCCGTAATTGCGCATCATGCTGGCCCGGAATTCCGGGGAGGCGCGCATGGCGTCGAGATCGCAGACCGCTCGCCGGTCCCAGCCATCATCATCATCCGGATCTGCTATCAGTTCGTGCCAGATCAGGGTCGGAAATCTCATGGCCAGGTCATCGGCCCGGGCAACCTCCTGGCGGGTCCACTCCCGGACAGACTGGCGGCGGGCCACAAGCCGCATCATGGAAGCGCGGACATCCTCATTCTCGATGGCGGCCAGGGCGCCGGTGTCGATGATCTCGCCGAGAGTCGGAATTTCGTCCGGCGCCATGTTGAGATCGCCGGATTGGGCCAAGGCGTTGCATTGCGCAGATGTCAAAGCCTCCGCGGCGACATCGCCCGTGATGATGGGGCGGGCCTCGATCAGGGCTTGTTCCCGCGCATAGACATTGGGCCGCGACAGGCTGCGAGCCCCCATGATGTTGCGGATTTCCAGGTCGATGCGGGCCAGGGCGTCATAGGCGTGGGCCCGTTCAGCGCGCGCTTGCCCGGCCTGGCTGATCTGGAAACCGATGACGACACCCAGAATGACGATCACGAATTCGATGCCGACGGCGAGCCAGTTCTGGTCAGCCAGCGCCTTGCGGATGCGGGAGAGGATCATTCGGTATCTCCCGTGTCACAGGCACGCCCGGTTTCCTCGGACAGGCGATGGCAGAGCTCGACCGTGTGGGCCTCCAGCTGGACGACATAATGGGCAAAAATGGCCTGCATGCGGGCGATCTGGACGAGGGCGCTGACCAGGGACGGGTCGGAACGGAGCCGCTCCAGGTCGACCTCGACCCGTGTAACACGCGGATCCTCGGTGGGCAGGTGCACGATGAAACGGCTCAGACGGTCCGTGAACTCGGTCAACCCTCTGCGGAAGCTGTCATGCTGGCTTTCGATCCAGCCTACCCGGCCCTGATAGCGTGTGAGCTCGATGATAAGGCCGGGATCGGAGATCAGGGCCAGATCACCAGCCTGTTCCAGCGCCGCATACGTATTCTGGCGGATCGGTGGCAGGGAGAAATACATGAGTTGGGCGATAGCGCGATCGAAGCTGTCCCGGTCTTCCTCGGCCAGCTCGCCGGTCGTGGCGACCCGGACCATCAGGGTCCGCTCGGCCTGTCGTTCCGCGTCCGCTTCGATCCGCCCGCGCAGGGCCTGGATGGTCTGCTCGCTCTCGAGCTGGAGTTGGGCCAGCGCCTGGCCCACCCGGGCATCATCCTGCCGCCGCTCATTCCAGGCCGTGACCTGGAAGGCCAGCATGACGCCGGCGACCACGATCACAAACTCGATCCCGACCGACAGCCAGTTCTGGTCGGTCAGCGCCTTGCGGATGCGGGAGAGGATCATTCCGCGTCTCCATCGAGGGTGTCGCAATCCAGCTCGTCGGGCACGTCCAGTCCCAGCTCTGTCCCGACGGCGACCCGCAGATTGTCGGCGACATCGGCCATGTCGCCCAGCCAAGCCTTGTTGGCGTCGGTGATGCGCAGGGCGTGGCCAAGCGAATTGAGGAAGACATCATCATCGGCCAGGGCCTCGAAATCATAGGTGATGCGATAGACTGAACCGGGCGAAGGGCGCAGGCGCGAATGCACCTCGTTCAGGAAAGTTCCCTGAGCGTTCACAAGTATCTGGATATATTCATCATAGGATGTCAGCTCGGCATCCGTTTCGGCAATCTGGGCCCGCAAGGTCTCATTGGTGATGATATTGGCGCGGCCACCATTGATCAGCTCGTTCAGGGTTGCCCGGAACGGTGAGCCGGTCTGGACGCGGGTGGAAGCAACCAGTTCGAACCCGCTGTCCGTCACGGCATCCGGGTCGCGCGAAAGCAGCGCGTTGAGGGTTGTCTGTGCCCGGCCATTCCATTCGGCAACATTGTCGCGCTCCCGCTGAATGCGGCAGACGGACAATTGCATGTCCCTGTAGAGGCGCGACAGATAGATCTGCTCGGTCTCGCGTTCCGTGCGCTCCTCATTCCAGGACGTCACCTGAAAGCCGATCACGACACCGAGAATGACGATGATGAATTCGATACCGACGGCGAACCAGTTCTGCTCGCGGATGGCCTTGCTGAGACGGGCGAGGATCATTCGGCGGCCTCCTCTGCGGCGTCAGCCTCCGGCGTGTCGCCCAATACGTGGGAAATCTCGCCAATCAGGGCGTCAACGCGCGTGTCATGAGCTTGCACCACATAGCGGAAATACAATTCATACCGCCAGGCATTCTCCGAGAACGCGTTGAGGAAAGCGCGATTGCTGCGCATGGCGGCCAGATCGCATTCGCTGGTCGGATAGATGTTGCCGTCCTCCTCATCGATGTGCGCTGTTTGGGGCAACAGCTCCGGAAAGGCGGTCGGCAAATTGACCGATCCGCGCACATGCCAGTCGACCAAGCGCGGCACACCTTCACGGAAATGGACGTACTCTGCGATGGCGAGACGCAGGGTTTCGTCGGAAATGAGATTGAGGCCCTGCGCATCGTTCAGCAATTCCTGCAGGGCCGGCAGGGCGGAAGACGCCGAGGCGTCGGAATAATAGCTTGCCGTTTGAATCGCGTTGCATTGCCGCGCGGTCAGTTCGACCTCGGCGTCGCTGAAAACAATGCCGACGGTTTCGCGCAGCGAGGCCAGCCGAAAGGCGTTGTTTCGGCTTTGCTGGCGCTCGGCCTGGTCCACGGCCAGCTCGTCGCGCAGGCGGTCCAGGATGGCGAATTCCCTTTCCTCGGCGACACGCCCGGAATTCCAGACCGTGACCTGAAAACCGATCACGACGCCCAGGATGACGATCACAAACTCTATGCCGACGGCGAGCCAGTTCTGGTCCTTCAGGGCTTTGGCAATGCGGGACAGGATCATTCGGTGGCCTCCGTTTCGCCCCGGTGCGGGTGGCCGGTCTCCAGACCCAGGGCTTCATCGACTTCGGCATGCAGCCGGTCCAGATGCATATCCACGAAGCCGAGCGGGAAGGACACGAAATCCGTCAGGCCGCGTGTGTTCAGGACGATGTCGGCGAGGAAGGCCGGGTCGGCGCGCATACTGTCCAGATTGCACTCGATCCTTACGCTCTCCCGCCCATCCGGCCGGGTCTCGAGTGAAAGTTCGAAATGCTCCGGGTGGGCGCTCATCAGCGAGACCTGGGCCTCGAACAGGTTCTGGCGGACGCTGCGGGCAAAATCGCGCAATTGCAGGGTGGAGAGGGCCTGCTCCCGCACGCCGTCATCGCGGATCAGGTCCATGCGCCCGGTCGCGATGAGCTCCTCGATCGTGGGCAGGGAATCCGGCGGCTGGTCGAAATCATGTGAGGCGGCCAGGGCTGCGCAGATCTCAGGCTCCAGTCCGGCCGAGGGTGTTTCGCTCAGCAAGGCGCGACGCGCAATCAGGACACGTTCCAGCAGCCCCCCATAGGCGGGACTGAGTTGATCCCTGCCCTCTGCCAGGACCAGAAGATCATTGTGCAGCCTGTGCAGGAGCTCGGTTTCGCCCCGCCGGTCTGCCTGGACCTGGTTCCAGCTGCTGATCTGGAAGCCGATCACGACGCCCAGGATGACGATGACGAATTCGATCGCGACAGCGAGCCAGTTCTGCTCGCGCAGGGCCAGGGTGATACGGGACAGGATCATTCGAATGTCCGTTCCGGTGGGTTGCAGGGCGTGCCGGTCAGGCGGCTCGTCTCGGCGCACACGGCGCGGGCCGCTAGAAGTGTTTCCTGCCACCAGCCGCCCATCGCGCGCATGCTGTTGTTTCCATAGAGGAGGCGTTCGATGAAGGCGTCATCCTCGGCGGCTTGCTGCCAGTCGATCACGTGGCGGCGCTCGCGCGGTGTGCCGGGCGCATACTGCATCCGAACCGCGCTGAAGGAGGATATTCTTCCCTCGCCGATGGCACCGTTGCGCAGATAATCGATCTGACCCTGCAGGAAGAGCGCCTGGGACTGATAGGCGCCAAGCGTATCGCGGAAGGCCTCATCGCCCAGGCTGGACAACATGCCGGAACTGATAATCTCGGTGTAGACGCCTTGCTGGGGCGCATAGGCCGGAAAGAGTGAGACGCTTGTAATGGCATCGATCATCCGCTCCTCGTCCATCCCCTCGAAATCGCGTGCGAGCAAACGCTCGATGGCTTCGGTGCGTGCGGCGTTCTGGACTTCATAGAGTTCTGTCATCCGGTCGAGCAGGCCAACCGTGGCTTCCATTTCGCGGTGGAGGCGTGCCAACGCGATCTCGCGCCGCTCGGACTCGGCACGGTTTTCAGCCCATTGGGTCACCTGGAAACCGATCACAACACCGGCAATGACGATGATGAACTCCAGGCTGACGGCGAGCCAGTTCTGGTCCTTTAGGGCCTTGCGGATACGGGGCAGGATCATTCGGCGCCCCTCTCGTCTATGGCCTCAAGCAGCTCCTGCGTTGCGGTTTCCAGCCACTGATTTGTCAGCCAGAGAAACTCGAGGTTGAGCGCGAACAAGGCTAGATGGTCCGCGAATTCCGGGTCCTGCGACAGCGCGCGCCAGTCGGTTTCGAAGCGTACTGGGACAGGCTCGACCAACCCGATCTCCGGAAAGGCCCGGACTATCGCCTCAATCGACAGGTGCTCGAATTTGCTGCCGGTATTGGTCTGCTCGATCATGGCTTCGATATTGATCTCCGTGTCTCTCAAGACCCGAATGAAACGCCGCCATTCGACGAGGGCGGATTCCAGCTCGGTGCCGCTGATCAGCTGGCGCCCGTCCATGCCCTCAAGCCGCTCAATTGCGAAGGACTCGACGTCGAGTTCAGGATGGCTGAAGGCGTAGAGAGCCAGCCCGTCCAGTCGGGTTGTGTCTGTCTCTTCGTTAAACTCGGCGAGTTGGACGCGCAGCTCCCTGAGATTGGCGTTACTTGTCTCAAGCGTTTCCAGATTGGTGCGGATGCGCTCCAAATTTATGCGCATCTCCGCCTCGACCAGTTCGATCTGCGCGACGACACGCGCACGCTCGGCCTGTTGCTGGCTCATCAGCGAGAACTGGAAGGCGAGCAGGACACCCGCAACCACGATGACGAATTCAAGCGCAACGGCGAACCAGTTCTGTTGGCGCACGGCGCGGGAAAGGCGGGACAGGATCACAGCAGGCTCTCCGGCAGGTCGCACTCGAGTGCGCCGGTCTCTTCACTGATCGCCTCGGCCAGGACTCCGCGCAGCTCATCCGCGGCTTCGGCCATATTGTTCAGCCAGACACGATTGACATGCGTGACACGCAGGGCATGGCCCAGCGCATTCAGGAATTCCTGGTCATCGGCGAGGGTTTGGAAGTCATAAGTGACGGCGTAGACCTCGCCCGGCACGGGCTCCAGCCGGTTCTGAACGTCACGCAGAAAGCTGTCCTGGGCGCTGACGAGGACCTGGATCAATTCTTCCATCGACGCGAAATAGGCGTCGGCCTCGGCGATCTGTGCCCGCAACTGGCTGTCAGCGATCAGATTCATCTGCCCGCCATTGACCAGTTCATTCAGGGTGGCGCGGCTGAGCGAGCTGGTCCGGATCCGGGTCGAGGCGATCAGCTCGAATCCGCCCTCTTCGACGGCCTCGGGATTATCGGTCAAGAACGCGTCCAACGTCTGCCGTGCGCGGCGATGCCAGTCATTCGTGACATGGGCGTCCAGCTGAAGCGCACAGGTCGATTGCACCATGTCCTGGTGAAGGCGGGCCAGATAGGTGCGCTCGCTCTCGCGATCGGCCTGTCCGGCACGCCATTCGGTGATCTGGAAACCGATGACGACACCGAGAATGACGATGACAAACTCGATCGCGACGGCGAGCCAGTTCTGCTCGCGCAAGGCCTTGGTGATACGGGCCAGAATCATCAAATACCGCCTCCCCAGCCGGTTGAGTGACACTCTTCAATAAAACGGCAAGTGGTGGAAGGGGGATGCGGACCGGTTTTGTCCAGTGTTCAGGCGAAGGCGTCAGTCAGCCTTGCTGGAGTGCTCATACAGCTCTTCCAGTTCCGCAACGACCGGGTTGCGGACGACCTGTCGGGCGGTGAAGCGAAAGACGCGGGCGATCGGCCGATCATCCAGAAGGGAGATCAGATGCTCCAGGCCGGACGGGCCAGGTGTGTCTGCAGAGACGTGATTGGGGTCTCCGGTGAGGACGATGCGGGCGTTCTGGCCGAGGCGGGTCACCACCATCCGGGTCTGGACCGGGGTCAAATCCTGGGCCTCATCGACCAGGATGAAGGCATTGCGGAAGGTGCGGCCGCGCATGTGTTCCAGCGGCATGACCTGCAGCCATTTCTCGTTTCTCAGGCGGCGCACCTCCTCGGGGCCGACCAGATCATTCAGCTCGTCCTCGATGGCGGCATGCTGGCGTTCGGAATGGAAATCGGCCGGGTCGTCGCTATTGCGCGAAGCTTTGATGTGCGGGCTTGTGATGATCAGGCGGCGGCAATTGCCGGCTTCGATCAGGTTGAGCCCGGCTGCCAGGGCGAGATGGGTCTTGCCGGTTCCGGTGGAGCCGATGCCGATCGTGATCGGCGTGTCCCGATCCAGCATGGACTGCATGTAGGCGTGCTGGATCAGGGTTTTGGAGCGTACCGGCATTTTCAGGCCCGGCAGACGGAAGGCCAGGTCCCGCTGCAGGGCATCGGTGATGACACTCTGCAGGAGATGATGGGCCCAGGGGGCTTCCGGTTCCGAATGGCCGGTCCAGTGTTCAGCCGCTTTTTCCACCAGGTGCTGGAGGATGATCACGGCCGGTTCGTCGCCGCTGAAGTCCACGCCGGTATCACCGGTGGAGAAGCGGGCCGCATAGGGGGCCAGAAGCGGTTGGAGCGCTTCCACCAGGCCCGGTTCGATTGCGCGAAGATGGGCGGCAAAATCCGGCGCCAGCTCAAGACGGGTGCTGAAGGCGGCGGTGGTTTCGCTGGGGTGGCTGGCTTGCATGGGGTGTCACCTCGGTCCGGACCCGCTCTGACTAGACCGGACGGTTCCAATTTAGGGTTAACTCCCGGGCTGGCGGACAAGAAAAACGCCCCGGCAGGGAGGTGCCGGGGCGTTCAGGGACTGAGGCCGGTTGGGGGAATGCGTCAGTCCTGTTCGTGCAGCCAGGCGGCGTGCTTGGGGGCGCGCTTGGTCTGGCTCCACTCTTCGATCATCAGAGACGCAACTTCATTGAGCTGCTTCATCTGATCCGGGGTTCCCGTATTGGCCGCCAGTTCGAGACGGTGACCATTCGGGTCGAAGAAATAGATGGATTTGAAAATGCCGTGATTGACCGGGCCGAGCACGTCGAGGCCTTCGGCTTCGATATGGGCCTTGGCCTTTTCCAGCGCGTCGAGGTCTTCCACCTCGAAGGCGATGTGCTGCACCCAGGCCGGGGTTTGCGGGTCACGACCCATTTCCGGCGAGTTCGGCAGTTCGAAAAAGGCCAGCACATTGCCCATCCCCGCATCGAGGAAGATGTGCATGTACGGGTCCGGTTCCTTGGTCGACGGCACTTCGTTTTCCGCGATGGCCAGGACCAGATCCATATTCATCACGCGCTTGTAGAAATCGACCGTCTCCTTGGCGTCCTTGCACCGGTAGGCGACGTGGTGGATGCGCTTGAGATTGACCGACATGGTGACCTCTTATTCCGCTGCCTGGATGACGCCGCGATTGATCTGGTCGCGTTCGATGCTCTCGAACAGGGCCTTGAAATTGCCCTCGCCGAAGCCCTCGTCTTCCTTGCGCTGGATGAATTCGAAGAAGATCGGGCCGATCGCCTTCTCGCCGAAGATCTGCAGCAGGAGACGCGGCTGGCCGCCTTCGGTGGTGCCGTCCAGCAGGATGCCGCGTTTCTGGAATTCCGCGACCGGCTCGCCATGGCCCGGCAGGCGCTCGTCCAGCATCTCGTAATAGGTTTCCGGCGGGGCGGTCATGAATTTCACGCCGCAGGCCTTCAGGCGGTCCCAGCATTCCACGAGATTGTCGCAGGAGAAGGCGATGTGCTGGATGCCTTCGCCCTTGTACTCGCGCAGATATTCCTCGATCTGGCCAACGCCGTCGGACTTCTCTTCGTTCAGCGGGATGCGGATCAGCCCGTCCGGTGCGGTCATCGCGCGCGACAGCAGGCCGGTATATTCGCCCTTGATGTCGAAATAGCGGATTTCGCGGAAGTTGAAGAGGTCCTCGTAATACTTGGCCCAATAGTCCATGCGGCCCTTGTAGACATTGTGCGTCAGGTGATCGATCACCTTGAAGCCGCAGCCTTCGGGATGGCGCTCGACACCGTCCAGATATTCAAAATCGATGTCATAGATGGACTGACCATCTTCGAACCGGTCGATCAGATAAACCGTGGCGCCACCGATACCCTTGATGGCCGGCAGGCGCAGTTCGGAAACGCCGGTTTCGGTTTCGACCGGCTGGGCGCCTTTTTCCAGCGCCAGGGAATAGGCCTGTTTCGCATTCTTCACGCGGAAACCCATGCCGGAGGCGGACGGGCCGTGCTCGGCGGCGAAGAAGGCGGCCGGCGTGCCCGGCTCGTAATTGATCAGGAAGTTGATATCGCCCTGGCGCCACAGCTCGATGTCTTTGGAGCGGTGATTGGCAATATGGGTAAAGCCCATCGTCTGGAAGACCGGCTCGATCACACCGCGCTCCGGTGCTGCAAATTCCACGAACTCAAAGCCGCAGAGGCCCATCGGATTTTCGAACAGATCTGCCATGTCTCGTCTCCTGGATTGAAGGGGTGCCCTCCGCGTGCGGAGGCACGGACCCGATTTTGACGCTTCGCTATCATATTGGTTGCTATTGCGTCAAGTTGTGATTGCAACTATTATGGCGAAATGACCGAACCGAAATCCATCACGGCTCCGACGCCGCCCGACGCCATTCGTCTCGATGAATACTGGCCCTATCAGGTCACCGTTCTGGCGGACCGTATATCCCGCAGGACCGCCGCCATCGTGAAGCGGGAAGCCGGGCTCAACCTGTCGCAATGGCGGGTGCTGGCGGCGATTGCCGAAAGCCCGGGCCGGACGGCTGTGGATGTGGTGTCGATGACGCCGATGGACAAGGGCATTGTCAGCCGGGCGACCAAGGCCCTTCTTTCGGGCGGTTATCTGGTCCGCGAGGCCTCACAGGTGGATGGCCGGGTCAGTCATCTCTTCCTGACCGAAGCCGGGGCCGCGCTCTATTCGGGTCTCAAGCCGGCCGTGGAAGCGGTGCCGCGGGAGGCCAATGCGCATCTCAGCCCGGCCGAGCAGGCCTTATTCTGCGCCCGTCTCAAACAGCTCGCTGATGCCCTGCCCGACAGCGAACTGCAGAGCTAGGACAGCATTCATCAAATATCACGCGCCTTCGGCAAACCATTGTGTATACAGGACACTGGAGGGTGCGCAGTGAAGATGCACAATTGGATGGTCGCGGCATGGCATGTCGTGATTGCGGGGCTTGTTGCCACCGTGGTCGCGTGTGTTTCCTATGCCGTCATGGATTCTGCGCTGCGCACAGCGCGCGCCGAGACCCTGCAATCCTATATTCGTGTCCGGGCCGACCGCGAACAGAATTTGTTCGACGAGGCGCGCACCTATATCGAGGCCGCCGAACAATCCTTCTTGCGCCGCCTGGAGCAGATCAGTCCGGAACAGGCCGAGGCAGAATTCAACCGCTTCTTCCCGGAGTTCGGCGACGGGACCCGCCGCAGCGTCGACGCCCTGTTTGATGGCACATTGCTGGCCAGCGGGGATTATGTGTTTGGCGTCGGCGCCTTTCTGGCCGACAGCGAAACGATGACGGTCGAAGACCAGCGCCGCTATCTGGCCGCTTTCCACACCGTCCGGGCTGTCGGTGAGGCGCATCTGGGAACTTTCTCCAGCCTCTATTATTTCACGCCGGACCGCCGCGTCCTGATGTTCGCGCCGCAGCGTGAAGACCGGCTGATGTTCTACCGGCGCGAAGCCCCGGCCGACTTCCAGCTCCAGGCTGATGAGGATCCGCGTCTCTTCTCGCTGGTGACCAATCCCAATAGTGACATGCAGTGCACGCGGCTTTCGCGCTTTGTCTACAATGACAGCGGCGAACGCTCGGCGACGGCCTGCCGCATGCCGATGCGGGAGGGGGAGACCCTTCTGGGTGCCTTCGGGACCTCGATCATGATGACGGACTATTTGTCCGGCACGCTGGAAAATCCGCCCAATGGCGGCCTCAACATGATGTTCGACCGAGATGGCGCGGTGATTGCCCGCGGAACCACCACGATTCCGAATGATCATTCGCATGTCAGCCCGGACGAGATCATGGGCTTGCTGCAGGACGATCCGCGTCCACGTGGCATTGTGGAGGCGGCCGATCGCATGCATTTGATCGCCTTCAATCGGATTGCCGGCCCCGACTGGTATTTCGTTTCCGTTGTTCCGCTTGAAGATCTGGAGATGAAGGCCCAGCACCAGGCCTTCAAACTCTTCATCATCGCCTTCATCGTATCGCTGATCGGGGCCTCGGTCCGGGGGGCGGTTCGCCGCTGGACACCCCTCAGCCGCTTCCTGGAAGCGCGCCGCAAGGCCGGCACGGAATAAGCACTGGCCACGCCGCCCCATGCAGCGTATGAGGGCGCGCCCTTTCACCACAGGAAATCATGCCCATGAGCGCGTCCCTCGATAAGCTGCGCAATATCGCCATTGTGGCCCACGTCGACCACGGCAAGACCACGCTGGTTGACCAGCTGCTGCAGCAATCCGGTACGCTCGGCGAGCGCGCCAATGTCTCCGAGCGCATGATGGACTCCAATGATCTGGAGAAAGAGCGCGGCATCACCATTCTCGCCAAGAATACGGCGGTGACCTGGAATGACTGGGCGATCAATATCGTCGACACGCCCGGCCACGCCGATTTCGGCGGCGAAGTGGAACGCGTCCTCTCCATGGTCGACGGGGTGCTCCTCCTGGTCGATGCCGTCGACGGCCCGATGCCGCAGACCTCTTTTGTGACCAAGAAGGCGCTGGCGCGCGGGCTGAAGCCGATCGTGGTGATCAACAAGGCCGACCGTCCCTCCGCCCGTCCGGACTGGGTGGTGGACCAGACCTTCGACCTGTTTGATCGACTCGGCGCCAATGAGGAACAGCTCGACTTCCCGGTCGTCTACGCCTCCGCCCTGCAGGGCTGGGCTGCCAATGAGGCGGGCGAGATCGGCACCGACATGAACCCGCTTTTCGAGATGATCACGAAACACACGCCGGAACCGGACGTGGATCGCGATGGTCCGCTGCAGCTGCAGGTCTCGGCGCTGGATTATTCCTCCTTCACCGGCGTGATCGGCATTGGCCGTGTGGCCCGGGGCAAGGTGAAGAAGAACCAGGCCGTCACCGTCGCCAAGGCCGATGGCCGCAAGGTGAAGGGCAAGATCCTGCAGATCTTCGGCTTCCACGGCCTGGAAAAGGTTGAGCGCGACAGCGCGATGGCCGGGGACATCATCACCTTCACCGGGATCGAGGACCTCAAGATTTCCGACACGGTCTGTGATCCGGATCATGTCGAGGCCCTGCCGCCGCTTTCCGTGGACGAGCCGACCCTGTCCATGACCTTCCAGGTCAATGACAGCCCCTTTGCCGGCCGCGAAGGCAAGTTCGTGACCTCGCGCAATATCAAGGACCGTCTCGAACGCGAGCTAATCCACAATGTCGCCCTGCGCGTGGAGCAGCAGGATGATGCGGACAAGTTCACCGTCTCCGGACGCGGCGAACTCCACCTCTCCATCCTGATCGAGAACATGCGCCGCGAAGGCTTCGAACTGGCTGTCGGCCGTCCGCGCGTGGTCCTGAAAGAGGAAAATGGAGAGGTCCTGGAACCGTTCGAGAGCCTGACCGTCGACCTGGAAGAGGAACACCAGGGTGGCGTCATGGAAAAGCTCGGCCTGCGCAAGGCCGAGATGAAGAACATGGTGCCGGACGGGCATGGCCGGGTGCGGATCGATTATGTCATCCCGACCCGCGGCCTGATCGGTTTCCGCTCCGAATTCCTGACCCTGACCTCGGGCACCGGCCTGATGTTCCACACTTTTGACCATTATGGTCCGCGCACGACCGGCGAGATCGGTCAGCGCCATAATGGCGCGATCATCTCCATGATCGATGGCAAGGCGCTGGGCTTTGCCCTGTTCAATCTGCAGGAACGCGGCAAGCTCTTCATCGGCCATGGTGTCGAGGTCTATGAGGGCATGATCATCGGCGTGAACTCGCGCGAAGAAGACATGATCGCCAACCCGACCAAGGGCAAGAAGCTGACCAATATGCGGGCCTCCGGCACGGACGAGAACATCGTGCTGACCCCGCCGATCAAGCTGACCCTGGAATACGCGCTGGAATTCATCGACGATGACGAGCTCGTCGAAGTGACCCCCCAGTCGATCCGCATCCGCAAGATCTGGCTGAAAGAGCACGAGCGCAAGAAGGCGTCCCGCGCCAAGGAATAGGGCGGGGCCTGGGCCTTCATCGCCATCTCCCAACACATCATTTTCCCCGGGCGAAGTCCCGGGGCCGACAGGGTGTTACATCTTTTCATCGGATGAGGGTGCGGCGCCTTCGGTTGGCCCCGGAACAAGTCCGGGGAAAATGCATTCATGATTCACGGCGTTCAGCGCCACGGCGTTTCGGCCTGGCGGTATGAGAGGTGTGCGGGAGGCCGGCGCTTGCCGTGCCGGCGTGTTTTCTAAGTGTGTGTGACAGGCACTGGCCTCCCGCACGCGGAGATTTCCCGAACGCTCTCGCCCCCGTTTCCAATCCGGCCGGTACTCAGGTCGGGCGTTTAGTGCCGTCAGACCGGGCCGGACGCCCTGCCGG
>NZ_JADOTT010000010.1 GCF_016817355.1 Maricaulis parjimensis
GAGCCATCATCCAGCAGCATCTCGATCCGCTCGCGCGCCGTCAGCTTGCCCTTGGCATGCTGCGCTTCAATCCGCGCCTCACCACCACCCAGACGGGCCGCAGAACGCTTGGCTTCCAGCTGATCGAGAACGTCTTTCATCAAAGGCTTCCTTCCCCGGAAAATCTTGTGTGTCTGCTCGATAGCAGAGGCCGGGCCGGACAGGCAATGAAACGAGTGTGCTTGGCCGCTCCGGATCGGCGCGCATTTTGCAGTGCCAACAGGGAAACCTCAGGGGGAGCAAGGCCAGATGGCGCCGGGCATTTCGACGCAAATCATCACGGTGGATCAGCTGACAGACGGTCAGCGGATGGCCTGGAAGGCCATGCAGGACAGCAATTTCGCGCTGGCCTCACCCTATTTTGCGCCTGAATTCACCGAAATCCTGGCCACCCACAGGGCCGATACGCGCATTCTGATCGTGTCCCGCAACGGAACGCTGGCCGGCTTCCTGCCGATGCATCTGTCCCGTTCCGGTGTGGCCCGTCCGATCGGGGGGCCGCTGGGCGATCATCACGGCTTCATCACCGACCAGCCGGAACTGGACCTGGAGGCCGCGCTGATGAGCGCCGGCTTCGGCGTCTTTGCCTTCCATGGGGCGCTGGCCGACCAGACCGCCTTCCTGAAGCATTGCGACGGCCCGCCGGAGATCTCCTGGGTGTCCGACCTGACCCGCGGCTATGACGCCTTCATGGCCGAGTGCGCCGCCAATGACGCCAAGGCGATGCGCAATATCCGCGCCCGCCTGCGCAAGCTGGAAAATCTGGACGCCAAGGTCGTCTTCCGCATTGACGACCGTCGGCCGGAAGCCCTCGACGCGCTGATCACCGCCAAGCGCGAGCAATATCGCCGGACCCATGCCCTCGACATTTTCGTCGCGCCCTGGGTCCAGGCCACGATCCTGGACCTGTTCGAGACCCGCGAACCGGGCCTGCGCGGCCTGCTCTCCACGCTGGAGATCGATGGCCAGCTGGCCGCCGCCCATTTCGGCATGCGCTCCCAGAGCGTGCTGCACTACTGGTTCCCGGTCTTCTGGCCGGAACACGCCAATCTGGGGCCGGGCCTGTCGCTCTATTGCGAAATGGCGCGGGAGCTCAGCCGTGACGGGATCACACAGATCCACATGGGTCCGGGCGATTACGACTTCAAACGCCGTCTGGGCAATGCCGGTTTCGGCGTGGTCTCGGGCCAGGCGCAGCGCCCCTCCCTCACCCAGGCCGTCATTGCCGCGGGTCGCGGGCTGGACCGGTTTGCCCAATCCCTGCCCCTGGGCCGGGCGTCAAACTGGCCCGGCAAGGCGATCCGCCGGATCGACAAATGGGCCAGCGTGCACGCTCTCTAGCGTGCCGACGCCGTATACAGCGTCAGCCCTTCAGCGAAGTCGTAGAATGCCGTCATCCGGGGCAGGAGCTGGCCTCGCATGGTCGTGCAGGTCACCGTGACAAGCGTGTCCGCGCCACTGATCGACACGATCATGAATTCCAGCTGTTGACCGCTGGCATTGGCCGCCAGGAGATTGCGCATGCTGGGACGGCCATTGATGGTGACGACTTCGGTCAGATAGCCCTGCGTCGCATCCGTGCCGGCCGCACGCAATTGCTGGCGGAAACTCTCCGGCGTGACGCTGGAGAAATAATCATTCCATTCCGCGGCACTGCCATTCACCGGCGATGAGCCGATATTGCAATTGGAGCCATCCTGGGTCTGCGATCCATCGGACGGATACCAGGTCGGCAGTCCGGCAGCCTGGGAGCCGGATTCCGAATAGGTCCAGCCCGGAATGGAGCGGCCATCATAGAGACCGGATTGATAGGCCTGCGCCTGAACCCCGGCCATGCCGGCCAGCCAGACAATCCCCACTGCCAGAAGTGCACGCATGATATCCCCCTTCGCTTGCTGAATGAGAGCCTAGACCATGCCGTCAGACAGACAAAGCCGGGAAGGTTCAGTCAGCCCGTATGGGGCCAGACGCCCAGGCGGGATCGTACGGCACGAGCCGGACAGACATCCGCAAATGCCCGTTACTGGAACGGGTTCAGCTTTTTCAGGAAATACTGCAGGCCACCGCGGTTTTCCTTGCGGTCGAGCTCTTCCTGGGAGGTCAGGAAGGTGGTCTGCACCACATAGCGCTCACCCTCGAAGGGCAGATGCCCGTGCCAGGAATGATCATCGCGCAGGAAGGCGAAGACATAGCCGGCCAGCGGCGGGACTTCCTCGGTGAAGTCGTCGAAATCCTTCGGCCCGTTCAGCACGCGGATACAGCCGGCACCCGTGCCATCCCACTCGGCATTGAGATAGGTCAGCATGGTCAGGATTTTCGACTTCGAGTCATTGTGGATCGGACCGTCGGAGAGCTGCGACAGGCGGCGCACGGTGATCATGCGCGGCTTTTGCGTGAAATCGACGCCAAATTTCTCGGTCAGGACTTCGGCCAGTTCGGCGGAGTTGAGGTCTTCCATCAGGCGCTGGAACTCGCCTGTGGCCTCCAGCTTGGAGAGCGGCAAATAGCCCGGCTTGTTGATGGCGGGATAATCCCGGCGCACATCGGCGGCCTCATCCGAGGTGAGCGCGCCTTCGGCGACGAAATAATTATAGGGCTCGGTGCGCAGGCGGGCCGACCGCAGCGCGTCGAAATCCATCATGCCGCCCGGCCCGGTTTTGCCGGATTTGGGGGGTTCAGCGCTGGTGTTTTCGGCGACGGTTTCAGCCATCACATCCACTCCGATCAGTTTATGCGAGGCAATCTAACGCAGCTTGGCCCGGCTTCAAACCGCGCCAGCCGCGTCCAAAGCGCGCAGCATGGCATGGACCGCGACCAGCTCGGTCTTCAACAGGGCCAGACGTTCGGCGGCCTCGCTGTCCTCACCCCAATGACTGGCCTGGAAGGCTTCATCGATCGTGGACAGGGCAAAGGCCTTCTCGCCATCAATCTCGCCTTCCAGCAGGGCCAGGCCGAGAATGGCCGAACCACACACTGCCGTGGCATGGGCCAGAGCCGTCAGTCGCCATTTATCCTGCTCGCCGGCCTTGGCCATCACGCGCTGCAGGGCGATCGGATCCTGGTCGACCGGCAGCACGCCCGTCGCCGGCACGAAATGCGCGCCGAACCTCGTGTCCATCCAGGCCAGCATCGGATCCCAGGCTGCGGCCTGCGCAGCCACAAGCTCGGCCGGGTCCGGTGCCCGGAAGCACAAAAGATCGGTCGCGGCATAGCGCGTGACTTCCGCCACGGTGGCGTCCAGGGCCTCGCCCATCCGGTCCAGCGCGACAAAGCACAGGCGCGTGGTCGGCATGGACGGCGCATCGATCCGCTCGCCCTGGGCCTCCCATTCCGCCGCGATCAGCCGGGCCAGCGCCTCGGTCGGGACTTCCAGCGACGTCTTGGCCGGTGTCTTCACGGCGCGGCCATCCAGACGGACGGCATAGCCGGTCTCCACGGCTTCCACAGAGACGGTCTCGTAGAAGCGTTTCGGGCGGGCATCTTCCGGCTTGGGCAGGCGCACGCCGGGCTTGGTTTCGTATTTCTCGGTCATGCGACCCGTCCTTCCACACCTGCCCCGAAGGCGTCCAGCGCCGCATTCAGCGCGCCAAAGTCATGATGGATGGAATGCGCCCCACCCTCGCGGATCTCGTCCTCGGTATGGAAACCCCAGCTGACGCCCAGCGTATGGACACCGGCATTGCGGCCCATTTCCATGTCGAAACGCGTATCGCCGATCATCACCACCTGATGCGGATCGGTGCCGGTCTCGCGCATTGCATCCAGCACCATGCGCGGATGCGGCTTGCCCGGTCCGCCATCCACCGTGTGCAGCGTATCGAACAGGCGGTGCAGATCATGATGACCGAAAACGATATCCAGGCCGCGCCGGGCCTTGCCCGTCGCCACACCCAGCAGCCAGCCCTCATCGGCCAGCCGCTCCACCGTCTCCAGCGCACCCTCATAGAGCGGTTCCTCGAACCCGCTCTCGGCGCGCTGTTCCACGAAGGCTTCCTTGTAGAAAGTCGCCAGCTGCAAGATGCGCTCGGCGGGATAGTCTTCCGGCGCCAAGCGGGCGATCGCCTCGGTCAGCTCCAGCCCGACAATCGTGCGGGTGCGGTCATATTCGATCGGCGGCAGGCCGGCGCGGGCAAAGGCTCGTTCCATGGCTTGCTGGATCACCTTGCGGCTGTCGATCAGCGTGCCGTCAATATCCCAGACAGCGAGTTTGAGCGGGGCGGACATGGCGTCTCCGGTTGGGGCTTGCCCGCGAGATAGAAGCCTGCTTGCCGCTTGGCAAGACAGGGGCGCGGCATGCTAGCTATGCATCCCCGCCGAACCGGAGTTGCGTGCCATGACCTCACCCGCCGATCTCACCGACGCCCAGCGCACCGAACTGGACGCCGCCGCCTTCCGCCGTCTCCTGGCGCATCTGGACGCCCACAAGGAAGTCCAGAATATCGATCTCATGCTGCTGGCCGATTTCTGCCGCAACTGCCTGGGCGATTGGTGGAGCGAAGCGGCCGCCGAACGCGGCCTGGAAGTTTCCAGGGAGGCTGGCCGCGAACGCGTCTACGGCATGCCCTACTCCGAGTGGAAAGCAAACCACCAGGCTGAAGCCAGTCCGGAAAAGATCGCGGCTTTCAAGGCGAAACAAGCGGCCAAGGCAGACTGAGTACCGGCGCTATTTTCACCCGTCATCCCACGGGGCCCAAAGGGCATCCGGGGGACCTGAGCTAACCTGTCGGCAGGATGGGTGAGGTCCCCCGGACAAGCCGGGGGATGACGGTGTTGGATCGGAACAAGTTCAGAGCGAAGAACTAGGCCAGATCCTCTTCCACCGCCGCTTCTTCGATCTCATTGGCGAAGAAGCCCAGCGTGTCGAAAATCTTCTGGGTCTGGCGCGGCAGGTCCGCGGTCAGGACCAGCGGCTTCTTGCCCTCGCGCGGAATTTCCAGGCGGCGGGCATGCAGGCAGAGCCGGCGGTCGAGATCTTCCGGCGCTTCGCGGTCGCAGGTGTATTTGCGGTCGCCGAGAATGGCATGGCCCATGGCGGCCAGATGGACGCGCAGCTGGTGGGTCCGCCCCGTCACCGGGCGCAGGGCCACCCAGGCGGCTTTCTGGCCGGCCTCGCTCACCACGACATAGCGGGTCAGGGCGTGGCTGGCGCCCTCATCGCCATGGCGGGCGGCGACCATGGTCTCGCGCTCTGAATCAGCGCCAGCTCCGGCGGCCTTCTTCATGAAGCCCTTGATCTCGCCCATTTTCGGCTTGGGCACACCCAGGGCGATCGCCCAATAGGTTTTCTTCGTCTTGTGCGACTGGAAGGCCTTGGCCAGTTTCGCCGTCGCCTTGGGCCCCTTGCCCACGATCACGACACCGGACGTATCCTTGTCGAGCCGGTGCACCAGGCGCGGACGCTCCAGCCCCTCGCCGAACGCATCCAGCAGACCGTCCAGATGGCGCGTCGTCTTGGATCCGCCCTGCACGGCCAGACCGGCCGGCTTGTTGAAGGCGATCAGCTCGGCATCCTCATAGATGACCAGCGAGCGGACGAAATCGATATCCTCGTCCGACAGGCGCGGCCTCGGCTTGCGCTCGCTCGGCTCGGGCAGCGGCGGAATGCGGATTTCCTGACCGGCAGAGACCCGGCTATCCCCTTTCACACGGCCGCCATCGACCCGGATCTGCCCCTTGCGGCAGAGCTTCTGGACCATGATCGCGGAGACATGGGGGAAGCGCCGCTTGAACCAGCGGTCCACACGGGAGCCATCCTCGGACGGCTCGACCTTGAGGGTCTGAACACCACTCATGCCAACACCTTTCGCATCACGAACAATCCGACAAACACCGCGCCCAGGCAGAGCAGGACAGAGCCTGCAGCATAGGAAAAGGCCAGCATCATCTGCTTGCGCTCAATCATCTGGGCCAGCTCCAGCGAGAAGGCGGAGAAGGTGGTGAACCCGCCCAGTAATCCCACAGCGCCGAAGAGCCGGATATCATGATCCATCGCGCCCCGGCCCGACAGGGCCAGCCAACCGACCAGGAGCCCCATGATCAGCCCGCCCAGAACATTCGCCACCAGCGTACCCCAAGGCAGACCCAGCGGCATGTCCGGCCCAAGCCAGCGCAAAGCGGCCCGCCCGACCAGATGGCGCGAGATTGCACCGAGTGCGCCCCCGGCGCCGATCAGCAAGAGATTTGTCATGGCGGCTCGATACGGCGCAGGCGGACATGACGCAAGCAGAATGGCTTTCCAGCGGTCGCCCGCTATGTCTCGCCGCAGGCTCCGCCCAACCACCCTTTCTTATTTGTCATGCTAACAAACGTTTAATATGCATTTTTGCAATGCTGCATTCGCGAAATAGCTCTTCCGGAATTTCGCTAAGTCCTTATTTACCAAGACGCGAACCGGGAGGGCCCGGTCTCGCCAAGAGAAAAGGACTTCAAGATGGACCGCGTCACTTCAACCCTGTCGACGGTGATCAACATCCTCTTCGTGGCCGGTGTGTTTGGGGCCATGACGATCGCGCTGTCCGGCGCGGTTGCCTAAGACCTGAACGGCTACGATCCCGGTCCCTGCTGCCTCACCGCCTCACGAGACAGCACGTACCGGTCGGATCGAGACCCTCAAACAAGAGCGGGAGCTGCCCCTACAGCTCCCGCTTTTTGTTTGCGCTCTTGGCAGTGGGCGTGAACACCCTAGACTGGCGCTTCAGTCAGGAGATCGTGTCATGTTGCTCACAGCGCTCGCTGGAATCCTGCTTGTGCAGGATGCCCCGGCCCCTCAAACCGATGAGCCGCCCGCATCCGAAGTGAGCGAGCCGACCGGCCCGCCAACCGATGCGGCGACCCTGATCGAAGAGATCGGCTATCAGCATGTCTCTTACGTCGAGCTGGCCGCAGAGCTGGCCGCCCGGCGGGCCCGCGAACGCTATCTGCCCAGCCTGATCATTCCCGTCATCGGACGCACCGATCTGGAGGATGGGGCCCAGGTTGAGATCATGCGCGCCTTCTCCGTGGAGATCGCGCAGCTGGAAGCGGAGAATAATCGCTGGGCCATCGGCCAGCTGGATCCGGAATACTTCCCCATTCTCTATGCGGAAGCGCCGGACATGGCGCAGCAAATCCTGCGCTGGGCCGAGCGGGACGACACCTCGCAGCCGGCCATTATCGCCGCCCTGGAACCCGTCGCGCTGAGCGGGAATTATGACGGCGCAGCCTTTGCCGGCATGGCCGACAGCCTCGCTGTCGCCGAAGGCCAGCCTCAGCCCTATGGCACGCAGATGCTCTGCGAAGCGGGCCAGACCGCACTCGCCCCGATCCTGGAACCGGAAGCCCTGGACGAGCGCCGCGCGGCGCTGGGCCTGCCGCCGCTCGATCCGGCGGCTTTCACAGGCGAAGCCTGCGAAAGCGAAACTGCCGAAACGGGCGACGGCGAGGACTAGCGCGCTAGAGCTTGGTCCGCAGCGTCTGGACGATGACCAATAGCAGCGACACGATCACGCCAATCGCGGCGATGCCCAGGATCGGGCCCGTCACGGCGGGGTCCGCCAGCTGGCCGTACAGAAAGTAGAGCGCCACGATCATGACCAGGCTGGCCAGCTGGTGCAGACCGGTCTGCACCCAGGCCAGCAGGCCGATCTGGACGTTGAACACTTTGTAGATCATGGCCCAGACGATCGAGAGCACACCGCCCAAGAGCATGATGTGCGCATGGGTGGGCATTTGCCCGTGATCGCCGGACCGGCCCATATGCTCGCCCAGCAGCATGCCCAGCAACAGCCAGAGCAGGCCCAAAGTCAGATTGATGCGGATCGGTGTCATCGAATTCCCCCCAGAGTTTCGTGAACCGGGAGGATTCGCCTGTTCCCCGCTTCAGGCAAGCACCGCTTTATTCACGCGAATTCCGGCGCTGCTCGCGCAAGGCGCGCCAACGTGACAGGCGCTCGCGGATCGAGGCCTCACGGCCAACATCCTTGGGCTCGTACAGGACCGGCCGGCGTTTCAGCTCATCGGGGAAATAATCCTGGCCAGACACGCCGCCCTCGACATCATGGTCGTACTCATAGCCCTTGCCATAGCCCTGGCTCTCCATGAGCTGGGTCGGGGCGTTGAGGATATGCGCCGGCGGCATGAGAGAGCCGGTCTCCTTGGCCAGACGCCGGGCCTTCTTGTACGCCGTGTAGACCGCGTTGGACTTGGGTGCTGTAGCCAGATGGACCACGGCATGCGCCAGCGCCAGCTCACCTTCCGGTGATCCCAGCCGCTCATAGGTCCGCGCGGCCTCTGCGGCGATCATCAGACCGGTCGGATCGGCCAGGCCGATATCCTCGGACGCCATGCGCACGAGACGCCGGGCGAGGAATAGCGGATCCTCGCCGCCTTCCAGCATGCGGGCAAACCAGTACAGCGCGGCATCCGGGTCGGAACCGCGGACGGATTTGTGGAGCGCCGAGATCAGATTGTAGTGCTCGTCCCGGTCCTTGTCATAGGCTTGCGGACGCTTGTTCAGGAGTTCAGCCAGACGCCGGGCCGTTACCGGTTCGGGGAAGTCGAACGTGAAGACCTCTTCGACCAGGTTGAGCAGATAGCGCCCATCCCCGTCCGCCATCGCCCGCAGGGCGGCTCGCGCGCCCTCATCCACGGGCAGTTCCCGACCCATTTCCTGTTCGGCCCGTTCCATGAGGAGGTCCAGCCCCTCATCATCCAGCCGTTTGAGCACCAGGACCTGGCAGCGCGACAGCAGGGCCGCATTCAGTTCAAAGGACGGGTTTTCGGTGGTGGCGCCGACCAGCGTCACTACCCCTTCCTCCACCACGGGCAGGAAACCGTCCTGCTGGGCGCGGTTGAACCGGTGGATCTCGTCGACAAAGAGCAGCGTGCCGCGGCCGGACTGGCGGCGGGCCCGCGCCCGTTCGAAGGCTTTCTTGAGATCGGCAACACCGGAGAAGACCGCCGAGAGCGGTTCGAATTCCAGCCCGCTATCCTCGGCCAGCAAGCGCGCCGTCGTGGTCTTGCCCACGCCGGGCGGTCCCCACAGGATCAGCGAGGCCAGCCGCCCCTGCGCCCGCATGCGGGCGATCGGCCCATCGCCCTTGAGCAGATGATCCTGGCCCACGACCTCGTCCAAAGTGCGCGGCCGCAGCCGGTCCGCCAAAGGACGCGGGGCTTCGGCCTCAAGGCCGGCTGATTCGAACAGGGTCGTCATCGCGATAGTTTGCCATGCCGCCGCCTTGCGGACACCCGCCCGGACGGCCGGTCAGCAGTTGGCGCCGCCACAGATCGCACCCTGGTTCTGGATACGCCGCACCGATTCCTGGGCTGTTGTGACCTGTTCGTCATTCACTTCGCCGCATTCATAGACCATGCGGGTGCGCTGTCCGGTGCGCGGGCGCTCCCGGCATTCGCCATTCGCGACCATTTCCTGCAGGCGCAGCCGCTCCTGCCGGCGCTCCTCGCGAACCAGTTCGGCGTCCGTCAAACATCCCGACAAGGCGCCACAGACGGCTGCCAGAGCGACGATTTGCAGCTCAGCCTTCCACCAACCCATATTTCACCCTCCTGCCCTCTCACGGCGCTCAGCATGCGCCACAGGGCCGGATTACCGCAAGAGCGGGGCGAAACCGAGGCGCTCTTCGGCCAGCCTGCCAAGCTGCGGGACCCTTTCGGTCACGTCCGGAGCCTGGTCACGATGAAGCGCTGGACCTCAATAAAGCTGCAGGGCTGTCTCATAGCGGCGGCCCCGGCGCTCCACCACGACCGGCCAGACCCGTTCGCCATCATGCCGGCTGAGCAGGTCCGCGAAATCATCCATGTCGCGGACCGGCTGGCCCATGACTTCCACCACAAGATCGCCCGGCCGGAAGCCGAAACGCGCTGCGATGGAACGGCGCGTTGCACCCGACACGATCACCCCGTCCAGGAAGGGGTCCAGTCCGACACGCTCATTGAAGGCCGGTGACATTTCCACCAGACCCGCCCCGTTGAACGGATTGCGGCCTTCCGGCTGGAAGGGAAGCGGATCACTGTTTCCCGGTGCCGCCTCGACATTCACATCGACCTCGACTTCCCGATTGTCGCGCAGGACCGTGAAGCGGGCCGCATCACCGGCGGCACGGGTCGCCATGCGGAACCGGGCCCCGGACTCATCATTGATGTCGCGTCCGTCGATGGCCAGGATCACATCGCCCTGCTGCAGGCCGGCATCATCGGCAGCCGCATCCGGATAGATCTCGCCGACCAGAGCGCCGCGCGGCCGGTCCAGGCCGAGGGCCTGGGCGAGATCATTATCCACCGGCTGCAGACGGGCACCCAGCCAGGGCCGGATCAACTCGCCCTCACCCAGCGCCGTGTCGACGACGCGGCGGACCATCTCCACCGGAATGGCGAAGCCGATCCCGTTCGATCCGCCCGAGCGCGAGAAGATCATCGTGTTCACACCGACCAGCTCGCCATCCATGTCCACGAGGGCGCCACCGGAATTGCCCGGATTGATGGCAGCATCGGTCTGGATGAAGGAGCCAAAATCGCTGCGCCCCACATCGGTCCGCGCCAGGGCGGAAACAATGCCGGACGTAACCGTCTGGCCGACACCGAAGGGATTGCCGATGGCCAGGACGAGATCACCGACCTCGATATCGCCTGACATGTCATAGTTCAGTACAGGCAGCGGCTCGTCCGTATTGACCCGCAGCACGGCCAGATCCGTGGCCTCGTCGGTCAGCAGGATTTCCGCCTCATACTCGCGGCGGTCGGCCAGGACGACCCGCAGCTCGGTGGCATTCGCCACGACATGATTATTCGTGACGATGACGCCCGACGGGTCGACGATCACGCCGGACCCGAGGGAATTCTGTTCCTGCGGCTGGCTGCGGAACATGCGCGAAAAGACCGGATCATTCGCGAAGGGGTGCTGGTTCTGCACCACGCGGCGCGAATAGACATTGACCACGGCCGGCGTCACATCGCGCACAATCGGCGCAAAGGAGAGCTGAACCTCGGCCCGGCTGTCCGGAACAATCCGGTCCTGGGGCAAGGCGGCGTCGGGGGCAAAACCGGTCTCCTGCGCCGCAACCGGCGCGGAGATGAGGACGGAGGCAAGCAGGATATTCTTGATCATGGTGTCCATATAGGCCGTGTTCGAGACATGAAAAAGGCGGCTTGCAAGAGCAAAGCCGCCTTTCCCTGAACCTGTGCTGACCGAGAGCTTACTCTTCAGTCATGCCTTCTTCCGCCTCGAGGCGGGCACGATCGGCAGCGCCCTTGGCGGCCGGGTCGCGATCAACCAGCTCGATGACAGCCATCGGCGCATTGTCGCCGTGACGGAAGCCGGCTTTCAGCACGCGGGTGTAACCACCATTGCGCTCGGAATAACGGCCGCCCAGCGTGTCGAACAGCTTCTTGACCTGGTCCTCGTTACGGACGCGCGACATGGCCAGACGACGGCCGTGCACATCACCGCGCTTTGCCAGCGTGATGAGCTTGTCCATGAACGGGGCCAATTCCTTGGCCTTCGGCAGGGTGGTGACGATCTGCTCGTGCTCGATCAGCGACGAGGCCATATTGGCCAGCATGGCTTTGCGATGCGAGTGCGTGCGATTGAGTTTGCGGTGTGCGATGCCGTGACGCATGGCTTTATCTCCTCAGGTCCGGTTCAGGCGCCTCCCGGCGGCTGCCTAGACGTGATCCTCAAAACGTTTGGCAAGATCTTCGATGTTCTCCGGCGGCCAGTTCGGCGCTTCCATGCCCAGGTGGAGACCCATCTGAGCGAGAACTTCCTTGATCTCGTTAAGCGACTTGCGGCCGAAGTTCGGGGTACGGAGCATTTCCGCCTCGGACTTCTGGATCAGGTCGCCGATGTAGACGATATTGTCGTTCTTCAGGCAATTCGCGGAACGCACCGACAGCTCCAGCTCGTCGACCTTGCGCAGCAGCGCCGGGTTGAAGTCGAGCTCGGGCTTGTCGTCCTCGGCCGGGCGGGCCTCGACGGCTTCCTCGAAATTGATGAAGATCTGGAACTGGTCCTGCAGGATGCGCGCGGCGAAAGCCACGGAATCTTCCGGCGTGACCGTACCATCGGTCTCCACTTCAAGCGTCAGCTTGTCATAGTCCAGAACCTGGCCCTCACGGGTGTTCTCGACCTTGTAGGAGACACGCTTGACCGGGCTGTACAGCGCATCAACGCCGATCAGGCCAATCGGAGCATCTTCCGGACGGTTGCGCTCGGACGGGACATAGCCCTTGCCCGTATTCACCGTGAATTCCATGCGGATCTCGGCACCTTCGTCCAGCGTGCACAGGACCAGGTCCTTGTTCACGATCTCGACGTCGGCGGTTTCCTCGATGTCACCAGCAGTGACGACACCCGGGCCGGACTTCTTCAGCACGACACGCTTGGGGCCTTCGCCATGCATGCGCAGGGCGATCTGCTTGATGTTCAGGACGATGTCGGTGACGTCTTCACGCACACCGTCGATCGACGAAAACTCGTGCACCACGCCATCGATATGGACATTGGTGACAGCCGCGCCCTGAAGCGAGGACAGCAGCACGCGACGAAGCGCATTGCCGAGCGTCATGCCGAAGCCACGCTCCAGCGGTTCGGCGATGATCTTCGCGTGGCGCTCCGGGTCGTGGCCCGGTTCGATTTCCGGCTTCATCGGGCGGATGAGTTCTTGCCAGTTTTTCTCGATCACGTTCTTACTGCCCCTTCATCAGCCGCGCGCTTTTCCAGCGGCGCGTTCAACAGGCGAAATGCGCTTGACGTCTAGAATTAGACGCGGCGGCGTTTCGGCGGACGGCACCCGTTATGCGGGATCGGCGTGACGTCCTGAATGGTGGTGATGGTGAAGCCCACCGACTGCAACGCACGCAGCGCGCTCTCGCGCCCCGAACCCGGACCGGAGACCTTGACTTCCAGGGTCTTCATACCGTGCTCGATAGCCTTCTTGCCGGCATCTTCAGCAGCCATCTGGGCAGCATACGGGGTCGACTTGCGCGAACCCTTGAAGCCCATGTGACCGGCGGAGGACCAGGAAATCGCATTCCCCTGGGCGTCCGTGATGGTCACCATGGTGTTGTTGAAGCTGGCATTCACGTGGGCCACGCCCGACGTGATGTTCTTACGTTCGCGCCGTTTGACGCGGCTCGGTTCTTTAGCCATCTGTCAGGGCCCTACTTCTTCTTGCCGGCAATCGGCTTGGCCGGACCTTTGCGCGTACGCGCATTGGTGTGGGTGCGTTGACCGCGGACCGGCAGGCCACGACGGTGGCGCAGGCCACGGTAGTTGCCCAGGTCCATCAGGCGTTTGATGTTCACGGCGACTTCACGGCGCAGATCCCCTTCCACGAGGTGATCGCGGTCGATCACTTCACGGATTTGCAGGACTTCTGCATCGGTCAGGTCGGCGACGCGGCGCTCGGGCGTGATGGAAACCTGCTCGCAGATCTCCTTCGCCTTGGCCGGGCCAATGCCGTGGATGTAGCGAAGCGCGATTTCAACGCGCTTGTTCGTCGGAATATTGACGCCGGCAATACGGGCCACTTTCCATCTCCTAAGTCAGAACGCCATTCACGGACGAACCAATGGGCAACCTTTCGGTCGCCGCATGTGCTCGCCCGTTTCGCGAAGGGCGCTATCTACAGTCAGCGTTGCCACCCCGTCAATGGGGTTGCAACAGGTGTGTGTCACTTCTCATCCAGTGCCGTGGCGATACGAGCCGCGACTTCTTCCATGGAGCCCATCCCCTCCACTTCCCGCAGCTTGCCCTGATCGGCATAGAAGGGGAGCAGCGGAGCGGTCTGCTCCTGGTAGGCATTCAGGCGAACCTTGAAGGCCTCGATATTGTCGTCGGCGCGGCCTTCCTCGGCAGCCCGCTTTTCCATGCGCGCTACGAGTTCGGCATCATCCACCAGAAGGCGGACGACTGCGTCGACCTTGGTTGAGCGCTTGGAGAGCGCTGCATCCAGGGCTTCGGCCTGGGCCACGGTACGCGGGAAACCATCGAAAATGGCTCCGCCCGCCGCTTCGGCTTCCGGCAGCCGCTCTTCGATCAGTTCGATGACGATCTCGTCGGAAACGAGATTGCCGCCATCCATGATCGCTTTCACGCGATTGCCGAGTTCGGAACCGGACGCAACCGCGGCACGCAGCATGTCACCGGTGGAAAGCTGCACCCAGCCACGCTCGGTCACCAGACGCTTGGCCTGGGTTCCCTTGCCGCAGCCCGGCGGTCCGAACAGAATGATATTCATCGCTTGCGCCCCCGCAGTTTCGACTTCTTGATCAGGCCCTCATACTGGTGAGCCAGCAGGTGGGACTGGACCTGGGACACGGTATCCATCGTCACCGAAACCACGATGAGGATGGACGTCCCGCCCAGGGCGATCGCAGCGCCACCACCCATCAGCATGGGAACCATGCAGATGATGACGAGGTAGATCGCACCGATCAGGGTCAGACGCGACAGCACGAAATCAATGTACTCGGCGGTCCGGATGCCCGGACGGATGCCCGGCAGGAAACCGCCGTATTTGCGCAGATTGTCTGCAGTATCTTCCGGGTTGAACACAACCGAGGTGTAGAAGAAGCAGAAGAAGATGATCAGCGCGGCATAGAGCGTCAGGAAGAGCGGCGAACCGGCACCCAGATAGGCGACCACGGTCTGCAGCCATTGCGGGCCGGATTGGGCCTGGAACTGGGCGGCCGTTGCCGGCAGCAGCAGAAGCGAGGACGCGAAGATCGGCGGAATGACGCCGGCCGTGTTCAGCTTCAGCGGCAGGAAGGACGTATCCCCGCCCACCATGCGATTGCCCTGCTGGCGCTTGGGGTACTGGACCAGGAGACGGCGCTGGGAGCGTTCGATGAACACCACCAGGACGAGACCGGCCAGAACCATCAACACGCCGAAGAAGAAGACTGCCGGCGTGATGGCGCCCGAGGCGGCCTGACCGAAGGCATTGCCCAGCAGGCCCGGCACTGCGGAAATGATACCGGCGAAAATGATCAGCGAGACACCATTGCCGACACCGCGAGAGGTGATCTGCTCACCCAGCCACAGCAGCAGCATCGTGCCACCGACCAGCGTGGTCACGGTGGAGACGATGAAGAAGGGTCCCGGGTGCACCGCCAGGGACAGGCCCTCCGGCGACACCGTATTCATCTGCAGCGCGATCGCCAGCGCCTGGCCCGTGGCCAGGACCACGGTAAGGTACCGGGTGTACTGGTTGATCTGCTGGCGCCCCTGCTCGCCGCCTTCCTTCTTCATCTTTTCGAGAGAAGGAATGGTGGCAGACATGAGCTGCATGATGATGGATGCGGAAATATAGGGCATCACATTGAGCGCAAAGATCGCCATGCGCTCGACCGCCCCGCCGCCCAGCGTGTTGAACATGCTCAGGATACCGCCCTGAAACTGTTCAAAGAGCTGAGCGTACTGTTCCGGGTCGATCCCCGGAATCGGCACGAAGGTTCCGATCCGGTACACGATCAGGATCCCGATCGTGAACAGGATACGTTGTTGCAGCTCCTTCGCTTTCGCGAAGGAGCTGAAACTCATGTTCTGTGCGAGCTGTTCAGCTGCTGAAGCCATCAACCAGTCCCCGAAAGGTCAGCGTGAAGTCGCTTAGTCCGCGGCCTGCTCGGCAACGGTGACGGTCACTTTACCGCCAGCCTTCTCAACAGCCTCGATGGCCGCCTTGGAGGCACCGGCGACGGTGATGTCTACTTTGGACTTGAGCTCACCTTTCGCAAGGAGGCGGATGCCGTCCAGTTCACGACGGACCAGGCCGGCCGCGATGAGGACTTCGGCGTTGATCGCGGCTTTCGCATCGACCTTGCCTTCAGCAATGGCCTTCTCCAGGCGTCCGAGGTTCACTTCGGCATAGGCCTTGCGGTTCGGCTTGTTGAAGCCGCGCTTCGGCAGACGCATGTGAAGCGGCATCTGGCCGCCCTCGAAACCCTTGATGGCCACACCCGAACGGGATTTCTGACCCTTGACGCCGCGACCGCCGGTCTTGCCTTTGCCGGAGCCGATACCGCGACCCACACGGGTGCGAAGTTTTGCGGCGCCGTCATTGTCGCGCAGTTGATTGAGACGCATGTCGTTCTCCATTCGAACGAGCGGTTTCCCCTGAAGGGACCTACTCCTCGACGATTTCCACCATATGGCTGACTTTGGCGATCATGCCACGGACAGCCGGGGTGTCTTCCAGTTCGCGCTCACGGCCGACCTTGTTCAGGCCGAGACCGACGAGCGTGGCACGCTGATCTTGCGGGCGGCGGATCGGGCTGCCCGTCTGGCGCACGCGGATGGTCTTGGTAGCCATTGAACCCGCTCCTTACGCTTCGATCGCTTCCGGCGAAGACGCACCGTCATTGCGGCGGTTCACCAGATCACCAACCTTCAGACCACGCTTGGCAGCAACCGAGCGCGGGCTCGACTGCGACTTCAGCGCGTCCATGGTGGCGCGGATCATGTTGTACGGGTTGGACGTGCCAACCGATTTCGCAACGACGTCCTGGACACCCAGGGTTTCCAGCACGGCACGCATCGGACCACCGGCGATAACACCGGTACCCGGAGGCGCAGCGCGCAGGATGACCTTGCCAGCGCCGTGACGGCCCTTGGTGTCGTGATGCAGCGTGCGGCCTTCGCGCAGCGGCACACGGATCATCGTCTTCTTGGCTTCGTCCGTCGCCTTGCGGATGGCTTCCGGCACTTCGCGAGCCTTGCCCTGACCGAAGCCGACGCGACCCTTGGTGTCGCCGACCACGACAAGCGCGGCAAACTGGAAGTTCCGGCCACCCTTAACGGTCTTGGCCACACGGTTGATGTGGACGAGCTTGTCTACAATCTCGTCATCGCGATCCTGATCACGGTCGCGCTCACGGCCACGGCCGCGACCACGGCCACCGCGGTCACCACGGTCGCGCTGTTGCTCGTTCTGATGAGCCATACGTCCGCTCCCTTAGAAGTTCAGGCCGCCCTCGCGGGCTGCCTCTGCAAGCGCTTTGACACGCCCGTGATAAATGTAACCGCCACGATCGAAGACGACGTCCTTGACGCCTTCCTTGACAGCGCGTTCGGCAATCAGCTTGCCAACGATTTCCGCCGCCTTCGTGTCCCAGGACTTGCCGTGCTCTTTCAGAGCCGCTTCCTCGAGAGAGGAGGCCGAAGCCAGGGTCTTGCCCGCCACATCGTCGATGATCTGGGCATAGATGTTCTTCGAAGAACGGTGGACCGACAGCCGCGGACGCCCATTGGCGAATTTCCGCAGGCGGATCCGGTTGCGTTGGGCGCGCCGGACCTGTTTTTCGCGTTGAGTCTTCATCGCTGGCCCTACTTCTTCTTGCCTTCTTTGCGGCGAATGTATTCGCCGACATATTTGATGCCCTTGCCCTTATAGGGTTCCGGCGGACGGAAGCGACGGATTTCAGCCGCCACCTGACCGACTTTCTGCTTGTCGGCGCCGGCGATCTTCACTTCGGTCGGCTTCGGGCAGGAAATCGTGACACCTTCCGGGGCGTCATAGATGACGTCGTGCGACAGGCCGAGCGACAGCTTCAGGGACGAACCCTGCATCTGGGCACGGTAGCCGACGCCGACCAGTTCGAGATCTTTCTCGAAACCGGCGGTGACGCCCTGAACCAGGTTGGCCACCAGCGCGCGCTGCATGCCCCACATGGCACGGGACTTCTTGGACTCGTCGACCGGCGTGACGGTCAGACCGTCTTCGCCCTGCGACAGGCTGACTTGCTCGACGATCGGCATCGAGAGCTCGCCCTTGGGACCCTTAACCGTCAGGCTGTCATCCGCCAGAGTGACGTTGACACCGCCCGGAATGGCGACAGGGAGTTTACCGATACGTGACATTGGCTCGCTCCCTTAGCTGACGTGACACAGGATCTCGCCGCCCACATTGGCCTCGCGAGCAGTCGCATCCGACATCACGCCCTTCGGCGTGGAAAGGATGGCGATGCCCAGGCCATTTTGGACGAGCGGAAGGTCCTTGACGCCGGAATACACACGGCGGCCCGGCTTGGAGATACGCTTGATCTCGCGGATCACCGAGTCACCTTCGAAATACTTGAGCTCGATTTCGAACTCTTTCATGCCGGAGGCGTGGTCCACTTCCGCGTAATCGCGGATATAGCCTTCGCTCTTCAGCACATCGAGCACGCGGCGGCGCAGTGCCGAAGCGGGCGTGTTCACGGACCGCTTGTTACGCATCAGCGCGTTGCGGATCCGGGTCAGCATATCGCCGAGAGGATCATTCACGGACATGTTTCGTCTCCCTCTCTTACCAGCTCGACTTGACCATGCCCGGGATCATGCCCTGGCTGGCCAGTTCGCGCAGCGCGATACGCGACATACGCAGCTTGCGGTAAAACGCACGCGGACGGCCGGTGATCTCGCACCGGTTACGCACACGCGTCACGGCCGAATTGCGGGGCAATTGGGCCAGCTTCAGCTGAGCAGCAAAACGCTCCTCAACCGGCAATTCCTGATTGCGCGCGATCGCTTTCAGTGCGGCACGCTTGGCAGCATAGCGCTGAGCCAGGCGTTCACGCTTGCGATTGCGTTCAACTGCGGAAGTCTTCGCCATTTATATCCTCCTGCGTGCAGAACCCTCACGGTCCTGCTCTCCTGTTGCGTTAGTTCGAAAACGGAAAATCGAACTCGGCCAACAGGGCCTTCGCTTCCTCATCATTGCCGGCAGTGGTGCAGACAACGATATCCATACCCCGGATCTTCTCGACCTTGTCGTAGTCGATCTCCGGGAAAACGATATGTTCTTTCAGACCCATCGCGTAGTTACCGCGACCGTCGAAGCTCTTACCATTGAGCCCACGGAAGTCACGCACTCGCGGCAGGGCGATAGTGATCAGACGATCCAGGAATTCGTACATACGGTCCTGGCGCAGGGTCACCTTCGCACCGATCACCTGCTCCTCGCGGAGCTTGAAGCCCGCGATGGACTTCTTGGCAACCGTCTTGACCGGCTTCTGGCCGGTGATGGCTTCCAGATCCTCAAGGGCACCCTTGATTTTCTTGGAATCCTGGGAGGCTTCGCCGACGCCCATATTGATCACGATCTTGTCCAGACGCGGGATCATCATGTCGTTGGCATAGCCAAACTTTTCCTTCATGCGAGCGCGAATCTCTTCGCGATACTTCGCACGCAGGCGCGGGGAATAGGTCGCAACGTCAGACATCGATGACCTCGCCGGATGCTTTGGCGACCCGGACCTTCTCGCCCGCTTCATTCGTCGTGAAGCCGACACGGGTCGGTTCGCCGGTTTTCGGATCGGCCAGAGCCACGTTCGACACGTGGATCGGGGCCTCTTTTTCCTTGATGCCGCCCTGCTCGGTCTGGGTCGGACGCGTGTGGCGCTTGACCACATTCACGCCGGCCACGAGGACCTTGTTGTCGGACGGCAGCACTTTGGTGACTTCACCGGTCTTGCCCTTGTCACGGCCGGCGAGAATGACGACCTTGTCGCCCTTCTTGATCTTGGCAGCCATTACAGCACCTCCGGCGCCAGCGAGACGATCTTCATGTGGTTCTTGTTGCGCAGTTCGCGCGGAACCGGGCCGAAGATACGCGTACCGAGCGGCTCGTTATTATTGTTGATGATCACCGCAGCATTGGAATCGAAGCGAATGACGGAACCGTCCTTGCGCTTGATGTCCTTGGCCACGCGAACGACGACGGCCTTACGCACGTCACCCTTCTTCACGCGGCCGCGCGGAATGGCTTCCTTGACGGAGACGACGATGATGTCGCCCACGTGGGCATAGCGACGCTTGGCACCGCCCAGCACCTTGATGCATTGCACACGGCGGGCGCCAGAATTGTCGGCTACGTCCAGATTGGTTTGCATCTGGATCATGGCAGATCCTCCTTAGGAAAGGGTCCCGGGTCTTAGGCGTTGGCCTGAGCCGGAACGACCTCCCACCGCTTCAGTTTCGACTTGGGTGCACATTCCTGGATCTGGACCGTGTCACCCACTTTGAACGTGTTGGCTTCGTCATGTGCGTGGTAACGCTTGGTGCGACGAACCGTCTTGCGCAGCAGCGGGTGGAGGAAGGTCCGTTCCACACGCACCACAACGGTCTTGGCACCTTTGTCACTCACAACGACGCCTTGCAGGATACGCTTAGGCATCGCTTAGCTCCCTTGCTCTTGCTGCGACTTGCGCTCGTTCTGGACCGTCTGGATACGCGCGATATCGCGGCGGATCTGGCCGTAGCGGGCGGTGTTGTCCAGCTGGCCGGAGGCCTGCTGGAAGCGCAGATTGAATTGCTCTTTTTTCAGCTTCAGGAGCGTGTCCGTCAGCTGGTCTTCGGTCATGGCGCGAACATCGACGGCCTTGAGTTCAGACTTGCTCATTGTCCGTGCTCCTACTCGCCCAGACGGGCGACGATCTTGGTCTTGACCGGCAGCTTCGCAGCGCCGAGTGCCAGAGCCTCACGCGCGACATCTTCGGGAACCCCGTCGATCTCGAACATGATGCGGCCCGGCTTGACCTTGCACGCCCAAAACTCGGGCGAGCCCTTACCTTTACCCATCCGGACTTCGGTCGGCTTCTTGGAAACCGGCACATCCGGGAAGATGCGGATCCACACGCGACCGGCACGCTTCATGTGACGGGTGATGGCCCGACGCGTGGCTTCGATCTGGCGTGCGGTGACGCGTTCCGGCTGCAGCGCCTTGAGACCGTAGGAGCCGAAGTTCAGGGAGTAACCACCCTTCGCCTGACCCTTGATGCGGCCTTTGTGCGCCTTGCGGAATTTCGTGCGTTTCGGTTGCAGCATGGCTGTAATTCCTTACGCGGCTTGGCGGCCCGAGCGGGCGCGCTGCTCACCCGAGTCCTGGAGGCGACGCTCCTGGGCCATCGGGTCATGTTCCATGATCTCGCCTTTGTAGATCCAGACCTTGATACCGATGATACCCATCGCGGTCTTGGCTTCGGCGGTTCCATAATCGATGTCCGCGCGCAGCGTGTGGAGCGGCACGGAGCCTTCCTGATACTGCTCGGAACGGGCGATCTCAGCGCCACCCAGGCGGCCGCCGCAAAGGATCTTGCAGCCCTTGGCACCCATGCGCATGGCAGACTGCATCGAACGCTTCATGGCGCGGCGGAAAGCCACGCGGCGCTCGAGCTGCTGGGCGATGGATTCGGCCACCAGATTGGCGTCGATTTCCGGCTTGCGCACTTCGACCAGGTTCAGGAAGACCTCACCATCAACCATCTTGGACAGTTCACGGCGCAGGACTTCGATGTCCGAACCCTTCTTGCCGATCACTACACCCGGACGCGCCGTGTGAATGGTGACGCGGCACTTCTTGTGCGGGCGTTCGATCACGATCTTCGAGACGCTGGCATTCTTCAGGCGCTTTTTCAGCATCGCACGGATCTTGATGTCCTCGTGCAGCAGCTTGGCGTATTCGCCGGCGCCCGCATACCAGCGGGATTCCCATGTGCGGTTGACGCCGAGGCGCAGACCGATCGGATTAATCTTCTGACCCATCAGGCGGCCTCCTCGACTTCGCGCACCACGATGGTGAGCTCGGAAAACGGCTTCAGGATCTTCGCGCCGCGACCGCGTGCACGGGCCCGATACCGTTTCATGACCAGGTTTTTGCCGACGAAGGCTTCCGACACGACAAGGCTGTCGATGTCCAGGCCGTGATTGTTCTCGGCATTGGCAATCGCCGACTCGAGGGTCTTGCGAACCTCTTTGGCAATCCGCTTGCGCGAAAACTCGAGATCCGCCAGCGCACGCTCGACCTTCTTGCCACGGATCATTGCCGCGACGAGATTGAGCTTTTGCGGGCTGGTGCGGATCATCCGCAGCTTGGCGCGTGCTTCATTGTCAGCGACGCGACGGGGATTGGCAGACTGGCCCATCGCTTATCTCCGCTTCGCTTTCTTGTCCGCTGCGTGACCGTAATAGGTCCGCGACGGCGAGAATTCACCGAGCTTGTGGCCGACCATATCTTCGGTCACCAGCACCGGCACAAACTTGTTGCCGTTGTGAACCTGGAAAGTCAGGCCCACGAATTGCGGCATGATGGTGGAACGGCGCGACCAGGTCTTGATCGCTTGCTTGCGTCCGCCTTCGTGCGACTTTTCCGCTTTCTTCAGCAGATAACCGTCGACGAACGGACCTTTCCAGACAGAACGAGGCATCGTCTCGGCTCCCTATCGCTTCTTGCGCTCGTGGCGCGAGCGGATGATGAACTTGTCCGTAGACTTGTTCTTGCGCGTCTTGGCACCCTTGGTCGGCTTGCCCCAGGGCGTCACCGGGTGACGACCACCGGAGGTCCGGCCTTCACCACCACCATGCGGGTGGTCGATCGGGTTCATGACAACACCGCGAACAGACGGACGCTTGCCCATGTGACGCTTGCGGCCGGCCTTGCCGAGATTGACGTTCAGGTGGTCCTGGTTGGACACGGCACCGACCGTCGCCATGCAGCTGTCCGGAACCATGCGCAGCTCGCCCGAAGCCAGACGGATCTGGGCGTAGCCGGCATCACGGCCGACCAGCTGGACATAGGCACCGGCGGAACGGGCGATCTGACCACCCTTCTCCGGCTTCATCTCGACATTGTGCAGGATCGTTCCGACCGGAACGGCCTTCAGTGGCATCGCATTGCCCGGCTTCACGTCAGCCTTGGCGGACGCGATGACCGTATCGCCGACAGCCAGGCGCTGCGGCGCCAGGATGTAGGCCAGCTCACCGTCTTCATACTTGATGAGGGCGATGAATGCGGTCCGGTTCGGGTCATATTCCAGACGCTCGACCGTCGCGGGGATGTCCCACTTGCGGCGCTTGAAATCGATCACACGGTACAGGCGCTTCGCACCACCGCCACGACGGCGGGCGGTGATCCGGCCCGTATTGTTGCGGCCACCCTTTTTGGTGAGGCCTTCAACGAGCGTCTTCTCGGGACGGCCCTTGTGCAGCGCGGAGCGATCCACGAGCACGAGAGCGCGGCGGCCCGGAGACGTCGGTTTGAATGTTTTCAAAGCCATCTTAGAGACCCGTCGTCACGTCGATCGAGTGACCCTCTGCGAGAGTCACGACCGCTTTCTTCTGGTCATTGCGCTTGCCGGCAATACCCCGGAAACGCTTGGTCTTACCGTGAACCTTGATCGTGTTCACCGCCGTCACCTTGACCTTGAAGAGTTGTTCGACCGCATCAGCGATCTCTTTCTTGTTGGCCGACAGCGGGACGAAGAAGACAACCTTGCCGTCTTCAGACAGCAGGGTGGACTTTTCCGTGATCACCGGTTGCAGGATCGTGTCGTAATGGCGCGCAGCAGCCGTCATCTTAAGCCTCCTTCGCGCTCAGGCGTTCGTGGATTTTCTCCACGGCGGCCTTCGTCAGCACCAGCGTATCGCGGCGCAGCACGTCGTACACGTTCAGGCCCTGTGCAGGCAGGACGTCGACGCACGGCAGGTTGCGAGCCGCCATGGCGAAATTCTCATCGACCTGCTCACCGGAGATGAACAGGGCGTTGGAGATGCCCAGGCCTTCCAGCGAGGTGCGCAGATCCTTGGTCTTCGGTGCCTTCAGGGCGGCATCATCCAGGATGATGAGCGCCTTGGAGCCGGCCTTGGCCGACAGGGCATGCTTGAGACCCAGGGCCCGGACCTTCTTGGGAAGATCATGAGCGTGGGAGCGCACACGCGGGCCGTGCGCCTTGCCGCCGCCAACGAAGATCGGAGCCGAGCGAGCGCCGTGGCGAGCGCCACCGCCGCCCTTCTGGCGACCGAACTTCTTCTTCGTGCGAGCGATTTCAGAGCGGCCGAGCGTCTTGTGCGTGCCTTGCTGGCGGGCGGCCAGCTGCCACTTCACAACGCGCTGCAGGAGGTCGGAGCGCACCTCTTCAATGCCGAACACGGCATCGTCGAGATCGATAGCACCGGCGTCCTTCGCCGCGAGGGTTTTTACCTCGATCTTCATGCTTGCGTTCCTTCTTCACCGTCGGCAGCCGCTTCCGGCGCCGCAGCTTCAGCCTCAGCCGGCGCGGCGTCGTTTTCGACAGCCGGAGCGGCTTCAGCCGGTGCGTTCATTTCGTCCAGCGTGCGGAACTTGCCCGGCAGCGGGAGCTCGGCATCGCCGTGGCCCTTCACTGCATCGCGCAGTTCAACCCAACCGCCGGCCGAACCCGGAACCGCACCCTTCACGAGGATGAGGCCACGTTCGACATCGACACGGACGACTTCAATGTTCTGGGTCGTGACACGAACGGCACCCATATGGCCGGCCATCTTCTTGCCCTTGAACACCTTGCCCGGGTCCTGACACTGACCGGTGGAGCCGTGCGAACGGTGGGAGATGGACACGCCGTGCGAGGCGCGCAGACCACCGAAATTGTGCCGCTTCATGGCACCGGCAAAACCCTTACCGATCGAGATGCCCGCGGCATCGATCTTCTGACCCGGAACAAAGTGATCGGCCGTCAGCTCAGCGCCGACCTCGATCAGATTGCCTTCCGGGACGCGGAATTCGACCAGCTTGCGCTTGGGCGCAACCTTGGCCTTGGCGAAATGGCCGCGCAGCGCCTTCGGCGTCCGCTTGGCCTTGGCCTCACCCGCCCCGAGCTGCATTGCGACATAACCGTCACGATCCGCCGTCTTGTGCGCGACAACCTGGAGGGACTCCAGCTGCAGCACGGTGCAGGGCACGTGGGCCCCGTCATCGGCGAAGACTCGCGTCATGCCCAGTTTGCGGGCGACAACGCCGGTTCTGCGATCTTCCTGGCGCATAATCCTACGCTCCCAGCTTGATCTCGACGTCCACGCCAGCGGACAGGTCGAGCTTCATAAGCGCATCAACCGTCTGCGGAGTGGGGTCAACAATGTCGAGAAGGCGCTTGTGAGTCCGGATTTCGAACTGTTCGCGCGACTTCTTGTCGATGTGCGGTCCACGCAGCACCGTGAACTTCTCGATACGCGTCGGCAGCGGAATCGGACCGCGAACGTTCGCGCCGGTGCGCTTGGCGGTGGAGACGATCTCCCGGGTGGAATTATCCAATACCCGGTGATCGAACGCCTTCAGGCGAATGCGGATGTTTTGACGTTCCATCAAACCGATCCCGTGTCTAAACTTTCAAAAAGAGCGAAGATCGGGGCGGATACCGCTGAGGCACCGCCCCGACCAGTTGTTTACAATTACTCGACGATTTTGGAGACGACGCCGGCGCCGACGGTGCGACCGCCTTCACGGATAGCGAAGCGCAGCTTCTCTTCCATGGCGATCGGCGTGATCAGCTCGACATTCATTTCCACATTATCGCCCGGCATCACCATCTCGGTGCCTTCCTTCAGCGTCACGACGCCGGTCACGTCGGTCGTGCGGAAGTAGAACTGCGGACGGTAGTTCGTGAAGAACGGCGTGTGACGGCCACCCTCTTCCTTCGTCAGGATATAGGCTTCAGCCACGAACTTGGAGTGCGGCTTGATCGAGCCCGGCTTACACAGAACCTGACCACGCTCAACGCCTTCACGGTCGATACCGCGAAGCAGGACGCCGACATTGTCACCCGCCTGGCCCTGATCGAGCAGCTTGCGGAACATTTCAACGCCCGTACACGTCGTCTTCTGCGTGTCGCGAATACCCACGATCTCGATTTCTTCGCCGACCTTGACGATACCGCGCTCAACGCGACCCGTCACAACCGTACCCCGGCCAGAGATCGAGAACACGTCTTCGATCGGCATCAGGAAGGGCTGGTCAATCGGACGATCCGGCGTCGGGATGTACTCATCCACAGCCGCCATCAGCTCAAGGATCTTCTCCTTGCCGATGTTCTCGTCACGGCCTTCAACAGCCGCCAGAGCCGAACCCGCAACGATCGGAATATCGTCGCCCGGGAAGTCGTAGGAGGACAGAAGTTCGCGAACTTCCATTTCCACGAGCTCCAGAAGCTCTTCATCGTCGACCTGGTCAACCTTGTTCAGGAACACAACCAGGGCCGGAACGCCAACCTGGCGGGCCAGCAGGATGTGTTCACGCGTCTGCGGCATCGGGCCGTCAGCAGCGTTCACAACCAGGATCGCGCCGTCCATCTGCGCCGCACCCGTGATCATGTTCTTCACATAGTCAGCGTGACCCGGGCAGTCCACGTGCGCGTAGTGACGGTTTTCCGTCTCATACTCAACGTGAGCCGTCGAGATCGTGATACCGCGCGCCTTCTCTTCCGGCGCCGAGTCAATCTCGTCATAACCCTTGGCCGTGCCGCCACCGGCCTCAGCCAGAACCATCGTGATCGCAGCCGTCAGCGTCGTCTTGCCGTGGTCAACGTGACCAATCGTGCCGATGTTCGCGTGCGGCTTGGTGCGCTCAAACTTTTCCTTCGCCATGATCTCGCTCCGAAATCCGTATCTTCGTGTTCTACTCTGCCAGAGGTCCGCTTAGGCGGACTTGGCGATAACTTCTTGTTCGACGGCTTTGGGGACCGCCTCATAGTGATCGAACAGCATGGTGAACTGTGCCCGGCCCTGCGTCGCAGAGCGGAGGTTGTTCACATAGCCGAACATGTTGGCCAGCGGCACCATCGCGTTCACGACGGTCGCATTACCACGCATTTCCTGGCCGGCGATCTGACCCCGACGGGAGTTCAGGTCACCGATGACACCACCGGTGTATTCGTCCGGCGTCACGACCTCGACCTTCATGATCGGCTCGAGGAGACGCGGTGCACACTGGTTCTTGGCTTCGCGGAAAGCAGCACGGGCTGCGATTTCGAAGGCCAGAACCGAGGAGTCCACATCGTGGTACGCGCCGTCGACCAGGGTCGCCTTGACGTCGATGACCGGGAAACCGGCCAGCAGACCATTGTCCATGACAGACTTCAGGCCCTTTTCGACGCCCGGGATGTATTCCTTCGGCACCGAACCACCAACGATCTTGGATTCGAAGACAAAGCCCGAACCCGCCTCGCCCGGCTCGAAATCGATCTTCACGCGAGCAAACTGACCGGAACCACCGGACTGTTTCTTGTGCGTGTAGTCGACGTGACCGGCCTGGCCCAGCGATTCACGGTAGGCCACCTGCGGCGCACCGACATTCGCTTCGACCTTGAATTCACGCTTCATGCGGTCAACCAGGATGTCCAGGTGCAGCTCGCCCATGCCGGCGATGATGGTCTGACCGGATTCCTCGTCCGTCTTCATGCGGAAGGACGGGTCTTCGGCAGCCAGACGCTGCAGGGCAACGCCCAGCTTCTCCTGGTCAGCTTTCGACTTCGGCTCAATGGCCAGCTCGATCACCGGATCCGGGAATTCCATGCGCTCCAGGATCACCGGCTTCAGCGGATCACACAGCGTGTCGCCCGTGGTGGTGTCCTTGAGGCCCGCAATGGCGACGATATCGCCAGCGTAGCATTCCTTGATGTCTTCACGGGAGTTGGAGTGCATCAGCAGCATACGGCCGATACGCTCTTTCTTGTCCTTCACCGTGTTCAGAAGCGACACGCCCGTTTCCAGATGACCGGAATACATGCGCGCAAAGGTCAGCGAACCGACGAACGGGTCGTTCATGACCTTGAAGGCCAGCAGGGAGGTCGGCTCTTCGTCGCTCGCCTTGCGGACAACTTCTTCTTCGGTCTTGTAGTCGATACCCTTGATGGCCGGCACTTCGACCGGGCTCGGCAGGTAATCGACAACAGCGTCCAGCAGCGGCTGGACACCCTTGTTCTTGAACGCGGTGCCGCAGAGGATCGGGTTGAAGGCCAGATCGATGCAACCCTTGCGGATCAGCGACTTGAGCAGCTCTTCGGACGGCTCTTCGCCTTCCAGATAGGCTTCCATCGCGGCTTCATCGAGCTCGACAGCGGTCTCGACCAGCTTCTCGCGATACTCGGCAGCCTGGTCGGCCAGCTCGGCGCGGATTTCGCGGACTTCCCAGGTGGCACCCAGGTTTTCACCCTGCCAGACCAGTTCTTTCATGGTCAGCAGGTCGATAAGACCTTCAAAATCGCCTTCGGAGCCAATCGGCAGCTGAATGCACAGCGGCGTCGCACCGAGACGATCTTCGATCATCTTCACGCAATTGAAGAAGTCGGCGCCCAGCTTGTCCATCTTGTTGACGAACACCATACGCGGAACCTTGTACCGGTCGGCCTGACGCCAAACGGTTTCGGTCTGCGGCTCAACACCGGCATTGGCGTCCAGGCAGCATACGGCACCATCAAGCACACGCAGCGAACGCTCGACTTCAATCGTGAAGTCCACGTGGCCGGGGGTGTCGATGATGTTCAGGCGCTTCTCGTTCCAGAAACAGGTCGTCGCAGCGGACGTGATCGTGATGCCACGCTCCTGCTCCTGCTCCATCCAGTCCATGGTGGCGGCGCCATCGTGCACTTCACCAATTTTGTGGGACTTGCCGGTGTAATAGAGGATCCGCTCGGTCGTCGTCGTCTTGCCAGCATCAATGTGGGCCATGATGCCGAAGTTGCGGTAGTCCTCGATTTTGTAGTCGCGGGCCATTTCTAGGGTCCTTGATACGGGGTCTGAGCCTGGGGCTTGTTACCAGCGATAGTGCGAGAAGGCGCGGTTGGCTTCCGCCATCCGGTGCGTGTCTTCGCGCTTCTTGACGGCGGTACCGCGATTGGCGGACGCATCCATCAGCTCAGCAGCGAGGCGCTCGCGCATCGTGTTTTCGTTGCGGCCGCGCGCAGCCCCCGTCAGCCAGCGAATGGCCAGGGCTTTCTTGCGGTCGGCACGAACCTCGACCGGAACCTGGTAGGTCGCACCACCAACACGGCGGGAACGGACCTCAACTTCCGGCGAGACATTGTCCATGGCTTCGTGGAAGACGCGGATGGGTTCGCGCTTCAGCTTCGCTTCGACGATGTCGAGCGCGCCATACACAATGCGCTCGGCGACAGATTTTTTGCCGTCGAGCATGATGTAGTTCATGAATTTCGTGAGATCGCGATCCCCGAACTTCGGGTCCGGGTGAATTTCGCGTTTCTCTGCGCGGTGACGACGCGACATGGACGTCTCCCTTACTTAGGACGCTTGGCGCCGTACTTGGAACGGCGTTGCTTGCGGTCCTTGACGCCCTGGGTATCCAGAACGCCGCGAAGAATGTGATAGCGGACACCCGGAAGGTCCTTCACGCGGCCACCGCGGATAAGGACAACAGAGTGTTCCTGCAGATTGTGACCCTCACCCGGGATGTAGCTCACAACTTCATGCCCGTTCGTCAGACGCACTTTGGCGACTTTACGGAGGGCCGAGTTCGGCTTCTTCGGGGTCGTGGTGTAGACACGCGTGCAGACACCGCGGCGCTGCGGGCAAGCCTGAAGGGCCGGCACCTTGTTGCGCTTCGGCTTGTCTTTCCGCGGCTTGCGAATGAGCTGGTTGATTGTGGGCATCCCGCTCTAATCCGTTCCTAATCTCAAAGACCACGCCCCTCAGCACGCGATTGCACTGATGGACGCAAATAACGACACCGGCGCCCAAGCTTGTGGCTCGAACGGCGGTCTCTAGGGCTATTTCCGTTACCGTGGATGACGTCTAACCGCGTGGGTTACGGCTCATCCTCAAAACGAGCGCGGAAACTACGCATGCGACTCGCTTCCGTCAAGCGCTTGTGCAGAGATTTTCAGCCGCATGTCCCGTTAACGCTGACTCACAGAAAAAGGCCGCCGGTATTCCGACGGCCTTTCCCTTGTTTTTAAAGCAGAATATAGGCTGAATGGCCCTATTCTGCCGGGCTTTCGGACGCCACTTCCTCGGCAGCAGCCTCGGCGATTTCGGCCGGCAGGCCCTCCGCTTCGACAGCCGTGGCGCGTTCCGCCAGCATTTCCGCATCCAGATCGTCTGCCAGCGTCTGGTACTGGCGCATCATGGCACCCGTACCGGCCGGAATCAGGCGACCGACGATGACGTTCTCCTTGAGGCCCTCGAGCATGTCTTCCTTGCCCTGGACCGCAGCCTCGGTGAGGACACGCGTGGTCTCCTGGAAGGAGGCCGCCGAGATGAAGGAGCGGGTCTGCAGCGAGGCCTTGGTGATACCCAGCAGGACCGGGTCGCCAGTGGCCGGGCGCTTACCCTCGGCTTCCAGCTTCTCATTGGTCTCGATGAACTCGATCTTGTCGACCTGTTCAGCCGCCAGGAAGGAGCTCTCGCCCGGGTCCTTGACCTCGACCTTCTGCAGCATCTGACGGACGATCACTTCAATATGCTTGTCGTTGATCGGCACGCCCTGCAGTCGATAGACCTCCTGGATCTCGTTGATCAGGTAGTTGGCCAGAGCCGGGACACCCAGGATCGCCAGGATGTCGTGCGGCGCGGGGTGACCATCGAGCAGGTATTCGCCCTTCTGGATGATGTCGCCTTCCTGGACCGTCAGGTGCTTGCCCTTCGGAACCAGGTATTCGACCTTCTCCATCTCCTCGTTCTCCGGAACGATGGCGATGCGGCGCTTGTTCTTGTAGTCGCGACCGAACTCGACGCGGCCGGTGATCTCGGCGATCACGGCGTGGTCCTTCGGACGGCGGGCTTCGAACAGTTCGGCAACGCGCGGCAGACCACCGGTGATGTCCCGGGTCTTGGCGCCTTCCGTCGGGATACGTGCAATCACGTCACCCGGGCGGACCGTGTCACCGGAATTCACCGACAGAATGGCCCCCACGGCCAGCATGTAGCTGGCGGTCGAGCCCGAAGCTAGCTTGATCGGGTCACCGTTCTCGTCCTGGATCACCAGGGTCGGCTGGATCGCCGAGGCCTTCGCCCCACCGCGCCAGTCGATGATCACCTTGGAGGCGATACCCGTGGCTTCGTCGGTCTCTTCTTTCACGGAGACACCGTCCATGATGTCGACGAACTTCACCGTACCACCGACTTCCGACACGATCGGAGCGGTATACGGGTCCCATTCGGCCAGACGCTGACCGCGTTCGGTCTTGTCGCCTTCTTTCACGCGCAGCTTGGTACCGTAGTTCAGCTTGTAGCTTTCACGTTCCTTGCCGTCCGTGTCGACGATGGTGACCTGCATGTTGCGGCTCATGACGATCAGGTCGCCATCCGCATTGGTCACCGTCGACGGGTTCTTGAAGGCCACCTTGCCCTCGTGTGTCGCTTCGACGAAGGACTGTTCGGAGACCTGGGCGGTGCCGCCGATGTGGAAGGTCCGCATCGTCAGCTGGGTGCCCGGTTCACCGATCGACTGCGCCGCGATGACGCCAACCGCTTCACCGATATTCACCCGCGTACCGCGCGCCAGGTCGCGGCCATAACAGGTGGCGCAGACACCGACCCGCGTTTCACAGGTCAGCGGCGAGCGCACGAACACCGTCTGGACGCCGGCACGGTCAATGGCCAGCGCCAGGTCTTCGTCGATATAGGTGTCAGCCGGGCAGATCACTTCGCCTTCGGCATTCTTCACTTCAGCGGCCGTGGTCCGGCCCAGGATGCGCTGGTCCAGCGAGACGATGACATCACCGCCATCGACAACCGCATCGATCTCGAAGCCTTCGGACGTGCCGCAGTCTTCTTCGGTGATGATGCAGTCCTGCGCCACGTCAACGAGACGGCGGGTCAGGTAACCCGAGTTCGCCGTCTTCAGAGCCGTGTCGGCCAGACCCTTACGGGCACCGTGGGTCGAGTTGAAGTACTCGAGAACGGTCAGGCCTTCCTTGAAGTTCGAGATGATCGGCGTCTCGATGATCTCACCGGACGGCTTGGCCATCAGGCCGCGCATACCGGCCAGCTGCTTCATCTGGTTCTTGGAACCACGAGCACCGGAGTGGGCCATCATGTAGACCGAGTTCACCTCGGAGACGCGGCCATCTTCGCCGATCGTCGTCTTGGAGATCTCGTCCATCATCGCGTCAGCGACGTTGTCCGTACACTTCGCCCAGGCATCAACGACCTTGTTGTACTTCTCACCCTTGGTGATCAGACCGTCGACATATTGCTGCTCGTAATCGGCCACCAGGGCGCGGGTCGCACCGACCAGGTCCGCCTTGGCTTCCGGAATGAGCATGTCATCCTTGCCGAAGGAGATACCGGCGCGGGCCGCTTCCTTGAAGCCGAGGCCCATCATCTGGTCACAGAAGATCACCGTCGCCTTCTGGCCGCAGTGACGATAGACCTGATCGATCAGGGCGCCGATGGCCTTCTTGGTGAACAGCTCGCCCACCAGTTCCGGCTGCATCTTGGCGTGCTTGGGCAGCAGGTCGATGATCATCTTCCGGCCTGGCGTCGTCTCGATCACCTTGGTGATCGGATTGCCGTCCTCATCAATGCCTTCCCAGCGGGCCTTGATATTGGCGTGCAGGGAGACCACGCCGCTTTCCAGCGCCGCTTCCATTTCCGCACGCGAACCGAAGGCCATGCCCTCGCCCGGCTCATTGGCATTCGCCACCGACAGGTAGTACAGGCCCAGGACGATATCCTGGGACGGCACGATGATCGGCTTACCATTGGCCGGCGACAGGATGTTGTTCGTTGACATCATCAGCGTGCGCGCTTCCAGCTGGGCTTCCAGCGAGAGCGGCACGTGAACAGCCATCTGGTCACCGTCGAAGTCAGCGTTGAACGCAGCACAGACCAGCGGGTGAAGCTGGATGGCCTTGCCTTCGATCAACTTCGGCTCGAACGCCTGGATACCCAGACGGTGCAGCGTCGGTGCACGGTTAAGCATGACCGGGTGTTCGCGGATGACCTCGTCGAGCACGTCCCAGACTTCCGGCCGTTCTTTCTCGACCAGCTTCTTGGACTGCTTGACCGTGCCGGACAGGCCTTTCGCGTCGAGGCGCGCATAGATGAAGGGCTTGAACAGCTCGAGGGCCATTTTCTTCGGCAGACCGCACTCGTGCAGTTTGAGATCCGGACCCACCACGATGACGGAACGTCCGGAATAGTCGACGCGCTTGCCGAGCAGGTTCTGACGGAAGCGGCCCTGCTTGCCCTTGAGCATGTCGGACAGCGATTTCAGCGGGCGCTTGTTGGCACCCGTGATCACGCGGCCGCGACGGCCATTGTCGAACAGGGCGTCGACGGATTCCTGCAGCATCCGCTTTTCGTTTCGGATGATGATGTCCGGCGCGCGCAGCTCGATGAGGCGCTTCAGGCGGTTGTTCCGGTTGATGACGCGGCGATAGAGATCATTCAGGTCGGAGGTCGCGAAACGGCCACCATCCAGCGGCACAAGCGGACGCAGTTCCGGCGGAATGACCGGGATCACGGTCATGATCATCCACTCCGGGCGGTTACCCGAGGCGATGAAGTTTTCCATCAGCTTGAGACGCTTGGCGTACTTCTTCAGCTTCAGCTCGGAACCGGTTTCCTTCATGTCCTCACGGACCTTGGCGCACTCGGCTTCCAGGTCCATGTTGATCAGGATTTCGCGGACCGCTTCAGCACCGATACCGGCCGTGAAGGCGTCTTCGCCATACTCATCCTGCGCGTCCATGTATTCTTCTTCGGAAAGAAGTTGGAACGGCTGCAGCGGGGTCAGGCCCGGCTCGATGACGACATAATTCTCGAAGTAGAGCACCCGCTCCACATCCTTCAGCGCCATGTCGAGGATCATCGCGATCCGCGACGGCAGCGACTTCAGGAACCAGATGTGGGCCACCGGGGCAGCCAGCTCGATGTGGCCCATGCGCTCGCGGCGTACGCGGGCCAGCGTCACTTCGACGCCGCACTTCTCGCAGACGATACCCTTGTACTTGATGCGCTTGTACTTGCCGCACAGGCACTCATAGTCCTTCACCGGACCGAAGATGCGGGCGCAGAACAGACCGTCGCGCTCCGGCTTGAAGGTCCGGTAGTTGATGGTTTCCGGCTTTTTCACTTCACCGAAGGACCAGGAGAGGATTTTCTCCGGGCTGGCGAGTGCAATCCGGATCCGGTCGAAGGACGGGCCTTCGGCGGCCGGATTGAAGATGTTCATGACATCATGGTTCATCGCGCGTCTCCCAAAAGGGGTAAGCGGGACAGGCCGCCGCCTGCCCCGCGCAATATGTGTTCAGTCTTAGCCGTTCTTCAGTTCGACATTAAGACCAAGCGAACGCATTTCCTTCACGAGCACGTTGAAGCTCTCCGGCACGCCGGCTTCGAACGTGTCATCACCGCGAACGATGGCCTCATAGACCTTCGTACGGCCGGCCACGTCATCCGACTTCACCGTCAGCATTTCCTGCAGCGAGTAGGCAGCGCCATAGGCTTCCAGGGCCCAGACTTCCATCTCACCGAAACGCTGACCACCGAACTGCGCCTTACCACCCAGCGGCTGCTGGGTAACCAGCGAGTACGGGCCGATGGAGCGGGCGTGGATCTTGTCATCCACCAGGTGGTGCAGTTTCAGCAGGTGCTTCACACCGACCGTAACCTTGCGGCGGAAGGGTTCACCGGTCTGGCCGTCATACAGCGTCGACTGGCCGGAAGCGGCAAAGCCCGCCTTCTCCAGCATGGCCGAGACGTCCGGCTCACGGGCACCGTCGAAGACCGGGGTCGCGATCGGCACACCGTTGGACAGGTTGAGACCCAGCTCAGCCAGCTCGGCGTCCGTTTCCGGCAGCTCGTCATCACCATAGACGCGGACCAGTTCGGACTTCAGCGCTTCGACGGAGCCGTCGCGCTTGTAGGCTTCATAAGCCTGACCGATCTGCTTGCCGAGACCACGGCAGGCCCAGCCCAGGTGTGTTTCCAGGATCTGACCGACATTCATGCGCGACGGCACGCCCAGCGGGTTCAGCACGATATCGACGGCTTCACCGTTTTCCAGGAAGGGCATGTCCTCGATCGGGTTGATCTTGGAGATGACACCCTTGTTGCCGTGACGGCCGGCCATCTTGTCGCCCGGCTGCAGCTTGCGCTTCACCGCGACGAAGACCTTGACCATCTTCATCACGCCCGGCGGCATTTCATCGCCGCGCTGGAGCTTGTCGACCTTGTCCTCGAAACGACGGTCCAGACGGGCCTTGGAGTCGTCATACTGCTTCTGCAGCGCTTCGACTTCGGCCATCGCCTTCTCGTCATCGAGACCAATGCGCCACCACTGCGAACGCGGGGTCTCGTCCAGGGCTTCCTGGGTCACCTTGCCCTTGGCGAAACCGCGCGGACCGGAGACCGCGGACTTGCCGAGCAGGAGATCGCCCAGACGCTGGTAGATATTGCGTTCCAGGATGTGGAGTTCGTCGTCGCGGTCCTTGCCGAGACGCTCGATTTCCTCACGCTCGATCGAGATGGCCCGCTCGTCCTTGTCGACACCGTGACGGTTGAAGACGCGGACTTCCACGACCGTACCGGTGGCACCGGACGGCATGCGCAGCGAGGTATCGCGAACGTCGGACGCCTTTTCACCGAAGATGGCGCGGAGAAGCTTTTCTTCCGGCGTCATCGGGCTTTCGCCCTTCGGCGTCACCTTGCCGACCAGGATATCACCCGGGCCGACTTCGGCGCCAACGGCCACAATGCCGGCTTCATCGAGATTGCGCAGGGCTTCTTCACCGACATTCGGGATGTCACGGGTGATTTCTTCCGGGCCCAGCTTGGTGTCGCGGGCAGCGATCTCGAATTCCTCGAGGTGGATCGAGGTGAAGACGTCATCGCGAACGATGCGTTCAGAGATGAGGATGGAGTCCTCGAAGTTATAGCCGTTCCACGGCATGAAGGCGACGACCACATTGCGGCCGAGTGCCAGCTCGCCCAGGTCTGTGGACGGACCGTCGGCGATGATGTCACCGGCCCGGACCTCGTCACCCACACGCACGATCGGGCGCTGGTTGATACAGGTGGACTGGTTGGACCGCTGGAACTTGGACAGGCGGTAGATGTCGACGCCCGACTTGGAGCTGTCGAGATCTTCCGTGGCGCGGATAACGATACGGGTCGCATCGACCTGCTCGATCACACCGGCGCGACGGGCTGCGATGGCAGCACCGGAGTCACGGGCCACAACGCCTTCCATACCGGTACCGACCAGCGGGGCTTCCGCCTTCACCAGCGGCACGGCCTGGCGTTGCATGTTCGAACCCATGAGGGCGCGGTTGGCGTCATCGTTTTCCAGGAACGGGATCAGCGCCGCAGCGACCGACACCACCTGTTTCGGCGACACGTCGATGTATTCGACGTCCTCACGCGGGACGAGCGTCACATCACCGGCGATGCGGCAGTTGACGAACTCATTGTCCAGCTGGCCGTCCTCGTTCACGTGCGCATTCGCCTGGGCGATCGCATAGCGCGACTCCTGCATGGCGGAGAGGTACTGGACCTCGTCCGTCAGCTTGCCGTTTTCAACCTTGCGGTACGGGCTCTCGATGAAGCCGTACTTGTTGACGCGGGCATAGGTGGACAGCGAGTTGATCAGACCGATGTTCGGGCCTTCCGGCGTTTCAATCGGGCAGATACGACCATAGTGGGTCGGGTGCACGTCGCGGACTTCGAAGCCGGCGCGTTCGCGGGTCAGACCGCCCGGGCCAAGCGCCGAGAGACGGCGCTTGTGCGTCACTTCGGACAGCGGGTTGGTCTGGTCCATGAACTGGGACAGCTGCGAGGAGCCAAAGAATTCGCGCACCGCAGCCGCGGCCGGCTTGGCATTGACCAGGTCGTGCGGCATCACGGTTTCGATATCGACCGAGGACATGCGTTCCTTGATCGCACGTTCCATACGCAGCAGACCGATGCGGTACTGGTTTTCCATCAGCTCGCCGACCGAACGCACACGGCGGTTGCCGAGATTGTCGATGTCGTCGATTTCGCCGCGGCCATCGCGCAGGTCGACCAGCGTCTTCAGGACGGCCAGGATGTCTTCCTTGCGCAGCGTGCGCATGTCATCCGGCGCATCCAGGTCGAGGCGCATGTTCATTTTCACGCGGCCGACCGCAGACAGGTCATAGCGTTCCGGATCGAAGAACAGGCCCTGGAACATGGCTTCGGCCGTTTCCGGCGTCGGCGGCTCACCGGGGCGCATGACGCGGTAGATATCCACCAGCGCCTGTTCACGGCTGTCATTCTTGTCGGCCGCCAGGGTCGAGCGGATATAGGGGCCCACACCGGTCGCCGGATCGATATCCAGCAGGTTGAGCACCTTCACACCGGTCTCTTTCAGAAGGTCCAGGGCTTCCTGGGTCACTTCATCACCGGCTTCCGCGAAGATCTCGCCCGTCTCCATGTTCACCATGTCTTCGGCCAGATAGCCGTTGAGCAGGTGTTCGTCGGAGACCAGGAGGGCTTCCAGGCCGTCATCGGCCAGCTTGTTGGCAGCGCGCGCGGAGATCTTCTTGCCGGCCGGAGCGACAATGTCGCCCGTCTTGGCGTCGACGAGATCACGCGGCGGCTTGGCGCCACGCCAGCGTTCCTTCACATAAGGAACCGTCCAGCCCTTCTTCGTCGCCTTGTATTCGACGGTCGAATAGAAGGTGGACAGGATCTCTTCCTTGTCCAGGCCAAGCGCATACAGCAGCGTCGTCGCCGGCAGTTTGCGGCGGCGGTCGAGACGCATGTGGACCACGTCCTTGGCATCGAACTCGAAGTCCAGCCAGGAACCGCGATACGGAATGATGCGGGCGGCAAACAGGTATTTGCCCGAGGCATGGGTCTTGCCACGGTCGTGATCGAAGAACACGCCCGGCGAACGGTGCATCTGGGAGACGATGACACGTTCCGTGCCATTGACGATGAAGGTGCCCTTGTCGGTCATGAGCGGGATATCGCCCATGTAGACATCCTGTTCCTTGATGTCCTTGACCGAGCGCGCTCCGGTTTCCTCGTCCACATCAAACACGATGAGACGCATCTTCACCTTCAGCGGCGCCGCAAACGTCATGTCACGCTGCTGGCATTCTTCAACGTCGAATTTGGGTTGTTCGAATTCGTAGGACACGAAATCCAGAACGGCCCGTTCGGCGAAATCCTTGACGGGGAAGACCGACTTGAAGACGGCTTGCATACCCGTATCGCCACGCTCGGCTACGGACACATCCTTCATCAGGAAGTGCTCGTAGGAGCTCTTTTGAACTTCGATGAGGTTCGGCATCGCAACCGTTTCCGGAATGCGACCGAACGACTTGCGAATCCGCTTCTTGCCGGTGAACGACAGACCCATGTCGGCTCCCTTCGCAGACAGCACTGCGCAATATGAAGCGGGGATCGTCCCCGCGCCGCCGTTCCGGTGGATCAGGGTGTGACCCCTTCTCCGGTTTTATGCGGCCCTGCCTGGAACGGCAGCGGCAGAACCGCGAAACAGCGAAGACGGGCTAACGGGCGCGCAGGAATCCCCGCGCGCCCGTTGCACCGTCTCGGTCACGCCGAAGCGTGATTATTTCAGCTCGACAGAAGCGCCTGCAGCTTCGAGCTTGGCTTTGATGTCCTCGGCCTCGGCCTTCGGAGCGCCTTCTTTGACAGCCTTCGGAGCGCCTTCGACGAGTTCCTTGGCTTCTTTCAGGCCCAGGCCCGTGATGGCGCGGACTTCTTTGATGACGTTGATCTTCTTGTCGCCGGCAGAAGCCAGGATGACGTCGAATTCGTCCTTCTCTTCAGCAGCGGCGCCAGCGTCGCCACCACCGGCCGGGCCAGCAACCGCAACAGCAGCAGCGGCCTTGATGCCTTTTTCTTCGAGAAGATCGTTCAGTTCCTTGGCTTCAAGGATGGTCAGCGAAAGCAGTTCTTCGCAGAGTTTAGCTACATCAGCCATTTGTTCAATTCCTTGCAGAGTTCAGTGTGTCAGTTCGATAAGCGGAGAATGACGTTACGCGTCGGCCTTTTCCTGGATGACGGCAATTGCGCCAGCCAGACCCTGACCCGGCGCCATAAGGCGCTGAGCAACCTGGGATGCCTGCCCCATGAGGCGGGCAGAAATGGTGGCAATAAGCTCTTCGCGGGACGGCATCTTGGAGAGCGCTTCGATACCGCTGGCATCGAAAACGTCTTCTTCCATGAAGCCACCGAGAATAACGAGCTTCTTGTTGTCCTTCGCGTAGTCCACCAGCACCTTCGGCGCCGCGACAAAGTCTTCCGAATAAGCGATGGCGACCGGACCTGTGAACAGGTCGGCAGCGCCCTCACCCGGCTTGCCTTGAAGAGCGATCTTGGCGAGGCGGTTGCGAACCACCTTGAACGTGCCACCAAGCTCGCGGAGCTTGGCGCGCAAATTCGTCATTTCCGCAACGGTCATGCCCGTATAGTGGGTCATCACCACGGATCCAGCGCTCGAGAAGATGCCTTCCAGCTCTTCGACGGACGCTTCTTTTTGTGTGCGATCCATTGCGGACTCCCTGTTTGAACCGTCCACCGCGGACGGTTCGGTGAAAACGCCATGCGGAGCGCCTTCCCCTGTGCACAGGTTGGGCACGCCGTACGGCGCGTCCTGTCCCAGGGCTTGAACCGACAGACCCCCCTGCAAAAAGGATGGTCAGATCGATCTCGCTCTGTCTCACCCAGGGCCCAAATTGGATTAAGGCAGAACCTTCGCAGGCCCCGCCCCCTGAGATCTCGGACAGGCCGGCCTCTTTCCAAAACGCGGAAAAAGACCGGGTCAGCCCGGCCGGATAAAGCCTGCCGGGCTGAAACTCAAGTCTTTTACGCCGAAACGGCGTCAGACGTGTCGATTTTTACGCCCGGGCCCATCGTGGAGCTCAGAGCAATGCGCTTGACATAGGTGCCCTTGGCCCCCGTCGGCTTGGCCTTGACGACTGCCGAGATCAGCGCGCGGACATTTTCCGCCAGCTGGCCTTCAGTGAAGCTCGCCTTGCCGACACCGGCGTGGATGATACCAGCCTTCTCGACGCGGAACTCCACAGCACCGCCCTTGGAGGCGCCGACAGCCTTGGTCACATCCATGGTCACCGTACCGACCTTCGGGTTCGGCATCATGCCGCGCGGACCGAGGATCTTACCCAGACGGCCGACCAGCGGCATCATGTCCGGGGTCGCAATGACCTTGTCGAAATTGATGTTGCCGCCCTGGATCTGTTCCATCAGATCTTCGGCGCCAACGACGTCGGCACCGGCCTTCGTGGCCTCTTCAGCCTTCGGGCCCTTGGCGAACACTGCGACGCGGACGGAACGGCCCGTGCCGTTCGGCAGTTCGCAGACACCGCGAACCATCTGGTCGGCGTGGCGCGGGTCAACACCCAGATTGATCGCCAGCTCGATGGTCTCATCGAACTTGGCCTTGGCATTGGCCTTCACGTGCTTGACAGCATCGTCGACCGTGTAGAGCGCGTCGCGATCAATGGTTTCGCGCGCAGCAGAAAGACGCTTTCCGATAGCCATGATCTTACTCCGTCACTTCCAGACCCATGGAACGGGCGGAACCGGCGATGATTTTCGTCGCCTGGTCCAGATCGTTCGCATTCAGGTCCTTGAACTTCGCTTCAGCGATCTCACGGCACTGCGCCATGGAGACCGAACCAGCCACGGAAGAGCCCGGAGCCTGGCTGCCCTTTTGGATCTTCGCAGCCTTCTTCAGATAGAAGCTGGCCGGCGGGGTTGCGATCTCGAAGGTGAAGGACTTGTCCGAGAAGACGGTGATGGTCGTCGGGATCGGCATCCCTTTTTCCATCTCCTGGGTCTTCGCGTTGAAGGCCTTACAGAATTCCATGATGTTCACGCCGCGTTGACCCAGAGCCGGGCCGATCGGCGGAGACGGGTTTGCAGCGCCAGCCGGCACTTGCAGTTTGATATAGCCGTCGATTTTCTTGGCCATGTCACCACTCCAAAGTTAAAGGCCGCGCCTGTCGCGGCCCCGGTGGGTTTGCGGTACGGCCCGGCATGGACTTGGCGCCGGCACCTCCCGCAGATTTACGCTCAGGCGGTTTTTTCGACCTGGGCGTATTCCAGCTCGACCGGGGTGGCCCGGCCGAAAATATTGATGGCAACCTTCAGGCGGCCATTCTCGTCATCAACCTCTTCCACGACGCCATTGAAGCTCTGGAAGTGACCGTCGATGACATTGACGGTTTCGCCGATCTCGTAGGAGACGGTGGGACGCGGGCGTTCTGCATCCTCTTCCATCTGGCCGAGGATCCGCTTGACCTCATTCTCGGACACCGGGAGCGGCTTCTTGCCGGACCCCAGAAAGCCGGTGACTTTCGGCGTCGAGGTGACGAGGTGATAGGCTTGGTCCGTCATGTCCATCTTCACCAGGACATAACCGGGGAAATACTTGCGTTCGGAGTTGACCTTGCGGCCCTTGCGGACCTCGACAACATCCTCGGTCGGAACCAGGATTTCCTCGAACTTGTCTTCGAGCCCCTGGATCGCGGCCTCAATCTTGATGGCCTCAGCGACCTTCTTTTCGAAGTTCGAATAGGCGTGCACGATGTACCACTTGGCAGACATACAGCCTCCTCCTATGGGCGCAGGGACAGCAGGAAATTCACGGCCGTGCGAATTCCGAGGTCCACACCCCAGAAGAACAGCATCGCGATGACCGACAGGACCAGGACCATGATCGTCGACACGATCAGTTCCTGACGGGTCGTCCAGGTCACCTTGCGGGCTTCCTGGCGCACCTGGGCCAGATACTGGAACGGTCCAGCCCGGCGCTTCTTCGGCGCCGCCGTATCAGCCTTGGCCTGAGCCGGCGTCTTATTCTTCGCGTTCCGCGTCATCAAAGTCCATCTGGCCCCTCAGGGCCCTGTTTTCAATCGGTTCAGGCGAAATGCCTGGCCTAATTCCGTCGAAGCGGCATGGCAGGGGCGGAGGGACTCGAACCCCCGACCCTCGGTTTTGGAGACCGATGCTCTACCAACTGAGCTACACCCCTAGGCCGCGCGCGCGGAATAGCACGGTGACAAGGCCACCGCCACATCCGAAGCGCAGCTGTCTACAATGCTATCGGGGAGATGAAAACAGCTAAATCGCAGATTTGTGCGGTCGTCCGCACACGCCGCGACAGCTTATTCCGCGCGCCGGGCGTCGAGCACCCAGGCCAGAGGCGCCCCCCCCTCGCCCATGGATACCGTGCCGACACGGGTCACAGACAGCCCCCCGGCTGACAATTGCCCGGCCAGTGCGGACATATCTGCCTCGGTCTGAGCGACCCTCAGCATGGACGTCATCCGATGATGAAAAGCGTCCAGTTCCGCCGCCTGTCCGGCAATCCAGGCCTCCAGATCCTCGGTCCGGTAGGCGCCCAGCCGACCGGCGGCAGCCTGGATGTCCTGCACCAGCCGGCCCACAAAATCCCGGGCCGGTCCCGGTGCCGCCGGACCGACTGTCCGGGCGACGGTTTCAAGCGCCTGGCGAAGTGCATCGGCGCAGGCCTGGCCGTCCTCGCGACTGACAGAACCGGAAACGGCCTTCGGGATGGTGATGACATAGTCTCGCATCCGGTCGAGCAGTTCCGCCCCGACCACCGCCTCCAGCACGTCGGCATCCGCCTGACAGGCGTGCTCGACAGCCCCGCCTGCCACATGGACCAGCGCATTAAAACGCCCGCTCGGCCTGACGATCCGGCCGGCTTCGCCGAATGCCGCGGGCCCGGCATATTCCAGGCCGAACTGACTGACGACGACATCAAAACTACTGCTCGCAAAAGGAAGTTGGGCGCAATCCGCCACGGCCGCGTTTGCATCCAGCTGTCCGACGCTTGCCGCAGCGAGGCTGACGGCATCAAGGGAGACATCGCTGACCACGGCATTCAGACGGACGTCCGGCAGCGAGCCTGCGACCCTAGCCGCCAGCTGGAGCACCTCGCCCTCGCCACACGCCAGATCGATCAGGTCGACCTGACCCGACGCCGGCAAGGCATCAGCCAGCACAGCGGACCAGTGGGATTGAAGTCGGCCGGCAGTCCCGGCATCCCGGAACCGGTGCTCGGACCCGGCGGCACGCCCCGTCCAGAACTGTTTCCAGGCCTTTGCCTCGGTGTGGTTTTCAGTGTTGAGCCCCATGCGGGAAGCCTAGGCGGCGGCTTGAAGCCTGACAATGCAAACACCTGCGCTTGCCGTCCCGCATCAGCACAAAAGAAAAGGGCGGGTCAAATGACCCGCCCTTCCCTGATTTGATGTTCTCGCTTCGATTAGAAGCGCAGGCGTGCGCCCATGAACAGACGACGACCGAACGGATCGTACGTGGCCGGCCAGGTGTTGGCCTGCTCGGACGACGTGGAGGTCAGTTCCGGCGGCTGCTCGTCGAAGATGTTCTGGACACCCATCGTGACAGTCGCGGTTTCGCTCACATCGTAAGCAAAGGTCGCATCGAAGTAGCTGTAGGAGTCGATGCTCAGCTCGCGCTCGGAGACCTGACCAACGAGGGAACCCTCGATGTCCACGCCACCGTTGTAACGCCAGCGCAGGGAGGACGTCAGAGCACCCCAGTACCAGCTCGCCTGAACGACGTGCTTGTATTCCGGGGTCGGCTCGCCGCACTGGCCGCCGAAGAGGCCTTCGCACGAAACGTAACCGGCGATGACAGACGTCTGGTAGCCGTTGTCGAGCGTGAACGTGGAGTAGTAGTTCACAGCGAACGAGCCGAGGTCCGAAGACAGGCCCATTTGCTCGGCATCCCAAGCATAGTCGGCGCGAACGTCGACACCTTCAGCCGCGAAGACGGCCAGGTTGGAAGACGTCAGTTCCGGCATGAACGGGTTCGCCATTTCACCGGTGGACGGGTTACGAGCACCGTTGAAGAAGTCGCACGACGTGGAGATGTCCTGGATGTAGCACTCGTCCAGCAGGTTTTGCAGGGACGGAGCCGCAATCGCGTTCTCGATCTCGATGTCGTAGTAGTCGACTTGCAGGGTGAAGCCAGCCAGGAAGGACGGCTGCCACACAGCACCGATGGTGAAGGTGTCAGCGGATTCTTCCTGAACGTTCGGGTTACCACCGAACAGGGCTTCGATCTGAGCGTTCGACTGGAACGCCGTTCCAACGGCAGCAGCCGGAACACCGGTTGCGATACAGTTGGCGTCGATCGTGGCCGAGGAGTAGGAACCCAGACCGCCGGAGCACGGGTCTTGTGCACCCGGGAAGCCGTTGGTGGCCGGAGCGAACAGGTCGCTCACGTTCGGCGCACGGACAGCGCGGTTGAACTGAGCGCGGAAGCGCAGATCTTCAACCGGCTCCCAGCCGAAGCCAGCAGCGTAGGTCTGAGCCGTACCGATCGTGGAGTAATCCGAGAGACGGAAAGCGCCGGTGAAGTTCAGGCTTTCGATACCCGGACGGTCCGTGATGAGCGGCACGTCGACTTCGGTGAAGAACTCGTAGACGTCGAAGGAGCCTTCGATCGGCAGCGACTGGTTGAAGCCGCGAACATCCGGGCCGAGCACGGAGTCCGGACGGATGGAGGCGCTGTTCTCACGGTATTCAACACCGAAGACCAGAGCCGGAGCGACGTTCGCCATCGGCGAAGCCATGTTCTCCAGCGTGCCGGAGATCGCAGCAACAGCCTGGGTGGCTTCGATCACGTCGATCTGGGCACCCGTACGAGCGATGAAGTCAGCAGCGGCAGCGGAAACAGAGTCCGGGCCGTTGAAGACGTCGAGAGCCGGAGCCGTACAACCGCTGGCGATGGCCGTCGGGCCGCCGTCGCAGAGCAGAGCTTCCTGGAAGGCCGACACGGAAATGTTGCCGGACAGGATCTGGGAAACCGACGAGCGCGAATAGTTGTAGAACGCGTCGTAGGACCAGTTTTCGCTCAGATCGCCGCGGAAACCGAAGACACCCTGGAAGGTGTTCGTGTCACGCAGCGAGTTACGCGTGGAGATTTCCTGCATACGGCGGTTGATGCGAATATCAGCCGTACCGTCACCATTGTTGGAAGCGGCGTCAGCGGAGATCAGCGCGGCCAGAGCCGGGGACAGGAACGGGTTGTCCAGGTTGATCGTCATGCCGAGCGTACCCGTCGGCGTCGGAGCCAGCTGGGAATCGACCACGTTGTTCGCGAACAGGCCGCGAGCATACATTTCGATGTTGTCGGCGATCTCGTACGTGGCGAAGCCAGAGATCATGTGACGTTCCTGCGGCAGTTGCAGGTAGTTGGTCGGCGCGTAGTTGTACGGCGTCCAAGCAACCGGAGCACCGGAGGTGTCGGTCGTCACGTCAAAGGCAGAACCAGCAGCCGGGCGGATACGCGAACCCGGAATGTTGGAAGAACCACCCGGATAGTAATCCGTGGAACCCGGACCGTTCGACCACCAGGCCTGCTGCGAGAAGGAGCGGGAGCCCTGGAAGACAGCTTCACGGTTGGTGTAACCGAAGTTCAGCACGGCATTACCACGACCATTGTCGAAGTTACCGCCAACCGTAACGGTCACGTCGGTGATGGCAGCGTCGCCTTCTTCGAGGGAGAACTCGTGCGAAGCCGAGAACTCAACACCTTCGAAGTCATCACGCAGGATGAAGTTCACAACACCGGCAACAGCGTCAGAACCGTAAACGGCGGACGCACCACCGGTCACAACGTCGACGCGCTCAACCATGGCAGCCGGGATGTTGTTCAGGTCGACGACCTGGTTGGCACCGGCGCCAACCATGCGCTGACCGTCAACCAGGACCAGCGTACGCGTGGTGCCCAGGCCGCGGAGCGACACGGTGGCCGTACCGTTACCCGGGTTGTTCGACGTAGCGTCGAAAGCCGGGATCAGCTGCGGCAGCGTGTTGAGAAGGTCTTCGGTGTTGACGACGTTGTTCAGCTCGAACATTTCCTCGTCAACCGAGGTGATCGGGCTCGGCGCCACGGTGTCGGTACGCTGAATGCGGGTACCGGTGATGACGACGATGTCGTCGTCCTGTGCCATCGCCGGCGCGGCCGCAGCCATGCCACCGATAAGCGTGCTGGCCATCAGGCAAGCTTTAAGGGAAGTCGGTCTCACTCTTAATCCCTCCGAGTAAGGTTGGTATGGGAAGCCCGCCCCTTCACGTTTGAAGGCAGAATCCCCCGCTCGGCGGAGCTCACGTTTCTCCGCCTTATTTGCAAAGTACCCATGCGAATAAGGAAGGGTCAATGACACGGGACTGTCACAAGCGGCCCCGGAGCGCCATTCACGCCGCACTGTTGCGATTTTGCCTCAGACCTATCCAGAAGCTCTCGAAAAAGCACGCATTCGCTTTCGATTTGCCACCCTGCTCACGATTAGCCGGGCAAATCGTGCGTCAAACGGGCAAAAGGTCGAAAGGTGCTGTCACGCGCACCTCATCCGCCTCGAAAGGCTCCACGCCATGCCACATATAGGACGGGAAAAGGATGGCTGACCCGGCCTCGGGAAGGATGTAGCGCTCGGCATCCAGCTCAAGTCCGGCCACGCCCGGCACACCCAGGCGCAACCAGCCGGCCCGCTCACCTTCGGCCACCGCCTGGGGCACCTGCACATAATAGCTGGCACTGATCCATCCGGCCGGATGGATATGATCCACATGCCCGCCGCCGGAGGTGAGCCGTACCGACCAGGCGCCGGTCAGCTTCAACTGATCGGACTTGCGGCACAGGAAGGGATGGTCCGGATCATCCGGCAGTTCCGACACGAATCGCTTCGCCATGTCGAGCAGGGCCGTGCCCAGGGCCTGAATGACCGGGTCATCGACATCCCACAAGCGCCCCGGCGACTGGGTCCCGCCGAACAGGGTCTGCTCGATGGGCTGCACGCGAGTGGAATGAAGATGTTCGATCCGCGCAGCGAGTTCCGCATTGAACGCGTCCAGCGATTGGAAACCAGGCGGGGTTTCAATGAAGCGCTTCGCCGTCAGCAGGTCGTAATCATAGAATCGCTTGTAGCGCTCATCGCCCAGACACCGCCAGGCCGTGACCTGCAGGGCCACATGTTTCTGCAAATGCTCCGCTGGCGGCACCGCATCCAGTGCCTGTTCCGCCTCATCATACCGGCCAGCCGCCAGACAGGCTTCCGCCAATTGGTGACGGATCGCAAAGTCCTTCCCGTCCGACATGTCCAGAGCCGCACGGATTTCATTGATGGCGATGCCCGGATCACCGAGCTTGCCGAGAATCTCCCCCCGCAGCGCCTTGGCATCCGCATGTCGCGCATCAAGCGCCAGCGCTTCGCTCGCCGCCTCCAGGGCCGCCTCCGGCCGGCCGGTTCGCATCAGGACACGCGCTCGCGTATGGAACAGGTCAGCCGTGGGTTGCTGCGCGAGGGCCTGGTCCAGCACGGCGGTGCTCCCCTCTCCCTCACCCATTTCCCAGAGCAGGCCCGCGAGATCACGATGAATGTCTGCCCGCTGTGGCGCGCAGGAAACCGCCTGACGGTAGGCCTCGCGGGCTGCTTCGGTCTGGCCCAGAGTGCGCAGGGTGTGACCGCGCTGGAAATGGGCCTCGGCAAGACGGGGGGCGAGACGGCAGGCTTCCTCAAGATCCGCCAAAGATGCGTCAGCCTGGTTTCGTCCGCGCAGCAGAGCGCCCCGGTTGATTCGTGGCATGATCACGCCTGAATTGGCAGAAACGCACTGGGAATACGCTTCAAGTGCACCGTCTTCATCGCCTTGGTGGGTCAGCACAATGCCCAGCCCGTTGAGCGCTGCTGTGTGGCCAGGTTGTTGCCTGATTACCGCCTCGAAGGCCGCCGCCGCCTCTGAAAAGCGGCGCAGATCAGTCAGGGTTATCCCCATATTGACGCGCGCATCAGCAAAGCTCGGCTGTTTTTCCAGAGCCGCTTCGTAGGCTGCCAGTGCACCTTCCAAATCACCGGCCCGCCGTTTGAGATTGCCCAGATTGCTCAGCACGGCATGGGGCTGGCTGTGCCGGACAGCCGCTGCCTGGAAATCTGCCAGGGCTCCTTCAAACTGCCCGGCCCTGCCCCGCGCCAGGCCTCGAAGGTGCAGGGCTTCAGGCTCTTGCGGATATTGCGCAAGAATCGCATCGAGGCGCGCAATCGCCTCTTCCGGGCGCCCCTGCTGCAGCAATTGTGCTGCAATCTGCAGCTCGCGCATCATTGCGAACCCCGCCCCATCATGCGCGACAGGAAACTCTGCTTGGGCGTTCCCACGCCACCGCTTGAAGGCTCCGCCGCATCCGCGCCGGTCCAGGCACCGGTCTCCGGATCAACCGGATAACCAGCCAAGGCCTGCTGGAAGCCCTCCAGATGCGCTGCATAGGGTGTTGTTGAATCAAGATGGTCAGCTGACGGCGGCTTGCGCACCTGCACCGCGCTGAAGGTCATTACAGCACGGTCCGCCTCGTAATAGCGCAGGCATTTCTCATCCCAGGCAAGGCCGCAGCGCTCGACGACATGACGCAGCTTCGGTTCAAACTCCCGGACCAGCTCCTCGTATTGGAGCGGGGTCACCCAGTCCGGATCAGCCTTCGCCCAATGGGCGCCGAGGCGCGCCTGTTGGGCATAGACATGAGCGATGTCGTCAAGGTCATGGGCGTAGGGCCACATGCGTGAAAAATTGCGGCGATAAATGGAAAAAGCCACTTCCACGGGCTTGCGGCGGATATGGATCACCGGCGAGTCCGGGAAAATCCGCCGCATCAGGCCTACAGCAATGAAATTGGCCGGCTGTTTGTCCGTCACCCATTTCGACCCCGTCAGGCCGTAATCGCGATACTGGGACAGATAGCGCCCACGCCAATGGGCCAGCCTGTCTTCGGGAATATCACCACCAGACCAGCCGGTCTCCCGCGCCCACCGCATGAAGTCCTCGAACAGCGAGGGCATCATGCTCAGCTCACCGCCGGCAATCACATCGTCATGCGCGGCAATCGCCGCTTCGATCAGCGTTGTACCCGAGCGTGGCATGCCCACGATGAATAGCGGCTGCTGCTCCAATTCACGCCTGGTCGAGATTGAAACCGGGCCGGGAAAGACCTGTTCCAGCCAGCCGGAGCGCCGTTCCTGCTCGGCACGGTCATAAGCCGACACAATGGCACCATTGTGCTGCAGCTTCTTGGTCTCATTGGCCCGATCCCAGGTACGGAATGCCTCTTCATGGCGCTTGCGCCGGTGATAGGCATCGCCGAGGGCGAACAGGCCGATCGACAATCGATCCGCAGGCTGGCCCGGCTTCTCGACCTCGATTTCCAGCTGTTCCAGTTCCGCATCCGTCAACCGGCCGCCGGTAACTTCGGACAATTGGCCATAGGCTTCGAAATTGCCCGGGTCGATCTCCAAGGTCCGCCGGCACATCCGCGCCGCCTCGTCCGTATCCCCCATGAAGGTGAGGATGCGGGACAATCCGAAACAGGCCTCCGCGCAAGCCGGGTCGATGGCCAGCGCCGTGTCGAAGGCTTCCCGCGCGCCCTGAAAGTCCCGCGTCCCCAGAACCAAGCGTCCCATTGCCGCCCAGTTCTCGGCCGTCCCGTCCGCGTCGACGACAGGCTGGAAGACGCGCACGGCGCGCCGGTAGAGACCCTGCTGGCCCAATCCCATCGCCAGCGCGCCCATGGCCTCCAGATCTTCCGGTGCCTGATCGAGCCAGGCCTGGGCCGTCTGGGCGAGGACGTTCCAGTCGCCGGCATGACGGGCAAGTTCGGATTTCAGACGCAGCACATCCAGCGTTCCGGCAAGCCCACCCCGCTCCGCCACTTCGAGCGCGGCATGCGTTCCGGGCAAGTCCAGCTGCTCCATGCACGCGCCGGCCAGCCGCAGTGCGACCTGGGGTGCGGCGGGATGATCCGGTTCGGCCTCAAGCGCCTTGCCGAGCGCGAAGGCGCAAGTTTTGAAATCCATCTGCTTGCCGGCGAGGTCGCCATATCGCCCCCACGCGTCGAACCGGTCAGGAGCAAGTTCGCTGGCCCGCCGGGCTGCTTCCACACCTCCGGCCAGATCACCCTGCGCTTCCAGCTGCACGGAACGATAGAGATGGACGAGAGGCTCAGCCCCGTCGGCCTGCTCGGCTTGGTCGAGCATCTTCCGACCGGTTTCCACATCTCCGGTCTCGATGGCGCAGATGGCCATGATGCTCATGGCCGCCGCATTCCCGGGCTGCTCCTGCAACACCGCCTGACACAAGGCCCAGGCGCCGCGAAAATCATCCGCAAGTCTGCGTTGGGCTGCCTCGGCGAGACGCGGATCCTGCATCAGCTTTTCCGATAGGGTTGATCATTACGGAACCAGCCCGTGATCTGGTGCCGTGACCCGCCCGCGAAGGGCGAAACCGGGCTGACGGAATGGACTTTCCGCCCGTCGAAGATCGACAACACGTTGAAACGCGGCAGGAAGGCGCGCGAGATGTCCATATTCTCGTCCAGCAGCATCAGCAGACCACCCCAATCAGGCTGCCAATTGCGCGTGAAGCCGAATGTGTAGGCCGCCACCCGCTCCTTGTCGTGCCCCTCATCGACATGACGGGTCAGGAAATGCCCACGCGAATAGCGCGTGGCCTGGGCGTCCGCCTTGGTCACGACCGGTGCCCCTGTCACCTGACGGCCGAATTCGAGAAATTCCGGCGAGTTGAGGAATTCCGTAAGACCGTGGATCGGGTGTCCCGCATCCCAGCCAGACGTATAGGCCTCGATCATCGGATAGGCATCATAGAGATAGCCGTAATTGTCGCGGGCACGCTCCATGACATGCGCCAGCTTGCGACCGACACCGTCCCGGCCCAGCTGCATCATGTCCTGCTGGGTCAGCTGAACGACGCGCTCACCACCCGGCGCAGACGGATCCGCTTCCACGAACACCATGCGCCATTGCAAGTGCCGGCTCAGCAGCCCCTCGATCTCATTCGCGAGCTCCGGCTCCAGCACGTCCGGGATCTGCACCAGCTGATCCCGAGCATAGATTTTCGCCCAGGGTTCCGGGTCGAGCGCAGGATTGAGACGGAGTTCGAGCGTAGTGGTCATGATTACTCAACGCGATCGCTTGGATGGCCCAAACTGGTAAAGCCGGCACCCGGACCTGTCCAGATCACAGCCTGCGATGCGACGCTGGGGACGCAGGCAAAAAGAAAGCGGCGTGCCAAGGGCACGCCGCTTCCCAAATCCGGTATCGCGAGTGTCTTACTCGACGATTTTGGAGATCGTATTTGCCCCGAAGGGCGAGAAGGTCCGGGGGACCTTCTCGAAAATGCGGGCCGGTGCGCCCAAGCTAGCTTGGGCACGCCGTCGTTTTTCGAAGATTACTCTACAATCTTCGAAACAACGCCGGCGCCGACGGTGCGACCGCCTTCACGGATAGCGAAGCGCAGCTTCTCTTCCATGGCGATCGGCGTGATCAGCTCGACATTCATTTCCACATTATCGCCCGGCATCACCATCTCGGTGCCTTCCTTCAGCGTCACGACGCCGGTCACGTCGGTCGTGCGGAAGTAGAACTGCGGACGGTAGTTCGTGAAGAACGGCGTGTGACGGCCACCCTCTTCCTTCGTCAGGATATAGGCTTCAGCCACGAACTTGGAGTGCGGCTTGATCGAGCCCGGCTTACACAGAACCTGACCACGCTCAACGCCTTCACGGTCGATACCGCGAAGCAGGACGCCGACATTGTCACCCGCCTGGCCCTGATCGAGCAGCTTGCGGAACATTTCAACGCCCGTACACGTCGTCTTCTGCGTGTCGCGAATACCCACGATCTCGATTTCTTCGCCGACCTTGACGATACCGCGCTCAACGCGACCCGTCACAACCGTACCCCGGCCAGAGATCGAGAACACGTCTTCGATCGGCATCAGGAAGGGCTGGTCAATCGGACGATCCGGCGTCGGGATGTACTCATCCACAGCCGCCATCAGCTCAAGGATCTTCTCCTTGCCGATGTTCTCGTCACGGCCTTCAACAGCCGCCAGAGCCGAACCCGCAACGATCGGAATATCGTCGCCCGGGAAGTCGTAGGAGGACAGAAGTTCGCGAACTTCCATTTCCACGAGCTCCAGAAGCTCTTCATCGTCGACCTGGTCAACCTTGTTCAGGAACACAACCAGGGCCGGAACGCCAACCTGGCGGGCCAGCAGGATGTGTTCACGCGTCTGCGGCATCGGGCCGTCAGCAGCGTTCACAACCAGGATCGCGCCGTCCATCTGCGCCGCACCCGTGATCATGTTCTTCACATAGTCAGCGTGACCCGGGCAGTCCACGTGCGCGTAGTGACGGTTTTCCGTCTCATACTCAACGTGAGCCGTCGAGATCGTGATACCGCGCGCCTTCTCTTCCGGCGCCGAGTCAATCTCGTCATAACCCTTGGCCGTGCCGCCACCGGCCTCAGCCAGAACCATCGTGATCGCAGCCGTCAGCGTCGTCTTGCCGTGGTCAACGTGACCAATCGTGCCGATGTTCGCGTGCGGCTTGGTGCGCTCAAACTTTTCCTTCGCCATCGATCTTACCTCATGCGATGTCGATCTGGAGACGAATGGCCGATCGACTGAGTGGTGGTACAAAAGGATGTGAACACATCCAAATTCAGTGCGGGCCTGATACACAAGGAATTGCCGGCTAGGCAAGCCCGAATGCAGACTGACGCCTGCTGCGGGGAAGCGCGGGACGATTCACGCATCCGGCAAAGGCCGATTTCCGGTACGATTTACCGCGTCGGCCGATCGCAAAAACAGGCCGAACCCGTCGTCGCAGCGCTTGAGAAAACGCCCGCAAAACGTTTCCCCACCACGTGAAAACATTACGAACGGACAAAAATACGTGTGATTTCAAGTAAATAGAATTTACGCATTCGGGTTTTTTGCTTGCCTAGCGCAAATCCTCCTGCCTAGGGTTTGCCGACAGGCAAAATGAGGCCCGACACCATGACGCTGATCCGTCAGATTGAACCGGCCGCCGCAACCCGGATCGCCACGGCCCGGATAACCGGCATGGCCCACCATCTTCCGTCCAGAATTCTCGAATCGAAATCTGTGGACCAACGGTACGGAAAACCGGACGGCTGGCTGGAAAAACTGTGCGGGGTCCGCTCGCGCAGCATCGCCGCGGAAGCCGACACTCAAGAAAGCATGGCTGTGGCGGCTGCCCGCGCGGCAATCCGGCAGGCCGGCATCGGCACCGACGACATCGACCTTCTCCTGTTCGGAGCGGCCGTCGGACGCCAACCCATTCCCGCGACTGCCCCCCTCATCAAACGCGAACTGGGCCTCTCCCACCTGAGCTTTCCGGCCTATGACGTCAACGCAACCTGCCTGAGCGCGCTGGTCGCGCTGGATCTCGCGAATCTGCAGATCGCGTCGGGCCGGGCCCGTACCATTCTGGTCGTCACCTCCGAGATCGCGTCCCGGGCTCTGCCATGGGACAGCGATCCCAAAACAGCAGGCCTGTTCGGAGACGGTGCGGCCGCACTGGTTGTCTCCTCCGATGCCCCCTCCGTCGAAGAAACGTCGGGCGTCTCGCTACACTTGCGGGACTTCTTCATGGAAACCTATTCGGAGGCCTATGATTGCTGTGCTCTTCCATCTGGCGGAACGCGGTACGACTTTCACCAGGACCCGGGTCAGTTCGCCGAGAACGCCTATTTCCGGATGGACGGCCCAGGCTTGTTCGGCCTGACAGCCGCCAAACTCCCTGACTTCCTCGATACACTCCTGAACCGCCTGGGATGGTCGCGTGAGGACGTCGACTTGATCATCCCCCACCAGGCATCCCCGCTCGCGCTCACCCATATGGCGCGACGCAGCGGATTTGCCCGTGACCGAATTTTCAACCAGGTCGCCACGACCGGAAATCTGGTTGCCGCCTCACTGCCAGTCGCCCTCTCAAGCGCCCTGTCAGAAGGCCGAATCTGGCCCGGAATGAAAATTCTGATGATCGGCACATCGGCCGGCGTATCCCTGGCGGGTGCCGGACTGGAGAGCTGACACGATGCGCATTCTTCTGTCCGGCGCGACGGGCTTTCTTGGCGGGCATTTGCTGCGCCGGCTTCATCAGGACGGACATTCGGTGATCGCCCTGGGGCGCAACAAGACACGGCTTGCTGAGCTGGCAGGGCTCGCGGATGCGTGCTTGCTCCATGATCTGGCCGACGGCATTCCGGATGGTGTTCCCAGCGTAGACGCCGTCATTCACGCTGCCGCACTCTCAAGCCCTTGGGGGAGCCGCGCTGCCTTCCAGCGCGCGAATGTCACCGGGACCGAGACCATGATTGCTCTTGCCCGCCAGTGCAGTGCCCGGCGTTTCGTCCTGATCTCCTCGCCCAGCGTCTATTTTAAATTTGCCGATCAGCACGCCTTGGCCGAAGCCAGCCCATTACCGCCACCCGTGAACGCCTATGCCGCCACGAAACGGCAGGCCGAAAAATTGGTCGAGGCGGCCACAGACCTCGACCCCGTGATCTTGCGTCCGCGCGGGCTGTACGGGCGCGGGGATACATCCCTGCTGCCGCGATTGCTCAAAGCGGCCCGGAACGGTCCCCTGCCCCTGATGCGGGATGGCAAGGCCGCGACTGACCTGACGCATGTCGAGGACGTGGTTTCGGCGGTTCTGGCAGCGCTGGATGCTCCGTCCAGCCTGCCGCAACGTGTGTTCAATATCTCAGGCGGCCAAGCCCTGAAGATCCGGGATGTCGCTGAGGCCGCAGCCCTTCGAAGCGGGATCTCACCAAGATGGCGGCGCCTTCCCGTCACCCCCGTTCTCGCCGCGGCGCGTCTGGCCGAATGGAGTTGCCGGCTTGCTCCAGGCCAACCGGAGCCGCCCGTCACGGCGTATGGCGTCGGCCTGTTCGCCTATCACCAGACACTGGATCTTACGGCAGCGCGTACCTGGTTGGGCTGGAACCCTCAAATCGATTTCGAGACCGGGCTTGCCCTCACTTTCTCTCAGGAGGCGGCATGATCGAGGAACTCCGCTTTCCCAGTTCCGCGACGGTTCGGGCTCCGGAACGTCTCGTTCTCAAAGGCGGACGAAGCGACTGGATCGATATTCCCGTCCGTTACGGTGTCTTCCGACACGCAAAAGCGGGGACCTGCCTGATCGATACGGGATATTCACGACGGGTCACGGCAGGCCGCCGGTCCTTGTCGCTCAATATCTACAATATGCTTCTGCGGCCGCGCCTGACGCCAAACTGCCTCCCGGATGCCGTCCGGAATGTCGATACAATCCTGATCACGCATTGGCATGCCGATCACATATCGGCGCTGCTCGACTATCCGGAGGCACGGATCATCGCAGACCGGAAGAGTCTCGACCATTACCTCCGCGTCGGCGCCTCGCGTTTGCGCCATGGCGTGTTCGCCGAACTCTTGCCGGACGGGCTTATCGACCGGATCGATGATCTCGCCAGCCGCCCACAGAAAGAAGCGCCGCTTGGCTTGGGCGCTGGACTGGACGTGTTTGGCGACGGCTCTGTCTTTGCGATTCCGCTGCCCGGGCACATGCGTGGTCACACCGGCTATTGCTTTGCCCGAAGAGACCGCCCTCTGCTTTATGCGGCCGACGCCCAATGGCTGGAGCAGGCTGTCATGGAAGACCGGTTGCCGGGTGCTCCGGCGAGCTGGGTTCTCGATAACGAAGCCGCCAACCAGGATACTGCCCGGCGTATCCGCGCCTTTGCCGAGTCTGGAGGCGACGTCGTTTATTGTCACGATCCCGTCGTACCTCCCTGTCTGGATCGGGAGGCTCTTCCGGAATGAGTTCCGTGTTCGCTCAAACCCGGATCATGGCGGCTTATGCGCGCGCACGATGGCAGACAGCGCGCCTGAAAACGCGTGCCGATGTGGAAACCTGGCAGGAGAAGCGGCTTGAGCGTTTCCTGTCCGGACCGGTTGCACGGGTCGCAGCGTATCGGGACATGGCCGGACAACCGCTCAATGCGTTTCCCCTCCTCGACAAGGCGGCGCTCGTGGCGCGCTACGACGGGTTCAACCGAATGGGACTGACCTGTGCCCAGGCACGGCATGCCTGGTCCGAAGGCATATCCCCGAAGGGCTATGCAATCGGCGCCAGTACCGGCACCAGTGGCAATCGCGGTTTCTACATTGTGTCCGATGCCGAACGCTATGCCTGGCTAGGTACGATCCTGGGCCGCGGCCTGCCCGGGTTCTGGAGAAACAGGCTCAAGGTCGCGGTCATGCTGCCGGCCAATAGCCGCCTCTACGACGCTGCCAATGAAAGCAGACGTCTGGCGCTTCGGTTTTTTGATCTTCACGATGGCGTTGAGGCGCAGGCGAAGGCGGTGGAAGACTGGCTGCCGGATGTTCTCGTTGCCCCGCCAAAAGTCCTGCGTTTGCTGGCCGAGCGCCGGTCTGACCTGGCGCCCCGGCATGTCTTCTCCGGAGCAGAAGTGCTCGACCCCAAGGACCGCGCCCTGGTCGAGGGCCGCTTTTCAACCGTCGTGCGGGAAATCTACATGGCCACGGAAGGACTGTTCGCCATCGCCTGCCCGGCCGGGACGCTTCATCTGCTGGAAGACTTCATCAAGTTCGAATGGGATCCGGATCCGGGCGGTGGCAATCTGCGCGCTCCGATCATTACAGATTTCACCCGAAGAACGCAGACAATGGTGCGCTACCGGATGAATGACCTTCTCGAACTGCAAGAGGAAGCCTGCTCCTGTGGCTCCCCCTTCACGGCGGTGAAGGCGGTTGTGGGCCGGATGGATGATGTCCTCCGACTGATCGGTCAGGACAGACGTGCGGTTCTGGTCACGCCGGATATCATCCGCAATGCCGTTGTCGATGCTGACGCCCGGATCGACGACTTCCGCGTCATTCAGCGTGCGGACGGACAGGTTGAGTTGAGCCTGCCTCGAGCTCGGGCCGAGGCCCTGCCGGCAGCCCGTGAGGCGCTGGTGTCCTTGTTCTACGCCCTGGGAACGAGGACACGCGTCGAGGCGACAGCCTGCGACCTGCCTCCGGCTGACAGTCGCAAACTGCGCCGTGTAATGCGGGAAACCGCGTGAAGATCTCGATCCAGACCTTGGGCACGCTGGGCGATGTCATGCCATTTTTGACTGTGGCCAAAGCCCTGCAGGCCCGCGGCCACAGCGTCAGCGTGCTGGCACCGCGGGATCATTCTGAAACCATCCAGGCATGGGGTGTGGACGTCGCCGAACCGCCCGGCTTTTCCGTGGCTGACTGGATGCAGGAAGCCGAGGCCCGTGGAACCCTGTCCGGACCCTTCAGTTTTTTCCGGGACTGGCACGAGATGATCGAGCCGCATGCCCTTGATGTCCTTGATCGGTCGATTGATGCTGCGGGGCAGGCTGAGCTTGTTTTGGCCAATCCGATCGCGATGCCGGCCCGGATTGCGGCAGAACATTGTCGCAATCCTCTGGTTCTCATTGCGCTGCAGCCGGTCATTACGCCGTCGTCAGCCCTGCCCTGTGCCATGATCGCCCGCCAGGGGCTTTCCGGGCCCGGCAACAAGGCCAGCTATATCGCCGTGGCAGGGGCTCTTGCCGGTCTGGCCAGCGTTTTGGGACGGGAGAGACAGCGGCTTGTGCCCGAACCCAGGCCGGCCTTCTGGCGGCTTGACCGGCATCTCGGCCGCCCCCTGCCCCGGATTACCGCCCTTCCCGCCATATTCGGCATCAAGCGCCCGGACGATTTCACGGCCTCGGACCATCTGGTCGACTATCCCCCCCTGCAATCCTCCAACGGCCTTGACCCGGCTCTGGAAGCCTTCCTGAAAGCCGGACCAGCCCCGCTCCATGTTTCACTGGGCTCCATGCCGACCCGGGAGGTCGCCCATGCCCTGCCAGTCTGGCTTGAGCGGATAGAAAGATCCGGTCACCGCGCCATCTTGTCCACCAGCCTGGCCGGCCGGCCGGCGGGGGGGATGGGTGTGCATTTCGTTTCCGGGCCCGCGCCGCACGACCGGCTTTTCCCGCATTGTTCGGCGGTGATCCATCACGGGGGAGCCGGCACTTTGGACACGGCCGCGCGGGCCGGCGTGCCGCAGATCATCTTGCCCCAAGTGCTCGATCAATTCTGGAATGCCCGGCAATTGGCAGACACAGGCGCCGGCATCATCTTGCGCAAAAAGGATCACACAGCCGAAAACATCGATGCCGCCCTGCAAACGATCCTGTCGGACAGCGTCCAGGACACCGCGAGACAGGCGGCCGAACGGCTCAAAGCCCGGGCGTCGACGGCGGAGCTTGTTTCGCTCATCGAGGCGTATGGCGTCGCACGCTGATCCAGCGCCAGACGAAAATGGCCAGCATGCCGAGCAGGTTGGCAAACACGATCAGGGCGAGCGCATGCTGCTCGACGAAGGCACCGAGATCGCCGCCAGCCAGATCGATCCCGGCGGCCAGCATCCAGCCATACACGACGAATTGCCCCACCCCGATCAACACACCCAGGAATGAGCCGAGCGTGAAACGGGACCAGGACGCGCTCAGGCTGCCGGCCAGGGCCGGTGTGATCCAGGCGACCGGTCCCAGCAGCCGGCTGATGGCAACAAACAGGACCAGGCGGGCTGTCAGCCCGGCCCGCGCCCGGCGATAGGCCTTGCGCCGTCCGGACCGGGCAAGCACGAGTTTTTTCAAGGGTGTCGCCGCTCTCCGGCCACCCCAATAACCGGCCTGATCGGCCAGGAAAGCCCCTGCGAACACGGCCAGTACCGGCCAGAGCGATCCCGTTTCCTGAACCAGATTGCCGGCCAGGACAAAGAAGACTTCCCCGAAGACGAAGAGACAGGGCCCCGGCAGGGCGTCCAAGAACGCCCCGGCAAAGAGGACCAGAAGCACAAGACTGTCCGGCGCTGATTCCAGTACACCTGTCATGGCCAGAGCATAGGCGGCAAAAGCCGGTCCCGATACTCCGTCCCCGGCCAACCACGAAAATAGCGTGATGGCACAAACCGGAATGATTTCAGGGGAGTTATGGAGCGGGTAGCGGGAATCGAACCCGCATCCTCAGCTTGGAAGGCTGCTGCACTACCATTGTGCTATACCCGCCCTGAAAGAGCGTCCGACACTTGGCCGGATCGTGGTGTTTAGCCAATTCGAACCAAGGCGTCGAGAGGGCTGATGCGCCTGACCATTCTGCCGGATGTCGGGAAATGGTGGAGGGGGCTGGATTCGAACCAGCGTACGCTATGCGGGCAGATTTACAGTCTGCTGCCTTTAACCACTCGGCCACCCCTCCAAGGGTGTCTTCGCTCCGGACATAACCGGCTGAAGAAGCTCCTGCAACGAAGTCTCTCAGCTTTCCTTCAGCCGTGTTAGGACACGCGAAAAGCGGGCAGAGCCCCGAAACAGGAGCGCGGACTATAGTGACGAAGAACCCAAGGCGCAACAGCCCGAAACGGGCCGATTACAGCCGCCGCTCCAGGCCTGCTGGAACAGGCGATTCCGGCTGGATCTGGGGCCGCCACGCCGTGCTCGCTGCGCTGGCCAATCCGAAACGGAAAATCATCGAGCTGCGGGTGACGCGCAATGCCGCCCGGGATCTGCCGGAGGGTGTCCAGGCCCAGACGGTCGAGCCGCATGCGATCGACAATGATCTGCCGCCCGGGGCCGTTCACCAGGGATTCGCACTCAAGGCAGAAGCGCTGGAACCGGAACCGGTCAGCGCCGTCACAGATCCGACCCATGGCCTTGTCCTTGTGCTCGATCAGATCACGGACCCGCATAATGTCGGCGCCCTTCTGCGTTCGGCCGCCGCTTTCGGCGTCAGGGCCGTGGTGATGCAGGATCGCAAGGCCCCGCCCCTGTTCGGGACGGTTTGCAAAAGTGCCGTGGGAGCAGCAGAGCGTGTGGCCCATGTCCGCGTGACGAATATCGCCGACACTTTGCTGGACATGCGCAAGGCTGGACGGACGGTTCTGGGCCTGGCAGGCGAAGGCGAAACCGAGCTGGCAGACGCGCTGGCCGGTCCCGACAAACAGGGATTGGGCCCGGGCGTGGTTCTGGTGATGGGTTCGGAAGAGAAGGGTTTGCGACCGCGGGTGGCAGAGGCTTGCGACTGGCTTGTCCGCATCCCCATGACCGGTGATGTGGAGAGTCTCAATGTCTCCAACGCCGCAGCTATCGCCTTGTATGAAGCAGCAAAATGGCGCCCGGTGAAACACCGGGCGCCCGCTTGAGAGGCACGCTAGCGCGGGGGCTGTGCGCTAGTCTGTGCTGCCCACTCGAAGGATGGACCGGCCATTACGACGCCAGTCGATCGCACCTTCGATTTCCTCGATTTCCACATCGCCGCCGCCGCTTTCGCGGACGGTGACATTCACGGCCGTGCCGCGGAAGGCGATATCGCCGGAGCCGTTGATGCGGGCTTCGAACGGTTCAGCGCGGCCGCCGCGGACCAGAACATCGCCGGAGCCGGAGATGGAGGTGGAGAAGGCGCCATTCACCGCGTCCGCCTCGACATCGCCAGAGCCGGAAATATCGATTTCCAGAGCAGCCAGACGGCCCAGTTCGATGTCACCGGAACCATTGATATCAATGGCCGTGGCACCGCCGACATTGCCAGCATCGATATCGCCGGAGCCGTTGATATCGATCTCGGCATCCCCGGAAATATTGCCGGCATCAATATCGCCGGAGCCGTTCACATTGAGCACGGCATCGCCGCCAATCCCGCGCAGATCGACATCACCGGACCCGTTGATGCGGATGCTGGCATCGCGCGCAATATCGCCGGCGGAGAACTTGCCGCAGGAATTCATCGACAGGTCGATCGAACCGAGATCCCCGGCTTCACCGACGAAGGCACTGTCATCGATGGAGAAATTCACAGAGGCCGGAGCCGTGATGATGAGAAGCGGATATTCATTGATCGAACGGGAGCTGGTCCAGCGGCCGATGAAGACCTCGTCGCGGCGGGTGCGGCAATTAAGATTGCGCACGCGCTGACCGCCATCAATGGCCACGCCATTGCCGGATGCCGTCATCATCGGGTCTTCCGCGGCATCCCCCGGATTTTGCACCTGGACCTGAAGCGTCGACCCGCCGGTGCGGACCTCCACACGGCCGATGAAATTCTCGATGCTGACACTGTCACCATCAAAGCTGTTCTGCGCCACCGGCTGGGCCGAGGCGGTCATGGCCAGGGCGCCGATACCGGCCAGGGTTACAAGGCCACCCGTGATCAGTTTCACACTCATTTTGATCCCTCCAAGATCGCTTTCCCCCTGTGATGCCCGGGAGGCACCGATTGGATGCAGTCATGACGCAGTCCGGCCGACGAGGCTGTGTCTGCACAATGACGATGGTGTAATCTTGGCAGGAAAAATCCGGAGGATAAGCGGGACGCTTCAAGCCTGAATACCGCCCGCAAAGACCGCTTATTTTAATGAAATAGCGCCCAAAACACTGTCGGAACCCGCACAGGACGGGTGTCCGACAGGTCCAAAACCGCACTCATCCGGTATCAGACCGGTATCAGCGCGGCCTTAGAACTGACCCGAAACCCACTCAAACCGGAATCAGGACAGCCCCAGGACTGTCCGGACCCGATCAGCCCGGCCAGAATTCGAAGACGAGCGTCGCGATCGGCGTGCCGATGGCATAGCCGAGCACACCGACCAGCACGCCCGGCGTGACCAGATCCTTCCAGCCTTTCGCGGCGGCCAGGGCCGGTGCCGTGGTGGCACCGAGAATGGCGGCGTTGGAGGCGGTGATCAGTTCCGGCAGGGAGAGCCGTGCCAGGGAGCCAACACCGAAGAGGACCACGGCGTGCACGACCAGGAGGATGCCGATCAGCGGCAGCAGGATCGGGGCCTGGGAGATGAGCGACATGACGTCGGCGCCCGCGGCGATCATGGCGAAGAAGACAAAGGAAATGCCGATCCCGATCTCATAGCCACCGGACAGGCGGCCCATCGTCTTGGGAAAGGCGGTCGCCGGGATCAGGGCCAGGACCGAGATGATGGCGAATTTCCACTTGCGGCCGGCATCATCCCAGATCGCATCAAGCTGGTCGGCAATCAGGCTACCAATGGCCACGATGACCAGCGCATAGGCGAGCGAGAGGGTGAGCGAGGCCGGGGTGATCGGGTCTTCTTTCTCCATCTGCACGCCCTCGCCGGAATGATCGACCGTCTTGAAACGGCGCGACAGCCAGGCCCAGCCCGGCAGCAGGGCGAGCAGCATGAGGAAGAAGCCGGAATAGAGATTGTCGACGGCGGTCATGGCGGACGCGAAGCTGGGATCAGCCTCGCCCAGACCGGTCGAACTCATCAGGGCGCCATAATTGACCGAACCGCCGATATAGGTGGCGGTGAAAGCGCCCACGGCCGCGGCTTCGCGCGTGCCCAGATCCGCCGCAGCCGTTCCGGCCGGATAGTCGGGCAGGCCGATGAGGGCAAAGGCGATCACGGCGCCCAGAACTGTGCCCAGCGAGGCGATCATGAAAGCGCCCGCCATGCGGGAGGTCTCGAAAAAGATCTTGCGCAGATCCGCCTTCATCAGGAAGAGCGGGATCAGGACCGGCACGAAATAGGTCCAGACGAAATCATAGGCCGGTGCGCTGGAGGGGATGAGGCGGATATTGGAGGCCAGAATGGCCAGGAAAATCGCCATCACCGTACCGGTGACCAGTTTGCCGATCTTCGTCTTCTCCAGAAGGAAGGCGAGCGCTGCAATGGCAAACAGGGCGGCCATCACCGCCAGATGGTTGTCAGCCGGAATCAAGGACATGGATTTCCCCCTCACATGGTCGCGGCGCACGGTAGTGAATGGGGGGCGGAGTGGCAATTGACGGGGGTGTGATGGAGTGAACGCCAGAAAGCGCATTGCCCCCTCTCCCCACCTCATTAAGCTTCGGCCCAACACGAAGGGGACGCGCATGAAATACTGGACGGCGGATGACGGGGTGAAGATTGCCTATGAAGTGTATGGGGAGGCCGGCCATCCGGCGGTGATCCTGCAGCACGGTTTTGCCTCCCACCTTCAGGGGGAATGGAAATCGTCCGGTATTGCGCAGACGCTGGTGGATGGCGGGCGCTATGTGATCATCATGCATGCGCGCGGGCATGGTGCCTCCGACAAGCCGCATGACAGCGCCTTCTACGGCGAAGTGCGCATGGCGAAGGATTTGCGCGGTGTCGCCGATGCGGAAGGGCTGACCGCGTTCGACCTGGGCGGCTATTCCATGGGCGCCGTGATCTCGCTTCTGGTGGCTTCCGAGGAAACGCGAATCGGCAAATTGCTGATCGGCGGTGTGGGCGAAGGCATTCTGGCGCGTGGCGGCGTGGATACGCGGGCCGCGCCGAACCAGCTGATCGTCGACGCCCTGACGGCGGAAACGCCGGAGGAGGCACCGGAGATCACGCGCGGCTTCCGCCTGTTTGCCGACAGTGTCGGTGCCGACCGCCTGGCCCTGGCGGCGCAGGCGCGGGTCGTGCACCAGGACAAGATCCCGCTGGAACAGATTTCCGCCCAGTCCTGTCTCGTTGTAGCCGGTGATGACGACTATCTGGCCATCAATCCCGGAGCCCTTGCCGAGGCCCTGCCCAATGCCAGCCTGTTTGTCGGCAAGGGCGACCATTTGGGCATTTTCGGGAATGCGGAGTTCCGCGATGCGATTACGAGGTATTTTTTGGGCGAGTAGTAGAGAGGCTGCCGGGCGCATCCCCCTGTCACGCTTCCCCCAAATTCACCGTCATCCCCCGGCTTGTCCGGGGGACCTCGCCTAGCCTGCCGACAGGTTGGCTCAGGTCCCTCGGATGCCCTGCGGGCACCGTGGGATGACGGAGCTTGGGTTTCAAAAAAGCAAAACCCATTTCTCCCGGAAGCGCGCAGCGCTGTCCGGGACCAACGGGAATCTCATCGCTTGGGATTGCATTGAGTGGGCCCCGGACCTTCGTCCGGGGGAAATGGAGTGTGATTTCAAATCACACTCACCGTCACCTCCCCAGACCTATTCCGTCCCCAGAATGTCCAGGGCGACGGCCGTCATGGCTTCGGCGGCCTGGACGATGGTGCCTTCCGGGTCGTCCGGGGCGAAGAAGGGGGAGTGGTTGGAAGGCGGGGTGACGCCGTCATCGACATAGGATTGGAGACGTTCCCGTGTCGTGCCGCCGACCCAGAACATGAAGGTCGGGATATTGTGTTCGGTACGGTGGTATTGGGAATAATCCTCGCCGCCCATGACCGGATCGGTCTCGATGACGTTGGCGGCCCCGAAACGCTCGCGCATGGCGGCAACGGCGCGGTCGGCCAGTTCCGGCGAATTGTAGAGGGCCGGCGTGTAGATCTCTTCGATCTCGACGCGCGGATATTCCGATTCCAGCAGGCCGTAGGCCGCCGCCTGGGCATGGGCGATGCGCTCAATGCCGGACAGGAGCAATTCCCGCGTCTCGTCGGAATAGGAGCGCACGGTGAGCTGGAGGTGGGCCTCGTCGGAAATAATGTTGTGCTTGGCACCGGCATTGAAGGCACCGACGGTGACAACGCCCGGCTCGAGCGGAGACAGCTCGCGCGAGACCAGGGATTGCAGGTTCACGACAATCATCGAAGCCAGATAGATCGGGTCCTTGGTGGTGTGCGGATAGGCACCGTGGCCACCGCGGCCCTGAACATAGATGTCGACACTGTCGACATTGGCCATCGCATAGCCGGGCACATAGGTGATCATGCCGGTGGGGATGGCGGAAAAGGTGTGGAAGGAAATGTTGAAGTCGGGCGTCGGGAAGCGCTCGAACAGACCGTCTTCCAGCATGGCGACAGCGCCCTCACCCAATTCCTCGGCCGGCTGGCCGATCAAGACCAGCGTGCCGGACCAGTCATCCTGGTTCTCGATCAGCTGGCGGGCCGCCCCGACCAGGGCGGTCATGTGGGTGTCGTGGGCGCAGGCATGCATGACCGGGTTTTCAACTCCGCGATGGTCGACATCCGTGTCCGTGGAGGCATAGGAGAGGCCCGTCTGTTCCGGGACCGGCAGGCCGTCCATGTCGGCGCGGAGCATGAGGGTCGGACCTTCACCATTTTCCAGCACGGCGACAATGCCGGTACCGCCAATGCCTTCGGTGACCTCATAGCCCAGGGCCCGCAGTTCGGAGGCTAGGCGGGCGGCCGTTTCGTGTTCCTGGTGGGAGAGTTCCGGATGCGCGTGGAAGTGCCGGTAGAGACCTTCCAGATTGGCTTCATAATCGGCGGTGATGGCTGCGCGCAGGGCATCATCGCCTGCATCCTCCTGGGCCGCGGCGAAACCCGCACTCCCCAGCGCCAAACCCATAGCCGTCGTCAAAGCGAGCAGATGCCGTGTCATTGAACTCATCCCCTTGTTCGATGTTGGACGCATTCGAACGGTCCGATGGGGAAAGGTCAATGCGTCTTCGCTGCCCAACCGCAAAGCCGGCGGGACGATGGCCACGACAATCCCCGCTGTCCGCTCAGCATGGGCAGCTAGGTTGGCGGCATGACAGAGACTGTTCTGAGATTCGATGATGTCACGCTGCGCTATGGCCGGCTGACGGCGCTGGACCAGGTGAGCCTGAATGTCCCGGCCGGCGCGATCTATGGCTTTCTGGGCCCCAATGGCGCCGGGAAGACCTCGGCCATCCGGTGTGCCATGGGGCTGATCCGGCCCCAGTCCGGCCAAATCTCGATCGGCGGTGCGGATGTCTTCCGCCAGCGGCGCAGAGCGCTGGCCAGTGTTGGCGCGATCATCGAGACGCCCGCCCTCTTCCCCAATCTGACCGGCCGGGAGAATCTCGAAGTCACCCGCCAGGTGCTGGGCACGCCGCGCGCGCGGATGGATGAGGTGCTGGAGATTGTCGACATGGCGCATGAAGCCCACCGCCGTGTCGGCCAGTATTCGCTGGGCATGCGCCAGCGGATCGGATTGGCCCGGGCCCTGCTGACGCGCCCCAAACTCCTGATCCTGGATGAGCCGACCAATGGTCTGGACCCGGCCGGGATCCGCGACATGCGCGAACTGATCCGCGATCTGCCCCAGCGCACCGGCGCGACGATCTTCATGTCCTCCCACCTGCTGAGCGAGGTGGAGCATATCGCCAGCCATGTCGGCCTGTTGCAGAACGGGCGTGTCCTGTTCAACGGCTCGCTGAAGGAGCTGGCGGACCAGCAACAGGCGCGGCTGATCGTGGATGCGGAGCCGGCCGAGCAGGCTGAAAACGTGCTGGACCGGTTTGCGCCCGGCGCCTGGGTGCGGGACGGAGCGCGCTTCACCCTGACCGGCGATTGCCCCCGCACACCGCAGGACATCGCGGCGCTCAATGCTGCGCTTGTCGAGGCCGGCTGTGCCGTCTCCGCTTTGCACCTGGAGGAAGCCGATCTGGAATCGACCTTCCTCACCCTCACCCGTTCGGCTGCATCGCCCCAGGAGGACGCCGCATGATCCGGATCCTGACCGCCGAAGCGCTGAAATTGCGCCGCTCCCTGGTCCTGCTGGTCGCGGCGACGCCGCCCGTCATGGTCTATCTGCTCGGCGTGCTGGTCGTTGCCAGCGGGGAAGGTCCCGATGAATGGCTCATGCTGACCATGAGCGGGGCGGCCGTGTGGGCCTTCTTCCTGATGCCCATGTCAGCCATCGGTCTGACCGCGCTGATGGCACAGCTGGAACACGGACCGAGCACCTGGACGCATACGCTGGGCCTGCCAGTCCCCCGCTGGCAGATCTTTTTGGCCAAGGCGGTCGTGGCGCTCCTGCTGATGGCGCTGGTCAGCCTGGCCGTGGCCTTTGCCAGCTGGGCCGCGCCGATGACCGGCATGCTCCTGTCCGGCTCGGTCGAGATCCAGGGCCAGTTCGACATTGAGCGGGCCTGGAATCTGTATTCCCGCATCCTGATGTCAGGCCTGCTGGTGATTGCCATCCAGTGGACGCTGGCGATGCGGTTCCGCAGTTTTGCCGTGCCGGTCTCGGCCGGGATTGGCGGAACCTTCGTCGCGGTGGCGGCGACCAGCGCGGACAAGGGGATCTACTTCCCCTGGCTGATGCCGGTGAATGTCCTGGCCTCCGACCCGGAGCGGGCGGAGTTCGTCATCCGCACCGGGTTGATCGGCGGTGTTCTGGTGTTTGCGGCCGCCATTGTCTGGCTGAGCCGCAAGGACTGGCGCTAGCGGATGCTCGTCAGCCTTTGGGGCGAAGCATGTCGATCACCATCAGTGTCGACGTGCCGTGCGCGACGATCTTGCCGTCGGCATTGGTGATGTGGGCTTCCGCCGTGATGATCTGGCGGCCACGTCCGACCACACGGGCCTCGCACAGGATGGGACGGCCATCGGGCAGGATGGGTCGCGTGAAATTGGCCTTGGTCTCGATTGTGGTTTGGGCCTGGCCGGCCGGTAGCAGGGAATGGGCGGCGCAAGCCGTGGCGCTGTCGACAAGGGTCAGCGCCCAGCCGCCATGCACGGTTCCGGCCGGATTGAGCAGGCTGGGTGTGGGATGGCCTTCGAACACAGCCCGCCCCTCTTCCACCTCAACCAGAAGAAAGCCGAGCGTCTGAGACATGGGCGGCGCAGGCAGACGGCCCTCGATCATGGCCTGCATGGTTTCCAGACCGCTCATCTGTGCCAGGCCCTCGCCCGGCGTCACGCCGTAGCGGGTTTTCGTCTCAACCGTCATGGGACTTCCCTTCTCCTGTGTCGCGGACAGAGTGCCGCGTCCTGCCGCGGCGGCAAGCCGGAAGGCGCTTCAACACCGTATGCTAGCCATGCCGTACTGACGGCGTGCTGTCAGGAGATGGGCGTCAGACGCCCTTGGCCTTGAAATGCGCGATGTCGTCATCGGCGGTCAGGCAGGTGCCGCGCAGATTGGAGGCGTGGTCTGGGAAGTCGTGAACGCGGGACCAGAGCGTCTGCTTCATGTCGAGCGGAAAGCTCTTGAAACGGCGGGCCGCGTGACCGATCGCCAGAATGCCGGCATTGATCACCCAGGGATCATTGGAGGCGGCAGCCTTTTCCAGCACCGGGGCCAGATCCTCCAGGCTCTCGCACTCCATGGCGAGGCTGACGATCGCGAGAGGTTCCAGCTTCGCGTTCACTCGCCATCCTCCAACAATCGCACAGCGGCGGGCATGTGACAGGCCTCGATCACCGGCGGCGGGGTCTGGAAGAAGAATTCATGCGTGCGATTGCGGCGGGCGGCCTTGGCCTCGGCGAAAGTCTCACTGTCCGTGCGCAGGATTTCATAATGCGGCTGATCGGCCTCGGGCAGATCGGCGGCAACGCGCATGGAGAGGATGGTGTCGCGGGCGTCCGGGTCGGCGATGACGCCGGAATTCACCGCCGGATTGCCGCGGCGCAGGGCCTGGACATGCTCCATCCCGTCAATCACCCGGCCGAAGACCGACATGATGCGATCCAGATGGCGGGGACCATGGCCGATCACGATGTAGAATTCGACATCGCCGCTATCGGGATCATTGCCGCGCGCCATGGCGACTGTGCCCGGACAATGGATCGGCCAGACTTCCGAGCCCTCATCATTCATCGCCGCCGGCATGCCGCGGACATGACCCACGGTCGGTGCGTAAAGATCCGGGTCGATCATCGGTGTGAAGGTGACGCTGCCGGCCGGGACCGTGAACTCGCCCTCAAGCACGGGATATTGCGGCAGGTCGATACTGTCCTCTTCCTCGCCGCGACCGCCCTGGGCCACGAAACCGTCGATCACGCGATAAAAGCTGCGGCCGTCGAAGAAACCGTCGCGGGCGGCCTGGCGCATGCGTCCGGCATGCTCCGGCGCGATCCAGTCGGCCAGTTCCACGACAATGGTGCCGTCCTCCACCTCGATGAGGAGCAGGTCTTCCGGATCGGCCAGGCGCCAGTCCGGATCGGTCTGGGCGGCGGCGGGCAGGCTGGCGGTGAGGCCGAGCGCGAGAGCAAGAGCGAAGGCTTTCATGGCCGCGTCCCTAATCTTGTGAACCGCCGAAGCGCTCGGACCATTCGGCCAGCTGGGCATCCTCGATCTTGGCGAAGAGAACAGCCGGCGGCTCGATGGCATGGCCATGCGGCAAGGCATCCAGCAGGGTTTTCATGTCATCACCGAATTGCCAGGAGCGCTTGTCTTCGGAAACCCCCAGCGCATCGAGCACAGTGGCCGCGGCATTGGGGATGAAGGGCTGGGCCAGGATGGCAAAGAGGACGACCAGGTTGAGACCCGTGCGTACGCCGATGGCGGCGGCGTCGACATCGGACTTGTACTTCACCCAGGGCTCCGCCTTGGTGAGATATTCATTGCCGGCCGCCCAGACCGCGCGGACCTCGGAGGCCGCCTTGCGGAACTCCATGGCTTCCATATTGGCAATGATGGCCGGCAGGCGCTGCTCCAGCTCGGCGGCGATCCAGTCTTCCGCCTCGCCCCATTCGCCGGTGGCCGGCACCTGGCCGTCAAACTTGGAGGCCGTGTATTTGGTGATCCGGTTGACGAAATTGCCCAGCACATTGGCCAGGTCGGAATTGATCAGCGACTGGAAATGCTCCCAGGTGAAAGCACTATCCGAGCCTTCCGGGGCATTGGCGGTGAGATACCAGCGCCAGTAATCGCCCGGCAGAAGATCCAGCGCCTGGTCCATGAAGACGCCGCGCTTTTCGGAGGTGGAGAATTTGCCGCCATACCAGGTTAGCCAGTTGAAGGCTTTCAGCTTGTCGACGGTCTTCCACGGCTCCTGCGAGCCCAGAATGGTCGCCGGGAAGGAGACGGTATGGAAGGCGACATTATCCTTGCCCATGAACTGGACATAGGTGACGTCGTCAGCGCCCTTGTCGGTGCGCCACCAGCTTTCCCAATCGCCCCCATTGGCCTGGGCCCATTCCTCGCTGGCCCCGATATAGCCGATCGGCGCATCGAACCAGACATAGAAGACCTTGGTTTCAAAGCCCGGGCGCGGGGCACCGTCCTTGGTCACCGGCACGCCCCATTTCAGATCGCGGGTGATGGAGCGGTCACGCAGGCCTTCATCGAGCCATTTATAGGCGATGGACTTGGCGAGCGAGGGCCAGCCATCGGAGGCGTCGACCCAGTCGCGGATCTGGCCTTCCATCTTGGTCTGGAGCAGGTGGAGATGCTTGGTCTCGCGCACTTCCAGGTTCTTGGAGCCGGAAATCTTGGAATAAGGCTCTTTCAGATCGGTCGGTTCGAGCAGGCGGCCGCAGCTGTCGCACTGGTCGCCACGCGCGCGCTCGAAGCCGCAATGCGGACAGGTGCCCTCGACATAGCGGTCCGGCAGGAAACGGCCATCATCGATGGAGAAGACCTGGTGCTCGACGCGTTCCTCGATCAGACCCTTCTCTTCGAGCACTTCGGCGAAATGCTGGGTCAGGCGGATATTCGGCTCGTTCGAGGTGCGGCCGAAATAATCATAGCTGAGCGAGAAGCCGTCACCGGCACGCTTCTGGATATCGTGCTGCTCATCGCAATAGGCGCGCACATCCATGCCGGCATCAGCCGCGGCCAGCTCGGCCGGCGTGCCATGTTCATCCGTGGCGCAGATGAAGAGGACATCATTCCCCATCAGGCGCTGGAAACGGGCATAGACATCCGCCGGCAGCATCGAACCGGCCAGATTCCCCAAATGCTTGACGCCATTGATATAGGGCAGAGCGCTGGTGATCAGTATGCGGGCCATATCGATTTTCTTCTCTCGCGCGAAAAACGGGATAAACTCGACGGTCTGAAAGGCGGCTCATGAGCGAGTCTGCCTGACCGGGCGAGACATACAGGCCCGGCATGGGGGAGGAAACAGGAAATGCCGCGGATACTGGGATTGAACCCGCTCGCCGTACTGGTGGCGGGGATCGCCTTCTGGATGGTGGGTGCCATGTGGTACGGCGCGCTCTTTGCCGATCTCTGGTTCGGCTTGTGGGGTTTCACCGATGCCGACGAAGCCCGGATGGAGGCCGTCATGGCACCGGCCATGCTCGCCGGACTGTTTCAGTGCCTGCTCTTAGCAGGTTTTCTGGGCAAGGCGCTGAAGACCGTGAATGCCGAGGGTCTGGTATCAGCCATCAAATGGGCCGTCTTTTTCTGGGCAGGTTTTGTCCTGCTGGCCCAGGCCTATGGTGCCATCTACGCCCTGCAGCCTGTCCTGCTCCTGGTTCTGGACGGGGCTCACACGCTGACCGGCTTTGTGGTGATGAGCGTGGTTCTCACCCTCATGGACAAGATCGCCGTGAAGGACTGACGTCCGGCATTCCGTTTTGCGAACCGAAAATTGCAGACCAAAGAGCCCGCCACCTGGCGGGCTCTTTTTTGTTGCCGCTAACGCATTTTGAGAAAGATTCTCTCAAAATGCGCGCATAGTAGCGTTTGAAAACGCATCAAAATTGCTTTGTTCGGGAATTTGAGCAATGGGTCTGCTTCATCATGCAGCAGAGCCGCGCTGCGCTGCACCAAAATGTTGCGACCGCGAAGATTCCGCCGGTTTTTTCGCGGACTCATTTGATCCCCTCCCGGGCCGTTTCGACACTTTCACGACATGAGCCGCTGACCCAACGGATCCGTACTCGCCAAGCAGAGCGAAGGATTCGAGCGAACCCCTGCTCACCCGGTCCGATGCTGCGTCCACGCGCAGCCGGATCACGACGGAGGAAACGGAGCGAGAAGCAAACCTGTCAGTCCAAGTAAGGGGATTACGCATGAAACTGAGTTATCGGGATAAACTCCTTGGATGCACGGCCGCCCTGGCCATGTGTCTCGCCGGGGCCAGCGCGGCCCAGGCCCAGGATGATACGGAAGACCGGATCATCGTCACCGGGGTGCGCGGCCAGGCCCGCACCGTGTCGGATTCGCCGGTTCCGGTTGATGTCATCGGCGCGGACGAGCTGGAGGCGGTTCCCTATACCGACACGAATGACATCATCCGCACCCTGGTGCCCTCCTATGATGTCTCGCGCCAGCCGATCTCCGATGGCGGCACCTTCATCCGCCCGGCCTCCATGCGCGGTCTGCCGACCGACAAGACGCTGGTCCTGGTCAACTCCCACCGCCGCCACCGTGCCGCGCTGGTCTCGATCGGGGGATCGGGCACGCAGGGTCCGGACATCGCGACCATTCCGTCAGCCGCCCTGGCTTCGGTGGAAGTCCTGCGCGACGGCGCGGCTGCCCAGTACGGCTCGGACGCCATTGCCGGCGTTCTCAACTTCATCCTGAAAGACAATGATGAAGGCGGCACGCTGACCGTTGAAACCGGCCAGTATTATCAAGGCGACGGGTTCGGCGTGACGATTTCCGGCAATGTCGGCTTCGCACTCGGCGATAGCGGCTTCCTGAGCGTGTCCGGTGAATACTCCACCGCCGACGCCACGAGCCGGTCCGAACAATATTGCGACAGCTGGTTCTGCCTCGACCAGAACAATCCGGATTTCAATCCGACCGGCTGGTACATCCCCTATCTGACGGATGAGTTCCGCGCCGCGGTGAACTCGCTGGACGGCGTCGTCCAGCCCTGGGGTCAGCCGAATTCGGAAGCCTACCGCCTCTTCTTCAATGCCGGTTATGAGCTGGCCGGGACGATGGAGCTCTATGCGTTCGGCAATTACTCCCAGAGTGAAGCCGACGGCTCCTTCTTCTATCGTTATCCGGAGAACGGCACGATCACCGATCTGCGCGAAGCGGACGGCTCGATCTACAACCCGCTGGAAATCTTTCCGGGTGGTTTCACGCCGCGCTTCTTCGGTGAAGTCTATGACTACTCCCTGCTCTCCGGCCTGACCGGCGATATGGGCCCGGTCGCCTATGATTTCAGCGCCCGTTTCGGCCATAATGAAATCCAGTACACGCTGGCCAATACGATCAACCCGTCGCTCGGCCCGAACACGCCGACCAGCTTCCGCCCGGGTGACCTGATCAACGAGGAATTCCAGCTCCAGGCCGACTTCACCTATGAGTTCGACGCCGGAATGGCGAGCCCGGCCCTGCTGGCTTTCGGCCTGTCCTATCTGGACGAGAGCTATGAGATCGTCGGCGGTGAGCCGGCCTCCTATGAAGCCGGTCCCTATGCCACGCCGGACCCGTGGGGCCTGTGCTCCAGCGGCGCACCGACAGCAGCCGGCCTGACGGCCATCGCCGGCGGTTCCACGCTGGACTGTGCCGACAGTTCCGATCCGGTCTACACGGTCGTCGGCGTCGGCTCGAACGGTTTCCCGGGCTATTCGCCGGAATTCTCCGGCACGTATGAGCGGGATTCCATCGGCGCCTATGTCGACATTTCCGCCGATGTCACCGACCGCCTCTTCCTGCAGGCCGCGGCCCGTTATGAAGACTATTCGGACTTTGACAGCGAGCTCGTCGGCAAGATTGCCGGCCAGTTCGACCTGACCGACACGGTCGGTCTGCGGGCCTCAATCGGCACCGGCTTCCGGGCTCCGACACCGGGCCAGCAGGGTACGACGAATGTCTCCACCCGACTGCCGAACGGCTTCCCGGTTGCCACCGGCCTCTTCCCGGCCTCCGGCCCGGTTGCCCAGGCCCTGGGTGCGGAACCGCTCGGCCCGGAAACCTCGGTCAACTATACATTCGGTGTCACCAGCGAGTTCGACAATGGCGTCAGCCTGACCGTCGACTTCTACCGGATCGACCTGGCCGACCGCGTCAATGCCATCTCCACCCAGCCGGTCTCCAGTGACCCGACGGCGGGCGTGGCCTACACCAACTACCTCGCCCTCACGGCGGCCGGTGTGGTCGGCGCTGAATCCATCGGCGGTGTCTTCTACTTCGCCAATGCCTTCGACACGATCACCGAAGGTGTCGATGTCGTCGCCACCTACACGGCGGACTGGGCGTCTTTGACCACCGACTTCACGGCCTCGTTCAACTACAACACGACCGAGTTCGACGGGAATGTGGACGCATTGTTCAACGCGGAAAGCCAGTATGACTTCGTCAATGGCGCTCCGGAATGGCGCGGCGTGTTCTCGGCCGTCCACATGATGGGCGACTGGACCATTCTGGGCCGGGCGAGCGTTTACGGCCCCTATTCCAACGCGAATGACGCCTCCCTGGCGACCATTCAGGAATGGGATCCGGAAGTCCTGTTCGACGCGGAAGTGTCCTACCAGTTCACGGATGATCTGCGGCTTTCCGCCGGTGCCCGGAACATTTTCGACAATTACCCGGATCCGGGTGAGATGGGCGAAACCTGCTGCGGACGCATCTACCGCTCCGACAGCGTCGTAGATTGGCAAGGGGGCTACTACTACCTCAAGCTCCGCGCCGACTTCTAGGCCGACGCGGCACGGTTCGGGACGGCGGATGGCAGGGCCCCATCCGCCGGACCCGGAACGGCCACACTCAACAGGTCCGGGAGAAGTTTGGGCACTTCTCCCGGCACCTCATGTCACACACAGTCCCTGATCGGGATGGAGATACATGTCGGGAAGTGAACTCGATCTGCTTCAGTTCAGCCAATTGGTCGCCGTGCTGATGCTTGCCGGCCTCGCGGCCGGCTTTGCCGCCGGATTGTTCGGCATTGGCGGCGGTTTTGTTGTCGTACCGGCCCTGTTGCTGGTTTTCAGTTTTTTCGGTGTCGATCCGCTGGTGATGAGCCATGTGGCAATCGGCACATCCCTGGCCACGATTATCGTGACCTCATTGCGCTCGGTCCATGCGCACAACAAGCGTGGCGCCGTGGACTTCAAGGTGATCCGTGACTGGGCGCCCTGGCTGGTCGTGGGTGTCGGCGTCGGCCTGATGCTGGCCCGCGTGCTCGATGGCCGGTCCATGAAATGGATTTTCTCGATCGGCGTGCTGATCATGGGCATTCACTTCATCTATCCGCTGGTGCGGACCGACAAGATGAAGCCGCGGGAAATGCCGCGTGGCTGGATGCTGGCTGCCATTGCCAGCTTCCTCGGTGCCTTCTCCGCCCTGCTGGGCATTGGTGGCGGCACGATTGCCGTTCTGGTGATGACGATCTGCGGACGCCCCATCCACCAGGCCATCGCCACAGCCGCCGGTTTCGGCGTCATCATCGCCCTGCCCGGCACGGCCGGTTTCATCCTGCTGGGCCTGGGCCATGCGGATCTGCCCTTTGGCAGTTTCGGCTATATCAATCTGATCGCCGTGGTCTGTGTCACGGCCATGTCTTTCATCACCGCCCCCCTGGGGGTGCGGGCGGCGCACCGGCTCAATGCCAAGGCGCTGGAAAAAGTCTTCGGCGTCTATCTCGTCGCCACTTCCGCCATCGTCATTCACAACTCGCTGGGCATTTGAGGAGAGTGCCCGGCCGGGTTCGGTCATCAAGGAGGACTGACCATGCCACTCGATCTTTCCCGCCGCTCGCTCTTTACGGGCGCTGCCGGCCTCACCGTTTCCGGTCTCGCCGCTGCCGGTCTGAGCAGTTGCAGCCAGGCCGCCACCGGCACGACAGAAGCCGCCTTCCCGCCTGGCGCCATCGACCCCTATCTTCTGGGTCCGGCCGAGGGCGTCGCCCTGCTCTCGCGCAATGAGAACCCGTACGGCCCCTCGCAATCGGCGCTCGACATGATCGAATATGCCGCCACCAAGGGTGCCTATTACGCCAATCAGGAAGCCGCCGTCATGCTCATGGAGATGATCGCGGAGCGCAATGGGGTGAGCCCGGAACAGGTCGTGCTGACCACGGGGTCCGGCGAAGTCCTGAGCGCGATTGCCGTGCTCTACGGACCGCGCGGTCCGATCGTGGCGCCGCGCCTGTTCTGGGATACGACCGCCCTCTATGCCGCCAATCTGGGCATGGCCGAAATCCAGCGCGTGCCGCTTACGGACGCGATGGAGATCGACCTCGCCGGGATCGAGGCCGCCGTCACGCCGGACACCGGCCTGGTACAATTGTGCAATCCGAACAATCCCACCGGCCTGGTCTCCGATCCGGCGACCTTCCAGGCCGCCGTGCGCCGCATGGCGGCTACTACGACGGTGCTGGTCGATGAGGCCTATATCGAATTGTCGGATGATCCGGAGGCCAATTCCTGCGTGCCGCTGATCAATGAAGGCCATGACGTGATCGTCACGCGCACCTTCTCCAAGATCTACGGCATGGCCGGCATCCGTCTGGGCTATGCCATCGCCTCGGCCGAGACCGCCGCCGCCATCCGCCCGGTGGTGATGTCCTGGTCGCCCTGCACCTCCTATGCCGCCGGCATTGGCTGTTACGAGGACCAGGCCTTCATCGATTTCTCCAAAGCCAAGGTGACCGAGGCCCGCGACATGGTCTTCGCCACGCTCGACACGCTGGGCCTGGAACACCTGCCCTCACAGACGAATTTCGTCTATTTCAAGTCGGGTCTGGAAGCCAATGCCGTGCAGGCGGCGATGGCGGAACGCCTGATTTCCGTGCGCGGGCAATACATGGATTACAACGAGTGGACCCGTGTCTCGATGGGCAAGATCGAGGACGTGCAGCGCTTCTGCCACGCCCTGCCGGAAGTCATCGGCGCCTGATTTCGGCGCTCATCTGTGGCGGGAGGCGAGCGATCTGAAAAACCCGCTCGCCTCCCCCGCCTCCTGTCTGTACAAGCGGCCCTGATGCATCGTCATCCCGCGTGCCGGCTTAGCTCAGCTGGTAGAGCACCTGATTTGTAATCAGGGGGTCGGGGGTTCGAGTCCCTCAGCCGGCACCAGTTTTTGATTTATTCCCGCTCCGCTCGACCCGAGCCTGTCACCAATCGACGGTGATGGGGTCGATGCTCACATGGAATGCGCTCAAGGCTGCATGGCAGCGAGGGTGTGGGTGAGAAGAGTTGATCTCACGCTAGCTCGCTGCGCTCGCAGCTCCGATGGGGCGGCGCAAAGGCGCCGACGCGCGGTCGCGCTTGCGGGCCGGGTGGCCCGAGGGGCGAGGGCGAAATGTGTGTGTCCAATGTTCTGCAGGACCTCAAATCGACCGCGCCACAACTTCCTTCATGATCTCTGACGCCCCACCGAAAATGCGGGTGACGCGGGCATCGCGCCAGAGGCGGGCGATTTCGTATTCATTCATGTAGCCGGCGCCGCCATGCAGCTGAAGGGCGGCATCGCAGACCTCCCATTGCAGCTCGGTATGGAAGAGTTTGGCGGCCGAGGCTTCGGCTGCGGAGAGCTCGCCCTTGGCGTGGCGGGCAATGGCCCAGTCGATCTGGGCCCAGCCGGCCTGGATCTTGGCCTTGAGCCCGGCGAGCACGAAGCGCGTGTTCTGGAGGTCGAAGAGCTTGCCGCCAAAAGCGGGGCGGTCCTTGGTGTATTCCACCGCCAGATCGAAGGCACGCTGAGCGGCGCCCTGGGCGGAAATCGCGATCGACAGGCGTTCCTGCGGAAGCTGGTTCATCAGGTAGAAAAAGCCGGCACCCTCCTCGCCCAAAAGCTGGGTCGCAGGGACATGCACATCCTGGAAAAAGAGCTCGCTGGTATCCGCGCCGTGCAGGCCGATCTTGTCGAGGTTGCGGCCGCGGGCAAAGCCAGGCGTGTCAGTGTCGACGAGAATGAGCGACGTGCCGCGGGCGCCTTGGCTGACATCAGTCTTGGCGACCACGATCACCACGCCGCAGGTCTGGCCATTGGTGATGTAGGTCTTGTTGCCATTGATGATGTAGTCATCGCCCTCGCGGCGGGCCGTCGTCTTGACGGCCTGGAGATCGGACCCTGCTCCCGGCTCGGTCATGGCGATGGCACCGATGATCTCGCCGGAGACCATTTTGGGCAGGTATGTCTGCTTCTGCTCTTCGCTGCCATAGGCGATGAAATAGTCGGCAATGATGTCGTTCTGCAGGGTGAGACCGGCCGGGCAGGAACAATAGGAGTGTTCCTCATCGATCACGGCATTGAAGCCGAAATCCAGTCCGAGACCGCCATATTCCTCCGGCACGGTGGGACAGAGCAGGCCCGCCTCCCCGCATTTCAGCCAGAATTCCGGCTCGACGAGACCCTCTTCCTCCCAGCGGTCATGGTGCGGTTTGGATTCCTGTTCGAAAAAACGGCGAACCGTATCCCGGAACATGTCGTGCGACTCGTCGAACGCCGTACGGCCGTTGAGGTTCAGCATGGTCTCGTCCTTCCCGTTTCCCGGACAGGTGCCCGGCAATCCCCGGCCCTGCCTCCTTTGGCTCAGCCTGTCCCTTGCGGCCAGGCTCTGTATTGGTTTATTTAATCGATCAATTAAGTCAATAGGGGAGCATGCCGATGAGCGATGATCTGGAAGACGCCAAAGAGCTGGCCGGACGGGTGGAAGCTTTTGTCCGCGAAACGGTGATCCCTTACGAAAACGACCCGCGGCGCGGGACGCACGGACCGGAGGAGAGCCTGGTCGAAGAGCTGCGCGTGCTGGCTCGCAAGGCCGGGGTCATGACCCCTCATATCCGCGAGAACGGCGCCCATCTCTCCCAACGCGCCACAGCGATCATTCTGGAAAAGACCGGCCTCTCTCCGCTGGGGCCGGCGGCCTGCAATACGGCGGCGCCGGATGAGGGCAATATGCTCTTGCTGGGCAAAGCGGCCACGCCCGAGCAGAAGGCCCGCTTTCTGGCGGCCCTGAAGACCGGGCATGCGCGCTCAGCCTTCTTCATGACAGAACCGGCCGAGTTGAACGGAGCCGGGTCCGATCCCTCCATGATGTCCTGCCGCGCCGAGCCCGTTGAAAGCGGGTGGCGTGTCAACGGCGAGAAGACCTTCATCACCGGGGCGGTTGGCGCCCAGGTCGGGCTGGTCATGGCGCAATCTTCTCAAGGGGCCTGCCTCTTTCTCGTGGACCTGCCCGATCCCGCCATTCAGGTCGTTGATGTACTGGACACGATGGACGGCACCATGCCCGGCGGCCATGCCCGGATCGCAATCAAGGATCTCTTCGTACCGTCGGATCAGGTGTTGGGCGAACCCGGAGACGGGTTCCGCCTGGCGCAGATCCGGCTCGCACCGGCGCGGCTATCGCACTGCATGCGCTGGTTGGGCCTGGCTGTACGAGCGCAGGAGCAGGCGCTGGATTATGCCTGTCGCCGTGAGGCCTTCGGGCAATTGCTGGTCGATCATGAAGGCGTGGGCTTCAAGCTGGCCGAGAACGAGATTGCCCTGCAGCAGAGCCGGCTGATGATCGACTGGTGCGCCTCGGTGCTGGACGAAGGCGGACGCGCCAATGAGGAATCCTCGATGACCAAGGTCGCCGTGTCCGAAGCCCTGTTCGAGATTGCCGATCGTTGTATCCAGGTGATGGGTGGCCAGGGCGTGAATGACAGCAATATTCCGGCCCAGCTTTTCCGGGAGACCCGTTGCTTCCGGATCTATGATGGCCCGACCGAAGTGCACAAATGGTCCCTCGCCAAGAAGCTGAAAAAGCGCTGGAAGGAGGCGCAGGCATGAGTGCGTCTGACTTCGACACCGACGCACTGGACGCCTGGATGAAAGCCCATGTGGCCGGCTATGATGGCCCCTTGAGCCTGTCCCGATTTGGCGGGGGTCAATCCAATCCGACTTTCCGGCTGGACACGTCCAGAAACGCCTATGTCCTGAGGCGAAAACCGCTCGGCAAACTGCTCAAGGGCGCTCATGCCGTGGAACGGGAGGCGCGGGTCATGGCAACGCTGGCCGCGACGGATGTACCAGTGCCCGGCATACTGGCCCTGTGCGAGGATGACAGCATCATCGGCACGGCCTTCTACATCATGGAACTGATGCAGGGTCGCGTGTTCTGGGATGCCCGCTTCCCGGACGTACCGGACGCGGACCGGCCGCTTTATTTTGATGCGATGAATGCGACGATCGCGGCCCTGCACTCTGTCGATGTGGAGGCAGTGGGTCTGTCCGATTATGGTCGGCCCGGTAATTTCTTCGTACGCCAGATCGGGCGCTGGTCACGACAATATGCCGAGGACCCCGAAGCCGGTGTCGATGCCAACATGAACCGGCTGATCGATTGGTTGCCGCAGCATATCCCGAACGATGAGAGCGCTTCGCTCGTTCATGGTGACTACCGCTGTGACAACATGATCTTTCATCCCACCGAGCCGCGCGTGATCGCGGTGATCGACTGGGAATTGTCAACGCTGGGCCACCCCCTCGCCGACTTCACCTATCATTCGATGATGTATCATATGCCGCCGGACATTGTGGCAGGACTGGCGGGCGCCGACCTGCAAGCGCTGAACATTCCAGGCGAAGCGGAGTATGTCGCCGCTTATTGTCGGCGGACCGGCCGCGACAACATCCCCGGCTATGACTTCTATCTGGCGTTCAACTTCTTCCGGCTGGCCGCTATCTTCCACGGAATTGCCGGGCGGGTGATGCGTGGCAATGCCGCTGGGTCGGATGCGGCCGCGCGGGCCAAGGCCTTCCCGCGCTTGGCGGCGCTGGGCTGGCAATGCGCCGAGGCCGCCATGGCGAAACAAGCGAACCTGGAGGGCTGATCAGCCCTCCAGTTCGGCCCGAAGCTTTTTCTTGTCCGTCTTGCCGATCGGCGTGAGCGGGATTGCGTCGATGATGTGGACCTTTTTGGGCACCTTGTAGGGCGCCAGATTGGCCGTGCAGAAATCCAGGATTTCCTGACGGACCTCGTCAGCATTGCGGTCCTTGGCCTCAGGCATCAGCTCGACGAAGAGATTGACGATATCATTGCCTGCCCGGTTCGGGTCCGGCTGGCCAACCAGGGCGCTGGCCGCGATAAAGGGAAGCGCCTTGAGCTTGTCCTCGACCTCAACGGAGAAGACCTTGTAGCCGCCGACAATCAGCATGTCCTTGGCGCGGTCGCACAGGAAGATATAGCCCTCTTCATCCATGTAGCCGACATCGCCGGAGAACATCCAGGTCTGGCCATCAATCTGCCGGAGCGCATGGGCGGTCTCTTCGGGCAGGTTGCGATAGCCCTTCATGACCTGCGGACCGGAGCAGATGATCTCGCCCTCTTCGCCCGGCGGCAGGGTTTTCGTGCCGTCCTCCAGATCGACGATGCGAACATCGGCCCCCGGAACAGCAAAGCCGACCGAGCCCGGCTTGCGCCGGCGCGCGGGATGGAAGGTGTAGCAGGGACTGGTTTCAGTCATGCCGAACACATCGGTCAGCTTTTGCGGACCGATCACCTTCGTGATGGCCTCGGCTGTCGCCGCTGGCATCGGGGCCGCTCCCGTGGTCGCCTGCTGCAGATTGGAGAAGTCGATCGCCTGGAAGGCCTCGGTCTGGAGCAGCATGTCCCAGAGCGCCGGCACGGAAGCCAGGCGTGTCGGCGGCAGCTCTGTCATCAGGGCACAGAACTGGTTGGTGTCGCGCGGATCCGGAAGGACCGTGGTGCAGCCCCCGGTCCGGGCGGCAAAGACCAGCTGGGTCAGGCCGCCTGCGTGGAAATAGGGGAAGCCGCTGGCGATGACTTCCTCGCCAATCAGCAGCGTCTCCGCCGCACAATATTGCGCGACATTGTGCATGAGATTGCGGACGGTCAATTCGGCGCCTTTCGGCTTGCCGGTCGTGCCGCCCGTATACTGGATCATGAAGGTGTCATTGAAGTCCGTGGGCACCTGGTCACACACATCAATTTCGTTCTCGATGAGGGAGAGGAATTCATGGGTCGGAATGGTGGGATGCGGCTCGCACGGCATGCCTTCGCCGGTGATCAGGTCGGTCGGCCCCACCGTGATGATGGCTCGCAGGGATTCCAGCTGGTCGCCCGGCAGCGCCTTGAACAAGGCGGCCAGCGGCGCAAAGGAGATCAGGATGCGCGCTTTGCAGTCCTGCAACTGGCCGATCAGTTCCGGCGGCGTCAGAAGGGGCGAGACACCCGTACCGGTCGCCCCCAATCGGCTGAGAGCCACGAGGGCGATCGGATATTGCAGGATATTCGGCATGTGCAGGCCGACCACATCGCCCTTCACGACACCCAGACGCGTCAGGGCATTCGCCAGTTTGGATGCCAGCTTGTCGTATTCGGCATAGGTCAGGATGCGACCCGGCGTTTGCAGGGCCGGACTCTGACCGCGAATGGCGGCATGCTCGGCCACATGTTCAGCCATGGTCCGATCATCGAATTCCGGGACCGTGATTCCCAATTCCCGATAGATCGCCATCCAGGGGCGCTCATCGGGATCGGACTTCGACGTCCGCAACGGGCCTTCCGGCGCTTTTGGGCCATCGGATCCACCAAACAAACCTGCCAGGCGCGAAAAGACGCCACGTGTGCGAGTTTCGGTCATGACTCCCCACTTTCATTGTTATGCGCTGACGATGAAACTAATCAGCCAATTAATCAACCCCGTTTCAGCGCGTTTTCAAACCCATTTCAAGAAGCGATCAGCGGTCCGCGCTTGCATCAATCAATTGATCAATTAAACTCGTTTGAGTACGGCATAGCGAGGAGACCGGCATGCTGAAAACCCGCCTGACCGAGATGTTCGGCATCGCAAAGCCCATCGTCCAAGGGGGCATGCAATGGGTCGGACGCGCCGAGCTTGTTTCCGCTGTCTCAAATGCAGGCGGTCTGGGCATGCTGACCGCTCTCACCCAGCCGGACCCGGACGCCCTGGCCGCAGAAATCGCCCGCACGCGGACGATGACGGACAAGCCTTTTGGGGTGAACCTCACCATCCTGCCTTCGATCAATCCGCCGCCCTATGCGGAATACCGCGATGTCATCATCGAAAGCGGCGTGAAGGCCGTGGAGACAGTTGGCGGACGGATCCATGATCACGTCAACGCCTTCAATGCGGCCGGCGTGAAGGTGATCCACAAATGCACATCAGTCCGTCATGCCCTGGCTGCTGAACGCATGGGCGCCGACATGATCTCGATCGACGGCTTCGAATGCGCTGGCCATCCGGGCGAGGACGACATACCCGGCCTGGTCCTGATCCCGGCCGCCGCTGACCAGCTCGGCATTCCGATCATTGCCTCGGGCGGCTTTGCCGACGGGCGCGGCCTGGCTGCAGCGCTGGCCCTGGGTGCAGAAGGCATCAATATGGGCACGCGTTTCTGTGTGACCGAGGAAGCCCCCCTGCACCGTAATTTCAAGGAAGCCATGGTCGATCGCGCGGAAACCGAAACCGATCTGATCTTCCGCTCCTATCGCAATACGGCCCGTGTCGCGCGCAACTCGATCAGTCAGGAAGTCCTGCGCCTGGAACGTGAAGGCGCGCCCTTTGAAGACGTCGCGCCGCTGGTGAAGGGCCTGCGCGGCCGGGAAGGTCTGGAGACAGGGGATACGGAGCACGGGATCTGGACAGCCGGCACAGTGATCGGGCTGATCCATGATATTCCGACCTGTCAGGTCCTGCTCGACCGGATCGTGGCAGACGCCCATGCCATCATGTCCGGCCGTTTGGCCGGAATGCTCAACCCCGAACCCGCCTGAGGACACCATGCCGCTCAATCTTGATTGGTCCCCCGAGGAAAAAGCCTTCCAAGCCGAGGTCCGCCAGTTCATCGCAGACCATCTGACCGATGACATCCGCCGCGCCGGCCAGCTGCGGACCAGTGTCTACACCGACCATGAAGCCAGTATGGAATGGCAGAAAATCCTGCATGCGCGCGGCTGGGCTGCCCCGGCCTGGCCGAAGGAGTATGGCGGGACGGGCTGGTCGGTCGCGCAGAAATACATTTTCTCACGCGAGATGAGCGCCGCCGGCGCACCGGCCCTGTCACCGATGGGCATCTCCATGGTAGCCCATGCCATCATCGCCTTCGGCACGCCGGAACAGAAAGCCCATTTCCTGCCGCGCATCCTGACGGGCGAGGATTTTTGGTGTCAGGGTTATTCCGAGCCTGGCGCCGGTTCCGACCTGGCCAGCCTGCAGATGAGTGCTGTCCGCGATGGCGATGACTACATTCTCAACGGCTCGAAAATCTGGACGACCCATGCCACCGAAGCCAACTGGATCTTTTGTCTCGTGCGGACGGACAATTCGGGCAAGAAACAACAGGGGATCACCTTCCTGCTGATCCCGATGGATCTGGCCGGCATTGATGTCCGGCCGATAGTGATGAGTTCGGGTGAGCGCGTGCAGAACCAGGTCTTCTTCGATGATGTCCGCGCTCCGGCCGAAAACATTCTCGGTGAGGAGAACAAGGGCTGGACGGTCGCCAAATACTTGCTTGAGTTCGAACGCGGCGGGGCGGCCTATGCGCCGGACCTGCAGGGCCGGTTGGACGTTATCGAGCGACAGGCGGCAGCCAAGACCAATGATGATGGCGTCCCGCTGCTCGACGATCCGGACTTCTCCGCCCGCCTGGCCGATGCGCGTATCCGGACCGACGTGCTGGAAGTACTGGAATGGAAGATCATGGCCCGGCTGACGGCGGGCCAGAGCGTGGGCAGTTCCGCCTCGATGATGAAAATCCTGGGGACCGAACTCAGCCAGGCTGTGTCCGCCCTCGCGATGGACCTCTCAGGACCGCTCTCCATGCCCTACCAGCCGCATGCGGGCCGGCCGGGCGCGCCGGTGGAGTTCTTCACGCCGCCCGCCGATGGCCATGTCACCGGCTCACCCAATGACGCGATCGCACCCCTGCTCTATTTCAACGACAGGGCGGGTTCGATCTATGCCGGTTCCAATGAGATCCAGCGGAATATTCTCGCGAAGGCGGAACTGGGCCTCTAGCCCGCAGCGGATTGCCGGGGCCGGGCGACTTCTGCCCCCGCCTCGGCGCGCGCGGCCATATAGCGACGGCTGTGATAGGCGCGATCGCCGAAACTCTGTGTGATCGCCGTCAGCCGCTTGAAATAATGGCCGACAATCAGCTCTTCAGTCATGCCCATGGCGCCATGAAGCTGGACAGCTCCCTCGCCCACAATCCGAGCCGCCCGATCCACCGTCGCCTTGCAAGCTGATACTGCACGGCGGCGCTCGGTTGGCTCGGCATCCATTTTCACGGCAGCCAGAACGACAGCGGCCGAGGCCTGCTCGACTTCCATATTCATGTCGACCAGACGGTGCTGAAGAACCTGGAAATTGGAAATCGGAATCCCGAACTGCTTGCGCTGTTTGAGATAGTCGACTGTGCCAGCGACCAGGGCGCGCATAATGCCGACGGCCTCTGCGCTCACGGCTGCGGCGGCTTCATCAAGCGCAAGACCGACGGCATCGGCCGCATCACCCGGCCCGGCCAGGCAGGCGCTTTGCGGGAGTTCCACGCCTCCGAAAACCAGATCCGAAGCTGGCCGGTCATCAATGGTGCGATAGTCTGAGCGCTCCAGGCCGGCAATGCCCGCCGGCACCAGGAACAGAAGCAATCCGCTCTCGTTATCCGTCTTCGCCGTGACCAGGAAGTGTGTGGCAAAAGCCCCGGCCGAAACCAGAATTTTCTCGCCTTCCAACACCCAGCCCGGGGCGGACTGCCGGGCGGTCAGCTGGGTCGCATCCGGCTTCGCCCTGACGCCGGCCTCCTGCCAGGCCAGAACGGGGCGGGCTTGGCCGGCAGCGATACCTTCCAGCAATTCCGCCCCAGCCTCATGGGATACGGATTTGAGAATGGCAGGCGCCATGACGGCACAGTCCAGATAGGGTTCGGGCATCAGCGAACGGCCGACTTCTTCCATCACGACCATGGTTTCCACGGCACCGCCGTCAAAACCGCCCTGCGCTTCCGGAATGGCGGCGCCCAGCACACCGATCTCTTCAGCCAAGGCCGTCCAGACTTCCGGACGAAACAGACGCTCCTCGGCGATCAGGGCCCGGCGCGTTTCGAAATCGCACGTCTCACGGAGATAGCGCGCCATCGTGTCGCGCAGCATTGATTGAACTTCGGTGAGATTGAAATCCATGAGTTTCCCGTCCGTCAGCTGACCCGGAGTATCCCCTTATTTAATCAATTGATCAAGATGAGGAGGCAAGGAGAAACAGCCAGGTACGAGGCCGTCCCGGGGCCGGAAAGAGACTGGCAAGCTAGACGCGAATACCGTTCAGAACCACCGAATGCAGATGGTCTGTAAACTCGCGCTTGTGATCCTTGGTGACGCTCTCCACCCCGAAGCCGTGGCGCAATATCGCCCGGCTCTGGAACAAGGCATCGCACGCACCGACAATATGAAAATAGAAGTGCGTTGGCTCGACATTTCGGAAAATGCCCTGCGCCTGCCCCTCGGCCAGGATGGCCCGTTGGGCATCCAGCAGGGGTTTGACGATCTCGTCGCAAATGGCGGCTGCCGTCGCTTCATCATGCGTGGTCACCAGATGGTGGAGCAGCCGGTTGATGAAGGGATAGTAGAAGTAGGAGTTGATGATGCCGGCGATGTGCTGGCGGAGTTTCTCCTCCGGCCCGACCTTCGAGTTTACCAGCGTATCCAGCCCGGCCATGGAGTCCCGGACGGCCATCCGCACCAGTTCGAGCAACATGCCGTTCTTGTTACCGAAATAGTATTTGATCAGGGCAGAGTTGAGGCCCGACCGTTGGGCAATGTCAGAGAAGGACACATCGACGACTTCGCGCTCAGTCATGAGCTCGCCGGCCGCGATCAGCAGAGCGTCGCGGGACGAAGTCTCGGCCGATCGGTTTGGTGTTGAAGTGTCCGTCAATGTGTCAATCCACCTGCTAAATGCCCGAATCCGGTTGACCGGCAAGACCGCCGCTCCCTATCTTCGGGCACGCCATTAGTTAACTGACTAAGTGAGATGGTGAAAAAGTCAAGTTTCACTACGCTCCAGACACGTACCACATCATCGAAGGCCAATGGAAATGACGAGTTCACTTGAAGGTCGTGTTGCCGCGATAACGGGCGCATCCAGCGGATTGGGGCGCAGATTTGCACTGAAGCTGAGCGAAGCCGGCTGCGCCGTTGCCCTGATGGCAAGGCGTACCGACCGCCTTGAAAGTCTTGTCGCTGACATCCAGTCCGCCGGTGGCAAGGCTGTCGCCGTGCCGTTGGACGTGATGGACACGGCCGCGATCGGCCCTGCATTGGATCGGGTTGAAGCCGAACTCGGCCCCCTTTCCATCATGATCAACAATGCCGGCGTCGGTGGCGATGGCATGGCGTTGGACATGAGCCCGGAGTATTTCGACCAGACCTTCGCCGTCAATGTCCGCGGCGTCTATTTCGGTGCCCGTGAGGCGGCCCGATGCATGCTGGCCAATGGCTCGGCAGAAGCCGGTCAGGCCCGGATCATCAATATCGCCTCGATCGCCGCCTTCACCCAATTGCCGGGCCTGACTGCCTATTGCGCGTCCAAGGCGGCCGTCGTGTCGATGACCAAGGGTCTGGCCCGCGAATGGGCCCGCCACCTCATTGCCGTCAATGCGATTTGCCCGGGTTACATCGAGACCGAGATCAATGCGGACTGGTTCGCCACGGAGGGTGGCAAGAAGCAGATCAGCAAATTCCCGCGCCGTCGCCTGATGGATGAAGATGCGCTGGATGCGGCCCTGATGATGCTCGCAGGCGATGCCGGCCGGCAAATGACCGGCTCGGCGATCACCATTGATGACGGGCAGATCCTCTAGGCCTGGCCCGGATCAGGCCTTGCGGCGGTAGAGATAATTGGCCGGCAAGCCCAGACGCTTGCTGGCCTGCACCGCCGGCGTCGAGGAAATCGGGATCCGGTCGAACAGACGACCGATGCCGCGGATGACGCTGCGCTCCCAGCCTGACAGATCATACTCCGGACCCAGTTCTAGGACCTCGCGGACACTGGCCGGCAGAATGTCGACACCGGCCTTGACCAGCATGCCCTGCAAGGGCCGGAGGACGACGGGCAGGTCCGAGGTCTTCGAAACAATGTCAAGGAATTGCGTATTGATCTCATGCGGTTCGAAGCCCGGCTTGAGGCGTTCCATCATGTCATAGAAATCCTGCTCGCAGCGCGGCGCGGCCGTGGCGCCATACAGGGCAGCCGGAACCTCGGATTCCGCATACATGCTGTCCCGCTCGGCTTGTGACAGCGGCCGGACGAAATGGTGATAGGCCATCAGGAAGCCGAAGGAGGCCGTGGCCTGGACCCAATTGAGCAGTTCCGGATCGAGCGCCTTGTAGGCTTCGCCGGACGGTGTCTTTCCCTCGACCCTTGAATGCATCCGAGTCACACCGGCGATCAGCCGCTCCGCCCGGGATTTGGGGCCATAGACCGTCATCATGGCGGCATGCCCGGTCCGCTTCATGCGAACGACGGGTGCCTGAGGGAAGATCGAATGATCCCACACGCCCGAACGGATGCGCGGATCGGCAAACTCCAGCAGGACCGCCGTGATCCCGCCGGCGAACAAGGAGACCGGGTTCTTGAAGACCTGCCAGGTCACGGAGTCCGGAGCGCACAAGGCCGGCTCTCCGGCCGGCTGGGTGAAGTCGAATTCCGGAATGGGCGGAATTTTCAGCTCGGCATCAGTCATGTCGTTGGGGATATCTGCCGGGCTCATCACGATGTCTCCGTGTCAAAAAGAGAAGGACGCTTCCTGCCCTCACCTGGACAGGAAGCGTCAAGTTCAGCCCGCCGGGGAGGAGTTAGTACCGCCGGGTCAAGCTAATACCCCAGGTCCGGGCTTCGCCCGGGAAACGAACAACCGAGTTGGCACCGCTGGCTACCGCCGTCCAGTAATACTCATCCGCCAGGTTACGGCCCCAGATCGAGACCTCCCAGCTATCGTCCAGATCATACAGCGAAGCAGAGGCATTCATGAGCGTGTAGCCGTCCACCTGGAACAGGGCCGCGCCTTCCAGATTGCCATTCGCCTCGGTCTGATGGCGGGCATTCAGGGCGGCACGGAAACCGACATTGTCACTAACCGTGCGATCGTAGAGCAGCGTGACAGCCCCCGTGAATTCGGGGCTGTAGAGGAAGGGCTGGCCGTCAAAATCATGCGGCTGGCCCGCAGCATTGACGCCCATATAGCCGATCACTTGCGTATGCAGCCAGGTGGCGTTGGCGATGGCGGTCAAATTGTCGGTCAGGTTGAACGTCACCTCCGCATCCAGACCATAGGCCTCGCCTTCCGGCACATTGTTAAGCCGGGACAGGGCCGTGTAGATCGGGTCGGCGAAATTCACGCTGAGCTGCTTGTCTTCGTAATCGTAGTAGAAGAGCGCCGCATTCAGCTGGGCGAAACCGTCGAACAGGGAGGCCCGCGTACCGACTTCATAGGCCAGGAGAAGCTCCTGGTTGGCCGGGGCATTCTGATCCGCGATATTGGCTTCATTCACTGGCGCACCGCCGGCCTTGGCACCGCGCGAAATGGAGCCATAGAAGGACACATCATCAGAGGCGAGCCAGTTCAACGCCAGACGCCAGGCGATATTGTCTTCCTTCAGGTCAGACGTGACATAGCCGAAGGAACCGGTCTGGGGGTCAAATGTGTTGCACTCGCCCTCGCTGATCGGTGCTGCAAACACGCCATAGGCCTGGAAGTAGAGCGCCCGATTGGTCGTGTTCACATTGGGCAGCATGTTGCCATTGAAGTCGTGGGAACAACCCCGATAGTCCTGCTGATCTTCCGAATAGCGAAGACCTGTCGTCAGCGTGAGATCGTCGGACAGATTCCAGTCAGCGCTGGCAAACACGCTCATCGTGGTCACTTCGAAATCGCCCTGATTGCCATAGGTCCGGAAGGCCTGGCTGGCTTCGAGTGGCGAATATCCGAGATCAAAGGGCGTGCCCAACAGGGTTAGCGTGTAAAAGCGGATCAGACCGACATTGGCGTTCTGGCCCAGCAGGGTCCGACTGGTATCGAGGATCTCGTCGCGGCCGTAATAACCACCGATCATCCAGTTGAAACGCTCCGCCTCACCTTCCAGGCGGATCTCTTCCGCGAAGGATTCGATCGTACCGTGAATGCTCTGGATCAGAAGTTCGTAGGGTGCACCGCTCCAGTCGGAAACGGATGAACGGTCCAGATCATTATAGCTGGTCAGTGAGACCAGCCGCATGCTGTCATTGATTTCCCACTCAGCGCGCAACGCATAGGCCATGAAGGTGGAGTCCTCGGCAAGCGGATCGGAAATACCGAGCCCCGTACCGATGTCAGCCGAGCGGGTCGCATAGGGTGCCCAGTCGGCATGATGGGATTCGGTCGGCGCGTTGTTGGCAATGAAGTCCGTCAGACCGGGCGCATTGAAGGGGTGACCGACCGTGGCCGGCGTAAAGCCGACGGCCTGCCCGGCCAATGTGTCGGAACGATTGGTCCAGCCCGATGCCGTAAAGTCGAAAGACACCGTGTCACTCGGTTGGGCAGAAATCGACAGGCGCGCGCCGAGACGCTCGACTTCACCCTGGGTTTCGTCCCGTGTGCGTGAACGCTGCCAGCCTTCGTCCGAGCTTTCCTGGCGGAAGGCCAGGCGCATCTGAAGGCTGTCATTCAGCGGCAGATTGACCATGCCCTCGGTATTGAGCGTCTGGTAATTGCCCAGCTCGACCGTACCGCGCGCCTCGACTTCGCCCTGCGGGCGGTTGGTGACCAGATTGATCAGGCCGGCCGTTGTGTTGCGGCCAAACAATGTACCCTGTGGCCCTTTCAGCACTTCCACGCGCTGAATGTCGAAGGTCGGGCCGTTATTCATCATCGGATAGGGATAGGCGACCTGGTCGACATAGGTACCCACCGTCGATGTTGCCGACAGGTTGATCGTGTTGAAACCAACACCGCGCATCGTATAGGTGGGAACGCCCTGATAGCTCTGGGACACGTTGAAGGACGAGACCACCGAGGTGAGCTCGCCCACATCCGTCACGCGCAGGGCTTCCAGCCGGTCACCGGAGAAAGCCTGAACATCCATGGCCACTTCGTTCAGCGTCTGCTCGCGACGCTGGGCGGTCACCGTGATGACATCTTGGGTGCGCCCCGGCGCCGTGGTTTCGGCTTCATCCTGGGCCCAGACCGGTGCCGCAAGAGCGACAACCATGATGGATGCGCTGGACAGAAGGCCTGCCGCGCCGTGATTTCTCTTCGTCATAATACTCTCCCCTTGCCCCGGTTTCGCTGCCGTATTATTTTTAATCAGGCGATTAAGTAAGGGCGAGTTCGAGCATCCTGTATGACGATTTTTCCGGCAAGCTATCATGATCGATAGGTCATGAAGGGGGAGGCTGGAACCGCCTCGATTTGATGAATGGACCCAGACCGTGAAGACCCGAAATTTGGCATCACAAAACCCGCTTCGCAGCGCTGATTTTTCGCGGCTGGCCGTATCCCGTCCGCCGGAACCCGCGCAAATCGACCGGCTTGCGGAACAGATCAACGCGCTGGGTGCACAGGTTGGTCTTCCCAGTATCGCCGTCAGCGCAGATATCGGCAGCCCGGCTCCTATGGCGGGGGCTGACGGGCGCCCTCTTGCAGAGACAGTCTTCCACTGGATCGATCCGGAGATCCAATACTGGAAAGACCCCGCCTTTGCCCTGCGCGCGCCCTTCGTGCATGCCGCGCGCACCTGCGCGGAACCCTTCTATTTCAATGGTGAAAGACTGGCCAGCTGGCGGTCAATCCAGGCCCTTGAAGAGATCAATAACGGGGCGGATTTCCCCACTTTCGGCGTCCATGCCGCCATCGTCGCGCCGATCCACTTGCCGGGCGGAACGATCGGCGCCGTTGTCTGGGCCAGTGACCGGGACATCCCGGATCTCAGCGCCCGTTTTGATCAACACGCCGCTGACATGTTCTGTCTCGCTCAACGTTTCGTGGCGAGCTATGCGGACCAGACCGGACGAGGCGATTCAAAACCTGCCATCCGTCTGACCCCCCGCGAGATCCAATGCCTCAAGCATGCCGCGGCAGGGTGTTCCGACATCGAGATCAGCCGCGCGATCGACGTTTCGGTCCCGACTGTGCGCTTTCACCTGACCAATGCTGCGCGGAAAATCGGTGCATCGGGCCGGTCCCAGACCGTCCATTACGCAACCCGCATGGGCTATATTGGGAATGCCTGTACGTTACAGGCCAAGCGCGCCTAGCTGTATTCCGGATCCGTCCACCACGGATAGAAATCCGGCATGTCCGCCGAAACCGTGTCAGGAAATTGCGCCGGACGCTTTTCCAGGAAGGACATGACGCCCTCCTTTGCATCCGCACTGCGCCCGCGGGCCACGACACCCCGGCTGTCGACCCGATGGGCCTCCATCGGATGCTGAAAGCCCAGCCCGCGCCACATCATCTGACGGGTCAGGGCCACGGAAACCGGTGCAGCATTATCGGCAATCTCGGCTCCCAATTCCTGCGCACGGCCCAGCAGGGCCTCCGGCTCAAGCACTTCACTGACAAGTCCGCCCGCCAGAGCTTCCTGAGCGTCGAAAATCCGGCCGGAGCAGCACCATTCCAGCGCTTTAGAAATCCCGCAAATGCGCGGCAGAAAAAAGCTCGAGGCGCCTTCGGGTACAATGCCCCGGCGCGTAAACACGAAGCCGAAGCGCGACTTGGTACTGGCCAGTCGGATGTCCATGGGAAGGATCACCGTCGCCCCGATCCCGACCGAAACGCCATTGATCGCCCCGATCACCGGTTTGAGAGATTCGAAAATCCGGAGCGTCATCAAGCCGCCTGGATCCCGGATGCTGTCGTGGGAATAATCGATCTGGCCGTCCGCCGTCTGCGGCAGGCCGGCCGATGTCCCCGCCTCGAAGGCGGCGGTGCCCTCGGAAAGGTCTGCGCCGGCGCTGAACGCCTTGCCAGCCCCGGTCACGACGACCGCGCGAATGGCGTCATTGCGGTCCGTTTCATCAAAGGCCGCAATCAGATCCCGCCCCATTTGCGCATTGAAGGCGTTCATGGCTTCGGGACGGTTGAGCGTCAGCGTGGCAACGCCGGACTCAATGGACAGGGCGACAGTTGGGCTATCGGACATGAATCTTCTTTCTGCAAAAGCCTCCACCCGCCCGGTCCGACCATGATCTGGCCGGGCCATGAACCGGACCGGACGAGTGAAACTTCAAATCAGCGGGGGGCCATCCGGATGGCGCCATCCAGACGCACATCCTCGCCATTGAAATAGCCGGTCTCGATCATGGTCATGGCGAGACGGGCATATTCCGGCGGCTGCCCCAGACGTTTCGGGAAGGGTACGGAAGCCGACAGGCCCTGGAGGACATGCTCGGGCGCACTTGCCAGTAATGGCGTATTGAAGATGCCCGGCAGGATCGTGTTCACCCGGATGCCTTCGGACATCAGGTCCCGCGCGATCGGCAAGGTCATGCCGACAATGCCCGCCTTGGAGGCCGCATAGGCCGCCTGCCCCATCTGCCCGTCTTCAGCAGCGACAGAGGCGGTATTCACGATCACGCCGCGCTCGCCATCCTCCAGCGGATCCAGGCTCAGCATGCCCATGGCCGATTTTGCGATGCAGGTGAAAGTGCCCACCAGATTGACCTGGATGACCTTGTTGAAAGCATCGATCGGGAAATGCTTGACCTCACCCGGCTCTTTGCCACGGCTGGCCGTCTTGATCGCATTGCCGATACCGGCGCAATTGACCAGGACGCGTTCTTGACCAATGGCATCACGCGCCCGGGCGAAGGCGGCATCGACGGCCGCTTCATTGGTCACATCAACCTGGCAGAACACGCCATCCAGTTCCGCTGCCGCAGCTTCCCCGGCGTCGGCATTCATGTCGAACAGGGCGACACGCGCGCCCGCCTCGGCCAGGGCACGAGCCGTCGCCAGGCCAAGTCCGGAAGCCCCGCCAGTGATGACCGCGGAAATCGAAGAATCGACTTTCATCTCCGCCTCCTAGTTCAGCGCTTCAACAATGGTGACATTGGCGACACCGCCGCCTTCACACATGGTCTGCAGGCCGTAACGCTTCCCACGGGCTTTCAGCGCGTGGACAAGGGTGGCCATCAGCTTGGTGCCCGAGGCGCCGAGCGGGTGACCCAAAGCAATGGCACCACCATTGACGTTCAGCTTGGCCGGGTCAGCACCGGTAGCCTTCAGCCAGGCCATCGGCACGGAGGCAAAGGCCTCATTGACTTCATAGAGATCGATATCATCGATCGACAGGCCGGCGCGCTTGAGGGCCTTTTCCGTACCCGGCAACGGCTCTTCCAGCATGATCACCGGGTCGCCTGCCGAGACGGTCGCCGTATGGATGCGGGCCAACGGGGTCAGGCCGTACTGTTTCAACGCCGCTTCGGAAACGATCATCACACCCGAGGCGCCATCACAGATCTGGCTGGCATTGGCAGCCGTGATACAGCCGCCTTCTACCAGGGTCTGGACGCTGCCAATCCCTTCCAGGGTCGCATCGAAACGGATGCCCTCATCCTGGGTGTGCGGTTCCGGAGCTCCATCCGGCCCCATGATGTCGACAACGACAATCTCATCCTTGAAGGCGCCTGCCTGGGTTGCAGCAATGGCCTTTTGGTGGCTCTCCAGGGCGAACTGATCGAGGTCATCGCGCGAGAAGCCGTGCTTCTTGGCCATCATTTCCGCGCCCGTGAACTGGCTGAACACGATGCCGGGATAGTTGGCGGCAATGCCCGGGCTGGTCGGACTGCCAGGCTCGGGCTGCTTCTTCCAGCCACCGGAAGATCCCATGGGAACCCGCGTCATGGATTCGACACCCGCCGCGATCACAACATCCTGCATGCCGGACATAACAGCCTGAGCCGCGAAATGGATGGATTGCTGGGATGAGCCGCACTGGCGATCAATGCTGACCGCCGGCACGCACTCGGGAAGGCTGGAGGCCAGAACGGCGTTGCGGCCGACATGCAGGCCCTGCTCCCCGACCTGTCCGACACAGCCCATGACCACATCCTCGATCACGGTCGGATCAATCCCGCTCCGCGACACCAGCGCGTCCAGCACCTTGGCGCCCAGGTCCACCGGGTGCACACCGGACAGGCGCCCCTTGCGACGGCCACCCGCGGTTCTCACGGCATCGACGATATAGGCTTCAGCCATTTCTCACTCCACCTCATTTAATTGGTCAATTAATTTTCATATCCCCGATCCCGGCGACGACGTCAAGAGGGGGCAAAACGGGTCAGGATATCCGGCCGCTAAAGCCTCCAGGCTGTCCGGCCACACAAGTCCTGTTGCAGCTACGGAAAAAACCTGCTCTTAATTGATCAATTAATTTATCAATCCAGTGAGGCGGGAGCGAAACGGCATGACCGAGGTATTGCAGATCGAAAAGCAGGCCGGTGTGGGCCATATCATCATTGACTCGCCGCCTGTGAACGCCCTGGGATATGCGGTTCGCAAAGGGCTGGATGACGGCATGGACGCGCTCCTGGCCGATGACACGGTCAAGGCGATCATCATCCGCTGCGATGGCCGCACCTTCTTTGCCGGCGCCGACATCAGCGAGTTCGGCAAGCCGGTCCGGAAACCGGACCTGCATGGCGTGCTCGCAAAGATCGAATTTTCCGCCAAACCCGTGATCGCGGCCCTGCACGGCACGGCTTTGGGCGGGGGCATGGAACTAGCCCTGCACTGTCACTACCGCGTCGCTGCCGACACTGCGGCCATGGGCCTGCCGGAAGTCCATCTCGGCCTGCTCCCCGGCGCGGCGGGCACGCAACGCCTGCCCCGCATTGTGGGAGCCCGGAAGGCGCTCGACATGATGGCCCTGGGCGCTCCGGTCAGGGCGGACGAAGCGCTCTCCCTGGGCCTAGTTGATGAAGTCATTGCCACGGACGACCTTGTGGCCTCAGCGCAGCGCTTTGCCGAGACCGTCATCGCCAAGGCCGCGCCCCTGCCCGATATCCGCACCCGCCAGGACAAGGTGGAGGCCGACCGGGCCGACCCGGAGATTTTCTCCGCGTTCCGGGCCAGGCATGCCCGCCGCTTCAAGGGTTTCAAGGCGCCGGAGAACATCATCAAGGCCGTTGAAGCCGCCATTTCCCTCCCCTACGCCCAAGGCGTCGAGCGCGAGGCGGAACTGTTCGTGGAATTGCTGGAGAGCAAGGAATCGGAAGCCCAGCGCCACGTCTTCTTCGCCGAACGCGCCACGTCGAAAATTCCGGGCCTCGACAAGTCGGTCCAGCCCATGCCGGTCGCAACCACCGGCGTTCTCGGGGCTGGAACGATGGGGCGCGGGATCACGCTGGCCCTCTCGGCAGCGGGCTATCCCGTGACGATCGTTGACAGCAATGCCGAGGCGCTCGATCGCACGATGGGCATAATCCGCAAGACCTGCGAAGGCGCTGTCGCCAAGGGCCGGATGAGCCCGGAAAAGGCAGAGGCGCAGATTGCCCGGATCACACCCGCCACAGACGCCAAGGCCTTCGCCGACTGCGACCTGGTGATTGAGGCCGTCTTCGAGGACATGGATCTGAAGACCTCGATCTTCTCGACCCTGGACACGATTGTGAAACCCGGTGCCCTGCTCGCCTCGAATACGTCCTTCCTCGATCTGGACAAGATCGCAGCCGCCACAAAACGACCGCAGGACGTGATCGGTCTGCATTTCTTTTCGCCGGCGAACATCATGCCCCTGCTGGAGATCGTGCGGGGTGACAAGACATCCGATGCCGCCCTGGTCACGGCTCTGGGCCTGGCAAAACGCCTGCGCAAGACGCCGGTCGTATCCGGGGTTTGTGATGGCTTCATCGCCAACCGGGCCATGGCCCCGCGCATGGCCGAGGCCGACCGGTTGATCCTGGAAGGCATTTCGCCGGCCGATATCGACCGGGTTTGCCTGAACTACGGCTTCCCAATGGGACCCTTCCAGATGATCGATCTGGTGGGCCTGGACGTGATCGGCCGCAATGCCAATGAAAAGACGGTCCGCAGCGAACTGGTCCGCATGGGCCGGCTCGGTCAGAAGCAGAAAGGCGGCTATTACGATTATCCGGCCGCATCCGCGCCAACACCCTCTCCCGAGGCGGCCGCCGTAATCGCGGAAATCGCGGCAGAAGCCGGGCTTTCCCAAGCTGATCTGGATGATGACGGCCTTCTGATGCGCCTGCTCAGCCCGGTCGTGAATGAAGGCGCACGCATTTTGGAAGAGGGCATGGCCCTGCGCGCCTCCGATATCGATATTGCCCTGATCAAGGGATACAACTGGCCGATCTACAAGGGCGGCCCCATGCTGTGGGCCGATCAGGTCGGGCTGGGCCGGATCATCGACACGCTGAATGCGATGGCAGCGGATCGCGGCCCGGCTTTCACCCCCTCTCCACTGCTGGTCAGACTGCAGGCCGAAGGTGGCCGCTTGTCGGAACAATAACCCCGCCTTGATGGAGACAACCATGATGACGTTCGACGACGCCTTGAGTTGCGAGGCCGTGAGCGGTGCCGACGCACTCTCCCTGTTCGACAATCTGCCGCCAGCCGACGAAGCTTTCATGATCGGCAGCTGGAAGGGCGAAGGTTTTGCAACCGGACACCCGATGGATGGCCTGCTGGAAAGCGCCGGCTGGTATGGCAAGCAGTTTGTTGACCGAAACAGCGTTCACCCCCTGCTCTATACGACAGAAGACGGCAGAGAGGTTTTCGCTGTTGATCCGGCCCGGTTGGACTTCAATCGATCGGGCAACTCATCGGCCCATCTCGGCGCTTGGCGTGACAAGCTGGAAACCGAGGCCTTCACGGCACGCCTGCGCATGACCGAGTATCGCGGTGCCCTGTGCGCGACGATGATCTATGACGCAAGACCCATCAATGACGTGTTCAAGCGCGTCAATGACGACACGGCTCTGGGCATCATGGACATGCGCGGGCTCGACAAGCCTTTCTTCTTCGTCCTGCGCCGCAGCGCGGCCTTGTCCGTACCGGGAGCGGTTTGAACCATGTCGCTCCATGTGATCGATCAGCTGGAAGCCAAGCGTTCTGCGGCCCGTCTGGGTGGTGGTGAGGCGCGGATTGAAGCGCAGCATGCCAAGGGCAAGCTGACGGCGCGCGAGCGGATCGAGATGCTGCTGGATGATGGCTC
>NZ_JADOTT010000011.1 GCF_016817355.1 Maricaulis parjimensis
CATCGGCGGGAATGAAAAGCACGTCCGCCGGCCCGCCCACCCGCAGCCAGGTGATGTCCTTGAGCGCCGCCGCTTCGCGGTTCTCACCCTTGACCGCGGGAATTCAATACGGCCCTCTGGCTGGCAAGGGATTTAAGGAAAATTCTCCCTCGCCACAGGCCTGCATGTCTTGGAAAAGTTGAGTGTCCCAAAAGCCATCACTGACTGACTATTGGCGCTACTACACGGCTGGCATGACACCGGGGCGTTGGTGGTGGCTGGGTCTGACGTTGGCTGCTTGTTTCATCCTGATCGGTGTCTTTGCCTGGGCCGCGTCACGGAGTTCGGGCCTGGTGAGTTGTGGCACGGTTGATGCCCGCGTGATCCAGTCGGGTCGGTGGGTTTCCGAGGGTCAACACGCGCCGAGGGTCCGGCAGCGGACTCTCGTGGAAACCGAAGCGGGCGAGCGGTTCATACTGTCGCCCCGCTTGGTCGAATTGGAACCCGGGCAGTCTGTACGGATCGGTCTTGTGTGCGATGCATCAGGTGAGTTGCGCTTTAGGGCTCGGCTGCTGGCTGTGGGCTAGGTGTGTTTCTGGCCCCTGTAAAACACACCCTTTCCCCCGGCCGCAGTGCCGGGGCCTGCCAACCCAGCCTTCCAGCGATGAGCTTCCCGTTGGTCCCGGACAACGCTGCGCGTTTCCGGGAGAAATGTACGCACCGGCAGAGGGACATGGACCTCTGGTCCGTGTCCCGGTGGGAGTGTTCATTGCTTGATGGCCGAGCCCGTCTTCTCGGGACACGTACCGAAGGTACATGTCCCTAAGCGTGGTGCCACATCCTCGCCCTTGATGGGCGAGGGGGACCATTGCGCAGCAATGGTGGAGTGGGTGACCTCCAAGGAATCCTGAAAGCACTGCGCGCTTTCACCCCTTCCGGCCCTTCGCGGCGTCGTCGCGTCGGACAGTCTCCCGGACTGTCCTTGGGCTCCTCCGTCCCCATCAAGGGGAAGGATGGGTAGGGTGGTATTCACGCCCATTACCTGCTCCAATTGACCCCATGATCACCACACTCCTTACCCTCCTCATCACACCCAACATCATCCCGCCCTTTGCGTGTGATGAGAGCTGGGCCCGCGAGGGTGTGTCCGAGGTGGAGTTTGCGGTGGACCTTGCTGACTGCCGGGCGGCTTTCCTGGAAGCTTTGCCGGGCTCGGCGCGGGGTCTGTTCGACCGGCAGGGGGACTGGCCGCCCTATTCCACCATTCCCGGTGCGCTGTCGGCGCAATGGGTGCATGCGATGGCCGCCTATGATGAGTGTTTCGAGGCGCGCGGCTATGAGCTGGTCAATCTGACCGGGCGGGAGCGGCGGGTGATCTATGGGCGCTATACCGAGCCGGCTGTACGCGATGCGATGCTGTTCGAGGTCGCGACGGAAGGGTAGGGGGGCTTGTCGCCAGCCCCCATTCACTCTGTCTTCATCAGCGTGCGTGCAGGCTCAGCCTCGGACAGACCGGGGGATGTCATGCGTTTTTTGGTTTCGCTTTTTGCACTGGCCGTCGCCGCCACACCGGCTGGCCTGGCCCAGGACACGCCGGTTCTGCCCGCCAATCAGACCTGGACGGTCCGGCTGGGGTCGGATGCGTGTGAATTGCGTTTGAGCGAGGTGATGGATCAGTCGGACGGGCGCTGGATCGGGGCGGGTGACTATGATTGCGGCGGTGGCGGGGTGGAGATGGTCAGCTGGGGTATCGAGCTGATCGATGGCCGGCCCGACGTCACCCTGACGGGCGATGCGGATATCTTTTATGGCGAAGGCTGCGAGGAGGGCTGGCCGGACTGGGCGGTCGGGCAGCGCGAAAACACTGTGTGCTGGCTGAGCCGCGATGTCGGGATTGGCATGACCGTCTCGGTGGAACGCACGCAATAGGCTGCGGCCTCTGGCCCAGAAAGACGGACATGAAGGGGAAGACCGATATGAAAACACGGTTCAAACTGGCTCTCGCGGCCGTGCCGCTCCTCCTTGCGCCCATCGCGACGGCCCAGGATGACGCCTCGCCGGAGGGGCAGGTCTATGCCGTGAGTTTTGGCGACAGTCCGCCGGTCAGCGGGCTGACCGTGGTCTACACGTTTGTGCCGGGGGGCGAGATCAGCTCCCAGGCGCCGCGCGGCAGTTATGACGGATATGGCGATCCCGGCGGTAGCGGGATGTGGCACGCCGAGGGGATGGTCCTGATCCAGGGCAATTCCAATGACGGTCTGGGTGAAGCGCCGGAGTTTGGCACGCATCCGGACATGCATCTTCAATTGCTCGCGCCCGGGCAGGCCGAAGTGATGTGCCAGAGCTGGCCGCAGATCGCCGTCGGCGAGAGCGCGGATCCGCAATCCCTGTGCTGGATCACCAATCCCAATGTCACCGCGGTGGTGCGGCAGCAATAGGCTGAGGCGCGCCTAGTCCTGCGTGATGGCTGTGTCGAACACGGCGCTGGCGACGGTCGGGCCGTACATGGCGGTGCCATTGCACATCGCCATCACGGTGAGGCCGCTGTCCGGTGCGCGCATATGGGCGGTGGTGAAACCGACCCAGCCACCGCTATGGCCCTGATAGGTCTGGCCATAGCGTTGTCCCAGGAACATGCCGTATCCGTAGGTGATCGGACCCTCCCAGCCTTCGCGCTCGCCGGCCGGGGCGTGCGGGGCGGGGGCCAGCATGGTCTGCGCGATCCCGTCGGGCAGGGCGTTGGCGGTGAGGGCATTGTCCCACTGGCGCATATCATTGAGCGTCGTGTAGAGCCCGCCATCGCCGACCCAGTCCAGATTGGTGTCAAAGGTCTCGAATCCGCCATCTTCGAGCGCCCTATAGCCGGAGGCGCGATTGGGGATGACCTGGTTCACATCATCATTGAACAGCGTGTCGTCCATGCCCAGCGGGGTGAAGAGCTCCGCCTGCGCATAATCAGCCAGGCTCTGGCCGGAGACGCGTTCAACAACCTGGCTCAAGAGGAAATAGGCGAGGTTGGAATATTGCCATTGCGTGCCCGGCTCATGGGACAGGGCTTGCTGGGCGACGGCGGCGTAGAATTGCTCGATCGTCCAGTAATCCTCATTGCCGAAGCGGAAGGGTTCGCCCGGGCGAACCTCGAAGTCCCCGTCATAATCGCCCATGCCGGACATGTGGTGGACCATCTGCCGGATGGTGACCGGATGATCATAGGCGGTGAGTTCGGGCAGGATGGTGTGGATCTCGGCGTCCAGATCCAGCGCGCCGCGGCTGGCCAGAAGCGCGATGGCGGCGGCGGTGAATTGTTTGGAGACCGACCCCATGCGGAACACGGTGTCCGGCGTGATCGGGACGGCATGTTCCAGATTGGCCAGGCCATAGCCCTGCGCGAAGACGAATTCACCCGCGCGTGTCGCACCGACCACACAGCCCGGCGTCGTGGCGGTCACGGCCTCACCCATAGCAGCACGGGCCGCCGCGTCCAGCCGGCTCGCTTCGCTGCCGGCCGGGGTAGAGGAGGATGGTGTCTCGCCACAGCCGGCCAGACAGGTCAGTGCCAGCGCGGATACGCCCAGGAAAATGGATTTCATTCGTTTACCCCGTGAATTCGGCCGCCAGAGTGACGGTGTGCGACCCGCACGGCAAGCCTGTCGGTCGGCGAACCGCGGCTCCGGTTGAACCCTTTTGCGGTTTCGTCCCACCTTTCCACACAGCTCACCGAGAAAGCCCCGCCATGATCGCCACATTCGCCCTCATCGGCACCCTCTTGTCCGCCCTCTGGCTCGTCTTTGTGGCGGGGCTGATGGCTGTTGCGCCGCACCGGGCGCTGGCGGCTTTGCGGGCGGCGGGCTCGACCTGGACGCTGCAGATTGGCGAGCATGTCCTGCGCGGTCTGGCCGGGCTTTGCCTGATCGGCGTGGCGGACGGGTCGCGGGCACCCACCGTGTTTCTCGTCGCTGGCAGTTTCATCCTGGCAACCTCCGTGCTGATCCTGCTCCTGCCGCGGCGCTGGCATCACGCCTATGCGGTGGCCTGGGCCGAGCGGATTTCACCGCTGGCCATGCGCTGTCTGGCGCCGTTTTCGCTGGCCGGTGGTCTGGCTTTGCTGTGGGCGATGCGGGCGGGCTGAAGCGGCGTCCGGCTGCATTGCGTAAAATTGTCCGTATTTCCCGCCGGGCTTTTTAAAACCTCCGGTTTAGACCGGCCCGTGGGAAGAGACACGGGACGGGGATGTCATGACGGGATTGGGACGGATTGTGCTGGCGGCTGCGGCCATGGCGATGGTGCAGGGTGCGGCTGAGGCACAGGACACGGCACCGGATCTGGTGCGTGACGCGCTGGCTGGCGTGTTGCCGGAGGTGACGAGCCTGCCGGGTATCCGTTCGGACTCGCGCCGCATGGCGCCGGGCACGATGGATGCGGACGGGCATTACAGCGGCAAGGGCGGGCCTGAACTGGCCGGTGCACCTGTGGAACCGGCCATTGCGCCGGAAGCTGTGCCGGCTCCCCTGCCAATGGACGCCAAGGGCCAGGCCTCCGCCGATATCGTGATGCGTGGTGGCGGTCAGGGGCCGGCGTCCCAGCCTTTCCAGTTCAACATGGACGACAAAAACCCGTAGGCAGACCATCTGCGCGCCATGCCGGAGAAACCCATGAGAGTACGCGATTATCTGAAGACTGCCTTTTCGGGCCTGGTCATTCTGGTCCTGTCGCCCCCGGGCCTGGGGTCATTGGCCTTGGCGGACACGCCGGCCTCGCCGGCTGGCCAGGTCTATGAGGCACAGGCGCTGGGCGTTGACACCGGCTATGTCTACCGCTTCCTGGCCGATGGCACGCTGCAGGTGGATCAGGGATTTGGCGCCACGCCGCCGCGCTATTCCGACGGTCACGGCACCTGGGAGATGGCGGCGGACGGGTCGGTCACGATCACCGCGCAGAATGTCGAGATGATGCCGGATGGGGCTGGCACGGTGACGTGTCAGGCCTGGCCCGACGTGCCGGTCGGTTTTGAATTCCAGGACATGCCCTGCTGGTGGCCGGCCGAGGAGCCCAGCGGCCCGCTGATCCGGCGTGAATAGGAGTATTTCGCGATGATCAAGCTGAAACACATGCAGATCGGGGCTTTGGCCCTGGCGGTCAGTGCGGGCGCGCCGGCCCTTGCCCAGGATGAGGCGCCGCTCTCGCCGGAGGGGTCCAGCTTCATCCTCTCCGGAGGGATGGGCGTGTCGAGCATCATCGTCGAGTTCCAGGCCGGTGGTGTGATTTACATCATGCAGTCGACGGATGCGCCGCCGGTGGGTTTCAACTCCCAGATCTATGAGACAAGTTGGGAGATGGATGCGGACGGTTCCGTTACGGTCCATGGTCTTCTTCTGGGGGATCTGTCCCAGCCCATCACGACCTATTGTCATGAATGGCCTCGCCTGACTGCCGGGACCACGCTGGCTTTCACGGACTTGTGCTGGGTGCCGGATGATCCGGAGGCGGAGTATTACGGCAAGTATGACACGGCGACCTACCAGCAGGACTAGGGCCGCCAGGCGAACCGGGGTCCTGCCATAGCCGGATTCAATACCCTCCATCGCAAAGATCGATTTCCTATTGATCGGATCAATCGCTAGATTTGATTCGATAGAGAAAGGAGATCGCCATGTCCGAAGACACGCTGAAATCCGCCATGCTGGCCGACCGTCGCGAGCAGGAAAAACGCGCGCAGCGGCTTGCCTCCTACGCCAAGCTGGAACAGGTCGCCGAGGCGCGGCACGATGTCCAGGCCATCCAGCCGGCGGGTCGCAGCCAGGGCATCCGCACGGTCCATATCGCGCACTGAACCCCTTTGCTGGCAGGCTGGCCTCGACTTGAGGCCATAAAATCTTAAGTCCCCCGGCATAGTTAAGGCCGCTACACGCCGTATCGGCCGATGTTCGAGGGGATTGTCATGCCGCGTATCCTGATCGCCGCGTTTGTCATGCTGGCCATGCCGGGCCTGGCGAAAGCCGAATTGCCGGAGAGCTATCAGCAATTGCTGGCCGAGGCTGACCGGCGGGATACGCCCGATGAGCGTTTCGTCGAGATTGCCGACATGGTGTCAGTCCTGGTGCCGGGCGGCCGTGCCGAAGTGCACCAAGCCATTCTCGATCATTTCTCCAATCGCGCCGATGCTTTCGCGGACTGGCCCCTGCCGGCTCCGGCCCCGGAAGTGGTGGCTCAGGCGCCGCAGCCGGAACATCGCAGCATTGAGGCACCCGTGGACCTGACCGAAGCCCCGGAAGGTTCCGGCGGCTGGCTGGCCGCACCGCTGCGCGCCCTGCAGGCGGACAGCTGGTCCGGTCATGTCAGCTTCGGCGTCAATGTCGAGCGCGGCAATTCGGAACTGACCGACTTCACCTTCGCCGTCGAACTGGACCGCGAATTCCAGCATGGCTGGCAGCTGGACAGCCAGTTCGAGTATTTCTTCTCCGAGAATGCCGTGGCGACGACACGGGACAATTGGCTGGCCGAGGCGCGGGTCTCGCGCGAGCTGGACAGCGGGATCGGCTATTATGCCGGCGGCTCCTATGAGCGCGACGAAATCGGGCTTTATCAGGCCTCCGCCTTCGTGACAGCGGGCGGCATCTGGCATGTCCTTGCCGGTGAAAAGGCCGACTGGCAACTCCGCGCCGGTGCTGGCCAGCGCTATCGCGAACGGGCCCTTGGCGGAGCCACCCAGACGGACTGGGTGGGCGAAGTGGGCTCCAGCTTTTCCTACGCTTTCTCCGAAACCGTGGAATTCTCTTCCGAGACGACCGGCTTTCTGGGCGGAGGTTCACGGGTGGACCAGCGTTTCCGTCTGACCAGCCGCCTGTTCGGTGACTGGGCCCTGCAGACCGGTCTGCGCATCGAGCATGAATTCGAGGACCGTCCGGGCTTCGAGCCGACCGACACCCGGCTGGATATCTCGCTTCTCTACGGGTTCTGATCCCGCTGCCCATGGGGCGACCAGAACCGGTAAAAAGCGCCATTGCACGCTTTATTAAGGCCTTTGAGGCGAGAGTTTTGCCCTGATGCCCGTAGAGGAGGTATCGCCATGGGCAAGATCGTGACGTCCAGCTATCGCCGCGTATCCGATCATTTCGAACCGGACCTGGTCGAGGACCCGGCCGAGCAGCGCAAGCGCCGCGGCCATCTCGAACAGATCGACTATACGGTTTTTGCTGCCAATCAGGCGGTGATGTCCAAGACCATTCACTCGGTCGGGATCGAGGATTTCCAGAATCTGGCCCTGTCAGCCTCCAAGGCCCGCAGCGCTTGGGTGGATGCCGCCATGTCGGCCGCCCGTTCCCGCTCGCCGCTGACCGAGGAAGAGGTCAAACGCCTCACCCTTCTGCGCGCGGCCTATGAGGAATTGTCCGAAGCCTATGAAGCCATGCGCCGCATGGTGGAGCGGGGCTATCTCCAGTTCAAACCACCGGTTCCCAAGTCGAGCTGACCTGCCGGACATCCGGCGGTGAACTGATATCTTCATCCTGCCTTATTGAACCCTTCCGGAAAATCCGCGCACCTTTCCCTTGAAACGGGCCTTCGGGCCGTCATCGGGATTGGGCATGGCGGATACGCGCAAACGTGTGCTGGGAGAGTATCTGGTCCTGTGCGCCCAGGATGGTGACCGGGCGGCCCTTGGCCAGCTCGTGCGCCTCTGGCAGGGCGATCTGCTGCGCCATGCCCGCCGGCTGAGCGATGATGCCGAGGAAGCCCGCGACATCCTGCAGGAATCCTGGCTGGACATTGTGCGCGGTCTCAACCGGCTCAACGCGCCGGCGGCTTTCCCGGCCTGGGCCTACCGGATCGTTTCGCGCAAGGCGGCCGCCCGGGTGAAGACCCGGCAGGGCGAGCGGCGCTTGAGCCAGGACCTGACGGCCGAACTGGCCGAGGCGCGGATCGAGGGAGAGGCGGAGGCGGAAGTGCGTTCCGATCTCGCCGCGGTCCGCCGGGCCATGACGCATCTGCCCGAAGCCCAGCGCATCACACTGGCCCTGCACCACCAGGACGGGCTGACCGTTTCGGAAATTTCCGTCGTGCTCGGCGTGCCTTCAGGCACGGTGAAGACGCGGCTCATGCATGCGCGGCGAAAGCTCGCCGCCCAATTGGATCCTCATCAGGAAGGAGAGGGATATGACACGATCAACAGATGATCTCGACCGGATGATCAGCGAGGCGCTCGATGCCGAGGATCGCGAGATTTTCGGTGAGCTGGGCGAGGAGCCCGGCTATTTCGCCCAGGCCTTCGCCCTGTTCCGGGGCAAGCTGGCCTGGGTGATGTGGGTGATCTACATCACCAATATCACTTGCGCCGTCCTCGCCGGCTGGGCGATCTGGAAAATGTTCCAGACCACCGACCCGGTGATGACCATGCGCTGGGGCGTACTGGTGATGGGCTCGCTCTTCGTCGGTATTTTCATGAAATCGACCCTGGGCTACCAACTCCTGTCCAACCGCGTCCTGCGCGAGATCAAGCGCCTGGAACTCCAACTGGCCCGTGGGCAGGCGCGGGAGAGTGTGTGAGCGAACAGTGCCTGAGTCCGGAACTCAAGCATTCACGAATGGCCCTCATTCACATCACACGGGCGTGAGGGGGTTACATTCGGGGAATGCGATCCCCAAATATGTCTCGGACACGGCAATGGGGGGCGTGCAAATGACGCATGCCCGCTGTTCGCCGATGGGATAGGATGTTGCTTATGGCCAATGCAGTTTCAGTCGCGCTTTCGCCGGAACAGGGGCTCTCCAGCTATCTTGCGGAGATCCGCCGTTTTCCGATGCTGTCCAAGGATGAGGAATTCATGCTGGGCAAGCGCTGGCGCGAGCATGAGGACACCCAGGCTGCCGAAAAACTGGTGACGTCGCACCTGCGCCTCGTCGCCAAGATCGCCATGGGCTATCGCGGCTATGGCCTGCCGGTCGCCGAAGTGATCTCCGAAGGCAATGTCGGCCTGATGCAGGCGGTCAAGAAATTCGATCCCGATAAGGGTTTCCGCCTGGCCACCTATGCCATGTGGTGGATCCGCGCCTCGATCCAGGAATACATCCTTCGGTCCTGGTCGCTGGTGAAAATGGGTACGACGGCCGCGCAGAAGAAGCTCTTCTTCAACCTGCGCCGCATGAAAAGCCAGATGCAGGCCATTGATGAGGGTGACCTCAAGCCGGAACAGGTCGAAGCGATCGCCACCAAGCTGGGCGTGACCGAGGAAGACGTGGTTTCCATGAATGGTCGCCTGTCCGGCCCGGATGCCTCCCTGAATGCGCCGCTGCGCGGCACGGAAGGCGAAGGCCAATGGCAGGACTGGCTGTCGGATGATGAGGCGGAGAGCCAGGAAGAGGAACTGGCCCAGTCGGACGAGTTCGACACGCGCATGACCCTGCTGCAATCGGCGATGGGTGAGCTCAATGAGCGCGAACAGCACATCCTGCAGGAACGCCGTCTGACCGAAGAGCCCAAGACGCTGGAAGAACTGGCCGATCATTACGGCGTGAGCCGTGAGCGTATCCGCCAGATCGAGGTGCGGGCCTTTGAAAAGCTCCAGAAGGCCATGAAGCAGATGGCCGCGGATCAAGGTCTTCTCAACTAGTTTCAGCCATTTGCGTATCGCATGACTGGACCTACCGGTGGCTTGCCGGTAGGTCTTTCGTCATTCGAAAGGTCCTGTGTATGCGCTTGTTGTCTGTTCCGCTTCTTGTGGCGGGGGCGATCTATTGCCCGTCTGCCCATGCCGATCTGTCCGCTGACTACCGGACGCTGATCGAGGCGGCTGATGCCCGACAGAGCGATGCGGAATTCCTGGAAACAGCCGAGCTTCTGGCCAGTGTGGTGCCGGGCGGGCGCGACGCGATCATCGCCGCCATCGCCGAACTGGCGCCGCGCCGCATGGATGTGATGGCCAGTTGGACGACGGCCACGGCACCGGGCGAGATTGCGCATTTGGCCGGGCCTCTCCTGGAGGGTGAAACGGGCCCGGCCGGATCCGATCAGCCCGCCGGCGATGATACCGGTGTCCGCGAAGGCGTGCAGCATTGGAGCGGCGCTGTGGACTGGCTGCACCCCTATCACTGGAACGGCCGGGTCAAGCTGGGCCTGGCGATCGATCAGGGCAATACCGAACAGACGGACTACAATATCGCGCTGGAATTCCGCCGTCCCCTGAATGGTGGCTGGGGGTTCGACGGCAAGGCGGAATATTACTACACCGAGAATGCCGGCATCACGACGCGGGACCGGCTGGTCGTCGAGGCGCGGGGTGAACAGCCCTCGATTGACCGCTGGAGCTATTTCGTCGGCTCCAGCTATGAGCAGGACCGCATGTCCGGCTATGACTATTCCACCCTTCTGGCCGCCGGGGGCACTTTCCATCCGCTCGACAGTGAGCAGCAAAGCTGGATCCTGCGTGCCGGACCGGGCGTCCGCCATCGCGTGCCGGTCGGGCAGGACGGGCGGACACGCTGGGTGCTGGAGATCGGCTCGGTCTATGATCTGGCGCTGTCGGACAGCGCCCAGTTGACCTCAGAGACGACGCTCCTGGCCGGCCCGGAGCCGCGCGGTGAGCAGCGCTTCAAGCTGACCACCGCCATTTCCGAGGGCTGGGGCGTGGAACTGGGCTATCGCGTCAAGCACGAGTTCGAGCCGCAGCCGGGGGTGGACCCCACGGACAGTCGGCTCGATTTCTCGATTGTGCGCGAGTTCTAGACCTACCAGCCCACCCGCACACCGGCGCGAGCGCCGACCCGGCCCGTATCACTGCCGACACCGACCCCGAAATTGGCCGAGACCCGGTTGTCGATCCGGGCGGCACCGGCCACGGCGATGCCGCTGGAGCCGCCGTAATAGCCCCAATTGGCCGTCACCGCGAATTGCTCATTCTGCTGCAGCCAGGTTGAACCTGACAGGGCGTTCGCGATGGCGATCCCGTCCGTGTTTTCCTGGATGGCGCGGGAATTCCGGTTGGCCTGGAGCGCCAGCGCGTCGAAATTGACCTGCAGGTCCGAGACGTCGGCGCGCAGCATGTCGATATAGCTCGTATTGCTGGCAATGGCTGTCTCATTGGCCGAGATCCGCGTTGTATTGCGGGCGATATTCGTCGTGTTGGTGGCGATGTTGGCGGTATTGGTCGCGATATTCGCCTCATTGGTATCGATCCGGCCCGAATTGGTCTGGATGTTCGCCGCATTCGTCGCGATGTCGGTCGTGTTTGTAGCCACATCATTCTGCAGATCGATGAAGTCCTGGCCATTTCCGGCGACGCCGGCCTGGAGCAGGGCGATGTCCGCGGCATTCACGGCAATGGCTGAGGCATTGTCCGCGATCGCGGTGGTGTGCGTGCCCAGCGTGGACGTGTTGGTCGCGATGTTTCCGGCATTGGTGGCAATGCCGCTGGAATTGGTGGCGATATCCGTCGTGTTGCTGGCGATATTGCCGGCATTGGTCGCGATCGAGCCCGTATTCGTGGCGATGTCGCTGGCATTGGTCGCAATGCCGGTCGTGTTCGTTGCGATATTGGACGTGTTGGTCGCGATGTCCGCCGTATTGGTGTCGACGCTGGCCTGCAGGGCACCGCCGTCCGAGGCGAGATTGCCGTCGGCATCGGTGGTGACCACGCCGGTCACCGTGCCCTGGGCCGCCGTGCTGGCAGATGAGGTCAGTCCGGGCAGGGTGTAGGTGTTGGAGGCAATGCCCAGCACGAACTGGTCGTCGCGCGTGGCTGTGGCACCGAAGCCGACCGCCCAGGCATTGTCGTAGTCGGCAGACGCGCCATAGCCGATGGCACCGGATCCATCACCGGAGGCAGATGCGCCGCGCCCGAAAGCACTGGCGCCAATGCCGTTCGCCGTGGCGTCTTCGCCGGCAGCGGTGGCGTATTGCGCGGTGGCTTCGGCGTTTTCACCCAGTGCGGTTGCGCCTTCCGCCGTGGCCAAGGCCGCCATGCCGAAGGCGGCTGTATCGGCTGCTATGGCCTGTGCGCCGGCGCCGACAGCGGTCGAGCCGGAGGCGAGGGCTCCGTCACCAATGGCCACGGCCCCCGTGCTGCTGGCCGCGCTGTTGCGGCCCATGGCGATCGCCCCTTCTGCGCTGGAGGAACTCCCCCCGCCAATGGCGATGGCATCCGTCCCCGTTGCGCTGGCATCGGCACCGGTGGAGTTCACGGCATAAAAGCCCAGATCCGCGGTTTCGGTCTGCAGGTCGGAAATATCCGACGCATTGTCGGCGATGTCGGACGCATTTTGCGCGATGTCCGTGGCGTTGGTCGCGATATCCGCAGCATTGCTCGCGATGTCGGTGACGTTGTCCGCGATATCCGAGGCGTTGGTGGCGATGTCCGTCGCATTGGTCGCGATGTCGGTTGTGTTGGTATCAACGCTGGACTGCAGGGCACCGCCGTCGGAGGCGATATTGCCGTCAGCATCCGTGGTGAGGAGACCCGTCACACTGCCCTGGGCCGATGTACTGGCTGCGGAGGTGACACCGGCCAGGGTGAGCGTGCTGGAAGAGGTGCCCAGCACGATCTGGTCAGCCCTCGTGGCCGCCGCCCCATTGCCGATGGCAATCGCATTGTCGAAGTTCGCCGTGGCTGACGTGCCGATGGCGATTGCATCCGTGCCGCTGGCCGCGCTGCCGGAGCCGATGGCAGAGGCGCGTGTGCCCGACGCTGAGGCGGATGCCCCGAAGGCGAGGGCATTCGTGCCGCCCGCCGATGTGGATTCGCCGATGGCGATGGCACCCGCCGCGCTGGCCTGGGCGCCGGACAGGGCGTCCGTGTCATCGCAATCCTCGCTCATGCCGATGGCGATGGCGCCATCAGCGCTCGCAGAGGCTTCACAGCCCTGGGCGATGGACTGGTCGCCGGTCGCGCTGGCGAGCCAGCCAATGGCGTGGGCTTCCGACCCGCTGGCGACGGCATCACCGCCAATGGCCAGACTGTCGATGCCGGAGGCATTGGCGCCGGTTCCGTCACCGTCATAGTCGGCACCGATGGCAATGGCGCCATCATCCCCGGCCGTCGCGTCGGCACCGACGGCTACGGACCCGATCCCGATGGCCGCGGCATCATTGCCCAGCGCGGTCGAGCCGTCAGCACTGGCCGTCGCGCTCTCGCCAAAGGCGCTGGCGGCAAAGCCGGAGGCTTCGGAACCCTGGCCGACCGCGGTTGTGTTTTCCTCGAGCGCCATGGCGTTCTCGCCAATGGCCGTGGCATCATCGGCATCGGCGAAGGCATTGGCGCCGACCGCCGTGGCCTGGTCCGTACTGGCTGTGGCCGCATTGCCGAGCGCGGTGGAGTCAAACCCGCTCGCCGTCGCCGTCCCGCCCACCGCGGTCGCGTATTCCGCGTCCGCCAGCGCATCATTGCCAACCGCTACGGCATCGATCTGCGAAGCCGTGGCACTTTCGCCGACAGCCACAGCCCATTCGGCCGAAGCGGATGCGCCCTGGCCGATGGCCAGCGTATTGTCGGCGGTCGCCTCGGCGCCTTCACCGATGGCTGTCGCGTCATCACTGTCCGCCAGCGCATTCGTGCCGACGGCGGTGGATTGTGCGCCGCTGGCATCGGCCCCGACGCCGCACTGGGTGGAATCGGCTCCGGCGCCGACGGCGCAGTCCGCCGTGACATTGGCGGCGGCGAGGGGACCCGGGGCGGTCGCGGCAAGGGCGGAGGGTGATTTGCCCGACGCAGTGGTCAGGACCGGTTCGCTATCGGTGATCTCCGGGAAGGCCGGGGCGAGCGTGTCGGGCATGTCCAGCGCGCCGGAGGCCTGCAACTGGGCCACGAGCACACAACTCGCTGCCTGGCTTTCCTGCTCGGCACACATTTCGCCGATTGCCTGGGCGAGGATCAGGGTCTGGAGACGGTTTTGCTCGAGCTGCTGGATGAGCGCCAGATTGGTGGCATCCCCCGCGCTTTCCTTGTTGGCTTCGGAGCTGTTTTCCTTGAGATGGACATCCTGAGCCCAGACATGTCCTGCCGGAATGAGAGCAGCCAGAATCGTCGTCAGCGCCGTGCTGGCCAAAGTGTTCGAACGCATGATGTCCCCCGGGGTGTTTACCTTGCGTTAAGGATTGTGACACCGGGGGATGCAACGACCAAGCCAGAACAGGCGCGTCCTGCATGAAAATATACGCGGCGTGTTACTCCGGTGACGGTGCAGGCTCGGTGAGACCCCAGGCGATACCGGCCTGGCCGAGATAATAGGTCACCCAGACCACCCAGCCGGCCCAGGGCAGCTGTTCGGCGAACAGGCGGACGGCCAGGACACTGTCGGAGGCCACGAAAAGCAGCGCCCCGATCACGGCAATGGGGGAGGCGCGACCGATCAGGGCCAGAACGGCCATGATCAGGATGATGGCATTATAGATCGAAGCCGGGACTTGCAGCTCGCCGAAATAAGGCTGCAGCCAGGACAGGATGACGACGCCGTAGGCAGCCAGTGCCAGCGCAGCGATCCGGCTCCAGCCTGCGCGTCCGCCATGGGTCAGGCGGATCCGCACGAAAAGATAGATATAGACGAGATGTCCCAGGCCGAAGGCGGCAATGCCGAAGGCCAGCTGGGTCGGTTCCAGGGCCAGGAAAATGTCGCCCAGCGAGCCGAGGAAGAGGCCCAAAGCCAGGATCGGGTGTTTTTGCTGGAGCGCGAAGGCGGCGAGGAGAATGATACCGGCGGCCTTGATCACCACATTGGCGGGGTAGGGCGCGGCAAAACCGAAATCATTGAAGAGATAGGCCAGGCCGAACAGGGCCGACAGGCCCAGTATGATCTGTGCCACACGGTCCCCGGCGAGCCGTTGGGTGAAGCCTGTCATTGATGTCTCCCCGATTTTTGCGGCGAGGTTAGACTGCGGCTGTCACGGGCAAAAGGGACAAGGGCATGCGGCTGGCGCGTTTGGCGAAATGGGGAGTTGCCGCGTTGTGTGCTGCGGGCCTGTCCGGCCTGGCCAGTGCGCAATTGCCTGCCGCCATCCAGGCCGCGCAGGACAGGCTGGCCGTTCAGCCGCAGGCCGTGGAACTGGTCTGGAATGAGTTGTCGGCCCAGGCCCTGCCAATCATCACGCCCCATCCGCAAGATGACAGTCTGGCCCGTGTCACCTTCGTCTACCGCTCCGCGCCGGATGTGGAACAGGTCCGGCTGGACAGTGTGGTCGCGGCACCGCTGGCCCGTCAGCCGGTCACGGATTATCGCCGTGACTTCACCTTGCCGCTGCAGCGCCTGACCGGCACGCCCATCTGGTGGATCCGGATCGACGTGCCGCGTGATGTGGAAGCCGTCTACTCCTTCGAGACCTTGCGCGCCGGGCGCTGGGAGCGGGTTCCGGATCCGGAAAACCCGCGCCATTTGCGCGGGCGCTCCGGCGAGTCGGTCCTGCGGCTGGACCGGGCACCGGACCAGGCTGCGGTGCGTCCCGTTCTGTCCTGGCCGGATGAGGCCGAGCACCGGGTTCTCCAGAGCACCGCCCTGTCCCGCTCGGTGCAGCTGAGGGTGCAGCGTTCGCACGGCGCGGCGGCCTGTGCGCCGGTCCTGGTTCTCTATGACGCCTTTCTCTGGGGCGATCGCGCGCCGGCCCGGGACATTGTGTTCAATCTGGTGCGGGCCGGGCGCATTCCGCCCACGCATCTGGTCCTGATCGATCAGCTGGACACGGCCAGTGCCGGTCGCGCCTATGCGGACCAGGTGGACTTCCTGGCCGACGAGCTGGTGCCCTGGATGCGGTCAGAGGGCCTGTCGGCGGAGAACTGCCCGGTCATTCTGGCCGGAGCCTCACGACGCGGTCTGGTGTCCGGTCTCGCGGCGCTCGAGCGGCCGGATGTCTTCACCGGTGCGATTGCGCTGTCGGGGAGTTTCTACTGGGCTCCGGACGGCGAGGCGCCGGAATGGCTGGGGCGTCAGATCGCGGCAGCACCGGCCTCTGCGCCCCGTTTCCATTTGGCGGCCGGGCGTTTGGAATATGTCGTCACCAGCACCAATGGTGGCCATGTCATGCTGGAGACGAACCGGAATCTTGCCGCGGTTCTGGCCGCGCACGGCTATCCGGTCACGCTGCGTGAATTTCCCGGCGGACATGATGTGGCCGGCTGGCGTCACGCCCTGGCCGAAGGGCTGGCGGACCTGCTCGGCCCGGAGTGATCCGGCCTATTTGGGCGGTTTGCTCGTCCCGGCGGCAGGGCGCCGCATATTGCCGATCTCGCCAGCCGCGAAATCCTCGACATATTGCGCCCAGCGGTCCGACCGCGCGGCGATATAGATCATCGGCCCGTTCGGGTTGGAGCGGAAATTGGAGTCGGTGGCGACCACGAAATACTCATCGCCCTCGCGCACCATGAAGGGTGAGCCGCTATCGCCCCGGGTCGTGTCGCAATCATGGGCCATGGTGTTGTCATCATAGACGTTGACCATGTGGCAGCCGATATTTCCGGACAAATGGGTGCCGGTGTCCCAGCTGTATCCGGCCTGGTAGAGATCCGTGCGCAGCGCCGTGCGCGAGCCGACCGCATCGACCAGACCGCGAACGCCGACATGACCGAGCTGCGCACCCAGGGGCGTGTCGATCTTCAGCAAGGCCCAGTCCGTTCCGTCCAGATCATCGGTCGAGGAGAAGCGCTGCTCATTCCATTGCGGGTCGGTGAAATAGTCGATGATCCGCGCAGAAACCGGGCCGCCGGGCAGGCCATAGCCGGTCTCGAATGTACCACGGGCGTCGAACCGCCCATTGTCCGCGATGCAATGCGCCGCCGTGACCAGGACATCGTCTGCGATCAGCGTGGCCGTGCAGGCGCCGCCGGAGTCAAAACTGATCTGGCCGACAACCACCCATGGGAAGACGGACGTGTCCATGAAGACCCGGTCGTCATGGCCGAAATAATGGTCATTGATGGTCAGCGGGCGGTCGCGGCCGAAACAATCGGCCCGGTCAGTGCGCTCCGCGCAGGTGCCATCGCCGACGCCCGGCTCGTTGCAGACGCCGTCAAAAGCGGTCTCGCAGCTGTCATTGCGGAAGCGCAGATGGATGATGTCGCCGCAATCGGCCAGGTCGGTCGCCTGGGTGCAGGCGCCGGTGCCGAAGCCGGGCTCGTCACATTCGCCATCATTGGCCCAGCGGCAGGTATTGTCCTCGACGCCCTGAACCAGGCGCCAGCAGTCTGAATAGTCCGTGCCCTGTCGGCAGGCCCCGGTTCCCAGACCGGGGTCATCGCACTCGCCATCATTCGCCCACTGGCAGGAATCATCGCCGGTATAGCGGGCGGCAGCGCCCGATGCGTCTCCCGGTTTGGGCGGTTTGCTGCCGGCCTGGCGCAGGAGGCGCGCGATCTCGCGGCTGGACAGGCGTTCTTCCGTCGCGATGGCCTGTGTCGCCGGAGGTGCGCCTTCCAGGGCCGGTTCATCCGGCAGGGCAGGCTGGGCGAGAGCCCATCCCGGCATGGCGCTGAACAGCAAGGCGGCGATCAAATGGCGAGCGGTCATCATATGTCCTGTCCCCTGTTTGAGCCGGTCTGCGGCTCCTGCCCCAAAGCTAGCGCCAATCCCGTCATGAAACCAAGCGCATCGCCTTTCTATCTAATGTTCACAAACATGACTGTCCCCTGAACGCGGTATTCAAGCCGGGCTCAGCCGCGTCATGGCTTCCTTGCATTCAACACGAAGGCTCATTGCCGAAGGAAAGGAAACGCCATGACTTCGATCAAGACACTCGCTGCCGCCCTGGTGCTTTCGACACTCGGCTCGGCGGCTTTCGCCGGCGCCGCCAGCGCCGATACCTGGGTTCTCAACGCGTCGGCCTGTCCGGATCTGCGCGAAGACCGGCATGACAGTCGCGTCACCACGAGCCGTGCGGATCTGCGCGAGGATTATGAAGACCGCCGGGTGATCAATTGTCCGCCGCGTGCCTGGCGCTATGAAGCGGATCGCTGGGATGCCCGGCTGCGTCCGGCCCGGTTTGACAATCACCGTTTCGACACGCCCGGCACGGTCTATCGCGCCCGCAATGGCGGTTTCTACATCATGGATCGCTGGGGCGACCGCCGCTGGATTGATGTCCGGATCGAATATCCGCGCGGCCGCTATCATGACCGCCGTTATCGCTTTGACGACCGGTCCGGCCATCGCGGCCGCTGGGACCGGCATGGCCGCCGGTACTGAGGCTAACCGGCCAGACTGATCTCGCCAGTGAGGAAGAGCGGTGCGTGACCATAAAGCGTCACGCGTCCGCCCTTGTCTTCCACCTCCAGCGCGCCCGGGCGCGACCCGATCTGGCGGGCTGAGAGACGCGGCCTGTCGAGGCGCTCGGCCCAGTAGGGCGTCAGCGTGCAATGCGCCGAACCGGTGACCGGGTCCTCGTCGACACCGGAGGCCGGGGCAAAGAAGCGCGAGACGAAATCCACCTCGCGGCCCGGCGCGGTCAGGATGATATTGGTGTCCAGCTTGCGCAGCTGGCCGTGATCGGGCTCGGCAAGTTTCACATCGGCCTCATCGGCCATCACCCACATCTGGTATTCGGCACCGTGAATCTTGTCGACGCGGAAGACGGCTTGGGGTTCGGTCTCCAGGCCCAGGGCCGCACTCAGGGCCGGGGAGGGTTTCGCCGGCTTGTAGCCGATCGCCGGCAGGTCCATGGCAAAGCCCGCGGCTGCGTCGCGGCTGACCTCCAGCCGGCCGGAACGGGTGTCAAACGCCGCCTTGCCGCCTTTGACGCGACCGGTCGCGAACAGGACCGAGGCCGAGGCCAGGGTGGCATGGCCGCACAAATCCACCTCGATCGCCGGGGTGAACCAGCGCAAATGCCAGACATCCTCCCCGCGCGGGACGAGAAAGGCGGTCTCGGACAGATTATTGGAGGCGGCTATGCCGGCCAGCACCCGGTCCTCCGGGAAGTCCTCCATCAGGCAGACGCCGGCCGGATTGCCGGTGAAGTCGCGGTCCGGGAAGGCAAAGGCGTGAACCTCGAAATAGGGCCAGCGCGCCATCTCACCAGACCTCGCTCTCATGGCGCTCGAAATCGAGTGCGAGGTCGGGATCGAGCAAATCGAATTGGGCGACGATTTCCGGCGTGAGCGGTTCATCACCGGCCATCTCGGAAAGCGCACCGGCCACCAGGCTGCGCGCCTGGCCGCGCAGGGTCTGGACCTGACGGGGCAGGCTGCGGCGCCAGGATTCCACTTCCCGTTCCAGCGCATCGAAATCCGGCGGACGGCCCGGAGCCGGGGCTTCGCGCCAGACGGCGATATCACGATAGGCGGCGGCGAGACGTTCGGCTTCTTCTTCCTCGAAAATGTCGATCTCCACCAGCATGGCCTGGTAGACGAGGGAGGATTCCAGCACGCCGCTGCGGGACGGGGTTTCATGGGCCCAGCGGGCAAACCAGTCACGCGCGTCTTCAATCGGCGTGGAGGCGGCGGATCCCCACCGGGTCCGGTCCTCGCGATTGAGCAGGGTTTCGCTCTCCGGGTCGATCACCAGCACGGTCGGCGTGGCATAGACGGCGGGCACGCCAAAGCGGGAGGAAACGGCCTGGTTCTCGCTGCGCCAGCCGACATCGATATAGCGCAGCACATAATTCTCCGCGATCGTTGCGGCGAGTTCCGGGTCTTCGAAATGATGCGCCAGGCCGCGGCTGTCATGGCACCAGTTCGCACCCAGTACGAGCAGCAGGCGTTTGTCGCTGTCGCGCGCTTCGGCCAGGGCTTCGTCCACGACGGGCATGGCGTTGAAATTCTGGTCGAAGGGACGCGGATGGTCGTCCTCCGCCCAGGCGGTGGGGATCAGGACGAGGAGAAAGCTGAACAGGGCAATCAGACGCATGGAAACACTCTCGTGGCGACAGGGCGGCAGCAAAGCATGACGGGGATCAGGGCGCCAGTGACAGGGATGTCAGACCGGCGCCCTGAATTCAGCCCGCAGCCAGGGCGGCGAGACGGGCATAGATGCCCGCATCATTCGCCGCCAGCTCCTCATGCGTGCCCTGTTCCACAACACGGCCGCGTTCGAAGACCAGGATGCGGTCGGCATCGCGGATCGTCGACAGGCGGTGGGCGATCAGGATCGTCGTCCGTCCCGCCATCACCGCTTCCATCGCCGCCTGCACGTCGCGCTCGGTCTCATTGTCCAGGCTCGATGTGGCCTCATCCAGGATCAGGATGGGGGCATCGGCCAGGATGGCCCGGGCAATCGCGACGCGCTGACGCTCGCCGCCGGACAGCTTCACGCCGCGTTCGCCGACCAGCGTGTCATAGCCCTGCGGCAGACGCCGGATGAAGGCGTCGGCATGCGCCGCCTTCGCCGCTTCGATGACGGCCTCGCGGGTCGCATCGGGCTGGCCATAGGCGATATTGTCCGCGATCGAACGGTGGAAGAGCGCCGGGTCCTGGGGGACCAAGGCGATATTCCGGCGCAGGCTGTCCTGGAAGACATGCCGCACATCCTGCCCGTCGATCAGGACCTGGCCCTCATTCACGTCATACAGACGCTGGACCAGTTTCACGAAGGTCGACTTGCCCGATCCGGTCGGACCCACCAGCGCGACTTTCTCGCCCGGCCGGATGGCCACGGAGAAGTCGGTATAGAGCGGGCGTTCCTGGCCGGCATAGGTGAAGCCGACCTGGTCGAAGCGGATCGCGCCCTGTTGCGGCCGGAAGTCCGTCGCATCCGGGTGATCCTCGACATCGCGCTCCTGCATTTCAAAGATCGCCAGGTCCTGGATCTCGTCCATGGATTTCTGGACCTGCTGCACCTGTTCGCCGAAGCGCCGCATATAGGAGGCGACGATCATGTAGGCGGTCAGGGCGGCCACCACATCGCCGGCACTGGCTGCACCGCGCGACCATTGCCAGACCAGCAGACCGACCAGGGCCGCCTGCATGGACAGGTCGGTGACGATATTGACCAGCCAGGAATTCACGAAGCGCGTCCAGGTCTTCTTGGCCTCCGCGCGCCAGCGCCAGGCCAGGTCGTGGAAGCGGGCATCTTCGCGCGTTTCCGCCCCGAAGGCCTTCACCGTGGCAATCCCGCCGACCGCGTCGGCCAGCGCACCGCCAATCTGGCTGTCCAGCGCATTGGAACGAATATTCTGCGGCCGGATGTAATACCGGCTCAGCATCAGGCTGGAGGTCACGAAGGCGGCCATCACACCGAGGGCGACGGCGCCGACGATCGGCCAGCGGACCGCCATCAGTCCGGCCATGCCCAGCATCACGGCGATGGACGGGGCCACGCCATAGACGATGTTCATGGTCAGATTGTCATAGGCCCACATGCCGCGCGTGATCTTGCGCACGACCGAGCCCGCGAATGTGTTCGCATGCCAGTCGAGCGAGAAGCGCTGGACCTTGGAAAAGGCTTCTGTCGTCAGGTCCGCCATGTTCGCCGAGGAGAAGGGAACCTCGCAGCGCGAGGACATCTGGCGGAACAGGTAGAAGAGGGCGGCGACACCGATATAACCGGCGAGGGCAGTCCAATGGGTATTGCCCTCGGGACCGGCCGCCAGCGCGTCGATCAGCCGGCCGGCCGCCAGCGGGATCAGGAGTTCGGTGACGGTCGCCAGGCTGACAAAGCCGATCATCCCGGCCAGCAGCCAGGGGCGCCGCGCCCATTGCCGGCCGAGATAGGCCAGGACCTGGGTATTGTTCAGGACGCGGTCACGCGTCGTTTCGTCTTCGATTTCGATAGAGTCGGACATGGCAGTTGCGGAACCGCGCCGGGGCGGGGAGAGGTTCCGTCCTCATGAATTGAATACATCCACAAACAAACAGGGCGACGCGTCGAGTGCCTGAAATCCGCCTCCGCATCGCGCGGGATTGGGTGTTCCAGGAGCGGGGCGCGCGTCGGCGCCTCGTCAGGCCGGGATGTATCGAGTCATGGATCTGCCTACCTTTGCCGATTGATCCGAGGGCCGCGGAGTAGCCCGATGCGGAGATGGGGGCAAGGCATGGTGAGCGGCACCTGCCCGGTTCATGCCGGGGTGTGGCCAAGGAGGCACAGGCCTATTTGTAGCGCCAGACCTTCGCATAGCGCACTTCCCGGTCTTCCAGGTCGCGGGTGACGGGTACGGTGTACTCGGCCATTTTTTCCAGCTTGTCCTGGGGCAGGAAGGAGCGTCCCGGATCGCCGATCAGCACGGTCGCGCCGCGGGCATTGAGCTGCTCCAGCCAGCCCCCGATCAGGCGGGCCGGTTCGGCCTCGTAGAAAACATCGCCGGCCAGCACGACATCCCAGCCATCATCCGTGCCCACCAGATCACCCAGCCGGGTCTCCAGGGTGACATGATTGGCCGCGGCATTCGCCTGGATGGCGGCAATGGCGAAAGCATCCAGCTCGCAGGCTTCCACGGAAGCTGCGCCGGCCTTCTTCGCGGCAATACCGGAGACGGCTCCGCCAGCGGCAAAATCCAGAACGCGCTGGCCGGCCAGAATGTCCGGCTGGTCAAGGCAGTAGCGTGCCAGTGCCTGCCCGCCGGCCCAGGCAAAAGCCCAGAAGGGGGGCGGCAATCCCATCTCGCCCAGTGCTTCTTCGGTACGCTCCCAGATCTCGACTGTCTCCACGGCGAGGTGAAGCTGGACTTCCGGCACAAGCGGCGGCGCCATCAAGGCCGTGTTGCGGCGGACAAAGTCCTCGGGATTGTCGAGTGAAACGGGCCGGGTCACGCACGCTCTCCTGATCGGGCTGTCCGGCGATAGAGCGGCTGTGGTTCCGGGGCAAGCCGTCACGTCATGTGCACACAGAAAAACGGCCGAGCGCGGGGCCCGGCCGTTCTCACTGTTCCGGGCTCCCGGACCTAGTCGGCGTCAGGGCGGAGGATATCCGCTCCGGCCAGCTGCGGCAGGGCCAGGACATCCTCTTCGATCAGCGCCAGATCGCCCACCAGGACCAGTGTCATCTGGTCGAGCGGGAGATAATCGCGGGCGGTCTGAGAGATGGCCTCGTCGGAGACGGCGAGGATATCGGGTACATACTGGTCCAGATAATCCGCCGGCAGGCCGAACAGGTCACGCCGGGAGACCTGGCCGATCAGGCCACCGGTCGAGGCGTTCTGCAGGATGAAAATGCCGGCCAGCCAATTGCGGATGCCCTGGGCCTCCTCATGCTCGGGCGTCTCCGTCTGCAGGCGTTCGATCTCGTAGAAGGTCTCGCGCAGGGCCGCGGCCGTATCGGCGGCCGTGACATCGGCATTGAAGGTCCAGATGCCGCCATCCAGCATCCAGGTCGAGCTGGAGCCCGGCGAGTAGGTATAGCCCTTGTCCTCGCGCAGATTGCGGACCAGGCGCGAGGTGAAGGATCCACCCAGCAGCGCATTCATCACGGTCAGCTCTGGTTCGTCTTCACTGCCCAGACCTGCGGTGGGGAAGCCGAGGCGCAGCGTGGTCTGCGGCGCATCGGGCCGGTCGATCAGCATGACCGTCGGGCCGGGCTGGGCCAGGGCCGGTGTGGCCGCGTCAGGCGCTCCGGCCGACCAGTCCGAGAAGGCTTCCCGGACAGCGGCTTCCATGGCGACCGGGTCGAAATGCCCGGCCACATAGAGGCGGGCGCGACCGGCACCGAAATGCGACGTGTAAAAGGCCTGCACATCCTCCATCGTATAGCCGCGCAACTGCTCTTCGCTGGGCAGGATATTGCCATAGGGGTGATCCGCCCCGAACAGGAGGCGGCGATAGGCTTCCGTGGCGATGGAGCCCGGCTGGGCTCGGGACACATCAACATTGCGCACCAGATTGGCCCGCACGCGTTCGAACTCGGTCTCTTCCAGGTTCGGCCGCTGGGCGACATCGGCCAGCAGGGCCAGCGCGTCCGGTCCGTATTGCGACAGCACGCCGGTCGACAGGGTGGTCGTGTGCGTGCCCACGCCGACATTGATTGAGCCGCCCATGGAGGCGATCAGTTCGGCAATTTCCGCCTTGGAGCGTCCGCCGGCGCCTTCTTCCATCATCGCGCCGGTCAGATCGGCGATCCAGGTCTGCGACCCGTCATCGATATTGCCGGCGCGCACCTGCAAGGAGATGTCGACGGTCGGGGCCAGGCCGAAAGGAATGAAGGTGACGTCCAGCCCGTTTTCCAGCGAGAAATTCCGGGTCTCGGGCAGTTCGAAGGCCACCGGTTCGCCAATGGCGGGCTGTTCGTGAACCTGGGCCTGGGCGGGAAGCGCCAGAAGGGCCAGGCAGGCGGCACTCAGGGCCGCGTGGATGAGGGTGTTTTTCATGGTCTCATGCCTCTTTCGGTCCTGAATCAGTCGTCGCTCTCGCCGGTCTCTTCGTCCGGCAGGCGGACTTCGAGAACGGTGCGATTGGTCGGGCGCAGATATTCCTGGGCCGTGGACATGACGAGTTCCGGCGTGACCTGGTTGAAGCCTTCCGTGATCCGGTTGATCCGCTCCGGGTCGTCATCGAACAGGGCGAAGGCGGCCAGAAGGTCCACCAGTCCAAAACGGGTGGAGGTGTCCACCGTGTCGTAGAAATCGGACAGGAGCTTGGTGCGGGCGCGTTCCAGATCGGCCTGGCTGACCGGCTCGGACCGGATGCCCTCGACCGTCGTGTCGATCGTCGTCATGACATCGGACACCGTGAACTCACTGTCGTGGATCAGGCCGACCGTCCACAGCATGGGACCGTCATAATTGAAGGCATTGCCCAAGAGGTTGATGCCGCCGAACACGCCGGAGGCAAAGCCTTCCTCATTGACCAGGCTCTGCGTGAGGCGGCTGTCATCGCCCTGCAGCAGCAATTGGTCGATCAGGATCATGGCATAATATTCCGGCGTTCCGCGTTCGGGCATGTGATAGCCCACGGCGAGGGCCGGCTGGTTGGCCAGCGCATCTTCGCGCACCGCAAACTTCTCTTCGGTCTGGCGCGGTTCGGAGACGTCGATCTGAGGCAGCGGGTCGCCGGCTTCGATATGGCCGAACATGGTCTCGATCCAGCCTAGCGTCTCCTCCCGGTCGATATCGCCGGCCACCACGATCACCGCATTATTGGGCGCGTAGAACTGGTCGAAGAAGGTCTGGGCATCTTCCAGGCTGGCTGCGTCCAGATCGGTCAGGTCGCCATAGAAATTGTGCGAATTGTGCCAGTTCTCATTGGCCGCCATCGGCAGGTCGATCCAGATCCAACCGCCATAGGGCTGGTTGATCACATTCACGAAGACCTCGTTGCGGACGACTTCGCGCTGATTGTCCAGCTGGCCCTCGTCGAGATCGGGATAGGCCATGCGATCGGCTTCGGCCCACAGCACCGCTTCCAGCGCGTTGGAGGGCACGACTTCGAAGTAATTGGTGAAGTCATAGCGGGTGGAGCCATTATTCACCCCGCCCGATCCGTAGATCAGGGAGTCGAAGGCACCATGCGGCAGGTTGCGCGAGCCCTGGAACATCAAGTGTTCAAACAGGTGCGCGAAACCGGTGCGGCCCTGGGGTTCATTGCGGAACCCCACCCCGTAATAGACGGCCACCGTCGCGGTGGGCACGCTGTCATCCTCGGACAGGACGACCCGCAGACCATTGTCCAGCTGGTGATAGCTGACATCGACCGTGAAATCGGTCGACAGGGCGGGAGCGGAAGTGTCGGTCGTGGCGGTGTCGGTCCCTGTCTCTTCCGGTGCGTCTGCCGGTTGGCAGGCGACCAGGAGCAGAGCACCGAAACCGGTGACCAGGCCTGTAATGGTGCGCATGAAATCCCCACTGCGAGCTTGAAAACGCGTCGGCGCCATCAAAGCCGCGGCAGCTCTGCCGGTCAAAGGGTCATGGACAAGATTTAATGCGAACGCGCCGATCTACTCGTTTTCGCCCTCCCGAACGAAGCGGACATTCTGCAGCTGAGGCAAGGCGCGGATACCTTCTTCGATCCGGTCCATGTCGCCGACAATCACCAGGGTCATGCGGTCGCGTGCCAGGAATTCCCGCGACAGATTCATCACGGCATGCCCATCGACGCGGCGGATCTGGCTGGCATAGGTGTCCAGATAGTCTTCGGGCAGGTCGAATTCATTGCGCAGGGCAATCTGGCTGACCAGGCTGAGCCGCGACCCGATCGACATGATGTAGCGGGCGATCATCCAGTCCGCGATGCCCTCGGCCTGCAAGGGCCGGAAGGTGGAATAGTCGATAATGGTCAGCACGTCCTGCAGGGCAGAGACCGTCGCTTCGGTGTCGATATCGTCGGTATAGGACCAGGAAGCGCCGCCGCGGGTCCAGTTGAGGAAAGTCTGCGGCGCATAGGAATTGCCGGTCTCGATCATGCGACCAACGATCATGCCGCCCATCGCGGTATCCATCACTTCCAGGGCCGGGGCCGATTTCGATGTGATGGGCGGTACCGGATAGCTCAAGAAGACGGTGGATTGGGGCGCGCCGGGACGGTCGATCAGGTGGACGACATTGTTCACCTGCGGAATGGCATCAATGCCTTCATCCGCCGGACCGCGTTCCCAGTCGCTGAAATGCTCCCGCACGGCGGCTTCCATGGCCTCGGCGTCGAACTGGCCCGTGATGTAGATATGGGTGCGCCCCGCCCCGAAATGCTCGCGGTGGAAACGGCGCACATCGGCCAGGGTGTAGCTGTCCAGCTGGGCCCGGCTGGGAATGGTTGTGTAGAAAGGGTGGTCTTCGGGGTGCTGGTAAAGGTTCAGCGCCGCCGTGGCGATCAGGCCGGGCTGCTGACGCCAGCCCTCGGCCAGCTGGATGATCGTGCTTCGCGCGGCCTCGAAGCGCTCTTCGGGAAAGTCGGGTTCGCGTACGGTTTCCGCCAGCAGGGCCAGGGCTTCCGGCCCGTATTCCGACAGTACAAAACTCATGAAGGTGGCGCGGTCGGTGCGGACGCTGGACATCAGCGATCCGCCCATCGCCCCGAAGGTCTCCGCAATCTCGTCGTCGGTCCGGCCGCCCGCGCCTTGCGACATGACTTCCACGGTCAGGTCGGAGAGCCAGGTATTGCGGCCTTCATCAATATTGCCGGCGCGGACTTCCACGCGGATATCGATGGTGGGCGTCATGCCCCAGGGGATGAAGGTCACTTCCAGCCCGTTATCCAGAACCATTGTCCAGTTGTTGGGGGTTTCGAACCCGGGGACCGGACCGGGCGGCGCGATATAGGCCGGCAGGTGGGCATTGGGTGCCGGATTGGTCTCGCCAGCCTCCTGGGCCAGGGTGGGCGAGAGGGCGATCAGGCTGGCGAAGCCGGCGGCGGCAAGGCTGCGCAGGGAGTGGATAATGGCGTGGGTCATGATCACTCTCCTGCCTCGGCTGAGGAACCGGGAATGGCCATCACGACGCTGCGCCGTTCGGGCCGCAAATAGGTGCGGGCGGTTTCGCGGATCAGCTCTGGCGTGACGTGTTCAATCCCTTCCTCGATCCGGTTGATCCGCGTCGGGTCATCGTCGAACAGGGCGAAGCTGGCCAGCAGATCGACAATTCCGTCGCGCTCGGACGGGTTGTCGATGGAAATGTAGAATTCCACCAGGCGTTTGGCACGGGCGCGGGCGATTTCCTCTGGGCTGACGAGTTCTTCGCGCAGACGGGCAATCTCGCCATCGAGCATGGCCAGGACATCGTCCGAACTCACCGTGTCGGGATGGATGATATTGTACTCCCACAGCATCGGCCCGTTGTAGTCATAGGCATTGCCCAGGGCATTGATGCTGCCCGAAACCCGATTGCCATAGCCCTGGTCAGCGGCCACGCGCTGCATGCGGGCGTCATCGCCGGAGATCAGGATCATGTCGATCAGCATCATGGCGTAGTATTCCGGGGTTCCGCGCGGAGGCATGTGATAGCCCACGGCGACACCGGGCTGGGTGGCATTGGGATAGGTGAGGTCGCGGCGGCGCTCAGCGGTCTGTTCCGGTTCGCTGACATCCAGTTCCGGCAGGGCGGGACCCTGCGGGATCGGTCCGAACCAGTCGGCGATGCGCGTGCGGGTCGTCTCCAGGTCGAAATCACCCGCCACGACCAGGACGGCATTATTCGGCGTGTAGTATTGGCGGAAGAATTCGCGGGCATCCTCGGCCGTGGCAGCGTCGAGATCGCTCAGATCGCCGTAGAAATTGTGCGCATTGTGCCAGTTCACGAAGGCCGTCATCGGCAGGTCGATCAGCGGCCAGCCCTGATAGGGCTGGTTCTCGACATTCAGGAAAATCTCGTTGCGCACGCCATTGCGGTGGGAATTGATGTGGCGACGCGTCAGCAGCGGGCCGGACATGCGGTCGGCCTCGGCCCACAGGATCATGTCCAAAGCGTTGGACGGGACCGTGCTGACATAGCGGGTGAAGTCGAAACGCGTGAACGCGGCCGACGAACCGCCCGTCTCCGAGATGATCGCGTCGAAGGGGATATCCCCACGCAATTCGGCACCGGCGAAATAGAGATGTTCGAACAAATGGGCATAGCCGGTCCGGCCGGGCGGTTCACTGCGGAAGCCGATGCCGAAATAGAGGCCCACGGAAACGGTCGGCACAGTGCTGTCCGGTGACAGGACGACGCGCAGCCCGTTGTCGAGGGTTTCATAATGGATGGGGATGTCCAGCGAGGGCGTGTCGGCATGGGCCGGTTGGCTCAGGACCAGACCCGTCCCGAGGACGGCAGCAAAACAGGCCACACGGGAGGCAACCCGTGCGAAACGCTTGAGACTCAACAACATCCAGTTTGACCCCGGCTCTCTTCTCACCCTTGAGGGTTGTATCCAGCCATGAACCGGACGGGCCGTCAAACCAGGGCGCCCACCATGAAGGTCAGGACGAGAAGCAGGCCGCTGGTCCGGTTCGCCTTGAACAGGGCGAGGCAGCGGGCCCCGTCGGTGATGTCCAGTTCGCGCACCTGGTTGAACAGATGGGCAGTGTAGAGCGTGAAGGGGATGACGACGAAGGGCGAGGCGTCACTCAGCCAGATGGCCAGCGCCACGCCCACGGCATTGAGGCCGTAAAAGCCGGCGACCCAGTATTGCGAATTCTCGCCGAACAGGCGGGCGGTGGATTTCACGCCGACCAGCGCATCATCCTCGGCATCCTGATGGGCATAGATCGTGTCATAGCCCAGCGTCCAGAAGACGGCGGCGGCATAAAGCGCGAGGGCGGTAAGGTCGAATGTGCCGGCCACGGCGGTATAGCCGACGGGAATGCCCCAATTGAAGGTCAGGCCAAGCCAGGCCTGCGGCCACCAGGTGATCCGCTTCATGAAGGGATAGGCGGCGACCAGTAGCAGGGAGGCCAGGCCGACCCCGATCGCCAGGATCGGCAATTGCACCAGCACGACCAGGCCGACCAGGCTTTGCGCCACTAGGAACAGCCAGGCCTGTTTGCGCGAGACCGAGCCGGCCGGCAGCGGCCGGTCCGCCGTGCGGGCGACCTGGGCATCCAGGTCCTGGTCGACAAGGTCGTTATAGGTGCAGCCTGCACCGCGCATGGCGACGGCACCGATGGCGAACAGGACGGCATAATAGAGATCGATCCAGCCCAGGCCTTCGCCGGTGCGCGCCAGCATCAGCCCCATCCAGCAGGGCAGGCCGAGCAGCCAGAAGCCGATCGGCCGGTCATAGCGGGCCAGACGCAGATAGGGGCGCACCGCGGTCGGAGCGCGGTCCACCCAGGATTTAGGAAGGCTGTCGGCGACTCGCCGGTCGAAATTCAGTTGCATTTTCGCGGTGTGGCAAAACCATGGGGCCAATTCAAGGCGCTCTTGACGTTGACGCACAGCGCCGTCAAAGCGGGGGAATGTCAACCGATCCGCGCCTCTATGTCACCCAGAACCTCCAATCCGGCCAGGCCATCGCCCTGCCGAAAGAGGATGCCCACTACCTCATCAATGTGATGCGGCGGGGCGAGGGCGACACGGTGCGCCTGTTCAACGGACGCGATGGCGAATGGCGTGCGCGCCTGGTCGAGGCCAGCCGCAAGACGGCTGTACTGGAACCGGTCGAGCAGACGCGCGAACAGATCGGCGTGCCCGATCTCTGGCTGCTCTTTGCTCCGGTGAAACGTCAGAAGACCGATCTGATCGTCGAGAAAGCGACCGAGCTGGGCGTGGCCCGTATCGCGCCTGTCGTCACCGCGCGCACCCAGAGCGACCGGATCAAGCCGGAACGGCTGCAGCTGATCGCCAAGGAAGCCGCCGAACAGACCGAACGCCTCGACCTGCCCGAGCTCGCCGGACTGGAAAAGCTGGACCGGGTGCTTGATGGCTGGGACGCCTCTCGCACGCTGATCTTCTGCGACGAGGCGGGCGATGAGACGGGCCAGCCCTGGGGCGGCGCCCGGGGCCGGGGGCGGCCCATGTCTGACACGTTGGCGGACGCGGAAGCGGGACCGGCGGCGATCCTGATCGGGCCGGAGGGCGGGTTTTCCGAGGCGGAACGCCAGCGCCTGCGGGATCACGATGCCGTCATTGCGGTGACGCTGGGGCCGCGCATATTGCGGGCGGAAACCGCTGCCGTGGCAGCCCTCGTGCTCTGGCAGAGCCTGCAAGGGGATTGGCGCAGCTGATCCGCGCATCGCACAAATACAGGCATCAACCCTTGTCCCGGGCCGAACACCCCCATATCTGATGCGGACATTTTGAGGCAGAGCGGGGCGCTTCGATGAGCGGCACGTATAATCCGGGCGGCGAAGGTGCTCCCATTGAGAACCTGGACCAGCTGACAGGCTATTTCGCCGCCGGTTCCAAACCGGCTGATGCGTTCCGCATCGGGACCGAACACGAGAAGTTCGGCTTTGCCCTGGGCGATCACACACCCCTTCCCTATGAGAATGGCGGCGGTCCCAGCGTGAAGAAGATGCTGGAAGGCCTGCAGCGTTTCGGCTGGGATCCGGTCGAGGAAGACGGTGTCCTGATCGCGCTCAAGCGCAAGGGCGCCTCCATCACGCTGGAGCCGGGTGGCCAGTTCGAGCTTTCCGGTGCGCCGCTGGAGACGATCCACCAGACCTGTGGCGAGGTGAATGGCCATCTCAAGGAAGTGCGTGAAGTGGCCGACGAGATCGGTGCCGGCTTCCTGGGCCTGGGCTTCTCGCCGAAATGGTCCCTGGAAGAGACGCCGATGATGCCCAAGGCGCGCTACAAGCTGATGAAGGCCTACATGCCCAAGGTGGGCACGATGGGTCATCAGATGATGTTCCGCTCCTGTACGGTCCAGACCAATCTGGATTTCTCGTCGGAAGCCGACATGGCGAAGAAATTCCGCGTCTCGCTGGCCCTGCAGCCGATCGCGACGGCGCTGTTCGCCAACTCGCCCTTCAAGGACAAGGGGCTGAACGGCTTCCTCTCCTATCGCGGCCATGTCTGGACCGACACGGATAATCACCGCACCGGCATGTTGCCCTTCGTCTTCGAGGACGGGTTCGGTTTCGAACAGTATCGCGACTGGGCGCTGGACGTGCCGATGTATTTCGTCAAGCGCAACGGGGAATACCTGGATGCGACGGGCAAGTCCTTCCGCGACTTCCTCGCCGGCAAGCTGGACATCCTGCCCGGCGAAAAGCCGGTGATGAGCGATTGGGAAGACCATCTCTCCACCGTTTTCCCGGAAGTGCGTCTGAAGACCTTCCTGGAAATGCGCGGCGCCGATAGCGGCCCGTGGAACACGCTGTGCGCCCTGCCGGCCTTCTGGGTGGGCCTGCTCTATGACGATACCGCTCTGGATGCCGCCTGGGATCTGGTGAAGGATTGGACCGAGGCCGAACGCGATGCCCTGCGTCTGGGCGCAGCCAAGACCGGTCTGCATACGCCTTTCCGCAATGGCACGCTGCAGGATGTCGCCCAACAGGTTCTGGCCATTTCCCGCGCCGGTCTCAATGCGCGCAAGCGCCTGAACGGCCACGGCGAAAACGAAGCGCTCTTCCTCGATGATCTCGACGAGATCGCCCGCACCGGCCGGACCCGCGCCGACGATCTGATCGCCCGCTTCAAGGACGAATGGGGCGGCGAGATCGAGCCCGTCTTCACCGAGTGCGCCTACTAGATCACCCAGGTTTGACCGGCCCAGCCGCGTCACAGGCTTGAGTGGTCTTCTCCCCCATGGTCAATTGCGCGCCATGATTTTTCCCGCGTGGGGCGGGTAATGGGGAGATTTTGCGTGACGGACACGACCGCAACGCCAGCAACGGCGGAAAACAAGGACACGTCCTTCTTCGGGCATCCGAAGGGCCTGGCCATCCTTTTCCTGACAGAAATGTGGGAGCGTTTTTCCTATTACGGGATGCGCGCCCTGCTGATCATTTACCTGACCCAGCACTTCCTTTTCTCGGAATCGCAATCGGGCATCATCTACGGCGCCTATACCGCGCTGGTCTACGTGATGACGATCATCGGCGGCACGCTCGCCGACCGGTATCTGGGACAGAGGAAAGCGGTCACATTCGGGGCCATCCTGCTCGTTCTGGGCCATGGCCTCATGGCCTTCGAGGGGTCCGGTTCGCAGCAGATTCTGACCTATGAAGGCAGCGAATACGTCATCGAACTGGACGGCCGCAGTGCGACTGCCAGCCAGATGATCGTGTCCGATAGCGGCTCCTCGATGATCTCCTTCTCCGAAGGCGGCGCCAGCATTCTGGTGCAATCGCCCGAGGCAGTCGGCCTGCCGGCGGAAATTCCCTATGATGAGAGCATGACGCGCGTGGAGCAGCAGGAGCTCTACGTAAACATCCTCTACCTCGCTCTGGCCCTGATCATTGCGGGTGTTGGCTTCCTGAAGGCGAACATCTCCACGATCGTGGGCTCGCTCTACGGGCTGGGTGATACGCGCCGGGATTCCGGTTTCACCATCTTCTACATGGGCATCAATCTGGGCTCGCTCCTGTCCTCCGCGACCATTGCCTGGATTGGCATCGTCTATGGCTGGGCCTGGGGCTTCGGTCTGGCCGGTATCGGCATGCTGGCCGGTCTGGCGACTTTCCTCTTCTTCCAGCCCTGGCTGGAAGGCCGCGCCGAGCCGCCGAACCCGGAAAAGCTGAAGGAGAAAATCCTCGGCCCGCTCAATGTCGAATATGCCTGCTATCTGTCCGGTCTGGCGATCATCGCCGTGGCCATGCTGGCCGTGATGAACCCGGAATACATGGGCGGCATTCTCGGCCCGTTGGGCGTGATCATGCTGCTTGTCCTGTGCGGCATGGCGCTGTTCACGATGAAGGGTTTGGAACGCCGGCGCATGTTCGCCGCGATCTATTTCGTGCTCGCACAAATCCCGTTCTGGGCTCTGTTCGAGCAGGCCGGTTCCTCGCTGAACCTCTTCACCTTCCGCCTCGTCGACACGACCATGTTCGGGGTGAATATCCCGGGCACCGTGTTCCAGGGGCTGAATTCCGGCTTCATCGTGATCTTCGCGCCGCTCCTGGCCTGGGCCTGGATTGCCCTGGCCAAGAAGAAGCTGAACCCGTCCACGCCGGTGAAATTCGCGCTGGGCGTCTTTATGGCGGGCCTGGGCTTCTACGTCCTGGTGTTGGGCATCAATTCCGTGGGCGCAGCGGCGCTGACGCCGGTCTTCTTCATCTTCGCCATCTACTGGATCCACACCATGGGTGAGCTGATGCTGTCCCCGGTCGGTCTGTCGGCCGTTACCAAGCTCGCTCCGGCGCGTGTGGTCGGCATGACGATGGGGGCCTGGTTCCTGTATTCCGGCCTGTCCAACTTCCTGGCCGGTGTGATTGCATCGAATACGGGTGCTGAGACACTGGGTGGCCAGCTGACCGACGTGGCGGCCGCCAAGGCGGGCTATGCCGAGGTCTATTCCAATGTGGGCCTGGTCGCGATGGGTATCGCCGTCCTGATGCTGCTCCTGTCGCCGGTCATCAAATGGCTGATGGCGGGCGCTGAAGACCAGATGGTCCCCCATCCGACCGAGACCGAGGCGGGTGGCCAGTCCATGGACCGCTCGTCCGACGCGCCGTAAGCTGGCGTCGGATCCAAACAGAAAGGCCGCGGGGTTCGCTCCGCGGCCTTTTTCTTTTCGTGACTGTCAGCTTTAGCGGCAGTCGAACCGGTTGGTGGCGGCCGCCAGTTCGAAGGTTCCGGTTTCCCGGTCGACCGTGATGCGGGCGTGCTGGAGGGCGTCCATGCCCAGGATGAGAGCCGGTTCGTCCTCCCAGCCCATGTGCCGGAAGATGTCGAGATCACCCTCCAGCATCTGGAAGCCGGCAAAGCACAGCCCACCGATCTCCACATTGCGCACCATCAGCGTGTCGATGTTTTCCTGCTCGCGGCCATCAATCCCGTTCACCGTGCCCATGCGCAGCCCCATTCGGCGTGAGCCGGCCGCGCGGACGAGCGGAAAATTGGCGATGGAGCGGGCGCTGCCGGAATCCACCAGGACGTGAACCGGCCGGTAGGTGCGCCGCATGCTGGCCGTGGTGATCAACAGACCGATCGAATTGATCTGCCCGTCCACGCGTTGCGGCGCGGCGGCGTCCAGGGTCAATTGGCCGAGGGCAAAGTCGATGGCATAGCGGGGTGAGCCGATTGCGTCCGCGCCTAGCAGGCCGGCCACGGGGATGGGATGCCCTTCGGGCACCGGGATGACCACGCTGTTGATATTGGCGGGCGCCCGGCCGGAATAGCCCAGATTGGGCAGTTCGAAGAATTCGGCCGAGAAGCGCGTGGTCAGCGCCTGGACCTGGTCGAATTCGTCCCAGTCCGACTGGAAACCGTATTGCTCGGCCACCGCCGAGGCGACGGCGCTGTGGCTGGCCCCGGTATCAAGGATGAAATCATAGGGTCCGTCACCATTGATCGTGACAGGGATGAGCAGATGTCCGCTCGGCGCCCGTTGCAGCGTCACGTCCTCATCGAGGGCGAACGTGGCGGGCAGGGCCGTCAGGCCCAGAGCGGCCAGGGCGATTCCGGTCTTCAGGATTGAATGCATGCGTCTGGCTCCCGCGACAGTGATCCCGGGACCCGATGTCCCGTATCAAGGTGCTGCCAGCTGCCCCCTTGCTGGAGCCGGTCCGGCGCTTCTGCGGCACCGGTCCCTTGTCTCGCCATTCTAGCCGCGAACGGCCCGAGGCGGCAAATGGGACCCGGCGAACCGGGTCCCTGATGCGTCAGAACGTGTCGACGACGCGCAGATAGACGGTCTGCCCCATGGACACATTGCGGTGTTCGGTGGCGAAGATGACGCCATTCGCCCGCGATCCATTGTAGAGCGTCCGCGTCCGGTCATCGCCATTATTGAAGACGCCATCCACGCCGGCGCGGATCGTCATGCCGAACCAGTTGGTCGTCTCGGCATAGATGTCCAGATCGCCATCGGTATTGTCGAAGACCTGAAAACGCTGGGCCCGGTAGACTTCGCCATTGGAGACCCAGTGATAATCCCAGCCCCAGGCATAGCCGCTCTGCGGGAAGGTCTGGCGGAAATCCAGGGCCAATTCCCATTCGCGCGGGCCGGACCAGACACGGTCTTCGCCGGTCAGCGGGTCTTCCACATTGGTGTTGTACCACTCCAGGAAGACGTCCAGCACGGCATTGGACAGGCCGAACCGGTCCAGCGGCGTGGTCAGATTGCCGGTGATCCGCAGATTGGTGCCGTCACCGATATTGCCCGGCGCATCAAACACGCCGCCCGGCGTAGTGACGGGCACCCAGCCATCGAGATCCTCGACCATGTCATAGCCGATCTGCAGCGAGGCCGAGCCGTCTTCACCAAAGCGATGCTCCCACTCTGCTTCCAGTGTCCAGGTGCGCTGGGGCACATAGTCCGGATTGCCGAGCGTGGAGTTGTTGTCCTGAATGTCGACCGAGCTCGCGAACTTGTCGAACTGCAGCTGGGCGACGTCGCGGCGTGCCGTGAAGCGGAAGCGGTTATCGTCATCCTGACGCCAGTTCACGGTGATGCTTGGCTTGGGATAGGTGAAGGAACGCGATTGTTCGGCGTCGCCGGTCTGTTCGATCTCGGAGATCTCGTAGCGCAGGCCGGACTCGATGCTCAGCCGGTCATTGACCTGCCAGACATGGTTGGCGAACAGCTCGCTGCGGGTTTCCTCGACGCGGGTCGAGGTGACCGGCAGGACGATCGGCGTCACCGTGACACCGTCATCCTGGAACAGGTTCACCGTGGTATCGCGGGCATTGACCGCCGTCTCCGCGCCGAATTCCAGATTGTGGTTGGCGATCCGGTTCCAGTTGAAGGTCTGGCGCAGGGCGGTTTCTTCATCCTTGGTCTCGGACACCACGATCGTGGCACCGACGAAACCGGTTTGCGCGTCATACAGCGCATAGGGTTCCGGACCTTCTTCCCAGCGGCCGCGCGAGGCCAGCAGGATGGTCTCCGAGGAGAGATGTTCGCCCAGCTCGCGCGAATAGGTGATCGTGCCGGAACCGGACGTGCCGTAATTCATCGTTTCATTGAGTTCGATGAAGAGCGGATCGCCATTCGGCTCGAAACCGTAATTGGCGCGGTTGCGGTGCCAGTCCCAATACTGGCCCTGCGCGTCCAGGCGCAGGCTGGAGCGTTCGTCCAGCGTCCAGTTCACGGAAAGCGTCGGGATGATTTCCGTGTAGCGGCGCTGATCGCTGTCACGGGAGAAGTATTCCTGGTCGCCATTGGCATCATAGCGTTCTTCGCGGCGTCGCATCCGGTTGCCGGAGAAGCCGGCATCCACGCCCAGGGTCACATCGGCATTGCTGACAGGGAAAGAGTAGGACAGCTGATGGCGTGTACCGAGACGGCCGGAATCCGACAGGGTGAGATTGCCGGTCCAGGCACCGGAACGTCCGGCGCCTTCACGCAGGATCACGTTCACGAGGCGGGCATGGCCGCGCATATTGTATTGCGGCAGGGCTTCCTGGATCAGCTCGATCTGCGCGACATCTTCCATCGGGATGCGCTGCAGAACGGTTTGCAGGGTCAGGGATTTGTTGGACGGGCGGGCGCCATTGATCAGCAGATTGCCGAAACTGTCGCCCAGGCCACGCCGGTTCGTGTCGCCATTGGACAGGGAGAAGCCCGGAATGCGGGCCACCATGTCCAGCGCGGTCACGGGTGAATAGTTGGAGAAGAAGCCCGGCGCATAAACTGCGATGCCGGTCTGACTGTCCACTTGGCTGTCTGCAACGTCACTCGCCGCGTCGTCGCGGAGTGCCCATGCCGAATTACTCAATAATGCGACTGTCGCGACCCCTGCGGCCACGCTCAATACTTTCCCTCGCATAATGTCCCTAACGCTTGTGCCTGCCCAGGCCCCCTTGAGGACCGGGGTAGTACAAGTCGAACCCTTATCAAACGTAAGGATCGGTAAGGTGGATCACAGCCGCGTTATGCTGCAGCGCAGCTAGCCGCCGGCCCCGCCGACGGTCAGGCCGGTGATCTTCAGGCTGGGTTGGCCAACGCCGACGGGCACGCCCTGTCCGGCCTTGCCGCAGACGCCCACGCCCGGATCCATCTCGAAATCATCGCCGATCATTTCCACGCGGGTGAGGGCGGTCGGGCCATCGCCGATCAGGGTGGCACCCTTCACCGGGGCGACGATCTTGCCGTCCTGTACGCGATAGGCCTCGGTGCACTGGAAGACGAATTTGCCGGAGGTGATGTCCACCTGGCCGCCGCCGAAATTCACGGCATAGATCCCGTCCTTCAGGCTTTCGATCATTTCCTCGCGTTTGTGCTCGCCGGCCAGCATGTAGGTATTGGTCATGCGCGGCATGGGCGCGTGGGCATAGCTTTCGCGGCGGCCGTTTCCGGTCGGTTTCTGGCCCATCAGGCGGGCATTCATCCGGTCCTGCATGTAACCGACCAGCTTGCCATCCTCGATCAGGACGGTGCGCTCGGTCGGCGTGCCCTCATCATCAATGGTCAGGGAGCCGCGTCGCTCCGGCATGGTGCCGTCATCGATCACGGTGACACCCTTGGCCGCGACCTGCTCGCCCATCCGGCCGGAAAAGGCGGATGTGCCCTTGCGGTTGAAATCGCCTTCCAGCCCGTGGCCGACCGCCTCGTGCAGCAGCACGGCCGGCCAGCCGGAACCCAGCACAACGTCGAACACGCCGGCCGGTGCGTCCACGGCATCCAGATTGACCCGGGCAATGCGCAGGGCTTCGTCGGCCAGCGGCTTCCAGGCATCCGGCGCGATCCAGCGGTCGAACTCGGCGCGGCCGCCCGCACCGGCAGACCCGGTTTCGCGGCGTCCATCCCGTTCCACGGTGACCTGGACATTCAGGCGCACGAGCGGGCGCACATCTGTCTTCATGTCGCCATTGGCGCGGATGATGGAGATATTGCGCTTGGAGCCGGCGATGGAACAGGAAACCTGGACGACGCTGGCATCCTTGGTCCGGCAATAGGCGTCGATCTCCTGCAGGAGTTGCACCTTGGTGTCGAAGGTCGGGTGCGCCACCGGATCGACGGCATCGTAGAGCTTGCGATTCGTGCCGACCGGCGCATCCGCCAGGATACCGCTATGGCCGCGCCGTGCGGCACCGGCCGTTTCGGCGGCCCGTTTCACGGCGGCCAGGGTCGGGTCGGAGGAGTGGGCATAGCCAAAGGCCTCGCCGGAGACGCAGCGCAGGCCGAAGCCGCGATTGCTGTCGAAACTGGCGGATTTCAGCCGGCCATCATCGAAGACCAGGGCTTCGGAGACGGCGGTTTCCAGGAACAGCTCGCCATCATCCGCCCCGTTCAGCGTATCGGACAGGATGGGCGCGACATCGTCGGCATCGAATTCGAATTGGCTGATCGCATCGTCTGACATGGCGCACACTCCTTGGAAGGCTCGACATCATGACATAGTCGAGCCTGCCCCGGTAGCAAACACACCTCACTGCGTCAGCGCGAGGATTCCACGGTGAAGCGCGAGACTTCACGCTGGGCCATGGGCCAGTCCGGCCGCAATTCGAGCGCGCGGGAATAGGACCGGTAGGCACCCTCCAGATCACCCATGAACTCCAAAGCCACACCGCGATTGAGCCAGGCCTCGGCCAGATTGCGCTCATTCAGGGCTATGACGATATCGGTCTGTTCGATGGCCTCGGAGAAACGGCTCAACCGGATCAGGGCGCTGGACCGGTTCAGGGCCAGCGAGGCCGGTTCCTCGGCCCCCATCTGCTCGGCACGGTCATAGGAGACCAGTGCGCCTTCGCTGTCGCCGCGATACATCAGGATGATGCCACGATTGATGAAGGTCGCGATCCGGTCTCGCCGGCGCACACTGGTGGTTTCAAGCGCGCGATCGCAATCATCGAGGGCGCGAAGGTCGGACCGGCCTGCGGCCGCGTTCTGGAAACACATGGCGGCCGGTGATTCGCCGACGACCAGAATCTGGCCGCTGGCGGGGGCTGCCAGACTGACTGACGCGAGGAACAAAACTGAGACGAATGGACGCATCACGGGCTCCTTTCACTCGATTTCGGGCGCTATATGGTACCACAAGACGAGCCGGGGGATGGTTCAACTTTCTGTGCCCCCAATAAAATCTGAAATAATTCAAGGGTTTGAAAATAGAGCTGAGCTTTTGTGCGAAAGCCTCCACAAAAAATACCGTTGATGGCCTGACAGGGCCGGGGACGGGCTCTATATTCCGCCGCCATCGGCGGGAGTTCCCTGCCTTAATGCCTGACTTGTATGGGGAAGCCATGCGATTCCTGACCGCAATTGCGCTCACTTGGATGACTGCCGCCGCCGGCGCCTTCGCGACGCCCGGCCAGCCGACCGACGGAAATCTGGGCTTCCAGCCCGCTGTTACGCCCATCATGGAGCGTATCAACGAATTCCATAACCTTCTGCTTTGGATCATCATTCCGATCACGATCTTCGTGATGGGCCTGCTTCTGTGGGTAATGATCCGCTACAACCGCAAGGCCAATCCGACGCCTTCCAAGAACAGCCACAACACGCTGCTCGAAGTGGTGTGGACGGCCGTTCCGATCCTGATCCTGGTCGTGATCGCGGTCTTTTCCTTCCCGCTCCTGTATTTCCAGGACGAGATTCCGGAAGCCGACTTCACCATCAAGGCGACGGGTTACCAGTGGTATTGGGGTTATGAATATCCGGACCAAGACGTTCCGGAATACATCTCCACCATGGTGGCCGAGGAAGACCTGGCTGAAGGCCAGCTGCGCAACCTGTCGGTCGACTACCCGCTGGTCGTGCCGGTCGGTGCCACGGTCCGCCTCCAGGTGACCGCTGCCGACGTGATCCACAACTGGGCAATGCCGGCCTTTGGCACCAAGATGGATGCTATTCCGGGCCGCATCAACGAAGCCTGGTTCCAGGTGAACGAGGAAGGCACGTATTACGGTCAGTGTTCCGAACTGTGCGGCATCCGCCACGCTTTCATGCCGATCGAAGTGCATGCGGTGTCCCAGGACGTGTTTGACGCCTGGGTGGCAGCCGGTCCGGGTTCGGACGAGGCCAATGCCGTGATTGCTGAATACTCCGCCGCGCGGGAAACGCGCCTGGCGCAACTGGACTAGGGATGGGCTGAACCATGTCTGCTGACGCTGCTACGCACGACGATCACACGCCGTCCATGTGGGACTGGCGCCGTTGGGTCTTCTCCACCAACCACAAGGACATCGGCACGATGTACCTGCTCTTCGCGATCTTCGCGGGGATCATTGGTGGTGGCCTGTCCGGCCTGATGCGCTGGGAACTCGCAGAACCGGGCCTTCAGGTCTTCAACAACGGTTTCTGGGGTAACGAGCACAATTATAACGTCGCCACGACGATGCACGGCCTGATCATGATCTTCTTCATGGTCATGCCGGCCATGATCGGTGGTTTCGGCAACTGGTTTGTGCCGCTCATGATCGGGGCGCCGGATATGGCCTTCCCGCGCATGAACAACATCTCCTTCTGGCTCCTGCCCTTCGCCTTCATCCTTGCGGTGATGTCGATGTTCGTGCCGGGTGCCGGTGGCGATATGGGCTTCGGTGGCGGCTGGGTGCTCTACCCGCCGCTCTCGACATCGGGCCATAATGGTCCGGCGATGGACCTGCTGATCCTGTCGCTGCACATTGCCGGTGTCAGCTCGATCCTGGGTTCGATCAACTTCATCACCACCATCTTCAACATGCGCGCTCCGGGCATGACCATCCACAAGATGCCGCTCTTTGTCTGGTCGGTTCTGGTGACGGTCTTCCTGCTGCTGCTGTCGCTGCCGGTTCTGGCCGGCGCCCTGACCATGCTGCTGACGGACCGCAATTTCGGCACGGCTTTCTTCGCGCCGGAAGGTGGCGGCGACCCGGTGATGTACCAGCACTTGTTCTGGTTCTTCGGTCACCCGGAAGTCTACATCCTCATCCTGCCGGGCTTCGGCATCATCTCGCACATCGTGTCGACCTTCTCGCGCAAGCCGATCTTCGGTTATCTCGGGATGGCCTACGCCATGGTCGCGATCGGCTTCATCGGCTTCATCGTGTGGGCACACCACATGTATACGGTCGGCATGCCGGTTGATCTGAAGGCCTATTTCGTGGCCGCCACCATGGTCATCGCGGTTCCCACAGGCATCAAGATCTTCTCCTGGATCGCGACGATGTGGGGCGGTTCCATCGAGTTCCGCACGCCGATGATGTGGGCGATCGGCTTCATCTTCCTGTTCACCGTTGGCGGTGTGACGGGCGTGGTGCTGGCCAATGCCGGCGTCGACCAGGCCCTGCACGACACCTATTACGTGGTGGCGCACTTCCACTACGTGCTGTCGCTGGGTGCCGTCTTCGCGATCTTTGCCGGCTGGTACTACTGGTTCGAGAAGATCTTCGGCGTGAAGTACAACTCGCTGTTCGCACGGCTGCAATTCCTGTTCTTCTTCGTCGGTGCCAACATCATCTTCTTCCCGCAGCACTTCCTGGGCCTGCAGGGCATGCCGCGCCGCTATGTTGACTATGCGGACGGCCACGCCTTCTGGAACATGGTGTCGTCCTGGGGCTATGTGGTGATGCTGATCGGTATGGCGTTCTTCTTCCTGGTGCTGATCGATGCGATCATCCGCCGCCGGAAGGCCGACGCCAATCCGTGGGGTGAAGGGGCAACGACGCTCGAGTGGACCCTGTCCTCTCCGCCGCCCTTCCACCAGTTCAGCGAGCTGCCGAAGATCAAATAAGGTAGTCCGTTGGATACGCTGACCAATTCCAGCGTCAATCGCGCAGAGGGCGAGGCTGTTTCGACAGCCTCGCCCCGCGACTTTTTTGACCTGATGAAGCCGCGCGTGATGACGCTTGTCGTCTTCACCGCCTTCGCCGGTCTGGTCGCAGCGCCGGTCGATGCGGATCCTTTCCTGGCCGCGATGTCGATCCTGTGCCTGGCCGTGGGTGCCGGTGCCGCCGGTGCGCTCAACATGGCCTATGATGCGGATATCGACGCGACGATGAAGCGGACGCAAAAGCGCCCGGTTCCGCGCGGTGCCGTCTCGGTCAGCAATGCCTATGGGTTCGGGATCGTGGCCTCGGTGCTCTCGGTTCTGCTGATGGCGCTGGCCTCGAACTATCTGGCCGCGGGCCTGCTGGCCTTCTCCATCTTCTTCTATGCCGTCATCTACACGATGTATCTCAAGCGCCGGACGCCGCAGAATATCGTGATCGGCGGTGCCGCAGGTGCCTTCCCGCCGATGATCGGCTGGGTCGCTGCGACCGGCGAGATCTCGCTGGATGCGGTCATCCTCTTCATGATCATCTTCCTGTGGACGCCGCCCCATTCCTGGGCGCTGGCGCTCTACAAGTCCGGTGACTATGCCGCTGCCGGTATCCCGATGATGCCGGTCGCCAAGGGTGCCAAATCCACGCGTCTGCAGATCCTGCTCTATTCGCTGGTCCTGGTCGTGTTTGCCGGGGCTCCGGTCCTGACCGGTCTGGGCGGTGTCGTCTATGCGCTGACCTCGCTGGGCGGTGGTGCACTCTTCCTGCTGCTGGCCTGGCGCGTGTTCAATTCGCGCGCCGGTGAGGCAGGGTCGGCCGAAGAGGGTGCGCTGTATGCCGTCCGCGCCGGTGACAAGGCCGCCCGTGACCTGTTCGCCTTCTCCATCGGCTATCTGGCTGCGCTTTTTGCCGCATTGATCGCCGAGCACGGATTTGGTGCTTATCTCGCCATCCCCGGAGTGATCGGATGAGTGACGAGACAAAAACCCTGACAGAGGCCGAACAGGCGGCGAAGGATCGCGCCGACAATTTCGGTTTTTACCATCGCGAAGGCCGCCCGACCGGTGAACAGGTCGCGCTGACGCCGGAACAACTGGCTGCCCGCAAGAAGCGCAATGTCTATATCGCGCTCAGCCTTGTCGCCTTCATGGTTGCGGTCTTCCTGATCACGGTTGTTCGCCTCAGCCAGAATGTTGCAGCGGGAGCCGCCGGATGATCCGTTTGCCAGCCAGCCAGAACACGCGCGTCGCCCTGATGGCGGCGGCCACGTCCATCACCATGGTCGGCGCAGCCTTTGCAGCCGTGCCGCTCTACAACCTGTTTTGCGCGGTGACCGGCTATGGCGGTACCACGACCATAGCCACGGGCGAGGCCGGAGCGATTCTCGATCGCGAGATGACCGTCCTGTTCGACGCCAATGTGAACCGCAATCTGGGCTGGGAATTCAGCCCGGTGCAGCGGTCCATGACCGTCCGCGTCGGCGAGACGGCCCTGGCCTATTACACGGCGACCAATATCACCGACCATCCGATCACCGGGGTGGCGACTTTCAACGTGGCGCCCTTCAAGGCCGCCTCCTATTTTTCCAAGCTGGAATGCTTCTGCTTCACCGAGCAGACGCTGCAGCCTGGCGAGACTGTGCAGATGCCGGTTCTCTTCTTTGTTGATCCGCTGATCGATGAGGAACGCCGGCTGGATGACGTCCACACCATGACGCTGTCCTATACGTTTTTTGAATCCGAGGGGGATGCGGCTTCGTCTGACGCCGCGCCTTAGCATTGAACCTTTTGAGCCCACCCTGTATCAGGGCGCAAAGGGCTGATTGATATCGCAGGAGATTCGCGATGGCTGGGCATGCCGCTAAGCACGACTACCACCTTGTTGACCCGAGCCCGTGGCCGTTCGTCGGCTCGCTGGGCGCTTTCCTTCTGGCCGTAGGCGCCGTTGGCAATATGAAGGGTCTGGTGGGCGCCGATCACCCGCTGGCCTTCATGTATGGCGACGGTTCGTTCGGTGGTCTGATCCTCGGCTTTGCCGTGGTCATCTACACGATGATCGGCTGGTGGGGCGATGTGATCAAGGAAAGCCGCCAGGGTGACCACACCCCGGTCGTGGACCTGCACCTGCGCTATGGCATGATCATGTTCATCGCGTCCGAAGTGATGTTCTTCGTGGCCTGGTTCTGGGCCTTCTTCGAATACGCGATCTTCCACGAGGTTCGCCTCGACCCGGGTCTGGCCCAGTGGCCGCCGGCGGGTGTCGAGACCTTCAACCCGTGGCACATCCCGCTGATGAACACGCTGATCCTGCTGCTGTCGGGCACCACGGTGACCTGGGCGCACCACGCGCTGCAGCACGGCGATCGCAAGGGCGCCAAGCTGGGCCTGATCTTCACGGTCATCCTGGGCGTCTGCTTCACCTCTCTGCAGGTGGTGGAATACATGGAAGCGCACTTTGCCTTCTCCATGGCTGATGGCGGCAATCTCTATGGTTCCACCTTCTTCATGGCGACCGGCTTCCACGGTGCCCACGTTGTCATCGGTACGATCTTCCTGGCGGTTTGCCTGGTTCGCCTTCTGGCCGGCCAGTTCACCCCGGAGAAGCATTTCGGTCTCGAAGCGGCCGCCTGGTACTGGCACTTCGTGGACGTGGTCTGGCTCTTCCTGTTCGCCTTCGTCTACGTCATCTTCGGCTAGGCGCCGGCGTCATGGACCAACCCTCTCCCATCCAGGCAGGCCTGTCCGGCCACTGCCCGGCCTGCGGAGAGGGCGCCATGTTTGACGGACTTCTCAAATTGGCGCCGCGCTGTGATGTGTGCGGCGCCGATTTTGAATCTGCCGATGTCGGCGACGGGGCCTCGGTCTTCGTCCTCTTCATCGTCGGCTTCCTGGCGGTCGTGCTCTACCTTCTCATCGAGGTCGCATTCCGGCCGCCCTGGTGGGGGCATATGCTGATCCAGCTGCCCTTCATTCCGGTCGCCTCGATCGTCTTCCTGCGGCCCATCAAGGGCCTGCTCTTCGCCCTTCAATACCGTCACGATGCCCAGGAAGCCCGGTTGGACGACTAGGCCCTCGCGGCAGTGATCCTTGTGGACGCCATGCTCCATTTCCGACCGCATCCCTGGCTGACCGTGTTTTCCATTCCGGCGCTGGCGCTCCTGCTCTGGCTGGGGCACTGGCAGGTCGAACGCATGGGCTGGAAGGCCGAGCGGATTGCCGCCTATGAAAACCGGACCACGATCAACGGGTTTGGCCCCGCCGTGTGCACACTCGGCGAGGCCGGGTTTTCACCCCGGGTCGAAGCGCCGATGCCCCTGACGGGCGATACGCTGCGCTATTACACGCTCCGTGACCGCGCCGGATGGGTCCGGCTGGGCGCGATCCGCTTGCCGGCCTGCGGCGAGGGAGGGGAGACTTCCTATCTTCTCGTTGAGACCGCATTCGAACCCCTGCAGGGCGAAGATCGTGTCGCACCCCGGGCCTGGCGGCTGGAACCGGTCCCGGCTGCAGGGATTTTCAGTTCTCGCAACGATCCGGATACCAATCAGTGGTATCGTTTCGATCCTGCTGCCATGGCGGACGCACTCCAGATCGACCCGGATCAGGTTCTGGATGTGTGGGCTGTGGCGGATAACGGTTTGCCGGCTGTGCTGGCCCAGACGCCACCTTCGCGCCATTTCGGCTATGCGCTGACCTGGTACGGGCTGGCCCTGGCGCTGGTCGGGGTTTATCTCGCCCTGCATATCGGTCAGGGGCGATTGAAACTGGGCGGGTCAAACCGGCCTGAATGATGTAGAGAAGGTGGCCTCGAAGCCGCCCGGACAGGAGAGTGGAACCGGTGGCAGTCTGGCGCGAAACCGCTTGGGATGAGACCCTGATGGGACAGGGCGTGCGTTTGCGCGCGCCGCGGCTGGAAGATTATGAAGCCTGGGCGAAACTGCGCAGTGCCTCGCGGTCCCACACCGAGCCCTGGGAACCGGCCTGGACGGCCGACGAATTGTCCAAAGGGGCCTTCCGCCGCCGGATCGAGCGCTATGATGCCGACCGCAATGCCGGCTCGGGCTACCCCTTCTTCGTGATGCGCTCCAGGGATGATGTCCTGCTCGGCGCCTGCAATCTGAACAATGTCCGTCGCGGCGTGCTCCAGAGTGCCGATATCGGCTATTGGATCGGCACCCCCTATGTGCGCCAGGGCCATACGCGCGCTGCCGTGCGCCGTGTCCTGGCCTTCGCCTTTGACGAGCTGCGCCTCCACCGGGTCGAGGCGGCCTGCCAGCCTCAGAACAAGGCCTCGCGCACCCTGCTGGAAGGCGTGGGCTTTACCCATGAGGGCCTGGCGCGCTCCTATCTCAATATTGCGGGTGAGTGGCGCGACCATGAGCGCTACGCCATCATCGCCTCCGATCCGCGTCTATGACCCAGGCTGATTTCGAAGCCGGCGTCCGCGCCGCAGGGGCGGTGGCCTTTGCCTATGATGCGGTGGCGGACCGGCTTGTCCTGACCGGCGACCCCGCAGCTGTCGGCTTGAGCCAGAGCGAATTCGACTGGGCGGGTTTTCTCGCCCGGCTCGGCCCGGCGGATCAGGCGCGTCTGGAAGCGGCGCTGGGTACGGCGCGTATCGATCTGCGTATCCGGGTGATCGGCGAGGAGGGCCGTCTCTCCTATGTCCGCCTGATGGGGCAGCGCGTCAGCGAGACCCGGATCGAAGGCCTGATGACGCCGGCCGGCTCCAGTGCCATGCATGCCGACCGCATCAGCGAGGAACACGCCCTGGCACGCGGCGTGGAGAATGGCGATGTGCTGGCCTGGTTCCAGCCGATCATTGCGCTGGATACGGGATGTTTGGCCGGGTTCGAGGCCCTGGCCCGCTGGGACCGGCCCGAACTGGGCGTCATTGGTCCGGATGATTTTCTCGACATGGCCGATGATCTCGACCTGTTGGAGCGCATCTCCGACTGTGTTCGCGAGCATGCCGCCACCGAATTGTCGGCCTGGCGCAGCGCGCATGACATGGCGCAATCGGTTTTTGTCTCGGCCAATGCGACTGTCAGCGAACTGGTCGATCCGGATTTCTGCGACCGGCTGATCGAGCGGGTGCAGGCGGCCAGGCTGCCGGCCGGCCAATTCAAGCTGGAGATCGCCGAGACCGAGATCATGCGTGATCCGGAACGGGCTGCGGAATCCATGGCCCGTTTGTCAGAGGCGGGCATTGCCCTGGCGCTCGATGATTTCGGGACCGGTTATTCCTCGCTGGCGCGTCTCGACATGCTGCCCTTCGATATCGTCAAGATCGACCGCTATTTCGTGCGGGCCATGACGGCGGACGAAGCCGCCGGGACGGTCGTTAAATCCGTCATCCAGCTGGCCACGCATTTCGGCATGAAAGTCGTTGCCGAGGGCGTGGAGACCGAGGATGCCGCGCATCGGTTGGGCGAGATGGGGTGTCACTTCGCCCAGGGCTTCCGCTATGCTGGCGCCCTGTCGCCCGAGGCGGCCGGCCAGGCCATCCGCGCCGGGATTGCCGGACGCTTCCGGGCGCCGTCAGCCTAGCGGTTGCGCAGACGTTTGATCGTGCCGGAGAAGTTCAGGCAGATCGCGTCTTCGCATGTCACCACACCGCGCACGAAGATCAATGATCCGCCGGCGCGCAGAACTTCGCCGCGGGCTTCCACCAGCTGGCCGATCCGGGCACCCGCCAGAAACTCCGTATTCATGCTGACCGTCACGCCATAGGACTGGCCCAAGGCTTCCTGGGCGAAGCCGAACAGGCAGAAATCCGCAAATGTCATGAAGCAGCCGCCATGCACGGAGCCCATGCCGTTGACCTGGTGCGGCTGGACCCGGAAGGCACATCGCACGCCCTGATCGTCCTCAGTCATGTAGAAAGGGCCGGCGGCCAGTTCGAACGGATCTTCGGGCCAGTGTTTCCAGCCGGCGAACTCGCCGCTGTCCATGATGTGTGCGGGCATGGGAGGACCTTGGTTTTTGTGTGGGTCTTCGGGAGGATGGCAGCCCGGTCAGGCGTGACCGGTCAGTGCTGACAGGTGTTCGGGTGTTACGCCCAGCAGGTCAAGAGCGCGTTCCCATTTGGCCGAGTCCGGCGTGTCGAAGATCAGGCCGGCATCGGGTTCCGTGACGAGCCAGGCATTGGCTGTCAGCTCATCTTCCAACTGCCCGGCACCCCAGCCGGCATAGCCCAGCGCCATCAGGCTGCGGCGCGGCGGATGCGGCGAGGCGATGGCCTCCAGCACATCCTTGGTCGCGGTGAGGGCGAGGCCCGGGCAGACGGGAAGGCTGGACTCCGGCGTCATGTAGTCCGTGGTGTGGATGACAAAGCCGCGATCCCGGTCGACGGGCCCGCCGAGAAGGACGGGACGGTCGGGCGCTTGCCGGCAGGCCTCGATATCCAGCTGCTCCAGCAATTCCGGCAGACGGATGCCCTCAATGGGCTTGTTGATCACAATTCCCATTGCGTGTTCGGCGGAATGATCGCACATCAGGATCACCGAGCGGTCAAAGCGGGGATCGCCAATGCTGGGGGTGGCCACAAGAATTTTGCCGGCCAGGAAGCTGTCATCCACATCTGTCGGGCGGTCGGACTGCATGAGTTGCATGTTCGCTCCAAACAGGGGATGCGTCCAGCCATCTTCCCGCTATCTTGCCGTGTGGTAATGCGATCATATTCATTGGAGGAGAAACAAGATGACGCTTTCGGTTGGTGACCGTCTTCCCGACGCCACGTTCATGACGATGACGCCGGATGGTCCGAACAAGCTGAGCACGGATGACGTGTTCAAGGGCAAGACTGTCGCCCTGTTCGCCGTGCCGGGTGCCTTCACCCCGACCTGTTCCGCCAAACACCTGCCGGGCTTCGTCGAGAAGGCCGAGGAGATCAAGGCCAAGGGTGTCGACACGATTGCCTGTGTCTCGGTCAATGATGTCTTCGTTATGGATGCCTGGGGCAAGTCCCAGAATGCCGGTGATGATGTGGTCATGCTGGCAGACGGTAATGGCGATTTCGCCAAGGCGATCGGCCTGGTGATGGACGGATCCGGTTTCGGCATGGGAACGCGCTCCCAGCGTTTCTCCATGATCGTCAAGGACGGGGTCGTATCGGAACTCAATGTCGAGGGTCCGGGCGAGTTCAAGGTCTCGTCTGCCGACTACATTCTGGGTCTTCTCTGACCTGGAATCTGTTCCGGGGGCCTGCGTGCCCCCGGCAACCACAACAAGGAAATGGAGGGTTCACATGGATTTTGGACTGATCGGAATTGGTGTCCTGTTCCTGCTGGCGCTGTTCATCATCGCCTCGGTGATCAAGACGGTGCCGCAAGGCCGGGAATTCACTGTGGAACGCTTTGGCCGCTTCACGCGGACGCTGAAGCCGGGCCTCCACTTCCTCGTGCCCTTCATCGACTCGGTCGGCTACAAGATGAATATGCGCGAGCGTGTTCTCGACGTGCCGAACCAGGACGTGATCACGCGCGACAATGCGACCGTTTCGGTCGATGCCGTGGTCTTCATCCAGGTGCTGGACGCGCCGCGCGCGGCCTATGAGGTCGATAATCTGGAATTTGCCATCATCAATCTCGCCCTGACCAATGTGCGGACGGTGATCGGTGCCATGGACCTGGACGAGACCCTGTCCAAGCGTGACGAGATCAATGCCCGTCTTCTGGGCGTGATCGATGCCGCGACCAATCCCTGGGGCGTGAAAGTCACCCGGATCGAGATCCGGGACCTGTCCCCGCCGGTCGACATCACCGAGGCGATGGCCCGTCAGATGAAGGCGGAACGCCTCAAGCGTGCCGAGATCCTCGAAGCGGAAGGGGCCAAACAGTCCGCCATCCTGCGCGCCGAGGGCGAGAAGGAAGCCGCGATCCGCGAAGCCGAGGGCCGCAAGGAAAGTGCCTTCCTGGACGCTGAGGCCCGTGAACGTGAAGCCGAGGCCGAGGCCAAGGCCACGCAGATGGTGTCCGATGCCATCGCCAAGGGTGACGTTTCGGCGATCAACTACTTCCTGGGCCAGAAATATGTCGAAGCCTTCGGCATGCTGGCGACCAGCGACCAGCAGCGCACCGTGATCATCCCGGCCGAGTTCTCGAACATTATCGGTACGATCACCGGTGTGGGTGAACTGGGCAAGGCTGCGCATGACGCTGTCAGCGAGGCCACCAGGAACAAGACCTAGGATCAAGGATCGAAAGGAGGAACTCGATGGATATCATCACGGACCTTTTCGGCCGCATGAATATGTGGGCCTGGTGGGCGATTGCCGGCCTGATCCTGATCGGCGAGGTGCTGACCGGTACCACCTATCTCCTCTGGCCGGCGGCGGCCGCCTTTCTGACCGGTTTCGTCGCCATGGAGATGTTCGGTGTCAGCTGGCCGGTGCAGCTGGGCGTGTTCGCCGTGCTGACCCTGCCCCTGCTTTGGGTGGGGGACCGCTATGTCCGTCCGGCCCTGAAGGCGGGCGCGAACAGTGGTCTGAATGACCGCTCGGCCCGCATGGTCGGCGAACGCGTCGTTGTGGTCGCCGATTTTTCCTCCGGTCGCGGCCGGGTTCGCTATGGCGATACCGAATGGGCGGCGGAAATGGAAAGCGGCGAAGACGCCAAGGCCGGCGACACGCTCATTGTGCGCGCGGTCAAGGGTGTGATCCTTATCATCGCACCGCAATAAGCTTTCTGCGGACCGGCCTTGCGGGGCTGGTCCGCCGCCGTTTTGTGCAGCGCATGGCGCCGTGCATACCTTATGACAGTGATAGATCGAATTTTACGAAATCTGGAAGCTGGCTGGAAACTTGCCGGGTCTAGATACGCGCTCGCTTTCGCATTCCAAACCTCAAGTGAGCGTCATGAAAAAACAAATCGTCTCCGCCCTCGTCTTCTCCGCCATCCTGGCTCCGGCTGCCCTGACGGCTCCGGCCTCCGCCCTGACCACGCCGGACCGTGAAGCGGTCGAGCTGGTCGCTCCGGAATATCCGCGTGGTGCCGAGCGCCGTGGCATCGAAGGCTCCGTGCGCATCGAGTACTCGATTGCTGCGACCGGCGAAGTCGTCAACGCACGCGTGGTCGAGGCTGATCCGGCTGGCGTGTTCGACCGCGCTGCCCTGGCTGCCATCGAAAACTGGCGCTATGCCCCGGCTGGCGAGCAGACCGACGGCCACAGCCGTGAGCTGGAATTCCGCCTGTCCAACTAGGATGGCGTGATCGCCGGGGCAGGGAAACCGGCTGCCTGGCAGATCTGATTCAGGGCTGTATCCGGATGGATACAGCCCTTTTTCTTGCTCCGCCTGGATGCTTTGCAAAACTAGACCTGTTTAGAGGGTAGTAATCGTGTTTGTGCAGAGTCCCGAAAACGAAAAGCGCCCTGTGGAACTTGCGCGCTTCTGGGAGCGCGGATGAGCGATTTTCGCGAAGACAAACGGATTCAGGCCCTCAAGCGTCTGGACCTGCTCGACACGGATGTCGATGCGGGCTTCGACGCGCTCGTCGAGCTGGCCGTGGCCGTCACCGGCACGCCCATGGCGGCGATTTCCCTCGTCGATGAGAACCGTCAATGGTTCAAGGCCCGCACGGGAATCGCTCAACAGGAAACACCGCGGGCTGACGCGATCTGTCCGGTTGTGCTGGAGAGCGATGCTCTGGTCGAGATACCGGATGCCAAAAACGATCCCCGCTTTGCCGAAAGTTCCATGGTTCATGGGTCCGCCTGCATTCGGGGATATGCGGGAATTGCCATTCACGAACCCGGCGGCGAGCGCATTGGCGTCTTGTGCGTCATGGACAGTAAGCCCTTGAACCTGGATGCCGGTGCCAGGCAACAGCTGGTCAGCCTGGCCAGGCTGGTCGAAGACCGTATCGCCTCCGAGTTTGCGGCCGCCCAAGGCCGCGCTGCCAACGCGATACTGGACGAGATTGCGCGCGAGCATGGCGATTATCTCGCTGACCCGGCTGTGATGGATACCGCGTTCCGGCGCTTGCTCGAATTGCTCGCGGAAATCACGGGAACCGGTATCGCCTTTCTCGGCGAAATGCTGGAAGACGATGAGGGCCGGCTTGTTCGGGCCCAGGTCTTTGTCGAGTCGAAGGATGATCGTCGGGATTTTGAGTCCTACGGGCTCAATGCGGCGGTTCCGCTGGAATACCGGTGCGGTGGCTCCCTGGCGGGCGAAGTGGCACAGACCGGCGAGCGCATGTTCTGCAACGCGCCGGCGGCCAATCCGCTGGCACGCCCCATGCCGAACGGTGAGTTCGTTGACAATTTTGCCGGCATCCCGGTGCGCTGTCTGGGCGAGGTCGTGGCCATCGTTTCCCTGGCCAACCGTGAGGGCGGGTATACCGACCGCTTGCTGGATTCCTGTGAACCCCTGATCCAGGTCATTGGCGATCTCAATCATGCACGCCGGTCTGCACGGGCCCGGTTCGAGGCCCAGCAACGCCTTGAGCGTTCCGAGCGCCGCTTCCAGCTGGCGCTCAATGGTGTGTCGGCCGGGATCTGGGAAATCGACATGGAGGAGGGGACGCTCTTCACCTCGAACCGGCTGCTTGAGATCCTTGGCCGGACCGCCAGTGAGGGTCAGGCGCGCGGCACCTATGCCAGAAACGGCATCGATCTCCTGCTCAGCCGTGTCCACCCTGAGGACCGGCATCGCGTCGAACAGGGGCTGGGCGAGGCCTGGAATGACGGTACCGCGCTTGAGATGACCTATCGCTACCAGCATGGCGACGGGCACTACATCGATCTCTTCGTGCGCGGGCATACGCAGTATGACGAGAACGGCAAGGCCATTCGCATGGCCGGTTCCGCAGAAGATATCACCGAGCGCATGCGCCTGGTCGAAGCCGAAGCCCGCAGCCGCTCCCGTCTGGAAGCGGTCACCGAGCTGGGCGGTATCGGCAGCTGGGAATACGGGTTCGAGACGGACACGCTGGAATGGGATGCCATCACGCGGGGCATATTCGGTGTTTCCGAGGATTTCATGCCGTCCGCCCGCGAGGCGACCGGCTTGTTCGAGCCGGAGGTTTATTCTCGCCTGTTGCGTCACATCCTGGTCTCGATCCGCAAGGACACGACCTGGGATCTGGAATTGCCGATCAAGGCCGGCGATGGCCGGACAGTCTGGGTCCGGGCTGTCGGCAAGCCGGTCTTCCGCCGGGGCAAGCCCCACAAGCTTCTGGGATCGCTGGAAGACATTTCCCAACGTAAACTCCATGACGATCAGATGGCGGCCCTGTCCGCACGCCTGGCCGTTGCGCTGAATTCCTCGGGGATCGGTGCCTGGGAGTTCAACCTGGATACCCAACAGCATTGGTGGGATGAGGGCTCTCTTCGCCTCTTCGGACACCGGCCGGGCGATGATACCGACACGCTCGACTTCTGGCGTGAGTGCGTGCATCCCGAGGATCGGGACACGGTCAGCGCCGTCGTGGAGGCGGCTTTCGAAGAGCGCAAGGATTACCGCAGCGAGTACCGGATCGTCCGGCCCGACGGCGATATCCGCCATGTGCGCTCCCATGGTGTGTTCCGCCGGCGCCTCGACGGCACCACGGTCGTGTCCGGCGTGAATATCGACATCAGCCAGGATGTGAGGACACAGGCCGAGATCGAACGCCGACGCGTCGAGGCCGAGGCCGCCAATGCCGCCAAGTCGCAATTCCTGGCCAATATGAGCCATGAAATCCGCACGCCGCTCAATGGCGTGCTGGGCATGGCGCAGATCCTGAAAATGACGGGTCTGGACGCCAAACAGTCGCATTATGTCGAGACGCTGCAGGCCTCCGGCCGGGCTTTGCTGGACCTGATCGAAGACGTTCTGGATATCTCCAAGATCGAGTCCGGCATGGCGGAATTCATCAGCGAGCCCTTTGACCCGTTCGACCTGGTCAGCGGTGCCGCTGAAGTGGTCCGGCCCATTGCGGAAGGCAAGGGGCTGGCGCTCCAGCTGGACCTGGACAAGACACTGCCCGAGCATGTTCTGGGGGACGCCAAGCGGGTTCGCCAGGTTCTCATCAACATGATCGGCAATGCCGCCAAATTCACCGATACGGGGTCTGTGCGCGTACGGGCCCGGGCTCTGCCGCAGGATCACGTCCGCTTTGAAGTGATCGATACCGGGCCGGGTATCGCCGCGGACCGGCACAAGCATGTCTTTGATCGCTTCGCGCAGGTGGACGACTCGGCCACGCGCCGCCATGGCGGGACAGGCCTGGGTCTGACCATTTGCCGCGAAATCGTCGAGCGCAATGGCGGCCGCATCGGTGTCGACAGCCGTCCGGGCGAGGGGGCGTGTTTCTGGTTTGAACTTCCCCTGCCGCCGGTCGAAGCGGCGTCAGAAGCCTCTCCTGTCGTACCCCTGAATGTGGCACCGGCCACGTCCAGCGGTGGCCGGGTCCTTGTGGTCGATGATGTGGAGACCAACCGGATCGTGGCCGCGGCCCTTGTCAGCAAGGCGGGCTATGAGGTCGAGACGGCATGCAATGGCCAGGAGGCCATCGACTGTCTGGAATGCAGTGAATTCGATGCCGTCTTCATGGACATCCAGATGCCGGTCATGTCCGGGGATGATGCCATCGCCATAATCCGGGACAGCGGAAAACCCTATTCGAACCTGCCCATCTATGCGGTGACGGCGGATGCGACGTCCGGCGCCCGGGAACGGTATCTGGAGATCGGCGCGACGGGTTATCTCGCCAAGCCGCTCGACCTGGCTCTGGTGCAGTCGGCGCTCAATACGCTCGCCGAGGAGCGAAAGCGCGCCTAGCGCGCTTCGGCCAGGCCTTCGCGCGCGAGTTCATCGGCGCGCTCATTGCCCGGATCGCCGGCATGTCCCTTCACCCAGCGCCACTCGATCGTGTGGGCTTTCGCCAGCTCGTCCAGATGCTGCCAGAGATCGACATTCTTGACCGGCTTCTTGTCGGCGGTCTTCCAGCCGCGCTTTTTCCAGCCATGGATCCATTTGGTGATGCCATCGCGCAAATAGACGCTGTCCGTGATCAGGATGACGTCCTTGTCGGAGCGCTTGAGCGCTTCGAGAGCCTTGATGGCCGCCATCATCTCCATCCGGTTATTGGTCGTCTCCGGCTCGCCGCCCTTGAGTTCCTTGCGATGGCCATTCCATTCCAGGATGGCGCCCCAGCCGCCGGGACCGGGATTTCCGGAACAGGCGCCGTCGGTATGAATGATGATCTGTGTCACGCGATAATATCGTCCAAGGGTATGCCCTGAGCCTTGTAGAAGGTCAGGCGGTCAAAGTAGCCGCGTTGTAGCCGGATCAACCCGTCCTGGACATGGAAGAAGCCACATCCGCGCAGCCCCGCCGGATCACTCCATTCCAGGATCGCCCAATCGCCATCCTCAAACAGGTTTTCGACATTGCAGACCATGGTGGCACGGGCGAATTCGGTCTCGAACAAGCGGCGGATGTTGTCGCGGCCTTCCAGCGGCGTATAGGCGACCTGGTGGTTCACCGCATCTTGATGATAGAGCGCGGTCAGGGCGTCGATATCGGCCGCGTTGAAGGCATCGACCCAAGCCTGAACGATGGATTTGGGAGAGGTGGGCATCAGGCACCGTCCGGGTATTTCTCGGCCATGTCCGCCAGGCCGGCCCGGATCAATTCCTCGAGGACGTCCAGATCCACATCGGCGAGCTTGTTGATGTAGAGGCAGGATTTCCCCAGCTTGTGTTTGCCGAGACGGGCGAGGATGCTGCTGAAATCGGTATAGCCGGGCATGATGTAGACAACGAGATTGGCCTTGCGGGCCGAAAACCCGGTCCGCATGAAATCGCCTTCGCGGCCACTGTCATACTTGTAGTGATATTCGCCGAAGCCGACGATGGACGGGCCCCACATGCGGGCCTCCCATCCGGTGATCCGGCTCATCATGTCCAAAAGGGTTTCTGCATCGGACCGGCGCACGGGATGTTCGATCGACGCGACATGGTCGGCCGGTGAAACCTGTGTCGGCTGGGTCTTGTTCTCTGCCTGTCCCATGGGGCCTCGCTATGCCGTCAGGACGGGCCTCTCCCGGTCTCAGGCGACGGCGCGGGGCAGCTTAAACACGATGTCCTCATCGGTCACCCGGACATCTTCCTGGGTGACGTCGAAACGTTCCTTGAAGGCCTCGATCAGACCCTGGACGAGATCTTCCGGAGCCGAGGCCCCGGCCGTGATCCCGACGGTTTCCACCGGGCCGAGCTCGTCCCAGTCGACATCGGCCGCGCAGGACACAAGCTGGGCGCGCGGCGCTCCGGCGCGCAGGGCGACTTCCACCAGGCGCACGGAATTCGAGGAATTGGGAGCGCCGATCACGAAGACGATATCGCTGTGCGGGGCCAGGGCTTTCACGGCGGCCTGCCGATTGGTCGTAGCGTAGCAGATGTCTTCCTTGTGCGGCGCCTTCATGCCGGGGAAACGCGCCTGCAGCACGTCCACAATGGCCGAGGTGTCGTCGACGGACAGCGTGGTCTGGGTGACGAAGGCGAGGCGGTTTTCATCCTTGGGCTGGAAGGCCTGGGCATCCTCGATCGTCTCGATCAGCGTCATCGACCCTTCAGGCAATTGTCCCATCGTGCCGATCACTTCGGGATGGCCGGCATGGCCGATCAGCAGGATCTCATCGCCATTATCTTCATGCCGCTGTGCTTCGACATGAACTTTGGAAACGAGCGGACAGGTCGCGTCGACATAGATCATGTTGCGGCGCTGCGCCTCGGCGGGCACCTGTTTGGGGACCCCATGGGCGGAGAACACGACCGGGCGGTCGTCCGGGCATTCGTCCAGCTCTTCGACGAAGATCGCGCCCATTTGCTCCAGCCGTTCCACGACATGGCGATTATGGACGATCTCGTGGCGCACATAGACGGGCGCACCAAAGCGCTCCAGCGCGCGTTCCACGATCTGGATGGCGCGGTCCACCCCGGCACAGAAACCGCGCGGAGCGGCGAGCCGGATCGTCAGCTTGGGGCGGGTCGAAGTCATGCTCGCGGAATCTCCTTCAGCGATGACATTGCGGAAGCCGCACACGCATCGTATGACCGTCCTAACAAAGTGCCCGGTCGCTATCCAGTGGCGGGGTCCGTTCCCAGGACAGGTAGTGCACAATGTTTTCCAGTTCCGTGCGTTCTTTCGCCGCTCTCGCCCTTGCTGCGGGCATGCTTTCCGGTTGCCAGACCGTTTCCAACGTTCTGGAATCGCCGGAACCGAATGCCGGCCCGTGCCCGTCGGCCCTGTCGCTGTATGACGCGCACCGCATCGTCGAGATCAATGGCGAGGTCGCCTACGAGAATATCGGCTTCACCGGCGAAATTCTCGCTGTGCGCTCCCTGTGCAGCTATTATGGCGAACGTCCGATCATCGCGAACCTGGAAATGGATATGGGCTTCGGCCGCGGCCCGGCGGCTGTGGGGGAAACCCGGACCTATGAGTATTTCGTCGCCGTGACGCGCCGCGATGTCGGTGTGATCCACAAGGAAGTCTTCCCGATCACGGTCCGTTTCGACCGCGGTCAGGACCGCGTCTTCCTGACGGAAACCATCGACGCCATCTCCATTCCGCGCGCGGAAGAGACCACGTCCGGCGTCAATTTCGAGATCATTGTCGGCTTTGAGCTGACCCCGGAACAGATTGCCTTCAACCGCTCGGGACAACGCTTCCGCGTGGCTGCCGGCCAGGACTGACATCATGCCTTCTATTGCTGATCAGCTCAGCGCGGCGCTGGGCGACGCGTTTGCTTCCCTCGAGCTTCCGCGTGAGCTGGGCCGTGTCACCCCGTCCAAGCAGAACCCGGAAATCTTCCCCTTCCAGTGCAATGGCGCCATGCCGGCAGCCAAGCAGGCGAAGACCAATCCGCGTGAGCTGGCCGGCAAGCTGGTCGAATTTCTCCATGGCCTGCCGCAGATCGGCGCCGCGGAGATTGCCGGTCCGGGCTTCATCAATCTGCGCCCGGCCGAGCATCTTTATTCCGAGCGTGCCGCCGAGATCGCGGCTGATGAGCGGGCCGGTGCCCCTGCGGTTGAAACACCGCGCAAGGTGATGATCGATTTCGGCGGACCGAATGTGGCCAAGCCGATGCATGTCGGCCATCTGCGCTCCTCCGTTCTGGGTGACAGCCTGCAGCGCCTTTTCCGCTTCCGCGGCGATGAAGTCGTCTCCGATATCCATCTCGGCGATTGGGGCCTGCAGATGGGCCATCTCATCACCGAGCTGGAAGACGAACAGCCGGGCCTTCCCTATTTCGACGCTGCCATCACGGACGGTTATCCGTCCGAGCCGCCGGTCGATATTGAGGATCTGGCGCGTCTCTATCCGCAGGCGTCTGCCAAGGCCAAGTCTGATGAGGCCCGCCTGGAACGCTCCCGTGCGGCGACTGCCGAGCTGCAGGCCGGACGTCCGGGCTATCGCGCCCTGCTGAAGCATTTCATCGACGTGTCCGTCGCCGCCCTGAAGAAGGATTTCGGGGCGCTCGGCGTGCATTTCGACCTTTGGAAGGGCGAGAGCGATGTCGATCCGCTCATCCCCGGCCTGGTCGAGGACTTCAAGGCGCGCGGTGTGGCCGAAGAAAGCGACGGCGCTTGGATCGTGCGGGTCGCCCGCGAGGGTGACAAGAAGGAACTCGCCCCGCTCATCCTGGTCTCCAAGACCGGTGCGGCGCTCTATGGCACGACGGATCTCGCCACCATTCTCGACCGCAAGCAAACAGTCGGCCCGGACCTGACGCTCTATGTCGTCGACCTGGCCCAGTCGGACCATTTCGAGCAGGTCTTCCGCGCCGCCGAGAAGGCCGGCCTGGCCGCCGAGGGCGCGCTGGAGCATGTGAAGTTCGGTACGGTCAATGGCAAGGATGGCAAGCGCCTGCGCACGCGTGATGGCGGCACCTTCCGTCTCGCCGACCTGATCTCCAGCGCAATCGAACGTGCAGATGAGCGTCTGAAAGAGGCGGGTCTCGCCGCCGATGTCGGGGCCGAGGAACATGACCGCGTGGCCCGCATGGTGGGCCTGGCCGCGATCAAGTTCGCCGACCTGCAGAATTACCGCACAACGAATTACGTGTTCGACCTGGATCGTTTCACCTCTTTCGAGGGCAAGACCGGTCCTTATCTCCTCTACGCGGCCGTGCGGGTGAAATCCCTGATGCGCCGCGCCGATGAGGCGGGTGTGAAACCGGGCACGATCCAGGCCGATGCCGCGGAAGAGCGCGATCTCGTCCTGGCGCTGGATGCCTTCGGTTCAGCTCTGGACCAGGCCTGCGAAAACCGCGCACCCAATGCGCTGTGCGATCACGCTTTCACCCTGGCCCAGGCTTTCTCGAAATTCTATTCAGCCTGCCCGGTCCTGTCGGCGGAGGATGACGCGGTGAAAGCCTCCCGTCTCGCCCTGGCCCGCGCCACCCTGACCCAGCTGGAACTTTGCCTGTCCCTGCTGGGCCTGGAAGCGCCGGAGCGGATGTAGTTTTCCTCCCCTGATCGGGGGAGGCGAGGGCGGTGCGCTTCTGCTAGTGTTTCAAAACCAGTGGAGGAGACGCCCATGATTGCCATTGTGCTTGCCAGCCTGACCCTGACGACGGACCTGCCGGACGATCCGGAGCAGTATTCCGCCTGGATGCAGCAATCCTGTCAGATCCAGCAGGTCTCCCGTTCCGGCGGCGAGCCGGATGATCATGTGCCCTTCTGTGGCTGTCTGGATTCCCGGCTGCGTGACAGCATCAGTCTGGAAGCCTACCGGGTTTTTGCGCTGGGCTCTCAAGGTGCTATCCAGGACCAGGCCATGGTCGATGACTGGGAAGCGGCCCGCGATGCGGCGACCACAGAAGCTGCCGCGCTGCCGGAAGCCGAGCGCGCCGAACTCCAGCCGGCACTCCAGGGCGCACTCGGCGCGTGTCTGAGCCTGGCCTATCAGGGCGAATAAACCGGCAAATTAACCGCCCTGCGAGATTGACTCTTCAGGCCGGAATCATAGAGTCCGCTGCAATTGCGAAACGGGGTCATTTCCGTGGCTGCAGGACCACACTCCCCGCGGGAGAGACCGGCAAACAATGCCGGCGCCGAAGGCGCAACCGCCCCGGAAACGCTCAGGCCAAAGGACCGCGGGAGAGACAAACGCTGGAAAGTGGACGGGTTTTACCCATCCCACCGACGGAGCAAGCGCATCCTGCCGTGGATCGGACGGCATCAGGGATAGTCGCGGAATCTCTCAGGTTATCGGGACAGCGGGGGCCAGGCTTGCACACCCATCCGGGTTTGCGGGACCGCCCCCAACGCTAGGACCCGATGAATGACCGACACACTTCTCAAAACCCCGCTCCACGCCCTTCATGTCGAACTGGGCGGAAAAATGGTGCCCTTCGCCGGCTATGACATGCCGGTCCAGTATCCGCTGGGCATTATGGGGGAGCACAATCAGACCCGTGAGAAGGCCGGTCTGTTCGACGTTTCCCATATGGGCCAGGCCCGCTATGAAGGCGATGAGGCCGCCCTGGAGGCGCTGATCACGGCGGATCTCTCCACGCTCAATTCCGGCGAGCAGAAATACACGCTCCTGCTCAATGAGAAGGGCGGGATCCGCGATGACCTCATGGTCTCCCGTCCCTGGGGCGAACATCTCTTCCTGGTCGTGAATGCGGCCACCAAGGACAATGATTTCGCCCATATCGAGGCGGCCACCGCCGGCAAGGGCAAGCTGGTCCGCCTGGACGACCGCGCGCTGCTGGCGCTGCAGGGCCCGGCGGCCAAGGATGTCATGGCGCGTCTGTGCCCGGCAGCCTGCGAGATGATCTTCATGCAGTGCGGCACGTTCGAACTGGGCGGGGCCGAAGTCTACATCTCCCGCTCCGGCTATACCGGCGAGGACGGGTTCGAGATATCCATTCCGGCCGACAAGGCCGACGCGATTGCCCGCCTGATCCTGGCCGAGGACGAGGTCGAAGCGATCGGCCTGGGCGCCCGCGACAGCCTGCGTCTGGAAGCCGGTCTCTGCCTCTATGGTCATGACATGGACGAAAACCGCACGCCGGTTGAAGCGTCGCTGATCTGGGCGCTGGCGCGCACGCGCCGTGACCGCGGTGACTTCCCGGGCGCCGCCGTCATCGCCCAGCAGATCGAGGACAAGACCTGCCAGAAGCGGGTCGGCCTGAAACTCACCGGCGCACCGGCCCGTGAAGGCGCCGAGATCGCTGACAAGGACGGAAACATCATTGGCACCGTGACCTCCGGCGGCTTCGGCCCGACCGTGAGCGGTCCGGTCGCCATGGGCTATATCGATCGTGACTTCCTGGAACCGGGCACCGAGGTCGACGTGCTGGTCCGGGGCAAGGCCCGGCCGGCTACCATCACCAAATTGCCGTTCGTTCCGGCAAATTTCTATCGCGGCTAACTCCAATACAGGGGCAGGAGTACTCTTATGACCACGCGCTATACCGAAGATCATGAATGGATCACCGTCGACGGCGACATCGCCACTGTCGGCATCACCGCCTACGCCGCCGGCCAGCTCGGCGATGTCGTCTTTGTCGAGCTTCCCGAAGTCGGCAAGACGCTGTCCAAGGGCGATGAATTCGCCGTCGTGGAATCCGTGAAAGCCGCCTCCGAGGTCTATGCCCCGGTCGATGGCGAAATCACCGCGATCAATGACGCGCTGGAAGGCGAGCCCGCCACCGTCAATGAGGACGCCACCGGCGCCGGCTGGTTCGTGAAGATCAAACTGTCCGACGCCTCCCAGCTCGACGGTCTGATGGACGAAGCCGCCTACAACGCACACACCGCATAAGGCTGAACCGCATGCGTTACCTCCCCCACACAGACACAGACCGGAAGGCGATGCTCGACACGATCGGTGTCGCCTCCATCGATGAGCTGTTCAATGATGTGCCTGAAGCGGCGCGTCTGGACGGGCTGATCGACCTTCCCACCAAGCAGAGCGAGCTGCAGGTTGAACGCAGCCTCTCGGCCCTGGCAGCCCAGAACATCTCGGCCGGCCAGGCACCCTTCTTTGTGGGGGCGGGCGCTTACAAACACCATGTGCCGGCAACGGTGGATCATCTGATCCAGCGGTCCGAATTCCTGACGGCCTATACGCCCTATCAGCCGGAAATCTCCCAGGGCACGCTGCAGACCCTGTTCGAATTCCAGACCCAGGTCGCCCTACTGACCGGCATGGATGTCGCCAATGCCTCCATGTATGACGGTTCCACGGCCTGCGCCGAGGCGGTCATGATGGCCGCCCGCGTCACCCGCCGGAACAAGGCGATCATGGCCGGCGGCGTGCACCCGCACTATGTCGAGGCCTCCAAGACGCTGGCCAAATATTCCGACGTCGAGATTTCCGTCACCGATCCGGGCAAGGCGGACCTGTCCGAACTGATCGCCGCGATCGATGACGAGACGTCCTGCGTCGTCGTGCAGACCCCGGACGTGTTCGGCCGTCTGCATGATCTGCGCGAGATTTCCAGGATCGCCCATGAGAAGGGCGCGCTGGTCATCGCCGCCTTTACCGAATGCGTCTCCCTGGGCCTGGTCGAGAGCCCGGGCGCCATGGGTGCGGACATCGCCGTGGGCGAGGGCCAGTCCATCGGCGTCGGCCTCAATTTCGGCGGCCCCTATGTCGGCCTCTTCGCCTGCAAGGATGATCGCCGCTTCATCCGCCAGATGCCGGGCCGCCTGGCCGGCGAGACCGTGGATGCCGATGGCCGCCGCGGTTATGTGCTGACCCTGTCGACGCGCGAACAGCATATCCGCCGCGACAAGGCGACCTCCAACATCTGCACCAATTCCGGCCTGTGCTCGCTGGCCTGGACGATCCATATGACGCTGCTGGGTGAAACCGGGATCAAGCAATTGGCGCGGATCAATCACGAGACCGCCTGCGAACTGGCCGACCTGCTCGAGACCGTTCCGGGCGTCCGCCTGGTCAATCAGAGCTTCTTCAACGAGTTCACGCTGGAACTTCCGAAGAATGCCGATGAGGTGGTCAATGATCTCGCCCGTTTCGGCGTGCTGGGCGGTGTCCCGGCCAGCCGGCTCTTCCCGGGCCAGTTCGAGAACTACCTGATTGTCGCCGCAACCGAGACCAACACGCCGGAAGACCTCGCCGTCTTCACCAAGGCCCTGGCAGGAGCGCTGTAAGATGGGCATGAACACACAAGGCCGTCCCACCCGTATGGCGGAAAACATTGCGACCGGCGGCTATGCCGACACCGTGTCCGGATCCCGCGGCCTGGAACAGGCCGAACCGCTCATCTTCGAGCGCGGCAATCTGGAACATTGCGGCGTCGACCTGCCGGAAGCCAAGGGCATGCCGACGCGTCTGGGCGGTCTGGAGCGTGAGGGCGTGATCGGCCTGTCCGGTCTCGCCGAGCCGGAAGCCATGCGCCATTATGTGCGCCTGTCCCGCAAGAATTACGCGATTGATCTGGGTCTCTACCCGCTGGGTTCGTGCACGATGAAGCACAATCCGCGTCTCAATGAGAAGATCGCCCGCCTGCCGGGCTTCGCCGACATTCACCCCATGCAGCCGGCCTCCACGGTCCAGGGCGCCTATGCCCTGATGGGCGAACTGGCCCATTGGCTGATGACGCTGACCAATATGCCGGCCGTGGCCCTGTCGCCGAAGGCCGGCGCTCATGGCGAGTTCTGCGGCATGATGGCGATCCGCGCCAAGCTCGATGCCGATGGCCAGACCCATCGCCGCCGCGTCCTGGTTCCGGAAAGCGCCCACGGCACCAATCCGGCCACCGCCGTCCAGTGCGGTTTCGTCTGTGACGAAATTCCGGCTGATGCCACGGGCCGCGTCGACATGGAGGCCTTCAAGGCCAAGTTGGGCGATGATGTCGCCGGCATCATGCTGACCAATCCGAACACGTGCGGCCTGTTCGAGCGGGATATCCGCGAGATCGCCGACCTGATCCACGAAGCTGGCGGTTATTTCTACTGCGACGGTGCCAATTTCAACGCCATTGTCGGCCGGGTGCGCCCGGGTGATCTCGGCGTGGACGCCATGCACATCAACCTCCACAAGACCTTCTCCACCCCGCATGGCGGGGGTGGCCCGGGTTCCGGCCCGACGGTCCTGTCCGAAGCCCTGGCTCCCTTTGCGCCCGTGCCCTATGTGGCGCAGACCGAGAAGGGCAGCTGGCATCTGATCGAGCATGCCGAAGAAGCCGAGGGCACGCCCTTTGGCCGCATGGCCGCCTTCCACGGCCAGATGGGCATGTTCACGCGCGCCCTGACCTACATGATGAGCCATGGTTCCGATGGCCTGAAACAGGTCGCCGATGACGCCGTGCTGAATGCCAACTACATCCTGGCGCGCCTCAAGCATGTCATGACGCCGGCCTTTGACGGCTCCTGCATGCACGAAGCCCTGTTTGATGACCGCTTCCTCAAGGATACCGGCGTCTCCACCCTCGATTTCGCCAAGGCGATGATCGATGAGGGCTATCACCCGATGACCATGTATTTCCCGCTGGTCGTCCACGGGGCCATGCTGATCGAGCCGACCGAGACGGAGAGCAAGGGCGGCCTGGACCGCTTCACCGAAGTCCTGGAAGCACTCGCCCTCGCTGCCAAGTCCGGCGAAAAGGACCGCTTCCTGGCGGCCCCTGTCCATGCTCCGACCAAGCGCCTGGACGAAACCCGCGCCGCCCGCCAGCCCGTCTTGCGCTGGACCCCGCCCAGCGATGATCTGGAAGCGGCGGAATAGGGTCGCAATGATCTGACGGAAGAGGGCGCTCCAACGGGGCGCCCTTTTTCTTGGGGGGAAGTGCGTGTTCATGACAGCCTCAACGCCCCCCTTCTCCCCGGGGAGAAGGTGCCGCGAAGCGGCGGATGAGGGGCGGCGCGAAGCGCCCACAAAGACTTTTCCCTGTGCGGCTCACGCCGCACGCCCCTCACCCTTTATCCCTCTCCCCACAAGGGGAGAGGGGGTGTGTTTCTTCCCCATTTCATGGGGAAGTGGGCCGATGCGCAGCATCGGGTCGAAGGGGCGGCGCGCCAGCGCCGATTTTCGCCTCCGCTACGCTCTGGCGGCCCCTCCGTCCCTGCGGGACACCTCCCCATAAAATGGGGAGGAAAACCAACTTATCCCCACCCCCAAAACCTGTGAGAGACTCCTCCTCGACTTCCGGGAAGAGAGGCGCGAGCTCAGTCCCTTGTGCCCGGGGGTTTGCGGAGCCTGTCCGCGCGAGGGGGTGACATCCCAAGCACCGGCAGGGCGTCCGGCCCGGTCTGACGGCACTAAACGCCCGACCTGAGTACCGGCCGGATTGGAAACGGGGGCGAGAGCGTTCGGGAAATCTCCGCGTGCGGGAGGCAAGTGCCTGTCACACACACTTAGAAAACACGCCGGCAAGGCAGTCGCCGGCCTCCCGCACTCCTCTCATCCCGCCAGGCGGAAACGCCGTGGCGTTTTTACCCGTGCCGGAACCGCGACATCCTGCCGCGTGCCCTGGCAGCAACACAGGGGCTTGAGGACAGACAGGGCAGGGCCGGGCAAGGCCTGTCGCACCGGACGGTGGAATAAGGAGGTACACGACCCTGCAGAGTCCCCGCTGACTTCGGCCTGTCGCGCTCCTATTTTATTCTCATGCCCGCGCGGAGGCTGTGCAGTCGGAATCAAGCTGCATCGCAGCAGCCCGGCGGGCATCGCGGAAACAGGATTCCCCGCATTTGCCGCTCAAATCGGTGCGCAGATGCAACATGACGCAGCAGACTCGGGCCTTCCGCCTGAATCTCGACTTTTTTCCCTCGTATTGGGGTCATGTTTACGCGTTTAGTGTTGTCTGTCCCGACGCGTATCCTAATTGGAGAGATGCGCCCTGTGCTCGGGACAGGGGTTAGAGATGGTCACGGCGATGAATGAATCCCTGAACGGTTGGGCCCAGCGCAATGCTTTTGGCGCCGTTGTCGTGCTCGTGATTCGTGCCATCTGTATCGCTGTGGGTCTGGCCCTGATGGTGCTGGCCGTTCCGGTTGCCATCCTGACGCCGATCATCCCGGTCGGCCTGCCCATGGGCTTTTTGGGTGTCATCCTGGTCGCCGCGGCCTCCAAGACCCTGCACGGCTATATCACCGGCTTCCTTCGCCGTTTCCCTTGGCTGTGGACCCGCGTCCGCGGTGCCTTCGGTGAGCGTGATCATCCGGCCGAATAGTCGGAAAACCGCTTGACCCTCACGTCGGGTGAGGGCGCATACCCGTCCCATGACACAGATTGACACCTATTCCGTGGGTGAGCTGGCGCGCCTGTCCGGCGTGTCCGTTCGAACCTTGCACCATTATCACAGCCTGGGCCTTCTGGTCCCGGCCGTCGTGGCGTCGAATGGCTATCGCCATTATGGCCGGGCCGAGCTGGACCGCTTGCAGGACATTCTCTTCTACAAGGCGGTGGGCCTGTCCCTGGCCGATATCGGGCCTCTCCTGGATGCGGACAGTGACCGGCTTGTCCGCCTCCTGCGCCACCGTGAGAGACTGGTCGAGGACAGCCAGCGCCTGCGGGAGACATTGGCCGCGCTGGATGCCACGATCGATGCGCTCAAGGGAAAACGCCACATGCCTGTCGAGGATCTCTACAAATCCTTCCCGCCGGAACAACAGGCCGGGTATGAAGCCTGGCTGATCGAACGCTATGGTCCGGACATGGCCGAACGGATCGAGGAAGCCCGGCCCACGGACAAGGCCGGTGAAACGGCGATGCAGGCCGAAATGGAAGTCCTGCGTGCCATCGAGTTCGAGCTCGTCACCCTGCACGAGGCCGGGACGGATCCTTCATCGAGTGACAATGCCGAACACCTGGAGGCGCACCGGGCCCTGATGGCGCGGATCTGGAAACGGCCCTGTCCGCCCGAAGCCGTGGAAGGGCTGGCCGACCTCTATCTTTCCCATCCCGACTTCATTGCCCGCTATGAACGGCTCAGCCCGCGCTTTTCTGCCTATCTCACCGATGCCATGAAGGCCCATGCCGGACGGCTGCGTGAAATGCCCTGACTGAATGGTCAGGCCAAGAAAAAGGCCCGCCGCGCATCAAGCTGTAGACGTTTCGGTAAGCTTGAACACAATATGTTGTGTTCTCGCTGTTGATTCTCTGCC
>NZ_JADOTT010000012.1:0-8713 GCF_016817355.1 Maricaulis parjimensis
GTTGGGGAGGAAACAAAAAGCCCCGGCCATCAGGCCGGGGCTCTGCATTCAGTCTGAAATCGCCAATCACCCGATCGTGGAGCGCAGCATCCAGGCGGTCTTTTCGTGCTCGGTCAGGCGCGGGGTGAGGACGTCGGCGGTGGCTTCATCGCCATGCTCGCCGGCCAGTTCCAGCGCTTTGCGGATGGTGGCGACAACGGTCTCGTGTCCCTTCACCAGATCCTTCAGCATGTCATTGGCTTCCGTCGCATCGCCGCCCGACTTGATCGAGGCCGCTTCCTGCATCTCGCCATAGGAGCGCGGGGCGACCACATCGAGGGCGCGGATCCGCTCGGCGATCACATCGGTCGCCGTCCACAGCTCGTTATACTGGAGCTCGAACAGATTGTGCAGATCGTGGAAGCGCGCACCGGTGACGTTCCAGTGATAGACGTGGGTTTTGAAATAGAGCGCGTAGGTGTCCGCCAGGACGGCCGTCACGGCTTTCGCCATGGTTTCGCGCTGCGTGTCCGTCAGACCCATATTGATGCTCATTATTCTCTCCATTTTGGTTCGCGTGCGGCAAGGCCGCGGCGTCCCCATCTATATGGGCGCCCCATAACCACAAATCAAATCAGGATTTGTTGGGTTCGCTATAGAGAAATTCGATATCAGCGCAGGCTGGCGCAAAAGCGCTGGATGCGTTTGCCGGCCTCAATCAGGGAGTCGTCATCCGTGGCGTAGGAGATCCGGAAGCCCGGCTCCAGACCAAAGGCGACACCCGGCACGACCGAGACGGCTTCTGCCTCGAGCAGAGCCGAGCAAAAATCCGTATCCGTCTTGATTTGCGTGCCATCCGGCGCCGTCTTGCCGATCGCACCCGTGCAGTCGGCAAACACATAGAAAGCGCCTTCCGGCGTCGGGGCGACCAGCCCGTCCGAGCCATTGATCGCCTCCAACACCAGGTCACGCCGGCGCAGGAAGGCGGCATTGCGGGCCTTCAGGAAATCATGATCGCCATTGAGCGCTTCTACTGATGCGGCCTGGCTGATCGAGCACGGGTTGGACGTGGTCTGGGAGGCCACCTTGCCCATTTCCTTGATCAGGGCCTGCGGGCCGGCCGCATAGCCGATCCGCCAGCCGGTCATGGCATAGGCCTTGGAGACACCATTCATCGTCAGGGTGCGGTCATAGAGTTTCGGCTCGACCTGGGCGATCGTGGCGAACTCATAGCCGTCATAGACAATGTGCTCATACATGTCGTCGGTCATGATCCAGACATGCGGATGCTTCAGGAGCACATCAGCCAGGGCCTGGATTTCGGCGGCCGTATAGCCCATCCCCGTCGGGTTGGACGGGGAGTTGAGGATCAGCCAGCGCGTTTTCGGCGTGATCGCGGCTTCCAGCTGGTCCGGCGTCATCTTGAAATTGGTCTCGATCCCGGCGCGCACCGGCACCGGCGTGCCGCCCACCAGGTTCACCATTTCCGGATAGCTCACCCAATAGGGCGCCGGGATGATGACTTCATCGCCCGGATTCACAGAGGCCAGCAGCGCGTTATAGATCACCGGCTTGCCGCCCGTGGACACATGGACCTGGGCCGCCGTGTATTCCAGCCCATTATCGCGGCGGAATTTCTTGACGATCGCGTCCTTCAGCTCCGGCGTGCCGTCGACATTCGTGTATTTCGTCTCGCCCCGGCGGATCGCGGCGATGGCCGCTTCCTTGATGTGGTCCGGCGTATCGAAGTCCGGCTCGCCCGCGCCCAGGGAAATCACATCAATCCCCTTCGCCTTGAGCTCGCGCGCTTTCTGGGTGACGGCCAGCGTGGCGGAAGGTTTGACGCGCTGCAGCGCGGTCGAGGGCGTGAAGGTCATGATGCGTGTCCGGTGGATCAAATCAGCAGGAGCGCAAACCCTAGTCGGCACGGCCCGGCCCGCCAATCCCCCAGCCATGCATTCACGCCCAGGCGCGCGGGCGTTTTTGCATGTCTTGCGACCGGCTCTGCCGGAGCCCCCGCCCCGCAATGGCCCAGATTAATCCCGCTCTCGCCCCATTCTGGCCCCGCCACATCCTCGATCCCGTTCCAGCGTGACAGCGGACAGGGACGCCGGCTGCCCCGCCTTTTCACCTCGCAACGGGGCGGCCGGCACAATCAGGGGAGACACCGTCATGGCGTCTGCGCGCACACATCACTCATCCGGCGGACAGGCCGGATTCGGCCTATGCCTCGCCATCGCGGCCTTCGCGATTTCCGCCTTTCTTTTCTGGTCGGATGCCCAGGCGGACACGCTGGCCGAGCCCACAGAACCCCAGCGCATTGAAGGCCTGGTCCGGCTCTCCGAGATTTCCGAAGGCGCCTTGCTGATCGAGACGGTCGAGCCCGGCGTCTACCTCCCCGCCCCCATGCTGGCGACCGATATCGCCATCGAGACCGCCGGCCCGGTCATCCGCACCCGCGTGACCCAGCGTTTCGAGAACCCCTCCGACCAATGGGTCGAGGCGCGCTATGTCTTCCCCCTGCCTGCCGATAGCGGTGTCGACCGCCTGCGCATGCAGGTCGGTGACCGCTTCATCGAGGGCCAGATCCATGAACGCCAGGCCGCGCGCCGCATCTATGAGCAGGCCCGCGACAATGGCCAGCGCGCCAGTCTGGTCGAGCAGGAACGCCCCAACATGTTCACCACTTCAGTGGCGAATATCGGCCCCGGCGAGACCATCATCATCCAGATCGAATACCAGGACGTCGCCCGCCTGCGCGATGGCACGTTCGAAATGCGCATCCCGCTGGGCCTGACCCCGCGCTACATCCCGCAGGCCGCCGATTTCCAGCTCGTCGCCGAGACCGGATATCCCGTGCCGCCCTCCGTACCGGATGCCCATCGCATCACCCCGCCCGTCATGGCCCCGTCCGGCGAACCGGGCGACCAGCTGCGCCTGCCGGTGACAATCACTGCCGAGCTGCGCCCCGGCTTCGAACTGGGCGCGATCACCAGCCTCTATCACGCCACCCGCATCGACCGGTCACAGCCCGGCACGGCCCGGATCGAGCTGGCCGACGGCCCCATCCCCGCCGACCGCGATTTTGTCCTGACCTGGCGCCCGGCCGATGAGACTGCCCCCAGCGCCGCCCTCTTCACCGAGGAGTGGAATGGCGAGACCTATCTGCTCGCCCAGATCCTGCCGCCCGCCACGCTGGGCACGGACACCCAGCGCCGTCCGCGCGAGACGATCTTCGTGATCGACAATTCCGGCTCCATGGCCGGCACTTCCATGCGCCAGGCCCGCCAGGCCCTGCTGGACGCGCTGGACCGGCTGCAGCCGGAGGACCGGTTCAACATCATCCGCTTCGACAACACGATGGAACAGGTCTTCCCCGCCCCGGTGGAAGCCAGCCCGGCCCGCCTGCGTCAGGCGCGCCGCTTTGCCCGCGGCCTCAATGCCGAGGGCGGCACCAACATGCTGCCCGCCATGCAGGCGGCCCTCACCGATGACACGCCGGAGGATACCAGCCGCGTCCGCCAGATCGTCTTCCTCACCGATGGTGCGATCGGCAATGAAAGCCAGCTCTTCAACGCGATCTATGAGGATCTGGGCCGCTCCCGCCTCTTCCCGGTGGGTATCGGGTCCGCCCCCAATACCTATTTCATGGAACGCGCCGCCCGCGCCGGTCGCGGCACGTTCACCCATATCGGCAATGTCTCGGAGGTCTCCGAGCGCATGGCCCAGCTCTATACCGCGCTGGAACGCCCGGTCATGACCCAGCTGGACGCGCTCTTCCCGGAAGGTGCCCTGGCGGAAATCTGGCCTGCCCCGCTGCCCGACCTCTATTACGGCGAGCCCGTCTTCATGACCGCCCGTGTCTCCGATCCGGACGCCATGATCCTGCTGGAAGGCCGGCTCGCCGAGCGCGGCTGGCAGACCCGGCTCGACCTGGCCGATGCCCAGCCCGCTTCCGGCATCGCCGCCCTGTGGGCCCGCAACCGGATCAAGGGAATCGAGGAGACCCGTTTCCAGGGCGCCAATGCGGCCCAGGTCGACGCGGCCGTCCTGCGCACCGCGCTGGATTTCCATCTCGTCTCCCGCCTGACCAGCCTGGTCGCCGTCGATGTCACCCCGGCCCGCCCGGCCACGGCCCCGCTGCACAGCCAGGACATTGCCCAGATGGCGCCGCAGGGCTGGGATTTCGGCGCCGTGAACCGGAATAATCCGGTCCGGCACGCCGCGCTGGACACCGAGCTCCTCGACCGCCTGCAGGCGCATGCCTCGCCGGAAGAGGCCGCCCTGGCCGCCGAGAATGGCCTGGCCCTGCCGGCCACCGCCACGCCGCGCCAGCTCTTCACCTGGGCCGGAGCCCTGCTGATGCTGGCTGGCCTGATCTTCCTGATGATGAACCGGGAGCGCCGCCTGTGGTGACCCGATCCAACCTCCTGCGGGGCGGCGCGATCACCTGCCTCGCCGCCGGAGCCCTCGCCCTTGCCCAGGGCTTGTGGATCCCGGTGAAAGCCGACATTGCACAACTCCTTCTGGCGCAAGCCTGGACGCGTGCAATCGACGGAGAGTCCGCGCCAACACCATGGCCCTGGGCCGATACTTGGCCCGTGGCGCGGCTCTCCGTCCCCGAATTGGGCGAACACGCCATTGTCCTGGCCGAAGCGGGGGGCGAAGCCCTCGCCTTCGGCCCCTCCCTGCTCAGCCAGTCCGTCCGGCCGGGCGAGAACGGGGTCAGCGTGATTGCCGCCCATCGCGACACGCATTTCGCCTTCCTGCGCGATGTCGAGCCGGGCCAGACCATCGTGGTGGAACGACCGGACGGACCGCCCGCCCTGTTCCGCGTCACCGGGAGTGAGATCGTCGACGCCAACCGGTCCGGCATCCAGGTTGCGGGCGGCGAACCACGCCTCGCCCTGGTCACCTGCTGGCCCTTCGGCTCCATCACGCCGGGCCCGCTGCGCTATGTGGTCTGGGCAGAATCTGTCGACATGAACAGGATTTAAGCGGTTTCGTGCTGGTCAGTCCGCCCGGCCTCGTTTACCCCTGAACGCGTCTTGACGGCGGGGGCCGAACAGGAGAGTGGGTTGGGCGGTGAGTTTTTGACCGCGCCGAGTGAGACTGTGCGCCGCCGTATTTTCGCCGGCGCGCTCGCGTTCGCCATCAATTCCGGCCTCATCGCGCTCTTGCTCTTCCTGCCGCGCGCCGCGATCCCGGATCCGGAACCCGAAGCCCTCGACATCGTGCTCGTCACCCTGCCGCCGCAGCCCGAAGCCCCCCCGGAACCGGAGGCGCCGCCAGAACCGGACTTCGAACAGCCCGAAGCGGAACAACCGGTCGAACAAGCGCCCTCTGTCCCCGCAGACCCGGCCCAGCCGCCGGCACCGGAAGTCCTGGCCCAGACCGACGCGCTGCCCGAGGACGAGGAAGAGACGCCTGACGCGATCACCGGCGGCGGTTCGCCCCAGACCGAATTCATCGGCGAAGCCCTGCCCTTCCCGGCCGGCCCCGGATCAACCAGCTTTGCCGTCCGCAATGCCTTCTGCCTGTCCAGCTCCGAGGCCAATCGCGAAGCCGGGGCCTGCCCGGACACGGCGGAAGAGGGTCTCTCCCTGCTGCGCTTTGCCAATCCGGAGGAAATCGCCCGGGTCGAAGCGCAGATGGCGCTGGAGCTGAGCAATGGCATCGCTGCCCTGCAGGCCGCAGGGGGTCTTCCCGTCCGCGACCTCAAGGGTCAGCCTACCCTCGCCAACCCCGCCAACCGCCCCACCGGCACGGCCGACCAGATGCGCGACACCCTGCCAGCCCTGCACCCGGATCCGGCGTTCGGGGACTAGGTCTGGGTGAGCGCTTCCAAAGGCTTGACCGGGTGGAGCTTGTCGACACAATTACAGATCGTCTCAGAAAGCCGTGTCCTTGCGCCCTGACCTCAAATTCCTGATCGTCTCATCGTCAGCACTGGGCCTTGTAGCCTTTGACGCATCGGCCGGCGACACCGATCTCGAGCGCGTTCTGGCACTGCCAGAATGCCCATTGGCATTGGAGCTGAACCAAAGCAGTGGATGCCTCTCGCTCGACCTGTTCTCTGGTATCCCTGCAGACGATCCCCAGTTCAGGACGCGCCTGACCCATCAAAGGCTGCCAGAGGCTGTTCTGGCGCCCTCGCCCTATTGGGCTACCCGCTTTGCCATTCGGGGCCGGCTGAATGATGGCCCCGAAACTGAATACGCTGTCACGCTCTATAATTACGACTTTCCGTGCGACACGGATGGTGCGGTCGCCCTGCTCGGCTATTCCGAATCTGGCCTTCCGCTCATCCAGACGGACTTGGGGCCGTTCGAGTTGGCAAACCCCGAATTCCAGGTCGGCGCAACCAGCTATTACGTGATCAACCCGGACTCTCGCGAAATAACAGCACGACTGATCGGCTCCACATTCCGGAGGTTGAACTTTGTGTTTCATCGAGCCGATGAAATTTCCGTTTTCGATCCGGAAACGCGCGAGTGCCTGACGGCTCCTTCTCGGGAATCCGGCTTACTCCAACGCGCCCGAAACTGCCGGTCTCTCGCTCTGCGGAGCAGTCCGGGCGAGAATGTCGGTTTGTCCGAAGCGCACCCCGGCGACCTGGACATCGCGCGGCATGCGCTCGGAGAGAATTGGTGGGCGGCGAACCAGGCCTGGGCCAGCGAACTCGTCAGCCGAACCGGAGATGGTGCAGCCATCATCGTGAACAATGTCGAGATCTGCACCTGACGCACCCCCTCCCGATTGACCTCCTCCGCCAACTCGCCTCCATTGGCGCCATGAATTTCCTGTCCGACACCACCGCTCCCGCCCATCCCGCGCTTCTCGACGCAATCGCTGCCGCCAATACGGGTTTTGCGCCCAGCTATGGCAATGATCCGATCTGCGCGCGGGTCGAGACCAAGCTGAAAGAGATTTTCGAGACCGACCTCAAACTCATGTTCGCGGTGTCCGGAACAGCCTCCAACGCGCTGGCCCTGTCGGTTCTGTGCCCCAATCACGGCGCCATTCTGTGCCATGACGAAGCGCATATTCATCGCGATGAGCGCGGCGCGCCGGAATTCTTCACCGGCGGCGGCAAGCTGATCCCGCTCCTGGGCGATCACGCCCGGATCTCGCTGGAGGCGCTCGACCGCGCACTCGGGGAAATCCCCGAAGGCTTCGTCCATTCCAGCCCGGTGCGCGTCCTCTCCCTGTCCAATCTGACCGAGAGCGGCACCGCCTACACCCCGTCCGATGTGGCCGAGCGCGCCGCGCGGGTGAAGTCGCGGCCTGCCTTTGTGCATATGGATGGCGCCCGCTTTGCCAATGCGCTGGTGACGCTCAACTGTTCGCCCGCGGAACTGACCTGGAAAGCCGGGGTCGATGCGCTTTGCTTTGGTGCGACCAAGAATGGCGCGCTCGGGGCAGAAGCCATCATCCTCTTCCCCTCCGTCATGGAGCGGTATGAGGAACTCCAGGCGCGCCAGAAACGCGCCGGCCACATGGCCCCGAAAATGCGCTTCATGGCCGCCCAGTTCGATGCCTGGCTGCGCGATGATCTCTGGCTCGACCTCGCCCGCACGGCCAATGCCCGCGCCCGCCGTCTCGCTGACGGGCTGGCCGAAGCCAATGGGGTGGAGGTCCTTCACCCCGTTCAGGGCAATGAGATCTTCGCCCGCCTCCCCGAAGCCCTCGGCGATCGCCTCATGGCCGCCGGCGCCGGCTTCTACCAATGGCCGGACGGCTCCTGCCGCTTCGTCACATCCTGGTGCACCGAAGACGCCGAGATTGATGCGCTGCTGGCCGCGGCGCGGGGTTAGGCCAGGCAGAGGGACATATCCCTCGCCTGCCCCCACTTATCCCCACCCCCAAAACCTGTGAGAGACTCCTCCTCGACTTCCGGGGAGAGAGGCGCGAGCTCAGTCCCTTGTGCCCGGAGGTTTGCGGAGCCTGTCCGCGCGAGGGGGTGACATCCCGAGCACCGGCAGGGCGTCCGGCCCGGTCTGACGGCACTAAACGCCCGACCTGAATACCGGCCGGATTGGAAACGGGGGCGAGAGCGTTCGGGAAATCTCCGCGTGCGGGAGGCAAGTGCCTGTCACACACACTTAGAAAACACGCCGGCACGGCAAGCGCCGGCCTCCCGCACACCTCTCATCCCTCCAAGGTGAAAACCTGTGGAGCTACTTCCGCTTCTTCAACCGCATCACTTTGTCATCCCGGATGGATGTCCGGCCTTGAGCCGGACGCAAGTCCGGGACCCATACACACAGGATCAGCCCGAAAGCAGACGCCGCCATTTCCGATAGCTGGATTCAAACCGGGATTGTGGGTCCCGGCTCTATGCCCCGCTTTCGCGGGGCGACCGGCCGGGATGACAAAGGAGAGATGGTTCAGGAGAGAGAGAACGCACCTGCCGCACCCACTCGCATTTTCCCCGGACTTGTTCCGGGGCCCACCGAAGGCGCCGCATCCTCATCCGATGAAAAGGCAGAACACCTAGTTGGCCCCGGGACTGCGCCCGGGGGAAACAATGCCCCCTTGCCGGACCGGAACAAAACGTGTACATCTTTTGCGTGCAGCGTTCCACAAACACACGCAGGAGACCGCATGGCCGACCGGACCGCGATTGCCTTCACGCTCAATGAACTCGGCTTTGACGCCTATGGGCGGGTGGTGATTTCGGATCCCGCCGCTGCGCGGCGGATGCTGGACCTGTTCGAACGGGCCGATGCCC
>NZ_JADOTT010000012.1:8723-47726 GCF_016817355.1 Maricaulis parjimensis
GCTGAAATCCGCGCTGCAGACCTTGGGCGTGAGCTGCGCCATTGCCGATGAAAGCTGTGCCGAGTGGGGGGGATGCTGGACCTGTTCGAACGGGCCGATGCCCTGTCCTGCCAGACGGGATGCGGATTGCCACTGGCCTGCGATACCGCGCTGATCGCGCGAAGCGAGCTGACGGGCATGGGGCCGGGCCTGCTGGTCAATAATCCAGACTTCGCGACGATTATCCGCAAGCGAAAAGCCGTTGGCGCCGAAGAGGCCGTTATCGCCTTTTCATTGTACCGCAGGGTGGAAGAGACGCAGGCCGTATTCAAACACGCCTGATGCACGGACCGCGGATCAGCCGGTGGCCGAGTTTTCATCATCCGTCGAACGGCGCCACGGGCCTGCAAAACGCGGATCCTGGCGGCGGCGGCGGTCCGGGCCGAAATAGGTGGACGCCTTGATGAAGCGGCGCGGCCGCTCGATCAGCGCGGTAATGCGGTGGAACAGATCCACCGGGCGCACCGGCTTGGCCAAGTATTCGTTCACGCCGGCATTGATCGCCTCAAGCACTTTGGACCGGTCGGTGTGGCCGGTGACCATGATGATGGGCAGATACTTGTTGGCGCTGTCCGATGCCGTGCGAACAAGACGGGTGAATTCCAGCCCGTTCAGATCACCCAGCATGTAATCGACCAGGGCGAAGTCCGGGTTCACATCGCGCATCGTTTCGAAGGCGTCGGCCGCGTCGCGCACTTCCACGATCGTCCGCACACCGAAGCCCTGCAGAATGGTCCGCAGGATGGTCGACATGTGCGCATTGTCCTCAACGATCAGGACACGGATACGATCAAAGCTGCCGGACATGGGGTCTCGCGAGCGGCGAAGGGTGAATCACTGGCCCCATACTCGCCAATCGTCCTTAACCAAGTCTTGAGAGAGCGGGGCTGCGTGCCGGGAAATTCGCCTGACAGGCGATCCGCGTCGCCATGCCGCAGCCGGTTTGTGTGATCACAGCCCGCCGCTTTCGTGCTAGGCTTGCCCCGTTGCGTACCGTTCATCGCGTCAGACGTGAAAGGACGTCGTCATGAACATTGCAGAGAACACTGTCCGCAAACTCATCCTTCGCGCCCGCGCCTATGACAGCAAGGAAGAGGTGGAGGATTTCGAGCTCGACCGCGATCCGGACAGCTCCGAAACCGACGCCGTCGAAACGCTGATGACCGGCGAGATCGATCCAATCCGCACAGAGATCGAGGACTGGCTGGAAAGCCTGGACGAGGAAGCCCAGGCCGAGCTCGTTGCGCTCTACTGGATCGGCCGCGGCGATTTTGACGGGGAAGACTTCCCCCGTGCCGTCCGCGAAGCCCGCCGTCGCCGCACCGGTTCCACCGCCACCTATCTCCTCGGCGCCCCCATGCTGGGCGATTATATCGAGATCGGCATGGACGCCGTCATCGAGGCCGACGTCTACGACGAGGCGTGAGGCGCCAGATCAGCGCTGGCGCATCCGGCTGACCGCATCCCGCAGGGCTTCTTCGCGGGCCGCATCATCCGTTTCCGCCAGTGCGTCCTGGACCTGAGCCGCGGCCTCGCCCAGCCGGCGCCGTGTCTCGGTCTCCGCCTGGGTGCGCGCCTGTTCCCATTCATTGCCGCGGATGGCGGCCACAAGGATATCGGCAATCCGCTGCAGGATCTGGATCACGGCCTCCGCCGCAAATCCGCCGACAATGGCAATCGCCAGCACACCATACCCCTCCGCCACCTCGCGCAGCTGCACATTGGTGCTGGCCAGCTCGCCGATCAGGAATCCGGTGAAAATACCCAGCACGAAACGGTGGAGGTAGTATTGGTAATATTGCTTCTTGAACGTGCCGTCGCGGATATAGGTCCGCGCGCTCCACAGCGCGAAAAGCGTCGCCCCCAGGATCGCGCCGAGCACGCGTTTCAGCGTCGGATCCGCGGAGTCCGTGCCAAAGGCCAGCCAGGCGCCCAATTGCGGCCAAGCGGTCAGGATGACCAGCAAGACCAGGGCTATACCGCCCGTTCCGCCGATCACCTGCAGCACCCAGTTCCGGCTCAGCTGGCTCGCCTCAATTGTCCCGGGAGTCGCCGGCGCGATGGCATCGGACAATTCCCGATGCACCTTCATGGCCAGACGCAGCGTGTCACGATCGATCCGCATCAGTCCCTCCCTGCACGTCGTCATCATCGAGATCCAGGGCTTCCCCGTCATCGCCCTTGTCCGACAAAAGCTCCAGCAAGGCCGGCAAATCGCTCCGGACGGAGTCGGGAATGACAATGCCCCGCGTCCGGGCGAATTGCTCCATGGCGAATATTTCCCGGAGCAGGCTGGCCATCAGTTTCGCCGCCGGATCTGGCCGCTGGCCCGCCCGGTGAAAGAAGGACTGGATAAGATCGGGATCAAACTCATCCGCCTCCGCATAAGTCTCGCTCATATTACCCTCCCCGCGCAGATTGCAGGGAAGTTAACAGCAATCCTGACGTTTATCCAAGCACACGCACTCTGGACTTGCCCGCCGACCCACCTATCTCAGCCCCCACCCGACCGGAGACATGTCATGCGTTTTCTGACCCGCCTTGCGCTCATCCTGCCCGCCCTTGCCCTGACCGCCTGCATGGAAAGCCCGCGTGACCGGCTCGCCGGGGACACGCCGCCGCAGACCGTCGGCCCGATCGATCTGGACCGCTATGCCGGGCTCTGGTTCGAAATTTTCCGCGCCGACCACAGTTTCGAGCGCGATTGCCACGGGGTGACAGCCTTCTACGAACGCCAGGGCGAGGACCGGATCCGGGTCATCAATCGCTGCTGGAAGAACGGGCTGGACGGACCGCTCGACATCGCCAATGGCCGCGCCCGCCTGCCCGACCCGTCTGACACCTCCCGCCTTGAGGTGAGCTTTTTCGGGCCCTTCTACGGGGATTACTGGGTGATCGATCTGGCGGAGGATTATTCCTGGGCCCTCGTCTCGGAACCCGCCGGCCGCTATCTGTGGATGCTGTCCCGCACGCCCCGGCCCGACCCGGCGCTCATCGAGGAACGCCTGCAGAGCCTGCGCGATCGCGGCTTTGACACGGACGGGCTGATCTTTCCGGATCAATGGGAGAGCGAGGCGGCCATGCCGCGTACCGGCCTGCCGGAGCAGGACGGCTAGAGCGGGTCAGTCGATCCACTCAATGTCATCACTGTCCGGTTCGGACGGAACGGAACCGACGGCGGGGCGCGTCCAGCCGGTCTTTTGCCGCACATCCAGAATGCGCTGCCCCAGCCGGTCCGGCATGACAGGTTTGACGAGATAGGCATTGGCCCCGGCGGCCACCGCGCTTTCGATCAGCTCCGCTCCGGCATGCCCTGTCAGGACGATCACGGGAACATCGCGGTTGAAGTGCCAGGTCTGCTTGCGCAGGCCGCGCAGCAATCTCAGACCGTTCTCACCAGACAGCTCATAGTCCAGCAGGACCGCGTCATAGCCGAACTGGTCGAGCTTCTTGCGCGCCGAGGTCAGGTCTTCCGCCTCATGCACATCGCGGCATCCCAGGGATTGGAGCAGGCGCGCGACCAGATCTCGAATGGACGGAATGTCCTCGACAATCAGGATGCGCATACCTTTCAGCACGACCGTGTCTCCCCCAGACCGACCTGAACTCTGTCCCGGCTTACCGGGTGGCCAGTCAGGCCTGTTTACGCTCCACCTCATCGACCGTTTGCTGGGCCGCGCCCTCGGTCAGTTCGGCAATCTTGTCACCCAGCATCCGCGCCGTCACCGGCTTGGGCAGGATGGCGTCCACCCCGGCTTCGCGCGCTCCGGCGGTCAGGTGTTCCTGGCCGGTCGGCGAGAGCAGGATGAGCGGGATTTCCGGCATCGGGCTGTGCGCCGCGTCACGGAAGGCGCGAACCAGGTCCACACCGGTCTCCCGGCCGAGATCATAGTCGATAATCGCTAGGTCGGGGCGGCAAACCCGCGCCATGATGAAAGCTTCCTCACGCGTTTCAGCTTCGTAGATGCGCGTGACACCGAGACCACAGAGCAGCGTCTTCAGGACGGTTCGAACCGGACGGCTATCGTCGACCAGAAGAATATTGATTGCTGCATCGCCAGGGACTGACATGGTCTCCTCCATCAAAAGTCGAGGATCACCCTACGCCCAACATGTTTAACGCCAGATGAGCGGCGAGTGATTCCGTATGACGACATTTTTGACGTGTTCTCCTGACACAACGCTGGCAAGGACCCCGCCCGGCCCGCAGTGACACCTCTGGTCCCCGCGCCCGCGAGACCGCATATTCCCCCCATGACCAAGCTCACCCTCGACGACACGCTCACCGCGCCGGAAGACTTCGTGCTGGACATGGTCCCGTCGGCCGCGGGCGAGTGGACGCCGCACCGCCCGGAGCGCCCGGACAAGGCAGAGGGCGGGCTGCGCTTCCAGTGCGTGTCCGAATACACGCCCATGGGCGACCAGCCCTCGGCGATCAAGGAACTCGTGGAAGGCCTGGAATCGGAGGAGCGCGACCAGGTCCTGCTCGGCGCCACCGGCACGGGCAAGACCTTCACCATGGCCAAGATCATCGAGGCGGTGCAGCGCCCGGCCCTGATCCTCGCCCCCAACAAGACGCTCGCCGCCCAGCTCTATGGCGAGTTCAAGAGCTTCTTCCCGAACAATGCGGTCGAGTATTTCGTCTCCTACTACGACTATTACATGCCCGAGGCCTATGTGCCGCGCACGGACACCTATATCGAGAAGGAAAGCTCCATCAATGAGGCGATCGACCGGATGCGCCACGCTGCCACGCGCTCCATCCTGGAACGCGATGACGTGATCATCGTCGCCTCGGTCTCCTGCATTTACGGTATCGGCTCGGTGGAGACCTATACGGCGATGACCTTCGAGGTGAAGCCGGGCGACGAGATCGATCCGCGCCAGGTCATGCGCCAGCTGGTCGATCTGCAATACACGCGCAATGACGCCGCCTTCATCCGCGGAACCTTCCGCCTGCGCGGCGACAATCTGGAAGTCTTCCCGGCCCACTATGATGACCGCGCCTGGCGCCTCACCTTCTTCGGTGACGAGGTCGAGCAGATCACCGAGTTTGATCCGCTCACCGGCAAGGCGATCACCGATCTCAAGAGCGTGAAATTCTACGCCAACTCCCACTATGTCACGCCCAAGCCGACGCTCAACCAGGCCGTCGTCCAGATCAAGAAAGAGCTGAAAGAGCGCCTTACCTGGATGGAGGCCGAGGGCAAGCTGCTGGAAGCCCAGCGCCTGCAACAGCGCACCGAGTTCGATCTGGAAATGATGGAGGCGACCGGCTCCTGCGCCGGCATCGAGAACTATTCCCGCTACCTGACCGGCCGCAAGCCGGGCGAGCCGCCGCCCACCCTGTTCGAATACCTGCCGGAGGATGCCCTCGTCTTCGCCGATGAGAGCCATGTCTCCATCCCGCAGCTCGGCGCCATGTACAAGGGTGACTATAACCGCAAGAAGACGCTGGCCGATCACGGCTTCCGCCTGCCCTCCTGCCTGGACAACCGTCCCCTCAAATTCGAGGAATGGGACGCGATGCGCCCGCAGACCATCGCCGTCTCGGCCACGCCCGGCCCCTGGGAACTCAACCAGACCGGCGGCGTCTTCACCGAACAGGTGATCCGCCCCACCGGCCTGATCGACCCGCCCGTCGAGGTCCGCCCCGTCGCCGCCGATGGCGCCTCCCAGGTCGATGATGTCATCGACGAGGCCCGCAAGGCCGCCGAAAACGGCTATCGCACCCTCATCACCACGCTGACCAAGCGCATGGCCGAGGATCTCACCGAATACATGCACGAGCAGGGCCTCAAGGTCCGCTACATGCACTCCGATGTCGACACGGTGGAACGCATCGAACTGATCCGCGACCTCCGCCTCGGCGTCTATGACATCCTCGTCGGCATCAACCTCCTGCGCGAAGGCCTCGACATCCCCGAATGCGGCCTCGTCGCCATTCTCGACGCCGACAAGGAAGGCTTCCTCCGCTCCGAAACCAGCCTCGTCCAGACCATCGGCCGCGCCGCGAGAAACGCCGACTCAAAAGTCATCCTCTATGCCGACCGCATCACCGGCTCCATGCAACGCGCCATGGACGAAACCACACGGCGCCGGGACAAGCAGATCGCCTATAACGAAGAACACGGCATCACGCCGAAAACCATCACAAGAGGGATCAGCGACATCCTGGAAGAAGTGATGGAGAGCCAGGCCAAGGGGCGTGGTGTTGCTTCGAAGGGCCGCGGCAAGAAGTCGAGCGGGAAACCGAAAGGCGTGTCCGATGGCGCTCAGGCGAGCTTTGAGGGCGGCGAGAATATCACCGCCGTCATCGCCGAGCTGGAGAAGCAGATGCGCGAAGCGGCGGCAGATCTGGAGTTTGAGACGGCGGCGAAGCTGCGGGATGAGATTTTGAAGTTGAAGGCCGACTAAAGCGGGCCTGTCCTCCGAAGCGTTTTAGCGCGTAGGGGGAATGAGATTTTGAAATTGAAAGAGGAGTAGGTAGCGACAACAACTTGAATTTGCGATCACATCCGCCAATGTGCGCCCATGAGAGATGCACTTCAAAAATGGGCTTACGCCTATCCCCGGAACCCGGGCTGGCGCGATGGAAGCTTCACGGGAGCGCCTGAAAAGGACATCGTGGAAACCGATGTGCCCCGAGCGCTTCAAGATATTCTCCGCGACGACGGCCGCTATTCGATAGAGGGAAGCGCAGGACAGGGCGACTGGACAAAAACACCCTGGGTTTCGGTCTTGGATAGGGCAGTTACCACTTCAACGCAGGAAGGTTTCTACCTTGTTTACCTGCTCAGCCATGGTTGCGAACGGCTGTACTTAGTCTTGGGACAAGGCTGCACTCGGCTAAAAGATGAATCCGGCATTCCAGAAACTCGGCAAGAACTGAGGCGACGCGCGGAACTGATGCGAAAACGTATCAAAGGTGATTTGGGACGCCTGCGCCAAATCGAAATGGACCTGAATGCGAGTGGCTGGCGAGCCGATCTATATGAAGCATCGGTTGTCGTAGGAGCGGTCTACGATACGGCTAAGTTGCCAGAAAACGACGAACTCATTTCTGACTTCAAAGAGTCTATAAGGCTTTATCGAATGTTGGCTCGGCGAGGAGGTTGGGACGCAGACGACACAATCGCTCAAGATGCCGATGAAGACGGCATGAAAGGATCACTCGACTACCAAAAAAGCTACCGACTTCACAGGCGAGCGGAACGCAACGCAAAACACTCTTCAGAGGTCAAGAAGCGCCATAAGCCCGAGTGCGCAGCCTGCGGCAAGACAACGGCTGATTTCTACAACCTTGGCCGCGTAGAAGATGGAAACACGGTCAGCATCCTAGAAGCACACCACCTCTGCCCACTTTTCAGGATCGCAGACGGTGACAATGTTACGTTCGATATCATGCGGGACTTCGCGTTACTCTGCCCGAACTGCCACAGAATGATCCACAAGATTGGCGCAGAAAAACTCGATGAGTTACGGTCTCTCGTGAGGCGCTAAACTTTCATTTACCGCCATCCTTCCCCTTGATGGGGAAGGTGGATCGTCGCGAAGCGACGAGACGGAAGGGGTGAAGCTCGGTGTTTTCGGGCAAACCCCGCCTCCAACCCACTCCCACCCAACACCCCATCCCGCTCCAAACCCTTCCTCAATCCCCCCTTCCAGCGCATAATGCCCCCACGCTTTGGGGAGCGTCGGGCATGACACAACACACACAGGGAAAACGCCCGGCGGGCGTTTGGCCGGTCCAGTTGATCCTGGCGGGGCTGACCCTCTGGTATCTCTATTGGAGTGCCGCCATCTGGCTGGTCAAATTCGATTGGGTCGTCCTGCCTCTGCCGGTCCCGGACACACGGGTTTTCGTTTCCCGCCAGCCTGACGGCATGGCCGCCGCCATGCTCGTCCACCAATCCATCAATATCCTCGCCTTCGTGCTGCTGAGTCTGCGCCGGCGCCTGGCCCTCTGGGGCGTCATCCTGGGCATGGCGATACATGTCGGCGTGTGGGTCTGGCTCACCTGGGAGGGGCTTTTTACCGGTCTGGCCGGCTATGCCTCGCTGGTCACGGAGTTTGTCCTGGTCCTGCTGACGGCGCGGCTCTACCGGACGGGCCGGCTGCGGTGAGTCGGTCTTTCTTCCCCATTGGATGGGGAGGAGGATCAGAGCCCACCCCTTCTCCCCGGGGAGAAGGTGCCCCGAAGCGGCGGATGAGGGGGATCGTCGAGGTCTTCGCGATTACCCGCAAGCACCGGGATGCCCCCCTCTCCCGGCGCATGCGCGCCACCCTCTCCCCAGGGGAGAGGGTTTCGAATCCGGCGCTGACTTATCCCCACCCCCAACCGCCTCGCGTAGTCTCCCCCTCGCCTCAGCACCACTCGAGGCCCGGCCCGGTCAGGTCGGGGGTGTTGGGGGAGCGGAGCGCTTGAGGCGGCCGGATTGACCCCCGGCTCAGACAAGCGGCTATCAGGGGGTCCAAGAGTGCCGAGGTTTGGCTCCAGTATCACCTGGTCTTGAATACCCGTTGCGAGGCGGGAGGAAATCTTCGCGTGCGGGACACCGGTGGGTGTCACCCAAATTATCAAAGCGACGACGCCAACCCGTGTCCCGCACCCCTCATACCGCCAGCGCGCAAGCGCGTGGCGCTTTCCGGCCTGCCCGCTGTGGGCAGTGAGAAAAGGAAAGACAGAATGAGACCGGCACACACTCCGACCGATGGCACCCATGAACCTTCCGAAGACGAGGAGGCTGAAGCGGCCGAATTGAGGACGAGCATCCAGCTCAAGATCGACCGGCAGTGGGCTCGTTTCCACATCGCGCCCAACATCGAACGCTGGAACCATCCCGGCGGCCTGTTCGGCCTGGTCCATGATGGCGCGGTGGATCTGGCGACCGTGCCCCTGCCCGACTGGCTACCGAGCGCGGACAGCCGCGATCCCTGGGACCGCCAGGAGGCCGCCCTCCTCGCCGCCCATCCCGAAATCGGCACACGCGTCGACCCCGACGCCCCGCACCCCGGCCCCGGCTGGGCCCGCGCCTGGTATTTCCGGCAATTCATGCCGGAAGGGCAATAAGCGCCCTAGCCCGGAAACAGCCAGAGCCCGATTTCGCGCACGCCCTCTCCCTCGCGGATCAGGCAATTGGCGCTTTCCATGCCCTGGACATAACAGGCCATGGGCAGGTCCTGGTCGCGCAGGGCGTCGATGTCGGCCTCGGTGAGGTCTTCGGCCGGGTAGAAGGGAAATTCATCTGTCATGCGGGGCAGATGGGCGGTGGTGTCGAGATGGGCGAAATCAGCCAACCAGGTCTCCAGACCGCCGGCCAGCCCGTTCTCGCCCGGCCAGGCAAGGAGCATGACTTCGTCGACGGGATAGTTCGCCTCATGGCGCACCCTCCCGTCGGCACTGGACACGGTGAGGCGGGCCCAGACCATGTCGTCCGGCGTGCACCAGGTCTGGGCCGTGGCGACCAGCCCGCTCGCCGCATCCCCGCCCCACGCCACCTCATGGCTGAGATCGCACTCGGCCGGGATCGGGTTGGGTGCCGGGCCGGGTCCCGGGTCAGGCTTGCCCTGCGCCAAGGCCGGCGCTGCGGTCACAGCGAGGCCGAACGCGGCTGCGCTGCAGGCGGATGCAAGACCGGAATGAAAGGATGGAACCATGATATCTCCCCCGATGATCGACCCCAGACTAGGCCGGGCCAGCCTGTCATGTAATCCACCAAATGGGCGGGTCGAAGGCAAAATCCGGGCGAAGACGGGGGTTTGCCGGACACGCGCCAGCTTGCCGGGCAGGCCCGAGACGAGGCAGACTGCAAGCATGACATCGCCCATGCTCTCTCTCGGCCTGTCCGATTTCCAGATCGAAGACAATGGCCTGCTGCGCTTCCGGGCCAGCGGCGAACGGACGAATGAGAACACGCCGGGTGCGCTCAACGCCTTCGAACAGACCATGGCGCGCCATGAGGTGCGCGGCATACTGGCCGATCTTCGCCGGGCGGAATACTCAATGGATGAGACCGAGTTCAACATCGCCCAGCGCGGCATGGCCCGCAAATTCGGCCCCATCCCGGTCGCCGTCATCACCCGCAATGGCCAGGAATCCCAATTGTCGCAGGCAACAGACATCATCCAGGCCAATGGCGGCACAATGCGTTTTTTTTTCCGCTCCTATGACGAAGCGGAAGCCTGGATCCTGGAACAGCTCGCGCCCTGAGCCTGCCCACCCTCCCCCTCAAGAGAAAGCCTGCCGGATATCATGTCTGAAACCCCGACCCTGCGCCCCACCGCCCGCCTGACCGGCCTGGCCTATCTCGTCATCATCCTGTGCGGATTGTTTGCCGAACTCTTCGTGCGCGGTGCCGTGTATTCGCACGGCGATGCCGAGGGCCTGGCCGCGAACATCGTCGAGTTCGAGGGCTTGATGCGGCTGGGGATCGCCGCCGATCTCGTCATGATCCTGGCCGATGTCGTGGTCGGCGTCCTGTTCTGGAAACTCCTGCGCCCGGTCAGCGAGACCCTGGCCCTGATGGCCGCCTTCTTCCGCCTCGCCCAGGCCGCCGTGCTCGGTGCCAATCTCCTGCACATGCAGGCGGCGGTCGATCTGGCCGCGCTTGATCCGGCTGGCACGCTGGCCGCGATGGACTGGCATGGCGATGGCTACCGTTTCGCCCTGGTCTTCTTCGGCGCGTCCTGTCTGTGCCTGTCCGCCCTGCTCTGGCGCTCGGCGCATTTCCCGCGCTGGCTGGCCGTCCTGCCATTGGTGTCCGGTGTGGGATATCTCGCCGACACTTTCCTCGCCCTGCTCGCCCCGATGATGCAAGCCCAGATCAGCGACCTGCTCATCGCGCCCACCGCCGTGTCGGAAATCGTCTTCTGTCTCTATTTGCTGATCCGCGGCTGCGAAAAACCCAAGCTTGTGGCGAGAGCCTAACCGCCCATCGCCAGTACGGCCCGTCCGCGCATCAACGCATCGGCCTCTGGCGTGAAGCCCTCGCCCTCATGCAGAACCAGCGGAGCCAGCAACTGAAGCGGGGCCCGGCCGCCGATCCGGGCGGTCACGAGGATGCGCTTGGCCGGCTGGCCTGAACGGGACTGGATAGGCTTGATGACGACGGAGCCGAAACTCTTGTCCAGCGCGGCGAGGATATCGGCCAGTTTGTCGGCGCGATGGATCAGGGTCAGCCGGCCCTTGGCCTTCAGGGCCCGGGCTGCCGCCTGCACCCAGACGCCTAGCGGGGCCGAACCGGACAGCCAGGCCGCCTGCTTGCCCGGCTTGGGTGTGCGCAGGGCTTTGGGGTCGTCGAAGAAGGGCGGGTTGAAGACCACCTGGTCAGCGCTGTGGTTCTGGCGCAGCTGGGCGATATCGCCAGCCTGGATCTCCACCCGGTCGGCCAGACCGTTCAGGGCAATATTATCCACGGCCAGGGAAACGGCATTAGGATCCTTCTCATGCCCGGTGAAGCTCACACCCTCCAACCGCTTCGCCGCACACAGGAGAACCGCGCCCGCCCCGCAGCCGAACTCCACCACATGCTCGCCCGGCCTTGCCTCCAGCGCCGCAGCCAGCAGGACCGCATCCATGCCGGCGCGATATCCGTCGGCGAACTGGTGCAGGCGCACCTGCCCGTCCAGCAGCGTGTCCAGCGTGGTTTCCGGTGCCGGCGTGTCAGGCTCGCTCATTCGGCCTCGGCATCGCGGAAGGCTTCAGCCAGGAGGCGCTTGGCCTCCGCGGCATCCTCGTCCACCACGGCCAAGCGTTTCTCCACGAAATCAATGCCGCCGCCATACATGGAGGCCATGCCTTCATCGAAGACGAAATTCTCGATCCCGGCATCATTCAGCACGGATCGGGCAAAAGAGAGTTTGACCGGATCGGGGGTTTTCAGAATGTCCTTCACGCCGATGTCATCCCTGTGCTGTTTCGTCACCGCGCGGGCCGCTTGCCGCAGGGTGTCCGGGTTTCTATTGTCTCGGTCAATTCACAGGGCTGCAAGAGGAGTGCTGGCGTGGACAGCACCGTGAGAGTCGACATGCTGGCCAAGCCGGAACCGGACGGGGCCAATGCCGCCGAACGCCTGGCGGCGATGGCCTATGATGACATGCGCAAGGTCGACGCGCTCATTCTCGAGCGGCTGGACAGTCATGTCGAACTGATCCCGGAACTCGCCCGCTACCTCATCGAGGCCGGTGGCAAGCGCGTCCGCCCGATGATCACCGTGGCTGCCGCCAACATGATCGGCTGTTCCGAGAAAGCCCCGCTACAGCTGGCGGCCGCCGTGGAATTCATCCACACTGCCACCCTGCTGCATGATGATGTCGTCGATGAAAGCGGCATGCGTCGCGGCAAGGTCGCCGCCAATCTGGTCTGGAACAATGCCTCCAGCGTGCTGGTCGGCGATTTCCTCTTTGCCCGCTCCTTCACCCTCATGGTGGAAGCCGGCTCGATGAAGGCGTTGGGCGTTCTGTCCAATGCCGCCTCCACGATCGCCGAGGGCGAGGTCCGCCAGCTCTCCGCCGTGAAAGACATTTCCACCTCGGTGGAGACCTATAACCAGATCATCGACGCCAAGACGGCGGCCCTCTTCGCGGCAGCTGCCGAGGTGGCCGGCATCGTCGCCGGACGCTCGGAAACGGAAGAAACGGCGCTGCGCACCTATGGTCGCGAACTCGGCCTGGCCTTCCAGCTGGTCGATGACGCGCTGGATTATGGTGGCGCAGCCGCCAAGCTGGGCAAATCGGTCGGCGATGACTTCCGCGAAGGCAAGGTCACCCTGCCCGTCGCCCTCTGCCTTCAGGCGGCGAGCGGCGAAGAACGGGATTTCTGGGAGCGCACGATTGCGCGTACCGAACAGACCGAGGCCGATTTCGACCAGGCGCTGGCCTATATGGCCAAGCACAATGCACTGGAAGACACGCTGGAACAGGCCCGCACCCATGCCCGCCAGGCCCGCGAGGCGCTGGAGATCTTCGAGGCCAATCCCTGGCGCGAAGCCCTGGCCGATCTCGCCGATTTCGTGGTCGAGCGCGCCTACTAATCCCCGCCCGGCCATCCCCGGCTATTATTGATAGACATCGTCCAATTGCGTCCGCGCGCGGTTGCGAATGCGATGATGGATCAGGGTGAAGGCTGCTACAGAGATGACGAAAACGGCCACCTGCCCGCCTGCCGGCAGGGCGGATCCGATCAAGGCCAGCACGCCACACGCCAGGCTCATCCCGCCCCAAAGCAGGGCGACCTTGCGGTGGCTCGTCCCGGTACGGATCAGTAATTGGTAGGCATGGGCCCGGTGCGCCACAAAGGGCGAGCGTCCCGCCTTCACACGCGCGCCCATGGTCAAAAGCACATCCCCCAGCAGGGGCAGCAGCAACAGGGCCACCAGCCAGGCCGAACCCGGTGTGGCCTCGCCCGCCCAGTCCAGAGCCAGGCCCGCGAACAGAACGGACACGCCCAGCGAGCCGACATCTCCGCTGAACAACCGGCCCCGCTCGCGCATCAAAGGTGCATTCCAGACGGCAAATCCGGCCAGACCCGCCGCCAGGATGACCGCCACAGGCGAGCCGGTCATCACCCCCAGCGCCAGACAGGCCGGGATGAGGCAAGCCACGATCAGCCCGTCCGAACCATCCATGAAGTTCACCGCATTGGCCGTCGTGAAGACAAACAGGGCCGAACCCGCCAGGCCCACCAGCCAGGGCAGCTCTAACCCCAGGCCCAAGGTCACGACCGGCCCGGTCATCGCCGACAAGGCGAAGGAGACGGCCAGGAGGACCACGAATTTGAGGCGTTCCGACAGGGTGAAGAGATCATCCAGCAGGCCCAGCCCCCCGGCCAGCACGCCACAGATCGCGATGCCGGAAAGCGCGGCGGCTTCCGCCGGACTGGCTATCGGCAAGATCGCCCAGCCGGCCAGGGCTCCGGCCAACATGCCCAATCCCCCGCCCCGCGGCGTCGGCGCAGAATGGCTGGACCGTGTATTGGGATGATCAAGAATGCCTGCAGCCATGACCAGCCGCGCCACGATGAGCGCCACGATGAAGGCCAGACCCGACGGCAGGGTCAGCCCCGTCACGAGGCTGGCCCCAGCCACACGGCTTCCGCCATTTTCGGAAACAGGGCCGCAGCCGCCTTCGCCTGATCCTCGGTTTCAAACAGGGCAAAACAGCTCGCGCCGGACCCGGTCATGCGCGCCAGCAGAGCGCCGTCCTGGGCATTCAGCCAGTCCAGCGTGTCACCGATCACGCTTTCGCGGACGATGGCCGGCGCTTCCAGATCATTGCTTTGCTCACACAACCAGTCGATCAGGTCGCCCTGCCAGAAACCGCGTTCCGACAATGCGGGCGGATCGGACGCATCATAGGATTTGAACACCGGCCCAGTGGGCACGGCGACGCCCGGATTGACGATCACGGCGGGAAGCTCCGGCACCGTCTCCACCATCTCGATCCATTCTCCGATACCGCGCATGCGCAAGGGACGCGAAAAGACACAGGCCGGGACATCAGCGCCGAGCTCCAGGCCCAGCTGGGCCAGCCGGTCCAGCGGCCAGTCGAGCTTCCAGAGCCGGTTCAGCGCCCGCAGGGTTGCCGCGGCATCAGCGGATCCGCCACCCAGGCCGGCCGCCAGCGGTATACGCTTGTGCAGATGGATCGCCGCAGCCTCGGAGACCCCGGCGACACGTTGCAGGGTCATCGCCGCCCGCAGGACGAGATTATCCCCGCCCCCTTCCAACCCTCGCGACGGTTCACCGGACATGGAGAGCAAGAAGGCCGGGCTCGGTTTCACCCGTATTTCATCCCCCCAGTCGGCGAACACGACGAGACTGTCGAGCGGATGATAGCCATCGGCGCGCGCCCGCCCGACCCGCAGGGTCAGGTTCACCTTGGCCGGTGCGAATTCCGAAATTTCAGCCGGGTTCACGGCCTGTCCGCCCCGTCCTGGCCGACGGTATTCTCGGCGCGTTCCGCCATTTGCGGCGCCTGTAGTGGAGGCTGACCATGTTCGAGCCGATAGGCGATGTCGGCCTGCTGTTGCGCGGTCGGATTGAGATCCGCCGCCCGACGCCACTGGAAACCGGCTTCCAGCTGGCGGCCTACCTGCCAATAGGCATCACCCAGGTGGAGATTGGCTGTGGCGCTGCCCGGATTGAGTTCGGCCGCCCGTTCCAACTCCTGCACGGCCAGTTCGTACTGTCCCAGCTGGTAATAGGCCCAGCCCAGGCTGTCGATCACATTGCCATTGTCCGGATCCATCTGAGCGGCCCGGGAAACCATGTCGAACGCTTGCTCAATCCGCTCACCGCGCTCGATCCACATATAGCCGAGATCGTTCAGCACCACGGGTTGGTTTGGTGCGATATCGAGCGCTTCCAGATAGGCCGCTTCCGCCGAAGCCCAGTCATCCAGCACGACTTCGCAGGAAGCGAGGAAATAATGATAGCGCCAGTCTTCCGGCCGGCCGCGCTCCCGATTCAGGGCAATCGCCTCGCGATAGACATCCACCGCTATCCCGCAATCGCTGAATATCCGCGCCATGTCGGCATAGAGCAGCATGGCTTCCGGTTCACCGGTCGTCTCCGCCAGCTGACGCGACGCGCCATAGGCTGCATCCATCCGCCCCAGCGTGGCCAAGAGCACGATACGATCGATCTGGGCGCCCAAATGGAAAGGTCCGTCCGAGACCGAGGCATACTCCGCCAGCGCCAGATCATGCAGACCGATCCGGTCCAGCGACCCAGCCAGCACGACATGCAGGGGAGCCAATTGCGGATCCATGCGCTGGACCATGCGCATATAGACAATGGTCAGGTCCATATCGGCCTGCGCGGCCAGGTCTGCCGTCGGGCCCAGCACCGCCCGTGCCGCCAGGGCCGGAATGGCGGGAAGACGCGGCGCCCGGGCACCGTTCATCGCAGCGTCACGCGCCTGGGCGATACTCGCCTCGCCCGGATCATCACGCAGATAATTGTCATAGAGGTCGATCGCGTCATCCCGGCGCCCTTCGCGCTGCAGGAAGTCGCCATACATCTCCGTCGCCAGACGGCGGAAGGTCGAGGTAAAAACCGCCGAGCGATAGCCGGCCTCGGCCGCTTCGCTTTCGCCCGCCGCATCAAACAGCATGGCCTTGTGCAGCCAGAGGTGCGGCGACAGGAAGCCCGGCGCCCGCAACTCATTGGCACCCGCCAGGGCTTCATCGGCCCGGCCATCACCAACCAGTGCCCACTGTCTCAATATGTTGGAGAAAAAGGCATTGTACGGGCCGTATTCCGGGCCGGCCTCAAGCACTTCCAGAGCCGCAGCATAGTTGCGGTGCGCAATCAGGTCAGAGGCATGATAGAGCGTCGCCAGCCGGCTGGGGTCGCCAGCTTGGGAGGCCTCAATCGACAGCTCGGCCGCACGGTCGAGATCACCGGCGATGACCGAGGTAATGAAGGCCCGATCGGTCAGCACGGCATTGCCGGGCATTCGATCGAGCGCTTCGATATAATACTCTGCGGCACCGTGGGCATCCCGGTTCACGCCCGCATAGCGGGCGGCCAGGAAGGCCCCATAGGCAGATACCGGCTCTTCCTCAGGCGGCGAGGAAATGCAGGACGCCAGGACAGGCATGGCCAGAAGGACCGGCAGGACACGAGACAAGCGCTTCATGACGCCATGCTCGCTCTGCTAGTGCCGCAGGGCAAGGCCTGATGACGGTTAAAGGATTACATTCCCGCATACATCGGACCGCCGCCACCTTCCGGCGTGGTCCAGTTGATGTTCTGGTTCGGGTCCTTGATGTCGCAGGTTTTGCAGTGGACGCAGTTCTGCGCATTGATCTGGAAGCGCTGCTCGCCCGTTTCCTCGTCTTCGATCCACTCATACACGCCCGCCGGGCAGTAGCGGGTGGACGGGCCGGCAAACTCGCCAAGCTCGGAGGATTTCTGCAGGGCTTCATCCGCCAGCTTGAGGTGGACCGGCTGGTCTTCCTCATGATTGGTGTTCGAGATGAAGACCGAGGACAGACGGTCGAAAGTCAGCACACCATCCGGTTTGGGATAGTCGATCTTCTTGAACTTGGCTGCCGGCTGCGTGCTTTCCGCATCCGTCTTGCCATGGCTCATCGTACCGAAGGGCGACCAACCACCGGTGATCGTGTTGATCCACATGTCCAGACCGCCCAGGGCAATCCCGATCGCGGTACCGAATTTGGACCAGAGCGGTTTGGCGTTGCGGACGCGCTTGAGATCCTGGGCAACCCAGGAGGTTTCATAGGCCGTCTGGTATTCGCTCAGCTCGTCATGGCTGCGGCCATCGGCCATCGCGGCAAACACGCTTTCGGCGGCCAGCATGCCCGTCTTCATGGCGTTATGGCTGCCCTTGATGCGCGGCACGTTCACAAATCCGGCCGAACACCCGATCAGCGCACCGCCCGGGAAGGCCAGTTTCGGCACGGACTGGAAACCGCCCTCGGTGATAGCACGGGCACCGTAGGAGATGCGTTCACCGCCTTCGAGCACGTCGCGGATCGCCGGGTGTGTCTTGAGACGCTGGAATTCCTCGAAGGGCGAGATCCACGGGTTCTTGTAGTTCAGGTGGATCACGAAACCGATCGACACCAGATTGTCGCCATAGTGGTACATGAAGGAGCCGCCGCCCGTGGAATTGTCCAGCGGCCAGCCCATCGTGTGCTTCACCATGCCCGGCTTGTGCTTCTCCGGATCGATGCGCCAGACTTCCTTCAGGCCGATGCCGAATTTTTGCGGCTCCTTGCCTTCGGACAGGTTGAAACGGGAGATCAGGCGCTTGGCCAGCGAGCCACGCGCCCCCTCGGCGATCAGCGTGTACTTGCCCCGCAATTCCATTCCGGGCTGGTAGCCATCCTTGTGACCGCCATCGCGCGCCAGGCCGAAATCACCGGTGACGACCCCTTTGATGACACCGTCTTCCTCGACCAGGTCCGCGGCCGGGAAGCCCGGATAGATTTCCACGCCCAGGGCTTCGGCTTGTTCGCCCAGCCAGCGGCAGACATTGCCCAGGGAGACGATATAGCAGCCATGATTGCTCATCAGGGGCGGGAAGAAGAGCGTGGGCAGACTGATCGAACCGGCAGCGCCGAGGACTTCGAAAATGTCCGTCTTCACTTCCTGGTCGAGCGGAGCGCCTTGCGCCTTCCAGTCGGGAATCAGTTCATTGAGCGCCTTGGGATCAACCACGGCACCGGACAGGATGTGCGCACCGACTTCAGCGCCTTTTTCAAGCAGCGCGATGGAAATATCCTGGCCGGCCTCGGCCGCCAGTTGTTTCAGCCGGATCGCTGCCGAAAGGCCCGCCGGGCCTCCGCCAACGATGACAACATCATATTCCATGGATTCGCGTTCAATCGCTGCGTCGGTCATGAAATGGCCACCCCTTTTGTCTTCTGTTCGAGCACTGCCCCGCTTGCAGGCTCCCGGTCATACCTTAGGATCGAACACCCATCTAGCGCGTCAGGCCGCGCGGATCAAAATTTTTGACGTTAACGTACACGTAAGCCCATGAACCCGCCCGCAGCGCCACTAGACCCGAAACACGAAAAAGCCCTCCAGGCCCTGATCGCTTGGTGGGACGAAGCGGGCATCGAGCTCGACGCACCTGTCGTGCGGCCGCGCAGCGCGCCCGCCGCGTCGCCGTCGCGCTCCGCCGGGGCTGAGCCCGCGCGCCATCAAGCCTCACGCGCCACTCAAAGCCCGGCACCCGCCGCGACCGCGGCAGCCGCCCGGGCGGCCGGTTTCGGCCAGACCGTGCAGGAGGGACCCTCTTCGCTCGAACTGGCCGCAAAGGCGCAAACGCTCGACGAGCTGAAATCCGCGATCGAAGCTTTTGAAGGCTGCGCGCTCAAGCGGACCGCCCGCAACACGGTGTTCGCGCGCGGCGACCGTGCGGCGCGCGTCATGGTGGTAGGCGAAGCGCCCGGCAAGGAAGAGGATGAGTCAGGCGAGCCTTTTGTCGGGCCGGCCGGGCATCTGGTCGACCGCATGCTGGCCAGTATCGGGATCGAGCGCGATACGGTCTACATGTCCAACATTCTCAACTGGCGCCCCCCGGGCAATCGCACACCGACCCAGGACGAGATCGCTCTCTGCCTGCCCTTCATCGAACGGCATGTCGCTTTGAAAGCCCCAGACATCCTGATCCTGGCGGGCGGTTTGGCAGCCCAGGCCCTGCTGCGCGAAACAACCGGCATTACCCGGCTTCGCGGTCGCTGGCAGGACTATGCGATACGCGGCACAGACGGCGAGGCGTCCGGCAAAACGATTCCCGCCCTGCCCATTTTCCACCCGTCCTATCTCTTGCGCAGACCGCCGGAGAAAAAGTCGGCCTGGATCGACATGCTCGCGCTTCAATCCCGGCTCTCACTTGAAGATTAGCGCACAACCCCAAATCGCAATTGGGTTATTTGGTGCCACATAAATTTATCGCGAATTCACCCGCCCCCGACCGTGATGTAATATAATATTACGCAACCTGAGGCCGCAACCCTTAGTTAACCACACCGGGGCCCATTCTCTCGGGCAAATTCACAGCAGGCCACCTCCCCCGCTTAGCCTGCATGCACCGGAGACCCGACCATGGCGCAAGCAATCCATCTCACCGGCGTAGAGCGAACATTCCACCCCGATCAGGTCATCGTCACGAAGACTGACCTGAAAGGCCGTATCACCTATGCCAATGACGTCTTTCAGAAGGCATCCAACGTCACTGAAAAGCAGAGCCTCGGCCAGCCGCACAGCTTCATCCGGCACCCGGACATGCCGCGCTGCATTTTCAAGCTTCTCTGGGAAACGATCCAGGACGGGCGCGAGATCTTCGCCTATGTGGTGAACCGCGCGACGAATGGTGACCATTACTGGGTCTTCGCCCACGTGACCCCCAGCTTCAATGATGCCGGCCAGATCGTCGGCTATCACTCCAACCGGCGCGAACCGGACCGGCGCATTCTCGATGAGCATGTCATCCCGCTCTACAAACAGCTGCGGGAAGAGGAAAACCGCCACCCCAATCGCAAGGACGGGCTGGAAGCCTCCTGGAAACTGCTCCAGGCCAAGCTTCACGAGACCGGTATGGAATACGACGAATTCATCTGCACGCTCGGCCAAGGCCAGCGTCGCGGCTACCGGTAGGAGTTCCCATCATGTTCAATTCCAAGGACCGCCAGGCCATCCGCCGCGCAACCGAGATCGTTGAAGCCGTCGCCAATGGTGATTTCGAGAAACGCATCATCGGCGTGTCTTCCGACCCGGAAGTCGCCGCGATGGAACTGGCCATCAACCGTCTCATCGACCGGACTGACGCCTATCTGCGTGAGAGCCAGACCTGTGTGGAATATGTCCGACGGAACCAGCATTTCCGCCTGATTCCGGAAACCGGCATGGTCGGTGCCTTCCGCAATGCGGCCCGGGCCGTGAACACCACGCTGTACGGCATCAAGAGCAAGCATGGTGACTGCCTCAACCTGGCTGGCAATCTGGAAACCGAGCTGACCGATGTCATGGCCAAGGTCTCCGAAGCCATCGGCACGTTGCGCACCACCGCTGACAGCCTGGAGAACAATGCCGCCAATGCCTCCGAACGCTGTGTTGGCGCCGCCGCCGGTGCCGAGGAAGCCTCGGTCAACATGCAGAGCGTCGCGGCTTCGGCCGAGGAGCTCACCTCCTCGATTTCCGAAATCAATCGCCAGGTGGTCGGCTCGGCGGATCTCGCCAATGGCGCGGTCGAGAAGTCCAAGGCCATGAATGCCACGATCACCGGTCTGAACGGTGTCACGGCCCGGATCGGCGATGTGGTGAAACTCATCCAGGCCATTGCAGACCAGACCAATCTTCTGGCCCTGAACGCCACAATCGAGGCCGCCCGCGCCGGTGAGGCCGGCAAGGGTTTCGCCATCGTGGCCCAGGAAGTGAAAACCCTGGCAGGCCAGACAGCCCAGGCGACCGAGGAAATTGCCGGCCAGATCTCCGAACTCCAAGCCACGATGGGCGGCGCTGTCAGCGCGAATGACTCCATCAGCGCCGCGATCGAGGAAATCAACACGGCCTGCAACGCCATCGCCGCGGCGGTGACCGAGCAAAGCGCCGCCACCGGGGAGATCGCCCGCAATGTGAACGAAGCGGCCGAAGGCACCGGCGAAGTCTCAAGCGGCATTTCCGTTGTCCAACAGGCGACCCAATCCACCCAGGACTCGGTCAGTCAGGTTGTGTCCTCCACGGATATCCTTTTGCAGCAGGAGCAGAGCCTGAACGGCCTGCGCGCCAATATCACCGACTTCCTGACCGATCTGCGCAAGGTCGGCTAGGCATCCCGGAAACCGGGGGCGGGTTTCACACTCGCCCCTTTTTCGACTCCATTTTGTTCTTGATTTGTTCTCATTCGGGGTCATAGTAGCGCCATGACCGAGCGCCCCGGAGGGTTCGCCCTTAATGCCCCCCATGCGTCCTCCCGGACCCAAGCCCCCACCGCCCCGGGGGCCGGCGCCCGCGGACGCGGCGCTCGGTCTAACTTTTCAGGACGCTATGAGGCCTTTGTCCGCGAAGCTTTCGATGATGGCTGGACGGAGCAGGACGCGGAAGCGCCACGCCTTGCGACGACCATCCTGACAGACAAGTCGCGCTCGATCATCGCAACCAACAATTCGCCCGACCTTTCCTTCGACCAGTCGATCAATCCCTATCGCGGCTGCGAGCATGGCTGCATTTATTGCTATGCCCGCCCCAGCCACGCCTATCTGGGCTATTCCCCGGGACTCGACTTCGAAAGCATCATCATGGCCAAGCCGGAAGCTCCGGCTTTGCTGCAAGCGCATTTCAACCGCCCCGGCTACCGGCCGGCCCCGCTTGTCATCGGTGCCAATACCGATGCCTGGCAACCCGTTGAACAGAGACTGGAACACACGCGGGCCCTGCTCAAAGTCTTTGCCCGCTACCGGCACCCGGTGATCTTCATCACCAAATCTGCGCTCATCCTGCGCGATCTCGACATCCTGGGCCCCATGGCAGCGGACAATCTCGCCAAGGGCGCCATTTCGATCACCACACTGGACCGCAAGCTGGCCCGGCAAATGGAACCGCGGGCAGCGGCGCCTCACAGACGGCTCGAAGCCGTTCGTCGCCTGTCACAGGCCGGCATTCCCACCACGGTGATGATGGCACCGATCATCCCCGGCCTGACCGACAATGAGATCGAGCCCTTGCTGAAGTCCGCTGCCGAGGCCGGCGCCGCCAACGCCGCCTATGTCCTCCTGCGCCTGCCGCTGGAGATCCGCGACCTGTTCCGGGAGTGGCTGGCCGCCAACCGGCCGGATGCGGCGCGGAAAGTCATCTCCCTGATGCGCCAGATGCGTGGCGGTCAGGACTATGATCCGCGCTGGTCGACACGGGGCCGCGGCCAGGGCCCTCTCGCCGATCTCATCGCCCGCCGCTTCCGCCAGGCGATCAAGCGCTACGGGCTCTCAGCCCCTCGCGCCGAACTTGACTACAGCCAGTTCGAACGCCCCCTCGGCCATGCGGGCCAGCCCAGCCTGTTTTGAATGACTCTGTAGTGTTGCGAAGCCCGTATCAGGCGCTGCGCTGCTCATGCGCACAGCCGGCGACACAATCGGCAATCTCCTGCCGGATGGCAGCGGAAGCCTCGGCAAAGCCGGCCAGTTGTCCCCGGGTCAGGGGTTTGGACAGAAGATATCCCTGCAGGACGAGGTCCGGCTGGGCCCCCAGCGCTTGGAGTTCGTCAAACTCCTCGATGCCCTCGACGACGACACGGATGCCCAATTCCGTCGCCAGATCAATCGTTGCCTGGACGATGATCTGGGCTTCCCGATCCAGGTGCAGCCCCGTCATGAAGGAGCGATCGATCTTGATCTTGTCGAAGGGGAAGGCCCGCAAATAGCTGAGCGAAGAATAACCGGTCCCGAAGTCATCGATCGCCAGGCCAACGCCCAATTGCTTCAAGGCGCGCAGAACATTCAGGGCGCGCTCTTCGTCATCGATCAGGACGCCCTCGGTGATCTCGATCTCGAGCCGCTCCGGAGCCAGACCGGATGCCGCCAGCGCCTGCTGGACCGACATGACGAGATTGCCCTGCCGGAACTGGGCCGGGCTTACATTCACGGCCACACGGCAATCTTCCGGCCAGTTCATGGCTTCGCGGCACGCTGCGCGCAGAACCCAGCTGCCCATTTTCAGGATCAGGCCGGTCTCTTCGGCAATCTGGACAAATTCCGAGGGCGGCACGGAGCCACGCTTGTCATCATTCCAACGCACCAGAGCTTCAAAGCCCACGATTTTGCCATCGCCCAGCCGGGCCTGCGGCTGGAAGTTCAACTCAAGCAGCTCATCCTCGATGGCCATCGCCAGATCGGTTTCCAGAAGCCGCCGTTCCTGCATCATCTGGCCCAGCTTCGGATCAAACTCGCAAACCTGGTTCCGGCCCAGCCCCTTGGCGCGGTAGAGCGCCAGATCGGCCTGGTTCATCAACCGGTCGAGATCCTCGCCATCGAGCGGGAAGAGGGTAACACCGCCCGAGGCGGAGACTTTCAAGTGCAGACTACCGAGTGTCAGCGGCGAGCCCACCGAATTGACGACGCGCTGGGCAATACCCAGAGCATCCTCACGGCTGGCGATATCCGGCAAGACCACGGCGAATTCATCGCCCGACAGGCGCGCTGCGATCGCGTTGGATGGCAGGGCGTCCTGCATGCGTTCCGAAACCGTCTTCAACAGCTCATCGCCAACGGCATGCCCGTGCACATCATTGACTTCCTTGAAGCGATCCAGATCGAAATAGATCAAGGCGGCCTGGCTGTCGCGGGCCCAGGCGCGCTTCAGCTCACTCTGGAAACTCTCCCGGAATTTGAGCCGGTTGGGCAGACCGGTCAGCGTGTCATGATGAGCAAGGTGCGCCATTCGCGCCCGCGCATGCTCTTCGGCGGACACATCCCGGAAGGCAAACACATCCGCGGGAACCTGGTCGAGCACCATGGAGCGCCGACGCACCTGGACGGAGATCGAGGATCCGTCACGACGGCGCAAACGACAGGTCACCGGCGCGCCATCCTCCGACCCGTCAGACGGCAATTCACCGGTCTGGATCAGCTTGTTGACGGGCATGTTTTCCAGGTCTTCGCGCCGCAATTGGAGCAGTTCGCAGAAGCGGGAATTCATGTCCTGCATGATGCCGTCACGCACAACAGTAATGCCCTCGAAGGTCGCATCGGCCAATGTCCGCATGCGCTGCATCTCCGCGCGCCGGCGGGCGCCGAGATGCTCATCCAGCCCCGCCGCGAACAGACCGATCCCGACAATCAGGATCACGGCGAGAGCCACCGTTACCGCCAGCAATTTCAGGGCAACATCGTCCGCGCCGACTGCTGTGCTGGCATCGGGTACAAGGGTCATGGCACCCATGGCGATAAAGTGCAGGCAGACCACGCCTGCCGCCATCATTGCCGCAGAGGCCAGCAAGCCGCGCTTGGACGAGAAGCGCGCCATCACCATGGCACTGCCCGCAGCAAACTGCATGCCCAGAACGATCGCCGCAATGACAAGCCCGGCATCCCATTGGATGGTGGCACCCAACTGCATCGCATCAATGCCCATGAAGTGCATGGTCGTCACACCAGCCCCTACGACAGCCCCACCCGCCGGCGCGGCGTAGGCATTGTCAGAGCGGCAGGCCAGGGCCCAGCCACAACTGGTGACGAAAATCGCGAGCGCCAGCGATCCTATGGTTCCGCCGAGATGATAGCTGATGGCAACAGGCGCCTCATAGGCCAGCATGGAGACGAAATGCGTGCCCCAGATTCCCACACCCGTCACGAATCCTGCCACAAGCAGCCAGGCCGTGCGGCGCTCGGCGGAGGCGTCGATCGCACGACGCGCCGTAAAGACCGCCCCAAGGGCGGACACCAGGCAAAGCAGGGTGGCAACGGCGACCAGACGCAGGTCGTGCTCGACCGTCAGGCAATAGAAAACGCGATACACACTTGTCCTCGAAGGATCCGATTTGACTCCTAGCCTGTCCGAAAAAAACGAGTATTCGCTTAACGCCGCTGCGCCGTTTTCCGGGCCTGTCATCGCTGGCGTTGACGAAGCTGGACGGGGACCGCTTGCTGGGCCGGTGGTGACTGCGGCCGTCATTCTCGACCCGCGCAATCCGATTGCAGGCCTGGGGGATTCCAAGGCCTTGTCCGCACGAAAGCGGGAAGCCCTGGCGCTGGAGATCCGTCAGAAAGCCTGGGTGGCGTTCGGCATTGCCGAACCTGCAGAGATCGACCGGCTCAACATCCTGCACGCCACCATGACAGCGATGGCCCGATCGGTTTTCCGATTGCCGGTCATTCCGGACAAGGTCCTGATTGATGGCAATCGCGTCCCGGATGCTCTGCCCTGCCCGGCCGAGGCGATTGTGAAAGGTGATGCCAAGGAAGCCGTGATCGGTGCAGCCTCCATCATGGCGAAGACAATGCGCGACGCCATGATGCTGCAGGCAGCGCTCAGATTTCCCGGCTATGGCTTCGAGGGGCACAAGGGCTATCCCAGCGCTGCACATCGTGAAGCGCTCATGCAGCTCGGCCCCTGCCCCATCCACCGGATGAGCTACGCTCCGGTTCGCCTGGCGGCCGAATCGGCTTTATCCACAGATGCCGATGCGTGTGGAAAACTTGATCAAGGCTTAACGCCCCGTTAGCCATAAGCACGGACAAACTTCCCGTTCGGTTAGCGAGTGGAGTGGCGTGTCATGGCGGAGACCCGGGTGGACCAGATCCTCGAGGGTGAATGCGTGGAAGTGATGAAATCACTCCCCGACGAAAGCGTTGATCTCGTTTTCGCCGACCCGCCCTACAATCTCCAGCTCGGTGGCGATCTGCACCGGCCAGACAATTCCAAAGTATCCGCCGTCGACAATGACTGGGATCAGATCGGCGGATTCGACGATTATGACCTGTTCACATGGAAGTGGATGGAAGAAGCGCGCCGCGTGCTCAAGCCGAACGGCGCGATCTGGGTGATCGGCAGTTACCACAATATCTTCCGCGTCGGCGGCATCCTCCAGGACGCAGGCTTCTGGGTGCTGAACGACATCATCTGGCGCAAATCCAATCCGATGCCGAACTTCAAGGGCACGCGCTTCACCAATGCGCACGAGACCCTGATCTGGGCCGCCAAGACGAAGGACGCCAAGCCGACCTTCAACTATGCCGCCATGAAAGCGCTCAATGACGGCGTCCAGATGCGCTCCGACTGGACCCTGCCGATCTGTTCGGGCGGCGAGCGGCTGAAAGGCCAGGACGGCAAGAAGGCCCACCCGACGCAAAAGCCGGAAGCCCTTCTGCATCGTGTCATCCTGTCGACCACCAATCCGGGCGACCTGGTTCTCGATCCCTTCTTCGGCACCGGTACGACAGGTGCCGCCGCCAAACGCCTTGGCCGCCATTACATCGGCATTGAGCGCGACACGGACTATCTCGCCGTGGCCCGCGAGCGCCTCGCCGCCATCACGCCGGCCTCCGGCGAAGCCCTCAATGTCACCCAGTCCAAGCGCGCCCAGCCTCGGATTCCGTTTGGCGCGCTCGTCGAACGTGGCCTCGTGAAGCCGGGCGACACGCTCTACTGCCCGAAGGGCCGGTTCACGGCCCGGGTCCGTGCAGACGGCACCCTGATTGCTGGCACCAATGCCGGATCCATCCACCAGGTCGGCGCCCAATTGCAGAGCGCACCGTCCTGTAATGGCTGGACCTACTGGCATGTTCGCACCAAACAGGGCCTAGCTCCGATCGACGTGTTGCGCGCGGAAGTCCGCGCCACACTCGACAGCTAACTGCACGGGCCTTGCATGAGGCAGCCCAGCGGATGACACAGGTCCTGACCCCGTGAAGCCCCTGCGCTCAATCGCCTGGATGATCCTTGCGATCATCGTGCTGACATCCTTTGTGGTGTCGGGCAGCACGGTTTTGATCACGGCTGTCAGTTTCTGGAATGACCTGGAGCGCGCGCAACTCGAACAGCTCGAGGAATACGTGGTCGAACGTGGCCGGCTTGATGCTGCCCTGTTCGACCGGATGGCCACCAGCCACCGCGAAGCGATGACCGCGCTGGACGCCCGCATGCCCAACATGTCGGACGACTGGATCGAGGCTGAATTCGACCGGCTTTTCCCTGAGCGCGAAGATGGCACACGGCGTGGAACCGACACCATGTTCGAAGGCTATACAGCCTCTGACGGCGACTGGCATTTCGGCACGGCCGCTTTTCTCAATTCCGGCGAGGAATGGACGCTCGCGCAGAAACGTCTCCTTGTCGCGTCCTATATCGTTGTCGACGGTTTCGGCCAGGCTCTGCAGAGCCAGCTCGACAATCTCTACTTCTATTCCCCTGACAATGCGCTGGTGATTTTTGCGCCCCATCGCGAGGACCGCCTGGTCTTCTACCGGCACACTGCGCCGCCAGACTTCGACCTGCGTGATGCAAGCTTTCACGATCTGGTTCTGCCCGAGAACAACCCGGCAGGTGAATTCGTCTGTGATGAGCTGTCTCAGCTGGTCTACGTCCAGGAAGGCGAAGCCCTGACGACGGGGTGTTTCTCGCCCTATCGCCGGAATGGCCAGCATATCGGTGCTTTCGGAACGACGGTGGAACTCCGCAATTATTTCACCGAAGCCATGTCCAACCCGCCATCCTATGGCGAAAACCTGATCATCGACCGGCGCGGCAATCTCATCGCCCATGCCGAACTCCTGCAGTCCGTCGTGACCGAGGAAGCCGTCGCGGCCGTGTCCGAACGTTTTGATACGCAGAGCCTTCTGCAAGCCATCCAGGCGAGCGGTGCGGAGTTCCAGACCGGCGTCACCCTGTCCAGTGACGGTCAGTGGGTGATCGGCTTCAGCTGGCTCGAGGGTCCTGACTGGTATGCGATTTCACGCCTTGACCGGGAAGTCCTGCGCCGCGATCTGGCCGGTCAGGTATTGATGGTTGTCGTGATCGGCGTTCTCGGCCTGATCCTGCAATCCGTCCTCGCCTACTACATCCTGTTCCGCCGACTGGTCCGCCCCATTTCCAGCCTTGCACGGCATTTCGGCGCGCTGCGCCCCCTGCCTGCCGCGACCAATCCGGTGCTGGAAGAAGCACTGAAGGAACGCAATGAACTCGGCTTGCTGGCCCAGCGACTTGAGTCCCAGCGGGTTCGCAATGAGCGGACACTGGACGAACTCGAGGACCGGGTCGCCGAACGCACCCAGGAACTCGAAATCGCCAATCAGGCCAAAAGCGACTTCCTCGCCAATATGAGCCATGAAATCCGCACACCGCTGAACGGCATTCTCGGCTTGGCCCAGGTCATCCAGATGAAGGCCCGCTCACGCGAGGTGCAGGAACAGGCCCGCATGATCCATGAAAGCGGAGAGACGCTGACGGGACTGCTCAACGATATTCTGGACATGTCAAAGATCGAGGCTGGCAAGCTGGATCTTGCGCCCACAGCGACGGATATCCGCGCTGACCTGCAGGATTTGCGCGGCTTGCTGAAGGGATCAGCGGACGCCAAGGGACTGTATCTGGAGTTCGAAATTGCCGAGGACGTCCCGCAGACCATGATCGTGGATGCCCTGCGCGTTCGCCAGTGCGTGACGAATCTTCTGTCCAACGCCATCAAGTTTACCCGCTCCGGCGGCGTCCGGCTTGTCGCCAGATGCGCAGAATCCGAACGCTGCGAGACTGGCCACACCGGCATAATGGAAATTTCGGTTTCCGACACGGGCATGGGCATCGAGCCCCGGGACCTGGAGCGCTTGTTCTCACCCTTCACACAGGCGAGCGCCGATGTGGCTCGCACACATGGTGGCACGGGTCTGGGCCTGGCCATCACGCGAAGCCTGGCTGAAATGATGGGCGGCAGTGTCACCGCCCGCTCAATTCCCGGCGAAGGCTCGACCTTCACCCTGCGGTTCCAAGGGACGTGTCTGGACGAGATCAGCCCGGAGGTTCCCGTTTCCAACCCGGCCGCCCTGGCTGATGCGCCCGAGTTTGCGCCCCTCCGCGACAAACGCCTGCTTCTGGTCGAGGACAATTTCATCAACCGTCAGGTCGCTTCGGCTTTCCTGGCTCCGCTGGGCGGCGAGCTGGATATGGCGGAGAATGGTGAGGAAGCCCTGCAGCGCCTGCGGGACGCCGACTTTGATCTGATCCTGATGGATGTCCGCATGCCGGTGAAGGATGGCCTGGAGACCACGCGTGAAATCCGCGCCATGGAGACCGGCCTTGCCGACATCGCCATTGTGGCCCTGACCGCGAACGCGGCAGATGCGGACGCCCGAGCATGCCGCGAAGCCGGCATGGACGCCTATGCATCCAAGCCGCTGGCCCCGGCAACCCTCTATCAAGCGATGCTTGAAGCCTGGCAAGCCGCGCAATCGCGCAAAGCCTAACGGCTCCCCGCGGCGATCACCTTGCGCATCACGCTCGGCAAGGCGGCGCTGTCCAGCGCCTCCACGGGCGTCCAGACACCATCATTCGGCCGCCAATCCGCACCTGCGCTGGCTTCGCGAACAGACAGGCGAAGTTCGAAATGCGTGAAGACGTGACGGATTTCACCCCGATCCACCCAGTCTGCCTCGAAGGGTGGTTGGGCCGGTGCCGGATCCTCTGACCAATCCGTGGACGGCACTTCCATCATCCCGCCCAACAACCCGCTATCCGGCCTTTGCCGGAGCCAGATACCGCGCTCGCCCTGGACGAGCCAAGCCGTTCCCTTCCGGACAGGCTTGGGCTGTTTGGGTTTTTTGACTGGAAAGCGGGTCATGTCGCCCTGGGCATGGGCCTCGCAGGCGAATTGCCAGGGACAGGTACTGCAATCAGGACTCCGCGGCGAACAGAGTGTCGCTCCCAGATCCATGATGGCCTGTGCATAGTCACAGGGCCGATCCGGCGAGGCGATAGCACCGGCCAGACGCCGTATTTCCGGCTTGGCCTTGGGCATCGGGGTTTCCAGCCGGTGCAGACGGGTGATGACGCGTTCGACATTCCCGTCGACCACATTGGCCGGCCGGTCGAAGGCCGCCGCGAGAATGGCATTGGCCGTGTACTCGCCAATGCCCGGGAGGGCGCGCAGACCCTCGAGCGTATCCGGGAAGATACCGCCAAACTCTTCCGTCACATGCTGAGCGCAGGCGTGCAGATTGCGCGCCCGAGCGTAATAGCCCAAGCCTGCCCACTCGCTCATCACGGTCTCCCGGGGCGCTGCCGCCAGATCGGACACGCGCGGCCACAGCTCCAGGAAACGATGCCAGTAGGGCGTCGCATGCGGCACTGTTGTCTGCTGCAGCATGATTTCCGAAAGCCAGATCGCATACGGATCCGCCACCGCGCCTCGAGCCCTGTCTTCCGGCCGGATCCGCCAGGGCAAGCTGCGACCGGACCGGTCGTACCAGTCCAGCAGGGCAGACTGCAATTTGGCGGTATCAGCGCTTGGTCTCATGAGGCCCGGGGCTTGCGGCACCGGGGCATCCCGGCGAGACTGACAGACATGACGCGCAAACCGCCTTCGTCAACTGTTGAAGCTGCTGCCAACGCCTACATCCAGGCGCGCCGCGGGCGTGCCGCCATCCGGCCGGCACCCTCTGCCGGCATTGCCGCGGAAAAGGTGCTGCGCCCCCTCGCCCGGCGTTTCGGTGTTGGCGTTGAACAATTGCGCGAACACTGGCCTGAAATCGTTGGCAGCCGCCTGGCGCAATGGAGTTCACCGGAAGCGCTGCAACGCTCCGGCGGCATTCACACGCTGGTGATCCGGGCCCGCGGCCCGGCCGGCGCCGTGATCCAGGCTGAATCCCGCAAGATTCTCGAACGGGTCGGGACGTTCAGCGGCAAGCAGGCCCCGACACGCATCCGGGTCATCCAGGGCGCAGCCCAGGCGCCGGCGGCCCGGACACGATCGGCCGCCAATGACAAGATGACGCGTCAGCAATCCAGTTCACAAGTGAGCGAGACGGTAGAGACAAGCGCCGAGGCGCGGCTATTGTCTGCGCTCGACCGTATGTCGCGTTCGATCAAGGCGCGGGACGGACACTAGTTTTTGGCATGGGGAGCCCCTCGATGAAGTTCACTCGACGTGTGTTTTCGGCAGTCGCTGTTTCTGCAGCCCTGATGGTTGGCGCCTGCGGTGGCAGCGGTGGCGGTGCTCCGGGGGACGGACAGAGCCGTTATGAACGCGCTGGCGACCGGGGTCTCGGCCGTGCCGATGCGCCGATAACGATGATCGAATATGCCTCCGTGGCCTGCGGTCATTGCGCGGTATTCCACAATGCCGTCTACCCGACGCTGGAAGAATACATCGAGGCGGGTCAGCTGCGCTTCGTGCTGCGGGAAATGATCACGGGTTCGCCCCAGTTCGCGATTGCCGGCTTCTCCCTGGCCCGCTGCGTTCCGGAAGACCAGTATTTCGACATGGTCGACCTTCTGTTCCAGCAACAGGGCGCGATTTTCCAGGCTGCCCAGACGCGCGGCAGCGCTCGCAGCCAGTATCTGGCCATCGCCCGTTCGATGGGACTGAGCGAAGACGACTTCACCGCCTGCCTCAATAATGAGGCGGTCAACCAGTCCATCGTGGAAGCCCATGAACAGGCTGGCCGCGACGGTATCGACGGTACGCCGCGCTTCATCTTCAATGGTGAAATGCTGGAATCGCGCCGCGCACCGGGTGACAGCGACTTCACCTATTTCCTGGGCGGCCAGCAACTGATCATCAATGGCGAGCCGGTTCCGGGTCTGGTTGATGCCGACACCTTCCGCCTGATCATCGACCACCTTCTTGAACAGGCCGGTGCCGGCGCTGAGGCAGAAAGCGAATGATGATTGCGAGACAAGCCATCAGCCGCGTTGTGGCGGGGGCTGTCCTAGCCCTGGGTCTTGCCAGCTCTGCGATCGCGCAGCACGAGGCCCAGGCCGAGCGCCCGAATGACCATGCCATCGGACCGGAAGATGCGCCGCTCCTGATCGTCGAGTACGCCTCTTACGCCTGCCCGCATTGCGCCCACTTCCAGGAAGCCGTCTGGCCGACGGTGAAGTCGGACTTCGTGGATACGGGCGAAGTGCGCTGGGTCTTCCGCCCCATGCTCACCAATCCGGTTCAGCTTGCTGGTGCCGGCATGATCCTGGCGGAATGTGCCGCCGATGACCGCTTCTTCGACGCGACAGACCTTCTCTTCGCGGAACAGAGCACGATTTTCGAAACGGCCCGTGCCGGCGGGGATGTTCTCGGGGTCTATAACCGGATCGGCGGCGCGGTCGGGCTCAGCCCGGAAGCGCTGATGGGCTGTTTCCAGGATCCGGCCATGAATGAGGCCGTCAACGCCGCTGCCGTGCAGGCTGGCGAGGACGGAATTCCGGGTACGCCCTCCTTTATCATTGGCGGCGAACTCCTCCACATCCAGCATGGCCCCGACGGGAATTTCTGGAACTGGAATGGCGAACCCCTTCTGATCAATGGGGAAAGGGTTCCCGCCCAGTTTGACGGAGACTCCTTCAGCCGAATCGTCCTTCACTTCCGCAATGGCTCCCATCTGGAGCAATAAATTTGCATCAGGACCTTGCTGCGCTGCGGTGATACACTGATGCTCCGCAGCATGTTGGAGGTTCGGTGAAGTTCACACAGCTTAGGCTGGCCGGATTCAAATCTTTCGTCGATCCCACGGATTTACGGATCGATCCGGGCCTTACTGGCGTGATCGGACCCAACGGTTGCGGCAAGTCCAACTTGCTTGAAGCTCTGCGCTGGGTGATGGGGGCAACCTCCGCCAAATCCCTGCGCGGTGGCGGGATGGAAGATGTGATTTTTGCGGGCACGGATGCGCGTCCGGCCCGCAATCACGCCGAGGTGGTCCTCACCATCGACAATTCCGACAAGCTGGCCCCGGCCCGTTTCAACGACGCTGCCACGCTGGAAGTTGTGCGCCGGATCACGCGGGGCGCCGGATCAGCCTACAAGATCAATGGTGAGGAAGTCCGCGCCAAGGATGTCCAGCTCCTCTTCATGGATGCCGGCACTGGTGCCAACTCGCCGGCGCTTGTCCGCCAGGGCCAGATTTCCGAACTCATTGCTGCCAAGCCACAGAACCGCCGCCGCATCCTGGAAGAGGCGGCCGGCGTCTCCGGCCTGCGTGCCCGCCGGCATGAGGCCGAGCTGCGGCTGAAGGGTGCCGAATCCAATCTCGACCGCTTGCAGGACGTGATTGATGACATCTCCAGCCGCCATGGTTCGCTGCAACGACAGGCCCGCCAGGCCTCGCGTTATCGCCAGCTCTCCGCCTCGATCCGAACACTGGAAGCGGCTGTCTGGCTGAACCGCTGGCGCGAAGCCGCAAGTGCCGTTGAAGAAGCTGAAGCCACGCTGGATGAGAAGCGCGACGCCGCCGAGACTGCGACCCGTGCCGCCGCCGAAGCCCGCACACAGGCCGAAATCCTGGCCGCCGCCCGGGAACCGGCTCGTCAGGCCGAGGCGGAAGCCGCCGCCACGCTTCGCCGGTTCGAGCGTGAGCGCGATCTGCTGGAACGCGACGCAGCCGATGTCGAACGCATGATCTCCCAATTGGAGAGCCGGCTGCGCGAACTGGCCTCGACCCGCGAACGCGAAACCCAGATTGCCGAAGATGCCGAGGCCAGCCGTGATGAGGCCGCCGCATCGATCCAATCGCTGAATGACGAGATCGAGCGTGAAAGCGCGTCTCTGACAGAAGCCGAGCAGCGTGCCAGCGAAGCCGAAACGCACCGTCAGGAACAGGAAGCGGTATTGGACGCTTGCGCTCGCGAAGCCGCAGAAAAACGCGCCAATATCGAGGCCGCGCGCCGGGATCTGGCCCGCTATGAGGCGCGGCTGACCCAGATCGCCCGGGAGATTGAGACCGCCGAGACGGAGCGTGACCGCCTGCGGGCCTCCGAAGCCCTGTCCGCCCTGGAGACCGCGCAGGCTGAGGCCGAAGCTGCTGATGCTGCCCTTACCGAGGCCCGCGACGCCCTCACCTTTGCGGAGGCCCAGCGCAGCGAGGCTGAAACTGCCCTGGAAAAGGCCGTACAGACTTGGCGTGATGCCTCCACCGAACGCGAAACCCTGGAGCGCGAAGCCCAGGCACTGGAACGCCTTCTGGCCGCCTCGATGCAGGAAACCGTATCGCCCGCCCTGGATTCCGTGCGGGCTCGCCCAGGCTATGAAAAGGCTCTGGCTGCGGCACTGGGCGATGATCTGGACGCCTCTCTGGAAGCCTCCGAATCGCGGCACTGGGCCAAGCTGGGTGTGAAGGCCGATTATCTGCCGGGCGGCTGCATACCGCTCTCTGACCATGTCGAGGCTCCGGATGTGTTACGGGCCCGGCTTGATGCGGTCGGTGTGGTGAAGGCCGAGAAAGCCGAAGAGGCTGCCGCCAAGTTGAAGCCGGGTCAGCGTCTGGTGACGCGTGAAGGTGATCTGTGGCGTTGGGACGGTCTGGTGGCCCGGGCTGATGCCCCGTCTGCCTCGGTCGCCCGCCTGGAGAATCGCAACCGGCTCGATGCCATCCGCGAAGACATGAGCGCTGGTGAAGCCGCCCATGACGAGGCCCGGCGCATCGAATCAGAGACCCGCACCGCCGCCGAGAAGGCGCGCGCTGCGGAACAGGAAGCTCGTGCCGCCATCGGTCCGGCTGACCGGGCGGCGCGCGAATCGCTCGCCCGGGTGTCCGGATTGCGTGAGAAGGCGGCCCAGGACGCCGCCCGTGCGACGGCCCTGGACGAGCGTGTTGAACGCCTGCGCGCTGAAGACACGGAGAATCGCACGGCCCTGGATGCCGCGCAGAAATTGTTGAGCGAAGCCGAAGCGGCAGATGGCGATACTGAAGCCCTCGATGCCGCTCGCGAGAATGCCGAAGAGGCCCGCCGCCTCGCCGCCGAAGCGCGCGGCGCGCTGGACAGTCTGCGCCGCGAGGGCGAGATGCGACGCCAGCGGAAGATGGGCTTCAAGCGCGATCATGATGCCTGGGCGGAACGCTGCAAATCCGCCCAATCGCGAATTGCCGATGTCGACAAGCAGCGCTCCGAAACCGAAACCGCGCTGGAAACGGCCCGCGCCAAGCCCGAACAGCTGGAAGAAAAAATCCTGCTGCTGACCGGCAAGGTCCAGGACGCCGAAGCCGCGGCGGCCGAGGCGCGGGAGAAAGCCTCCACGACCGAAGGTCAGGTCAAGGACGCTGACAGCGCCGCCCGTTCGGCCGAAGCCGCCGCCTCGGCAGCCCGTGAGGGCCGGGCAGCATCGGAAGCCCGGCTGAGTGCGGCCAGGGAACGCCTCAACGAAACGACGGAACGCCTGCAGGATGCGACCGGTGAAGCGCCGGGAACGCTGTCCACTCGGGTGGATGAGGATGAGATTTCCCAGCTCACCCCGGCCGAGCTGGAACGCCGGCTGGACGAGGCCCGCCAGGGCCGGGAACGTCTGGGTGCGGTCAATCTGCGCGCGGATGAAGAGGCCGAGGAATTGGCCACGCGGATGGACGAGATGACCAAGGAGCGCGACGATCTGATCGAGGCGATCGCCCGTCTGCGCAAGGCCGTCGACGAGCTGTCCCGCGAAGGCCGGGCCCGTCTTCTGGAAGCCTTTGACGTGGTGGACGCCCATTTCCGCGAGCTTTTCTCCACCCTGTTTGAGGGAGGGCATGCCGAGCTGCGCCTGACCGAAAGCGATGACCCGCTGGAAGCCGGACTGGAAATCATGGCCTGCCCGCCCGGCAAGAAACTGGAGACGATGTCGCTGATGTCGGGCGGTGAGCAGGCGCTGACAGCCTCCGCGCTGATCTTTGCAGTCTTCCTGTCCAATCCGGCACCGGTCTGCGTGCTCGACGAGGTCGATGCCCCGCTCGATGATGCGAATGTCGACCGCTATTGCCGGATGCTGAAGCATATGCGGCAGCTGACCGAGACCCGTTTCCTGGTGATTTCCCACAACGCGCTGACCATGTCGCGCATGGACCGTCTCTATGGTGTCACCATGGCAGAACGCGGCGTTTCCCAGCTCGTCTCGGTCGACCTGGTCGGCGCCGAACAGCTCATTGCCGCCGAATAAGCATTTTTTCAAATAAATACAGATATTTACCGCACCCGCACCCTTGCTTGACTTGCCGGGACCCCGTGGATAGTGTGCGCGCGCCTGCGGGGGGCTGTTCTTCCGTTGGCAGACCGGTCTGAAATGTCACGCGATAAAGAAAGCCAGCGCGACCCATCCAAAGCTGATCTGGACGACTTGCAGCAGCGCATCGATGCGCGGCGCGAGAAGTACAAACCGGCGGCGGACAATGCCCATAACTCCGCCTGGAGCCTGGGTATGCGGTACGGCTCGGAATTCTTCGGTGGCGTCCTGGTCGGAGGCGCGCTCGGTTTCGGGCTCGACTATATAGCCGGCATTTCCCCCTGGGGATTGATTGTCGGAACGATGTTTGGATTTGCAGCCGGCACGCTGAATGTCGTAAGGGCTGCAAAAGAAATCAGTTCGGGATCGAACGGCGGATAGCCGGACGGTCCCTCGGGATGACGGGGCAGGATGACTGCCCATAGATAGTGAAGAGAGGCCGGGCGTGGCAGACACCAACCCGATCAAGCAGTTCGAAATTCATGAACTGGTTCCGTTCGAAGCCTTCGGCCTGAATCTGGCCTTCACCAATTCCAGCCTGTTCATGCTGCTGACGGCTGCGGTGACCATCGTTCTCTTCACGCTGGCCATGTCCAGCCGCGCCCTGGTGCCGAACCGCGCCCAGTCGGTCGCCGAAATCATCTATGGCTTTGTGGCGGACATGCTGCGATCGACGGCCGGTGCCGACGCTCTGCGCTTCTTCCCCTTCGTCTTCACCCTCTTCATCTTCATTCTTGTGGCCAACATGCTCGGCATGTTCCCGTATTTCCCGGGTCCGGGCCTGCACTCCTTCACCATCACCAGCCATCTGATCGTCACCGTGGCCCTGGCCATGCTGGTCTGGCTGACCGTGATCATCTATGGCGTGTTCAAGAATGGTCCGAAATTCCTGAAGCTGTTCGTGCCGTCCGGCGTGCCGGCCTACATTCTGCCCTTCGTGTCCCTGATCGAGGTGATCTCCTTCATCTCGCGTCCGATCAGCCACTCGGTGCGTCTGTTCGCGAACATGCTGGCCGGTCACATCCTGCTGAAAGTGTTCGCCGGCTTCATCGTCATGCTGGGGGCCGGTCTCGGCGTCGGCGGGTATGTCATCGGCATCGCACCGTTTGCGATGACGCTGGGCCTGACCGCGCTGGAATTCCTGGTCGCCTTCCTGCAGGCCTATGTCTTCGCGATCCTGACCTGCATCTATCTTTCCGACGCTCTGCACCCGGGTCACTGATCCGCAGGCGTCACAATCCAACCCAAACCAACTACCCGATATCCTCGAAGGAGTTTTCAAATGGAAGAAATGGGCAAATACATCGGCGCCGGTCTCGCTTGCCTGGGCATGCTGGGTGCTGCTGTCGGCGTGGGCAACATCTTTGGTTCCTTCCTGCAGGGCGCCATGCGCAACCCGTCTGCGGCTCAGTCCCAGTTCGGTAACCTGATCTTCGGCTTCGCCGTGACGGAAGCCCTGGGCATCTTCTCGCTGCTCGTGGCCCTGATCCTGCTGTTCGTGGCCTAAGTCATACCGGAGGCGGCCGGGTCACCGGATCCGGCCGCTCCCGATTTGCTCCACCTTATCAAGGGAGCTAGCGTCCCATGACGCACGCACCGCATTCTGACGTCGCACAGCACGCGGCCGAAGCAGCGCATGACGTTGCCGAAGCCGTCTTCCCGCCGTTCGACCCGACATATTTCGCGTCCCAGCTCTTCTGGCTGGCGATCTTCTTCGTGGTTCTCTACGTCGCACTGGATCGCTTCATCCTGCCGAAGATCAAGACGACCATCGAGGACCGTCGCGATCGTATCGCCGACGATCTCGACGCTGCCGCCCAAGCCAAGGCTGATGCCGAGGCTGCTGGCGAAGCGTATGAGAAGTCCCTCGCCGAGGCCCGCACCAAGGCCCACGTCATCGCTGCGGATACCCGCAAGGCGCTGGACGCGGAAATCGCCAAGGAAACGGCTGAAGTGGAAGCTGAGCTGACTGCCAAGCAGGAAGCATCGGAAGCTGCCATCCGCAAGGCCAAGGACAAGGCATTTGCCGAAGTCCGCGGCATTGCCACGGCCGCAACGGCCGCTGCCGTTGAAGCCCTGGCCGGTGTGGAAATGTCCGAAGCTGATGCCGGCAAGACCGTTGACGGTCTGCTCAAGGCGAAGGAGGCCTGATCATGATCCTTCTTGCTGAAGAAGCCGGTCACGGTTCCAGCCACGGCCCGGCCCTGTTCTCGGCCGAATGGTTTGCTGCCCAGCCGAGCGATCCGACTTTCTACGCCTTCCTGGCCTTCATCGCCTTCTTCGCGGTGCTCGCTTATTTCGGCGTCCACAAGACCATCGCCAAAACGCTCGATGATCGGGCCGATGCGATCAAGTCGGAACTGGAAGAAGCCAAGCGCCTGCGCGAGGAAGCCCAGGAAATGCTGGCCTCCTATCAGCGCAAGCAGCGTGAAGCCGAGGCGGAAGCCGAAGCCATCATCGCCCAGGCCAAGACCGAAGCGAAGGCCCTGAAAGCCGAAGCCCGCAAGGACATGGCCGAGCGTCTGGAACGCCGCACCGCCATGGCTGAGCAGCGTATCGCCCAGGCCGAGGCCCATGCTGCCGCGGAAGTGAAGGCTGCCGCTGCCGATCTGGCCGCCCGCGCTGCCGAGGAAATCCTCAAATCGCAGCTGAAGAAGACGGATCTGAACAAGGTCGTCGATGCGGACATCAAACTGGTCGGCGAGAAGCTGAACTAGGCTGACAACCATCCGAATGCGAAAAGGCCCGCCGGTTATCCGGCGGCACCCCCACAACTGCATACCCGCCCTGCCGCCGCTGATGCGTGCATTTCCTCCAAGC
>NZ_JADOTT010000013.1 GCF_016817355.1 Maricaulis parjimensis
CAAGGGAAGGACCCGCAAGGGTTCCGAAACGGACAGTCAGACCTTCTGGCGAGACCGAATTTTTTGTTGGGGATTGCACGAGCAGTGCGAGCCCTCTAGGTTCAACCTAAGGGAGTTTTTGCCATGAATGCATTAGCAGAAACAATTGCGCGCACCCATCCTTTGCTTCGCGGACTTGTGGCGCTCGCCGTCTTCGGTCTCGCGATGGCTCTGCCTGTTTGGGGCCTGTCGGCTACAGGGCGGGAAGGGAATTTGCTCCTGATGTCCTGGTTCACCCCGTTTGTTATCGGGCTGGCCCTCTTGCCTGTGCACTTGGCATTCGCGCGCTGGCTTCTCACTACGGTTCTTCAAGTCACGGTGCTCGCTTTTACAGGCGTATTCGTAACCAGTGTTCTGGTGCATGTTCTGACGCAGGGGGAGATGACGGTGGGACAAACCTTGGCGCACATTGGTAGAGGCTTCGGCGGGCTGTTTTATCTCGGTGCGATCATTCTTCTCGCTCCGTACCTGTTTGAAGATGCGCATCGTGCGGTTCGCTATCTGGTTCACAAGCCGGATTGAGACTTGCGCACACGCGGTTTTCTCCGGACAGCGCTGCGCGCTGCCGGGAGAAATAGCGAGGCGGAGAGCAAAATGGCGAACGTCAGAAACACAAAACCCCGCCGGAGCGGGGTTTTGGGACAGTGACACTATCGAGGCTGCTCAGGACTTGTCATCGCCCGGCGAGCAACCTGCCCAGCAAGCTGGGTCTTAAAGCCCGAAGACCGGGTTACCGGCTTTATATAGGTCAGGCGGCCCCTTTCAACAAGCTCCCCAGACCCAAGGCGTGAATGACGCCATGTCTCACCGCCGCCAAATCTTCGCCGGTCGCTTGGGGGTGAACCCATTTGCGTCGGCCGGTCTTGAATCCGTTCAGCCGGGCCACCGAGATATTCATCAGGAGATCGCATTTGGCCCAGCAAGCCAGGTCATCTTCTTCTTGGGGATGGTAGTTCCGGGAAAGCTGGACGTGAAAGGGATAAAGCCTATGCGGTGGTGTCAGGCTAATCGGAACAACCGCGACCAGCCCGCTGCGACCTGGCAAACGCGGCGAGATGATGATGCTGGGACGGACCTTGTTGATTTCAGGCGGTATGAAGCCTTTGAAATCTGTCATCAGGATCTGCCCTGCACGCGGATGATACCCAAGCGGCATCGAAAAAGTATGCGCAGATAAATTGTGACATGCAATTCATGCAATCATATCTTGAAGGCGGTATGATGAGTTTCCGGACAGCACTACCCGCTTCCGGAAGAAATGGTGCTTCAATGGATGGAAATGCCAAACACAATAGAGCCGCCCATCGGGCGTCTCCTCAAGCGCTACAGCAGCACGAACAACAATCCGGCGCCGAGGCTGACATCCAGCCAGAAGCCGAATTTGCGGGAGGCCATCACCGAACTCATGCGCAGCGCTCCCATTTCGGGGCGCTGGAGCGCAGGGGCTGGGCGGCTTGGGCGTAGGTGCGGCGGAAGCGTTCCACCTCGCTGGCCTCGGCTTTCAGGCCGCGGCGCGGCTGGTCGCCGATGATCTGGACCATGACTTCCGCCGTGGCGGGACGCGAGCGCACATAGGAACGGGCGCTTTCACGCTCGGTCGAATGCGGGGTCGGGACAGGAGACATCGCTGCGTCCTGCCGCGGCGGACGATCATTCGATCCGCGTGTACGGCCAACCGGAGCAATGCGCCGGCTGGTCGGGGTCGGGACAGGATATGCGTTGCGGATCGTGGTCATGCCCTCTTCATCGCAAGCGCGATGCCAACTCTTAATGAGAGGTTAACCACGATTTGGGGGCAAAAATACGGTTTACGGGTTGTAAAAGCACACCAGCCGGCCCGCGAGGCGGGCCGGCTGGCTCAAATCGATACGAAAGTGTTAATGCGGCCCGGCACTTGGCCGGTTTGCCGCTCGGACCGCTATTTCTTGCTGTCGAGCAGCTGGTCCAGCTTGGCACGCATGGCGTCCAGCTCTTCGCGCATTGCGGAGACGTCATCGCCTTCCGCCTTTTCGGTGGGTTCAGCGGCTGGAGCCGTTTCACCGGCCGCGGGCGAAGCGCCAGTGGGTGCGGTGAAGGGCGAGAACATGCGCATCGCCTGGCCGAACATTTCCATATTGCGGCGGGTCTGTTCCTCGATCATGGCCATGGAGGCCTGGGGCGAGGTCATGGCTTCCGTCATGCGGTCGCGGAATTCTTCTTGCTGCTGTGCGAAAGAATTCATCGACATTTGCAGATAGCCGGGAACGACGCTCTGCAGGCTGTCGCCATAAAAGCCGATCAGCTGGCGCAGGAAATCGACGGGCAGAAGATTGGCACCGCGCGATTCCTCTTCAAAAATGATCTGGGCGAGGACGCCGCGGGTGAGGTCTTCACCGCTCTTGGCGTCGATGACCTGGAAGTCCGTGCCCTTCTTCACCAGGTCCCTGAGATAATCCAACGTCACATACTGGCTGGTCGACGTGTCGTAGAGACGCCGGTTCGCATATTTCTTGATGACGATTTCCGACGATTTCCCGTTCGATTTGGTCACCGCTTACTCCCCTGTGGCACGCCTTTCTTTTTGTGTCGTTTAGTTGTTGATCGACACAGGCGTGTTGATATTTCATGACAAGGTGTACGCCCATGTGGTGGTGTGCTGCAAGCGCGAAGGCAATTCGCTAGGAAAACGCCCGGCGGTCGTGACCGCGGGGAATGGGGGATGGAATGACACGCACAGCGATCGTGACCGGCGGAACGCGAGGAATCGGGGCCGCCATCAGCCAGGCACTGAAATCTGCCGGACACCGTGTCATTGCCAATTATGCGGGTAATGATGAGACCGCTCGCGCCTTTGCATCAGAGCATGGCGTCGAGGTGGTGAAATTTGATGTCGGCGATTATGCCGCCTGCCAGGCCGGCCTGGCCGAGGCCGAGCAGATCGCGGGCGCACCGATCGACATCCTGGTCAATAATGCCGGCATTACCCGAGATGGCATGTTCCACAAAATGACCCCGGAACAATGGCGCGATGTGATGCGTGTTGATCTGGACAGCCTGTTCAATTGCACCCGTCCGCTCATTCTGGGCATGCGGGATCGCGGCTGGGGACGGGTGGTCAACATCTCCTCCATCAACGGGCAGAAGGGCCAGATGGGCCAGGTGAATTATTCCGCGGCCAAGGCCGGCGTGATCGGTTTCACCAAGGCGCTGGCCCAGGAGAATGCCAATAAGGGCATCACGGTGAACGCGATCTGTCCGGGCTATATCAATACCGAGATGGTGGCGGCCGTGCCCGAACCCGTCCTGGAAAAGATCGTGTCCGGCATCCCGGCTGGCCGCCTGGGTGAGGCCGATGAGATCGGCGCACTCGTGGCTTTCCTCTGCAGCGATGCCGCCGCCTTCATGACCGGCTCGACGCTGACGGCGAATGGTGGGCAATACATGACCTGAAGAAATTCAGGTCTTGCCCCAAATTTGCCCTCTTGCAGAAGAATAAGAAGCTCGGGATGACGCGTTTATTGTTCGCCATATTGTTTGCGGCCCTGTTTGCAGGCGCTGTCGGTGCTGTTCAGCAGAATCCGCTGCGTGACCGTTTGCTGCGCAATGACCGGTCTGCGGAAACGACGGGCTGGTACCAGCGTGCCGACACGGGCGAGTTCTTCCTGTTCGACCGCTCCGGCGAAGCGGCCCTTTTGCGTGAACGCGATGCGCCGGATGCCGAAGTCCTCGTCCTCTATCCCAATCGCGCCCCGGGCGGCGGCACGGCCTATATCACCGATATGGGCCGCGAAGTGATCCGCATTACCGGCCTTGGCGGCGCCACCTATTTCCCGATGGACGCGCCGGATGGCGTGATTGTCGAATTTGCCAGCCCGTCCGGCGCCCTGACGCCGGCGCCGCGCTCACCGAGTGAGGTTCGCGGCCGCGCCGAGCAATTGGTCAGCAGCCTGGCCCGTTCCCTCGACCGCAATCTGCAAGTGGAATATTCCCCGGCCCCGCGTGCCGGTCTGGGCGTGCAGTACGACACGCTGGGCATGATTGAGATGGCCTTTGAACGGGTCCATGGCGAGCGCCGTTATTTCCGCGATGTCGAGAATATCAATATCGTTCTGGGCACTCAGCCGTCCGCCTACCGAGAAGGCGATGCGCTGGTGGTCGTGATCGCGCCGGAATTGGGCTATGCCGGTCGCCCCAGCTCGGTTTTCATCGCTGAAGCCCTGATCGGCAATCTCTAGCCGGTCCCTCTATACGGTCCGGCCTGGCGCCCAATCGGGTGCCGCCAGTTCAAATCCCTCAAATTCGAAGCCGGGTGCCACCGTACAGCCGACCAGCGTCCAGGCACCGGTTGAGCGTGCGCTTTGCCAGGCCATGAAGGGTACGATCCCCTGCGGCCGCGCACCGGCGGCAATGTTGGGGCCCAGTGTCTGGGTGCGGACGGTCTCGCCATCCTCGCTGATGGAGAGTTCCAGAGGCGCGCCGGCATACCAGTGCCAGGTCTCCACCGCATCGACCCGGTGCCAGTGCGAAACAGCCCCTTCCGGCAGGAGGAAATAGATCAGGGTCGACAGGGCGCGGCCATCGGGGCCCGGCCGGTCGCGGAACGTCTCGACATACCAGCCGCCTTCCGGGTGAGGCTGCATGTCCAGCGTGTCGATGATGGTCTGCGCTTGGGCGTCCATGGTCTAGAAATTGTCCTTGCGGCGGCGGATTTCGGCGAACACATCCGCATCGGCTGCCGTTTCCAGACCCAGCCGGGCCCGCAAGGCTGGGTCGGCGGCGCGCAGGAAGGGATTGGCGGCTTTCTCTGCACCGATCGTGGTCGGCACGGTCGGCTCCCCCCGGGCGCGTTCGGCCTCGACCTGGGCGGCATAGGCCTGCAGGTCGCGATTGTCCGGATCCACGCTCAGCGCGAAAGCGGCATTGGACTGGGTGTATTCATGGGCGCAGTAGATCGTCGTCTCGTCCGGCCAGTCCATCAGGCGGGAGAGACTGTCCCACATCTGCTGGGGCGAGCCCTCGAACAGACGCCCACAGCCCAGCGCGAAGAGCGTGTCGCCGACGAAGGCGATCTTCTGGTCGGGAAAATGGTAGCAGACATGGCCCAGCGTATGTCCAGGGGTGAAATAGACATCGGCCCGATGCTGTCCCAGCATCACAGTGTCACCGTCCTGGACCCATTGGTCGACACTGTCGATCCGGTTCTGATCCGCTTTTGGTGCCACCACGTGCGCCTTGGTGGCCGCTTTCAGTTCGCTATTGCCCCCGGCATGATCCCAGTGGTGGTGGGTGTTCCAGATCTGGGTGATGGTCCAGCCGGCTGCAGCGGCTTCTGCCTCGATGGTCTTGGCATCGGGCGTGTCGATCACCACTGTTTCACCACTGTCCGGATCATGGATGAGGAAGCCGTAATTGTCTGACAGGCAAGGAAATTGCCGGATTTCAAGCGCGCTCATTGTCCAAACCGCCGGTTTCGCTAGTGTGGGTCTGACTTCGATGTGTAGGCCATGGAACGGGAGTATGGCCAGTGCGCCATGATGCCAGTGAACTCAATCGTTTCTATGCCAGCCGCAAAGGGCTGACCGCCCAACGCATGATCGGAAGGCGGATTGCGGCGCTATGGCCGGGCACGAAAGGCCTGGATGTTCTGGGTCTGGGTTATGCCACACCCTATCTCACGCCTTTCAAGACTGAGGCGCGGCGCTGCATCTCCTTCATGCCGGCACAGCAGGGGGCGATTATCCCCGCCGCGGACGAGCCGCCCGTCGCGCTCGGCGATGAGATGCGCCTGCCTTTCCCTGAAGCCCTGTTCGACCGCATCCTTCTGGTCCATGCCCTGGAAGAGGCGGAGGCCTTGCCCGCCCTCCTGCGCGAGGTCTGGCGGGTGATGGCGCCGGAAGGTCGGGTCATGCTGGTGACGACATCGCGTACCGGCGTGTGGGCCCTGTCCGACAAGACGCCCTTCGGCCATGGCCGCCCTTTCACGCGCCAGCAGATTTCCCGCGTACTGGAAGATGCCCTTCTGGAGCCCACGGCCTGGTCGCGGGCCCTGTTCGCCCCGCCCTGGAACTGGGCGCATCACCGCCGCATTGCCTCGCTGTGGGAAGAGGCCGGGGAACACGCCTGGCCGGGCCTGGGCGGTGTGATCCTCGCAGAGGCGGTGAAACACACCGGGGCCATCCGCCCGAGCGGCCGGGCTGCACCTGCCCGTGTCCGCGCACTTGAAGGACGCAGCCGCCCCGCGTTATCTCCACGCCAACAGTCCAAGCGGACGCCCAACACCTGAGGACATTTCATGGCTATCCAGCCTCGCGACGGCATTCTCGACATTCGCCCGTACAAGCCCGGTTCTTCCGAAGCTCCCGGTATCGCCAATCCGGTGAAACTGTCCTCCAACGAGAACGCGCTGGGCTGTTCGCCCAAGGCTGCCGAGGCTTTCGAGGCCTCGTCCGCGCGTCTTCACCTCTATCCCGATGGTGGCGCCACCAAGCTGCGTGAAGCCATTGCAAAGGAAGAAGGTCTGGAAGCGGAGAACATTGTCTGCGGCTGCGGCTCGGACGAAATCCTGCAATTGCTGGGCAAGGCCTATCTCAATCCGGGCGACAAGGTCGTGCAGTCGCAATACGGCTTCCTGGTCTATCGTCTTGTGGCCATGCAGAGCGGCGCCGAGCTCGTCTCCGCGCCGGAGCAGAACTACACGACGGATGTGGATGCCGTGATCGAAGCGGCCGGAGATGATGCGCGCATCGTCTTCATCGCCAATCCCAACAATCCCACCGGCACTTATATTTCCGACGCGGAAATCCGCCGCCTGCGCGACGGCCTGCCGGCCTCCACCCTGCTGGTGATCGATGCGGCCTATGCCGAGTTTGTCGATGCGGCCGATTACAATGCCGGCCTGGAACTGGCCCGCGAGCGCGATGATGTCGTGGTGACGCGGACCTTCTCGAAAATCCACGGTCTGGCCGGGGCCCGTCTGGGCTGGGCCTATGGCCACCGCTCCATCATCGATGTCCTCCACCGTGTCCGCGGTCCGTTCAATGTGAACCTGCCGGCCATTGAAGCCGGCACGGCAGCCATCCAGGACCGCGACTTCATGCGCCGCTCCGCCGAGCACAATGCCAAATGGGTGGACTGGCTGCGCCAGCAGATCGGCGGAATGGGTCTGGAAGTGACGCCGAGCGTCTGCAATTTCGTGCTGATCCACTTCCCGGAAACCCCGGGCAAGACGGCCGCCGATGCCGACGCCTATCTGACCTCCAAGGGTCTGATCATCCGCGGTGTCGAGCCCTATGGCCTGCCCAATGCGCTGCGCGCCACGGTCGGCAAGGAAGACGAGAACCGGCGTCTCGTCGACGCCCTGGCCGACTTCATGAAAGCCTAGTCGATACCGCCCAGCCGGACCGGACCGAGATAGATCCCGCCTTCGTGGATACGAAATGGCAGGGAGACACCATCCGGTCCGCGCGGGGCCAGCATGGCCGCCAGGCGCAGCGCCTGTTCATTTTCCTCGGGCACCACACCGGATTCCACCAGCGCATTGGCCAGGGCATCCGGGTCCGTGATGCGCAGGGAGAGGCGGCCATCGGGGCGCGCCTGGCTGTCCAGGGTGAAATCCCCGCTGCCCGTGATATGGGCCGGACCCCATTCCAGCTCGCTCTCGGCGATGTGCAGCATGCCATCCGCCTCGCGCCAGGCCAGGGCATTGGCGCCACGTGCCAGGGCTGACCATTGCGACACTTCCAGATCGATGCGGGCGAGGGCGGCCGTCCCGCCGAATTCGCGTTCGACGTCCGGATCCAGCACACCCGGTGAGGCGGTGATCCCGTTGACCATCATGCGCAGGCGCAGCCGGTCATCCTCTGCCACCATGCCGTTGAGAATGACTTCGTCGATCGCCTGGATATCCGGTGCGCGGCCGGCATGTGTCGTGACGACGAAATCGCGCAGCTCTGCGCCGACCCGTTCGGTCTCGCCCCGGCGTCCATAGACCAGGCTGACCCGGGCATCGGTGGCATTCAGCTCCAGCGAACTGCCAGGCTCGGTGTAGTCGTCCAGCGTGACCGGGCCGGTGAAATCCAGGATCCAGTGTGAAAAGTCGTGCGGCATCGCATTGGCCCGAACCTCGGTGAGGTGGGCGAACCAGCCACCATCGCTGGCGGGTGCCTGAATGCGGGAATTCGTGACGCGGATCTGGAAGCGATAGGGGTAGCCGCCAATGCGGACGCCATCATGTTCGATCGCATATCCGGCCGCTTCCTGGTCGGCGACCCAATCGTCGACGCCTTTGCGAAGCTGCTGGCTGGCGAACACCCAGTAAGCAGAATAAGCCAAGAGAACCAGTATAATACCGGCAATCGGCCAAAGCAGTTTGGACCGCAACATCAAGCTTTACCCAATCCGGCACAGCCGGACCCCAAAAATCACGCGCCGGTGCCAACTCGATCCGGCGGAAGCACTGGCAACCCTAACTCATGCCCTCGAGCGTACGGGATGCCGTGTCGATACGCTCATGCAATTGCCGCAGGAAGGTCTGTTTGTCGAGACCCGGCTGGATCGGCTCCAGGAACTCGACCACGATCCGGCCCTTGCGCTTCTTGCCGCAATAGGACTGCAGGAAAACGCCCGAATTAAGGGCAACCGGGACGCAAGGCTGGTTCATCGACAGATAGAGACCGGCAATGCCCGGTTTGAACTCCGGCGCTTCGCCCGGCTTCACCCGCGTGCCTTCGGGGAAGATGAGGACCTGGCGCCCCTCGGCGCCGCGGGTGGCGGCGTCGGCGAGCATTTTCTTGAGCGTACGGGCCCCGCCCTTCCGGTCGATGGCGATATTGCCCAGCTTCACCGCGTACCAGCCGAAGATCGGGAAATAGACGAGGGATTTCTTCAGGATGATGGCCGGGTCAGGGAGGATGCCCCAGAAGGCCAGCGTCTCCCACATGCTCATATGCTTGGACGCGATCAGCGCGCCGCCCTCGGGCAGGTTCTCGCGGCCACGGACCTCGAATGTGATCCCGTAGATCACGCGCATGCCCAGCCAGAGCAGGTTGAGATAGACCCGCAGCCAGGCCCTTGCCCAGGCGCGCGGGGCCAGCAGGAGGGGCAGGCCCATCAGGCCCATCACCACCATCAGCCCGTACATGTAGAGATAGAAAAACAGGGATTGCAGCGTCTTCATCGGGCGGTGTCCGGCTCAGGCATTATCGGTTCGGGGCATCAGGGCGTAGCGCATCTGGACCGTGGTGTATTTGGCATACTCCAGCAGCCAGAGACGCGCCGCGCGCGCATTGCGCCAGGGCGGTGTTGTATGGACCGGATAGGGGATGAATTCGACGCCGGGCATCAGTGCCTTCATTTCCATAAGGCTGCGCGGCAAATGATAGTCTGACGTGACGATGATCAGCCGGTCGAAATCGCGGGCATTCACCAGCTCATCGGCCTCGCGGGCATTGCCGATCGTGTCGGTCGCCTGCCGACCCAGCGTGACGCAGCAGTCGAAGTCGGCTTCGGACAGGCCGGTCTGATCCTGCAGGTCGGCGGATGTGGCAGACGGGTGGACCCCTGAAATCAGCAGGTGACCGGCCCGGCCATCGCGCAGCAATTGGGCCCCGGCGGCCAGACGCCCGGCATCGCCGGTCAGCACGATGATCGCATCGGCCGGTTCAGCGCCGGCGTCCTGCTCATAGCCGCTCACCCGCATGGCAAACAGGATGAAGCCGATGGTCAGGATGGCCACGAAGAAAAAGGCGAGGGCCCGGGCGATTTCCCAGCTGCGTAACATCACGACCTCCCGCGCATTCCGGAACGGATGCGCTGATGGGCCGAATAGGCAGGGCAAAACCGGCTGATTTGTGACGGCATGCTACCAGCGCCCCCTCAAATCGGAGGCTACAGCCAAGCGGGCTGACAGGGCCGAGGTCAGGCCGGCCAGCAGGGGTGCTGCGCCCAGCAGGATCAGCTCGAACGGGTTGGCAGCCCATTGCGGGAGGAAAAAGGCGATATCGGCGGGGGACTGGCCCAGGCTCACCCCGATGGAGACACAGGCCGCGAACAGGGCACCCACCAGGCCGGATTTCACGCCCAGCATGAAGAAGCGGCGTTGGAACAGCCCGGCGATGAAACGGTCCTCAGCGCCGCACAAATGGAGCGCATCGATGACATCGGTCCGTGCGGCCAGGCTGGCGCGGGCCGCAAAAGCGATCACGGCAGCGGCAGCGCCGGTCAGCAGGGCCAGCAGTGACAGGCCGAGGGTCTGGGCCGTGCCAGCGGCGCGCCGGACGGCGCGAGCCCATCGCGAATGATCATCCACGCTGGCGGCCATGCCTTCTGCATCGAGACGGGCCTGCAGATCACTGATCGCGACGCGGCCGTCCCGGGCGGCGCGCGGTTCCAGCTCCACTTCCACCATCAGCGGTAGGGGAAGGTCATCGGGCAGATTGCCCTCGCCCAGCCAGGGCGTCAGCAGAGCCAGCGCATCGTCACGAGTGCGCGGCGTGGCGGTGCGGACACCGGGAAGGGCTTGGGCGATTTCAGCGGCGCGACGGGCGTCGGCGTCCGGATCCCGGTCATCGACCGGCCGGATCTGGATGGTCAGGCTGCTTTCCAGTTCCGTGGTCCAGTTTTGGGCCTGGTTCCAGGCGCCCCGAGCTCCCAGGGCCGCGATACAGGCCAGGAAGACCAGGATGGCGGCCACCACGAAGAGCGGGCGGTCGCGGCCGGCATCCGGCGGCAGGAGGGCGCCGGCCCCACCCGAAGGCGGGCGCGGGAGATCGTCACTCATCGCGATCCTCCCCGTCCGTTTCGTCATCCTCCGGCATTTCCATGGCCCGGGCCACGGCATCCATTGGATCCTCGCCGCTGTCCGTATCTGCCGGTGACGGCATGTCGGGTTCGGGGTCGAGGGAATTGCGAAGATCGGCCTCGCGCTGGCGCTGGCTGCGTGGCGGGCGGATGTGGAGATGGCCATTGGCCAGGGTCATCACCGGCGCATCCACCATTCGCACGAGCTGGAGGTCGTGCGTGGCGATGACGATCGTCGTGCCCAGCTTGTTGAGCTCGGCAAACAGGCGCAGCAGGCGCATGCCCATTTCCGGGTCGACATTGCCCGTTGGTTCGTCGGCGATCAGGATTTCCGGCTGCCCGACCACGGCCCGCGCGATGGCGACGCGCTGTTGTTCACCCCCGGACAGGGTGGGGGGCAGGGCCGACATCTTGTCGCCCAGACCGACCCAGGCCAGCAGTTCAGCGACATCCTCGGCATAGTCCGAACGTTTCTTTCCGGTGACACGCAGCGGCAGGGCGACATTGTCGAACACGCTCAAATGATTGAGCAATCTGAATTCCTGGAAGACCACACCGATACGGCGGCGCAGGTCGGGAAGCTCGTCGCGGGGCAGGGTGGCCACATCGCGTCCGAAGCAGGAAATCAGCCCGCGTGACGGTTTTGCCGCGAGATAAATCAGTTTGAGCAGCGATGTCTTGCCCGCACCGGACGGTCCGGTGAGGAATTGGAAAGAACCGCGTGGTAAATCAAATGACAAATCGCGCAGAATTTCCGGGCCGCGCCCGTACCGCATGCCGACATTGTCGAAGCGGACGACCGGTTCGGGATCGCTGTGCGGAGAAGCGGTCATACTCGGGTTGATGGAGAACCTCCACTGACGCGGGTGAGCCAAGTAGGACGTAAAAGACTCGCAATGAGCATAGTACTGAGCTGTCCGTCCTGTTCCACGCGCTACCGTGCCAATTCGGATGCAATTGGCGCGACCGGCCGGCGTGTGCGTTGCGCCTCCTGCGGACATGTATGGACCGCGGAAGCCGAGAATCCAACGGTTCAGGACGCGCCGCAAGTCGAGCCCGCAGCTGCCGAACCGCCCAAGACCGAAGCGGAAAGCATGCCGCACAAGGCCTTCCGGGCCCGCCAGGAGCGCAAGCGTCATACCTTATCCATGGCTGCAGCCGGGGGGGCTTGGGGCGGATTGCTGGCCGCTTGCCTGGTCCTCTTCGTGTCCGCCTGGATTTTCCGTGTGGATATTGTGACCCTCTGGCCGCGCGCCTCCTCGGCCTATGCGGCTGTGGGCGCCACGGTGAACCCCTATGGCTTCTCGGTCGGTGAGCTGGATATCCGCCGCGAAAGTGCGCATGGCGTGCCGCTGCTCGTCGTTGAGGGCGACATCCACAATTTCGACCGCCGTGCCCGTGCGGTGCCCGGCCTGCGCGCCGTGCTCCGCGATGAGCATGGCGAGAGCCTGCTGGAATGGCAGATTTCCATGCCGGCCGGCGATGTGAAGGCTGGGCGCCGTCGGACTTTCAGCACGGTCGTGTCTGATCCGCCGCCGCAAGCGGTCGAGGTTGAAGTGCTTCTGATGGCGCGTGCGGCCAATGGCAATGGCGGCCACGAGACCGAGGCGGGCGAGCATGCTGCCGACCCGCATGCCTCCGATGGCCACGCTCCGGCCGAAGGTGCCCATGATGAAGCGGCACCGGCGCAAGCCTCGCATGACGAGCCTTCCCATGAGGAGCCTGGCCATGCCGAACCGGCCCCGGCTGAAGCCGCTCATTCGGAACCGGCCCATCCCGCTCCGGCGCATGGACCCGCGAACAGCGACCACCACTGATTGATCTGAAAAGCAAAAGGGCGGACCGGTTCTCACCAGCCCGCCCCTGCTAGGCATTCTCCGCCGTGGATCGGCCCATCAGCGTGTCCAGCAGGGCCGGCAGGCCGGCTCCTTCGGACGTTTGGTGGACATCGATCCGTCCGACCTTTTCGGTCAGGCGTTCCAGCGCTTCCAGCTCCTTCAGGCGCATCAGGCCGGGATGGTCATCCATCAGCCGTGCCGTGTTGAGCAGGGAGCGCGTGGCAGCGGTTTCCTCGCGACGCCGGATCAGATTGGCTTCGGCGGCCTTTTCCGCTTCAACCACCTTGTTCAGCATCTCGCGCATGTCACCGGGCAGGATGACATCCTTGATCCGCAGATCGGAGACAGCCATCCCGGTCTCGGCCAGGCGCTCGCGGACATGGTCCGTGATCTCCCGGTCGATCTCGACCCGGTCGCGCAGCAGCACGTCCAGCGTCCGACCCGCCACGGCCTCGCGGGCCGCGAACTGGATCAGCTTGTAGACATGCCCGTCCGCATCACTCAGCCGGGTCGCCCGCACCATCGGATCGGTGACCCGGGTGAAGGCGGTCAGGTTGAGCCGGATCGTGACCCGGTCCTTGGTCAGCACTTCCTGCGCGACCACGTCCAGCGCGGTTTCACGCAGGTCAACGACCTCCATGCGGACCGCCCGGTCCGCCGCCCAGAAGGCGTGGCGACCCGGAGCGAGCTGTTCGCGCAGCTCACCATCCACGTAGAGCAGGCCGGCCTCGCGGGTTCCGACCGTGGTCTTGGTGATGGCGTGACCGGCGGCGATCGCCCAGCGGTCGGCCAGGCGCGGATCCAGCCGGTCAGCCTCTGCGAGCTCGATCATCTCGACGCTGATATCGTGCATCACGGTCCAGAAAGCCCGGCTCATCCCGTGGGTGACGACCGCGTAGGGCGCGCCATCCAGCATGATGAGGGCCAGTTGTCCGGCATCCGGACGGACCAGGATGAAATCATCCCCGGCCAGATCGGCATGTTGGCGCATGATGCGGTTGGCCCAATTGCTGTCCATCACGACACGGTCCGTGTCGAAGATTTCCAGCCGCAGGCGGTTCCGCAGGTCGAGCCAGCGATGCCGGCCCGGGCCCACCAGGTCGATGACGGTTTGATCGCGCAGCAGGACTCCGCGTTCGTGTTCGGCCAAAACGGCCGTCTTGTAGATCATTGTTCTAGGCCTTTCTTGTGTTGGCGTTGAAAAGGGCTTGGCAGGACTGCCAGGACCATTCGACGGAACACGCACGGGGTGTGCATTCAGACGACGGGTCCCGGCCTAGAGGAACCCGCCGCGAGGGGAGATGACCGCTAGGCGGCGAAATCTCTCCCGGTCAGCGAGCCCTCAGGCTCTTTCCCGAAGCCGGTATCCTGCACAGCGCAAAGCGCCTGTGCCGTCTGCCGGACTGACGGGTGCGACGGGGCGTAAGCAGGCTTACGCTCAGCCGCGATCGAACAGGGGCGCGAACGCTCCTGGCAGCCTGGTACAGTCAGGTAGTCCAGTGGTGCAGTCTGGATATTTGGTCGAGGACTCGAACCTCGAACTCCATGATTAAAAGTCATGTGCTCTACCCATTGAGCTAACCAAGCGACATCGCCGATCCGGAACACGGGACGAGCAGGGCCCACCGCGCCGGTGTGGTCTCACGAGCCACGGCTCAGCGAAGGCGGCGGGGTATGCGCCGGTCCGCGGACGGGATCAACAGCCAAGTTGCTAAAAAATCGCGGTGTTGCCCATTAACCACAATTGTGGGGATCAGAACCGGTCGAGCAGGCGTTCGATATAATCGAGCTCTTCCTGGGTCAGGCCGCTCTGGGCCGCACGATCGCGTAGGCGCTGCAGGATTTCACGGGCGCGGGCACGGCTCATCTCATCGGGAATGTCGACACCGGACCCGTCGGCAAAGGCGCCTTCGGCCGGACGGCCCAGCGGATCGCGCTCATCCTGGCCGTCGGCACCGGGACCCTGGCCGTCTTCCATCCGTTCCAGCAGTTCGCGGGCCAGTTCTTCAGCGCCGGCGCGCAGATCGGCCAGCGCGTCTTCCTGCGCCGCCAGCGCGCCTTCGGTGTCACCCTGGCGCAAAGCTTCCTCGGCGAGATTCATCGCTTCGCCGGCCTGGCCCAGCGTGTCCTGACTGCCTTCCCCCGGCACGCTTTCGGAGGACTGGCCGAACCGTTCGGCCAACTGGCCTTGAGCGTCGGCCAGCTGCTGGGCGGACTGGGCCCCGCCGCTCTGGTTCTCGGCCATGGTCTGCGGGCCCTCACCGGATTGGCCGCCCTGCGGCTGGCCGGCTGAGGAGCTGGGCGAATTGCCACCGGATTGCTGTTCCTGCTGGTTCAGGCCAAAAGTCTGGTCCTGCAGGTCGCGCTGTTCGCCGATCATCTCGCCGAGTTCTTCCAGCGCTTCGCGCATGGCTTCGGTGATCGGGTCGGGCTGGTCGCCTTCGCCGGAACCCTGACCCAGCTGGATCTGCATATTGCGGAGCATTTCAGACAGGGCCGCCAGCGCCTGGCGGGCATCAGCCGTGTCACCCAGTTCAGCCGCTTCGCGCAGGGCGTCGAGCATTTCCTGAATCGCCGCATTGTCCATTTGCGGACCATTGCCACCTTCGGCGAACTCACCCTCTTCGGCAGCTTCGCGAGCCAGGGCGGCCATATAGTTTTCCATCGCCTGCTGATAGGCCTCGAACAGGGCGGCCAGCTCGGTTTCGTCGGCGCCGCGGGCGAGGGCTTCCATCAGGGCCCGTTCGGCAGCCCGCAAGGCGGCTTCGGCATCGGCGAGCGAGCCCAGCTCGGCGCGCAGGGCGATATTCCAGAGATCACTCTCCAGACCGTCCAGATCGACCTGGTCGCGGCTGCGGCGCAGGCGGTGCACGGTTTCGCGAATGCCCAGATAGACGACCGGGTCGTCGAAGAAATAGGCTGGCGCGTCGGAGATCGCATCCAGGGCGCGGGCGGCGTATTGCAGGCCTTCCGGTGCCCGCTCGATCCGGCGTTCCGGTTCCTCGGCCAGATAGGCGGGACCCGGCGGAATGTCTTCGCGATACAGGGCGGGGCGTTCCGGCAGGGGTGCGTAGGCGGCATCCGCCTCCATCACGCCCCGGCGTTGTTCGGCGACGGCGCGGGCCAGCGCGTCCAGAAAGACGCGTTCGGGCAGGGTGACACCCAGTTCCGGCGAGAGACCTTCATTGCCCGCGGCATCGCCAGCGATGAGGCGGATAGTCACCCGGGACCCGGCCAGCGGATGGCGGGCGGTTTCCAGCAGCGTGCTGAAGCCTTCGCCTTCGCGCAGCGGGGCAACAGAGACCGGGTCGATCTCCAAGCGTTCCCAGTCTGCCTCGTCATCATCCTCGGGGCGGAATTCCATGGCGTAGGACGTCACGCCGTAATCATCCTCGGCCGAGAAGCGCAGATCGAGTTCGCCTGCGGCGGTGGCGTCCGGCACGGCGAGAAGGCGAATCTGCGGCGCATTGTCGGGAATGGCGGTCAGCGTCCAGTTCTCCCGCGTGCCCGGTGCAGCCAGGCGTAGGGTGGAATCCGCGCTGACCAGCATACGCGCCTCCCAGACACCGGCACCGATCTCCGTCCCGGTGGTGCGGGTGACATCGCCGCCCGTACGCAAGGTGAGGTGCGGAGCGCGGCGGCTGCCGGCAATGCGGGTCACAAAAGTGGATCCGGCCGGAATTTCGGCGCTGCGATCACCATCGGCGAGGAAGACCGGCGGCCGGCCCGTATAGGCGGGCGGATCGATCCAGGCGTCGATGCTGAGGGTCTCGCCACCGGCCAGGATGAGGGAGGGGCTGAAGGCTTCGGTGAGGCGGTCCTGCGCAGCCGGGCCGGCAATGAACCAGGATGTCGCCAGGAAGAGAGCGAGGACACCGCGCAGGGCCCAGCGGTCGGCATAGGCCCAGGCGGCATGTGGACGGCGGGCGCGGGCATCAGCCAGACGGGCCGCCATGCGGGTCTGGTGTTCCTGCCAGATGCGTTGGGCCAGCGGATCATGCTCGACGGGCTGGTCGGTCAGGGCTTCGTGAGGGCGGGCTTCGATCCCGCTATCCTCTTCCACCCGGCGGGCGGTCTCGTCCTGGGTCGGCCAGGCAAAGCGCGAAACGCCGCGACCGGTCAGCCAGACTGCCAGGCCGATCAGTCCGGCTGCGGTCAGGGCGCGCCAGGGATCGCCGACCTGGTCCCACAGGCCCAGAAGGGAGAGAATCGCGAAAACGCCCAGTCCGGCCAGGACGGGCCAGAGCACGGGAACGGACCGTTCCCAGACGAGGGCAAGCCACGCCGTGAAGAGCGAAGTCGAACGCATCCAAAAAACCTAGCACGCCCGCGCAATTAGACGAGGCCCGGCTGCATTACGTTTTTGAGAAGTGACGGCCTAGCGACCGTCTTCATCCGCCGTGTCGGCCGTCTCGGACTCTTCATAGTCCTGCGGGTCGCCCCAGAGCGGCGGCGGACGTTCCAGCTCACCGCGCAATCCGCAAGCGGCCAGGCTGAGCGCAGTCAGCGTCAGCAGAAGGATCGAACTTACCCGCCGTCTCATACTCATTTTCCTTCCTCAGGCGCCTTCATTCAGGCGCGCCTGCCAGGCTTCCACCTGTTCGCGCACCCGCACCGGTGATGTGCCCCCGAAACTCGTCCGGCTGTTCATCGACGCCCGGGCACTCAACACGGAAAACACGCTCTCGTCGATATCCGGATCAACGGACTGCATCTCGGCCAGGCTCAGCTGGGCCAGGGGCACGTCCTTTGCCTCGGCCAGTTTCACGATGGAGCCGGAGATGTGGTGAGCGTCGCGGAAGGGCTTGCCGAGTTCGCGCACCACCCAGTCCGCCAGATCGGTCGCGTCGGAATAGGCTTCGCCGGCGGCTTCTTCCATGGCGGCGCCATTGAATTTCAGGTCCGAGGCCATGCCGGCCATGGAGAGCAGGGCCAGCTCCAGATCATCCATCGCCTGGAAAACCGGTGCCTTGTCTTCCTGCAGATCCTTGGAATAGGCGAGCGGCAGGCCTTTCACGACCGTCAGCAGGCCGGTCAGCGAGCCGATGATACGTCCCGGCTTGGCGCGCACGAGTTCGGCGGCGTCCGGATTGCGCTTTTGCGGCATGATGGAGGAACCGGTCGACCAGGCATCCGACAGGGTGGCGAACTGGAAGCGGCGCGTGCACCAGAGCACGATCTCCTCGGCAAAGCGCGACAGGTTCACGGCGCAGATCGAGGCCGCGGACAGGACTTCCAGGGCGAAGTCACGCGCGGCAACCCCGTCCAGGGAATTGGCCATGGGGCGGTCAAAGCCGAGCGCCTTGGCTGTCATCTCCCGGTCGATCGGAAAAGCCGTGCCGGCCAGGGCCGCGCAGCCCAGCGGGCTCTCATTGAGGCGCTTGCGCGCATCGGCAAACCGGCCGCGATCACGCTGGGCCACTTCGACATAGGAGAGGAGGTGGTGGGCCAGGGAAACCGGCTGGGCGGTTTGAAGGTGGGTGAAGCCGGGCATGACCTGGTCGACATGCCGGGCAGCCTGTTCGACAAGCGCCTTCTGGTAGGCGGCCAGCATGGCATCGACCCGGTCACAGGCATCGCGCAGCCAGAGGCGGAAATCCGTCGCCACCTGGTCATTGCGTGAGCGCGCCGTGTGCAGGCGTCCGGCCGGCTCGCCGATGATTTCCTTGAGCCGGGCTTCCACATTCATGTGGACGTCTTCCAGCGCCTTGGACCAGGGAAAGTCGCCGCCGTGGATCTCGGTGCGGACTTTTTCCAGCCCGGCGCAGATCGCGGCAGCATCCTCGCTTGAAATCACACCGGTTTCGCCCAACATCTGGGCATGCGCGAGGGAGCCGTCGATATCCTGGTCCGCCATCCGCTTGTCGACATCGATCGAGGCATTGATGGCTTCCATGACGGCAGACGGTCCGGCAGAGAACCGGCCGCCCCACATGGCGCTGGATTTGGAGGACGCGGGCTTGTCGGACATGGGCTTCCTGCGGGCAAGGAGAGGACGAAATGAAATCACCACTTGGAATAGCCATTTTTGGCATGGCCGCAATCCTTGTGGTGGGTTTTGTCTCCATCGCCTTCATCAGTGGCAGCAATTCCGGTGACCAGGGCGCGCTGTCCAGCTATGCCCATGGCGAAATGCGGGCCTTCACCCAGCTCGACGAGCCGCCGATCCAGCCCGACGTCGCCTATGCCGACCCGTCCGGAAACGAAATCCGCCTGTCGGACTATCGCGGCCAGGTCATCCTGGTGAATTTCTGGGCCACCTGGTGCGGACCCTGTGTCGAGGAAATGCCCGCGCTGAACCGTCTCCAGGAGGAAATGGGCGGTGATGATTTCCAGGTCGTCACGATCAGCCTGGATCGCTCGATGGACGATGCGGTCGGTTTCTTCGAACGCTTTGACCTCGACGCCCTGCCGATCATCCATGACACCAATCTGGCCAGTTTCTCCCGCATCCAGACGCCGGGCCTGCCGACCTCGATCCTGTATGATCGTCAGGGCCGCGAGATCGGCCGTGTTACCGCTCCGGCCGAATGGGACAGCGAGGATGCGATGCGCCTGATCCAGGCGGCAATCAATCGCGGGACGTAATTCCAAAAAAAAGAGGCCGCCCACATTCACGGGCGGCCGGGGAGTAAACTTGCGAGCCTCGGAGGGATAAGCCGTGGCGCATGCCCGTTCGGGGAGGAGCGGGTTGGCGCCTGTCTATCGGCGGTTTGCAACGCATTGATGACGCGTTGGCGACGGTTTGGCGTCAGGCGCACTCTTCATAAGGCGTTGAAATAAAAGAAAGCCCCGGACTTTTCGGGCCGGGGCTTCCTGATGGTGTCGTGTGCGGGACTAGTAGGTCCAGCGCAGACCGAAGACCGACGACCAGCCGTATTCTTCGAACTGTTCGATACGATCCACACCGTCCGGACGGGTCACGGCGCGGTAGGGCTCGTCGGTGACATTCTTCAGATCGGCGAAGATCTGCAGATTGTCGGAGAGCTCGAACTTGGCCGAGAGGTCCAGCTGGGAGTGCTCGAGGACGAAGCGGTCCTCATCGGCACCACCCCGGATCTCGTCCAGGTATTCCGAACGCGTGGAGACAGTGGCGCGCAGATCCCACGGACCGTGGTCATAGCCCAGCACCGCATTCCAGACCGTGTCGGACTGACCCGGCAGGGCAATCTCGCGGCCATCGGCCAGCGTGGCCGAGCTGTCGGTGAAGGTGGCGTTGAAGCCGACGATGAAGCCCTCGACCGGCAGGAAGTCGAGCGCTTGCTGGTAGTTGAATTCCAGACCCGACACTTCACCTTCCGGCAGGTTGATATAGGTGTTGGCTTCGTCGAACACGCGGCCATTGATCGTGTAGTTGGAGTACTCGATCGGGGCGATGACGTTCTCCAGATCCTTGAAGAAGTAGCCGAGGTAAACGACAGCGTCGTTGTTCGGATACCATTCGATGGAGGCGTCGAAGTTCTGGGCTTCCAGGCGTTCCAGGTCCGGATTGCCGAATTCGCCTTCCACTTCGTCATCATCATTCTGCTCGACCAGGACGCGCGGTGCGAACTCGCCCGGGTTCGGACGCTGGATCGAGGCGTAGTAGCCGGCACGGGCCACGACATTCTCGGACAGTTCGAAACGGCCCAGGATGGAGGGCAGCACGTCGGTATAGTCGTCCGAAGCCGTCAACGGCGTCACGAAGAGCGTGTCATCGCCGAGGATGACGCCGTTCACCGTGGCGTCTTCTTCTGCGAGGAAGACTTCATAACCGTAGGCGGAGACGTCGGTCTGTTCGACACGCAGGCCACCGACGATGCGGATCGGACCATTGTCCCAGCTGCCCATCAGATAGCCGGCGGTGACGTCTTCGGAGACACCATAGGAGGCACCCTGGCTGTCGATGACGCTGTCGATGTCTTCATAGTCCAGCGCGGACAGGTTGGAGAAGAAGAACTCACGCACGGCGGTCGGGTTCGGGACCGGGCCCTGACGCGACTGGCTGTAATCGACCGTGCGGGCGACATCGGCCAGCGTGATCAGGTCGGTGTCGTCATAGACGTCGAAATCCAGCGCGTATTTCTTGTCGCGCAGGCGGACGCGGACGCCACCCTGCACATAGGCGGAGGCACCGTTCAGGCTGAAGTCCTGGCGGATGTTCAGGGCACCGGCATATTCGCGGTCCTGGGCCAGGCCATTGGTCAACTCGAAACCGTTATTCTCATAGTTCGACGCGTCGAAGATATTCTGCGTCGTCAGGCCGCCCTGATAGTGGAGGGTCGGCATGAGCGGATCGGACACGTTGACGCCGATGATCTCGCCATCCTCGAACGTGCCGCGGAAGTCGACATCCAGGCGGTTCGGCTCTTCTTCCTCGGCGTGGACGTAGGAGAGCGACCAGTCGATCGTCGTATTGCCGCGCAGCCATTCACCGCCGAAATCGGTGGCGAAGATCAGCTGGGTTTCAAGGCGGTCCTTGATGTCGCGGTCGATATCCATGTCCGACGTGGTCAGCACGGCCAGATCGCCGGAGGAATTGACGTCGTCATAATCGGCGTCTTCCAGCTTGATCTCGACGCGGCTGCGATATTCCTGATCGGAGAAGTCCGAATAGGTCGAGCGCAGGTAGAGGCTCAACTCGTCATTGACGCGATAGTCGAAGTTCAGGACGGCCGTCGTACGCTCACGGGTGACCTGGTAGTTGCGCAGTTCCACTTCGTTCGGGAAGGCCACGCTTTCACCGGTTTCCCAGCCGCCATCGACCTCGAAGCTTTCCGAGCCGAAGACGCGCTCCTGATGGGAGAGCGAGCCGGCAACACCGAGGCGGCCGTCCAGGAAATTGTTCGCGAAGTTGACGCTGCCACGCCAGCCGAACTCTTCCTCCAGGTCCGAATAGAGGGTCGCGGCGCGAGCGCGCAGATAGAGTTCGTCCACGTCCAGGCCGGACATGGTCTCGATCTCGACATTACCGCCGACGCTGTCGCCATCCATGTTCGGCAGGAGCGATTTGTTGATCACGACGGAGGCGAGCACGTCGGCGTCGATGACGTCGAGGCCGACCTGGCGGTCTTCGGCTTCCGGCGAGGTCAGGCGCACACCATTGATGGAGGTGGAGACCAGGTTCGGGGAGAGACCGCGGATGGAGACGAAGCGGCCTTCACCCTGGTCGTTCAGCACGTTCACACCGACGGCGCGGCGGGCGGCTTCAGCGACGTTCTCATCCGGGAACTGGCCGATGGCGTCGGCGGAAAGCACCGCGACATTGCCGTCATTGGCGCGCTGGCGGGAGAGGGCGGAGTTCAGGGCACCGCGCTGGCCGATCACCAGGATGTTGTCGACGAATTCGACATCATCACCCAGCGTGATCGCCGGGGAGATCGTGTCATTCACGGAAGCCAGGGTCACCGGCACATCGCGCGGCTCGGTGCCGACATAGGTGACGCGCAGCGTGTAGTCACCGGCAGCCAGGCCGACGATGCGGAATGTGCCGTCCGAAGCCACCGTGGCGGTCTGACCGGTTTCGACGACGCGAACCGTGGCGCCTTCCAGGCCCACCGTTTCAGATGCGTCGGTCACGCGACCGGCGATCGTGCCGGCCTGGGCCGCGGTTGCGGCAGCGAGCGCGAGCACCGAAGCGGTGCCGAGCATGGCGAGTGTCTTGCTCATTTGATCCCCCAAAGAAGGTTACGCGGAAAGCCTTGCCCGGATGGGCGTGTCCGCCGCCTCTATGGGGGAATAACGGCGACACGCTGATGACGATTGCTCCTCAGTTTCGTGTCGATTGAGCGACCGTTTCGCAACAACGCGAAATTGCCAATCAATTGTCAGGGAAACGTCACGAAAAGACGGGTGAGCCGCATGGGGGCGTGTGCTATCGCACGCGGGATTTTGCGAGAGGTTTGCCCATGATTCCGGTCCGTTCCGCTTTGCTGACTTCGCTGGTGCTCGCGCTGACTGCCTGTGGCCCGACGGGGCTGCCGCCACGTTCGGTTCACGCCAGTGTCGAAACGGACAGTGTGGCCGGTACCGGAGATGCCGCCGACGACCCGGCGGTCTGGGTGGCCCCGAGCCCGGGCGACAGCCTCGTCTTCGGGACCGACAAGGATAATGGCGTCTACGCCTATAATATGGATGGCAGTGAGCACGCCTATCTGCCGGAAGGCCGTCTGAACAATGTCGATGTCCGCTATGGTTTCGATCTGGGCGATCGCGTGGTGGATCTCGCCGGGGCGTCGGACCGGTCCAATATCGGTGTGGCCTTCTTCTTCATCGATCCGGCCAGCCGCGAAGTGAGCTATGCCGGTGCCGTGCCGGTTGCCGGTGTCGCCGAACCCTATGGCTTCTGCTTCTATCGCAGCCCGCGCAATGATGCGCTCTATGCCTTTGTGTCCGACAAGGATCCCGGCACATTCGTACAGCTGGAACTGGGCTGGGATGGTGCGGCCGTGACCGCCGAGGAAGTCCGCCGCGTCACGCTGGGCACGATTGCCGAGGGCTGTGTTGCCGACGACCGCACCGGCCAGATCTACATGAATGAAGAGAATGTCGGTGTCTGGGTGATGGGTGCCGAGCCCACCGACCCGGCCGAGCCGGTCCAGATCGCCGAGACCGACGGCATCCATATCGCTGCCGACGCCGAAGGGGCGGCCCTGATCCCGGTCGGTGACACCAGCGGCTATCTGGTTGTCTCCAGCCAGAGCGACAATACCTATGCCGTCTACGATCTGGACACGCACAGCTTCGTCACCCGCCTGGAAATCGCCGCCGGTGACATCGATGCGGTCACCCATACCGATGGCCATGACATCTCGGTGGCGGATCTGGGTCCGCTCTTCCCGGGCGGCGTCTGGGTGGCGCAGGATGATGAGAATGATACGGGCGGCCAGAACTTCAAATTCGTCGATCTGCGCGATGTGCTCGCAGAGATCGAGGCGGCCCGCACCGAAGGCTTGGAAGCACACTGACGCCCTGCTAGGGGGAGCGCATGGCGCTCCTTCTTCCGCTCATCCTGGTCATTGCCCTGATCACGCTGGTCCTGCTGCATCGCGGACGGGATGGCAGTGTGCGGGCGCGCCTGGCCCAGTTGGAGGCCGGGCTGGAGCGCCTCCTCGCCGGCGATGAGGCGCAGGCGGACCTGTCGGGCATCTCGCTCAATGATCTGCCCCAGCACGTCCATGATGCCGTCCAGGCCGGCTGCGGGCGCGACCGTGACCAGACCCGGCGGGCGCTGTCCGTTATCCGGGAATACCGGGAGTTCCGAGGTTGGAAGGTCTAGCGCGTCCAACAAGCCGGCAAAGAATAACGCCCGGCTGATCCAGCCGGGCGTCTTCGTTTCGGTCTGTCGCGGTAGGCCTAGCCCAGAGCGTCGGACAGTTCCGGAAGGGCGGTGAAGAGGTCCGTGACCAGGCCGTAATCGGCGACCTGGAAGATCGGGGCTTCCTCGTCCTTGTTGATGGCCACGATGACCTTGGAGTCCTTCATGCCGGCGAGGTGCTGGATGGCACCGGAAATGCCGACGGCAATGTAGAGCTCAGGCGCGACGACCTTGCCGGTCTGGCCGACCTGGTAATCGTTCGGGACGAAGCCGGCATCGACGGCAGCGCGCGAGGCACCGACGGCGGCGCCCAGCTTGTCGGCGATCGTGTCGAGCAGGTGGAAATTGTCACCGGACTGCATGCCGCGACCGCCGGAAATGACGATCTTGGCGGAGGTCAGTTCGGGGCGGTCGGATTTGGACAGTTCTTCGGAGACGAATTCCGACTTGAACGGGCCGGATCCGGCACCGATCTCGTCGATCGCGGCAGAACCGCCATCGCCGGCCTTTTCAAAGGTCGTCGGGCGAACCGTGATGACTTTCTTCGCGTCAGAGGACTTCACCGTCATCATCGCATTGCCGGCATAGACCGGACGGACGAAGGTGTCGGCGCTTTCCACGGCGGTGATGTCGGAGATCTGCATCACGTCCAGCTTGGCCGCGACGCGGGGCAGGAAGTTCTTCCCCATCGTGGTGGCAGCCGCCAGCAGGGCGTCATACTCATCCATCATCGGCGTGACGAGGGCGTCCAGCGCTTCAGCGGTCGGCGAGGTAAAGGCGTCGCTCTCGGCGTGCAGCACCTTGGAGACACCGTCCAGCTTGGCGGCGGCTTCGGCCACGGCACCGGCATCCTTGCCGGCGACCAGGACATGGATGTCGCCACCCAGACCCTTGGCGGCCGTCACAACGGCGCGGGTCGCGTCATTGAGCGTGGAATTGTCGTGTTCGGCGTAAACGAGAACAGCCATGATCAGATCACTCCCGCTTCATTTTTCAGTTTGTCGACGAGTTCGGCGACGGTTTCGACCTTCACGCCGGCTTCGCGCTTGGCCGGCTCGGCGACCTTCAGCACTTCCAGGCGGTTGGCAATGTCGACGCCGTAATCGGCCGGGGCCTTGGTGTCGATCGGCTTGCGCTTGGCCTTCATGATGTTCGGCAGCGAGGCATAGCGCGGCTCGTTCAGGCGCAAATCGGTGGTGATGATGGCCGGCATTTCCAGCGCAATCGTCTGCAGGCCGCCATCGATCTCGCGGGTCACCGTGGCTTTGCCATCGGCAATCTCGACCTTGGATGCGAACGTGCCCTGCGGCCAGTCCAGCAGCGCAGCCAGCATCTGGCCGGTCTGGTTGGCGTCATCATCGATCGCCTGCTTGCCCAGCAGGACGAGTTCCGGGCTCTCTTCGGCGACAACAGCCTTGAGAAGCTTGGCCACGGCGAGCGGTTCCACCGTCTCGTCGGTCTGGATCAGGATGCCGCGATCCGCGCCCATGGCGAGGGCCGTGCGGATGGTTTCCTGAGCCTGGGCCGGGCCGATGGAGACCGCAACGATCTCGGTGGCCACGCCTTTTTCCTTCAGGCGGATGGCTTCCTCGACTGCGATTTCGCAGAAGGGGTTCATGGACATTTTCACGTTCGCGAGGTCGACGCCCGTTTGGTCGGGCTTCACGCGGACCTTCACGTTGTAATCGACGACCCGTTTGACGGGGACGAGAATCTTCATGCTTGGGCTCCGGTTGGCCGCGCGCTTTGGATAGTTTGCGCACCGAGTGAAATACGGCGGGGAACCTGCCTTCGCCGGTGCGGTAAGTCAATGCATTGAACTGGCTTACGTTCGCGTCAATTCGCAGTTGCGGTATCGTCTCGACTGGCAGCGTTTCTCCGCCCGGCCTCGGTCCGGCAGGCCCTATTCACAACGCTATTCGTTTCGATAGGGTCTTGCCGGAATGTGTATTTAGAGTATTCGGTATGTCCGGTTTCCGGCGAATTTTGCTGCGGCGCGTGGTCGCGGGGATGATCAGTCCGGTCGGCCGAACAGGCCTGTCTCCAACGCGTTGAACACAGGCGAGGCCTCGCCATCATGGTTGGACAGGACGATGATCTCATAACCCCGGTCCGGATAGGCAAAGACCCGGGCCTGGACCCCGGCGGTCGATCCGGTATGTCCGAACCGGCGCCCGTAAGTGTCGTGCCTGACCTGGCAGCCCCGGCCATAGCCGCGCGGCTGGGTCGCAGGAATGAGCCCGCACAGGCGCTCTCCGCTGGAACTGTTGGCCAGCCGGGCGATCAGGCGCGCCATGTCCGGTCCGGTTGCCAGGGCTCCGCCTCCGGCTGAGGGCGTGTTGGCCGGTGCGAGATGGGTGTAGTCCGCAGCGCTCTCGCCCCGGATCCAGTCATCGCTATTCCACCAGGTCTCGAAATCCACGGGCATGTAGGGACGGGCGACCGGTTCCGGCTCCGCGGTGTCGAGGCGCAGGAAGCGCGGCGTCGACAAGCCCTGGGCGGCCAGCACGGTTTCAGTGGCGAAGTCTTCATAGCCTTGCCCGGTCACGCGCTCGATGATTTCGCCGAGCAGGACATAATTCCCGTTTTCATAGCGAAAGTCCGCAGGGCCCTGGCTCGACAGGCCCAGCGAAAAATAGAGCCGGAACAGGTCGTGATTATTGCGGACCGCGTCGAGGGTGTCATCGGACGGTTCGCCTGCCACGCTAAGGCCGGATCGGTGCTGCAGCAGGGTATCGACTGTAACAGAGACAGGAAGCGTGTCGGCGAATTCGGGCAGGATTTGCGAGACCGGCGTTTCGAAGGCCAGCCGGTCCTGCCGGACCAGGAGGTCGATCGTCTGGGCGGTAAGCATTTTCCCGACCGAGGCGATGGAGAAGAGGGTTTCCGGCGTGACGGGCTGGTGGGTGTTCTGGTCAGCCAGACCCTGCACGGCCAGCCCAACCATCTGGCCCTGGCGCGACACCAGGGCGATACCGGAGAAACGCTCATCGGCCTCAACAATTTGTTCGACCAGCGCCTGCACATCTTCATCCCCAAGCGGGTCTGAAGACGCTGCCGCATCGCAGGCCGACAGGCTGGCGGCCATCAAGAAAAGCAGGACGGCATGGATCGGTTGAATGCGCGGCACGGACTTCTCCTCGGGTCGGCAGGCGTGGCGACCTAACGCGACCGGCTTGCGACGGGCAAGTTACATATGCGACACGTGTAGCGTCGATGCGGATGTCGGTGTCGGGCGTCAGGCGCGCATGTGTTGCCGCAAGGCGTCTGACAAGGCCGGGATCGGAACAGATGGCCCGTCAGGGTTTCATCCAGCGTGAGACGGGGCCCTCAGGTGCCAGGGCCAGCCGCCAGAGGCCGAACAGCGCTGCACTGCCGGCCGCTATGATCGCCAGCATGACAGGGATGAACCCGGCGCCGAGGATTTCGCGCGCACCGGATTGCGTCTCGTAGGACAGGGTGGGAAGCCCGTCACCGGGATAGACATAGAGGCCGACTTCTCCCGGGTTGAAGGCTTCCATGACGGTCATGTGCAGCAGGATCAGCAGGACCAGTCCGCTGGCCCCGATTGTCATGATGGCCAGGTAGTGCAAAGCGACGGCGAGGGGTTTTCGCCAGACGGGCGGCGGTGCGGGCAGGGGGCCGAAGCGTTGTAGGGCGTCCCGCAGCTTGTCGGTCTCATCCTCGATCGGGGAGGCCGCCAGGAGTTCGGCCATGTGGGCGATCGCTTCATCGCGCGCCTCGCTCCGATCGGCAGACGGCAAGTGCCGGTTTGACCAATCCAGGCGTTTCAGGAAATCCGCCCAAAGACGGCGGGCTTCATGCGTCTCGAACTCGACATTGATCTGCATCAGGATGGCTCCTGTCCGGTTTGCGCCGAGAGCACGTCGTCCATGCGCCGCCAGATCCGTGTCATGGCATCCAGCGTACGCGCGCCGAGTTCGGTCACAGTGTAATACTTGCGCGGAGGGCCGGTTTCCTCAGCGACCCATTCGGCCGTGACGAGGCCATCCTTCTTCATGCGGGTCAGGACCGGATAGACGGTCCCTTCGGCCAGATTCTCAAATCCGGGTGCCTGCTTGAGGCTGGCGACGATCTGGTAGCCGTAGGCGCGGCCGGCTTGGAGGCGCGCCAGCAGCAGCATCTCGAAATAGCCCTTCCGGGCTTGCGAGCTCCAGCGCTCAAGAATCTCATCCATGTCTGTGTCGGTCATGCCGCGCCTGCCGGGAGGTGTCAGGCCTCTCTAGGGCTTGTGCGTCGGCATTGCAATATATATAGCAATACTAAGTAGTGTGTTTTGCGAGGTGTTGCCCGGCCATCCCTTGACCCCGGAATAGGATTGAAAATGTCGTCCCTGATGAAATTACGCGCGGCCCTCGTGGGTCTTCTGGTGCTGAGTGCGAGCCTGACCGCACTGGGGCTCCGGCCCCAGGCATCCATGGATCCCGATAGCAGCGATGATGAGCTGGCCGCTCATCTGGATGCCGTTCTGGACCGGGCCATGAGTCAGTACTCGATTGCCGGTGCGGCTGCCGGCGCCATTCGCGATGGCGAGGTTGTGTGGCGTGCACGGCGCGGGCGGTCGGATGGCGATGGCGCCCCGGTCACGGACATGACGGCGTTCAATCTCGGCTCCATTTCCAAACCCCTGACGGTCTGGACCGTGCTTCGCTTGGCCCAGGCCGGCCGGATCGATCTGGATGCGCCATTGTCGGACTATGACCTGCCCTATACGCCCGCCTATGAAGGGCATGATCCGCAGATGGTCACCATTCGCCGCCTCCTGCGACATACGGCGGGGACCAATCAGCCGGGTTATGGCGGCTATGGGGCGCATGAAGTGCAACCGGCCGATGTGCTCGAGCTCAGCCGGGACTTTGCCCCGCTTCGAGTGGTCCATGAACCGGGCGCGGCGCGGCGCTATTCAGGCGGTGGTTATGTCCTGCTGCAGATCCTGGTCGAGCAAGTGACGGGTCAGAGCTTTGATCAAGCCGCACGGCACTGGCTGCTGGACCCTTTGGGCATGACGGCTTCGGGCTTCGATCCGGCCCGCCTGCCAACCGTGTCGGAGGCCTTCAATTACTATGGCCGCCCGATTGAAAGCCTGAGGGATGTCGCCCAGACTGCGGCGGGCGGATATGCGTCGGCCGGGGATATCGAGCGTTTCCTGTTGGCGCACATGGATGGCGGTGGCGTTCTGGCACCCGACTTCCTGTCACAGGCGCTGGCCCCCACTGAACCGCATCCGGGCTTCGCCATGAGTTATACCCGCTGGGAGACACCGGACGGGTTTCTCTACGGCCATGGGGGGAATAACTCCACCTGGCACGGCCAGATCTACATCCGCCCGCAAACCGGTGATGGATTCTATTTCCTCACCAATTCCACATCCGGCGCCCAGCTGGATATTGATCTGAGCTGTGCCTGGCTGAGCCAGACAGGCAGTCCCGCCGGCGAAACCTATTGCGGCGAAGCCTTCTCCCTCACGCATCAGATCGCCTGGTACAGCTGGGGCTTTGGGGCTGCAGGCCTGTTTTGGACTTACTGGTTGCTGGCCGGGCAAGTGGCCGACCGCCGCTATCTCGCCCTGCAGCCGGCCGGGCGGGGTCCGGTCCGTTTGACCGGCCGGTTGGCCCTGGCGGTGTTGATGGCCGGCATATCGGCCTTCCTGGCCTGGGTCTTCTGGACCAATTCCGTCATCTGGCGAACCGAGACCATCCTGATCGATGAGCTCCCATTCGACGAGCTTGAGGGCTTGTCGCTGACCCTGACATTCGTCTTCGCGATCCTGGCCCTGTGCTTCTGGTCCAGCCCCCGGCGATCCGGGCGCTGAGCCAGGCGCAAGGAATTCTGCCCAAGCAAAAAGGGGCGTGTCCGTCGGACGCGCCCCTTCTTGTGGTTCCGGATGCCGACCCGGTTTATTCGGCGGCGACCAGTTCGGTCGAGATGAAGAGCTCGATCTCGTCGGAGACGAAGGGAACGGCAAAGCCCATATCCCATTCCGAGCGGACGATCGTGCCGGTCGCGGTGAAGCCCAGCTTGGTCGAACCGTCACGGGTCTCGCCGACCAGGTTCAGCGTCACGTCCAGGCTGACCGGGGCGGTGACACCATTCATGGTGAGGTCGCCGGTCATCACGCCGGTTTCGCCATCTTCGGTCTCAAAACCGGTGGCGACGAAATGCGCCGTCGGATTGGTTTCCGTCCCGAAGAAATCGTCCGAATTCAGGTGGGCGATGAAACGGTCCTGGTTGGCGCCGACCCAGAACCCGTCAATCAGGTTGAAGGTGATGTCGACCGTGGAGGCCGACGGGTTTTCCAGGTCCAGCGCCAGCGTACCGTCATAATCGGTGAGCTGGAGCTTCTGGGTGGAATAGCCCTGGTGCAGCCAGGAGGCTTCGATAATGGTGTGGGTCTTGTCGAACTCGTAGGCGACCGGCTCGGCCTGGACGGCGGTGGCGCCGAACAGGGTCAGGGCAGTGGTCGCAATAAGAAGGCGGGTCATGCGGATCTCCGTATGAAGTGAACTTGGCCGAACACTTAGGGTATTTGGCACGGAAATCGACGGGTGCCGGATCACTTTTATGTTTCCTCGACGGAAACAATCGCGGTGTTTGCAATCTCATTCCTGACTTGCATCAGGATTTTGCCGAGCAGGTTCAGGCCACGCCAGTTTGCGGGGTCCTGGGCGCGAGGGTCATCCTCTGCAAGGCCAATCCCCCAATTGAGATCGCGCGGGTTCGCTTCGGCCAGAATGGTATCGCCGGTCCGAAGGAGCTTTTTGGCCAAGCCTGAATTCTGCGCGAATTTCTCGCGATTGGCTGTGTAGACAATCATCTCGCGATGCGCGGTCCAGACTTCGTCATCAAACCCGGACACGCGGCTGCCCATCAATTTTTGCTCGTGGGGTTCGCGCGTCGACATGATCCGGGCAGCCATGGCTTCATCGCCAAACAGCAGGGCCTTGCGCTCCATCATGAATTGTTCGGCGCAGGAATAGTCCCGGTTCTCCCACTGAAAAGGGGAGGGGTGCCATTGGCTCAACGGGCCGCGCAGGAAAAGGTGGACGGCAGGGTTCACCGGTCTTTTCCCGGCACCCAAAGCACATCCCCGCCCGCATCCTTGTTGGCCGTCCGGGCCATGACGAAGAGGAGGTCGGACAGGCGGTTCAGGTATTTGAGCACGTCCGGATTGATCCGCGCGCCATGGGCGATGAGCGCGGAGACCTTGCGCTCGGCACGGCGGCAGACCGTCCGCGCGACGTGAAGACGCGCAGCGGCTTCCGTACCCGCTGGCAGGATGAAGGAATTCAGCGCTTCCAGATCGGCGTTGAGACGGTCGATCACGCTTTCCAGGAAATCCACCTGGGCCGGGGTCACCCGCAGGGGCGGATAGTCCGGAGACGTGTCCTTTTCGGGCACGCACAGATCGGCGCCCAGATCGAAGAGATCATTCTGCACCCGCGCCAGCTCCGCATCGAGCGGATGACCGGAGCCCAAAGCGGCGCGTGCCAGGCCGAGGGAGGAATTGGTTTCGTCGACATCCCCATAGGCTTCGACCCGCAGGTCGTGCTTTACCGTCTCGGACATGTCGCCAAGCCGGGTCCTGCCGGCATCGCCGGTGCGCGTGTAGATTTTGGTCAGTCTCACCATGACGCCTGTGTAGCCGCAGGCCGGACGGTGGGGAAGGGGGTGCCATGTGGCGTGAAATCATTCTGTCAGCCCAGCTGCTTGTCCTGGCCAGCGCGCCGTCCGCCCTGGCCCAGGCAGACTTGCAGCCCCTTGCGGATCAATTGCTGGCAGACAGTGGTGCGCCCGGCGCCGTAGTCGCGCATGGCCAGGCCGACAGGCTGGACATGGCCGTGGCCGGGCTTCGCGCGGCCGGGTCCGAAGCGCTGATCGCGCCGGGCGATATCTGGCATCTCGGTTCCAATTCCAAATCCATGACCGCCACCCTCGTTGCCCGTCTGGTGGAGCAGGGCGTGGTGGATTGGGATGACACGGTGGCGGAGCATCTGGGCGATGCCATCGAGACGATCGACCCGGCCTATCGTGACATCACCTTCCTGCACCTGCTCAGCCACCGGGCGGGCCTGCCGGCCAATGTCGGCCTGGTCTCGACATTCGGCTTTATCTCGCGCGGAGATGAGGATCTGCCCGCGCAGCGCCTGGACTACGCCGCTGACATCTTGGCCCAATCCCCTGCAGGCGAAGCGGAGACCGGCTTCCTCTATTCCAATGCCGGCTATGTCGTGGTCGGGGCCATGCTGGAACAGGCCACGGGCGAAAGCTGGGAAAGCCTGATCACCCGTGAAGTCTTCGAGCCGCTGGGTCTGGAAAGCGCTGGCTTTGGTGCCCCCGGAACAGCGGGCGATCTCGACCAGCCGCGGGGTCACAAGCGCGGACTGTTCGGCGGGCTGGGTGCCGTCGAGCCGGGGCCGCGGGCGGACAATCCGCCGGTCATGGGGCCGGGCGCGACCGTGCACATGTCGGTGGAGGATCTGGGTGTGTATCTTCAAGCCCATCTCGCCGGCGCGCGCGGCGAGGAGACGGGCTTCCTGTCAGCGCAAAGCTGGCAAATCCTGCACACGCCGCCCTTTGGCGGAACCTATGCCCTGGGCTGGGGGATCAACGGCAGCCGGCTCTATCATGCCGGATCCAACACGATGTGGCTGGTCCAGATGGGCCTGGACGTCGAAGCGGGTGAGGTGTTGGTGGTGGGCATCAACGCCCCGCCATCGGAGGCGGCCAGCGACGCCGTGCGGACCGCGACCGGCGCCGTGTTCGACTAATTGCCCAGATATTGGCGCGCCAGCAGGATCACAATGATCAGCAGGATCGCCCCGAACTGTGTCACCACGCGCAGGCGCATCAGCTTGTTGGAACGCGAACGGGCCTTCTCGTCACCCCGGTAGAGATTGACGATACCGACGACGAGAATGATCACCACGGCCAGCATGGCGATGTAGAGGAAGCCGGTCAGTACGGTGTCGAGATTCATCAGCTTCTCCAGCGCAGGCTTGCGGGTTTGACGGGGTTCTTGAAAGGCTCGCCGGTTTCACGGTGCTTGTCCCAGGCGCGCTTGAGGGCGAAATACCATTTCGCCTGCACATCGCTGTCATGGATCAGCATGAGTTTGGGGTCATAGGCGAGCCCCACTTGCTGGGCATTCACGGCATCGCGGTCCTGGCCAACGAAAATCTCGATGCCCAGCTTGATCAGCGCATTGGGCACGAGTGTCGGCAGCCAGTGATCCCAATAGCCGACGATCGTGATCGCCGTGGAGTTTTCATTGGTCGGCGTGACGGCGGTGAAACCGGTGAAGTGCTTGCCGCCAGCTTTTACGTATTCGGTGCGCAGGCCGGGAAGTTCGAAGCGGATTTCCGTCTGCGGTTCGCCCATCAGCCGGTAGAGATAGGAATTCTTCGACGGCACGTGCGGCAGCATGGAGAAGCCGCGTTCCACCGGGCCGAACTTCTTTTCCTTCTCATGCACGGAACTGGCCGAACGCCACCACCATTGGCGGTGGATGTAAGGGATGTGGGCCGGGTCCATCAGGCCGATCACCGCATGATCGACATGGCAGTTGAACACATCGCGCACGACGAGTTTCGGCTTGTGGCCTTCGGGAATGTCCAGCTTGGGCGGATTGAGGGCGGGCGGTTTGTCCGCATCTTCCTCGCCCGCATAATAGATCCAGATCAGACCCTGATCCTCATGCACCGAGAAGGCGCGGGTGCGGATCTTGGTGAGGTCCATGGCCTGGGCCTGGTCGGCCGTCAGGGACGGGATCGCGGCGCAGGATCCGTCCGTGCGGAAACGCCAGCCATGATAGGGGCATTCCACATGCGTCTCGCCGCCATGCTCCTGGGCTTCGCCACCGGACAGGAGAATGCCGCGGTGCGGGCAGATATCCTTGAGCGCATAGGCACGGCCCTGATGGTCGCGGCCGAACAGGATGGGCTGGCCCAGCAGCTCCCGGTGGAGATGCTGACCCGGTTTCAGCTCGCTCGACAGGGCGCCGAAATACCAGAGATCACGTACGAACATGATCGCCTGATAACCTGTCCGGCGCGCCCTGCCTAGCGGGGAGGTCGGATTAGACGTGCGGCAATTGTACCCGCCTATTCCGCCTCGCTGGCCCAGATGGCGGCGAGCCGGTCAGAGGCCGCGCGGATCTCCGGAACATCCTTGCGCAGGGCGACACGCCAATCATCGAAGATCTCGTACTGCTCATCCACGTGCAGGGCCGGGCCATAGGTCTGGGTCAGCCAGTCCCGGGCGCGCGGAATGTCGGCCTCGCCGAACATGAACCAGACCTGTTCCAGCGTGCCATCGCCAAAGACCAGTTCCAGCTTGCGCGGATAGCCCGCGACCTCGATCCCGTAGCAATCAAGCTGTTGCTGGCGCTGGGGCTGCGTGTCCAGCCAGATCTCGGGAATGTCGCGCAGAGCCTGGAGCGGGCAGGCGGCTTCAGCCACAGAGCTCAGTGTTTCGACGCTGTCGCCGAAGGAGACCCAGTCTGGCAGGGCGAAACTGGTATCCGACGGGGCCGGGCGTTCGCCGCTCCAGGCGGGATTGTCCCAGCCCAGAGCCAGCGGGGCCTGGTCCATCTGCGAGAGGTGGAACCAGCGGCCGCTTTCGGCATGGGTCACGATCAGATGCGGCAAGTAGACGGTATAGCCGCCCAGATTGCCGGCCGGGTCGACGTCGGGAACCAGGCCGGTCATCTCGCCGCGCGCCTCGAGCATGAAGAGCGAACCGTCGGCAAAGCTCGCCAGCAAATGCTCTGCCGTGCTGCCATTACTGCCGGCAAACCCTTCGCAGCGGATATGGGTCTCGCTGGTATGCGCGGAGGGATGGCGTGAGGGTTCGAAATGCGTCACGTCCAGCCTGTCACACTGGGCGTCAAGCTGCGCTTGCGCCGCCTCCGCGCTCATGCCTATTTCAAGACCGGTATCGGCCTGGGCCAGCGAAATCAGGCTCCACCCAACGGTGGCGGCGGCGACAATTTTCAGACTTGTCTGTTTCAACGCAATTCTCCCTCTATTCAGGGGCAGGATGCGCGCCGGTCGTGTTTTGGATGCGGCTTGGAAAGAAAAATTGTTGGCTTGCGTGCACCGCTGCTTTCCTCCTAGTCTGATCGGGCTCGGGGGCGCGACGAAGGCCGCGCACATGAAGAAAATCATCAGGAGAGTTGAGGGTCGGACCATCCGCGGGATGGTCCTGTCTGCCTGCACGATTGCCAGCCTGGCGGCCTGTGCCGCCGAAGTCCCGCCGCCCGTTCCGGATGAGGCGGGTCTGCCCGATGCGGCCATCACCGCTTTCCAGGACTATCTCGATCGGATCAGCGAAAACAGTCTGGTCTGCGCCACCGATGATATCAGCGCAGCGCGCGCCCTGTCGGCCTATGTCGACGGAGATGCCGTGCCGGACTTTGTCATCGAGACACGGGCCCTGCACTGCCAGACGCGGCGCGGCGAGCCGGCGGTCGGGTATTTCTGCGGCGCGACGGCCTGTTCCCTGCCGCTTCTTCTGTCCGGGGGTGAGGATGGCTGGCAGGTTGTGCAGCTGATGTCGGGCAATCATGTCCGCGCGATGGAACACTACCGGGAAACACGCATTGAAGTGCGCGAGATTGATCGCGGCGCGCCGGGCGGGCGCAATGTCCTGGTCCGGGAATATGCCTGGCGCGAGGGTGAGCTGGTGCGGATCAATGAGTATTCCGAGGCGGCCATGACGGGCAGCGGGACTCGCTAGAACCCCCATTTCGCGCGGATATCCTCCGCATTCATCCCGGCTTCGCGCATGGATTTGAGTGTGGCGGCCCGATTACGCTTGGCGAAGCGCTGTCCCTTGGCGTCGGTCAGCAGGCGGTGATGCCGGTAGATCGGTGTCGGCAGGTCCAGCAGGGTCTGCAAGAGGACGTGCAGGGGCGTCAGTTCGAACAAGTCCTCGCCGCGGATGATATGCGTCATGCCCTGCAGGGCATCATCATGCACGACGGCGATGTGATAGCTGGTCCCGACATCCTTACGCGCCAGGATGACATCGCCCAGCGGATCCGGATCGGCGGCCTGTTCGCCCTTGATCTCGTCGAGAAAGCGCATCGTCCCGAACCGCGCACCCAGCACATCCCGGCAGCGGTCCAGCGAGAGACGCCAGGCATAGCTCTCGCCCCGGGCAACCCGCTCCGCTTCTTCATCCGCGCTCATCGGATCAGCCGGTCCGCGATAGACCTCACCCATCCCGTGCGGCGCGCGGGCAATATCCTCCAGTATTTCCGCTCGCGTCTTGAAACAGCGATAGACCACACCCAGCGCGATCAACCGTTCGAGCACCTTGGCGTAATCTTCAAAATGCTCCGACTGGCGCCGTACCGGTTCTTCCCAGTCCAGTCCCAGCCAAATCAGATCGTCAAAGATCACCTGATCGAATTCCGGCTTGCACCGCGTCGTATCGATATCCTCCAGCCGCAGGATAAAGCGTCCGTCGGCCTCCATCGCCGCCCGCCAGGCCGTCCACGCCGAAAAGGCATGGCCGATGTGAAGATGGCCGGTGGGCGAAGGGGCGAAGCGGGTGGTGAAGCTCATGGGTGCAGGTTTAGGCGGGTTCGCGGGGAATGGGGAGGGGGCGTTGATGTGGCCAAAGCTTCATTTCCCCAATCTCAATTTTCCCCGGGCGAAGTCCCGGGGCCGACAGGGTGGTCCGTATTTTCATAGGATGAGGGTGCGGCGCCTTCGGTTGGCCCCGGAACAAGTCCGGGGAAAATGCGGTGGGTGCTTTCACGACTTTCAGCGCCACGGCGTTTCCGCCTGGCGGTATGAGAGGTGTGCGGGAGGCCGGCGACTGCCTGCCGGCATGTTTTCTAAGTGTGTGTGACAGGCACTTGCCTCCCGCACGCGGAGATTTCCCGAACGCTCTCGCCCCCGTTTCCAATCCGGCCGGTACTCAGGTCGGGCGTTTAGTGCCGTCAGACCGGGCCGGACGCCCTGCCGGAGCTCGGGATGTCACCCCCTCGCGCGGACAGGCTCCGCAAACCTCCGGGCACAAGGGACTGAGCTCGCGCCTCTCTTCCCGGAAGTCGAGGAGGAGTCTCTCACAGGTTTTGGGGGTGGGGATAAGTGGGGCGCGGTCAGCACGCCCTCTCCCTGGGGAGAGGGTGGCGCGCATGCGCCGGGAGAGGGGGAAATCCCGGTGCTTGGAGGTAATCCCGAAGATCTCGCCGATCCCCCTCATCCGCCGCTTCGCGGCACCTTCTCCCCGGGGAGAAGGGGGGGTGTTAATCCTGTTTCAGCACCCCCTCTCCCCCACCGGGGAGAGGGATAAAGGGTGAGGGGCGTGCGGCGTCAGCCGCACTAAGGAATAGGTTTTGGTGGCGCTCACGCGCTGCCCCTCATCCGGTTTCAGCACCCCCTCTCCCCGGTGGGAGAGAAGGGGTAAACGCCGCCCACCCCTTGCCCGCATCCCCCGCTGCGCACTATCCAGTCTTCAACCAAGCTGGAGATGTGAATGTCCCGTCCGATTGATGGTCCGCGGCTGGCGCCGCGTGACGGATCTGCGCCGAAGAAACTGGTGATCTTCCTGCACGGCTACGGCTCGAACGGGGATGATCTGATTTCTCTGGGGCAGATGTGGGCGCGGGATTTGCCGCATGTGCAGTGGATCTCGCCGAATGCGCCGGACCCGGTGCCGGGGGCACCCAATGGCTATCAATGGTTCCCGATCTCCAATCTCGATCCCAGGCGGATCGAGGAGGGGGCAGCGATGGCCGGACCGGTCGTGGATGCCTTCATCGACCAGGAATTGGCGCGCTATCAGCTCACCGAATCCGATCTCGTCCTGTGCGGTTTTTCCCAGGGCACGATGCTCTCCCTGCAGGCCGGGCTGCGCCGCAAACGGCCGCTGGCCGGGATCATGGGCTTCTCCGGCGCCCTGCCGGGCGGGGCGAAGCTGAAGGAGGACATGGCCTCCAAACCGCCGATCATGCTGATCCATGGCGACCAGGACCAGGTCCTGCCGCTGGGCTTCATGTTCGATGCGCTCGAACATATCGCCGCCGCCGGCCATGGCGCCCAATGGCATATCTCCCAGGGCATTCCCCACTCGATTGGTGAGGATGGCTTGAAGCTCGGCGGCCGCTTCATCGGGAAGGCGCTGGCGGGCCAACTCGCCTGACATCCAAGATTCTCAAGAGCGTCATAGGACTGACACGCGAACAGGAGTAACCTTCTTTCAAGCGCGGGAGGCGAATCGATTCGTTCAAGCGAATCCGGCTCTTGCGTGCGACAGGAGGTGAGCTTTCAGGACGCTTGTCCAAAAGACACACCCCCTCGGTTTCTGGCTCAACCGACCGGTTTGGGCCGGTCTCGATGAGGGAGGTCGCCATGCAGGTGCTTGAACGCGCGCCGCAGGGAATGCCCTGTCTGGTCCTGAATGCGGACTTCCAGCCCCTGAGTTACTGGCCGCTTTCCACCTGGCCCTGGCAGGAGGCAATCAAGAATGTCTTCCTGGAACGGGTGGCGGTGATCTCGCACTATGACGAGGTCGTCCACTCCCCCAGTTTCGAGATGCATGTGCCCTCGGTGGTCGCTCTGCGCGAATACATCCACCAGGACCGCTCTCCCGCCTTTACCCGATACAATGTCTGGCTCCGCGACGGGTTCCAGTGCGCCTATTGCGGCAAGGAAGGTGTCGACCAGCTGACCTTTGACCATGTCATTCCGCGCCGGGCCGGCGGCAAGACGAGCTGGGACAATATCGTGGCCGCCTGCGGGCCCTGCAATCTCAAGAAGGGCGGACGCACCCCGCGCGAGGCGGGCATGCCGCTGCGCCGGCCGCCGCAACGTCCTTCCATGTATGAGCTGCAATCCCAGGGCCGCAAATTCCCGCCGAAATTCCTCCACGAGAGCTGGCTGGACTATCTCTACTGGGATATCGAGCTGGAGCGCTGATCCGCTCGCCTAGGCGGCCTGCACATTCTCCAGGAAGTCGCGGATCTCGGTTTCCAGGCGGACCGACATCTCGTTGAGTTCCGTGGCCGAGGCCAGGACGCCGGACGCCGTCGTCGAATTGGTGGCGATGGCATCGCGCACATCCGAGACATTCTGGGAGACCGACTGGGTCCCGTCGGCAGCATGCTGGACGTTGGAGGCAATTTCCGAGGTCGCGGCGCTCTGCTGTTCCACGGCTGTCGCGATGGAATTGGCGATGCCGACCAGTTCATCAATGGCCAGGGAGACCGTGTCGATCGCTTCAGCGGAGGCATCCGTGGCGGACTGGATGGCATGGATCTGGCCGGCGATCTCATTGGTGGCCGCATCGGTCTGCGAGGCCAGGGCCTTCACTTCCTGCGCGACGATGGCGAAGCCCTTGCCGGCCTCACCGGCGCGGGCGGCCTCGATCGTGGCATTCAGGGCCAGAAGATTGGTCTGTTCGGCGATCTGCTGGATCAGGGCGATGACATCACCGATCCGGCGGGCCGTTTCGGACAGATCGCGGACCTGGCTGACCGTGGCGGAAACCCGGTCGCGGGCGGCGCTGGCCTGGGTTGAGGACTCAGACGCCTGGCGACCGATTTCGCGCACCGTGACCGACATTTCCTCGGTGGCCGCGGCGACGGACTGGACATTGCCGGTCGCGGTGACGGAGGCCTCGGCAGCCGTGCGGGCCTGATCAGCGGTGTGTTCGGCGGTCTGGCTGAGGGTCTGCGCGGACTGGGTGAATTCCGTGGCGGCGCTGGACAGGGTGGCGATGATTTCCGACGCGGTGTCGCGGAAGCCGGCGACCAGGCCGTCAATGCGTTCGCGGCGTTGCTGTTCGCGTTCGTCGGACTGGGACTTGGCCAGGTCAGCCGCGGCCTTTTCCAGACCATTCCTGCGGAACTGATCGACGGCGCGCGCCAGGGAGCCCACCTCGTCCTGCGCGGTCTGGTAGGGGACATCAGTTTCGAACTCGCCATGCCCGATGCTCTCGGTGGCGGCGCAGATTTCCTGCAGCGGGCGGGCGACACGGCGGGCAAGCCACAGGCCCAGTCCACCGATGACGATGACAGAGACGAGGGTCAGGCCGGCGATCGCCCATTGCAGGCGGCGGGCTGGTGCCATCGCGGCGCTGACCGCTTCGGTCACGGCGATACCCCATTCCACACCGTGGAAGTCGAGATTCTGCGTGGCCGCAATGACGCGGACATCGTGGTAATCGGTCAGCTCGGTCGTATCGCCGGAGCCGGACAGGGCATGGCTGACCAGTTCGGAGGGAATGCGGGTGTTCAGGATGGCATCATCTTCGGCAAAGCGGGCCTGGGTCCGAAGAAGGCCGCCCTCGCCGAAGGCATAGGCTTCGCCCGTCTCGGTCAGGCCGGCTTCCATGCCCATCACCGCGTTCAGACGGTCGATCGGCATCTGGAAGGCCAGAACGCCCATCACCTGCCCGGCTTCATCATGGAGCGGGGTCGAGATGAAGCTGGCCGGCGCGCCATGGCTGGGTGCGTAGGGGGCGAAGTCGAAGAATTGGACGCTGTCTGGCGCCGCCGACACGGCCGTTTGGAAGGCCTGGCCCAGACCGCTGTCGCGATATTCGCCGGTCCGGAGATTGGTGGCGTAGTCCAGTTCCTTGAAGACGGAATAGACCAGATCGCCCTGCGCATCGAAGAGGAAGATGTCGTAATAGCCCCGTTCACGCAGGAAGGTGCGGAACCAGGGGTGATAACGCGCATGCGCCTGGGAATAGGCGGAACCGTCACTGGCCGCGTCGAGATTTTCCTTCTCGCCCAGGGGGAAGGGATTCTGGGTGATGTAGAGGTCCTGCAGGCGGGTTTGGGCATTGCTGCCCATGGCGTCCCAGCCGGCTGTGAAAGCGGACAGGGCTGCGTGCGTATTGGGGTTGGAGGCCGTCAGGGTCAGATCGGCTTCGATACTCTCCAGATAGTCGGCCAGCATGCCCCGGCGCTCGCTGGCCAGCGCGGAAAGGCGCAGTTCAGCGGCCGCGCGTGATGCGGATCGGCTCTCCAGCGTGGCAGCGGTGCCGAGCACGGCGCCCAGGGCCACACAACCGGCCACAACGATCAGTCCGAACTTCCAGGTCAAAGAGAGATGGCGCATCACAATTCCCAAGCAAGACAAGCCCCGATGCGCTGCAGACTGGCTGCTGATTTCTTAACGGCCAGTTGTAATTTGAGACAAATAAAATCTTACTCAAAAGCCATGTATTTCAGGCTCGAAGGGTTTATGGAACGGGGTTCGCGTGATGCCTGACTCGTCTCTATGGGTATTCAAAATTCGCGCTCAGCAGCCTAGTAGCATAATATTTCGACCAGTTTTCCAGAGGTGATCGGGGTGTTCCGGGCGCGTGCCAAAACCGCTATCACAAATAGTGGTTTTTGACATACTTAGAACACTAAGTATTTTCGCTGAAAAAAAATGCACATCGGGCCAGAAAAATTGAAATTCAATCGGCCCGGACATGATCCACAACCCAGTTCTCGTCCGGTTGGGGCGGCAGGAAATGGGCCGTGAACTGATCAAATATCGCGTCCGAAGTCTCGTATTCGTGTGAGCCTTCCGCATTGCGGGCACGCAGCCGCGCCTTGCAGATATCATCCGGCACATCGATCCAGTGCAGCACGGCATCAGCGTCGGCGGCGTCCACGATGGAGCGGGCCCAGTCGCGACGCGCGCGGGTATTGGCGTGGAAGTCGAGCACCACGCTCAAACCTTCGTGCAGAATGGCGGTGACATGCGGTTTCAGGGCCGCTTCCAGCCGGGCAGAGCGGTTCCGGAAGTCCTCCAGCGTGTGGATTTCATCGGGATACAGGGCCGCCATGAAGGCGTCTTCGCTGATCAGGAGTGTGTGTTCCGCTTCACCGAGCTGCCGGGCCAGGGTCGACTTGCCGGACGCGATCTTGCCGCACAGAAGATGCAGGACCGGGCGGCTCATGGTCTAGAGCGCGACTTCAAGCCAGGGCAGTTCTCGGCCCTTGAACACGTCCGAGGGCCGCATGGCCACGCGACGGGCACCCATATGGATATAGGCCGGCTCGGCATAGGGGTCGGACAGGATGGTCATCACCGTGTCGCCGGCCGCGCGCAGCTTGTCCTTGGCATCCTCGAACAAGGCCCGGCCCGCGCCGGTCCCTATGGCGTCCGGAGAGACGAAGAGGAGATCCAGTGTGCCCTTGGAACTGCCCGGTTCGATCTGGCAGACGCCCAGCAGCGTGCCATCCTCAAGCTCGGCCACTGTGGTGTGGCCGGCCGCAATCGCCTCGGAGGTGATCTTCAGATAGGGCGAGACCGCCGCCATGAAGGCGGCATCATAACCCCAATAGGCCTTGGACTTCAGGCAGAGCTGGGAGAGCGCCTCTTCCTCGCCCGGTCGGGCAGGGCGAAGGGTCAGCGCACCCATCGGCTAGACCGAGGCCTCGCCGACGGCACCGTGGCAATGCTTGTACTTCTTGCCGGAACCGCACGGGCAGGCCTGGTTGCGGGCCACACGGCCCCAGGTCTCCGGATTGGCCGGATCGATCTTCTGGGCAGAGCGCGGCGCGGTCATGCGCGGCATGCGGGCGGCAGCGGCACCGGGAGCCGCGCCGGCCGGCGGTGCCATCTCATTGCGGCCCGTGCTCGGATCGATATGGGTTTCCTTCATGCCTTCGGGCTGCTGCGGCGGCGCCGGCGGGCGCTCGAAGCGGATCAGCATGAGCTGGCGGGTCACCTCACCGCGCAGACTGTCCATCATGTGTTCGAACAGGGAGAAGGCCTCGCTCTTGAACTCGTTGAGCGGATTGCGCTGGGCGTAGGAACGCAGGCCGATCATGGAGCGCATGGCATCCAGATTCTGCAGGTGCTCGCGCCAATTGATGTCGATGGCCTGCAGCAGGATGGATTTCTCGATCCGGCGCATCAGTTCCGGGCCGGCCGTGGCGGCCTTCTCGGCGAAGGCGCGGTCGGCCGCGGAGGTGATGCGCTCGAGGATTTCCTCGTCGGCAATGCCTTCTTCCTTCGCCCAGTCGGCGATCGGCAGGTCCAGGCCCAGCTGGTCTTTCACCTCATTGGTCAGGCCTTCCACATCCCACTGGTCGGCATAGGCCTTGGGCGGGATATGGGCCTCGACGAGGTCCTCGACCGTTTGCTGGCGCATGTCCTTGATCACGTCGGACACGTCGTCGGAGGTCATGAATTCGATGCGCTGCTCGAACACGGCCTTGCGCTGGTCATTCATCACGTCGTCGTATTTCAGGACATTCTTGCGGATGTCGAAATTGCGCTGCTCGACCTTCTTCTGGGAGGTCTCCAGGGCCTTGGACATCCAGGGGTGTTCGATGGCCTCCCCCTCTTTCATGCCCAGCGTGCGCATGATGCCGTCCAGACGTTCCGGTGCGAAAATGCGCAGCAGATCGTCCTGCACGGAAATGTAGAATTTGGACCGGCCCGGATCGCCCTGACGGCCCGTCCGGCCGCGCAGCTGGTTATCGATCCGGCGGCTTTCATGGCGCTCCGTGCCCAGCACGAAGAGACCGCCCGCATCCAAAGCCTGCTTTTTGGCGTCGGCGATTTCCGACTTCAGCTTGTCGGTCTGTTTGGCGATCTCGATCTCGGTCGGTTCTTTGCCCTTTTCCGCCTGCTCGGCCTTCCAGGCTTCCAGACGCATGTCCAGATTGCCGCCCAGCTGGATGTCGGTACCGCGGCCGGCCATATTGGTGGCGATCGTCACGGCGCCCGGCACACCGGCATCAGCGATGATATAGGCTTCCTGCTCGTGATAGCGGGCGTTGAGCACCTGGTGCTTGATCTTCGCCTTGGTCAGGAGTTCGGAGAGAAGTTCCGACTTCTCGATCGAGGCCGTACCAACCAGGACCGGCTGGCCCCGCTTCACCGCGTCTTTGATTTCCGCGATGACGGCGTCGTATTTTTCCTTGGCGGTCCGGAAGACGCTGTCTTCCTCGTCGATCCGCGCAATCGGCCGGTTGGTCGGGATCTCGACCACGCCCAGCTTGTAGATGTCGAAGAATTCGTCGGCCTCGGTGAGGGCGGTACCGGTCATGCCGGCGAGGCTCTCATACAGACGGAAATAATTCTGGAAGGTGACCGAGGCGAGGGTCTGGTTCTCCGGCTGGATCTCCGTGCCTTCCTTGGCCTCGATCGCCTGGTGCAGGCCGTCCGACAGGCGGCGGCCCGGCATCATGCGGCCGGTGAATTCATCGATCAGGACAACGGCATTGTCCTTGATGATGTAATCCTTGTCCTTGACGAAGATCTTGTGCGCCTTGAGCGCCTGGTTGACGTGGTGGACGACGGAGATGTTCTCCACATCATACAGGTCCGCATCATCCTTCAGCAGGTCATGCTCGCGCAGCAGGTCCTCGATCTTCTCATTGCCCTCTTCGGTGAGGAGAATGGAACGGGCCTTTTCGTCGATCTCGTAGCAATCCTCGTCCAGCAGTGGGATCAGCTTGTCGATCGCCTGGTAGAATTGCGTCCGGTCCTCGGTGCGGCCGGAAATGATCAGCGGTGTACGGGCTTCGTCGATCAGGATGGAGTCGACCTCGTCGACGATGGCAAAGCCATGGCCGCGCTGCACCATCTCCTCGACGGAGTATTTCATGTTGTCGCGCAGATAATCGAAGCCGAGCTCGTTATTCGTCGCGTAGGTCACGTCGCAGGCATAGGCCTCGCGGCGTTCCGGGTCGGTCATGCCGTGCGCGATCACGCCGGTCTTCATGCCCAGCTGGGCGAACACTTTGCCCATCCATTCGCTGTCGCGCGTGGCCAGATAGTCGTTGACCGTCACGACATGGACGGCCTTGCCGGTCAGCGCGTTGAGATAGGAGGGCAGTGTGGCGACGAGGGTCTTGCCCTCACCCGTCTTCATTTCGGCGATGGAGCCTTCATGCAGCACCATGCCGCCCATCAGCTGGACATCATAGGGACGCAGGCCCAGGGCGCGCTTGGCGGCTTCGCGCACCGCGGCAAAGGCTTCCGGCAGGAGGGCGTCGAGCTTCTCGCCCTTGGCGACCCGCTCGCGGAACTCGGTGGTCTTGGCCTTGAGCGCCTCATCGCTGAGGGCTTCGAAATCCGGCTCCAGCGCGTTGATCTTGTCGATCACGGGCCGCATGCGGCGGAGTTTGCGATCGTTGTCGGTACCGAAAATCTTGCGGGCTATGGACAGCATGTGCTCTGGCTTTTGTACGACTACGACGCCACCGGCCATCGGGTCCGTCCCGAGAGCCAAGGACGCCAGCATTGCTTTGAAACGTTTAGGTGACTTAAGGATGGGGAGTAGGGGTGTCAATCAAGCCGCACCGTATGCGCGAAGCGGCATTGGCGCCTAAAGGATTGTTGGCGTGATGAATCTGCCCAAATTGCCCTTACTGCTCTTGGTGTTTTCGGGCCTCGCCTCCTGCGGCCCTGCGCCGCGGGAAGCCGCGCCTGAACCGGCTGAAACCGGGGCTGTTTTGTCGCCGGACGAGCTTGATCCGGTGGTGGCCCGCGTCGACGGTACGGTGATCCGCCGGTCTGACGTGGAACGCGAAGCCCTGGCGCAGGCCGAGGACGAGACCACGCCGCCCGCACCGGACGATGAGGAATTCCAGCGCGTGCTGGAGGAGTTGATCGATCAGCGCCTGCTGGCCCTGGAGGCCCGTCGCCGCGGACTGCACCAGTCCGAGGAAGCCCGCCGCCGCATGGCTCTGGCCGAGGAACGCATACTGGGCAATGTCCTCGTCGAGACCGCCCTCAATGATGCCGTCACAGAAGACACCATCCAGCGCATCTATCAGGAACAGATCCGTCTCATCCAGCTGGGCGAGGAAGTCCGGGCCCGGCACATTCTGGTCGATACGCGCGAGGAAGCCGACGCCATCGCCCAATTGCTGGCCGATGGCCGCGACTTCGCCGAGCTCGCCGTGGCGCTGAGCCAGGACCCGGCGACCCGTCTGGAAGGCGGGGATCTGGGCTATTTCACGCGCCAGGGCATTCTCCCCAGTTTCGGGGCTGTGGCCTTTGCCACGCCGGAGGGGGAAGTGTCTGCCCCCTTCCAGACCGAGTCCGGCTGGCACATCCTGCAGGTCGTGGACCGCCGCCGTCAGCCGCCGCCCTCGCTGGCGCAGATGCGCCCCAACATCATCCAGTTCTACACCTATGATCAGCTGGAAGCCCTGGTGGAAGGCCTGCGCGAGGATGCGGAGATTGAGCGGATCGACTTGCCGGTCGACGATGTGGAAGAGCAGGACGCGGATGCGCCTCTGGAACTGCAACCGGAACCGGACAATTTGGACTCACCCGGTTAAGCCCGCATTCACTGGCTTTCTGCACGCGTCCTTAAGGGAGTTTAGGCATAATGACGGCTGTTGGCCCCAAACCGGTGATCCATGTCGCCGCCTGCGCCCTGATCGATACGGATGGCCGTATCCTGCTGGCGCGGCGTCCCGAGGGAAAACCGATGGCGGGGCTTTGGGAATTTCCCGGCGGCAAGATCGAGCCGGGAGAAACGCCGGAGCAGGCTGTGGTGCGAGAGCTGCGAGAAGAGCTGGGTGTGGAACCGTGCGAACGGTGCCTGCACCCCTTTGCCTTCGTCTCGCATCCCTATGACGACTTCCACATCGTCATGCCGCTTTTCCTGTGCCGCACCTGGGACGGTTTCCCGCAACCGCGCGAGGGCCAGGAATTGACCTGGGTCCGCAAGGAAAAACTCATGGACTTCGCCATGCCGGCCGCCGACCGGCCGCTGGCAGCAGAGTTGAGGGACCGGTTGGTATGATGGACAGACTGCGCCAGTTCGCCCGCAATGAAAGCGGTGCCACCGCGATCGAATACGCCATGATCGGCGTCATCGTCTCCATCGCCGCCGTCGCCGGCCTGATGATCATCGGCCCCACCGTGATGGCCATGTTCACGGAAGCCGGTTCGGCGTTTTAGGGCGGTTTTCGGTTACATTTCCGCGCACAAATCCCCTCTCCCCCGGGGAGAGGGTGGCGCGCATGCGCCGGGAGAGGGGGAAATCCCGGTTTGGGCGAGTTCGGCAAGACCTCGCCATACCCCCTCATCCGCCCTTTCAGGGCACCTTCTCCCCGGGGAGAAGGGGGTAGCGCAGGAATTTCAAACAAGTCCCCATTTTTCCCGGAAGCGCGGAGCGCTGTCAGGAAAAAATGGCTGATGAGGGAAGCTTTCCTCCCCATGCCATGGGGAGGGGGACCGCGGAGCGGTGGAGGGGCCGCCGGGTGAGGCCCGGCGGCCTCGGGTTCTCTTGCAGAAGC
>NZ_JADOTT010000014.1 GCF_016817355.1 Maricaulis parjimensis
GAGGGAAGCTTTCCTCCCCATGCCATGGGGAGGGGGACCGCGGAGCGGTGGAGGGGCCGCCGGGTGAGGCCCGGCGGAATGCCCGTGTCCAGCCCACAGCGCCTGCGGCGCTGCCCCATCGACCCGATGCTGCGCATCGGCCCACTTCCCCACTTTCCGTGGGGAAGAAAGCCTACTTCCCCGCCTTCTCCCCCAGCGATGTCTCCGTTACCCCCAGCGCATCCGCCAGCCGGTGTGTCGCGGAGCCGGGGCGTTTCGGCTTGGGCTGGTCGGGGTGCGGGGCCCAGCCGGCGGCGTGGATGATGTCGAAACTGGCGCGGATGCGGCCATTGGGGTCGGCGAATTTCTCGGCATAGAGCTCGGCCGTGCGCACGAAGAGGGCGCGGCTGGCCGGCTTTTGCGGGCGGTCGGCGAGGACGGAGGTTTCGCCCATGCCGCGCAGATCCGCCATCAGGGCGAAGGCATTGTCATAGCGCACGGTGACGCGGTCGATATCGGCCACCGGCATGGCAAAGCCGGCGCGCTGCAGCAGGGCGGCCATGTCGAAGGTTCCGGCATAGGGCGAGACGCGGGCGCTGGCCCCGCCGGTCAGCTCGCTCTCCGCCGTCATCAGGCATTGGCGCAGCTCGGTCAGGGTGGATCCGCCCAGCAGGGCAGCGGCAAAGAAGCCGTCCGGTTTGAGCGCGTGATTGATCTGGACCAGCACGCCGGGCAGGTCATTCGTCCAGTGCAGGCCCCAGGGCGCCAGGACGAGATCGAGGCTTTCCTCGGCGAAGGGCAGGGCTTCCTCGTCCAGGCAAACAGACGGGCGGTCGAGACGCGCCGCGACATCGCCGGCGAGGTCGGACTGGGTCAGCCAGCCGATCTTGGCGGCAGCCGGATGCGTGCCCAGCTCGTCGGTCAGGCCCGGCCCGCCGCCCAGAATGGCGGCGCGGTCGAAATCCCGCGTGATGCTGTCGACACGATCACACATATCGTCGAATGCGCGACGCACCAGAAAGTTGTAATCTGCCAGTTTCGGCGCGGCCCGGTTGCGGCGGCGGGCCAGCAGCTGGCGGTCAAACAGGCGGGGCGGTGTCTCGGTCATGGCGGGGATATGCCCGCTCGATGGCGTCAGGAAAAGAGGGGAGGCGGGATGGACCGCATCTGGAACGGATTGGCTGACCTGGTCTGGCCCCCGGTCTGCCCGCTCACTGGCGCGCGCGTGGCCGGGCACGGCCTGCTGTCCCAGCCCGGCTGGTCGGCCCTGACCTTTCTCGATGATCCGTGCTGTCACACCTGCGGCCTGCCCTTTGCCTATCCCGGGGCGAGCGGGTCTGAAGCGCGCCATGCCTGCGCGCCCTGCCTGGCCAAACCGCCCCGCTATGACGGCGCGCGGGCGCCGCTGGCCTATGATGATGTGTCGCGCGGCCTTGTCCTGGGGTTCAAGCATGGCAGCCGGCATGAGTTGATCGACCGGTTTGCGAACTGGATGGAATTGGCGGCACCGGACTATCTGGCCCAGGCCGACGCGCTGATCCCGGTGCCACTGCACTGGCGGCGTCTTCTGGCGCGGCGCTATAACCAGTCGGCCCTGCTGGCGCGGGCCCTGTCCCGCCGCACCGGCCTGCCCGTCTGGGCGGATGTCCTCCTGCGGCGCAAACCCACGCCCAGCCAGGCGGGCCAGTCGGCTGGCGCGCGACGGCGGAATATGGCGGGTGCCTTCCGGGTGACCGAACCGCAGCGGGTGGCGGGAAAAACCCTTGTCCTGATCGATGATGTGCTGACAACAGGGGCCACGGCGAATGCCTGCGCCCGCCAATTGAAGCGGGCCGGTGCCAAAACCGTATACCTTATGACATTGTGCCGCGTTGTAAGGACGAGTGATGCGACTATCTAAGGCGCAGTTCTGGAGTAAGACTTATGGCTGATATCACCATTTATACCCGTCCGATGTGCGGCTACTGCGCCCGCGCCGTTTCGCTTCTGAAATCCAAGGGCGTCGCCTTCAATGAGATCGATGCCGGTTTCGATGTCGCCAAGAAGCAGGAAATGATTGCCCGCTCGAATGGCGGCCGCACCTTCCCGCAGATTTTCATCGGCGACATGCATGTCGGCGGCTGTGACGACATGATGGCGCTGGAGCGCGCCGGCAAGCTGGACGCGCTGCTGTCGGCCTGATGTCCAAGCTCGATATCGCCCTCATCCAGATGCGGTCCGGGATCGACCCGGCCGCCAATCTGGCCGACGCCTCGGACCTGATCCGGCAGGCGGCGGGTGAGGGCGCGCGCCTGGTCGCAACACCGGAAGTCACCCATCTGGTCCAAAAGGATTCCGAGGCGGCCTTCCAGGTCATGCAGACGCCCCAGGCCGATCCGGCCATCCCGGCCTTCTCGGCTCTGGCGAAGGAGTTGGGCATTTCCCTGCTGATCGGTTCCCTGGCGCTGAAACAGGCCGAGGGCGGCAAGGCGGTGAACCGGTCTTTCCTGTTCGGGCCCGATGGCGCGGTGAAGGCCTGGTATGACAAGGCCCACATGTTCGATGTCGGGCTGGGCCAGGGCGAGAGCTATCGCGAGAGCGATAATTACCAGGCTGGTGAGCGGCTCGTCCTCACCGAGGCCGAGGGTGCGAAACTGGGCCTGTCGATCTGTTATGACGTGCGCTTTGCCTATCTCTATCGCCGCCTGGCCCAGGCCGGGGCGCAAATCCTGACGGTTCCCGCCGCCTTCACCCGGACCACGGGCAAGGCGCATTGGGAGGTACTGTTGCGGGCCAGGGCGATCGAGACAGGCAGTTTTGTGCTGGCTCCGGCCCAGGGTGGTTTGCATGCGGATGGCCGTCGCACCTGGGGCCATTCGATGGTGGTCGATCCCTGGGGTGCGATTATCGCCGAGCTGGACCATGACGAGCCGGGTGTGCTGACCGCGTCGCTGGACCTTTCCCGCGTGGACGAAGCCCGCCGCCGGGTACCGGCCCTGACCCATGACCGCGCATTGAGCGGCCCGGAGGTCTGAGCGCCATGATCCGCTATGCCCTCATCTGCGACGCCGCCCATGAATTCGAGGCCTGGTTCTCCAGCTCGGACAGTTATGACGAGCAGGCGGCCAAGGGGCTGGTGGAATGCCCGCATTGCGGCACGACCTCTGTCCGCAAGGCGCTGGCCGCGCCCGCTGTTTCCACGTCGCGGGCCAGGGAAGCCCGGTCCGAGCAGAAACAGTTGGCCGAAATGGCCGGCAAGGTGCGCGCCCATATCCGCCAGAATTTCGACTATGTCGGTGAGGATTTCGCCCGCGAAGCCCGGGACATGCATGAGGGGCGCAAGACGGCGCGCCTGATCTATGGCGAGACCTCTGCCGAAGAGACCCGCCAGCTGATCGAGGATGGGGTCGAGGTCACGCCCCTGCCGGACATGCTCGCGCCGACACCGCCCAAGAAAGCGAACTGAGCACACAAAAAAGGCGGCCCCGAAAGCGCCGCCTCTTCTTGAAATCCGGAACCGGATCAGACGTCCAGCTTGCCCTTGAGCAGGCGGACACCGGCCTTGCCATCCTTCTTCCAGGCGATCTCGCCGAGGATGGTCTGGCCATTGTGCTCGACCTGGATGGTCTCGCCGACTTCGCCGGCATGGGCACCGGCAATGCCCAGACCGCCTTCGGAAATATTCTCGATATGGATGGCGCCCTGTCCATTATCGCTGCGCGATTGGGCCTGGACATCCTTGACCGGGCGGCGGGAAACATGACGGCTGTCGGCTTCCTTGAGCTCGCCATCAAAGGCCTCAGCCAGCGTTTCCAGCAAGGAGAGGACTTCCTGGCTGGCATCTTCCAGTTCCACCAGCTTGGCGTAGGCATTGCGGCGGTCACCGGCTTCCAGCGCTTCCAGAGCGCCGCGACCGGCGGCGTGGACACGCTTGTGCGGTTCGACCAGGTCGCGATAGGCCTTGTGATTGCGGATCGCGGGCACGTTCAGCCCGTCATACCATTTGCCCAGACGGCAATTGTGATGGTCCGGCACGTCCACGGCGCGGCCCTCGACATAGCCAGAGACCGTGTCGACGATCTTCTTCTTGAACACGACATGGTCGATCTTGGCCATCTGCACCAGGGAGCGGTGAGAGTCTGCCACGAACCAGTCCTGGGCATTGTTCAGGAAGGTATCATTCGAGCCTTTCAGCGACTGGGCCATTTCATCCAGACGATTGCGGTTATCGCCCGCGCGATCGGCCACACCGGTGATGTTCGTCGAGATCTCGGCGGTGGTGGATTCCTGCTGTTTCAGGATGGAGGAGATTTCTTCCATCCGGCCGGTCACGTCGGAGACCTGGTCTCCCACTGAGCGGATCAGGGAATTGGCACCCTCGATCGTGCTCTGGCCGTTCTCGACAGCGCTGCGGGAGCCGTCCAGCGCTCGCTCGATCACGGCCATGCCGTTCTTGAGGGCGGAGATGCGCTCGGAAATGTCCTCGGTGGCCTTGGCGGCCTGGGTGGCCAGGGATTTCACTTCCGAGGCCACAACGGCAAAACCCTTGCCGGCTTCGCCGGCCCGGGCAGCCTCGATCGTGGCGTTCAGCGCCAGGAGGTTGGTCTGGTCGGCAATCGTCTCGATCACGGAGAGGAAATCGCTGATCTGTTCGGAGGCCTCGTTAAGTTCCTTGAGGCTCTGGGCGCTTTCCTCGGCCGTGCGGGCAATGTCGGCGATGGAGGAGGCCACGCTGTCCATGGCGCCGATGCTCTCATGCACGGACGCATTGGTGGAGCGGGCGCGTTCGGCGGCCCCGTCGGAATTCTCGGCAATCTGCTGAACCGAGGTCAAAAGCTCTTCCGCGGCGGCCGAGATCGACTGGCTGTTGCTGGTCGCTTCTTCCGTGGAGGATTGCAGCAGGGCCATGTTGAGCGAGAGGTCATTGATCGACACGATCGTGTCGGCAACGCTGCGCAGGCTGGCCAGATTGGTGTCGCGGCGATTGTCTTCCTCGACCCGGACGCGGATCCCGTTCTCATAGCCTTCCTGGGCGGCGCAGATATCGAGGAAGGCGCGGGAGATCAGCGCAGCCACGACACGCTCGGCCTTTTTCGGATTGAGACGGTATTTGGAGAACAGGGCCGGGATCGCGCCAGACAGGACCCGGCCATAGGCGGCGATATACCAGTGCGAAGGCAGGCCGATGCGGACATGGGCTTCGGCAATGCGGACCGAGCGGCCCTGGAAATTGATGCCCGGATGCTCTGTCATCAGGCCCCGCCAATGGGTCACCTGGCGGGCCGCAATATTTTTGGCCTGATCCTCATAACCGGAAAAAATGGCGGCGAGGTCCGGGTCATCGACCAGCCGGGCGTAGAAATCGTCCAAGATGGGGTTGAGGGCTGGCTCCAGCGCATTCCAGGCGTCCCGGCAATCTTCTTGAGATACCGGTTTCGGAGACAGGAAACTCAACAACCGGTCCAGCAATTCAGTCGAGACGGCAGTTGCCGAGGGGGTCGACGCTTTGGGGGCTGCAGCACCGGTCATGGCCAGAATCTCCATAGAAAAAATCTGGCCTGAATTTTGTCGCTCGTGCTTGCTGAAACCTTAAGACGGACCCGCTTGAGGCTGCCTTCTCATAGAATATTACGGCGCCCTAACTGGTTGCGACACGAAATTTTCCGGAAGCACGCCTGTCTCCCGGTGTCATCCGGCCGGCTTGTCGGCCACCACCATGTAGTTCACAGACACATCCTGGTTCAGGGAGAACTGGTCCGTCAGCGGGTTGTAGCCGACCCCGACCGGTTCACGCAGCGTCATGCCGCCTTCGCGCAGGGCAGCGCGGATTTCACCGGGCTTCACCAGCTTGCCGAAACGGTGCGTGCCGCGCGGCAGCCAGCCCATCACCCATTCCGCGCCGACAATCGCCATGGCGAAGGCTTTGGAGGTCCGGTTGATCGTGGCGCAGATCATCAGCCCGCCCGGTTTCACCAGATGCGCGCAATCGGCCAGGAAGGTGTGCGGGTTGGCGACATGCTCCATCACTTCCAGATTGAGGACGACGTCGAAGGGTTCTTCGCCGCTCTCCAGCAATTGCTCGGCGACACCGTGGCGGTAATCGATCTCCAGCCCTTGCTCGGCAGCATGGACGCTCGCCGTTTTCACATTGGCCTCGGCAGCATCAACACCGGTGATCGAAGCGCCCAGGCGGGCCATCGGCTCGCAGACCAGGCCGCCACCGCATCCGATATCCAGCATGCGCAAGCCTTTGAAAGGCGTCTCACCGCTCAGTCCGAAATGGGCGCAGATCACATCGCGGATATAGCCCAGGCGCACCGGGTTGAACTTGTGCAAGGGCTTGAACTTGGACTCCGGGTCCCACCATTCCGCCGCGATACGGGAAAACTTCTCCACTTCCACCGGGTCGATGGAGGGACGGGACAGGGTTTCCGGCGCATGAGCCGTTGCCATCGGGTTTTCTCCTTGCAGGCGAGACGGCCTGCGATTGCGTTCGGGCGTTGCGCGCCGGGTCTGGTCCGCTTACCTAACCGCCGGCGTTGATCGGTGCGGCCTTAATATGGCCCCGACCGTCGCGCTAATCGAGCCCGGTGCGACACTGTGCGCACACGATTTAGGCCGGTCAGGCCAACAGGCAAAGTGCGGGGGACAGGCTTGAGCACACGCGTGGTCGCCAAATTCGGAGGAACCTCGGTCGGTTCGATCGAGCGTATCCGCCATTCTGCCGGTCTCGTGGCAGAGGCAGCCCGTCGTGGTGAAGCCATGGCGGTGGTTGTCTCGGCCATGGCTGGCGAGACCGACCGCATTCTCGGCCTTACCCAGGAATTGGGGGCCGGCCTGGGCGATGCGGAGACCGATGTGGCCCTGGCCGCGGGCGAACAGGTGTCTTCGGCCCTGATGGCGCTGGCCCTGCGCGAAGCCGGTTTCAAGTCCCGTTCTTTCCTGGGCTGGCAATTGCCGGTCATCACGGACGGGCCGGCAGGCGCCGCCCGGATTGCGGGCATGGATGTGTCCAGCCTCGAGGCCGCCATGGACGCAGGGATCATTCCCGTTCTGGCCGGTTTCCAGGGCATCACCCAAGACGGCGATGTGCGCACGCTGGGGCGTGGCGGTACGGATCTGTCGGCGGCTGCCCTCGCCTCCGCGCTCGGTGCGCGGTGTGATATCTATACCGATGTCGACGGTGTCTTCACGACCGATCCGCGGATTGAGCCGGCAGCGGGACAGCTCGAGGCGATCAGCCATGATGAAATGCTCGAGCTGGCCGCCCAGGGGGCCAAGGTCCTGCAGACCCGGTCGGTCGAGTTCGCCAAGGCGCGCGGCGTGCCGATGCGGGTGCTGTCCTCCTTCCTCGATGCCGGGCAAAGCCGCGGTACGGATGTCGTGGCCAGCCGGGATGTCGCCGAGCGGCGGATCGTCTCCGGTGTCGCCTATGCCCGTGATCAGGCCCGTATTGCCCTGGTCGGAACCAGCAACCGCTCAGACCTGCCGGCCAAGGCCTTCGCCGCACTGGCCGAGGCAGAGATCGGCGTTGACATGATCGTTCAGGCCCAGGCGCGGTCTGCCGGTTCCGTAACGCTGGAATTCTCCGTGGCGCACCGCGATCTGGACAAGGCCCAGGCGGCGCTGGATACCGCATTGCCCGGTATCGACATGACCAGCGAGACCGGTCTGGCCAAAGTGTCGGTGGTCGGATCGGGCCTGCGCCAACGGGCAGACATCGCCCGCTCCCTGTTCGCCGTGCTGGGGGAGGAATCGATCATGGTGCGCGTTCTTGCGACATCGGAGATCAAGATTTCAGCACTGATCGACAATGATGCGGTGGAACGTGCGGTGAGAGCCTTGCACGCAGCCTATGGATTGGATCAGGTATAGGCATGGATGATGTGAAGACACCTTCGGTGCGGGATCCCCGCCGCCTGCTCAAGCGCATGCGCGAGCTCATGGCGGTCCAGGAGAACGCCCAGGCCCGGCTGGACCATCTGACGGCGATGATCGCCCAGGAGGCCGGATGGGACGTCTGTTCCATCTATCTGGCCCGTCAGTCCAATGCGCTGGAATTGTGCGCCACCTTCGGCCTGAAGCCCGAATCCGTCCACTCGGTCCGTCTGCAGCCGGGCGAGGGTCTGGTCGGTCTTGTTGCCCGCCGGGCGCGTCCGCTCTCCACCTCCAATGCCCGCGCCCATCCGGCCTTCTCCTACAAGCCGGAAACCGGGGAAGAACCCTTCAACACCTTCGTCGGTGTTCCCATCCTGCGCGGTGGCCGCATGGTCGGGGTTCTCACCGCCCAGACATCGCAGGAACGCCAGGTCGAAGTCGACGAGATCGAGACCCTGCAGACCGTGGCCATGGTCCTGGCCGAGATCGTCGCTTCCGGCGATATCGTCGAGTCCGAGGAAATGGCCGGGCTGGATGTGCGCCAGTCGCGTCCGGAGCGCTTCCAGGGTGGCGCCTATTCCGGCGGTGTTGTGCAGGGCGTGGCGGTCCTGTTCGAGCCGCATGTCGAATCCACGCGCCTGATTGCCGAGGATCCGGTCGCCGAGGAAGAGCGGCTGGATACGGCGATCAATTCGCTGCGCGCCTCGATCGACCAGATGCTCGACAGCGGCCGCATTCCCTTTGGCGGCCCGACCCGGGATGTGCTTCAGGCCTATCGCATGTTCGCCCATGACCGGGGCTGGATGGAGCGCCTGCGCGAAGCAGTCCGTCGGGGCCTGACCGCCGAAGCGGCTGTTGAACGGGTCCGGAACGAGAACCGCGCCCGTCTCATGAAGGCGAGCGATCCGACGTTCCGCGAGCGCCTGCACGATCTGGAAGATCTCGCCAACCGGCTTTTGCGCCATCTGGAAGGCGGCGTGAACCTGGCGGACCTGCCGGACAATGCGATCATCATTGCCCGCAATATCGGCCCGGCCGAATTGCTCGATTTCGATCGTGAAAAGCTCAAAGGCATCGCCCTGGAGGAAGGCTCGGCCTCCTCGCATGCGGCGATCGTGGCCAAGGCCCTTGGCATTCCGCTTGTCGGCCGCCTGGAAGGGGCGCTCGACCGGGCGGAAAATGGTGACCCCGTCATTCTCGATGGCGAGTTCGGCATTCTTCACATCCGCCCGCAGCCGGATGTAGAGGAGACCTATCAAGAGCGCATGCGCCTTCTGTCCGAACGCCGCATGGCCTACGCGGAGATGCGGGGCCCGGCAGTGACGCAGGATGGTGTCCGTGTCGGCGTGCACATGAATGCCGGTCTGCTGATCGAGCTTATGGCGCTGGACGAGATTGGTGCCGACGGGGTGGGTCTGTTCCGTACCGAATTCCAGTTCATGGTGTCGGAAACCCTGCCGCGTCTTTCGGCGCAGGCGGCGGTCTACAAATCCGTACTGGACGCTGCCGGCGACAAGCCGGTCGTTTTCCGCACGCTGGATCTGGGCGGTGACAAGGTGGCGCCCTTTGCCCCCTCGACCAAGGAGCCCAATCCGGCCCTGGGCTGGCGTGCCATCCGCATGGGGCTCGATCGTCCCGGCCTGCTGCGCTACCAGATGCGCGCCCTGATCCAGGCGGCCGAAGGGCGTCCGCTGCAGCTCATGTTCCCGATGATCGCCGCGCCCTGGGAAATGCGGGCCGCGCGCGACATGCTGGACCGTGAGGTCCGTCACGCCAAACATGCCGGTCATGCCATCCCGTCCGATCTCAAGGTCGGCATGATGCTGGAAACGCCCGGCATGGCCTGGGCGCTGGAGCATGTCATCGACACGGTCGATTTCGTCTCGGTCGGTGCCAATGACCTGATGCAGTATTTCTTCGCCGCCGACCGCCAGAACACACGTGTCTCGGATCGGTACGATGTGCTCAGCCCGTCCGCGCTGGATCTCCTGAAACGGATCAATGATGTGTGCGTGGCGCACGACACACCGGTCTCGGTTTGCGGGGAAGTTGCGGCCAAACCGCTGGAGGCGGCGGTCCTGATTGCCTTGGGTTACCGAAGTCTTTCGATGGCCTCGGGCAATATAGGCCCGATTAAGAAACTCGTCTCCGGACTCGACACTGCGAAACTTGGCACCTGGCTTGCGAGCCGTCTGGAAAGCCCTGCGGACAGCCTGCGTCCGCTCCTGCTGGAAGCGGGAGAAGACGCCGGCTTGCCCCGCGAGGCAGTTGAAAACGGACGAGCGATTTGATCTTATAGGAATACGGTCAGGGTTAATCCCGAAATCGTGTTCTTGGGGGATGTGTCGCTCCGGTAGCGAGAGCGGTAGGTGGTTATGTCGGGTCAAGCGTCTGGTATCGAATTCGTGCCCGTCGACGCCGTTTATGCCGATGATGGCGTCGGATATGTGAGCATGACAGCCGGTGAACGTCTCCAGGAGGCGCGCGCCCGGATGAACTTGTCTCTGAAACAGGCGGCCGACGCGACGCGGATCCGGGCCGATTACCTGGAAGCCCTCGAAGCCATGGACTCCCGCGGCCTGCCGGCCCGGGCCTATGCGATCGGCTATCTGCGCACCTATGCCAATTTCCTGTCGCTGGAGCCGCATGGCCTGGTGGAACAGTTCAAGCGGGAAGTGGATACCGAGACCGGACGGGCCCAGCCGACGGCTGCCGCCAAGTCCCGGGACCCGATCCAGCTGCCGCGCGGTGTCTTCGGTGTCGCTTTCATCCTGATCATCGTGGCCGCCGCTGCCTGGTGGTATGCCGAGCAGGGCGGATCGAGCGGTCTGTTGTCCAACCCGCCATCCCCGCCGGACGCGGCCCCCGACTGGGCCCGTGCGGATTTCGACGTGGCGGCCCAGGCACCCAGTGTCGAGGATATCTGGAACAATCTTCCGCTCAGCCAGGCCACGACCCTGTCCAGCGCCGTGGTGATGCGTGCCATCGTCCCGACCTTCCTGGAAGTGCGTGATGCGTCCGGCCGCATCCTGTTTGCCCGCGAACTGGGTGCCGGCGAGACCTTCCAGGCCCTCGAGCCGGGCCTGACCGTGTCCGCCGCCAATGCCGGTGCGATCCGGCTGGAGCGTGATGGCGAGACGCTGGGCCTGCTGGGCACCGCCGGCACGCCGGTGGAGAACCTGCCCATCCTGGCGTCCGCGGAAATCCCGGTCGACGACGCCGCGTCCCAGCCGCAATAAACTGTCGCACCCCGGTCGCAAGATCGCCCCGAAAACGCTATATCCGCCCCGTAACGATGGCTGGCATCGTTGACGGAGTGAGAGCCGCATGTCCCAGACCGGTCATGACCCCCGCACCGTGCGCCCCTGGCGCATGATTGAGCGCCGCAAGAGCCGCACCATCAAGGTCGGCAATCTTGAAGTCGGCGGCGATGCGCCGATCACGGTCCAGACCATGACCAACACACCGACGGCCGATGCCAGCGCGACGATCGACCAGATCCGCCGCTGCGAAGAGGCCGGCGCCGACATGGTACGCGTCTCCTGTCCGGACGAGGATTCGACCGCTGCCTTCCGCGAAATCGCCCGCGCTGCCAGCGTGCCGCTGATCGCCGACATCCATTTTCACTACAAGCGCGGGATCGAGGCTGCCGAAGCCGGTGCGGCCTGCCTGCGGATCAATCCGGGCAATATCGGTTCGATGGATCGCGTGAAGGAGGTCGTCCAGGCGGCCCGCGATCATGGCTGTGCCATCCGGATTGGCGTCAATGCCGGCTCGCTGGAACGCCATCTGCTGGAAAAGTATGGCGAGCCTTGTCCCGAGGCCATGGTGGAGAGCGCGCTGGAGCATGCGCGCATCCTCGATGACCTGGACTTCCGCGACTACAAGATCTCGGTGAAGGCCTCTGATCCCTTCCTCACGGCGGCGGCCTATCAGGCGCTGTCGGAAGCCACGGATGCGCCGCTCCATCTCGGCGTCACCGAGGCCGGCGGTCAGCGCATCGGCACGGTGAAATCCTCGATCGGGATCGGCTCGCTCCTGTGGGCCGGGATTGGTGACACGATCCGGGTCTCCCTGTCCGCCGAACCGGAGGAAGAGGTGAAGGTCGGTTTCGACATCCTCAAATCCCTGGGCTTGCGGACTCGCGGCGTGAACATCATCGCCTGCCCGTCCTGCGCACGTCAGGGCTTCGATGTGATCCGCACGGTGGAGACGCTGGAAAACCGGCTCGCCCACATCTCCGAACCCATTTCCCTGTCCATCATCGGCTGTGTCGTGAACGGGCCGGGCGAGGCGCTGATGACCGATCTGGGCTTCACAGGTGGCGGTGCCGGGCGTGGCAAGATGTATGTCTCCGGCCGGCCGGACCACAATGTCTCCAATGAAGAAATGATCGAGCACATCGTGGAAATGGTGGAGGCGCGGGCCGCCCTGTTGCAGGCCGAACGGGCCGCCGAAGAAGCTGCGGAATAACCTTGGAATAAGAGTATTCTTTTGGCCCCCTTGCCAAGGAGGCGCGAAGCCCTTCCAATCCGCTTCGATTTTACGGGAGAGCTGACCGAACAATGCGTGTGACGATTTACGGACTGAAGAATTGCGATACTTGCCGCAAGGCGGTGAAGGACGTGGAGGCTGCCGGTCTGTCACACCAATTCGTCGATATCCGCGCAGAGGCCGACAATGCCGTCCAGGTCCCCAAATGGCTTGATGCCGTGGGCTCCAAGGCATTGGTCAACACACGCTCCACCACCTGGCGCAACATGTCCGATGAAGAGCGCTCCATGGCCGAGACTGATCCGGCCGGGGCCCTGATTTCCTCGCCCACCCTGATCAAGCGTCCGGTCATCGAGGCTGGTCAGGACGTCCATGTCGGCTGGTCCGCCAGCACGCTGGACGCACTCAAGATCGCGGCGGAATGAGTTCCCCGCTCCGGGCGCAGTGCGACCTCGATCTCAGCTTTCCCTTTCACACCGATGGTGATCCCGTAGACCGGCTGGAACGGGTCGCCGTCTATATGCGTGAGCAGGGTCTGGGTGCGGAAGCCTATCTGACCGGCGAGAGTGTCGCCCGGCTGGAAGCGCGCATGGCCGAGCTTCTGGGCAAGCCGGCTGCTGTCTGGTTCCCGACCGGAACCATGGCGCAAGGCGTTGCCGCGCGGATCCATTGCGCAAAGGCGGGCGATCACCGCCTGGGCCTGCATCCCACCTCCCATCTCGCCCTGCATGAAGAAGGCGGGCACGAGCACTTGCACGGGCTGGAGACGGTCATTTGCGGGGATTGGCACCGGACGATACGTCCGGATGATCTGCCCGAACAGGCCGGTTGCACCATCATCGAACTGCCGCAGCGGCATAATGGCGGCGCACTGCCGGACTGGGAGACCCTGGTCGCGATCAAGGCGCAGGCCGGCGACAAGGGCCAGACCCTGCACATGGATGGCGCCCGGCTCTGGGCGCTGCCCTCGGCTTGGCCGGGACATGATCTGCCGGAGATCTGCGAGGGTTTCGCCTCGGTCTATGCCTCTTTCTACAAGGATCTGGGCGCCTCGGGCGGGGCGATCCTGGCCGGCGATGAAGACTTTGCCGCCGAGGCCCGGCTCTGGCTGGCGCGGATGGGCGGACGCCTTGTCTCAGCCTGGCCGATGGTGCCGGACGCCCTGCGCGTACTGGATCTGCGCTTGGGCCAGATCCCGGATTATGTCGCCCGGGCCCGTGAGATCGCCGTGGGCGTCGGCGATGTGCCGGGCCTGACGATCACGCCCAATCCGCCGCAAGTGAACATGATGCATGTCCGTCTGGACTGCGACGTCCCCACCGCCGAAGCCGCCCGTGACGCGGCGGCGAAGGCGACGAAAGTCTGGCTGGGTAACCGGTTCTGGAATTTTGAATGGGATCCGGTCCCGGCGATGGAAATTGCCATCGGCGAACGCGCCCTGGCTGCAGACCCGCAGCGGATCATCGAAGCGATCCGGGTCATGGCGGCCCATGTCGCGTCTCACTCCACCAGCGGATAAAGCGCCAGCGGCACGTCCATCACGGTCCCGTCCCGGACCAGGGTGATCACGAGTTCTTCGCGCGTGCCGTCCGGATTGCAGTCCCGGTCGCGCATTTCCAACCCGTTGAAATGGGTGATGAGATCCCCTTCACGCACGCCCGCGGCGGCGGCCGGCGTATTGTCCAGCACAGCGGTGACCCGCATCCCGTTTCCGTCGCCGCGCAGGACCAGGCCGTGCGAGATGACCGGGTCAAACCCGATCTCGGTCTGCGTGACCCGCTCGATCCGGACACGCTCGCGATCGGCATCGAAGGTCCAGCGGAAATGCCGCATCACCTGACCGCCGATCAATTCGGTGCCCGGCGTGGATTGCAGGGTGGGGGCAGTAAGCGCGTGCGGCCCCAGGCGGGCGACGCCGTCCAGCCGCGCCCCGTCGCGCGTTTCAACCCGGTTGAGCCGCATGGACGCCCCTGTGGGTCTCGGCTCGGATTGCGTGGGATAACGGTGCAGCCGGTTCACGGCCAGCACAGTGCCGCCAGCACCGCTATCGATCAGCATGCGCCTTGTGCGGCCGGGAAATTCAATGTCCAGCCAGGGCCGGCTGTCCCGTCCGTCGGTGTCAAACACACTGATCCCGTCCGGCGGCGGCAATTGCCCGGCCTCCAGTCGAATCTGCCCGGTCTGATAGTCCAGCGTGACCAAGAAATCGCCCAGCGCGTCATAGGCCAGGATGCCGTCAATCTCCCGGCCCAGCGCCATGGAGAGATGGTCCAGCTCCTGCACGCGAACCGGCAGGCGGTTATAGGTCAGTGGCCCCAGGGTCGCCTCGCGGATATTGACCCGCTGTCCGGTGTCGAAGGATTGCGCGGTGACGCGTGCCAGGCTGTCCGGATCGGCAAAGCTGGACGAGGCGCCCGTATCATAGAGGAACCAGAGTGTGCGGTCCTGCGGCCGGTCCGGCTGGTCGGAGAGGGTGATCGGCACGAAGAAGTAATTCCGGCACATCTGCGACGGCAATTCATGGACGCGAGGCGGGTCCTGCGCCGGAAGCTGCGCGTACGCAGCCGCCTGGAGATTGCCCGCCAGCCAGGCTGAGACTAAGAGAAAAAGCCAACGCATGATCCGGTCTGCCCGTCATTTGCCGGATCCGTGAGGCAGGGCCGTCCGGTCCGATCCAAAACCAAAGGATCAGGGTTAGCATGAAATCCATCTGTGTCTATTGCGGCTCCAATTCCGGGCAGGACCGGACCTTCACCGAGGCCGCCAATGATCTGGGGCGTGTTCTGGCTGAGCGCCGGATCAAACTCGTCTATGGCGGCGGACAGGTCGGGCTGATGGGCACGCTGGCCGATGCCGTGCTGGCGGCCGGTGGCACGGTTGAGGGCGTCATTCCCGAATTCCTGGCGCTCAAGGAAATCGCCCATATGGAGCTCACCCGGCTCCATGTCGTGAAATCCATGCATGCCCGCAAGGCCAAGATGGAACGCTTGTCCGACGGCTTCATCGCCCTGCCGGGCGGGATCGGCACGATGGAGGAATTGTTCGAGATCTGGACCTGGGGTCAGCTCGGCCAGCACCGCAATCCGGTCGGGCTTTTGAATGTGGGCGGCTATTACGACGAACTCGTCGCCTTCCTCGACAAGATGACGAAGCAGGGCTTCCTGGCGCCAGAGCATCGCGGTGCGCTGATGGTGTCCGACGACGCAGAAGCCCTGCTCGACATGTTTGCGGCCTATAAGGCCCCGCCTGCGGATGTCCGGATCAAGACGGGGCAGACCTAGGCCTTATTCGTCACAGCCTTCGAAATGGGCGGTCAGCAGGGCTTCCCATTCGGCCAGGCCGCCATCGGAGACATGGTCCAGGCGCAGGCGGAAATCCGTGTAGCCGGGATGGCTCGGCGTCGGGAAGACCGCGTCGACGATGTAGCCTTCTTCGGCATCCAGCCACAGATGGGCGTCGCCGCCGGTGGCGCGTTCGCCGGTCAGGGCCGAACCGCTGAGTGCATAGCGGCGGGTTTGATGGCCCAGATGCTCGACATGGGCGTCCGGCGTGGCGGTGACATCGCCCATCCAGAACATCGGATCATCACTGGACGGGTCGGCCCACAGCAGCAGCATGCCGAAGTCGAACGCCGTGTTCTGGTCGACCAGATGGGGCGTCATCACGGTCAGGCTCGCCAGATCGAAATCATAGACATGCCAGGGACCGCTCTCGACCTGGGCGGTATCCGTGATCGTCATCTGCGGCAGGCGGACTTCCAGATTCAACTCATTGCTGGCCTCGTCCAACTCGATGAAGGCAAACTCCATGTGCTCGGCATTGGGCAGGAGCTGGCCGCCGACCACGCGGCTCGCACTCAGCGTTTCCGGATCGAGCTCGGCCGTCACCAGGGCGGCATTCCGGCACAGGCCGTTTTCCTTGTAGACGTCGATCTGGGTTTCGGAGCGGTGGAACATGGTGATCCGCTCGTCCAGAGAGCCATCCGTATTGGAGCGCTCATAGTAATAGATCCGGCCAACCGAGGCGTTCTCGGCCTGGTAATCCCACACAGAGTCATCAGCCTGGGCGGCATTGGTGGCACAGGCGGCAGTGGCGGTCAGGGTCAGAGCGGCGCCCAGCAGGGAGGTGATACGGGTCATAGGTCTTATCCTTCAAGATCGGCCAGGGCGGCAGCCAGGACAGGGTCCGTGCCGGCCTGATAGTCGGAAAACAGATAGGGGATGACGACATCGGGCGTGACGAAGGGGCGGTCATCATCCGGGGTCGAGGTCTGGTAGTATTCGCTGGCGTGGATCACCGGCAGAAGGCTGTTCGGCGTCACGAAGATATTCGTCTCGCCATGATGATTGGGCCGGTCAGCCGTCGCCTGGCCGTAGAAACGGGCCGGGGTCTGCTGTTCCAGATCGGAGACCAGCATGACGGCGGCGGAATGCGTCTGCCGGCTGGTCAGGACCTGCAGGCGGCCCTCCTGCATCAGTGCCTCGCTGGCGGACAGGGCGGCCATGAATTCATCATTCAGGGAGCCATCCCCGCCCAGGCAGCGGCGCAGGTCGAGGATGAGCGCGGGATGCTCCATCAGCTCGGCGGCTTCCACGGCAGAGCGGGCCGCATCGGCATAGCTCATCTGGGAGCCATTCTGGATCTGGTCGATACGCAGATAGAGGGCGTCCTCCATCGGGCGGACGGCGAAGGGTTCGGAGACCGGAATGCGCCAGGCCGGAACCTGTTGCGCGGCCGTGACCCAGTTATCGGCACCGGCCGGGCCGGTATCCATCGAGAAGATCCAGTCATAGACCGCATCGCCCGGCAGGGGCTGCATCACGACCGTATGGCTGTGGCCATCCTGCTCGACCGTCAGCGAGATGTTGTCCGCGTTCAGCGCCAGGTCCAGAGCCGTCAGAAGTTCAGCCTGCATCAGCCATTCGGCGACAAATTCGCGGGAGAGGTTCACCGCATCCGTCGGCAGCAAGTCCATCGTGCGCGCCACAGCCTGTGCCGTGTCGACATGCCCGATCGCGGTGACGCGGGCGCCGGCCAGTCCGGCCCATTCTCCCGTGGCGCCGACGATATAGAGCCCGTCATCAAACAGTTCGAAGCGCACCGGCAGGGAGTGGAAGCCCGGCCCCGGCGGCAGGCCGTCGAAGGGCAGGGCGTGCATGGGCATCCAGCTATGGCCATCACCGACCAGGGCGAGGATATGCGCCAGGCCGGCAATGCGTTCGGCCCGGTCCATCTCAGGCACGCCGGCTTTGTAAGCCTCGACGGCAGCGCGGAATTCGGTTTCCGGCGTGTGGAAGAAGGGGTTTTCGTGTTCCGCTTCCAGCACGGACACCAGCGCGTCGGCATCCGCGCGCCAGGCGTCGGCGTCCAGCGGGGTCGGCTGCGCCAGGACAGGCATCGCCCAGCCCAGGGCGAGTGCTGACGCGGCGGCGAGCGAGCATCGGTTTGAAAGTCTGCGTCTCATTCCATCTCCTAAATGGACCTTAGTCCAAATTGTGATGACCCTGAGATGCGTCAGCGGGCGTAATCGGATGCGGTTCAGACTGAACTTTTTGCAATGCCTTGAATCAAAAGCTCAAAACGCGCTGCCAGATCGGCCTGCAGAGAAGAGGACTGACCGGAATTCACCCAGTCATGGGTGGTCACGGTCAGGATTCCGAGCAGGAAGTCGGTCAACACGCCCGTGTCGACATCCGGGCGGAGCTCGCCCGTGCGCTGGCCCTCCTCGACCAGTTCGCGAAAGAAGCTGTGCATGACATCATCGGCTTCGCTCTCCGCCTCGGCCAGCGGACCATGCCCCATGGCGAGGGAGGCAAACTCGCGCACCATGGCCTTGTTGGCGTGGGCAATCGGGCCGATCGCGGCGAACAGGGCTTCCAGCCGGTTGCGGAAACCGGTGAGCCGGGCCGAGCGCGCCGCGCCAATGACATCATCCGTGAAGCGCTGAAAGAACTCCGCCAGGAAGAGAAGCTTGGACGGGAAATGATTGAACACACTCGCCCGCGCCATCCCGGCCTCTGCCGCGATCTCATCCATCGTGGTTGCTTCCAGCCCCTGTCTTTCGATCAGGGTGATGGCCGCCTGATAAATCTTCTCCCGGTTGGCCCGGGCGCGCGGAGAGAGGCTGAGGGTCTCGGTCATGACGCGAGACTGGCATGATTTGGATTGGAGTCCAAGTTATGAGAGGGGGCGAATTTTTGATCTGATCTGAGTGCGTCTCTTCTATTTAATATTTGTATTGGCAGAGTGGTTTTGTGTCTCTGTATACCAACTAAAAAATGCTTGATAAATAGATCCTACGAAAGCGTGTGAGTATGTTCGTGCACCGAATATAAATGTGATGCAAAAAATTCCAATAATTGTTGAGAATATGGCAATAGGAAAGTTTGCGCTAGGAGTTTCCAGCGTGGAATTGCATATTACTATCTTTGTTATAATCCCTGACACTGCTCCGATTGCGCATATCACAGACATTGACCTGCAAAATACATCAAGATTGCTTAGAATTTGAGATTTTGCGCTATGTCCGTGCTTGTGAGCTATTCCGTAGCAGTATTTCCAGGAATTTTTGTCAAAATCTAAAGAGAAGAAACTCGTTATCGCCAATTTTACAGCATTGGGAATCTCAACGTCTCTAGAAGGAACGAACAATATATTTAAGAGTCCTGCTATTATATTTGCTGCGACGCCTATCGCATAAGCTATCGCGATTATGATCATGAAGCCGGCGACATCGAGTTGTGCCACTCTGCCAACGAGCGACGTGCCGAAGTACAAAGTGCCAAAAATCATTTGGCACAACATTCCAGGAATTATTCGCTCAAGAATGTCAGTGAATGAGAATGGCGAGTTCAATTGGCCTGCCTCTTCAGCGCTGGGAGGCCACCCCTAGCGGACGCGAAATGCGTTTCGGCTTTCCTAGATTATAGGGTGGCAAGCTTTAAAATTCAATAGATGTTAGTGTGGGGCAGGAATTTAGACAACTTCGAGTTGGTAGTAATTGTTCTCATAGCTCAATCCCCAACTCATCCCAGACCGCATCCACCTTCGCCTTGGTCTCGGCATCCATGTCGAGTTTTTCGCCCCATTCGCGGTTGGTCTCGCCATCCACCTTGTTGGTGGCATCGAGGCCGATCTTGGAGCCCAGGCCGGAAACGGGGGAAGCGAAGTCCAGATAGTCGATGGGCGTGTTCTCGACGGTGACGATGTCGCGGGCCGGATCCATGCGGGTGGAGACCGCCCACATCACATCCTTCCAGTCGCGCGCATTCACGTCCTCATCCACCACGATGATCCATTTGGTGTACATGAACTGGCGCAGATAGGACCAGGCACCCATCATCACGCGCTTGGCGTGACCGGCATAGGCCTTCTTCATCGAGATCACGGCGATCCGGTAGGAACAGCCCTCCGGCGGCAGCCAGAAATCCACGATCTCCGGGAATTGCTGCTGGATAAGCGGGATGAAGACCTCATTGAGCGCCTCGCCCAGCACGGAGGGCTCATCCGGCGGACGGCCGGTATAGGTGGTCAGATAGATCGGCTTCTTCCGCATGGTGATGGCGGAAATCTCGAAGACCGGGAATTGCTCGACGGAATTGTAATAGCCCGTGTGGTCGCCATAGGGACCTTCCGGTCCGTATTCGTCCAGCAGGACATGGCCTTCCAGAACGATCTCGGCCTCGGCCGGGACTTGCAGCGGCACAGTCTTGCAGTCCACCAGCTCCGCCTTCTTGCCGCGCAGGAGACCCGCGAACTGGTATTCCGACAGCGTGTCCGGCACCGGCGTGACGGCCGCCAGGATCGTGCCCGGGTCGGCGCCCAGAACCGCTGCGGCGGGCAGGGGGTCCGGCTTTTCCTTTTTCCAGCGCTGATAATGTTGCGCGCCGCCGCGATGCTTGAGCCAGCGCATCAGCGTGCGCGTCTTGCCCAGCTTCTGCATGCGGTAGATGCCCAGATTGAAATCATCCGTGCGGTCCTTGCCCGGCCCCTTGGTCACCACCAGCGGCCAGGTGATCAGCGGTGCCGGTTCGCCGGGCCAGCAGGTCTGGATCGGCAGGCGGTCGAGATCGATCTCATCGCCGGTCAGCACGATCTCCTGGCAGGGTGCGGATTTCACCGTCTTGGGCCGCATCGACATGACCGTCTTGGCCAGGGGCAGCATGTCCAGCGCGTCCTTCACGCCGCGCGGTGGTTCCGGCTGGCGCAGGAAGGCGAGCAGCTCACCCACTTCCCGCAATTCTTCGCCCGTCGTGCGCGCCTCCCCGCCCAGCGTTACAGCCTGGGCGACGCGTTTCACCGTGCCGAACAGGTTAACCAGGCAGGGCATCTCGCTCGGCTCGCCCTTTTCATTCAGGACATTCTCGAACAGCAGGGCCGGCCCGCCGGCTTCCAGCGTGCGGCGATGGATCTCCGTCATCTCGCGATCCGTGGAGACCGGCGTGGTGATGCGGACGAGGTCGCCCTCAGCCTCGAGCTGGTCAATGAAATCGCGCAGGGATTTGTACGCCATGCCGGCACTCCGAATGTCTGTGTGGGAGAAACTGCAAGTTTGCGACGGAAAGTCCAGCGGACGACGTGTCACACAGGTCGGGCAATGACAGGCATTTGACTCAAAACTGCCGAAAATTTGTCCGGCAGTTTTGATATCGATTTCAGCCCTGCCGGTTAAAGAACCGGGTTTGAGTATGACTGCGCGTTCCGAAAGTTCCCCCATGTTGCATAGAATGGTTCTCACAGCCCGGTCGGCGATCGATCTGGGTGCCGGCTCCCTCAGCGGTCCGCTGGGCTCTCTCCTGACCGCTTGCATGAAAGCCAGCATCGAGGATTGCCTGACCGGTGAGATGGCCTGGCAGGGGGACCGCTTCTTTCTCGTCCTGGAAGGCGAGCGCCGGCCGCTTCTGCGCTATCTTGCCTCGGCGCGCCGTGATGCGCGACTGGTCGATTTGCGCCGTTTGGAATTCGGCCCGGTGGACGTCCGCGAGTTCGAGACCTGGTGCGTCGGGCGGCGGGCCGGTCAGGCCTGCGACGGGACCGATACGCTGACTGCCGGTGAGGTGCGCGCGCTGATCCGGGACATCACGCACGAGAACCGCATTGCGACCTCGCCGCGCCTCACTCTGGCTGCGTGACCAGGTCCGTTTCGATACCGTCCTGAGGCTCCCGCAGCGCACTCACGACAGCGGCAGCGAGTTCATAGGATCGCGATGAGGTGCGGTTTGTGGCCCCGAAACGGACCACAACCAGATCCTGTTCCGGCATGATGAAACCCCATTGCGACTGGAAGCCGCTCATCATGAAAGTGCCCTCGGGCACGCCATCATGCTCGCTGGGCAGCCAGAAACCCATGCCATAGGCCCGGTCCGACCCATCCGTGGGTGTCGAGACGATCTCGTTCCAGTCTTCCGGCAGCAGTCTTTCGCCCGCATACACACCATCATTGGCATAGAGCCAGGCCAGCCGTGCCCAGTCCTGGGCGGTGGCATACATGTAGGATGAGCCTTGGAAAGTGCCGGCCTCATCGATCTCCAGGATCGGCGAATACATGCCCAGCGGTTCGAACAGGATTTCACGAAGTCCTTGAACCCGCGAGGGAATATCGTCGCCCAGGAATTGCTGCATGGCGTGGGTCGCCATGATCGTATTGCCGCTCATGTACTGCCAGTGTTCCAGCGGCGCATACAGACGTTCCCGCGTCGCCGCGAAATGCGCCATATCGCTCTGGGTGAACAGCATTTGCGAATTCGGGTCGGTGCCGTCATTCAGCTCGGCAATCGCAAACCCGCCGGCCATGCGCAGCAGGGCGTCAATCGTGACATCTTCGTAGTCGGGGCTGACGGCGGACAGGGCCGGAACGGAACCCTCCGCGTCGATATCGATAAGGCCCTGATATTGCAGCCGTCCCGCCAGTGTTGCCATCGTGCTCTTGGTCATGGACCAGCCATGGAAGCGCGTCTCGCGGCTGGCCTGGGGCGCATAGCGCTCTGCGACCAGCTGGCCCTGATAGAGCACCGCCACGCCCAGCGTATTGCGGTCATCGGTCTCCGGATCGCCGAAGGCGGCATCGATCGCGGCTTCCAGGGCAGATGTGTCGAAATGCGTATCCCGGAAATCCGCATCGATCTCCATCGGCTGGAAATCCTGGCTCACCGGGACGGTCAGATCGGCATCGAAGGTGCCGGCATCATGCACCAGCGTACAGCCCAGCCCGTCCCGCCAGACCGCCGTCTGCTGCCAGAAAATTCCGAAGACACCCGCGCTTACGGAGCGGGCCTCTTCATCGATCTGCGTTGTGATCACCGAGGCGGCGCCACCCAGAAGCGGATCGAGATAGACCTCGCGGGCAAAGTCGCTGTCCAGCCCCGCCACCCAGGTCTGGGAGCAGATCTGTTTGGCGACAATCCCCGTTCCGGACGGCAGGTAGACGCGTCCGATCGGCGAGAGGTTGAGGGCGGCGACACCGCCCACCAGGATGATAGCGGCCGTTCCGGCCAGAATACGCTTGATCATGTTTCCCCCCGCCCGATCCGGGCGATATCCGGTCAGCCCAGCTTGTCGAAATCCGGAGCGCGGCGTTCCAGGAAGGCCGCAGCGGCTTCGGCAAATTCCGGCGATTGCAGCTGATTGGCAAAGATCGTGTTTTCCCGATCCATCCGGTCCTCAATGCTTTCCACCGGCTGGCGCATCAGCGCCTTGGAGGCTTTCAGCGAACTGGGCGCCTTGGCGGCCAGGATGGCGGCCATGAAGTTTGCGGTCTCGGCCAGCTTGTCGGCCGGGGTGACGCGGTTCACCAGCCCGGTCTCGCGGGCGCGGTTTGCGTCCCATGTGTCGCCCAGCAGCAGGAGTTCGGCCGCGACAGCATGACCGAAAATGCGCGGCATGAGCTGGGAGGAGGCAAATTCCGGCGCCAGGGCCAGATCCACGAAGGGCGTCTTGAAGACGGCGCGGTCCGAGGCCACCACGAGGTCGCAATGCAGCAGGAGCGTAACGCCGATCCCGATGGCCAGGCCATCAACGGCGGCAATCACCGGCTTCTGGCAATTGAGCAGGGCCAGCATGAATTTGCGGACCGGCGGTGTGTCATGCTCACCGAAATTCGGCGGACGCTGGGTGAAGTCGACAATATCATTGCCGGCGGTGAAGACGCCCTGCGTCCCCGTCAGGATGCAGACCCGCACGGAGGGGTCATCATTGGCGCTGTCCAGCGCCTCGGCCGCCGCCGAATACATGTCCTGCGTCAGGGCATTTTTCTTTTCGGGGCGATTGAAAGTGATGGTGCGGATGCGATCCGCGGTTTCGACCAGAACCAGTTCGCTCACGCGAGCCTCCCAAATTTTGATTTTGTCGGATGCTAGCCGGAAACGGGAGGCGCGAAAACCCTGCTGCAGTTTACGTAAACGTCAGTTTCGCGCTCAGGAATCCGTCGCCAGCCGGGTCAGGACACGGTAGAGCGCATCGCTGTCATCCTCGCCCAGGCGGGCCTCCAGCTCGGTATTCATGTCGCGCAGGATATGGTCGGCCGTATCACCCAGGGCCCGGCCCTTTTCGGTCAGGGATACCACAGCAGAGCGGCGGTCTGTCCGCGATGCAGATTTCACGACCAGGCCCAGGGCTTCCATGCGGCTGACCAGACCGGTGACCGCGGGCGGGTTCAGCGAGAGCATGTCGCCGATATCGCTCATCCGGCGTTCGCCGCGACGGGCGAGAAGAAAGAGGAGGGCGGCCTGGGCCGTCGAGACACCGGCCGTCTTGCGCAGGCGTGCATCGGCTTCCCGATCGAGACGCCGGGCGGCGATTTCCAGCAGGAGAAAAAGGCGCCGGTCTACGGCGCGAGCGCGTGCCATGACCTATCAGTGCGGCGATTCTGCGAGGCGGGGGAGGGCGGACAGTCGGCTCAGGCACTCAGACCGTCAATGCAGGCCGCCTTCACCTTGGCCTGAACCGCGTCGGGCACATCCAGGAGTTTGCGGGCGGTCAGGTCCATCGGGGCCGCCACGCCTTCCATTGTCCACCAGACCTTTCCGGTCGCCGGCTCCATCACCCAGTGGACGATATTGCGGACTTTCGGGCTGACGGATTTCAGGCCGGAGCGGATCACATAGCCATCCCCGCAGCGCGGCCAATGGCGGGGCAGGATCCGGCATTCCAGCAGGGCCGAGGCGACATTGCCCGGCTTGCCGCTGGCATGCTGCTCCCATTCTTCGGGAAAGGCCGCTGAGAAATTGGTGACACTGTCCGAGACGCGGCCGAGCAGGAATTCGGCCCGCATCGATCCGAAGCCATCCATCTCGGACTGGCCGAAACGGCCGCGTCCAATGCTTTCTAGGCCAAGCTTGTCAGCCTGGGCGAGGCTGGGCGTTGAGGGCGTCGCGTCCAGGCTCAGTCCGCGCGGTGCGGAGAAGTCCGGCAGATCGACCTTCAGGGTATCGGCATGCGCGTGAAACCGCTTCGGCCACGGGAAATCGAGCGTTGTCTGCGGCGAGGCATGACCCAGGACGACATGATAGCTGGCGGCCGGCTTGCCGGAGCCGGCATGGCGCATCACGAATATCGCACGTGCCGTGCAATCATCATGCTCTATCAGGCCGCCTTCGATATAGAGCGGCGCTCCGGGATGCGCTTCGGCCAGGAAGCGCACATGGATGTCCCGCATGATCAGCGTGGCCGAGGCATCGGTCCGGTGGATCGGGTTCAGTCCGGCCGCTTCCGCCAGATTGGCGACAGCTTCAGACAGGCGGGCGAGATAGAAGCGCACATTGTAGTGGCCCAGCTCGTCGCATTCCCACGCGTTCACATTGCCGCGCCAGAGTTCAATCATGGGATCCGTCCCCCGTGGAGCCGTTTCAGTGGCTGCATTTAACGCAGTGACCGAAATGCTCAACCACGGAGCGTTCAATGGTGAAGCCCTTGGGCGTGTTCACCGGCGCCGGGGCACCATGGCGCTCCTCGACCGATCCGCAATCGGTGCAGATAAAGAGTTCCGCGCCACCATCATCATGGGTGTGGGAACAGCCGACGAAGGCGTTGAGGGCCTCCACCTTGTGGACCAGACCAGCGCCCATCAGGAAGTCGAGCGCGCGGTAGACCGTCGGCGGCTTGGCAGAGCCGGGGCCGGGTTTCAGGGCTTCCAGCAGATCATAGGCCTTCACCGGGCCTTCCGCTGTCAGGACGAGTTCCAGCACACGCTTGCGTACAGGGGTGAGTTTCTCACCGCGTTCAACGCAATGGGCTTCGGCGGCCTCCAGGGCCCGGATGAGAGAATCAGCACGCATCTGACAGTTATTTAATCCGAGAATTTGCAATTTCACACCCTGAGGGCTTGCGATCACCGGAACGTTATAATATCACCCCGTTCAAGTGTTTTGTTATTTCATAACGGGGTAAGGCATGCGTGCAGGTTTGATTGCGACGACGGCTCTGGCCAGTGTTCTGGCAACGGGTGTGTCCCAAGCGCAGGATGCATCGCCGGGCGATGACGAAACGATCGACGTCATCCGGGTGACCTCTGCACCGCTGGGCGTAGCGGCCGACGAGATTGCCGGTGCTGTGGAAGTCGTCGACCGCCGCCACATTGAAGACAATCTGGCGGGCTCGCTGGCCGATACGATTGCGCACGAGCCGGGCGTTTCAACGACCTATTTCGGTCCCGCTGCCAGCCGCCCGGTGATCCGGGGTCTCGGCGCGGACCGCGTGCGTGTCCTCTCAAATGGTGTCGGCCTGATCGACGCTTCCACCAACTCCCCCGACCACGCGGTTGCCTCTGAAGCGCTGGAAGCCCAGCAGGTGGAAATCCTGCGCGGCCCGGCGGCCATTGCCTATGGCGGTGGCGCGATCGGCGGCGTGGTCAATGTTATTGATGGCCGTATCCCGGAAGAACGCGCGGAAGACGGTTTTGAAGGTCGCTTCTACGCCGCGTTGACGAGTGTCGATGACGGCGAGACCGCGGCGGGTCAGGTCCGCTTCAATGCGGGCGAGTTCGTGTTCAATATTGAAGCCCTGACCCGGACGGCGGACGACTACTCGATCCCTGGCTATGCGGAATCCGAGATTTTCCGCCTCTATGAGGAAGCCGAGCATGAGGCCGAAACGGCCGGCGATCCCGACCATGATCATGAAGAGGATGACGAAGAACATCCCTTCGGCACGGTGGAAAATTCCGGCCTGACCTTCGACATGATCTCCGGTGGCGTTTCCTGGGTCGGCGAGAACGGATTTATCGGCGTGGGCGTGCGCCGCTCCACCGCGCTCTACGGTGTGCCCGGCGGACACGCGCATGGCGAGGAAGAGCATGATGATCATGACGCCCGCAAATATCTGAGCGCGGAGGGTGACCATGACGCGCACGGCGATGAGAGCGTGCGCATCGACCTGGAACAGACCCGCTATGACCTGCGCGGTGAGTGGCGTGATCTGGGTGAGCATATCGAACGCATCCGTTTCTCCTTCGGAACCGGCAGCTATGAGCATGCCGAACTGGAGGGCGATGCGATCGGGACCCGGTTCACCAATGATGGCTGGGAAGGCCGTCTGGAAGCGCGTCACACGCCGCAGGATATTTTCGGTGGTTTGTGGGAAGGCGCCATGGGCCTGCAGGCGTTCAGCCGGGACTTCGCGGCGATCGGTGATGAAGCCTATGTACCGGCATCCGAGACCTCCGACTGGGGCGTGTTCCTGGTGGAGCGCTGGGATGCGGAAAGCTGGGGCCTGGAAGGCGGACTGCGTCTGGAACAGCGCGAGCTGGATACTGCGACGGACCATCGGGATTTCGACACGCAGAGCCTGTCCGCCTCCATCTTCTTCCGCCCGGTCCGCGACACCTTCCTGGCGGTCACCGTGTCCTCGGCGGAGCGTGCGCCCACAGATGTCGAACTCTTTGCTGACGGCCCCCATGTCGCGACACAATCCTATGAAACCGGCAATCCGGCCCTTCAGGTCGAAGCCGCGCTCTCCGGTGAGCTGACGGCCCGCACCACCTGGCAGGGCTGGGATTTTGAAGCTGCGGTCTTCCATGCCGAATATGATGGCTTCATCGCGCCCTTCGCCACCGGTGCCGAAGAAGATGGCTTCGCCGTCTATCAATACCGGCAGGAAGACGCCTCCCTGACCGGTTTTGAGGGCCGGATCGAAGGGCCTCTGGGCACGCTGGGCAATTGGGATTTCGATGGCGAGCTGACCGGCGAATATGTCGATGGTGAGCTGGATGATGGCTCTGCCCTGCCGCGCATTCCGCCGCTTTCGCTGACAGCCGGAGTGACGGCCAGCACCGAGCGGCAGGACTTCCACGTCGAGGCGGAATGGGCGGATGTGCAGGACGAGATCACCGCGGCCGAGTTCAAGACCCAGTCCTATCTCATCTTCAATGCCCGCTATTCCGTTGAACCCTTTGCGGACCGCGGTCTGCGCGTCATCCTGGAAGGGCGCAATCTGACGGATGAGGAGGCGCGTCTGCACACCTCATTCCTGAAGGACCAGCTCCCGCTTCCGGGCCGCAATTTCCGGGCCGCCCTCGTCCTGGATTTCTGAGCCGCACAACCCCTGCGTCAGCCTGCCGCGCGGCAGGCTGACGCGCGGCGAAACGCGCAGTTCATCCCGCGCGCAACCGGGTCCAGAAAGTCCCCATATTCTTTAGGGACGAAAGGACGGACCCATGAAACGGATGCTTCTCGGCGCAGCGGCTGCCCTCATTCTCGCAGCTCCGGCGATGGCGGAGCAGGGCGACTGGCTGGTGCGGTTGCGCGCTATCAATGTCGTGCCCAATGAGGAGGCCACGATCACGCCCATCGGCGGCGATGTCGACATCGACAGCTCGATCGTGCCGGAATTGGACATCACCTATTTCGTGCAGGACAACTGGGCGCTGGAACTGATCCTCGGCGTGACACCGCATGATGTGATGGCTGTCGGTACAGCGGCTGGCGACATTGATCTGGGTGACGTCACCCTGCTGCCGCCGACGCTGACGCTGCAATACCACTTCAATCCGGAAGGCCAGTACCGCCCCTATGTCGGTGCCGGTGTGAACTACACCTATTTCTTCAATGAAGACCTGCCCACCGGTTCGGCTCTGAGCACGATCGATTATGACGCCAGCTTCGGTCTCGCCGCCCAGGCCGGTATCGATATCGCCCTGCAGGACGAATGGTTCCTGAACCTGGACGTCAAATACATCGATATCGACACGGATGTGCTGATCGACGGCGCGATTGCGGCGGATGTCCAGATCGACCCCGTCGTCTTCGGCATCGGCTTCGGCCGCCGCTTCTAGGCGTCTTCCCCGGGCCAAAAGCAGTGCAGTGCCGGATCCGGCTCGGGTCCGGCACTGTTTTTGCGTTGAACGGGTGGAATCGGCCTGCTCGGCTACGTTGCCGCGGCAGGGCATATCCGCTATCTAGCGCCCAAAGGACTAAAAGGGGTTTCTATCATGGTCGACGCCGCCGCCGAGCCGCGCCTTACCGGATCCGTGCCGCTCTACAAGAATGTCGAGCCGCTCAACCGTCAGAAGCACAAGAATTATGGTGTGAAGACGGTCTCCAATCCGTTCGCCTTCCTGAAGGAATGGCACTTCGTTCCGGCGATCAGCCCGGAATTCGCTTTTGCCTGCGGCAGCTATCCGATCGTCTTCCTGGGCGACAAGAAGATGCCGGTTCTGGTCATGGGTCTGCGCGCAGGGACCAACCTGTTCGTCGACGCGAACGGCCAGTTCGACAATGAGCACTACATCCCGGCCTATGTGCGCCGCTATCCCTTCGTGAGCGCTTCGGCCCAGAACGACCAGCCGTCCACGGTCTGCGTCGATCTCGCCGCCGAATTCGTGGTCTCCGAAAATGCGGAACGCCCCTTCTTCGACGAGAATGGCGAGCCGACGGAATACACCAAGCAGGCCGTCGACTTCGTGTCGGCCTTCGAGAACGATGCCCGCATCACGGAAGCTTTCGTGGAACGCCTCGTTGCTCTGGACCTGCTGGAAAAGAAAGACATCAAGGTGTCCAACCCGCAGGACCCGGAAAACCCGGTCACGGTTGCCGAATACTGGGGTGTTTCCAACGAGAAGTTCACGGCCCTGCCGGCGGACAAGCTCAAGGAACTGCATGACAGCGGTGATCTGGTCGCCATCACGGCTCACCTGATCTCCCTGCAGCGCTGGGACCGTATCCTGCGCCGCACCTCACTGAACGCAGCTGCCGAAGGCCAGGCCCAGGCCTGATCCCTTCGCGGATGATGATTTGACGAACGGCCGCGCCCTTTTGGGTGCGGCCGTTTGCATTTTGGCGATCACCTTTGCGTCAAACCGGTTCGACTGCGCGCCAAACTCTTCTATATCGCTGTGGATACGTGCCGTATTCCGTCACCCGAAAGGTCTCCTGATGCGCTTTTTCCTGTCCTGTTTGATGGCTCTGGCCGCTGCAGCGCCGGCTTTCGCCCAGCCCGGTTGGGCGCAGGGTGAACCCATCATCGAAGCGCAGATCGTGTCGGACGTGTCCCAGGCCCAGCCGGGCACGGAATTCCATATCGGCATCCATCAGCTCATGCCGGAAGGCTGGCACACCTATTGGCGCAATCCGGGCGATAACGGGCTGCCCATCGAGATCGACTGGACACTCCCCGATGGTGTCGAGATTGGCGAGATCGCCTGGCCGGCTCCGATCGACCTGCCTCTGACGGCCGACATCATGGATTACGGCTACAAGGACGAGGTGACCCTGCCCATGCCGGTCCGCCTGTCCGACGGGTTTGAGGGCGACAGCCTCACCCTAGTCGCGGATGCAACCTGGCTGGTGTGCGAGGACATCTGCATCCCGGAAGAACGTGTGCTCGAGCTGACCCTGGCGGTTGGCGAGGCTCCGGTCCGGGATGAGGCGGGCTACTGGTATATCCAGGCCGCGCTGGACGCGGTGCCGATGCCGGACCCGGCCGTCTCGGCCGAACTGGGCGAAGTGTCCGACCAGATCGTGCTGGCTCTGACGGGCGGTGACTTCGAACGCCCGCAGGACGCGATCCGGGATTTGCGCTTCTACCCGTTCAAGGCCGGTCTGATCCGCCATGCGGCGACGCAGGAACATCGCATGGTGGAGGACCGCACCGTGCTCGTCATCGCGCCGGGCTATGCCGCCGAAGACCGGGTCCAGACCAGTCGCGGCGGTGTCGTGACCTATGAGGTCAATGAGAACGGCCGCTGGGAATCCCGCATGCTGGAGATCGCGCCAGCGCTCCTGGTGGACGACATGACGCTCGATGACACGGTCTCGGACGTCACCATGCCGGTGAATTACATCGTGATCTTCCTGCTCGCCCTGGGCGGCGGACTGATCCTCAACCTGATGCCCTGCGTCTTCCCCATCCTGTCGATCAAAGTGCTCAAATTCGTCCAGGTCGCGCATGCGGATGCCGCCAAGGTGCGCCAGCAGGGGCTCTTCTTCCTGGCGGGCGTTCTGGTCAGCTTTGTCGGTCTCGCCGCCATCCTGGTTGGTCTGCGCGAATTCGGTCTGCCCGTGGGCTGGGGCTTCCAGCTGCAACTGCCGATCGTGGTGGCGGCGCTTTCCGTCCTCCTCTTTGCCATTGGTCTCAACCTGCTGGGCGTGTTCGAAGTCGGCACCCGGCTGATGGGGCTGGGCTCCGGACTGGCCGAAGCGCCGGGTGGGCGCGGCGCCTTCTTTACGGGTGTTCTGGCGGTCGTCGTGGCGGCGCCCTGTGTCGGTCCTCTTGCGGCGGGCGCGCTGGGTCTCGCCCTGACCCAGCCGGCCATCATCGTGATCCTCGTCTCTGCCGCCATGGGGCTGGGCCTCGCCCTGCCTTTCGTGGCGCTGTGCTTTGCGCCGGGACTGCTGCGTCTTCTGCCCAAGCCGGGCGCCTGGATGGTGACTTTCCGCCAGCTGCTGGCCTTCCCCATGTTCGGCTCGGCCCTGTGGCTGGTCTGGGTGATCTCGATCCAGTCGGGTCCTGCAGGTGTGCTCCTGGTTGGCACCGCCATGGTGCTCCTCTCCTTCGGCGTCTGGGCGCTGGGGCAGGGCGGTCCCGTGTGGAAGGCGATCGGTGTGATCGGTCTTCTGGGCGCTGTTGTCAGCACGGGCTGGGTGGCGCGCATGCCGGGTGAAGACCCGGCCGTCTCCGTGTCCGTGTCGGAAGAGGCCTGGTCGCCGGCCCGCGTGGCCGAGCTGCGCGCCGAAGGCCGCGCCGTGTTTGTGGATGTCACGGCCGCTTGGTGCGTGACCTGCCAGGTCAACAAGATCCGTGTGCTCAACCAGGGTGATGTCCAGGCCGCCTTTGACGCCTATGACGTCGCCTTCCTGCGGGCTGACTGGACCAATCGAAATGAGACGATCGCCCAGCTGATCCGCGATCATGGCCAGGCGGGTGTGCCGCTCTATCTGCTCTATCCGGTGGGCGGTGGTCCGGCCCAGGTTCTGCCGACCGTGCTCACGCGGGATGGTGTCATCGCAGCGCTGGATCGCGCCACGCGGCGCTAATTCTGACGCGCCGGGCAGCTGGCGGGCAGGTTGAGTTCGCTCAGATCGGTATCCGTGTCGACGGCCGGGGCAATCTCGGCGGCATCGCGCATCAGATCGGCCAGGCCGGCATAGATGTGCGCCTGCTCGGCCGCGGTCTCGGCGGTATTGATCGCCTCGATCCGCGCCTGGGTGTCATTCGACATGCCCCGGAAGATGCAGCGCAAATCGACCGGCCCGCCGGCCGCGTCGATCTCGCGGCTCAGCATCATGGCTTCCACGGCAAACTGGTCCAGTTCGAAGGAATAGGGATCCTCGATGTCCAGCGGCGTGGCCGGAGCGGCCGGACGCTGGGCAGCCGCGCGCGAACGCGTCGTCGCCTCTTCGCCAAGGCGTTGGGCAAACTCGGCAAAATCGCTTCCCGGACCGGCCTGGGCTGCCGAAGCAAGGCTGGTCAGAAGGATCAGACTGGTGCCGATGACACGCAACATGGCGGACTACTCCCGTTCAAGACCTGGACAGTTTGGCAATAACGCCTTGATTTCTCGTGAAGACGACGCAATTCCGGGGCCAGTCCTGCAAAGACGGGTTCACAGAGACGGGCCTGTCGTGGAAAACACCGCTGTCACACAGTCGGGCGTGCCGGTCGGCACGCTTTCGCCGGAGAGATCTGATGAGCGCCAAGAAGCCCTTTCGACCCAAGGCCCGCCGTCCGCGCGGCTTTGAAGACCGTAGCGGTTCTGTCCTGCGGGTCGAGCGGCATCTGATCGAATGCGCCAGCAAGGTCTATGATGATTGGGGGTTCGAACCCCTGATGACGCCCTCCTTCGAATATGCCGATGCCTTGGGCAAATTCCTGCCGGATGAGGAGCGTCCGAATGAGGGCGTGTTCGCGCTGGAGGATGATGACGGGCAATGGCTTTCCCTGCGCTATGACCACACGGCACCGCTGGCGCGCTATGTTGCCGAGAATTTCCAGGACCTGAACAAGCCCTATCGCCGCTATCAGGCGGGCGATGTCTGGCGCAATGAAAAGCCGGGTCCGGGCCGTTTCCGCCAGTTCGTCCAGTGCGATGCCGATACGGTCGGTGCGGCCAGCGCCGCGGCCGATGCCGAGATGATCGCCCTGGCCGCTGAAGTCATGCGCTCGGTTGGCCTGAATGATGGCGACTATGTCGTGCGCGTGAATGACCGCCGTCTGCTGGATGGCGTTCTGGAAAGCATTGGCGCGGCCGAGCCGGAGCGCCGCATGCGTGTCCTGCGCGCCGCTGACAAGCTGGACCGGCTGGGCCGGGACGGGGTCGCTGCGCTGCTGGGCGCGGGCCGCAAGGATGAGTCCGGTGACTTCACCGAAGGTGCGCAGCTGGACACGGCCGCCATCGACAAGGTCCTGTCCTTCCTCGATGCCACCGGCGGCAGCCGCCAGGAGGTCATCGCGCGTCTTGAACCCCTGGTCGGCACATCCGAGACGGGCAAGGCGGGCATTGCCGCGCTCAGCGAGATCCATGATGTGCTCAGCGCCATTGGCGTGAATGAGGATCGGGCCCTGTTCGATCCGTCCGTCGTGCGGGGTCTGGGTTATTACACAGGCCCGGTCTATGAGGCCGAACTCCTGGCCCAGGCGACCTATGAAGACGGCTCCCCGATCCAGTTCGGCTCCGTCGGGGGCGGTGGCCGCTATGACGATCTCGTCGCGCGCTTCACCGGTCAGGCCGTGCCGGCCACCGGCTTCTCTTTCGGGGTCAGCCGGTTTGCGGCTGCGCTGTCGGCGCTCAACCTGACGGGCGCTGCCCAGGAACGTCCGCTGGTCGTGGTCGTGGCCGCCGAGAAGGACCGGTCCGCCGACTATCTCTCCATGGCGGCCGAATTGCGTGAAGCCGGTTTCCGCGCCGAGGCCTTTGTCGGCGGCGGCAATATGGGCAAGCAGATGAAATATGCCGACCGCCGCGGTGCCGTGGCGGCCGTGATTGTCGGCTCGAATGAACGCGAGGAGGGCCTTGTGACCATCAAGGACCTCAAGCTGGGCGCGCGTCTGGCGTCGGACATTTCCGACAACAAGCAATGGCGTGAAGAACAGCCGGCGCAGGAAACCGTCGCCCGGAATGACTGGATCGAAGCCGTGGAGCGTATTGCAGCGCGCAATGAATGATAGAAAATATTGCGCTGCAGCAAGAGCTTATCCTCAGCGTACTGAAAAGTTGGGGGTTGACGTAAGGGTCATGCCACGTAAACGTATGAACAGGACACGGGCCTGACCGTCCTGTCCTTTGGCGTTTCGGGGAGGAGACGCCCTTTATCGACCAACCGTTATCTTTGGGCTGGCCTTGTGCCAGCCCTTTTTTTATTGGCACTTGTCTTTGCCCCAAAAGAAAACGGGCCGGCAATCGCCAGCCCGTTCCCGTAATGCGTGTCGGGACAGGGCGATTACTCGTCCGAATCCTCGTCATCGGTGTGGATCTCTACGACGACCTGGCCGCCACCATCCAGTTCGATGACGCGGCGCTCGCCGGCCTCGCCCCGGAATTCCAGGCGTTCGACACGACGCATGCGGTCATGACGCGCGCGTTCACGGTCGGCCGCACCGGCCAGCCGGTCCGATTCGAGCTGGTTGAGCCATTCGATCAGATCGTCGCCGGTCTGTTCCTCACCATCGACCCAGACGCGCCGACGGCCTTCCGTGTCTTCCTCGACACGAATGCTCTGGCTTTGCGAAGCCATCTCATCGCCATCATCACTGCTCCAGGAATAGGTGTAATGCGCGCCATCACCGGCTTCGCCATCCTGCAAACGGCGCATGATTTCGATCCGGTGGTGCTCGCGTTCGGCGCGGGCCAGTTCACGTTGGGCCTCGGCCATTTCGCGGGCCGCACGACGCACTTCCATGCGGACCTGGCGGCGCTCGCCTTCCATTTCCGATTCCATTTCGGCCATTTCGATGCGGACTTCGCGCATGGCTTCACGGATCTCTTCGCGGGCTTCGCGAAGTTCCTGGCGGACTTCCTCGCGCTCTTCCTCCGTCAGGTCGTCCCATTCGGAGTCGTTGAAATGGTGGCCGTCCATCTCCAGGCCTTCCAGCGTGGCCTCCAGGGTCGCCATGACGTCTGCCGTCAGGCCTTCCGTGTCGAAGGAGAAAGCGTAGACATTGCCGTCTTCACTGTGGAACTGGGCGCGCATTTCCTCGCCCATCCGGGCCAGGTGCTCGGCGCGCTCGGCCATGTGGATGGCGAATTCCTGATCGAATTCAAACTCGAAATCGCCGTCGACAACGCGGATGTCATCACCTTCCACCACGACAACGCTGTGAGCGCGGGCTTCCACGACCTGGCCATCGATCCGGACTTCCCCATCCTCGATCTCAATGGTCTGGCCGTTCACGGTGATGACGCTGTCCTCGCCATCGCGTTCGATGTGAAGGGTGCGTTCGCCGTTCTCGCCACGCAGTTCGATGATCGGGCCATCGCCGCCAATCATCACATTGTGTCCCGCTTCCACGCGGACACGGGTTTCCTGTTTTTCGCCGTCAAAGGCAAAGGCCGCCGCGCTCAGGGTCGCGACTGAAATGCCTGCCAGAAGAAATCGTTTCATGTCTTTCCCTCGTTTTGCCCCAACAACACTCGAGCTTTCAGCCTTACGGCGCCTGTTCTGTGTCCTGAACATTTCGTCATACTTTGAAGGGTGTGCCCAGAAGAAAAGGCGCGGCAGACCGGAGACCGGCTGCCGCGCTAGGTTCGCAGTATTTAAGGGGCCGCAATCGTGAGCAATCGCGGCAGGATCAGACTGGCAGGGCCCGGCCAACGCCGTAATTGCGACGCCGTGACCAATTGGACATGTTGGCAGGGCTTGCACATCGGCTTGGTCTGCCGCTTGCTTCAGAACCAGAAGATGTGTGTTTCGGGGACCGTGCCGTGGTGAGTCTTGATCGTCGTAAACTGCTTCAGTCCGGATTGGCGCTGGCGGGTCTGGGACTGACCCCGTCCGCCTTTGCCCAGATCGAGGACAGCCCCCTGGCCGAGAAGATCGGCCAGATGCTGTTGATGGGCTTTATCGGCCGGGAGGCCGAGACCGACGGGGCGGTGATTGTCGCGGAGCATCTGGCGGCCCGGCGTATCGGCGGTGTCCTCTTCCTGCGCCACAATGTCCGTTCCCGCGAGGGGGCGGAGAGTTCCGCACGCCTGTTTGCTTCGGCCGATCCGAAAGCCTGGATGGCGATCGATCAGGAGGGTGGCCTGGTCCAGCGCCTTTCGCGCGATCTGGGCTATTCGCCCATCCCCCGCGCCATGCAGGTGGCCGAGGGCCGCACACCGGAGGGCGCCGGTGAGCTGTATCATCAGGCGGCCGAGGAATTCCGGACCGCCGGTTTCAACATGAATCTCGCCCCGGTGGCCGATGTGCATGATCCGGACAATGCCGTGATTGGCCGTCATGGCCGGGCCTATGGCACGGATGGCGAACAGATCGCCGACTATGCCAGCGCCTTCATCGATGCGTTCGAGGCCGAAGGCGCCGTCTGCGCCATCAAGCATTTCCCGGGACATGGCCGGTCGCGTGGCGACAGCCATGACGGGTTTGTCGACATCACCCACACCTGGAGCGAGGCCGAGCTGGAACCCTTTGCCCAGCTGATCAATCGCGGCCGCGCCCATCTCATCATGGGCGGTCACCTCACCCTGGAGACCGTCGATCCCAGCGGTGTACCGGTGACCTTCTCCCAGCCCACGCTGGAAGGCTTGTTGCGGGGACGTCTCGGCTTTACCGGGGCCATCATGACCGATGATCTCGACATGGCCGCGATCCGCAATAATTACGCCCAGCGCGAAGCCGTGCTGCGCTCCATCGAGGCGGGCAATGACATCATCATGATGTCCAACTCGGCCCGGCCCGATCCGGAACTGCCCCAGAATTTCATCCGCTGGGTCACCGAAGCCATCGCCGAGGGCCGGCTCAGCGAGCACCGGATCAACCAGTCCGCGGCGCGCCTCGCCGTCCTGAAACAGCGCGTGGGTCTGGCCTAGTCCTGCGGTGCGGCCAGGATGAAGAGCAGGTCCCGCGCCAGGCTGCCGGCCAGCTGCGGCTGACTGCCATTGAGATGGACGATGATCGTCACATCCGGTGACAAGACCCGCACAGCTGTCGTCACATAGCCATCGATGAAGCCGCTATGCGTAGCCAGGGACAGTCCGGATTCATGCTCGACATAAAGTGGTCCCAGCGCCCGGTAGCGGCCATCGCCGCGGTCCAGCCGGTCCGACAGCATGGCGGTGCCGATATCGGACAGCGCGCCGTCTGACGCGAACAGGGCATTCAGGAAACGCGCGGTGTCCACGGCGCTGGCCATCACACCGCCATCGGCGCCGTTATTGTCGCGCAGCGCAAATGTATCGACCGTGTCATCGCCCAGACGTCCATAGCCATGGATCGTGTTGCGCGGATCATCCTCGATGTCGAACCCCGTGGCCTGCAGGTTCAGCGGGGCAAAGATCATCCGCTCCATCAATGTGCCCAGCGGCTCATCGGTCACGGCTTCGGCGACCAGGCCCAGCAATTGGTAATGGCTGTTGGAATAGCCATAGCCCTCGCCCGGCGCGTAATCGGCCGGCCGGCCGCGGATGTGGTCGAGCGTGATCTGCGCAGTATTACGGGGTGTCGTGCCGACCTGCGCCTCCCAGGCCTCATCATAATAATCGGGCACACCGGCGGAATGGTTCAGCAATTGGCGCAGGCTCGCTATGTCGGCATTAGCGATGCCGGCGATCAGCTCCGGCGCGACATAGTCGGCCGCGGTCCGGTCCAGATCGATCTGCCCGTCCAGCGCCAGGCGGTGGATGATGGCGGCCGTGTAGAGCTTGCCGACGCTGGCGAGACGCAGGAGGGCGCCCTCCGGCATGGGCGTGCCCTGGGCACGGTCTGCCCGTCCGCGGGCATAGACATGCGGCTCGCCCCCGGCTTCCACCAGGACCACGGCACCCGCAATGCCTTCAGCCAGGGTTTCGTCGATCCGCGCCTCGATCTGCGCATCGAGGGGTGATTGCGCATAGGCCGCGGCGGTGACGGAAAAACCGGCCAGGAGGGCCGTGAGGAGGGGGCGGATCAGGGACATGGAGCACTCTGCTTGAATTTGTCGGACCCGCAGACTAGACGAAGTCGCGCGCCGACAATCGGCGAATTCCGTACAATGAGCGGCGAAATTCGCCACATGCTGCACCCGGGAGGCTCTCATGCTCGACGATTTTGATCGTGCCATTCTCGATATCGTCCAGGCCGATAATCGCCTGCCCAATCGCGAGATCGCGGCACGCGTGAACCTGTCCGAGACCGCCGTGCGCCGCCGCCTCGACCGGTTGCGGGCGGACGGGGTGATCCAGGCGGACATCGCAATGCTGGACCGCGACCGGCTGGGTCAGACCTTGATCGTCTCGGTGATCTTCCGCGATGACATGGCGGAAGCCTATCAGCGCTTCATCGAGCAAATGCTGGCCAGTGACCGTGTCACGCAATGCTATTCGATCGCCGGGGAGGTGGATTTCATCCTCCACGTCCACGCAACCAGTCTGCGGGAATTCGAGGATTGGGCGAAGTCCACCCTGCTCGCCGACCCGGTCGTCCAGCGCTATGAAACCGCCGTCGTCTTCACCACCCACAAATTCTCCACGGCCATTCCCATGACCGCGGAGACAAGTGCGTCCTGAGTGAGGCGACCGGCCCTACTCCTCATCCCCCCTCAGATACGCATCCAGAAAGCTCACATAGGCCTCCGAAGCCGTGATGCGGTTTTCGCGGCGGCGGAAGCCGTGGCCTTCGTCGGGGAAGAGGACGTATTCCACCGGCACGCCATTGGCTTCGACGGCGGCGACCAGTTCATCGCTTTCCACCTGCAGGACGCGCGGATCATTGGCGCCCTGGATCACCAGGAGGGGTTTGGTGATCTGGTCGGCATGGAAGAGGGGGGAGATGGCGTGGTGACGTTCGGCATCCGTGGCCGGATCGCCCATCTCGTCATACAGCGCCTCGCGGAAGCTCTCCCACCAGGGCGGGATGGAGGCCAGGGTGCGTTCCCAGTTTGTGACGCCGAAAATATTGATCCCGACTTCGAAGGCATCGGGATGGAAGGTGAGGGCGGCGGCGGTCATGTAACCGCCATAGGAGCCGCCGATCACGCCGACCTGGTCGGCATTGACCCAGTCCTGCTGGCGCAGCCATTCGCCGGCGGAGACGATGTCCATCAGGTCTTCCTCGCCATGGCGGCGGTCATCCATGTGGAAGAAGGTCTTCCCGTAACCCGATGAGCCGCGATTATTGGCGGCGTAGACGGCATAGCCATGATTGACCAGGTGCTGGATGGTGGCGGAATAGCCGATCCGGCTCTGCCCGCCCGGACCGCCATGCACCCAGACCAGGGCCGGTACGGGATGTTCGGCGCTGGCGCCATGCGGGCGGTAGAGAATGCCCGGGATTTCCAGCCCGTCGAAGCTTTCAAACCGCACGACTTGCGCATCCACCATTTCCGCTTCGGAGATGGCCGGATTGAGCGCATTGGTCAGCTGGGCATGCGCCTGGCTGTCCAGGTCCACGACATGGAGATTGGAGGGCGAGGTTGCTGAATTGATCAGGAAAGCGACCCGGCTCTCATCGCGCGAGAAGCGGACCGAGCCGAGATCCCCGGCCGGCAGGTCCGGCAGGGCCAGGGCCTCACCGGACGCGGTGTCGGTGATCATCACTTCAGTGCGGGCATCGGCATTGATTGCCGAAACGCGGTAATCGCCCGACGGCGAATAGATCACGAATTGCACATCCCAGTCGGCCTCGATCAGCGGCGCGGTCTCGCCGGTGTCCAGATCATAGGTCCAGGCCTGGTTGAACTCGCCATGCTCGTCCGTGGCATAGACCAGTTGCGAACTGTCGGGCGTGAAGGTGTAGACGCCATGGGCGATATTGCCCTCATGCTCGGTGATCAGGCGCGGCGTGGCATCGCCGGAGGCCAGATCGACCAGCAGGATATCGCTGTCGGCAGAAGTACGGTTGCGCACCAGGGCCAGCCAGCGCCCGTCCGGGCTGACATCGCCGATATCCAGCGAGTCATCATTCTGGAACACCACCCCGCTCTCATAGCTCAGCGTGTCATAGGCATAGATGTCCATCGCGGTCTGGTCGCGCTCATTGGTCATCACCCACATATCCGTCCCGTCCGGCGACCAGCCGAGGAATTGCGCGCGCACCTCTTCGCCCGGCGTGATGTCGTTCAGCCGGCCATCCAGTTCACGCACATAGATATGGTTGATCTCATTGCCGCCACTGTCGGCAGTGACCACGGCGCGGTCGTCATCGGGGAACCAGGACAGGGCATAGGTCGCATTCGTCTCCGACGCGGTCAGGGCTTCGCGATCGCCGCTCGACGGGTCCACGGCATAGGCGTTGAACACGCCGGTCTCGTCCGAGGAGATCAGGATGCGGCTGTCATCCGCCGACCAGGCAAAGCCGGATGAGGACGCCATGCTGAAACTGGTCGTCTCATGGAAGGTCGCAGCATCATACCGCGTCACAATTGTCTCGCTGGCAGACCCGGCCTGGTCCGTTTCCGATGCGGTATTGGCGGGCTGGCAGGCCGTCAGCAATGCGGTCACGGCCAGGCTGGACGCGGAAATCAGGTATCTCATGGCGCTCCCCTCGATGGTTGGCGACAGCTAAGCGCGGCGGCGGTGGGGATGGCAAGGACTAAGCGAAACCGCTCCATTCCTGCCCGCGGACGCCAAAAACCCGTGATATTTCTTGGATATTCCGCAATATTCACCTGTCATTCCCGGCCCGACTTTCCAAGACTGCAGGAGAGGGCGCCCATCGCAGCGCCCCATCAGTCAGACGAGAGAGACCATGAAATTCGGTGATTATCTCAGACAGATCCGCGAAACCCGCCATTGGACCCAGCCCGAAGCGGCAGCCCGGGCCGGGATCGAGCAATCCTATCTGTCCAAGCTGGAGACCGGGAAATCCTATCCGTCCGATGACGTGTTCGGCCGCCTGGTCCAAGCTTATGAAATCGATGTGAAAACCCTGGTCCGCGACCTCGACCCGGCCGAGGCGGAAGCGCTGCGCGATATCGAGAGCCTGCGCACCACACGGTTGATCGTGCACCGCGCGGCCCAGCGCCTCTCGCGCGGCTGGATGCTGGCCGGTCTGGCCTGTCTGCTGACCGGCGGTGGATCGGTGGGCGCGGCCCTGACCGTGTCCGACACCCACCATGAGGAATACATCTACATGTCCCGCGGCGTGATCGCACCGGACGAACCGCTCAATGTGTTCGACATCATCCACCAGGAGCCCAGCGGCACGCCAGCGGAAAGGGCGACAGTGTTAGGCCAGCAGATCGCCATGCTGGAGCGCGTCGATGAAGACGTCCGCATCCAGCGTACCCTGCAGGGCGAGGGATATATCGAGCGCGTGGAGGGTGGACGCCGTTACTACCAGGCTCTCGACAGCCAGACCGTGGTTGAGCGCTCGCCCCTGCGCTGGTTCTGGGTGCCCGGCCTGATGCTCCTCTTCGGCGCGCTGGGCTGTTTCACCATCAGCTGGCGCTGGAAATAGGCGCCCATTCCCGGACCGGCTGCGCCGGTCCCTGACACCTTCCATCTGGAGATCATCATGTTGCAGCTTCGCACCCTGGCGGGTGTCGTGGCGGGGGCCGTTCTGTGCCTTGCGCCAGCCATGACGCATGCCCAATCCACCGGCTCTGACCCGGTGCTGACCGACCGCATCGACCGCTTTGTGCGGGCAAGCCAGGTCAATGGTGTCGTGCCCGGCGCCATCGGCGTCTGGATCGAGGGCGAGCCCGTTTATCAAGCGTTTTTCGGTGAGGCCGACCGGCGCACCGGCCGCGGCTTTGACGCGGACACCCTGTTCGATATCGGCTCCCTGACCAAGCAATTCACAGCTGCCGCCATCCTGGTTCTCGTGGACCGGGGCCAGCTCTCGCTGGATGACAGGCTCGCAGACCATTTCGACGGCGTGCCGGCCGACAAGGCCGACATCGCGATCGACCAATTGCTCAGCCATTCCTCCGGCCTGTCCGATGATACAGGCGGTTTCCAGGGCCATGACGCCGATCCCTTCGTGTCCGAGGCGGATTTCATGGCGGCCGTGCTTGCCAGCCCGCTCACCTCGGCGCCGGGGACGCGGCACGAATACACGAATGCCGGATACTCCGTGCTGGCCTCGATCATCGAGCGTGTGTCCGGCCAGGACTATGAGACCTTCCTGCGAGAGGCCCTGTTCGAACCGGCCGGCCTGCAAAGCACCGGATACCGGCTGATGGATTGGAGCGAGGGCCAAGCGGCGCGGGGCTATAATTACCGCCAGCCGGATCCGTCCCGGGCTGACACCGGCTGGTTCTTCCTGGAACGCTGGCGTGAAGAGCCGGTGACCTGGCATTTGCGCGGCAATGGCGGCCTGCACTCGACCATGGCCGATCTGGAGCGCTGGCATCGCGCCCTGCAGGAGGACCGCATTCTCTCGGCACACTCCCGCGCCCTGTTTGAGGCTCCCCATATTCCCAGCGGGTTCGAGAATGCGCCGGGCTTTACCCATTACGGCTATGGCTGGGCGGTCGGGACCAGTCCGGACGGGACGCGCGTGTTGAGCCATAATGGCGGCAATTCCATCTTCTTCGCCTCGATCCACCGCTACCCGGAAGAGGATATTCTGGTCCTTCACCTCACCAATGAGGCCAGCCGCGAGATCGAGCGCATGGGCTATGCGATCCGCCACATGCTGTTTGATGCGGACTATCAGCCCGCACCGATCACGCCCTATTCAATCCGGGCTGTGGCAAATTTTACGGCACAATATCCGGCCGACGCCGTGGACCGTCTGCCGGCCTGGCTGGAGGAAAGCGGGGCCGGTCCGATCGAGGACTCCTGGGTGCTCAACCGTCTCGGCTTTCATCTGCTGGACGAGGGCCAAACCGATTGGGCCATCGCCCTGCTGGAGTGGAACACCCGCCTCTTCCCGGGAGACGGCAATCTCCAGGACTCGCTCGCCACGGCCTATGCCAGGGCCGGGCAGGAGACTCTGGCGCTCCGGCATTATCGCCTGTCGCTGGAATTGGATCCCGGCGAGGGTGGCTGCCACTGGTGTGAGAATGCCCGCCAGGAAATGGCCCGGCTGACCGATGAGTGACCGGCAAAAGAAAAGGCCATGCGCAGGCCGGGGGGGTGCCACCAGGCCAGATATTGCCGGGGG
>NZ_JADOTT010000015.1 GCF_016817355.1 Maricaulis parjimensis
ATGCCGAAGCCACCGTGCCCAAACTCACCGTCATCACCCGCAAGGCCTATGGCGGTGCCTATGACGTGATGAGCTCCAAGCATTTGCGCGGCGATGTGAACTATGCCTGGCCGACCGCCGAGATCGCGGTGATGGGCGCCAAGGGCGCCGCGGAAATCATCCACCGCAAGGATCTGGGTGATGCCGACAAGATGGCCGCCCATACCAAGGAATATGAAGACCGTTTCGCCAACCCCTTCGTGGCCGCCGGCCGGGGCTATATCGACGACGTCATCATGCCCCACAACACCCGCAAACGCCTCATCCAGGCCCTCCGCACCCTGAAAAACAAGAAGTGCGAAAACCCCTGGAAGAAGCACGATAATATCCCGCTTTAGACCTGTTCTGAACGTCGATGTCCCCCGGGTGAGGCTCGGGGGCGACAGGTCGCGACGTCATTTCACCCGGTGCGGATGCGGCGGTTTCGGTAGGTCCCGGATCAAGTCCGGGAAAAGGGAAGCGGAGCTTCACGAGACCGGGGATCGCATCCTAGTAGTGATGCCTGCATTGAACGATCTGCAGGTGCCGATCCTCTCCTCTTCCCAGGACCCGATAGACCAGCCGGTGTTTGCTATCAATGCGCCGGGACCACCAGCCGGAAAGTTCGCCCTTGAGGGCTTCCGGCTTGCCGATGCCTTCGAAAGGTGAACGGCGAATATCCTCGATGAGTTGGAGCGTTCGTTTGGCGAGTCGGGTTTCGTGACGGACCAACCAGGCGAGATCGTCCAGTGCGTGCGCGGTCAGCTCGACATTCATGCGCTGTCGTCAGAGCCGCCGGTTTCGCGGGTCCAATCGAGAAACAGATCGGGGTCTTTTGCCATCGCCTGGATGTGTTGCGGGGTGAGAGACCGGGTCTCTCCGGCTTCTGCCGCCGCGATGCTTTCGCGCAGACGCCGGGCATTGGCTGGGCTTTCCAAGAGATAATTGGTTTCCTGAATGGCTTCCCATTCCGACAGGGAGACCATGACAACAGGCTCGCCCCCGCGCCGGGTGATGATGGCGGGCGATTTGTCCGCCGTGACGCGCTCGATCAGGGCTTTGAAGCTTGCGCGTGCCTCGGACATGGAGAGGATGTTTGAAGGCTTTGGCATAACTAATTGTACGTCATTTTGTACATTAATGGCAAGGGTGATTTCCCCGCGCGAAGGCGCGGAAAAAATGCTGTGGGTGTTCCACGACATTCAGCGCCACCGGGTTCCGGAGGATAAAGGCAGGCTTCCCGGCGGGCCACTGTCTCAATGGCCCACCAATTCGTCCATGAGTTCCTTCACTGTCCATCCGGCTTCCAGGTCCGGACTGGCGAGCACTCTCTCCACGCAATCCAGACGTTTCGCCAAGCGGCAATCGGGCAGGCGGTCCATCAGGCGTTCGGCGGTGGTGATGGCGGCCTTGAACTGACCGGCTTGGGCTTGTTGGTGCATGACGGTGTGGAGGAGGTGCAGGGCGTCCTGTTCATAGGCGAAGACCTGCATGTTGATGCGGTTGCGCGGGGATTTGTGGTGTTTGCGGGACATGGGTTCTCTTTCTCCTGAACAAGAGCGTCTGATTGTCATCCCGGATGGATGCCTCAGAACTTCATTTTCCCCGGGCGAAGTCCCGGGGCCGACAGGGTGTTCCGTCTTTTCATAGGATGAGGATGCGGCTCTCTCGGTTGGCCCCGGAACAAGTCCGGGGAAAATGCATTTGTGTTTCACGGCTTTCAGCGCCACGGCGTTTCCGCCTGGCGGTATGAGAGGTGTGCGGGAGGCCGGCGACTGTCTGCCGGCGTGTTTTCAAAGTGTGTGTGACAGGCGTCTGCCTCCCGCACGCGGAGATTTCCCGAACGCTCTCGCCCCCGTTTCCAATCCGGCCGGTACTCAGGTCGGGCGTTTAGTGCCGTCAGACCGGGCCGGACGCCCTGCCGGTGCTCAGGATGTCACCCCTTCGCGCGGACAGGCTCCGCAAACCCCCGGGCACAAGGGACTGAGCTCGCGCCTCTCTTCCCGGAAGTCGCAAGAAGTGTCTCACAGGTTTTGGGGGTGGGGATAAATTGCGTGAGGTCAGCACCCCTCTCCCTGGGGAGAGGGTGGCGCGCATGCGCCGGGAGAGGGGGAAATCCCGGTGTTTACAGGTAATCACGAAGACCTCGCCGATCCCCCTCATCCGCCCCTGCGGGGCACCTTCTCCCCAAAGGAGAAGGAGGGCGGCCTACTCCGCCAGTCCGCGCTCTTTCACACCCGCACCGTCCACCACACCTTCGCCGGGGTAGAGGACGACGACATCGCCGGCTGACAATCCGTCGAGCACTTCGGCTTCGACGCCATTATCGCGGCCGATGCGGACCGGGGTGAGGCGGGCGCGGTTGGCGGTGATGCGGTAGACGGCCCAGTCGCCATCCTGGCGGAAGAGGGCGGCGACGGGGACGCGCAGGGCGTCCTCGCTCTGCCAGACCGTGATGGCGGTTTCCACGCGATAGCCATGGCCCAGGGCGGCCCAGTCTTGCGCCTCGCCAGTGAAGTCCAGCACGACATTGACGCGTTGTTCCTGCACGCCCAGGGCGGAAACCTCCTCGAAGCCGAAGGGCTCGACCCGGCGGACGCGGGCCGGCAGGGGCGGCGCATCGCGGCGCCAGCCGGTGATGGCGGCCGGATCGCCCGGCTGTGTCTGGACGGCGTCTGCGGAGAGAAATTCGGCGACGATTTCCATCCCGGCGGGATCACCGATTTCCAGCAGGGGGGCGCCAGCGGCGACCGGGCCCTCACTCTTGCGGACGACCTGAAGGACCACGCCATCAATCGGCGAGCGGATGTCGAAGATGGCGCTGGCACCGCCATCATCATGACTGCCATGCAGATGGATGCGGGCCGCCTCGATCTCGGCCTCGCGCATGCGGATGGCGGCCTGGGCGCGACCGGAGGCGGCCTGAGCAGAGCGAAGCTCGGCGGCGACGCGGTCAAGCTGGGCCTGGGAGGCAATGCCGGTCTCGCGCAGGCGGGCGATGCGGGTGTGTTCCTCGCGCGCCAGATCCAGGGCGGAGCGGGCGGTCTGGGCTTCGGCGCGGGCGGCGGAGAGGGCCGCTTCGGCCAGCGCGATGGCGGCCTCGGCCTCGCCCTGGCTGCGCGCGTCGAGAATGGAGGGTTCGGCCGGCAGGATACGCGCCAGAACATCGCCGGTGGCGATCGTGTCGCCCGGTTCCAGATCGATGCGCAGGAGGCGGCCGGAGACCGGTGCGGCGATGGCATAGACATCGCGGATGCGGGTGCGGCCCTCATCGCGGATTTCCACCGAAAGCGGTCCGGTTTCGATCCGGGCTGTGTCGACCAGGACGGGGCGGGGCCAGAAACTCCAGCCGATGACCGCGATCACCAGGAGGGCCATGGCCGACCAGAACAGGGTGCGGAAGCGAAGCGTCATGGAGGTCTAGTCTCCCGTCTTGAGGGCCGCGACCATGTCGAGCCGGTTGAGCCGCGCCCGGACCATGAGGCCGGAGGAGAGCGCGACGATCAGCACAACGAGGGCGGAATAGCCGAAAGTGGCCGGATTGATGATGAAGGGCAGGCGGAACAGGTCCGAACTCATGGCCTGGGCGAAATACCAGGCCAGGCCGGCCCCCATGAGACAGCCCAGGGGCAGGGCGATCAGGGTCAGCAGGGCGATCTCGCCCAGCAGGACATAGGCGACCTCGCCGCGGGTGAAGCCCAGCACGCGCAGCACGGCCAGCTCATGCTCGCGTTCGGAGAAGGAGATGCGCACGCTGTTATAGACCACGCCCACGGCGATCATGCCGGCGAAGATCGTATAGATGTAGATCGAGGTGCCCATGCCCTCATCCATCAGCGTCTCGAATTGTTCGCGCGCCTCGTTCTGCAAGGAGACTTCGGCAATGGCCGGGGCGGCCTTGAGCTGGGTGTAGAGCGCGTCGGTGCGTTCCGGATCGACTCGCAGCCAGGCGCCGGAGATCAGTGCATCCTCGCCCAGAAGCCGGTTGAGGTCGCCGATTTCCATGATTGCGCCGGAGCCGATCAGCGTGGTGGCGACATTGGCGATGGCGAGCTCGAAGACCGGACGATTGCCCTCGGTGATCTCCACCTCGATCCGGTCGCCGGGCTCCACGCCCAGCGAGGCGGCAATATCGCGCGACAGGACGATGGAGCCGGGCGGGGCGGTGACGGGATTGCCGTCGCTGTCGATCATGCGGGAGAGGCGGGCTTCGGCGGGCGCTCCGGTCAGCGCCATTCTCTCCTCATGCCCGGCATGGCGCAGGCGGGCCGGGGCATAGCGTACGGGCTCGGCGGTGAGCACGCCGGGCATGCGGGCGATCGCGTGCAGGGCGGCGCGCGGGCGCGGTTCCACCAGGCTGACCGTCACATCCTGCCGGTTGGACAGGTAGAAATGCGCATCGATCATCGCCCGGGTCGCGTCCAGGAAATACATGGAACTGGCCAAAAGGCCGACCGAGATCGCCACTCCGGCCATTGTGAAGGCGGCGCGCGCCGGCCAGCGCAGCGTATGGCGCAGGATCATGCGCGATTGCTGGTCGAACCGCTTCCAGCGGGCAATGGCAGCACCCAGGGCGCGGGAATAGTCCGGTGGCGGTGAGGGGCGCATGGCTTCGGCCGGGGAGAGGCGCGCAGCGCGCAATCCGGCCAGCACGGCCCCGCCGCCCACCGCCAGCAGGGTGACGCCCAGTGAGGCGGCATAGACCGAGGCGGGGAGTTCGAAGAGGAGGAAGGGGAAGTGATAATATTCGACATACATGCCGGCCATTTGTCGGCCCAGCCAGCTTCCGCCTCCGACACCGATGGCCAGTCCCACCGCTCCGATCACCAGCGCGAATTTCGTGTAGTGCCAGACCACATCGCGGGAGTGATAGCCGAAGGCCTTCAGCAGGCCGATCTGGGCCCGTTCCATCGCGATCAGCCGGGTCAGGACGACATTCACCAGGAAGGCGGCGACGAGCAGGAAGACCGGTGGCAGGAGTGAGGCCATCGTGCCCAACTGGTTGATCTCGCTGGAGACAAAAGCGTCGGAGATATGGTCTTCGCGGCCATAGGCGCCCGGCGCGCCCCAGGGGGCGAGCAGGCGGTCCAGCGCGTCGATCACGGCGCGTTCATTGGCGCCCGGTTGGAGGATGAGGGCGGCTTCATTAAAGGCCCCGGCGCTGTCGGCCGCCTGTTCCAGCGCATCGCGGCCCATCCAGCCCACCCCGAAAAGGCGGTCATCCGGCACCAGCTGGCCCGGGGCGATGGCGTAGACGAATTCCGGGGAGAGGGCGAAACCGACCACGCGGAAGGTCTCCCGCCCGCCGCGGATCGTGGCGGTCACGCTATCGCCGATGGCCAGGCCATGGGCCCGCGCAAATCCGTCCAGCAGGACAATCTCGTCACGCTGGCCCTCGCGCGGGCGGCGGCCTTCGGTGAGGTGGATGCGGTTGACCGTGGGCAGGCCCGTCTCCGGCACGGACAGGAACACACCCGAGGCGGGTGCGGACAGGCCGGGCATGTCGAACAGGACGGGCTGGCGCACACGGGTCTGGATCTGGGCGACGCCGTCAAGCTGGTGGATGTCGGCAGCGATACTGTCGGGTGCCCGCACAACCGGGGCCCAGACATCGGCGAAACGATAGCGGTCATAATAGGCGCTGCGGGTCTCTCGCAGACTGTCCAGCATGCCCGCGGAGACCACGAGGACAGCCACACCGGCGGCCACGACGAGGGCAATGGCCAGCGCCTGCAGCCGGATCGCCAAAAGGTCGCGCACCAGTTTGCGGTCGAGCCTGGCCGGCAGGGCGGCGGCGATATCCAGACGGGACCGGCTCACCAGTTCAGCGCCTCCGGTTCAACCCGGCTTTCATTGGTGCGGGTCTCGCGGATCTGTCCGTCGGCCAGGGTGATGACGCGATGCGCCATGCCGGCCACGCTGGCATTGTGGGTGATCAGGAGAATGGTCGAGCCCAGTTCCTGATTGACCCGTTCCAGCGCCTGCAGGACACGTACACCGGTGACACTGTCCAGCGCGCCGGTCGGTTCGTCGCACAGCATGACTTCGGGGCGTTTGGCGATGGCGCGGGCGATGGCGACGCGCTGCTGTTCCCCGCCGGACATTTCCGCCGGGAAATGGTCGGCGCGATCCGCCAGGCCGACCAGGTCCAGCGCATCCAGCGCCGGCATCGGATTGGCGGCAATCTCGGTGACGAGTTCGACATTCTCGCGCGCCGTCAGGCTGGGCATGAGATTGTAGAACTGGAAGACAAAGCCGACATGGTCACGGCGGAAGCGGGTCAGCTCGGTATCGCTGATCCGGGTCATGTCGCGGCCGCGGAATTCGAATTCCCCGCCACTGGCCCGGTCCAGACCGCCCAGAATATTCAGCAGGGTGGATTTGCCCGATCCGGACGCGCCCAGAAGGACGACAATCTCGCCGGAGGGAATGTCCAGCTCCACCCCGCGCAGGGCGCGCACTTCGGTCGAGCCTTCACCGAAGACACGGGTGAGATCCCGTGTGGTGAAACAGGCTGGCTGACCCGATGCATCGGACTGTGTGGTGGACGGGTCTGACCGCATCGTCGCCGTGCTCCCTCTTGCCCCTACTCGCTAGCATTGTTTGAGCAGGTGGCGAAGGGGCGCAGAAGCGGCAATCGGTCTCAGGCCGGGCTTTGAACCGCTTTCGTCAACATGTGCGGATAGGAGCGCGAAATGCAGCGATAGCCCTCATAATAGCCCCGCTGAGACAGGAGACGGTGCAGGCGCGGGAGATTATAGGGCGGCACGGCGGCGAACATGTGGTGTTCCAGATGGAAGTTCACATTGTTCGGCGCGACGAGGAGGCGTTCCAGCGCGTTGGCCAGCGTTGTGTGCGTGTTCAGCCGCGCGTCCAGGTCATAGCGGTCGGTGGCCGCGCCATGCTCGCCAATATTCCGCAGCCGCATGATGACCGGATAGACGAAGATCCGCGCCACCCACCACAGGGCATAGGCCCAGGGCGCGCCGGCCAGGGTGAGGGCGGCCAGCAGCACCGCCTGGAAGACCAGGAAGGGCGTCTTGGCCCGCCAGTCCGGACAGCGCCAGGCCATCACCATTTCCTTGAACCCGGTCTGGCCGGTGAGGTCGCGGATGAATTTGCGGCGCAGACTCTCACGTGTCACGGGATAGGCCTTCACCAGGCCCTGATCAGGATCCTTGTCGGTGCCGGCATGGCGGTGATGGTTGAGATGGTAGTCGCGATAGAGCTGCAGCGGCACATCCACGGCGGCCCCGCCAATCCAGCGGCCCGCAAATTCATTGAGCCAGGGCGTGCGGAACAGCGCCTTGTGGGCGCAGTCATGCAGGACAATGGCGAGGGCGAGCTGGCGTCCGCCAATGATGAGAATCGCGACCACAAAACTCAGCGGGTTGGGCCAGGCAATGGCCAGTGCGAAGGCCAGGCCGAGGAGTAGCAGATCACCGCCCAGCATGAGCGCGCCCTGCCAGTTCGTGGTCTGTGACAGGGTCCGCAATTCTTCCCGGCTCAGACAATCCTTGAGCGTCTTGTCATTTCCGGGGAGCGGCGAGGTGTGGGGTTGGGGCATGCCGGTCTCCTTGCTGCGGAGTGTGACAAAAAACACTGTTTACTCCAAGCACTCAGGCTTACCCTGATCCGCTAAGCTGGCGTTTGGCTGCCGGCGCTGGGGAGGCACGGAATGTTTCAGGCGCTCGTCCTGGCTGCGATCATGGTCGTGGTCACCACGGCCATCCACCTGACGGGGCTGACGCTCCTGCTGGGCTTCACGCGCCAGCACCGTTCTGAAGTGGACGCGCCGGGCCATACGCTCTCCCTCTTCCTGTTCATCGTTGCCATCGTGATCGGGGTCTTCTTGGTCCATGTCGTCGAGATCATCGCCTTTGCCGGCCTCTACATGGCGATCGGAGAGATCACCTCCTTCGAGACGGCGGTCTATTTCTCCGCCTCCACCTTCACCACGCTGGGGATGGGAGACATCTATCTGGACAGTCATTGGCGGCTTCTGGTGGCGATGGAGGGCCTGATCGGCTTCCTGATGATCGGCTGGTCCACTGCATTCCTGATCTCGCTGGTCGGCAAGCTGCGGGCGCTGGAGGAAGTCCTGTTCGATCGCGACCGCGACGCGGACTGATATCAGCCTGAGCGCTTGCCGCGGCCCTCCGGGGCGCGCTAAACCAACCGGCATCCGGGGCGTCCGCCCGTTTGCCATTGGGGCCTTCATGTTCAAGAAAATCCTGATCGCCAATCGCGGTGAGATTGCAGTTCGCGTGATCAAGACGTGTCAGCGTCTGGGGATTGCGACTGTGGCTGTTTATTCGGAAGCGGATGCTGACAGCCTGGCGGTT
>NZ_JADOTT010000016.1 GCF_016817355.1 Maricaulis parjimensis
ACCAGGCCCGGCATGGGGGAGACGACCAGTTTGGCCATGTCCGGCTTTTCCTTCTCCGGCAGGCGCACATGCAGTTCCGCGGAGCGCGGCGAGCAGACGATGGCCGTGGCGGTGAAGCCGCGATGGCGCATCACATAACCCTCAGTGCGGTCCGCGAAGACCAGCGCCATCTCCTGCCCGTCGATCCGGGCCACGAACAGATGCTGGCCCGGCTGCCAGTCCGTCTTCAGCGTGATCTTCTCCGCCTGCAGCGAAGGCGACCAGATGGAGGCCTCGCCCTCACCGGTCAGCGCGATCTCCACCGGGATGCGGCGCTTGTCCAGGAAGATCACCCAGTCACGCTGCTCGACCGTCTCTTCCGGACGGATACGGCCCTCGATCTGGCCCGCCCGGCGGGTCTGGATCTCATGCACATAGGCCGCCGCACAGCTCATCGCGATCAGCTGGTCCTCACGCGGCGCGGTGCCGTGGAAGCCTTCGGGGAAGTGTTCGGGGATATAGCCGGTATGGATACGCCCGGACCGGAAGTCCTGCTCGTCCAGAACCGCCGACAGGAAGGGCGCATTGGACTGCAGACCCTCCACATGCAGACGGTCCAGCGCCTGGGCCAGCGTGTCGATGGCGATCTCGCGCGTCTTTCCATAGCCGATCACCTTGGCGATCATCGGATCATAGAAGAGCGAGATCTCATCACCCTCGCGCACACCGCTGTCGATGCGCAGCTTGCCCTCGCCCAGCTGGCCCTCGGCCGGCTCGATGAAGTGTTTCAGGCGTCCGATCGAAGGCAGGAAGCCGCGATAGGGATCTTCCGCATAAAGCCGCGCTTCCACAGCCCAGCCCTCCAGCGGAACCTCGATCTGCTTGAAGCCCAGTTCCTCACCGGCGGCCACGCGGATCATCTGTTCCACCAGGTCCAGATCCGTGGTCAGCTCGGTGACGGGGTGTTCCACCTGAAGACGGGTATTCATCTCCAGGAAGTAGAAATTCTTGTTCTTGTCGACGATGAACTCCACCGTGCCGGCGCTGTCATAGTCCACCGCCGCCGACAGGGCGACCGCCTGCGCGCCCATGGCGGCGCGGGTCTTCCTGTCCAGGAAGGGCGACGGGGCCTCTTCCAGAACCTTCTGGTTACGCCGCTGCACCGAGCATTCACGCTCATTGAGATGCACCACATTGCCATGCTTGTCGCCCAGAACCTGGATCTCGATATGGCGCGGTTGTTCGATGAATTTCTCGATCAGGATGCGGTCATCGCCGAAGGAGGATTTGGCCTCATTGCGGGCCGCCTTGAAGCCCTCCTTGACCTCTTCATCAGAGCGCGCGATCCGCATCCCCTTGCCGCCGCCGCCGGCCGAAGCCTTCAGCATGACCGGATAGCCGATCGCCTTGGCCGCCGCCAAAGCCGTGTCGGCATCATTGATCTCGCCATCGGCACCCGGGATCGTCGACACGCCCGCCTTCGCCGCCAGCTGTTTGGAGCGGATCTTGTCGCCCATCGCATCGATGGCGTTCACATTCGGCCCGATCCAGGCCACGCCGATCGCTTCCAGCGCCTTGGGGAAGGCCGCATTCTCCGACAGGAAGCCAAAACCGGGATGCACCGCATCCGCACCGGTCGACTTCACCGCATCAAGAATCTTGTCCAGAACCAGATAGCTCTCACCCGGCGCCGGCGGGCCGATGAACACCGCCTCATCCGCCATCTCAACCGCCAGGCTGTCAGCATCCGCTTCCGAATAAACAGCCACAGTCGCAATCCCCAGACGCTGACACGTCTTGATCACGCGAACTGCAATCTCACCGCGATTGGCGATCAGGATTTTCTTGAACATG
>NZ_JADOTT010000017.1 GCF_016817355.1 Maricaulis parjimensis
GCGATCTCGGCGGTCGGCCAGGCATAGTTCACATCGCCGCGCAAATGCTTGGAGCTCATCACGTCATAGGCACCGCCATAGGCCTTGCGGGTGATGACGGTGAGTTTGGGCACGGTGGCTTCGGCATAGGCGAAGAGAAGCTTGGCGCCATGCTTGATGAGGCCGCCATATTCCTGCTTCGTGCCGGGCAGGAAGCCGGGCACATCCACGAAGGTGACGACCGGGATGTTGAAGGCATCGCAGAAGCGCACAAAGCGGCCCGCCTTGCGGGAGGCGTCGATGTCGAGCACGCCGGCCAGGCTCATCGGCTGGTTGGCCACAAAGCCCACCGGCTGGCCGTCCAGGCGTCCGAAGCCGGTGACGATATTGGCGCCATAATCCGGAGCGATCTCGAAGAAGTCGCCCTCATCGGCCACCTTTTCGATCAGTTCCTTGATGTCGTAGGGCTTGTTCGGGTTGGACGGGACCAGCGTGTCCAGGCTGGGTTCCTGGCGATCGGCCGTGTCATAGCTGGGGCGTTTGGGCGGGGTCTCGCGATTGGAGAGCGGCAGGAAGTCGATCAGGCGGCGGATCTGCACCAGGGCTTCCAGATCATTCTCGAAGGCGCCATCGGCGACACCGGACTTCTTGGCGTGAACCGAGGCCCCGCCGAGCTCTTCATGGGTGACGGTCTCATTGGTGACCGTCTTCACCACATCCGGGCCCGTCACATACATGTAGGAGGTGTCCTTCACCATGAAGATGAAGTCGGTGATGGCGGGCGAATAGACATCGCCGCCGGCGCACGGGCCCATGATCATGGAGATCTGCGGCACGACCCCAGACGCCAATGTGTTCTGCAGGAAGATGTCCGCATAGCCACCCAGCGAGGCGACGCCTTCCTGGATGCGCGCGCCACCGGCATCGAAAATGCCGATAATCGGCGCGCCATTCTGGATCGCTGCCTTCTGGATCTTGACGATCTTCTGGGCATGGGTCTCAGACAGCGAGCCGCCAAAGACGGTGAAATCCTTGGAGAAGACATAGACCAGGCGGCCATTGATCGTGCCATGGCCGGTGACCACGCCATCGCCGGGGATCTTCTTGTCCTGCATCCCGAAATCCGTGCAGCGATGCTCCACGAACATGTCCCATTCCTCAAAGGAGCCATCATCCAGCAGCATCTCGATCCGCTCGCGCGCCGTCAGCTTGCCCTTGGCATGCTGCGCTTCAATCCGCGCCTCACCACCACCCAGACGGGCCGCAGAACGCTTGGCTTCCAGCTGATCGA
>NZ_JADOTT010000002.1:0-56344 GCF_016817355.1 Maricaulis parjimensis
CGCGGCCCCTTCTCCCCGGGGAGAAGGGGGGGCTGGCCTGCATCCCAAAGAAAAAGGGCGCTCCGGCCGGAGCGCCCTTTCTTGTTTCATCCTGTCGCTGAGCCTTACTGGCCCAGGCGGCGGACTTCGATTTCGCCCATGTCGAGTTCGCGGATGCTGTCCTCGATCTGGGCGGCGTCGCCGACGATGAGCCAGACGAGGTTGTCGGTGTTGACGACTTCCTCGGCGGCCTCATGGATCGGGCCGAGTTCCAGGGCGCGATAGCGCTCGGTCAGCGTGGCCGGATAATTCCAGTCACGGCCATAATTATAGCTGGAAACCAGCGAGCCGCGGACGGCGGACGCGGTTTCGAACTGACCGGGCAGGGAGCGCGTGGAATTGTTCACCGACCGCTCCAGCTCGGCTTCGGTCGCCGGGTTGGTGGAGGTGAATTCCGTGAACTCGCGCAGGAGTTCCGACAGGCTGTCGGCGGTGCGGTCGGTCTGGACCGGCGCATAGACGATCCACGGACGCTGGCCGCGGGCACCCCAGAGCAGGGTCTGGGCACCATAGGACCAGCCCTTGTCTTCGCGCAGATTCATGTTGACCCGGGCCGTGAAGGACCCGCCGATGGCGTCATTCATCGCGGAATAGACTTCCGGATTGTCGACATTGCCTTCCGGACCGATCAGGCCGGCCAGGATCAGCGATTGCGGCGAGTTCGGACGGTCCACGATGATCACGCGCGGCTGACCGGAATTGGACGCTTCGCCCATATTCTTCACCGGCAGCGGCGTGGAGGGCGCATCCCAGCGGCGGAAGGCGCGTTCCAGCATCGGCGTGATTTCTTCCAGCGTCGTGTCACCGACGATGAAGAGGGTGGCATTGTCCGGACGCAGCCAGGTCTGCTGGTGGGCGACCAGGGCTTCACGGGTGAAACCGGCGACGGATTCCGGCGTGCCGGACCCCGTGAAGGGCACCGAATAGGCATGGCCTTCGCCATACATTTCCGGCGGCAGGGTGCGCAGGGCAATGGCAATCGGATTGGCCATTTCCTGGCGGATGCCGTTGAGCGTCTGCTCGCGAACGCGCTCGATGTCTTCATCCGCGAAGGTCGGGTCCGTGATCACCGTCGCCATCAGGTTCAGCGAAGGCTGCAGGTTGGAGGCCAGGGCCGACAGGGTCACCGTGGACAGGTCCAGATTGGCCCCCGTCGACAGATTGGCCCCGAGGCTCTCGGCTTCCGCCGAGATTTCCAGCGCATCCATGCGGCCGGCGCCTTCATCCAGCATGTTCATCATGAAGGAGTTCAGGCCCAGCATGCCGCCTTCGGCACTGTCGGCGGCATAGCCGGCATCGAAGACCATCTGCATCTCGACAACCGGAACCGCGTCACGGCGCACGAAGACGATGTCGACGCCATTGGACAGCTCGGCCGTCTGAACGTCCGGCCAGACCAGGTCCGGCGTGGTGTCCACGACGGGCAGGGCGGAACGGTCGGCATCGGTCTCGACCGAGGCGTATTCCCCAAACGGCAGGACATTGATCTGGTGCGAACCCGATGTCAGCCACTCATTCGCCGTCGCTGTCATTTCGTCGGCCGTGGCATTGTTCATGCGCTCCAGATTGGTGCGCCAGAAGCCCGGATCACCGGCATAGAGCTGACCTTCAGCCAAGGCGACAGCCTTGCCGCCAAAGCCGCCGATCTGTTCCAGACCGCGGATCGTGCCGGCATTCATGCGCGTGCGCGCGGCATCCAGCTCGTCCTGGGTCGGACCGTCTTCCAGAAGCTCACCCAGGATTTCGTCGATGCGGGCGCTGGCTGCGGCGACATCCTCGCCCGGGTTCAGCGTCACTTCGATATGGAACTGGCTGGCCAGCTGGTGTTCCTCGACATAGGCCACGGCGCGGGTTGCAACCTGGCGATCGAAGACGAAGTCACGATAGAGGCGCGACGTGCGGCCGCCACCCAGAACGGTGGCGAAGACTTCCAGCTCGGCGCGTTCCTGCGTGATGCGGCCCGGCACGACCCAGGTGCGGTAGATGCGCGGCTGGGGCACGTCGTCATACATCACTTCGGTCGTGTCGTATTCGCGCTCCGGGATCCACTGTTCCATGCGGGAGAGCGGCGGGCCGACCGGGGCGTCACCGAAATAGCGCTCGACCAGCGGGCGGGCTTCCTCGGCATCGATATCACCGGCCAGGACCAGAACGGCGTTGGAGGCGCCGTAATACTGGCGGAACCACTCCTGCACGTCTTCCAGGGACGCGGCCGACAGGTCTTCCATCGAGCCGATCGTGGAGTGGGCATAGGGGTGGCCTTCCGGGAAGAGGGCGGCCAGCTGGGAATACTCGACCATGCCGTAGGGCTGGTTGTCGCCCTGGCGCTTCTCGTTCTGCACCACGCCGCGCTGCTCATCCAGGCGTTCCTGGTCGACGGCGCCGAGCAAATGGGTCATGCGGTCGGATTCCATCCACAGCGCCATTTCCAGGGCCGGGGTGGGCACGGTCTGGAAGTAGTTCGTGCGGTCGAACCAGGTTGTGCCGTTCATGCCGGTCGCACCGACCTGTTCGAAGGGCCCGAAATAATCGTCATTATAGTTTTCCGACCCGTTGAACATCAGGTGTTCGAACAGGTGCGCAAAACCGGTACGGCCGGCCGGCTCATTGGCCGAGCCGACGCCATACCAGATGGACACGGCGACGATCGGCGCCTTGCGATCCTCATGGACGACAACGGTCAGCCCGTTCTCGAGCTGAAAACTCTCATAGGGAATATCGACATCGGGCACTTGCGCTGTCGCCAGGCCGGTAAAGGCCAGCGCAGCGGTGAGCGCCGCGGTAAAGACACGGGTCATTGGTTTCTCCCACCTCGAATGCGTGTGGGCGCAAAGTGCAACGGGCTGGTCGTGGGGGTGAAATTAATTGCCTGTAATGTTCCGTTGGCTGGCGGACCGGAGCCGGGAATCTCCCATATTTGCATTCTGGCGATACGGTCACGAGCATACCCGGGGCTCGACACGCCCTGTGCTCAGGGCTACGCCATAGGCCACACAAAACGGGGAGAAAGACATCATGGAAAACCTGTTCAGCCTGAAAGGCCGCACCGCCCTGATCACCGGCGGGTCGCGCGGGATTGGCGAGATGATCGCCGAGGGCTATCTGCGGGCCGGCGCGAAAGTCTATATCTCCTCGCGCAAGGCGGAGGATTGCTTTGCGACGGCGGAACGCCTGTCGGAATTCGGTGAGTGCATTCCGCTGCCGGAAGATGTCTCCGGGGCCGATGGCGCCAAGCGTCTGGCCGAGAAATTCCTCGCCCAGGAAAGCCAGCTGGACATCCTGGTGAACAATGCCGGGGCCGCCTGGGGTGCGCCGCTGGAAGAGTTTCCGGAAAGCGGCTGGGACAAGGTGATGGATCTCAATGTGAAATCCCCCTTCTTCCTGGCCCAGGCCCTGCTCGGTGCGCTGAAGGCGGCGTCCTCGCCGGACCAGCCGGCCAAGATCATCAATATCGCCTCGATCGACGGTCTGTCGGTCTCGATGATGCAGACCTATTCCTATGCGGCCTCCAAGTCCGGCCTGATCCATCTGACCAAGCGGATGGCGCTGGAACTGGCACCGCAGAATATCATCGTCTCGGCGATCGCACCGGGGGCCTTTGCCTCCAAGATGAACAAGGTGGCCCGGGATCATGCTGATGCGGTGGCGCCGCACATTCCTTCGCGCCGGATCGGGGCACCGGAAGACATGGCCGGTGCCGCCATTTTCCTGGCCTCGCGGGCCGGCGATTATGTCGTGGGGTCCACGCTGACCGTGGATGGCGGCGTGTCGCACACGCGCGGCGGCTAGATTTCCGCGATGGCTTCCTCGACCAGCCGCGTGAGCCGTTCCAGCATGGCTTCGCGCGGCAGGTCGCCGAGGAAGCGGGTCCCGTGAATCTTGCTGGAAATGATCAGTCCCATCAGGGCTGAACCGAACATGCGCGCCCGCAACAGGGCGTCGCGTCCGCCCAGCAGCTCCGCCATGGGTTCGTTATAGCGCTCATGGATCGAGCGGCGGACCATCTCGCCGGCGGTTTCCGATCCGGCGGAATTGAGCAGGACGAGCAGATCGTCCAGCGGTTTGTCGCCGCCATGATTGTCGATCAGATGCTCCGCCGTGCGCCGGGCCAGACCTTCACGTCCGCCCTGGAACAGGTCGGACTTCTTGGCGCTGTCCAGCACCTGGGCGAAGAGTTCTTCCTTGGAGCCGAAATAGCGCGAGATCAGCGCGGAATCGACGCCGGCCTCGGACGCGATCTCGCGGATGCCGACATTGTCATAGCTGTTGTGGGCAAAGCGGTTCCGCGCTGCTTCCAGGATGGCACAGCGCGTCGCTTCGGCATTCCTCGCCCGGGTCGTTGCCGGTTTTGTTTTCATCGACCGAAATCTTTTGTGATTGTTCTTTGTCATCAAGTGTTGACATCCGTGCGGACGAATGTCAAATAAAAGTCATCCGCCGATGACTTAGAGGCCTGAAGGTCCCGTCTCCGGTGCCAGACAGTCAAGTAAGGGCTCCTCCCCATGCCTTATCGCCTCGCCGCTCTGTGCGGCGCTTTTTTTGCGTCTTTTGCCCTGGCCGCCTGCAGCGCAGGCGAGGCCGAGCCGGTCGCGGCCCAGCAGCCCATGCCCAATGTCGAGATTGCGGCGCCCCTGGTGCAGGAGGTCGCCGACTGGGATGAGTTCACCGGCCGGTTTGAATCGCCGCAGCATGTCTCGATCCGGGCGCGGGTGAGTGGGTATCTGGAAACCGTGCATGTGCGCGATGGCCAGACGGTTGAGGCCGGGGATCTGCTCTTCACGCTGGATCGCCGCCCCTATGAGGCGGCCTATGATGCCGCGCGCGGTCGCGCCGCCATGGCGCAGGCCAATGCCCGCCAGGCTCAGGCTGATCTGCAGCGCGCCGAGGAGCTGCGGGGCGTTGATGCCATCTCCCAGGAAAGCCTGGAACAGGCCCAGACCGCGCTGGCCAATGCCCGCGCTTCGCTGGCCACGGCCCAGGCCGATGCCGAAGCGGCCCGGCTGAACCTCGAATTCACCGAGATCCGGGCGCCGATCTCCGGCCAGTTGTCCGCACGGACCAGTGATCCGGGTGATCTGGTCCAGGGCAGCACGGCCCAGGGTGATCCGCTGATCACGATCGTCAGCTCCGACCCGCTCTACTTCCCCTTCTATGCTTCCGAGAGTGTGCTGCTGCGCTACCAGCGCTCCAGCGGCACCGGGGAGGGGGCGCCGGTGGAAGTGCGCCTGCAGGACGAGGCGGACTATTCGCGCTCCGGCGAGATCGTCTTCGTGGACAACCAGATCCAGCCCGGCTCCGGCACCATCCTGATGCGCGCCGAAATCGCCAATCCGGACGGCTTCATCCGGCCCGGCATGATAGGCACGATCCGCGTGCGCGGATCTGACCCCTATGAGGCACTTCTGGTGCCGCGGACCGCGATCCTCTCGGATGCGACGCGCCGTCTGGTCTATGTCGTTGATGCTGAGAACAAGGTCTCCGTCCGGTCCGTGGTGCTGGGACCGACGAGCGACAATCTCCAGGTCGTGCAAAGCGGTCTGAACCGGTCGGACCGCGTCATCATTGCCGGCCTGCAGGGGCTGCGCCCGGGCATGAGCGTGACGACACATTCCGGTTCGATCACCCGCGACGTCCAGCCCGCAGACGTCACTGCGGCCCTCAACCGGCCGGCCGGTACGGCCCGCGTGACGGACTGAAACCCAGAATGCGGCGGTCGGCCCAGCCTGCCCCCGGATCCGATCTGCCGTTGGTCCGGACCCAGCCCTAGGGTCCGGACCCCCTCCCTCGCTACCCGAGAAAAGAGTTCCGCCCATGCGGCTTTCCCACTTCTTCATCGACCGCCCGATCTTTGCCGGCGTGATCGCGATCTTCATCACGCTGATGGGGGTGTTCGCCTACCCGTCCTTGCCGCTGGCCCAGTATCCGGAGATTGCGCCGCCGACCATCCGTGTGGGCGCCAATTATCCGGGCGCCACGGCTGAGGATCTGGCTGAACAGGTCGCCGCTCCGCTGGAGCAGGAGATCAATGGCGTGGAGAACATGCTCTACATGACCTCCTCGGCGACCGCGACGGGACAGGTCAATATCACGGTCACCTTCCAGCCGGGCACGGATCTGGATACGGCCCAGGTCCTGGTGCAGAACCGCGTCAACCGGGCCGAGCCGCGCCTGCCCGCCCAGGTCCGCCAGACCGGTGTGGCGGTGGCCCAGGAATCCTCCGGCTTCCTGCTGATCATCGCGCTGCGCGCCGAGGATGACGCGGTGGACCGCGCCTATCTGGGCAATTACGCAAACTCCGTCCTGCGCGACCAGCTGCTGCGCCTGGAAGGCGTCGGCAATGTGCGGATTTTCGGCAGCGGCAATTACTCCCTGCGGGTCTGGATCGACCCGGAACGCGCCGCCGCCAATGACATGACGGCCAGCGATATCGTCGCGGCCCTGCGCGCCCAGAATATCCAGGCCGCCGGTGGCCGTCTGGGCCAGCCGCCCTTCACCGATGCCGGTGCCGTGCCGTTCGAGATCCCGATCTCGGTCCAGGGCCGTCTGATCGCGGAAGACGAGTTCGAGAATGTCGTGATCAAGCGTGGCGCGGATGGCCAGGTCACCCGGCTCAGCGATGTGGCCCGTGTCGAGATCACCGGTGAAGACTTCTCCGTGAATGGCTATTTTGGTGGCCAGCCCGGTGTCGGCATGGCCATCGTGCAGCAGCCGGGTGCCAATGCGCTGGAAGCTGCGGCCGCCGTGATGGAGGCGATCGAGACCGCGGCGGAAAGCTTCCCGCCGGGTGTCGATTACATCATTCCCTACAACCCATCCGAATTCGTCGAGGAATCCGTGGAGGCCGTCCAGCACACGCTGATCGAGGCCGTCTTCCTGGTCGTTCTCGTCGTGATGATCTTCCTGCAGAACTGGCGGGCGGCCTTCATCCCGATCGTGGCCATTCCGGTGTCCATTGTCGGCGTGTTCGCCATCCAGCTGGCGCTGGGTTTCTCGATCAATTCGCTCTCGCTCTTCGCGCTCGTCCTGGCGGTCGGCATCGTGGTCGATGACGCCATCATCGTGGTGGAGAATGTGGAACGTCTGATGCGGGAGGGTCTGAGCCCGCGCGAGGCGGCCCGGGAATCCATGACGGAAGTGTCCGGCGCCCTGATCGCCATGACGCTCGTCCTGGTCTCGGTCTTCGTGCCGACGGCTTTCATTCCGGGCATTCCGGGGATTTTCTATCGCCAGTTTGCCGTGGCCATCGCCTCGGCCGCGTTGATCTCCCTGATCGTCTCCCTGACCCTGTCACCGGCCCTGTGTGCCCTGATGCTCAAACCGCACAAGGATCATGGCGACGAGACCGGTCCGGCCTGGCTCGCCCCGCTGCGTATCCTGTCCAAGGCCTTCAATGACGCCTTCAACTGGCTATCGACCAAATACTCTCTTCTGGTGGCCCGCCTCCTGCGTGTCGTCGTGATGATGCTGGTGGCCTATGCCGGTCTTCTGGCCGTCACCGGCTGGCGCCTGGCGGAAACGCCGACCGGCTTCATCCCTGATCAGGACCAGGGCACGCTGATCGGTGTGGTCCAGCTGCAGCCCGGCGCCTCCCTGGCGCGGACGGACGCCGTGATGAATGAGGCGATGAATGCGCTGCTCCAGACCGAGGGCGTCGAAACCCTCGTGGCGCTCGCCGGGATGAATGGCGCAACCTTCTCACCGGCCTCCAATGCCGGCCTGATGTTCATCCGCCTGGACAGTTTCGAGGATCGCCGCGGCCATCCGGACCTGACGGCCGAAGCGCTGGCCGGGCGTCTGACCGGTGTCATCAACCAGGCCATTCCGGAGGGCTCGGCCTTCATCATCGCACCGCCGGCCGTCCGTGGCCTGGGTCGCGGGGGTGGTTTCAAGATGATGCTGCAGGCCCGCAACGGGCAAAGCTTTGACGAGCTGCAGCAGGCCGCTTTCGCCATGATGGGAGCCGCGAACCAGGATGGCCGCGTCACCCGCGTCTATTCCACCTTCGACACGACCTCGCCGCGCCTGCGCGTCGATGTCGATCGGGAACGGGCCTTCCAGCTGGGGGTCGCGCCGTCGGAAATCTACGCCACGCTGGGGACCTATCTCGGCTCCACCTATGTGAATGATTTCAACTTCCTGGGCCGGACGGTCCGGGTGACGGCCCAGGCCGATGCGCCCTTCCGGGACGAAGCGGCTGATGTCGGCCAGCTCCAGGTGCGCTCCAGCTCCGGCGAAATGGTGCCGCTCTCGGCTCTGGCCCGGATCATTGACGATACCGGTCCGGTCCGTGTGGTCCGTCACAATCTCTTCCCCTCCATCGAGCTTCAGGGCCAGGCCGCGCCGGGCGTGTCCTCGAATGAAGCGCTGGTGGCGATGGAAGAGATCGCGGCACGCGTCCTGCCCGAAGGCGTCGGCTATGAATGGACCGAGATCGCCTATCAGCAGAAGGCGGCGGGCAATTCCGGATTGTTGATCTTCGTCTTCGCCGTGGTCTTCGTCTTCCTGGTCCTGGCAGCCCAGTATGAAGCCTTCACCCTGCCCTGGGCGGTGATCTTCATCGTGCCCATGTGCGTGCTCGCGGCGATGATCGGCATCAATCTGGCGGGCATGGAGAATAATATCCTCACCCAGGTCGGTCTGGTCGTTCTGATCGCCCTGGCGGCCAAGAATGCCATCCTCCTGGTCGAGTTCTCCAAACAGGCCGAGGAGAAACAGGGGCTGACACCGACCCGGGCCGCCGTGGAAGGTGCGCGCATCCGCCTGCGTCCGATCCTGATGACCTCCTTCGCCTTCATCTTCGGCGTCATGCCGCTGGCCTTCGCCCATGGCGCGGGTGCGGAGATGCGCCAGGCGATCGGTATTGCGGTCTTCTCCGGCATGATCGGGGTGACCCTGTTCGGTCTTCTCTTCACCCCGGTCTTCTATGTGATCGGCCGTTTCATCTCCCGCCTCTTGCCCAAGGGCCCCGCTCCGGAAGGTTCGGACGGATCGCAAGGAGACCAAGCATGACCCGTGCGATGAAAACCCTGCTGCCCCTCCTGCTGGGGGCATCGGCCCTGACCGCCTGCGCCAGTCTGCAGCCGGCACCGGCCAATCCGTCCCGACTGGCGGACCTGTCCGGCGAAGCCCTGCTGGCCACCCAGGCCGGCGAGCTGACGGATGCGGCGCCCGAGGCGGTCTGGTGGCAGCTTTATGAAAGCGCCGCCATCAACCAGCTGGTCAGCGATGCCCTGGCGTCCAACCCCTCCCTCGCCGAAGCCCGCGCCAGCCTGGAACAGGCCCGTGCCGGACTGGGCGAAGCACGCTCCGCGCTGCTGCCACAGACCAGTGTGTCGGGCTCCGGAGGCTATGTGCGGCGCCCCTCCACGACGGGCGGTGACCCGGTGGAGAGCGATGCCTATTCCGCCGGTCTGGATGTCAGTTATGAGCTGGATTTCTTCGGCCGTGTCCGGGGCAGCGTCGGTGCCGCCCGCGAAAGCGTGCTGGAGGCCGAAGCGGCGCGCGATGCGGCCCATATCCTGGTGATCGCCAATACGGTGCGCGCCTGGACGGATTACTGCGCCAGTGCCGCCCTGCTGGATGTGGCCTCGCAGAATGTCGAAATTGCCCGCCAGTCCTATCAGCTCACCGAGCGCCTCTATGAGGCCGGACGGGGCTTGCGGCTGGATGTGGTCCAGGCGCAGTCGGCTCTGGAAACAGCGTCTGCCGAATTGCCCAGCCTGCAGGCCGCCCAGGCCTCGGCCTTCTTCCGCCTGGGCACGCTGACCGGCCGGACCCCGGTCGAGATGCGCAGCGCCATTCCGGCCTGTGACGGTATCCCGGTGCTCACCCGGCCAATCGCAGCCGGTGATGCCGGCAGTCTGATCGCCCGGCGTCCCGATGTCCGCCAGGCGGAACACGCCCTGGCCGGTGCTGCCGCCCGCGTTGATATCGCCACGGCGGGTCTCTATCCCAGCGTCGTGCTGGGCGGGTCCGTTTCCTCCAGTGCCCTGGATATCGGCGATCTGGGCGATAGTGACGGCCTTACCCTTTCCCTGGGCCCGGTGCTGTCCTGGTCCTTCCCGAACCTGTCCGCCTCCCGCGCCCGTCTGGCTGCGGCTGAAGCGGGGGCTGATGCCGCCCTGGCCCGGTTCGACCGGACCGTGCTGACCGCCTTGCAGGAGACAGAAACCGCGCTGGCGGCCTTCGTGTCCGAGCGTGAGCGCCTGCACTCGCTCGAGGTCGCCCGCAATGCGGCACAGGAAGCGGCCGAACTGGCGCGGGTGCGCTATCGCGCCGGGGCTGACAGTTTTGTGGTCGTGCTGGACGCCGAGCGGACACTGGCGAATGCCGAAACCGCGCTGGTCCGGTCGCAGGCGGCGGTCGCCAGTGCCCAGGTCGATATTTTCCTGGCGCTCGGTGGCGGCTGGCCTGGCAATGAGGTCGGCTAGCCGGACGGGATGAGGCTGACCAGGTTGAGGATGATGGCGGCGTTGAACAGCAGGCCGGCCAGGCTCATGGCGGCTGCGATGGCGGCGACCATTGCCAGCATCAGGGCCCGCACCGGTATCATCGCGGCGGCATGGAGTTTCTCCCGGGCCGACCAGCGTGGGCGTGTCATCCGCTCCACCAGATCGCGGAAACCGCCGCGCCACAAGGCAACCGTGATCAACAGCCAGATCGCCACGCCGGCAATCGGGGACGCCTTGAGGGCGAGGCCCATGCCGGGCACGTCCAAAAGGGCTCGAAAATCTTCCACGCTGTACTCTCTGACCGATCTGATGGGATTGCATAGCCTTTCCACCATCAGCGCGCTACATCCCTCGATGTGCCGCAGGAGCGACGGAATTGTCCGTGTGCTGCGTTGGCAGAGAGCGATACGGATTGCGGGGGCATCCGCTGAAGGGGTTAGGCATGCTTGAAAACAAGCGTTTATGGGCTGCGGTTGCGGCCGTGATTGTGCTGCTGGCGGCTGGCTGGTGGATGTTCGGCCGGTCCGGCGGTGACAGTGGTGAGATCGTCATCGAGACGGAAGCCGCTGCGACGGGCGATGTCCGGCGCATCGTGGCCGCTTCCGGTGCCGTGCGTGCGCTTGTCACGGTGGAGGTCGGGTCGCAATTGTCCGGCCAGATCGCCGAGCTGATGGCCGATTACAATGACACGGTGGAAGCCGGACAGGTCATTGCCCGCCTTGATCCCCAGACATTTGAAACCCGGGTTCGCGAAGCCGAGGCCTCGCGGGCCACGGCCGCCGCCAGTCTGGAGCTGCAGCAGGCCTCGCTTGCCCGCGTCCAGGCCAATCTGCGCGAGGCGCAGCTGGAATATGACCGCATGGTCACCCTGCATGACCGCGGCACTGTGGCCCAATCGGCCCTGGATACCGCCGAAACCACGCTCGCCGCTGCCCAGGCGGAACTGGGTGTGGCCCGCGCGCAGATTACCAATGCCCGCGCCGTCCTGGCCCAGCGCGATGCGACCCTGGAAGGCGCCCGCATCGACCTGGAACGCACCACGATCCGCGCGCCGATCAATGGCGTGGTCGTCGATCGCGCCGTGGATGTGGGCCAGACCGTGGCCGCCAGCCTGTCGGCCCCGGTCCTGTTCACCATCGCCCAGGATCTCGGCCAGGTTCAGATCGATGCCCAGGTGGATGAAGCCGATATCGGCCAGATCCGTCAGGGCCAGGCCGTGCGCTTCACGGTGGATGCGCATCCGGATACCGAACTGACCGGTCAGGTTGAACAGATCCGCCTCGCACCGCAGACGCTGAACAATGTCGTCACCTATACGGTGGTCGTCTCGGCCGCCAATCCGGGCCAGCGTCTCCTGCCGGGCATGACGGCCAATATGGACATCATCACGGGCGAGCGCTCCGGCGTTCTCACCGTGGGCAATGGCGCGCTGCGCTTCCGCCCGTCTCCGGCGCTGGAAAGCCGGGCCCGTCCGCTGCAGGCCCCGACGCCGGGCGGCGGACAGCGCGGCGGACCGCCCCAGGGCGGTGGCCAGAACCCGATGGCCCGCATGGCCGAGGAATTGGGGATGAGCGAGAGCCAGCAGGAACAGGCGCGCAGCGTCTTCATGCAGGCGATGGGCCGTGCCCGGGCCGCCGCTCAGGCGGGCGGTGAGTTCGACCGCGACGGTCTGCAGGCGGAGATCGCCCGTGGCATGGAAGCCATCCTCGATGCCGACCAGCTGACCCGCTATCGCGAGATGATGCGTGAAATGCGGGATACCCGGGCGGCCACGCTCTGGGTGGAGATGGCGGACGGTACGCTGGAAGAACGCCGTGTGCGCCTGGGCATTTCCGACAGTCAGACGACCGAAGTGGTCGGCGGTGATCTGGAAGTCGGCGAGGCCGTGGTGACGCGGGCCCGTGAGGTTCGCGAATGAGCGGACTGATCGAATGCCGTGACCTGGTCAAGACCTATACGATGGGCGACCAGACCGTGCGCGCGCTGGACGGGGTCAGCCTCGACATCGCGCCCGGCGATTACGTCGCCATCATGGGCGCGTCAGGGTCGGGCAAGTCGACCCTGATGAACCTCATGGGCGCGCTGGACCGGCCCACCTCCGGTTCCCTGCGCATTGCCGGTGAGGAGCTGGCAGGTCTGGATGCCGACCGGTTGGCGGCCTTCCGCAATCGCACGATCGGGTTCGTCTTCCAGCAATTCAATCTCCTGCCGCGAACCTCGGCGCTGGAGAATGCGGCCCTGCCGCTGGTCTATGCTGGCGTGGCGCCCGCGGAGCGCCGGCAGCGGGCTCTGGCCCGTCTGGAACAGGTCGGGCTGGGAGAGCGCACCGATCACCATCCTTCGCAATTGTCCGGCGGTCAGCAGCAGCGCGTGGCGATTGCCCGGGCGCTGGTGAATGATCCGAAAATCCTGCTCGCCGACGAGCCGACCGGGGCGCTGGACAGCCAGACCTCCGACGACATCATGGGGATTTTCGACACGCTGAACCGCGAGGGCATCACGATTATCCTCGTGACACACGAACAGGAGGTGGCCGATCATGCCCGCCGCCAGATCGTGTTCCGTGACGGCCAGATCCTGGAGGACCGGTCATGAACCTTCTATCCTCGCTGCGCGTCGCGCTGATTGCGCTTCGGGTCAATGCCCTGCGCAGCGCGCTGGCCATGCTGGGCGTGATCATCGGGGTGGCGTCGGTGATCGTCCTCGTCTCCATCAGTGAAGGCACCAAGCGTGCGGTCGAGGAACAGATCGCCAGTTTCGGGGCCAATCTCCTGATCATTCGTCCGGGCTCGTCCATGTTCGGTGGCCGCCGCGGCGGGGCCGGCACGGCCGATCCGCTCACCGACGGGGATGTTCAGGCGATCCGCAATGAAATTGCCGGTCTGGCCGGGGTGTCCGGAGAGGTGAGCTCTGCCTCGACCGTCGTATTCGGTGGTGTGAACTGGTCGACCCGGATCCAGGGCGTGAACCCGGACTATTTCTCCGCACGCGGCTGGACCATCGCCGATGGGCGGGCCTTTTCCGGTGCCGAGGAAACCTCAGGCCGCCGCTATGCGCTGGTCGGACAGACCATCATCACGGAACTCTTTGACGGGGCCGACCCGCTAGGGCAGTCGATCCGGATCGGGGGGCAGCCCTTCGAGGTGATCGGCACGCTGGCCCGCAAGGGCGAGACCTCCTGGGGACAGGACCAGGATGATGTGATTTTTGCGCCCCTGAATACGGTCAGGCAGCGCTTCGGAGCTGGTATCCAGGTGACGCGCCGTGATGCCGTGCAGACCGTCTATGCGGACATTGCACCGGGCGAATCCACCAGCCGGGTGATTGCCGACATCCAGGACCTGCTGCGGATACGGCGAGAGATCGCGCCGGGCGCCGAGGATGATTTCAATGTCGGATCGCTGGCCGAATTCATCCGCGCGCGCAATGAGACGGAAAGCCAGCTGGGCCTGCTATTGGCGGTCGGGGCGGGCATTGTCCTGCTCGTGGGCGGGATCGGCATCATGAATATCATGCTGGTCTCGGTGACCGAACGGACCCGGGAGATCGGGCTGCGCCTGGCCGTCGGTGCAAAACGGCGCGATGTGCGCAATCAATTCCTGATCGAAAGCATCGTGCTGTGCCTGATCGGCGGTCTGGCCGGCCTGGTTGCCGGTGTCGGGGGCACGCTGGTCTATGCGGAAGTGGGTCAGCTGGAGATCGTGATCGATCCGATGATTGTCGGTATCGCGATCGGGGCCTCGGCCATGGTCGGCGTGTTCTTCGGCCTCTATCCGGCGCACCGTGCCTCGCGTCTGGACCCGATCGAGGCCCTGCGCTTCGAATAGCTATTTGGCGGGCTCTTCGTGAAGCGCGTCCGGGGCGGGCTGGGGCAGTTTGCCCGGAAGCAGAACGGAGAAGGTCGAACCGCGGCCTTCTTCGCTCTCAACCCAGATCTTGCCATTATGCCGCTCGACGGCCTGGCGAACGATGGCCAGGCCGATCCCGGTTCCCTTGTAGGCGTCGCGTGAATGCAGACGCTGGAAAGGCGCGAAGATCTTCTCGGCGAATTTCACGTCCAGGCCGATCCCGTTGTCCTGCACAGAGACCACCCATCCGGACGTGTCCGGGTGGGCAGACACAATGATCTCGGGCGTGGCTTCACCCCGGTATTTCACGGCATTGGATATCAGGTTCTGGAGAATCTGGGCCAGCAAGGTCGGGTCGGCCTGAACAATCGGCATGTCGCCAATCGTGATCTGCGCGCCGCTTTCACTGATTGCGGCGTCGAGATTGGCCAGCACGTCGTCCAGGCATTGGCGCACATCGACCGGCTGGGGTTTGATTTCCAGGCTGGCCAGCCGTGAATAGGCGAGCAGGTCGTCGATCAGGCGCTGCATGCGGTGGGCCGCGTCGACCAGGAATTCCAGATTGCGGATGCCGTCCGCATCGAGTTTTTCCGCATAGCGTCTTTGCAGCAGGCTGGAGAAGGCCGCGATCTTGCGCAGCGGTTCCTGCAAGTCGTGGGAGGCGACGGTGGCAAACCGGTCCAGCTCACGATTGGTCCTGGCCAGGTCCTCATTCGCCTTGTGCAGGGCGGACACGTCGGTGATCACGGCATAGGAGCGCAGCGGATCGCCATTCTCGTCCCGCTCCAGGAAGGAGGAGAGCAGGCCCCGCATGACGCTGCCATCCTTGCGGAGCATGCCGTAGGAGAGATTGGTGTTGTAGCCATGCTCGAACAGGAAGGGGAGGTTCTCCTCGATCGCCTGAGCGCGAGATTTTTCATCCAGGAAGTCGACGGATTTCCGGCCGATCACTTCATGGCGCTGATAGCCCAGCTGGGCCAGCCAGTAATCGGAGACTTCGACGATATATCCGTCCTTGTCGATCGTGTGCATCATGGCCGGAGAGGCACGGTAAATCCGCTCGAAGCGTTCGCGCTTTTCCTCGAGTTCGATCTCCACGCGCCGGGCGGCATCGATATTCCAGACAACGCCACTTCCGGCCGTGGGGCGGCCGTTTTCATCGGTTTCCACGACCTTGCCGGTGACCTTGTACCAATACCATTTGCCGTCGGGATGATGCAGCCGGTATTCGGCATCCAGCCGTGCGGTTTTGCCGGCCATCACGTCTTCATACATCTGGCCCAGGCCGGGCAGGTCCTCGGGATGGATGAGGTCTGTCCAGCTCTGCTGCGGGAATTCGATCTGGGTGCCGGAACCGGTCAGGGCCGCCACGACGGAACCGCTGAGCGTGATCCTGTTCTTGTTGTAGTCGTAGCGCCAAGTGCCCAGGGCGGCGGCGTCAACAGCTTCGGAAATTTGCTGGTCACGTTCGGCCAGGCGTTTCTCCGCTTCGATCCGGTCGCTGGCATTGGTGATGAAGCCGGTCGCCTTCAGGGCCTTGCCGGACTCCGCGCGCTCGGACACGCGTCCGCGATTGTGGACGTGGATCCAGCCATCCTTCTCCGACCGGTAGCGCACAATGTAATCCACCGTGTCACTGCTGCCGTCGATCAGGGCATCCAGACCCTCATTGCAGATTTTGCGGTCTTCCGGATGGACCCGTTCCAGCCAGTCATCATAGCTGATCCGGGCATCGGAAGCCGGCAGGCCCACCATTTCCGATATGACGGCGGTGATTTCGGCGATCCGCTGGCGCAGATCGAGCCGCCAGGCCCCTTCATTGGCGGCCCGCAGGGCGTCGCGCAGGCGGGACTCGCTCTGGCGTAGCGCTTCAGAGAGCCGGTGTTCCTCGGAAATATTGGTGATCACGCCGGTCAGGCGCTTGGGGTGGCCATTCGCTGTCCACTCCACGATGCGCCCCTGGGAGCGGAGCCAAACCTCGCTGCCATCGGCGGAAATCATCGGAAACTCACCGAACATCCCGCCCAGGATCTCCTGGGGAGAATTGCGCGTGGCGTTTTTCAGGGCTTGGTGGCGCTCGAACACCCGATCCTTGTCGTAATTGGGCGCATTCTTCATCCAGTCGTCGAAGCTGAGCTCCGCGTCCAGTTCGCCCAGCCCCAGCAGGGGTACGACGAAGCCTGACACACGCAGCATGCCGGACTGGACATCCCAGTTCCAGGTGCCGGCATTGGCGGAATCCACCGCCTCGCGCAGCACGACTTCACTTTCCGCGATGGCGGCTTCCATCTCCTTGCGTTCGGTGACGTCGGTCAGGACCCCGGCAACCACGGCTTCATTGTTGCTTGACCGCGTCATCCGGCCCCGCGAGCGCAGCCACACCCATTCATTCGTCCGGATGTCTTGAAAGCGGTATTCCAGGTCCATGGCCGTTTCATCGCCGGCCACGAGGTCACGAATCCGCTGGGAGACGGCTTCGCGCTCATCCGGATGTGTGCGCTCGGTCCAGCGCTCCGCTGCAATGGCGACTTCGTCGTCTTCCAGACCCAGCATGTCGCGGATTTCGCCGAAGGGTGTGATCTGCCGTGTGCTGGGCCGGAATTCCCAGACCCCGCAGGAACCGGCCTCGATGGCATTGGCGAGCTGGCGTTCCCGTTCGGCGAGTTTTTCTTCCAGCGCCTGGCGTTCGGTGACATCGGAAACCACGCCGGAAATGCGCTGCGATGTGCCGTCCCGCATGAATTCGGTGACCCGGCCGCGCATGTGCAGCCAGCGCCAGACCCCGTCGGCCCGCTTGGCGCGGAAGATCTGGTCCAGGGCTTCGGTCGGGTGTTTGCGCAGGCGCTGGATCGCCTCGTCGACCGTGTCCCGCATATTCGGCGCGATCACGCCCAGCCAGCGGTCCAGGCTGATCGTGGCGTCCGTGGTCGCGATGCCGAGAAACTCGTTGATGAAGCCGCGTGTCGAGCCGAGCCCGGTGACCAGGTTGAGGGAGAAGGCCCCCTCATTGGCCGAGGCCAGGGCGGCGCGCAGCTGGATGTCACTGGCCTCCAGCTTGGCCTTCAATGTCAGTTCGGCGGACACATCCCGGATGATCAGCATCACGTCCGGCGCGTTGACGGGATCCTCCGCCTCGACCCGGACAGCGACGGTTTCGCCATCGAACACCCGGCCGCCCAGACTGCGATAGCGGGCATTGAAGGTATTTTCGATCCGGTCATGGTGGAGGCCGAAGCCCCGTTCCGCCTGCTGGTCGAAATCGCGGGGATAGGCGAACAGGATCTGCGCCGTCTTGCCGGTCATCTCGGTCAGGGCCGGTCCGAACAAGCGCTGGGCGGCGGGATTGCAGGAGCGCAGGCAGAGCGCATCATCCAGCAGGATCACGGCGTTCGGCGTGCTTTGATAGAGCGCGCGCAGACGGTCGTCGGTTCGCCGGGTCACTGTACCCCCCGGGAGAATGTCCGCCGGATGTTCAATCCCATGTTTTTGCGGTCCGACTGGTGAATGACGCCATTTTGCATCAAGCGCATCCGGTTGGAAAAGAATTCTCGTCGCATACTGCAATTATTTGATTTGCCGGGAAAGCTGCCCGCTGGTTCGCCCATTGCCGCAAGCAGGAAGCCGGTCCGGATGCGTCAGGCCTGAAGCGAAGGCTGGTCAAGGCGGAATCCGCCGATATGCTCTGCCCTTCGCCAGGGGTGAGGAGTAGTGAATTGACGACAACCGGTGCCGCTTCGAGCGATCAGGGCCCGATCCTCCAGGTTTCAGACTTGGCGGTGAATTTCAGCACACCCGATGGTGTCGTGAATGCTGTGAAGGGCGTGTCCCTGGAGATCAGCGCGGGCGAATGCCTGGCTGTTGTGGGTGAATCCGGTTCCGGCAAGAGCCAGACCTTCCTGGCGGCCATGGGCCTGCTGGCGTCCAACGGCAAGGCGGAGGGCTCGATCAAGTATCGCGGCCAGGAAATCCTCGGCCTCTCGCCCAAAAAGCTCAACACGGTGCGCGGCCGGAAGATGACGATGATCTTCCAGGATCCGCTGACCTCGCTGACCCCGCACATGCGGATCGGCGCCCAGATGGAAGAAGTCCTGGGCATCCACATGAAGCTCAAGGGCAAGGCGGCCGAGCAGCGCGCCCTGGAATGGCTCAACCGTGTACGCATTCCCGAAGCCGCGCGCCGTCTCAACCAATTCCCGCACGAATTGTCCGGCGGCATGCGCCAGCGCGTCATGATCGCCATGTCCATGCTGTGCGAGCCCGACCTGCTGATCTGCGACGAGCCGACCACGGCGCTGGATGTGACCGTGCAGGCGGAAGTCCTGGACATCATGGACGAGCTGAAGCGCGAGACCGGTGCGGCGCTGGCCCTGATCACCCATGATATGGGCGTGGTCGCCCGCATGGCGGACCGGGCCCAGGTGATGAAGAATGGCGTCTATGTCGAGGGCGGCAAGATCGAGGATATCTTCACCGCACCCAAGGACGATTATACCCGCATGCTGCTGGACGCGATGCCGCGCCTGGACCAGCCGGACCGTCCGGGTCACACCCCGCTGCAGCCCGTGCCGGACGCCGAGACCGCTGATCCGCTGCTCAAGGTCGAGGATGTGAAAGTCCAGTTCCCGATCCGGGTCTCCGGCGGGTTCAAGCCGCAATTCAAGACGCTGCGGGCCGTTGACGGGATCAGCTTTGATCTCAAGCCCGGCGAGACGCTGGGCGTGGTGGGGGAGTCCGGCTGTGGCAAATCCACCCTGGCCCGCGCCGTTCTGCGTCTCGTGCCGGCTGCTGCGGGAACCGTGTCCTGGATCGGCAAGGACCTGCTGGGCATGAAGTCGAACGAGCTGCGCAAATCCCGCGAGGATTTGCAGATCGTATTCCAGGACCCGCTGGCCTCGCTCAATCCGCGCATGACTATCGGGGCCTCGATCGAGGAACCCATGCTGACCTTCCGCAAGTCGATGAAGAAGAAGGAACGCACCGAAGCGGTCCGCTCGATGATGGAAAAGGTCGGCCTCGACCCGAACATGATCAACCGCTATCCGCACGAACTCTCCGGTGGTCAGAACCAGCGTGTCGGCATTGCCCGCGCGATGATCCTGAACCCCAAACTCGTGATCTGCGACGAGGCGGTTTCGGCCCTCGACGTGTCGATCCAGGCCCAGATCGTGCGCCTGCTGATCGAGCTCCAGCAAGAGCTGGACCTGTCCATGATCTTCATTTCCCACGACCTCTCGGTCGTGCGGGAAATCTCACACCGCGTGATGGTGCTCTATCTTGGCCGCGTGGTGGAAATGGCTGATCGCGACCAGATCTATGAAGACGCCCGCCACCCCTATACCAAGGCGCTGATTTCTGCCGTGCCGGTGCCGGATCCCGCCATCGAGAAGGCCAAGGTCCGCATCAAGCTGGACGGGGAATTGCCCTCGCCGATGGATACGCGAGCCCAGCTGCGCTTCATGAAGTCCAAACTGGTCGATGATCCGGACGCCGAGCAATACCGGCCCGAGCTGATCGAGGTGGAGACCGGCCACTGGGTGGCCGAGCATGACCCGGTCGCTGAAGACGCGGCCTGAGGTAACGCAGTCCTTTCCGCTAATTTACTCGACACATGGCCATGCCCCGCTAGGTTCCAATGGGGATCGAAACGGGAGCTGTGAATGATTTTTCCGCGCGAGATGAAGTGGCTGGCCGCACCTGTGGCCGGTCTGGCCTTGCTGGGCCTGGCCGCCTGCCAACCGGCCGAGGCGCCTGAACCGGTCGCGGACTACAGTTTCGTTCACGAGGTTTCCGATCTGCCGGCCGATCCGGCGATCCGTTATGGCGAGCTGGAAAACGGGATGCGTTACGCCATCCTGGCCAACCAGACCCCGCCGAACACGGCGGCTGTGCGTCTGGTCTTCAATGTCGGTTCCATGGCCGAGGCCGATGATCAGCGTGGCCTGGCGCATTTCATCGAACACATGGCCTTCAACGGTTCCACCGAAGTGCCCGAGGGCGAAATGGTGCCCCTGCTGGAGCGTTTCGGCCTGCAATTCGGTCCGGACACCAATGCCTTCACCGGTCGTGACACGGTCGGCTATCAGCTCGATATTCCCGAAGTGGACACCGAGACGGTGGACACAGCGCTCTTCCTGATGCGCCAGACGGCCAGCGAGCTGCTGATGGACAGCGAGGCGATCGACCGCGAGCGCGGCGTCATCCTGTCGGAAGAACGCTTCCGCAATACGCCGATCCGCCGCTGGAACAATGCGCTCTGGCGCTTCCGCCTGCCGGACACGCTGATCGCCGACCGCGACGCCATCGGCACGGTTGAGGTGATCGAGACCGCCCAGCGTGAGCGCTTTGTCGACTATTACGAGAATTACTACGTGCCCGAGCGCGCCATTCTGGTGGTGACCGGCGATATCGATCCGGACATGATCGAACCGAAAATCCGCGAAGGCTTTTCCAGCTGGACCTCGATCGAGGATCCGCGCGGCGATCCCGATGTCGGCAGCTTCGATGCGGAACGCCCCATGTCGGTGGGCTATTTCAACGATCCGGAAATCTACACCATCTTTACGGTGGACGTGATGCGGCCCCATGTGCCGCAGTTGGATACGGCCGCGGCCCGGTTCGAGAACAATCTCGCTTCGCTGGGCGACCGGATCCTGTCACGCCGTTTCGCCACGCTGACCAGTTCCGGCACCTCGCCGCTGATCCAGGCGTCGGCGGCCCATTCCACCGATTTCGAACTGGCGGACCGCGCCAGTGTCCTGGCTGTGGCCCGTCCCGACCAGTGGCGCGAAGCCGTCGCCAGCGTCGAGCAGGAATTGCGCCGGGCGCTGGAATACGGTTTCACCGAAGCCGAACTGGCCGAGCAATTGGCCAATATGCACACCTCCCTGCGTGATGCGGCCGATCAGGCCGGTACCCGGACCAGCTCCGGCCTCGCCGACCAGATCTGGTCCAATTGGCGCCAGGACCAGGTCATGACGACGCCGGCCTCCATGCTGGAACGTTTCGAGGCGACGCTGGACGATGTCACGGTGGAAGCGGTGAATGCCGCCTTCCGCGAGCAATGGGATGGTAGCGCACCGCTGCTCTTCCTGGCCTCGCCCCTGGCCTTGCCGGACGCGGAAACCGCGATCCGGGACGCCTGGGAGGTCAGTGCCCAGCAAGCGGTCACGCCGCCGGAGGAAAGCGGTGCGATCGAGTTTGCCTATACCGATTTCGGCCCGGCCGGTTCCGTGGTTGAGCGTGAGGCGGTTGAGGATCTCGGCCTGGTGCGCTTCCGGTTCGGCAATGGTGTGGCTGTGACCTTCAAACAGACCGATTTCGAGGATGGCACGGTGCGGATCCGGGTCGATTTCGGCCGTGGCGAACTTGAGCCGCGGGCTCAGGACGGCGTGGATATCATTGCCGGTTCCGTCTTCACCTCGGCCGGTCTGGGCGAGCACAGCCAGGACGAGCTTGGCCGGGTTCTGGCCGGACGCAATGTCGGCGCGGGCTTCGGCGTGGGGGATGACAGTTTCTCCTTCCAGGCCGGCACGACCCCATCGGATCTGCGTGTGCAGTTCGACCTTTTGACCGCCTATCTCACCGATCCGGGCTGGCGCCAGGAAGGCCTGGACCAGTTCCGCGCCGTGATCCCGGAAATCCGCCGCAATCTCTACGCCTCGCCGAGCGGCGTGCTGCAGGCCGACGTCACCCGCATGATCCGGTCCGGTGATCCGCGCTATGGCCTGCCCGATGCGGAACAGGTTGCCGCGATCGACATGGACGCGATCCGTGCCTTCCTGAGCCCGGCCCTGACCGAGGCCCCCATCGAGGTGACCGTGGTGGGCGATATCAGTGAAGAGGCGCTGATCGCCGCCATGGCACCGACGCTGGGGGCGCTGCCGGCCCGCGCGGCAGACTGGCCGGACTATCCGGAAGCCCGCACCGTGCGCTTCCCGGACCCGGTCATCGAGCCGGTGGTCCTGCATCATAATGGTCCAGACTATCAGGCCATGGCCAATGTCTACTGGCCGACCTTTGACGACAGTGATGCGCATCGCACGCGCACCCTGTCCCTGCTGCGTGCCGTGTTCGACCTGAAACTGACCGAGCGTCTGCGCGAAGCGGAGGGCTTTACCTATTCCGCCTTCAACAATGACACCGCCTCGGAGGTTTATCCCGATTACGGCTATCTCTATGTCGGGGCGGATGTCCGCGTGGAGAATGTCGACGCGACCTATGCGGCGATCGACGAGCTGGCGGCCGAACTGGCCAATGGCGGGATTTCCGAAGACGAACTCCTGCGGGCCCGCCGCCCCCTGCTCGAACAGATCGAGAATGCCTTCGAGAGCAATGGCGCCTGGATGAGCTGGCTGGCCCAGTCCTGGGCACATCCGGAGCGGCTGGACCGTATCCGCGCCCTGACCGAAGACTATGAGACGATCACGCAGGAAGAATTGGTGGCCATGGCCGCAGAATACCTGCAGCCTGACACGAGCTGGCGGGTGACCATCCTGCCGCGCGAAGGTGACACGTCCGAGGAGTAGAGCCTGTGAGACCGCAATTTGCCCTTCTGGCCGCTGTGCCGGCCCTGGCCCTTGTCGCCTGCAGCAGTGCGCCACCGGAAACCCCGGAAGAAATCCTGGCGGCGGCACGCCGCTGCAGTACGCCGGAGAGCACCGCCATCCTGACGGTCGATGGTCCGGCTTCGAGCCGGGTCGGGGCTGCCAATACGGAAGCCTCCGAGGCCTATCTGGCCCAGATTCTTGAAGAGCGTTGCGTCTATGAACTGCCGTCCGGCCTTATCATCCGGATCCGTCAGTCGGTGGATGAGGGACCCTCGCCGGAACGCGGCGATCTGGTCACCGTCCACTACACGGGACAATTCCCCAATGGCGAAGTGTTCGACAGTTCGCGCACGCGCGGTGAGCCGGCGACCTTCCCCTCCGACCGTCTGATCGCGGGCTGGGTCGAGGCGCTTCCGCTGATGCGCGAAGGGGAAAGCTGGGAACTCTATATCCCGGGCAATCTGGCCTATGGCGCGCGCGGAACCGGTCCGATCGGGCCGAACCAGGCGCTGGTCTTCGAGCTGGAGCTGGTTGATCTGCCCGGCGTTGAAGATGACGCTGAGGACGGGGCGGAATAACCGCCTCGCCTAGCGCGAAATCCGCAGATTGGTCAGGTCCGAGGCGATCGTCTCAAAGGCCGATGTCAGGGCTTCGTTCGACGGCGAGTCGAAATACAGGCTCGGATGCGTGGCGCAGTCTTCCATCAGCTGCCGCGTCGAGGACGAAGAGACCTGGAAGGTGATCGTGTAAACGCGAATGCCCAGGGATTTGGCATAGTCGCAGGCCGCTTCGGTGCGCTCATTCAATTCACGGTTCAGCACATTGCCGCTGGAGCTGCGCACGCCCAGGCGTCCATCGGTGACGTAGCCATAGGCTTCATAGTCGGACATGAGGTTGGTGTTGCGACCGGACATGACATTGTCGCCATCGGTCAGGATCACCATCGCCTTGATGACTTCGTCTTCATCCCAGCTGACGCCTTCGGTGAAGGGCATGCCCGGCGAAATCACGCGCACGCCCCAACCAATTCCGTTCGGGATGTTCGTGGTGCCGCTGGCGTCCATGGCGTCGATCGCGTTCTGGACCGTGCGCTCATTCGTGGTCAGCGGCGTGATCGGCGTCGTGGTGCAGGAGCGGTTCGTGTAGCGGTTCTGGGCCGAAGCGCCGTCATATTTGGGCATGTAGACTAGGCGCTCACCGACACCACCTGACGTCTGGTCGTTCAGATAGGAATTGCTGAAACGCCCATTGTCCGGCTCGTCCGGCGAGAAATAGGGCACGAACAGGGTTTCCGGCCGGCTGTTGGACGGCGGCGTGTCGTCAATATCATAGGGGATGGCCCGGGCCTCGACACAGCCCTGCCAAGACGAGTTCCGGATCTGGTCGAACAGATCCCAGTGATTGATCTGGTATTCCTCGGTCGTGCAGGTGCGGCGCCAGCCCCAGCCGGTGCAGGTCTCCACCTCGACCGTATTGCCACCCCATTCGCCATGCTGCGGCGAGAGGGCATCCGGGTCGAGCCACCAGTCACGCTCATATTCCGTGCCGACATTCACGGTGGCCGCGAAGGGCACAAGGCCGATCTTCACATCACCGGTTTCATCGGCGGCGTCATAGAGGATCTCGGTCAACAGTTCGGCACTGTCGCGCAGGGAGCGGATCTTGGACCCGCCCATCGAGCCGGTATTGTCCAGCACCATGACGAGTTCCAGGCGGCTTCTGGCCCGCTGGACTTCGCTTTCCCAGTGCACGGTGATGTAGTCGATCCCCGCCAGGCCCAGCATGGTCGTACGCACGCGCGCGGCCCCGGACACCATGACGCTGTCATTCTCGTCATCAATGATGACGGCGACATCGACCACCGTGCCCAGCTCACGGCCGGGATAATTGGCGGAAATGAAATTGTTCGCGATTTCCATCGCGTCTTCATTCGACAGCGATGTGTTCACGCCGACAGCCAGGGCTGCCGCATCCAGCGCCTGGGACAGGCGCGAGCGCGCATTCATGGCCTGGCTCAGATCCACAGCACCGCCGGACAACAGGGTCACCGGCAGCAGGGAGAGCGCAAAAATCATGGCAACATTGCCCCGGCGATTGCCGAGCATGTCCCCGAATTTCGAAACCAGCCGTTTGAAGGCCATGGCAGAATCCCACCTCTAATCGGTAAAATTCTAGCGGATGTGCATTAAGGTCCCGTTATTTCGCAGGGTTTCCTTCCGGTTAACAGCGCGGGCGCTTTAGCGGGACAGGCGCAGATTGGTCAGATCGCCGGCGATCATCTCAAACGCCTCGCGCAGGGCCTCTTCCGACGGGCTGTCATAATACAGCCAGGGCGTGGTAGCGCAGTCGCGCATCATGTTGCGGGTCGTGTTCGACGAGACCTGGAAGGTGATCGTGTAGACGCGGATATCGAGGGATTTTGCATAGTCGCAGGCGTCCGCCAGCCGGTCATCCAGCGCGTCGGCCAGCGTGGAGGAGCTCGACGAGACCACGCCCAGCCGCCCGTCCCGCGAATAGCCATAGCCGGAATAGTCGGAATAATTCTGGTTGGACCGACCGGTCATGACATTGTCGCCATCGGTCAGGATCACCATCGCCTTGATGGTCTCCTCATCATCAAACGCCACGCCTTCGGTGAAGGGGGCTTGCGGGGAGAGGACGCGGATACCCCAGCTCACCCCGATCGGGATATTGGTCGTGCCGCTGGCAATCATGTTTCCGATCGCCGTGTCGATGGTCGTCCGGCGGTCCGTCAGAGGCGTGATGGGACGTGCGGAACAGCCCCAGTTCGGCCCGGCACCGCTGGCGCGTTCCCCGGGATATTTGGCACTGTTGCGCATGCGGGCGCGCTCGTCATACCCGCCCATCTGGTCATCCATATAGTCATTGGAGTAGGAGCCGCGATCGGATTCATCCGGTGCGAAATAGGGCAGGAAGAGGGTTTCCGGCCGCCCGGGATCGGGCAGCGTATCCTCGATATCATGCGGAATGGCACGGGCCTCGACACAGCCGCCCCAATCGCGGTTTCTCACGGCATCGAACATGTCCCAGCGATTGGCCGCCGGGGTGAAATTCTCGCTGTGCAGCGGGTTCAGCCCGTCCGGGTCCAGCCACCATTCGCGCTCATACTGGGTGCCCACATTCACGGTGGAGGAAAAGGGTACCAGTCCGATATGGAGCCGGCCCGGGTCGGAGCTCTCGAACAGGATCTCGGTGAGCAGCTGGGCGGCATTGCGCAGGCTTTCGATCTTCGATCCGCCCATCGAGCCGGTATTGTCCAGCACCATGACGAGTTCCAGCGCACTGCGGGCCCGCTGGACCTCGCTCTCCCAGTGCACGGTCAATTCCTCGATCCCGATCAGGCCCAGAAAGAGCGTATCAACCGCGGCCTCGGCCTGGACGGTGACCCGGTCATTCACCCGGTCCTGCGTCACGGTGAGATTGCGAACCGAGCCGATCTCGCGGGCAGGATAGTTCGCCGTCACAAAATTGGTAGCGAGCACGGTGGCGCTCTCGGTGCTGATATCGGTCTGCACGCCGACGGCCAGGGCGGCAGCATCCAGTGCCTGGGACAGACGGGTGCGCGCATTCATGGCCTGGTTGAGATCCACGGCGCCACCGGCCAGGACCGCCAGGGCGACCAGGAGAAGCGAAAAGATCATCGCGACATTGCCCGAATGGTCGCGGGCAAAGCGGCGGATCAGCCTGTCGGCAAGGTGTGAAAGCGTGGGCATCCGGTTTCATTAAATTAAGCGGTCATTGCGCGGGATGCTCGCATGGGTTGGGCCGGGTCGCACCGGCAATCCATGGCTTGGGTAAAGGTCTGGATAACCGCCGAAAAACCCTCATGAAATCAATGCGTTAAAATCATTCTATTTTGATCTAAAACCCTTGAAATCTTTCCGAAAAATGGGCCTCCGGGTTTCACGTCCGGCGAAGGAATCAGCGCGATAATCCGGAGCATGTTTCACCGGGTCGCCACCATGATCACCAACTGGCTCAAAAACCGCCGCGGCAATACCACCGTCGTTTTTGCCCTCTGCCTGCCCATCGTCATGGGCTGCGCCGGCCTCGGCGTGGAAGTGGGATTCTGGCAATACCGTCAACGCGAAGCCCAGACCGCTGCCGACCTGGCCGCCTATGCCGGCGCTGTCTCCCTGCGCAATCACGAACCGGTCACCCAGGCCCGCGAAGAAGCCGCCGCGGAGGCCCGGCTGCACGGTTTCATGGCAACTGCCGGTGTGATCAACGCCATGTCGCCGCCCCAGTCCGGCAACTACCAGGACAGCCGTTCCATGGAAGTCGTGCTGAGCCAGACCCTGCCGCGTTTTTTCTCCTCGATCATCTCCCAGGAACCGCTGACCGTGTCGGTGCGCGCCGTGGCGACCTATCAGGAAGAAAGCGACGCCTGCCTGCTGGCTCTGAGCCCGGATGCCGGCGCGGCGATCGACCTGTTCGGCTCGTCCAATGTGGCGATGATTGCCTGCGAGATCATGTCCAACTCGATCGCGGAGGATGCGGTGACCCTGCGCGGGTCCACCGAGGTGCTGACGCCCTGCATCAATTCGGTGGGCGGGTTCGATGTGAGTGGCAGCGCTGGCTATACGCTGACCGATTGTCGCGAGGCGCGGGTCAATCTGCCGCGCGCGCAGGATCCCTATGAGGATGTGCCGCCGCCGACGCTGCCGTCCTCCTGTTCCAATATCAATGGCGGTGGCGGCGGCCCGAATGGCGGGCTGGTCACGGTCAGTGCCGGAGCCTCAGGCGTGAAGCGCTTCTGCAATGGTCTGAACCTGTCCGGCGATTACGAGTTCGAACCGGGTGTCTATGTCATTGATGGCGGTGACTTCCGGATCGGTGCCCAGGCCAATGTCTATGGCGAGGGTGTGACCTTCTATTTCACCGACGGTGCCCGGGCGCGCTTCAATGGCGGCGCCACGGTTCAGCTTTCGGCGCCCAGCACCGGTGATTATGCCGGTCTCGTCTTCTTCGGGGATCGTGATGATTATGGTGTCGATCATGTCTTCAACGGCACGGCCGATAGCTTGATCACGGGCGCTATCTACACGCCTGCCAGCGATATCAGCTTTCTGGGCGATTTCTCCGGCCAGGAAGGCTGCATGCAACTGGTCGGCTATACGGTCGAGATCGGCGGCAATGCCAATATCACGACCGACTGCACAGGCGTTGGCCTGACCTTCCCGAAAATCCCTGGCGATGTCCGCTTGGTGGAGTGATGCTGATGACACGTTTCTTTCCCCAAATCCTGCAGACCCTGTCCGCTTTCCGTGCCTCCAAGGCCGGCACGGCTGCGGTGGAATTCTCGCTGATCGTTCCCGTGCTCGCCGCGCTCCTTCTGGGCGTGTTCGATCTGGGCCGGATGACCTATGACCGAACCGACCTGCATGCCGCCGTGCGGGGTGGGGCCCAGTATTTCATGGCGGGCGGCGAGGATATTGATGAAGCCATCTCGATCGTGAACCGATCCTGGACCAATCGTCCGGAAAATGCCGCTGTCACCGTGGTGAAGTGCTGCCTGTGCGCGGAAGCCGATGCGCCCTGCGGCCAGCTTTGCCCGGACGGCAGTGTGCCGGACATTGTGCATGAGCTGGAAGCTACGGCTTATTTCACCGGCGTGTTCGGTGAGTATGAAGTGAGTGTGGAGGAGGTTGTCCGTGCGCGCTGATTGGAACCTTCTGCGGCGTTTCGGCCGCGACCGCTCCGGGGCCGGCGCCCTGGAATTTGCCCTGATCTCCCCGGCACTGATCTTCATGATCATTGGCGTGATCCAGGTCTCGCTGGCGCTTTACAAGGGCTCCACCGTGCAATGGATCGCTGAGCGGGCTGTCCGTACCGCCATGATCGATGCCAGTGTCGACGCCTCGGCCCTGACCCAGATCATCCAGACCGATCTCGCCGAGATGGGCGAGGACCTCCAGGTCGAGGTAGCCTTCCAGGTCGATGATACCGGCGCCGTGCCGATCGGCCGGATCCAGGTGGATTACGCCTATCCGGTGACGCTCCCCCTGGTGGAAACCTTCTATGCCACTTTCTCGGTCGACAGTGTCGTGCCGATGCCCCAGGTGTGATCAGACGGTTGGCGAGGGCAGGCGAGGACCGCAAAATCCGTTGACGGCGGTCATCGGCCTTGCCAGACGAGAGGCATGACCCATCTCGATACCGCCATCGACGAATTGCGCGAGCTTGTCGCGTTCGACACGACCTCCCGAAACAGCAATCTGGCCCTGATCGACCATGTCGAGGCCAAGCTGACCGCGCTCGGCGCGGTGTGTGAGCGCATCCCTTCTGATGATGGGCTAAAAGCCAATTTGCACGCCCGCTTTGGTCCGGCCGTGGACGGCGGGGTGATCCTGTCGGGGCATACGGATGTCGTGCCGGTTGATGGTCAGCCCTGGACGTCTGACCCGTGGGTGCTGACGGACAAGGGTGATGGCAAGCTCTATGCCCGCGGCACGTGCGACATGAAGGGCTTCTCGGCCTGCATCCTGGCGCTGGCGCCGAAAATGGCGGCGGCCGATCTCCAAAAACCCATCCATATCGCGCTCTCCTATGATGAGGAGGTTGGCTGTCTGGGGGCACCGGCCCTGATCGACCGGATCATGGAAGGCCCGATCAAGCCGGCCATGGTTGTGGTCGGTGAGCCGACCGACATGAAAGTCGTCACGGCGCACAAGGGCCTCTTCTCCATGGTGGTGAAGCTGCGCGGACGCGAGGCGCATTCCTCCCTGGTCAAGGATGGCGCCTGCGCGGTGACCCATGCCGTGCCGCTGATGAATTTCCTGGTCGAGGAAGCCGCGAAAATGGAAGCCGCGGCTCCGGCGGACAGCCTTTTCAGCCCACCCTATGGCACGCTGACGATCGGCGAGGTGAAGGGCGGGACGGCGCTCAACATCCTGGCGCTGGACTGCGAGTTCGGAACGCTGATGCGGCCCTGCCCCTGGGATGATCCGCACGGCCTGGCCGAGCGTCTGCGCGAGAAAGCGGCCGGCATTGAGGCCGAGATGCGCAAAGCCGCGCCGGAAGCGAAGATCGAGATTTCCGTGCGCTCCGACGTGCCGGCTTTCGCGCCCGAGGAAAATGGTCTGGCCGAGCGCCTGGCGCGCCAGCTGACCGGGGACAATTCCACCCGTGTCGTCAGCTATGGCACCGAGGCGGGGCAGTTCCAGAAAGCGGGCCTCTCCGTCGTGGTCTGCGGCCCCGGCTCGATCAGCCAGGCTCACCAGCCGGATGAATTCGTGGCGATCAGCCAGCTTCAGGAATGCTGCGGGTTCCTGGAGAATATGGTCGGCGTGCTGGAGGGTTAGGGGCCTTGCGGCAGGTCCGCGTCGCACTGGCCCCCGGCGATGGATGCAGACAGTGTCTCGCTGATGAATGTGATGGCGGTCGCGCGGGCGTCTTCATCCGAAAGAACGAAGTGATTGAGCTGACGGATGTCGGCAGAGACGGGCGCCGTCGGTGCCCGTCTTTCCAGGCGCGCGTTGGCGGCACGAACCATATCGGCGGACGGCCACATCTCGTCGAGTTCGCCGGCCAGCATCAGGGTGGGTTGGGTGATGTTTTCGACCGGGATCATCGCCCGGCTCACGGCGCGCTCATTCTGCAAGGCATCCTGCAGGTATCGGCCCACGCGCCAGCGATCAAAAAACACGTCCGGCAGATGCCGGGACAGCCAGGGGTGCGGGACGAAGTCGAGAGGTTCGCCCGCAATGGACCAGCTGGAACGCGATCGTAGTGTGATGTGGGGTGATTGCCAGACAACATGGCTGGGGGAGGCGGCGACATAGGCGTCTGCCAATGGGGTGTTGTTGATGGACAGCTCGCCTGAATAGGCCGCCAGAAGAAGGGCAAGCTCGCCACCCTTGGACGCGCCAATGATGGCGATGCACCGATTGTGGGCATTTCTCGAGCGGCGCGCTTGCGCCAAGGCATCAGCGATCGGTTCGAGCGGGCGTTCGATCAAGTGGGATGACTGTAGCTCATGTCCAAAATAGGAAAGGCTGAGCGTGGAGTAGCCGGCGCGCGTCAGATCAACGCCGATCTGACCAAACCAAAGCCCGCCATCGGAGCCTCCCAGCAAAACGACCAGAGGCGGCAATCGTTCGGCGGACAGGTCAACTTCTGTCATTTGCAGAACGAGCGTGTTCTGTTCGACCGGATGCGAAACAGCAATTGACTGAACAGGTTGAGCATTCCCCGCCGTCGTGCCGACCAGGGCCAGTACACAAGCCAGCATGCTGGATCCCGGAAATTTGGACACGAGCGCCCCCACACGTTCTGCGTGTTGTTCTAAGTGGGGGCGGTTGGACCAGCAACAAAAAAGGGCGCCGCAACGGGCGCCCTTTTCGCATTCGATATCGTGACAGACCTATTCGGCAGCGGTCGTTTCGGCTTCCGGCTTGGCGGCAGCCTCTTCGCGGCCCTTGCCCCAATAGGAGATGCACGGGATTTTGGTCTTGTCGCAGCGCCCGGCATATTTGCGGGCGATGTCGGTAACTTCTTCCATCAGGCCGTCGGCCAGCGTGGTGGGTTTCAGGCCCATCTGCAGGAAGGTGTCGTTTTCCACGTGCAGGTCGTTCTCGTCCGCCTCATTGCGCGGATTGGGGACCAGCTGCATCTCGGCATTGGCCAGATCGGCAATCATCTTGGCCAGATCGCGGACGCGGTGCGTCTCGGTCATCTGGTTCATGATGCGGACCTTTTCGCCATGCTGCGGCGGGTTCTCAACCGCCAGCTGGACGCAACGCACCGTGTCCTGGATATGGATGAAGGCGCGGGTCTGGCCGCCCGTGCCATGCACGGTCATCGGATAGCCCACGGCGGCCTGCATCAGGAAACGGTTCAGCACCGTGCCGTAATCGCCATCATAATCGAACCGGTTGATCAGGCGCTCATCGCGCTTGGTCTCTTCCGTTTGCGTACCCCAGACGATGCCTTGGTGGAGATCGGTGATCTTCACCTGGTCGTTCTTGTTGTAGAAATGGAAGAAGAGCTGATCCTGGGTTTTCGTCATGTGGTAGATCGAGCCCGGATTGGCCGGGTAGAGGATTTCCTGGTCCTTGAGACCTTCATCCGTTTCGATCTTCACCTTGAGATAGCCCTCGGGAATTTTCATCCCGGCCGTGCCATAGCCATAGACGCCCATCGTGCCGAGGTGGACCAGATGGATGTCGCGGCCGCTCTCGACGATGGCGGCGAGCACGTCATTGGTGGCGTTGAGGTTGTTGTCGACCGTATAGCGCTTGTGGCGGGCCGACTTCATGGAGTACGGCGCGGCGCGCTGTTCGGCGAAATGGACGATCGTGTCCGGCGTCTCGTCGGCAATCAGGTCCACCAGTTCCTGGTAGTCCTTGCCGATATTCATGTTCACGAATTTGATGTCGCGACCGGAAACCTCTTTCCAGGCCGCCAGTCGTTCCGACATCGGACGGATCGGTGTGAGGCTCTCGACTTCGAGTTCCACATCAATCTTGCGGCGGGACAGATTGTCCACGATGACCACGTCGTGGCCCAGATTGGAAAGGTGAAGCGCCGTCGGCCATCCGCAGAAGCCGTCTCCACCAAGAACGATAACTTTCATGTACGTCTGCCCTCGACGTGTTGATCAATTGACCAAGGGTTCTCGCAAGGGGGCGGCCGTAATTCAAGTCCCGGCCTGCGCCACAGGCTGCCGAGACGCTGATTCAAAAATAAAACAGCACATTGTGACTGCGATCCGTACCGCTGCGGCGAGCGTGCTGGCCCCGGTAGCGTTATCATGGGTAATATTTCGCCAGCTTATGACAAAGCGCGATCTATATTTTGCGCACCTTGATCCGTGCTCGAATGATTGGCGCGCCTGCATCAGAAAATGAAAAACTTCCGTTTTCCGGGATTTCGTCACACTCCATCGGTGGACGGGGGCGGGAAAGGCCGCTAAATCCGCGCCAGATTTGCCGGACTGGTTTGCAGATCCGGTGGCTGTCAAGGAGATGAAAAGCATGGCTCTTCGCGTCGCGATCACCGGTTTTGGCCGTATTGGCCGCCTGGCACTGCGTGCCGTCCTGGAAAACAAGCGCTGGGACGAGATTGAAGTTGTCGCCATCAATGACAGCTCGACGCCCGAGACCAATGCGCACCTGCTGACCTATGACAGTGTCCACGGCCGCTATCCGGGTGAGATCAAGGTGGGCGATGACTGGATCGATGCCGGCTTCGGCAAGATCCAGAAAGTCTCCAACCGCGATCCCAGCCAGCTGCCCTGGAAAGATCTGGGCATCGACATCGTCCTGGAATGCACCGGCAAGTTCAATTCCAAGGAAGCCTCGATGGCCCACATCGAAGGCTCCGGCGCCAAGAAGGTGCTGTGCTCGGCCCCGGCCAAGAATGCGGACAAGACCATCGTCTACGGTGTGAACCACGACCAGCTCTCCGCCGACGACCTCGTCGTCTCCAACGCGTCTTGCACGACCAATGGTCTGGCCCCGGTGGCCAAGGTGCTCAATGATGCCGTGGGTATCGAGCGCGGTCACATGACCACGATCCACGCCTATACGGGCGACCAGCCGACCCTGGACCGCAATCACAAGGATTTGCACCGTGCCCGCGCCGCGGCCATGTCCATGGTCCCGACCTCGACCGGTGCCGCCAAGGCTGTCGGCCTGGTCCTGCCGGAACTCGTTGGCAAGCTGGACGGTGCCGCGGTGCGCGTGCCGACCCCGAATGTCTCGCTGATCGATCTGGTCTTCACGCCGGGCCGTGCGACGACGGAAGCGGAACTGGCCGAAGCCGTGAAGGCCGCGGCCGATGGTCCGATGAAGGGCGTGCTGGGCTATGACAGCATCCCGCTCGTCTCCATCGACTATAATCATGACAGCCGTTCCTCGATCGTCGCCATCGACAAGATCAAGGTGATCGATGAGCGCCTCGCCCGCGTGATGACCTGGTATGACAATGAGTGGGGCTTTGCCTGCCGCATGATCGATACCGCGGTCGCCATGGGCCGCTTTCTGTAAGCCGAACTGACAGGGCTGGACGACATGACCGAGATCCGCCGCATCCAGGATGCTGACGTCGCCGGCAAGCGCGTGCTTGTCCGCGTCGATTTCAACGTGCCGATGAAAGATGGCGAAGTGACGGACGATACCCGTCTGCGCGCGGCCCTGCCGACCATCGAATACCTGACCGAGGCGGGTGCCAAAGTCGTCCTGCTGGCGCATTTCGGCCGTCCCAAGGGACAGGTCGTGCCGGAAATGTCGCTGGAACCGGTCTGCCAGCCGCTGGCCGACCTTCTGGGTGAAGCGATCAGCTTCTGCACGGAAACCGTGGGTGAGCACGCCGCCTCTGCCGTCGCCGATCTGGAAGACGGCGACGTGATGCTGATGGAAAACACGCGTTTCCATGCCGGTGAAGAGAAGAATGACTCGGCCTTCGCCCAGCTCCTGGCCGAACTTGGCGATCTCTATGTTGACGATGCTTTCTCCGCGGCCCACCGCGCCCATGCCTCCACCGAGGGCGTGGCCCAGCTCCTGCCGGCCTTCGCCGGCCTGGCCATGCAGCGCGAGATCGACCATCTGGTCGCCGCCCTGGAAGCGCCGCAGCGTCCGGTGATTGCTCTCGTGGGCGGTGCCAAGGTCTCCACCAAGATCGATCTCCTGCAGAATCTGGTGAAGAAGGTCGACATCCTCTTCGTCGGTGGCGGCATGGCGAACACGCTTCTGCATGCGCAGGGCGTGAAAGTCGGGGCCAGCCTGTGCGAGAAGGATCTGGTCGACACGGCCCGCGCCATCCTCGCCGCGGCTGAGGAATCCGGCTGCAAGCTGATGCTGCCGAGCGATGTCGTTCTGGCCAAGGAATTCAAGCCCAATCCGGACACCCGCTTGGCGGCCGTCACGGATGTGGCTGATGATGAAATGATCCTGGATTGCGGTCCGGCGACCGTCGTGGCCCTGTCGCTCGCGATGGAAAGCGCCAAGACGCTGATCTGGAACGGTCCGCTGGGGGCCTTCGAGACCAAGCCCTTCGACACGGCAACTGTGGCGGCTGCCGAGCACGCGGCCAAGATGGCCAAGTCCGGCGATCTGGTCGCGGTGGCCGGTGGCGGCGACACGGTCGCTGCATTGAACCAGGCCGGTGTGGCCGATGATTTCACCTTCATCTCGACGGCGGGCGGTGCCTTCCTGGAGTGGATGGAAGGCAAGGAATTGCCGGGCGTGGCCGTTCTCCTCGAAGCCGAGGGTGTCGAGGCCTGACCGGAAGCCGATTGCCTCCCTGCGAGGCGGATGGTAACGATAACATGAATTCTGCCGGGACGGACGAATGCCTATTCGCCTGACCCCGGTGGGCAAGCGAGCCGCACCGTATTACAACGGTCCGGACGACAGTTTGGGCGGGCCTGGGGTCCGCGCCGCGGAAGCAGATCACGAACTGGGGTAGATGTGATGGATCTCGATCAACTCAACGAAATCGCCTGTGGCATGGTGGCACCCGGCAAGGGTCTCCTCGCCGCGGACGAATCCACCGGCACGATCGGCAAGCGCTTTGCCTCGATCAATCTGGACTCCACGCCGGACAATCGGCGCGACTGGCGCGAAATGCTGTTCCGCACCGAGCCGGCCATGTCCGAGCGGATTTCCGGCGTCATCCTGTATGATGAAACCATTCGCCAGACCGCCAAGGATGGCACGCCGCTGGTCAAGCTGATCCAGGATGCCGGTTCCATTCCGGGCATCAAGGTCGATACGGGTGCCAAGCCGCTGGCCGGTGCCGAAGGCGAGACCATCACGGAAGGCCTGGACGGGCTGCGTGACCGCCTGGCCGATTATTACGAGCTGGGTGCGCGCTTCGCCAAATGGCGGGCCGTGGTCAATATCGGGGCCCAGGGTGATGAGAGCATCCCGTCCCAATACTGCATCAACACCAACATGCATGCCCTGGCCCGTTACGCCGCGCTCTGCCAGGAAGCCAATATCGTTCCGATCGTCGAGCCGGAAGTCATCATGGACGGCGATCACTCGATCGAGCGCTGCTATGAAGTCACCGAGTTCGCGCTGAAGACGCTGTATCGCGAACTGTTCGATCAGGGCGTCGTGCTGGAAGGCACGATCCTGAAGCCGAACATGGTGATCTCCGGCACCAAGGCCGCTGATCGCGCCAGCCCGGAAGAAGTCGCCGACATGACCGTCCAGTGCCTGGCCAATTGCGTGCCGGCCGCTGTTCCGGGCATCGCCTTCCTGTCGGGCGGCCAGTCCGACGAGGAAGCCACGCATCACCTGTCTTTGATGAACGGCTCCTACGACCTGCCCTGGCCGCTGACCTTCTCCTATGGCCGCGCCCTGCAGGCCGCACCGCTGGCCGCCTGGGCCGGCAAGCCCGAGAATGTCGCGGCCGGCATGGCAGCCTTCAACCACCGCGCCAAGATGAATGGTCTGGCCGCGCTGGGCGAATACGAGCCGGACATGGAAAAAGAACTGGCCTAAGTCAGTCGTTTTTTGAATGCCGAACACAAAAAACGGGGCCCCGCGGGGCCCCGTTTCCGTTTGAGCGGTGTGAACCGGATCAGAATTCGGTGAAGTAGAGCGTGGCGTTGGCCGTGCCACCACCATAGACGCCCACCCAGATGTCGTACTGGCCGGAGCCGGACATGACGAGGGCCGGATCGAAGCCGTTCACGTCATCGGAGCAATACCAGGACCCGTCCGGGGCGTTGACCACCAGTGTGGTGTCGGAACCGGAGGTGGCGCCGATCGTGATCCGGCCGCCGCTCCATTGCAGGCGCACGTCCGGAGCGTTCGAGATCATGCCGGCGCAGCCGACATTTGACGCATTGATGGAACCACCGGCGACCACTTCGACGCCGTACGGGTCCGGCGCAAAGCCGGCGCTCAGCGAGGCCGTGCCGAAATTCGGGCTCAGCGACCAGTCCTGAGCGAAGCTGGCACCCGACAGGGCCAGAGCGGCGACAGCAGCCGTGGCTGCGATTTTGTTGAACATCATGTTCCCCCTTGAAGAAAATGCGCGACGTCGCGCGGCGGGACGTTAGGACAGTCCGCCTAAGCATTGAAGGAAAAACGGGAAATCTTCCCAACAAAAAACGGGGCCCCGCGGGGCCCCGTTCTCGTTTCAGCTGAGCTTTGGTCTGGTTTCTTGGTGGTCGGTTTGCCGAACCGCGAAACCGGTGCCCGCTTTCGCTGGCAATCCGACTAGTGGCCCAGCTCGGAAATGGTCAGCGTCGAGGACGCCATGCCGGAACCGGAGCCATAGGTGCCGATCCAGATGTCGTACTGGCCGGATTGCGGGTTGGACCACCAGACCTGCGGGTTCAGGCCATTGGCGTCGTCATTGCAGTACCAGCGGCCGTCCGGCGCGTTGACGACGATGGTCGTGTCGGCATTGGAGCGGGCACCGATATAGAGCGGCAGGCTGCCGGCGTTGTAGTTCAGACGATAGTCCGGAGCGTTGGCGATCATGCCGCGGCAGGAACCGCCCAGCGCAGAGCCGGCGTCGATATTGCCGCCCGCCGTGATCGACACGGTGTACGGGTCCGGCGCGAAACCGGCGGACAGGGTGGTGGAGCCGAAGGTCGGGTTCAGCGACCAGTCCTGGGCGAAGGACGCACCGGCGCAAGCAGCGACAGCAACCGTGGCGGCGAGAATTGTTTTCATCATTTGGATATCCCCTCAAGCGTTATGGGTAATCGAGCCTACAATGATCGATCTGGAATGCACACTGTAATGTTGAACATGAAGCGGTGATGAACACGCGGAATTTCCCGGGAAAAATTCATTGTCACGTCCGGGGTCAGCTGTCACAAGGCCCGCCATGACCAGTCAGCTTTACCTGATTACGCCCCCCCGTATTGATGCCGGCTTTGCGGCCCGCCTGGCCGATACGCTGGATGCGGGTGAGGTGGCGGCCCTGCAGATCCGCCTGAAGGATCACGACCAGGCCGACATCCGCAAGCTGGCGCCCGACCTGATCCGGATCGCCCAGGCCCGCGGTGTCGCTGCCATCCTCAATGATGACGCGGAACTGGCGGACGCGCTGGGGTGTGACGGGGTGCATATCGGCCAGCAGGACGGAACGGTGAAAGCGGCCCGTGCCATCATGGGCAAGGATCGTACGGTGGGCGTGACCTGCCATGACAGCCGCCACCTGGCCATGGTCGCTGGCGAGGCGGGGGCCGACTATGTCGCGTTCGGCGCCTTCTACCCGACCGCCACGAAGGATGTCGCCCATCAGGCCAGTCCCGATGTTCTCACCTGGTGGACCGAATTGTTCGAGCTGCCCTGTGTCGCGATTGGCGGGATCACGGTCGAGAATGCGGCGCCCCTGATTGCGGCCGGTGCGGACTTTCTCGCCGTGTGCGGTGGCGTCTGGCAGCATCCGGATGGACCGGAAGCCGCCGTCAAGGCCTTCAACGCGCTGTGTGAGGCCTGAGACTGGTCCGGACCGGATGACGGCCTTGTCACTTGACCCGGACCCCATCCCGGCGCTGAAAGACTGACATGATCACGCGTTTTCTCTCCAGCTTCGCCCTTGTGTTTTTTGCTCCGGCCAGTCTCGCGCAGACCGCACCGGACAGCGAGGAAGCGCCGGCTTTTCCGAACGAGCTGATCCTGCTGCCGCAGGACGTGCAGGATGCTGCGGCCGACGGGCTGGACGCGGAGGCGGCGGAATTGCCGTCAGAAATGACGCCGGTGGATGAAGCCTGGTACCGCGCCCAGATCGCCTATATGGGCGGTGATTGGGTGCTGGCGCGCCGTTATGCCGAGACGGCGGCGGTGGCGGGCCAGGCCGATGCGGCCGCTTTGGCGGGCATCATGGCGCGCGATGGTGTCGGTCAGGCCCAGAATATTCCCGCTGCCGCCGACTGGTTCGGCCGGGCGGCCGAAACCGATCACCCGGTTGCGCTCTATCAGCTCGGCCTGCTGGCCCGGCTGGGTGATGAAAGCTTGGGCCTGGGTACGCCGCGCCGCTGGTTCGATCGGGCCGCGCGCGCCGGTCATATCGATGCGATGGTCGCCTATGCGCTCGCCCTGAAAACCTCCGGCATTCCGCAGGAAGCCGTCCTGGCCCGTGAATGGGCGGAGCGCGCGGCCCAGCAAGGCTCCGCAGAGGCCAAGTATCAGCTGGCCATGATGCTGGACGAAGGTGTGGGCGGTCCGCGCGATGCGGAAGGCGCCCGGGTCTGGTTTGAACGGGCTGCCGAAGCGAATATCGCCGAAGGCGCCTTCCAGGCCGGCATGATGTGGGCGGATGGCGAAGGCGGGCCGGCCGGTGATGTCGAAGCACGCCGCTGGCTGCGCATTGCCGCGGAAAGCGGCTATGCCCCGGCGGAGGGCCAGTACGGGCTGATGCTCTATCAGGGCCGCGGCGGCGAGATGGATCGCAGCGCTGCGGCACACTGGTTCGGCGAAGGGGCCCGGGGCGGTGATGCGGAAAGCCAGTATCTTTACGCCTTCGTCCTTGCCCAGGGTGAAGGTGTCGAGCAGGATCTTGAAACCGCCTATCGCTGGGCGGTTGCGGCGGCCAGCGATGTGATGGGCGTGCCGGTCCACAATCCGGATCGCGACCGCCTGCAGGCGGCGCTCGAGCGGGTTCTGCCCCTGGATGTTCAGGCGCGGATGCGCGAATTGGGTGAAACCGACTGAGGCGATATCGGCCCGTCGCTTGCCGTTCTGCGTCCTCACTGATAGGAGAGCGCCAAATTTGGCGGCAGCGCGCGGCAGGGGCCGGCGCGTCTTGCTCTCGGCTCGACAGGTGAGTTCATGAAAATCAACGGCAATGAAATCCGTCCCGGCAATGTGCTGATGCACCAGGACACGCTCTGGGTGGCGGTGAAGACCGATCACGTGAAACCGGGCAAGGGCGGCGCTTTCGCCCAGGTCGAGCTGAAGAACCTGCTCGATGGCCGCAAGCTGAATGAACGCTTCCGCGCCGCCGACAAGGTCGAGCGCGTGCGTCTGGAACAGAAGGACCACACCTTCCTGTTCGACAGCGGCGACATGCTGACCTTCATGGACAGCGAGACCTATGAGCAAATCGAGCTGCAGAAGGATTTCGTCGGTGAAGATCGTGCGGCCTATCTGCAGGAAGGCATGACCGTGGTCGTGGAATTCCACGAAGAGCGTCCGATCGGCATCTCCCTGCCGCAGCACGTCACCCTGGAAGTTGCCGAGACCGAGCCGGTCGTTAAGGGCCAGACCGCGGCCAATTCCTACAAGCCGGCCATTCTGGACAATGGTGTGCGGTCCTCCGTTCCGCCTTTCGTGGGTGTTGGCGAGAAGGTCATCGTCGCGACCGAGGACGGTTCCTACGTCCGCCGCGCGGACTGATCCGTCATGGGTGCGCTCTCTCCCCTCCTCACCGTGATGACCGAAGTGGCTGCCCGCGCCGGGCGGTCGCTGAACCGGGACTTCCGCGACATCGAACACCTGCAGGTCTCCCGCAAGGGGCCGGCGGACTTTGTTTCGGTGGCAGACAAGAAGGCCGAGGACATCATCTATGACCGCCTGACCACGGCCCGCCCGGGCTATGGCTTCCTGATGGAAGAGCGCGGCATTGTGGAAGGGTCGGACCGCTCCCACCGCTGGATCGTCGATCCGCTCGACGGCACGCTGAACTTCCTGCATGGCATGCCGCATTTCGCCATCTCCATCGCGCTGGAGCGTGAGGGAGAGCTGGTGGCGGGTGTCATCTACAATCCGGCCACTGACGAGATGTTCCATGCGGAAAAGGGCCGGGGTGCCTGGCTGGCCGATCGCCGCCTGCGCGTGGCCGACCGCAAGCATTTCGATGAAGCCGTGTTTGCCACCGGCATGCCCTTCCTGGGCAAGACGGGGCATGCCTCCTTCCTGAAAGAACTGCATCAGATCATGCCGCATTGCGCCGGCATCCGCCGCATGGGCTCAGCCGCGCTGGACCTCGCCTGGGTGGCTGCGGGTCGTTATGACGGGTTCTGGGAACGCAATCTGAAATCCTGGGACATTGCTGCCGGCATTGTCCTGGTGAAGGAAGCCGGGGGCTTTGTCGCCGAGATTGATGGTGGCGAGGATATCCTGCGCACCGGCAATATCGTGGCGGGCAATGAGGCCATGCTGGGCGAACTCAACAAGCGCCTCATCGCCGCCAAGTAATCCGGCTTATGCCGCGAGCGTCTCGATGGTTTCGCTCGCGGCCGCCACACGCTCATCCGCACCGAAGGCCAGCCCGCCGGCATTGATGAAGTCGATGTCGGTGATGCCGATGAAGCCGAGGATGTAGCGGAGATAGTCTGACGCGAAGTCATTCTCCCCGCCCAGATCCGTGCCGCCGGACGTAAAGACGATGATGGCGCGCTTGCCCTTGAGGAAGCCTTCCGGACCGTCTTCGGTGTAGCGGAAGGTTTCGCGGGCCCGCACCACCATGTCGATCCAGGCCTTCAGGGCTGCCGGGATGGTGTAGTTGTAGATGGGCGTGCCGATCACGATCGTGTCGGCCTGGCGCAGCTCCTCGACGAGAGCATCAGAGCGGGCCAGCGCGGCTTTCTGATCATCATTGCGTTCGGCCGGGTCGGTGAAATTGGCATTGATCCAGGCTTCATCGATGAAGGGCAGGCCCGGCTCGGCCAAGTCGCGGACCTGGACTTTGAGATCCGGCTGCGCGGCGCGCAATCGTTCGATCACACGATCGGTCAGGGCGCGTGATTGCGAGCCGTCGCGGCGCATGCTGGCATCGATCCGCAGAACGCGGTTCCGGTTTGCAGAGGACATGGTTCCACTCCTGTTTCGGGGCCCTGTGGGGGCAAAATCCTGATCCGGGAAATGGGTCTGCCCCGGGTGGAAATAAGTCCGGAGAGCGGAAGCTTATTGTTTCCAGATCGGATAATGTTTCGCGCGGGTTTCCACGTCCGAAGCGGGACGGCGGGAATGAAGGCTTTGACCTCGCCTCCAAAATGTCCCAATCGGGGGTGAGGAAGGTCGTACGCTGCCATAAGGGGAAAGCATGCCTGTACTGGACCGGAATGATGAGCCGCGTGACACGGCACCGGAAGTGCGTTTCACCGGCCCGTGGCGCTACATCATCTGGATGGCGATGTTCACCGCCGTGGTCATCGCGCTGGCCGTCTTCCTGATCGGCCCGCTGGAAGCGGCTTTCCTGGCCAATCCGGCGATCAATGGCCTGATCATCGGCGTTCTGGTGATCGGCGTGCTCTACACCTATGCCCAGGCGCTGGGGATCGGTCCGGCGGCGCGCTGGCTGATGCGTTTCCGTTCTTCCGAAGACCCCGCCGCTCTGGGTCGTCCGCCGGCGCTGATCGCGCCCATGGCGTCGATGATCGGGGCGACGGGCAAGAAAGTCTCCCTCTCCGCCGGCTCGGTCCGCACCGTGCTCGACTCCGTGGCTGCCCGCATGGCGGAGGCTGGCGCCTTTACCCGCTATTTCGGCCGCCTGCTGATTTTCCTTGGCCTGCTGGGCACGTTCTGGGGCCTGTTGCAGGTGGTCGGTGATGTCGGTGAGGCCGTGCGCGCCGTGACGGAAAGCTCCACCGGCGGTGAAGCGGATGTGATGCGCCTCATGTCGGCCATTGAAGAGCCGATCCAGGGCATGGGCACCGCCTTTGCCTCCTCGCTCTTCGGTCTGGCCGGTTCGCTGGTGATCGGCTTCCTCGATCTGCAGGCCGGGCGCGCCCAGAACCGTTTCTACAATGAGATTGAGGAATGGCTCTCTTCCATCTCCCGCCTGGCGGCGGCGGGTCCGGCCACGGACGGCGATGGTGAAGTGTCATCCGCATATGTTGGTGCCTTGCTGGAGCAGACGGCCGAGACGCTGGACCGGCTGGCGCACACGCTGGAACGTCATACCCGCCAGCTCGACACCACGCTGCAGCGCTTTGCCGATGACAGCCGTGCCTCCAATGAAGAGGCGGCCCGCGCCCTGCGCGATGAAATCCGGGTCCTGATCCGAACCCTGCAACAGCGGGAGCGGGGAGGGGAGTAAGCCATGTCTTCGCCCCGGTTCGCGCGTTTCCAGGAAGCCGATAATGGCGACCACTGGCCCGGCTTCGTCGATGCCCTGGCCACGCTTCTGCTCGTCATCATCTTCCTGCTGGCGATCTTCGTAGCGGGTCAGTTCGCCCTGTCCCGTGCCCTGACCAATCGTGACGACCAGCTGGCCGATCTCAATGCCCAGCTCGCCCAGCTTGCCGACGAGCTGAATATTGCCCGCGACGAGAATGCCCAGCTGGAACTGACCATCACCGGTCTGGAAGAAGAGCGCGATGCCCTGCAGGGCGCGCTCACCCTGGCCACCAGCCAGGCGGCCGAGCTCCAGGCCGAGCTGACGGCAGAACAGGAACTTTCCGAATCCAGCCGGCGGGCTCTCGCCCTGCTGAACCAGCAGATGCAGGTCCTGCGCGACCAGATCGCCACGCTCAATGCAGCGCTGGATGCCGCTGAACAGCGGGCGGAAGAGGCTGAGGCCCAGGTCGTCAATCTGGGGCGCCGCCTGAATGCGGCCCTGGCCGAACGGGCTGCAGAACTGGCCGCTTACCGGTCCGACTTCTTCGGGCGTCTCCAGGCCATTTTGGGCAACCGCACGGGGGTCCGCGTGGTCGGGGACCGTTTTGTGTTCGAGACCGATGTCCTCTTCCCGTCCGGCTCGGCAGCCCTGTCCAGTGAAGGGCGCGAGAGCCTGCGCCCGATCGCCAATGCGATCATCCAGCTGACCGAAGAAATCCCGGAGGACCTGGAATGGGTGATCCGGATTGATGGCCATACCGATCCGGTGCCGATCCGCACGACATATCCGTCCAACTGGCACCTCTCTGCCGCGCGGGCGATCTCGGTGGTGAACTGGTTCGAGGAATTGGGTGTGCCCTCCGACCGGCTCGTAGCCGCCGGTTTCGGTGAGCACTACCCGATCGCCGAGGGGCGCACGGCCGAAGCCAATGCCCGCAATCGCCGGATCGAGCTGAAACTGACCTCGCGCTAGGTCGGTTCAGAACCCCTGGAACAGGAAGTCCATCGCGGCGGTGATCGTGTCGCGATGCTGGCGGATATTGCCGACGGGTTGGCCAAGCCACCTCAGTGGTTGGGCGCCGATCTCGCTGGTCATGAGCCAATAGGGCTGGCCTTCAATAATCAGGGTCGGTGTCAGCCGGGGAAGGTCGGGGCCCGACGTGTTCGCCTGTGATTTGAGCGGAATGACGACCCGGCTGGACAGGTCATCGAGAAAGTCTGCCTGAACATCGACCAGCAACGGAATGGGCCAGTTGTGCACCCTGTAGAGGTCGAACCGTGCCATCAGTCGTCTTTGGGAATGGCCCACCAAGGCGTTGGCAACAACATGCCCTCCCGCTCGATCCGCTCATTGTGGGCCTTGATTGCGTCGGCATTCTCTTCCAGCCAGCGGCGTTCTTTCTCGGCCTTCACTGCGGCGGCTATACCGGCTTCCGCGGCGCGTGAGGTATTCAGGCCCAAGGCCTTGGCTTCGGCCATGATGTCTTCGCGCACGGTCAGATTGGTGCGCTTGCGGCGGCTTGGTTGCGTGTAGTCCGGATCGCTCATCGCGGCCTCGCTGGATGTATGTATAAGCATACACACATTGCGGCCCCCATCCAAGGTCCGGTCCGGCGCATTCCATAAGACTCACAAGCCTGCTTGCCCTTTTCGCGCACATCCTGTATCAGCCCCGCTCCTGAGTTTATTGAGCTGCGTGCCCGGCTGTGGATCGGTGTGGCGCGGCGGATGAAAGAAAGCCGGACCGATGAAAAAGGATATCCATCCCGAATACCACGTCATCACCGTGAAGATGACCGACGGGAGCGAGTTTCAGACCAAGTCGACCTGGGGCAAGGAAGGCGATGTCCTGACCCTGGATATCGACCCGACGTCTCACCCGGCCTGGACCGGCGGCAATCAGCAGTTGATGGACCGCGGTGGCCGCGTGTCCCGCTTCAAGGACAAGTTCAAAGGCTTCGTCTGAGCCTGACGCGCGACAGAGCGCGCATAAAACTTGTCATGCAAAGGCGCGGTACCGGAAGGTGCCGCGCTTTTTCGTGTCCAAGCTTGCATAATTGTATCGTTGTTGCTCGATGAAACTACTATTTTACTAGCAAGTCACTGAATTATTTTAGTAATTTGGGGGTCATTAAGGAGCTGTTTACCGCGTTTTCTTCACCGTCGGTTGAAATAAGCCACCAAGGGGAAGGGCCATGTCTGATCAGCTCAAGGCCGAACGCATTTCCAATTTTGCGATCACCGCAGAGACGCGCGACAGCTTGTGCGACATGCAGGATGTCCTGCCCAGTGTTCTGGAAGGCGCACTGACAGAATTCTACGCGACTTTGTCCCGCGCGCCGGGCGTCGCGGAGTTCTTCCGGGATGACGCCCATCGCGATCATGCCAAACAGCATCAGATCTCCCACTGGCAATCAATCCTGTCCGGCGAGTTTGATGATTGTTATTTCGAGAATGTCCGAAGGATTGGCGAGGTCCATTGCGAGATCGGACTGGAGCCGCGCATCTATGTCGCCGGCTATGCCGGGATTGCATCCCATCTGGTCCGGGGCGCGATGAAGGCGGGCGCGCGTCGCGGGCTGTTTTCACGCGGGCAGGAGGACAAGGCGGACGCCTGGGTGGACGCCCTGATCCGGGCGGTCTTCCTGGATATGGAATTGGCGCTTTCAACCTATCTGGAAGCCGGTGAGGCCCAGGCCCGTGAAGCGCGGGTTCGCGTGGCCGATACGCTGGATGCCAATGTTTCGGCGACGCTCGACGAGCTGGCCGACACCTCCAACCGCCTGGACGAGCTGGCGGGCCGGGTCGGCGAGGCCGTCAATGCCTCGCTGGAGGATGCGGCAACCACTTCGCGCGAAGCCCAGGCTGCGTCCCAGAATGTCCAGTCTGTCGTTGTTGCGGCCGAGCAGATGCGCGGCGCGGTCGATGAAATTTCCGGTCAGGTCAACCAGACCAGCGACCGGGCCCGGGAAGCGGTGGATCAGGTTGGCTCTGCCGGCCAGGTCATGGACACGCTGAACGGCGCTGCCCAGGAGATCGGCAATATTGTCGGTCTGATCCAGGACATCGCCGAACAGACCAATCTTCTCGCGCTCAATGCCACCATTGAAGCCGCCCGTGCCGGCGAAGCCGGTGCCGGTTTTGCCGTTGTCGCGGGAGAGGTGAAGCATCTGGCCCAGCAGACGGCGAACGCGACGGAGCGGATCAGCCAGCAGATCGGGGCCGTGCAGCAGGGTGCCTCCACGGCCGGCGATGCGATCCGCAATATCCGCCAGACCATCGACGCGGTGAATGAGGCCTCGGTCAGCATCAATGCTGCGATCGAGGAGCAGTCTTCCGCGATCCGTGAAATCGTTCGGAGCGCGAATGAAGCCGCGACGGGCAATGCGGCCGGAGCCAAGTCTTCCGCGAAACTGGAGGAAAGCGTGCGCGAATGCTCCCAGTCCTCCGACTTCGTGAAGGCGGAGGCCCAGAGCGTTCGCCAGGCCGTGACCTCCTTGCGCGAGAAAGTGCATGGCTTTCTCGAACAGACCCGGGCCGCTGGCTGATGCTGCTGTCCCGACTGCTCTATTTCAGCCGGCGGCGCTGGCAGGGTACAGACCCGGCCGATGCCGAGCGGATGCTGGAGAACATTCTGGAAGCGGGACGCCGCAACAATCCCCGCGACGGGCTCAGCGGTGTCCTGATCGTCGATGACGACCTTTTCGTGCAGGTCCTCGAAGGACCTCGCTCGACATTGACGCGGACTTTCTCAAGGATCCAGACGGATGCCCGGCACGAGAAAGTCGTGCTGGCCGGTCTGGTGGAAGTTGGAGACCGCCTGTTCGATGGCTGGAATGTGCATGTCCGGCGCAAGCCCGGAGAGTCGGCGCGTCCGCCCTGGTTCGCCAGTCCGGAGGTCACCACGTTCGACGCCTTTCAGGTGAGTATTGAGAGATTGTTATGCACGGAGGGCGAAACTTCGGCACTCCTCTCCCGGACTAGTAAAATAACGCTGGATTTCGCATAGCCTTCCGGGCACAAGGCAAGTGTGATAAATACACAATAAAAGTACGTGTTTGGGGCATGGACTGGGCAAGAAAAATCAAGGAATTGCGCTATTTTGAGGACCTCAAACAGGATGTCCTCGCGCGGCAATTGGGCGTAAGCCAAGCCAGTGTGAGTCAATGGGAGCGCGGGGTTGCAGAGCCACCGGAGAGCGCCCAGCGCCGCCTGCTTCGCCGCTTGGCCCAGACCCCGCCCGAGCGCTTTCTGCGCGCCCTCAAACAGAGTGTCCGCTCCAGTCCCAACGTTGCTTTCCTGATGGCGCGGCGTGATGGGACTGTCCATATCGAGCTGGTCAGTGAAGGTCTGGAGGCCCGCACAGATTTCCTGCGTGCCGATGATGTCGGACGTCCCCTGCGCGGACTGTTCGGTGAACAGGTCGATGCCCAGCTGGCGGAGCTGGAGAAGGCGGGTCTGTTTGACGGCAAGCTTGAGGGCGTCCAGGCGATGGCCATGCTGACCCGCGAAGGGCGCTCACGCCCCGTCCAGGTCAGTATGATCCCGTTCCGCATCGAGAGTGCGGACATTGATTTCGTCGTTCGCGTGGAAGTGCGCTATCCGTCCCTGACCGTTGACAATGTGCAGCATGTCGAGCCTGAGCTCATCATGCTGCCGCACCGTCGTTCCGAGCTGGAACCGGACTTCTAGCGGTCGCCGAAAGCGCCGCGCAGCATGGCCATCTGATCCGCAACGGGATTGCTGTCGGCTTCGACCAGACCATCAATGTAGAGATTGTCGTCGATCCGCTTCAGCCGCTCATAGAGACGACGTGACCGGGTCACCAGATCCATCAGCGTGCGCGGTGCGTCTTCGCCTTCCGGCCAGAGACCATCGGTCGGTTTGTCGGTGCTGAGACGGTATTTGCCGTCCGTGGCATCCTCGGCACTCATTTCACCTTCGGAGACCGCGCGCTGGGCGAGCAGCCAGGAGGCGGCCTGCATCAGGCGTGTGGTGAGCTTCATGCTCTCGGTGGCGTAGGACAGGGCGCCGGCGCGGTCGAGCGATTTGGAATCGTCGCGGCCCGGCCCATCCAGATAGGCGGCTGTCTCCTCGACCAGATCCATGCCTTCCCGGAAGAGTTTCTGGAACATCTCCGAATTGGCAAAATCCTGGGCTCGGGCGGCAGGTGCGCCCCCGGCGGGGAAGAGGGTCGGCGTCGTATCAGTCATCACGCGTCCGTTTATCGGTCGATCTCAGGGTTCGAACGAATCAAAGCAATCCGCGGGCCAGCTTCCCAAAAGAGTTTGATCAAAACTTAAACACGGCGTCGGCAGCGGACCGTCCGGCCTGTTTTTTCTCAGTCATCGCGTCGATGCGCAGGATTTCCTCCTGCAGGAGGCGTTTGCGTTCCGCCAGATCCTCCAGAGAAAGCTCCGAGAGGTCTTCGCCCGGTGTGATCGTGTGCTTGGCCTTGGCACCGGCGGCGCTATCTTCATCATGAAACATGACCGTCCCACCTGTTTGTTGCGGTTCGCCCGATCATATAGCGCGAGAGCGGAGCTATTCCCATGTCCCAGCCCCAGATCAATCATATCGTGATAACCCGCGAGCCCGGTGGTCCGGACGTGCTGGAGCTGGTGGAACGGGACATTCCGGTACCGGGGCCGGGCGAAATCCTGATCCGGAACACCGCTTGTGGCGTCAATCGCCCGGACCAGATCGAGCGGCTTGGTTTCTATCCCGCGCCGCCCGGTGCTCCGGAAGGCCTGGGGCTGGAGGTTTCCGGACATGTCGTGGCTCTGGGGGAAGGCGTAACGGGGCACACGATCGGTGATGCGGTCGTCGCACTGGTCGCTGGCGGCGGTTATTCCGAACATGTGGTGGCCCCAGCAGGTTCCGTTCTCCCGGCCCCCTCCGGCGTTGATCTCGTCGATGCGGCCGGACTGCCCGAAACCGTGTTCACGGTCTGGACGAATGTGTTCGAGATTGGCGCATTGTCGCGGGATGAAACACTCCTTGTGCATGGCGGGACCAGCGGGATCGGCACGACCGCCATCCAGATGGCCAAGGCGCACGGAGCCCGTGTGATCGCGACGGCGGGGACACCGGACAAGCTTGCTCTGTGCCGCAAGCTCGGCGCGGATATCGCGATCAATTACCGCGAGGAAGACTTCGAGACTGTTGTGAACGAGGCCGGCGGCGCCGATGTCATCCTGGACATGGTGGGCGGCAGCAATGTGCAGAAGAACATCAATTGCGCCCGGGCCGGCGCCCGCATTGTCTCCATCGCCTTCCTGCAGGGCAGCCGGTGCGAGTTGGACCTGATGCGTGTCATGCTGAAGCGGATCACCCTGACGGGCTCCACCCTGCGGGCCCGGCCGGTCGAGGAGAAGGCGCGGCTGGCGGCGGCCATTCACAAGACGGTCTGGCCCTGGATCGAGGCCGGCCAGGTGATCCCCGTCGTCGACAGCCGGTTTGCGCTCGCTGACGCCGCGTCGGCGCACGAACGTCTCGATAGTGGCCAGCACTCGGGAAAGATCCTTCTGACCTGCTGACAATCTCCGCCCTGACCGCTTTCCAGTAACGCGAAAACGCGATATAAAAGTCTCAAATCGCTTTGAGACTGGCTCCGCCACTTCAGAGCGTCGGAAGCCCAAGCCCGGCCGCCGTGTCGGGCTTTTTTTGTTTCTCCCCAACGAAGAGGGAATCCATGACCGAGATCCTGATGCCGAAAGCCACGGCTGTCTGGCTCGTCGACAACACGTCGCTGACCTTTGACCAGATCGCCGGTTTCTGCGGCCTGCACCCGCTGGAAGTCAAAGGCATTGCTGACGGTGATGTGGCCGTGGGCGTGCGGGGCGCTGACCCGATCTCCAACGGTCAGCTGACGCGTGAGGAAATCGAGAAGGCCGAAGCCAATTCGGACTACCAGATGACGGTGGTGAAGCCGAAATATGCCGATCTCCACTCCCCGTCCAAGCGCCGCGGTCCGCGCTATACGCCGCTGTCGCGCCGCCAAAACCGTCCGGACGCGATCGCCTGGCTTGTCCGCAACCACCCGGAATTGTCCGACGCGCAAATCTCCAAACTGATCGGCACGACGAAGACGACGATCGGTGCCGTGCGGGACCGTACGCACTGGAATTCCGCCAATATCAAGCCGACCGATCCGGTTTCGCTCGGCCTGTGCACCCAGATCGACCTCGACGAGCAGGTGAAGAAGGCTTCGGCCCGCCGCCGCAAGCTGGAAGAGGAAAATCCGGAAATGCTTGCCGATACGCTCAAGGCCCAGGAAGACCTGCACGCCGAGCAGGAAGACGAGTTCAAGTCCAATGATGATATCGACCTGGAAACGCTGTTTGGCGGTTCCAAGGACTAGTCCCTGCGGACATCGGATTGTGAAGAGGGCGGCTCGGTCGGGCCGCCCTTTTTCTGTCTGGCGTGTCACTGGCGGGTGTCTGGCGGGTCCGTGACGCAAGACTGGCGTGGCGGCGCGGCGCGGGAGGTGGTCTTCCGGGGCAATCGGATTACAACAGCCCGCAAGGAGAGTTTCATGGCCTTCAAGGCAGACGCAGCGAAGATCAGACGCTGGCGCGAAGAGCGGCACTGGTCGCAGGAGCACCTGGCTGAACTGGCCGGTATCGGCCTGCGCACCCTGCAGCGAATCGAGAAGGGCGAGCCCGCCTCCAAGGACACGCTGATGGCGCTGGCGGCGGCCTTCGGTGTCGAGGTCCTGGCGCTGTGCATCGATCCGGAGGCCGAGGCGGCCGAGATTGTTCGCAAAAAGGACGCGAAAGTCGTGTCTGGCTTGCGCCTGTCGGTTGGCATCCACTTCGCCGGTTATGTCATCGGCATGGCGGTCTTTGCAGCGATCAGCCTGGGGGACACATCCGGCTATTGGATCATGAAATGGCCGACCCTGTGGTGGTCCGTCGGCATGGTCGCTCACGCTGCGACGCTGGGCATGGTCGAGCTTGTTGCGCGGACCCGGCAGGCCCAGGCCAATTGGAGCTAGCGCATCAGGTTGACCAGGCTCATCGAGATGGCGGGGAAATAGGTCACTGCCATCAGGGCCACGAAGAGTGCGCCGTAGAAGGGCCAGATCGTCTTCACGGTCTCTTCCACCGGGACCTTGCCGATGGCGGAGCCCACGAAGAGGACAGAGCCCACGGGCGGCGTGACCAGGCCAATCCCCAGATTGAGCATCATCACCACGCCGAACTGGACCGGGTCCATCCCCAGGCCCGAAACGATCGGCAGGAAGATGGGTGTGGTGATCACGATCAGCGGTGACATGTCCATGAAGGTGCCCAGCACCAGCAAGATCACATTGATGATCAGCAGGATCAGGATCGGATTGTCGGTCAGCGTGGTGATCAGGCTGGCCAGCTGGGCCGGCGCTTCCAGCAGGGCCAGTGTCCAGCCGAAAGCCGAGGCCGAACCGATGATGAGCAGGACCATGGCGGTGGTCCGCACGGCCTGCACGGCCGCTTCCAGAAAGGCCTTCGCCCCCATGGAGCGATACAGAAGGGCCGCCACGGCGACCGTGTAGATGACGGCAATGGCCGAGCTTTCCGTGGCGGTGAAGAAACCACCCAATACGCCGCCGACGATGATGATCGCGGTCATCAGGCCCGGCAGCGCCATGATCAGGGCCCGCAGGAAGACCATCCAGCCCGGGAATTCGCCGCGCGGATAACCGCGCTTCACGGCGACGGCCCAGGCCGCCACCATCAGGGCGCCGCCGGTTAGCAGGCCCGGCACGATCCCGGCCACGAAAAGCTCGCCGATCGACACGCCGACACCCGCCGCGGCCGCATAGATGATCATGTTGTGCGAGGGCGGGATCAGCAGGCCGCAGATCGCCGAGGTCGAGGTGACATTGACGGCATAGTCCGCGTCATAGCCCCGCGACTTCATCATCGGCATCAGGGTGGATCCCATGGCCGAGACCGAGGCAATGGCCGAACCAGAGACAGCGCCGAACAGCATGGAGGCGCCGACATCGACCTGACCCAGACCGCCCCGCGCCCGGCCGAAGGCGGCTTCAGCCACCCTGACCAGTCTTTCGGCGATGCCGGATCGGTGCATGAGTTCGCCGGCAAAGACGAAAAAGGGAATGGCCATGAGCGAGAACACGCTCATCCCGCCCGCCATGCGCTGGAACACGCCGATGGCCGGCAAATCCATGAAGAAAAAGGTGACCAGGGTCGCGCCCAGCAGGGAGAAGGCGACGGGCACACCGCAGACCAGAAGCAGGGTGAGAACTCCGAGGAGAATGGCGAGTTCCATGCCTACGCCTCCGTTTCGCCGGCGGCGGCCGGATTGAGGATTTCCAGGATGTTTTCCAGCGCGAACAGGGTGATCAGGGCACCGGAAACGGGCAGGGGCAGATAGGCCGCGCCGCGCGGAATACCCAGGGTCGGGATGACATGTTCCCAGGTGCGGGTGATCAACTCCCCGCCCCAGACGGCCATGGCGACACCGACCAGGGCGACCACGAGCTGGGCACCGATATTGATCAGTTTCTGCGGGCCGGAGGGCAGGGCATTCACCAGGGCGGAAATGCGGATGTGGAAGCCTTCCTTCACGCCGGCGGCTGCGGCGAAGGAGACATACCAGATCATCAGCACAAGCGAGGCCTGTTCGGACCAGGACGGGCTGGCATTGAGGACATAGCGGGCGAAGACCTGCCAGCCGATGATCAGTGTCATCACACTCAGGCCGATCCCGCCGAGCACGAGCAGGCTGCGACTGGCCAGGCGCAGGAAATGGGCAATGGCAGACATCAGACCGCGGCCCCCATATTGCGGATATCCTCGACCAGGCGGCGCTGGACATCGCTGGTCACATACCGGTCCCAGACATCGCCCATGCGTTCGGAAAAGGCACCGATATCGGGGATTTCATTGGCCTGGATGCCGGCATCCAGCACGCGCTGCCGCGAGGCATCAACCCGGGCATCCCACAGCGCCCGCATGACCGGCACGCTGTCGCGGGCCGCCTGGCGGAACAGGTCCTGATCGTCCGGTGACAACCGGTCCCAGCTGCGCCTGGACATGACCAGGGCTTCCGGTGCCATGACATGGCGTGACAGGGAGTAATAGCGGGCCGCCTCGAAATGCCGGGTGGCCTCATAGGAGGGCCAGTTATTCTCGGCCCCGTCGATCACGCCCTGGACCAGGCCCTGATAGACCTCGCCGAAGGACATGGGCGTCGCATTGGCGCCCAGAGCACCGACCATGGAGACATAGACGTCCGAATTGGGCACGCGGATCTTCAGGCCCTGCAGGTCGGCCGGTTCCATGATCGGGCCGCGCGTATTGTAGAAGCTGCGGGCACCGCTGTCATAGAAGCACAGCCCGATCAGCCCGTGCGGTTCCAGCGAATCCAGGATGGCCTGACCCGGTGCGCCATCCAGGGAGCGGCGCATATGGTCGATCGAATTGAACAGGAAGGGCAGGGCGGGAACCACGGTTTCCGACGCAATCGAGTTGAGCGGCGCCAGATTGACCCGGTTGAGGTCGAGCGCGCCGAACACGGTGAGTTCCAGCGTGTCACGCTCGGAGCCCAGCTGTCCGCCGGCAAAGATCTTCATCGACAGCCGGCCGCCGGACCGTTCGGCGATCATGTCGGCCATCGCTTGCACGCCCTGAACGGTCGGATAGTCCGCCGCATGGGCGTCGGCCGAATTCAGGGCGCGTTCGCCGCGACCGCATCCGGCTACAGCCAGGGCTGCACCCGAGGCAATCAGATGTCGTCGGTTGATCATGGCGTCTCCTCCCCGGATCCGCAGCGTTATCCGTTCGCCGGGACCAGGCTGTTCAGCCAGTCTTCCAGATTTGTGTAGCCGTCGCCATCGCTGTCCAGCGCACCGTCGGCGGGATCGGCGGCGTCCAGGCCATGGGTTTCTTCCCAGGCATCCGGCATGCCGTCCCCATCGCTGTCCGGGCGCGGATCACCACCGGGCAGGTCCGGCCATCCGCCGACTTCCGCTTCGGAGGAAATGATCTGGCCCGTGCCATTGCGGACATCATTGATCACGCGCTCATCCACGGCATCGCGCCACAGCGAGGCACCGACCCCATTGAGGACAGCCTCATAGGCATCCAGCGCGGTCTGGGTCTCGCCGAAGACGACATCATAGGGTTCATCCACCCAGCTCAGCTCATGGGCGGCGGAGCGCAGCATGGGCATTTGCTCGCCCAGTTCGCCATCCATCGTATTGCCGGCGAAATAGGCGCGCCCCGTCGTGTTGCGCATGTAGAAGATGATCGGACCCAGCGTGTCGGGGCCCTGGACATAGGCATTATTGACGAAATTGTAGCGGGCGACCGAGGCGGGATCGAGATCCGTACCGGCGGCATAGTGGAAATCCGTGCCCTCGCGGCCATAGAGCGGCGGCTGGTTCAGGCCCATGTGCTGGCTGGGATCAAAGGAGGCGCTTTCCGGCACCCAGTCCCAAAAATCGGTCTGCGCGCCATGTCCCCAATTGTAGAAGACATTATTGCGGAAATCGATCAGCAGCCCGTCCGGATCATCGAAGGGCGTCGCGTAATTGCCGATGCGCGGCATGCGGGAATGGTTGTTGGCCCACAGATTGTGGTGCCAGGAATAGCGGGCCCCATTATTGCCCCGGATCAGGCTGCCATAAGCGCGGTCGCCCTTTTCATGGCCGGCATCATACAGGCCCTCGGAAATGATCGACCATTGCACCGTCAGATTGGTCAGGTGTTTCTGCCCGGGCAGGCCGCGGAAGCTCTGCGAGGAGGACAGGACTTCGTCGATGGCCCAGCTTGTCGAGACGTGATCGACGATGATGTCGGAGCCGCCGACGATGGAAATGCTGTCATCCTCGACCAGGCTTTCGCCACCGATCCGGGAGCGGATATAGCGCACGATGACATTGTTGGCATTGATCCGCAGCGGATAGTCGCGCAGCGCAATACCGGCGCCTGGAGCGGTCTGTCCGGCGATGGTGATATTGTCATTCTCGATCGTCAGCCGGTCTTCCAGCTGGATGGTGCCGGAGACGGCAAATACGACCGTGCGCGGCCCCTCGGCCTCGACGGCCTCGCGCAGGGAGCCCGGTCCGCTGTCATTGAGATTGGTGACTGTGTAGACCCGGCCGCCGCGACCGCCGACCGCGTAACGTCCGAAACCGTCTGCGCCCGGGAAGGCGATGATCTGCGGGGCCGCCGCGTGATTGTCTGACGTTGCGGCGTGCGGTGATGCGGGGGCTTCAAGGGCGGTATCGGGCTGCGGCGTATCGCTGCAACCGGTCGCGATGGCGCAAACGCCAATGAGCAAAGCGCTTCTCAACATGTCCGTCTCCTCCCGGGCCTGCCCTTATACCCCTGCAGCGCCCCAATTGCTGGCCGCAGATTTGTGCTTGCGGCTTGATCTTGAGGGAATACCGTGAAAAATGACACCGGTTTCCTTTTTTGGAACCGTAACCCAAAACGAAGGCGGTTCAAGCCCCTTCGTCAGACCAACCCGCCGCACAACAAGGCGAGGAAAACCGGGGAATGCACGCTTTGACGCCTAACCAGAAATCCATCTCGGATGCCTTCGTGTCGGCTCGCCGAAAGGCGGCTGGCCTGCCGCAATATCCCGGCACGCTGCCCGGCAGTATGGCGGAAGGTTACGAGATCCAGGATTACTCCATTTCGCGCTGGCCGGACGCGGTTGCGGGCTGGAAGATCGGCCTTGTGCCCCCCGATTTCCGCGAAGCGGTCGGGGCGGAGCGACTGGTGGGGCCCATCTTTGCGGACTTGGTGCATTCCCATACGGAAGGCCAGCTCCACGACATGCCGGTTTTTGCCGACGGGTTTGCTGCGGTCGAGGCGGAATTCGTCGTCAAGCTGGGTGCGGACGTGCCCGTCGGGACCGAGATCACCCCGGAACTGGCCCGTGAGGTTGCGGCGTCCCTGCATGTGGGTGTCGAGATCGCGTCCAGCCCGTTTCCGGGCATCAATGATCTGGGCCCGATCTGCGTGATCAGTGATTTCGGCAATAATTACGGTTTGATCCTCGGCCCGGAAATCGCGAACTGGCGCACCCGTCCGCTAACGGATCTGCCGGCCAAGGTGGAGATTGATGGTGTCACGGTTGGTGAAACCACGGCCGCCTCTCTGCCGGGCGGTCCGCTCGGGGCGCTGGAATTCATTCTGCGTCTGATGCAGGTCCGCGGGATCGCCCTGCCCCGGGGAAGCCTGATTTCGACGGGTGCCGTCACCGGCGTTCACCAGGCCGAAGTGGGCGCCAAAAGCCGGGTGAGCTTCGGCGCTGACGGCGCGTTCGATCTTGAGCTGAGTGCCCTGTCACCCATGGCTGAAACCGGCAGCAAGGCCGCCAGCGCCTGATTTTCCCGAAGCCCAAAAAAGAACGAGGGGTTGGTCGGCATTGTCCGCCCGCAAGGTCAGCCGGTATTCAGCCCGAGAAGTGAACATCCGATAGGGTTCGCTGACACCCCGGGT
>NZ_JADOTT010000002.1:56353-464762 GCF_016817355.1 Maricaulis parjimensis
CGGCGGCCCGTTGCCGGGCCGCCGCCTTACAGGTGTGTTTGGATCAGGGGCTAGAAGTTGACCGTCACACCCACCGTGTAGACCCGGCCGAGCACGTCATAGAGGCTCGGATAGGTATTCCCCGAGTTGAAGGCCGTGGTGCCCGTATCATTACCGATGATGGGCGGATCTTCGTCGAAGATATTGTCGACCGTGGCCACGAAACGCACATGGTCATTGAGCGTGTACGCACCGGACAGGTCGAAATAGTTGTAGGCGTCAATCGACTGGAAGGCCGGGAAGAGGCCAGCAGCTTCTTCCACCTGCGCATCCATGCCGGACATGTGGCGCCACAGATAGGACAGTTCGACATCGCCCAGGCTCCAGGTCGTGCGCTGCGCGATGCGCAGTTGCGGGACCGGGTCACAGGTGGTGCCGTAATATCCGTTACAATCGACGATCGCCGAGAACGGTGCCGACTGCAGCTCGTTGGTCAGGTAGTAGTTGGCGTTGACCGAGAAATCGAGCATGCCCCAATCACCCAGATCATAGCCGGTATTGGCGCTGATCTCGATGCCTTCAGCACGGCGGAAGGCGAGATTGGTGGTATAGCCCGGCAGGCCGGCGCCGGACGTGGCCAGCGAACCATTGATCCGGACGATGCCGGAGCAGGCATCCGGGTCAGCCAGGACATAACAGGCGTCCAGGGCTTCCTGACCGGAGAAGGTCCCGATGAAGTCCTCGATCTCGATGTCGTAATAGTCGACCGAGATCAGCGGATCCGTCAGGTTTTCGATGCCCAGGGTCGGCGACCAGACCACACCCAGGGTCAGCGTGTTGGCCGTTTCCGGATCCGGCAGGTCGTTCGGCAGGGTGCCGGCGAACTGGTTCACCTGACCGGCGACGATGTCGCCAACCACGCCAACCAGGGCAGACGGAACGCCCGTGGATTCGCAGAGTGCCCGCAGCGTGGCATCGATCGTGTTCGGATTGCCGTTCGAGCACGGGTCGTAGGTCGCGTTGGAAAGGCCCGTGGTCACCGGACGGAAGAGTTCCGAAATGTTCGGAGCCCGGTTGGCCTGTTGCAGCATGGCCCGGAAACGCAGGCTCTCAACCGGCGACCAGTTCACACCGGCTTTCCAGGTCGCGGACTGGCCGGACAGGGAGAAGTCGGACAGGCGATAACCCAGTTCCACATTCAGGTCTTCAAAGCCCGGACGGCCGCTGACCAGCGGCAGGAACATTTCACCGAAGGCCTCGTAGACGTCATAGCCACCGGAGACCGGCAGGATATTGCCGCCGGCACCGCCCTGACAGCTCGTCGGCGGGGTCTGCAGACAATCATCCGGCAGGGAAGAGGCGGACTCTTCGCGGTATTCGACGCCGAAGGCCGCTTCCACCGGGCTGTCAGCCCAGGGCAGTTGCCAGCTGGCGATCGGGCCGCTGGTCGAGGCCGACACGATGTTCTGCGTCGTCTTTTCCTGCAGCAGGGCCGTCACGGAGGAGAAGCCCGCCATGGCCGGCGTGATGGAGCCGAAACCGGTCGAGAACAGGTCAAGCGGCACACAGGTCGAGGGGCCGGTTTGGCCGCTCGGCGTGATACACGTATTGGCATCCACCGTATTCAGCGCCGTCGCGATGTTCGTCACATTCGTGTAGCCGGCGCGCACGCGGGTCCGGTCGGACTCGCCGTGCTGGAAGGACAGGTCGTAATTCCAGTCACCGAAGAGGTCGCCGCGCAGGCCCAGCACAAAGTGGAACTGGTTGGCGTCGAACTGTTCGGAACGGGTGCCCAGCTCGAGCGTCCGGCGGCGGATCGGAACATCAATGGAGTCGGCGAGGTCGAACACGCCGTTATTGTTGTTGTCGATGGCGCCTGTGACCGGATCAAACACGCTCAGACCGGCACCGGTGGCGAAGCTGTTCACCTGGTCGATGATCGCCTGACGCGCCTGGGCGCTCAGGAACGGGTTCATCAGCGGGACTTCGAACACATTGCCGAACACACCGGACGGAGCGACCTGCTGGGTCACATTCGTGGAGGTGAAATTACCGCGGCCGTAGAAGTTGAAGTGGCGGTTGATTTCATAATGGCCGTTCACGTCCAGGTTAAACCGCTCCTGCGGCGTCTGGTAATAGTTGAACGGGTTGAAGTTGAACCGCGAACAGCGCGGGCCCAGCGAACCGTCATCACGGATCTGCAGGGTCAGACCCGGCAGGTCGAGGGCGGTCGGGATGGCCGTCGTGGAACCGGATGCGGTCTCGTCGACGCCGCCCGGGCTCTGGCAATCCGGTTCACCCGGAAGGACCGGGGTCCCGCCCAGGCCGGAACCATTCGTGGAGGACACGCCAACGGCACCGAAGGGACGGTCACCGAACTGGACGCCGAAACGCTGGGTATAGCCCAGGCTGGCCGTCACATTGCCGCTGCCATCATTCAGATTGGTGCCCAGAAGCACGGACACATTGTGCTGCTCGCCATCGGACTGTTCCGAAGCGCGGCCTTCATAGCTGATCTCGACGCCTTCAAAATCATCCTTCAGGACGAAGTTGACCGCGCCGGACATGGCGTCCGAACCGTACACGGCCGAAGCGCCGCCGGTGACGACGTCGATGCGCTCGATCATGTTGGTCGGAATGGTCTGGGTATCAACAATGCCGCTGAGCGCGTAAGGCGTCAGACGCTTGCCATCGACCAGGACGAGGGACCGGTTGGTGCCCAGGCCGCGCAGGTTGATGGAGGCCGCGCCGGCCGTGCCATTGTTCACGTTCTGGCCGTCGCCGGGAATGGTGGACGGCAGGTTGCGGAAGACACGCTCGATATTGGCTTCCTGCTGGAATTCCAGCTCGACCTCGTCAACCGAATTGACCGGGCTGGAGGACACCACATTGGGTGACTGGATCCGGGTGCCGGTGACGACGACAACATCGTCGTCCTGGGCCAGGACGGGTGACGTTCCTGCCAGGGCGAGCCCGGCCAGGGCAGCGCCTGACAGGAGAACGTCCCGCAGGGACAGGTGTGACTTGAATTCGCGACTCATTTTTCCCTCATAGACTTGGGGTTCGGAAGGCGCGCAGGCGCCATCGACGCGCGGTCCCCCCGCTCGTCATCCGCCAAGCTGTCACGGAGATGAAACACACTTCTCCGGCAAAGCGGTGATCTGGCCGGGAAACGCGGTTAACGGGTTTGGTGCCGATGAAATCCGTCAAAACATGAGACAAACGGCAGGATTTTCACGATAAGATGGGGCCGCGGAGATTTTCAGCCACCCGGTGGGTCGGCCTATAATCCGGCATGACCATGGATACTCATTTGTCGTTTTCAGATTCCGGCCGTTTTGATGCGCCAACCCCTCGGCTGACCAGCCGTTGGGGTGTGCTGACCATTGTGGTCCTGTCCTTCGGATTCTGGGGCACGTTCTCCGTGTTGGCCCTGATCGCCAACTGGGAGCCGATCAGCGCCCATCTGCCCATGTTGTGGCGCTTTGTGCTGGCCGATGTGATCGGGGCGCTCTTGTCCATCGGCATCGCCTGGCGGCTCGCGGAAGTGCGCCATTGGAGCGCACCGGGGCGACTGGTCCTGGCGGCGGCCCTCTCCCTGGCCGCCGTCACGATCTATGCCGGTCTGGCGGCCTATCTGATTGCGCCGATGCGCCCGGATCGTCTGGATGGCGTCGAGGCCGGCATCCACGTGCTGCAGATCATGTTCAAGCACTACTGGATCTTCATCGGCCATGCCGGGTTTTTCCTGCTGCTGGACCAGGATCGTCCGGCAGCCCCGGCGGAGACGGCCGAGACAGCGCGCTATCATGCCGTGCGCACGGCCATGCTGGGTCAGGATGAAGCCCATGCCGGCCTGAATGCCCGCTGGTTCTGGACCTTCCAGGGCGTGTTCTGGGCGACGATGTTCGTCTTCTCCACCGCCAACGCCATCAATAATGGTGACAGCGCCCTGAACATCTGGCGCATCAGCCTGGTGGAAAGCGTCGCGATGGGCATGACGGCCGTCGTGCACTATGTCGCCTTGCGGCCATCGCGCAACTGGTCCCTGTACCGGCGCGCGGCCCTGGCCCTGGCCTGCGCCATCGTCCTGACTCTGGGCTATATCACGTCAATCTGGGCGGCTCATTATGTGATCTTCCCGGTCGATCCGCCCATTATCAACGGGGCGCCGGCCGATCGCGGCATCAGTTTCTTCCTGTATGTGGCGCCGTTCTGGTTCTTCCTGAACTTCCCGGTCTTTGTTGGCTGGTCCGGCTTTTATCTCGCCCTGGACGCGGCCCGCCGCCTGCGGACCCAGGAGCGGCAGCTCTACAATTCGATCATGATGGCGCAGGAATCCCAGCTGAAAATGCTGCGCTTCCAGCTCAATCCGCATTTCCTGTTCAACACGCTGAATGCCATTTCCACGCTCCTGCTGGACCGGCGCAATGACGAGGCGGATATGATGCTCACCCGCCTGTCGCGCTTTTTGCGTTTCACGCTGGATGTGGCGCCGGATGATCAGCTGCCCTTGAGCGCGGAGCTGGATGCCCAGCGGCTCTATCTGGACATCGAGGCGACGCGCTTTCCCGACCGGCTGCGGGTTGAAATCGACCTCGATCCGCGGGTCGCGGATGCGCTGGTGCCGACGCTGATCCTGCAGCCCTTGCTGGAGAATGCCGTGAAATATGCGGTGTCCGCGACGAGTGACCCGGTTCGGGTGTCCGTGCGGGCTGTTCCCAGCGAGCCGGGGCGCCTCAAGATCACAGTCAGCGATACGGGAGCCGGAGCGGGTAATCCGGGCGTGTCGTCGGGAACAGGCGTGGGACTGGCGAATATCCGGTCGCGACTGGACGTGCTGTACGGCGACCGGGCCAGCATGAAGGCAGGGCCGACCGAGGATGGGGGTTTTTCGGTCGTGCTGGAACTGCCCATGGAGACGATAAGAAAGAGCGGGGATACCGAGAATGCGCGTACTTCTGGTTGATGATGAACCCTTGGCCCTGCGCCGGCTGGAAATCCTTCTGTCGCGGCGACCCTGGGTCGAGGTCGTGGCCGCCGTGCGTGACGGGCATGCCGCAGCGCGTGCGGCGCGCGAGCTCAATCCGGATGTTGTGTTTCTCGATATCCAGATGCCGCAGCTGGACGGATTTGAAGTGGCGTCCCTGCTGACCGAAGGGCTGCGTCCCGAGATCATTTTCGTGACCGCCTATGAAACCCATGCCGTGCGGGCCTTCGAGGCCGCCGCGATCGATTACCTGCTCAAGCCGGTGGAAATGGAGCGGCTGGACGAGGCTCTGGGGCGTGCGCGCTCCCAATTGGCCAGCCGGGACGCCAATGCCCGGGCCGATGAGCTGGAAGCCCTGGTCCATACGCTGCGGGGTCATGATGGCGACCGCCACCCGGATATCTGGATCCGGGACCGGCGGGGACGGGTGCGCTTGGAGAAGAACCGGATCGACTGGGTCGAGGCGGAGGGTGATTATGTCCGCATCCATGCCGGGACCCGCTCCTGGCTGATGCGGGCGACCATGGGGTCAATGGAAAAACGGCTGGATGATCACCAATTCGCCCGGGTCCACCGGTCAGCGATCGTCAATCTGCGCCGGATTGCCCGTACGGCAGCGACCGCGACGGGAAGCAAGACATTGCGCCTCGAGGACGGAACGGAAATCCGGGTGGGCCGGGCTTTTGAGTCCCGGGTCAATGATCTGCTGGCACGGCCGATGTCCTGACGCGTGAGGCATCGGCCGGTTGGGGGCCGTGTGCCAGTGAGACCGCTAGTGGGGTTCGTCGGTGGCGTCCTCGACGGCCTCTTCAATGTCTTCGGCGGCGTCGGTCACGTCATCGGCCATGTCGTCCATGGCCTCGCCGACCTCTTCCATCGGGCCGCTGTCATCGCCCGTCATTTCCTCGACCGCCTCATCGATCTCCTCGCCGGCATCTTCGGCGGGGCCATCGGAACAGGCCACCAGGCCGGCGGCGCTGAGGGCCAGGATCCAGTGTTTGAGTTTCATGAATATCTCCTCTCAAGTGACGTCCCCCTCGGGACACACGTCAGACTAGCGGAGTTCCGGTCACGGATCATCTTTTCCCGAAAGCGGGGCAGGGACGGTCAGGCCGAAAACAAAAGGGCCGGTCCTTTGCCGGACCGGCCCTCTCGAAGATATCGGGGAAAGCCTAGCTTTCGCTGGGCAATTTCCCCTGTTTCAGGATGTCGGTCATCGTGTCGAAATATCCGGTGACCTTGTCGTCCGGCTTGCGGGTCATGCCGGAGACGACATAGATCGCGACCGCGGCGGCGATGAAGCCCGGAACCATCTCGTACATGACGCCGGACAATTGCAGCAGGTAGATCCAGATCAGGACCGTGGCAGCCCCGACGATCATGCCGGCCACAGCTCCCGCCCGCGTCATGCCGCGCCAGAACAGGCTCATCAGGATCAGCGGGCCGAAAGCCGCGCCGAAACCGGCCCAGGCATTGGAGACCAGGCCGAGAATATTGCTGTTCGGGTCGAAGGCCAGGCCGATGGCGACCAGCGCCACGATGAAGACCGAAGCCCGGCCGACCAGGACAAGCTCCTTCTGGCTGGCACCGCGTCGCAGGAAGATTTTGTAGAAATCCTCCGTCAGCGAGGATGACGAAACCAGAAGCTGGGACGAGATTGTCGACATGATGGCGGCCAGGATGGCGGCCAGCAGGAAGCCGGCGATATAGGGATGGAAGATCACCTGCGACAGCAGGATGAAGATCGTCTCCTGGTCGCTCAGCATGACCTGCTCACCTTCGGAGAAGGCGCCGGTCGTGTCGATATCCTCCAGTTCGGAGAAGCTGGTGGCTTCTTCCGGCGCGTCGATCACGCGCGCGACATGGACGTCGTCGGCGACGGCGATGTTCTGGCTCTTCACATAGGCCAGGCCGGCCGCGCCGGTCAGCACGGCACCGATCACGGTGATGATCATCCAGCTCATGCCGATGCGGCGCATGGTGACGACATCCTTCAGGGACTTCACCGCCATGAAGCGCACGATGATGTGCGGCTGGCCGAAATAGCCCAGACCCCAGGACATGGTGGAGATGATGCCGATCACGGCCAGGCCGAGACTCTCCTGCGGGATCATGGACAGATAGGGTTTCTCCCAGCCGCCGATATCCACGCTCAGCGTGCTCAGAGCATCCGTGGTCGGGCCGAACCCGCCCAGCTGCATGATCGTCACCACCGGTACCAGGACCAGGGCCAGGAACATGATGCAGCCCTGCACGAAGTCCGTCAGGGACACGGCCAGGAAGCCGCCGAACAGGGTGTAGGCCACCACGACACCGGCCGTCAGGAAGAGGCCCAGCCGGTAATCCAGGCCGAAGGAGGCCTCGAACAGCTTGCCGCCCGCCACCACACCAGCCGAGGTGTAGAGGGTGAAGAAGACGATGATCACGATCGCCGATACCACCCGCAGGGTGCGGGAGTGGTCGTTGAAACGCTTTTCGAAATAGTCCGGAATGGTGATCGCATCGTCGGCGATCTCCGTGTAGACGCGCAGGCGCGGGGCGACGAGCCGGTAGTTGAAATAGGCGCCGATGATCAGGCCGATCGCAATCCAGGATTCCGAGAATCCGGTTGCGAAAATGGCGCCGGGCAAGCCCATCAGCATCCAGCCACTCATGTCCGACGCGCCGGCGGACAGCGCCGCCACGGCCGGGTGCAATTGCCGCCCGCCCAGCATGTAGCCGGACACATCACTGGTGGATTCGCGATAGGCATAGAGCCCGATCGCCATCATCAGGATGAAATAGAGCGCCAGGGAAATCAGAGCTTCAATATCCATGAACTTGCCTTGAATTGGTACGCGTCAGGAAAGGGCTGAAACGGCCGGGCCGTGGTCCTGGATCCGGATCAGGGCCGGGTCTGGCCGGTGCCGTGGACGAGGTATTTGAACGAGGTCAGCTGTTCCAGGCCGACCGGGCCACGCGCATGCATCTTGCCTGTCGCAATGCCGATCTCGGCGCCCATGCCGAACTCGCCCCCGTCGGAGAATTGCGTGGAGGCATTGTGCATGACCACGGCGCTGTCGATCGTGTTCAGGAAGACCGCGGCCACATCCTCATCTTCTGCGACGATGGCGTCCGTGTGAGCGGAAGAGTGGGCGGACACCCAGTTCAGCGCGTCCTGGAGGTCGGCGACGATCTTCACCGACAGGATGCTGTCGAGATATTCCGTGCTCCAGTCTGTCTCATCGGCAGGCTTGATCCGGCTGTCGATCGCCGTGGCGGTCTCATCGCCGCGGAATTCGCAATCGCTCATCTCGTCCAGCAGGCCCGGCAGGAAATCGGCGGCCACGGCCTGGTCGATCACCAGGCTTTCCGTGGCACCGCAAATGCCGGTGCGGCGAAGCTTGGCGTTGCGCACGATGGCGCGGGCCTTGGTCAGATCGGCGCTCTCATGGATATAGGTGTGACAATTGCCGTCCAGGTGCAGCAGGGTCGGCACACGCGCCTGGTCGCGGACCAGGGAGACGAGGCCCTTGCCGCCGCGCGGGATCACCAGGTCGACATACTCCGTGCATTGCAGGAGATGCTGCACGGCAGCCCGGTTGGTCGTGTCGACCATCTGGATCGCGTCTTCCGGCAGATCGGCTTCGCGCAGCCCGTCCTTCATGCATTCCACGATGATGCGCGTGGAATTCAGGCTCTCCGAACCGCCGCGCAGGATCACCGCATTGCCGGATTTCAGACACAGGGCACCGGCATCGGCGCCGACATTCGGGCGGCTCTCATAGATCATGCCGATCACGCCGAGCGGCACGGCGACACGCTCAATGCGCAGCCCGTTGGGGCGATCCATCTGGGCCAGCTGGCGTCCGACCGGATCGGGCAATTCGGCAATCTGTTCCAGTGCACGGGCGACGCCCTCAATGCGTTCACCATCCAGCATGAGCCGGTCAATGAAAGCATCCGGCTTGCCGGCTTCGCGAACGCTGGCGACATCGGTCTGGTTCGCCTCGATCAGGTCATTGGCGCGCAGGCGCAGGGCCGCCGCAGCCGCGATCAGCGCGGCATTCTTGCGTTCCGTGGACGCTGTCGCGAGCTGGCGCGCCGCGTCCCGGGCCTGGCGGCCGAGTTGTTCGATATAGACTTGCATTCGATCAGACATGTTCGATCCGTTGGATAATTGTCGGGGAGTTTAGCGGCGCGCGCCATTAGCGCAATTCAACCGCGCGGGCGTAGGCGGCCTGTGTGGTTTCGCGCATCAGCTGGTCCAGCAGTCCGTCGCGGCGCAGGGCCTTGATGCCGGCCTCTGTCGTGCCCTTCTTGCTCATCACCGAATTGCGCAAGTCTTCCAGGCTCAGATCGGATTGCCGGGCCATTTCGATGGCGCCGGACAGGGTCTCCAGAACCAGGGCCCGGGCCGTTTCCGCGTCGAAGCCCATCGCTTCGGCGGCGTCCACATAGGCGCGGGCGATCTCGAAGACATAGCCGGAACCGGAGCCGGCGACCGCCGTGATGCGATCAATCTCGTCCTCGGTTTCGACCCAGATGGCCGTGCCGCTGGTCTCGGCCAGCTGATTGGCGAGGTCACGATGCGCGTCCGTACAGGCCGGGCTGGCAAAGAGGCCATTCACGCTGCGTCCGATAAGGGCTGGCAGGTTGGGCATGATCCGGATCACCGGGTGCTCGCCCAGCTCGCGCTGGATGGACGCGACGGAGAAGCCTGCTGCGATCGAGATCAGGCAGCCACCGGGTTTCAGGAAGGCCATGTAATCCGGCAGCACATCGGCGATCTGCTGCGGTTTGACGGCGATGATGATGGCGTCAAACCGGCGGCCTTCCAGGGCGGATGGTGACCCAGCATGACCGGCGCCGTCCGGAATCGCTGACGGGGTCCGGTTCACCGCTGTGAAGCGTGCCGGCACGGCATCAAGCCAGCGGCGCAACATGGCACCGCCCATCTTTCCGCATCCCACCATCAGAATTTCCATCGCACACCCTTGGGCTGGCTGTTTCCACACAAAACCGCGCCCGACGCACCCTTTTCGGTGCATCGAGCCGCGATGGCCGGGGATATAACAGAATATATTTTGAATTCAAATAAGTTTTGCGGTTGCGACAAAAAAGCGGTTTTCGAGCCGCTATTTATCTTTCAGCCATATTTTATGAGGCATTTAGAGCCTCATTGCGGCGCAAAATATGTGGACAGGGGTTGAATTAATTAGAACCCGAAATAGTTTGCGCCCGACATATTCAGCGAGGGTACAGCCCTTGCGCCACACCAGGAGCCTCGCGTGAGTGAGAAGAAACGTATCGTCGTGAAGATCGGATCCAGCCTGCTGGCCACAGATGGCAAGCTGACCCTGCGCTATGCCTTCATGCACGGTTTGCTCGCCGACATCGCTCAATTGCGCGAAGAGGGTCATGACGTGATCCTGGCGTCCTCGGGGTCAGTGGCGCTGGGGCTGAACGCGATCAATGCCTCGCCGGAAGAGGCGGGTGTGCTCGACAAGCAGGCTGCGGCCGCTTGCGGTCAGCCGCTGTTGGTCAATGCCTACAAGCAGGTGGCGCACGAGCACGGTTTCGATATCGCCCAGATCCTGGTGACGCTGGATGATCTGGAAGATCGCCGTCGCTTCCTCAACACCAAGAATACGATCCAGCGCCTGTTCGAGCGCGGCATCATGCCGATCGTGAATGAGAATGACACGATCACGACCGAAGAGATCCGGGTGGGCGATAATGACCGCCTGGCGGCCAAGGTTGCCCAGATGCTGCAGGCGGACCACCTCATCCTGCTGACCAATATTGATGGCCTCTACGACCGCAACCCGACCGATCCGAATGCGCAATTCATCGAGACGGTCGAGGATGTGAGCGCCTATCTGGAAGTGACCGGCGGGACGTCATCGCTGGGCTCCGGGGGCATGCTGACCAAGATGAAGGCGGCCAATATGGCCCAGAATGCCGGGGTCACCACGATCATCGGTGAGGGTCAGATCGACCGGCCGGTTTCCTCCTTGCTCAAGAATGAGCGCCGCCACACGACCTGTGTGGCCAAGGGGACGCCGGACTCATCCTGGGCGGTCTGGCTGACCGATCGCCTGCACCGTGCCGGCAGTCTGGTTCTGTGCCAGGAGGCGGCCGATGCCTTGCGCGAACGGAAATCAGCGATCAGTCATTCCGATGTCGTGAAAATCCACGGTGATTTCAGCAAGGGCGATGTGCTGCACGTCTATGACGAAGCCGGTGATGAGCTGGCGCGTGGTCTGACCAATTTCTCGTCTGATGAAACCATGGTCCTAGCGCGCAATGCCGATCAGGATGTTGTGGATTTGCTGGGTTACCAGGCGCGTCCGGAGATCATCAATCGGGACAATATGGTCATCCTTGAGGACAATCATATTCCCTGGGACGCACCGACCCAGGCCTTGCGCCTGGTCGCGTCCTAGTCTGGTCCGCCTGAAACGTGCCGGGATCAGCCGGAAAGGCTGATATTTCGGCATTTTTCACTTGTCCTTGAACTATGGGTCGTGTTCGGTACCTGTCCATGCGGGCACCAGATATTGTGTCCGGTCGGGGCGTGAGCCCCCAAGCTATCCTGTACGGGCCGGGGGCCCGGTAAGCGGATGGCGTCTCGCATGGCCCTCAGAAGCTGCGAGATGTTGGAGAGCCGCCTGCCTGGCAGGCGGAAGCGAGCATTCAGGGCCTCTGGCACCTGATCGATCTTGCGAAGCGGGGAGGCCGGTCCTTGATGGGCGGGCCGGTCTCTTCCTTCGCGTATAATGGCCATTCACCGCAGTCCCACCGTACCGAAAGCTGGAATTTTTCCTCTGGCCGGTCCACATTTGGCGCAGCAAAAAACGACCAGATGGAACAGGTAGGCCATGGACGGATCCGAGCACGCCGAGACGGCGCCCAAGAGACGGCGCCCGACACCCCAGGAATTGGCCACGGGCCTGGTGCATCTCCTCGATGTCGAAGAGCTGGATGTTGACCTGTATCGCGGCGCCCGCAATCCGGGCGGCAAGGGGCGTGTCTTTGGCGGTCAGGTGATTGCCCAGGCCCTGCAGGCCGCCGTGCGGTCTGTGGAACCTGACCGGATCGCTCATTCCCTGCATGCCTATTTCATGCGCCCGGGGGATGAGGACTTTCCGATCATCTACCGCGTCGAGCGGGATTATGACGGGGGCAGCTTCTCCAACCGCCGCGTGATTGCCATGCAGCGCGGCAAGCCGATCCTCAACATGACCTGCTCCTTCCACCGCCAGGAAAAAGGGCTGGAGCACCAGTTCAAAATGCCGGACGTGGTCGGGCCGGAGGATCTGCGCACCGAGGCGGAAATCTTCGCCGAGCTGAAAGGCCAGATCGATGAGCGCCTTTACAAATTCCTCACCCGGTCGCGGCCGCTGGAATTGCGTCCGGTCGAGGTCTGGAATCCGATCGATCCGACGCCGCGCGATCCGGTCCGCAATATCTGGTTCCGCGTCGGCGGGGATATCGGCGATGACAAGCTGATGCACCGGGCGGCCCTGGCCTTCGCGTCGGACATGGCGCTCCTGTCCACCTGCATGCAGCCGCATGGCGTGTCCTGGATGACCCGCAAAATGCAGTCGGCCAGCCTCGATCACGCGGTCTGGTTCCATGATGATGTGCGGATGGATGAGTGGCTGCTCTATTCCACGGACAGTCCCTGGTCGGGCGATGGTCGTGGCTATAATCGTGGCTCGATCTTCAATCGCGAGGGCAAGCTGGTGGCCTCGACCGCCCAGGAAGGTCTGATCCGGATCAAGGATTGATCCGGCGGGTCTAGCCGATCCGGGCCCCGGCCCCGCCATCCAGGCGCAGGATTTCACCCGTGATGAAACGGGCCTCGTCGGAGGCCAGGAAGAGCGCGGCATTGGCCGTGTCTTCCGCTGTGCCCATCTGTTTGCTCAGCGGGACACGGGCATTGCGTTCTGCCCGGAGGTCCTCGACCGGAATGTTGCGGGCGCGGGCAATGCCCTCGATGGCCATGGGCGTGTCCATATAACCCGGCGCAATGGCATTGCAGCGGATATTGCGTCCGGCATTGGCCATGGCGGTGGAGGTGGTCAGCCGGTTCACGCCTGCCTTGGACATTTCATAGGCAGCCTGAAAACCGCCGGCGATCGAAGCCAGCGAAGAAATATTGACGATGGCACCGGAGCGCTGGTCCCGCATGGCGGGCAGGACGGCTGCGATCGTCATCCACATGCCCTTCAGATTGACCGTCATGATCCGGTCGAAGGCGGCTTCGGTCAGTGTGTGGCTGGGCCCGTCACCATTGCCGCCAATCCCGACATTATTGACCAGGATGTCGATCCGCCCCCAGGCGTCCAGCGCTGTCTGTGCGATCCGGGTGCAGTCCTCGGATTTGGCGATATTGGCTTCCAGGGTGAGGGCCTCGCCGCCGGCATCCCGGATCAGGCTCGCAGTGTCCTCGGCGCGTTCGATCAGCCGGTCCACGCACAGCACTTTGGCGCCTTCGCGGGCAAAGCGTTCTGCGATCGCGCGGCCATTGCCCGGGGTCTCGCCCGGCGTCTGGCCGGCGCCCACCACGATGGCGGTCTTTCCGGCGAGGCGCCCGGGTGCACTCATGACCGGTCCAGATCCGGATCGAGCGTCTGCCCCTCATCCAGCTGGACGCCGAAGGAGTTCAGCATCATGGAGACCTGCGTGTACTGGCCGCAGGTGAAGACGAGATCCATGCGCTGTTTCTCGGTCAGGAAGTCCAGCGCATCCCAGTTGGCCGGCGAGACGAAATGGTCTTTCACCAGATCGTCCGTTGCGCGCAGCAGGGCAGCGTCTTCGGTCGACCAGTTCGGGGCGTCAGCCCCCGTTTTGATGGCTTCGATTTCGTCATCGCTCAGCCCGGCACGCTGTCCGATGGCCACATGCTGGGTCCATTCATAGCCGGAGCCGCACAGATAGCCGGTGCGCAGGATGACGATCTCCCGTTCGCGAACGGGCAGGTCATTCTTGTCGGAGAGGACATAGCCGCCCCAGAGATTGAAACGTTTGAGCCCTTTGGGGGCCCGGGCGAGGGTCCTGAAAATATTCAGGACCCTGCCGGTCTTCAGAAACGGGCCCAGCGCCTCGTCCTGGTCCGGCGTCAGCTGGTCCAGATCGACCGGGTCGATACGGGGCGCTTTGAGCCGCATGGGATTACAGGACCTCGAACAGGCCGGCTGCGCCCATGCCGCCGCCCACACACATGGTGATGACGACGTATTTGGCGCCCTGGCGCTTGCCCTCGATCAGGGCGTGGCCAACCATGCGGGCACCGGACATGCCATAGGGGTGGCCGATCGAGATCGCGCCACCATTGACGTTCAGCTTGTCCATCGGGATGCCCAGCTTGTCGGCGCAATACAGCACCTGCACGGCGAAGGCTTCATTGAGTTCCCACAGGCCGATATCGTCGACCGTCAGGCCGAAGCGCTCGAGCAGTTTCGGCACGGCGAAGACCGGGCCGATACCCATTTCGTCCGGCTCGGTGCCGGCGACGGCCATGCCCATATAGCGGCCCAGCGGGGCCAGACCGCGCTTGGCAGCCAGTTCGGCTTCCATGACGACGCAGGACGAGGCGCCATCGGAGAGTTGCGAGGCATTGCCGGCGGTGATCGTGCCGCCTTCGATGACGGTCTTCAGGCCCTGCAGGCCTTCCAGCGCCGTGTCCGGACGATTGCCCTCATCCTTTTCCAGCATGACTTCCTGCATGGAGGTCTCGCCGGTTTCCTTGTTGACGACGTATTTGGTCGACTTCATCGGCACGATTTCATCGTCGAACTTGCCGGCGGCCTGGGCGGCGGCGGTGCGCTGCTGCGATTGCAGGCCGTACTCGTCCATACGGTCACGGGAGATGCCATAGCGCTTGGCGACGACTTCCGCCGTCTGCAGCATCGGCATGTAGATGTCCTTGTGCATGGCGACCAGTTCCGGGTCCGGCTGCACGCGCATCTCCTTGGTCTGGACCATGGAGATGGATTCCACACCGCCCGCGACGACAACATCCATACGGTCAACGATGACCTGTTTGGCGGCGGTGGCGATCGACATCAGGCCCGAGGAGCACTGGCGGTCCATCGACATGCCGGCGACCGAGGTCGGCAGGCCGGCGCGCAGCGCAGCCGTGCGGCCGATCGTGTGCTGGACGCCCTGCAGCAGGGCGGCGCCATAGACCACGTCCTGGACTTCGGCCGGATCGATGCCGGCGCGCTCGACAGCGGCGGCAATGGTGTGGCCGGCCAGGGTCGGCGACGGCGTGGCGTTGAAGGCGCCGCGATAGGCCTTGCCGATCGGCGTACGGGCAGTGGAAACAATGACAGCATCACGCATGGGTTTTCCCTCGTTCAGTCACTAGCGGGATTGATGGGCGGGGCGCACCGTCGACCGGCGGCGTTCCCGGCTTGCGGGGCGGTATTCGAAGACCAGGCTTGGCCGTGTGTTCTGTTTTGCCTTGGCAGTCAGCATGGGTCTCGATCCGGTTGGTCCCCGGCAAGGGTGAGTGGTGGTTTTAGTCGCCGATCATGGTTGCCTGCAAGCGAAAACCGGACCCTTTCTTCAAATTTTCGCAGAACCGCGGCCCCGCTTCAAATTGTTATGCCCGGTATACACGCAATGTCACGCTCTTGTCGGTTTTCAAAAAACAGGTATGCTCATACCAAAGATACGAAGAGTACATTGGGAGGTGGCCTATGGCCTGGGATTTTGAAACCGATCCGGAGTTTCAGGAGAAGCTGGACTGGATGGACGGCTTTGTCCGCGACAAGGTCGAACCGATTGCCCATCTGGGCTTTCATCCGGCCGATGTGAAGAACCCGAAACACCGCGCCATCATCAAGCCTCTGCAGGAAGAAGTGAAGGCCAAGGGTTTGTGGGCTTGCCATCTGGGTCCCGATCTGGGCGGCAAGGGCTATGGTCAGGTCAAGCTGGGTCTGATGAACGAGATCCTCGGCCGTTCGCCCTTCGCGCCGACCGTGTTCGGCTGCCAGGCGCCCGATACCGGCAATGCCGAGATCATCGCCCATTACGGTACCGACGAGCAGAAGCGTCAGTATCTCGAGCCGCTGCTCAATAATGAGATTGTCTCCGCCTTCTCCATGACCGAGCCGCAGGGCGGATCCGACCCGCTCCTGTTTACCTGTTCCGCTGTCGAGGATGGCGATGAGTGGGTGATCAATGGCGAGAAATGGTTCTCCACCAATGCCAAATGGTCCGAATTCCTGATCGTGATGGCGGTGACCGACCCGGAGGGCGAACCCTATCGCCGCATGTCCATGTTCATCGTGCCGACCAAGACGCCGGGTGTGGAGATTGTCCGCGACGTGGCCGTCTATGGTCAGCAGGAAGGCTCGGAAGGCTATGTCCGCTATACCGATGTCCGCGTGCCCAAGGATCATCTCCTGGGTGAGCGCGGGGGCGCCTTCGTGATTTCCCAGACCCGTCTGGGCGGTGGCCGCATCCACCACGCCATGCGCACGGTGGGCTCCTGCAAGCGCGCGCTCGACCTGATGTGCCGCCGCGCCATGTCGCGCCGCACCCGCGACGGTGTGATGGCCGACAAGCAGGCCGTCCAGATGCAGATCGCCGATAGCTATATCGAACTGGAACAGTTCCGCCTCTTCGTCCTGAAGACGGCCTGGATGATCGACAAGTACAAGGACTACCGGAAGGTCCGCAAGGACATCGCCGCCATCAAGGCGCTGATGCCCAAGGTCTATCGCGATATCGCCGGCCGCGCCCTGCACCTGCACGGCTCGCTGGGCGTATCACCGGAAATGCCCTTCGCCGGCCAGGTGATCGGCTCCTATGTGATGGGCATCGCCGATGGCCCGACCGAGGTCCACAAGGTCACGGTCGCGCGCCAGCATCTGCGCAATTACCGGAATATCTCCGACGCGATTTTCCCGGACTATTCCATTCCGAACATGAAAGAGGCCGCCCTGGAGAAATATGGCGACCTCGCCGACACCGTCCGTGATCTGGCCGAAAGCGTCGGCGCGGACTGACTGAATGACCGCGGCGGGCGCTGGGCCGCTGCAGGATACGAGGCCGGACAACCGGCCCGCTGATGACAACGGGGAGGAGGGCGATGCCGGCGATGGGGCCGTTCGGGATCGTTCTTCCGCAAAAAATTTTGTGGAGACCACATGACTGACACGGCTTCGCCGGCAGGCCCGCCGCCGCTCAAATTCCATACCAAATTCCTTTATGGGTTTGGCTCTGTGGCCTATGGAATCAAGGATTTGGCCTTCCGGGTCTTCCTTCTCTACTACTATAATCTCGTGGTCGGAGCGCCAGCTGCCCTGGTGTCCGCGGCCATCATGGTCGCGCTCATCGTGGATGCGATCTCCGATCCGATCGTCGGCCAGATTTCAGACAATCTGCGGACCAAATGGGGGCGGCGTCATCCGCTGATGTACCTGTCCGCCATTCCGGCGGCCCTGTCCTTCTTCTTCCTCTGGTTCCCGCCGGACGGGCTGGAGGGCACGGCGCTCTTCTTCTATCTGGTGATCCTGGCCTCGGCGGTCCGCACCTTCATCACGCTCTATGAAATCCCCAGTTCCGCCCTCGCGCCGGAACTGGCCACGGATTATGACGAGCGCACCACGATCGCCGGCTATCGCTTCTTCTTCGGCTATATCGGCGGGATCGGCCTCTACTTCCTGGCTCTGCGCTATCTCTTCCCGCCCACGGCGGAGCATCCTTTCGGTATCACCAATCCGGAAGGCTATGTCGCTTTCGGGATCATGGGTGCGCTGATCATGTTCACCACGGTGGTGATCTCAACGGCCGGCACGCATTCGCGGATCAAATACATGCGAAACCTGCCGCCGCCGCAGCGGCGCAATCCGCTTCAGACCCTGATGCTGATGCGGCAGACCTTCTCGCATCGCGGCTTCCTCGCCATTCTCGGCTTCGGCGTGCTTAAGTATACCGGCCTGGGGATCAGCTCGGCGCTGGCGCTCTATTTCGGTCAGTATTTCTGGGGGCTCTCGAGCCCGCAGCTGGCTGTCCTAGCCCTTGATGCCGCGCTCGGTGCCACACTGGCCCTGGTCCTGGCGCCGCGCCTTTCGAAAATGGTCGGCAAGAAAGGGGCGGCTTTCATGCTGGCCCTGACGGCCATCCTCTTTACCTGCTCGCCCTATGTGCTGCGCCTGCTCGGCCTGTTCTACGAGAATGGCAGCCCGATGCTCCTGCCGGCGCTCTTCCTGCTGGCGGCGATCTATTCCATGTGCGGGATTTCCTCGGCCATCCTGGTGCACGCCATGATCGGGGACGTCATCGATGACAGCTCGCTGAAGACCGGCCGCCGCGCAGAAGGCCTGTTCTACTCGGCCAATTCCTTCATGCAGAAATGTTCGTCCGGCTTGGGCGTCTTCGTGGCTGGCCTGATGCTGTCCGCTGTCGGCATGCCGGACAATGCCCGCCATGTCGGAGTGGAGCCAGAGGTGATCCTGCATCTGGTCCAGCTCTATATTCCGGTGATTGCCGCCCTCTACCTGGTCGGCTCCTTCTTCCTGCGCTTCTACAAGATCGACCGGGCCAGCCATGAAGCGAATCTGGCTTCGATCCGCGCCAAGGAAGCGGCCGAGCTCACCGAAAGCAATTCCGTCTAACGCCAGTCCAACTTTTCGGAGACATCATGTCCCTGCGTAATGCCGCCTATATTGCCGGTGCTTTTGAACACCCGACGCGCCTGGCACCCGACAAGACCACACCGCAGCTGCATGCTGAATGTGCGGCCGGGGCGCTGGCCGATGCCGGCCTCTCCCTGGCGGATGTGGACGGGTATTTCTGCGCCACGGATGCGCCGGGCTTCGGCCCGATCTCCATGGTGGATTATCTCGGCCTGAAAGTTCGGCACACAGACTCAACCGAGATGGGCGGCTGTACCTATATCCAGCATGTCGCCCATGCCGCCGAGGCGATTGCCGCGGGCAAGTGCAAGGTGGCGCTGATCACGCTGGCCGGGCGTCCGCGTTCGGAGAATGTGATGCGCTTCCGTCCGGGCGCGCCGGAAAGCGCTTTCGAGCAATGGGTCGGCCTGACCAATCACACCTCCTACGGGATGTGTGCGGTCCGGCACATGCATGAATTCGGCACCACGTCGGAGCAACTGGCCTGGATCAAGGTCGCGGCTTCGCACCACGCCCAGCATAATGAACACGCCATGCTGCCCAAAGTGGTGAGTGTGGAGGATGTGCTGGAAAGCCCGATGATCGCGGATCCGCTGCACCGGCTGGATTGCTGCGTGACGACGGATGGCGGCGGTGCGCTGATCGTGGTGGCGCCGGAAATCGCGAAGACACTCAATCGTCCGATGATCGCCCTGCGCGGTGCGGGCGAGGCGACGAAAGGACCGTCCGGGGGGCTGGGGCTCGATCTGACGGTTTCCGCCGCGGCCCGTTCGGGCCCGGCGGCTTTCGCCGAGGCGGGCGTGACGCCGGCCGATATCAAATACGCTTCCATCTATGACAGCTTCACCATCACCGTTCTGATCCAGCTGGAAGACCTCGGCTTCTGCGCCAAGGGCGAGGGCGGCAAGTTCGTCGCCGACGGCAATCTGATCTCCGGCACGGGGAAACTGCCCTTCAACACGGATGGCGGCGGGCTGTGCAACAACCACCCCATGTTCCGCGGCGGTATCACCAAGGTGATCGAGGCCGTGCGGCAATTGCGCGGTGAGGCCCATCCGGCCGTCCAGGTGCCCAATTGCGACCTCGCGGTTGCGACCGGCATTGGCGGCTCGCTCGGTGCCCGTCACGGCGCCGCCACTGTCATCCTGGAGCGTCAGTCATGAGTGATCGCAAGCTTCCGGCCCCGCAGCCGAATGTTGAGACCCAGGAATTCTGGGATGCCGCCTCGAACGGTGTGCTCAAGATCAAGCGCTGTGGCGACTGCAACCAGGCGCACTATTACCCGCGGGCGATCTGCCCGCATTGCGGCTCGGCGAACACGGCATGGATCGAAACCGCGGGGAGCGGCGAGATCTATTCGGTGTCCGTCATGCGCCGCGGCGAAGGGGCGCCCTTTGCGGTGGCCTACATCACCCTCGATGAGGGACCGGCCATGATGACCAATATCGTGGCCGATGATCTCGACGGCCTGGCCATCGGCCAGCGCGTTGAATTGGTTTTCACACCCACAGAAGACGGGGCTCCACCCGTCCCCATGTTCACACCAAGGGGAGGCTAGTCATGGCGACCATTGAACTCACCAACCCGGCCGATGCCCTGGAGGCCTTCCGCAAGGAAGCTGCCGCCTGGCTCGCCGAGAATTTCCCGAAATCCCTGGTCGGCAAGGAAAACGTCCTCGCCACCGTTGAGGGCGAGGCGAATGCCGATCCCGAAGCCAAGGCCTGGAAGAAGGCCATGGGCGAGAAAGGTTGGGGCACGCCGACCTGGCCGAAAGAGTATGGCGGTGGCGGTCTGAGCTTCAAGGAAAGCCGGGTCCTGCAGGAAGAAATGGCCAAGGTCGGGGCGTGGAACCCGATCGGCGGCATGGGCGTGATGATGCTCGGGCCGACCCTGCTGGAATTCGCCTCCGAAGAGCAGAAGCAACGCCACATCCCGCTGATCTGCCGCGGAGAGATCCGCTGGTGCCAGGGCTATTCCGAGCCGGGTGCCGGTTCCGACCTCGCCAGCCTGCAGACCAAGTGCGAGGACAAGGGCGATCATTACCTGATCAATGGCCAGAAGACCTGGACCTCGGGTGGCCAATGGGCCGACTGGTGTTTTGCCTTGGTCCGCACCGACACGACCAAGAAGCATGAGGGCATTTCCTTCATCCTGCTGGACATGAAGACGCCGGGTGTCGAGGTGAAGCCGATCCGCATGATCTCGGGCACCTCGCCTTTCTGCGAGACCTTCTTCACCGACGTCAAAGTGCCGAAGGAAAACCTTGTCGGCGAGCTCGGCCAAGGCTGGACCATCGGCAAACGCCTGCTCCAGCACGAGCGGACCAATCTGTCCGGTGGCGGGTCGATGAGCCGCGGTCAGGGCCCCTCCCTGTCCGATATCGCCAAGCACTATGTCGGTGTCGACAGTGAAGGTCGGATTGCCGATGCCGAATTGCGCACGAAGATCATCAAGCATGAGATGGAAGCCAAATCCTTCCAGCTCACCGCGCGCCGTGTGATGGCCGAGTCCAAGAGCGGGAATATCTCGCTGGCGTCCTCCATCCTGAAGAATGTCGGGGCCCGCATCACCCAGGAACGCGCTGAACTGACCCTGGAAATCATGGGCATGAACGGTCTGGGCTGGGAAGGCGACGGGTTCAACTCTGCCGAGCTGGGTGCCACGCGTGGCTGGCTCTGGGGCAAGGCCGTGTCAATCTATGGCGGCACGACCGAGATCCAGAACAATGTCGTGGCCAAGCGCATTCTTGGCATGCTGGACCACCAGTAGGGGAGATAGAGACAATGGCTGTCCTGAACGAAGAGCAGACCATGCTGCGCGATATGGCGCGCGAATGGTCGAAGAATGAATCGCCGGTCTCCGCCTTCCGCAAGGTGCGTGATGCCGGAGAGGCGATCGGGTTTGATCCGGCCGCCTTTGCGGCTCAGGCCGAGATGGGCTGGACCGGTGTGATCATCCCGGAAGCCTATGGCGGGTCTGATTTCGGCTATCTCAGCCTCGGCCTCGTGCTGGAGGAAACCGGCCGCACCCTGACTGCCAGCCCGCTGGGCACGACGGCGCTCGCTGCGACGTCGGCCCTTCTGCTGGGGGGAAGTGACGCCCAGAAAGAGGCCTGGCTGCCGAAGATCGCGACCGGTGAGGTCATCGCCGCGCTCGCGGTCGATGAAGGCCCGCGCCATGATCCGTCCAAGATCGCGGCCAAGGCAGAAAAATCCGGCGATGGCTGGGTGCTGAGCGGTGAGAAGGCCTTCGTGGCCGAGGGCGATAGCGCCCATCTCTTCATCGTGGCGGCGCAGGCCGGCGAAGGCGTCGGACTTTTCCTGGTGCCGGGGGATGCAGCTGGTATCACCCGCAAATCGCGCAACATGGTCGATGCCCGCTCCCATGCGGCTGTCAGCTTTGACGGTGTGACGCTGGGTGGTGATGCGCTGATCGGATCGGCCGACGGGGCGGATCTGCTCGATCAGGTGCTCGACCGGGCCCGCGCCGGAGTTGCCGCGGAAATGCTCGGCATGGCCGTGCAGGCCTTCGAGGATACGCTGGCCTATCTGAAAACCCGCGAACAGTTCGGCGAAATCCTGTCGCGCTTCCAGGCGCTGCAGCATCGCATGGCGGTCCAATTCACCCAGATTGAGCTGATGCGGTCTGCCGTGGAAGGCGCGCTGGAAGCCATTGATGCGGGTCGTGACGATATTGCCCAGCTGGCGTCCCTGTCCAAGGCCACCGCCTGTGACACGCTTCACCTGGTCTCCCGCGAGATGATCCAGCTGCATGGCGGGATCGGCATGACGGACGAGCATCATGCCGGCTTCTACATCAAGCGGGCGCGAATCCTGGAAAATGCCTGGGGCAATGCCTCCTTCCACCGGGAGCGCTATGCGCGCCTGCGTGGGTATTGAGCCAAGATCCGGCTCCAGCTTCGGCACCAAAGGCCGGCGCCTCATCGCGCCGGCCCAATGGTGTGGAAGGGCGTGAGCGCGCCTATGACCGTTTCGTCGAAGGCAATCTGAGACGGAATTACTTCGCGCACTTCACGCATGGCATGCTGGGCATGACAGGCTTCCGCCTGATCTTTGCCCCCACTTTCGTGCCGGCCTATCTGCACATGCTGACCGGGTCGGCACTTTTCGTCGGTATCGGGCAGGCCCTGATCCAGGCCGGGGCCATTGCTTCGCCGATCATGGGGGCCGCCCAGATCGAACATCGCCGCCATGTCATGCCGGCCGCGATGACGATCGGCGTGCTGATGCGAATCCAGCTGCTGGGCCTGGCGCTGGCCGGCTGGTTCCTGACCGGCTCGCTCCTGCTGGCGGCGACTTTCCTGTTCCTTTTCCTGTTCGGGTTTTTCCTGGGGTCCCAGCGGGTCGCCTTCCAGGTCGTGCTGGCCAAGGTGATCCCGATCCGCTTGCGGGGGCGGTTGCAGGCCTGGCGCAACCTCGCCGGCGGGGCGATCGCGGCGGGCCTGTCCTGGTGGGCCGGGGTCTATTTGATCGGACCGAATGTGTTCGGCAATGGTTATGCGACGACCTTCATGGTCGCTTTCCTGCTGACCAGTGCCGGCCTGGCGACGCTCTATTTCTTCATGCGCGAGCCGGGCAGTCCGACCGTGCGCGAGCCCATGCCCTTCCTGCAAAGGCTCAAGGAATTCCCGGTCCTGTTGGCAGATCGCGATTATCGCAATTTCCTGATTGCCCTGGTCTTCGCCACGATGGGCCGGATCGCGATTCCCTTTTGCATCATCCTGGCCGGTCGCCGCATGGATATTGACGGGGCGACCATCGGGCTTTTGTCGCTGGCCTTTCTTGGTGCGGACACGCTGACCAATCTGATCTGGGGCACGCTGGGGGACAAACACGGGTTCCGATTCACCTTTATCGGCACCGTCGCCCTGTGGCTGATTTCCCTCGCCGGCATGCTCTTCGCCAGTGCACCCTGGCACTTCCTGCTCGCCTTCTTCGGTCTCGGTGCGGCGATGTCCGGCAATATGATGAGTGTCACGACCCTGGTTCTGGAGTTCGGGCATCGCGACGACATCCCGATGCGACTCGCTTTGTCGACCACGGCGGAAACCACGATCGCGACGATTGGCCCCATTCTGGGCGGGGTTGTTGCGGCGGTCTTCGGCCTTGTTCCGGTCTTCCTGATTTCGATCATCGCACTGGCGATCGCATTGACAGTTCTCGTGGTGGCAGTACGGGAACCGCGTCATCTGTGAATGATTGACGTTTACGGAAACGGACGTCTGATTATCCAATTATACCAAGAAAACCTCGTTTTGCTTTCTTGACTTGCCCAAAACTCATTGCTCTAATCGAATGTGCGGTATGCCAAAAAAACAAGCAACCGCTCAGTCTGGGAGGAGATTATGACTGTTAAGGGTCTAATGCGTGCGTCCAGCGCGCTGACTGCCCTTGCGTTGACAGCGGGGCTTGGTGCCACCGCTCTCGCGCAAGACGACGATGTGATCATCGTTACAGGTTCCGTGATTCAGGGTACGCCCGAGGATGCAGCGCTTCCGGTCGACGTTCTGTCGTCCGAAGAACTGGCCCGCCTGGGTAACCCGTCACCGGTTGAACTGATCAAGGCTCTGCCGGTTTCCAGCGGGGTCATCGGGGACACGAACCAGTTCGACAGCCGGTCGCAGGCCACTGAAGGCATGGCGTCGGTCAACCTGCGGGGTCTGAGCCCGCAGCGCACCCTCGTGCTTCTGAACAATCGCCGCCTCGTGGCAGCCGGTACGGGTACGCCCTTCGTGGACGTGAACCTGTTGCCGCATGCCGCCATCGGCCGCATTGAAATCCTGAAGGATGGCGCTGCCGCCATTTACGGCTCCGACGCGGTTGGCGGTGTCGTGAACTTCATCACCCGCACGGGCCAGGAAGGCCTGCGTTTCGGTGGTGACTACACCTTCATTTCCGACAGCGACGGCGACTACACGCTGCAGGCCAGCTATGGCCAGAGCGGCGACAATTGGGACTTCCTGCTGGCTGCAGGCTATCAGCACCGGTCTGAACTCCAGGCTCGTGATCGCGATTTTGCGGTCCGGGACTTCGAGTACAACCCGGAAGGTGGCTGGACCGGTGGCGGTAACCCCGCAACCTTCCTGCCGCTGGGCTTCATCCCGGGTGTCGGCGTGGCGCCGATCGGCGGTCTCGTTCCGGATCCGGATTGTGCCGTGCTCGGGGGTTATGTGACGGCCCAGAACCGCTGCCGGACGCAATATACCGGCTTCGACAACCTGGTTGAGGAAGAAGACCGCTACCAGCTCTATGCCCAGTTCAATGTCGATCTGACCGACAATGTCTCCTGGGATCTGAGCGTGCTCTACGGCAATGACGAGATTCCGGAATACCGGACCTCGCCGATGTACCTGCTGACCCAGCCGCCGTCGGCGTCTGTTGGTGGGTCGCCGAGCGGCTTCATCGTTCCGGCCAACAATCCGGGCTTCATCCAGATGGTCACGGAAAACCCGGGTTATGTCCCGGCGTCGACCCTGGCTGTCCTGTTCCCGACCCTGCTGTTCCGGCCCCTGCTGGCCGGCGGTAACCCGTCCTTTGCCGATAACGGCCTGGGCTCTGCAACGGGTTTCCGTGAGAATGACAGCTTCCGGGTTTCCACCGGGATCAGCGCGGACATCAGCGACACGACCAATCTGAGCGTCGCGATGACCTACCACAAGTTCGAACGCTACTTCACCGGCTATGACAGCTTTGGTGACCGGGTCCAGCTGGGTCTGCTCGGCTATGGTGGTCCGAACTGTACGCCGTTTGCCGGGGCTCCCGGTGTCGGCGACTGTATGTGGTACAACCCGTTCGGCAACCAGGCTCCGGTCAATCCGGTGACGGGTGTTGCGCGTCCGGGTGACGAACCGAACCAGAACTCGGCCGCATTGATCGACTGGTTCTTCGTGCAGTCCAGCACACTCCTGGAAACCGAGCTCTTCGTGTTCGATGCCACGCTCAGTGGTGAAACGGGTTGGGAAATGTCCGGCGGTCCCGTCATGTACGGTATCGGCGCGCAATACCGCCAGAACTCGTTCGAGGCGACCTATGGCGACAATAACAATATTGCCGTCAATCCGTGCCGCGACACGCCGGTCTATGGCAATACGACCTGTAATCCGGCCAATGGCGCACTCGCCTTCCTCGGTTCCAATGCGGACGCAACCGCTGACAATGATGTCTACGCCCTGTTCGCCGAGCTTCAACTCCCGGTCACGGATGATCTCAATGTCCAGCTCGCGGCTCGCTATGAGGACTATGGTGGCGGCACCGGCTCGACCTTCGACCCGAAGGTCACGGCCCGCTGGCAGATCAATGACACCTTCGCCCTGCGTGGCTCGGTGGGAACCACCTTCCGCGGCCCGCCGGCCCAACAGCTGGCTGCCCGGAATGTGACCTCGCTGCAGGTCATCGCCTCGAGCTTCCGCCCGGTCGATGTCTACGGCAATCCGAACCTGGCTCCGGAAACCGCGACCAATTACTCGGTCGGTTTCCTGGTCGATAACGGCCCGTTCACGGCCAGCGTCGACTACTTCCGCTATGAGATCGAAGACACCATCACGGTGGAACCGCTCTCCGGCATGGTTTCGACCCTGTTTGCGGATCCGGCCAATTGTACGGACCCGACCTTTGACGGTCTGCGTGAGCGCTTCCTGTTCAATGATGGTGCCGGTGTTCCCGGTGCCGGGACCTGTGCCGCGTCGAACATTTCGCGTGTTCGTACCGGTTGGGTGAATGGTGGCAGCCTCACCAGCTCGGGTATCGATGTCATCCTGAACTACGACTTCGGCGATGTGGCCGGCGGTCAGCTCAATGGTGGTATCACCGCGACTTACATGATCGGCAATGAGCTCGGTCCGGAAGTCGTGGAAGGCATCCAGGTCCAGGACGGTTTTGATGGCGTCGGCTATCTCAACTTCCAGACCACCGCCTATCCGGTGCCGCAGTGGAAGACCCGTGCCTTCCTTGAGTACACGATTGGTGCTTTCGATGCCCGCATGACGGTGAACTACATCGACAGCTATCGTGACCAGCGCGCCGATCTGGGCACTGGCCCGTTCGCTCCGAACCCCTACATTGTGGGCAATCCTGTCCTGACGCAGGGTGCGACGATCGACAGCCAGACCACGCTGGACTTCAACCTGATCTATAACTTCGGTGACGCCACGACCTTCTCGGTCACGGCCCTGAATGTGACGGATGAAGACCCGGCCTTGGCCCGTCTCGACTACAACTACGACCCGTTCACGGGCAATCCGCTTGGCCGGATGATCCGCGTCGGTTTCTCCAGCGAGTTCTAGTCGGACACGCACACAAACAAGCGAAGGCCCCGGTCAAATGACCGGGGCCTTTTGCTGTGTGGCGTCCAAATCCGGAAAGGATCAGTCGGCGCAGATCGATTTGGGGTCGGCGAACAGGCCGTAGGCCAGGGTCGAGCCATAAAGCGCGAGCGCTTTTTCCGGCGCGATGCGCTGGGCCCAGCTGCGCAAATCATAGGCCGAGTTGAGTGAGCCCATGATCAGTTGCGAGGCCACCAGCGGATCGATCGGACGGATCGAGCCTTCGGAGATCCCGTCAATCAGCATGCCGGCAAAGCGGCGGGCCATGCGGTTGGAGCTGTCGATTACATCATCGCGCAGCTCGGTCGGCAGGGCTTGCAGGGCCGTGGTCCGCAAGAGCGGGAATTCCGAATAGAGCTGGGCATTCAGCAGGGTCGCCATGGAGGACGAGACCTGCTGCCAGTGATCGCCATCCGCCTGTGCCGCGGCCCGCTGGACCAGGGAAATCCGGCCATAGGAGCGGCGGAAGCATTCCAGGACGAGATCGTCCTTGGCTTCCAGATGGTGATAGAAACTGCCCTTGGTGACATTCAGTTCCGATGCGATTTGTTCCACCGAAGCGCCGCGATAGCCGCGCTCATTGATCAGGAAGGTGGCGGCGCGAGCGAAATTGCCCGGCATGCCCTCAATCCCGACTTTCAGCGAGCCCTCATCAATCTGCAGCAGGCGCGGTGCCCAGGCGGAATCCGCCTTGGCAAACCCGTGCTCGAAAATCTCGATCATGCGCTGGCAGACGCGGTCGTAATCTCCGGTGGAATACTGGGAAATCCAGGCCGGCAGCCAGAACATGTTCTGCACCAGAACATGGGCGCGGATCGTGCCCAGAACGCGTTCGGTTTCGGTGCGCGGCTTGTCAAAGAAGGTCCGCAGTTTCCGGAACACTTCGACATAGCGCTGGGTGAGGTCGGTATTATAGGGCTCGTTCAGCGCGCGAATATCGGAGATGAAGGCGATGGGCCGGTCATCCTCTTTGGCAATCGAAGCCTGCAGGTCGAAGGTCAGCTTGATATAGCGCGCAATCCGTTCGCGCGGATCCTTGCCCTGGCTAGCCTCTTCCACCAGCGCTTCGATGCGCTGCAGCGAACGTTCCATCACCGCGGCGGCCAGCAATTCCTTGCGCTTGAAGTAGTAGGTAATGCTGGTCGTGTTCAGGTCGACGAGCTGCGCAACATCCACAAAAGTCATGCCGCGTACGCCATGCCGGTTGATCAGCACGGCGGCGGCGTCGAGGATCATCTCGCGCTTTTGCTGGAAGCGTCGCGTCTTCGCGTTGTCCGCGGTTTTAAGATTAGCATTCATATCATTCGCTTAGCAGAGTTCGCCTTGACCGTCACGTAAACTGCGAACTGTTCTAGCCTCTTCCTTCGTCTTTGCATCATAGCAGAAACGGTATGGAAATCTGCGACATATTGTTTTGCGCTGCGAAAGCCTTTCTTGCCATATCTTTCAAGGAAGAAGGACGCATGTGCAGCATACCGGTTCTCCGCATTTACCGAGGAAAGGGTATGCTGTAGCCTCTCGCGCAAACAGATCGCTTTTGCGACCAAGAGGGAGGACAGCTTCATGGCGTCTCAAACCGATGCGCTGCCGGGCGCGGAAGAAATCGACCTGGGCCGGCTGGAAGCCTGGCTGAAGACGCAGGTCGACGGATTCTCCGGCCCGGTCTCGCTGCACAAATTCCCCGGCGGCCAGTCCAATCCGACCTATCGGCTGGAATCCGGGGGCGGGAATTACGTCCTGCGCCGCAAGCCCTTCGGGCCGCTCCTGCCGTCCGCCCACGCCGTGGATCGCGAATTCAAGCTGATTTCCGCCCTGCACCCGACGGGTTTCCCGGTCGCCCGGCCCTATGCGCTGTGTGACGATGACAGCGTCATCGGCTCCATGTTCTACGTGATGGAAATGGTCCAGGGGCGCTCGCTGGCCAATGGGCTTCTGCCCGATGAGACGCCGCAGGCGCGGACCGAGATGTACCGCAATCTCGTTTCCACCCTGGCCCAGCTTCACAATATCGACCATGAAGCGATCGGCCTGGGTGATTATGGCCGCCCCGGCAATTTCTTCGCCCGTCAGGTCGGGCGCTGGACCAAGCAGTATCGCGCTTCGGAAACCGAGACGGTGCCGGAAGTCGAAAAGCTGATCGACTATTTGCCGGGAACCGTGCCGGAGCAGGAACGTGTCTCCATCATCCATGGCGATTACCGCATCGACAATGCGATGTACGCCCCGGACGGCACGGATATCCGCGCCGTGCTGGACTGGGAATTGTCGACCCTGGGCGATCCGCTGGCCGATTTCACCTATCTGGCCATGCAATGGTTCCTGCCGTCCGGGCAGGGCGCCGGTCTGGCCGGGGTGGATCATGCCGCCACCGGTATTCCCAGCATCGAGGAGATGGTGGGGCTCTATTGCGAGCTGACCGGGCGCGACGGCGTGCCCCAGCTGGAATGGTATTTCTCCTACAATCTCTTCCGCCTTGTCGGCATCTGCCAGGGCATCAAGAAGCGCATCATTGATGGCAATGCCTCCAGCGATCAGGCCGAGGCCGCTGCGGCCCGCGTGGTGCCGCTGGCGCAGGCCGCCTGGGATTTCGCCCGTCAGGCGGGCGCCAAGTAATTCACGGATAACAAACGATAAAATCGATAGGGGAGAGCTCCATGTCCTTGTTCAGCCTTGAAGGCCGTACCGCCATCATTACCGGGTCCTCGCGCGGGATCGGCCGCGCCATTGCCGAACAATTCGCGGCGCATGGCGGCAATGTCGTCATCTCCAGCCGCAAGGGGCCGGTCTGCGAAGAGGTCGCCGACGCGATCAATGCCAAGGGTCAGGGCAAGGCCGTGCCGATCCCGGCCAGCATTTCGGAGAAGGAGGCGCTGGAAGCCCTTGTCGCCAAAACGCGCGAGACTTTCGGCAAGATCGATATCTGCGTCTGCAATGCGGCCTCCAACCCGTATTACGGGCCGATTGGCGGCATTTCCGACGAACAATTCCGCAAGATCCTCGACAACAACATCCTGTCCAATCACTGGCTGATGCAGATGTGCCTGCCCGACATGATCGAGCAGAAGAAGGGTGCGCTGATCGTGGTGTCCTCCATCGGCGGCCTGCGCGGCTCGCCGACGATCGGCGCCTATAATGTGTCCAAGGCCGCCGACTTCCAGCTGGCGCGCAATTACGCGGTGGAATACGGCCAGCACAATGTCCGCACAAATTGCATCGCGCCGGGCCTGATCCGCACCGATTTTGCCAAGGCCCTGTGGGACAATCCGGAAGCGGAAAAAGCGTTCAATTCCGGTCACCCGATGCGCCGGATCGGTCTGCCGGAAGAGCTGGCCGGAGCGGCCGTTTTCCTGGCCTCCGATGCGGGCTCCTACGTCAATGGCCAGATGATCGTCGTTGATGGCGGCACCACGATATGAGTGCCGCGACAATGAGCCTTGAAGGCAAGGTTGCGCTGATCACAGGTGCGGCTTCGGGCATTGGCCGCGCCGCCAGCCTGATGTTCGCCAAGGCCGGCGCGAAGATCGTCGCCTGCGATCTCGCCGAGGGCGTGAAAGAGACCGTATCCGCCATCACGGATGCCGGTGGCGAAGCCGTGGCCGTGCAGATGGATGCGGGTTCGGAAGCGGATGTCATCGCCGCCGTGAAGACGGCCGTCGAGACCCATGGCGGGCTGGATGTCCTGTTTGCCAATGCCGGTATCACCGGCGGCCTGCGGGGCTTTTTCGAAGGCACGCCGGAAGTGTGGGCGGAGACCTTGCGGGTCAATCTGATTGGCCCCTTCCTGGCGATCAAGCACGGCGCGCCGGAGATCATCAAACGGGGCGGCGGGTCGATCATCTGCACGGCTTCGGTGGCAGGACTGCGGTTCGGCGCCGGCCCGGCCCAGTACTCCGCCTCCAAGGCGGGTGTAATCAATCTGGTCCAGACGGCGTGCCAGAGCCTCGCCGGAACCGGCGTGCGCGTGAATGCGGTCTGCCCGGGTTTGACCGAAACCGGCATGACCAAGCCGGCCTATGACATGGCCCGGGCCGCCGGCAAGGAACACAAGATCGGCCAGCTCAACCCGATGCGCCGGGGCGGGCAGCCGGAGGAGATTGCCGCGATGGCGCTTTTCCTCGCCTCCGACGCCGCATCCTATGTGAATGGGCAGGCTATTAGCGTCGATGGCGGCCTGTCTTCCTCCCATCCGGTGGCACCGGGAACGGTGCGGGAAGTCGAGATGGGCCTGAAAGGGGTGATGGAGCCATGAGCGTTTACGTGATTGCGATGCTGAACTTCACCGATGAGGCCCGCTATCGGACCTATCAGGCGGCCGCGACGAAGCTTTTCATGGAGCGCGGCATTCAGGTTCTGGCCGCTGATGAAGCCCCGGTTCTGCTGGAAGGCGAAGGTGAGCTGGACAAGGTCGTTGTCATGAAATTCGCCGATGAAGCCGCAGCCCGCGACTTCCTGGAGGGGCCGGACTACCAGGCCATCTCCGCGGACCGCCGGGCCGGCGCAAAAACCCAATCCGTCATGATCAGGGGGTTCTGACCCATGCAGTACAGACAACTCGGCGACAGCGATCTGAAAGTGTCGGAGATCGCACTGGGCACATGGCTCACCTTCGGCGTCGGCATTGAGCGCGACCAGGCCATTGCCAGTATCGACAAGGCGTTTGATCTCGGGATCAATTTCATCGACACGGCCAATGTCTATGGTGTCGGTGCCGCGGAAAGCCTGCTGGGCGAGGCCCTCAAGGACCGCCAGCGTGACAACTATATCCTGGGCACCAAGGTCTTCTTCCCGATGGAGGGCGGCGAGCACGGACTGTCCAAGGCCCAGATCGAGAAACAGCTCGATGCGTCGCTCAAACGCCTGGGTACGGACTATATCGATCTCTACCAGTGCCATCGCTACGACAAGAATACGCCGCTGGAGGAAACCATGGAGGCGCTCAGCGCCGCCGTGACATCGGGCAAGGTGCGCTATCTCGGTTTTTCCGAATGGTCGCCCGCGAACATCCAGGCCTCGCTCGACCTGCCGGGCGTGGAAAAATTCGTCTCCAGCCAGCCGCAATACTCGCTGCTCTGGCGCCGGCCGGAAGAGAAAGTCATTCCCCTGTGTGCGGCCAACGGGATTTCCCAAGTGGTCTGGTCGCCGCTGGCCCAGGGTGTCCTGTCCGGCAAATACGTGCCGGGTCAGCCCCTGCCGGGTGACAGCCGCGCCGCCCAGGACACGATGAACCGGCAGATGGGTCATTGGCTGCGTCCGGAAGTGATCGAAGCCGTTCACGCCATGAAACCCCTGGCCGAGGCGGCCGGCGTGACCCTGGCCCAGTTCTGTCTGGCCTGGGTGCTGCGGGAGCCGAATGTCGCCGCCGCCATTGTCGGCGTCAGCCGTCCGGAACAATTGGAACAGAATGCTGCCGCATCGGGTCTCGTGATCGATCCGGCCCTGTTCGCAAAGGCCGAAGCCCTGGCCGAGGAGATACCTGCAGCGTGACCTTTCCCGAGATCCTCAATTCCACGACCGCCCGGGAAGGCGGCGGTTTCACCGCCCATGTTCCCAAATCCTGGCTGCAGGGCCGCACGGCCTTTGGCGGGCTTTCGGCGGCGCTCTGTCTGGAAGCGGCGATGCGGTCGGAGCCGGACTTGCCGCCCCTGCGCTCTGCCCAGATCGCCTTCATCGGCCCGGTGGTGGGTGATGTCGAAGTGGAGACCCGGCTTCTGCGCCGCGGGCGCACGGCCGCCTTCATCGAGGCGACCCTGTATTGCGATGGCAAACCGTCCACGCGTGGCCTTTTTGTCTTCATGATCCGGATCGACAGCGAGATTGATCTGGACCAGACGATGAAGGCGGATCCGATCCCGGTCGAAGAGGCGGTTCCGGTGGCCAAGCATCCGGACCCGAATTTCTTCGTCAATAATTTCGACCTGCGCCACTCCGTGCCCAAGTCCGACGAGCGCAAGCCGGAGATCCAGCGCTGGTGCTGCCTGCGCGAGCGTGAGGGTCTGCACCCGGCGGTCGAGCTGATGGCGATCGGTGATGCCCTGCCGCCGGCAGCGATGATGCTGGCCAAGGAGTTTGGTCCGATTTCCACGGTGAACTGGATGGTCAATTTCCTCACCGATCAGCCGGCCACCAAGGATGGCTGGTGGCTGACCCGGGCTGAGGCCGATTATGCGCGAAATGGCACGTCCAGCCAGGCCATGCAGGTCTGGAATGCGGACGGGCAATTGGTGATGTCCGGCTTCCAGAGCGTCGCGATCTTCGTCTGATCCGCCGAGCTATGTGCCAAAGAAAACGGGCGGTCCCGAGGGGCCGCCCGTTCTGTTTGCGCTGTGCTGCGGATCAGTGCGCGCCGTGAAGTTCGGCCTGGGCGCCGACAAATTCGATGAGATCGCCCTGCACGATGCCGAAATCGATCAGGTGCAGGCCCCAGTCGGCGAGGATATTGCCGTCCGGCGTCATCACATCGCCGACGATCGTGTCGGTGCGCGGATCGGACGGATCGCCATGGACGCTCAGCGCCAGGTATTGGCCGTGCTCATTGTCCAGGCACTCGCCGGACAGCAGGCCGGGCACTTTCACGAAGGGCGTCTCGATCTCCGGACCGCCCTCGATCCATTCGCCCATCACGCCGGACGAGGTGAAGGCGCTGCGCGTGTTGAGATAGGCGTTGAATTCCACATTGCCGTGCGCGCCGGACAGATCGGCCGGATTGGTGCACATGACGCGCGTGGTGTCGTCGCCGGTATTGGCAAAGCGCGAGCCTTCCGGCGGCGGATTGGTCTCACGGAAGCTGACATAGGCGATCACGCAGCCCGTATCTTCCGGACCCGTACAGGGCGCGACGGACTGGAAGGCGCCGCCGGTCTCTGCACCGACCGGCTGGGTTACGTTGAAGCCGATCAGCAGGGCGGACAGCATCTGGTCCTGGATCGGCTGGCCGTCGATCTCGCGGGCCACCAGCTGGGTCAGCATGCGCGTGCCCTGGGAGTGACCGATCAGCACGAAGGGCCGGCCGTCATTGTCATTTTCCATGTAGTGGCGGAAGGAAGCGGCGACATCGAGATAGCCCATTGCGCCATTCGCGCCGGTATCCGTATTGCCTGCCATCATCGCGCGCAGGGCGGTCAGCGTGACCTGGCGATACATCGGGGCGAAGGGGCGGCAGACCGAATTGAAGCGCGCGAATTGCGCCTCGATCACCCGGTGCTCCTCGTCATTGGCGACCAGGTCACTGTTCGGCGTCTCGTCATTCGACACGGTCGGATAGACGTAGAAACAGTCGATCGCCGGATCCTCGGCGATGACATGCGGCTCCACCGTCGTACTGCCATCGGCCTCGATGATGGTGGCGTCGATATTGACGGCACAGGCATCCTCGCGGCCCGGGCGGCACAGCCAGTGGCTGGGCTCGTCATAATCCGGCGGTGTATATCCCCCCGGCTGGGCTAGGCTGGTCATTCCCGCCGTCAACAGGCTTGCAAGCAAACTCATTGCATTCACTCCCCTTGAATGAAGACGGCCCGGTTTTCCGGGTCCGTCTCTGCTTTATCGATGTCGGTGATCCGCTCAGGCGACCCCGGCCGCCTGTCGCGCCTCGATCTCGGCTTCGAACATGGGTTTGAGATCGCTCTTCATGATCTTGCCATTGGCATTGCGCGGCAGGGTTTCCTCGGAGAACAGGATCCGGACCGGAACCTTGAATCCGGCCAGGTGCTGGCGCACCCAGTCCTGCAGCTCGGCCTCGCTGGCGCTTTGGCCCGGCGCGAGGTGGACGACAGCGGCCGGCTCTTCGCCCAGCGTGCGGTGCGGGATGCCGATCAGGGCGGCATCGGTCACGGCCGGGTGGTCATAGAGGACATTCTCCACCTCGGTGGAATAAATGTTCTCGCCGCCGCGAATGATGATGTCCTTGGCCCGGTCGACGATGAAGCAGAAGCCTTCTTCGTCCAGCTTGGCCAGGTCGCCGGTCTTGATCCAGCCATCCACGAAAGTCTCCGCCGTGGCTTCCGGATTGTTCCAATAGCCGGCCACGATCTGCGGGCCGCGGGCCCACAGCTCGCCAACCTCACCGACCGGCATCTCCCGCGTGCCATCCGGGCTCATGATCTTGAGATCGGAGACCGGAACGGCCGGGCCGCAACTGTCGGGCCGGTTGAGATAGTCCTCGGAGGAATGGCTGGTCACGGTGGCGGAGGTTTCCGTCATGCCCCAGCCATTGCCGGGCAGGGCGCCGAAAACGGATTTGATCTTGCGGACCAGGTCGGGGGCCGAGGGGGCGCCGCCATAGGCGATCGCCTCCAGCGAGGACAGATCATATTTCGTGCGGTCCGGGTGTTCGATCAGCTGCCAGGCGATCGTCGGCACGCCGCCGGTCGTGTTGACCTTTTCCTTCTCGATGATCTGGAAGGCTTTCACCGGATCCCATTTATGCATGAAGACCATGGTGTTGCCGGCAAAGATCGTTCCCATCAGGCCTGCATTGCAGGCCGTCACATGGAAGAGCGGGATGACCGTCAGCGAGACTTTCGGTGTCGGCTCCGGCGGCATTTCCCCGCGGCGCAGGCAGGACCGGGCGGCGGCATAGCCGGAGGACAGGATATTGGTCAGGATATTGCGGTGCGTGCCCAGTGCGCCCTTGGGATTTCCCGTGGTGCCGGACGTGTAGAAAATCGTCGCCGGATCGTCCGGGGCGATCTCCGCCTCGGGCAGGTCCTGCTGTTTCAGGCCGGCATAATCCTTCGGGCCGCCGATCACGTCTTCCAGCCGCCGGGCCGGGGCTGCGAGCGGGGCGTCCGAGCGCGAGACCAGAACATGTTCCATGTCCGGCAGTTCGGCGAGGCTGGGCAAGATCCGCTCCCAGCGTTCGGCATCGCAGATCAGCGCCTTGGCGCCGGAATTCTTCAGCCCGTAGGCCAGCTCTGCGCCCGTCCACCAGGCATTCAGCGGGACGATGATCGCGCCCAGGCTGGTGACGGCGAAAAACACGACCGGCCATTCCGGCAGATTGCGCATGATCAGGGCGACGCGATCGCCCTTGGTCACACCGAGTTCCTGCAGCTCGTGCGCCAGGGCGGCGACGGCCTTGAACCAGGCGTCATAGGTGACGCGCTCATCCTCATAGATGGTGAAAAGCCGCTCGCCATGGGTGGCGCCGTGGCGGGCCAGCTCGGGCAGGGCGGGCAGTGCATTCTTCCAGGTGCGCGTGGGAATGCCGCGGATTTCCACGGTCTCCATCTCGAAGCGCATCTCCGGTGCGCACAAAGCCCCCTGGATCTGGTCCAGCGAGGCTTTGGGCCAACCTTCGGGCAATTGGTATGCTGACGCCGTGTCCGGCGTCTCATTCGTGTTTTCCATCCCCGGCAATCCTGTTTTCGGTTTGCTATTATCTTTGTATAGCGAACAATAAGGTGAGAGCGGAAATCCCACAAGGGAATAAGGCCAACGCCTGTGAATGTCGGCGCTTGCTTTGTGTATCGAATACAGGGTATGCGTCTTCGCAGATTGGCCCCGGCGCGCAGCCATGCTTGATGTCGGGCCAGGCAGCCACTGAGATCAGGCGCAAAGCCGCCGAAAAGAATGAATGAGGGAGAGACAGGCATGTCCGTGATCACCACCCGCAAGGACGGTGACGTCCTGGTCGTTACGTCCAATAATCCGCCGGTGAATGCGCTGGGTCAGGCCGTGCGGGCCGGGCTCGCTGATGCCATCAAGGAAGCGGCCGCCGATGACGCCATCAAGGCGGTGGTCATCAACTGCGAGGGTCGCACCTTCTTCGCCGGCGCCGACATCACCGAGTTCGGCAAGCCGCCGCTCGGTCCCTCCCTGCCGGAGGTCGTCGATCAGATCGAGGCCAGTGCCAAACCGGTCGTCGCGGCCATTCACGGCACGGCGCTGGGTGGTGGTCTCGAGGTTGCCCTGTCCTGCCATTACCGGATCGCCGTGGCCTCGGCCAAGCTGGGCCTGCCGGAAGTGAAGCTGGGCATCCTGCCAGGTGCCGGTGGCACGCAGCGTCTGCCGCGCGTGGTCGGCGTCGCCGATGCCCTGCCGATGATCGTCACCGGCAATCCGATCTCTGCGGCCAAGGCCGAGAGCATTGGCCTGGTCGACAAACTGGTGGCCGAGGATGACCTCGCCGGTTCCGGTATTGCTTTCGCCCGTTCCGTGGCTGGCAAGTCCGATCACCCGGTGTCCTCCACCCGTACCGACAAGATCAAGGATATCCCGTCGGATGCCCCCTTCTTCGACGAATTCCGCAAGGCCCAGATGCGCCGCATGAAGGGTTTCGAGGCCCCGGAGGCCTGCATCGAGGCGGTGAAGGCTGCCATCGACCTGCCCTATGCCGAGGGCGTCAAGAAAGAGCGCGAATTGTTCGGCAAGCTGGTCTCGGGCACCCAGTCCAAGGCGCTGCGCCATGTCTTCTTCGCCGAACGCGCGGCGGCCAAGATCGATGATATCCCGAAAGACACGCCGCTCATCCCGATCAAGAAGGTCGGCATTCTCGGTGCCGGCACGATGGGTGGCGGTATTGCCATGAATTTCCTCACCGCCGGATATGCGGTGACCATTGTCGAGCGCCAGCAGGAAGCCCTGGATCGTGGTGTCTCCATCATCCGCAAGAATTACGAGCGCTCCGCCGCCAAGGGCCGCTTCACCGAAGCCCAGGTCAAGGCGGCCATGGATCTGCTCACGCCGACGCTGGACTATAATGACCTGGCCGATTGCGACCTCGTCATCGAGGCCGTGTTCGAGAATATGGATGTGAAGAAAGAGGTCTTCCGCACGCTGGACGGTATCGTCAAACAGGGCGCAATCCTGGCTTCCAACACCTCCTATCTCAATGTCGATGAGATGGCGGCCGAGACCAAGCGTCCAGGCTCCGTCCTGGGTCTGCACTTCTTCTCGCCGGCCAATGTCATGCGCCTGCTGGAGATCGTCCGCGCCGAGAAGACCGAGCCCTCCGTGCTCAAGACGGCGATGGATTTGTCCAAGAAGATCGGCAAGGTCGCGGTCGTGTCCGGTGTCTGCTTCGGCTTCATCGGTAATCGCATGCTCTCGCCGCGCCAGCGCGCCGCCCAGGCCATCATCCTGCAGGGCGCCAAGCCGTGGGATGTCGACAAGGCTCTGACCGATTTCGGCATGCCCATGGGCCCGTTCCAGATGTCCGACCTCGCAGGTCTGGACCTGGGTTGGGACAAGGCCAATTCCAAGGGTGAGACCATTCGCGATGTGCTCTGCGAACGTGACCGCCGCGGCCAGAAGACCGGCAAGGGCTATTACGACTACGACGAGAACCGCCGCTCCATCCCGTCCAAGGAAGTGGAAGAGATCATCAATGCGTTCGCGGCCAAGTCCGGCCTGGAACAGCGCGTCTTCTCCCAGGAGGAAATCCGCGAGCAGCTCCTCTTCCCGATGATCAATGAGGGCGCGAAAATCCTCGAAGAGGGCATGGCCCAGCGCGCCTCCGACATCGATACGGTCTGGATCAATGGCTATGGCTGGCCGGCCTTCACGGGTGGTCCCATGTTCTGGGCCGACACGATCGGTCTGGACAAGGTCGTCGCCGGCCTGAAAGCCCAGGGCGCCGAGGTCTGCAAACTCCTGGAAGACAAGGCCGCCAAGGGCGAGACCTTCAACTAGACGATGGCATTTTTCCTCCTCGCCCTTGATGGGCGAGGAGGGGTGCCCAAACTCCCACCTCCATTTTTCCCGGAAGCGCGAAGCGCTGTCCGGGACCTGCGGTAAACTCATCGCTTGGGATGTCTTGCGGTCGGTCCCGGAACTACGCCCGGCTCAAGGCCGGGCTGCGTCCGGGAAAAATCCGCTTCAGAGTGGCGTCCTGATCTCCCCATGAAATGGGGAGAAAGCCCCTACCGCCCTTCCAGCGCCGCCAGTTCCGCCAAGATCTCGTCCGTATGCTCGCCCAGTCCCGGGCAACGTCCCGTTTCGCCGATGGGCGCATCGGAGAAGCGCATGGGTGAGCGGATGCCCGGTATCCCGTCCCGTTCGATGACAAGGCCGCGATAGACCGCCTGCGGATCTTTCAGGGCCTCTTCCACCGTGTTGATCGGGCCGGCCGGAATGCCCGTCTCTTCCAGCGCTGCAAGCCAGTGCTCGCGCGTCTTGTGCTGCATGATGTCCGCGATCTGTCCGGTCAGGGCCGGGCGGTTCTCCACGCGCTGGGCATTGGTCCGGTTGGCCTCCAGAACATCATCCCCCAGTTCCAGCAGTCCGGCGAGCCGTTCGAACTGGCCGTCATTGCCGCAGGCGATGATGATATGGCCGTCGCTGCAGGGGAATTCCTGGTAAGGCACGATGGAGGGATGGGCATTGCCGATCCGCTTGGGCGTCTTGCCCGTGGCGAGGTAATTCATCGCCTGATTGCCCAGCACGCCGATCATCGTGTCCAGCAGCGCCATGTCGATATGCTGGCCCTTGCCGGTGCGTTCGCGCTGGGCGAGGGCGGCCTGGATGGCGATAGTGCCATAAAGCCCGGTGAAGACATCGGCAAAGGCGACGCCGAGGCGCTGGGGTGGGCCATCCGCCTCACCGGTCAGATCCATCACGCCGGACATGGCCTGGATGGCCAGGTCATAACCCGCCCGGTGGGCATAGGGTCCGTCCTGTCCGAACCCGGTCACCGAGCAATAGACCAGGCGCGGATTGCGGGCCTTCAGACTGTCATAGTCCAGCCCGTACTTGGCCAGCCCGTCGACCTTGAAATTCTCGATCACGACATCGGCATGGTCGATCAGCCGTTTCACCGTCTCCAGCTGCTCCGCGTCATGATAGTCCGCGATCATCGACCGCTTGCCGCGATTGCAGGAATGGAAATAGGCCGCCGAGCGGCCGCTCTCATGCTCGATCCAGGGCGGTCCCCAGGTTCGCGTGTCGTCCCCGGCCGGGGCTTCCACCTTGATCACATCGGCGCCCAGATCGGCCAGGGTCTGCCCGATCCAGGGACCGGCCAGGATGCGCGCCAGTTCGACGACGCGAAGGCCGGCCAGCGGCGTGTCGCTCATGGGTGCAGCTCGCCCGGTTCCAGGAAGGGCGCGGCGTCCAATTCCTCGGCATCCATCAATTCGGCAATGCGCTGGAGAGAGGCGATCAGCATGTTCTGTTCCCACGGTTGCAGCGTGCGGAAGGATCGCAGGAATCCCGCCTGCAGCAATTCGGGCGAATTGTCGCTGGCCTCGACGCCCTTGGGGGTCAGCTTGGCCATGACGACGCGCTTGTCGGTATCGCTTTTCACGCGCTCCACCAGGCCGGCCTGAACCAGCCGGTCGAGAATGGAGGTGATCGTGGCCTGGCTGAGTGACACGGCCCGGGCAATCGCGCTGGGCGACATGTCGCCGCGCTTGCGCAGCGTGTCGATGACCACAAGCTGAGGCGCCGTGAGGCCGGTCGCCTTCACCAGCCGTTTGGACTGGAGATCAATCGCCCGCGTGATGCGCCGCAGGGCGACAAGGATTTCGTCGTGATCGCTCATGCCTGTCTGACCAAACTTGTTTTTCTTCCTTTAGCCCCGCTTTGTCGGGTTTCCAACTCCGGCGCGCGCGGGCGCCTCGGATTGCTTTGAATACGGCAAATTTTCCGGCGCAAAAATGCTTTGGCCATGAAAGGTATAATTGCTTTTCAGGTGTCGCATACATGTAACGCTTGCTAAAAAGCGCCATTGAATCAAGAGGAAGGCGCGCGCATTTTGCTATGAGGTCAAAGCTTTGATGCGTGCGGAAGTGCTTCCAGCTCAAAGCAGCTCTGGCCAGGTTCCGCGGGACTCTCTAGACGAGGGTTAATTCCCATACCGAAACCGAGAAAACAGGGGCTGCATCCGCATCATGCTGAAGCAACGCGCACTTACAACGACCATTCTCTCCGCCGCCGCCATTTCCCTTGCCGGGACGGCCGTCGCCCATGCCCAGGTCGACGTGATCACCGTTACCGCGACCAAGCGTGAAACGAGCACGCAGGACATTCCGCTGGCCGTGAACGCGATGAATGAAGAGACGCTGGACGAGCTGGGCGTTGATGTCTTCACCGACTATCTGCAGCAGCTGCCGGGCGTCACGGCCGGTGGCTCAGGCCCGGGGCAGTCGACCATCTATATCCGCGGCCTGGCCTCCACCACGCCGAACCTGACGACGGCCGGTGTGGCCGGTCTGGCCCCGAATGTGGCCCTCTATCTCGACGAACAGCCGGTCTCCCAGCCGGGCCGTAACCTTGACGTCTACGCGGCCGACCTGGCGCGGGTCGAGGTTCTTCCCGGACCGCAGGGCACGCTCTACGGCGCCTCCTCGCAGGCCGGTACGGTACGCCTGATCACCAATCGCCCGGATCCGACGGCCTTCTTCGCCTCCACCAATTTCGGCGTGTCCTTCACGCAGGATGGCGAGATGTCCAACCAGGTCGAGGCCGTGGTCAATGTCCCGGTCGCCGACAATTTCGCCCTGCGCGGTGTCGTCTATGTCGACAATCAGGGCGGCTATATCGACAATGTCCCGGGCACGGTGAACGCGTCTGAATCGGCCCGTTTCCGCCCGGCCGGCACGGTCCGCGCCAATGGCGTTCCGGTCAGCGCCACGCGCGCCGGTTTCCAGTCCACCGCCGACCTGTCCGGCGTCACCTTCATCGACGCCAATAATTCGGACCTGCTGGAAAAGAACTTCAACGACACGACCTATTCCGGCTTCCGTCTGAGCGCTCTGTACGACTTCAATGCCGACTGGTCGCTGACCGTCATGCACATGCAGCAGCAGCTGGACTCCGAAGGCGTCTTCTTTGTCGATCCGACCCTGGACGATCTGGAAGTTTCGCGCTTTGAGGAAGACGAGCTGGACGACTACTTCCACAATACCAGCTGGACACTGGAAGGCCGCCTCGGCGCGCTGGAAATGGTCTATACCGGTGCCTATACGGACCGCGAAACCGATCAGCGTGTCGACTACACCGACTATCTCTTCGTCGGTCAGTATCTGCCTTACTATATCTGTGACGGCTCGGTGACCTATCCGGGTGCCGCCGCACCGTCCGGCACTTGTCAGGCGCCGAACCTGTTCGTGAACTCCGGCACCAATACCAGCGTGTTCACGCAGGAATTGCGCTTCAACACGCCGGCAGACCGCCGCATCCGCGCGACCTTCGGTGGCTTCTATTCCGACATGGAAGTGGCCGAGCTGAACGACTTCACCTATCCGGGGTCGGAATACGCCATCTCCTTTGACGGCGTGACCACCGGCTTCGGTCCGAACTACCCGCTGACCAATACGGCGGTCACCGGCGTAGTCGGCAATGCATCGCCGGGCTATTTCTCCGATCCGGGTCCCTTCCCGGCCGGCGTCATCTTCCGCAATGACGTGCTGCGCACGGACACCCAGTTCGGCTTCTTCGGCGAGACCACGTTCGACGTCACCGAACAGCTCTCCCTGACCGTGGGTGCCCGCTATTACGATATCGAGGTTGATCTGGAAGGCAGTGCCAACTCCTCCTTCTTCAACTTCGGCCAGACGACGGATGCCCAGGCCTTCGGTACGAACATCTCCGCCCTCTATGCGCCGGACAATCCGTTCGGCAATCCGGACACGGCGGCCACCGACGGCTTCATCTTCAAGGGGACGCTGGAATGGCGCCCGGCCGATGGCCTGCTCTTCTACGCGACCGTGTCGGAAGGCTTCCGTCCGGGTCTGCTGAACCGTCCGGGCGGCGCTGCCGGCCCCGGCGGCTATACCGTGCCCTACGCGCTCGATACCGATGACGTGACCAATTACGAGTTCGGCTGGAAAACCGACCTCTTCGACAATCAGGTCCGTTTCAACGGTAATGCCTTCTTCGTCGAGATCGAAAATCTGCAGACGACGATTTTCGACCCGTCCATCACCAATCTCTTCTTCTCGGACAATGCGGCCAATGCCGAAATCCGCGGTATTGAGGGTGAAGTGACCTGGGCGCCGGTGGATATCGAAGGCCTGACGGTCGTCGGCGCCTTCTCCATTCTCGACACCGAGATCACCGAAGTCCTGACGCCGACCAATGACGTCGTCGCCGGGTCCGAGCTGGCCTTCGCGCCGAGCTATCAGGCCAATCTGCGGGCCCGCTATGAGTGGTTCCTGGAAAACGGCATGACCGCACACGTGATGCCGCAGATCACCATTACCGACGACAGCTGGTCCGACGTGATCGAGATCAACAAGGCCGAGATCGAAGGCTATGCCTCGCTGAACTTCTCGACCGGTCTGACCGGTGAAAACTGGTCGGTCGAGGTCTTCGCCAACAACCTGACCAATGAGCGCGGCGAGATGGCGAACAATTTCGTGTTCGACCGCGAGCAGGTCACCATCATCCGTCCGCGGACGGTCGGCGTGCGCGTCGGGGTGCAGTACTAGGCCCTGACAAGCTTGCGGCCGATGGCCACAATGGAAAGCGTCCCTGCAAAGGGACGCTTTCTGCGTTCTTCAACACCGGCGGGGTCCGATAGCGTGTCAGAGGATACGGACAGCCATGTCCAGGCGCTGAGTGAAGCGCAAAAGCAGATGTATGAAAGCCGGTTCGAGGCTGCGCTGGAGACGATCCGGCCGGTGCTGGATGCTGCGCCTGACCATACGGATGCGCTCTACATGCAGGCGGTTTGCTGCCGCTATCTCAAGCGTTTCGACGCCGCCCGCGACGCGCTGGACCGGATCAAGCGGACCGCGCCGGACTTCGGCCGGGCCTTCCAGGAAGAAGGCCATCTCCTGCGCGAGTTGGGCGAAACCGGGCGGGCCATCATCGCCTATCAGCGCGCCTGCCAGTTCAACCCGGCCCTGGTCGCCAGCTGGCGGGCCCAGGCGGAGTTGCTCAACGCGGCCGGCCGTGCCGCCGAAGCGCGCGGTGCTTCTGCCCAGGCCGAGCGGATCGCGGCCCTGCCGCGCGAGCTGATTTCGGTCACGCACCTGCTTTATGAAGGCAAGCTGCTCAAGGCGGAGAAGCTCTGCCGGGCCTTCCTCCAGAAATTCCCGCACCATGTCGAGGCCATGCGCCTCCTGGCCGAGCTCGGCAACCGGTTCGGCGTGTTGGAGGATGCCGATTTCCTGCTGGAAAGCGCCATCGAGTTCGAGCCGGACAATACCCAGCTTCGCCTCGACCATATCCAGATCCTGCGCAAACGGCAGAAATTCGAAGCCGCCCTGGCGCAGGCGAAGCATCTTTACGACACGGATCCGGACAATCCGCTCTTCCAGTCGCACTATGCGATCGAGAGCATGCAGACGGGCGACTATCAGCGCGCGCTGGACCTGTTCGATCGCGTGCTGAAACACCTGCCGGAGGACCCGGCGACCCACACGTCACGCGGCCATGCGCTCAAGACGCTGGGCCGGCAGGACAAGGCCGTCGCTGCCTATCGCCGCGCTTTTGCGGCTCAGCCTGATTATGGCGATGCCTGGTACGGGCTGGCCAATCTGAAAACCTATCTCTTCACCGATGATGAGATGGCCGCGATGCAGGCCCAGGAGGCCTCGTCCGATCTCACCTTTGCCAATCGCATCCATCTCTGTTTTGCGCTGGGCAAGGCCTTCGAGGATCGCAAGGATTACGACGCGTCCTTCTCCTATTACGAGCGCGGCAATGCGCTGAAAAAGGTCCAGACCCGCTATACGGCGGAGCAGATGGACGAAGAGCTGGAAGCCCAGGCCAGCCTGTGCACGCCGGACCTGTTCGCGAACAAGGGCGGGCAGGGCTGTGACGCGCCGGACCCGATCTTCATCGTCGGCCTGCCGCGCGCTGGCTCCACCCTGCTGGAGCAGATCCTGGCTTCGCACAGCCAGGTCGATGGCACGCTGGAACTGCCCAATATCCTGGCCCTGTCACACCGCCTGCGCGGCCGCAATCGCTCTGACCGGACGCGCTATCCGCGCATCCTGCATGAGCTGGACGCGGACCAGCTGCGCGAGTTGGGCGAAGACTATATCGAGAACACCCGCATCCACCGCGCCGGCGCGCCCTTCTTCACCGACAAAATGCCGAACAATTTCCGGCATATCGGCCTGATCAAGCTGATCCTGCCCAATGCGAAGATCATCGATGCCCGCCGCGAGCCGATGGCTTGCTGCTTCTCCGGCTTCAAACAGCTTTTCGCCGAGGGCCAGGAATTCACTTACGGGCTTGAGGAAGTCGGCCGCTATTATCGCGGCTATGTCGAGCTGATGGATCATTGGGACCGGGTCCTGCCGGGCCAGATCCTGCGCGTGCAGTACGAGGATGTCGTTGCTGATCTGGAAACCCAGGTCCGGCGCATTCTCGATTATTGCGGCCTGCCGTTTGAACAGGCCTGCCTCGATTTCCATGCCACGGAACGGGCGGTCCGCACGGCCAGTTCCGAACAGGTCCGACAGCCCATCAATACGCGCGGGATCGAGCAATGGCGGCATTTCGAAGCCCATCTCGACCCGCTCAAACAGGCGCTGGGACCGGCGCTTGAGACCTATCGCACTCCTGCCTGACACCGACCCGAAAGCGAGGATGTCCCTCCATGCGCAAGATCGAACCCGCCGTCTTCTTCCCCGCCGCCATCCTGGTGTTTGTCGGGGTCGCCTATTCGGTCCTGGCCGGGGATCAGGCGGAACAGATTTTCCGCAATATCCAGGTCGCCATTACCGAGACCACAGGCTGGCTCTACTCTGTCGGGGTCGGCTTCTTCCTGGTCGCCTTGCTGATCGTCGCCTTTTCCGACTGGGGCCGGATCAAGCTCGGGCCGGATGACAGCCAGCCGGAATACGGTTTCGGCCCCTGGTTCGCCATGCTGTTCTCGGCCGGCATGGGCATCGGGCTGATGTTCTTTGGCGTTGCTGAACCGCTCACCCATTATCTCGTTCCGCCGGAAGGTGATCCGGAAACCGTCGAGGCGGCCCGCCAAGCCATTGTCCTCACCTTCTTCCACTGGGGTGTGCATGCCTGGGGCATTTATGTCGTGGTCGGGCTCAGCCTGGCCTATTTCTCCTTCCGGCATGGCCTGCCGCTGACCATCCGTTCGGCCCTCTATCCGCTGATCGGCGACCGCATCCATGGCTGGATGGGCCATACGGTCGACACGATCGCCGTGCTGGGAACCCTGTTCGGTGTCGCCACCTCGCTGGGTTTTGGCGTCACCCAGATCAATGCCGGTCTGAACACGCTGTTCGACGTGCCGATCTCCGAACCGGTCCAGCTCCTGCTCATCGTGGTGATCACCGGCTTTGCCACCCTGTCGGTCGTGGCCGGTCTGGATGCGGGCATCAAACGCCTGTCGGAGATCAATCTCTATCTGGCCATCGGTCTCATCGCCTTTGTCTTCCTGACCGGGCCGACCCTCTTCCTGATCTCCGCCTTCGTGCAGAATATCGGCGATTATCTCGACCAGTTCGCCACGCTCACCTTCAATCTCGATGCCTATGGTGATGGCGAATGGGTGGGGTCCTGGACGCTCTTTTACTGGGGTTGGTGGATTTCCTGGTCGCCCTTTGTCGGCATGTTCATCGCGCGCATCTCGCGCGGCCGCACCGTGCGTGAATTCATTTTCGGCGTGCTGATCGGCCCGACGCTTTTCACCTTCTTCTGGATGACGGTCTATGGCGACAGCGCCCTGCGCCTGGCCCTCGCCGGCCATGCCGATGCCATGCTCGACACGGTGCGCAATGGCACCAGCGAGCTGGCGCTCTTTGCCTTCTTCGAACATTTGCCGCTGACGCCGATCATCTCGACGGTTGCGGTCATCCTGGTGGCGACCTTCTTCGTGACCTCCTCGGATTCCGGTTCTCTGGTGAAGTCCACCCTGGCTTCGGGCGGCTCGCTGGAACCGCCGGTCTCCCAGCGCCTGTTCTGGGCCCTGCTGGAAGGCGTGGTCGCAGCCGTCCTTCTGGTCACGGGCGGTCTGGCTGCCCTGCAATCAGCGACCATTGCTGCCGCGCTGCCCTTCACCCTCGTGCTGATCCTGGCCTTCTTCGGCCTGTTGCGGGCCTGGTCGCTGGAGACCGCCCGGCGGGCCGGCCGCAAGACCGCGGCGCAATTGCCGGTCGAGGGCGCGGCCATGCCCTGGAAGGCGCGGCTGAAGAACATGTTCTCGCGCCCGACCAGCGCGGAGGTCGACACCTATATCGCCGACACGGTCGCCACCGCCCTGACCGAGGTCGCCGACGAGCTGCGCTCTTACGGCTATGAGGTCGAACAGGAGGCGGGCGAAGGTCTGGCCTCGCTGCGGGTCAAGGATGAGGAGAAACCGGAATTTCTCTTCCGCGTCGAACGCATCGCCTATCCGGCCCCGTATTTCTCGACCCCGGAAGCCGAGACGGGCGAGCTGTCAAAAGCGGATGCGGATTCCGACTATGCCCGCGCCGAGGTCTTCCTCTCCGATGGCGGCCAGCATTATTGCGTCTACGGCTTCTCCAAGGTGCAGATCATCCGGGAAGTCCTGCGCAATTTCGAACGCCATCTGCAATGGCTTTACCATATCGAGCACACGTGAGCGCGAAATCCCGACTATCTTAATCGGTTTTTAAAGCGAATAAATCTAGCCTCTTACCGACACAGGGCTGCAGTATCCCAGTCGGATTTGGGGGCTTTTATGACAGTGCGTTCGTGCTTGATTTCGGTGGTGGCGCTGACCGGCCTCGCCAGTCCCGCAGCCGACGCAACGGATTGGGGCGGCAAGCTTCTTCTCACGCGCGGTATTTCCACCGTGGAGGGCGCTGGTGGCGGCGGCCTGGCCAGCTGGGCGCTGATCACCGGCAATGAGACCGAACGGGGTATCGGCGGAACCGGTCATGCGACCTGGGTCGAGCTGCCCGATTACAGCTTTTCCGCCCAGGGCGTGGCGGTTGGTTTCTATGACCGGTTCGAACTGTCCTACACGCGCCAGACCTTCGACACCGAGGCGGTCGGCGCCGCGCTCGGCCTCGGGCAGGGCTTCACCTTCGAGCAGGATGTCTTCGGTGCGAAGTTCCGCCTATTGGGCGATGCGGTCTACGGCCAGGACAGCTGGGTGCCGCAGCTGGCCATCGGCGCCCAGTACAAGATCAACAATCAGAGCGCGGTCTTGTCCGCGATCGGTGCCGAGGATGATGAAGGGCTGGATCTCTATCTCGCGGCCACCAAAATCTATCTCGACAACAGCCTTTTGCTGAATGCCACCCTCCGCGCGACCCGGGCCAACCAGCTCGGCATTCTGGGTTTCGGGGGCGATGTCGAAGACAGTTATGAACTCGCGGGCGAATTCTCCGCTGGCTATTTGGTCAATCGCCGCCTGCTGATCGGGGCGGAATACCGGTTCAAGCCGGACAATCTGGGCATTGCTGGCGAAGATGACTGGTTCGACGTGTTCGCCGCCTGGGCTGTCAATGAGCATGTCACCCTGACAGCGGCCTATGTCGATCTCGGGTCGATTGTGACCTTCGAAGATCAGCGTGGCCTCTATTTCTCGATCCAGGCCGGTTTCTAGGAGGCCGCTACCATGATCCGACATATCCTTTCTGCCAGCCTCCTGATCGCGGCGTGTTGCAGTGGCGCGATCGCACAATCCCATCCGCCTCATGCTGTCCCCGGCGAGCTGGAAGTGGACCCCTACATCGCATCCGATGCCAATGCCGGTGCGGCGCCCATCGAGGATCCGGCCGTGTTTGCCGCTTTCGGTGGCGAGGCGGGGATTGCCCGCGTGGTCGACGGTCTGCTGGAGCGGGTCCAGCAGGATGAGCGGATCGAGGGTATTTTTCGGGCGTCCGACTGGCCGCGTCTGCGCCGGACGCTGATCGAACAATTCTGCTACCTCCTTGGCGGGCCGTGTCACTATACCGGCCGCGACATGGCCTCGGTGCATCGCGATCACGGCATCACGACGCGCGAATTCAACGCGCTGGTCGAAAATCTGCAGGACGCCATGGATGCGGAAGGCATTCCGTTCGCCATGCAGAACCGGCTCTTGGCCCGATTGGCGCCGATGCATCGCGATGTTGTCACGCGCTAGGCTTTACGTGATCTCAAGATCAGTCGGCTTTAATGCCGTCATGAAAAGCGTTTTCGGCCTTCTCGCCCTTTTCGTCCTGTCCGGGCCCGCCCTGTCGGATGACATCACCGTCCGGGTGACGGACTCAGCGGGTGAGCCTGTGGCGCATGCCGTGGTGAGCCTGCCCGGCGAGCTGCCGGCGCAGCCGCAGGACGTCGTTTATGAAATGGCGCAGGACCATCTCCAGTTCGATCCCTTTGTCCTGGTCGTCCCGCGAGGCGCGGAAGTCGTCTTTCCCAACCGGGACCGGGTCCGTCATCACGTCTATTCCTTTGCGCGTGGCAACGCCTTCGAACTGGAACTCTACGGGCGCGAGCAGGAACGGACCGTCGTGTTCGATGCCGACGGGAATGTCCCCATCGGCTGCAACATCCATGACGACATGATTGCCTTCATCCGGGTCGTGGACACGCCCCACGCCGCGGTGACCAATGCCGATGGCATTGCGGTCATCAGCGCGACGGCGGGACCGGTTACGGTCTGGCATCCCTATGCCAATGCCGCGGACAACCAGGTCGTGCTGGAGGCGCCTGTGGGCGGCGCGGAACTCGCTGTGACGCTCGACCTGCACGGCCAGCGCTAGGGGGAGTGATGCGCTTTCGCTCCCTTCGCACCAAGCTCGCCGTCATCTATGCGGGTCTGTTTGCCCTGGTCATCCTGGCTGCGGCGGGGGCCTCATTCTACACGGTCCAGCGCAGTGCCGCGCGTCTCGTCCAGGATGAGATGGCCGCCACCGCCGCCGTGTTTGACCGAATCTGGGCGCTCAATGCCCGCCAGATGGGGGATGCAGCTGATATTCTGGCCCGGGATTTCGGATTTCGCGCGGCCGTGGCCACCGCGGATGTCCCCACCATCGAGTCGGCTCTGGACAATCTGAAACAGCGGTTCGAGTTCGATGTGGCTTTCGTCATTGATCAGCAGGGACAAGCTATTGGTGCCGGCGGTCTCGTTTCGGACGAGGGCGTGGCCTTGATCGAGGCCAGCCTGACCGGTCGGGATGCGGCCGGTGGTGTGGTTCTGCTGGATGGTGCGGCGTTTCACGCGGTCGCGCGTCCTGTGCGGGCCCCCACCCATGTGGGCTGGGTCGTGTTCGCCTATTCTCTGTCTACCCAGGGCCTGAACGACTTGACCGAATTGTCGGCGATTCCCCTGCAGGCACGTCTGTTCTGGCAGTCCGGTGCGGCTGTCCCGATGCCCGGCGGCGGCGACAGTGATGACTGGCAAAACCTGATGGGCCGTGAGGCCGGCACGCAGACGGTCGGCTATTCGCTGGACCGCAAGCATCTGGTCAGCGCCATCGCGGTGAACAGCCTGTCCGATTCCGTTTCCGCATTCTTGGTCCTGCAATATCCGGTGGCCCAGGCCATGGCGCCCTTCCGCACCATGATGCTCGGCCTTCTGGCCGCAGGCCTGGTGGGGCTGGCAGTCATTCTCCTCGGTAGCTGGCTGATCGCCCGGGGATTGTCAAAACCGATCCAGGCGCTTGAGCGGGCAGCGGGACGCCTGGCCAAGGGACAGGCCTCCAGCCTGGCCATTGACGGGCAGGACGAAATTTCCCGATTGGCGCACAGTTTCAACGCGATGGGCGAACAGATCGCGGCCCGTGAAAAACGCATCACCCATCTGGCCCTGCACGACCCGGAAACCGGTCTGCCCAATTTGCAGGCCCTGGAGCAGGCGGTCAGCGATCTGGCGAAAGCCGAAGACCAGCGCCCGGTCTATGCGATCTCTGTCGGCATTGACCGCTTTCACCAGGTGCGCGGGGCGATCGGGTTCGCCCTGTCCTCCCAGATGGTCATCAGCCTGGCCCGGCGCCTCGAGGCGCTCTGTCCGAATGCACGGCTGGGACGGGTGTCGACGGATGCGATCGGCCTGGTCCTGACGGCCGATTCCCGGGCCGAGATCGACGCGCTGGCAGCCCGGATTGTCGAGAGCGCCAATGCGCCTGTTATCCTGCGCCAGGAACCCGTTGACCTGCACGCCACGGTCGGCGTCGCCGGTCTGGACGGTATGGCCCGGGCCGGCCTGACCGTGATCGAATGCGCCGGTGTCGCGATAGACCAGGCACGGGGCAGGCAGCAGCGGCTCGCCTGGTTTGACGCCGAAGCCTATGGCGATCCAACGCGCAAGATTTCGCTGATGAGCCGCATGTCCGAGGGGCTGAATGCCGGGCATCTCTATCTCAGCTATCAGCCCAAATATGATTTTCGCACGCAGACCATCCAGTCCTGCGAAGCCCTGTTGCGCTGGGAAGACCCCGAACTCGGTTTTATCGGACCGGATGATTTCATCCCGATGGCCGAGGAAACCGGCCATATCCTGCCCTTGACGGAATGGGTGCTGGACCGGGCCATCGCCGACCAGGTGCGGCTGAAAGCAGCTGGCTTTGACCTTCAGATCGCGGTCAATGTGTCGGGGCGCCTGATCTCGGATGCACGCTTCATCGCCACCGCGCTGGACCGGCTGCGCAAGCACTCCGGACGGATCTGCTTCGAGATCACCGAAACGGCCGTCATCGAAAACCCGGAACAGGCGCTGCACCACATGGCGCAATTGCGCGAAGCGGGCATTATCATCGCGATCGATGATTACGGGTCCGGACTGTCATCTCTGGCCTATCTGCGTTCCATCCCGGCCGAGGAGCTCAAGATCGACAAGGCCTTCGTACTCAAGCTGGATGAGTCTCGGGAAGACCGGCTACTGGTCAAGTCGACGATCGACCTGGCCCATTCCCTGGGTCTCAAAGTTGTGGCCGAAGGGGTTGAGACGGCGGACTCCGTCGCCATCCTCGCGGGCATGGGGGCCGATTATGCGCAGGGCTACCATATCGGCCGCCCCATGCCGCTGAGCGATTTTCTCACCTATCTAAAGTCAGAGACCGAAGTCGTCGGGCCGGCTGCGCAGGTGCGTCTCTAGACGGGTTGTCTAAAGCCCCAGAGGTTTGATCTCGCGGATCAGGTCGATCAGCAGGCGCAGCCCGGTCGGCACCTGGCGGCGGCTGGAATAATAGATGTGGCAACCCGGCCCCATCGGGGCCCAGTCCGGCAGGACGGGCTTCAATTGCCCTGAATCCAGATAGGGCCGCAGGACCGGTTCAACGCCATAGACGATGCCCACGCCGTTCAGCGCCAGGCTGATCAGGGCATGGCTGGTATCCACAGTGATATGGCCCCCCACTGCAATGGTGGCCTCTTCCCCGTCACGCTCGAATTCCCAGTCATAGATCTGGTTATTGCCCAGCTTGATGCCAACGCATCGATGCTGGCTCAGCGCGCCGGGATGGTCTGGTTGGCCGAACTGGTCCAGATAGGCCGGTGAGGCAGCCGCCATCCAGCGGATGTCGGCGGACAGGCGCTGGGCGATCATGTCTTCCGGAACCGTCCCGCCATAGCGCACGCCCGCATCAAACCCGCTCTCGATCACATCGATCAGCCGGTTATTGACGCTGATATCCAGTTCCACATCCGGATAGCGTTCGACAAAGATCGGGATGACCGGTGCCAGGATCAGGGTGGCGGCATCTTCCAGGACATTGATCCGCACCCGGCCAGCCGGGGTCTCGCGAAACCGGTTCAGGTTTTCCGCCGCCTCGCTGATCTCTTCAAACGGGGTCTGGATACTGGAGAGCAGGTCCGCGCCGGCCGCGGTAAGTGTCACGCTCCTTGTGGTTCTGTTCAACAATCGGACGCCCAGCCGGTCTTCCAGTCCGCGCATGGCATGACTGAGCGTGGATGGTGTCACACCCAGTTCGGTCGCCGCGTGGCGAAAGCTGCGATGGCGTGCAACTTCAATGAAATAAGCGAAATCTGCGAGGTCGGCGCGGCGGATTTGCATGGTGTGGGCAGGTGCTCCCTGAGGTGGGGTGGGCAGGCTGGGTGAATTCGCCCTCTATCACATTGTTGAGTCTGATTCATCACCGCATGAAACAAGAGGCGGCTAATCCTGATCCGGTCGAACGCGTAGGTATGCGTCATCCGCTGCCGGCACCTTCCCCCGGACGCCCGGTGGCCAGACAGAATTCAGGAGAGGCCATCATGCCCAACCATATTTTTGAACTGAGTGACACCGTCTCCCGCCAATCCGTGTCCTACCGGACGCGCTACGGGATCAAGGTTTCCGCCGAGCTCTACCTGCCCAAGGATCATGACGAGGCGGGTGCTTATCCGGCCCTGATCGTCGGTGCGCCCTATGGCGGCGTGAAAGAACAGGGGCCGGGCATTTATGCCAATGAAATGGCCCAGCGCGGCTATGCCGTCCTGACCTTCGACCCGTCCTTCAATGGTGACAGTGCCGGGGATACCCGCCACCTGTCTTCCCCGGACGTGTTCGTCGAGGATATCAGCGCCGCTGTCGACTTCATGGGCACGCGTCCTTTTGTGGACCGTGAGCGGATCGGCGTGATCGGGATTTGCGGCAGTGGCAGTTTCGGCCTCAGCGCCGCCCAGGTGGATACGCGGATCAAGGCCGTCGCCACCGTCTCCATGTATGATATCTCGCGCTATCACGAGAAGGGCTTCGCCGACACGCTGACCGATGCCGAGCGCCAGGGCTGGTTGCAGGCGATTGCCAATCAGCGCTATGCGGATTTCGAGAGCGGCACGGCCGCTCTGAGTGAGCGTGGTTCGCCGCTGGAAATCGACGAGGACACGCATCCGATCGGTCGTGAATTCGGGGAATTCTATTCCCGCCCCCGCGGCTATCACCCCAATTCCATCACCCAGTTCACCCAGACCAGTGCGGCTTCCTTCATCAATTTCGCCCTGCTGAACAAGATCGGCTGGATTTCGCCGCGCCCGATCCTCTTCGTGATCGGGGAAAACGCCCACTCGCGCTACTTCTCTGAAGATGCCTATGAGCGGGCCGGTGATGCCAAGGAACTCTTCATCGTGCCGGGCGCGGGCCATGTCGATCTTTACGACAAGGTCGATCTGATCCCCTTCGCCAAGCTGGATGACTTCTTCCAGACTCATCTTGAGGGTTAAGCTGTTTGGGTCGGCGCTCCCGGGTGCCGGCCCTGCACTCTTTGCAGGAAAGGACAATCTCATGGAGGAGATGCTCATGGACATTGTGCGCAAGGCCGATCAGCAAGTGATCCAGGGTCCGCAGGAAACCTTCACCGGTGAGGTCACCATCACCGGCCTGTTCCAGCGCGAAGCACCGTCCCGGGTTTCCGGGGCCATCGTGCATTTTGAACCGGGCGCGCGCACGGCCTGGCATACGCACCCGCTTGGCCAGACCCTGATCGTTACCGAAGGTGTCGGCTGGACGCAGGTGGAGGGCGGTCCGAAGATCGAATTCCACGAGGGCGACATCATGTGGTGCCCGGCGGACCGCAAGCACTGGCACGGCGCTACGCCCCACGACAGCATGACCCATATTGCCATCCAGGAATCCCTGGACGGTCGCGCCGTTACCTGGATGGAGCATGTCACCGACGAGGAATACCTCGCCAACGATCCGGAGTAGGGCCATGCCCCATATCGTTGTGAAACTCTGGCCCGGCAGCACGCCGGACCAGAAGCTGCGCCTGACCGATCATATCGTGCAGGGCGTCGCCGACATCCTGCACAATGGCAAGGCGTCGGTTTCGGTCGGGTTTGAGGAAGTGCCGCCAGGACGGTGGCAGACCGCCGTCTTCGAACCGGAAATCCTGGATCGCTGGGACACGCTGACCAAGCATCCTGGCTATGGAGAGCGGCCGGGTTAACCGGCCGTTTTCACAACCATTTCATCTTCCGGAACAGCCAGACCTGGCCGATCCCGATAGCGGTGAGGATGCCGACAAACCACCAGAAGGCGCTGCCCAGGTCGGAGCCCGGAATGCCGCCGACATTGATGCCCAGCAGACCGGTCAGGAAGCCCAGTGGCAGGAAAATCGCGGCGATCAGGGACAGGACGTAGAGATTCTTGTTCATCCGGTCGGCCAGCGCATTCGCCAGCTCGTCCTTGACGATCTGGGCGCGCTCGCGGATCGCATCGAGGTCTTCCAGATAACGGGTGATCCGGTCGAGATTTTCCTGCAGGCGGCGTTTGGCCGGCGGGTCCAACCAGACAAAATCCATGGTCCGAAGCTGCGCCACGACATCGCGCTGGGGCGCGAAATAGCGCCGGAAGATGATCGCCTGGCGGCGCAGCGTATTGATGGTCTGACGTTCCTCAATGCTGGGCTCGTCCATCACCATTTCCTCGACATCATCGAGGGCGGTGTGCAACTCCGTCATCACCGGTTCCATGCGCTCGAACAGGCGGGCGGACAGCATGGCGATGAAATCGCCGGAATGCTTGGGCCCCTGACCGGTGGCGAGGCGTTCCTGGATGTCCTTGACCGCCTTGAGCGGGCGGCGCTGGATGGTGATGATCCGGTGGGCATCGATCCACAACCGGATCGAGACCATGTCTTCCGGCTGGGCATCCTGATTGAGATTCACGCCACGCAGGATCATCAGCGCGCCCTGGTCGAACTCCACCAGGCGCGGCCGGGTTTCATCGGCCAGCAGGGCGTCGACGATCAGCGGATCGAGATAGTCCAGCTCTTCGGAAATCCAGTTGCGCGCTTCCGGGTGGAGCGCATCCAGATGGATCCAGGCCAGGCTGTCCGCCTTGATATGGGCCGCAATATCGCCATGGCTCAGCGGTGTGCCGCCGCCCTGGCCGTCAATGGCGGCGGCGTAGAGAATTCCGGACGCATCAGACATCGGCCTTCACCTCCCCGGACTTGATATGGAGATCGCGTTGCGGGAAGGGAATTTCGATCCCGTTCTCGCGGAATTTCCGCCAGATCGCGAACATGACCTCGCTTTGCGGTGCCCAGCGCCCGTCCACGACATTCTCGACCCAGAAGAGCAGGGTGAAATCGACCGAGCTCTCGCCGAAATTCAGCAGGAAGCATTGCGGGGCCGGGTCTTCGATACAGCGCGGATGTTCCAGCGCCGCTTCCAGGATCAGCGCCTGCGCCTTTTCCAGGTCCGACCCATAGGCCACGCCAAGATTGATCTGGATCCGCGCCTTGGTGGAGGACAGGGTCCAATTGGTCACGCGATTGGTGATGAAATCCTCGTTCGGGACCAGGATTTCCTTGCCGTCAAAAGTCTCGATCAGCGTGTAGCGGGCCGAGGAGCGGCGCACGAAACCGGTCGTGCCATCGGGCAGTTCGATCAGGTCTTCCTGCTCCACCGAGCGCTCCAGCAGCAGGATCAGGCCGGAGATGAAATTGGAGGCGATCTTCTGCAGGCCGAAGCCCAGCCCGATACCCAGCGCGCCGCCGAACACGGTCAGCGTGGTCAGGTCCAGCCCGATCATGTCCAGCGCCACCAGGCCGGCCAGGATATAGATCGCGATCTGGAAGACCTTGGTCACCAGGATGCGCGTCGTCGCGCGCATCTTGGTCAGCTTTTCCAGACGATGATCGACCACATCCACGATGATGGCCGTGGTCCAGAACACCAGAGCCAGAACCACCAGCGCGCGCAGCACGGTGTAGGCACTGATCCGCACATTGCCGACCTGGAAGGTCAGTGCATCCGTGTCCAGAAAAGCGCGGACCGTGTCCAGATGGCCCAGCACGCCGGCGGCCACGATGCCGGCCAGCATCAGGAAGACCAGCCAGCGCGCCCAGGCGCCGGTCGGTTTGATCAGGGCAATCAGGAAGGATTTCATGCGCGTCGTCCACCGCAGTCCAGGTCACAACACCTTGTATGTCTTGGGTAGACTGACCCCTTGTGGGTTGCAAGCTGAGACCGGTTCAATAATCGCGCCTCCAGCGCAGGGCGACTTCGGCATTCGTGTCCGCGGAAATCCGGGACAACAGGCTGAGTTCCGGCGTCAGCTGCCATTCCACCAGGGCCTGGGAGAGGGCCGAGGCACCGGAGCTTCCAACCTCGACATAGACATTGTCACCAAAGCGCCGCCCGCCCGTCACCGCGATATTGCCATCCTCATCGGTCGACAGGTCGAGCCGGTCGATGCCCGCAAAATCACGCAGCTGGCCGACAATGTTCAGCAGGTTCTGGCCGGACAGCTGGGCCGCCAGCTGGGCGGCTTCGAAAGCCCCCAGCTCACTGACGGACTCTTCGAAGAGGAGACGGGACAGGATCTCGTCCTCCGGCAGGGCTGGCTCGCTGGACAGGGTGATGCGCGGCGCACTGACCGGTCCGGTCACCCGGGCCTCGGCGGCAAAGCCTGTGCGCCGGTGCGAGGCGGTGATGTCGACACGCGCATCGCCCGGCGACCCGTCAAAGCGCAGCTCGCCCTCATCCAGGGTGAAACGCCGGTTCAGCACAAAGGCACTGCCGCCGACCAGGGTCGCCATGCCGTTGAGATTGGGCTTGCCGCTGGGACCGGTCGCCCGCAAATCAACGCCCCATTCCGAGGAAAAGGCGCGCGAACTGACATAGACATTCCGGTCCGCCTGCACCGCATAATCCAGCCGCACGGGCAGGGCCGAACGCGTCTGGGCGCTGCGGTTTTTGGGCAGATTGATTTCGCGGACATCCAGCTGCGGGATGGCGGCGGCGCCGTTGAGCGCCGGTTCGGCGCGGACCTGGTCGAGCACGGACATGCCGGAGATCAACAGGCCGCTGCCATCCAGTGTCATCGCGGCATCGCCGCTGACCTGCACCGTCAGGTCGGGCCGGTGGGTGGCCAGCAATTGCCGGAAGGTGAAGCTCGCCTCGCCGCGCGGTCCTTCCACGGGCAGGCGCACCTGGCCGCTGCCACTGATCTGGCCGTCGCGGCCATCATTGGCCTCGAACCGCACCAGGTCGAACCCATTGCCGTCGAACCGGGCCCGCAGGCGGAGACCGCGCAGTTCGGTATTGGTCGAGGTGACGCGCACCTGACCGCCATTCACGGCAATGCGTCCGTCGAATTCCGGCGTGCCGCGTTGTCCTGCCAGTTCGACATCCCCTTCCACGCGGGCGCGTTGCAGGATCACGGTTTCCGGCAGGAAGAGCGGGGCGATGGCGGCGAGGTCGCCATTCGTCACCAATTGCCCCGTCAGCGCCGCATCTTCCTCACCCAGCAAAGCCGCCAGGCTCGGCGTCGGCCCGGCTCGTTCCAGCCAGCTCGTCGTCTCCAATTCCGCGCCTGTCAGGCTTGTGTCCACGCGCAGCCGTTCCGGCGTCAGGCTCATGTCCGAGCGGATGCGGATCGGCGAGATATCCTCATCGCCCGCGGAGACCAGGTCCTGCACGTCCATCCAGGCCTGTCCCTGCCAAAGCGCTTCCAGTTCGGCCAGCTCGGCTCCGCCGGACAGGCGGCCGCTGGCAGCCGGCATGGCGGCAATATCGGACAGGGCGGAGATCGGCAGGGCGTCAATGGACAGGACCAGGTCGCGCGCGGCCGCTCCATCGCGATAGTGCAGGCGGATCTCGCCCGCGCCCAGGGCCAGCGCGGCCGTCAGGTCCAGCCCGGCCTCCCCGACGCTCAGATGCACAGGTTCGGGACTGGTAATGTCATGGATCGCCCAGCGGCCCTGCGGCGACAGGGTCAGATCGATACCGCCAGCTTCCGCCACAGCCAGTTGGCCGGTCGTGGTGAAACGGAAGGGACTGCGCAGCTCGCCGGAGACCGTGCTCTCGATGTCCAGGCCCGAGAGCGGTCCCGTCAGGCTCAGCTCGGCAGCCTCGATATAGCCGCCGGAGAAATCATGACCATGGAGCTGGAATTGTGCCGCGATCCGGCCTGCGCGCAGATCGGACTGGGACCCGGAAAAGGCCAGACTGGCCGACGCCCGGTCTCCCAGTTCGATCTCCAGCCCGGCCGTGATCTCGCCCGCTTCCTGCTGCGCCTGCCCGGTCAGGGCGAAGGGGCTCAGCCGGCCTTCCGCGATGTCCACATGCCAGGCGTCAGGCGACCAGCCGGCGCTTCCCGACAGGGCCACCGGCTTGCCATTGCGCTGTGCCGTGATCGCCCAGTCCGCATCCAGAACCCCCGCCCGGCGCGTGGCTTCCAGCAGGATTTGCGGTTCGTCCAGGCGGATGCTGCCCGCCGACAGGGCGGTGGTGCGTGTCACGCTGCGCAGGGTCAGGCCGGTCGTGTCGGAGCGGGCATTGAAGGCGGTCGCCAGTGCGCCATCCAGTTCCAGCCGGTCCACCGGCAAGCGTCCGGAGACCGCCAGATCGCCCTCCAGCGTCCAGGCGTTCGCCGACCACAATCCGCGCGCGTCCAGAACCAGTCCGTTCGAGGCCAGATCGATCTCTTCAAACCGCCAGCCCTCGCCGGCGCGGGACAGGCGGATCTCGGCATTCAGCCCGTCCAGCATGCCCCCGGCCCGATCCGGCCAGCGGACGGTCTGGCCGTCCAGCTCGATCAGCGCCGCATCCAGGGAGGCGGCTGACAGGCGGATCTGCACCGGTCCGGAAAGCTCGTCCTGCAGCAGGCCGGCATCGACCAGGTCCAGGGTCGCGGTGAGGGCGGGTGTGCCGTCCAGCGGGTAGAGCCCGCTCGCGGTCAGCTGGCCGGCCGGACTGGTCAGCAGCGCCGTCTCGATATCGATCGTGCGGCTGTCACCCTGCCATTGCCCGGTCAGCGACACATGCGTGTCTTCGGCGAGGACCTCATCCAGTCTTTCCTGACCGGTGTGCATACCAGCCAGGTCAAGCTGCGTGTCGATCAGCAGGACCGATCCGGAATAGTCCATATCCAGCGGGCCGCCGGCCTGTCCGAGCCGGTAGTCCTGATAGGCCAGCGCATGGGCGTCGGCGTCTCCGCGCAAATGCCAGCCGGCCTCATCCCGGCTGACCCGGCCCTGCCAGGCCAGGCGGTCACCGGCCAGCGCTCCCCGGCTCAGCGCCCCTATCAGGCGGGGGCCGATCGAGGCGGCCACATCCCAGCTGGCCTGATCCGCACCACCAACCGGGCGCAGTTCAACTTCACCGCCTTCACTGCGCGCCGTGGCGCTGGACAGGCTGAAGCCTGCTTCCCGTCCGCCCTGGGCCTGGAAATCAGCTTGCTCGACCAGGTCCTGCCAGTCTTCCGGCAAGAGCCCCCAATTGCGAACATGGGCACGGCCCTCGGCCTGCCAGCCGGTCTGGGTCCAGCCCAGTTGGGTCTGCAACAGGCTCTGCCCGTCCGCCAGCAGGCTGAGTTCGCCGGACCCGCTGGTCCAATTGCCATCCAGCTGGCCGCTCGCATCCAGTTCACGGCCGGGCAGGCGGGCCAGGCTGGCCAGAACACCATCCGGCGCAGCATGCGCATCCAGGGAGCCGGAGACCCGGTCTCCGCGCAGATCGAGATCCGCCAGGAGATAATCGCCCGGTGCGTCCAGCCGTTCGATCCGGATGCGGCCGGACGCCTCGCGCAGCGATCCGATATCGGCGCCGGCCTCGATCTGCAGCCGGGCCGCCGGTCCGGCGACGCCTTCATCCAGCTCAAGCTCGGTAATCGCCAGCACGCCCAGATGCAGGGCGGGAATTTGCGGTGGGCCAGTCTCGCCGGACGGGGCCCGCTCCGGCATGACGGGCCGGCGCAGGAGATGGACGCGCTCCGCTGTCAGGCGGTCGATCTGGTAGGGTCCGGCCGTCAGGCTGCCGGCTTGCCAGTCCAGGGCGATCTCTTCGGCGTCGAGCCAGACCCCGTCCGCATCGCTCAGCGTCAGGCGGGCCAGACGCAGGCTGGATAGCGGGTCCCCGCTCAAGCCTTCCAGGCTGAGCGTCTGGCCGGCCACGACGCGGCCATCGAGCATGTTCATCAGGGCCCAGCGGCCGGGCGCCGAACTGGCCGCATAGCGCAGTCCCACACCCAGAAGGATGAGGGCCAGCCCGATCAGGCCGATCCAGCGCGCCAGGGCGAGGAGGGGGCGGCGGGGCGCCATCTAGAAGGCCTGTCCTAGGCTGAAATAGATCTGGAACGGGTCTTCGCCATCGCGCCGGTCCAGCGGTGTGGCGATATCCACGCGCACCGGGGCGAAGTCGAAATAATAGCGCACACCAATGCCTGCCGCGCTGCGAATATTGGAGAAGTCCGGCTGGCTGGTATCCGACGCCATCGCACTGTCGACAAAGCCGACCACGCCCCAGCGTTCGCGGACCCGCCAGCGCAGTTCGAAACTCGTCTCCACCACGGACGTACCGCCAAAGGGCGTGCCGTCAGCGGCCAGCGGGCTCAGTGACTGGTAGTCGAAGCCCCGCGCCGAACCGCCACCGCCGGCATAGAAGCGCTGGTCGGCCGGCATGGCTGTGGCGCTGGTGCCCAGCACGCTGCCCAGGCGCATGCGGGCGGCCGCGACCAGATTGTCACCCAGCCCGTAATAGGTGCTGGCCCGGGCTTCCAGCTGGACATAATGGCAGTCGCAATCGCCCAGCGTGGTTGCCGGCGTCACTTTCACCTGGCCGCGAATACCGCTGGTCGGATCCAGCGGATCATTGCGGCTGTCATAACCGGCCACCAGGTCCAGCGCGGCCGTGATGACTTCGCGCTGCCCGGCCGCGTCCGTCACATCGGACCAGTCCAGGCGCACGCCGGCCCCGTACAGGCGGCGGCCATCCTGGCGGGTGATTTCGGCACCGATCTCGGCCTGGTCCTGGGTATAGGCGTCCGTGTCCTCGGCCTTCAGCTCGGTATGGACATAGAGGGTCTGGTTGAAGCGCCGCCAGTGCGGACGCATCACTTCGGCGCCCAGCGACTGGTTCAGCGTGGCCAAATTCCCGGACAGGGTCAGGGTCTCGTCACTGCCCAGGAGATTGCGCCGGATCCAGCGCGCCTCGCCGCCGCCGCCTTCGCTGGTGGAATAGCTCAGCCCGGTTTCGATAGAGTGCCGGTTGGCCGGGGTCAGCTCGACCAGGACCGGCCGGTTGCCGTCCGCATCCACCTCGCCCAGGCTGACCCGGGCAGACCGCACACTGTCCAGCGCGTCCAGCCGGCGCTGATAGGTCAGCATCTCATCCCGGCTGGCCGGTGCGCCGGTTTCCAGCGGTGAGATGCGGGCGATGAAGGGGGCGTGCCAGTCCGGGCTGGTGCTCTGGATGTCGCCATAGGTCGACCAGAGGCCCGGCGCATAGCGGAAGGTCAGCTGGCTGGTATGGCTGGCATGGTCCACCACGACATCGCGTTCGCCCACGCTCGCATCGGGCCAGCCCTGTTCCTGCAGGGAGCGAAGCCCGCGCGCTTCAGCATCAATGACGGCCTGCGCAACAAGCGGACTGTCCAGAGGCAGGTCGAGCGCCTGGATGACGGTGTCTCGGGCGCGCTCATCCTCACCGGTCTGGGCCGCCACCGAGGACACCACGAAGCGCGGTCCGGTCTCGATCCGGAGCAGGGGTTGGCGATCCACGCCCAGTGCCGGTGTCACCGTAGCCGCGTAATAGCCCTGGGAGCGCAGCAGGCGCCGCGCCCGGCTCGCCGCATTGCGGGCCTGGCGCAGGGCGCTGGAAGACCCGTTCGCGGTGGCAGAGCGTTCGCCGATCGCCTCGATCAGCGCTTCCCGCAATTGTGCGTCCTCAACCCCTTCCACCTGGGCAAGGGGCTGGGCCCAGGCCGGGCCCGCAACGCAGAAAACGCAAGCTGAAAGAAGAAGGGCTCTCACACCAGTTCACCGAGACTGTCCTGCCCGGTTCTATAAGACCTCCCTGTGGAAGTCCTCCCCTTTTATGGGCCGGCCGGATTACCTCTCGGAGAGTTTTGCGGCGGGATGATGGCGTAATCTGCCTCGTCACCACCTCTCCCCCGCTGGGGAGAGGTCCGAGCATGGCGAGGGGTGAGGGGCGCGTCCGCAGGACGCCTCAAAGAATCTTTCCTGGCCGCTTACGCGCCTGCCTCTCAACCGGCCCTTCGGGCCACCTTCTCCCCGGTGGGGGAGAAGGGGTTCCCTGTGTCGCTCTAAACGGCCTGGCTGTGCTGGTTCGCGGCCGCTTGGAAGGCCGGGTCGATCCGGGCCGCGATATTGCGCACATAGGAGCGTCCGGCATGGGTGACGCGCAGCATGTCGCCGTCCACTTCCACCAGCCCGTCCGCCATCATGTCGGCCAGGGCGTCAGGATCGAACCCGTCCGCTCCGGCCTCCACCTGGAAATCGCACAGGAGGCGGGCGATACGCGCACCGGTTTCGCATTCCTCTTCCGTGCGGGTCAGGCCGCGCACCAGAACGGGTTCGCCGGCTTCGATGGCCGCGGCATAGCGCGCCGGATCGGTCAGGTTCTGGATATAGCCCTGACGGGCTTCGCTGATGGAGGAGGCGCCATAGCCGATCAGCACGTCATAGGGATCATCCGTATAGCCCTGGAAATTGCGGCGCAGCCGGCCGGCCCGCGCGGCCCGGGCGAGGCTGTCGTCCGGGCGGGCGAAATGGTCGAAACCGATCGCGTCATATCCGCTTTCCTTCAGGCAGGCGGACGCCGCCTGCATCTGGTCGAAGCGTTCGCGGGCACCCGGCAGCCGGTCCTCGGGAATGGCGCGCTGGTGTTTCTTGAACCAGGGCACATGGGCATAGCCGAAGACCGAGACCCGGTCGGCACCCATATCGGCCACGGCGCGGGCTGTCGCCTCGACCCGTTCCACCGTCTGGGCCGGCAGGCCGTACATGATGTCCATATTGATCGCGTGGATGCCCGCCCGGCGCAGTCGCATCGCGGCGCGGGCGACGGTCTCGGCCGGCTGGATCCGGTGGATCAGGTTCTGAACTTCCGGGGAGAGATCCTGAACGCCCAGGCTGGCCCGGGTGACGCCAGCCTGCGCCAGCGCGGCGGCCAGTTCTTCCGTGACACCACGCGGATCCAGTTCGACGGCGATCTCGGCATTGGCCGTGATCTCGAACCGGGCCCGGAATGCGTCCATGATCCGGCCGAAGCGTTCCGGTGACAGCATGTCCGGAGACCCGCCACCGAAATGGATGTGATTGACGATCCCGTCGGCAGGGACGGGCCGGTTTGCGATCTCCGCGTCCAGCGCGTCCAGATAGCGCGCGATCCGGTCATCCTTGTTGGGCACGGTCGTGTTGCAGCCGCAATACCAGCACATCGTCTTGCAAAACGGGATGTGGACATAGAGCGACAGAACCGGCCGCGTCGTCTGTCCGTCCATCCAGCTCGCCCAGTCCGCCTCTCCCACACCGTCATGGAAACGGGTGGCGGGCGGATAGGAGGTGTAGCGTGGCACCGCCTCCATCACATAGCGCTGCAGGAAGGGGGCGGTCTGGCTTGTGTCTGTCCGGGCCATGTCCAGGCTTTCCGTTCGCTCCGGCCGGAATCGCTCCCTTGCCGGAAATTCAAGGCGTTGATGTGCCAAATTCACAAGAATGCGCGATGATTGCGCATGGCGTTGCGGCCAATTTACCCACGCTGAACTGGCCCGCCATGTGCCCAAAACGCACAGCGACAATTGGTTGCAGGTGACGGGGATTTACCCGTCCCGGTCGACCAATGATCAGCGCTATGGTAGGGGTAACATTCTCGCTATACAGTGGTATCCTGACTTGCGGGAAACCCCACGACCGGAAAGCGCACATGGCCGAACTCGTCCCAGTTGAACCGTTTGATATCGTTGTCTTTGGCGCCACGGGCGATCTCGCCCTGCGCAAGCTGATCCCGGCGCTTTTCCACCGCTGGTGCGACGGCCAGATCACCGAGGACAGCCGCATCATCGCCGCGGCTCGCGACAGGCTCAGCGACGAGGATTTCCGCACCCTGGCCGCCACCCACATCATGACCGGTGATGCCTGCGCGGAACGCGAGGACAACTGGACCCGTTTCACACAGCTTATCCACTACACTCCGCTGGATGTGTCCCGCGACGGGGATGACTGGAATGATCTGAAAGCGGCGATGGATCCCAATGAGGACAAGATCCGCCTCTACTATCTCGCCCTGCCGCCCTCAATCTATGGCTCGGTCTGCGCCGGTCTGGCGCGCCAGTCGCTGAACACGTGGAATGCCCGCATCGTGCTGGAAAAGCCGATCGGTTCGAACTTCCACACGGCCCGCGAAATCAATGACAAGGTCGGCGAAGTCTTCCGCGAAAACAATATCTTCCGGATTGACCACTATCTCGGCAAGGAAACGGTCCAGAACTTGTTGATCCTGCGTTTTGCCAATTACCTGTTCGAGCCGCTCTGGAATGCCAACGGGATCGATCATGTCCAGATCACCGTGGCCGAAACACTCGGTGCCGGAAAGCGCGCCACCTATTATGATCGCTCCGGTGCCCTGCGCGACATGGTCCAGAACCATCTGCTCCAGCTGGCCTGTCTGGTCGCAATGGAACCGCCGGAATCCCTGGAAGCGGATTCGGTGCGGACAGAAAAGCTGAAGGTCCTCAAGGCGCTGCGCCCCATCACGGCGGCGACCGTGCCCAATGATGTTGTGCGCGGCCAGTACCAGGCCGGTGCCGTCGCGGGCGACAAGGTTCCCGGCTATGCCGAGGAAGTCGGGCATGAAACGGACACGGAAACCTTCGTCGCCATTCGCGCCATGGTCGATAATTGGCGCTGGGCGGGCGTGCCCTTCTACATGCGCACCGGCAAGTGCATGGCCTCGCGACGCTCGGAAATCGTCATCCAGTTCAAACAGATACCCCATGACATTGTGGGAGCAGCCAAGGGCACACTGCACGCCAACCGGCTGGTCATCCGCCTGCAGCCGGATGAGGGCGTCAAGCTGATGCTGATGACCAAGGACCCCGGTCCCGGTGGCCTGCGTCTGCGCTATGTGCCGCTCAACCTGTCCTATGCCGAGCATTTCGAGGCCGATTACCCTGATGCCTATGAGCGCCTCCTGATGGCGGTGGTACGGGGCAATCTCTCCCTCTTCATGCGCCGCGACGAGGTCGAGGCCGCCTGGCGCTGGGTCGACGGGATTCACCAGGCCTGGGATGAAGGTCAGGCGAAACTCTATGGGTACCAGGCCGGCTCGGACGGCCCGACCCAATCCGCCCTCATGCTCGATCGCGAAAGCCGGGAGTGGTTCGATGGCCTGTCTCGCTGATACCGCTTTGCCCCTCACTGTCCATGAAACCGGCGAGGACATGGCTGCGCTTCTGGCCGACCGGATCCGCGATGATCTCAGCCGTGCCCTGCTGGAACGCGGCACCGCCGTCATCGCCGTGTCAGGCGGATCAACGCCGGCCGCGCTCTATCGCCGCCTCTCCCAGGCGGATCTCGACTGGTCGCGCGTCACCATCGTGCTGGTGGATGAGCGCTGGGTGGATTTCGATGCACCGGGCTCCAATGCGTATTTCATCCACGACACCCTGCTGCAGGGACCGGCGGAGAAGGCCCGCTTTATCGGACTGAAAACCTCCGCCGAGACGCCGTTGGACGCGCAGGACGAGGTGGAGAGCCGGTTGGACGGAATCGGTGTGCCCGATGTTGTCGTCCTGGGTATGGGGGCGGATGGTCATACCGCTTCCTGGTTCCCGCGCGCCCAGGGGCTGGATGCAGCCCTGTCGCGGTCCGGTCGTCGTGTCGCGGCGGTGCAGGCTGCACAGACGGATGTCACCGGGCCGCACACCCAGCGCATGACCCTGACACTGGGGGCGATTGCCGGGGCCGGACGCATTGTCCTGATGATGGCCGGAGCTTCCAAGCGGGAGGCACTGGAACGGGCCGTCGAGCCGGGCCCGATTGCCGATCAGCCGGTCCGGGCCCTGTTGCGGGCCGGGGATGTCGCGCTGGAAATCCACTGGACTGAATAGACCAAGCGAAAGGTGCCGATCGATGGCCCAAGACCTCAATCCGATCATTGCCAAGGTGACCGAGCGTGTCGTGGCGCGCAGTGCCGCGACGCGGGCCGCCTATATCGCCCAGACGCGTGCGGCGGGCGAGGACGGGCGCAATCGTTCCGTCCTGTCCTGCGGGAATCTGGCGCATGGCTTTGCCGCCTGCCCGGGTGCGGACAAGCGGGCTCTCAAGGATGGCAATTCCGCCAATATCGGGATCGTCACGGCCTATAATGATATGCTCTCGGCCCACCAGCCCTATGAGCGCTATCCCGACCTTATCAAACAGGCCCTGCATGAGGTTGGCGCGGTCGGCCAGGTTGCCGGCGGGGTGCCGGCCATGTGTGACGGCGTCACCCAGGGCCAGCCGGGCATGGAGCTCTCGCTCTTCTCGCGCGATGCCATTGCCATGGCGACAGCGATTGCGCTGTCCCACAACATGTTCGACGCGGCGCTGTGTCTGGGCGTGTGCGACAAGATCGTGCCGGGCCTGATGATCGGCGCCCTGCGCTTTGGTCATTTGCCGGTGATCTTCGTGCCCGCCGGGCCGATGCGGTCCGGCCTGCCCAATCCGGAAAAGGCGAAGGTCCGCCAGCTTTATGCCGAGGGCAAAGTGGGACGCGATGCCCTGCTCGATGCGGAAAGCAAATCCTATCATTCGCCGGGGACCTGCACCTTCTACGGCACGGCCAATTCCAACCAGATGCTGATGGAAATCATGGGCCTGCATATTCCCGGCTCGGCCTTCATCAATCCGGGTGACCCGATGCGCGACCCGCTGACCAAGGCGGCGGCGCACCGGGCGGCGGCCATCGTGGCCCATGGCGAGAGCTATATTCCGCTCGCCGAGATCGTCGATGAAAAGGCCATTATCAACGCCATTATCGGACTGCATGCGACCGGCGGATCGACCAATCACACCATCCACCTGATCGCCATCGCCCGCGCGGCCGGCATCCTGATCGACTGGAATGATTTTGATGATCTCGCCAAGGTCACCCCGCTTCTGTGCCGCGTCTATCCGAACGGTCCGGCCGATGTGAACCATTTCCACGCGGCAGGCGGCTTGTCTTTCGTGATCCGCGAATTGCTCGATGCCGGCCTCCTGCACGAGGACGTCAAGACGATCATGGGGCCGGGCCTGCGCCGCTATGCCACCGAACCCTTTGACCAGGATGGCGCGCTTGTCTGGCGGGATGCGGTCGAGACCAGCGCCAATCTGGATGTCGTTCGTCCGGCCAGTGATCCCTTCGCTGCTGATGGCGGATTGAAAGTGCTGGACGGGAATATCGGCCGTTCGGTGATCAAAGTGTCCGCCGTGAAGCCGGAACATCGCCAGGTGAACGCCCCGGCCATCGTCTTCGACAGCCAGGACGACTTCATGGACCGGTTCAAGGCCGGCGAGCTGGACCAGGATTTCGTGGCCGTGCTGCGCTTCCAGGGCCCGCGCGCCAATGGCATGCCGGAACTCCACCGTCTCACCCCGGCGCTGGGTTCGCTGCAGGATCGCGGTTTCAAGGTCGCCCTGGTCACCGATGGCCGCATGTCCGGCGCGTCGGGCAAGGTGCCCGCCGCCATCCATGTCAGCCCGGAAGCCGCGCTGGGCGGTCTGATCGGGCGGGTGCGCGATGGCGACCGGGTCTCCCTGGATGCCGTGACGGGCCGTCTGGTCGTGGCGGCTGATGATCTTGCCGAGCGTGAACCTGCCGCTCCGCCCGCTGCCGCGCAGACGGGTATGGGCCGCGAGCTTTTCACTGGTTTCCGCCAATTGGCCGGTCCGGCCGAGGAGGGTGGTCTCTCCATTCCCGGGCTCGACAGTGTCTCATTGGAAGCGGCAGCGCCCGTTCCGGCTTGATCGACCTGAAAATGCCATGAATCCCCGTCAGTCTCGCTGCGACCGCCGAGGAGTTTGTCATGTTTGATGCCCAAGCCTGTTTGCGCACGGCAGCGCTGGCCCTGCTCGCGCTCGGCTGGCTGGGCCTGCCCGTCGCCGAGGCGGGCTGGCGCGATGATGACCCGGTGCTTTCTGTCGAGGCTGTGCCCGGGACCAATGTGCAGCGGGTCTCGGCGGTCTATTCCAGCTCCGTCCTGATTTTCAAGGTCGGCGAAGTCAGCCTGGATGCGGTCTTCTCCGACAGCGCCTATGAGGCCGACAGTTTCGTCGAGGCCGCCGGCCTGGCTGCGCTGTTCACCGATTTCGACATCCGCGCCCGTGTCGCCGGCGAGCGCGGGAACGGTCAGGCCCGGCCCAGCAGCTACACGCATGTGGAGCGGACCGGCGACAAGGTGCGTACCGTCCGCGTCGCCTTCGAGGATGCCCTGGCCGTGTCCGAGGCAGAGCCGCCCTTCGGCTCCCTCGGTCAACCGCCGGCCGGCCCCGCCGATCGCACCGATGTGCTGGACCCGATGACGGCCTTCTTCGCCCTCTCCGACCGGATGGGTGCGGAAGAGGGGCAGGCCTGCCAGGGCCGATTGCCCGTATTTGACGGCAAGCAGCGCTATGATCTGCGCCTGGTCGATGCCGGTCTGTCGCGTATCCGGACCCGGGCCTGGCAGGGCGAGGCGCGCGTCTGCGAAGCCTATTACGAACCCATTTCCGGCTATGATCCGGAGGATTATCCGACGCCCTCCGAGCTGCGCCACCCGCTCACCATCTGGATTGCCGAGTTCCCCGAGACCGGGATTTTCCTGCCCGTGCGGTTGCACACCCGGGCCGGATTCGGCGGGGTGACGATCGAGGCCCGCGAAATCCTCATCGAAACCTTGTGAAATCGTCCGGATTTTCTGCAAAGTGTGATTTGGATCACATCGCTGTCACGCACGTTAGGGTAGTTTGAATCGGTCGCTTACGGGCGATCCCTTCTCCTCCCTAGGAAGAGATCAGGGTCGGGGAGGTGAGGAGATGCAAACCTTGCCCAATGCGAAGCCCCAACTTCGCCTTGCATTCTTCGCCTCCCCGGCAGCTGGTCACCTCCTCCCCAAACAACTGTTCTGTCGCCCGAAACCCGGGCCTGTTTCCCAAACCTGTTGAAAGCCCCGCAACACGTCACCCGTCGTGGCGCTGTAAGGTTGCGTGCGGGCAGGACTGTCCCGATGATGCGGCCGGACGCAGTCAACAGGGGCAGGGACATGGCCGGTCAGGACGGGTTTCGCGCATTCATCAGCTATAGTCATGATGATCAGGCTGAGGCGAGCCGGATCCACAAGGCGCTGGAAACCTATCGTGTGCCGGCCCGCCTGGTCGGTCTGGACACGTCCAAGGGACCGGTGCCGCACAGGCTGACCCCCATCTTCCGCGACCGTGAAGACCTGCCGGCCTCCGGAGATCTGTCGGAATCCGTCCGCAGCGCCCTGGCCCAGTCGCAGACCCTGATCGTCCTGTGTTCACCGTCAGCGGCGCGTTCGCGCTGGGTGGAGGCGGAGATCCGGATCTTCCGCGAGGTCAATCCGGACGGCGATATCCTGGCCGCCATCATCGCGGGTGAACCCGGCGCCCAGGCTGGCGGGCATTCGGCCGATCTGGAGTGTTTTCCGCCGGCCCTGCTGGGGAGTGGCGCGGGCGAGGCCGAGCCGGTGGCCGCAGATTTCCGGCCCAGCGGTGACGGGCGCCGGATGGCCCTGCTCAAACTGGTCGCGGGTCTGCTCGACCTGCGCCTGGACCAGTTGATCCAGCGCGATCTTCAGCGGCGTCAGCGTCGCGTGACGGTGATCACAGGCGCGCTGGCGGCCCTGACGCTAGTGATGGCGACACTAACAGTGTTTGCCGTCACGGCACGATCCGAGGCGGAACGGCGCAAGGCCGAGGCAGAGGATCTGATTGAATTCATGCTGAGCGACCTGAGAACAAGACTGGAGCCGGTCGGACGGCTCGACGTGCTGGACGCCGTCGGCGCCAAGGTGATCGAGTATTATGACGGCCAATCGGCCCGAAACCTCTCGCTGGACGATCTGGGCCGCCGGGCGCGCGCCTTCCATTTGCTGGGCGAAATCGACAGCGATATGGGCGATCTGGAAAGCGCCTACCGCAATTTCAACACGGCCTATGAAGCGACCAGCCGGATCATCGCGGTCGACCCGAATGAACCGGGCCGGATCTACGAGCATGCGCAAAGCGCGTTCTGGGTGGGCTATTTCGCCTGGCGTCGCAATGAGCTGGAAACCACCGAGGCCCGTTTCATCGAGTATCGCGACCTGTCAGAGCGTCTGCTCTCCCACGACAGTGAAAATCTGGAATGGCAGGCGGAGGCCGCCTATGCGCACTCCAATCTGGGCACGCTCTATATCGATCAGGATCGTCTTGCCGAAGCGCGGGTCGAAATGCGCCAGGCACTGGCCCGTTTCCTGACGATTGCCGAGGCCTCCGGCGATTCCGAACAGGCCTGGATTGATGTCGCCGATGCCTATGGCTGGATTGCCTTTGTCTCCGAGCCGGTCGAGGGCCGCGAAGCCGCCATGGCGGCGGTGCGCGATCAGATCGAGGTCTATGAGACGCATCTGTCCGATGCCGACAATTGGAGCGTCCGCCGCAGTGCCATGGCGGCGGAATACGCCCTGGCCCGCCTTCATATTGTCGAAGGCGTGGACGCGGAACCGCAGGATGTTGCGGACGCGCTGGACCTGTTGCGCACAGCCTCCTTCGAGGCCGATGCCTTGATCCGGCATGATCCGGCCAATGTGGAATGGCGGCTTCTGGGCATCCGCCAGCGCGTCTGGCTGGCCGAGGCCAATCTGTTGGCTGGCAATATCGATGCGGCCCGTCAGGCCTATCTCGATGCCACCTCCTTCATGGCGCATGAATCCTGGGCCGATGTTCAGGGCATCCGTTTCGAGGATACGCGCCTGCAGGCGGCCCTGATCGAAAGCCGGCTCTTCATTGCGATGGGCGATCTGGATTCTGCCGGCCTGTCGCTGGCCCATCTCCTGACCAGCCTGCAGCAGATCGAGGATTGGTCCGCACGTCTGTCCAAGGGCACCTATCTCTACGCTGCGACGGCCAACAGTTTTGCCGATCTGCTGGAGCGCCAGGGGAATATGCAGGAAGCCGCGCGGATCCGCGCCGGCATGGTGCATCGCCTTTCGCCCTTGATGGAACGCCTGCCGCTGGATACGCGCGCCGAATTGCGGCGGGCGGAGGCCCGGCTCGGGGCCGAGCGTATCAGCGCCGAATAGGTCGAGTTTTGCGCGGGCCCAAGTCCGGGCCTGCTTGTTGGGGGCAAAGAGGGGAAATCCATGCCTGGAATTGATGCGGCGTCTTTTGACGGTACGATTGTCCAGACCGAGCTCGAAACCGATTGCGGTTTCGCGCCGGACCGGACCCAGCTGGGCCTTGTCGCCCAGGCCAGTGACGGCTTCGTGGTCGTCCATGGCAGCGATGAAAACCGGGATACATTCTCGGATGCGGATATTTCCGCGATCTTCGTGACCTTTGCGGAGACGGTTGCCCAATATCCCGGCGCGGATTCTTCCACCATGCGCACCGCGATCCAGCAGGCGCTGGCCGGTCAGTGGACGCCCTGTAATCTGCTGGCGGATTGTCCCTTCGACGAAAAAGTGACGGCGCCCACGCGCCTCATCTTCCACGTCCACATTCCGGGCTGGGGTTTCGAGCCGGCCCGGATCAAGTTCAAGTCGGAACTCCCGGCCGGCCAGTTCTGCGGCCTGAAATGGCTGACGCTGAACGGGGCCAGCTGCGCGCCCTACAGTTTCGAGCTGGGTGCCCAGTGCGAGACCGAGGCGAGCTATGATTTCGCTCTCTTCATTCAGGCGGCCCAGGAAGCGGGCAATCAGCGCACACGCGTGATCATTGATCCGAAAATCGAGATCACACCGCCGCGCGATCCCTGATAACCTGCCCGACCAATTGTCGGGCGAAGGAATTCGATGGGTCAGCGCGAGAGCATTGCCAAACGCTTCAAGCGGGGGGATCTCGCCCGGGCCTATGACCTGTGTGTCGAAGCCTTGCGGAGCAATCCGGATGATCTCTGGCTTCGGCACCGGGCCGTCCTGTGCCTGATCCGCTCCGGTGCACTGGAGCGGGCCCAGGCCGATTATGAACGCTTCCGCCTGGCAGAGGCGCGTCATGACGAGGACTGTCTGGCCCTCGGCGCGCGTCTGCTCAAAGCCGTTGCCCTCGAATCGGATGCTGCCCTGTTCCCGGATCGCGCGCGTGAGGCCGGCGACAAATATCTTGAAATCTTCGAGCAGACCGGCGGTCACTATCCCGGGATCAATGCCGCGACCATGTACCGGCTCTCCGGTGACACGCCGCGCTCGCTCCTGCTCGCCCGAAAAGTGCTGGAAGCGTGCCAGTCACCCCTGCCGCACGACCCGGAAGAGGCCTATTACCAGTGCGCATCGGAAGCCGAGGCCTATCTCCTGCTCGGAGAACTCGGTGCCGCCAATTTGGCGCTGCGCCGGGCGATTTCGCAGGACCGGGACAATTTCATTGCCCATGCCACGACCTTGCGCCAGCTGCGCCTGGTTTCACGCAGCCTGAACCTGCCGGAAGCCTGGCTGACAGGGCTGGAGCCGCCCCGGCCGGCGCATTATGCCGGGCATATTTTCCGCGCGGCCGATGAGGGCGGCGGGCTGGTCCGGGAGCGCACGCTTCGCCAGGCGATTGCCGGGACCCTTGAAGCGCAGAATATCGGCTCGCTCTACGGCGCGTTGGCGGCCGGATCAGATATCCTGTTTGCCGAAGCGGCGATGCGGGCACGCAAACCTTTGACACTGGTCCTGCCCGTCCCCGTTCCGGTTTTCATGGAGGCTTCCGTCAAGCCTTTCGGCCAGTCCTGGGTCAGGCGATGCGAAGCGTGTCTGGAACACGCGACCGATATCGTCGAGGTGACAACGGACCGCCAGCTCATGTCCCAGCTCAGCCTCAACCATGCCAGCTCGATTGCCATGGGGCTCAGCCGAATCCGGGCCGAGGTTCTGGGTACGCGCCCGGTCCAGGTCCTGATTTCCGACGGTCAGGACAAGCCGGACACACCCTATGGCACGTATCGGGATGCCCGGGTCTGGCGTGAAACCGGCGCGGCCCAGTGCCTCATTCCCTTCCAGCGGGCCGAAGCCTCGGCGCCGGTGTCCCGGCTGCCCATGCCGGAGGCCAGGGCCGGGTTCGATCCGGCCCTGCGGGCCATGCTCTTCCTGGATGTCCGCGGATCCTCAACGGTGCCGGATGACCGGATACCGGATTTTGTCCGGCATGTTCTGGGCTGCCTGGCCGAGGTTTGCGAGGGTCTTGATCCGGCTCCACTCTATTCCGACAGCTGGGGCGACGGGTTCTTTCTCACCTTCGCCGATGTGGCGGATGCGGCGCGTGCCGCCACCATCCTTCAACAGGCCTTCGCCCGGATCGATCTGGATCAGTACAATCTGCCCAACACATTGGGGCTGCGGATTGCCGGTCATTGCGGGCCGGTCCATGAGGGGCAAGACCCGATCCAGCATCGCAAGGCACCGTTCGGGGCGCAGGTGGCCATTGCATCGCGGATCGAGGCGGTGACGGTGCCCGGCTCGATTTTCGTCAGCGAGACCTTCGCGGCGCGGCTGGCCATGTCGGCCCAGCCCGGCCTGCGGTGCGAATATGTCGGTCTGACGGAGATAGACGCCTATTTGCCGGACATGCCGCTTTACGCGCTGCGGGCGGTCGCCCCCGGCTCCCTGGAGGACCGGCGTAACCAGATGTCAGCTCGCGCTGAGCATCCGGTTCAATAGGTCCGGATCAACCAGTTCAAACGCATCATCGCTCCGGCGCAGCAGGCCACGCCGTTCCAGATCATTGACCGTTCGCGACGTGGTTTCCCGCGTCGTATTCACCCGGCGGGCCAGTTCGGTCATCGATGGAGCCCGGCTGATTGTGCGCTGGGTTGAATCTTCGGTGGACGGCTCGGACATGCGCAAGAGTTCGGCATAGATCCGGCCCGGCGCGGACAGGGCGGACAATTCGAACATGCGCTGGGTGGTGTTGTAGATCCGGTTGGCCAGGATTTTGGACAGCGCCACACCGATCTCGCCATGCTCCCGCATCAGCGCAAAGAAGCGGTCGCCCGTCAGAACCGCGAGCGTGCAATCGGTTTCAGCGACGATTTCGGAAGTGCGCGGCTTGCCGGTCAAAGCCGCCATTTCGCCGAAAATCGTGCCGGCCCCGAACCAGTCGAGCCAGATCTCCTGCCCGTTCTCGGACAGCAGCACGACCCGCACCGCCCCTTCGAGAAGGAGGTAGACCAGGTCATCCTCGTCATCCTGGGCAATAATCGTGGTGCCGGCTTTGACAAAGCGGCCGTCCGCGGTCTCGACCAGGGCCTGCCGCGCTTCGTCATCCAGTATGTCCAAGGCATCAAAGGCCATTCGCCAGGCTTCGTCCCGCATGCGCATCCTTTGTGCTCGCACGGAAAAACCCTGTTTCACCGTGCCCTTACGTAAGCCCCCGATTCGGATTGTTGCAGCGTTCGACGGCGACGCCAATCATCAATCATGAAACCCTGCCCTTCACGCAAGCAGGTTTGCCTCGCAGCGAAGCTGTGCACAGCCGGGCTGCACGGGGTCGGCAACGGGGCTTTTGCCTGCGCGCGAAAACCTGATTAATTGGCGACGGGAAGAAAAACAGGGGTTTGAGATATGCGCGCTTGGGTGATGGCGGTGGTGACCGCCTTGGCGGGAGTGACAGGGGCCACAGCCCAGTCTTCGCCTCTGGATACCAGCTATGATCCGTCCATTCCGGGCGCCATCAGCGCGCTGGGATACGCATTTGGTGAGGAAATCACGCCGCCGGAGCAGGCTGTCGACTATCTCTACACGCTGGAAGAGGCGGCTCCGGACCGGATGCAGGTCGTGGAATACGCCCGTTCCTGGGAAGGCCGTCCGCTGGTCTATGCGCTGATCGGCAATCGCGATGTGATGAGCCGGCTCGACACGATCCAGGCCGATCTGCAGCAGCTGGCCAATCCCCAGGGGCTTTCCACCGAAGCGATCGACGGACTGATCGCCGATCTGCCGGCCGTGGTCTGGCTCTCCTATGGCGTGCATGGCAACGAGATCTCCTCGACCGATGCCGGACTGCGGACCGCCTATCATCTTCTGGCGGCGCAGGATGATCCGGTCGTCGACACGATTCTGGAGAATACGATCGTCGTGATCGATCCCACCCAGAATCCGGACGGCCGCAATCGTTTCATCCAGTCCTTCGCCGCCGCGCGCGGGCTCGAGCCGAGCGAAGACCGTTTCACCGCTGAGCATGACGAACCCTGGCCGGGCGGCCGCTTCAACCACTACCTGTTCGACCTGAACCGGGACTGGTTTGCCCGCACCCAGCCGGAAACACGGGGTCGCGTCCAGGCCATTCTCGACTGGCGTCCGGTTGTGGTGGTGGATGCCCATGAGATGAGCGGCGACAGCTATTACTTCTTTGCGCCCTCGGCCGAGCCCTTCAACCCGAACATCCTGGCCAGCCAGCGCCAGGCCCAGGACCTGATTGGCCGCAATCATGGCCGGTATTTTGACGCGCTGGGCTATCACTACTACACGCGTGAAGTCTTTGACGCCTTCTATCCGGGCTATGGCGATATGTGGCCGACCATGCAGGGGGCCGTGGCGATGACCTATGAACAGGCCTCATCGCGCGGCCTGGAATGGCGCCGCCGGGACGGCACCTTGCTGACCTATGGAGATGGTGTGGACCGCCACTTCGTGGCGAGCGTGTCCACGGCCGAAGCCGTCGCCGAAAATCGTGCGCAATTCCTGCGCAATTTCATGAATTTCAGGCTCACGGCTGCCAATGGAACGGGCGAACCCGGAGCCGTCCTGCTCGACATCGCGTCAAACCGCTGGGGCGCGGAACGCCTGGCCCGGAATTTGGCCGCCCAGGATATCGAAGTGGGCCGTCTGGCGCCTGGGACTTCGGCGTGCGGGGCCCGGTTCGAGCAAGGGGCTTTCCTGATCAATTTCAATCAGCCCGCCGGCCGCCTGGCCCGCACGCTGATGGTGGAAACCACCGATCTGCCGGCCGATTTCATGGAAGAACAGGAACGGCGCCGGTCTGAAGGCCTGGACCATGAACTTTATGATGTGACGGCCTGGTCGTTGCCGCTGATGGGCAATGTGGCGCCGACCTATTGCCGCCGCGCCCCGTCTGTGGTGGCGGAAGCGGTGAATTCGGAAATGCCGATTGCCCGGGTCACCTCCAGCCATTCGGCCGAGTATGGCTATGCCATTCCCTGGACGGATGCCGGCCAGGCGGCCCTTGTTGCGGCCCTGCTCCGCGAAGGCGTGCCGATGCGCACGACCGATCTGGCCTTCCGGGTCGGCGACCGGGAATTCCCGCGCGGCAGTGTTGTCATTCCGCGCAGCTCCGGTCCTGACGATCTGGATGCGTTGATCACGCGCTTGTCTGCCGAGATTGGTGCCCATGTCGAAGGCCTGGAATCCAGCTGGGTCGATGACGGCCCCAATCCGGGCTCGGACAATTTCCATCTCATGCAGGCCCCCCAGGTTGCCATGCTCTGGGATGAGGGCGTGTCGCCCCTGTCTGCTGGCGCTACGCGCTATGTGCTGGAACGCCGCTACGGCATTCCGGTGGCAGTGATCCGCACAGGCGCCGTCAGCCGTGCCGACCTGGATCGCTATGATGTGCTGATCCTTCCGGAACAATGGGGCCTGGATGATGCGCTGGGCGGCGGTGGCCGCACGGCGATCCAGCGCTTCGCCCGCGCGGGCGGGGTTGTCGTCGGACTGGGTTCGGCGACCCGCTGGCTGGCTGACAGTGATACCGGCATGATCCCGGCCCAGCGCGAACGCGCCGCCGACACGCCGCGTGAAGGCGGGTCCGGCACGGGCGAAGTGATCGACGGGACCGTCCTGGCCAATGCGGAGGAGCTGGCTGCCCTGGAAGCGGAAGCCGGTGCCATGCCGGACTCTTCGCCGGGCGCCCTGGTCAATCTGACCGCCAATCCGATCGCCTGGATGTCCTCGGGTTATGAGGATGGGGCTGTGGGTCTGGTGACCGGATCCGACATCTATGCGCCGGTGGCGATGGATGATGCGGAGACCGCCCTGCGCTATGCGCCGCGCGATGAGCTCCTGGCCGGGGGATATCTGTGGGACGAGTTTGCCGACCAGCTGGCCTACAAACCCTTCCTCCTGTCCAATTCCTATGGTGCCGGCCAGGTCGTGGCCTTCACCCAGTCGCCCACCACACGGGCCTATCTGGACGGGCTGGATTTGCTTTTGCTGAATGCCGTCATTCTCGGCCCGGCCCGCTCGCGGACCTTCCGCTACTAGCGAAGCGGTTTGGCGGTTCGAAACGGCTAGAAAAAGAGAGGGCGGGGCCTAGGCCTCGCCCTCGATTTCTTCGCGCAGGGTTTCCAGCTCCAGCCAGCGCTCTTCCTTCGCGTCGCGCTCGGCCATGGCGTCGGCGAGGGCCTGGGAGACCTCGGCGAATTTCACGCTGTCGCTGAACAGGGCCGGGTCGGCCATTTTCGCCTCGAGCTTTGAAATCGTCTCGCCCAGCGCGTCGATTTCGCCGGGCAGGCGTTCCAGTGCGTATTTGTCCTTGTTGGCCATGCGCCGGCGTTCCGGCTTGGCCGTGTTCTGGGCCTTTTCCGAACCGGTTCTGGTGCCATTGGAGTCCGGTTTTGATGCTGTCTTGTCGCTCTGGGAGACGCCGCGTCCCCGCTGGGCAAGCATGTCGGAATAGCCGCCGGCATACTCCCGCCACACACCTTGTCCCTCCGACACGATGACGCTGGTGCAGACCCGGTCGAGAAAATCCCGGTCGTGGGAGACCAGGAAAACCGTACCGGCATAGTCCGCAATCAGGCCTTCCAGCAGGTCCAGGGTTTCCAGATCGAGATCATTGGTCGGCTCGTCCAGAACCAGGAGATTGGAGGGCAGGGCCAGGGCGCGGGCCAGCATGAGGCGCGCCTTTTCCCCGCCCGACAGGACGTGGACGGGCGTGTTGGCCTGTTCTGGCGGGAAGAGGAAATCCTTCATATAGGCCATGACGTGCTTGGTCTTGCCGCCCACCTCGACCTGATTGCCTCCGCCCTGGGTGAGGGCTTCCGACACCGTCCAGTCATCCTTCAGTGCCAGGCGTTTCTGGTCGAGACTGGCCATGTCCAGCTTGGTGCCGAGCCGGATTTCCCCTTCATCCGGCGGCAGTTGGCCGATCAGCATGTTGAGCAGCGTGGTCTTGCCCGCGCCATTGGGACCGACCAGGCCGATGCGGGAGCGGCGCGCAATCTTGATCGAGAAATCCTTCACGATCACCCGCTCGCCAAAGCTCAGCGAGACATGTTTGGCCTCGGCGACCAGCTTGCCGGAATCCTGGCTCTCGCTGGCTTCCAGCTTCACTTGTCCCTGGGGGCCGCGATGCTCGGCGCGCTGGCGTTTGAGGTCATGCAGTTCGGCCAGGCGGCGCACATTGCGCTTGCGCCGGGCGGTCACGCCATAGCGCAGCCAGTCTTCCTCGCGAACGATTTTGCGGTCCAGCTTGTGCTGTTCCAGCTCTTCCTGCTCGAAAATCTCGTCCCGCCAGGCCTCGAACCCGCCAAACCCCTTGTCCAGCAAGCGGGTCCGCCCCCGGTCCAGCCACAGGGTCTTGCGGGTCAGATTCTCCAAAAACCGCCGGTCGTGTGAGATCAGGACCAGGGCTGACCGGCAGGCTGCCAGCTCGCTCTCCAGCCACTCAATCGCGGGCAAATCCAGATGGTTAGTGGGCTCGTCCAGCATCAGAATGTCGGGATCGGGTGCCAGGGCGCGGGCCAGTGCGGCCCGCCGCGCTTCACCGCCGGACACTTTCGCCGGGTCTTCCTGTCCGGTCAGCCCAAGCTGCTCCATCAGATAATCGGCACGATAATCCATATCCCCGGGCGCCAGGCCGGCGACAACATAGTCGCGCAGGGTCGCAAAACCGGAGAGATTGGGTTCCTGCTCCAGATAGCGGATCGTGGCCCCGGGATGGATGAAGCGCTCGCCCTCGTCGGCCTCCACCAGACCGGCGGCGACCTTCATCAGCGTGGATTTGCCAGACCCGTTGCGCCCGACCAGACACAGGCGTTCGCCTTCTGCCACTTGCAGATCGGCCCCGTCGAGCAGGGGCGTCACGCCGAAGGTGAGGTGGATGTTCTGGAGGGTGAGAAGCGGTGGCGACATGGTGTCCCGCATACAAGCCCGCCGGTCTGCGGTCACGCCTTTCCGGCATATTACCGCGACGAAGAGGGACGAAATCGGGAAGCGTCCCTCTGGCTGGAAAGATGAACAAGGTCTCATTTGTCCCACAATCGGGCCGGGCGTATGGTTCCGGCAGGGATAGGAGAGGGCGGGCCTGTTTCACACGGGCTTGAATCAAAAATGCTTGAAATCAATGGTTTGACGAAGACGTACGGCAATGGTGTGCGCGCGATGGACGGGGTCACCCTGTCCATTCCCAAGGGGATGTTCGGTCTGCTGGGCCCCAATGGCGCCGGCAAATCCACCCTGATGCGCACCCTGGCGACGCTTCAATATCCGGACAGCGGCACGATCCAGTTCGGTGATCTGGACCCGATCAAGGAGCCCAAGGCGTTGCGCGCGACGCTGGGCTATCTGCCCCAGGACTTTGGCGTTTATCCGCGCATGTCGGCCCGGGCGATGCTCGACCATCTGGCGGTCCTCAAAGGCATCACCAATGGCAAGGAACGCAAACAGGTCGTCGAAAGCCTGCTGGAACAGACCAATCTGAAACAGCACGCCAACAAGTCGGTCGCCTCCTATTCGGGCGGCATGCGCCAGCGTTTCGGCATTGCCCAGGCCCTGCTGGGTGATCCGCAACTCATCATCGTCGATGAACCGACCGCCGGCCTGGACCCGGAAGAGCGCAACCGTTTCCACAATCTCCTTTCGGAGATCGGTGAGAATGTCGTCGTCATCCTGTCTACGCACATTGTGGAAGACGTCGCCGATCTCTGCCCCAACATGGCGATCATGAACCAGGGCAAGATCGTCGCGAAAGGTGCACCGACCGATCTGATCAAAGAGTTGGAGGGCAAGGTCTATTCGCGGACTGTCGCCAAGGCCGACCTGCCGGCGCTGCGCACCCAGTACAATGTCATCTCCGAGCGTCTGGTCATGGGCCAGGTCGTGATCCGCGTGATCGCGGACAGCGCTCCGGACGGGTTCGATGCGGCCACGCCGGACCTGGAAGACGTCTATTTCGCAACCATCGCCGAAGGCCGCCAGGCCGCGGCGGCGGCCTGATCCGGCCGGCTGCGGAGGACGCGTCATGCTCAGCAAAATTGCCGGATTTGAATTCCGGTTTCAGCTTCTTTCACCCGCCTCGATCGCGATTTTCGCGATCTTCTTCCTGCTGGTTTTCGGCGGGGTCACGATCGACCAGATCCAGGTTGGTGGCGGCGGTTCCGTCAATATCAACTCGCCCAATGCCCTGACGGTGAACATCCTGATCTTCTCGGTCTTCGGGGCGATCATTCCCACCGTCTTCCTGTCGTCCGGCGTGTTGCGGGATTTCGGGTTCAAGACATCCGAACTCTTCTATTCCCGCCCCGTGCGCGAATTCGACTTTGTCCTGGGACGCTTCATCGGCGGTTTTGCGATCACGGCAGCCGTGTTTGCCAGCGTGCCCCTGGCCTTCTTTGTCGGTTCGCTCATGCCCTGGCTGGACCCCGAACTGATCGGGCCGACGGTTTTGTGGTGGCACCCTTATCTGTTCGCCGTTTTCGGACTGGTGAACATGTGGGTGGTCGGCACCATCCTGTTCACCGTGGCCAATCTGACCCGGTCGACCGTGGTGACCTATTCGGCCTTTGTCGGCCTTTTGGTTCTGTATTTTGTCGGCCTGGGTCTGTCCCAGGCTCAACCGACCCTGCGCGAGACTTTCGCCCTGATCGATCCGTTTGGCTTCAACACATTCAACGAGATGACGCGCTACTGGACGGTCTTCGACCAGAATGAGCGTGTGGTCGCGTTTGAAGGCGTGTTGATGACCAACCGCCTGATGTGGATCGGTATCGGTTTTGCCCTGCTTGTCCTGAATGTCGTGACGTTCCGCTTCCGTCGCGGTGGCGGCAAGGTCAGCAAGAAGGCAGCCGCTGCTGTGGCTGGCCCGACGCACGCGATTTCCGAATTCGACTTGCCGCGGGTTACGCCCCGTCTGGATGCCGGCTCGTCTATCGCGCAATTCTTCGCCCGCCTCAGCTTCGAGGTGAAGGGTGTGGTGATGAATGTGGCCTTCTGGATCCTTCTGGTCCTGGGCCTGCTCAACACGATTCCGGGCTTCTTCCTGGGCAATGAAATCTACGGGACGGCGAATTATCCGGTGACCCGCATCATGGTGCAGGTGGTGGAGGGGGCGTTCTCCTGGCTGCCCTTCGTCGTCGTGATCTATTACGCTTCGGAAGTGATGTGGCGGGAGCGCCGTTTTGGCTTCTCCTACATTGTCGATGCCACGCCGACCCCGAGCTGGGTGTTCATTTCCACGAAATTCCTGGCTCTGGGTGTGGTCATCACTGCCCTGATCACGGTGTCCCTGGTGGCCGCGGCCCTGTCGCAGCTCTTGATGGGCTTTGATCAGGTCGAGTTGGGCCAGTACGCCATTCGCGGTCTGGTGGGCATGATCATTCCGGCAGCGCTGGTTGCGGCTCTGGCGATCTTTGCCCAGGTCTTGTTCAACAATCGCTGGCTCGGCATGGCCGCCCTGCTCGTCTACCAGATCATCTCGATCGTGATGGGCAATGTCGGTCTCGACCACAATCTTTACAATTTCGGCAGTGCGCCGGGAGCGCCCTATTCCGACATGAACGGGTATGGGCATTTCCTGGGCATGCAATTGTGGTTCTACGCCTATTGGGGCTTCTGGAGCCTGTTGCTGCTGACCCTGTCCTATCTGTTGTGGAGCCGGGGTTCGCTGACCGCGATCCTGCGGCGTCTCGCGGCTCTGCCGCGGGGCTTCGCCCAGCCCGGAACGGCCATGGTCGGTCTGATTGCGATCGCCGGCATGATCTCGACCGGTGGCTGGATCTACTACAACACCAATATCCTCAATTCGTATCAGTCCTCCAATGCGGCGCGCGCGCAGGCGGCGGAGTATGAGCGGCAATACCTGCATCTGCAGGACGAGCCGCAGCCCACGATCGTGGACACGGCCTATGAGGTAGAGATCTACCCCTCTGAACGCCGCTACACGGCCAATGGCCATTACGAGCTGGAGAACCAGACCGGCGAGACGCTGGACACGCTCTGGATCTCCTATGGCCAGGGCACGAATGTGCTGGACCAGACGCTGGAAGGCGGTTCGCTCGCCAGCGCCGATGAGGAATTCTATCTCTATGAATTCACCATGGATCCGCCGCTCGCACCGGGCGAAAGCCGGAGCTTCAACTTCCAGGTCGAACGCGCCAATCCGGGTTTCCGCAATTCCGGCAATGTGACGACGGTCAATTACAACGGCACTTTCTTCAACAATGGGGAGTCGATGGCGATTGTCGGGTTCAATGGCAATTGGCGTCTGACGGATCGTCAACAGCGCCGGCGCGAGGGTCTCGACCCGATCGACCGGGCTTTCCCGCTGGAAGACGAGACCCATTGGTATGAGAACGGCATCACCAATTCGCACTATGTCGGTTTCCGCTCCGAGGTCTGCACCTCGGCGGACCAGACCGCCATTGCTCCGGGCTATCTGGAACGCGAATGGACCGAGACCGATGACCAGGGCCGTGCGCGGAACTGCTATGAGTATGTGATGGATCGCACGATCCTGAACTTCTACTCTTGGCTGTCCGCGGATTACGCGGTGGCCGAGCGGGAAACCGACGGCATTCTCTACCAGGTCTTCTACCATCCCGATCACGCCTGGAATGTGGAGCGGATGCTGGAAGCCGGCGAGGACTCGATCGGATATTTCTCCGAGCATTTCAGCCCGTTCCAGTATCGCCAGTATCGCATTCTGGAATTCCCGGCCTATGCGACCTTCGCCCAATCCTTCCCGAACACCATCCCGTTCTCGGAAGGCATCGGCTTCATCGCCAATCTCTCGAACCCGGCTGATATCGACTATGTCTACTACGTGACCGCCCACGAAGCGGCGCACCAGTGGTGGGCCCACCAGGTGATGTCGGCCAATGTCCAGGGCGGCACGATGCTGGTGGAGACCTTCGCCCAGTATTCCGCCCTGATGGTGATGCGTCAGGCCTATGGCGAAGACCATATGCGCCGCTTCCTCAAATTCGAGCTGGACAGCTATCTGTCTGCCCGTGGCTCGGAATCCATCGAGGAGCTGCCGCTCTACCGGGTCGAGAACCAGCCCTATGTCCATTACCGCAAGGGTGCAGTGATCATGTATGCGCTGCAGGACTATGTCGGTGAGGATGTGGTGAACCGGGTGATGCAGCGCCTGATCGATCAGCGCGCCTATTCTTCCGATCCCTATGCCACGACGCTGGATTTCCTGCGCATCCTGCGCGAGGAGGCCGGTCCGGAATGGGAAGGCGTGATCCACGACTTCTTCGAGCGGATTGTCCTGTTCGATCTGGAAGCCTCATCGGCGACCGCCACGCAGCGCGAGGACGGCCGCTGGGATGTGACCCTGGAGATCGAGGCGCACAAATTCGAGGCGGATGGTGCCGGTCAGGAGACCGAGGAAGACATCGATTATCTGATTGATATCGGCGTCTTCACCGAGAACCTGGACGATGCCTATGAGGGCTCGGATCACGTGCTCTACATGGAGAAGCACCGGATCGACGAAAACACGATGCGGATCGAGCTGATCGTTGACGAGCAGCCGCTCTATGTCGGGATCGATCCCTACAACAAGCTGATTGACCGGGATTCGGACGACAATCTCGTCCGCGTCCAGATCGTCGAATAGCGTATTGGCCGGCCTGCCCCTTCAGGGGTGGGCCGGTCAGCCGTTCGCAGCGCGGGGGGTCCCGGTGTCGGAGTCGGGCGCCTCGGTGACCCGCTTGTCGATCAATGAGCGCAGGAAGCTGGGGAACATTTCCATCGCGTCGGCAGCCGACAGATTGCCCTTCTCCCGGCCTGTCCACCAATACGCCCAGAATGAGGTGACGTGCGAGACGGCCGAGAGGTCGTGGCCCAACTGGCCGAAATGCCCGGGTGCCTTGAGCAGGAAGCTGCGCAGGGCGGTCGGGTCGGCGCCACCGCAGAAGCGCCGGTACTCACCATCATAATCATCCATGATGGCGGTGAGCGCCGTCCAGCGCTGGCGCACCGTGGCCAGGATCGCCTTGCGGATATCGTTGATTTCCTTGTTCTCGCCCGGCTTGGCGCCGCGAACGATGACATCGTTCAGTTCGATCAGGAATTTGCGCAGATCATCCTTCACTTCGCGCAGGCGCCAGCGGTAGTAGAGGATGCCCTTCCAACCGAAAATGCCCTGCTCATACTGTTCCTCGTCCATGCCGAGGACGGCACGCAGGCCGGACAGCCGGTCCGTATCATTGCTGTCCAGCAATTGCTCGGCGAAGCGGCGGGCGCGGTCATCATCCGGGTCGATATGCTCGTCCCCGAAGGCCAGGCGGACCATGCCGCAGATCTGGCGCGTGACATTGCCCAGCATCGCTTCCTGCTCGGCCGGCGAGATATTGAAGTAGAAGCGCGCGATCGGGCGCTCATCATTGATATAGCGATCTGCCAGCAGGAACGGGTCGAAAGACGGCACCGCCGCCAATTCGCGAATCCGGGCCAGGTCCATCTCGTAATGCTTGTTCAGCACGCCGATGCCCAGGAAGGCCTTCAGGCGCGTCTCGAACCCCTTTTCCTCAACGAAGAAGGAATGGCCGCCCATGGAGAGGTCCTCGGCGCTGACCGGGATGATGATCTTCGTGGCGACCGGGTTCTCCGTATAGAGATACGGTTTGTCGTGCGGCCGGACCGTGTGTTTCAGGAAGAAGGACGCGTTCAGGCGCGGATTCCGGAAGAAGGGCTTGGCCGCCATTTCCAGAGTCTCGCCATAGCGGCGCTGGACCGACCACAGGTCGAGAATGCGGGGCGTGGCGCCGCCGCGGACAATCTTGCGAAGACTTTGACGGTCTGAACCGCTCATGGGTGTGTTCCGGTCTGCATATCCGCATGCAGACTAGCGATCAGGTTTTAATATCCCATAACCGCACCTGTATCGGCGTAAAATCCGGGGCTGCCGCCCTGAAGGGTGGCAGGCGGCAGCCCCGGGGCCGGACGGATCAGGCAGCGTTCGGCGTGAATACGCTGGGGGCAGGAATGGGCGAGCGGAGCCGGCGCTGCATCCCTTCCGATGGAGTCTGCGTGCCGGGTGCCACACGCGTGACGCTGGCAATGAAGTCGGAGAAGAGTGTCACGGCCTCGCGGGCATGCAGGAAGCCCTTCCCGTTCTGGCTGGCCCAGTAACGCCAATAGCCCGGGACATGGCTGACCACGGACAGGTCACTGCCGACATCATAGAAAAGGGTCGGCGCTTTCAGCAGGAATTTGCGGAAACCATTGGCATCCTCGCCGCGGCAGAAGCGTCCGAACACGGTCTCATACTCTTCCATCACACTGGCCAGACTGCCCCAACGGGCGCGCGTTTCTTCGATGATGGAGCGGCGCATGTGGTGGAGTTCCGTGTACTCGTGATCGCTGGCACCGACGATGGTGACGGCTTTCAGCTCGTTCAGGAAGGATTTCAGCGCGGACAGCGCTTCGGCCATGTGGAAGCGGTAGTAGAGAATGCCGCGCCAGCCGAAAATGCCCGCCTTGAATTCCATCTCGGTCATGTCGAGGGATTTGCGGAGCACGGAGAGGCGGCCATTGAGGTCGCAGGCCAGAAGCTGACGGGTAAAGCGCATGGCGCGGTCATCATCGCGGTCATGGGCGTCGCCACCGAAGGCGAGGATGACGACAGAGGCGATCTGGCGCGCCACGGAATCCTCCATCCGCTCCATCTCATCATCGGAAATGTTGAAGTAGAGCTCGTCGATCGGACGGGCATGTTCCCGATAGCGTTCGGCCAGAAGGAAGGGGTCGAAACTGGGCAGGGCGGCGAGTTCGCGCAGCCGGATCAGATCGAGGTCCAGCAAGTGGGGCTCGTCGGCGCGGTCGAACAGCGTGCGCATCTTGGTCGCAAACCCGGTCTCCTCGACAAAGACGGCGTGGCCGCCCAGCGAGAGATCGTCATGGGCCAGCGGAACCAGAATCTTGGTCACGACCGGCTGCGAGGACATCACATAGGGGCGTTCATGGACCCGGACGGTGTGTTTGATCACGAAACAGCGGTTGAGCCGGGGGTGCAGGAAGAAGGGTTGGGCGGCGTGCGCATCGGTATGCCCGAAACGGCGGGCAATGGAATACAGGTCGAGAATCCGGGAGGTTGCGCCGCCTTTGACGATGTTGCGCAAGTCTGAGCGCAGGGTTTCTCGAACGCGGGCCATTCCATGTCTCCTTCGGCCCCGAATCTGTAACCCGGCGGGCTTTAAGGAGAGGTCTGCCTACCCGGGCAGAATTGAATAGAATGCCGGGTAACAGGCTTAACGCCTGAAATCCCCAATTATTCTGCTGGCTGAGATTTGCGGTGGATTCCGAACAGACCGCGGAGGAAGGCTAAACGCTTGCGCCTCCACTCGCCAAGCCGGTGCGGCGCACCCAGCAGGACCGGGGTCAGGATCAGGGTCAGCAGGGTCGAGAAGCCCAGTCCCCAGACCACGGCGGAGGACAGTTGCACCCACCATTCCGATGACGGTCCGCCGACCGACAGAACGCCGTGGGCGAAGTCGGCATTGATCTGGAAGACCATCGGTAGAAGGCCGAAAATGGTTGTGACCGTGGTCAGCATGACCGGTCGCAGGCGTTGGGCGGCGGTGCGCACAATGGCCTCGTCCACAGCCATGCCCAGGCCGCGCAGGCGCTGGAAGGTGTCGATCAGCACGATGTTATTGTTCACGACGATCCCGGCCAGCGTCACGATTCCGGTTCCCAGGAACAGGATGGAGACATAGGGGAAGGTCAGCATCACGCCCAGAAGCACGCCGATCACCGACAGGATGACGGCCTGCAGGGTGAGCATGACGTGCCAGAAATTGTTGAACTGCCAGAGCAGGATCACCGCCATCATGAAGAGCGAGGCCAGCATGGCGCCGGCGAAGAAGGCCCCCGCTGCGGCATTCTCCTCGTCTGCACCCCGGAATTCGATGTCGACGGATCGGTCGATCATTCCAGTGGCAATCTGCTCGTCGATCCAGGTGCGCAATTCCCCGACCAGGATATTGCCGGCATAGCCCTCTGCTGCGTTGGCGCGGATCATGAAGAAGCGTTTGCCGTTGCGCCGATTGATGGAGTCGATCCGTTGATGGGCTTCCCGGGTGACGAAGTTGGAGATCGGCACCGCACCATTGGGCGTGTTCACGCGCAGATCATCGAGCCGGGAAATATCCCGGTCGCTGGCCGGAAAGCGGACCCGGATATCGACCTCTTCCTCTGCGTCGTCCGGGCGGTAGCGGCCGACCAGGGAGCCCGTGGTGACCAGCTGCACAGCGGCGCCGACCTGGGTGACATCGGCTCCGAAACGGCCAGCCTCTTCCCGGTCGACATCCAGACGCCATTCCACGCCCGGCAGGGGCAGTGTGTCCTCGATATCGGTCGTGCCCTCCATCGTGTCCACATGGGCGCGGATCAGACGGGCGGCCCTTTCCAGGGCGGCGGGATCGTTCGAGCTGACCTGGACCTGGATATCCTTGCCGACCGGCGGGCCCTGCATGAAGGGGCGCACCTCGATGATGACACCGGGAATGCCGACCATGGCCTCGCGGATCTGGCGTTCGATCAGGCGGCCATTCGGACGTTCGCCAAAGGGCAGGAATTCCACGAAAATCCGCGCGACACTATCGGCCGGCGTTGCTCCGGTCCCGTCAAAGGGCGAGGCCCCCGGCGGCTGGCCGGCAACGGTGTAATAGCCTTGAATGCCCTCGATTCCATCCAGTCGCCGCTCGGCTTCAAGCGCGAGTTCATACTGCTCGGCCGGGGAGAGATTTCCGCGTGCCCGCACGAAGACATAGAGCCGCTCCGGTTCGGCATCGAGGAAGAATTCGGTCCGCATGGTTGAGGCGTATCCGCCGAAGGCCAGCACAACCAGAATCACCATGCCCAGCGCTGAAAGCGAAACCGTCACCGGCCGGACAACAAGGGCGGCAATCATCCGGGCATAGGCACCGGTCACACCGGGCAGTTTGGATGGATCGCTTTCCTCTTCCGCGTTGAGGCGGGCGAGCGCGGAACTGTCGTCCACAACGCCACCCTTCTTTCCCAGGACGGAGCCCAGCGTGGGCAGGAAGACGAGTGCCATCACCAGGGCCGAGCTGAGGACGAAGATCAGTGTGAGCGGCAGGAAGGCCATGTACTGGCCGGGAATGGAATCCCAGAACAGGAAGGGCACGAAGGCGGCCAGCGTCGTCGCGGTCGAGGACACGATCGGCCAGAACATGCGCTTGCCGGCGCTGGCATAGGCCTGCCGTCTTGTCTCGCCCTCCGCCAGTTTGCGGTCGGCGTATTCCACCACCACGATGGCCCCGTCGACCAAAAGGCCCACGGCCAGCACCATGGCGAACATCACCATGAAATTCACGGTCAGGCCGTAAATGTTCAGCAGGAGGAAGGAGAAGAGGAAGCTGGACGGAATGGCCAGGCCGACCAGAAGCGCCGAGCGCAGACCCAGCGCAGCCACCACGATGATCAGGACCAGCACGATGGCCAGCATGATCGACGAGGTCAGGCTCTGCAGGCTGTTTCTCACATAGGTCGAGAGGTCGAGACTGAAATCATAGCGCACAGTCTCCGGCCAGCGCTGGGCGACCTCGGCGGTCAGCTCCCGAACGGCTTCACTCGTGTCCATGATGTTCTCGCCCGAGCGGCGCACAACCTGGAGCGTGAAGGCGGGCGCGCCATTATAGCGGGCGAAACTGTCCGCATCCTTGAAGGTGCGGCGGACGGTGGCGACATCCTGCAGGGTAACGACGGTATCGCCGGAGCGCGTGAGCGGCAGGTTGAAGGCGTCTTCCTCGCTCTCGAACAGTCCGGGAACCTTCACCTGGAAGCGGGCTTCGCCACTATCCAGAGAACCGGCCGCGATCAGACGGTTATTGGACTGAACGGCATTGAACAGCTGGGCATAAGTGACGCCGTAGGTCTCCAGCAGGGTGGGGTCGATGACAATCTCGAGGACTTCCTCGCGGATGCCCTGGACGTCGACCTGAAGGATTTGCGGCAGGGCCTCGATCTCTTCTTCCAGATCGCGGGCAATGCGGTAGAGCGCGCGCTCTGGCGCTTCGCCATAGACCTGAACGGCAATGGTCGGGGCCAGCCCGGAATTGAATTCCTGGATGATGGGCTCGCGCACATCGTCCGGATATTCCCGGCGGGCCATGTCGACGGCTTCGCGTACATCGAGCACGGACTGGTCGGCATCGAAGGGAACACCGAACTCGGCGACCAGCTGGCCCGCCCCGAGAAGGGCCGCGCCGTCCAGTTCAACCAGGCCCTCGATCGACCGCATTTCGGTCTCCGTCGGGCGGACGATCAGGCGTTCGGCGTCTTCCGGCGAAATGCCGTCCAGCGGCACGACGACGATGACGAAGGGGAAGGGAATATCCGGGTCAGCTTCGCGTGGCAGGGTCAGGAAGGACATCAGTCCGGCGACCAGGGCACACACGAAAATGGCGAGCACCATACGGGCCCGCCCAATGGCGAAATCGACGAGTCCCGTCACCGGGCATCTCCCTCCCGGGCGACCCGGACTTCCACACCGTCCGCGACAAATTCCTGACCCAGGATGATGATTTCGGCGGTTTCCGGCAGGCCGGATACCCAGACTTGTTCGCCATCATCGCTGAGCAATTCGATCGGAACGAAACGGACATGATTGCCCGTCTCCACGATGCGAATGCCCAATTCCCCATCGGAATCGAGCGCCAATATGGAGGCGGGTACGCGATGGGCAGGGCGCACCGGGAGTTCCAGCTGGATTTCTGCTGTGACGCCGGCGCGGATCGAGGCATCCGGATTGGGCACTTCCACTTCGACGCGGAAGGTGCGTGTGGCCAGATCGGCGCGGCGTTCCACGAAGCGGACCTGGCCCTCGACCTGCTGACCGGTCACAAGGCGGATGTGGCCGGCCATGCCGGGAGACAGGGCGGCGACATCGCGTTCGGACACCTCGGCGACCACCAGGATCGGATCCATTTCCACGACAGTGCCGCAAGGATCACCGGCCCGCAGAAAGTCTCCGACCTCGGCTACGCGGCCGTCAAAAATACCGTCAAAGGGCGCGCGCAGATTGATATTGGCCAGCTCTTCCTGCGCGGCTTGCAGGCGGGCCTGGGCGGCATCACGGGCAGCCTCTGTCGTTGCGACCTGATTGGCCGAACGGTGACCGCGCTCGGCCAGTTCACGGGCGGCATCATATTCAAGCTGGCGGGCGCGCAAATCGGCCTCGGCCTGCTCAACTGAAGCGGCACGGGCGTCGACATCCAGCCGGCACAGCACGTCGCCGGCAGAGACTTCGCTGCCTTCGACAATGTCGGCCTGAGCCACACGGCCTCCGGTTTCGGCGCGGACAAGCACTTCCCGGAACGCTTCCGATCGACCCCGCAGGGACAGGATGGCCGGGCGCGGTTCGGCGGAAACCGTACGGGTCACGACCTCGAACAGGCGCACCGGGTCATCTCCGGTCGCCTCATGCGAATCGGCTTGGCCGCTTTGCAGCAGCGTGCCCACGGTGAAGAGGAGAACCACAGCCACGAAGATCGACAGAGCCGCAATATAAGACTTGTTCAGGGTCATGGCCGACTCGAAAAACTGGGTCCGGGCGCATCGGCGTCCGGGCCGAAAGCACTGAATACAGACACCTAGATAACTCCCATCGAGTCGCGTGGCGAGGACTTTCGGGCCGCTGTCCAGCCTGTCCCCCCGATCAGGTCTGGTGCGTTATGCGTATTGGCCGGCGCACCATCCTGATGACCAGGCCCATTGGAAGTTGTATCCGCCAAGCCAGCCGGTGACGTCAACAACTTCTCCAACAAAATACAGGTGAGGTTGGCTAAGTGCCTGCAGGGTCTTGCTATCCAGCGCATGCGTGTCGATTCCGCCCAATGTGACTTCGGCCGTGCGATAGCCTTCCGACCCGGTCGGGCGGAGCAACCAGGCCGACAGTGAAGCTGAAAGTTCGCGCAACACGCGATCCGGTTGGTCGGCGAGATTGCCTGTGGGCAAGCCGGTTTCGTCGAGCAGCTGGACTAGGCGTTTGGGCAGATGATCGGCGAGGATAGTCGACACGCTGCGCCGGCCGTTTTCCTGCCGGGCCGAACGCAGGATGTCGAACCAGTCCAGGTCCGGGCGGAGATTGATCGTGATCTCCTCTCCCTCACGCCAATAGGAGGATATCTGGAGAATGGCCGGTCCGCTGATGCCGCGATGGGTAAAGAGCATGGCCTCGTCGAACGCGGTCCGGTCATTGCTGGCCCGGACCGGCAGGGAAACGCCAGCCAGGGGTTTGAACCGGGTCATCATGTCCGGATCAAAGGTGAGGGGGACCAGTCCGGGACGGGTCTCGGTGACCGGAATCTCGTACTGGCGGGCCACCTCATAGCCAAATCCGGTGGCGCCCATTTTGGGGATCGACTTGCCGCCCGTGGCGATGACAAGGGAGTGGCAATCCAGCGTGTTGCCATCACTCAGGGTGAGGGAGAAGCCGTCGGCTGTCCGCGCGTGTGCGGTGACCGAGGTGTCCAGCTGCAGCGTGACCCCGGCTTCGCGCATGTCGGCAAGGAGGCCGTCAATAATCTGGCGCGCCGAGCCATCACAGAAGAGCTGGCCCAGGGTTTTCTCGTGCCAGGCAATCCCCTTGCGGTCGACCCAGTCAATGAAATCCCACTGCGTGTAGCGTTTCAGCGCGGACTTCATGAAGTGCGGATTGCCGGAGATATAATTCGCGGCGGTGGCGTGGAGATTGGTGAAATTGCAGCGACCGCCGCCGGAAATCCGAATCTTCTCGCCCGGGGATTTGGCGTGCTCTATCAGGCGGACAGATCGTCCCCGCCGTCCGGCCTCGATGGCGCACATCATGCCGGCAGCGCCGGCGCCGATAATGGCGACATCGCAGCGGGACATGCGGTCAGGCCGGCGTGTTGGCCGTGACGCGGTCGAGCCAGTCGGCGAAGTCGTTCAGGGGTTTTTCGCGGCCGATTTCATTGATCGTCTCATGCCGGAAACCCTCGATAATCTCGCAACTTACATCCGTGAATCCGGCCTTGGAGAGGCGGTCGGCGAGCTTGCGGACAGCCTGGCCATTATCGGTCGCCGGATCGAGGCTGCCGCCGATCAAATGGAAGGGGAGGTCCTTGCGAACCGGCTTGAGATTGCGTGTGTTTTCAGCGGCTTCCACCCCGTTGAGGAAGTCCCGCCAGAGCGAGACAGAGGAGGGCCAACCGCATAATTCGTCGGCGACATAGGCATCGACTTCGGCGGTGTCGGAGGTGAGCCAATCGGCATCGGTCCGGCCTTCGGGAAAGCGCTTGTTCCATGCCTTAAAGGTCAATTGATCCAATATGTTGGACTGGGTGTGGTCGCCGCCACCGAGGAGGGCTTCCCACCAGAGGACGAAGCGCATGACGGATTTCAGGCCGCCCAGCGCCATATTCCCGTTCCAGATGGCGGCTCCGGCGAGCTGGTCATGGGCCCGCAGGACGTGATTGAAGGCGACGACAGAGCCCATGCTATGCCCGAAGACAACAAGCGGTAATCCCGGCCAGCGCTGGCGCAATTCCGCTTCAACAACAGAGACATCCGTCACCAGCTTGTTCCAGCCATCCACATCGGCAAAGCGGCGCTCTCCCCCGTCTTTCGCGGTGGTCCGACCGTGTCCGCGATGGTCGTGGGCGGCGACGTGATAGCCTCTGGAAGCGAGGAAATCCGCGAATTTTGCGTAGCGTCCGGCGCGTTCGGCGAGACCGTGATTGATGTGGACTATCCCCCGGACAGGGGCGCTGGCCTCACGTGTGTGCAGGGCAATCGAGGCGCCGGTCGGGCTGTCCAGATGGGTGAAGGGGAAAGTCTCGTCGCTCATACCGCATCCTCTCGGGGGTTCGATTTGACCCTAGCGCGTTTTGTCCAATCGCGTCATGGCTGTAGACACAAGACAAACCGGAAAACGCCGGAAGATTGGGGGAGGACACATGATGGACAAGCCGACAGCCATTCTGGCCATCGACCAGGGAACGACGAGTTCGCGGGCCGTGATCTTCACGCCGGACTACCAGATCGTCGCCGTCGCGCAGCGTGAATTTCCGCAGATCTATCCCCACTCCGGCTGGGTGGAGCATGACCCGGACGTGATCTGGGCGACCGTGCGCGCCACCGCCCGCGAAGCGCTGAAAGAGGCCCAGAAAAAAGGCCATAAAATCAGCTGCCTGGGCATCACGAACCAGCGAGAGACGACGCTGGTCTGGGATCGCAAGACCGGTGAGCCAATCCACAATGCCATTGTCTGGCAGGACCGCAGAACGGCATCACAATGTGCGCATCTTAATGTCACGAGGGGTGAGGATGAGGTTCGAAACCGCACCGGTTTGGTCCTGGATCCGTACTTCTCCGGTACCAAGATCGCCTGGATCCTGGATCAGGTTGAAGGTGCCCGCGACCGGGCGGCGCGGGGCGAGCTCGCCTTCGGCACGGTCGACACCTGGCTGATCTGGCACCTGACCGGCGGCAAGGTTCATGCGACCGATGCGACCAATGCCAGCCGGACGGCGCTCTATAATATCCACACCAATGAATGGGACCCGGTCCTGCTGGACATGTTCGATGTGCCGGCCGAAGTGCTGCCGGACGTGCGCGACAGTGCCGGCAGCTTCGGATCGGTCGAGACAAGCGTGCTGGGTGTTCCGCTGGAGATCACCGGTGTCGCCGGCGACCAGCAATCGGCGGCCATCGGTCAGGCCTGTCTGGCGCCGGGCGATATGAAATCGACCTATGGCACGGGCGCCTTCCTGTTGATCAATACAGGCACCGAGCCGGTCCTCTCCAAGAACCGGCTTTTGACCACGATTGCCTGGCGGATCGGCGGGGAGACGGTCTATGCGGTGGAAGGCTCCATCCTGTCAGCCGGGGCGATTGTGCAATGGCTGCGCGATGGGCTCGGCCTGATCGCCAAGGCCTCGGAAATCGAGGCGCTGGCCGCCTCGGCGGATCGGGACAACGGCGTCTATCTGGTGCCGGCCTTCACCGGTCTGGGCGCCCCCTATTGGGATGCCGAGGCCCGCGGCGCCCTTGTGGGGCTGAGCCGCGGCTCTGGCCGCGCCGAGATCGCGGCGGCCGCGCTGGATGCCGTGGTGCACCAGACCTGCGACCTGCTCGACGCCATCGCGGCCGACGGCGTGTCGGCCAAAAGCCTGCGCGTGGATGGGGGCATGGCCCGGAACAACGCCCTCCTGCAACGCCTCTCCGACCTGACCGGCATCGAAGTCGTCCGCCCGGTCCAGTCCGAAGCCACAGCCTGGGGCGCCGCCTTCCTGGCGGGGCTTGGCGCGGGGATTTTCGAGGATCTGGAAGCGGGGCGCGTGCTCTGGCAGCAGGACCGGGCATTCGCGCCGGATTGTGCGGAGGATGTGCGTGCGGCCAGCCGGGCGGGTTGGGCGGAGGCCGTGGGGCGGGTGTTGACGGGGGAGGGGTAGGTTGTGGACGGGGTGTCCCTGCTTTTTCAATCTGTTTTCCCAATGAAAGTTGGAGCGCGAATCCCATTGAAATATATGTCAAAATTTAAAGCGGCCTTAGCTTTCGCGTTTAGCCCGCTTCTGCTTGTTGGCTGTGGCTCTCAGGCAGACATTCGAGCAGGTGGGGAGCTGAGCTTTGCTCGAATCCAGAGCCTCGACGAAAATTTGGCCGATTGGGTTGGGCTTGATGCATCAATCGCGTTTCGTTCGGGAAATGTCGTAGGCTTCTATTCTCGAGAGGATTGTCAGAGTTCCAGGGAAATAGTTTCGATATCGAATTCCACTGGATGGGTATTGAATTGTTTTGATGATGGTGAAGACCAGAATTTCTTAGCTGTCAGACTGCGCAATTTTGCCAACACTCATAATTACCTGCGACCGGCTTATCGAACCGCTTTCGGTCGCGAGGTGGAGGACTGCGCCGTGGCGGTGTCGTTTCGGCAGAATGAGGCGGCCAACGAGGCCATGTATCGTGTCTATCGGTCTGACTCTTTGAGGTGGGGGGGCGTTCATGTTGAAGCGCGTGGGCGTACCCTCTTGATGGCGTTGTACGCAGGGTGCGACGACGTTGAAGCAATCAGTGCCTACGCCATGAATTTGCTCAATCTGGACTATGAAAAAATCGAACGAGCTTCGGATCGCCGTGACATTCGCGAGATATGGCCGTGATTTGATGTGGACCTACAAAATGAAAAGAAAATAGGGACACACAGAAAATAGGGACACACACCCATTAAAACACTTGTCATCCCGGATGGATGTCCGGCGCAGGCCAGGTCCCTGCCTTCGCAGGGATAAACTCCAGTCCGGGCCCCATACGCCCGGTGTGTTTCCAGCTCGCGAAATCGGCTGAGCCTGCTTTCGGGCTTGGCCTGGGGCTATGGGTCCCGGCTCTGCGGCCTGCTTTCGCAGGCCATTCGGCCGGGATGACAATTGGTGTATTCAGGCGGTCGCCGGGCAAAGATCAATGCATTTTTCCCGGAAGCGCGTCAGCGCTGTCCGGGACCGGCTTGAAACTCATCGCTTGAGAACAAGGCTGGTGGGCCCCGGAACTTCTTCCGGGGGAAATGCGTTTGTTTTTACTAACCAGCCCCACCCAGCGCTTTATCCAAATCCCCAATCAGATCGCCCGCGCTCTCCAGCCCGACCGACAAGCGGATCAGCGTGTCGGGGACACCCGCCTCCTCTCGCGCTTCGGGGGACATGGAGGCGTGGGTCATGAGGGCGGGGATGCAGCAGAGGCTTTCGACGCCGCCCAGGGATTGGGCGAGGGTGAAGATGTCGAGGGTGGAGACGACGTCCCTCGCGCTGGGCGCGGTCGGGGCGAGCTGGAGGGAGATGAGCTGGCCGAAACCGTCCTGCTGGCGTTGGGCGATGTCATGGCCGGGATGGGATTTGAGGCCGGGATAATCGACGGAGGCGATGCGGGGATCGGCGTCGAGCCATTGGGCGATTTCAAGGGCGGTTTCGCACTGGGCCTTGGCCCGCAGGGGCAGGGTACGCAGGCCGCGCAGGGCGAGATAGCTGTCGAAGGCGGCGGCGCCGACGCCGACGCAATTGGCCCACCATTTCAGGGTTTCCACCCGTTCCGGATCGGCGCAGCAGACGACGCCGCCGACCATGTCGGAATGGCCATTGATCAGCTTGGTGATGGACTGAACGGAATAATCCGCCCCCCAGTCCAGCGGGCGCTGGAGGACGGGCGACATGACCGTGTTGTCGACGGCCAGCTCGCAGCCGGCATTGCGGGCAAGCTTGGCCAGGGCTTTGAGGTCGGTGATGCGCAGGCGCGGATTTGACGGGGTTTCCGCCAGGATGAGGGCGGCATCCTCATTGAGGGCATTGGCGACGGCGTCCAGATCGGCTGTGTTGACATAGACGGGGACAAAGCGGCCGCCGCGGGCGCGGGCATCGAGCAGGCGGCGCGTGCCGCCATAGGCGTCATGGGAACAGATCACCCGCGCGCCGAAAGGCAGATCGTGCAGGAGAAGATCGATGGCGGACATGCCCGATCCCGTGACCACCGCCCCGGCGGCATTTTCCAGTTCCGCAATCGCATCGGCCAGGAGGGAGCGGCCGGGATTGCCGGTCCGGGCATAGTCGAAGGCCGGCTGGATGGCCGGGTCCTCGCGCCGATAGGCGGTGGAAAGGGAAAGCGGCGGGATGACGGCGTTCCAGCTCCGGTCGGTATTCAATCCGGCCCGGATCGCCTTGGTCCGTTGTTCGTCCGACATGTCAGTCCTTGAGAAATTCCGTGATCGTCTCGGACACGATAGCCGGTTCCGTGAGGAAGGCATCATGGCCGGTGCGCGAATGTTTGGTTTTCAGCCGGCCCTGCGGCGTGGCGGCGGTGGCCTCTTCCATCTGGTCGAGCGGCACGAGCCGGTCTTCGGCAACGGCGACATAGGTGACCGGGGCCTTGATGCTGGCCAGATCGACCTGGTGTGTGTCCATGGAATGGGAGAGGGCGAGGAAGCGTTCCGGTGTCATCGTCTCGACATAGGCGCGGCCGCGCGCTTCCAGATAGGCGGCGATACCGGCTTCGTCGCGGCTGCCCGGACGCGGATTGTAGAAACGCTCTTCCAGCTCGTCCGGCGTGCGATAGGTGGTCATGGCGAGGCGGCGGGCCAGGTCGAGACCGGCCGCGCCATCGCCGAGGCGCAGGGCCAGCTGGACCGTGTCGCGCTGGATGGAGCGCCAGGCCTGGGCCATGGCGCTGGCGCGATGGGCACCGGAGATGACGAGGAGCTTGCCGACCCGTTCCGGCGCGATGCTGGCCAGGGCCAGGGCGATCATGCCGCCATAGGAGGAACCGGCAATGTCGAAGCGCTCGACATCCGCCGCATCGGCCAGGGCGAGGATGGCGCGGGCCTGGTCCTGTGTGGTCGGAAAGGGGGTGAGTTCATCGCCGATGAAGTCAAAGGAGAGGACCCGGCGCTCTTGCGTGTTGATGGCGCGTCCCGGCCCGACCTGGTCGGACCACCAGCCGGTCTCGGTCTCGCTGTCGGCGACGATCCGGCCGGAGGAGATCCCGCCCAGAACGAGGATGGCCGGCCCGTGATCGGGGCCGGCAATCCGTCCGGTGACCTTCACCGGAGACCCGGTCTCGGCAAAGGCGATCGTGGTGATGTCCCGACAGCGGGTGGAGGGCAGACATTCCAGCTTCACGGCCATCAACCCTCTCCGGCAGCCAGCAGGTCGCGGATATCGGCGAGGACGGATCCGGCTGTCGGCACTTGTCCGGCGCCCTTGCCATGGAGCTGGATTTTCAGCCCGCTCTCGCATGTGATCTCGACGGCGTTTTCCTCATTCTCGGTGCGCGCCAGCGGATGGGTTTCCGGCAGGGCGATGAGGCGGACGCGGGCATCGATCTCGCCGGTTTCGGTGCGCGACAGCTCGGCGACCTGGCGATAGCGCAGCCCGTTCTCGCGGACGCCGCAGACCTGGCCCGGCTCGATGGAGAGCAGGCTGTCGGCGGGGATGGCGAGGGCATCGGGGGCGATGCCATAGGCTTTGCGCGCGATCAGGGCGAGCTTGGCCGCCGCGTCCAGCCCGTCGATATCGGAACTGGGATCGGCCTCGGCGAAACCGGCCGCCTGGGCGGCGGCAATGGCCTGATCAAACCCGACACCCTGTTCCAGCAGGCCCAGCACGAAATTGGAGGTGCCGTTGAGGACACCGCGCACGCTGGCAATGGTCTCGCCGGCGGCGGTCAGGCGCTGCACGGTTTCCAGAACCGGCACGCCACCGCCGACCGCGGCGGAATAGGCAAAGCGGGTGGATTTGGCGCGGGCGCGGGCTTCCAGGTCGGGACGGCGGGCGATCACGGCCTTGTTGGCGGAGATGACATGGATGCCGCGCTCGACGGCGAGGTCGAGGGCTTTCTCGGCGGCCGGGCAATCGGGCAGGCCATCAATGACGAGATCGGGCCCCGTGTCGAAAGCGTCGCGGATATCGGTCAGCCAGGCGGTGCGGCCGGTCTGGCCCGGACGGCGGCGGCGCGTCACCACGGCGGCAATCTCGATCCGGTCCGGCATGAGCTCGAGCGCGTCCAGCACACCGGTATTCACCGTGCCGCAACCCAGCAGGACCACGCGCAGACGGGCGGGGCGGGTGGCGGTTTCAGGACGATCGAGTTCGAGGGCCGCAAGGTTTGCCATGACGAAATCCACTTGCGCGGACAGCACGGACGCCGATTGCGGGAGAGGGAAGGCGGGCGTGAATAGCCCTTTGCATGCCTACCGATGCTCCGCTTTAGCCGTACTTATTCCGCGCCCGCAAGCTGAACATCAAATCGGCGCACTTCACGTATAAAGATATGTTTATGTGTGAGTCAATGGGGTGGTGTGAAACGCGTCGCGTTTCCGGCTTTGGCCGGTCACCCACTCGACCGCGCATGCGCGCGGTCCCCCTCGCCCATCAAGGGCGAGGACCTAGCGCCCTGTTGGGCATTGCAGACGATCCGGCGGGGTGTCTGGATTTGAAGAAAGTCGAGATGTCCCGCAGGACCGTCTGCAACCCGGTGAAGCGGATTAAGCGACGGTCCGGCCGGACCCGCCTCAGCGCCACCCTGTCCCGATCCGGTGAGCTCGCCGGGGCCGGGACAGTGGGAAGAGTCTAGGTCGGGTTTGCGGGGGTGGGGATAAGGCGGCGGTTGTCCCTCGCCCATCAAGGGCGAGGATGAAAGCCCGTCTTAAGTCGCGACGAACGCCTTTTCGACGACGAAGTCGGCCGGGGCGGCGTTGGAGCCTTCGATGAAGCCGCGGTCGAGGCAGATCTGTTTGGTGTCTTTGAGCAGGCCTTCGGAGCCGCAGATCATGACGCGGTCGACTTCGGGGTTGAGCGGCGGGACGCCGAGGCGTTCGAAGAGTTCGCCGGAATTGATCATGTCGGTGACGCGGCCCTTCACCGGCCCGTCATCGCGGGTGGTAGAGGTGAAGTGGACGAGTTTCTCGCGGGCGAACTCACCGATCAGCTCGTCGGATTTGACGGCTTCGACCAGTTCATTGCCATAGACCAGTTCATCGCTTTCGCGGCAGGTATGGGTGAGGATGACCTCGTCGAATTTCTCATAGGTTTCCGGGTCGCGGATCAGGCTGGCGAAGGGCGCGATGCCGGTGCCGGTGGAGACCATGTACAGGCGCTTGCCTGGCTTGAGCGCGTCGAGGACGAGCGTGCCCGTCGGCTTCTTGCCGAGCAGGAGCTGATCGCCCGGCTGGATGTGCTGGAGGCGCGAGGTGAGCGGGCCGTCGGCGACCTTGATGGAGTAGAAGTCCAGGGCTTCGTCCCAGAAGGGGCTGGCCAGGGAATAGGCGCGCAGGAGCGGTTTCCCGTCCTCCTTGGGCAGGCCGATCATGATGAATTCGCCCGAGCGGAAGCGGAAAGCGTCCGGCCGCGTGATGCGGAAGTAGAACAGCCGGTCGGTATAGTGTTTCACCTCGAGCACGGTCTCGACGGTGAAGGGACCCGGCTTGGCGGAGATGGTGTTGGCCGGGCGGGCCGGCGTGGGCGTCGTCATGGCATTCATACTCATAATCTCGTGCGGCTGTGGGCGTTAGGCCGTCGCGCGCGGCGCTTCGGTATCGGCCCAGGGCGGGACAGGCAAGCCCCGGCTGGAGAGGAATTCGGGATTGAAGAGCTTTCCGGCATAGCGGGAGCCGGCATCACACAGCATGGTGACAATGGTGTGGCCCGGGCCCAGATCGCGCGCCAGGCGGATGGCGCCGGCGATATTGATCCCGGCAGAGCCGCCCAGGGACAGGCCCTCGGACTTCACCAGATCAAACAGGATGGGCAGCATTTCCGCATCCTCGATCCGGTAGGCATGGTCGACTGTGAGGCCTTCCAGATTGCCGGTGATGCGGTTGACGCCAATGCCTTCGGTGATGGAGGAGCCTTCGCCCTTCAGTTCACCGGTTGTGTAATAGGCATGCAGCGCCGCACCGGCCGGATCAGCGACGCCGATCTTCACGTCCGGCTTCTGGCTGCGCAGGTATTCGGCGACGCCGGTCAGCGTGCCGCCGGAGCCGACGGCGCAGATGAACCCATCCACCTTGCCATCCGTCTGTTCCCAGATTTCCGGGCCGGTGGTGAGGGTGTGGGCGCGCTTGTTGGCGAGATTGTCGAACTGGTTGGCCCAGATCGCTCCGGCTTCGCGGCTCTCGTTCAGCTCCTCGGCCAAGCGGCGCGAATAATGGACGAAATGATTGGGGCTGGAGAAGGGGGCGGCATCCACTTCGATCAGGCGGGCGCCATGGGAGCGGATGACCTGTTTCTTCTCGTCCGACTGGGTGCGCGGCATCACGATGATGACCTCATAACCCAGCGCGCCGCCGACCAGGGCCAGCCCGATCCCGGTATTGCCCGCCGTGCCCTCGACGATCGTGCCGCCGGGTTTGAGCGCGCCGGAGGCTTCCGCCTCGCGCACGATATTGAGGGCGGCGCGGTCCTTTACGGAACCGCCCGGATTGAGGAATTCGGCCTTGCCCAGGATTTCACAGCCGGTGGCCTGCGACGGGCCGTCCAGCCGGATCAGCGGGGTCTGGCCGATCAGGTCGAGCACGTGAGACACGACAGCGTGTCCTTTCAAACTATTCGGCGGCGATCCGCGAGGGGGTGTGGATGCCGCATTCGGTCTTGGAGCGGCCGGACCAGCGGCCCGCGCGCACATCATCATCATCCTGGACCGGCGCGGTGCAGGGCCAGCAACCGATCGAGGCATATCCCATATCGCTGAGCGGATGACGCGGCAAATCGTAGCGCTGGAAATAATCCGTGACCTGCTGGGCGGACCAGGAAGCGAGCGGATTGACGCGGATGCGGCCATCCAGGCGTTCCACCACGGGCAGGGCCATGCGTTCGCCGCCATGGAAGCGTTTGCGGCCGGTGATCAGCGCATCGTACTCGCCGATCACATTGTCCAGCGGACGCACTTTGCGCAGAGCGCAGCAGGCATCGGGGTCCCGCTGCCAGAGCTTGTCGTCCGGATCCTCGGCGGTGGCCTCTTCGGCCTGCGGGCGGACCATGCGGATATTGGTCAGGCCGAGCTGTTCGCTCAGGGCGCGCTGGTATTGCTCGGTCTGGGCAAAGAGGCGGCCGGTATCCAGGAAGATGACCGGCGTGTCCGGCGCGACCTGGGCGATCATGTGCAGACCCACGGCGGCTTCAGCCCCGAAGGAGGAGAGGATGGCGATCCGGCCGGTCCACTGATTGCGGATGGCGTCGCGCAGAATGTCGATCGCATCAGCGCCGCGATAGCGGGCATTCAGCGCGGCGAGCTCGTCCTTGGGCGCGGAGACCCGCTGTCCGAAGATCGGGGTGACCCGGTCCTGGGCCGGCTGATAGGCATGGGTGAAGCGGGCCTTGGCCTTGGCCCAGTCCTCTTCCAGATCCGTGCGTTCCGGGGCGACATCGTCAAAGCCGACCCGGTGGAGATATTGCGCCTGGTCCGGGATCAGATCGCCGACGGCGCGGAGATGGCCGGTATAGCCGGCGCGTTCGCGCAGCAGGGTGGCGAGGGAAAAGCCGCGCCCGTCCTTGAAGCTGGGAAAGCGGATATCGACCTGGACAGCACCGGAGATCTGCGTCGCGGCGTCCTGCCAGGGCGTATCGCCGGCGATTTCGACGATCGTGCCGCCGCCCGCTTCGAGCTGGGCGTTTGTGACGTCACGGGTCACGGTCTTGCGGTCAAGCTGCAGCATAGATGGACTCCTTGAACGCGTCGGGACCGACACGGCGCAGCGTGTCGATGAAGCGTTCCTTCTCGTTCCGGATTTCCAGATAGGTGTTGAGGGCGCGCACGATGGCAGCCGGCACGTCTTCTCCGGCCAGGCCCTTGCCGACAATATTGCCGATCGAAGCGTCCTTGCCGAAATTCCCGCCCAGGGTGATCTGGTAGAATTCCTCACCCCGCTTGTCGACGCCGAGCACGCCGATATGGGCGACATGGTGATGGCCACAGGCATTGATGCAGCCATCGATCTTGATGGTCACATCACCAACCTGGTCGGACAGGCCTTCCGCCTCGATGAGGTTGGAGATCGACTGGGCGATCGGGATGGAGCGGGCATTGGCCAGGGCGCAATAATCCAGGCCCGGGCAGGCGACGATATCGGTGGCCAGACCGGCATTTGCAGTGGCGAGACCGGCGGCGACGAGACCGTCGAACACGGCTTCCAGATCGCTGTTGCGGACATGCGGCAGGACCAGATTCTGGTCCGGCGTGGCGCGGGCTTCGTCGAAGCCGAAACGTTCGGCCAGATCAGCGACGGCTTCCAGCTGGGTATCGGTGATGTCACCCGGCGTGCCGCCGATCGGCTTCAAGGAGATCACGATGCTGGAGAGACCCTCCACCTTGTGATCGCGGCGATTGCGGCGCAGCCATTGGGCGAAATCGGCCCGGCCGGTGGCCGGAATGGCACTGCCGGAGACGGCCGGCGGTGCGTCGAAGAAGGCGCGGATGCGGGCAATTTCTTCGGCCGGCAGGACGAGATTGCTGTCGCGGATCTCGGCCCATTCTTCCTCGGTCTGGCGCGCGAATTCTTCCGGGCCCAGGGCCTCGACCAGGATCTTGATCCGGGCCTTGTAGAGATTGTCGCGGCGGCCATGCTGATTATAGACGCGCAGAATGGCGGTCAGATAGGAGAGCAGGTCGCGCGGTTCCAGGAAGTCGCGGATGCGGTGACCCAGGCGCGGCGTGCGGCCCTGGCCGCCACCCACCCAGACTTCAAACCCCGTTTCGCCGGCCTCATTCTTCACCAGTTGCAGGCCGATATCATGGACGCGCAGACCGGCGCGGTCTTCGGATGCACCATTGACGGCGATCTTGAACTTGCGCGGCAGGAACGTGAATTCCGGGTGGAAGGTCGACCATTGGCGGATGATCTCTGCCCAGGGACGGCCATCCTCCAGCTCGTCCGCGGCGGCGCCGGCGAACGGGTCGGTCGTGACATTGCGGATGCAATTGCCCGAGGTCTGGATGGCGTGCATCTCGACGGCGGCGAGCTCGTCCAGAATGTCCGGAATATCGGTCAGGGCCGGCCAGTTGTACTGGATATTCGTGCGCGTGGTGAAATGGCCATAGCCCTTGTCATAATCGCGGGCGATGCGGCCGAGCACGCGCAATTGGGCGCTGTTCATCGTGCCATAGGGAATGGCGACGCGGAGCATGTAGGCGTGCAGCTGCAGATAGACGCCATTCATCAGGCGCAGCGGCTTGAACTGGTCTTCGGTCAGGCGGCCATCAATGCGGCGCTCCACCTGGTCGCGGAATTCGGCAATCCGTTCGCGCACCATCTGGTGGTCATATGTGTCGTACTTGTACATGGAAATCAGGCGGCCTTGCGGCTGGTATTCGTGACTTTGGTGGAGCCCGTCGTCGGGCCGGTGAGGCGGATGCCTTCGCGGCGCCATTTCTGGCCGCCCGGCGCGTCCGCCTCGATCTCGATCAGATAGGGACCAACGGCGATGGCCGGCTCGGCCTCGGCCTGGGCCAGGCGGGCTTCGGCGACGGCGTCATCGGTCAGTCGTTCGGCGCGGGCCAGCTCTTCGGTCCATTCGCCTTCGGCGGTGCGATAGATCACCCGGCCATCGGTGAGGCGGTTGGCTGTGATCGTTTTCATGCGCTCTGCTCCAGCAGGGTTTGCGTGTCGGTCGTTGTGGCGTGAGCGGCGGCGATGGCGACGCTCTCGCCGACGATGATGATGGTGGGGCCGGTGATGGCGTGGCGGGTGACCAGATCGGCCAGTTCACCCAGCGTGCCGAAAACGCGGCGTTCATTGTCATGCGTGCCGTTCTCGATCAGGGCGAGCGGCGTGGCGGCGTCGCGACCGGCCTCGATCAGCTTGCGCTGAATCTGCGGTGCGGCACCGACGCCCATATAGAAGACGCTGGTCGAGTTCGCGGCGGACAGGGCGCGGTAATCGGCATCCGGACCATCCTGTTTCACCACACCAGAGGCGAAGGTGACGGACTGGGCATGATCGCGATGGGTGAGCGGCACGCCGGCGGAGGCGGCGCAGGCCATGGCGGCGGTAATGCCGGGCGTGATCTCGACGCGGATACCGGCGGCGCGGACGACGTCCATCTCCTCGCCACCGCGGCCGAAAATGAAGGGATCGCCACCCTTGATGCGGACGACGCGCTGACCCTTGGCGGCCTCGCGCACCAGGATTTCGCCGATCTCCTGCTGCGGGACCGGGTGATGACCCTTGGTCTTGCCGACATCGATACGGTGGGCGTCGCGGCGGGCCAGATCCATTACGCCCTGGCTGACCAGACGGTCATGGACGATGACATCGGCTTCGCGCAGAAGGCGGGCGGCCTTGATCGTGAGCAGGTCGGGATCGCCCGGACCGGCACCGACCAGATGTACGATGCCTTCGCGCGGGCTCGTCTCGCCATTGAGCTGGCGGAGCATTTCGCGGCGGGCGCCGGACTTGTCGCCCGACAGGGCGAGATCACGAGCCTGTCCGCGCAGGGCTTTTTCCCAGAAGGCGCGGCGGTCCTCGAATTTCGTCAGAACGGATTTCACCGTTCCGCGCAGGTCGCGGGCGAGGTCCGACAGGGTGCCGATGCGGGCCGGCAGAAGCTGTTCGATGGCGGCGCGGATATCGACGGAGAGGACGGGCGCTGCGCCGCCGGAGGCGATGGAGACGACAATGCCGTCGCGGTCGACAATGGCCGGGGTCTGGAAATCGGAGGCCGCCGGGCTGTCGACGATATTGACCGGGATGCCCAGGCGGCGGCCGGTCCGCGCCAGGGCCTCGACCGGGATGTCATCGGAACCGGCGATGAAGAGAAGAGCCGCGCCACGAAGGTCCCGCCGGGTCGGCATCCGGCGTAAAATCTCCGCATATTGGGCGATATCCGAAGCAACAGGACCGCTATCCGCGCCGGTGAACCACAGCAACCGGGCGGGGGAGCGAGCGAAGAGGCGTGCCTTCGGCTCCGCCATCGGGCCTGACCCGACAACGATCACCGTGCGCCCATCTAGGGGAATGGAGGCTGGAAAGACACGCATCAAAACTCATCCGATCCTGCGCCTTCGTGGCGCGACACTCGCAATATTTCTATTCGATGCCCCCATTTCAAACGACGTTTCTTGGCATTTCAGATTAGAAAATCTAAACTGATTCCATGGCCCGTTCCTCCCGCCTTCCCCCGCTCAATGCGCTGCGTGCCTTCGAAGCCGCTGCGCGACTGGAAAGCTTTGCCCGAGCCGCCGATGAATTGGCGGTGACGCCGGGGGCGATCTCGCAGCAGATCCGCTCCCTAGAAGAGCATGTCGGAACCGCGCTTTTCGTGCGCGAGGGCCGGGGGTTGAGCTTGACCGAGGCCGGCCGGGCGGCGGCCAATGTGACCTCGGAAGCCTTTGAAACCCTGGAGCGCGCCGTCTCGCTGATGCGTCAACCGGTCCAGCGCCGGGCGCTGACGGTCTCGGTCGCGCCCTCCTTTGCCGGCAAATGGCTGGCCCCACGCCTGTTCCGTTTCCAGGAGGACCATCCGGAGCTGGAAGTCTGGATCGCGGCGACCTCGGAACGGGTCGATCTCTCCGCCGGAGCGGCCGATCTGGGCATCCGGTATGGGCCGGGCGGCGACATGACGCTGAATGAGGAAGCCCTCCTGCCCGAGGAAGTCCTGCCGGTCTGCTCGCCGGACTTGCTGCGGGGCGGGGTGGAGCTGCGGCGCCCGCGCGATCTGGCCGACCAGACCCTGTTGCATGACGCCTCGCCGGAAACCGAGGTGGATGGCGCCGACTGGGCTTCCTGGCTCAAGGCCCGCAATGTCCGCGGCGTCGACACCGCGCGGGGCGTGCGCTTCAACCAGTCGGCTCTCGTGATCGATGCCGCCGTGGCCGGGCGCGGCGTGGCGCTGGCGAAACGCGCGCTGGCACAGAATGATCTGGCCTCAGGCCGTTTGGTAGCCCTGTTTGCCGACGGTACGACGCCTGTGCGCTCCGCCTATCACATCGTGACCGCGCGCAACCGGCCGCTGAGCCCTGATGCCGAGGCGTTCATTGCCTGGCTGAGGAGCGAGGCGCGGGTGCATGAGCATTCGGTCGATGAGTTGTAGGGCGGGGGCTTTCTTCCCCATGGGATGGGGAGGAAAGGCCGTGCAACTCACTATCAGCTGCAAACAAACCCGTTCACATCAGGTGGTTTTACAAGGGAATTCGCTTGACCCGCTGCGCGTTACGGATGTGAGAATGCGTGCAAGAAAAGGCGGGCCCTTCTCGCGGCTCGCGCAACAAGTTGCGGGCCAATGCCCGGGGTGAGGAGAATGAAGCCGACCGATACGCGCGATCCCGACTATTTTCACAAGGTCGTGGATTGCCAGTGGGCGTGCCCGGCGCATACGCCGGTTCCCGAATACATCCGCCTGATCGCTCAGGGGAAATTTACCGAAGCCTATCTCGTCAACCGGCGATCGAACGTGTTTCCCGGCATTCTGGGTCGTGTCTGCGACCGGCCGTGCGAACCGGCCTGCCGGCGCGGGCGCGTGGAAGAGGAACCGGTGGCGATCTGCCGGCTGAAACGCGTGGCTGCCGACAATCGCGACGAGGTGAGCCATCTCGTGCCGCAAAAGCCGGCCGCGACGAATGGCAAGAAAATCGCCCTCGTCGGCGCCGGTCCGGCCTCGCTGACGGTCGCCAATGATCTGGCGCCGCTGGGGTATGAGTGCACGGTTTTTGAGGCGCATCACCGTCCCGGCGGGCTGATGATTTCCAACATCCCCTCCTTCCGCCTGCCGGAAGAGGTGCTGGATACGGAGATCGGCTATATCGAGAATATGGGCGTGGAAATCCGGCTAAACTCCCGGATCGAGAGCCTGAAAGGCCTGATGGATGAGGGCTATGATGCCGTCTTCATCGGGTCCGGCGCGCCCAAGGGCAAGGACCTGAGGATCGAGGGCCGCGACGAGGCCGATGCCAATATCCATATCGGTATCGACTGGCTGGAAAGCGTGGCGTTCGAGCATGTCGCCAAGATCGGCAAGCGCGTCCTGATCATCGGTGTCGGCAATACCGCGATGGATTGCTGCCGCACCTCGCTGCGCCTGGGCGCGGATGATGTGAAGGTGATGGCGCGCAAGCCGCGGCAATTCTTCAAGGCCTCCCCCTGGGAGCTGGAGGATGCCGAGGACGAGAATGTCGAGATCATCGTCAACCACTCCCCCAAGCGCTTTGTCGTCGAAGACGGAAAGCTGACCGGGATGGAATTCGAGCTCATGGAATACGAGCTCGATGAGGACGGCGAGATCACCGAAACCCGCAAGGCCGGCACCACGATCATCCCGTGTGATGATGTCATCCTGGCGATCGGCCAGGAGAATGCCTTCCCCTGGATCGAGCGTGATCTGGGGATCGAGTTCGACAAGTGGGGTGTGCCGGTGGTCGATGAGACGACCCATGCCTCCAGCCTGCCGGGTGTGTTCTTCGGCGGCGACAGCGCCTTTGGTCCGAAGAATATCATCTGGGCGGTCGAGCATGGCCACCAGGCTGCGATTTCCATCCACAAGCATTGCCAGGGCGAGGCGCTGGATGACCGCCTGCCGCGAGGCGTCAATCTGGCCTCGGCCAAGATGGGCGTGAATGAGTGGATGTATTCCAACGCTTATGATGGCTCGCATCGCCGCGACATGCCGCTGGTGGAGCTCGAGGCACGCCTGTCCAATCGCAAGATGGAAGTCGAGCTGGGCTTTGATGCCGAGCGGATCAAGACCGAGGTCCAGCGCTGTCTGAACTGTGACGTGCAGACCGTGTTCGAGGCGCCGCTCTGCAAGGAATGCGATGCCTGTCTGGATATCTGTCCGGTCGACTGCCTGGCCATTGTGCCGGATGGCGAGGAAGCGGCTTTGCGGGCGAGCCTGAAAGTGCCGGCGGCCAACAAGGAGCAGGCGCTCTTTGTCTCGCAGCCGCTCAAGGATACCGGGCGGGTGATGATCAAGGACGAGAATTTGTGCCTGCATTGCGGCCTGTGCGCGGAGCGCTGCCCGACGGCGGCCTGGGACATGCAGGATGCGGACATCTTCATTCCGCATGTCGACAATGAAGCCGGGAAGGTAGCGGCGGAATGAAAGATCTCGTCGAAACGGCCAGCGAAGTGCGTGTGAACGACTTCGTCCTCAAGATCGCCAATGTGAACGGCACCGGTTCGGCCTCGGCCAACGGATTGCTGATGAAGGCGATCTTCCGCATGGGCGTGCCCGTGGTGGGCAAGAACCTCTTCCCGTCCAACATTCAGGGTCTGCCGACCTGGTATGAGATCCGCCTGACCAAGGACGCCTATATGGCGCGGTCCGGCACGGCGGAATTCATGGTCGCGATGAATGCGGAGACCTACAAACAGGACCTCGCCGAGGTCTCGCCGGGCGGTTTCCTGCTCTATGACTCAACCTGGCCGCGGCCGGATCTTCACACGCGTGAGGATGTCACCGCGATCGGCGTACCGCTGGCGCGGATGTGCAATGAGGCGTTCGAGAATGCCCGCACGCGCGTGCTGATGAAGAACATGGCCTATGTCGGCGCCGTGGCCGGTCTGACCGGTCTGGATGTCGAGGTGATCAAGGAGCTGGTGACCGAGATGTTCGGCACCAAGGAACATCTGATCACGGCCAATATGAAGGCCATCAATATCGGTCTGGATTATGTGCGTGAGCACTTCCCCGATCCGCTGCCGCTGAAGGTCGAGCGGATGGATGCGACGGCCGGCCATATCATGATCGATGGCAATACGGCCGCGGCGCTGGGCTGTGTCTATGCCGGCGCGACATTCGGGGCCTGGTATCCGATCACGCCGTCGACCTCGCTGATGGACGGGTTCAAATCCTTCTGTGAGAAATTCCGCGTCGACAAGGAAACCGGCGAGAAGAATTTCTGCATCGTGCAGGGCGAGGACGAGCTGGCCTCGGTGGGCATGGCGATCGGGGCGGGCTGGAATGGCGCGCGCGCCTTCACGCCGACCTCCGGTCCGGGCATTTCCCTGATGAGCGAATTCATCGGCTTTGCCTATTATGGCGAAGTGCCGGTGGTGCTGTTCGATGTACAGCGGGCGGGACCGTCGACCGGTCTGCCGACGCGCACCCAGCAGTGCGATCTGACCCTGGCGGCCTATGCCAGCCATGGCGATACCAAGCACATCCTCGTCTTCCCGGCCAATCCGAAGGAATGCTTCGAGATGGCGGTCCAGTCCTTCGATCTGGCGGAACGTTTTCAGACGCCGGTCTTCTTCATGACCGATCTGGATATCGGCATGAATGACTGGATGGTCCCGGAGTTTGAGTGGGATGACAGCTATCAGCCCGATCGCGGCAAACTGCTGAACAAGGATGAACTCGAGGCTATCGAGAAATTCTACCGGTATGAGGACAAGGATGGTGACGGGATCACCTACCGCACCCTGCCGGGCGTGCATCCCAAGGGCGCCTATTTCACCCGCGGTTCCGGCCATAACTGGAAGGGCGGCTATACCGAGGACGCTGATGAGTACAAGGAGGTCGTCGACCGCCTGGTGCGAAAGTGGAAGAGCGCGGCGGATGCCGTGCCGGGGCCGGTCGTGCGCCGCTGCGATGCGCCGGCCAGCCGGGCGATCATCTCGGTCGGGGGCTGTGACGGTGCCGTGATCGAGGCGATGGACCAGCTCGCGGCCAAGGGTGTGAACCTCAATTATCTCCGCGTGCGGGGCTTCCCCTTCAATACCGAGGTCGAGGCCTTCATTGCCGAGCATGACGAGGTCTTCGTGGTCGAGCAGAACCGCGATGCGCAGCTGCGCACCCTGCTGGTGAACGAGACCGATGCGCCCAAGGACAAGCTGGTACCCGTGCTGGACTATGCCGGCATGGCCGCCAATCCGAAATTCATCGTCGAGGGCATCACCGCCTATCTCGACACGCTGGGAGACGCCGCATGACCTCCATGCCGAAACCCTTCATCGACAAACACCTTCCCAAGAACAAGCTGGGTCTGACGGTCCGCAATTATGAAGGCTCGATGTCGACCCTGTGTGCCGGCTGCGGCCATGACTCGGTCACCGCGGCCCTGGTCCAGGCCTTCTGGGAGTTGAGCCTGGCGCCGGAAAGCGCGGCCAAGGTGTCCGGCATCGGCTGTTCGTCCAAGACGACGGCCTATTTCATGGGCCAGTCCCACGGCATCAATTGCGTGCACGGCCGCATGCCCTCCGTGGCGACGGGCGCGAATGCGGTGAATGGCGATCTCCATTACATCGGGATTTCCGGCGATGGTGACAGTCTGTCGATCGGCTTTGGCCAATTCGCGCACGCAATCCGCCGCAATCTCAACATGCTCTACATCCTGGAAAACAACGGGGTGTACGGGCTGACCAAGGGGCAGTTCTCGGCCGCGGCGGATATCGGCTCAACGACGAAAAAGGGCGTGCCGAACGAGCAGACGCCGATCGATCCCTGCATCCAGGCGCTGACGCTGGGGGCGGGCTTCGTGGCGCGGGCCTTTTCGGGCGACAAGTCGCAGCTGGTCCCGCTGGTGAAGGCGGCGCTGATGCACAAGGGTTTTGCCCTGATCGATGTGATCTCGCCCTGCGTGACCTTCAATGACCATGCCGGCTCGACCAAGAGCTATGCCCATACCTACAAGTATTATCACCCGCTCGTGCATACGGACTTCGTGGCCCATGCCGAGGAAATCACGGGCGAATATGCTGATGATGGCGCGATGCGCGTGACGCTGCATGATGGCGGCGAGCTGCGCCTGCGCAAAACGGATACGGACTATGATCCGCGCGACAAGGCGCAGGCGATTGAGACCCTGATGATGAATGGGGGCGATGGCGAGATCCGCACCGGCCTTCTCTATCTCAATGAGGACATGCCGGACATGCATGCGGCGAACAAGCTGCCGCAGAAACCGCTCAACCAGCTGCCCTATGAGGCCCTGAATCCGGGCAAGGCGGCGTTGGCCTCACTTCAGAAACGCTATCGCTAGGCGCTGATCCCGAAACGCTCAATGACCAGGTCGGAGCCCGCCTCGCGGACGCTCTCTGCATGGTCATTGGCGTTCTGTTCGCTCAGCGTGCCGTGCAGGAAGCACTGTCCGGCCTCGTCGCGCACGGGCGTGTAGCGGGTGGCCCAGTATCGGCGCGGCGAGCGGGCATCGCACCAGAAGGCTGTGGCGCTGAGCACTTCCCCATTGCGCAGACCGGACTGGCAGATCGTGTCGATCTGCTCGCGCAGCGGGGCGAGGGCTTCGCACTCGGCGAGGTCCGTCATGTCGGCGACGCAATCATCATCAATACCGGCGCTGACGGCTTCCACGGTATAGCGGCCGTTCTCCGGTTCCGGCTGGACCAGGAAGGCGGGGAAGGGGCTGTAGCGGATGGTGGCGAGGAAATCGTCAAACGTGCTGCGCGTGCGCGGATTGCTCGACAGGGCATTGATCGCTTCGGCGACATGGGGTGCCGGTTCGACAAGGCCGGATTCAAGCCGGGAGATATAGGTCTGGCTGACGCCGATGAGTTCCGCCATCGCGCCCTGTTTCAGGCGCAGACGCAGGCGCAGGGCCCGAACGGTTTTTGCCCAATCCATGTCTCTTGAAGCCTTGTCCCCTGTTAGTCCCCGTTTTCCTTGTAGAAAAACGGAACCTGACACGGCACTCATAATTAATGAGTCCTTAGGACAGGCCCAGCGCGTGGCCGACATAACCGGGCAGGTCACTCATCAGCGCCCCCAGCTCGCCGCGGGCCATGGCCGGCAGGAAAATGGCGAGGATTACGGAGATGACGAGACCGATCCCGGCACGGATGACGTCGGAAGCGACATCCCAGATCGCTTCCATCCGGTTGCGCAGCCCGGCGACATAGGCGATGGCGATTTCGCGCCCGGCCAGCATGCCCAGGAAGACCCAGGTCGTGCTCATCGGGATGTCGTTCAATTCCTTGAAGATGAAAAGAATGATCCCGTAGAAGAGGTCGACCAGCGTTGCAGCGCGGATGTCGGTCGTATTGGTCTTGGAGAGGACGATCTTCTGGATCTCACCGCCGCGCGTCGCGAAGATGATGGCGTGCAGGGCCAGCATCACCCCGGTCGCGAAGACCAGGAGGAGCGGCGAGAAGGTCACCTGGGTTTCCAGCACGGCGGCGCCGTCCTGGATCAGCGGGACCCCGTTTTCCAGCACCGGGACCAGCTCGGTCGTGCGCGGCAGGAAGACGAAGATGTTCGCCAGATCCTGCATCAGCCATTGCGACCAGAGGAAGGCGGTGGAGCCCCATTGCGCCAGGAACCAGAGCGGATGATGCGGCTTGTCCTTGGTGCTGTGCACCCAGCGTTCGAAAAAGCGCGAAATCAGCAGATAGATCACAAAGGCCGCGCCGATGGCGACGAGATAGCCCAGGGCCGACTTGGTCAGCATTTTGGGCAGCACGCCTTCGGTCTCCGCACCGCCGGTCAGGGCGAAGATGGTGAGCACGAGGAAGGTTGTCGAAACCGGAACGCCATAGCGGGTCAGGATCAGCAGGAAGAGCGGCGGAATGGCATGCCACCACTGCACACCGGCTTCCGGATAGGGCAGGGAGTTGAGGCGGCCGAAGGCGATATCCTGTCCCCCGGCGAAATAGCCCCACATCATCACGGCGACGATGATGGAACAGGCATAGGCCCAGAGGATCAGCCAGGAGCGTTTCGAGTTGGAGCTGAGGAAGGTTCCCAGCGTCTGGATCGCATCATTGGCGACGATGGAATAGGACGCGATCAGAAAGCCGACGATCGAGAATATCCAGGCCGCAAGCGAGATATCTGTCATGATGAAACCCTGTCCGTTGGGAAGCCCGCTGGCAGGTAGCAAGTCCAGGCTCCACTGATCAATCAGCAATGCGGCCTGCCGGCACAATTTCACAAAACTGTTGCGAAGCTTCAGGGGGTTAGGTGTCTCGCCTGGTTTTGTCAGGCTTCAAATCTTGCCTTCAGCCCCCATTCGGTTATATTTTAGAACCTCAGAGCCTGTCGCGGCCGGCGCCCCGTCAAAACGGAGTTGCGCTGATGAATCAGGTATTTGCTCCAACGGAAACTTCGGTCATTCACTGGCCGTCCGTGATCCGACATTACCGCCATTCCAAAAGCCTCAAACAGGCTGCGATGGCGCACGATCTGGGTGTGACCCAGACCATGATCTCGCGCTGGGAATCCGGTGCGGCCGCGCCCAGCGCACGCATCCAGGAACGCATTTTCGACCTCTATTGGCAGGCGCATGCCTCTGTGACCCGGTCGGTTTGGCTCGAGCGGATCGGTCAGCACCCCTCCGTTGTGGCCGTGATCAACGGGGCCGGCCGCATCCTGCGTGCCAGCCAGGGCTTGCAACGCGCCCTGGCCTGCCGCCGCCATGATGTCGAAGGGCGTTACCTGCACGAAGCCTTCTCCGGTGATCTGGTCGATCTGTTCGACACGCTGGAGGCCAGCGGCTTCTTTGAGGGGCGTGTGGCGTCCGCAGAGAGCATGGACAGGCTGGACTTCCTTGCGCCGGACGGATCGCGCAAGACCGTCATGACGCATGGTCTCCACCGGCCCTCCTTCCTGTCGGGGCCGCAGATCGTCTGGCTGTTCTCGGGCGCGGCCGTGTCGCGCAGCGTGTTCCGGGATGTCCGGACCCGGTTGGGTGGGCCCCGTGTGATCCGGAAGGCGATCTGACATGGCGCGTCGATCCCAGGCTTCCGAACCCCCGACCGACTGGCGCGACCAGCTGCGTCGCTACCGGTTGACCCAGAACATCAAACAGGCGGCCCTGGCCGCGGATCTGGGTGTCACCCAGGCGATGATTTCCCGGTGGGAGGCCGGCCTGGTGGATCCCAGCCCGGTCATGCAGCAGCGGATCCGGGCCTTGCTGGCGTCCGAGGCGGCAATTCCGCTGGTTGACTGGCGTAGTCATGTGGCCCAGCAACCCGGCCTTGCGGCCGTCATCCACCCTTTCGGCGAGGTGGAAACCATCAGCCTGGGGCTGGCCCGGCTGCTGGATCGCCCGGCCGCCAAAATAGAGGGGCAGCATCTGGATGATCTGTTCCGGGGTGATCTGCCGCAACTCTTCCGTCGTCTAAAAAGGACGGGATTTTTTGACGAAACGGCCGAAAGCGTTGAAAGTGCTGACAAGTACTGTTTTGTCGACAAGAATGGGCATGTGGTCAGTCATTGTGTGCACGGTTTGCACTGGCCGCATCGGGGAGAAGAGGGCGAGATACGCTGGATGCTGACAGGCGCGAAGATTGGGCAGGCGGAGTTTGATCGTCTGCGGCGCAATCTGACCGGTCACACAGGCAAAGTGCTCGCTGAATAAGTCCTGGAGGGGACGCAATTGGTTCAGGACATGAATTTGTCGGTCTCGTCCAGCAAGGTGAACTGGCCGTCCGTGATCCGGAATTTCCGGATGTCCAAACGCCTCAAGCAGGCTGCACTGGCAGCCGATCTGGGTGTCACCCAGGCGATGATATCCCGCTGGGAGAATGGCGACAGCGAACCGCCCGAACGGGTCAAACGCCGCATGGCGGAACTGGTGCAGGACGCCTTTGTGGTGGCACCCGCCCCGACCTGGGTCGATCTGGTCACGCTCAATCCGTCGATCGAATTCGTCACTGACAGCATGGGCATGATCAAGGCCGTGTCCCGCGGGGCGCTGGAATTGTTCGGCCTGGCCCGCCATGAGGCGGAGGGCCGCAATGTGAAGGACTTCCTGGGGGGAGACTTCATGGCTGCCCTGGGGCGGTTGCGCGAAGAGGGCATGTTCCAGAACAATCTGGCCTATGGTCAGAGCCTGGGCTCGCTGGAAGTGAATGTTTCCTCCGGTCTGAAGACCGTGCTGTATGACTTCATTCACTGGCCGCGCATTTCCGAAGCCCGCACGGTCTACTGTGTGCACTCTGGCGCCGTGATCGATGAGGGCAAGTATGCATCCCGGCTGGAGGAGCGCGGCGACAAGGTCGTCTTGCGGCGGACTTTCTAGACCGGAGACAGGCCGGATACAGAAAAAGGGCGGCCCGCCATGCGGTGCCGCCCTTTTTGTTCTCTCGCCGGAGTGTGGCTATCGCTGACCCTCATAGATCATGCTGTGGACATAGGGCGCATGATTGGTGCCGACCCAGCAATTCTTCTCCGAGGGCGGGTCGAAACTGATGGTCTCGCCAGGCTCGTAGACGGGCCAGCTCTCGCAATGGGTTTCGGCCCCAAATCCGATATCAATCGTGACAGCCCCGGTGTCAGGGTCGATCGTCCACATGCCGAGCATGTCTTCCCCGGCGGCATTCATGTGGACAATTCCAGACTGGCTGCCGTCCGTGGCGGCCTGGAATTGGGCAAAGAAATAAGTCGGGTCGTCATCTGTGCTGCCACCGACGCGGCCCATCTGGAAAAACTCGCCATTGGGCTGCCGGAAGTCTTGCGCCTGGGCCGGGCTGGCCAAGCCGAGTACGAGCAGCGCCAATCCGCAGGCCGTCTTTTGAAGTGTCATGATGTCTCCCCGTTCCTGATCTCAGGCGCCGAAGACTAGGCAAAACGGCTTAAATCTCTGTGAGCATGCCGACGGGGGCCCGTTCCAGGCATGAAAAAGGGCGGCACCGCATGGCGGGCCGCCCTTTTCCTGAACGCGAAAGCCGGGATTACTCGGCCGGGCGCTGCGCGTCGCGCAGGCCGCGGAATTCATTGCCCTCATACCAGTTCGGCCAGTCGGTCGAATTGGCCAGGCGCTGGCCGACATCGAAGAAGAGTTCGGTGTTTTCGACCATGCCGGACATGTCCCAGTCTTCCGAATACTCGTCGGCCGGGCCGTGATAGCGGTTGGCGCGGTAGTCGGCGCCCATGGCCTGGCCGGCCTCGGTGCCGCCCTCGCGCAGGTCTTCACCGCCATCGGCGTACAGCATGGGCAGGCCGTGCTTGGCCAGTTCGATATGGTCGGAACGGTAGAAATAGCCGGCTTCCGGGTTCGGGTCCGGCACGATGTAGCGGTCCTGGTCGGCGGCGGCGGCCGTCAGCAGGTCTTCCAGTTCCGATGCGCCATGGCCAACCACGACGACATCGCGGGAGCGGCCGGTGGGCAGGATGGCGTCGATATTGATGCCGCCCACGGTTTGCGCGTAGGGCATGATCGGGTTTTCACCATAATAGGCCGAACCCAGCAGGCCGGATTCCTCGGCCGTCACGGCCAGGATCATCACGGAGCGTTCCGGCGGATTGGCCATGAAGGCTTCACCGATTTCCAGGATGGCAGCCGTGCCGGTCGCATTGTCGACGGCGCCATTATAGATGCCGTCCTCGCCCTCGGGCACATCGCGCACGCCGATATGGTCCCAGTGGGCCGTGTAGATCACATACTCATCCGGATGCGTGGTGCCCGGGATGATGCCGACCACATTGCGCGAATCCATCGTGCGGGTGGAATTGTACAGCGTGCCGGAGGCCGTCAGACCGGTCATCTCTACCGGGGTGAAGCCCGGCTGGGAGGCGGCGGCGGTGAGGGCATCGAAATCCAGACCGGCCAGGTCGAACATTTGGCGGGCACGATCTTCGGAAACCCAGCTTTCCACGGCGGCGAATGTGCCTTCACCCGGTTCGCGGGCCAGGTCGAGCTGGGCACCGGTCCAGGAGCCGGAGACGACATTCCAGCCATAGGAAGCCGGTTCGGTCTGGTGGATCAGGATGACACCGGCGGCACCCTGGCGGGCGGCTTCCTCATACTTGTAGGTCCAGCGGCCGTAATAGGTCATGGCATTGCCATTGAAGAGACCGCTGTCGGGATCGGCATAGCCGGGATCATTGACCAGCATGACGACGGTGCGGCCCTCGACATCGAGACCGGCATAATCATTCCAGCCATATTCCGGGGCGACGACGCCATAGCCGACAAAGACCAGATCGCTGTCGGCAATCTCGACCTGGTCGGCGGCGCGCTTGGTCCAGAAGACGACATCCTCACCCATGCTCAGGCCGAGCGGTTCGCCCTCAAAAGCGACGTCGAAGGAGGAGGCCGCCTCGTCGAGCGTGACTTCCAGCAGCGGAACCGGCTGGAAATAGCTGCCCTCATAGCCCGGCTGGAACCCCATGCGGGCCATGTCGTCGGCGATCCACTGGCTGGCCGCAATGCCGCCGGGCGTGGCCGGGGCGCGGCCTTCAAAGGCGTCATCAGCCAGGGTGGCGATGCGCCAGCGCAGGTCGGCTTCGGTGATTTCGGGCGAGGTCAGCGAGGCTTCGGCGGTCTCCGCCGGCTCTTCGGCCGGCGTGCACGCTGCTGCCATCAGACCGCCCAGAGCGGCGAGAAGTGCAAAACGCGTCATGTCATTCCCCCTGTTCGGGCCCGTATTTCGGGTTTGGGCCCTTGGGCTTGATCAGAAAAGTGTGGCACATCCTGCATTGGTGCCGGTTGCGCACAAGGGGGCGCATCACACCGAATGCGGGAATTGGGGTTTGACCAAACCTGAATGACCATTCATGTTCAGGTCAAACGAATAACGAGGCGGCGTGCCCGAAGGGGCGGTATGCCGTGGGGAGAAAGCATGACGGATACAACACAGGGCGCCGAGTCCGAGACAAAGAGCGGTGCGGGCTACCAGACCTATGTCATGGTCCTGCTGTTCCTGGTCTACACGTTCAACTTTCTGGACCGGCAGATCATTTCCATCCTGGCTGAGCCCATCAAGGCGGAGTTTGACCTGACCGATGGTCAGCTCGGTCTGCTGGGCGGTATCGCCTTTGCCTTTCTCTATTCCACGCTCGGGGTTCCGATCGCCTGGCTGGCCGACCGCTGGAGCCGGACCTGGATCATGACGATCTCGCTGACCCTGTGGAGCGGTTTCACCGCCCTGTCCGGCATGGTCGGCAATTACACGCAGCTTTTCCTGGCCCGCATGGGTGTGGGCATCGGTGAGGCCGGTGGTGTCGCCCCGGCCTATTCGCTGATCGCGGACTATTACCCGCCGGCGCAGCGCGGACGCGCCATGGCCGTCTATTCCCTGGGCATCCCGGTCGGCTCCGCCTTTGGCGTGATTGCCGGTGCGCTGATCGCCTCGGGCACGGTTTTTGAAGGTCTGGACTGGCGCGCCGCCTTCATCGCGGTGGGTATCGCCGGCATCATCCTGGCGCCGATCTTCCGCCTGACCGTGAAAGAACCCAAGCGGGGTGCCTTCGACGCCCAGCCGGCCGAAGGGACCAAGGTTGAAACGCCGTCCCTGCCAGCTGTTCTGGGCTTCCTCACCAAGAAGCCGAGCTTCTGGTTCCTGGTCTTCGGCGCGTCCTGCTCGTCCATGATGGGCTATGGCATTTTCTTCTGGATCCCCTCCTTCCTGGCGCGCAGCTATGGTCTCGGCCTGGTCGAGCGCGGCTGGGTGTTCGGCGGTATTCTCTTCATCGGCGGCTGTATCGGCATCCTGATGGGCGGAATTCTTGGTGACTGGCTCGGCAAGGCGAAGAAGTCGGCCTATGCCAAGGTCCCGGCGATCGCCTTCCTGTTTACCTTCCCCTTCTATGTCGCGGCTGTTCTGATGAATAATGTCGTGATCGGCTCCCTGCTCTTCCTGGTGCCGACGGCGCTGGGCCTGATGTGGCTGGGCCCGGTGATCTCGGCCTTCCAGCACCTGGTGAAGCCGAACATGCGCTCCACCGCGTCCGCCATCTTCCTGCTGATCAATAACCTGATCGGCATTGGCGGCGGCGTGTATGTGCTGGGTCAGCTCTCCACCTTCCTGCAGCCGACCTTCGGGGATGAATCCCTGCGTTATTCGATCCTGGTGGGTTCGCTGCTCTATGTGGTGGCCGCCATCCTGTTCTTCTTCGCGGCCAAGACGCTGGACCGCGACTGGGAAGGTGAGGGCGAGGCGGCTCCGGCACCTGCCGCTGAGCCGAGCACGGAGGGCGAGCCCGCACAATGAGCGACGCGATGTTCACCGACCATTTCTTCACCAATTCCGATGGTCTGAAGCTGCATTACCGCGACTATCCGGCGGTGGGCGAGACCACCGGCCTGCCGGTGCTCTGCCTGCATGGGCTGACGCGGAATGTGAAGGATTTCGAGGATCTGGCCCCGAAGATCGCCGGTCTGGGCCGGCGGGTCATTGTGGCCTCGCAGCGCGGCCGCGGCCGCTCGGATGCCGATCCGCAGACCGAACGCTACATGCCGCCCGTCTATGCGGCCGACATGATCGGCCTGCTGGATGAGCTGGGTCTGGAGCGCGTGGTCTTCATCGGCACGTCCATGGGCGGTCTGATGACGATGATGGTGGCCGGCACCCAGCCGCAGCGCATTGCCGCGGCGGTGATCAATGATATCGGCCCATCCATCTCCAAGCCGGGTCTGGACCGGATCAAGCAGAACACGTCCAGCCGGGAACCGGCGGCGGACTGGTCGGAAGCCGCCTCGCGGACCCGCGACGGCAATCTGGCCGCCTTCCCGCTGATGGATCATGACGAGGATTTCTGGCTCGATTTCGCGCGCAAGACCTGGATCGAGAAGGATGGCCAGGTCGTACTCGACTATGACGGCAATATCATCTCGATGATCGATGGCGATGAGCCGCTGCCGGATATCTGGGAATTCTGGGAACCCTTCGGCCCGATCCCCACGCTGAGTGTGCGGGGCGGGGTGTCTGATCTTCTGTCACCGGAAACCGTGGCAGAGATGAAGCGCCGCAAGCCGGACCTGGACACGGTGGAGGTGCCGGATGTCGGGCATGCGCCCTTCATGACGGAACCGGAAGCCTGGACCGCGATCAAGGCCTTCCTCGGACGCGTCGACTAGGCTCCAGCGCAGACGATCAGGAAAACGCCCGGCGCAGCAGGTCTGTGCCGGGTTTTCCATTCCAGAACAGGCGTTCACCGGTACCGCCGTCAAAACGGGCGGCGCAGACATGGCCGGTCTTCACCTTGGCGGCGGCCTCCGGTCCGTTCAGGGCGGCATACATGTAGCGCAGTACGCCATTGGAGGTGATCACCAGGGTGAGGTCCTCGCTGGCGGCGTCCGTCATGGCGGCAAGCGCATTGGCTTCCAGCTCGGCCTCGCTGGGGGACCAGTCCGCACCGGGCGGGCGGCGGTGCTGCTTGTCCCAGCAATCCAGCGCTTCCTGGCCGAACTCGGCGATGATCTGGTCATTGGATTTGCCACCCCAGGATCCGTAATCGATCTCCTTGAGACGCTCATCAATCATTTCGCCACCGGAATAACCGGTCAATTGCGCAATGATTTCAGCAGCACGGCGGGTGCGCTTGAGCGGGCCGCAAATGATGCGCGACGGGGTGAGGCCGGCTTCGGCAAGGGCCTCCCCGAGCGCACGTGCCTGGGCTTCGCCGCTCTCGACGAGGGGCAGGTCTTCGCGCGCACCGACCCAGACCGGCGTGTCGCCGGGACCGAATGTATTGCCATGGCGGGCGAGCAGGATGCGGCTCATTCCACCAGCTCCCCTTCACGGGCGATGATGTCTTCGACACGGACGGCATCCTCCGGCGCATCCACCGACCAGGCGGAACGGCCGCGATAATCGGTCAGCACGACGCGGATCGGGATGCCGTTTTCCAGGGCGCGCAGCTGCTCCAGGCTCTCGGTCAGCTCGAAGGGCGTGGGCTCCAGCGCGACGAGGTCTTCCAGCGTGTCGCGGCGATAGCCATAGAGGCCGATATGCTGGTAGGCGGGCGCGCCTTCGCCGGGCTTGCGGCGGAAGGGGATGACATTCTTGGAGAAATACATCGCATCCATCGCCTTGTTGAAGACGACTGTGGTGCCTGAAGCGGAGCCTTTTGCCTTGGCCTCGCGCATCATGGCTTCGGTCTCCGGCGGCAGGGGCACGGCCGGCGTGGCCATCTGCAGGGAGGGATCAGCGCGCATGGCTTCGGCGACACCGCCGATCACCCAAGGCGGGATGAGCGGGGCATCGCCCTGCACATTGATGATGATCTCGGCATCGCTATCCAGCCGCTTCATAGCGTCCAGCGCGCGCTCCGTGCCATTGCGGCAGGCCTCGTCCGTCATCACGGCCTCGCCGCCGGCGGCCTCGACCGCCTGCAGGATGCGCTCATCATCCGTGGCCACCACGACCCGGTCGACACCGGGGGCCGCGGCCGCGATGCGCCAGACGCGCTCCACCATCATGCGGCCGGCAATCTGAGCCAGCGGTTTGCCGGGAAAGCGGGTGGAGCCGTAGCGGGCGGGGATGACGGCAAGTACGGACATGGCCAATCCTTGAACAATTCCGCTCCGCTTGTTCCACAACACAGCGGCGATTTCCACTCTGCGGTCACTGCAATCGCGGGCCGGCCCCGGAGCCCATACCCTGCTCTTTCTGTTGCGAGACTGGCGCATCAGGCCTAAGGACGTGCACAACACCCGGCCCAAGGGACCGGGTGTTGGTATTTTTGTTCATCCCAGCAACACGGCGAGAGACACAGATGCGCCATTTCCTGTCCACCGAAGATTGGTCACGCAACGAACTTCAGGGCCTGCTCGACCGAGCCGCCGCCTTCAAGTCGGGCGTGAAAAGCCGATCATTGGAGGGCAAGTCGATTGCGCTGATGTTCTTCAATCCCTCGCTGCGAACACGATCCTCCTTTGATATCGGCGCCTATCAGCTGGGCGGTCATGCCATCGTGCTGGACGCGAAGGGCGCGACCTGGCCGCTGGAATTCTCTGATGGCACGATCATGGATGGTAGCGAGGAAGAGCATGTGCGCGAGGCTGCGCGTGTCCTGTCCTCCTATGTCGATTTGATCGCCATTCGCTGCTTCCCCCAGTTCAAGGACTGGGCGTCGGAGCGCGAGGACCCGATGATCACGGCCTTCGCCAAGCACGCGACCGTGCCGGTGATCAATATGGAGACCATCGTCCATCCCTGTCAGGAACTGGCCCACATGCTGGCCCTGCAGGAGCGCACGGGCGGTCCGATTGCGGGCAAGAAATACCTGCTGACCTGGGTGCCGCATCCCAAACCGCTCAATACGGCGGTGGCGAATTCCTCCTTGCTGATCGCGTCCAAATTCGGGGCCGATGTGTCCATCCTGGTGCCGGACGAAGTCTACCGCCTGGACAGCCGCTATATGGATTCCGCCGAGCGTTTCACGGCCGAGGGGGGCGGGTCTGTCACCCTGACCACCGATGTGGAAGCGGCCTATTCCGGCGCTGATGTCGTCTATGCCAAGAGCTGGGGCGCGCTGCCCTTCTATGGCAATTGGGACGAGGAAGCCCCGTTCCGGGCCAAGGGTGCCGATTTCATGATCACGCCGGAAAAAATGGCGCTGACCAATAATGCCGTCGTCTCGCACTGCCTGCCGATGCGCCGCAATGTGAAGATCGCCGATGCCGTCGTCGACAGCCCGGCCTTCATGGGCATTGAAGAGGCGGAAAACCGTCTCCACGTGCAAAAGGCGGTGATGGAAGCCCTCGCCTTGCAGGGAGGGGCCGAATGAGCCAACAGCCTCCCGCACCGCCGGTGCGCCAGACGATTGTCCAATTGCTGTCCCAGATGCGCGACGGCAAGGAGATCCGTGAATACCTGCACCGTTTCTCCGGGGTCGACCAGGAACGCTTTGCCGTCATCAAGGTCGGTGGCGCGGTGATCCAGGATGATCTGGCCGGTCTCGCGTCTGCGCTGGCTTTCCTGCAATCGGTCGGCCTGACGCCGGTCGTTGTTCATGGTGGCGGCCCGCAGCTGGATGCGGCGCTGAGCGATGCCGGGATCGAGACGGAGCGGGTCAATGGCCTGCGCGTTACCCGTGACAAGGCGATCCCGATCATCCGCGACACGCTGACGGAGGCGAACCTCTCCCTCGTCGATGCGATCCGCCATGCCGGTGGCCGCGCCGCCGCGATCCCGCGCGGCGTGTTCGAGGCGAAGATCATGGATGCCGAGACGCTGGGGCGTGTCGGCGAACCGACGCGCGTGCGCCTGGACCTCGTCGCCGCTGCTGCGCGGGCCGGACAGGCCTCTATCCTGGCCTGTCTGGGCGAGACGGAAGACGGGTGTATCGTCAACGTCAATGCTGATGTCGCCGTGCGCGCGCTGGTCCATGCGCTGCAGCCCTACAAGGTCGTCTTCCTGACGGGGACGGGCGGTCTCTTGGACGAGGAGGGGGACATCCTCTCCTCGATCAACCTGGCGACGGATTTCGACGATCTCATGCAGGCCGATTGGGTGAATGGCGGCATGCAGCTCAAGCTGGAAGAGATCAAACGCCTGCTCGACGATCTGCCCCTGTCGAGCTCGGTCTCGATCACCAAACCGTCTGAACTGGCGCGGGAACTCTTCACCCATGCCGGTGCCGGTACGCTGGTGCGCCGCGGCGAGCGGATCAAGGCGACGACCGACAAGGCCAGCCTGGATGCGGGCAAGATCGAGGCCCTGATCGAACGGGCTTTCGGCCGCAAGCCGATTGCGGGCTATTGGGATGCGTTGAGCCTGGACCAGGCCTTCGTGACGGACAGCTACCGGGCGGCCGCAATCACCACGACGCTGGGCGGCTGGATCTATCTGGACAAGTTCGCCGTGCTGGATGATGCGCGCGGCGAAGGTCTGGGCCGGGCGGTCTGGCACCGACTGGTGGAGTATGCGCCGCGGCTGATCTGGCGTTCGCGCACGACCAATCCGGTGAACGGCTTCTATTTCGACGAATGCGATGGCGCCGTGCGCCGGGGCGAGTGGACCGTGTTCTGGCGCGGTGACAACATAGATCTGGACGATATCCGCGATGTGGTCGACCAGGCCTTTGCCCTGCCCGCCACGCTGGAGACGGTATGATGGCGGCGCGGATCGGCCTGATCGGGGCCCGCGGTCATACCGGACGGGAATTGCTGCGCCTGATTGCGGGCCGTGACGATATGGAGCTGGCCTTCGCGTCCTCGCGGGAATATGCCGGCCGTCCGGTCAGCGAAATGGCACCAGAGATTGCCACCGGTCTGGATTTCGTGGCCATGGCGCCGGACGAGATTGCGGCCAGTGGTGCGGACGCCGTGATCCTGGCTCTGCCGAATGGCGCTGCGGCGCCCTTCCTGGCCGGCGTGCCGGACGAGACGGTGATCGTCGATCTGTCGGCGGATTACCGCTTCGATGATGCCTGGGTCTACGGGCTGCCGGAAATCCATGGGCGTGCGGCGATTGCCGGTGCACGCCGGATCTCCAATCCGGGCTGTTATGCGACCGCCGGCCAGCTGGCGATTGCGCCGCTGCGCGGGATGATCGAGGGCGATGCCCATGTTTTCGGCGTGTCGGGCTATTCCGGCGCCGGCACCACGCCCTCGCGCAAGAATGACACCGAGGCGTTGGCCGACAATCTGATGCCCTATTCGCTCACCGGTCATATCCATGAGCGCGAAATGGCGCGGCATATGGGCGAGGGCGTGCGTTTCACCCCGCATGTCGCCGAATTCTTCCGCGGCATTGTCGCGACCACGCATCTCACCCTGAAGCAGCCGATGACGCGGGAGGCCCTGATCGCCCGCTATCGCGATGCCTATGACGGTGAAGCGCTGATCACGGTGACGGACGGGATTCCCGAAGTCCGCGACGGGGCGAACCAGCCCGGTGCGGTGGTCGGCGGGTTTGCGTTGGATGAGAGCGGCCGCAAGGCGGTGATCGTCAGCACGCTGGACAATCTGCTCAAGGGTGCCGCGACCCAGGCCATGCAAAATCTCAGCCTGGCGCTGGGGCTCCCCGAACAGTCCGTCTAGTCGCTTTCGCCGGTGCTGTAGCCACGCTGCTGGCCCGCGGCCGCATCGATCGCCTGCCAGCGTTCCTCATAGGCCGTATCGCGCTCCACGCGCTGCGGTCCCGAGGCGCGCCAGAGGGTGAAGTCCCGGGTCATGCTGCCGTCGAGTGGGATGGCCAGGCTGCCCGCCGGTTCGAACACGGCGAAGTCTTCGCGCAGGCGTGCCACTTCCAGCGGACGGTGCGAGACGACCAGGATCTCGCCCTCGAAACGGTCCGGCAGCGGCCAGACATCCTCGGCATGGTTCAGCGGACCGGCATGACGCAGCCACATGCGCAACTGCCCCTGCAATTGCGGGGCATAGCGCTGGGTCTGGTGGAACACATTGCGGTCGTCGAAAACGATGTAGGTGTAGTCACCCTCACTGGCCGCTTCGGCAATCGCCGCGGCGGTCTCATCCCAGGCGCGGATCCGCTTGGTGGCATTCTCCGCATTCATCGCGACGACCAGGGCCGGGCTGGCGGCCAGGGCGACCATGAGCAGGCCGAGAATGGAGTGTCCGGCGATGGAGAGGCCGAGGACATAGCGCCGCCAGATCGCACCGCTCATCAGGAAGCCGACGACCAGCAGCGTGCTGGCGGCATAGGCGCTGACCGCCCAATTGGCGTGGGCGCGGCTGAGGAAGGCCTGGATGGTGACCGCCAGCAGCGGCGGCAGGATGAAGGCCAGCAGGAGACGGGTCTCGGCCTTCATGTCCCGGAAAGCGGCCAGGTTGCGGCCTGCCAGGGCCATAAGCGTGATGAAGAGCGCCGGGCCGAAGACGGCCAGCTGATCGGTCAGAAAGCTGACCATTTCATCGACATGGAAGAGCTCGCCGCCCCAGTTCGCATTGGCGGCCGTGTGGGACACGGTGGCGAAGTCATGGGCGGCATTCCAGGCGATATTGGGCGCCAGGCAGAGCAGGGCGATCGCCAGGGCCAGACCACCGCGCGGGCCGAATAGGGCCTGGCGGGTGGCGCGATCCAGGACGAGCGTGATGGCGAGGCCGATCACGAAATAGATCATCGCGTATTTGGACAGGAAGCCCAGGCCGATGGCGAGGCCGACCCCGGCCGCGGCGACCCAATTGCCGCCGGAACGGAGGCGCAGCAGGGCATAGAGGCCACCGGACCAGCAGCACAGCAGGATGGCGTCTGTCGACATGACGAAGCCGGACAGCCAGATGCTCGGCAGGGTGAGCCAGGTCAGAGCGGCAAAGAAACCGGTCTTCGCATTGAACAAATGCCGGGCGCTGAGGCAGAGGAAGAGCGCGGTACCGGTGTGCAGAAGCGGAGCGGGCAGGCGCACGGCGAAGTCCGTATTGCCGAACAGGCTGGTGGAGAGACCGATCAGCCAGGCAATCATGGGCGGTTTGGAGAAATAGCCCCAGTCAAACTGGCGCGACCAGACCCAGTATTGCGACTCATCGGCATGAAGCGCGACAGGCGAAACCGCCAGCATGACAATTCGGGCAATCGCGAAGGCCGCAACCACGACAAGGGTCGCCTGCATCCAGCGGTCTGCCTTGAAGGCCGGGGAAAGGGGAGAATCAGTCATGCGGCGCTCCGGGCGCGGGGCTGAAAAAAGTGTTACATTTTCGCCGCAGCCTATGCGCTTTTCGCATGGGGCGGTAAAGGGGCCGTGGACAAAAAACTGGGGCGATTGCGCAGTCCGACCCCCCGGATTTTGAGGTTTTGTGCAGGTGCACACACATATTTAGCGGTCCCCCTCATCCGCGCATGCGAAAATTCGGCCTGTCCCGCACAACGCGTTGTCACAAAACCTTCGCGATTACGTCTTGGAAAGTTTGAACGTCGGACGTAGGAGACCCCTGCTTCGTACTGGGGGCCGTGCCCCCATTTGATCGACCTATCGGGGGACATGTTCCTATGTCATTCATGAAAAAACTTTCCTACGGCACGGCGACCCTCGCCCTGCTGGCCGCGGCCCCGGCTGCGGTTTACGCGCAGCAGACCACCGGCTCCATCTCCGGTACCGTGTCTTCTGCCAACGGTTCGGCCATCTCCGGCGGTTCCGTGACCGTGCTGCACGTGCCGACCGGCTCCGTGCGTACGGCCAATATCGGCGCCAACGGCACCTTCGCTGCCGACAATCTGCGTCCGGGCGGCCCCTACATCGTCACCGCAACGGCTCCGGGCTTTGCCGGCCAGCGCGTTGAAGACGTCTACATCGAACTGGGCGCTTCCACCGACCTGAACCTGACCCTCGACTCCGACGCGACCGACGTGATCGTCGTGACCGCGTCCGCCATCAACGCTGTTGAAGTCGCCGTCGGTCCGTCCGCCGTCTTCACCCAGCGCGACCTGGAGCGTCTGCCGTCGGTCAACCGTACGATCACCGACATCGTTCGTACCGACCCGCGCATCTATGTTGACGAAGCCAATGTCGACGGCATCCAGTGCGCCGGCGCCAACTCGCGCTTCAACTCGCTGACCCTCGACGGTGTCCGCATCAATGACGGTTTCGGCCTGAACTCCAACGGTTTCCCGACCGAGCGTCAGCCTTTCCCGTTCGACTCCCTGTCTCAGGTTGCTGTCGAGCTGGCACCGTTTGACGTCTATTATGGCGGCTTCTCGGCTTGTAACATCAACACCGTGACCAAGTCCGGTGGCAATGAGATCCACGGTGGTTTCTTCTACGACTACACCTCTGACAGCCTGCAGGGCGACAGCCTTGAAGGTGTTGGCGTTGTGGCTCCGGAATTCGACGAGCAGCGCTATGGCTTCCACGTTGGTGGCCCGATCGTCGAAGACCGTCTCTTCTTCTTCGTGAACTATGAGCACCTGTCCGGTGCCAACACCTTCACGCGTGGCGTGGAAGGTTCCGGCGCGATCAACGAAGTCGCCGGCTTCACGCAGGCCGAATATGACGAGATCCTCGACATTGCCCGCAACATCTACAACTACGACCCGGGCAACACGCCGACCTCCTACCCGAACGAAGACGACAAGCTGCTTGTCCGCTTCGACTGGGAAATCAACAACCAGCACCGTGCCGACTTCGTCTACCTGTACAATGACGGCTACAACATCACCGCTTCCGACGGTGACCCGAACGAGTTCGAATTCTCCAACCACCTCTATGAGCGTGGCGCCGAGCTGAACCGTTTCGTCGGCTCCCTGTACTCCGATTGGACCGACAACTTCTCCACGGAAGTCCGCGTTGGTTACTCCGAGCTGGTCAACCGCCAGAACTCGATCGGCCAGGATGGCTTTGGCGAGATGCGCATCACGGACAACAACACGCTTGCCGTCGATGGCACGGGTCAGCGCAACACCATCTACATTGGTGAAGATGACTCCCGTCAGTCCAACGAGCTGAACTACACGATCTTCAACCTGGTCGCCCGCGGCACCTATACCTGGGACAACCACACCTTCTCGTTCGGTTATGAGCGCGAAGAGACGGACATCTTCAACCTGTTCGTCCAGCACACGATCGGCCAGTTCGACTTCGACAGCATCGATGACTTCCGGAACGGTATCCCGGACGACATCGACTACAACAACGCGCCGAGCCTGAACCCGGCCGACGCCGCTGCCGATTGGGCCTATGCCTCCAACGCCCTGTACGCTCAGGACGTGATCGACTTCGGCAATGGTTTCGAGCTGACCGTTGGTCTGCGCTACGACTTCTACACCTCGGACGACACGCCGGCCGAGAACGCCAACTTCCTGGCGTCCTACGGCTACTCGAACGCCCAGAACATGGACGGTCGTGACCTCCTGCAGCCGCGCGTCGGCTTCAGCTGGGAAGTCAATGACGACCTCTCCCTGCGCGGTGGCTTCGGCCTGTTCTCGGGTGGTGACCCGAATGTGTGGCTGTCCAACACCTACTCCACCGACTTCATCTCGCAGTTCGGTGTGAACGAAAGCCTGTTCTACGGCGCTGGCTGGACCACGCTGTTCGACGCCGGCATCGTCTATCCGGACGGTTCTGGCCCGGGTTACTCGGTCCCGTCCGAACTGATCGACGCTGTTGCGGCTGGTCAGGGTTCGCCGGGCTTCGAAATGAACAGCCTGGACCCGAACTTCGAAGTTCCGGGTGAGTGGAAAGTCGCTCTGGGTGGTACCTACTACCTCGACGTCCCGCTGGATGGCTTCCTGGGCGGTGAGTACACCGTCTCCGGTGACATCCTGTGGACCCAGGACCACAACGCCGCGATCATCACGCGTCGTGACCTGGTCGAAACGGGCACGGGCCCGGCCGGCTTCCCGCTGTACAGCTCGGTGAACTCGCCGGGTACGCTGGAACTGACCAATACGGATGTTGAGGCCGAAAGCCTGAACGTGTCCTTCACGGTCGCTCGCGAGTACGACTTCGGTCTGGACTGGATCTTCGGCTATGCCTACAGCGACGCCCAAGACGTCCAGCCGATGACCTCTTCGGTGGCATACTCCAACTATGTCAGCCGTGCCTTCATCGGTGCGAACGAAGAAATCGCTGCGGTGTCCAACTACAACATCGCCCAGCGCTTCACCTTCAACCTGAACTATGGTGTCGAGTTCGTTCCGGAATACGAAACGCGCTTCAGCCTGTTCGCCCTGGCGTCCTCCGGTCGTCCGTTCTCCTACACGATGAACGCGCGCAGCGGTGGCCACCTGACGAACTTCAACCCGTTCCTGTCGGGTGATAACTGGCTGTTCTACGTGCCGACCGATCCGGCCGACCCGAATGTCGACCTGTCCGGCCTGTCGGCCACGGAAGTCAGCGATCTGTTCGCTTTCATCTCCGAAGCTGGCCTGAGCGGTTATGCCGGTGGCTTTGCCCCGCGTAACGAGTTCGAAGGCGGTTGGTGGACGAAGGCTGACCTGCGTATCACGCAGGATCTGCCGGGCTTCATGGAAGGTCACCGTTCGCAGGTCTTCCTGGACATCGACAACTTCACCAACCTGCTGAACGACGAGTGGGGCATCCTCAACGAGGCTGGCTTCCCGCGTCGTAACCGCGTCGTCGACTCCCGTCTGACGAACGGCAGCACGCAGTTCGCCTACACGAACTTCAACAACCCGACGACCGAATCCCGCGTGGGTAGCGCGTCGCTCTGGTCGGTGCGTGTGGGTCTGCGCTACGAGTTCTAAGAACTCTGCAGATACCAGGTATCTGGAAGGGCGGCCCTCGGGCCGCCCTTCTTCGTTTGCGGGACAATTTCCCGCTCGCAAGCCGGTGCGCCGCGTGATAGAGGCGCGCCCCATGAACACGATCCAACTGCCCCACGAAACCGCGCCGGTCCGCCGGATGTTCACCTGCTGGCCGTCGGCCGCCGACCTCTGGGAAGAGGATCTGGAACCGGCGCAGGCGGAGTTCGCGGATTTCCTGTCCAAACTCCTGGTTCCGGCCGCTGACGGCAGAGAACTGGAACTGGTCATCCTGACAGCCACGGAACAGGCCGAAGCCTCGGCGCGAGCGGCATTGGGCCTGCAGGCCCGGATCGAGCCTGCCGATTTTGGCGATGTCTGGGCTCGCGATACCGGTCCGGTCTTCCTGCGCGAGGACGGCTGCGACATCGCTGTGCGTTTCCGTTTCAATGGCTGGGGCGGCAAGTATGAGCTGCCGGGCGATGACACGGTCGGGGCCGAGATGGCCCGGATTGCGGGCGCCGAAATCCGCACGGTTGACCTGGTCGCCGAAGGCGGTGCGCTGGAGTTTGACGGCGAGGGCACGCTGATCTCGACGCGCCAATGCCTGCTCAATCCCAATCGCAATCCGGACCTCACCGAGGCCGAGGTGGAAGCGCGCCTGAAGGCAGCGCTGGGCGTGGAGACGATCCTTTGGGTCGATGAAGGTCTGCTGGCCGACCATACGGACGGGCATATCGACAATATCGTGCGCTTTGCCCGCCCCGGCGTGGTGATTTGCCAGGCACCGGCGGACCGGGATGACCCGCAGGGTGATGTGCTCAACGCCATCGCGGCCCAGCTGGAGACGATGGTGGATGCCCGGGGGCGGACGCTGGAAGTGCACCGCATCCCTTCGCCGGGTGCCGTGGACCTGGGCGATGGGGAGCTGGTTCCGGCCAGCCATATGAATTGGGTGATCGGACCGCGCCATGTCGTGGTTCCGACCTATGGCACGCCGAGCGAGACGGCGGCGCTGGATGCTCTGCGCCCCCTGTTTCCCGATCATGAGATTGTCGGATCATCGGCGCGTGCCATACTGACGGGTGGAGGGGCGTTCCACTGTGTCACCTGTCACCAGCCCGGAGAGTAGATTGATCCGAACCGTATTGAGCGCGTTTTGCTTGGCCGGACTGGCGGTTCTGCCGGCTGGCGCTTCGGATGATGCCAGCCCGATCGTTCAGGACGGAGCGCCGTCCGCCTATCTCGACACATTGCGGGAAAGGCTGGACGCCGCCATGGCCGATCCGCGCATGGTGGGTCTGGTCGCTGCCGTGATCGAGGATGGCGAGCCCGTCTTCATCTATACGCATGGGGAGACCGCCGCCGGGTCCGGCGAGGCGGTGACACGGCAGACCCTGTTCCGAGCGGCCTCGGTCTCGAAAACCTTCACGGGCACGCTTCTGGGACTGCTGGAGGCGGATGGCCTGCTGGACCTGGACGCGCCTGTCCCCGGTGATGTGCTGCGCGTGCAGGGTGCCCGCCAACCCACGCTGGAGGAAGTGGCCAGTCACCGGACCGGCCTGCCGCCCAATGCCTATGATCTGGACCTGGAGGCCGGTCAGGCCCCGTCGCGGATCCGCGAGCGTCTGGCCCGGGTGGATCTGCTCTGCCCTGTTGGCGAGTGCTACACCTATCAGAACATCGCTTTCTCGGCGCTGGAGCCGGTTGTCGAGATGGCCTCGGGCGAAGCCTTCGACACGGTGCTGGAGCATCGTCTGATCGAGGCGATGGGCCTGCCGTCCGCCTCGATCGGAACGGCGGCGCTGACGGCCTCGGACTCCTGGGCACGGCCGCATGCCGGCTGGCGTCGCGATATGAACCGGCCGGGTGATCCGGAAACCAATTACGACCGGATACCGTCGGCTTCGGGTCTGAACCTGTCGCTGGATGATCTCATCCTCTGGGCGCAGATCCAGCTGGGCACGCAACCGGGCCTGCCGGAAGCGGTTCGCACCCGGATCCACGCTCCGCTGACGCCAACCTTGCGCGAGACGCGGCGCTTGGGGGATCTGCGTGAGCGGGTGAATGAGACCTGGTACGGGCTGGGCTGGCGCATCTATGACTGGCAGGGTCGCACCCTGGTTTTGCATTCGGGCTATCTGTCGGGCTATGGCGCGCAGATCGTGCTGGAACCGGAGACCGGTTTCGGCTTTGTCGCCCTTTGGAACTCGGACAACCGGCTGGCCTGGTGGCTGTGGCCGACCGTGATGGATTTGCGAACCGGCGACGGGCCTGGGGCCTGGCTGGACCGCTTTGAGGAGGACTGATCCATGCCCCGCACCCTTTCCGTCGCCGCACTGCAGGCGCCCTTCGGGACCGACATGGCGGTCAATATCGAGACGGTGAAAACCCTGGTCCGCGATGCTGCCGGCCGGGGTGCGCAGGTCATCCTGCCGCCGGAACTCTTCCAGGGGCCGTATTTCTGCAAGGTGCAGGATGAGGCCTTCTTCGCGACAGCCTATCCGGCGATGGAGCATCCCTGTGTGACCGAGCTGGCACCGCTGGCGAAGGAATTGGGCGTGGTGATCCCGGTGTCGATCTATGAGCGCGACGGGCCGCACTACTACAACTCACTGGTCATGCTGGACGCGGATGGCACCGCGATGGGGGTCTATCGCAAGAGCCACATTCCGGATGGTCCCGGCTATATGGAGAAATTCTACTTCCGGCCGGGTGATACGGGTTTCAAGGTCTGGGACACGAAATTCGGACGGATCGGTGTTGGTATCTGCTGGGACCAGTGGTTCCCGGAAGCGGCGCGCATCATGACGATGATGGGGGCGGAGGTCCTGCTCTACCCAACGGCGATCGGGTCGGAGCCGCATGATGACAGCCTGGATACGGCGGTTCGCTGGCAGCGCGCCATGCAGGGCCATGCCGTGTCGAATGTGATCCCTGTCATCGCCGCCAACCGGGTGGGCGATGAGGGCGGCCAAGTCTTCTATGGATCATCCTTCGTGGCGGATCATACCGGCGAGAAGGTGAGCGAGCTGGACCGTCACGAAACGGGTGTGATTGCCAGCACGTTCGATCTGGATTTCCTGCAGCGCCATCGCGCGGCCTGGGGGTTCTTCCGGGATCGGCGGCCGGATCTTTATGCGCCGTTCTTCTCGCCGCGCACGGCCTGAAGACGGGCTTTGCGGGCCGGAATGAACAGGGCCAGCACCATGATGACAGCGAGCGAAGGCCAGCCAAAAGCGATGGCCTGATCGGTCTCGCCGCGGCTGAGACTCCAGGCCGAAGCGGTCAGGCCCGCCAGGGCGACCAGCGTGGCAATGATCAGCATAATCAGGCGTGTGCCCATGCTTTCCTCCATCACCCCCCGGTGTTGTTATGGACCCCTACAGGTTCTTTAGGACGGGATGATGGCAGATCTTGGCTAATACTTGGTTTCCGCCCGGCTTCGACCTGATTGTGCATCAGTCCGCAACCGGGCGGATAAGGGCTAGCGATTGTCCGGTTGTGATCGGACGCGTTTCAGGCCGAGCCGGGTGATGCGGTAGGGACCGCCGCCCGACGAGGCGATGTATCGGCGCCGTTTCAGTTTTCCGAACAGGCCGAGCGAGCAGCCGGGCCAGGCCCAGCCATCGCGGGTGATGGTTGTGATGTCGATGATACGGCCGCGATCATCCTTCTCGAAATCGATGCGGCCACCTTGAGCGAGCAGGTGAAGCACACGCTGCTCGGGGCGTGAAATGTCCATTGTGTGTCCAGCAAAAAGGCATGGGGATACAGGCCGCAGCATCCGGCTGCGGCGGTGATCTCTAGGTGCCCGGTCGGAAACTGACCGGGCCCTACCAGGCCTCTTGGCTGATGGACATAAACACTCCGATTGGAACCCCGGAGATAAGGCTTGGTACGCAGACGCGCAAGTCCTGATGAGCGATCAGCCGCCCATCAGGGCGCCCTTGATCCCGTCGAAGATGAATTGCGCGGCGAGGGCGGCCAGGATGACACCGAGGATCCGAGTGATCATGGCGGCCATGGATTCGCCGATCAGCTTCATCACCGGCACGATCAGCAGGAAGGTGACCAGGCAGATCAGCAGGATGATGCCGGTCGCGCCCAGGATGACGCCCTGGGCCAGAAGGTTCGGGGCGTCGGCCATGAACAGCATCATGGTGGCAATCGCGCCCGGACCGGCCAGCATCGGGATGGCCATCGGGAAGACGGAGATGTCGTCCCACTGATCGGGATGGTTATTGTGCTCGTCCATGATCTCCTCGGCGCGCTCCTCGCGGCGCTCGGTGCGCTTTTCGAAGATCATTTCCAGCGCCATCAGGAAGAGGAGGACACCGCCGGCGGCGCGGAAGGCGTCCAGCGAGATATGCATGGCATTGAGCAGCCAGGATCCGCCGAAGGCGAAGGCCAGAAGGATGAAGGTGGAGATCACCACCGAACGGATCGCCATCTTGCGGCGGTGCGCCGCCGGTGCGCCCTCGGTGAGGGCGGCAAAAATCGGTGCCACGCCGGGCGGGTCGATGGCCACGAAGAAGGTGACGAGAGCGGAGGTGAAGAGTTCGAGCATGACGGGGTCCTGTCCTGAGCGGCCCGCATAACCGGACGGATTTGAAAGGTCACGGAAAATCTTTGCTGCAGCGCGCAGACTGGCCATGCAATTAAGCAAACATCCCGCCGCGCTGCCGGTTTCCCCGAATTTCCTTGTTGTGCCCCAGAGCCCGGGCCAAGCTGGCTCAAACGGGGGATTTCATCATGCGCGTGTTCAACCGGCCGCCCTGGGTGGTACTTGCCGCGACAGCCTGCCTGTCGGCTTTTCTGTCCGCCTGTGGCGGGGCGCCGGATGAGGGCGTGGCGATTCATCGCGGCAATCGGCTGGAACCGGGCATGCTGGACCCGGCCAAGGCGATCATCATGGATGAGCGTACGATCGTCGCTGATCTGTTCGTTGGTCTTTATGAGCCGCTGGCCGATGGTACGCCGCGCCTGGGCCTGGCCGAAAGTGTGGAGATTTCCGACGACGGGCTGGTGTGGACCTTCAGCCTGCGCGAGGCGAACTGGTCGGACGGCGTACCGATTACGGCGGATGATGTTGTCTTCGGTCTCCAGCGCACGCTGGACCCGGCGACGGGCAATCAATATGCCGCCCCGCTCTTTCCGATCCGCAATGCGGCGTCGATCTATATGGGTGAGGCGGAGGTGGAGACACTGGGTGCGGCGGCGCTGGACGCGCGCACGGTCGAGATCGCGCTGGAATATCCCACGCCCTATCTGCCCTCCATCCTGATGTATTGGGGACAGCCGCAGCCGCGCCATGCGATTGACGCGCATGGGGATGACTGGATGCGGCCGGAAAACCTGGTGGTCTCCGGGGCCTACCGGATGACGGACCGGCGCACCGGGAATTTCATCCGGCTGGAAGCCAATCCGCAATTCCATGACGCCGACCAGATCTGTGCTGACACGATCTATTACTATCCCACGGTCGACACGGCCTCGGCGGAACGCCGGGTGCGCAGTGGCGAGCTGGACCTGAATGTCGAATTCTCCGCCGCCAATACGGATTTCCTGCGCGAGCGCGCGCCGGACCTCGTCCAGACCGTGCCGGGCCTCTATATACGCGCGATCGACTTCAACACGGCCAGCGAGCCCTTCGACAATGGAGATGTCCGCCGGGCCCTCTCCCTGGCGATCGACCGGCGTTTCATCGCCAATGACATTCTCGGCGGGGATGATCTGCCGGCCTGGCGCCAGGTGCCCGAAGGCATTCCCGGACGGCCCGACGGGGTGGGGCTGGATTTCGCCGATCAGCCGATGGAGGCGCGCCGCGCCGAGGCGCGCGCCCTGCTGGAGGCGGCCGGGTTCGGGCCGGACAATCCGCTGCGCTTCACCCTCTACTACCAGCCCGCGGCCGGCTGGCCGCGCATTGTGCCGGTCATCCAGCAGGACTGGCGCCTGATTGCCGACTGGGTGGAGGCCGAGGTGCAGGTGCGCGACAGCCAGATCCACTATCAGGCCATGCGCGGCGGGGATTTCCAGGTGGCGACCACGGCGTGGGTGCCCGATTTCCTCGATCCCTATGGTGTCCTCCTGCAATGGGAGACACGGGCCGGCGAGATCAATAATACGCGCTGGAATTCGGCCGAATATGACGCGCTGACCGATGCCGCCCTCAACACGGTCGACCCGGTCCGCCGGGCCGAGCTCTATGCGCAGGCGGAACAGATGTTCCTGGACAGCCATGCCAATATCCCGGTCTTCTTCGAGGCCACCCGCAAACTCGTCTCGCCGCGCATCACTGGCTGGGTGACCAATGCGGCGGGGATCAATCAAAGCCGCTGGCTGTGCACGGTGGAGGCGGGGGGAGCCGAATGATCCGCCTCCTTCTGCCGCGGAGGGCTGTGCGAAAGCGCCCGTCGGGATAATCTGTCACAGAGATTGATGCGGGGGATTTCATGCCGGATTGGCTGCCGCCCATATTGGGCACGCTGGATATTGCCGCCTTTGCGGCGCTGATCATCGGTGTGTTCTGGAATGCCCGGGAGACGCGGCGCGGCACCTATATCCAACTGGAAACGGAGGCGCTGGAGCTGTTCCGCTTTGAAGCGGAATACCGGAGTGTGATGTCGCGCCTGCAAAATGATGACCCGGACAGGCCGGTCGAGCTGGACCCGGATGACACGGTCGTCGCCAATAATTACTTCTTGCAGACGCTGAACCTGTTCGAGATCGCTGTGCGCCTGCGCCGTCGGCGCAATCTGGAAAAGACGGTTTTCGGCACTTGGGTGGCCTGGTTCCTGGAAGCGTCCGAATACCCCTATTTCCGCAAGCAATGGGCGGAGTTCCGGCTGCACTACTCCCCCGACATGCGCGGGATTTTCGATGAGTATTTCGCCCGTGTCCCCGATCTGAGCGGTGATTTTGAAACCCGCCAGCGTGTCTTTTATGAGGTGGCCGGCAAGCGCATGAAGTGCAAGACGATCTCGAGGTGGTTGGATGACTGATGTCGACATCACCATTCGTCCGACCACGCCGGACCAGACGGCGGCGCTGGCTGAGTGGGCCGCGCCGCGCCTGAGGGCCCTGCCGGACTATATCTCGCACGGCGAAATCCTCTCTGGCCGAAGTCTGGATGGCGTGCATTGGGTCGAGGATCTTGACACAGTGCTCGCCCGCGATTTCGCGGCGTGTCTGGAGAGCGGTGGCATGGTGTTTGTCGCTGAGACCGACGGGCAGATGGCGGGCTTCTGCGCCGTGTTCTGCCAGACCACGCCGCACGGCCAGTCCATCGCCACGATAGAGGACATGCTGGTCGATGACAGTCTCCGGCGCGACGGGGTCGGCCGGGCCTTGCTGAAAACCGCCGAGGCCTTCGCCGACAAAAAGGGCGCCGACCACATCCTGCTGGAAAGCGGTATCGGCAATGCTGGTGCCCATGATTTCTTCGAACGCCAGGGCTATGGCGTGGTCTCGAAAGTGTTTGCGCGCGGGAAACCGTGATCGCGGCAGGCCTGTCGGGGGCGTGTCGAGCGGGTGTCGTGTTCCTGTCGTGCCCGTGTCGTGGTGGTCCGGGCGGTTCCGGGCTGAGTTGGGGGCGTCACAGCAAGCGAGGTTGCCATGAGCATTTGTGAACGCCGGACGGAGCGGGGCTGGTCCCAGGAAGATCTGGCCCTGCACACCGGGTTGAGCCCGCGCACGATCCAGCGGATCGAGGCGGGCCGCAAACCGTCCCTGGAATCGCTCAAGGCCCTGGCGTCTGTGTTCGAGACCTCTGTCAGCGAACTCATGAAGGACGACACCATGACCACGACCACCCAAACGGCCGCCGCCCCCGACGCGGTCCCCGCCGAGCTGCACATCGCGGAGAAGGAAGCCATCGCCTATGTGCAGAATCTCAAGGCCTTCCATCTGCACTGGATCAGCTTCCTCTTCGTCATGCCGGCGCTCTACGGCATCAATTCTCTCGTCAGCCCCGACGTGCCCTGGTGGAGCTGGGCCGGCCTGGCCTGGGGCGCCGCCCTGGTCTTCCACGCCGTGATCATCTTCGGCCTGTTCGGCCTTTTCGGCACGGACTGGGAACGCCGTGAGTTTCATCGCCGGATGGGATCGGGCCGATAGGGGCTGGGCCTTGAAACACCCCCTCTCCCCCACTGGGGAGAGGGATAAAGGGTGAGGGGCGTGCGGCGTCAGCCGCACAGAGAAAGAGTCTTGGTGGCGCTCACGCGCCGCCCCTCATCCGCCCCTTCGGGGCACCTTCTCCCCGGTGGGGGAGAAGGGGTGAAAAACACGCCCAGCACAGCCTCCGTCATCCCCCGGCTTGTCCGGGGGACCTCGGCCAACAAGCAGACAGGTTAGCGCAGGTCCCCCGGATGCCGGCTTCGCCGTCACCGTGGGATGACGGATGGTGATGTTCATTCGTCGAGAGCCGCATGACGCCCGGCGGGCTCGCCGGCCTGTTTGGCCGCTTCCGCCGCTTCGTGCTCGGCGATCGCCTTGTCGAGGTCTTCGATGAAGCCCTCATGTAAGGCCTGCTGGATTTCCCGGCTTTCGCGTCGCTTGCGCAAACTTTCCAGGCCTTCGGCGATCTTGATGAAGCGCAGGGTCATGATCTGGTAGCGCTCGGCTTCTTTGGGTTTCTTGTCCATCAGGGCGAGCTGGGCCGTGGAGAAGGTGCCGCGGGCGACTGTTTCGGGTGTGACACTGTCCAGGAAGCGGGCCATCACCTCCGGCCGCACGCCGAAGCGCGAGAGCGTGTCAGGCGTCTTCACCTTGATCCCGGACCAATGGGGCTGCGAGCCGGGCTGGCGGCGATGGGACTGATGATGGCGGGGACGCATGGCGCTCTCCTTTGCAAAGGGGACAGGGGAAGGATCGCCACGGTGGTGCCACCTGGCGGGATGAGGCGTGCGGGGGCCGGCCGAAGCCGATCTTTGTAGTTTTGTGAGTGGCGCCGACAGACACCCCGCACACGGAGATTTGCTCAGCGCCCTTGGGGCGCTGCTCCGAAACCGGCCGGGTTCGTGCGACGGTCGAGGCTTAGTGCCGTCCGTCCTGGCCGATGGCCCTGCCAGAATGCGCCGTGGTCAACCCGACACACCCGGACAAGCTCCGCAATCCTCCCACCCCCGGCCGACCGGACCGGGCCTCGAGTGGTGCGAGGACGGGGGGAGTCTAGGCACAGGTTTGGAGGGTGGGGATAAGTTTGGGGGTTCCGGGTATGCCCTCTCCCTCGGGGAGAGGGTGGCGCGCATGCGCCGGGAGAGGGGGAAATCCCGGTTTGGGCGGGATCGCTGGGATCTCGCCGATCCCCCTCATCCGCCCCTGCGGGGCACCTTCTCCCCGGGGAGAAGGGGGTGTTGAGCCCGATTCAAACTATTTCCAGCTTGTCATCCCGGACGGGTGCCCGGCGCAGGCCGGGCGGAGATCCGGGACCCATACGCCCGGTGCTCGTCCAGCTTGCCGCGACGGCGGCGCCTGCTTTCGGGAGACGTCCGTGATCATGGGTCCCGGCTCTGCGCCCCCGATCCAGTCGGGGGCATCCGGCCGGGATGACAAGGGAGTGGGGTGACGCGCTGCAGCGCAGACCAGCCCCTGGATCACTTGCCGGGACGACGCCGTATCCGGTTCTCAAGGTCAAGGGCGCCTTCAGCGCCGCTTCGCGGTTCCACCCTTGAGCTTGAGAACCGGATACGGCCTGCTGGCTGGCATGTGATTTTGGTGAGGGAAAGGCTGACTTGCTTGAGTCAAAGGCGAGTTTATCGTTGAGCTTAGCGTTGTATGTGGAGGCAAGCTCAATGGCCGCTATGAAAAAAGGAGGCAAGCCTCGGCTTCTCCATCGGTACACCTCAGCGGCATCGGCTATGAACGTCTTGAGCACGAACAGCCTTACTTTGTTATCTCCTGCGAGTTGGGAAGACCGCAACGACCGGGAGTACATGGATGCGTTCAAGCGATATGCGAAAGCAGAAACGTTGCTTGCGCTATGTCTGACGGCAGCGTCAGAGACGCATCATCATTGGAGTGTATTCGCACCCGGCACAGACGGTGTTCGAATTGTTCTCGATGAAGAAAAGCTCAAGCAAGTGACTGGTGATGGCTCGGGCGTCACAATGCGAGACGTTGAGTACCGCACTATTGAGAAGATGGGAAAGCACCCACTTCTTCCGAGCGATCTACCTTTTATCAAGAGGTACCCCTATCGAGGGGAGGAAGAGGTCAGGCTGTTGTTTCATTCCAGCGAATGTTTTCGATTTCACAGCATCAAGCTCTTAGAAGGTACCATTCGAGAAGTCGCGCTAAGCCCGCGACTCCCAGAAGCTTTCTCAGATGACATGAAAGCCGCAATTCAAGCAGCCGCCGAAAAATCAGATGCGGGAACCCCCAGAGTCTATCGGTCAACGCTTCTGGAAAACAATGATTGGATCAAGTTCGCAAAGAAATTTGAGGTCCCTGACAATTGAAAAAGCCCCGGCGCTCTGCACCGGGGCTTCTTTCATTCCACTATCCCAGACCCTCAGTCCTGGAACATGTCGCCATAGCGGTGGCGGGGGCGTTTTTCCCAGGCCTTGCGGTGGTAGACATCGGAGACGATGACCGGGGCCACGGTGCTGGCTTCGGCGAAGACCATTTGTTCCAGGGCGACGTCGACCTTGCCCCAGGAGCAGGCTTCCTTGAGCGTGGAGGAGGAGCAGGCGCCGTCGCGGACGTCGGCGACGGTGATCTGGACGGCATAGGCGTGCATCGGGACCTCTTCGCCGAGGATTTCGGCGCAGACGACCGTGTCCTGGGCGAAGTTCTTCGGCACGCCGCCGCCGACCATGAACAGGCCGGTGACGCCGGCCTTGATCTTGATCTCGGTCAGCTCGCGGAAATCGGCCACGCTGTCGATGGACAGGTAGGGCTTGTTTTCCTTCATGCGCTGGACCTGATGCTTCACCAGGCCAAAGCCGGCGGAACAGTCGGAGAAGGCCGGGCAGAAGATCGGCACGCCGTGCTCATAGCATTCCTGCACGAGCGAGCCTTGCTTCTTGGCATTGCCGTCGGCCAGCCATTTGCCCATTGCCTTGATGTAGGAGCGCGAGGAACGCGGTCCCGGCTCGAGCATGTCGGCGATTTCCAGGGTGGCGTGGTCGCAGGCCTGGAGTTCTTCCTCGTCGATATAGGTGTCGTAGATGCGGTCGATATAGAGATCGCGCAGCACCCGGTCGTCGGGGATTTCCTTGGCCTGATAATGCTTGAAGCCCATGGCTTCGAAGAAGTCCATGTCCACGATGGAGGCACCGGTGGAGACGATGGCGTCGACCATGTTGTGACGGACCATGTCGCGCCAGACATGCATGCAGCCACCGGCCGAGGTGGAGCCGGCCAGGGTCAGGATGACCGAGCAGTCCGGATCCGCGACAGCGGCTTGCAGGATGCGGGCGGCGCGGGCCGCGTCACGCGAGGTGAAGGACATCTTCTCCCAGCTGTCGATCATCTGGCGGCCGTCAAAGGCGGTGATGTCGATATGCTCGATCGGGGAGGAGAGCAGCTCGGCCTTGCGGTTCGAGGTATCACTCATGCACGTCTCCTAAGTCTGGGGCGGCGGCGCCGGGCGCGCGCGAAGGAAATGACGGTCGCTTCGGTATCGTCCGCCTGATCGGGTTGGACCTCGAACATAGACGGCCAGGGCATATCCTCAACCGCAACACGTTCGACGGTTCCGAAACCGTTGAAGTCGGTCGCCAGCGCGGTGCCATAGGCGCCGAGCATGCCGATCTCGATGATATCGCCTTCGGCAATGTCCGCCGGCAGTTCGAACGGGCCGGGAATGGCATCCATTGAATCGCAGGTCGGGCCGAACAGGCGGAAGGAGGCCGTTTGCGCGCCGGGCTCACCCTTGGCGCGGTGCAGACGGACCGGGAAGGGCCATTTGGCGTGGGCGGCGTCGAACAGGCGGCCATAGGCGCCGTCATTGAGGTAGAGGGCATCGCCCTTCACCAGTTCGACACGGGTCAGCACGCTCTCGCACTCGGCGACCAGTGCCCGGCCCGGCTCACACCACAGGTCGGCATTCTCCAGGACCATCATCTCCTCGAAGGCATCCTCGATCGCGGCGATGTAGTCATCCATCGGCGGCGGGGTCATGCCCGGATAGATGGAGGGGAAGCCGCCGCCGACATCGACAATGTCCACGGTCACCCCGGCCTGAACGATCAGGCGGGAGGCTTCCAGCATGGCGGAGCGATAGGCCGAGGGCTGCATGCATTGCGAGCCGACATGGAAGCTGACACCCAGCTCTTCGGCATGGGCGCGGGCCTTGCGGATCAGCTCGGCGGCCTCATAGGCGGGCACGCCGAACTTGCCCGCCAGCGAGAAGATGGCCCCGTCATTGGAGACGGCCAGGCGCACGATCAGCGTGACGTCCTTGGCGTAATTCGTCTCTTCGAGGATCTTCTGAAGCTCGGCTTCGCAATCGAGGGCGAAAATCCGCACACCGAATTCGTAATAGGCGCGACGAATGCTCTCGCGGCTTTTCACGGGGTGCAGGAAGGCCATGCGGGCACCGGGACAATGCTCGGTCACCAGCTTGATTTCAGGAATCGAAGCGACGTCGTAGAAGCGCGTGCCAGCCTTGTGGAGCGTCTGGAGAATCCAGGGGCTCGGATTGGCTTTGACGGCGTAGAGGACTTCGCCCGGAAAATTGTCCTGGAACCAGTGGCTCGCGTGTTCGACACGATCCGGACGTGCGCAGACGACCGGATTTTCTACGTGCCGTGAACGGACCAGGTCCAGGGGCGTATGGTACGTGTGCAACTCACGTGACCCCCTGTTGGCAGTTAACCCAATCCGGCATCGTCGCCTCCGCCGGGAGAAGCGCAATTAAAGTCACAAAAGCGCTGTGTAAAGTGGGAATTTTTTGTGCGGTGCACTTTGTCATGGAGGCATTCCTCCGGTTGCGAAAGGCGACCCGAGTGTGGTCGGTCGGGCCCGGCCTGACAAGGGGTGCAAATATTGATCTGTCTACTGATCTGTTTCCATTGAGTCGGGTTTCACAAAACTTCAAAACAAAGCCGGTGAATTCTGTAAAGGAAGTGTCATATTCCGAGTTGTCGCAAAAATTTCAAATAAGAATTGTTTGTGAATACCCGAAATAACCGAAACACGAAAACCCTTGTACTGCCTAGATATAGTCTGTTCGGCTCGGGCCGACTCCCAGACTTTGGGTCGTGAGCCCTGTGGACACCTCCCGGGCCGCCAATCCCGTGTCATTCAAGCGTTACAAAGCTGATGTTTATGCCCGCCCCAAGCGGTCAGGTCCGGATGCGCCGGTACCGCCGTCGTCGAGTTTTAATCCTTTTGGGGGTCTTCAATGTCGGTGAAGAAAAACTTTCGCGAGCTCCTGCTTGTGACCACCGCGTGCGCCTTTTTCGCGGCGTGCGCAGATACGTCCATCTCCTCCCCGGGTAATGAAGACCTGGGCACGCCTCCGGGTGGCGGTGGCGGCGGTGGTGGCGGCGGAAGCCAGACCACGATCGACCTGATCCCGGCCGGCGGCTGCGGCACCGGTTCGGTGCGTGAAACCTCGGTCACCAATGGCGACATCACGATCAATGCCTGTGAGATCACCGGCAATATCACCACGGACACCGTGATCGCCGCCAATGCCGGCGTCATCATCACGGGCCCGACCTTCATCGGTCTGGACGATGGTTCCCAGCCGCAGAAAGATTTCGCGAGCGCCGGCGGCACGCCGGTCACGCTGGAGATCGGCGCGGGTGCCACGCTGTTCGGTGCGGAAGGCTCTGACTATATCGTCGTGACGCGCGGCTCGCGCATCGAGGCGATCGGCACGTCGGACGCACCCGTGGTCTTCACCTCGCGCTCCGACATTGAAGGCACGGTCGGCGCACTCGACCGTGGCCAGTGGGGCGGCCTGATCATCAATGGTCGCGCCCCGATCAATGCCTGTATCGACGGTACGGCAGTTGGCGGTTCCGCTGATTGCGAGAAATCCGGTGAAGGGTCCTCCGGCCTGTTCGGCGGCGACAACCCGGCTGACGACAGCGGCATCCTGCGTTATGTCCAGGTCCGCTATGCCGGCTTCCTGATCAACAATGAAGACGAACTCAATGGTATCGCCTTCCAGGGTGTCGGTAACGGCACGGAAGTCGACTACATCCAGGTCCACAACAATGCCGATGACGGCATCGAGATGTTCGGTGGCGCCGTCGACGTGAACCACGTCGTGCTGACCGGCAATGCCGATGACAGCTTCGACTACACGGACGGCTGGGTCGGCCGCGCCCAATATGTGCTGGTTCGCCAGTCCGGCGACGACGCCGACCAGGGCTTTGAATTCGACAACCGTTCCTCGAACAATGACCTGACGCCGCGCTCCAACCCGATGATCTCCAACTTCACCATCATCGGTGAACGCGGTGCCGCAGAATCGGATGACGGCATGCTGCTGCGCGCCGGTACCGCCGGTGAGTTCTACAACGGCATCGTGGTCGATATGGGCGAGCAGTGCCTGGACATTGATGACGACGCGACCTTCGACGGCATCACCTTCAACAATGGCCGTCCGGCCTCTGAAGCGCTGATCGTCCAGTCGGTCTTCTTCAACTGTACCGAAAACTTCGCCGATGACGGCGCTGATGACCTGGTGGATGTGGCCGACTGGTTCAACAACACCATGATCAACAATGTCGACAGCGCGACCAATTCCATGGCCGGTGTCTTCCCGGGCCCGCAGGAATTGGCCACGACCGTCACCGACGTGAACGCCCTGGACAGCTATTTCGACGCCACGAGCTTCGTCGGTGCCTTCTCGCCGTCCGAAACGAGCGCGTCCAACTGGGCGGCCGGCTGGACCTTCGACCTGTTCGAGGATCCGGGCTGCCCGACGGGCACGACCGAGAGCGCCGAGACGATCAACGGCTCCCGCGTCTGCCAGATCACCGGCAATGTCACGTCTGACCTGCGCCTGACACGCGGCTCGATCTACGAGCTGGCCGGTCCGGTCTTCGTCGGTGTGGACCTCGGTCCCGATCCGGCCAGCCCGCTGCCGTCCGGCATCGAAGCCAGCCTGACGATCGACCCGGGTGTCACCATCTTCGGCACCGCCGGTTCCGACTACATTGTCGTGGCCCGCGGCTCCTCCATCTTCTCCAACGGTACGGCGACCTCGCCGGTTGTCATGACGGCCCGTTCGGACGTTGAAGGCACGGTGGGCGCCAATGACCGCGGTCAGTGGGGCGGCCTGGTGCTGAACGGCCGCGCGCCGATCAATGCCTGTATCGACGGTACGGCCACCGGCGGCACCGTGGATTGCGAAAAGTCGGGTGAAGGCTCCTCCGGCCTGTTCGGTGGCGCCACGGTCGATGATGACACGGGCAACATCTTCTACACGCAGGTCCGCTATGCCGGCTTCCTGATCAACAATGAAGACGAGCTCAACGGCATCGCCTTCCAGGGCATCGGTTCCGGTACGGAAGTCGACTATGTCCAAGTCCACAATAATGCCGATGACGGCGTGGAAATGTTCGGTGGTACGGTTGATGTCCGCCACCTGGTCCTGACCGGCAATGCCGATGACAGCTTCGACTACACGGATGGCTGGGTCGGCCGCGCCCAATTCGTGATCGTGGCCCAGTCGGGCGATGATGCCGACCAGGGCTTCGAGTTCGACAACCGCTCCTCCAACAATGACCTGACGCCGCGTTCCAACCCGCGCATCTCCAACTTCACGATCATCGGTGAACGCGGTGCCGCGGAATCGGATGACGGCATGCTGCTTCGCGCCGGTACCGCCGGTGAGTTCTACAACGGCATCGTGGTCGATATGGGCGAGCAGTGCCTGGACATTGATGACGACGCGACCTTCGACGGCATCACCTTCTCCAACGGCCGTCCGGCCGATGAAGACCTGATCGTCCAGTCGGTGTTCTTCAACTGCACGGAGAACTTCGCTGACGATGGTGCCAACGATCTGGTGGATGTGGCCGACTGGTTCAACAACACCATGATCAACAATGTCGACAGCGCCACCAACGGCATGTCCGGCTTTGCCTTCATCCCGGGCAATACCGGTGTTGTGCCGAGCGCCACGGAACTGGCCACCACGGTCACGGACGTGAACGCGATGGACAGCTGGTTCACCGCCACGACCTATGTCGGTGCCGTCGAGGACGCCAACGACACCTGGTACCAGGGCTGGACCTTCCGTCGCACCCAGTAACGCAACCGAGCCCCTGGCCGGCCCCGGTCGGCCAGGACTTCGTTTTGAATGCAGTCACATGGTGATTAGGATGAAAACCAATCGAATCGCGCTCTCGGCTGCGTTGCTGGCGTCCACGACGCTTGTTCCGGTAGCCGCCTTCGCGCAGGACGCTCCGTCCTCCGAACCCGAAGACGTGATCCAGGTCCGCTTCCAGTACATTCCGGATGACCGTCGCGTCACCTCGGAAGTCTCTGCGGCCCTCTCGATCGACGATCTGGAAACCACCGGCGACTCCGACCTGGCTGCGGCCCTGGTCCGGGTGACCGGTCTGTCGACCACGGGCGGCAAGTTTGTCGTCGTCCGCGGCCTCAATGAACGTTACTCCAACACGCTGCTCAACGGCTCGCCGATGCCGTCGCCGGAACCTTTCCGCCGTGCCGCACCGCTGGACATTCTGCCGACCAATATTCTCTCGAATGTGCTCGTGCAGAAGACCTTCTCCCCGCAATTCCCGGGTGAGTTCGGCGGCGGTGTGATCGGTATCGAAACCTCCAACCTTCCCGATGACCGTTTCCTGACGATCTCGGTGGGCGGCAGTTTCGACACGGTCACGACGGGCAATCGCGGTCTGACCTATGCCGGCTCCGACACGGACTGGCTGGGTTATGATGACGGTCTGCGTGACATGCCGGCTGAACTGGCTGCCGTGTTCCCGACCACCCGCGTCGGCAATAACCTGCCGGCCGACCAGCAGCAGGCCATCGGCCGCTCGCTGGTGAATTCGGAACTCTGGGTGCTCCAGAATGTGGATGTCGACGCGAATGGCGACATCTCCCTGGAAGCCGGTGAGCGTTTCGATTTCGACGGCTTCTCGCTCGGCGTGCTCGGCGCCTTCTCCTACGACAATTCGTGGGAAACCCGTCAGGGTCAGCGCGGCAAGGGCTCCATCGGTTCCAACGGTCTCGTCTACGAGAACGGACCGGTGACCGCGGACCGCTCCGGCCTGGCTCCGCTCGGCGAAGGCATCGACAATTATCTGTCGACCGAAAACAATATCGAAGCCTCGGGCATGATCTCGGTGGGCGTTGACTGGTACAACGACCACGAAATCAACTTCCTGAGCATGGTGCTGCGTTCGACCACCAAGGGTGCGCGTTCCGAAGAACAGTTCAACGCCGGTTCCTCCGCCGTTGTCCGCGGTGACTACACCGAATGGTTCGAGCGTCAGGTGATCTTCAACCAGCTCTCCGGTGAGCACGTGTTCGAAAGCCTCGGCGACCTGTCCGTGGACTGGCGGATCTCCGACGCGACGGCCACGCGTGACGCGCCCTACCAGCGCTTCGTGAACTACCAGTTTGAAGACGCCCTTCAGACCTATCGCTATGAAGGCGACATCAACGACAACTTCACCCGTTTCTCGGAAATCGAGGACAATACCCGCGATCGCGGTTTTGACCTCGCCTATCCGCTGACCCTGGGTGACATGGATGTCGAACTGTCCGGTGGCTATTCCTACACCCTGCGCGAACGCGACGCCTATACGCGCCGCTTCTCCTTCGAACAGGGTTCCGAAGGCATTCCGGCGGATCTGCTGTTCTCCCGCATCGACTACATCTTTGCGAACCAGAACATCACTGACAGCCGTCTGCGCCTGGTGGAAACCGGGGGGCTGACCTTCCCGGAAGCCTATGCGGGTGAGCTGCAGGTGGAAGCCGCCTATGCCGGCGTTGATGCCCAGCTGACGCCCTTCGTGCGGGCCGCCATCGGTGGCCGTTATGAAAGCGGTCAGCAGAGCGTCGACACCTATGCCTTCCCGGCCAGTGCTGCCGACAGCGGCCAGATCGAGACGCAGCTGAAGGAAGACTACTTCCTGCCGGCCGTGACCCTGACCTGGACCTTTGCTGACAATCTGCAGCTGCGTACCGGTTACTCCCAGTCGATCACCCGCCCGCAATTCCGCGAGCTGGCGTTCGCGGAGTTCTTCAACACCGATACGGACCAGCGCTTCCAGGGTAACCCCTTCCTGGTAAACACCGAGATCGAGAGCTTCGATGCCCGTCTGGAGTATTACTTCGGACGCGAGGAGTTCGTGACCGTCGGCCTGTTCCACAAGATCCTGGAAAACCCGATCGAGGAATTCATTATCCCGATCGGTGACGGACTGAACACGTCCTTCATCAACGCGCCGGAAGCGACCCTGACGGGTGCCGAGTTCGAATACGAAAAAGTCTTCGATCTCTCCGGCCGCTGGGACCAGCCCTTCTTCAATGACCGTGAGTGGTTCATCAAGACGAACTACACCTACATCCAGTCGGAAGTCTCCGCGGATGGCACGGTCACGGTGGCCCAGGGTGCCTTCGGCAACCCGCTGGCCCTCGAGCTGAATGCGGCCGGCTTCATCCAGGATGGACGCGCCCTCCAGGGTCAGTCCGAGCATTTGTTCAACGTGCAGGTCGGCTTCGAAACCTTCGACGGCCGGGCTCGCGGTGCGCTGCTCTACAATTATACGGGTGAGCGTTCGCGCGCCGTGGCCAACCTGTCCGACAATCTCCCGGAGATCGTCGAGCAGGTCCCCAGCTCGCTGGACTTCGTCTACAGCCGTACGGTTGAAGTCGCCAATGCTGACTGGGACTTCGGTTTCTCGGTCCGCAACATCCTGGGCGACGATTATGAAGCCACCCAGAGCGATGGCGATGTGGTGCTGCCGGTCGATACCTACGAAGTGGGTACGTCCTTCAGCGTCTCCATCAGCCGCACCTGGTAAGACCGACATGTGTCGGGGCGGGCCTTCGGGCCTGCCCTGGCGCAATCGTCACACGATTATTCCCGAAACGTCGCAAAACTGACGTGGGCCACGTGTATCGCAGGGCGCGTCTCCGACGGAATTCGCGATTCCCATGCGTTGAATGCCTGTCGGTTTCCAGAAACAGGGGCGGACGAGCAAGTATATGAACCAGGCACAGGCCATGACAGACAGCCAGAAGGGGCGCACCTCGGTGCCGCGTCCGGCGCGTTTGATGATTGGTCTCGCCGAGCTGGGTCTGCTTGTCGCCCTGACCTTTATCCTGGCCCGTCTGATCTGGCTCATCGCCTTCGGTGCAAGCGCGGCCGATTTCCAGCAGGACACATCCGGCAATCGCCTGGCGACGCGCGAACCGGCCTATGTCGCCGATCTCTCCCGCCTGCGCGAGGGCGACCTGTTCGCCGACCATCGCATCGGGGCCGAGCCGGTCGCCGCGGCCCAGGCCAATGTCCAGGAAACCCAGCTCAATCTGACCCTGCGCGGCATCCGCCGCGGCGCGACGCCGGACAGTGGCGGCGCGATCATCCAGACGCCCGACAACCGCCAGCGTTTCTTCGCGGCCGGCCACACCATTCTCGATGGTGTCACGCTGGAGGAAGTGCATGTCGATCACGTCCTGATCGACCGGCGCGGTGTCATTGAATCCCTCTATCTGCGTGATGAGGCCGGCGGGGCCGGACGGGCCACCAGCCGCCGCACCGTCACCACGACCGGCGGCACGCAATCGATTGAAGGCTTGTTCCGGGCCGAACCGGTGCGCGAGAACGGTCAGCTGACCGGCTATCGCGTGCAGGACGGAAACCCGGCCCTGCTGGCCGCCATGGGCGTGCGCGAAGGGGATATTCTGACCGCCATCAATAACCGCCCGGTCTCGGAGATTTCCGACCTGGGTGCCGAATTCGCACGGCTGCGGGGTGAAGACCACGTCGAGCTGTCCATCAACCGGGGCGGTCTGCCCCTGAGTGTGCAAGTGGAACTGCCCTGATGCGTGACCTCATCCAACGCCTGACCGCTCCGCTCCTGGCGCTGGTCCTGGCGGCCGCCCCCGCCCTGACGCTCAGCCAGCCGGCGCAGGCCCAGGACCAGGTGGTGAATTTCAACCAGGCCGAGATCCAGGCCGTGATCGATGATGTGTCCGCCGTCACCGGTTACACCTTCATCGTCGATCCCAATGTGCGCGGACGGGTGACCATCACCTCGCAGACACCGCTGACCTCGGACCAGTATTTCCAGGTTTTCCTGTCGACCATGCGCGTGCACGGTTTTGCCGTCGTGCCGACGGCGTCCGGGGCCTATCAGATCGTGCCGGAACAGGCCGGAGCCCGAACCTCCAGCCCGGTCAATGCCGATGTGCGCGGCGACCAGTATGTCACCGCCGTTGTTCGCCTGAACCATGCCGGCACGCGCGATGCGCTGGGCGTGGTGCGGCCGATGGTGTCGCAGACCGGTTTCGTGAATGCGGCCGAGGACGGCAATGTCCTGGTGATCGTCGATTATGCCGAGAATGTCAGCCGGATCCGCGCTGTCCTGCGTGATCTGGACCGGGACACTTCCGTGGTGGAAATGGTCGAGCTGGAGAATGTCTCCGCCGCCGAGATGACGCGCATCCTGCAGACCATGCGCACGCGCAATTCCGCAGGCGAGGACGATACGGTGTTCAATGTCACCATCGCGCCGATCCCGGCCTCCAATACGGTCCTGCTGCGGGGCAATCGCCAGGCTGTCAGCGAGATGATGACCCTGATCCGCCGCGTCGACAGTGTCAGCCGGTCCAGCCAGGGCTTCCGCGTCATCCACCTCAACCATGCCGATGGCGAGGACCTCCTGCCGATCCTGGAACAGGTGGTGGAAACCCTGACCGAGGCTGAAGGCGTCACGCGACGGCCGTCTGTGTCCTATCATGCGCCGTCCAATGCGCTGGTGATCAATGCCGACCCCGATGTGCAGCGCGAGATGGAATTGGTGATCCGCCAGCTCGATGTGCGCCGGCCGCAAGTCCTGGTCGAAGGCATTATCGTGGAGATGTCCGACACGGTGGCCCAGGAGCTGGGCGTGCAGATGCTGCTGGCCGGCGGGGAGGGCGATGCGCCGCTGGCGATGACACGTTTCGGGTCCAACACGCCGGACCTACTGGCCCTGACCGGCGCGATTGCCTCGCCGGGCGATGATGACAGCACGTTCAACGAGACCCTGCGCACCGCAGCCCTGAACTCTCTGCTGGGCGCCTCCGGCGGCACGCTGGGCTTTGGCGGCCAGAATGGCAGCGGCAATCTGTTCGGCCTCGTTCTGAATGCCGTCGAGAGCGATGTGAATTCCAACGTGCTCGCAACACCGTCCATCCTGGCGCTGGACAATGAGGAAGCCTCCTTCCTGTCCGGCCAGGAAATCCCGGTGACGACGGGTGAAGTGCTCAGCGCTGACAATTCCAACCCTTTCCGCACGGTGGATCGCCAGGAAGTGGGTGTGCGCCTGGTTGTGCGGCCGCAAATCACCGAGGGCAATACGGTGCGCCTGCTGATCGAGCAGGAGGTGTCCTCCGTCGCCGGCACGGTGACGACGGGCAGTGCCGATCTGATCACCAACAAGCGTTCGGTGAACACGACCGTGCTGGCGGATAATGGCGAGATCATCGTACTGGGCGGTCTGATCCAGCAGGAAGACAATGACACCACATCCGGTGTGCCGGGCCTGTCCCGCGTGCCGGGCGTCGGCCGCCTTTTCCGCTCCGATGGAACGGAAAGCCGCCGCACCAATCTCATGGTCTTCATCCGTCCGACCATCATCCGCGACGAGGCGGACATGCGGGCGGTCACGGCGAACCGCTATGACTATATCCGCAACCAGCAGGTCCAGACCTCGGAGACCGGTTCCAGCTCGCTGGAATCCATCGTCGAAATGATGATGACCGAGACCGCGCAGGTTTCGAATGACGAGTGAGACGCCTGTCACCTATGCCTTCGCGCGCCAGAAAGGGGTGGCCTTTCGCCCCGGTGATGCGCCGGCCTTCCTGCTGCGCAAGGATGGCGACCGGCTGGGCCTGATGGAAGTGCGCCGCGTGGTCGGCGCCAGCCATCCCGTGGTGAGCTGCGAGGCGGGCGAGTTCGACAAGGCCCTGTCGGATATCTACGCCTATGACGGTCTGGGTGCGGATACGGAGACCGCCGATCATGAGGCCGGCGAGAGCCTGAGCCGGTTGATCGATGAAATGCCGCGAACCGAAGACCTGCTGGACAGTGCCTCGGATGCGCCGGTGATCCGCCTGATCAATGGCATGATCGCCGAAGCCGTGCGCACGGCTGCCTCGGACATCCATGTCGAACCCTTCGTGGATCGGGTCTCGATCCGCTATCGCGTGGACGGCGTGCTGCACGAGACGGTCTCGGTCTCGCCGCGCCTGGCCGCACCCCTGGTCTCGCGTATCAAGGTGATGGCGCGCCTGGATATTGCCGAAAAGCGCGTGCCCCAGGACGGGCGTCTGTCGATCACACTGGGCGGGCAGTCGGTGGATGTCCGTGTCTCCACCCTGCCATCGCGTCATGGCGAGCGGGTCGTGCTGCGCCTGCTGGACAATTCCCAGGCCCGCTTCCGCCTGGATGATCTGGGTATGCCGGAAAGCCTGCTGGCCGACATGCGCAAGGCGCTGGCCCAGCCCAATGGCATCATTCTCGTCACCGGCCCGACCGGGGCGGGCAAGACCACCACGCTTTATGCCGGGCTGAACCTGCTCAATGAGGAAACCCGCAATATCCTCACGGTTGAAGACCCGGTGGAATACGCCATCGACGGGGTCGGCCAGACCCAGGTGAATGCCAAGGTCGGCATGACCTTCGCGGCCGGGCTGCGCGCCATCCTGCGCCAGGACCCGGATATCGTCATGGTCGGCGAAATCCGCGATGGCGAGACCGCGCAGATCGCGGTCCAGGCCTCGCTGACCGGTCACCTCGTCCTGTCCACGGTGCACACGAATTCCGCCGTCGCGGCGATTGCCCGCCTGCGTGATATGGGCGTGGAGAGCTATCTACTGGCCTCCACCCTGACCGCCATCGTCGCCCAGCGCCTGGTGCGGCGTCTGTGCACGCATTGCCGTGAAGCCTACACGCCCGATGCGGCCGAGCTGGAGCTGATGGGACTGGCCGGGCGCAGCGATGTGACGCTTTATCGTCCGACAGGCTGCAGCCATTGCAAATCGACCGGGTTTGACGGCCGGACGGGTGTCTATGAGCTGGTCATGGTCGATGATGCGCTGCGCAAGCAAATCCATGACGGTGCCCGCGAGAGCGAGATGGCGGCGCAGGCCTTCGCCCAGCGCAAGACCCTGTTCCAGAATGGTGTGGACCTGGTGCTGGCCGGAACCACGCCGCTCTCCGAAATCCTCCGCGTAAGCCGCGAGGAGGGACGCGATGCCGGCGTTTGAATACGAGGCGCTGGATGAGCGGGGCCGCAAGTCCAAGGGTCTGATCACGGCCGATAGCGAATATGCCGCCCGGCGGGAATTGCGCAGCCGGTCGATGGCGCCCCTCTCCCTGCGGTCTGCCGAGAACCGCCAGGTTGCCCGCTCCGGTGACGGTGAAAGCCTGATGGACCGGTTGCGCGCGCAGGACCTCTCCAGCCGTGAGCTGATGCTGATCACGCGCCAGATGTCCAGCCTGATCGGGGCCGGCATGCCGGTCGCCGAAACGCTGGGTCTGCTGGCTGAACAGGGCGCGCGTCATCACATGAAACGCGTCCTTCTGGCCGTGCGCGGCCGGGTCAGTGAAGGCGCCCGCCTGTCCGAGGCGATGCAAGGCTTTCCGCGCTCCTTCCCGGCGGTCTATCGCGCCATGGTCGCGGCCGGTGAACAGGCCGGCGGGCTGGACGCCGTGCTGGCCCGTCTGGCGGACTATCTGGAAAAGGAAGAGGCGGTGAAGAACCGCATCACCGGCGCGCTGGTCTATCCGGTCGTGCTGTCAGTGGTGGCGCTGGGCGTGGTCGCCCTGCTGATGACCTTCGTCGTACCCAAGATCGCCGAGCAATTCACCGGCATGGGCATGGAATTGCCGATGCTGACCCAGATCATGATCGGTCTGTCCGCTGCACTGCTGGTCAGCTGGCCCTTCATCCTGGCCGGTTTGGGCGCATTGGTCGTGGTGACTGTCCTGGCCCTGCGGCAGACGGCGATCCGCACCATGTTCGACGGTTTTCTGGTGCGCCTGCCCCTGCTGGGCGGTTTCCTGCGCCAGGTCGAGGCGGCCCGCTTTGCCCGCACGATGGGCATTCTGATCGAGTCGGGATCCGTGCTGCCGGAGGCGCTGGGTGCGGCCTCGCGGGCGTCCGGCAATCTGGCCTTCCGAGCCAAGGTGGAAACGGTCCGGGCCAGTGTGGAGACCGGGCGCGGCCTGTCCGATGCGCTGCAGGCCAGCCGCTGGTTCCCCTCTCTCATGCTGTTCATGGTCGCGGCCGGGGAACGCTCCGGCGCGCTGGGGGAAATGTTCCGCCGCGCGGCTGATCAGATGGAACAGGAAATCGACGGTGCGGTGACCGTCGGTCTCAATCTTCTCGAGCCGGGAATCATCCTGGCCCTGGGCGGTGTGGTGGTGGTGATCGTGCTCTCCATCCTCCTGCCCATCCTGCAACTCAACACTTTGGCTCTAGGCTAGGGAGGCGTCGATGACCGACCCGCTCGCACACAAGCAAACACACGCAGACGAGACCGACACGGAAGCCGGTTTCTCGCTGCTGGAAATCATGATCGCCGTGGTGATCATCGGCATCATGGGCACGATCGTGCTGCTCAATGTCCTGCCGGCACAGGACCAGGCCATGCTGCAGAAGGCGCGCACGGATATCGCGACGCTGGAACAGGCGCTGGATGCCTATCGCATGGACATGCGCGAATATCCGTCCTCCGAACAGGGGCTGCAGGCCCTCGTGGAAGCCCCGCGCGATGCCGGCAATTACCGCGAGGGCGGTTATGTGCGCCACCTGCAGGATGACCCCTGGGGCAATCCCTACCAGTATGTCTATCCGGGCCAGCACGGCATGATCGACATCTACTCCCTGGGCGCCGATGGCCGCGAGGGTGGTGAAGGCCTGGATGCCGATATCGGAAACTGGGAGGGCTGATGTCGCCTGACCGGTCGCATATGTCCGGGCGTGAAGCCGGGGTGTCCCTGATCGAGGTTCTGGTCGGCGTGTCGATACTCGGCATCGTCGCCTTTGCGATCAGTCTCACCCTGCAGCCGCCATCCGCTCCGCTCGATCACGAGACGGACCGGCTGGCCCTGCGCCTGAACCAGGCGGCCGAAGAGGCGATTGCGACCGGGTCCCCGGTCGGGCTGGCGGTCGAGGATGATGGCCAAGTCTATGCCTTCTACCGCTATGTCGATCGGCAATGGTGGGTGATGCGGGATCATCCCAGTCTGGCCGCCCATCGTTTGGACGGAGAGGTGCGTCTGGACGTGCCCGATGGTTTCCTGCCGCAGGACACGGACGCCGCCGGCATACCGGCGATCTGGTTTGACCCGGCAGGCCTGACCGAACCTTTCCGCCTGCGCCTGGACACGGCGCAAGGCTGGACCGAGCTGGACTGGACCGGGCAGGGCGGCCTGCAGCGGACCGAAGGGGGCGCGTCATGATGCCGGCCCCCGAGCGCGAATGCGGCTTTTCCCTGATCGAGATGATGGTGGCGCTGACCGTGCTGTCAGTGGCGGGCCTGGCCCTGGTCAACATGACCAGCGCGACCACCCGCAATGCCGACGCCGTGCGCAGCCATTCCCTGGCGGCACTGGCCGCAGAAAACATCCTCAACACGCAATGGCTGGACGCCGGTGTTCCGGTTTCGCGTTCCGGCGCGTACGCGCTGGCGGGCGTTGATTATGACTGGGCGCTGCAGGTCAGCCGCACCGATGATGAAGGCCTGCTGCGCCTGCATCTGGAAGTGCGCGAGGCGGGTAGCGAGCGCATCGCCGCTGAATACACGACCTTCCGGAGGCCGGGCTGATGGACCGGCCGGTCACCGCGCAGAGCGGTTTCTCCCTGATCGAGGTCCTGGTCTCGGTTTTCATCTTTGCCGTGATCGGCGCGATCTCGGTCGCGTTGATGTCGGCCAGCCTGACGGCGCAGGACGTCAATCGCGCGGCGCTGGACCGGATGGCCGCGCTGGACCGGGTGCGCACGCTCTTGCGCGAGGATGCCGGCCAGATCGTGCTGCGCCCCGTGCGTGATGCTGATGGCTATCCAGAGCGCGAGATCTTCGCCGCCGACAATGACGGTCTGGTGCGGACCGGCGGTCCGGTGCGCAATGAGCGGATCCTGCTGTCATTCACCCGGCGTGGCCGAGCCAATCCGGGCCTGCTGCGTGAGCGCAGCTCGCTCCTGCATGTGGAATATCTGGTGCGCGGCGAAGCATTGATCCGCCGGGTTCGGGCCTATCCGGATGCCACGGACCTGACGCCGGACAGCGAGATCGTCCTGCTGGATGCGATCCGCGATGTGGAGCTGGATGTGCTGCTGGGCGCAGCCTGGAGCCGCCGTCTTCTGGTGCGTGCAGGGGGCGAGGTCGGACTGCCGTCCGCCATCCGGCTTCGCTATGACTGGGACGGGATGGGCGAGATGGAGCATGTCGTCCTGACGCCGGGAGGTGTCCGCTGATGCGTGTGCCCGGACACAAGGAGAGCGGCGCTTCGCTGGTCAGTGCACTCATGCTGGTCACGGTGATGGCCAGCCTGGCGGTCGTGCTGGCCGGTGATCTGCGTTTTGCCCAGCGCCGGGCGACCAATCTCCAGGTCCGCGACCAGGCCTATTGGTATGCACTGGGTGCGCGGGAGTTCTCCGAAACCCTGCTCCAACGGGCCATGGCCGAGCCGGAGACGGCGCTGCGTCCGGACGCCGCCTGGCTGCAGGGCGAGCGCGCCTTTCCCATTGATCGCGGCCTGCTGACCGGCCGCATCCGCGACGGGAATAATTGCTTCAATCTCAATTCCTTGGTGACGCCGGACGGGCAGGGCAATTGGCTGGCCGTTCCGGAACAGGCCGCGCGGTTTGAAATCCTGATGCGGGCGCTGGACATTCCCACCGGCGCGGCGTCGCGGATTGCGGCCCAGGCCACGGACTGGATCGATACGGACACGCGGCCGGTGGCTTCGGGGGGCGAGGACGGGCTCTACGCGGCCTACCGCACCGGCAATACGCTGATGGTCGAGCGCGAGGAATTGCTGTCTCTGGATGCCGTGACGCCGGACATCTACCGTCGGCTGGCGGATTTCGTCTGCACGCGTCCGGAGGCGGCGCCTGTGCCGCTCAATATCAACACGCTGCAGGCCGAGGACTGGCCGCTCCTGTCTGCCGTGTTCGACGGTGAACTGAACCGCACCGCCATCGAAGGCATTCTGCTGGAACGGCCGCAGGGCGGGTTCGCCAGTATCGAGGCCTTCTGGGCGCTGGATGTGGTCCGCGAGACCGATCCCGATGCCAACCGGCGCAGCGCGCTGGGTCTGCAGACCCGCTATTTCGACATCGAGATCGATGTGGTCCATGCCGGGCAAGTTTTTGTCCTGAGCACATTGATCGATTATTCCGGCGGCACACTGCGCCGGATCACCCAGAGTTACGGAAGTATCGCATGAGCCAGGACCTGATCCTCAGGCTGGAAGAGACGGGCCGCATCCACTGGTCGATCATCGATCCGGGGCGGGGCGAGCGTCTGGAATCCGGTGAGCTGGGCGCGGACAACACGGAATTGCCCGCCGATCTGGGCGGCGTGACCCGTACCCTGGTCCTGTTGCCGGCCGAAAGCGTCTTCCTGTCGGAGATCGATCTGCCGGCACGCGGGGATCGCGAGGCGCGCCAAGCGGCCCCCTTTGCCATCGAGGACGAGCTGGCCTCCCGCCTGGCCGACACGGTCGTGGTTCCGGGCTCGCGCCAGGAGAATGGGCGGCGCTGGGTGATGGCGGCGAATGGTGAAACCGTCGAAGCCTGGCAGGCGCGCATCACGCCGCTGGCCGTACGGCCGGTCCACGTGCTGACCGATGCCATGGCGGGCGCGGACCCGGAGGCCGGGCTGACCCTGTTCGATCGCGGTGACAGCGTGCTCTGGTTCTATGGCGAGGGCGCCCGCGCGCAGGGCCAGGCGGCCGGTGGGGCGCTGGATCCCAAACTCTTCGGGTCGGTGATTTCGCCTTTGGTCCAGCCGGCTTCGGAACACGGCATCACCGTGTCCATGACGCTGGGTCTGGCCGGTGAGAATTTCAAACAAGTGCCGCGCGGCGATCTCGATCTCGCCGCCTCGGCGCTGTCGGCGGGATTGATCGCCAGCCTGCCGCCCCTGCTGGGCGAGCGGCTTCTGTCGAAGATGGACTGGTCGGAACTGGCCGGACCGCTCAAGCGTCCGGCCGCCCTCGCAGCGGCGCTTCTGGCGGGTTTCTGCCTGCTGACCGGCGGCGAGGGTCTTTACTACCGGATGCAGGCTGACCGGTTCGATGAGGCGACGGTGGCCGAGTTCCGGGCCGCCATGTCCAATGTCACCCGCCGGGTCATTCCCGCTGAGGCGGAACGCTTGCTGGGTGACGGACTGGCGCGGCTGGGCGGCGGCGAAAGCGGCTCGTCCTTCCTGCAATTGTCCGCCGCCCTGGCCGAACTGACCGCGGACACCGAGAGCGTGCGGATCGATCATGTCCGCTTTGACCGCGCGCGGTCGGAGCTTCTGGTCTCGGCGCTGTATTCCGACTTTGCCGATTTCGAGACGCTGAACACGAATGCCGATGCGCTGGGGATCGTGCTGATCGATGGCGGGGCCCGGCAGAGCGGCAATGCCATTGAAGGCGAATTCACGGTGAGGTTGAGATGAGCGCGTTCCTGTCCCCGATCCTGGCCTATTGGCAGGCCCGTACCGGCCGCGAGCAGATCATGCTGGGCGTGATGGGCCTGCTGATCATCGCGTTGCTCCTGACCGTCGCCGTGATCCGGCCGCTGCGCGACTACCATGCCTCCGCGCGCACCGATTACGCCGCCTCCATGCAGCTCTATCGGTCCGTTCAGACCGATGCCCGGACCTATCGGGACTTGGCGGCCGGGGCCTCGCAACAAGCCAGCCAGGCCCAGCAATCCCTGCGCGCCGTGGTCGGTGCGACGGCGCTGCGCCACGACATCGCTCTGGCCCGTATGGTGCCGACCGAGGATGGCGGGCTGACAATCACGATCGAGCGTGCGCCCGGCCAGTCCGTGATGGGCCTGCTGGTCGATCTGGAGGAGCAGTATTCGATCAGTGTGATGTCGGCGAGCCTCGACCGCGAGCCGGGCAATACCGTGTCGGCCTCCATCCTGCTTCGCCGGGCAGGAGGCGCGTGATGGTGATGCGCGCCGGTCTGGTACTGGGACTTCTGCTGGTCTGGTTGATTGTGCTGTTGCCGCTAAAGGCCGTGGTCATGCTGGCCGGGGGCGACCGGCTGGGCTTTTCCGATGTCTATGGCACGGTCTGGGATGGACGGATCTATGATCTGGACGTGCAGGGCGTGGCGATCCGCGAGACGGCAGTGCAATTGAAGCCGCTGGGGCTTCTGACCGGGCGTCTCGTCGTCGACTGGCAGGTGGACGACCCGGAGCTGCGCGGGCGCGGTAAGGCTGTGCTAGGTGGAAACCGGATCGATCTGAGCCGCACGGATATCTCTGTCACGCTGGACCGGCTCGACGCGCCGGACTTGCCCGGGCTGGACCGGGCTGAACGCGTTCAGCTTCGTCTGGGACGGTTGGAATTGGATCAGGGCGTTTGCCGGCAGGCGAGCGGTGATGCGCGCCTGGGTGCGCTGGCCAGCCTGGCGGCGGGGTATGGGTTGGACGGTCCGGTTCTGACCGGCCAGTTCGCCTGCCGCGATGACCGGCTTGTGCTGGATTTCACCGGGACATCGGACGGTCTCGAGCTGTCCGGCGATGTCGTGTTCGAGACGGAGGCAATGGTCTGGTCCTTGACGGCACAGACGGATGAGGCCGCCATGGCGGACATGCTCGCCATCGCCGGATTGCGCCGCGAGGGCGATGTCTGGCGGGGTGAAGGGAGGCAGGCCTATGCAGGATATCGCTAGACTGATCGGGCTCACCGGCCTTGTCATGACCGGTCCGCTGGCAGGGTGCGTGACGACAGGGGATGCCGCACCGTCCGGTGCGATGGCGCGTCCGCCGGTTCTCAGTGAGGCGCGTCCCGGTGTGGAGGCCTCTGCACAGGGCGACAGCCATGGACTGCCGCCGCAGACCCTGGCGGAAGGAGCCTGTGCGACCTTCTTCTGGTCGGCCGATAGTGCTCATCGCCTTTTGGCGTTCGAGAATGAGACGGAGGGTTTTGCCCGAATCCATGCGCTGGGCCGGGACAATGGATTTTACACGCCGGCGCGCGAGGGTGGCTATGTCACGGGCGAGGCGTTCAGCCGGGTCTATGTCGATACCGACCGCGAACTGGATGTGCGGTTGAGCGGGACGGTGGGGGAAACACTGCCGGCCGGCCAACGCATCGAACGGGCCGTGATGCGGGTGGTGCAGCCCAATCAGCGCACGCTGGTGATTCCGGTGATCGGTGTCTATGCCTGCCGCGGCGCCGGACAGGCGCCCCAGTAACTCAAAACGTGAATACCGGCGGATAAAGGCCGGGGCCATAGGCCCTGTAGATCCAGGCCAGAGCGATGCCCAGGGCCAGCCAGGGGCCGAAGGCGTGGGCCTGTGTGTCATCGATCCGCTTTTTCTGGGCGAGGGCCGAGAGCATCACGAAGAGCAGGGCGGAGATGGCCCCGATCAGGACGATGCCGGGCAGAAGCCAGCCGCCGCACCAGGCCCCGCCGGCGGCGAGAAGCTTGGCATCGCCGCGGCCCAGCCCGTGTATGCCGCGCAGCCGCCGGAAGCCCACTTCGATTGCGACAAAAACGCCATAGCCCAGTGCTGCGCCGATTACAGACGCAGCCGGGGTATTGAACGCAAACGCATTCACTGCCAGACCGACGGCGATCAGCGGTAAAGTGACTGGATCGGGCAGGCGGTATGTCCGAAAATCGATCCAGGCCAGCGCGATCAGCGCGGAAATGAGGATCAGGCTCGCGGCGTGGATGACAAACATGCGGGTCCTGTCACAAAAGTGTCATGCGACTGCGCCACTAAGTGTGGCGAACAGAGGGGTGAGGGCAAGATGACAGACGCCGCAGCGGCGCTCAAAGCCGAAAATGTCCGGATGACATTCGGCGAGACGAAAGCGCTCGACAATGTCAGCCTGACAATCGAACCGGGTGAGATGGTCGCCCTTATCGGGCCGTCCGGTTCCGGCAAGTCCACCCTGTTGCGCGTCGCCGCTGCCCTGCAGAAGGCTGATTCCGATTCCGGTCCGGTCTCCGTTCTGGGCCGTGTGATGCAGAAGAGCGGCAAGATCAGCTCCGGTGTGCGCGCCAATCGCGCCCGGCTGGGCTTCATCTTCCAGCAGTTCAACCTGGTCGGCCGTTTGACCCTTTTTTCTAATGTCATGCTGGGTGCCCTAGGCCGTCTGCCGGCCTGGCGCGGTGCGCTGGGCCTGTTCCCGATTGCGGTGAAGCAGGCAGCGATGGATGCGCTGGAGCGTGTCGGTATTGCCGAATTTGCCGGACGCCGGGCCTCCAATCTGTCCGGTGGCCAGCAGCAGCGTGGCGCGATTGCGCGGGCGTTGGTGCAGGGCGCGGAGTGCCTGTTCGCCGATGAACCGATTGCCTCGCTGGACCCGGTGTCCGCCCGCAAGGTGATGGAATTGCTGCGCGAGCTGAACCAGACCGACGGTCTGAGCGTGGTGGTGACGCTGCACCAGGTCGATTACGCCCAGAAATTCTGCGACCGCACAGTTGCGCTGAACAAGGGGCGGATCGTCTATGACGGCCCGTCCGACGGGCTGGACCGCGACAAGCTGGTCGAGATTTACGGTCCCGAATTCGAAGTCGCCTTCCAGGGAGGCGAATCATGATCCGCCTGATGTCCCAGATTTTCGTCCGTCTCACCCTCCTGCTCATGCTGGCGGGTCTGGCCTCCTGTTCTGCGCCGACCGGTGATGACAGTGAGACGACTACCAGCCCGGCCGCGCTGGCCGATCCCGGTGAGCGCCGCACGCTGAATTTCGGCATTATCGCCACGGAATCCTCGTCCAATCTGGAATCCAACTGGCGGCCGTTCATCGCCGCCATGTCGGAATGGACGGGCTATGACATCCAGCCCTTCTATGCCTCTGACTATGCCGGGATGATCCAGGCCATGCGCTATGGCTCCATCCAGGTGGCCTGGTTCTCCAACTTCTCCGGCCTGCAGGCCGTGCGCCTGGGTGGCGGGCAAGTCTTCGCCAAGGCGACCTATCCGGATGGGTCTGAGGGCTATAATTCCGTGCTCATCGTGCCGGCGGACAGCCCGATCCGGTCGGTCGAGGACATTCTGACCTGTGACGGAACGATCGATTTCGGCATGGGCGATCCCAATTCCACCTCGGGATATTTGGTGCCGTCGGCCTTCATCTTTGCGCCGCGCGGGATTGATCCGAGCGAATGCTTCAATTCGGTTCGCAATGCGAACCATGAAGCCAATGCCGTGGCCGTGGCCAACGGGCTGATCGATGTCGGCACGAACAACACCACGAACATGACGCTGCTGCAGCGCACGCGTCCGGACATTGCGGCCCAGATCCGCGTGATCTGGACCTCGCCGCCGATCCAGACCGACCCGATCATCTGGCGTTCGGACCTGGATGAGGAAGCCAAGCAGCGCCTGCAATACTTCTTCATGAATTACGGCCGCATGGGAACGCCGGAAGAGATCGCCGAAGCCCGCGAGGTTCTCGATCCGCTGTATTTCGGTCTCTTCCTGCCGTCCTCGAACGCGCATCTGGACCCGATCGTGCAGCTGGAGATCGTCCGCGACCTGACCGAGGCGCGCAATGATCCGGACCTGTCGGAAGCCGAGCGCGAGACGCGCGTGGCCGAACTGCGCGCCCGTCTGGCGGAAGTCGAAGCCGGCAATACCGGTCTGATCAGCCAGGCCAGTGCCGTCGGCGATGTCCAGACCGACGCGCCGGCCCAGGCCCACGCCTCTTCGGTGAACTGGATCGCCAGCGGGGCCATGCTGGGCCTGGCTCTGGTCCTGCTCACCCTGCTCCTCTGGGCGTCCGCACCGCGGGGTCCCGGTCCGCGCGTGCCGCTGATGGAGCGGATCGCCAATGCCGTGATCGCGGCCGGTGTGATCATCATCCTGGTGTGGAGCTTTGACAGCGCCGACATGGATCGCGCCTATCTCCTGGTCGAGAATGCCGGGGATATGGGCGAGTTCATCGCCGGCTTCTTCCCGGAGAACCTGTCCGCAGCCTCCCGCACGGCCTACAGCCAGAATCTGATGCACGGCTTCTCCGAGGCCATTCCGCAGATGATTGTCACGGTCCAGATCGCGATCTGGGGTACTTTCATTGCCGTCTTCGCGGCCATCCCCTTCGGCCTGCTGAGTGCCCGCAATGTGGCGCCCAACTGGGTCGTACAGCCGGTGCGCCGACTGATGGATGTCTTCCGCTCGATCAATGAGCTGATCATCGCCCTGGTCTTCATTGCTGCCGTGGGCCTGGGGCCATTGGCCGGTGTGATGGCCCTTGCGGTCCACACGACCGGTGTGCTGGCCAAACTGTTCTCGGAAGCCGTGGAAGCGGTCGACAACGGACCGGTCGAGGGCGTGCGCGCCACCGGCGCCATGCCGCTGCATGAGGTGATTTGGGCGGTGATCCCGCAGGTCGCCCCGCTGTGGACCTCTTTCGGTCTCTACCGGTTTGAATCGAATGCCCGCTCCGCCACGGTGCTGGGCCTGATCGGTGCCGGCGGTATCGGCCAGATCCTGTTCGAAGCCGTTCGCGCCTTCGATTATCAACGCACCGCCGCGATCGTGATCGTGATTGTCGTGGCCGTCAGCGCCATCGATTTGCTGTCACAATTGCTGCGCAAACGTCTCGTCTAGACACCGTCAGATTGAGCTGAACATGAGGGCCCGGAACCGGAAGGTTCCGGGCCTTTTTCTTGTCTGCATTGAGCTTTTCGGCGCTTCCGGGAATATCGCAACAAACTTGTGATCTTCCCGTTGCAAATCTGTCATGGATTCCGATTACGAGGTTTCGCGAAATACCAAAGTCGTAGCAAAACCTTCACATCAGAGACGCAGGTTTGACACAAAGCTTCTATAGCGGAGCACGTCAGACAGGCGTCCTGAAAGCTTCAGGACAGCCCCACGTGACCAAAGCTATTCTTGCGAGCACAATCTTGGCCGCAGCCACTGCTCTTTCCTCCAACATGCCGGCTTTCGCCCAGGACGAAGGCGGATGGGAATTTGACGGTGTTCCGTCCTGGTCGAACCCGGAAACGGGCGACAGCTTCACCTTCCGCGGCCGTGTCTTTCTGGACTATGGCGATGTCGAGTTCGAAACGGCCGGCACCACGACCTCCTGGTCGGACAGTGAAATCCGCACCGCCCGTCTGGGCGTGACCGGCAGCCTCAATGGCGTGCGCTATGTTGCCGAGTTCGACCTGATCAATGAGGCCATCGCGGCCAATGATGTCTATCTCACCTTCGAGGGCGCCGGTTTCGAGCTGAAGCTCGGCCACATGAAGACGCCGAACTCGATCGATGAGCAGACCTCCTCGCGCTACATCACCTTCATGGAGCGCGGCCTGGGTACGGACCTGTTCGGTCTGGACCGCCGGGTCGGCGCGCTCGTCGTGCATGAGGGCGAAGGCTACACGATCAGTGGCGGTGTGTTCGGCGGCCGCCCGGGCGATTTGTCCGAAACGCTCGAACTGGACGACAGCTCGGCCATTGCGGCGCGCATCACGCGTTCCATCGCGAACGACAATACGCGGCTGCATCTGGGCGCATCGGTGCGCCACATGAATTATGGCGATGCCGGCACGCGGGTGCGGGTGCGTCCGCAGACGCACATCACGGATCGGGCGATCACGGCCGACTTCCGTCCCGGCAAGCCGTTGGGCGAAGCCGATACCTCCCTGTTCTGGGGGCTGGAAGCCGCCGTCGTGCACGGGGCTTTCCATGCGGAAGCCGAATGGATGGACATGACGGTGGATGGCCCGGCTGGCGATCCGCAGCTGCATGCCCGGTATATCCAGGCCGGCTGGTTCCTGACCGGTGAGACCCGCTCCTATTCCACCGGTTCGGGCCGTTTCGGCCGGACCCGTCCGGCGACACCCCTTTCCGAAGGGGGGCTGGGAGCCTGGGAAGTGGCGATCCGCTATGACCGCGCCGATCTGGACGCGGTGAATGAAGGCGTCCTGACCAATTGGACGCTGGGTGTGAATTGGTACCTGGAAGACCATGTCCGCGTGATGGCGAACCTGGTCGACGGGTCCGTGGACCGGATCGGCGCTGCCGGTACGGATGTTTCGGGCGCACAACTGAGACTGCAGTGGGATTTCTGATCCCGTTTCCTGGCGCGAAAGCGCTGACAAAGGTTCAAGTGGCAAGGAATGCTAGACATGAAACTCCAAGCTAAAATCGCGGCCATCTGCGCCGTGCTGGCGATCGCCGGCGGGGCCGAAGCCCAGCAGCGTGACCAGATCCGCATTGTCGGCTCCTCGACGGTCTTCCCCTTCTCGACCGCTGTGGCTGAGTCCTTTGGTGCCCGCACCGAATTCTCCACCCCGGTCGTTGAATCGACGGGTTCCGGTGGCGGTTTCCGCCTGTTCTGTGCCGGTGTCGGCGCGGAAAACCCGGACATCGTCAACGCCTCGCGCCGCATGCGGGCGTCCGAGTATGAGCGCTGCCAGAACAATGGCGTCCGCGAGATCACGGAAGTTCGGATCGGTTATGACGGCATCGTGGTCGGTTCCGCCAATCGCGACACCGAGGACATGGACCTGACGCTGACCCAGCTCTGGCTGGCCTTGGCCGCGGAAGTCCCGGCCGATGACAGCTGCTCCAGCTTCATCGCCAACCCGTATGAGCGCTGGTCGGACATTGATCCCTCCCTGCCGCGTCAGCGCATCGAAGTCTTCGGCCCGCCGCCGACCTCCGGTACGCGCGACGCCTTCGTGGAGCTGGGCATGCAGGCCGGTGCCCGCGGCATCGATTGCATGGACGCGCTGCACGATGCTGATGGCGACCGTTTCGAGGGCATTGCCAGCCGTATCCGCGAGGATGGCCGCTGGATCGATGCCGGCGAGAATGACAATGCCATCGTCCAGACCCTGGTGAATACGCCCGACGCCTTCGGCGTGTTCGGCTATTCCTTCCTCGATCAGAACCATGACCGCCTGCACGGCGTGATGATCGAAGGCGTGACGCCGGAGTTTGAAGCGATCTCCGACGGCTCCTATCCGGTCTCCCGCTCGCTCTTCTTCTATGTGAAGAACCAGCATGCCGCGATCGTGCCGGGCCTGCGTGAATACGTGACCGAGTTCACCTCCGAAGAAGCCTGGGGCGAATTTGGCTACCTCACCGATCGTGGCCTCATCCCGCTGCATGAAACCGAGCGCGCCGCCATGCATGATGCGGCTGTGGCCCTGACGGCGATGACCCACGCGCCGGAATAAGCGCCGGGACGCACTCAAAAAGAAAGGCGCCGTGGATGCCCACGGCGCCTTTTTTGTATCCGGATAAGGCCGGGCCTCAGTACAGCGACTTTTGCTTGCGCAGGCGGCGCCAGAAGCGGCGGCGTTCGGGCTTGGGGTGCGGTGTCAGATTTTGGACGAAATCGATCGCGCACTGTTTCCAGGAATGCTTTTCGGCATGGGCGCGCGGGGCGGCCCGGTCGATTTCCAGACAGTCCAGGCAGGCCTGACGCAGATCATCATTGATGAAGCCGCCGCCGGAGCCCGGAATGATGTCCTTGGGACCATGTGCCGGGAAGGCCGCGACCGGCGTGCCGCACGCCATGGCTTCCAGATTCACCAGGCCGAACGTGTCGGTCCAGCTGGGGAAGACGAAGACGTCGGCATCGGCGAAATAGCGTGCCAGTTCATCGCCGAAACGCGAGCCCGGGAAGACGGCGTCGGGGTATTTCTGCATCAGCTCTTCGCGCTGCGGCCCGTCGCCGACCACCACTTTGGTGCCCGGCAGGTCCAGCTTGAGGAAGGTCTCGATATTCTTCTCGACGGCGATGCGGCCGACATTCACCCAGATCGGGCGGGCGAGGCCTTCATAGACATCCTCGCCATTGACCTTGCGCTTGTCCGGATTGAACATTTCGATGTCCACGCCGCGCGCCCAGGGGGTGAGATTCTTGAAGCCGCGTTCGGCCAGGTCGTCGCGCATGGACGGCGTGGTGACCATCATCCGGCCCGACGCATTGTGGAACCAGCGCATGAAGGCATAGCCCGCCGAGAGCGGGATGAAGGGGAAGCGTGCGTTGACGTATTCCGGGAATTTCGTGTGGTAGCTGGTGGTGAAGGGGAGTTTCCACTTCACACAGATCCGGCGCGCCGACAGGCCCAGCGGCCCTTCCGTCGCGATATGGATGGCTTCCGGTTCGAAGGCCTTGAAACGCTGGACGATGTCCTTGCGTGTGAACAGGGCCAGCTTGATCTCCGGATAGGTCGGCAAAGGGAAGGTCTTGTAGCCGAGACCGGGGTGAATCACCTCCACCTCATGACCCATGGCGCGGCACTCGGCGACGGTGCGGGACAGGGTGCGAACGACACCATTCATCTGCGGTTCCCAGGCATCGGTCACCAGCATGATGCGCTGGGGACGGTCATCACCGTCATCCTCGGCATCATCCGCTTCGTCCTCGAGCCGGAGGTCCTCGTCTTTATCATTCAGATCGGTGGGGTCGGTCATGTCAGTCCGTCGTGTTGGGCCGGAAATAGTGTGTCTGCCAGCCTTTAACCGAGCCGGCCTTGTCTGTCAGCCCGTCAGCATACTGGCGTTTCTTCTGGCATGAAGGAAAGAAAGCGGTTATCCGCGCCGCGACTGCAATAAACCGGCTTTCAGGGTCGTGGGACGGGCTGTCAGAAGGAGGGCGAAAACCGGGACAGGATTGTCCGAGGAAGGCTCTCACCCCAGGTCAATTGGAAAGAATGGGCGAAGTCATACGACTTCCCTTGTTTGATGGTTTTTACGCGTGTTATCGCCATCACTGACAAGCGGAAGACTTCACTTGCCCGGAGGAAAACACGGGACCAATGTCCCTCCCCGTAACTTGCTGGATTGGGAGTTTCAGTCATGAATGTCCAGGTGATCGAAACCCTTCGCTGGGATGATCTCGATACGGTGAAATTCGCCGATGAAACGGCGCTGGTGAAACGTCTGGCCGAACAGACCGGTCTGGACGCGGCGGCGCGTGACCGTATTCATGCCGAAGCGATCAATCTGGTGAAGACGGCGCGTGCGACGACCAAGGCGCGTGGCCTGATGGACAGTTTCCTCCAGGAATTCGGCCTGTCCAACAAGGAAGGCCTGGCGCTGATGTGCCTGGCCGAAGCCTTGCTGCGAATCCCCGATGCCCCGACGGCCGACCGGCTGATCGCCGAGAAGATCTCGGGCGGCGCCTGGGCGGAACATATGGGGCGCTCCGAGAGCTGGCTGGTCAATGCCTCCACCCTCGGTCTGATGATGACCGGCAATATCATCGATGTGGATCCGGAAGCCCGGGAGAATCCGGGGGCTTACTGGCGCCGCATGACCCAGAAAATGGGTGAGCCGGTGATCCGCGCCGCGACCATGCGGGCCATGGGAATCATGGGCGAGAATTTCGTCCTCGGCCGCAAGATTTCCGAGGGGATCAAGCGCGCCAAGAAGAATGCCCGCATGTGCTCCTTCGACATGCTGGGTGAGGGCGCGCGCACGGCGGCGGACGCCCAGCGCTATCACCAGCGCTATCTCGATGCGATCGATGCGGTGGGCAAGGTGCGTGGCGACAAGCCGGTCGAGGAAGAGCACGGCGTGTCCGTGAAACTCTCCGCCCTGCACCCGAAATATCTCGCGGTGAAGGAAGCCCGCGTGATGGAAGAGCTCTATCCGCTGGTTTTGGAACAGGCGATCAAGGCGAAGTCCTATGATATCGGCTTCTGCCTGGATGCCGAGGAGGCTGACCGCCTGGTCATCTCGCTGAAAATCCTCGACCGTCTCGCCCGCGAGCCGGAGCTGGAAGGCTGGCAGGGTCTGGGTCTGGCCGTGCAGGCCTATCAGAAGCGGGCCCGCCATGTGATCGAGCGCCTGATCGATCTGGGCCGCCAGACCTCGCACCGTTTCATGGTGCGCCTGGTGAAGGGTGCCTATTGGGATACCGAGATCAAGATGTCCCACCAGATGGGGTGGGAGGATTTCCCGGTTTGGACAACCAAGCCGGCGACGGATCTCAACTATCTGGCTTGTGCGCAGATCATGCTGAGCGCGCCGGAAGCGATCTATGGCCAGTTCGCCACCCATAATGCGCACTCGCTGAGCGCGGTGCGCGAGATGGCGCAGGCGGCTGGTGTCGAGAATTACGAATTCCAGCGCCTGCACGGCATGGGCGAGGCCCTCTACGCGGCGGCCGACAAACTCTATGGCAAGCAGCGCGTGCGCATTTATGCGCCGGTCGGCAGCCATGAAGACCTGCTGCCCTATCTGGTGCGGCGTCTGCTGGAGAACGGGGCGAACACCTCCTTCGTGCATTCCTTCCTGGACCCGGATGTTCCGGTGGAGGATGTGGCGCGCGGACCTTTCCATGATGTGGAGACGATCGACCGGCATGCGAAAATCGCGAAGCCGGAAGACCTCTATGGTGAGGAACGCAAGAACTCCAAGGGTCTCGACCTGACCCAGGCCAAGGTTCAGGCCAAGTTCCGCAAGGCGTTCGAGGCCTTCGAGAAGGCTGAGCCGATCACGGCGACGCCGCTGGTGAATGGCCAGCAGCTCGATGGCGCGGCCCACCAGATCATGTCGCCTGTGGATGCGGCAGAATATGTCGGCACCGCGGTGGATGCCTCGGTCGACGAGGTCAATGCCGCCTTTGAAATCGCCATGGCGGCCCAGCCGGCCTGGGATGCGCGCGGTGGCAAGGCCCGCGGTGGCATTCTGCGCGCCATGGGCGATGCGCTGGAAGACAATATGGAAGCCCTGATCGCGCTGATGGCGCGCGAAGCGGGCAAGACGCTCAATGACGGGATCGCGGAAGTCCGCGAGGCGGTTGATTTCTGCCGCTATTACGCCGCCCAAGCCGAGCGCGAGTTTGACAGTGCGGTCCGGCTGCCCGGGCCGGCTGGCGAGACCAATCATCTCGGCATGAAGGGGCGCGGCGTCTTCGTCTGTATCAGCCCCTGGAACTTCCCGCTGGCCATTTTTACCGGCCAGGTCGCCGCGGCGCTGGCTGCGGGCAATGCCGTGATCGCCAAACCCGCCGAACAAACGCCGCTGGTGGCCTTCGAGGCCGTGCGCCTGTTCCAGGCGGCCGGCCTGCCGCCTTCGGTCCTGCACTTCCTGCCGGGTACGGGCGAGATCATCGGGGCCGCCCTGACCAATGATCCGCGCACGGCCGGTGTGGCCTTCACCGGGTCCACGGAAGTCGCCCGCCTGATCAACCGCTCCCTGGCAGCGCGGGAAACCGCGATTGCACCGCTGATCGCGGAAACGGGCGGGTTGAACGGGATGTTCGTCGACACGACGGCGCTGCGGGAACAGGTGGTGGATGACGCCATCATGTCGGCCTTCGGGTCGGCCGGTCAGCGCTGCTCGGCTCTGCGGGTCATGTTCGTGCCCGAGGAAACCGCGGACGAGCTGATCGAATCCCTCTCCGGGGCGATGGACGAGCTGAAGATCGGGGATCCGGCGGATCCGGCCACCGATGTCGGCCCGGTGATCGACAATGAGGCCCGCGAGCTGCTCCTGCGCCATATGGAGCGCATGGAAGCCGGTGCCAAAGTGGTCAAGCAGATCGATGTCGGTGATCTGGCCGATCAGGGCTTCTTCTTCGGTCCCGCTCTGGTGGAACTGCCCTCGATCGACATGATCGACCGGGAAGTCTTCGGCCCTGTCCTGCACGTGGTGCGCTACAAGCGCCGCGACATGTCGGCGATCGCCCGCCAACTGGCCGCCAAGGGCTATGGGCTGACGCTGGGCATCCATTCGCGGCTGGAATCCTTCCACCGCCAGGTCCAGAACATTGTCCCGGCCGGCAATATCTATGTGAACCGGAACATGATCGGCGCCGTGGTGGGCGTGCAGCCCTTCGGCGGCGAAGGCCTGTCCGGCACGGGCCCCAAGGCGGGCGGTCCGCACTATCTGCACCGCTTCGCCGGCGAGCGGACGGTGACGGTGAATATCGCGGCCCAGGGCGGCGATCCGGAACTGCTCAATCTGGACTGATTTTCAGGCCGTCTGACGGGCAGAGATTGCAAAGGGCGGTGTCGCGAGATGCCGCCCTTTGAGCTTTTTCGACCTTTCCACAGCCAATGGCATCTGTGGGTTTCGGTGCGGTTGATCGCCGGAAACTCGCGTGAGACTTGAGGAAGCTTAACCGGCTCTTTCGCGGCCTGTCCGCCGTTAGGGATCTGTTAACCAAAAAAACCGCCTACGGACCATTCTGGGCGTTGACCGGGTCTGAAGCTTCATCCACTATATGTTGGGTCGGCTGGAAACAGCGACACACTATACAGAGTTTCTTGACCTTTCGGGTTTGTGCGCTGCGCGGGGCTGTCTACCGCGCAAACGGGATAATTTTGCCTCGGGCTTGGGGAGTTACGCCATCATGACGCCACTGGATTCGGCCACCAATCGTCAGCTGGACAACGAAGTTTCGGTCACGCGTCCGTCCAAGCGCGGCAAACCGAAAGCGAACGAAGCCGCGCATCTGCGCGTGGTCGAGGGAATCACGATTGACCGGTCGCGCGATGCGCTGCTGACCGATTTCGGCAAGAAGACGCTGGAAGACCGTTACCTGCTTCCCGGCGAAAGCTATCAGGACATGTTTGCGCGCGTCGCGACGGCCTTCTCCGACAATGCCGAGCATGCCCAGCGTCTCTATGACTATATCTCGCGCCTCTGGTTCATGCCGGCCACGCCGGTCCTGTCCAATGGTGGCGCCAATCGCGGTCTGCCGATCTCCTGCTTCCTGAACTCGGTCGGGGATTCGCTGGACGACATCGTCGGCACCTGGACGGAGAATGTCTGGCTCGCCTCCAATGGCGGCGGCATCGGCACCTATTGGGGTGATGTCCGTTCGATCGGCGAGAAGATCGGCGAAGTCGGCCAGACCTCCGGCATCATTCCCTTCATCCGCGTGATGGACAGCCTGACCCTGGCCATTTCCCAGGGCTCCCTGCGCCGCGGCTCGGCAGCCGTCTATCTGGACATCCATCACCCGGAAATCGAGGAATTCCTGGAAATCCGCAAACCGTCCGGTGACTTCAACCGCAAGTCCCTGAACCTGCACCACGGCCTGAACATCTCCGACGAATTCATGCACGCCGTCGCCAATGACGAGGAATTCGAGCTGAAATCGCCGAAGACCGGCGAAGTCGTGAAGACGGTGAATGCCCGCAAGCTGTGGCAGAAGATCATCGAGTTGCGCCTGCAGACCGGCGAGCCCTACATCATCTATTCGGACACGGTGAACCGCGCCCTGCCGGCCCACCAGCGCAAGCTGGGCCTGAAAGTGCGCCAGTCCAATCTGTGCGCCGAGATCATGCTGCCGACCGGTTTCGACAATAAGGGCAAGGAACGCACGGCCGTGTGCTGCCTGTCCTCACTGAACGCTGCCAAATACCTGGAGTGGAAGGACGAGCCGGACTTCATCGAGGACATCTACCGCTTCCTCGACAATGTCCTGCAGGACTTCATCGACCGCGCACCGGCGGAAATGGACCGTGCTGTCTATTCGGCCATCCAGGAACGCTCTGTCGGTCTGGGCCTGATGGGCTTCCACACCTTCCTGCAGCAGATGAATGCGCCCTTCGAGAGCGCCATGGCCAAGTCCTGGAACATGAAGCTCTTCAAGCATATCCGGACCGCCGCCGATGCGGCTTCGGTGAAGCTGGCCGAAGAACGCGGCGCCTGCCCGGATGCCGAAGCCTCCGGCGTGAAGGCCCGTTTCTCGCACAAGCTGGCGATCGCGCCGACCGCCTCGATCTCCATCATTTGCGGTGGCGTCTCCGCCGGTATCGAGCCGATCCCGGCCAATGTCTACACGCACAAAACCCTGTCCGGTTCCACCACGGTGAAGAATCCGAACCTGGAAAAAGTGCTGGAGGACAAGGGCCTGAACACGCCGGCGATTTGGGCGTCCATTCTGGAGCATGAGGGCTCTGTCCAGCATCTCGAAGCCCTGGATGAGCATGAGAAAGCCCTGTTCCGCACCGCCTTCGAGATCGACCAGCGCTGGGTGATCGAGCATGCCGCCGACCGCACGCCCTTCGTGTGCCAGTCGCAATCGCTCAACATCTTCCTGCCGGGCGACATCAATAAATGGGACCTCCACATGCTGCACTGGACGGCCTGGGAGAAGGGCGTGAAATCGCTCTACTATTGCCGCTCCAAATCGGTGCAGCGCGCCGCCTATGCCGGGTCGGAGAAGAAATCGGAAGCCGAGAAGGCGATGGAGGCTGCAGCCCCGACCGATTACGACGAATGCCTGGCCTGCCAATAGGCTGAACCCGCACACAGACAGTGCCGGCCGCTTCGAGGGGGAGAGGCCGGCTCCTGGAAGGGAGCGCCCGGGGGCGCTCCCTTTCTTGTGTGCGCCAAGGTTGCATCACGCGACAGGGGTTTTCGTGGACGGCGGGAGACGGGCGCGTTAACCTTTTCAGCGAACCTGCCAGACGGGGCGGCGCGTGGGGCGTCGGGGGACCGGATGGCAGGTGGTGGGGATGGTTTTCATGCGTCTGGGACGGACAGCGGAAATCGTGACGGCCGGCGTGATCGCGCTCGGCGGGATCAGCTATATGCTGACCCTGCCCGGCTATGCGGAAACCGGCTGGGCGTCTTCGTCCCACATGATCCAGGACCAGTTCAGGGCTGAAGGCCGGGTGGAACCGCTCTCGCCGGAAGCCGCGCGCGTGGCCCTGTCGGCCTTGTCGCGTCAGGATGACCCTCTTCGCAGTGACAGCCTGGCCGGATTGACGGCCGCTCACGGTCAGCGCGTCGACCTGGGGCAGGCGGGCTCACTGGAAGTGGCGGTGCTGGATGATCAGACTGCCGACCCGGCGCGGGCCCTGTTTGCCCCGGACAGCGATCCCTATTCACCCATCGTGCTGGAACGCGGCCGCCGTGAGGCGACGCTGGCGGTGAATTATCAGCGGGTTTTCGAACAGCCCGGCTATGGCGGCGAGCTGGATGTCAGCTTCACGCCGCGCGCGGGCGTCAGCGTTGGTCCGGACGGGTCGGCGGCCGGGGCCGGTGCGGAAGTCCGCGTTGGCCAGTATCTGCAGGGTTCTGGGGGCGAGCAGCCGCGCTGGTATGTCTTCGCCGGGGCGGACCGCCGGGCCCTGATGTATAATCCGCGCGAAGGCATGGACTTTACCTCGGCCGTGCAGCTGACCGACCGGCAAGTCGTGGGCGATGCGCAGGCCGGGATCGCGATGCGGGTTGGCGAGGTGGATCTTTCCCTGGCCTATGTCCGCCGCGAATACACGCATGTGGCGGGTGTGACGAGTTTCGACGAGACCGAGGAATTCGGCGCCGTTTCGGTCAATTGGACCTGGTAGGCTTTCCCTTCGAAAACAGGCTAGGCTCGCCGCGTCAGATCACATGACGGGGGGATGGATCATGTCGGCAATCCGGGAATCAGGCTGGAAATCGGGTGTGGCCTTGTGCGCCTTGATGGTCGCGGGGTGCGGTTCGGACATGCCCGGTCCGCAATCGGGGCTGATCGCCCTGACAGGCGCGACCGTGATCGACGGCACCGGCGGTCCGGCTTTTGAGAATGGTGTGATCCTGGTGCGTGGGGATGAGCTGGCCTGTGTCGGCACGGCAGCGGATTGTCCGGTGCCCGAGGGGACGCCGCGAACCGATCTGACAGGGCAATTCATCACGCCGGGCCTGGTGGATGCCCATGTCCATTTCGACCAGACAGGCTGGCTCGACGGGCGGCCCGAAGCCCTGGCCACGGATGTCTATCCCTATGAGGAAACGATCCAGTATCTGTGGGATGATCCGGGCCGCTGGCACCGGGCCTTCCTGTGCAGCGGTATTACCGCCGTCTATGATGTTGGCGGCGCCGTCTGGACGGTAACCGATGAACAGGCGACCGATACGGACCGTCCGGACCGGGCCCATGTTCGCGCGGCCGGTCCGTTGATCACCCATGTCGATTACAATGCGCCCTTCATGACGGGCATGCTGGCAGACCAGCCGGTCTTTCTGCCCATGCAGAGCGAGACCGATATCGTCGAGGATATCGCCTTCCTCCAATCCATCGGATCGCAAGCGGTGAAGGTCTGGTATCTGCAGCCGGATCCGGCCGATGTGGAGCGGCTGGATGCCCTGCTTATGGCCGCCGGCGCGGCGGCGGACGCGGCCGGTCTGCCCCTGCTCGTGCATGCCACCGATCTGCGTGAAGCCAAGGTCGCGCTGCGCGCCGGGGCGGACATGCTGGTCCACTCGGTGGGTGATCAGCCTGTGGACCGGGAATTTCTCGACCTTCTGGCCGCCAATGAGACTTTCTACGCCCCGACCCTGATCGTTCCGGGCAATTGGAGTGAGGCGGTGATCGCGGCGTCCGAACAGAGCGTACCGGTGATCGATGACCCCAATGGCTGTGTTGATGCCGCCCTGCGCGACCGGATCGACAATATCGCGGCCTATTCCGATTTTGCCGGTCAGCTCTCGCCGGAGGATGTCGCCGCACGCCGTGCCGCCTATCAGGCGGAGATGGACGTGATGCAGGCCAATCTCATCGCGGTGTATGAGGCGGGGGGGCGGATCGTGACGTCCACGGACAGCGGCAATCCGCTGACCCTGCACGGCGCGGCGATCAATCCGGAAATGGAAGCCATGCAGGCGGCCGGTCTTCCGGCCAGCGCGATCATCGAAATGTCGACCCGGACGGGGGCGGAGGCGATGGGTCTGTCAGACCGGATCGGCACGCTGGAAGCGGGCAAGCTGGCCGACCTGATCGTTCTGGATGCGGACCCGCGCGAGGACATCGCGAACATGCGCCGGCTCAGCCATGTCATGCGGGCGGGATTCCTGCTGGAACAGTCCGACCTTCAGCTCTACACAGCGCCGGTGGAATGAGGCCGCGCGCCAAGCATGGTTCTTCATTCGCGAATCGCGCACTCTCCACAGCTCCGAACCGTCAAAGGCGCATCAAGCTGTAGACGTTTCGGTAAGCTTGAACACAATATGTTGTGTTCTCGCTGTTGATTCTCTGCCCGGCCGCCCCGGCACATCCAGAAGGCTGTCACCATGTCCAATACGACGCTTGAGATTCCCGGACTGATCCGTCCCAGCCATTCCTACAAGCCCTTCCGCTATCCGTGGGCTTATGAGTTCTGGCAGCGCCAGCAGCAGGTTCACTGGCTGCCGGAAGAAGTGCCGCTGGGCGAGGACTGCAAGGACTGGGCGACCAAGCTGAATGACAAGGAGCGCAATCTGCTGACGCAGATCTTCCGCTTCTTCACGCAGTCGGATGTCGAGGTCGGCGCGAACTATATGGAAAACTACATGCCGCTCTTCAAACCGGTTGAAGTGCGCATGATGCTGGCCGCCTTCTCGAACATCGAGACGGTGCACATTGCCGCCTACGCGCTCCTGCTGGAGACGATCGGCATGCCGGACAGCGAATTCTCCGCCTTCATGGAATACCAGGAGATGGCGGCCAAGCACGATTATCTCGGCCAGTTCGGCGTCGAGACCAATGAGGACATCCTGACCTCGATGGCGGTGTTCGGCGGTTTCACCGAAGGCCTGCAGCTCTTCGCCTCCTTCGCGATGCTGATGAACTTCCCGCGCTTCAACAAGATGAAGGGGATGGGCCAGATCGTGACCTGGTCAATCCGGGATGAGAGCCTGCACTGCGAAGGCATGATGAAGCTCTTCCACACCTTCGCCGCCGAGACCGGCGCCTACACACAGGATGTGAAGGACAAGATCGTCGAGTGCTGCGAGACCGTGGTGAAGCTGGAAGACAAATTCATCGAACTGGCCTTCGAGGCCGGCGAGGTGGAAGGCATGACGCCGGACGATATCAAGCAATATATCCGCTATATCGCCGACTGGCGTCTGAAACAGCTCAAGCTACCGGCGCTCTATGGTGTGAAAGAGCATCCGCTGCCCTGGCTGACGGAAATCCTCAACGGTGTGGAGCACGCCAACTTCTTCGAGGCTCGCGCCACCGAATACTCCAAAGGCGCCACCAAGGGCGACTGGCACGGCGATGACGGTGTCTGGGGCATGTTCGACAAGATGAAGAACAAGGACGCCGAACCGGCGGAATAGGAGTTCTTGTTATGTTCCGCGACTCGGTGTCCAGTGGTGTTCTGAGAGGAGCACTACATGGCTCGAAATAGTGAGAAGACATCCAAGAAAGCGGCGAGTGCCGCGTCTAAAACGCTGAGAAACCCGAAAGCAAGTACGGCTGCGAAATCTGCGGCTGGCTCGGCGCTTGCCCAGCGGAATACGTCTAAGGAAACGAAGGCGGCCGCCGCATCGGCAGCCTCGAAAACGCTGAGAAGCGCTACCGCTTCAAAAGCGGCAAAATCAGCTGCCGCGTCTACACTTACGCAAAGGCGTGACCGAAAAGCCAGGTAGCGGCCGAGGTTCTTTCTAAAGCGGCTCCACCGCCAGGCCGATCCCGCTGTGCGGGATGGTCTCGGCGATGCGGTCCATGCCGGCGATCAGGGGGCGGCCCTTGGCGATGGCGGCCTGGACCGAGGCGAGCTGGAGCGAGGCCTGGTGATGGTCGGAACTGTCCCAGACTTCAGTGATCCAGATCGCGTTCGCATCGGACGGATCACGGGCAATGACATAGGAATGGCAGCCGGGCATGTCCTTCATGCCCTCACTCAGGATCGTCATGAGCGCGTCGCGCTTGCCCTCGACAGCGGTGAATTTCCCGATCAAGCCATACATGTGAACGCCCTTCCCAACGCGTGAATTCTTCCACGCTAACAAGGGAATGCGGTGTGGCAAGGGATTTTCTCGCGTCCATGCGGCGTCTTGGCAAAGAATTGATCTGCTCAATCTCCGTCATCCCCCGGCTTGCCTGTCCTCGTGAAGGCGGGGATCGGGGGACCTCAACCATTCTGCCGGCCCGTTAGCTCGGGTCCCCCGGATGCCTGCCTTGCAGGCCCCGTGGGAAGACGGTGTGGGGGCGAGGGCGTGGAAGGTGACGGGGTCGAAGTCGATCACCTATCCCCAAAATGACCCCGATTTAACTCGCCAACAACAGAAACGTAGGCATATACGTATCCACCTACGTAAAGGTGATGCATGGGCGATGATTTTGTTGAAGAGCTGGGTCTGGCGGTGTTGCCGCACCATGTCCGGCGGGCGATGGATGCGCTGGTCCGCGATGCGGATCTGGTGACACGGGCTTTCGGGTTGAGCATTCCGCATCGCTGTTGCTCAACCGTGCTCCTGCTGGATGAGGCGGGGCCGATGGGGGTGATGGAAACGGCCAAGCGTCTCAAGCTTTCCCACCCCGTGGTGATCGGTTTTGCCAAGACGCTGCGCGAGCTGGGACTGGTGGAAGACCAACCGGTTCCCGGTGATGCCCGGGTGCGCCTTCTGGCCCTGACGCCAGAGGGCCGGGCCGAGGCGGGGCGCGTGCGCCAATTGCATGCGGCCCTGGCCCAGGCCCACGCCGATGTCAGCGAGGAGGTCGGGGTTGACCTGCTCGCCGCCTGCCAGGCCGTCACTGAAGCCCTGTCCCGACGCTCCCTGCTGGAGCGGATCGAACTTCCGGAAAAGGAAAAGTCTGATGAAGTGGTTTGAGATTATGGGCGTGGCCGGTCTGGGACTGGCCCTGGTGGGGGCGAGTGTCCAGGCGGATGAAGCGCCGGATTGGCAGGATGGCGTTTTGGCCGGGGCGGCCGATTTGCTGGAGCCGAACTATATCTATGAGGATCGCGCCAATCAGCTGGGCGACTTCCTGCGCGAAGACCCGGCTCGCTATGCCTCGATTGCGGACAAGGACGCCTTTGCCCGCGCCGTGACCCATGATCTCTATGGCATGACGTCGGACGCGCATCTGCGCCTGTTCTACCGGCCGGAAAACCCCGAGGACGAGCCTAATGAGGCCGGGCGGGTGTCGCGCTGTGCCCGTGGCGATATCGAGCATGAACGCCTGGCGGGCAATGTCGGCTATATCCGTGTGCCGACCTTCAGCTCCGAAGACGCCTATATCGCCCAGATCGATGCGGCCTTCGCGGCGCAGAATGATGCTGACGCGCTGGTGATCGATCTGCGCAATAATTGCGGCGGTGGTCCGCGCCCGGTGCGCCAGATTTCCACCTATCTCTTCGACGAGGTTACGCATCTGGCGAGCACGGAAATGCGCGATCAGCCGGTGCGCGAGCGCTGGACCTTCGAGGACGTGCCGGGCCCGCGCTTCCCGGACCGTCCGGTCCTGGTCCTGACCAATGACAGCACTTTCTCCGCCGCCGAGAGCTTTACCTTCGGGCTGAAAGTGACCGGCAGGGCCCTGACGGTGGGCGAAGGCACGGGCGGTGGCGGCCATTTCGGCAGCGTCCAGCGCATCAGCGAGGACTTCACCCTCTTTGTCCCGGTCGGCCGGACCTTTGATCCGCGCACCGGCCAGGGCTGGGAAGCGGAAGGGATCCAGCCGGACATCCCCGCCGCTTCCGATGACGCCCTGGATGTGGCTCTGGCGTATTTGGCGACGCTCTAGAGCGTCGCCTCGCCCGCCGGTTCGCGCATGTTGTAGCTGGACGACATGACGCGTCCGTACGCGCCGCCATTGGCGATCAGGATGACATCGCCTTCCTTTGTGTCCGGCATGAGGCGCTGGGCTCCCAGCCGGTCCGCGGTTTCGCAGATCGGGCCGACAATGTCGGCGATATAGGCCGGGTCATCATCAAGACGCGTGAGGTTCACGATCTCGTGGCGGGCACCATAAAGCGCCGGGCGGATCAGCGAGTTCATGCCGGTATTGATGCCGACGAAACGGGCATCCGGCGTGTGTTTGAGCTGGGTGACCCGGGCCAGGAGGACGCCGGATTCCGCGGAGATATAGCGGCCCGGTTCGATCCAGAACTGGTATTGCGGATGGGCGGTTTTGAGATCGCCCAGCACCGCATCCAGCGCGGCCATGTCGATGCGGCGGACACCGGAGGCCTCGTCGACGGAGAGACCGCCGCCCAGATCCAGGATTTCCACATCCGGCATGGAGCGGGCGGTTTCCACCAGGAAAAGGCCGACCCGGCGCCAATGGTCCGGATCGGAAATGCCCGAGCCGGAATGCACGTGCAGGCCATTGATGATCGCTCCGGCCTGGGCGGCGAGCGCCTTGGCCTCGTCCAGCTCGGCGGCATGGAGACCGAATTTGGCTTCGGGCCCGGCGGTTCGGACATGCTTGTGGTGGCCTTCCGGGCGCTGGGGATTGATCCGCAGCGTGATCTTGCGACCCTTGAAAATCTCCGGCCAGGCGCGCAGCGGGTGCAGCCCGTCCAGTGTCACATGGACGCCCATCTCCAGCGCTTCGGCATATTCCGCCTTCGGCGCGAAGTTCGGCGTGAACAGGATGCGGTCGACCGTCAGGTCTGGCACGGCCTTCTGCGCGGCCTTCACCTCATTGATGGAGACGCATTCCACGCCCAGCCCGGCTTCGACCGCGGTACGGATCATGTCGGGATGGCCATTGGCCTTCATCGCATACCAGCCGCGATCCAGATGCTTCAGGCCGGCGACGGACGAGGCGCGGGTCCGTACCGTGTCGAGATCATAGACATAGGTCGCCCCATCGACCGGGCAGAGATCGAGCAGGGCCTGGCGCTTTTCACGCCACCAGGTGCCCGTGCCGGCCGGCTGGCTGCCGGTGAGGTTCTCGCCGATCTCGCGCCAGGACGGGCCGAAAGTCTTGTCCATCGGCTTGGGCTGGATCAGCTGGTCATGCAGGCGGCGGCAGAGCGGCTGGCCCTGATCGCCATCGACCACAACGGTGAGGTTGAGGTCATTGGCGGCCTGGGAGACCAGGCGCACCGGATAATGGGCGAAAGCCTCCATGGCCGGGCCGAGCTGGGCGAGCAGGGCGCGTACGCCCCGGCCGACCATGGACACGGCGGCACAATTCTCGATCAGGGTGACCCGGGCGATCTTGGACAGATCGTCTTCCAGCGCCGCAACGACATCCGGCGTCAGGCCCGGATCATCATCCAGCGAGACCGTGACCGAGGTTTCCGAGGTGGACACCAGATCGATCGACACGCCATGGCGGGCGAAGGGTTCGAAGGCTTCGGCCAGGAAGCCGGAGGCGCGCCACATCCCGTCCGTCTCCAGCGTGATCAGGCGGACGCCCTTCTTTACGGAGACGGCCTTCATGCGCGGTGTGTCCTCTGACGGGGTCGCGCTGATCGTCGTGCCGCTCAGCTCCGGCTTGTGCGTGCACAGGACCTGCATTTCGATCCCGGCAGCGCGGACCGGCGGAATGGCGCGCGGATGCAGGACACCGGCCCCCATGGAGGCCAGCTCATGGGCCTCTTCATAGGCCAGGGAGCGGATCTGGCGTGCGGCGCCCGTGAGGCGCGGATCGGCCGAGAAGAAGCCGGGCACATCAGTCCAGATCTCGATCCGCTCAGCGCCCAGCTTGGCTGCGAAATAGGCACCGGACGTGTCCGAGCCGCCGCGGCCGAGCAGGGCGGTGTCGCCATCTTCCCGGCGGGCGATGAAGCCCTGGGTGATAATCACGTCCGGTCCGCCGTCCAGCTCGGCCAGCAGGGCGTCGTCCTGATCATGAACGCAATCGCAGGCCAGATAGCCGCGTGCGCCCGGTGCCGGAATGGCCGAGAGATGGTCGCGCGCATCCAGCCAGCGCGAGGCCACGCCCTCGCTCGCCAGCCAGGCCTGGCCCAGCGTGGTGGCCATCAGCTCGCCCTGGGCCATGATGCGGGCCTTCAGGCGCGGGCTGGCATCCCCGGTCAGGGAGAGACCGGCGCGCAGGCGGGTGAGTTCCTCGAAATAGGGGGCGAGCAGGGTTTCGCCATCCACGCCCAATTCGGCGGCCAGTTCGAGATGGCGCGTCTTGATCGCGTCCAGCTCGGCCTCGCCGTCACCGGCAACGGCCGCGCTGACCAGTGCGTCGAGAAGGTCGGAGATTGTCGCGACGGCGGAATGGACGACAAACACGCGTTTGCCCGCCGCTTTCACCTCGGAAATCCGTTTCGAGATCACGCGCCAATCTGCCAGCGATTTAACGCTGGTGCCGCCGAACTTGAGGACGACCCAATTGTGCGTGTTGCTCATATCCTTCTCCATGACACAGGCGCCCGGCCGGGAGGCCGGGGCGCGGCGTGCATACAGGTCATGGTGCGCAGCAACAACAGATAAATGCGCAAACCTGGTCTGAACGGGTGGCGCGGCGCAACGCTTTTGCCGTCAATCCGTGAAAACGGGCGCACGTTTCTCAAGATTGGCCATCACGGCCTCGACCTGGTTCGGGCCGCCCATGACGGATTGTTGGAGATCCGATTCCGCCTGCAGGATGGTTGCGGCATCGCCATCATCCAGCGTGTTCAACAGGGCCTTGCAGGCGCGGATGGCGGACGGGCTGCGTCCGGCAATGGCCTGGGCGATCTCCGCGGCGCGGGCCAGCGGATCCGCGTTGACTTCGGTGACCAGGCCATGGCCCTGGGCTTCGGTACCGCTCAAGCGCTGGGCGGTATAGGTGAGCAGGCGCAACACATCATCGCGGACCAGACGGCGCACGGTGGCGCAGCCGGACATGTCGGGCACGAGACCCCATTGGGTTTCGGCAATGGCGATCTTGGCGTCCGGCGCGGCGATCCGGATGTCGGCACCCAACGCGATCTGCAGGCCACCGCCCAGGGCACCGCCCTGGATGGCGCAGATCACCGGGATCTCCACCTCATGCCAGACATAGCCGACATATTGCGGCTTGTTGCACAGGCCGTGCGTGCGCGCTTCCAGGGAATTGGCGGACTGGCCGCCATCGGAGGACATGGCGGCGAAACTGCCGAAATCCAGCCCGGCGCAGAACATGCGGCCCTTGCCGGAGAGGATCGCGACGCGGGCGGTTTTCTGTTCGCGCAGCCAGGCTGCCGCCTCGATCAGGGCGTCGAACATGGCCGGGTCGAGCGCGTTGAGCTTGTCCTCGCGGATCATCTCGATACGGGCGATATGGCCGTCCAGTCGGGCCTCGACACGTTCATGAAAATTTTCGATCTGCGTCATGTCTCTGTTCTCTGTCCTATTTACGCTCGCGCCAAAATCAGGCATGAGGTGCGCGATGACAAAACATAAAATTGCTAGAACACCAGAAGAAGCGGTTGAGCAGCTGGACGCGCTCTACCAAGCTTCCGTCGAACGCCTCCAATCCGCTCTGAAGACCTTCCTGGATGGCGGAAATCCCCCGAGTGAAAAAGAGCGCCAGTCCGGCGCTTTTGTGTATCCGGAACTGCGGGTCACCTATCTGCCTGACGGGCCGCCGCCTCCGGTGAGCCGCGCCTTCGGCAAATTTACAGATACCGGGGTATATGCCTCCACCATCACCCAGCCGGCGCATTTCCGCGATTACCTGATCGAACAGCTCACCCTGTTGCAGGACCAGTATGAGGTCACGATCGAGACCGGCCCGTCCCAGGTGGAGATGCCCTTCTCCTATGTGCTCGACGGTGCCGATGATCTGGACATGGATGCCGCCAGCCCGGCCGAGCTTGTCCGTCATTTCCCCTATGCCGACCTGTCCAAGGTCGATGATGAATTGCCCAATGGCTTGCGCCCTTCCGTGCCGGGCGAGGTGAAACCCCTCTCCCTGTTCGAGGCGCCGCGGGTGGATTATTCGCTGCAGCGCCTGCGCCATTATACCGGCACGCCCTATGAGGATGTGCAGCAATTCATCCTGTTCACCAATTATCACCGCTATGTCGATGCCTTCACCGCCTGGGCGATCCGCCAGCTGAAGGAAGACAATCATTACGAGGCCTTCTCGGCGGCCGGCAATGTGACGGTGACGGCGGATACGCCCAATGCCCATGCCGTGGTCGAAGGCGCGCCCTGGCGGCGTTTCCAGATGCCGGCCTATCACCTCAAGGCGCCGGGCGGGCGCGGCATCACCCTGGTGAATATCGGGGTCGGGCCGTCCAACGCCAAGAATATCACCGACCACCTCGCCGTCCTGCGCCCGCAATGCTGGCTGATGATCGGCCATTGCGGCGGTCTGCGCCATTCCCAGCGCCTGGGCGATTACGTCCTGGCCCACGCCTATCTGCGCTATGACAGCGTGTTGGACGAGGATCTGCCGCTCTCCGTGCCGGTGCCGCCGATCGCGGAAATCCAGATCGCCCTGGAAGAGGCTGTTTCCAGCGTGTCCGGTGATACCGGTGAGACGCTGAAGGCCCGGCTGCGCACCGGTACGGTGGCGACCTATGCCGACCGGAACTGGGAGCTGCGCTATGCCCAGCAGGCCCGCCGCATCAACCAGTCCCGCGCCATCGCGGTGGACATGGAATCGGCGACCATCGCCGCCAATGGCCTGCGCCTGCGGGTGCCCTATGGCACGCTGCTTTGCGTCTCCGACAAGCCGCTGCATGGCGAGCTGAAACTGCCCGGCGCGGCCAATCTCTTCTACCAGCGCTCGGTGTCGGAACACCTGGCGGCGGGTCTGGAAACGATCGAGATCCTGAAGCGGGATGAGGGCGCCGCCCTGCATTCGCGCAAGCTGCGCAGTTTTGACGAGCCGCCTTTCAGATAGGCCATATGTGAGGGATGGAAGCGGCGCGTTTTCCGCCTATTCTGGCAGAACGCAAACAGGGGTTGTCCATGTCGTCCGCTTCCGTCTCGCTGCCTTCCTGGCTGGGCCGTGCCATTGTCGAGGGCGCGCTGATCGTCTTTGCCGTCGTGCTCGGTTTCGTCGTCAATGAGTGGCGCGAGGATGTCGCTGACCGGCATGCGGCGCGTCAGGCCATGGCGCGTGTGGCGGCGGAGATTCAGGGCAATATCGACCAGTTGGAAGCCGTGGTCGCCTATCATGAGAGCGCGACCGGCCGCATCGATGAACGGATTGCCGAGATCGAGAGCGCCGAGCTGCCGGTCCAGGGCGTCATCTTCGACGAATTCCCCCGCATCCTGCCGCGCGGCGTCAATGCGCCGGGGCTGACGCGCTTTGCCTGGGACCACGCCCAGGAGCATGGCCGGCTGGACGTTCTGCCCTATGAGATCGTGGCCGAGACGGCCCGCCTCTACGACATGCAGGAGGCGGGTGTGGAATCGACCTGGCGGCAGATCGTGGAATTGCTGTTTGCCGGCCCGTCCGTCATGGAGCCGCATGATCTCGTGCCCAGCCTGCGTTTCACCCGGATCGGCTTTACCGAACTGGCGGCCCAGGAGCGTTTCCTGATCGGCCAGTATCAGCGCCTGCTGGAGAAGCTGGAAGCAGCGGGGCTTGCGGCCCCGGCGGACGAAGGCTGAGCCGGCAGGCTTTCAACCCTGCCGCGCCATCATGCGAATTTCCGGTCTTGCGGGGTGAGGGCGGATTGCGTACCTCCATGATATGACACGCATCAGACAGCTCGACGGCGTCCACAATTTCAGACACTTCCACGGCTATGACGCAGCCGATGGCGCCACAGTGCGCGAAGGTCTGTTCCGTTCCGGCCATCAAAGCCGCGCCAGTGAGGCCGACCGGGCCCTGTTCGACGCGCTGGGGATCAAGGTGGTCGCGGATCTGCGCAAGCGCCGTGAACGGGATAATGAGCCCTTTGACTGGCCGGACCATGTCCGCGTGATTGCCTCGGATCAGGGCAATTCCGGCGAGCCGCCGCACCTGGCTTTCCTGCGCAAGGGCATCCACACGGAAGATGCCGTGCGGGACTATATGATGTCGGCCTATCGCCGTATCCCGATGGAAGCCTGCAATCAGGAAGTCTATCGCGAAGCCTACAAGGCGCTGGCGTCGGGCGAGGCGGATTCCGGCTTTCTCGTGCATTGCGCGGCCGGCAAGGACCGGACCGGGATTTTCTGCGCTCTTGTTCTCGATGAGCTGGGCGTAGCGCATGACGAAATCGTCGAGGACTATTTGCTGACCAACAAGGCGGTGAATTTCGACGAGATCATTCCGCGCATCCAGGAACGGGTCCGCTCCGAGGACGGTCAGCCCATGCCGGATGCGATCATGCAGATCTTCCTGGGCGTGCAGGCCGATTATCTGGAAGAGGCTTTCCGCACGATGGGCTCGACCGATCAATACGTCACGGAACAGCTTGGTATCACCGAAGAGGAACGTCAGGCCCTGCGCCAGCGCTGGCTCGCCTGAACCCTGTCATGGCCAACCCCGTCCTGAGCCTGCCCTGGCGTGATCCGCTGGCGGCCTTTGCGCCCCTGTCCGGTGAGGCGCACGCCCTGCTCTTGCATGACGGACGCCAGGGACGGGCCCGTCTCTTTGCGCGGCCGGACGCCGTGTTCGAAGGCGAGGGGCGGGAGGCTTTCGAGGCCCTGGCGGCTTCGGCCCGCGATCATGACGCCCTGCACGCCGGACTGTTCGGCTATGATCTGGCGGCTGCGTTTGAACGCCTGCCGCACCTGGACCCGCGCTGGCCGCCCCTGAGTGTCGGACGCTATCCCGTCTGGGCTCGTTTCGATCGCGAAACGGACCGGATGGAGGTGTTTGCACCGGATAGGGCGCAGGCGGACGCCTTTCTCGCAGCGCTGGGTGAGGGGCGGTCAGCCCCGCCGGCGAGCGCGGCCGGAGCTGCGAGCTGGACGCCGCGCTGGTCGAAGGCGACCTATCTTGAGGCCGCTCACAAGGCCAAGGCCTATATTCGGGCCGGCGATGTCTTCCAGGTCAATCTTTCCCAGGGTTTCGATGCCGAGCTGGCCGCCTCAGAGACGCCCTTCGGTGTCTTTGTTCGCCTCTGCGCGCAATCCCCGGCACCCCATGCTGCCTTCTTCCGGCTGGATGACGACCGGGTCGTGATGACGAATTCGCCGGAGCGCTTTGTCGAAGTGCGCGAGGGGCGGGTCGAGGCGCGGCCGATCAAGGGGACAAGGCCGCGTTCTGCGGACCCGGTGGAAGATGCGGCCCTGTCCGCGGAGCTGGAGGCCAGCACCAAGGACCGGGCGGAAAACCTGATGATCGTCGATCTGATGCGCAATGATCTCTCGCGCGTCTGCGCGGCCGGGAGTGTGAAAGTCCCGCGGCTTTGCGATGTCGAGACCTATGCCAATGTGCACCACCTGGTCTCTGTCGTGACTGGTGATCTGGCACCGGAATGCGATGTCTATGACCTTCTCGGCGCGGCCTTTCCACCCGGATCGATCACGGGAGCGCCGAAAGTCCGGGCCATGGAAATCATTTCCGAACTCGAAGCCGAGCCCAGAGGGCCCTATTGTGGGGCCTTGGGTTGGATTGAGGGGAGACGGGCCATGGACCTCAACGTCATGATCCGCACAGCCGCGCTGCGGCGGCAGGCCGACGGGCATTGGCGCGCCAGCGTCCGGTCCGGTGGTGGCATCGTTGCGGATTCCGTTCCCGAAGCGGAATTCGATGAGACGCTGACCAAGGCATCTGCTCTCAAACGGGCGCTGGGGGCGGGTGATGACTGAACCGCAAGTCTGGCTCGATGGGCACTGGCTCGATGCCGGCGCGGCCAGCTGGCCTGCCGCCGACCGGGGTGCGCTGCTGGGCGATGGCGTGTTCGAGACACTGCGCTGGCGCGAGGGGCAGGTGGAACGTCTGGACCGCCACATGGCCCGGTTGGAAACCGCCTGCACGGCTCTCGGCCTGGTGTGCCCGATCGATCAGGATCAGCTGGCGGAACTGGCGCAGGAAATCTGCGAGCGCAACACGCTTGCCGATGCGGCCTTGCGGCTGACCGTGACGGCCGGGATCGGCCCGCGGGGGCTGGACCGGGATCCGCGCGGCAAGCCCTCTGTCCTGCTCAGCGCCGCCGCCCGCACGGCCCCGCCGTCTTCCATTGCTCTGAAAACCAGTCAGATCCGGCGATCCCCGACCAGCCTGGCCGCGGCCCACAAGACGCTGGGTTACACAGACAATCTGGCGGCGAGACGGGAAGCCCGGGATGCCGGGGCCGGCATGGCCCTGTTGATGGATACGGGCGGGTATCTGTCCGGTGCCGACTGCGCCAATCTTTTCTGGATGCGCTCGGGCACCTTGTTCACGCCGGGACTGGAATGTGCGGTCCTGCCGGGCACGGCCCGCGCGGCCATTCTGGATGCGGTCCCGGTCGAAACCGGGGCTTTTGGCCGCGAAGCCCTGACCGGGGCGGAATGCGTGTTTGTTACGAATGCACTGATGGGCGCCGTGCCGGTCTCCGCACTCGACGGCAAGGCCGTGGCGACGGGGTCGGGCATTCCCGGTTCGATCTGGGAAGTTCTGGACTAGTTCCGGGAGACCACGATGGACCGGCGGGGGCGGAGATAGAAGACTTCGCTGATGTCGAATTCCGAAACGCCCAGCTGATCGAACATGGTGGAATACTGATAGTCCACTTCCACCATGATCACGGACCGGTTCCGTTCCAGAACGCCGTCCGGCATGGCGACACTGCCACCTTCCGCGAGCGGTGAGGTGTTCAGCGCGTCACTCCAGGTCACTTCCACACTGTCATCGGGATTCATGAAGACGCTGGAGATGCGGATTTGCAGCGGATCCGTGGAGAAGGGGGCCACGATGACGGCGCCGGCATTGAGAATGTCGTTCATCTCGTCATCGGTGATGATGTCATCCTGGGCCACCAGATCGGCCAGCGCGCTCGACACGCTGGTGATCTTGCGGTCGATGGACAGGGCCAGGCTGACCTCGACGGCTCCCAGATAGAGCAGGATCATGAAGGGCGCGATGAGGGCGAACTCCACCGCGGACACGCCGCGCTGCTCGCGCCGGAAGCGGCGCCATGTATGTCCCAGCGCCCTAATCATCGAAGGGCTCATTGCGGAAGACGGTCGCGGCCGTGATCAGGCGCTGATTGCCTTCCATGTTCGACAGGGCAATGCCGAAATTCGGGGTCATCAGGGTCCAGCGATAGAAAACGCGGACCAGGACAATGTCGCCGGCATCCCCCGGATCCCAGCCGAAATCGGATGTATCCATCTGGCCATTGCCATCGACCGGGCTGGTCTGGTCGACATCATTGAAGTCCTCGAACACCTGGACGTCGATTTCCAGGCGGTCGCAATCGCCGATCACGCCGATCCGGTCACAGACTTCCTGGCGGAAACCCGCCTGGGACATGCCGCCGCCCTGGACCTGGCCGGTCCGGATCTGGCGTGCGGCTTCCAGAACGGCGTTTTCCAGCACGGTGCTGGTGAAGAAAACCGCCGCGATTTCGATCATCGCAAAAAGAAGGAAAAAGAAGGGGGCTGCGATCATGGCGAATTCGACCGCCGTCGCGCCCTTCTGGTCACGCCGAAGCCGGCGCCAGGGCGCCGGCTTGAAAACGGGTTTGAGACGCCCAAGGCGCATGTTCAATCCCCTCGAGCGTGACTTATTGCGGCATGCCGCCGGAATCATCGCCCGCCATGGCCTGGTCGGCGATGGAAAGGCGGTTGCGCTGCTGGTCGGTCAGGCCTTCCACGCGCGTCTGTTCATCACCCACGCGCGGAATGTCTTCACAGACATCACCACAGGACAGGGTGGCGCGGTCAGCACCGCGGAACAGGGCGACCTGGCCCTCCACCGGATTGCTCACCACAATCTCGCGCGAATAGATAACGCGGCCGATGCGGTCGATGGCGATCACATTGGTGCGGCCCTGCAGGCGGCCGGTCAGGATCAGGGTGCGGCCGTCATGCACGATGGCATCGGCAATCGAGGGATTGCCCACGACAACGGCAGAGGCATCGCCGGGCAGTCGGATGACCTGGGCGTGCTCGACAGCGAGGTCGATATCGCTGGCGGCTGCGGGGGCCATGAAAGCCAGGGCCAAGGTGAACGCGGCAGCTATCCGATTGATCATGGGGGCACTCCGTCCCGGTCGGCTGAACATGTGCCCAGTCTCGCGCGCGCGTCTGAATCTTTTATAAACGGCGCCGCATTTATTTGTTTTGTAATTTGCTTTTCAGTTGGTCGCTGTCGTTATCCGTTTTTTAACTATAGCGCACAAAGTGCAGCGTACAGATTTTGGTAACCACGTATTTTTACTAGACCGAAATTGTTCTCGTGTTTGATGGGCATCGTTCAGGAGGGGTCGGGACGGATCGGCTCCTGATGGTGAGGTACCTACACGGGAGTTTAAAAATGAAAATGATTTCTCGCTTCTTCAAAGACGAATCCGGCGCCACCGCTATCGAGTACGGCCTGATTGCCGCTCTCATCGCAGTTGTGATCATCGGTGCCGTGACCGCCCTCGGTACGGGCGTCAGCGACAACTTCAACACGGTTGCCGGCGCGCTCTAAGCGAACCCGATACCGCGTAATGACGGAAAGGCCGCTCCCAACGGAGCGGCCTTTTTCGTTTTGGGGCTTTCACAGGTCACATCCGCGCCAACCGGATTTTAAACCCTCTGTGCTTTTCTTCGCGCACTTGAAGGGGGGACCGGAATGGGCACCGAAATCTTGATCGTGATCTTTGTCGGCCTGGTCAGCGCTGCGGCGCTGTCGGATGCGGTGCGTTTCATCATTCCCAACTGGCTGTGCGGCGTGATCGCCCTGGTCTTTCCCTTGGCCGCGTTGATGGCCGGGTTCAGCTGGCCGGTCTTCGGTTTCCATCTCCTGGCCGGTTTTCTCGGTCTTGTGGTCGGTTTTGCCCTGTTTGCGCCGGGCTGGATCGGGGGTGGCGATGCCAAAATGTTTGCCGCCGTCGCGATCTGGATGGGTTGGGATGCTTTTTACCCCTTCCTTTTGCACACGGTCCTGGCCGGTGGTGGTCTGGTTCTGATGCTGATCCTGTTGCGTCACGCCGCCCCTTTGGTGCGGGTGCCAAACGGCTGGACGTCCGAAACAGCCCTCGAAAAAGGGGCGCCGGTTCCTTACGGACTGGCCATCGCGGCGGGGGTTTTCTGGACCCTTCCGTCCACACCAATTTTCAGCAGTTTTTAGGCGAAATTTTCAAGCGCTGCAGGCGAGTCGAAAAAACCGCCGCTTGAAACGCATTGTCTCAATAGCATTAACGCGACTTTGAGGAATTCAACGTCTCCTGTCGGACGTATTCGTGCGTCCGAGAGGTTTGAGGCGTCCCATGAACGCTGTCCGTATCGCTATCCTTGCTGCTGCCGCCATTGCGGCGATCGCGGTGGCCTTCTTTGTTCGCCAGGCCATGTCTGGCAATGAGGCGCCGCAAGTCGTCCAGGTACAGGAAGAACGACCGGCGGTCCGAATTCTCGCGGCTCGCAATGACTTGTCCATCGGTGCGCGGATCAGCGCTTCCGACCTGTACTGGCAGGCCTGGCCGGACGAGGCCGTCGCCCCGGGCTATGTCGTGGAAGGCCGCGGACAGGGTATCGAGGATTTTGCCGGCTCGGTGGTTCGCGCCCCGATCAGCCAGAGCGAGCCGATCACCGGCCGCCGCCTGGTCCAGCCGGGCGATGCGGGCTTCATGGCCGCCGTCCTGACGCCGGGCATGCGCGCCGTGGCCGTGCCGATTTCTGCGGAAACCGGTGCAGGCGGCTTCATCCTGCCGAATGATCGCGTCGATGTAATCGTGTCCTTCGAAGAGGCGAGCGAAAGCCGCCGCGGTTCCGGCCGCAATTTCGTGGCCCGCACGATTGTCGAAAACACCCGCGTGCTGGCGATCGACCAGACCTATGGCGATGGCGAGGGCGAGGAAGTCGTGCTCGGCGAGACCGCCACCCTGGAATTGACGCCTGAACAGGCCCGCGCCGTTTCGCTGGCGGTCGCCCGCGGTGAGGTTCACCTCATCCTGCGCAGCCTGACCGACAATACGGCCGGTGGCCCGCAACTGGTCAGCGGCGGTGACGCCCTGCCGCAACCTTCCAGCCTGGACGAGCCGCGTGAAGGCCGTTCCAGCCATGTAACCCTGATCCGCTATGGCCGCGCCCAACAGGTTGCGCTGGCCGGAGACGAGTGAGGACTGACGCGATGTTCCGCCCCCTGATCCTTCTCGCCGCCCTGGCAATGTCGGCCCCGGCCCTGGCCCAGGCACCCGGCACCGAGCGTGGCAACACCATGCAGGTCTATATCCGCGAGCCCGGCAATGGCCCGGTTTCGGAAAGCCTCGACCTGCCGCTGGACAAGGCCGCCGTTGTCCACCTGCCGGTGGATGTGGCCGATGTCCTGGTGACCAATCCGGAAGTGGTCGACGCTGTCGTACGCACGCCGCGCCGCGCCTATCTCATGGGCATGGGGATCGGTCAGACCAATGCCTTCTTCTTCGATGCCGATGGCCAGCTCATCCTGGATCTCGACCTGCGGGTCGAACGGGATCTGAGCCCGCTGCGCGACGCGCTTCAGCGCTTCCTGCCGAATGCGCGCGTCTCTGCGGAAGCCATGAATGACCATATCGTCCTGTCCGGCTCCGTGCCGAGCGCCTCGGACGCCGATGCCGCCCTGCGCATCGCCCAGCGCTGGGTGGAAAACCCGGACAACATTCTGAACATGGTCACGGTTCAGGCCCGCGAGCAGGTCATGCTCAAGGTCCGGATCGTGGAAATGCAGCGTACGATCGTGCGCCAGCTGGGCGTCAATCTGACGGCCGGCGGCACGTCGGGCGAGTTTGGCTTTTCCGTGGCCAGCCAGCCGGACTTCTCCCGGGTGGGCCGTTTCCTGGGCGGCACGAGCGCCGTGCTGGATTGGGTCAGCGGCAATTCCGGTGACGGGATCTCCAATGTGCAGTCCCTGCTGCAGGCGATGGAACGCGTCGGCCTGGTCCGTACGCTGGCCGAGCCGAACCTGACCGCGATCACGGGCGAAAGCGCGAATTTCCTGGCCGGGGGTGAATTCCCGGTCCCGGTCGGCCGCGACCGCGATGGCAATATCATCATTGAATACAAGCCCTTCGGTGTCGGCCTCGGCTTCACGCCGGTGGTGCTGTCGGAAGGCCGGATCAGCCTGCGCATTTCCACCGAAGTGTCCGAGCTGACCAATCAGGGCTCGCTGACCTATCAGTCCAGCCAGGTGACGGATGATGATGGCAATGTGATCGGGACCGTTCCGGGCCTGACCATTCCGGCCCTCAATGTGAACCGTGCCGAGACGACGGTGGAACTGCCCTCCGGTGGCTCCCTGGTCCTGGCCGGCCTGATCCAGGAAGAAACGCGTCAGAATCTCGACGGTGTCCCGGGTGTCCAGAACCTGCCCGTGCTGGGCTCGCTGTTCCGTTCGCGGGATTTTGAAAATCAGGAAACCGAACTGGTCGTGCTGGTCACCCCGTATCTGGTGGACCCGACCAATCCGAACAATCTGTCGACCCCGGCCGATGGGTTCCGGACCGCAAGTGAGGCCTCCAGCCTGCTCTTCAACCGCATCAACCAGGTCTATTCGGTTCCCGGATCAGACACGGGTGAGCGCGGCTGGGCCGGCCCGGTTGGCTTCCTGTTCGACTAATGGAGTGGGTGATGGTGGCGAATAAGAAAACATACGCAGCCCTGGCTTCCCTGGCACTCGCCGCCTGGCTTCCGGCCTGCGCCACGCCGACGGCCGATCTCGGCCAGCACCAGGCAAGCGCCGTGGCGGAAACCTTCCGCTCGGCCATGGTGATCGATCCGCGCGATAACGGCCTGACCTGGGCCCAGCAGGGCCAGCTGGCGGCGATTGCCGAGGAATACCAGGCCCGTGGCCATGGTCCGCTGGTGATTTCCTACCCGCAAGGCGCGGCCAATGAAGATGCTGCCATGGGCGCCATCGCCGAGGCGCGCACCTTCCTCTATGAGCGCGGCATCAATTGGCGCCAGATTGCCGGCGGTGCCTATGACGCACGCGGCAATTCGCACGGCGAGCTGATTTTCTCCTTCACCCGTTATGCCGCTGTGGCGCCGGAATGCGGCACGAGCTGGGATAATCTGGCGATGGAATACGACAATCAGCGTCACTCCAATTTCGGCTGCGCCATGGCGGCCAATCTGGCAGCGATGGTCGCGGATCCGCGCGATCTCGTCGCGCCGCGTACCATGGATGACCCGGATACCGGCCGCCGTCAGACCGTGATTGATCTGTACCGCGCCGGTGAATCCACGACCAGCACGCGCTCCGAACACGAGAGCGGTGCCGTCTCCAACGTGAACAACTAATAAGAAAGGGGCCTGCGGATCATGAGCAACAGCAATAAAGCCCTGAAGTCTGACGATTTCCTGGATGGTGACGACCCCTTCCTGGAGGCCGCCGATGTCGAGCGCCTCCTGCTGGGTGAAACCGAGGCCAGCGATGCCGGCCTGTTCGGTGAAGAGGGCGGCGACGCCGATCCCTTCCTGGACGACAGCGAATTCCATGTGGAAGCCGAGGCCCCGATGCCGGAGCGCCCGGAAATCCGTCCGGACATGCCCGACTTTGACGCCGTGCGCGAGGAACTCTCCGCCATGCCGGCCGGCGATGCCCTGTACGGCGAAGTCGATGACGGCGATGATTTCCTGGACCAGCCGGTCCCGCGCATCACGATCGGTTCCTTCTGTGAGCGCCCGGAAACGGCGGCTCTGGTGGAAAGCTCCGCCGGCGACCGCCGTCTGGCCAAGGCCCATGTCGATATCGAAATGGGTGGCCTGCCAGCCGCCATCGAACGTTATCGCGGCGAATCCACGCCGAACCTGCTGATCATCGAGAGCGGCATGCGCGGTCGTGGCCTGTTCGACCAGCTGGAAGAACTGGCCGGTGTCTGTGATGCCGATACCAAGGTTGTCATCATCGGCGCGGCCAATGATATCGGCCTGTATCGCGAGCTGATGAAGCGCGGCGTGTCGGAATACATCGTTCCGCCGATGACGCCGATCACGCTGATCCGCACGATTTCCGAGCTGTTCCTGGATCCTGACCAGCCTTTCGCGGGCAAGTCGATTGCCTTTATCGGCTCCAAGGGCGGTGTCGGCTCCTCGACGATTGCCCATAACTGCACCTGGGCGCTGACCGAAAGCCTGCACTCCGATGCGGTCCTGATGGATCTGGACCTGTCCTTCGGTACGGCCGGTCTCGATTTCAACCAGGACCCGGCCCAGACACTGGGTGACGCGCTGAGCGATCCGGACCGTCTCGACGACGCGCTGCTGGACCGTCTCCTGGTGCGTTGCACGGACCGTCTGAGCCTGTTCTCGGCGCCGGCCACGCTGGACAAGGACTGGGATTTCGCGCCGCAGGAATATGAAATGGTGCTCGACAAGGTGCGCCGTCAGGCGCCCTTCGTGACGCTGGACCTGCCGCACATCTGGTCGCCCTGGGTCCGCCAGACCCTGATGGGGGCTGACCAGGTCGTGGTCACGGTCACGCCGGACCTGGCCTCCTTGCGTAATGCCAAGAACCTGTTCGACCTGATCACCAGTGCGCGTCCCAATGACGAGCCGCCGAAAGTCGTGATCAACATGGCCGGCATGCCGAAACGCCCGGAAATCCCGGTGAAGGATTTCGCCGAGGCACTGGGTATCCAGCCGGCTCTGGTTCTGCCGTTTGAACCGCAATTGTTTGGCAAGGCAGCGAATAATGGTCAGATGATCACCGAGCTCGACGCCAAGTCCAAAGCGGCGGAAGGCTTCAATCATCTGGCAGGCCTGGTCACGGGCCGGGTTGCCGCGCCGCCGCGCAAGCGGGGCTTGTTCGGAAAAATGTTCGGAGGCTAGTCCGCCATGTTCGGCAAGCGCGCCGGTGGTCCCACATCCCGTCCTACGCCTCCGGCGCCGCCTCCTGCGGCGCCGAAAGCGGATTCACGCGCGGATGCACGGCCTGAACCGCCTGCCGAGGCTCCGGCTGCCGCACCGAAACCGGCGCCAAAGCCGGCCCCCAAACCCGCTGCCAAACCCCAGGCTTTCCAGTCGGCCAAGCCAGCGGCCAAGGTGGCCCCGAAACCGCCGGCCCGTTCCGTTGCGCGCGCTGCCGCCGACCCGGGTGGGCGCTCGGAAGAATATTACGCAATCAAGACGACGATCTTCAACGCGTTGATCGACACGATCGATCTGGGCCAGCTGGCCCGGCTCGACAATGAGACGGCCGCCGAAGAAATCCGCGACATCGTCACCGAGATCATCTCGATCAAGAATGTCGCCATGTCGATCGCGGAGCAGGAACAACTGCTCCAGGACATTTGTAACGACGTGCTGGGCTTCGGCCCGCTCGAGCCGCTTCTGGCCCGCGATGATATCGCCGATATCATGGTCAATGGCGCCGACGACGTCTTTATCGAAGTGAACGGCAAGGTCGAGAAGACCAATATCCGTTTCCGCGACAATGCCCAGCTGATGAATATCTGTCAGCGGATCGTGAGCCAGGTCGGCCGCCGGGTCGATGAAAGCTCGCCGATCTGTGACGCGCGCCTGATGGATGGTTCGCGTGTCAACGTGATCGCCCCGCCGCTGGCCCTGGATGGTCCCACACTGACCATTCGTAAGTTCAAGAAAGACAAGCTGACGATGCGGAACCTGGTGGAGTTCGGCTCCATCTCGCCGGAAGGCGCCAAGGTTCTGGAAATCATCGGTGCGTCGCGCTGTAACGTGCTGATCTCGGGCGGTACCGGTTCGGGCAAGACGACGCTGCTGAACTGCATGACCGGCTTCATCGAGGAAGATGAGCGCGTGGTCACCTGTGAAGACGCCGCCGAACTCCAGCTGCAGCAGCCGCACGTCGTGCGCCTGGAAACGCGCCCGCCGAACCTGGAAGGGTCCGGCCAGGTCACGATGCGCGATCTGGTGAAAAACTGTCTGCGTATGCGCCCGGAACGGATCATCGTGGGTGAGGTGCGTGGCCCGGAGGCGTTCGACCTCCTGCAGGCCATGAACACCGGTCACGACGGCTCGATGGGCACACTGCACGCCAACTCGCCGCGCGAGGGCCTGTCGCGTATCGAATCCATGATCACGATGGGCGGCTATAACCTGCCGGCCAAGACGATCCGTGAAATGATCGTCGGCTCGATTGATGTGGTCATCCAGGCGGCCCGCCTGCGCGATGGTTCGCGGAAAATCACCCACATCACCGAAGTGATCGGCATGGAAGGCGATGTCATCGTCACCCAGGACCTCTTCCTCTACGAGATCCAGGGTGAGGACGAGCATGGCCGGATCGCCGGCCGTCACTGTTCCACCGGTATCGCCCGTCCCAAATTCTGGGATCGGGCCCGCTATTTCGGCCTCGAGCGCGAACTGGCGAATTCTCTCGACGCAGCGGAGGCCTGAGGATGAGCCCGGACATGATGTTCATGCTGGCCGCCGCCGCCGCTTTTGTGGCCGTCGGCGGGATCGGATGGGTCGCTGCCGGCGCTGCTGGCGACGCCCAGTCCAAGAAGCGCGTCAATCGCGCCGTCGGGACCGGCCTGCAGCGCGGCAAGCGCCAGACCTCGGCCCTCGACCAGGCCGCGCAAAGAAAGCGTCAGGTCCAGGAATCCCTGAAGGATCTGGAACAGCGCCAGCGTGACCAGCGCAAGAAGACGCTGACCATCAAGGCCCGCATCCAGCAGGCCGGCATGTCCTTCACGCCGACCACATTCTGGATGGTGTCCGGCGGGCTGGCTGTTGGCGGCGCGCTGATCGCCTTCATCACCGGCCAGAACCTGTTCGTGGTGGGCATGGTGACGCTGATTGCCGGCCTCGGCCTGCCGCGCTGGTGGCTGGGCTTCCTGCGCGGACGCCGCCAGAAACAGTTCACCTCCGAATTCGCCAATGCGCTGGACGTGATCACGCGGGGTGTGAAATCCGGTCTGCCGCTCAATGAGTGTCTCAAGATCATCGCGGCGGAAAGCCCGGACCCGGTCCGTGGTGAATTCCAGCTCCTCGTCGAGGGGATCGCCGTTGGCGTGTCCCTGGCAGACGGGCTCGACAAGATGTGTGAGCGCATGCCGCTGCCGGAGCTGAACTTCTTCCGCACGGTTCTCGTCATCCAGCAGAAGACGGGCGGCAATTTGGCCGAGACGCTGTCCAACCTGTCCACCGTGTTGCGCTCGCGCAAGATGATGCGCGAGAAGATCGGCGCGCTGTCATCGGAAGCCAAGTCCTCCGCCGCGATCATCGGCTCCCTGCCGCCGGGCGTTCTGGGCATCGTCTATGCAACCACGCCGTCCTATATGGGCGAAATGTTCGTCAATCCGACCGGCCAGCTCATGCTGCTCGGTGGCGCGACCTGGATGTTCATCGGCATCATGGTCATGCGCGGCATGATCAACTTCAAGATCTGAGGCGGGCATGTTCGGCATCAGCTTCAACGATATCCGCGATTTCCTGACCAGCCCGGAATCCCTGATCATGCTGGTCAGCGGGATTCTGGTGTTCGCGACCATCGTCACGCTGAGTGCACCGATGATGGGCTCGGACAAGCTCGACAAGCGCATCAAGTCGGTCAACAACCGTCGCGAAGAGCTGCGCCGCAAATCGCGCGAAGCCATGGAAGCGGCGGCCAACAATCGGGGCGGGCGCTCCATCCGCGGCGCGGAAGCCAAGGGGCTGATGCGCAAGGTCGTGGACTCGCTGAACCTGCAAAAGGCGTTCGAGGACCCGGCCCTGCAGGACAAGCTGCAGCAGGCGGGCATGCGCGGGCAACGCCCGGCAGTGACCTTCTATTTCTTCCGCCTGCTCTCGCCGATCATCCTTTTCCTCGGCGCGCTCTTCTACGTCTTTGTGGTCAATGATTTCGGACTGCCGCAGATCACCCGGGTGTGTTTCTCCTTCGGGCTGGGTCTGCTGGGCTATTACGCGCCGAACCTCTACATCTCGAACCTGGCGGCCAAGCGTCAGCAATCCATCATGGGAGCCTTCCCGGATGCGCTGGACCTGCTGCTGATCTGTGTGGAATCGGGCATGTCGATCGAGGCGGCCTTCCACAAGGTGTCCACCGAGATCGGTGCCCAGTCCATCGAGCTGGCCGAGGAATTGTCGCTGACGACGGCGGAGCTGTCCTATTTGCAGGATCGCCGGACGGCCTATGAGAACCTCGCCAAGCGGACCAACCATCCCGGCGTGAAAGCCGTGTGTACCTCCCTGATCCAGGCGGAGCGTTATGGTACACCTCTGGGCCAGGCCCTGCGGGTCATGGCGAAGGAAAACCGGGACATGCGCCTGGCGGCTGCCGAGAAAAAAGCGGCGTCCCTGCCGGCCAAACTGACCGTGCCGATGATCGTCTTCTTCCTGCCGGTCCTGTTCGTGGTTATCCTTGGTCCGGCCATTATCCGCGTCAACAGTATGTGACAAATCACTCTGGCGCGGTATTTGAATAGCGTCAGACATGTTGCACAGGTGGACACAGCCCATGTTTTCCGGGCGTAAAACGGCCGAGAAACGCCGAGAGGACATCCGTCTGGCCGACCAGGCGGTCGGCGAGGCCATGCATGCGCTCAGCCTGGATGATGTCGATGCGGCCCGCAGGATTCTCGCCGCCGCTCCCAAGACGCATTATGCGGACATGGGCTGGAAAGTCGGTCTGGCCAACGCAATGGTGGAGATGAAGGCCGGACGCAACCGTCAAGCCATTCAGCGCCTCATCACAGTATGTTCCCGTCTGGACGACACCTCGCTCTCGCTGGACGACAAGAATTATCTTCGCCTCTACGCGCTCTATCGCGGTTCGGAACATTCCAAGGATGGCCGGGCCCCGGCGGAATTGCGCGACCTGGTCGAGGATTTCCGCTTCGACCACACCATGGTGACGCCGCTGCTGCGCAAGGACTTCCCGCTGAAGACGCTGGAAGACGCCGAAGTGCCGCCTCCGCCGCCTCCGCCGCCGCTGAGCGTTTCCTGATCCGCTTGCTGACCCGGTGAAAACCGGGCTATCTGCCGGTGCCTGCCGGGAGAGGATCATGACATCCCACGCCTATACCGCCCGTATCGCCTGGACCGGAAATCGCGGAACCGGCACGTCGGCCTACAAGGCCTATGACCGGACCTGGCAGGTGGAAACACCGGGCAAGCCGGTCATCGCCTGTTCCAATGATCCGCTGCTGGGCGGCGACCCGGGCCTGCACAATCCCGAGGACATGCTTTTGTCGGCGCTCTCGGCCTGCCACATGCTCTGGTTTCTGCACCTGGCGAGCGCCGCCGGCATTGTCGTGACCGGTTATGAGGATTGCCCGGAAGGCATTGGCGAGACCGCGCCGGACGGTTCCGGCCGTTTCGTCAGCGCCACCTTGCGCCCTGTGATCACACTGGCGCCCGGCATGGATGCGGCCAAGGCCGATGCGATCCATGCCGAGATTCACACATACTGCTTCATCGCCCGGTCAGTGAGCTTTCCGGTCGATCATGCGGCGGAATACAGGTTTTCGGATCAGTAGCCGGACGTGACCGTGTCATAGCGGCGACGCGAGGTCAGCATGGCGCGGATATAGGCCATGTTGGCTTCCGCCATTTCCGGCGTGACGTCCACACGCGCCATGGTCTCCGCCTCGTCGAAACGGCCCTGCAGGGCGATGACGAGGGCGAGGTTCTGGCGGATCGTGGCATCGGCCCCGGGGCGAATCATCGCTTCGCGCAGCATGCGTTCGGCGGTCTCGGCCTCACCGGTGGCAGCGTAGGACAGGGCCAGATTGGACAGGATGGACGGATTGCCCGGATCCAGCTCCATGGCCTGGCGGAAGGAGAGGCGTGCCGCTTCGGACTGGCCGGCCTGTTCCTGGGAAACACCCAGCGCGTTCAGCACGCGCCAATTGCCCGGATCCAGCTGGTTGGCCCGGCGCAGGGAATCCAGGCCCGCCGCACCGCGTCCGGCGGCGGCCAGGGCGCTGCCATGGGCCAGCAGGATGTCGGTGTCATTGGGATAAAGAGCCAGCGTCTGCTGGGCCACTTCGGCGGCACGACGGTGATTGCCCAGCTGGCGCAGGGCCCGGGACAATTCCAGCGCGGCTTCGCGGTCTGACGGGTTGAGCTCATAGGCTTCGGCCCAGAAGGCAGCCTGGGTCAGCATGTCCTGGCTCTGGATGGCCAGGCGTTCCTGGGCCGAAGCCGGAACGATCGTATTGGCGTTCATCGTGTCGATGACGGCCTGTTCTTCCTCGGTCGCGGCAGTGGTCGCGCAAGCAGCGAGGGTGAGGGCGGTCAGCGGAAGAAGGGCATGAATCAGGCGCATGGTTTTGGCCGGTTTACTGTGAGCGTGCCTTGAATCTGGGCTGACCCGGTCAAAAATGGGTTAATTGATACCGACCAATCACGGTCACGGCGAAAAAGGCGGACGGCATGAGCGAGATTTTTGCAAGCGCAGGCGAAGGACGGGCTCTCAAACTGGTGAGCAAGGCTGACGCTGCGGGGCTGGTCGATGCCCTGCCGGATGACCTCAAACTGCTGGCGTCCGGCTTCAAGGGACAGGCTGGCCAGATCGTGCTGTGGCCGCCGGGGCGGGATTGTTCCGCCTGGCTGGGCATTGGTGAGGGCAAGGATGTCTTTGCGCTCGGTGCCGCCGCGCTGAAATTGCCGGAGGGTGACTGGGCAATCTCCAACCTGCCGGACGCCTGGGACCCGACCCTGGCCATGACGGCCTGGGGGCTGGGTGGCTATGGGTTCAACAAATTCAAGAAGGCCAGTCGCAAGCCGGCACGCCTGGCTCCGCTCAAGGGCGCCGACGCGGATGAGGCTGAGGCCATCGTGGCTTCGGTCAGCCTGACCCGCGACCTGGTGAATACGCCCGCTGACCTGATGGGGCCGGAAGGCCTGGAAGCGGCTTTCCGGAATCTGGCCGATGCCTATGGCGCCCATGTCTCGGTGATCCGGGGCGATGATCTCCTGGCGCAGAATTATCCGATGATCCATGCCGTCGGCCGGGCCGCGGCCGAAGCGCCGCGTCTTCTGGAGCTGGAATGGGGTGATGAGAACCATCCCCGCCTGGCGCTGGTCGGCAAGGGCGTGTGTTTCGACACGGGCGGTCTGGACCTCAAAGCCGCTCAGTTCATGCGGCTCATGAAAAAAGACATGGGCGGTGCGGCCAATGCGATGGGCCTGGCCAAGATGATCATGGCGGCCCGCCTGCCGGTGCGTTTGCACCTTCTGGTGCCGGCCGTGGAGAATGCCGTCGGTGCCGGTGCCTTCCGTCCGGGCGATGTGCTGACCTCCCGCAAGGGACTGACGGTCGAGGTCGACAATACCGATGCTGAGGGCCGCCTCGTCCTGGCCGATGCGCTGGCCCGTGCCACCGAGCATGAGGTCGATTTCCTGCTCGATTTTGCCACCCTGACCGGCGCGGCCCGCGTGGCGCTGGGGCCTGAAGTGGCGCCCTTCTACACGGATGATGACATGCTGGCGGCCGACCTCTCGGCTGCCGCGCTGAAGGTCGCCGACCCGCTCTGGCGGATGCCGCTTTGGGACGGGTATGAGACGGATATCGACGGTGACATCTCCGACATCGTCAATTCGACCGCCATGCCGATGGCCGGATCAATCACGGCGGCGCTCTTCCTGCGCCGTTTTGTGGATGATGCCGCCTGGATGCATTTCGACATTTTTGCCTGGAATCCCAAGGAACGGCCGGGCCGTCCCAAAGGCGGCGACATGCATGCTGCGCGCGCCGTTTACCAAATGCTCAAGGAGCGATTCCAAGATTAATCCCGACGAACTGATTCTTCGGGAGACTTGGAATGGCGTCGCAGGCGATGACTTCGCTTGAGATGATGCGCCGCGTGTCGGCTGACAGTGTCCGTGGGGCGACCGCGGACCTGACGGCGCGGCAGTTTGCCCTTTTGCTGTCGATCTTCATGCGGCCCGGCCCGCATGCCGTCCGGGACTTGTCCAAACAGCTCGACCTGCCCAAACCCGCTGTGACGCGGGCTCTGGATGTGCTGGAACGCCAGGGCTTTGTCCGGCGCAAGAAGGACCAGGCCGACCGGCGCGATGTGTCGGTACACCGGACTGTCAAAGGGGCGGTGTTTCTGTACGATTACGGCGAACGCGTTGCCCTTCGTGCCGAGGAAACCCGCACATGCCCGAACTGGATCCCCGTCTCACCCCCGCAAGGCCCGATCTCGCAGCCGAGCATCTGAGGGGGCAGGTCGAGGCCGAGCGTTTCGTCGAGCCAGTTGATTGGCAATGCCACATCCCCGCATCCCCGATTCGCCGCAGCCCGTCCCCGACGGGGGCGATGGACGACCAGGTCCTGTGCGGTGAGGTCTTCGCGGTTCTGGAAGAGGTGGATGGCTGGGCCTGGGGTTTCTCCCGGGCAGATGGCTATGTCGGCTGGGTCGATCTCAGCGGGTTTACCCATGTCGTCCTGCCGGTGAAGCGCCGGATCAGTGTGCTGCGCACCTATGCGTTCTCGGAACCCGATTTCAAAAAGGCCCCGGAATGCCTGTTGAGCCTCAATGCGGTGATCGACACGGGCCGGCGGGAGGGGCGTTTCCTGGAGGCCAAGGGGCTGGGTTGGGTGGTCGAAGAGCACACCTGCGCCCTGGATGAGCATGCGACGGATTTCGTGGCGGTTGCCGAGGCCTTCCTGGGCAGTCCCTATCTGTGGGGCGGAAAGGAAAGCCTCGGGCTCGATTGTTCCGGCCTCGTGCAGATGGCGTTGCGGGCGGCGGGTCTGGATGTGCCGCGGGATACGGATCAGCAGGAAGCAGTGCTCAAGGCCGCCTTTCCCGATGTGACCACAGACCCTGAGCGTCAGCGTGGTGATGTCGTCTTCTGGCCCGGCCATGTCGGCATCATGACCGATAGCGAGCATCTCCTGCACGCCAATGCCAACAGCATGGACACGACGCTGGAAGTATTCGCGGAGGCTGAAGCCCGTATCCAGGCCGCAGAGAATCCGGTGCGCACGATTGTCCGTGTCCCCTTGAGTCCGGCTTCCGGCTGAGCGGACGTTGAACATCGCGCAGCAAAAAGGCCCGGCTGGGATCAGCCGGGCCTTTTGCATTTCGTGTGGAAAACTGGGGCTTAGTGGCCGCCGTCTTCCGTCTCGGTCTCGTCATGAGCCATCTCGGCAGCGGCGTCCGTGGCTTCGTCAGCCATGTCGCCCATGGCTTCAGCAGCTTGATCCGCCATGTCCGAAACTTCCTCGGCCATCTCGTCAGCCGCCGGGAGCGGGGCCGGCAGCGGCATCGGATTGTCCGACAGGCTGCGCAGATAGACCAGGAGATCCATGCGCTGGGCTTCGTCACGAAGGCCGCGGAAGGACATGCCCGTACCCGGAGCAAAGGCGCTCGGGTTTTCGATGAAGTGGCTCAGGCGCTCAAAGTCCCAATTGCCTTCCAGGCTGGTCAGCGCGCCAGAGTAGGAGAAGCCGGCATGGGTCGCGATGTCGGCACCGACAACGCCCCACAGGTTCGGGCCAACGCCATTGGCACCGCCTTGTTCGAAGGTGTGGCAGGCGGCACAGCGGCGCGCGACGCGCTCACCATTGGACAGATCGGCAGCCGCCAGAAGTGCGCCGTAATCCGTCGGGCCGGTATCCACTTCGGCTTCGCTTCCGCCGCCACCGGATTCGATCGCGGCCCAGTCGACCGGATACGAAGTGTTCTCGGCCGTCAGCTCGTGTGCGCCATGCGACGGCACAAGCATATGGCCCAGCTCGGTGATGCCCATAACGGCCAGCACGGCACCGATGACGACACCGGCTACCTTGTTAAAGAAGAGATCGCCCATGGACGCCCCCAAAATCGTTCAGGTCACAATTGGTGCCGTGTTTGGCATGAGGCGCGCCAGCAGGCAACACTCCAACGCGCTCTTGTGCATGCGTTAACACGCCGCATGTCCGGAAAGTGAGTGAAATTTCATCCGAACCATCGACGGAGACCCCGGAAAACACCGTGAAGCCTGTGGGCGCTTGAAGGTCTTGGCATCACGGGTTCGGCATTCCCTCCTGCCTGAAACCTGTGAACCGCAGTCTGGCCATTTTCGCGCCTTGAACCCGCCTCCAGCGAGTCCCATCTCGGCGCTCCGCTGGGGTTTCTCACGTGTGCGGCCAAGCCGCGCCAGTTTTCAAAAAAGGCATACGCGTATGTATCGTTCTCTTGTTGCAGCCTCCCTCTCTGTCCTGGCCCTGTCTGCCACCGCCTCATCCCAGGACGAGCCGCAATTCACGCTCGGCGCTGGTTATGAGCGTTATGATTTCGATGGTGTCGACCTGGACAGCTTCGTCCTGCGCGGCGGTTACGACTTCAACCAGTATTGGGGCGTGGAAGGTCAGCTGAATCTGGGCCTGGGTGATGACAGTGTCGCCGTCGGCGGGTCGACCGGCACGGTGGAGCTGAATTATGGCGCCGGCCTGTTCGGGGTCGTGCGTCCCTGGTCCAATGAGTCCGCCAATGTCTTCCTGCGCGCGGGCTACACCGTGACCGATGCTGAAGCCTCGCTGGCCGGGATCAGCGTCTCTGATGATGACAATGCCTGGGCCTTCGGTGCCGGCGGCGAATGGTTCTTCTCCGGCAATAATGGCGTGCGCGTCGACTATACGCGCTACGAGTTTGATGAGGGCTCGGATGCCGATGTGTTCGGCATTGCCTATGTCCGCCGGTTTGGCGGCTAAACCTGGCCACTTGCAACCTGACGGGGAGGGCCGCACCGCTTGGTGCGGCCCTTCTTTAAGGAGTCGCCGCAAGCAACCGAATGTGCTAGTCTTCCGGTCCGGGACGCTGCCGCTGAAAGCGGGCTTCCCGTGTGTGCCGCCGCGTGTCCGGCCCGGCCCTCACCGCCCTGCCGCACCGGCGCTCCCTGAGCCCGTGCGCCGGGTAGACCCAATCGCCCCGACGCCCCCGTTCAGCGGACTTTCAATAGTCAACGCATGAAAGGGAACACAATGACACGTCTCACAATTTTCGATCAGACCAATGCCCCGGCGGCCGCGCGTGGCGTGCTGAGCAAGGCCAAGGCCCAGTATGGCTTCGTGCCGAATGTGCTGGGTGAAATGGCGGGCTCACCGACCGCGCTGGAAGCCTATGCCGCCATGAACCAGGCGTTTGGGCGCAGCGGGCTGACCGCGATCGAGCAGCAGATTGTGCTGCTGACGACGAGCTTTGCGAATAATTGCGAATACTGCGTGGCCGTTCATTCCACGCTCGCACTGGACGCTGGCCTGGACCGGGATGTCATCATGACCATCCGCGATGGCGAACCCATCCGTCTGGACGCGCGTCTGGAAGCCCTGCGCCAGTTCACGCTGGCGATCGTCCGCGAACGCGGACTTGTGGAGCGCTCCGATGTGGACGCTTTCCTGAAGGCCGGCTTCACCAAGGCCAATGTGCTCGACGTCATCCATGGTGTGACGGTCAAGACGATGACCAATTACATCAATCACATCGCGGAGACGCCGCTGGACGAGGCTTTCAAGGCGATGGCCTGGTCAAAGCCGATCCTGTCCCACGCCAACTGACGGGCGGCCGGGCGGTCTCAGATCCGTCCGGCAACCCATAACTCGGCCAGTCGGCGGGCAATGGCAATGGAAGGCGGCATGGCCGCGTCCGGATGCGTGCCCGCCAGCATGGCGGCGACATCATCCCGGTGGAACCAGCGGGCGGCTTCCAGCTCGTGCGTATCCACCGTGATCGTCGGATCGCTGACCGGCGCGATCAGCCCCATCATCAAGGATGATGCGAAAGGCCAGGGCTGGCCCATGACATAGCGGATGGCCGGAATGTCGGCGGTGACACCGGCTTCCTCATTCAGTTCGCGGGCGCAGGCTTCCTCAAGCGTCTCGCCGGGTTCCGTGAAACCGGCCAGCGCCGACCACATGCCTTCCGGCCAGGCGGCCTGGCGGCCGAGCAGGCATTCATCCCCATTTGTCGCCAGCATGATCACGACCGGATCGACGCGTGGGAAGTGCTCCTTCTCGCATCCGGGACATTGGCGGCGTGTGCCGCCGCCCTTTACAAGGGTGGCTGTCCCGCAAGTGGCGCAAAAGCCGTGGCTTTCATGCCAGAGCAGGACAGAACGGGCATAGCCGTAGAGCGCCGCCTCATCCTGGCTGAGGCCCATGGCGGCGCGGCGCGGGTCGACCGGTTCGACCCCGTCAGGGACCGGTGCCCCGGGCGCCAGCTGGGCGGCGAAACAAGCCGAGCCGCGATAATGGCCCATGAAAATCCGGCTGGGCATCAGGTCGAGCGCGCGGGCCTCGGTCGGATGAAACCAGAAGAGATTGCCGTCCGGCTGAAGCAGGGCATCGCCCTCTGACAGGATCAGCCACCAGCCCTCATCCCCCTCCATCAGGGCCTGGACGCGCGCCTCATCGCGGCGCAGGGCATCGCCCCGGTCCAGCGGAGCACCGGCGAAAACCATGGGGCGTTCTCCGGCAAGCAGGGTGCGATCATTCATGGGAAAGCCTGTGCAGCGCATCGCCCGGACGGGCGTGAAATCGTGCGCCTGATGTAGGCCTTTACCGTCAGCGCATCAACATGCCGGCCATGTCTAGAGGTCGAAACGCTCGCGGTGTTCGGGGATGGCGCAGCTCCAGCCCAGCTCACTCTCGATGCGGTCGCGCAGGGCGCGGGAGGCATGAGGTTCCCCGTGCACGAGGAAGGTGCGCCGGGGCGGCTGTTTGAAGTGACGCAGCCAGGCCATGATGCCATTGGCATCGGCATGGGCTGACAGCATGGGCAGGTCGGCAACCTCCGCCTCGATATCAATTGTCCGGCCGTGAATGCGCACTTCATCCGCTCCCGCCACGATGGCCGCACCCGGCGTGCCGGGGGCCTGGAAGCCGGAAAACAGGATCGTGTTGCGCCGGTCCGGGGCATAGGTCTTGAGATGGTGCTGCACCCGTCCGCCCGTCACCATTCCGGACGCGGCGATGATGATCTTGGGCATGGGGTCGGCGGTGATTTCCTTGGAGCGTTCCGCCTCGCGGACATATTCCACTGACGCACTCATCGCCTCGGCATCGTCACGGCTCAGCTTGTGCTCCCCGATATGCCGGCCCAGCAGATTGCTGGCATTGATGGCCATCGGACTGTCCAGATAGACGGGGACGTGCGGCAATTGACCGGCCTGCCGCAATTTCCAAAGGAAATAGATCATCAATTGGGAACGGCCGACGGCAAAGGCCGGGATGATCACGCTGCCGCCGCGGCGCACCGTGCGTTTCACGACTTCGGCCAGGACTTCGCCGGCATCGCGGGTTTCGTGCAGCCGGTCGCCATAGGTGGTTTCCAGGATGAGGTAGTCGGCCTGGCGGATCGGTGCCGGGTCGCACATGATCGGATCACCGAACCGGCCGAGGTCGCCGGAGAAGGCAATGCTGCGGCCTTGCCAGTCCAGTGAGACGGTCGCGGCGCCGAGAATGTGCCCCGCCCGGTTGAGGCGCGCCTTGGCGCCACCGGGCAAATCGAAATCGGTGCCGAAGGCGATCGAGCGGAATGAGGACATGGCCTCTTCCGCATCCTTCTGCGTGTACAGCGGCAGCGCCGGCTCATGCCGCGAGAAGCGCTTGCGATTGGCATATTCCGCGTCCCGTTCCTGCAGATAACCGCTATCGCTGAGCAGGATGCGGCACAGGTCCGTGGTGGGTGGCGTGCACAGGATTTCGCCCTTGAAACCCTCCCGGATCAGGCGGGGGATATAGCCGGAATGGTCCAGATGGGCATGGGAGAGGAGAAGGGCGTCAATGCTGGACGGGTCGACACCGAAAGCCGCCCAGTTGCGGGTGCGGATATCCCGGCGTCCCTGGAACATGCCGCAATCGAGCAGGAGGCGTGTGCCGTTCGCTTCCAGCAGATGGCGCGAACCGGTAACCGTGCCGGCGGCGCCGAGGCAGGTGAGGCTGAGATCATCCATGATGAAGTCCTGATAGCGTTGAACCATTCTGCGTCAGAATGCCCGGCCTGACCCGTGCAAAAGTGTCGCAAAGCCTCTTGCGTTTGAGAATGATTTGCAAATAGGGTGATGTCAGGAGGTGAGCCCATGGATTGGAAAACCGAACACACCCTGTCACCGCAGGCGGATCACACACAAATGGCGGTTCGTGACTGGCTGGAGACCCAGTCCCGCGTGACCGGCTATTGGCGCGATCTGCTGATTTCCGGTGGCGGCAATGAAGACCTGATCGCGGCGCTGGACGAACATGCCAGCTTTCTGGCCGCCGCGGCCCATCTGGGTGGTGCAGAGATTCGCCGCTGGCAATGAGACCACGCCTTGCGTTGACGGCAGCGGCACGCGATATAGAGCGCGGAAGGCCGGCGGTGGACGGGATCCTCGCCAACCCGGTCAGGTCCGGAAGGAAGCAGCCGTAACGAGTTTTTTCCCGGGTCGCTGTCCGGTCTTCCACTTCAAAAAGCCGGTGAGACGCTTCGATAAACGCGAATCTTGCTCTAGGCTTTCGGGCGAGGGCCATTGGGGCCGTCTGGCCTGATCCGCCATCCGCTTTTGCCAGCCACAGGACGTCATGGACGAAACGCCGCTCCAGCCCGAAGACACCGGAGCCAGCGAAGCCCTGATGCCGGGTCTCGACCTGCCCGAAACCGCTCCGGATCCGGGCTATCAGGTTCTGGCCCGCAAATACCGCCCGTCGAAATTCGAGGACCTGATCGGCCAGGAGCCGATGGTGCGGACCCTGACCAATGCCTTTGCGGCCGGCCGGATTGCCCATGCCTACATGCTCACGGGCGTGCGCGGGATCGGCAAGACGACGACGGCCCGCCTGATCGCCCGCGCGCTCAACTATGCTTCGGACGAGATCGATGCACCGTCGATGAATCTCGCCATCCCCGGCGTGCACTGCGAAGCGATTGCCCGCTCCGCTCATGTCGATGTGATGGAAATGGACGCCGCTTCGCGCACCGGGGTCGGCGATATCCGGGAAATCCTGGAAGGCGTGCGCTATGCGCCGGTGTCGGCCCGCTACAAGGTCTACATCATTGACGAGGTACACATGCTCTCCACCTCGGCCTTCAACGCGCTGTTGAAGACGCTGGAGGAACCGCCGGAGCACGCCAAATTCATTTTCGCGACCACCGAGATCCGCAAGGTCCCGGTGACGGTGTTGTCGCGCTGCCAGCGTTTCGATCTCAAGCGGATTGATCGTGAAGAACTGACCGACCATCTCGAGCGTATCTGCCGGATGGAAAACGCTTCCGTGGATCGCGAAGGCCTGTCCCTGATTGCCCGTGCCGCCGAGGGTTCTGTGCGTGATGCGTTGTCTCTTCTGGACCAGGCAATCGTGCAGGGCAGTGAAGAGGATGGACCGGTCTCTGCACCGCAGATCCGTGACATGCTGGGCCTGGCCGACCGGGCGCGCGTACTCGACCTGCTGGAACAGGCTCTGACCGGCAAGACGTCCGAGGCGCTGGACGAGTTGGCCTCGCTTTATGATGCCGGCGGTGATCCGGTCGTCATCACGCGCGACCTGCTGGATTTCGTGCACGCCCTGTCGCGCGTGAAGGCCGCCGGTTCCGGTGCCGACTTGGGTGAAGCCGCCGATACGGTGGAGCGCCTGGCCAGCCTGGCGGATGCGCAATCGCTGGGGCAGCTGACCCGGCTCTGGAAAATCCTGCTGACCGGCCTGGATGATGTGCGCAATGCCCCGGACCCGCTGGCTGCCGCTGACATGACCGTGTTGCGACTGGCGGCTGCCGCGACCCTGCCGGGACCGGAAGAGGCCGCGCGGATCCTTGCCGCCCATCCGGCTTCACCGGCTTCCGCCCCCGCCGGGGAGGCGCCGGGAAAGCCTGAGCCGGCGTCGATGGCGCCGGCCGGTGCCTTGCCGGTGCGCGACAGCGCGCCGGTCTTCGAACCGGTCAGCCCGCCTGATCGGCAGCAGCCGGACGGCGAGGTCCCGATGGACGGGCCCGCGACCTTTGAAGAGCTGATCCGCCTCCTGCGGGAAAAGCGGGATATCGCCCTGCAGACCGATGTGGAACGCTATGTCCGCCCGGCCGGGTTCAAGCCGGGCTCCTTCACCTATCAGCCGGAACCGGATTGTCCGCCGGATCTGGGTCAGCGCCTGGCCAAACGCCTGCTGGAATGGACCGGTGCACGCTGGGCCATTCTGGCGAGTGGGGATGCGCAAGGCGGAGAGACCTGGGCGGAACGCCGCAAACGCCTTGAGGAGGAACGCCTGGAACGCGCCCGCCGCGATCCGGCTGTGACCGAGGCCTTGCGCCTTTTCCCCGGCGCAGAGATTTTGTCGGTTCGCGAGTCTGACAGCGACAAGACCGAGACATCCACAACGGAGAAACGCGCATGAAGGACCTGATGGGCCTGATGAAACAGGCGCAGGCCATGCAGCAGAAAATGGCTGAGGCCCAGGCCAAGCTCGATGAGGAAGTCGTCACGGGTGAGGCCGGTGCCGGCCTGATCAGTGTGACCATGACCGCCAAGGGCGACCTCAAACGCGTCAATATCGACAAGTCCCTGATCGATCCGGAAGAGCCGGAAATCCTCGAGGACCTGATCCTGGCTGCGCATAATGATGCGCGCCGCAAGGCGGAAGTGCGCCAGCAGGAAATCCTCAAGGACGCGGCGGGTGGCCTCGAGCTGCCGCCCGGCATGCAGATGCCGTTCTGAGCCTCGCGGAAGGAAGACTCTGATGCGCAGTGCTTCGGCCGGTCCGGAAATCGAACGCCTGATCACGCTCCTGGCGAAACTGCCGGGACTGGGGCCCCGCTCGGCCCGCCGGGCGGCGCTTCACCTGCTGGGCAAGCGGGACATGTTGATGCGGCCGCTCGCCGACGCGCTGGCTGACGCGGCGGACAAGATCCAGGCCTGCTCGACCTGCGGCAATCTGGATGTCACCGATCCGTGTGCGGTCTGTGCCGCGCCCAACCGTCAGGATGGGGCCATCTGCGTGGTGGAAACCGTGGGCGATCTTTGGGCGCTGGAACGGGCGGGCGCCTTCAAGGGACGCTATCACGTTCTGGGCGGGGTGCTGTCGGCGCTGGACGGTATTCGTCCTGAAGACCTCAACATTGCCCGTCTGATCGAGCGCGCCGCGGACGAGGCGGTGACGGAGATCGTGCTGGCCCTCAATGCCACGGTGGATGGACAGACAACCGCCCACTATCTCGCCGACAAGCTGGAGCCTTGCGGCGTCTCTGTGACTTCGCTGGCACGGGGCGTTCCGGTGGGGGGCGAGCTGGATTATCTCGACGACGGAACACTTGCGGCGGCCTTCCGCAGCCGGTCCTCGGTCTAGTTCGACTTTCCTCGCAGCCAAATCGGCCTATTGTCTTTCTCATAACCTGTGGGAGGGGCGCCCTTGGATCCGTCAGTCGATGCCGCGATGCATCCGGAGAAAGTCACCCGGAAAGCTTTTGTGCTGTTCTTCTGCACCGGGCTTTTCATGGTCTCCCTCGTTCTGGCGGCCCTCACGGCCATCAAGGTCCATGAGGTCCAATTGGGGCCGATCGCGGTTCTGGTGCCCGCGGGGACCGTTGCCTTCGGGCTGACCTATCTGGCGACCGATGTGATCAGCGAGGTTTGGGGGCGGGGCTATGCGCTGTGTGTCGTCCTGACCGGCGTCGCCATGCGCTTTCTGGTCGCCTTCCTGCTCGTCTACGCCATGCATGTGGAAGACGTCGTGCCCTTCATGACGCCGGCAGAGAGCTGGACGGCGGAACGTCAGGCGGAGTTTGTTTCAGTCTTCGCCTCAGGCAATCGTACGAATTTTGCCGGTCTTGTGGCCTTTGGTCTGAGCGCTCTGGCCGACGTGCTGATCTTCCATCACCTGCGGGTCCGCGATGAGGGCAAGAACCGGCTGTGGCTACGCAATAATATCTCGACCATCGTCTCGCAGATCCTCAATTCGACGATCTTCATCTCCGTCGCTTTCGCCGGAATTTTCAGCTGGGCGGCCATTGGCAGCCTGATCCTGGGTCAGGTCATTTTCAAGATTTCAGTCGCCGTACTGGACACGCCTATCGTCTATCTCCTGCGCAATATAGCGGAGGGGCGCTCACTGACCGATATGCGCGGCTAGGGGATCACCCGGTCTAGGCGCACCAGACGGCCATTGCGCGCATCCGTGAGCAGATAGACATGCCCGTCGGGACCGAGAGCGACTTCGCGGAAACGCTCGCCCAGCCCGGTCAGCATGTCTTCCTGGGAAATGATCCGGTCGCCTTCCACTTCAAAGCGAACCAGTTTTTGCGCGACCAGGGCGGCAACCAGAAGATCGCCCTGCCAGTCGGGAAATTCCTCGCCCTGATAGAAGGTCATGGCTGATGGCGCGATGGACGGGTCCCAGAACCAGATCGGCTGTTCCATTCCGTCGGCATGGGTGGCATCGGATACGGGCGTGCCATCATAATTGATCCCGTAAGAGATCACGGGCCAGCCATAATTGCGTCCCGGGCGCAGGATGTTGATCTCATCGCCGCCGCGTGGGCCATGCTCATTGACCCAGACCGATCCGGTCTGCGGATTGAGGGCGATGCCCTGAACATTGCGATGCCCCCAGGAATAGATTTCCGGCAGGGCGCCGCGCGTCGTGGCGAAGGGATTGTCGAAGGGCACGGTGCCATCATCATTCAGGCGGATGATGGTGCCGAGATGATTGGCCAAATTCTGGGCCTCATCGCGGTAGCGGCCGCCTTCACCCAGTCCCAGGATCAAAGTGCCGTCCTGAAGGAAGGCCAAGCGTCCACCGAAATGGAAACCGCGCGCCTTGTCGATATTGACTCGGAACAGGGTTTCCACCGCTTCCAGGGCGCTTCCGTCTTCGCTCAGGCGTCCGCGAGCAAGAGCCGTGTGATTGGCGGCTGACCGGCCTTCAGCGAAGGCGAAATAGACCCAGCGATTGGTCTCGAATTCGGGATGCAGGGCGAGACCCAGCAGTCCGCCCTGATTGTCGACCAGAATGTCGGGCAGCCCGGCGACCGGACGCGGGCGCAGCGTGCCATCCTCGACATAGCGCAAGCGGCCCGAGCGCTCGGAAACCAGCATGTCCCCATCGGGCAGGAAGACCAGAGACCAGGGGTGATCCAGGCCTTCGGCAATCGTCACCAGGGTGAAGTCGGCCTGCTCCGTCTCATGGATGTCGCTCTGGGCCATGGCCGCAGCGGAAACCGTACCGGTCAGAGCCGTCAGTATCAGGGCGCTCACCAATGCGCGCATGCTCACTTACTCCTGCAACCCGGTCCGAGTTTAGGGAGGCGGTGTGGCGGAATGAAGGGGGAGATGCGCGAATGGTTGCGCATATCTCATCACAGGCTGATGGATGCCGTGAAACTGGCCAGACGTGGCGCGAGCCTGGGCTGGAAGGCGGACACCTGAGACCAACGGCGGCGCAGACGGACCGGCAGATTGGCGAGGCGCTCCGGCATCACACCCGCCAGGCTTTCCGCCATTTCCCAGCCTTTGATGCCCGCAGATGCCAGTCCGGGCACCAGCATCCGGCCCTGGTCAAGCGGGACCTCATAGCTGGCATAGTATTTCTTGTAGTGCGCACCGCCCCGTCCCAGATCGATGCGGCTCAGGCCGCGCTCATGGGCCTGCTCGAACAGGCCGTGCAGGAGCAGAAGGCCGGGTGAGTATTTCGACAATTCCGGGTCATAGGCCGGGAACCAGGAATGATAGATGTCACCGGCGACCAGGCCGAATTCGACGGCGGCGAGGCGGTCACCAAACCAGAGCGAAGCGGTCAGGCCGGAGAATTCCTGGCCCTCGCGGCGGCGCAGGTTTTCCAGCACGTCCTGGACCCAGCCGATCGAGAAGACGTCCAGCTTGCCGGTCGTCGTGTATTGTTCGGATTTCCAGGCCTGCAATTGGGCAAAGGCGTCGCCCTTGGGGTCGCCGAGCACCACGCGCACCGGTCCGATATCCCGTTCGGCGGCCCGCTGGCGGCGAGCCGTTTTCTTGAAGTGATCCTTGTGCAGAGCCCGTTGCGCCTGGAAGTAGGCGTCGGCACCGTCGGTCAGGTCGACCATCACACTGCCATCACGTTCCTTGCGGGCGCGGGGCATTCCGCCCTTGGGACAATACCAATTGTCGAAGACCAGGGCTGAGGTGCCGCAATCGCGGACGATGCGTGCCAAGTCGAGCCGGGCATCGGGGCGTGCGACGACGCCCTGATAATCGCTCATCGGCGCGCCGACCGGCCGGACAATGCCGCCGCATGGAGCGTGGTGGGGGAAGAAGCCCGCGAGACCGTTCTCGTCTTCCAGAATGGCGACGCGGACATCGCTGCGCGAGCGGGCAATGGTTTCGGCGAATTCAAAGCGCAGATAGGGGCTGACCAGCTGGCCATTCCGGCACGCCCAGTCGTTCCAGAGAACAATCTCACTGGCGCTCATGTCTTCAATTGAAACGATCCGCGTCTGCAACGCGTGCCTCCCTGGTCCCTCTGCCCTCGATGGAGCAAGAGGCGGGCCAGATTCTCCTGACAGGGGGTGTCAGCTTTTGTCGCGCGCATGCGCCATGCTGGCCGCTGATCACCGACTCACGCAGAATACGCGCAAATAAAAGGCTCACAGATGACTTTGAACGAGATCGCGCTTGAAACCTGGCTGATCCTGGCCGCCATTGCCCTGGTCGGTGGATTGATGGCCGTGCTGGTCCTGCGCCGCCCGCAGGCGGAAGACGGGTTCGCGGCCGACGAGGCTGAGCGGCTGCGCGAGGAACGCGATGACTGGCGTGACCGGGCGGAGGCGGCCGCCGAAGCAACGGCCAGCGTGCGTGAACAATTGGCCCGGCTGGAAAGTGCCGCGGAGGAACGCGATCGCCTACGCCTCAAACTGGACGCCCTGGAGCAGGAAAAGGACGCGCTGGACCGCGCTCATGCCAGCCTGAAAGCGGAACACCAGGCGGCACTTGATCATCATGTCGACAAGCTCGCCGAGCTGGAAAAAGCCCGGGAGCGGCTGACGGAACAGTTCAAGCTGACGGCGAATGAAATCCTGAAATCCTCCGGCGCGGAGCTCAACCGGCAGAGTTCGGAAAATCTGCAGGTTCTTCTCAAGCCGCTGCGTGACCAGCTGACCGACTTCCGGACCAAGGTGGAGACCGACGCCAAGGAACGCTCCCAGCATGGCGGCGAGATCAAGATGCTGATGGAAACGGTGCGCAAGGATGCCGCGCGCATGTCAGAAGATGCCCAGAACCTGGCCAATGCGCTGCGCTCCTCCTCCAAGGTGCAGGGGGATTGGGGCGAGATGGTTCTGGCCTCGATCCTGGAACGCGCCGGGCTGCGCGAGGGGCATGAATTCTTCACCCAGCAGAGCGAGACGACCGAGGAGGGTGCGCGCCGGCGTCCGGATATCGTGGTCGAACTGCCGGGCAAGCAGAGACTGGTGATCGACTCCAAGGTCTCGCTGACTGCGTTCGAGCGCTGCGTGAATGCCGAGGAAGAGGAAGAGCGTGGCGCGGCGCTGAAACAGCATATCCAGTCCGTGCGCAATCATATCAAGGCGCTCGGCGAGAAGGATTATGCCCAATTCTATGAGGGTGTGAGCTTCACCCTGATGTTCGTGCCGCTGGAAGGGGCTGCTTCGCTGGCGCTGCAGAACGACCCGGATGTCACCGTCTATGCCTGGGAGCGCGATGTCATGATCGCCACGCCGACCACGCTGATGATGGCGATGCGGACGGTGCAGAATTTGTGGACGATCGACCGGCAGAACCGCAATGCGCTGGACATCGCCAACCGGGCGGGCTCGCTCTATGACAAGCTGGAAGGCTTCGTCGGCGATCTGGAGAAGGTTGGCACGCGGATCGACCAGGCCAAGGGCGCCTGGCATGACGCCAAGAACAAGCTGTCGGAAGGCCGTGGCAATGTGATCCGCCAGGCCGAGATGCTCAAGACGCTCGGCGCCTCCACCCGCAAATCCCTGCCGGACGAGTATCTCGATGCGGCCGGTGTTGAGGCGGAGGAGCGCCCGGCCCTTTCAGCGCCGGAAGCGGTCGATTCTTGAACCCTTAAGCCGTCGCGACTATCTAGAGCCTATGGCTATTCGTGAAATTCGCACCGTCCCGGACCCGATCCTGAAGGAAGTCTCCCAACCGGTTGAAAAGGTTGATGATGAGCTTCGCGCCCTGATGGACGACATGCTGGACACCATGTACGCCGCCGATGGCATCGGCCTGGCGGCGATCCAGATTGGCGTGCCCAAGCGTGTCATCGTGATGGATCTGGCCAAGCCGGACGAGGAGCCGGCGCCGAAATATTTCGTCAATCCGGTCCTGTCGGATCCGTCCGACACGTTGCAACCCTATGAAGAGGGCTGCCTGTCCGTGCCGACCGTGTTCGATGAGGTGGAGCGTCCGGACCGTATCCGCGTCCAGTACATGGACTATGACGGCAATGAGGTCGACGAGATTGCCGAGGGCATGTACGCGGTCTGCATCCAGCACGAGATGGACCATCTGGAGGGCGTGCTCTTCATCGACTATCTCTCCCGCCTCAAGCGCAATCGCGCGGTCCAGAAGGTGAAAAAGGTCGAGAAGTCCAAGGACAAGGACGCGGCCTAGACCTCACCCGGACCCGCAAGAAAAAAGGCGCGAACCATCCGGTTCGCGCCTTTTCCTTTGTCTGACAGCAGGACTAGAACCGCCCCGCCTGGAAGTCCCGCACGGCCTGGTGGAGTTCGGCTTCCGTGTTCATCACGAAGGGGCCGTAGCGGGCGACGGGTTCCTTGATCGGCTTGCCGGCGACCAGAAGCAGGCTGGCGCCCTCGGGTCCGGCAGTCAGCTCGATCGTGTCGCCATCTTCCAGCACGCCGAGATCGGGGTCATTGACCCGGCCCTCGCCTGAGGAGACAGAGCCCTTGTAGACGGCGATGAAGGCCGTGTGGTCCGGATCGATCGCTTCGGTCAGGGTGGCGCCCGGTTCCAGCACGATATCGATCAGGGTGGGCTGGATGGAGACGGATTTCGCCGGACCTTCCAGGCCGTTCATCGTGGCGCCTGCCAGAACACGCAATGTGGCACCCTCGCGCTGTTCCACCGGGATCTCGTCCTTGGAGAATTCCTGATAGCCCGGATCGGTCATTTTCAGCTCGGACGGCAGATTGACCCAGAGCTGGAAACCCCAGAGCCGGCCATCTTCCTGTTCCGGGATCTCCGAATGGACGATGCCGCGACCGGCCGTCATCCACTGGATACCGCCGCCCTCGATAACACCGGCATGCCCCTTATTGTCGCCATGGCGCATCTTGCCGTCGAGCATGATGGTCACGGTCTCAAAGCCCCGGTGCGGGTGATTGGGGAAGCCGGCCATATAGTCGGCGCTGTCATCGGAACGGATCTGGTCCAGCATCAAAAAGGGATCAAGATCCATCAGGCCGCGATGGCCCAGCATGCGGGTCAGTTTCACGCCGGCCCCGTCCGAGGTCGGCAGGCCGCGCGACACCTTGGTGATGCGGCGCGTACGGGTGAGTGTGTCGGTAGCAGACATGGTTGTGTCCTCCTTGCCCGAGGCGCCCGGTGGGGCGCTCGTCTTGAGGGGGAAGATAGGGTGGTCGATGGTGGAAACCCAGATCGGGAGCCGAAACCTATTGTTTCCAAATCGGAAGGGATCGGGCAGGTTTTTGCGGAACGGGGAGAAGATGATGACGCGATTGATTTTGGCTTCAGTGAGCGGACTGGCCCTGGCGGGATGTTCCGCGCCTGATGAAGCGGCTGCGCCGTCAACCGGCCTGTTCGACCAGTTGAGTGCTCTGTGCGGCCAGGCCTTTGAGGGCTCTGTGGTCAGTGATGATCCACGGGATGCGGACTGGGCGTCACAGACCCTGACCATGCATGTCCGGGAATGCTCCGATACGGAGATCCGTATTCCCTTGCATGTCGGCCAAGACCGGTCCCGCACCTGGGTCATCACACGCCAGGGTGAGGGGCTGCGCCTCAAGCATGATCACCGCCATGAGGATGGCAGCGAGGATGTGCTGACCCAATATGGGGGCGATACGGTTGGGGCTCCGGGGGCGACCCGGGCCGAGTTTCCCGCTGACGACTTCTCTCGCGAGCTGTTCGAACGCGAGGGCATTCCTGCCTCCATGGAGAATGTCTGGTCGATCACGCTGACCGAGACCCGCTTCACCTATGCGCTCGACCGTCCCGGGCGGCACTTTGCAGCCGAGTTCGACCTGACCCGGCCCGTCGAGACACCGCCGGCACCCTGGGGATTCGAGTAGAGATCAGTCTGCGCGGCACTGCCCGTTATGGACGACGCTGACGCCCGCGGCGGCGGCCGTGCAGGCATTGCCATAGGTCTGGCCGTCACAGCCGCAGACCGGGCGGTATTCCCGCGTGCACATTTGCGGGCGCGGCTGGCAGGTGCCCGGCGCGTCGGCCGCGCCGCACATGGCGGCGGGCTCATAATGGCAGTAATTCGTCTCCGGAGCCCCGGCACAGACACGCGGTGTCACGCGCATCCCGCCGCAGCTTTCACCGATCCCGACCTCGATCACTTCACGCGGCCCATCGGGCGCCGGCGCGTCATCCGTGGCACAGGCGGTCAGCAAAAGGGCGGGCAGGATCAGCCAGATCGCTTTCATGGGTGTCGCTTTCTCTTGGCGGCAGGACGTTGGGGACGGTATCACACGTCCAACTTCAACCGCAGATGAATGTGGATTTCGATGACGCTTCGCCTCGCCTTCATGGGAACGCCGGACTTTGCCGCCCGCTCGCTGGCCGAGATTGCTGCTGCGGGGCATGAGATCGCGCGTGTCTATACCCAGCCGCCGCGCCGCCGCGGCCGCGGGCAGAGCGAGCAGAAAACGCCGGTCCACCAGCTCGCCGAAGTGTTGGGTATTCCGGTCTCCACGCCGGAGAGTTTCCGTGACCCCGAGGTGATTGCCGATTTTGCGTCCCTGGACCTCGATCTGGCCGCCGTGGTTGCCTATGGCCAGATCCTGCCCCAGGACGCACTGGATGCGCCGCGCCTGGGCTGTCTGAACCTGCACGCCTCCCTCCTGCCGCGCTGGCGGGGGGCGGCGCCGATCCAGCGTGCCATCATGGCCGGCGATGAGGTCACGGGCGTGCAGATCCAGCAGATGGAAGCCGGGCTGGACACGGGTCCGATCCTGCTGTCGGAGAGCGTGCGCATCGCTGATACCGACACCGCCGCCAGCCTGCACGACAAGTTGATGGAAACCGGGGCCCTGATGTGGCCGCGCACCCTGTCTGCTCTGGAACGCGGCTCTCTGGAAGCCGTGCCGCAGGCGGAAGAGGGCGCGACCTACGCGAAAAAAATCTCCTCGGCCGAGGCCCGCATCGACTGGGCGCGACCGGCCAATGAGCTGGCCTGCCATGTGCGCGGCCTTTCGCCCTTCCCGGGCGCCTGGTTCGAACTGCCGACCGAGAAGGGGCCGGTCCGGGTGAAGGTTTTGATGGCTGAGGCGGCCGAAGGCCAAGGCGAGGCGGGAGTTGTGCTGGGCGATGATCTGACCGTGGCCTGCGGCTCGGGCGCCTTGCGTCTGATCCGGCTCCAGCGCGAAGGCAAGGGCGCCATGGATGCGGCCGATTTCCAGCGGGGCAATGCGGTTGCTGTGGGTACGGTGCTGAACTGATGCCGCGCTACAAGCTCACCATTGAATATGACGGCACGCCCTTCTCCGGATGGCAGCGCCAGGACAATGCGCCGTCGGTACAGGAAAGTCTGGAACGCGCGGCCGAGGCGCTCGATGGCGCACCGGTCCTAGTTTATGGCGCAGGCCGCACGGATAGTGGCGTGCACGCGCTGGGGCAGGTGGCCCATATCGATCTCGTGAAGGACCTCGCAGCCGACAAGGTGCGCGATGCGCTGAACTATCACCTCAAGCCGGACCCGGTCGCCGTGTTGGAGGCAGAGCGCGTGGAGGATGAGTTCCACGCCCGTTTCTCGGCCACCAAGCGCCACTATCTCTATCGCATGATCGACCGGCGTCCGCCGCTGACCCTGGATCGCGGCCAGGTCTGGCGCGTGCCGCGCAAACTGGACGCCGAAGCCATGCATCATGCCGCCCAGGCCCTGGTCGGTCAGCATGACTTCACCACGTTTCGCGATGCCCAGTGCCAGGCCGACAGCCCGGTGAAGACGCTCGATGCGATCTCGGTCTCGCGCTATGGCGAAGAAGTGCAGCTGACCTGTTCCGCCCGTTCCTTCCTGCACCGCCAGGTCCGCTCCATGGTGGGCTCACTGGTCGAGGTCGGTGTCGGCAAATGGTCGGCGAAGGATTTCAAGGCGGCGCTGGACGCCGCGGACCGCTCGCGCTGTGGTCCGGTGGCACCCGCGGACGGGCTCTATCTGGTCGCGGTGGATTATCCGGACGCCTAGGTCGGCGCTTGCAAACTTCCCAGATAGGCCATCACGGCGAGCTCGATCGCAAGGATGGGCGCGGCGGCGGACAGCGCTGCGGTGATGGTCGGCAGGCCCAGGCTGACATAGGCCACCCGCCAGTGAACCAGCACCCGGATATAGGGATAGATGTTCAGGGCGAGGGCCGTGATGAAGGTCGGCAGGATTTGCGCCGTATAGGCCATCCAGACCGCAAACAGGTAGAAATAGAGCCAGAGCACGGCCCAATTGTGCACCACGATCCAGCGGACGAAGGCAGTGCGCGCACCGGTCACGAAACAGGCGGCCGCGGCAGCAACCGGGAAGACAAACCAGGACAGGGCCTGCACCACGAACTGGTCGAGATAGCTCATCGTGCCGCCGGCCCGGGTCGTGGCGGCCTGGATCAGCAGGATCATCGGGATGGCCGGGAGGATGGCCGCGAAGGAGCGCCAGAAGCCGCTGAGCGAGGTGTTGAACCCGTCTTCCCAGCCCGGGCGGAAGGCCAGCAGGCGAAAGCTCGCCCGGACGGCAACGAAACCCTCTGCAACCAGCCGGATCATGCGGGCGTGTCCGTGAAATAGCGGGTCAGGATGCGGGTGTAGATTTTCGTCAGGGTCTCGATATCGCTGACGGGCACGCGTTCATCGACCTGGTGCATGGTGGCCCCGACCAGGCCAAACTCGGCGACCGGGCAATAGGCCTGGATGAAGCGCGCATCCGACGTTCCACCGCCCGTCGTCAGGGCGGGACGGCGTCCGGTTTCCGCTTCGATGGCATCCTGGAGCAGGGTGGTGAAATCGCCGGCCGGTGTCAGGAAGGCTTCGCCGGTGACATGGATGTCGGCTTTGACCTGACCATTGAAGCCCAGGGCGGTCTTGGCCACCTCATCCTCGATCCAATGGGTGAGTTCATCGCCCGTGTGCCGGATATTGAACCGGATATTGAAGCGGGCGGAGGCTTCGGCCGGGATCACATTCGTCGTCGGATTGCCGACATCCACCGAGGTGATCTCCAGATTGGAGGGCTGGAAGTGCGGAGCGCCCTCATCCAGCACGCGGGCATTGAGCCGCTCCAGCAGACCCATCAGGCGCGGGATGGGGTTTTCGGCGCGTTCCGGATAAGCGACATGGCCCTGGCGTCCGGTCACGGTCAGCCGGCAATTCAGCGAGCCGCGTCGGCCGGACTTGATCGTGTCGCCCAGCGCATTCGGATTGGTCGGCTCGCCGACCAGGCAGTGGCTGAAGGTCTCGCCTTCCGCTTCCAGCGCCTTGAGCACGGCCTTGGTGCCGTTGATGGCCGGGCCTTCCTCATCGCCGGTGATCAGGAAGGCGATGGATCCGTCCGGTGTGCCGGCCTCGTCCAGGAAGCGGTGGACCGAGGCGATCATGGCCGCGATGGCGCCTTTCATGTCGGCGGCGCCGCGCCCCCACAGCATGCCGTCCTCGGCATGGGCGGCGAAGGGCGGTTGCTGCCAGTCGGCTTCCGTCCCGGGCGGGACCACATCGGTATGGCCGGCAAACAGGAAGCAGGGCTCTGCATTGCCCAGCCGGGCATAGAGATTGTCGACCTCGCCGAACGGATAGCGTCGGCAGACAAATCCCATCGCTTCCAGCGCGGTCTGCACAACGCCCAGCGCCCCTTCATCCTTCGGCGTGATGGACGGGCGTTGGATCAGCGCCTGCGCAATCGGCAGGGGATTGGAGAGAGGGGCAATCACGTCAGAGCTCAACGATGAGGTCCTTGTCGTATTCCAGTCCGGCCAGGCGGCAGGCGGTCTTGATGCGGGCGAGCTTCTGTTCGCGCGAGAGGTTCACATCGACATACCAGCCGTCGCAGAGTTTTTCAGCATGTTTGGTGAGTTGCGGCGAGCGGGGATAGAGCGCCTCGGGGCTGCGGGCCACAACGCGCCGGCGGCCCGTACCATCCTTCGACAGGATGTCCAGCAGGTCGGGCCTGGTTTTGGCCAGCCAGATCAGGGCCAGGCGATAGGCCGATTTCTGGCTCCCGGCGAAATATTCACGGTCATGCAGGCGGACCCGATAGCGTCCGGTCTGACGCCCGGCCGTCTCTTCCATGTCCAGCCAGTCGTGAGGGATGGGAGCAGAGGGCGGCGACGGGTCGGCGGGCAGGGGTGCATTGGCCAGGACGCGCCTCAGAATGTCCGTCTGGCTTTCGTCCAGCGACGTGCGATGGGCTTCCAAAGCCTTGTGCAAGCCGAGGTCCAGTTCGATCGTCGCGGGCATCGTTTGTCTCCATTCACTTATAAGGAATATAAGTCATCGCGGCTTCAGGTCAAGGCGTTGGGGGAGAAAGATGGGAAGTTGCGTAGAAAGTCAGTTTTGGTGCGTGCACTTCATATGTGACGCCGTGGCGGTCTACGGGGTGACAACCGCGATGACTGGAGGCGTCGACTGATAAAATCCTTATAAGTAGATTCTCGCTGATCCCTGTTTCCATGTTGCAAGGTGGTTTCGGGGGATCGCGACATCCGGTCTGGCGAGGCGGGTGTGCTCCGCCTATGTAGGGTGTCGAGATCGCACCCAATCACGCATCGGGGGATATGAGAGATGAAAAAGTTTGCGGCCGGTGATGTCGAAGAATCGAACGGCACCAGCTATCCGCCGGAGTATGCGAAGGATGTGGCGGGCCGCCACTATCGGCGCCTGGGCGATGCGGCCGGCCTGGAACAGTTCGGCGTGAACCTGGTGCGTCTGGAACCGGGCGCCTGGTCCTCCCAGCGTCACTGGCACACGGATGAGGACGAGTTCGTCATCATCCAGTCCGGCGAAGCCGTTCTGGTCACCGAAGAGGGTGAGACCGTGATGCAGGCCGGCGATTTCGCCGGCTTCCCGGCCGGGGTCGAGGATGGCCACCATCTCATCAACAAGTCCGAGGCGGACTGTGTCTTCCTGGTGGTCGGGGGACGGTCGGATTCAGACGCGTGCGACTATCCCGATATCGACCTGAAGGCCCTGCCGGGACGCTATTCGGGCGTGGGCGGGTTCACGCGCAAGGACGGAAGCCACTACTGAGCTAGTGCGAGCGGCCGTGGGTTTCCCGGTAGCGTTCCATCGAAACGGAGATCTTGAAGGTCTCGCGGTATTTCGGGGAACCGACCGGGCGCGGCGGCTTTTGCGAGGTCAGCGCCAAGATTCGCTCCAGCGTGTCATGGGCCGCTCCGGACTGGCCGGCGCCGATATAGGCGTGCAATTCCACCAGCGCGTCGGAGAGCGGGTCGCCGCCGCGAATGATGAAATAGGGCTCGTCCTTGGCCAGGCGATTATAGACGTCGTACTCGGACGGATTGTTCGCGGAACCGTAGGGGGCGGCCGGATCGGCTGCCGGGCGTTCCTTGGTCTCGTTATCGCTCATGACGGGCCCCTTGCTTGGATAAGGGTCCCATAGCATCAGATTCGCGGGCCTTGCGGTAGCGTCGGATCACCGCAGGCGGCAGGTGACGCGGCGTTTCCCCCTGCTATCTTCTGAACCGGCAGCAGCAATTCGAGGGAATGCCATCATGAGCCCAGCCTCTTATCTGGCGGCCGCCATGGTGGCGGTGGCAATCATGGCAGGTCCGCTCCAGGCACAAGACGAAGACCAGGTCCGGGCCCGCGATATCGGGCTCGCGCCGGGCATACTGGCCCCGGGGCCGCTCAATGCGATCACGGATGTGGATGGTGTTCTCGTCGGTCATGTCACGCTGACGGGTCCGGATTTTCTGCGCACTGGCGTGACCGCGATCCGTCCGCATCCCGGTGATGAATATGCCGACCGGGTCCCCGCAGCGCTCGCCGTGGGCAATGGCTATGGCAAGCTGATGGGCGCGACCCAGATCACGGAATTGGGTGAGATCGAAACGCCGATCCTGCTGACCAATACGATGTCCGTGCCGCGGGTGGCTGATGGGCTGCTGGACTGGTCGCTGGCGCAGCCGGGGCATGAGCAGATCGGCTCGCTCAACATGGTGGTCGGTGAGACCAATGATGGCCGGCTCAATGATATCCGGGCCCGCGCTGTTCAGCCGGAACATGCCGTTCAAGCCATTGAGGCGGCGTCGGGCGGGGCAGTGGGCGAGGGCAATGTCGGTGCCGGGGCCGGAACCGTGGCGTTCGGCTGGAAGGGCGGGATCGGCACGTCCTCGCGGCAGCTGCCCGAAGCGCTCGGCGGCTGGACGCTGGGGGTTCTGGTGCAGTCCAATTATGGCGGTGTGCTGCAGATGGACGGTCTGCCGGTGGGTGAGGAACTGGGCCAGTTCTATCTGTCCGACCAGGTCGCCGACGACCGGGCCGACGGCTCGATCATGATCATCATCGCGACCGATGCGCCCCTGTCCAACCGTAATCTGGAACGCCTGGCGCACCGGGCCTTTGCCGGTCTGGCGCGAACCGGAGCCTCCATGACCAATGGTTCCGGCGATTACGCCATTGCCTTTTCCACCCATCCCGATGTGCGCCGCACGCCGCAGCGGCGCAGAGAAACGGCCATGATCGCCGATCTGCCCAATGGTCAGATGTCGCCGCTCTTCCAGGCGGTGATCGAGACGACGGAGGAGGCGATCTATAATTCCCTCCTGATGGCCCAGGACATCGACTATCCGCGTGTGGATGGTGGTGAGCCGGTCCGGGCGCTGCCGGTCGACCGGGTGCGCGCCATGATCGCGGCGCGTGAAAGCGAGTAGGCCCGCATGACATCCCGAAGCCTTGCCATTATCGGAGCCGGACCGGCTGGCCTGATCGCCGCGGAGCATGCGTCGGGCGCCGGATTTGCCGTCGATCTCTACGAGAAAATGCCAACCCCGGGCCGCAAATTCCTGATGGCCGGTCGTGGCGGTCTCAATCTGACCCATTCCGAACCCCTGCCGGCCTTTCTGGGCCGGTATCGCGAGGCGTCGAACTGGCTGGGCCCGGTGATTGCGAAATTCGATCCCCCGGCCTTGCGGGCCTGGTGTGAAGGGCTGGACCAGCCGACATTTATCGGATCCTCGGGCCGTGTCTTCCCCGAAGCGATGAAGGCCTCGCCACTCCTGCGCGCTTGGCGGGCCCGGTTGGAGGCGCAGGGCGTGCGCTTTCACCTGCGCCATGACTGGACCGGGTGGAATGATGACGGCGCCCTGTGCTTCGACACGCCCGAAGGACCGGTCACAGCACAGGCGGATGCCACATTGCTGGCCCTGGGCGGAGCCAGCTGGCCGCGGCTGGGCTCTGATGGCGGCTGGGCGGAGATCCTGGAAGCGGCCGGCGTGGATCTCGTGCCCTTCTCGGCATCGAATTGCGGGGTCGAGATCGGCTGGAGTGCCATCACGAAAGACCGGTTTGCCGGTGCGCCGTTGAAAACGATTGCCTTGCGCCTGGACGAAGAACGGGTCGAGGGCGAGCTCATCCTGGCGCGCTATGGTCTGGAAGGCGGGGCCGTCTACGCCCTGTCCGGACCCATCCGGGCAGCGCTGGCGAACGGGCCGCTGACCCTGTCGCTCGACCTGCGTCCGCATGTGGATGCGGCCGGACTGGGGGCAAAGCTGGGCAAGGCGAAGAAGGGGCAATCCCTGTCCAACCTCCTGCGCAAGGCCGGCCTGTCACCCCAGGCGATTTCCGTGCTGCGCGATGCCGTGCCGGACCTGCCGCGGGACGCGGCGGCACTGGCGGCGCTGATCAAGGCCGTGCCGCTGCGCGTGACCGCGCAGCGCGGTCTGGACCGCGCCATTTCATCCGCGGGTGGTATTGCCCGTGATGCAGTGGACGGGAATTTCATGCTGAAGGCCCGGCCCGGCGTGTTTGCCGCGGGTGAAATGCTGGACTGGGATGCGCCCACGGGCGGCTATCTCCTGCAGGCGAGTTTCGCCACAGGCCTGGCCGCCGCGCGGGGCATTGAGGCCTGGTTGAACAGAGATTCTCTTCGCCCTTGATGGGCGAGGGGGACCGCGCGCATGCGCGGTGGAGTGGGTGACCCGCTAAAAACCCATCCCAGCGGGATTCACCCCTTCCGTCTCGCTACTGCGTAGCGATCCACCTTCCCCATCAAGGGGAAGGAGGGTTTTAACGCAGCAGGTCGTTGATCGAGGTCTTCGAGCGGGTCTGTGCATCGACCTGTTTGACGATGACGGCACAGGCCAGGGACGGGCCGCCCTTGGGGTCCGGCAGGGTGCCCGGTACGACAACGGAATAGGCCGGGATCTCGCCGCGCGTGATTTCGCCGGTTTCCCGGTTTACGATCTTGGTCGACTGGCCCAGGAAAACGCCCATCGAGATGACCGCGCCTTCGCGCACGATGACGCCCTCGGCCACTTCGGAGCGGGCACCGACGAAGACATTGTCCTCGATGATCACCGGGCCGGCCTGGAGGGGTTCCAGAACGCCGCCAATGCCGACACCGCCGGAGATATGCACATTCTTGCCGATCTGGGCGCAGGAGCCGACCGTGGCCCAGGTGTCGACCATCGTGCCTTCATCGACATAGGCACCGATATTCACATAGGACGGCATCAGCACCGTGCCCGGCGCGATGTATGCCCCGCGGCGGACGGCGCAGGGCGGCACGGCGCGGAACCCGGCGGCCTTGAACTCATCCTCGCCCCAGCCCTCGAATTTGGAGGGCACCTTGTCCCACCATTTGCCGGTGCCGACGCCGCCGCCAATCGTGCCCATGGGGTTGAGGCGGAAGCCGAGCAGGACGGCCTTTTTGAGCCATTGATGCACGACCCAGTCGCCATTGCCCTCTTTCGACGCCACCCGGCCCTTGCCGCTGTCCAGCAGGGCAATGGCGGTCTCGACGGCCTCACGGACCTCGCCCTGCGTGTCGGTCGACACGGCGTCGCGATTGTCCCAGGCGGTTTCGATCGTGGAGATGAGGCTGGTGTCGGTCATGATCAGTCTTTGTCGCTTGTCTTGGTTCGGATGCTTCCCAGGAAGGTGCTCAGGCAATCCACGGCAAAGTGGACATGATCGGGATGTTCGCCCGGTCCGGCGCTTTCCTCGTCGCGGTCGCCTTCCTTGGCCCGGATGAGCACGGTGGTAAAGCCCAATTCATGCGCCGTCTTGAGATTGCGCACACTGTCTTCAAAGAAGATGGATTGCGCGATCGGCAGGTCGAACCGGCTGGTAAACCGGTCAAAGCCTTCACGATGGGGTTTGGGGGTGAAGTCCGCGGCTTCGACATCGAAAATGTCGTGGAAGAGGTGGTCCAGGCCCAGCCGGCCCAGCACATTCTCGGCATGCCGCCGGGAGCCATTGGTGTAGACGAGACGGGTTCCCGGCAGGTCGGAAATGCGGGCGGCCAGGGTGTGGTCCGGGTCGATCACGCTGGCATCAATGTCGTGCACGAAGTCCATGAAGGCCCGCTGGTCGACATCATGATGCTCCATCAGACCGTTCAGCGTGGTGCCATAGGTGCGCCAGTAATGCTTCTGGATTTCGCGGGCTTCTGTGTGCGGAAGGTCCAGGAATTGCGCGACGAATTCCGTCATGCGCCGGTCCACCTGGGACATGATCGGCGCGTGGGACGGGTAGAGCGTATTGTCCAGGTCGAAGACCCAGTGGGAGATGTGCGAGAGGTCGGGACGGTCTGCGGACATGGCTCAGCCTCCCTCGAAATCGCTCTCTTCGACGGTGATCCGGACGCCGCCATCTTCGGGGGAAGGGACTGCCCGGAACGGTGCAATGGCGTAGCCGCGTTCACCGCATTCCGTCCGCTCCTCAGCCACGAAACGGGCCGGGGCCAGGCAGAAATTGGCGTCGCCGCCGGTCATGGCGCGGCGGCCTGATGATGAAACGCGCTCGGCATAGAAATAGGCCGGGGCTTCACTGCCGGACGGTGTTTCCAGGCGGTTGCCGATCAGGCGGGCGCATTCGCCGGCATGGATGCGCCACCAGCCGCGAGACTGCCAGACCGTGCCGACCCGATAGCCAACGGCGGCGGAGATATCGCCATCCGCCTCATTGCACAGGGTCAGTCCGCTGGACCCGTTGCGTTCCAGGGCGCGGGCTTCCAGCGCGTCCATCAGGGCCGCGTCGGACGGGTCCCGGCCGATGCCGGCATCGGTGAGGAAGCGGGTGATGGCCCGGCGGGTGGAGTTGCCCTCATAGCCATCCACACCATTGACCGGGAAGCCGGCGGACTGGAGGAGGCGCTGGATGCCGGCGGTACCGGCGCGGCGGCCATAGTCGGAGGGTTCGGCCAGTACCGTGCGTTCCCGGTCTTCGCCTTCTCGGACGAAGAAGTCCCGGGAGGCCAGTCCCAGCGCGGCGCAACGGGTATTGGCGACGACTTCGAAATCGGTTTCGTCGACGCAGAGCGGGACGGTGCCGCGCCATTCACGGACCCCGCCCAGATAGGCGGGAGAGGACTTGGCATAGAAGAAGATCGGTTGTTCGACAGACAGGTCGACTTCCTCGGCGACGGTCTCGCATTCGCCAGGGCGGATCCGGGTCCAGCCTTCAATGGCAACGCCGCCATCGACCGTCCAGCCGGTCGCGACCTCGGCGATGAAACTGGTTTCATTGCAGATTTCAGCGGCCTCGGAGCGCGCGGTGAAACCGAGCGCGAGAAGGGCGCAAAGACCGCTTATTTTAATGAAACGCGCCACCATCAGCCAAAGTCCGGCAGGAGTTCGGCGATCTCCGCGCGCAAGAGGTCGATACCGTCGGTCTTGGAGGAAGAGGTCGCGGACACCCGGGGGAAAGCGGCGGGGCGTTTCAGGATCGCGGTGCGGATCTCCTCGCTGACCCGTTTGACGGCCGGCGGTTTGATCTTGTCGGTCTTGGTCAGCACGATCTGGTAGCTGACAGCAGCCTCGTCGAACACGTCCATGATCTTCTCGTCGACGGTCTTGAGACCATGCCGGCTGTCGATCAGGAGATAGACGCGTTTCAGATTGACCCGGCCGCGCAGGAAGGCGCGGGTGAGGCGGGTCCATTTCTCGACCACATCCTTGGGCGCCTTGGCATAGCCATAGCCCGGCAGGTCGACGATGCGCAGACCGGTATCGTCGACATTGAAGAAGTTCAGCTCACGCGTGCGGCCCGGCTCACCCGAGGCGCGGGCGAGGCCGTTCTGCCGGGTCAGCGCATTGATCAGCGAGGATTTGCCGACATTGGAGCGGCCGGCAAAGGCCACTTCGATCCGGTCCGGCGGGGGAAGGTGATCAAGGTCGACCGCACCCATGAGGAAGGTGCAGGGCCGGGAAAACAATCGCCGGCCCTTGCCAAGGTCGAGCTCGTCAGACCCGTCGGTCAGGACTTGCCTCCCGTGATCTTGCCGCGGAGATGGGCGATCAGCTTGTCGAACTGGGTCTCATTCCCGTGGCGCCGCATGATGATGTATTGCTGCAGCACGGACAGGAAGTTGTTCCAGGCCCAGTAGATCACCAGACCGGCCGCGAACGGGGCCAGGACGAAGGTGAAGACGATCGGCAGGAAGGCGAAGATGCGCGCCTGCATCGGATCCGGCGGCGGCGGGTTCAGCGCCTGCTGCGCAGCCATGGTGATACCCATGATGATCGGCCAGGCGCCAATGCCCAGGACACCGCCGATCAGGAACAGGCCGGACGGGTCGTAGGGGATCAGGCCGAACAGGTTCCAGACATTGGTCGGGTCCGGCGCGGACAGGTCACGGATCCAGCCGAAGAAAGGCGCGTGGCGCATCTCAATGGCGTTGAACAGGGTCTGGTAAAGCGCGAAGAAGATCGGGATCTGCGGCAGGATCGGCAGACAGCCGGCCAGCGGATTGATCTTCTCCTTCTTGTAGAGCTCCATCAGCGCTTGTTGCTGCTTTTGCTGGTCAGCCGCATAGCGCTCCCGGATCTCAGTCATTTTCGGCTGCACCGCCTTCATCTTCGCCATGGAGGCGTAGGCGCGGTTGGCCAGCGGGAACATCAGGAGTTTGATGATCAGGGTCAGGGCCAGGATGGCGAGGCCGAAATGGCCGGTGAAGCCTTCCAGCACGTGCAGCAGCCAGACGAAGGGACGAGCGAGGAACCAGAGCCAGCCCCAATTGATCGCCATGTCGAATTTCTCGATGCCGACCTCATTCTGAACGGCCTGGAGAACGTCGAGCTCCTTGGCACCCGCGAAGATGCGGGTGGTGGAGGTCAGGCTCTCGCCCGGTGCCAGGGCCTGGGCCTGTTCCACATAGGAGGCCTCGAACGCGTCCGTGCCGGCGCGGTCGATGGTCCGGAAACGGGCCGTGAAGCTGCGATCCTGATCGGGAATGGCTGCGGCCATCCAATAGCGCTGGGTGATGCCGACCCAACCGCCCGTGCCGCTTTCTTCCTCGGCACCATCGCCATCTTCCAGCTTGGTGAACTTGCTCTGGATCAGCGTGCCGTCGACGACGGCCAGCGCGCCCTCGAACACGGCGATATTGCGGACGAGGTCTTCCGGCATGCCTTCATGGCGCACCAGGCCATAGCGGGACAGCTCGACCTCGGAACCGGCATTATTGGTGACGGTGTCTTCCAGGGTGAAGAGATAATTCTCATCGACGGAGATGGTCCGTTCAAAGTGCAGGCCCGACGGGCTGTCATAGGCCAGAACGACCGGCGTCTCCGGCGTCAGTGTGTCGCCGGAGACCAGCGTCCATTCGGTGGAACCGCCCGGCAGATCATTGAAGCCCGGCGTGGCCGACTGCCAGCCATCGCGGGCATAGAAGACATGTTCGGCGCCGATCGGGTTGAGCAGGGCAACCGGGGTGTCGTCATCGACGGTGGTGGTCTGGCGCACCAGACGGATATCGTCGAAACGGGCGCCGGTCAGCGAGAAGGAGCCGATCACGGACGGGCCATCAATCGCAATGCGCGTGTTTTCGGACAGCGCGTCTTCGCGGCTGGCGAAGGTTGGCGCGGCGGGTTCAGCCGCGTCCACCGGCAGATCCGGGTCGGCCAGCTCGCCGGCAGCCTCGAGTGCGGCTTGTTCCGCTTCTCGGGCCGCTTGTTCCGGGCGTACGAAGAAGAAGTCGTAGCCCAGCATGATCACAATGATCAGGCCCAGTGCGATAAACAGATTGCGTTGATCTTCGCCCATGAAAACACGGCCTTTCAGGCTTGTTTTGTCCCTTCACTCACGGTCTCGGCGGGCCCGAGACTCACAAGAGCGCTTTTGACATCCCCGATGAGGCGCGACCATTCCTTCTCCGGCGTGGACGCACGCGCGATGAATACATAGTCAAACCCGGACTGTCCGTGGAGGGGGAGTAGCAGCCGGGCGGCCTCGCGCAAACGCCGTTTGCTACGATTTCTGACCACGGCACCGCCAATTTTACGGGTAGCGGTGAACCCGGCACCGATCCAGGGGCCCATATGAGAAGAGCCGTCCCGTCTTCGCGCCTGAATAACGACGCTCGACCGGACGGCTTTCTTGCCCTTGGCGACGAACAAAAATTCGCGCCGCTTTGTCAGCCGTTTAACGGCTAGCGGCTGCGTGTCCATCGTGATTAGGCGGACAGGCGCTTGCGGCCTTTGGCCCGGCGGCGAGCCAGAACCTGACGGCCGTTTTTCGTCGCCATGCGCGCACGGAACCCGTGCCGACGCTTGCGGACGAGGTTGGACGGTTGAAATGTGCGTTTCACGGTCGCGCTCCATCGGCGTTCAATTCGAGAGCGGCGGCTAATACGCGGCTGTACCTTCCGCGTCAAGGCCCGCGACCGGTTTTGCGCAGGCAATGACAGGTCGGCCAGCCGGCCACCCAACCTTGCGCCGTGCCCGCTTGCCGCCCCTGATGGGCTGGGCTATTGGCGGACAGGTCCATGGTCACAGATCCGATACCAGATAATTCCCGTGATGACACGCAGGACGGTGCCGCGCCGCGGCCGGGCATCGGGCGTCTGATCGACAGCCTGCCCGGGCAGCTTTTCATGGTCACCGTCGGTCTGGTCTTTGCCGGTGTCGCCCTGGTCTTCTTTCCCGCGGCTGCCAGTTTCCGGGTCCAGTGGATGAGCGACCGGGCCGAGGCGGCGCATCTGGCGGCGCTGGCGGCCGATGTCGCGCCGGGCGGGGCCCTGGGCGAGAATGAGGTGCGCGCCCTGTTGATGGGGGCGGATGCCGTCGCCGTCTCGCGCGTGCGCAATGGCATGAATGAGCTGGTGCTCTATTCCGGCCCGATCGAGGCCGGTTTCGTGGAGAGCGATCTGCGCACGACCGGGCCCTGGGGCCATGTCCGCGATACGGTGGACGTTCTGTTCGCGCCGTCGGGCCGTCTCCTGCGCATCCGCGCCGAGCCCATGGGCGCACCGGGCGAAGTGATCGATGTGATCGTGCGAGAGACGCAGCTGCAGGACGAGTTGCACGATTTCTCACGCCGTCTCCTGCTCTATGCGGGTATCGGAGCGGTCCTTGCGGGAGCGGCGATCTATGCGGCCCTGTTCCATCTCTTTGTCCGTCCCATGCGGCGTTTGGCCGGGGCGATGACACGTTTCAGTGCCGATCCGTCCGACCCGGCCCGGATGATCCGGCCGTCCGGCGCGCGCAATGAGATCGGCCAGGCCGAGGCCGAGCTGGCCCGCATGCAGTCCGATATCCGCACGGCGCTGAGCCAGCGAGAGCGCCTGGCCGCGCTGGGCGGGGCTGTCGCCAAGATCAATCATGACCTGCGCAATGTGCTGGCATCCACGCATCTGGTTTCCGACCGGTTGGCCATGGACAGTGATGAGCGCGTGCGCCGCATGGGTGAACGTCTGGTGCGCGCCATCGACCGGGGCATCCGCCTGTGCGAGGCGACGCTGGAATTCGGCCGCGCCGAGGAAACGCCGCCGTCACGCCAGCCGGTTCCGGCGCGGGCCCTGGCGGATGAGGTCTCGCTCTATGCCGGCCGCAATGACACGCTGTCCTGGTCCAATGATCTGCCGGAGGATCTGGTCCTGGATGCGGACCCCGACCAGGTGCACCGGATCTTCCTCAATCTCTTCCGCAATGCCGTTCAGGCCTTGGATGAGCATGAGGGCGAAAAGCGTCTTGCCGTGTGTGGCCGCAGCGAGGACGGGTATGCGGTGATCGAGATCATCGATACCGGACCCGGCCTGCCCGCCAAGGCCCGGGACAATCTCTTCAAGGCTTTCACCGGCTCCACCCGTCGCGGCGGCACCGGTCTGGGCCTGTCCATCGCCCGCGAACTGGCGCGGGGCCATGAGGGTGATGTGGAGCTGGTGCGCACGGGCGAGGACGGCACCGTCTTCGCGGTCAGGCTGCCGGTCGCGGCCAGCTAGATCCGCTCGGACACTTTGATGGCGATCCGGCAGCCTGTCTTGATGGCGGCTGAGAGCAGGGAATAGCCCGGCGTTTCCTTGGCGCCTTCCTCGACGGCGAGATCACGGTGGGCGACTTCTTCTTCGCGGAAGATGTCGAACTGGTCGGCCAGTTCATCCTCACCCATGGCACGCAGCTCTTCGATCTGGCCGGCATAATGGCGTTCGATCACGGTCTCGACGGCCTCGGTGCAGGCATGGGCGGCCTTCTCGCCCATCAGGGCTGTCGCGGTGCCCAGTGCGTGCCCGGCAATATTCCAGAAGGGGGCCAGGGCGGTGGGGCGCGTATGCTTCTCGAAGATCAGCCGGTCGAAGGCATCGAGATGGTGCTGTTCATCCGCTTCCATCTCTTCCAGCTGAGCGGCGATGCGGGCCTTGTGGGGCAGAGCGGCAAACACGGCGCGCTGGCCCTGATAGATGGCGACAGCACCATATTCACCGGCATGGTCGACGCGGACCATCTCCTCCACCCGGCGCGCATTGCGGCGCTTGCCGGGAAGCGGCGGGCGCGTGCGGGTGTCGCGTGTGTTTCCGGTCAGGCTCATTTGCGCAGTCCCTGAACGCCGACGCAGACCGAGACGACCGCCATGGCTGCGGAGATCAGCCCATTATAGCCGGCCATGGAAATGCCCAGCAGGGTCCAGGCGGCTTCATCGCACAACACGACCGGGCGGGACCCGTCGAGGGCGGCCAGGACATCGGTCACGGAGACGGATGCATTGCCGCCTGTCGTGCAGGTGGCGGGGCCAGCCCACCAGTCATACTCGATCCCGGCATGCCAGAAGGCAAAACCGGCCGAGTAGATCAGTACGGCGGCGATGGCGAGGATGATCCAGGGCGCGAAACGGGCCAGCTCCGGGCGCAGACCCAGCACGACGCCGCTGACCAGGCCCAGCGCGATGACGGCCATGTGGATATGGCGCTGGTCGTAGCACAGGGCGCAGGGATCATAGTGACCGATATACTCGAAGCTCCAGGCTCCCAGCAGAAGGGCCAGCGAGACACCGGCCATCAGAAGCGGCCAGCGGGTGATCGGAAACTGGGTCAGGGTCGGGGTCATCAAACCGGTCATGGATTACGCGTGAACTCTCTTTTTGCCGAAACCCGTGCGCGGCGGCACTGCGTCCAATTCGCGCACGGTATCAGGCCAGGGATGCCAGGAAGGCCTTGATTACATCAACCAGGGTCGAACCCAAAAACAACAAAAGTGTAATCCACACCGTGCCCAGCAGAATCCCGAGTAGGATGAGAAGACCGTCCCGCGTGAGCAGGCCCAGCGCGGCGATGGCCAGGGCAATGCCCGGCACGGAATTCGTCAGCGGGAGTGGCAGCATGATCGAGGCGCAGAAAATCAGGAAAATGACGCCGATGACCCGCTCGACCGTCGGGCCGGAGAGGAAGAGGAGACGCGGTCGCGCCAGGGCTTCCAGCCAGCCGAACCATTTGCGGCCGCCGCGCGCCATACCGGTCAGCGAGGCCTTGGACAGGGTGCGGGTCTTGAACTGGCCCGGCAGCCAGGGCTCTTCGCGCCCCATCACCATTTGGGCGGCCAGCGCCATCATGGGCAGGGACATGATCTGCGGTACGCCATAGAGAAAGGGGATCGAGACCGGCAAAGCCATGGCAAAGAGAATGACGCCGAAGGCGCGTTCGCCCAGCGCATCCACGAATTTTCCCAGGCTGAGCCCGTCATCCGGCGCGTCGTTGGCGATGGCTTCAAGGGCGCTGATCAGCCCTCGCTGTTCCGCATTATCGCTCATGCGCACACATTTCCTCGCTACGCCCCGGCACCGCGTCGAGCCTAGCCATGGCACACCGCCCCGTCGAGCGGAATGGGTTGTTGACTTGGCAGGGCGAGTGGGGGGCATCGTGTAGCGCTTCGCGGCAGGCGAACGCATCGATCAGCACTGCCAAGAGATTTTGTTTTGCTTCAATGCGTAAGTGCTTATCAGGCTTGCCGCTGCGGCGCGGGAACTTCCGAAGAACTATCATAATTGGTCTTGTTTATCGCGCGCGGCACGCTATCACCGGAGTTTAACGGACCTGGTGCAGAAGGTGCTTGGTTATCTTGGGTGCCTAATGTCCCGACAGTTGAATGGTTTAAGCTATGGTTTTCTCTGACAGAGCTTTTTTGTTCTTGTTTCTTCCTGTAGCTATATTGACTATTCTAGCGCTTTCTCGAGTCCGGTTGCGCTTGATTTCTATAACGTTGTTAAGTTTAGGATTCTATTTTTATTCATCAGGCCTACTAATTTTAACTTTGATTTTTTGCCTTATTGTATCTTTTGTTGGGGGGATTGTCGTTGAGTTTGATAAAAGAAAGTGGGTTTTGTCATTATTCTTGATTCTGATTTTTCTCCCACTTTTGTATTTCAAATACGCATTCTTTGTTGCTCAGTCGTTTGGTGTGCCGTCCGACTCGCAAATTGGCTCTTTGCTCCGCGTGGTTTTGCCTGCCGGAATATCGTTTTTTACTTTTCAAGCAGTTGCTTATCTGGTCGATGTGTATCGTGGAGAGCTTCGGGCGGACAGGAGCTTGTTGCGCTATGGCGCCTATCTGTCGTTTTTCCCGCAACTGATCGCTGGGCCGATTGTAAGATACAAGGATGTACACGAAGACTTTGAAGCCAACCACGAAAGTGTTGATCGCTTCACTGAGGGAGTTGTACGATTTATCCACGGGCTGCTGAAGAAGCTTCTGATAGCTGACAGCGCGGGGCGCATTGCTGACGCTTGTTTTGGGCTTGCGGGCGACGACGTCACATTTGCGGCAGCTTGGGCCGGTGCGCTCGCTTATACAATCCAAATCTATTTTGATTTTTCAGGCTATTCTGACATGGCGATCGGCTTAGGAAAAATGTTCGGAATCAAGTTTCCAGAGAACTTCCGTGCCCCATACGAAAGCCGATCGATTACAGAATTCTGGCGGCGCTGGCATATTAGTCTGTCTAATTGGTTTCGCGACTACCTGTACATTCCTTTGGGGGGGAACAGGTCGACGCAGATGCGCGTTTACGTAAATCTCATGCTTGTGTTTGCCGCTACTGGGATCTGGCATGGTGCCGCTTGGACGTTTGTAATCTGGGGGCTTTATCACGGCGCTTTCATTCTTATGGAGCGCTTTCTGTTCGGCAGCTCTGCGCGCCGCTTTTCGTCCGAATGGGTGCGGTTTGCCTACCTTCTCCCTGTCGTAATGGTGGGGTGGGTGATATTCAGGGCAGACTCTCTAAGGCAGGCGGGGGAGTTTATCGTCGCAATGCTTGTTCCGTTTTCGAGCGAGGCGTGGACTATGCCGGATGCCGTTTGGGTGGCGGCAACGCCAGGCTCCATTCTGATGCTGCTTATCGGCTGTACGGTCTTGTTCAAAAAAACCGATCGGCCAGTTGGGGTCTTTCTTGAAGGTGTGCTTAAGTCGTCCTTGGGTTTTTGGCTCGTTTTTGCGTACTCCGCGTTAGGAATGGCGGTGGTGTCTATCATAGCATTGAGTTCAAACTTTTCTCCTTTTCTCTATTTCCAGTTCTGACCCATGATGCCGCGCACAATTCTAATAAGCCTTTTTGTAATGTGGCTAGTCGCGCCAGTTGCAGCGCTATTTGTATTTGATCGAAACGAATATTTGGGCAATAGGGCGGTTCCTTCAATTGAAAATGCGTTGGGCGAATTTCAATCGTTTGAACTGTCCGCCTTTTCACGACTTTCTGATGCTGTGTTAGACCGTTCTATTGTTACTTCTCGCGCTATTACGGTGCGCAATTCGATCTCGTTCTATTTGCTTAGGCATGTCGATACGCCCGATTTGATATCCGGCTCAGACGGATGGCTCTACTATAAGCCACAGTTTACATTCCCTAATTGTGAAGCTGGAAGTTATGACCGCTCATTCATTATAGCTGCGAATGCTGCTGCCGTTTATGAAGCCATGGCAGATACGGTGGATATGAGTGTCTACTATTCGGTTTCGCCTAATAAAAGTCGCGTTCAGAGTGAGGGGGTGGATCGTCGCGTCAATTATTATGCTGGGTGCCATTTCCAAAATGTAGAAGTGCTACAGGGTGTATTCGAAGATAGGCTGCCTTCGTTGATTGATCATGGGCGAGTGATGCTGGGGGGCGATGGTAGCGGCGAGCAATTCTATTTTCGTAACAATACCCATTGGAATCTTTTGGGCTACACTCTAGCAATGATTCAAATGAAGAGTGTAATTGAGGAGGGTGGTGATCCGATTGTAAATGGCAATATATTGTTATCGGATAGTTTTGATGAAAACCGGCTTATGAGTACTACTCAGAGCATGCTTTCTATTTCTCACTACGAGCGTGGTCCTGTGCCCGCGTCCGACCCATTCTTTGACGATGAAAGCCGATGGCCGATTGCGTATGAAGGATCAGCGCTAGTTGTGCATGACTCGTTTTATGCATTTTACCCATTCACTGGCACTGTCTTTGGAGATCAAGCTGACATTGTATTCCAGAATGTCCCATCACAACGAAGCCGAATAATTCCTGCTCTTTCCCGTTCCCCAAATCTGGTGGTTTTTAATTCCGTAGAACGCTCCATGATACGGCGTTTTTCTGGAGACTGGGGCGCCCATGGAGACTTCTTTGGGCCTGTACTAGGGCGTGTCCAAGAACGCGCTCGCAGCGATTGTGCATTTGATGCCCCCACTAGGGTGCCAATGAGCGCCTTAAGTAGTGGGGTGACATTGGATGAGCGAGATTTGGTGGTCTCAAGAAGCGATGGAGAGCTGCGTCTTAACCTTCCTGTTTCGGACCAACCGGTTTGTTTGCGGTTAGACTTCAACGCTCCGTCAGCATTCCGCATTCGATTTATCTTGCCTCCGTTGCAAGGCCAGTCGAACGTTCCTCGATTTGAAATTGGTCGGTACTTCGAGGTTGAGGCGGCGAGTGGTCATAATGATATCCGTCTCCTTTTGCCGCGTTCTTTGGGGTATCCTCAGCTTAGAATTCGCCTTGCGGCTGAGCAGGGGGACGTATTGTCGAATTTTGAAGTTTATACGGCTACGCTTCATTAATGCGAAAGGGAGTGGTGGGGCTCAGCGAAGTCTGGCAAGCCAGTTCCGGTTCATTTGGCGACCTATCAAGAATACAAAGTTTCAGCATAGCTTGCGCTCTGTGATTGCCAGTTTCAAAGAGGGGCGAGCTAGTGTTGACGACCTTTCAGGTTTGACATACCCACGCCGGCGGAGGTGCAATCCTCACTGTTGGCCCCTGTGGCGGAATTGGTAGACGCGACGGATTCAAAATCCGTTTCCGCAAGGAGTGTCAGTTCGAGTCTGACCAGGGGCACCATTTTTGATCTCACGGCAGTTCGCTGCGCGAACGCCTCCGATGGGGCGGCGCATGGGCGCCGGCGCACGGTCGTGCTTGCGGGCCTGTGGCCCGGTGTGAGTTGGAGATCACAGGGCTGGGATCATCCTCGCCCTTGATGGGCGAGGGGGACCGCTGCGCCAGCAGCGGTGGAGTGGGTGATCAACTCTCAAAGCCGTCACGATTTTTTGCCGTCTCGCGGCCTCGTCAGCGCCATGATGGAGTGTTAGCCTCCGGCCTGGCTGACGTGTGGGGCGTCAAGGGAGGCCGGTCTTGCTGACACCCGGTAGTGCGCTCGTATTTGCGCGGTTTGCAATGGCAGTCATGTTCGCCTGGTTCGGCGTGATGAATTTCACGCCGGTCGGGACGGGCATCACCGAATCCTGGCTGAGTAATCACGCCTTTCTGTCCGGTGTGGCGAACCAGTCCGCTTCTGCCGCGCGGGCGCTGGGTATCTACCAGCTCGTCGCCGCCGCCCTGATCGCCGCGCCCCTGCCGGGCGCGGGTTTGCGCCGGATCGGTTTCGGCATGTTCGGGCTCTACGCCGCGATCGCCCTGACCCTGATGCTGACCAATCCGGTCTGGCTGGAAGCCGAGGGCGGTTTCCCGGCCATCGGATCGGGCCAGGGCATCCTGAAATACATCGCCATGCTGGGCCTGGCCCTGTGGGCCGGGAGTTTCGAGAATTCCCGCATGTTCTCCAGCCGCTATTCGGACATGCGCCTATGGAGCCAGCCGGTCATGTGGGCCGGGCTGTTCCTGGTCCTGTTGTGGATTGGCGGGATGAAGTTCACCGCGTCCGAAGCCGCCGGGATCGAACCGCTGGTGACGACCCATCTCATCTTCTCCTGGATGACGCCGCTGATGGGGCTGCAGAACACCTCCTATGTGATCGGCGTGATCGAACTGGTCACGGCCCTGGCGCTGACTGGATTCTGGTTCCATCGCGGGGCCTATCGGGCCGGGCTTTTCCTGTCCGCGATCACCTTCGTCCTGACGCTGAGCTTCCTGGTCAGTTTTTCCGGCAGCTGGTCGGCGGATCTGGGCGGTTTCCCGGCCCTGGGCCGCAGCGGGCATTTCCTGCTCAAGGATTTGCCGCTCCTGGCGGTGGTTCTGGCCCTGTGGGCGGAGACCGGTCCGGAGGGCACGCGGCGCGGACGTTGACGCGCAAAATGCCGGACATGTTCTGAAACACTCATAACACTTCCCGTGAACCCGACCGCATTCGCTTGACCAGACAGGGCGTCTACCTACAGTTCCCGCCAAAATCGGGAGGTCATTGATGGGTCTGTTCACCGCGCTTCAGCGCGAGTTTGACTATGTGAGCGGCATGCTGCGCGTGTTCAGCGCTGTGAAGAAGGTGGGCGCCGGCTCCGGTGTCCGTGTGCCGGACCATATCGAGACCACGATTGACCGTTTCCCCGACAATCCAATGGCCCTGCTGGATGAGGGCGAGATTTCCTACCGGGAGTTCGAGGCCTATGCGAACCGGGTGGCCCATTGGGCGCTGGCGCAAGGGCTGACGCGCGGCGATACGGTCGCGCTCTTCATGGGAAATCGCTGGGAATACATCGCGATCTGGTTCGGCCTGTCCAAGATCGGCGTGGTGACGGCCCTGCTGAACAATCAGCTCTCCGGCCATTCCCTGACGCATTGTCTCAATATCGGCGAGGCCAAGCACATCATCCTGGAAGGTGTGTTGGGCGAGGCTTTCGACAGTGCCCGGGCCTGTGAGCTCAATCCGATGGGCGCCTGGGTGCTGGATGGCGAACTGGACGGCGCGGAGGATTTCGGCGCGGCGCTGGCGGCCCAGTCCGACGCGCGGCCGGACCGGTCGGTGCGGGCCGAGGTGAAGCCGGAGGATCCGGCACTGAAAATGTTCACCTCCGGCACGACCGGCCTGCCCAAGGCGGCGGTCATGACGCATATCCGCACGCTCTATTATCTCAACATCTTCGCCCTCGTTGCGAAGTGCCAACCCAGTGACCGCATGCTGATGGTGCTGCCGCTCTATCATGCGACCGGCGGTCTGTGCGGGGTGGGCTGCGCGATCTCCTTTGGCGGCGCGCTGATCATCCGGCCGCGTTTCTCCGCGTCCAGTTTCTGGCCGGACGTGCAGCGCTTCAAGGCGACCATGTTCATGTATGTCGGCGAGCTGTGCCGCTTCCTGGTCAATTCCGAGCCGAGTGCGGCCGAGCAGAACCACACCGTGCGCTGTGCCATCGGCAATGGCATGCGCCGCGATGTCTGGGAGGCCTTCCAGGCGCGTTTCCACCTGCCGCAGATCGTCGAATTCTATGGCTCCACCGAAGGCAATGTCGGCCTGGTCAATACGGCAAACATGCCGGGTGCTGTCGGTCGTGTGCCGGGCTATCTCAAGAACCGGTTCAATATCGACCTCGTGAAGTTCGACATGGACGCCGAAATGCCGCTGCGCGGGGCGGACGGGTTCTGCGTGGCGTGCCAGCCGGGCGAGGTGGGTGAGGCGATCGGCCGGATCGATCCGGAGGATGCCCGTTTCCGCTTTGACGGCTATGGCTCCAAGGAAGACACGGAAAAGAAGATCCTGCGCGACGTCTATGAAAAGGGCGATGCCTGGTTCCGTACCGGCGATCTCATGTCGCGCGACAAGCTGGGCTATTATTATTTCATCGACCGGGTCGGCGACACGTATCGCTGGAAGTCGGAGAATGTCGCCACGGGTGAGGTGGCCGAGGCCTTCACCTTTGACGGGATCGAACAGGCCAATGTCTATGGCGTCGAGGTGAAGGGGCATTCCGGCCGTGCCGGCATGGCAGCCTTGGTCACCGGCGACCAGCCGCTCGACCTGGCGGCTCTGCACGCCCATGTTCATGCCAATCTGCCCGCCTATGCCCGCCCGCTCTTCCTGCGCCTGCAGGAGCAGACGGATACGACGGGAACCTTCAAGTTCCGCAAGGTCGATTTGGTGAAGGAAGGCTTTGATCCGGCGAAGATCAGCGACCGCATCCTGTTCGATCATCCGACCGAGAACGCCTATGTTCCGCTCACGCCAGAGCTTTACGCGGCGATCCTCTCGGGCGAACTTAGGGTATGACCCCAACCCCGATTACCGCAGACGACATTCTCGCCTTCTGGTTTGACGAGATCGAACCGAAACACTGGTACCAGGCCTCGCACGAATTCGATGCCATGGTGCGGCGGCGCTTTGGCAAGACGATCGAGGCCGAGGCGCGGCGCTACAAGGAAGGCGACCATCCCTGGCTGGCAACAGCGCAGGGGTCCTTGGCCCTGATCCTGCTTTTCGACCAGTTCTCGCGCAATGTCTGGCGCGGCTCGAATGTCGCCTTTTCATGCGATCCGCTGGCGTTGGACGTGGCCCGCACCTTGATCGAGCGCGGGCTGGACTGGGCGATCCCGGACGAACACCGGGCCTTCGTCTACATGCCCTTCATGCATTCCGAAGACCTGACCGACCAGGAGCTCTGTGTCACCTATGCGGAAGAACGTCTCAGCGATCCGTCGACAGCGCGCCATGCCCGGCTGCACCGCGACGTAATCGTGCGCTTCGGGCGCTTCCCATACCGCAACCAGGCGCTGGGGCGTGAGAGCACGGAGGGCGAGCGCGTCTATCTGGAAAGCGGCGGGTATGCACCCGGTCAAATCGAGTCGGCAAAATCGTCCTGATGGCAGGAATGACTCGGTGGTCGCAGGCTGTGGATAAATTCAAACCATTGAAATAGCGAAATGAAATGGCGTGACCATCTGGCCTGCGCCTTGCTCCTGATGGGACACGACACCACCGGAGCCCGAATTTCATGACCCCTCGCGTCCACATCACCGTTGAAGACATCCGCCAGATCGCCTGGACCATGGTGGACCTGCACGGGGCTCAGGCCATCGGCTATGCCGATGAAGCCGTCACTGATCTGGACAATCAGGGCCAACCGGAAAGCGCCGATGCCTGGCGCGCCCTCCGCGCCGTCATGGAAGACGCCCTTGCCGGTCGCCTCGAGCGCGAAGGCTCGATCACGGTGCACTGATCACGCTGCACTGCGACACCATTTCCATTGCGCCCGGCAGAGGCTGTGCTAACGCTCGCCGTCATGGAAACCTGGCCCACCACACTCTCCAAATTCGGTCTGGATGACCCGTTCGAACCGGCGCGGGCGGCGCCGCGCATGCGCAAGGCGCTGCGCGATGCGACGCCCTTCATGGATGTGAAGCCGCCGGCGCTGGAGCGGATCGAGGACCTGACCGTGCCGGGCGCGGCGGGCGACATTCCGGCCCGGCTCTATGTGCCCTTCGGCTCGGTGACACCGGCCCCGACCTGTCTTTTCATGCATGGTGGTGGCTATGTGGTCGGGGATATCGAAACGCATGACCGGCTGTGCCAGCGCCTGGCGGCGCATGGCGGCGTGCGTGTGCTGGCAATCGATTACCGCCTGGCTCCGGAACATGCTTTTCCGGCCGCGACCGATGATTGCCAGGCCGTGTTCGACTGGCTGGTCAGTGAGGCGGGACTGGAACGGATCGGTGCCGATCCGGCGCGCATCGCTGTGGCGGGTGACAGTGCCGGTGGCGGGCTGGCCGCCATGCTGGGCCAGACGCGCCGCGCCGCGATCAAATTCCAGCTGCTGATCTATCCGCTCCTGCAATTGGTGGAGCGCCGCAAGCCGAAGCCGAAAGTGCTCGAGGGCCATATCCTGGCGAATTTCACGCTGGACCAGGTGGCGCGCGCCTATCTCACCGATCTGGACCAGGCGCATGATACGCGTGTCTCGCCGCTGCTGGAGAATGATCTGGCCGGTCTGCCGCCGGCCCATATCTTCGCCGCTGAACTGGATCCGCTGCTGGATGAGGGCCAGGCCTATCGCGACCGCCTTCACGCGCATGGCATTCCCGTCGGCTACACGCTGGGCAAGGCGCTGCCGCACGGCTATGCGAATCTGACCGCCATCCTGCCGGGGACGAAAACCCTGATCGACCAGATGGCAATTGCGCTGGGTGACGGGCTGCGCGGCTGAGGGTTTGCAATCCACCTGCGAAACGCCTAGCTCCGCAGGATGAGTATTTCTTCGCACTACCGTCCCGATCCGCAGTTTGAAACCCTCGGCGCCGATTTCTCGGACCCGGTCGATCCGGCGGATTTCCCCGCGGCCACGCCACGCTTCTGGAATGAGCGCTGGGCGGACGAGATCGGTCTGGGGGAGTTGGATGCAGCCCAGCGCGAGGCGCATTTCTGCCGCTTCCAGCCCTTGCCGGACAATCAGGCCCAACCCCGGGCGATGCGCTATCACGGCCATCAATTCCGCACCTATAATCCTGAATTGGGGGATGGACGCGGTTTCCTGTTCGCCCAGCAGCGGGACCGGTCCGGCCGCCTGCTTGATCTGGCGACCAAGGGCTCCGGCCAGACGCCCTGGTCGCGCGGCGGGGATGGCCGTCTGACCCTGAAGGGGGCGGTGCGGGAAATCCTGGCGGCGGAAATGCTGGAAGCGCGCGGCGTCTACACGTCCAAGGCCTTTGCCGTCTATGAGACCGGTGAGGCATTGGCGCGCAATGACGAACCTTCTCCGACACGCTCGGCCGTTCTGACACGGCTGGGGCATTCCCATGTCCGCTTCGGCACTTTCCAGCGCCATGCCTATGAAGGCGCGCCGGAACGGATCGATGCGCTGGTCGATCATGCCATCGCGAATTACTACCCGTCCCTGACAGGGGCCGAGGATCGTCCGGCGGCTTTGCTGGACGCGGTGATCGGTGCGAGTGCGCGCATGGCGGCGGGCTGGATGGCGGCCGGCTTTGTCCATGGCGTCCTCAATACGGACAATCTCAACATCACCGGCGAGAGCTTCGATTATGGGCCCTGGCGCTTCATGGACCGGTATCAGCCCGGTTTCACGGCCGCCTATTTCGACCATTCCGGTCTCTACTGTTTTGCCCGGCAGCCCGAAGCGGTGTTCTGGAACCTGCAGCAATTGGCCGGCGCGCTCGCTGTGTCAGGGGACAGGCTTTCCCTGGAAGCCGCGCTGGGGACATTCCCCGCCGTCTATCGCCTGGCCCTGCTGGATGCCTTCATGGCGCGTTTCGGCGTGGCCCCGGCCGGGCAAGAACTCGATGAAGCTCTGGTCCGCGCCTTCCTCGCCTTCATGGAAGCGGCACCGGTCAGCTGGGAAGGCGTGATCTTCGACTGGTTTGGCGGCGAAACCTCCCGAGAGCGGGCGATGGCCGGGCCGCGGCGCGAACACTATGCCGGTGAAGCCTTCGACGCCTGGCAGGCGGTCCTTTCAGCGCATACGCCCGAGCGTCCGGAAAGGCTGGCGCATCCGGCCTTCACCCGCGAGGAACCGGTCGATCTGGTGATCGAAGCCGTCGAGGCGATCTGGGACCGCATCGCCGAAGAGGATGACTGGTCCGCCCTGGAGACCGTGATCGCCGATATCCGCGGCATGGGCGATGCCTATGGTCTGGGCCACGGGCGTGCGGGTTTCCTGTCAGACGATCAGCCGGACTAAACCGCTTTCACAAAGTGCGAATGCACCCAGCCGGTATCGGTGGGGTCATCGCCGTCCAGCACGGTGACTGCGATCCAGACACCGCTTTCACCGGTGACGATCATCTGCGTGCCCTTGGGCAGGGCGTCGCGGATCTTGTCGAACCCGGTTCCGGGGCCGGAGCGGATATTCAGCGCGGCCGTGCATTCCACCCGTTCTTCGGTTTCGTCTTCACGGCCCATGATGCGGGAGCGGACCATCTCCATGGGAAAGGCCGGGCCGGGATCGGATTTGCGATTGGGGGCGATGTCATCATGGCCGATGACATCCTTGAGTCCGTATTCGCGCACCAGCGCGCTGCCGATCGCGACCAGGGCCTCGATCTGGTTGAGCGTATAGCGGTGCCAGCCGCGCATCCCGCCACCATTCTTGTGGGCCGCCTCCATTCCGTCGGCTTCCGGATAGGTTTTCTGGAAGGCAGAGCGCCAGCCATCGGGGGTCTTGGTCAGGATGCCGGCATTGTCCAGCTCGATGCCGATGGAATGGGAGTTGAGACCGCTCAATCCGCGCCAGCTGGACTTGCCGGCATGCCAGGTCCGGGCATTGAAGTCGGCCAGCTGCATGATCTCGCCATCGCGGCCGATCACGAGATGGGCGGACGCCTGGGCGTCCGGATTGGTCAACCAGTCCACCGAGGAATCAAAGGATGAGCCGGCCGTGTAGTGGATCACCAGGTATTGCGGTGTGATGGTCCGGCCCCGGGAAATATTGGGCGTCTGGCGGAAGGGCGCGGGCGTGTCATCGTCGAGCACGAGACGGTGTTGGTCGATCTTCATGGCTTTCCCCTCTCAAGGCTGAGAGCAAGAGTATAGACAACCCAGGGTATGGCCAAGGCAAAGCCGATTGACCGGGCAGGCGGGTGCGGGCCAATCTGGCTGAAATCAAACGGGAATAGAGGGCCAGTGCCGGATTTTCTTCGCGCCGATATTCTGGACAGGAACGGACTTGTCCACGCATTCACCACGCGCACGGGCGGGGTGAGCGAGGGTCCTTATGCCAGCCTCAACCTGACCCGGTCGCGCGGCGACAACCCGGCGCATATCGCGACCAATCGCGAACGGGCCCGCACGGCGCTGGGGCTGGACTATCTCGTCTTTGCCACCCAGGTGCATGGCCGCGCCGTGATAGAGGTGGCCACACCGCCGCGCGGCGACCAGGCCGCTGGCGAGGGCGATGCCCTGATCACCAATCAGACGGGGATCGGTCTGGTCTGCCAGACGGCGGATTGCACGCCCATCCTCCTGTTTGATCCGCAGCAGCGCGCGATTGCGGCCATCCATTCCGGCTGGCGCGGCACGGTGCAGGATATTGTCACGGCGACGCTGGAGGCGATGCAGACGGCCTATGGCACGCAGGCGGGCCATGTCCTGGCCGCGATCGGCCCGTCCATCTCGCCGGCCAATTACCGGGTCGGTCCGGAAGTGGTGGCGGAGTTCGAGGCCGTGTTTGCGGATACGTCCGGGATTGTCTCACCCCTGGATGAAGAGGGCGGGGCGCAGCTGGATGTGGCGGAAGCCTGCCGGCGGCAGCTGGAAAGCGCCGGCGTGCCGGCGGCTTCGATCTGGCGTTCGGAGCTGTGTACCTATGCCGAGGCGGACCGTCTCTTTTCCGCCCGCCGCTCCCACCATCGCGGGGAGAGCGGCGTGTTCGGCGGACAGGCCGGGATTATCGGGCTGAAGCCCTGATCATCCCTCAGGCGTTCTGCAGGCGCATGCCGGGCAGGATGGAAACCAGGAAGCGGCCTGAGGTCTGCGACCAGACGCGCAGCGCCCATTCGAACGGACCCTGGTTGAAAGCGCTCAGCCAGGCGCGGGCGCCCAGGATGAGGCCGACCGAACCGAGCGCGGCCAGGCCGGTGATCTCGTAGCGGTCGAACGGACCCAGGCCCAGACCGGCGCCGGTGAAGGCGAACAGGGCCATGGCGGAACCGGCCAGATAGAGGGTCAGGGCCATGCGGCCGACCGGGGCCAGAATGCCGCTCAGGACGATATTCATGAAGCGGCCGCGCATCAGCAGCATGATGATGGCGGCATGGCCGATCACGATGAAGGGCTTGCCCAGCGTGGTCAGGAAATGGGCTTTCACCGATTCCATGAAACCGCCGGCCGCCAGGCTGATGGCGACACCGCCGCAAACGGCCAGGCCAATGCCATAGGTGGCGGCCGTGGTCAGGGCGAGGGTCTCATTGGAGAGCTTCGTGAAAAAGCCGATGCGGAACAGGCCCAGGCCCAGCAGCATATAGCTGCCCGCTTCCAGGCATTTCCAGACAATGCCCGTCGACAGGCTCCAGGATTGGAAGTCCCGGATCGACTGGGCGATGTGCGCGAAATAACCCGCTTCGTGGGCGGAGGCGGCCTGTGCCAGGGCTTCGGGGGTCACCGGAGCGGTGGAGATGTCGCCCATGAAGTCGTGCGCCGCCAGAAGGACAAATCCGCCGATCCCGCCCAGAACGAGCAGGCGAGCATCCAGCCGCGACAGGATCAGCGCGACACAGGCGGCCAGGGCGTAGACGTGCAGGATGTCGGAGGCTTCAGCCAACAGGATGACGTGGAAGACCAGGCCGAAGACGAACAGGCCGGCCGTGCGGGCCAGATAGCCGGTCCAGGTCGGCACAAGGCTGCGATCCTCGCGCGGGCCGGTCATCATCCAGAGTGAAACACCGAAGAGCAGGGCAAAGAGCCCGCGCATGGCGTCGTCGACCATGACGGAATTGAACAGCCAGATACCCTGTTCACCCGCGCTCCAGCCCAGAATGTCCGGGTGTTCCAGCACCAGGGACGAACCGCCCTTGGCCGGGAAACGGGCAAACAACAGGCCCAGAACAGCCAGGCCGCGCAGGACGTCCAGATGGACGAGACGATCGGATTTGGAAGCAGGGCTCTGTGTCATCTTGGTGCTCCGAAAGGATTTCCCCTGAGAGGAGAGCAAGATGGAGGCCAGTTCGCCATGCTCACGGGCAAAGCCCGCAAGCGCGACCGCGCGCCGGCGCCTGATGCGCCGCCCGTCGGAGGCCTCCGCACAGCGGACTGCCGTGAGACAGAAACCGGGCAAGGCCCGCAAGCGCGACCGCGCGCCGGCGCCTGATGCGCCGCCCGTCGGAGGCGTCCGCACAGCGGACTGCCGTGAGACAAGAGAGTCTGGTGACCCCGGCGCGATTCGAACGCGCGACCTACGGATTAGGAATCCGTTGCTCTATCCTGCTGAGCTACGGGGCCATCTGGGTGGGCTCTTACCCGGAATTTTGGGCGGGCTGAACCCGCTTTGTCGGGCCGGCCTATAAATGCGGCAGGCCATCGCGCTCCATGCGCCAGATCAAGAGGTCGATCCGGTCCTGGCCGAAAAAGGGTTCGCCCTTGTAGACCATGGTGGGAACACCCCAATGACCGGCCTCTTCCAAGGCATCCTCATTGGCGCGGATGGCGGCATCGAGCCGGTCCGCCTCGCTGTCGGCGCGGGCCTGGATGTCGGCCGGGTCCAGGCCGGCCTCGGTGAGCGCGGCGTCGAGCACACCGTCTTGCGTCCAGGGCGTGCCGGACCAGATCCGTTTGGAGATCGCATAGAGTGCGGCCAGGCCCTTGCCCTGTTCCGACGCCAGCACGCCGATCCGGGTGAGGCGGTCGATATGGGGCTGGTCATCGGCGGCCTGGTTCTTGTCGTGATCAAACACGACCGGGTCGGGATTGGGGGCCGCGAAGTGGACGCCCAGATGCTCGGCCAGGCGGGCGACATCGGTGAGCAGATAGTGCAGCCATTTGGGGTGTTCGCGCTGGAAGAAGTCGGGCTGGCGCAAGGCGAGCGGCCGGACGGGGCGCACCTCGAATTTCAGGTCATACTCATCCTCCAGCGCAATCAGGCGCGGCAGGGCGAGATAGGAATAGGGGCTGCGGAAGGACCAGTAGAGTTGGGCTGAATATGTCATGGCCTGATCTAGCCATGACGGCGCGCAAAAGAAAACGGGCCGCGCGAGGCGGCCCGTTCAAAATTCCGTGGAGACGCGGGGCGCCTAGCCGACCTGGCTGCGCAGATTGTTCAGCTGGTGCGCCACTTCCTGCGTGGCCTGGGTCATCTGGTCGACGGCTTCCTTGCCGCGGGCGACCGACTGGCCGGAGCCACGCACGCCGTCGAGGATTTCCTTCACCTCATTGTCGAGGGCGGAGATGCGGGCGGCGATGTCCTCGGTAGCTTTGGCGGTCTGGCCGGCCAGGGCTTTCACTTCTCCGGCAACAACCGCAAAGCCGCGGCCGGCTTCACCGGCGCGGGCGGCTTCGATTGTGGCGTTGAGGGCCAGAAGATTGGTCTGGCTGGCGATCGCTTCGATCGTGGAGAGAATGGCATTGATGCGCTGCGAGGCGTCGGTGAGGGCTTCCACGCGGCGCTCGAGCACCTGGCTGGATTCCTCGACCTGGTTCATCGCATCGCGGGCGACCTGGGCGGCTTCGGCGCCCTGGGAGGCGCGGGCCGCGGTTTCGCCAACGGCTTCGGCAATCGAATGGTCGGCGGCCGAAGCATCAGCGGAGGTCATTCCATCGTCGGTATAGGCGTAGGCGTTCATGATCGTGCGGGTCCGGTTCAGTGAAGACTGCGCGCAGGATTAGCCAGAGATGGTAAACGGATTCCAAAGCTGGCGCTTTCATCGCGAAACCAGTTGATCCGGAATTGATATGCACGTATAAGTAGCATTAATTGTCGGGGCGAAGAAAGGAGCTTGCTGGGTATGGCACGCATTCTCGCCTGGATTGTATGGGGGCTGCTGGTTTCAGCCTGTTCGCAGGGTTCGGCACCCGCTCAAATCGAGTGGAGCGGACCTGCAGAAACCGTCTCCGGACCTTTGTCCTTCACCCTGACCGCGCCGGACGGCGCGCCTGATTCGCTTCTTGAGGTCCGTTTGGCGGAACTGGATGCGCCGGATGAAGCCTTGGCGCAATCGGCGCTGGCGGCGGCCCTGGACGGGCGGTCGGTCGGCCTTGTCCATGAGGCGGACCGGTCAGACCGGTATGGGCGGATCATCGCACACGTCTATCTGGAAGGACCGGGTGGAGGGGAGGCGGACTGGCTGCAGGCCGAACTCGTCCGCTCCGGCGCTGTGCGTGTGCTCAGTTTTGCGGACAATCGGCGCGAGACGGGGGCCTTGCTGGCCCTGGAGGCCGAAGCGCGCGCGGCCGGGCGGGGTCTCTGGGCCGGAGACCGTCTGGCCGTCCGTCCCACAAATCCCGACGTGCTGGCGCAGGATATCGGTTCCGTGCAGCTGGTTGAAGGCCGGGTGATTGAAGCCACCCGGCTGCGGTCCGGGCGCGTCTATCTCAATTTCGGGGCGGACTACCGGACCGATTTCACCGTCATGATCGATGCCGAGCATGCCGGCCGGTTTGAAGCGGCGGGGCTGGATCCGCTCGCGCTTGAAACCTACCGCATCCGGGTGCGCGGCTGGGTCGAAGACGAGAACGGCCCGATGATCCGGGTGGACCATCCCGAGCGCATCGAAATCCTGGAGGATTAAGCCGGCCAGCGGACAGTGAGGGAGGCGGTCCGCTGGCCGGTCGTCAGGCCGCGGGACAGGCAGGATGCGGCCTGGGAGGGCATCTGCCGTTGGCAGGCAGATGAAGTGTTCAGATTCAGCCCGGGACGAGCCCGGCTTCGACCGGGTCTCCGACCGTTTCAGTCAGCGCCTTGCGCAGCTTGGTCAGGGCAACGGCTTCGATCTGGCGCACGCGTTCCTTGGAAATGCCGAGGCGTTCGCCCAATTGCTCCAGCGTGGTGACCTCTTCGGTCAGCTGGCGTTCCTGGATGATGAGGCGTTCGCGCGGGTTCAGCGTTTCGATCGCCAGCCCGATCCAGGCCTGGCGGCGTTCGCTGTCATGGCGGTCCATGACTTCCTCTTCGGGCGCGGCGGTTTCGTCGACGAGCAAGTCCTGCCACTGCATGTCGCCCTCCTCCCCCATCGGGGCGTTGAGAGAGCGGTCCGAGGCGCTCAGGCGGGCCGCCATCCGGTCGACATCCGTTTCGCGAACCTTGAGTTCCTCGGCGATATAGCGGCGGTTTTCGGGATTGAGCGGGGCTCCGTCGACATCACCGATCCGGGCCCGCAGGCGGCGCAGATTGAAGAAGAGGGATTTCTGGGCCGAGGTCGTCCCGGTGCGCACGATCGACCAATTGCGCAGGACATAGTCCTGAATGGTCGACCGGATCCACCAGCCGGCATAGGTCGCAAAGCGGACATCGCGGCTGGGCTCGAACCGGTCGGCCGCCTTCATCAGGCCGATATTGCCTTCCTGGATCAGGTCCGCGAAGGGCAGGCCATAGCGCTTGTAACGCGCCGCCAGGGCGATCACGAGGCGGATATGGGTCTCGGTGAGACGGTGAAGGGCGGTTTCGTCGCGATCCTCTCGCCAGAGACGCGCCAGTTCCTGTTCTTCCTCACGCTCCAGCAGGGGCTGGGCCATGGCGGATTTCACAAAGCCCTGCTCACCGGCGCTGCGGTAGGCGGCTTTCGGGGACACGGATTGGCTGGCTGGCATGTCACGATCCTCCTTCTGCAAGGTCTACGCAGGGAGGCGGACACTGGATCACCGGGAAATCGCCCGGTTCAAACACCCAGGACAATCAGCCAAGAAAAAAACGCCCGGCCGGAGCCGGGCGTTTTCTCTGGTTTGCAGAGGCCGCAGCCTCAAAGCACAGGTGTCGCTCAGGCGGCTTTCTTGGCCAGCGAGGTCGACAGCATTTCACGCGCCTTGTCGTGCTCGATATTCTCGACGGCGGCGAGCTCACGGACCATGCGGTCCAGAGCGGATTCATAGAGCTGGCGCTCGGAATAGGATTGTTCCGGCTGATCTTCGGCGCGGTGCAGGTCGCGAACGACTTCCGCGATCATGATCAGGTCACCGGAATTGATCTTCGCTTCGTATTCCTGGGCGCGGCGGCTCCACATGGTGCGCTTGACCTTGGCCTTGCCCTTGAGCGTCTTCATGGCGTCTTTGACAATCCGGTCAGAAGACAGCGGGCGCATGCCGGACGCATCGGCCTTCGCCGTGGGAACGCGCAGTGTCATCTTGTCCTGTTCGAACGTGACGACATAAACCTCGATGTCGAAACCCGCGACGGTATCTTTCTCAACGCCTGTTACCTGGCCGACGCCGTGGGCCGGGTACACGATAAAGTCACCTTGCTTGAAGGACTTGTTGTCGTTGGCGGTTTTTTTCGTCATGGATGCTCTCTCGTTGAGCCTTCCGTACACGGAGACACAAAAGGAGGCAGTCCGCTCTCAAAGTTTCCCGGCACCCATCCGGTCTCTGAGATCGATAAATACTGCGTTCCAATCACCGTGCAGAAAAGCGGGCAGCGCAACACGCACTGCCCATCAATTCGGGGAACATAACACGAATTGTGCAAATATCCAAACGGTAGCGTTTGGTTAACCGGCGCGGATCAGTCTCCTTCGCCCGGCTTTTCCGAGAAATACTTCTCGTACTTCCCGTCCTGTTCGGCCATCGCATCGGCATCGGCCGGCGGGTCCTTGCGCACGGTGATATTCGGCCAGATCTCGGCAAACTTGGAGTTCACGGCGAGCCATTTCCCGTCCGGATCATCTTCCGTGTCCGGCTTGATGGCCTCGACCGGGCATTCCGGCTCGCACACGCCGCAATCAATGCATTCGTCAGGATGAATGACCAGGAAGTTCTCGCCCTCGTAGAAACAGTCCACGGGGCAGACTTCGACACAGTCAGTGTATTTGCAGCGAACGCATGCGTCGGTGACGATATAGGTCATAACAGGCTGGAATCCGGATCAGGCAGGTCTGCGAGCGGGACATGGGCTGCCCGGGCTGAATTGTCAACTCGTGCGCATGCGGGCTTCTGCACGCGACCGGGCGAATGCCCGTTCACGATCATCCACCGCCAGCAATGGGGCAATCCGCCGGATGAAGGCGTCCTCGAAGGGGGAGCGTTCCCCGTCCGCCAGAACGACCATCCATAATTGTTCCAGCAGGGCGATGCGGGTCTGATTGTCCAGGCAGGTCTTCACCACCTTGGTGAAACGGTGATGGTCGATGGCGGTTTCCGCCATTTCCTCGGCCTGGGCCAGGACTTTCTCGCAGCGGGCCTCATCCATGTTGAAGGCGCCGGACAGGATGGTGCGGATCTGGTCCTGCTCGCAATCGGCATAGATGCCATCGGCCAGGGCCGCCTCGACCAGAAGGGTCGTGGCCGCCACATGGGGATCGATCTCCGGATGGGCTTCGGCAGGATCGGATCCGAACAGGCGTTTCAGCGTGTCAAACATTCCGGCTCTCCAAATCGGTCGGCGCGGGGCGGGCGGTGGTCCGGTCTCAGTCCGTGTCAGACCCGGTCCCGTCCGCAGCGTCATCCAGGACGGTGTACAATTCGCGGGCTTCGTTGGCCGGGCCGCGCCGGTCTCCAAGTCCCAGGATTTCCAGACGCACGATCTGCTTATTCAACACGAGCGTCAATCGGTCGCCCGCACGCACCAGGGCCGAGGCCTTGGTCAGCCGGCGGGTCTGGCCGGCCTGGCTCAGCCGGACCTGGCCGTTCTGGACAATGCGTGTGGCCAGGCTGCGCGTCTTGAGCAGACGGGCCCGCCAGAGCCAGATGTCCACGCGTTGCCCGTCCGGCGTGTCTGTCACGATTTGCGGGCCTTGCGCGGACGCGAGGGCTTGGTCTTGGTGTCACCCAGTTTCAGTTCGGCCAGGGCGGCAAACGGGCTGTCGGCCGGGGCCATGACGGGCTTGGCAGGTGCCGGCTTGTTCTGGCCCTGGCGGCGCGGCGCGGACTTGCCGCCGGCATTGCGCTGGGGCGGACGGCGCTTCTTGCGGTCCCAGCGTTCGCCCTCGGCCTTTTCCGGATCCGGGCCCTTCTGGATGCGCTTATAGCCCAACGTCATCAGGACGCCGCGCATGTCCTCCACGGAACAGCCCAGCAGGGCGGTCATGTCGGCGGTCAGCGGGAAGCCCGGCTCGGTATCGGCATTGCGCGCCTCGCGCAGCGTGTCGGCGAGACGTTCCAGCATGTCAAAGCGCACGGCGCGCGGTCCGCACGGATAGAAGCCGACCATGGCATAGTCGGCGCGCGTACGGCTGCGGTCATTGGCGATCGAGGTGAGGCCCGGTGCCGGAATCCACGCCAGATCAATCTCGCCGGCATGGACCGATTGCAGCAGGGCGTTGAGACGGGCCGGGGCGGGTTTCACCAGTTCGGGCACATAGATCATGTGTTCGCCGATACGCACGCCGGCCTGGCGCAGACTGCGGCGTTCCTCTTGGTCGAGCCCTTTGACCTCTTCGGAAATCTGCGAGCGAACGAGGGCGCCGCCGGCCTCGTGCAGGCGCCAGGCGACGCCGCGGGCCGGACCGGTGAGTTCGTCCGACTGACCGGCCTCGCGCAGCTTGAAGAGCGGTGCGAGCACCGTCTCGACATGTTCGCGGACCTTGGCCTCCAGCCCGGACTGGGCCTGGACCATGGCTTCATTCGCGCCGAGATCGCCGCCTTCCAGCTTGATGGCAGGTTTCAGCGGGGTCGGTCCGGGAATGAGCTGGGCCACGATCTCGTCATTCCAGACGATCTTGCCCTCATCGGTAAAGGTCAGTTCGGTCATGTCAGTCTTTGCCAGGGCGCGCAGGCGCCGGTTGATTTCAGGCCGCAGGGCTTTCAGTGCGGCGGACTTCAAAGTGCGGGCCTCAAGCTCGCGGCCCTCTGCATCGGGCTTGAAACGCAGCCCGTCAAGCCGTCCGACGAAGTGACCTTCAACCGTAACCTCGCCGTCACGTGATACGCCGGCCAGCAAATCGCGCTCATCGCGCAGGCTTTTGGCCAGTGCACTGGTGCGGCGGTCGACAAAGCGCTGCATGAGTTTTTCATGCAGGGCGTCGGACAGGGCGTCCTCGATTTCCCGGGTGCGGCCGCGCCAGAATTGCGGGTCGCGGGTCCAGTCGGCGCGGTGGGCGGCATAGGCCCAGGTGCGCACATGGGCGAGGCGGGCTGCCAGGGCATCGACATCGCCGGACGTCTTGTTCAACCGCTCCAGCTGCCCTTCCATCCAGGCGTCGGGCAGGACGCTGCCCGGGCCTGTCAGGTGCAGGAAAATGGATTTGATCAGGCGGGTGTGGGCGTCCAGCGTGGCCTTGCGGAAATCGGGCAGGCGGCAGGCATCCCACAAGCGGCGTACCAGGGCCGGGCTGGTCGCGCGGTCCCGGATGTCGCGGTCCGTGGCGAGAATGCCCAGGGCGCGTTCATCGATCGCCTCGCCGACGCGTTCCAGCACCGGATGGGGTGATGGCTTGCCCAGCGTGTATTGCAGCGCTTCCAGAGAGGTCTCGTCGAGATCGGGATTGCGCCATTGCAGGCGTTCCACCGGTGCGAATTCATGCGCCTCGATGGCTTCGACCACATCCGGATCGAAGGGTCGGCATTCGGCCGTCTCGCCGAAAGTGCCGTCGGACCGGAAACGGCCGGCGCGTCCGGCAATCTGGGCCAGTTCCGGCGCGGTCAGGCGGCGCCGGCGGCGGCCGTCGAACTTGCGGCTCTCGGCAAAGGCGACATGGTCGATATCCATGTTCAGCCCCATGCCGATCGCATCGGTGGCGACCAGGAAGTCCACTTCGCCGGACTGGTAGAGTTCGACCTGGGCATTGCGGGTGCGCGGCGACAATCCGCCCATCACCACGGCTGCCCCGCCACGGCGGCGACGCAACAGCTCGGCGATGGCGTAGACGGACTCGGCCGAGAAGGCGACCACAGCGGAGCGCCGGGGCAGGCGCGTCACCTTGGCCGGTCCGGCATAGCTCAGCTGGGAGAAACGCTCCCGGAATTCCAGATCGGCCCGCGGCACCAGTTCGCGGATCATGCGGGACATGGTGCCCGCGCCCAGGATCATGGTTTCTTCCGTGCCCCGGGCGCGCAGGAGGCGGTCAGTGAAGACATGGCCGCGCTCGTGATCGGCGGCCAGCTGGACTTCGTCGATCGCCATGAAGGCGACGCGCTTGTCCATCGGCATGGCTTCGGCGGTACAGATGAAATAGCGCGCGGACGGCGGGACAATCTTTTCCTCGCCGGTGATCAGGGCCGCGGCGGCCGGGCCCTTGATCTTGACCACGCGATCATAGACTTCGCGCGCCAGAAGACGCAGCGGCAGGCCGATCATTCCGGAGGAGCGGGCCAGCATGCGCTCGACAGCGAGATGGGTCTTACCGGTATTGGTGGGCCCCAGAGCAGCAGTGATCTGCCCCTGGCCATCATAACGCGCCAACATGACGCCTCTCCTTAGCCCCGGCTCGCGGACCGGGGCAAGCGCTTCAGGCCGGGCTAGTGCGTCTCGATGGAGCGGGCCTGTACCGTCACACCGCCAAAACCGGCATTGGTGCGGATGCGGACCGGAAGATGGATGCGTCCGTCTTCCAGCGGGGCAAGCCAGAAGGTGATCGGATGGCTGATATCCTCCTCGGAGGGGAATTCATCCGCTTCATAGCCGGAGATCGGCTCGTAATAGGCATGGCAGACTACCGCCTCGCCGCGCCAGGCGCGGGTGCGGATAGTGTCGGTGCCGCCCGGTTCGAAGCGCAGATTATAGCGGGCGCGACCGTCAAAGACGGGCAGGCGGCCGTCGCAAACACCATTTTCGCCGGATGCGGCACCCAGCGCCATGGACAGGAGTGCGGACAGCGGATCGGAGGCGCCAGCGCGTTCCTCGTCCGTGGCGGGCGGCTCACCCATGTTTCCGAAGGGCGGATTGATGTCGGGCATGGCGACACCTTCGGGGAAGTCGATCCCGACCACGCGATTCTTCGAACTGGCATGGTTGAGGTGGCTGTAGCGCCAGGGACGCAGGGCCGAGCCCTCTCGATAGCCGGACACGCCGGCTTCGATATCGGCGTCCGTGAACAGGGCGGCGAGGCCGGCTGCGGTGAATCGGGCCGCTGCGGTATAGTCGTGATCGGTGAACTGGCCGGAGATGGAAATGTCCGCGACCTGGAAGATCATCACCGAACCGGAATAATGGGCGGTCACGCTGACAGATTCTGCAGAGGCCGGTGCGGCTTCGTCATCAGCCGCAATTGCCGAGCTGAGACCGAGAGCCAAGGCTACGCCAAACAACGCCTTTTTCACGAAATTCTCTCCTTGCTTGCGCCCTGCCCATAGATGGTAGGAAGTCATAGCAACTGCAATAACAGGATGAAACCGGCTGCAAGATGAACGCTCCGCGCTTGACGGGCTCGTTCCGCTCCGGTAATTCGCCCGCTCTCGCACTGGTCGCAAGGCCGGTGTGCACGGATTGTTATACTTGAAAGGTGCGACTTATGGCGCGTCGCTGCGAACTGACCGGCACGGGCGTGATGACGGGGAACAATGTCTCCCACGCTCAGAACAAAACCCGCCGCCGTTTTCTGCCGAACCTGTGCGATGTGACCCTGGCCTCTGAAAAGCTGGGTCGCAGCTTCAAACTGCGCATTGCCGCGAAAGCCCTGCGTTCCGTCGACCATGTCGGCGGCCTGGACGCTTTCCTGCTGAAGGCCCGTGACGAGAAGCTCTCGGATCGTGCCCTGAAGATCAAGCGCGAGCTGAAGAAGGCCAACGCGGCCTAAGCCAACCGGCTCTTCACGATCATGATCAACGCCCGCTGCTTGCAGCGGGCGTTGTCGTTTGTGCGCCTGCCCGCTAGCCTCGCCACAGTTTTGGGGAGGCCGGCATGATTCATCTTCGTTCCATCGCAGTATCTTTGAGTGTCCTGGCGCTGGCCGCCTGTGGCGGACAGCCGCAAGAGGCACCCCCTGAACCGGCGTCCGAACCGGCTGCAGCACCGGCCAGCGAACCGGCCAACGAACCGGCGGGCATCGCGGCGGCGGATGCGGTCTTCTGGGGTGGGGCGATCTACACGGCCAATGATGCGCGCCCGACCGTCGGCGCCGTTGCCATTGCAGACGGGCGTATCGTCTTTGCCGGTCCCGAAGCCGGGGCCTCGGTCTGGATGGGGCCGGAAACCCGGATCGTCGATCTCAATGGCGGGGCCATGTATCCCGGTTTCACTGACAGCCATATCCATGTGATGGGCGTGGGTGAGCGCGAGCGCAATCTCAACCTGGATGATGTCCTCTCCATCGCCGAACTGGTCGCCCGCGTGGAAGCTGCCGTCGTGCAGGCCTCGCCGGGCAGTGTGGTGACCGGCCGTGGCTGGATCGAGACGCACTGGCCGGAGGGGCGTTTCCCCAACCGCCAGGATCTCGACGCCATCTCACCGGACAATCCGGTCATCCTGACCCGGGCCGACGGCCATGCCCTTGTCGCCAACTCCGCCGCCCTGGAGGCTGCCGGCATCACGCGTGACAGTGTGGCACCGTCGGGCGGGGAAATCCTGTTCGACGATGAAGGCGAGCCGACCGGCATGCTGATTGACACGGCCATGTATCCGATGGGCGCGCTGATCACGGAGCCGGAGGGTGATGAGCGCGGCGATATCTATGCCGAGGGTGCGATGCGCCTGGCGTCGCTGGGCTGGACGGGCGCCCATGACATGTCGGTGCCTTACACGGATGTCGAGATCATCGAAGGCCTCGCCGAAGATGACCGTCTTCCGATCCGCACCTATATCTCCATCGGGCCGGACGGCTATTCCTGGCTGGCCCCGCAGACGCCGCGCATCGCCGATGATGGCCGGGTGATCACCCGTTCCGTGAAACTCTACATGGATGGCGCGCTGGGTTCGCGGGGCGCGGCTCTGCTGGAACCCTATGCCGACCGTCCGGAAACCTCCGGCCTGGCAATTGCCGAAGCGGATGAGACGATCAGCATGATGACCCAGGCCCTGCGCGACGGCGTGCAGGTCAATGTCCACGCCATTGGCGACCGCGGGAACCGGCATTTGCTGGACTGGGTGGAAGAGGCGCTGGGCCAGGTCTCCGAGGATGACCGCGCCGTGACGGATTATCGCTGGCGCGACGAGCACAGCCAGATCATCGATCCGGCGGACATTCCGCGCTTTGCCGAATTGGGCGTGATCGCCTCCTTCCAGCCCTCCCACGCGATCGGCGATCTCCACTTCGCCCCGGACCGTCTGGGTGATGATCGTCTGGTCGGGGCCTATGCCTGGCAGAGCCTGCTGGATGCCGGCGCCCACATCACCGGCGGTTCCGATGCGCCGGTGGAGCAGGGTGATCCGCGGATCGAATTCTACGCCGCCGTCGCCCGCGCCGACCTGTCCGGTTTCCAGGGCGATAACTGGCATGCCGAGGAGGCACTATCCCGCGAGGACGCGCTCAAATTCTTCACCATCTGGCCGGCCTATGCCTCCTTCCGCGAGGACGAGCTGGGCACGATCGAGGAAGGCAAGCGCGCCGACTTCACCATTTTCTCCGCCGACATCATGACCATCCCAGCCGAGGACATCCTCACCGTGGAGCCCTGGATGACCGTGGTTGATGGCGAAGTCGTCTGGGAAAGCCCCTACAGCTTCCATCACGGCGAGGAGTAGGGGGTACCCGCTTGCGGGGGTGTTCATGACAAGCTCAACACCCCCCTTCTCCCCGGGGAGAAGGTGCCGCGTAGCGGCGGATGAGGGGGATTGGCGAGGTCTTCGTGATTATCGGCCAGCACCGGGATTTCCCCCTCTCCCGGCGCATGCGCGCCACCCTCTCCCTCAAGGGAGGGGGTGTGGCGTCGAGCCCAACTTATCCCCACCCTGAAAACCTGTGAGAGACTCCTCCTCGACGTCCGGGAAGAGAGGCATGAGCTCAGTCCCTTGTGCCCGGAGGTTTGCGGAGCCTGTCCGCGCGAGGGGGTGACATCCCAAGCACCGGCAGGGCGTCCGGCCCGGTCTGACGGCACTAAACGCCCGACCCGAATACCGGCCGGATTGGAAACGGGGGCGAGAGCGTTCGGGAAATCTCCGCGTGCGGGAGGCAGTCGCCTGTCACACACACTTAGAAAACACGCCGGCACGGCAGTCGCCGGCCTCCCGCACACCTCTCATACCGCCAGACGGAAACGCCGTGGCGCTGAAAGCCGTGAAACACAAATGCATTTTCCCCGGACTTGTTCCGGGGCCCACCGAAGGTGCCGCATCCTCATCCTGTGAAAAGTCGAAACGCCCTGTCGGCCCCGGGACTGCGCCCGGGGGAAATGGAGAAGGATGCCCCAGGCCCCGCCTCTATTCCTCCACCGCGAAGGCGAGCAGGAGCGTGCGCTGGTTGTCGGAGAAATTGTCGTCAGAGAGGATGAGAAGGAGGGTTTCGCCTTCGCGTTCGATGACGGCAATGCCTTCGAAATTGTCGACAATCATGGGCGGGTCCAGCGCGCCGATCGTCTCGGCCTGGAGAGGCCAGGGTGAGAGCTCGGTCGCTGCGAAACGGCGGATGCGGATCCGGTTACCGACGTCGCGGGCCCAGAAGCGTTCCAGCGCATAGACCTCGCCGTCATGCACGGCGAGACCGGTCAGGCCGAAAGTTGGTGTCGGCGTGATCCGGTTGTCGTCCCATTCCCCGGCCAGGGGCAGACGCCAGATCGTGTGATTGGGCAGGAAGGTGGACGGGTATTCCACACCGGCGATGATGCTGCGGTCCGGCAGGCGGGCCAGGCTTTCCAGCCCCTGGTTATTGCCCAGATATTGTGCGGCGTCCGGGGTGGAGAAGGGGCGGGGAAGGGCGGTTTCCGTACCGCTCCAATCCTCGCCGATCGGGTAGGCCCAGATCCGGTGCTCGCGTTCGAAGGAGACCAGATAGTCCGGCCCATAGCCGCGGGTCAGGCCCTCGCTGTCGGCCATGCGGCCTTCCAGCGGTTCACCGTCCGGATCGAGCATCGCGTCGATCCGGATATTGCGGACATTGGCGAGTTCATTGGTCTCGGTCCAGACGATCTCTGCCTTCACCCACCAGGCGCTGTCGGAAATGGCCAGCATCCGGGACCCGTCGTCCGACAGCTCTAGTGCAGAAAGTCCGCCAAAGCCCTCATGATCCATCTCGATGGACACGCCGCCGCGATAGACCAGCTGGCCGGCGCGGGTGACTGACGGATCGGGCGACAGCGCGACCGGCGTGACGGTCTGGGCAAGGGCCATGGCTGGAAGGGTGAGGCAGGCCAGGCACGCCATGATCAGGGAAGTGTGGTGCATGCCCTGTTCCTTTGTGTGATCAGCGGCCGCCGGACAGGCTGGCCCAGTCGGCGCGTTTGAGGCCGGCCATCGGCCCGCCTTGCACGGAGCCGAAGCCGCCGCCCTTGCCGCCATCCTCGTCGAACAGGGCGGCGAGCTGGTCGGTGATCGCCCCGCCCAACTGGTCGACATCATTGATGGTGACGGCGCGCTTGTACCAGCGGGTCACGTCATGGCCGATGCCGATGGCGAGGAGTTCAACCTCGGACCGGTTCTCGATCTGGGCGATGGTCTCGCGCAGATGGCGTTCCAGATAACCGGCGGAATTGGCGGACTGGGTGCCGTCATCCACCGGCGCGCCATCGGAAATGACCATCAGGATGCGGCGCTGTTCAGGCCGCGCGCCGAGGCGTTTCCAGGCCCATTGCAGGGCCTCGCCGTCGATGTTTTCCTTGAGCAGGCCCTCGCGCATCATCAGGCCGAGATTGACCCGGGCGCGGCGCCAGGGTGTGTCCGCCGATTTGTAGATGATGTGGCGAAGGTCATTGAGCCGGCCCGGCTGGGGCGGTTTGCCCATGGCCAGCCACTTCTCTTTCGACCGTCCGCCTTTCCAGGCCTTGGTGGTGAAGCCGAGAATTTCGGTCTTCACGCCGCAGCGTTCCAGCGTACGGGCCAGGATATCGGCGCAGGCGGCCGCAACCATGATGGGACGGCCGCGCATCGAGCCGGAATTGTCCAGCAGGAGGGTGACGATCGTATCGCGGAATTCGGTGTCGCTTTCCTGCTTGTAGGAGAGCGGCAGGGTCGGGTCGGCGATGACGCGGGCCAGACGGGACCCGTCCAGCACGCCTTCTTCCAGATCGAATTTCCAGGCGCGTTCCTGCTGCGCCATCAGGCGGCGTTGCAGACGGTTGGCCAGACGGCCGACCACCTGGTCCATGCCCTTGAGTGTGTTGTCGAGATATCTGCGCAAGCGCTCCAGCTCTTCCGCATCACACAGGTCAGGGGCCTGGATGACCTCGTCATACTCGCGTGTGAAGACCTTGTAGGCCTTGGCATTTGTGTCGGCGGAGGGCTGCCAGTTCGGGCGCATCGCCGTTTGGGCGGCGCCTTCATCATCCATGGCATCAACCCGGGTATCGGCATCCTCGCCGTCCGCATTGATCTCGTCCTCGTCACCCGCCTCACCGGACGCGTCCGGTGTGTCAGGCTGTTCGGACTGGTCGCCGGGATTTTCCTCGTCCTGGTCGCCGGTGCGCTGTTCGCGGTCGACGCCCTCATCCTCATCATCGGGATTGTCGCTGTCTTCCGGGTCGCCGCCCAGTTCATCAGCCAGATCAAGATCCTGAATCACGGTCCGCAGAAGCTCGGCAAAGGCCTCCTGATCGTTCGCATTCTTGGCGAGGGCGTCCAGCGAATCGCCGGCCATGTCCTCGATCTGCTCACGCCAGAGCGTCATCAGCCCGGTGGCTTCCGGAGGCGTTTCGCGGCCGGTCACGCGTTCGCGGACCAGCATGGCGATGGCCTCTTCCATGGGGGCGGCCTGGCGTTCCGTAACGGCCTGCCAGCCCTTCTGGCGGCAGCGGGCGATCAGGGCCGCGTCGAGATTGTCGCCCATGCCCTTCATGTCGCGCGCGCCGATCCCCTCAACGCGGGCCTGTTCGGCCGCATTGAAGATCGCGCGGGCGGTGGCACCGGAGGGCAGGCCCTTCACATGGGCCGCTTCATCATGATGGGCGAGGCGCAGGGCGAGGGCATCAGCCCGGCCGCGAACCGTCGCCGCCGCTTCGGGCGAAGGTCTGGTGCCCGGATTGGGCAGAACAATGCGCCCGCCGGACAGACCGGCAATCTCGCCGCCGAAGCGGATATCCAATTCCTTGTCGCCTGCCACGGCACGCGTGGTGATGGTCAGGGCGCGCTTGAACGCATCGGGATCGGAAGGCGGCTGGCTCATGGCCAACAAACTAATCGATCCGCCTGAAATTGCGAGTGTTGAGCCTGCCGGTCAGACCATCGGTCGCAGCTGCCGGCACCCGCAAGCTTATTCGGGTGCCAAGACGCCCTGGCTGACAAGCCAATCCCTGCAAATGCGCGCCAGGTCGTAGCGTTCACCCGTGCTGGTATTGGTGAAGTTGTGATCGCCAAACGGCAGGATGTGCAAGTGATGTCGAGTTTCGCCGGCCGCAATGCGCTCACCGATCGCATCGATCGATGGCATGACGGGGATCACCCAGTCCGAAAGGCCAAAGATCCAGAAAATGGGTGTATCCGACGCGGACAATGCCATGGACGGATCAAAGCCATCGGGGCCGTCATACGCATAGGCCGCTGCGTCGCCTGCGAGAATGTCCCGACGCGTCGGAACCTGCCGGTTCCCGACGGAGGCAACCAGGGCTGTTCCCTGCGCTTGTTCCACGCCCGCGCTGACCGGAACGCCTTCGCCGGTGATGATGAAGTGGATCTGAATGTCGAAATCTTCCTGCAGCATGGTGTCTGCAAGCGGCATGATCCATCCGGCCTGGCTGCCACCCAGCAGGCCGAGCCGCGTGTTATCAATCCCGTCCTGCTCAACCAGCCAGTCCATCGCAAAAGCGACATCACGCGCCAATTCGTGAAACGCGGCATCACTGGTTTCTACGGAAAAGGGGACATACTCCCCCGATGACAGGCCGGTCCCCCGTTTGTCGAAGGACAGGACGGCGAACCCCATGCTCAAGGCAAGATTGGTATAATAGCCGACACCGTCACGTGTAGAGGGCGCCGAGCCGTGGGCGGTGACGATGGCTGGCAGGTCTCCGGTCGCTCCGGCAGGTCGGTACAGGGTCGCCCCGAGACGGACATCATCGGCCTCGATCCACACCTCCTCCTGGCTGGATTCGCTGAGCGGGCTGGCCAGTGCAGGCGTGCCGGCCAGGGTCAGGCAAGCGACAAGGCTGACAATGTATCGTGCGGAAATCATACGGTTTCTCCGAGCATGCTTTCCGTCACTAATAGCGGGCGGGCTCGAAGTCGTAAGAGGACTCACGGTGAAGTGACAAATCTTTCCGAACGTGAAGGTTCCCGCGGACTCCTATTTCATGAGCCGTGCAGAAAGGTTTCGATAACCCTGTTGCCGATAGGGTGCAGGCTCGAGCCCGAATAAGAAATGGGCCAAGTGTGTATGTGGTGGTGGTGAGTTACGGGTGACGTATTCCGTACATTCCATGTCCGCCGTGAACTCCGCGCTCCAGCACATGACCATGCTGGAGAAGCAACGGGTCGATATCCAGGCCCGGATTGTGACGGGGCTCGAGGTGAGCACAGCCAGCGACAATGGCGCGATCTGGGCCTTGGCGCAGGGCATGCGTGCGTCCAATGCCGGGCGCGAGGAAGCTCTCACCTCCATCGACCTTGTGACCGGTGTGGTCTCCACGGCCCTGGCCGCCGCCGAGGGCATTTCCGATCTCATGGTCGAGATGAAGGAAAAAATGGTCGCGGCGACCGACACCACGCTGGACGAGACCGGCTGGCGCACGCTGATGAATGATTTCGTGACGCTGGGAAACCAGGCCCAGCGCTTGGTCGAGAATGCCAGTTTCAACGATCTCAATCTGCTGGAAGCCGGAGCCAGCGACATCTCCGCCATCGTGTCCGGCGATCCCAGCGCGCAGATGACGATTGCGGCCGAGGATTTGTCGGACGGGGGCGGGATTTTCGACAGCCAGCTGGGTTTCACCCTGCCGGCGACAGATGCGTCCGGTCTGGCGAACCGGCCCGACACCACCATGGTTCAGGCTTTCGAGGATTCCATGAGCGCCGTGAACAGCGCGGTCTCGCGTCTCGGTGTGTCGCTGAAATCGCTGGAGATCCAGCGCACCCTGCTGATCAAGCAGATCGACGAGACGACGGCCGGTATCGGCAATCTGATCGACGCGGATCTGGGCCGTGAAGGGGCGCGCCTGGAAGCCATGATGGTCCGCGAGGAACTGGGCATGCAGGCCCTGCAGATCGCCAATCAGCGTCCGCGCACCATTCTGCAATTCTTCTCGTAGACCTGGGGCTCGCTAGAGCTTGTAGTGCTTGTTCAGCAAGGCGATGAGTTCATTCATCTTGGCTTGCTGTTCCGCCGGGTCGCCGGAATGGATGGCCGAGGCCACGCAACGTTCCGAATGATCCTTGAGGATTTCCCCCTCCACGGCGGACAAGGCAGACTTGATGGCTGACAGCTGGGTCAGCACATCGATGCAATAACGCTCGCCCTCGATCATGCGGACCACACCGCGCACCTGACCCTCGATCCGCTTGAGGCGGTTGAGGCTCTTCTCGCGCCGTTCCGACAGGTTCACGCTATCGTGTGTCATCTCATGCCTTGTATACCCTATGGGGGTATGTTAGCGGCTAGGGCCATGATTGCAATCCGCCGTCTCTCCTGCCTTGCATTGCCGCTGGTCCTGGTGGCGTGTGCCAGTGTCGATCCGCTGGCCGAACGGGCGTCCCTGGATGCCGATATCAGCGCGCGGCACGCCATGCCGGCGTCTCCGGCCGTACTGCCGGCGCCGGGTGAGGTTCTCGATCGCGAAACCGCCGTGGCCTATGCCCTGGCGAATAATCGGGGCCTGGCAGCCGACCTGGCAGAGGCCGGTCTGGCCCGGGCCGACTGGGTACAGGCCTCCCGTCCGGAAAACCCGGTACTGGGTGTGGTGTGGCAGCCGCATTCCGATGAACCGGACTTCTATGATGTTGACCTGATGGCCTCCGTGCTCGGCATTGTGGCGACGCCCTGGCGGGCACGGGCGGCACGTGTCCGCTATGATGCGGCCCGAGACCGGGCCGTTCTGCAAGCCATCGACTTTGCGGCCGATGTGCGTCTGGCCTGGGTGGACGCAGTGGCCGCGCGTCAGTTGGCAGAGCTGCAGGCGGTCATTGCCGAGGCGGCGGAGGCCAGCCGGCTGGTTGCCGAGGAAATCCACGAGGCGGGCAATTCCGCGCGTCTCGATCTGGTGCGTGAAACCATTTTCGCGGAACGGGCCGCCATGGCCGCACGGACGGCGCAGCTCGAGGCCGAGCAGGCCCGGCTCAGCCTTCTGGGTGTGATGGGGCTGCCGCCCGAAACAGAGCTGGAATTGCCGGATCGCTTGCCGGAACCGGACACCCGTGTTTCCGCACCGGACCTGGCGCAGGCCCGGGAATTGAGCCTGCCCTTGGCCGCTATGCGGGCCGAAGTCGATGCCGCCGCGCGTGAGGCCGGGTTGGAAGATGCGGCCAGCCTGCTGGAACATGCCGAGCTGGGCTATGTGGCTGAGCGTGAAGACGGTGACTGGATTGAGGGGGCGAGTGTGGAAACCGCGCTTCCCCTGTTCGATTGGGGTGGTGCGCGCCGCGCGGCGGCCCGTATCCGCGCCCAGCAGGCCGCTGACCGGCATGCCCAGATGGTTATCGATATCCAGACCAGTATTCGCCAGGCCGAACTGGCCCGCGATGGTGCGCTGACGGAGCTGGAAACCTTGCAGTCACGCGTCCTGCCGAATACCGAAGCCATGCTGAGTGAGAGTCTGCGTCATTATAATGCGATGCAGATCGGTGTTTTCGAATTGATGGCGGCGTTTGAAATGCGCACCCAGGCCGGGCAGGACCTGGTGAATGCGCTGGCGCAGGCCAGCCGGGCCGGGATCCGTCTTGAACAAATCCGGGCTGGTGGATCACCGGCCGTTATGGAGATGGGAATGGCCGCGCCATCCATGGCGCCCGGCGAGGAGGGCGGTCACTGATGACAGTTTCCCGACGCGATGCACTTCTGGCGGGCGGGCTGGGACTGGCCGGTGCGGGCGCGCTGACCGGTGCCGCCCAGGCGCGGACGCCGGCGCACTCCACCAGTGTCAGCCAGCATGACGGATTGGCCCCGGGCCGTCCGAATGTCGACTACACCCCGGTTGTGACACCTGACGGGGCGACCCTGCCCTGGCGTGTTGTGGACGGGGTGAAAGTCTTCCACCTCGTCTCCGAAGAGGTGGAGCATGAATTTGCACCGGGCCTGCAGGCCCGGACTTGGGGCTATAATGGCCGCACGCATGGTCCGACCATCGAAGCGGTCGAAGGCGACCGGGTGCGCGTCTATGTCACCAATCGTCTGCCGGCGCCCACGACCGTGCACTGGCATGGCGTGATCCTGCCCTCCGGCATGGATGGCGTGGGCGGTCTGTCCCAGCGCTCGATCCATCCGGGTGAAACCTTCGTCTATGAGTGGACTTTCCGGCAGCACGGAACCTTCATGTACCACTCCCATCATGACGAGATGACCCAGATGGCGCTGGGCCTGATGGGCATGATCGTGGTGCATCCGCGCCGCCCGGCCGGCCCGCGTCCGGACCGGGATTATGCGATCATGCTGTCGGAATGGTCGCTGCAGCCCGGCGCGTCGCGGCCGGACCCCAATGCGATGGCCGATTTCAACATCCTGACCATGAATGCGCGCTGTTATCCGGGCACATCACCGCTGGTGGCTCAGCGGGGAGAGCGCGTGCGGATCCGCTTCGGCAATCTGTCCGCCATGGACCACCACCCGATCCATCTGCATGGCTATGCCTTTAGGATCACCGAGACCGATGGCGGATTGATCCCGGAGAGTGCGCAGCATCCCGATACGACCGTTCTCGTGCCGACCGGATCTACCCGGACGGTGGAATTCGTCGCCGACAATCCGGGTGATTGGGCCATGCATTGCCACATGACCCACCATGTCATGAACCAGATGGGCCATGACCTGCCCAACATGACCGGTGTGAATGCCCGCCGGATCGACCGGGCCGTCGGTGCCCTGCTGCCGACCTATATGACGATGGGCCAGGACGGGATGGGCGAAATGGGGGCCCATCTGGAAATGGGCCATATGCCGATCCCTGAAAATTCCCTGCCCATGGTGGGTGCACGCGGACCGCGTGACTACATCACGATGGGCGGCATGTTCACCATTCTCAAAGTGCGAGACCGTCTGACCGGGACGGAAGATCCCGGCTGGTACGACAATCCGGAAGGCGAAGCCCGCGCGGCGACCGCAGCGGAATTGTCGCGTGACGGGATCGACCCGCAAGCCTGACACGGAGTTCCGACATGATCGATATCCTGCTCGCCCTGACGCTGGTCGCGTCTGTCCAGGACATGCATCATGGCCATCACGGCATGCCCGCCGGGAGCGAAATGGAGATGGCCCAGTCCACCACGTTCGGCGATGTCCGCACGGTGGATACGGATGCGCGGACCGCCTTCCTGCGCCATGGTCCCATGCCGGAGCTGGGCATGACGGGCATGGTCATGCCCTTTGCCATTGCCGAGGATGTGGACATCACCCTGTTCCAGCCGGGCGCGTCCCTGACCATCACCGTGACCCGGCATGGCGAGGATCTGGTGATCCTCGCAGCCGAGCCGGAAGCGGAATAGGCTAGTCCGCCGGGAAGTGCGGTCTGGTCCGGTTGGCGAGTGCCACCAGGGACAGCATGACCGGGACTTCCACCAGCACGCCGACCACCGTGGCCAGGGCGGCACCGGAATTCAGACCGAACAGGCTGATTGCAACGGCGACGGCCAGTTCGAAGAAGTTTGACGTGCCGATCAGGGCGCACGGTGCGGCCACTTTGTGCGGCACGCGCCAGGCCCAGGCTGCGCCATAGGCGATGGCGAAAATCCCGTAGGACTGGATAAGGATCGGAACCGCGATCAGGGCAATGATCAGCGGCCGGTCCAGGATGACCTGTCCCTGGAAGCCGAACAGCAGAACCACCGTGCCCAGCAGGCCCAGGATGGAGAAGGGTTTCAGCCGGTCGGTGAACCGGGCGATCGCGGTCTCGTCCTGCTTGTCCCCCATCAGTATGCGCCGGGTGATAATGCCGGCAATCAGCGGGATCGCGACATAGAGCAGGACGGAGAGGATCAGGGTGGACCAGGGGATGGCAATTTCGGTGACACCCAGGAGCAGTGCCACGATCGGCGCGAAGGCGAACACCATGATGGCATCATTCACCGAGACCTGGGCGAGCGTGTAGGTGGCATCACCCTTTGTGAGCTGGGACCAGACGAAGACCATCGCCGTACAGGGCGCGGCACCCAGCAGGATCAGTCCGGCGATATAGCCCTCGGCATCGGCGGGCGGGATCAGGCCGGAAAAGACATGCTTGAAAAAGAGCACGCCCAGCAGGGCCATGGAGAAGGGTTTCACCAGCCAGTTCACGGAGAGGGTGATGATGAGGCCTTTGGGCCGGTCGCCCACGCGTTTCAGGCTGGCGAAATCGACCGAGATCATCATCGGCCAGACCATTGCCCAGATCAGGATGGCGACGGCGAAGTTCACATTGGCGTATTCCAGTCCAGCCAGCAGCTGGAAGACGCCGGGCAGGACCTGGCCAAGTCCGATCCCGACCAGAATGCACAGCCCGACCCAGACAGACAGGTAACGCTCGAAAACGGACATGCGATCAGATCCTATCCACCACAGCAGGTGTGTTGCGGGCGCTCAGCCACGGCATTGCTTGGTGCGGCCAGGTCCTGACCATAGACCGTGCTGTCGCCGAATGTGCGGAAGACTTCCCACTGCACGCCGGCCGGATCAGCGATCCAGCTTTTCTCGGACCGGGCATAGCAGCACGTGGTTTCGCCTTCCTCGAAAATCTCGCCACCGGCCTTGTCCAGCCGGGCATAGACGTCCGCCAGTTCGGCCTCGTCATCGACCTGGATGCCCAGATGTTCAATGCCGGAGGCCTGGGTCCGCGTGCTGATGGCGAAATTGACGCGGGGGTCGTCCAGCATCCATTTCGCGTAATCATCCTTGAGAACGCTGGGTTCAGCCGAGAACAGGGCAGAGTAGAAATCGACGGCCTTCTCCAGGGCGTCGACCGAGATGTGGACGTGCAGGCGTTTCATGGCGTTCGGTCTTTCTTTTCATTATTTCAATAATCGTTGAAATAATGAAGGACGCGTTGGCCGTCAAGCGGTCGGCGCGAAAATTTCAGGTCGTGGGTTCGCAGCAATCGCCCCGCGACACGGCGGCGATGATCGGCTGGCAAACATCCTGATGGCCCTGGCAGCAATCCTCCATCAGATAGACCAGGAGGTCCGCCATGGATTCAAACTCGGCGCTGTAGATGAGCGAACGGCCTTCGCGGCGGTTCTTCACCAGGCCGGCCGACGACAGCAGGTTCAGCTGGGCTGAGAGCGTGTTGGGCGCGATGGAGAGGGTGCGGGAAATCTCGCCGGCGGGAATGCCATCGGGCCCGGCCTTCACCAGAAGCCGGAAGACTTCGAGCCGGTTGGACTGGGCCAGGGCGGCGAGGCGGCGGACGGCCAGATCGGATTCCATACTTCACCGATAGTTGAATTAACTGAAGGGAGCAAGCGCCGAGCGGCCCGGCTCCGGTGTCTCGGCGTCAGGCCGCGTCGCTGGCCGCTTTCACCGGCGCTTCCGGCAGGTCCTCGCCGAACACGCGCTGGTACATTTCCGCGATGGTTGGACGTTCCAGCTCGTCGCACTTGTTCAGGAAGGTCATGCGGAAGGCCGCGCCGAGATCCTTGAAGATCTCGTAGTTCTCGGCCCAGGTCAGCACGGTCCGCGGGCTCATCACGGTGGAGATGTCGCCATTGATGAAGGCCTCACGGGTCAGGTCGGCGACCTTGACCATGTCCTTGATCATCGCCTGGCCCTCTTCGGTCTGGGCGAGCGGGCCCATCTTGGCCATGACGATGGCATTCTCGGTCTCGCGCGGCAGATAGTTCAGCGTGGACACGATCGACCAGCGGTCCATCTGGCCCTGGTTGATCTGCTGGGTGCCGTGATAAAGGCCCGTCGTATCGCCGAGACCGATCGTGTTGGTCGTCGAGAAGAGGCGGAAATAGGGATGCGGACGGATCACCTTGGTCTGGTCCAGCAGGGTCAGGGAGCCGGAGGCTTCCAGCACGCGCTGGATCACGAACATCACGTCCGGACGGCCGGCATCATATTCATCAAACAGGAGTGCGACCGGGCGCTGCAGCGCCCAGGGCAGGATGCCTTCCTGGAATTCGGTGATCTGCTTGCCATCCTTCACGACGATGGCGTCCTTGCCGACCATGTCGATCCGCGAAACATGGCTGTCCAGATTGACCCGGACCATCGGCCAGTTGAGGCGGGCGGCGACCTGCTCGACATGGGTCGACTTACCCGTGCCGTGATAGCCCTGGATCATCACCCGGCGATTGAAGGCGAAGCCCGCAAGGATGGCGCGCGTGGTGGCCGGATCGAAAACATAGGTCGGATCAATCGCCGGCGTGTGCTCGTCCGGCTGGGAGAACATTTTCACTTCGAACCCGGCATCAAACCCGAACAGGGCCTGGGTATCCGCGATCTTGTCGGGGGCTTGCAGGGGGAAGTTGTCGCTCATCGTCCGGCCTTTGCCTGGTATCAGGTCACTGGGCGGCCGTCGTTTGCTGCAGCCGCGTTAATCACGTCATCGGACGTATCGCACGCCCAGCCGGGCTTCAAGTCAATCTGTCGGGACAGTGTGCCGCATGGGGGAGGCAGGCCTCAGGCCATGCCGGCATTTTTGAGGATCTGGTAGGCGGCGATGACGCGTCCCAGCTGTTCCTCGCTGGACCGGTCGCCGCCATTGGCGTCCGGGTGGAATTGCTTGACCAATTCGGCATAGCGGCGGCGGACCTTGCCGCTGTCCGCATCGGCTTCCAGACCCATGGTTTCCAGCGCCTTGGACTGGAGACGGCCCATGGATTTTTCACGCGGGGCTTCCTTGTGGGGATCCCGCCGGTCGCCAAACAGGCCGAACGGATCGGCAAACCCGTCGGCGAAATCGCGCGCAGCCTTGGCGGCCTTGGCGCTGGCGGAATGTGTATTGCGCCAGTTCCAGGTCGGCCGGTGTCCATAGGCGGCACTTTCCCGGAAGGCTTGGGCCGAGGTTTCGCTCATCCCCTCGAAGAAATTCCAGGACTTGTTGTATTCGGAGGCATGGGACTGGCAGAACCAGTAGAAATCATTCAGCCGGTCGTTGGATTTTGGCGCGCGACTGTCGCCATGCTTGCGGCAGCCGGGCCATTCGCATACGCGTTCCTCCGGCGAAGGTTCGTCCTTCGGCGGCTTGATGCGGATGTCCTTGAACCGCGGTTTGTATTGGAATGCTTCCGACATGACCCCAATTATGGGCATGCGTCCGTAAAGCGGCAATGAAACCGATGTGGAAAGCTGAAAAATGACAAGTATGCAGGATCGTATCGAAGCCAAGCTGCGCGACAGCCTGTCTCCGCAAGCGCTCGCCGTGACCGATGACAGTCATCTCCACGCCGGTCACGCGGGCGCGCGACCGGGCGGCGAAAGCCATTTCACGGTGGAGATTGTTTCCAGCCGTTTTGCCGGTCTCAACCGGGTGGCGCGCCATCGCCTCGTCAATGACGCGCTTGCTGAAGAATTGACGGGGCCGATCCACGCCCTGGTGATCCGGGCCAAGGCGCCAGGCGAATAAGCTCAGGACTGTGTAATCTCGCCAGCCGGCCTTTCGGGCGCGAGAGATGTCTTGAGGGAGTTTGGCGTGCGCCTTTTTCTGATTTGCGGACTGGTCCTGTTGGCCGGATGTTCAACCCGGTTCGAAACGCCCAGCGAGCTGACCAGTACAGACCGTCTGGTCAGTGGCGAGCGTCGGCTGGTGCCGGTGCTGGAATTCGCGGACGGCGAAGCCCTTGCGGCAATCGATACGCTCCATGTCCCGATGGTCGAGCTATCCAACGGAGCCGAGTTCGACGCCGCCCTGAGTGAAGCCCGACTGGATTATCTGCGCGCTGTCGTGTCCCGGGAAATCTGCCAGCGCTTCGCGCGGGCGGGCTTTTCCATCCTGCCTGCGCCTGAAGGCGCCGACGCTGTGGCGCGTCTTGAGGCGAACATTACCGGCCTGCGCCGGAGCAATGTCGCGACAACCGGTCTGTCTCGGGCGATCGGCGTGGCTGTACCCGGTCCGCTCAACCCGCGCGTCCCGATCGGAATCGGTGCGCTGGGGGCCGAGGGCGAAATCCTGACACCGGAAGGCGAGCAGATCGCCGCCATCCAATGGGCCTCGCAGAACCATCTCGCCTCGGGCGGGGGTATCACGACCCTGCTGGACGGACCCGACGCGTTCAGTGATCTGGCCGATGCGACGGAACTGGCCAGTGTATTCGCCGATGCGTTCGGTGATCTGGTGGTTGAGGCCCGGGCCGATTTTGAAGCGATCGACGGCGATACGCCCCTTGGGACGTGTGACGCCTATGTCGACAGTCTGAGGACCGCGGACGCGGACTAGCTCACGACTTCAACATCATCCGGGCTGACCGAAACGCGCAGTTTGGTGATCTGGTTGCGGCGGCGCTCGACGACTTCGAAACGGGCACCGTGGAACTGGAAGACCTGACCCCGTTCCGGAATGGTCTGGGCTTCGTGGATCACCAGGCCGGCAATCGTCACGGCTTCCTCGTCCGGGAGTTCCCAGTCCAGGGCCCGGTTGAGGTCGCGGATCGGCACACCGCCATCCACCAGCCATTGCTCATTGTCTTCCGGCTGGATGCCTTCCACCGTGATGTCGTGCTCGTCTTCGATGGCGCCGACGATCTCTTCCAGAATGTCTTCCAGCGTCACCAGCCCCATCAGCGCGCCATACTCGTCGACCACCAGCGCGAAGTGTTCGCGCTTCTCGCGGAAGGCATTGAGCTGATCCAGCACTTCCGTGGTTTCTGGTACGAACCAGGGCTCGCGGCGCAGCGCGTCGATATCCACCTGGGAGGCGTCACCATCGGCCTCGTGCAGCGCTCGCGCCATGTCGCGGACATGCAGAATGCCGACAATATTCTCTGCATCATCCTTGTAGAGCGGCAGGCGCGTGTGCGGGCTGTGCAGGGCCTCGGTCACGATCTCGGCCGGCGGTTTGTCGGCATCGATCATGATGATGGATTTGCGGTGGACCATGATGTCGTCGACCGTGAGGTCGCGCAGGTCGAGCACGCCGCCGAGCATGTCGCGGTCATCTTTCACCACCCCGCCTTCCTCATGGTGCAGGGCGATGGCGCCGCGCAGCTCGTCATGGGCTGAGAGGACCGGGCCGTCCACTCGGGCACCGAACACGCGCAATGTTCCGGACACGACAAACTGAACCGCCCGCACCACCGGCGCGAAGAGTTTGACGGCCAGCATGATCGGACGCGCCACGGTCAGCGCGAACCGGTCCGGATTGGACAGGGCATAGGTCTTGGGCAGGACTTCGGCGAAGATCAGGACGGTGAAGGTCATGATCAGCGTGGCCCAGAGCACGGAATTGCCGCCAAGCAGGCGCTCGAAGAGCTGGCCGGCAATCATCGAGGCGGCGATGTTGACGAGGTTATTACCCAGCAGGATCGAGCCGAGCAGGCTTTCTCCGTCCGAGATCAGGCGGTTGACGATGCCGGCGGCGGGCACCTTGTCGCGCTCCAGCTGCAGCATGCGGGCGCGGGAGGTCGCTGTCAGCGAGGTTTCCGATCCGGAAAAGAAAGCGGACAGGCACAAAAGGCCGATAATGGTGAGGGCCGGGCCAATCAGGGTCCAGTCGAGGCTCATCAGAGCTGGGTCTCCAGAAAACGTGTCAGGTCGGTTTCGTCAGTGTCTCGGTCGATGTAGGCGTCACCGATCCCGCGTGCCAGGATCAGGGTGATCCGTCCATCCTGGTTCTTCTTGTCATCGCGCATGCGTGCGATCAAGCGGGATGCGTCCCAATCCGTCCAGGCCAGGCTGGTCGCGCCATGGGGCAGGCCGACGGTTTCCAGGTGTTTCGCCACGCGATCCGCATCCGCTTTCGGGCAGATGCCGCGATGGGCGGAATAGGCAAATGCCAGGCCCAGGCCGGCGGCAACGGCCTCGCCGTGCCGGATGGCATTCTTGGGCGCTTCCGCCTCGAAGGCATGGCCGAATGTATGGCCCAGATTGAGCAGGGCCCGGACACCGGCCTCGCGCTCATCCTCGGCGACAATGCGCGCCTTGAACGCCACTGCGGCGGCCACGGCTCGGCTCAACGCCTCACCTTCCATGACATCGGCGCCGTCCGCTTCCAACGCATCGAACAGGGGGGCATCACCGATCAGGGCGGCCTTGACGATCTCGGCGTAGCCGGCGAGCTGCTCGCGGCGCGGCAGGGTGGTCAGCAGGTCCATGTCGGCAATCACCAGTTTTGGCTGGTGGAAGGTTCCGGCGAAATTCTTGCCGTGATCCGTATTGATCCCGGTTTTGCCGCCGACTGAACTGTCGACCTGGGCAAGCAGGGTGGTCGGGATCTGGATGAAGCCGACACCGCGCTTGGTAATCGAGGCGGCAAACCCGGTGAGGTCGCCCACCACGCCACCGCCGAGAGCGATAACGCACTCCGACCGCTCAATATTGAGATCAAGCAGAGCATCCACGACATGGCGCAGGCCATCCCAGCTTTTTGCGGTCTCGCCGGGCTCGACAATGACCGGGTGCGGCACCAGGCCGGCGCCGGCCAGCTTTTCCGAAACCGTGCCGAGATGGTGATCGGCAACATGCTTGTCGGTGACAATGATGGCACGGCGGCGCGGGAAAAGAGCCGGCAGGCGGTTGAGCGCTGAATCCAGCGCGCCGGCACCGACGAGCACGTCATAGCTGCGATCGCCCAGTCCGACGGGGACGGTCAGGATGTCACTCACGCTTCGGCCTCCCGGGCCATAAGGGCCTGAAGAATGGTGTCGAGCGTCGTCTGGTGCGAGCCGGCCGAGGCGTCGACATGGATATTGGCCTCTGCATACGCGGGCGTACGGCTTTCGAGCAAGCGTTCCAGCACGCCGCGCGGGTCGGGATCGTGCAGCAGGGGACGCGTATCCTTGCGGGTGACGCGTTTCATCAGCGTATCGACATCGGCCTTCAGCCAAACGGACACTGCCTTGTCGAGGACGCGGGCCCGGGTGTCCGGGTCGACGAAGGCCCCGCCGCCCAGGGCCAGCACCATGGGTTTTTCGTCCAGCAGGCGCGCGATCACCTTGCGCTCGCCATCGCGAAAGGCGGCCTCTCCGAAATCCTTGAAGATTTCGGCCACGGTCCGTCCGGCCGCCCGTTCGACCTCTTCATCAGCGTCCCGGAAATCCAGGTTCAGTGCCTTGGCCAGGCGCCGTCCCACCGTCGTCTTCCCCACGCCCATCAGGCCGATCAGCACGATGCTGCGGTCTGGTGTGATCACTTGCGTCATGCCTAGCGGTATAAACGGTCTGGAAATCGCCGCAATCACGGTTAGGCTCATCATATTCGCCCGGTGCAGTCGTCAACGCGCCGGGCCAGCGATCATGGAGTGGGATTGATGCGAGGTTTCCTGTTCGGTCTGGCCGTCATTATCGGGCTTGCTGCGGTCGGATTCGGGAGCCTGGTCGTGATCGCCAACGGTCTCGAGCCAAGCCGGGAGAGTGTCAGTGTCGAGTTGGAAGACGATTTCCCGCGCTAGCCTTGCGCTGGCGCTCTGGGGGAGTGCCGCCTTTGCGCAGGAGGGGATCGAGGTCGAGCGTCTGGATGCGCTGGATCCGCTGGAAGTCTCATTGCCACGCGCAGCCCTGGACAATCGTCTCTGGTCGGCCACCGGGCGCGACCAGGCGGTCGCTGTCCTGTCGCGTCTTCCTGATCCTGAAGACGGAGAGTATCGCAGCGAGACCCTGGCCTCTGTCGCCCGGACCCTTCTCATTTCCGGCGGACAACCGCCGGCCGGCGGACGCGGTGATACCGAATTGGCCCGCCTGCGCGTCGAGCGCCTCCTGGCGGCTGCCGGTGCGGGCGATGCTTTCGATCTTCTGGAGCGCACGCCCGGTGTGAACCGGCAACCCGTCCTGGCGCGCTGGCATGCTGATCTGGGGTTTGCGACCGGCGAGTTGGAAAGTGCCTGCCGCACAGCTGACGCCCTGATCGAAGGACGTGACACCGCCTATTGGCTGCGGGTGCGGGCGTTCTGCCTGTCGCTGCAGGGCCAGTCGGCAGCCGCGGAGCTGACCGCAGAACTGGCACGCAGCCAGTCGGCGGATGACGGGTTTGATGCGCGCCTGTTCGCGCTCACCCTGGACACGCCGCTTCCGGCCAATACACCGGCCGCCGAGACAGCGCTGCAATGGGCGATGGACCACCGGCTTGAGGCCGGTGTGGGTATGGCTGACACGGCGCCGTCCTGGTTGAAAGAGGTGGCGCATGAGGCCGAAGGGCGGAGCCAGCCGCCGGCCACCGATCCGCAGCTCGCTTTTGAAACCGCGCTGGACCAGTCCGGACGGGACCGCCACCACACACTGGAAGCCGTGCTCGCGCAGGGCCGGGACCGCGAACTGGCCGGGCAAGCCCTGGGCTTGTTGCTGGCCGATGCTGGCGGTGGCGCGCGCTTTGTGCATGTCGCGCGGCATCACGGCCGGGAAATCCAGACCATTCCGGTTACCGCTGCCACGCTGGAGCATGGCTATGAAATCGCCATGGCAGCCCTTCTTGTTGGTGATCTGCGATCGGCCTGGACCTGGCGTAATGCGTTGCTGGATGGTCCGCCGCGCCCGGAACAGCCGGTCCTGGTGCCTCAGGGGCTGAGTGATGAGGACAAGCCGGCCGGTGAGCCGGACATCATGTCGGCCCTGCCGGAAGAGGATTGGGTTCCGCCCAGCCCGGCGCGCATGGTCGCGCTGGACCTGGCCCTGGCCGTTGCCGAGGACGAGATGCAGGGCGGAAGCTATGAAGCGGTTCAGGCTGCCTGGCTGGAAGGCCGGGGCGCCAGCGTACTGGCCCAGGCGGCAGCCCTGGAACGGCTTGGGGCTCCCAGCCCTGCGGGATTGCGTGAAGCCTTGCTGGCCGCGGACCCGATGCCGGCTCCCGCCGGACTGGCGGCGCTGGATGCCGCCGTGCGGGCGGGCGCACGGGGCGAGGCCGCGATGCTGGCCGTTTCCCTGCTCAACCAGGACGGAGCTGCCGACAATCCGGATGTTCTGGCCAGGACGCTGGGCGCGCTGGATGCCGTCGGGCTGCGCCGCCATGCCCGGGTGCTGCTGCTGGAACAGATCATTCTGGGGGCGATGTGACCGCGCAGCGGGAGATTGCTCTGTTTCTCGACATGATGGCGGCTGAACGGGGTGCGGCGGTCAATACGCTGGACGCCTATCGCCGGGACCTGGAAGACGTCGCATCGCGCCTCGCTGCCGAGGGTCGTGATCTGGCCAAGGCAACGACGGCCGATCTGGAGGGTGTGCTCTCTGGGTTCGCCCGCGACGGGCTGGCCGCCTCTACAGCCGCCCGGCGCCTGTCGGCCATCAAGCGTTTTTACAAATTCCTCCTGTCCGAAGGACGGCGCGCCGACAATCCGGCATCGCCTCTGAGTGCGCCCAAGCGCGGTCGCAGCCTGCCGAAAATCCTCAGCGAAGCGGATGTGGACGCCCTGTTCGACGCCGCCGGTGCGATGGAAGGCGAAGCCGGCGTGCGGATGCGGGCGTTGATGGAAATCCTCTATGCGGGCGGATTGCGCGTGACCGAACTGGTCTCCCTGCCCCTGAGTGCCTTCGCGCGGGCCGAGCGCTGCATCCACGTCACCGGCAAGGGCGGGCGCGAACGCCTGGTGCCGCTGACACCCTCTGCGCTGGAGGCCGTGGAGGCCTATCGCAGCGTTCGCGCGGCTCATCTGCCCGCCGATCCGGACCGGGCCCGCAAGGCGGAGCGTTTTCTTTTCCCGTCCCGCCATGCACGGTCCGGACATCTCACCCGCGAACGCTTTGCCCAATTGCTGGGCGAGCTGGCCCTTGCTGCCGGCCTGGATCCGTCACGGATATCGCCGCACGTCCTGCGTCACGCCTTCGCCACCCACCTCCTGTCGCGAGGGGCGGATTTGCGCAGCGTCCAAATCCTGCTGGGGCATGCCGACGTGTCGACAACCCAGATCTACACCCATGTGCTGGAGGAAAGACTGCGCACCCTGGTACAGACTGCGCACCCTCTGGCGCGGCCCAATGATACCGGTAGCCAGGGTTGACGTATGCGTAAGGACAGTTTTCCAGGCTTGTGACCCCGGCGCAGGCTGGCTAGTTTGCCCGCCTCTTTTGTGTTCACAGGCGTTGGCAGGGCATGTCCGACCCCACACGTACCTATCTCGATTTCGAGCGGCCGCTGGCCGAATTGGAAGCCAAGATCGAAGAGCTCGAGAACTTGGCGGGCACATCCGGCGATGACTCGCCGGATACGGCGGAAGAGACGGCGCGCCTTCGTCACAAGGCGAATGAGCAACTCGCTGCGCTCTATTCCAAGCTGGATCCCTGGCGCAAGACGCAGGTGGCCCGGCATCCGGAACGTCCGCATTTCCGCGATTACCGCAAGGCGCTGATCGAGGATTTCGAAGAGCTCTGCGGCGACCGCCGATTCTCCGAAGACGCCGCCATTGTCGGTGGTCTGGGCCGTTTCCGCGGCCGTTCCGTGGTCGTGATCGGCCATGAGAAGGGTCACGACACGGAAAGCCGCATCAAGCACAATTTCGGCATGGCGCGCCCGGAAGGCTATCGCAAGGCGATCCGCCTGATGGACATGGCCGAGAAGTTCAACCTGCCGGTCCTGACCTTCGTCGACACCGCCGGCGCCTATCCGGGCCTGGGCGCGGAAGAGCGCGGTCAGTCCGAAGCCATTGCCCGTTCCACCGAACGCTGCCTGACGCTTGGCACGCCGCTGATCTCCACGATCACAGGTGAAGGTGGTTCCGGTGGTGCCGTGGCGCTGGCGTCCGGCAATGTCGTGATGATGCTGGAACACTCGATCTATTCGGTGATCTCGCCGGAAGGCTGTGCCTCCATCCTGTGGAAGGACTCGGCACGGGCTCGCGATGCTGCTGTGGCCATGAAGGTTACGGCACCCGATCTGATGGCGCTGAAGATCGTCGACCAGACGATCCCGGAACCGATCGGTGGCGCACACCGCCATCCGGCCGAGACCATGCACGCCGTCGGCAATGCCATCGAACAGCATCTGATTGCGCTGGACGGAAAATCGCCCGCAGAACTGCGTCAGCAGCGCCGCGAGCGTTTCCTGGCCATTGGTCGTCTGGACGCTGCCGAATAGGCAATTCCTGTCCTAGGGTTCTCCGACAATCCCCTCACGGCGCGGATCCGCGCCGCCAATCAGGCTGCCATCTTCCAGGCGCCGCACAATGTGCAGGCCGGAAATCTCGCCCCGATTAGCGTCGATGGTGAAACCCATGGCCGTAAGTTCGGCCAAGATTTCGGCATCCATCCCGTTCTCGATCCGGACCACATCGCCGCGCGCCACCACATTGGGCAGTTCGATGGCCTCTTGCGGGGTCAGGCCCCAGTCCAGCATGCCGACCAGTGTCTTGGCCGTATAGCCGATGATGGAGGACCCGCCCGGCGAGCCGGTGGCCAGTTCGAATTCGCCCTCTCTGTCGAACACAATGGTGGGTGACATGGAGGAGCGCGGCCGTTTGGACGCTCCCGGAGCATTGGGGACGAGATGACCCTCCGCGTCGAGCGGCGTGCGCGAGAAGTCCGTCAGCTGGTTGTTGAGCAGGAAGCCGCCGGCCATGCGATGACTGCCGAACACGCTCTCCACCGTCGTCGTCATGGAGACGACATCTCCATCACTGTCAACAATCACGAAATGGCTCGTGCCGGGCGAGTCCGGCGTGGCATCCAGGCCAGGCTGGGCCATACCCGGCGGTGTGCCGGGTGTGGCGGTCGGGATCGCCGTGTCGCGGTCGATCAGGGCCGAGCGGGATTCGATATAGCCCGCATCCAGCAGGCCCTCGGTCGGTACGAAAACCTGGTCGGCATCGCCGACATAGGCATCGCGGTCGGCATAGGCCAGGCGGCTTGCCTCGATGAAGCGGCGCCAGCCCTCGACCGTGTCCGGGCCGGTGGCCGCCATGTCATAGGGTTCCAGCAGGCCGAGGATCTCATTGACCGAAATACCGCCCGAGGCCGGCGGCGGGGCGCCACACACACTCCATTCGCGATAGTCGCGGCACAGGGCTTCGCGGCGCACCGGTTGGTAATTGGCCAGATCCTCAAGGGTCAGCCCGCCCGGACGCGGTTCGGCCTGGACAGCCGCCACAATGGCTTCGGCGATCGGGCCCTCATAGAGCGCGCGCGGATCGGCTGCGAGTGCCCGCGTCGTGGCGGCATAATCCGGGTTTTGCAGGAGGTGACCGGCGGGCAGGGGCGCACCGTCCTCGGTGAAGAAATACTCGCGTGTCGCTTCCCACTCATCCAGTGGCGTGCGCGGTGCGACGCCGGCAATCAGGGCTGCGAGGCGGGGCGAGACCTCAAACCCGTTTTCCGCCAGACCCGTGGCCGCGGTGAAACCGTCCGCCCAGGGCAGTTCGCCATGGTCTTCATGCGCCATGGCCAGCATGGCGACAGCACCGGGTGCCCCGACCGAATGGCCGGAGAAGACCGCGTCGAAAAAGCCCAGAACACTGCCATCTTCGTCGATGAAGAGATCCGGGCTGGCACTGGCCGGGGCCATTTCGCGTCCGTCATAGACGGTCACATCTCCGCTCTGCGCATCATAATAGAGCATGAAGGCGCCGCCCCCGAGGCCGGAGCTTTGCGGCTCCACAAGGCCGAGAACGGCCTGTACGGCAATGGCCGCGTCCACCGCATCCCCGCCATTGCGCAGAGCGTCCAGGCCGGCCTCCACAGCCAGCGGGTTCGCGGCCGAGACCATGGCAGGGCCAATTGCTGCCGCCGCTTCAGGCGAGGCTGGCGCGTCCTCGCTCACCGGGGCCGAGCAGGCCGCCATCGTGAAGCCGGCTGCCAGGAAAGTGGTCGTCAGCAGATTACGCAGCATGTTACTTGCCCCTCGAAAAACTCCGGTCACGATAAAGGTGACATTGGCCAGAGGTAAGGGGGCGCGCATGGCTTCGCCAGGGAAAAGCAACAGTTTGACCGATATTGAGGGCCTGTTGATCGGTCAGGCAGCAGATATGCGCGTGAAAACCGGCGTGACAGTCATCCTGCCGCAAGAGCGGGCTGTGTGTGCCGTTGACGTCCGCGGTGGCGGGCCGGGCACGCGGGAGACCGATGCGCTGGCCTCCCACACGCTGGTCGATGCCGTGGATGCGGTCGTCCTGTCGGGCGGTTCCTCCTACGGCCTTGCTGCCGCCGATGGTGTCGCCGCAGCGCTGGGCGCACGCGGCCAGGGCTTCGCCCTGATGGACCTGCCCGGCGTGCCGCCATCACCTGTCGTGCCGTCCGCCATCCTCTATGACCTGGCCAATGGCGGTGACAAGCAATGGGGCGACACGCCGCCCTATCGCCAATTGGGACGCGACGCGCTGGACATGGCCAGCCAGGCCGTGGCGCTCGGCAAGGCTGGCGCTGGCTATGGCGCGCGGGCCGGTGCACATCCGGGCGGGACCGGTACGGCCTCGCTCTTCCTGAACAATGGTCTGGGCGTGGCGGCGCTGGTTTGCGTGAACTCTTTCGGCTCGGTGACCCTGCCCGGCGCGGATGATGTCTACTGGTCCTGGCCGATGGAGATTGATGGCGAGTTCGGCGGAGCCCGTCCGCCGCAGGACTGGAGCATGGAACCGGATGATTGGGGCGCAGCCAAAATCAATCCGGGCGCTCGCGAGAATACCACGATCGCGCTGATCGCCACCAATGCGACGCTGACGCCGGCCCAGGCCCAGCGGCTCGCCATCATGGCCCAGGACGGTCTGGCCCGGGCCATCCGCCCGATCCACACTCCGTTCGATGGCGATGTCGTCTTTGCGCTCTCGACCGCGAAAGCGCCGCTGGGTGATGCGCCGGAGCGGACGCTGGCCGAGCTGGGCAATGCAGCCGCCGACACGCTGGCACGTGCGGTGGCGCGGGGTGTCCATGCGGCTCGCAGCCAGGCAGATGACACGTAAATCCGGCGCGCTGCACAAGGGCGTGCAATTGCCGCATTCAGGCACTTGCTTTGTTCAAAAGGCGCGGTTAGGTTCCGCGCCTCTTCGGGGCTGAGACCTCGAAGCCTACGGCCTGCACCGGTAGCTCAGCTGGATAGAGCACCAGACTACGAATCTGGGGGTCGGGAGTTCGAATCTTCCCCGGTGCGCCATTTTTCTCTCTCAAGATAGTTCGCTTCGCTTACGTCCCTGATGGGTCGGCTTGACCGGTCTCTGAAGGCTTAAGCGTATTCCCGTACCGTGCGTCTGCCCCCTGCGAATGTTGGAGCAATCCGGCATTCATCGTGCCCAGGCGGGCGTTCACCGACAGGATCTGCACTTGTCGCGGGCGCTGGTGGTTGATCGCAATGTCATGGCGAGGCAGCCGCGGATCGCCTTGAATGACCCTGTGGCCGCTCCACGAATTCGGCCATATGCGTGGTTTCCTTCGGCTGTATCCCTCCGAGTAAGGCCCGCATGGCTTGGCGGTCGAAAGACCGGCAGCATCCCGATGCGGCGGTGTTCACGTCACCGCCGCATCATTTGCTCATAATCTAAAACCTCCCAAACCTGCCTGATTGCGGATCTTCCTGCAGGGGCAGTGAAATCGTGTGATTGCGAACATGGTTCAGGGGTGTTTACCCCCGTTTCTGCAATAAAATATGCAAGTTCAAAGAGTTACCTGAGGTGGTGTTGAAAGGAATGGTTAAGCCTGTCGACGGATGACGGGGCATCGGACGCAAGTGCCCCCGAACTGAAAGGCTGATCCCATGTCCAATTTTCTCGACCGCCTGTCTTTGAAGGCCAGGCTAAACCTTCTCGCCATCGCCTCCGTATCGCTCATGCTGGCTTATGTCGGTGTGAACACGATGGTCCGTGGTTCGATCGACCGGATCGAGGTGGAAGCCCAGGAAGCCACGATGAGCCTGATCGCGGCCAATTCCGCGGAAAAGGATCTGGCCTCGCTGTTGCGCGACACCTATCTGATGGCGGCTCAGCCGACGGCGGAACGCGTTGAGGCCGCAGAGGGCAATCTGACCGATTTCGGCGCGTCCCTGGATGAAGCGGAAGGCATCGTCCACAAGCCGGCCTATCGGGCGACCCTGCAGGACATGCAGCAGGATTTTCTCGGACTCAGCCGTCTGATGCTTGACTATACGGCCGCCGCGGCGTCTCGCACCGACGCAGAGACTGCGCGCTTTGTTGATGCACTCGCCGAATATGATGATCGCCTGGACACGGCCGTGGAAACAGTGCGGGACGGTTCACGTGCGGATCTCGAGCAGGCCTGGGATGAGCTTGACCGTCTCGGCCAGATTACCTTCTGGATCGCGATTGCCGCTGTGATCCTGACGGCGGCCGGCCTTTTCCTCCTGACCCGTATCATTGGTGGCACGATCCGGGCCGCTATCGAGACTGTCATGGAGGTCGTGGGCGCACTGGCCGGCGGCCGGCGTGGCATGGATATCCCGGGCACGGAACGCAAGGATGAGTTCGGCGCTCTGGCGCGCTCGATCACGACCCTGCATGACGCGCTCAAATCTGCCGACGAGATGCGGGCCCGCGAAGTCGAGGAAGCCAAATCCAAGGCCGAGCGTCAGGCACGGACCGAAGAGGCCGTGGTGCATTTCGAACAGGTGTCGACCGAGCTTCTCGCCAGCGTTATGGCAGCCTCGGAACAGCTTTCCGCGTCGGCCTCCCAGATGCAGTCCACCTCCGGTGAGGCGGCGACAGCGTCCGGCTCTGCCCGGGAAGCAGCCGGTCATGCGGCATCCAGTGTTCAGGCCGTGGCTGCGGCTTCCGAAGAACTGGCAGCTTCGATCAGCGAAGTTTCCACCCAGGTGACCCGCACCAGCGAGCTGTCCCAACAGGCCGGCCAGGAAACCTCCAACAGCGTGGATGTGATCCAGGACCTGGCCCAGTCGGCCTCGGCGATCGGTGAGATCATCGACCTCATCGAGACGATTGCCAGCCAGACCAATCTGCTTGCGCTGAACGCGACGATCGAAGCAGCCCGCGCCGGCGAAGCCGGCAAGGGCTTTGCGGTCGTGGCCTCGGAAGTGAAAGCGCTGGCCGAACAGACCACGCAGGCCACGCAGCAGATTGCCGAGCGAGTCTCGGGGATCCAGTCGGCGACGGATGAATGTACGGCTTCGGCGGCCAAGGCCCTGGAAGCGGTGAACCAGCTGGGCGAGCTGGCCGTGGCTTCGGCCTCTGCCATCGAACAGCAGCGTGTGGCGACGTCGGAAATCGCGGAGTCCGCGCAGCGTGCCCAGGATGGTACAACCTCTGCGGCGGATGATGTGGATCGTGTGGCCTCCTTCACCAGCCAGACCGATTCCGTGTCGCGTTCCGTTCTTGATGCCGCTTCGGAAATGTCGACGCGCCACAAGGCGTGGAAGACCGAGTTCGAACAATTCCTCGATAGCATTCGGGCGGCCTAAGGCGTCCACAGGAGATGATGATGAAACCCCAACACCTTCTGCTGGCCTCTGCCGGCCTGATGATGGCTTTCCCGGCTGCGACTCTCGCCGATGGCGAAAACGGGACTGTCTTCCTTGATATGCGTGCGCGCTATGAGAATGCCGACCAGGACGGCAAGCTGGGCGCGGACGCGACCACGCTGCGGACCCGGCTGGGCTGGCGTTCGCCGGACTGGAACGGGTTCACCTTCCTGGGTGAAGTCGAGAATGTCGTCGCCCTGGACGGGGATGATGACTATAATTCGGGGCTCAACGGCCTGTCCCAGTACACGTCTATTTCTGATGGGGCCTTCACCGAGCTGAACCGGCTTCAGGCGAGCTATGCCTTCAATGAGCACGTGTCCGTGACGGTCGGTCGCCAGTATCTGGATCTGGATGATGGGCGTTTCGTGGCTTCGGCCGGGCACCGCCAGGACAAGAACTCGCACGACGCCTTGCGCGTCGATTATACCCGCGGCGACTGGCGTGCGACCTATGTCTATCATGACCAGATCAATCGCGGTCCGGGCGATGATTCCAACTGGGACAGCGACAGCCATCTCTTCAATGTCCGCTATGCTGTGGCGCCGGCGCTCACCGTGTCGGGCTTTCTCTACCTGATCGACATCACAGAGCCGGGCCGTGGCGAGCGTTCCAACCAGACCTGGGGCGGCCGGATGAATGGTGGCATCGAGCATGGCGATTATGAAATCGACTATGCCGTCATGTTCTCGCGTCAGCAGGACTATGGGTCCGCGACCACGGATTTTGACCTCGGCCTGATCTCGACCGATTTCTCGGTGTCACGCGGCGGCGCTGAGTTTGCTGTCGGCTATGACATTGTTGAAGGCAATGGCTCGACCGGCGTGTCCAACCCGCTGGGCAAGAATCACGGCGTGCTGGGCTGGGCCGATGCCTTCTCCGGTGGTGGCCGTCAGGGCACGGTCGATGGTGTCGAGGATTTCAATGTCATGGCCAGCTACGGGCTGGGCTGGGAAAGCGGCTGGCTGCGCGGTCTGGAAACCGGCGTGCGCTACCATGATTTCTCGTCCGAGCGTCTGGGTGATGATCTGGGTGAAGAATGGGATGCCTTCATCACCGCGGAATTCCCGGGTGGGTTCGAACTGTCCTGGCAGTTCGCGGACTATGACGGTCCGGACGTGGCGCCGGCCCCGGCGGATCGCGTCAAGAACTGGATCATTCTGAGCTATTCGCGCTGACCCCGGTCAGTGTCGCATTGGGCGGAAAAAGGCGTGCCGGAGACCGGCACGCCTTTTTTCTTTGTTCCGATAGTGGGGCCAATCAGGCGTTGGCAGCCGCAGGCAGGCCGCGCTCGGCGTCGAGGCGCTCGCCGATTGCGTTGAGGATCTTCCAGTCGGCATCTTCATCGGTGATCTGGTAGAGCTGGCCGTTGACCAAAGCCGAGGCCGTCTGCTCGGCGGGGGCGTCATTGCCGACCAGGGCCGAAATGATGCCGGCGCTGCCGGTCAGGGCGATGACGGGTTTGCCTGCTTCCATGAAGCGGCGGGCCAGGCCGCTGGCGCTATCGGCCAGCTTCGCGGCGCCTTCCATCAGGATGAGCGCATCATGTCCGGCAGGGTCCACATTCTCCGTCTGTTCGGCGACGGCAAAGTTCAATTCAGCCTGTCCGTTATAGCCCCGCAGGAGGGCGTGCTGGTCAGACACGAGGACGGCGCGGCGGTTGGAGCGCTGCAGGGCCTCGGTCGTGGTTTGCATCTGGCGAACATTGACGGCTTCGGCGACGAAAGTGGCGACCCGGCTCGGGCGATGGCGATGTCTCATACTGTTTGGCTAACTCCGTTTCAGCGTGCAGCCCGGGTGGGCTGTCTAATCGAGTGAGCCAAGAGGGATAGAGTTTTTCAGGAGAGAATCAAGGTTGCCCGCTGAATATGTAATAAAATCCCGCGCATTCGAATTGTTCATTCGAGGAAACTTGCGAAATTTAGGGGAAGATTACATAAATTTATTTTGCTGGAGTTCCCCGAATTCTCATTCGGTATTTCAAAGCAGTTTAAGTCCAGCGCGGTTAAGCGCTAGCGCTCCCAGTAATTCTCATCATCGTCTTCATCCTCGTCTTGCGTGGACGATGCCGGAGCCGGAGCGTCCGGGTCTTCCTCACTGGCCAGTTCGGTCAGGTCATAGACGGCGACACTGGTGGCGGAGATGGGTTCGAAATCGGATTTGTCGGCGTCGTTCACCGGTGCCTTGTCGCCGCGGCGGTAGAGCATGGCCCCGAACAGGGCGAAGAGAATGATGGAGGCATAGAGAAAGAGCCCCGACGGCCCGATCAGCGCCATGACAACGCCGGCAATGACGGGACCGATCATCGTGCCCAGCCCGTACATGGTCAGGATGCCGGACATCATATTGGTCGCCTGGCCTTCCGGCGCGCGGTCGGCCGCATGGGCGACGGCTATGCCGTAATAGGATTGCGCTCCGGCGCCCCACAGGCCGGCGACGGCGAAGATCAGCATGACGGGCAGCACGCCTGAGAAGAGGCCCAGTCCCAGGGCTGAAACGCCTGCCACCAGGGCGAGGCCTGCAATCACGACACGCCGGTCCATCCGGTCGGACAGCATGCCCGCTGGCCATTGTGCCAGAACCGATCCACCGACCAGGAAGGCGTTGAACAGGGCGGCGGTCTGCGTCACCGAAACGGTTTCCATACCCCCGACAAAGACCGCATAGAGCTGCATGACGGGGCCATTGACCATGCCGGCCGCGAAGGCGGCAATGATCGCCGACGGGGCGATCTGGAAAACCTTGCGCGGTCCGAAACTCTCCGAAGTGGGCGGGGCGGGCTGGGCGCGATTGGTCGCGGCTGCCGGGATCAGACTGGCCGTGTAGAGCGCGGCGACGACGAGGAAGCCGGCGGCAACACCGGGCTCAATGCCCGCCACCAGGAAGGGACCGATGATGAAGCCGATTTTCGCGGAAACGAGGTAGAAGGCGAGAATGGCACCGCGGCGCTCTGGCGGGGCGGAATCGGCAACCCAGCTTTCACCGGCGGCGAGGAAGCTGGCGACACACAGACCCATGATGAATTGCATGACCAGCCACCAGGCCGTCGCCGACGACAGGTAGAGCGCGGCGACAGCGATGGAGGTTGCGGCGGCGAAACCGGCAATGGCGCGGATATGCCCGATCCGGGCAATTTCCCGGGGGGCGAGCGTCGCGCCCAGCAGGAAGCCGGTGGCATAACCGGCCACGATGATACCGATCTTCAAAGAGGAGGCGCCCTGGCTGATCAGGGAGAGCGGACCGACCACGGAGAGCGCGCCGGCTGCCATCTGCAGCAGGGCCAGGGCCGCCACGACAGCCGCGACATTGCGATAGCTTTCGGAGGCGCTGTGGGGCGCGCCGGAGCGGGGCTCTTGCGAAAAATCAGTCATGAATCCCGTACGGTTATAGGTGGCCGGTGCGGTCAGCTTCACGCATCACTGCCGGGCATGCAACCGTCCGGCATGGGCTAGACCGGCAATTCCGTGGTGTTCTTGATGGCTTCCATGGCGAAGCTGGCGGAGACATCGGACAGGGGCGCGATCGCGATCAGCTTCTTGTAGACGGCATCATAGGCTTTCACGTCCGGCAGGCAGAGCTTGATGAGATAATCGATGTCGCCACTGAGCCGGTAGAATTCGATGACTTCCGGCATGCGCCTCACACCTTCGGCAAAACGCGACAGCCATTCCGCATCGTGCTGACTGGTGCGCACCGTGATGAAAAGCGTGGCTTGCAGGCCCAATTCCTCCGGGTCCAGCAGGGCGACATGCTTGCGGATGATCCCGACATCGGCGAGGCGTTTGAGGCGGCGGGCCGTCGGGGTCGCCGACAGGCCGATCAGGTCAGCCAGTTGCTGAACGGTCCGGTCTGAATCGCTCTGAACCGCGCGCAAAAGCCGGATATCATAGTTATCAAGCTCCATGGCGTGGCAGGATAGTAGTGATTTTCGCCATCGTCACGGGGAAACTGTAGCGATATTTGGTGATTATCTCCGCCGGCTTCGTGCTTTTCTGTGCAAACCATGCCGGACACAGCTTTTTTCCACACTGAGACGACCGCTGCTCGCGCGCTCGAGACGCTCCGCAAGGGGCTGTCGGGCACCGGGCAGACCCTCACCACGCCCTTCGGTCTGCGGCCCTTCCTGTATGCGGATTACACGGCATCCGGTCGGGTCTATGAGCCGATTGAGCATGTCATGGCCGGTTTGGCGGCCGATTATGCCAATCCTCATACCGAGGACAGCGCGACCGGACGGGCCTCCAACGCTTGGATGCGAGAGGCGGAAAAACGGATCAAGCGCGCCGTGAATGCCGGGCCGCAGGATTGTCTGCTGGCCTGTGCGTCCGGAGCGACAGGCGCGATCCACAAATTTCAGGAAATTCTGGGACTTGCCGTGCCACCGGCCTCCCGCAAGGCGTTGGGCGTGGCGGCGGACCGGCGTGCGGATACGGTGGTCTTCCTGGGGCCGTATGAGCATCACTCTAACGAGCTGAGCTGGCGGGAGAGCCTGGCCGAGACGGTGTCCATTCCGCTGGATGAAGAGGGTGGGATCGATCTGGCAGCCCTGGCTGCTGAGCTGGCGGATCCGCGCCATGCCGGCAAGCGGAAGATTGGTGCGTTTTCAGCGGCTTCCAATGTGACCGGCGTGAAGAGTGATGTTCGGGCCCTCGCGCGGCTCTTGCACGCGCATGATGCGATCCTGTGCCTCGATTGTGCGGCCAGTGCGCCCTATCTGCCGATCGACGTGCATCCTTCGGGAGATCCGGAGGCGCGGATCGATGCGGTGTATTTCTCACCCCATAAATTCATTGGCGGGCCAGGCAGTTGCGGGCTTCTTCTGTTCCATGCAGCGCTCTATGACGCGACGCTTCCGCCGACGCAGAGTGCGGGTGGTACGGTGCGCTATGTCTGGCCTGATGGTCATGATTTCATTGAGGATATCGAGGCGCGCGAGCGGGCTGGAACGCCGGGGGTTCCGCAACTCGTCCGGGCGGCGCTGGCGCTGCAGCTGCAGGCAGAAATCGGTCATGCGCTGATCGCCCGGCGTGAGCATGCGGCATTGGAGGCGGCGTTCGAGGCGTGGCAAGCGCATCCGCGGATCGAGATCCTCGGCCCCCAGGATCCGTCGCGCCGGATCGGAATTGTCGCGTTCAATCTGAGGGATAGCCATGGTGGTGTGGTGCCGCCGCGGCTGGTGACGCGTCTTCTGAACGACCTCTTCGGCATTCAGTCTCGGGCCGGATGCTCCTGTGCCGGGCCCTATGGGCATGCCCTGCTGGGTCTGGATGAGGCGGCCACACAGGCGATCCGGCAGCAGGTCCTGGCGGGCGAGACCGGTGCGCGGCCGGGCTGGTGCCGGGTCAGCCTGCATTGGGCCATGACATCAAAAGAGGTCCAATATCTGATCGAAGCGGTTCTGTTACTGGCCGATCATGCGGCCAGACTGGCATCGCAATATGTATGCGATGCGATCACGGGGGGATGGCAACACAGTCAGGACCGGCCTGAAACGGGATGTTTTCCGGTTTCCCTTCTCTGCGAGACCGGTTCGCCGGCCTGTGCGCCGGCCAAACGCCTGGATGAAACCGCGATCGCCCGCTTGCGTGAGCACGCCCTGGAGGATGCCCGGGCCCTGGCCGAGACGCTCAGCGTGGGCGCCGGTATCTGAGCACGCCTTCGGCGGCCAGCAGGGTATCGATCTGCTCGCGCTGTTCCGGTGTCGGCGGCGTCAGGCGGGGATAGAGCGGGGCCTTTGCATCGCGGTCATCCACCCAGGGCGCGTCCCATAATTCCGTCGCCCGGATGAAGGCGCGAGCGCGGGCTTCGCCGCCGGTCTCCAGGCAGCCGATCAGACAGGTGTCGACATAGGTCTGCGGGATGGGGTGATCCGCATCGGCGCTGACCTGCTCGCGATTGACCACGATCCAGTAGCGGCCTTCCGGCAGGGCGATGTCCGTACCGGCCGCCGGGCGGACACTGGCAGGGTCGATTTGCGTGAAGACATAGCCGCGCTCGCGATGGCGCAGGGCGTCATTGATCTCGGTCGGGACGAGGGCGGCGTGGAGGATGGCATTCGTGACCGGGCGGACACCGGCATAGGTCGCCTGTTCATCGCCATAGCGCACGGTCCAGCCACGTTTCCAGCCATGGGCGATGACGGGCAGGGCTTCGGTCTGGATGCCGGAATAGGTCGTGCGGCTATAGGCGCTCAGCAGGCTGCCATACCCGACCATGAAGTCACGCTCTGCCAACTCGGCCTCCAAAGGGAAACGGCGCGGACCAGAAGTCCGCGCCGTCCATCTTGGCGTTTCACGCTGATGCGTCCAGTGCGCTACTGCGAGCGACGGCCGCGCGTGGAATAGCTGGAAGACGAATAGCTGGCCTGGGCCACCGGAACTTCTTCCGAATAGGTCGTCTCGGCCGGCATGTCGGTGCCGTAGAGATAGGTGCGTCCCTGGGCCACCGGCGCCGAGTTCTGCTGGTGCTGGTTCTGGGCGACCGGCGGAATGTCGGCCTGCGTCGGCGGGTTGTAGCCCGGCAGGTCGATATCGTTGCAGTCCACCAGACGCCATTCCCAGCGCTCTTCCGTGCGCAGGGAGTAACGGGTGACGGTTTCCGTCTCCATCGGGATCACGCGGCTGTCGACCGAGGCGTGCTGGTCGAGCACTTCGATCCGATAGGTGTCGCGCAGCTCGTCGATCGGCACTTCCTCGACGCGGGCTTCCTGGACCAGGACGTCACGCGTGATCGTGTCGTATTCGGCCGGATGGTTGATCTCGCGGATCTGGGCCGGCGTCACGACGATATTGCGTGTGACGGTCTGGTATTCACCCTCTTCCTCGACAAGACACCAGACTTCGCCGGTCTCGCTGTCGAAACGCGTCATCTGGGCACCCGGCGTGTAACCGCGCCGCCAGACCATGCGCGGTTCGCGCACCATGATCGTTTCGGTCACCGTGTTGTGCACAGCCGGCTCGACCACGTATTCGACGTAGGACGGGCGGATCTGGACCGTCTCGGTGATGGTTTCATACACGGGCTCGTGCACGATGTAGCGCACACCGGCTTCGCGCGAGACATATTCGCGGACTTCCGGACGCAGGCGCGGCGGCAACACGTCGTAGCGCTCGTAGGAATCCTGCGTCGTCACCTGCTCGGTGTAGACGTCATATTCCGGTGCGATTCGGACGCGGGCATAGCATTCGCCCGCCATCGCGGAATTGGGCGGGTCTGGCGGGAACCATTCGGCATCGCCCGCCAGGGCAGCAGAAGCGGTAATCAGCGTCAGCGCTGAGCCGCACAAAACAGATTTGCGGAACATAAAAAATCCCCCTCGCTTACGGCGCGGGGCTGGCTTCAACCATCCCGCGAAGACACGGGATGCTAACGCAAGGCCGGGGAAGCGTTAAGGAATATTAACCATAAAGCGCAAGTTTCAACTCTCAGGAGAATATTGATATCCTGAATTCCCTCAAAAGGTTATGCGCGCGCCAGCTCTGACGGCTCATGGTCTGCGTATCGCTGGGCCGGTCTTGGAATGCAAAACGGCCCGGCGCAGGGCCGGGCCGTTTCCTGGTGCAGTGTCGCGTCCTACCAGATGGAGACGCGCTCTTCCGGCGGCAGGTAGAGATCGTCGTCTTCGGTCACACCGAAGGCCTCGTACCAGACATCCATATTCCGCACGACGCCGTTGACGCGGTATTGCGACGGGCTGTGCGGGTCCGTGGTCAGACGGGAGACCAGGGCGTCTTCCGTATAGAGGCGGCGCCAGACCTGGCCCCAGGCCAGGAAGAAGCGCTGATCAGCGGAGTAGCCGTCGAGCTCGTCGGCCAGGCCATGGTCTTCCGCGTACATTTGCAGGGCGCGATAAGCCATGGAGAGACCGCCGATATCACCGATATTCTCACCCAGGGTGAGACGGCCATCGACATTCATGCCTTCCACCGGCGAGAACTGCTCGTACTGGGCAACGATCTGGTCGGTGCGCAGGTCGAACTGTTCACGCGAGAAATCGGTCCACCAATTGCGCAGGACGCCGTCACCATCGGACTGGCTGCCCTGGTCGTCGAAACCATGGCCCATTTCGTGACCGATCACGGCACCGATGCCGCCGAAGTTCACGGCCGGATCTGCAAACGGGTCAAAGAACGGACCCTGCAGGATGGCGGCCGGGAAGACGATCTCGTTGGACGTCGAGGAATAATAGGCATTCACCGTCTGCGGTGACATGAACCATTCCCAATCCCGGATCGGGCCACGCAGGCGGTCACGGCTGTCGGCGCGGAACCAGGCGTTCACACGCTCATTATTGCCCCACAAGTCGTCAGCCCGGATCTCGATGTCGGAATAATCCGGCCACACGTCCGGATAACCGATTTTCGGCAGGAATTTCTCCAGCTTGTCGAAGGCTTCGGCGCGGGTCTCGTCATCCATCCATTCCAGCGTCTCGATGCGCTCGCGCAGGGCGGCGCGCAGATAGCCGACGAGCTCTTCCATCTGTTCCTTGTATTCCGGCGGGAAGTAGTGCTCGACATAGATCTGGCCGATAGCTTGACCCATGTTGCCATTGACGAACTGGATGGCGCGGCGGTCGCGCGGACGCGGCGTATCCGTTCCGTTCAGCGTGCGGCTGTAGAAGTCGAAGGACCGCTCGTAGAAGGCTGGCGTCAGCTCGTTGCGGTGGTTCTCCATCCAGTGGAAGGACAGATAGTCCTGCCAGGTCTCGACCGGGATTTCCGTGAAGAGCTGGGCGAGGGACTGGATCGCCGTGTTCTGGCGCACCACGAATTCTTCCTGATCGGCGAAGTCGAGGGAGGCCATGAAGGTTTCCCACGGGAAGCCGGCCGCATAATTCGACAGGTCCTCGGCGCTCATCAGATTGTAGGTGGCGACGCGGTCACGGCTTTCCGCACGTGTCCAGTGGATTTCGGCGATCGCCGTTTCCAGGTCGAGGATGGCTTGGGCCCGTTCGGCACCACCGTCGACACCGATCATGTCGAACACGTCGGCGATATAGTCGAGATAGGCCGTGCGGTAGGTCTCGAAGCGCTCGCTGTCGTCGAGATAATAATTGCGGTCCGGCAGGCCCAGGCCGCCTTGGCTGAGCGACACGATATAGCGCTGGGGATTGCCCGGGTCGCGGCCGACAAAGGCCCCGAACAGGGAATCTGTGGACGGTGCGCCCATGAGGGCTGCGATGTCAGCATGCGAGCTGGCGGCGGCGATGCGCTCCAGGCCCGGACGGGCCGGGTCGAGGCCGAGTTCGTCAAGCCGTTCGGTGTTCATGTAACTGGCGTACAGATCACCAACCTGCTGCTCGACGCTGCCGGCTTCCGCATTGGCGGCCGCCGCTTCCATGATGATGCCCTCGATGCGCTCTTCAGACCGCAGATAGAGCTCGGAGAAGGAGCCGAAATTGGAGAAGCCATCCGGAATTTCGGTCGTGTCCAGCCAGCCTTCATTCACATAGCGGAAGAAATCATCGCCCGGATCGACCGTGTCGGAGATGTGCTGGGTTTCCACGCCCCACGCGCCCAGTTCCGGCGCGGAGTCGGAGGCATCAGCCGTTTCATGGGATGCTGCGATTTCGGCCGATGCGGCAGGCTCGCTGGCAGCGGCCGGCGTTTCGGTTTCAGCGGCGTCTTCGGCGGGCTGACAGGCTGTCAGCAGGGCCAGGGCGGCGGTGCCCAGCAGGAACTTCTTCATGATGTACCCCCATCATTTTCCAGAATTCAGTTGGCAAAGAGAGTAGGGCGAGATTGCTGGACCGCAAATGACGGTGTTGTCACCTTTGACAGTTGAACATGAAAAAGGCCCGGCAATGACCGGGCCTTTTCCTGTTTTCATCGGTCTGATGACCTACCAGATCGAGACCCGGTCTTCCGGGGCGAGGTAGAGATCATTCTCTTCGGTCACGCCGAAGGCTTCGTACCAGGCATCCAGATTGCGGACGACGCCATTGATCCGGTACTGGGCCGGGCTGTGCGGGTCGGTGGCGAGCTGGTTGATCAGCTGGTCTTCGCGGATCAGGTTCCGCCAGACCTGCGCCCAGGCCAGGAAGAAGCGCTGATCGCCGGTCAGGCCGTCGATCACCGGGGCTTCGCCGCCACAGCAATTGTCCAGATATTGGTGGTAGGCGGTATAGGCCATCTGCAGACCGCCCAGGTCACCGATATTCTCGCCCATGGTCAGGTCGCCATTCACGAAGCGGCCTTCCACCGGAGAGTAGGAGTTGTACTGCTGCTCCAGAATGTTGGCGCGCTCTTCGAAGGCAGCATTCGTTTCCGGCGTCCACCAGTCGCGGATGGCCCCGTTCTGGTCGAAGCGGCGGCCCTGATCGTCGAAGCCATGGCCGATTTCGTGACCGATCACCGCACCGATACCCCCGTAATTGACGGCCGGATCGGCATTCGGATCGAAGAAGGGTGCCTGCAGGATGCCCGCCGGGAAGGTGATCTGGTTCATCAGCGGATTGTAGGAGGCGTTCACCGTTTGCGGCGGGTAGGGCCACTCACCGCGGTCCACCGGGCCGGACAGGTCGGCGACCTGTTCATTCCAGTTGAATTCACGCAGGCGGACCATATTGCCGAACAGATCGTCCGGCTGGATTTCCAGCGCGGAATAGTCCTGCCACTCGTCCGGATAGCCGATGCGCGGCTCGAAGGTGGAGAGCTTGGACAGGGCTTCGGCTCGGGTCTCGTCATCCATCCAGTCCAGGTTTTCCAGACGGCCCTGGAAGGCGGTGATGAGATTGGCCACCAGGCCTTCCATGGATTCCTTGGAAGACGGCGGGAAATGGCGTTCCACATAGACCTGGCCAACAGCTTCGCCGAGCTGGCCGCCGACAAGGTTGGCACCGCGGCGATCCCGCGGACGCTGTTCCTCGGTGCCGCGCATGGTGCGTCCGAACATTTCGAAGCTGGCCATGTCGAAGGCAGCCGGCAGACGGCCGGAATTATTGTTGAGGAAGTGGAAGGTCATGTAGTCGCGCCATACATCGACCGGGGTTTCCTCGAAAATGGCGGCCGTGCCTTCGATCGCGCTGGGCTGAGCCACGAGATAGGTGGCGACACCGTCGAGGCCGAGCGCTTCCATGCCGGTCCCGAAATCAAACTGCGGCGCCAGGGAGACCAGTTGCTCCAGCGGCATCGGGTTGTAGATCTTCTGGATGTCGCGACTGTCAGCCTGGGTCCAGTGAACTTCGGCGATGCGCGTTTCCAGGGCGAGGATGGCCTCGGCCTTCTCGGCGCCACCCTCAATCCCGGCGAGATCGAAGATCGTCTCGATATAGGTGCGATAGGCGTCGAGATAGCGGGCGTTGTCCTCTTCCAGATAGTAGTCGCGGTCCGGCAGGCCGAGACCACCCTGGCCGACGAAGACCGTGTATCGCGTCGTATCGGCCGGGTCGGGAATGATGCCGACGCCGAAGGGCGATTGATGGTGGATCGTGGCGAAGAGGGCGTTGATATCGGCATGGCTCTCAGCCGCGGCGATCTGGTCCAGGAAAGGCTGGGCCGGTTCCAGGCCGCGCTGTTCGATCGTCTCGGTGTCCATCCAGGAGCCGTACAGATCGCCGACCTGCTGCTCCACCGTGCCGTGGGCCGCATTGGCGGCGGCGGCTTCGGTGATGATGTCCTTCACCTGTTGCTCGGCTTCCAGAGCCAGCACGGTGAACATGCCGTAGCGCGACAGGTCGGAGGGCATTTCCTCAGTCTCCAGCCAGACGCCATTGGCGTACTGGTTGAAGTCGTCGCCCGGCGCGATTTCGCTGTTCATGCCGGCCAGGTCGAAACCCCATTCGCCGATGACCGGCGCGCCATGCGTTTCCGTGGCGGCGGCGGTTTCGTGGGTTTCTTCCGTGCCCGTCGGGCTGCAGGCGGCGACCAGAGCCAGGGCGACGCTGCTGAGCAGAAGCTTCTTCATCTTCGATTTCCCCAATCAAGTGATGCGTGAAAAATAAGACGCCCCGCGCTGAATGCAACGCGGGGCGTGAGATGTTGGCTGGACCGGCCCCTATTCGGCGGGGTTTTCGGTCAGGTGACCCGGCAGTTCGCCGTGAGCGAAGTCGGTGTCGACATAGTGCTCACCCATGGCCGGCTGTTTCTTGCCCGTCCAGACCATCCGGAAGAAGCGGGCAATGTCGACGCCGATGGCGTACATGGCCGGCACCAGGACCAGGGTCAGGCCGAGGGCAAAGATAACCGCAAAGCCCAGCGCCACGACCATCGGCTTGAGGAATTCAGCCTGGGTCGAGGTCTCCGCCATCATCGGGAAAATCCCGAGGAAGGTGGTGACCGAGGTCAGCAGGATCGGCCGGAAGCGTTGTACGCCCGCATCGACCAGGGCCTGGAAGGCCCCCACGCCATTGGCTCGCAGCCGGTTCACGAAGTCCAGCAGGACCAGGTTGTCATTGATGACGACCCCGGCTGCTGCGCCCACCCCGAAGTAGGAGAAGAGGGCGATCGGCATGTCGAACAGGAAGTGTCCGAAGATGGCACCGGTCAGGGCGAAGGGAATGGCAACCATGATGGCCAGCGGCTGGAAGTAGGACTTAAAGGCCACCGCCAGCAGGAAGTACATGGAGACCAGGGCCAGCAGGAGAAGGTTGATCACCTCCGACATGAACTGGCGTTCGCCTTCGGCCTGGCCGATCTCGTCCCGCGACAGGCCCGGATAATGGCTGTCAAAGTTCGGGAAGAAGTCGGCGTTCAGGCTCTGGTTGATGTCACCGCGGGCGGCCGGATCGGACAGTTCGGCCGACACGGTCACGGTGCGCATGCCATTGCGGCGGTTGATCCGGTTCAGACCCGGAGCAAAGTGCGCCTCGGCCACCGCATCCAGCGGGACCTCACGGCCATCACTGGTGCGGATGCGGATTTCACGCAGCGTGTCGAGCGAGCGACGGCTGGCTTCATCCATGCGGATCATGACGCGGACATCCTGGCCGTCACGCGGCAGGCGCTGGGCTTCCTCACCGTAGAAGGACTGGCGCACCTGACGGGTGACGTCCTGCAGGGTGAGACCCAGGGACTGGGCGTTCGGACGCAGCGAGAATTGCAGCTCCTCGGTCGAGGTCTCCAGGGAGTCCACGACGTCGTACAGCGTGTCATAGCTGCGCAGCTGGGTTTTCAGCTCATCGGCTGCGGCCCGCAGCGTGGCCAGATCCTGGTGCGACAGGGCAAAGGTCATCCGGGAGCCGCCATCATTGATGGTGGAGTCCAGGCGGACCTCCATGGCGTCCGGGATCGGGCCCAGGAAATCGCGGATGGTCTGGGCCACTTCGCGTGTCGGCAGGCGACCGGGACGCTCATCCGGCTCCGGCAGCACGATCCAGGCGCGGATCCGGCCATCCGTGGCCAGGGTCGAGCGCGAGATCAGCATGTCGCCGGCATCCGGATAGAGTTCGCGATAGTGCTCCTGCGTGGCGATCTGGGCATCGTCCAGCTGCTGGCGAACCTGTTCGGTCCGGTTCCAGGGCGTGCCCTCGGCCAGCTGGATATTCGCCTGGATCGTCTCATTCTCGATCTGCGGCATGAAGACCGAGCCCACATAGTTGAAGCTCATCATGAAGATCGAGATCATGAACACGCCCAGGAAGCCGATGAAGGTGGCGTAGCGATTGCGGATCGCGACCTTCACGACCGGGCGGTAGAGATTGCGCGCCACGAAGACGAGCGAGGCAGCAATCGCACGCTGCACGGCGATCAGCGGACCAAAGAAGCCCTTATTGCTCTGCGGCTTCATGTGCGACAGGTGCGCCGGCAGGATCAGCAGGGATTCGATCAGCGAGAAGGCCAGGGCGGCAATCACGACCAGGGAGATCTGGCGCGTGAACTGCACTTCCGGACCGGACAGCAGCATCCAGGGCGAGAACATCATGATCGTCGTGATGACGGCGAAGATGACCGGTTTGGCGACCATTTGCGTGCCGACGATGGACGCGGTCAGGCCGGGTTCTCCTCGTTCCACCCTGTCATGGATATTCTCCCCGACGACGATCGCGTCATCGACGACGATACCGATCACCAGAAGGAAGGCGAACAGGGAGAGCATGTTCAGGGTCACGCCCATCATGGGCAGGATCAGGAAGGCACCGCCGAAGGCGATGAAAATGCCCACCGTCACCCAGATCGCCACCATCGGGCGCAGGAAGAGGAAGAGCACGATCAGCACCAGCACGCCGCCGACCAGGGCGGAGTTCCGGATGGTTTCCATCCGGCCGGTATACATTTCCGAATTGTCCCACCAGATCGACATGCTGACGCCTTCGGGCAGTTCAGCAGACTTGCGGTCGATATAGTCGCGGACGGCTTGTGCCGTGTCGACGACGTCCAGATTGGGGGCCTGCTCGACGACAACCAGGACCATGGTCTCGGCATTGTAGGTCGCTTCCAGATTGGAATCGACGAAGCCGTCGGTGACCGTGGCCACATCGCGGATGCGCAGCGTGCCGCCATCGCTGGTTTGGCGGATGATGATTTCCTCGAACTCGGCTGCCGTATCCGCCAGCTGGCGGGCGGTCAGGCCGAACTCGCCGAGATCGGTGCGGACCGAGCCGGCCGACGCGTTGAGCGAGGAGGCACGGACGGCGCGTACGATCTCGTCGAAGGTCAGATTATAGCGGCGGAGATTCTCCTCGGAGACCTCGATCGCGACCTCTTCATTACGGCTGGCCCACAGATTGACGATGGACGCACCCGGCAGCTGGGCCACTTCATCGCGCACTTCGCGGCCGATGGCCTGCAGTTCACGACGGTCGATATTGCCGTAAACGGCAAAGCCGACGACCTGGTCCTGGTTGCGCCATTGCGACACGATCGGACGATAGGCCGAGGGCGGCAGATTGTTCACGGAGTCGACTTCGAGTTTCACATTGTCGATGAACTCGGAAATGTCGACATTCCGCTTGCCTTCGATGTTGACGAAGCCGGCGCCTTCACGGGCGGTCGAGGTGATCGTCTCGATCCCGTCCATGTCGGCGAGCGCTTCCTCGATCCGCACGACGATCTGTTCCTCGATCTCCTGCGGCGAGGCTCCCGGCCAGGCCACGGACACGGTCGCGCCGTTGAACGAGGCAGAGGGGAAGACTTCGCGATTGAGCGCCTGGTAGCCCAGCAGGCCACCGAGCACGGCGACGATCATGAGGAGGTTGGCGGCAACCGAGTTGCGCGCCCACCAGCCGATGATTCCGCCGCGCGGGGCTTCTTCGTGTGTTTGGTTCGGATCGGTCATGGCCGTTTCCTCCTCCTGGCGTCCGGCTTAGCCGGCGCTCGAGACGGCGTTGCCGTCCGCATTGGCTTCATCGTTTTCGGCGGATTCCGTTGCATCCGGAGCGTCGTCATAGGTGGCCGAGAAACTGGCCATCATCTCGCCTTCGTCATCGAAGGTCTGGACGCGCATGCCGTCGCTGGCCCCCCGGATCGGGGAGGTCACGACGAGCTCGCCACCGCGGACACCGCCCGCCAGGACAACCCGGTCCGGATTGGAGTCGATGATCTCGACCGAACGGACCGACAGCGTACCGCCTTCTTCGACCACATAGACGCTGCCCTCACCACGCAGGGCATTGCGCGGAATGATGTAGGCACCGTCAATCTCGCGGCCCTGGATCTCGGCGTCCACGAACAGGCCGATGGCCAGCGGGGAGCCACCCTGGGCGGCAGCACCGTACGGATCTTCGACCTCGGCGATGGCGTACAGGACGCGGGTCTGCGGATCGATGGCGCTGTCGGTGCGGGTGATGCGGCCAGCCCATTCCTGGTGACGGCCGGCAATCGTGGCCGACAGGGTCACCGGCACACCGCCATCTTCGGCCAGAGCCGCATTATAGGCGACCGGGATGCCCAGCAGGGCCAGGTCATTATCGGTCAGCGGCAGGCGCACCATCACGGTATCGGTCGAGAAGACCTCACCCAGATTGGTGCCCGGAGCGACATACTGGCCCAGATCGGCATTCTTGGTGCGGACACGGCCGGAGAAGGGTGCGGAAACGCGGGTGCGCTGCAGGTCCAGACGGGCCGATTGCAGGGCGGCATTGGCGGCAGCCAGCTGGGCGCGGGCTTCGGCCAGTTGCGGTTCGCGCAGGGTCAGGGCAGAGGCTTCGCCTTCACCCAATTGCGCCCACTCGCTGGCGGCCAGATCGGATTCGGCCTGTTCGCGAGCCAGGGCTTGTTCGGCCTGGGCCACCTGGGCGGCCGCCCGGGTCACGGCGAGACGGTAATCGGCATCCTCGATCTGGATGAGGGTTTCACCGGCTTCGAAGAAACCGCCCTCGATGAAGTCCGGGTTCACAAAGGTGATACGGCCGGCAACCTGCGGGACCAGATTGATCTGGGTGCGCGGCCGGGCCTCGCCCTGCGAACGGACGGTGAGTGCGACGGTATTGCGCTGGGCTTCCTCGACGAAGACCGCCACAGGGCGCGGCGCGGCATTGGCGCGCTGCGGCTGCGGTTGTCCGACAGCGAGCATGAAGATGATCCCGACAACGACTGCGCCGACGCCGCCGATGATGATGAAACGTCCGATGAGCTTACCCATAACTATTCTCCTGTCAGGGCGGCCGGGTCTGCGGACTGGGCCGCGGAGAAATCGCCGGCGATGGCGAGATAAAGATCGACGCGATTGGTCGCACGGTCGCGACGCGCCGAGATGTACTGGCTTTCAGCGCTGATGCGCCGGGATTGGGCGTTGAGCAGGTCGAATATCGTGGCTACGCCGCTGGCATACTGGCGGATCACCAATTGCTCGGCCTCAGCCGCTTCCTCGAAGGCCTGGCGCAGGCTGGCCACGCGGGTTTCGAGGATGGCGTCGGCATGGATGGCGTTTTCCGCTTCCTGCCAGGCCGTCAGCACTGTTGAGACATAAGCCTGCAATTGCGCTTCAGCATTGGCTTCAGCCTGCTCGCGCTGGGCGCGCAGGGAACCGCCATTGAAGATCGGTCCGAACAGGGAGGCCGTCAGGCTGGATACCATCGTGTCCAGATCCAGCATGTCTTCCGCGCTGGGGCCGCCCGTGCCCGAGCCGCCGCTGAGCGACAGGCTGGGATAGAGCGCCTTGCGAGCCGCATCGGCGCGCAGGCCGGCAGCTTCCAGGCGGCGTTCCGCGGCGCGGACATCGGGCCGGCGGGACAGGATGTCCTCCGGCGAACCGATGGCCGTCAGCGGATCGAGTTCGGAAAAATCACCGTCCGACACCAGGCTGGCCGCCGGATATCGGCCCAGCAGCGTTTCCAGCGCCCGGGCGGTGGAGGCCTCGGAGCGACGGCGCGAGGCCAGGGCGGCTTCCGAAGAGGCCAGGGCACTGCGGGCCGTCCGCACATCCGAGCTGCGCACCAGACCCCGCGCGAAGCGGCGTTCGGTCAGTGACAGGAATGATTGGCGGGTGGCCACATCGCGCTCGGCCAGTTCGGTCTGCAGATGCGCCTCGGTGAGGGCATACCATTGCTTGGCGACCAGGCCGGCGATGGAGAGTTGCGACGCGCGCACGTCTTCAGCGGCGGCCTCGGCATCGCGTGCACTGGCATTGGCGCCATCGGCGACACGACCCCAAAGGTCGGCTTCCCAGGCGGCGGAGAGGCCGAGGGAGAATGTGTCACTGCCGGAACCGACATTCGGTTCGCGGCGGGTATAGTCCAGACCGGCATTCAGCGAGGGCAGGCGATTGGCGCCGGCCACACGCGCAGCAGCCCGTGCCGCGCGATAGCGGGCAAAGGACTGGTTGAGGCTGGGATTGGACTGGAAAGCCTCGTCGATCAGGCTGGTCAGCTGGGCATCGTCCAGGCTGTTGACCCAATCCTGGGCTTCATAAGGCCCTGTGGAGGCCGGAGCAGAACTCCACGCGCCCGGTGCCGCCGGCAGGCTGTCTCCCGGCTCATAGGCCGGAAGGCTTGCACAGGAGGTGGCCACCAAGGCTGTGGCTGCGACTAGTAAGCTTTTACGCATGCGTTGTCCCCGCACGTCACGGTTTCGATGATGAGCGTATCCTAGGTAGGGCATCTCGAAAGTCAACAGATATTTATCGAAAAACACTAAAACACTATCGAATGGCATGAAAACTCTCTCGATTTTCGAGATGCGCCCCGAGCGCGACCCCCTCCATACCGCGTTGGCTTCGCGGCGTGATGCGGGTATGCGATAGAACGCGTTCCGCCCAATGGGCACTTATATTTTTGTTAGATGCCGCCAAGTCGGCGAATGGATGCACGACCTCCGCATGAAACCCGAAAACCCGCATGATCAGCCCTCCATCCGCATTCGGCGCCGGGACACGGCGGCCGTGGCCGGCATCGGCGGATTCGTGCTCCTCCTGTTCTGGATGTTCGGGGAGCTGGGCTTCCTGGAAACCCTGGTCGCGACAGCCACGATCGCAGCCCTGTCGATCTTCTACTATCTGACTGTCTCGACGACGCTGAACCCGCAATTGCGGGTCGCGCAGAAGGCCGAGCCGGAACCGGATGAGGCCGGTGGGGTCAATGCCCAGCTCATGCTGGACAGCCTGCCCATTCCGGTCCTGTTGATCGGCTCGGGCGGTCGGATCGAGCTGGCCAATCCGGCGGCTCGCGAATTCCTCGGCCTGGGTTCTGCGACCGGGCATTTGTCGGCGGTGCTGCGCCAGCCGCAAGTGCTGGAAGCTGTGAGCGCCGCCCTGCGCGGGCAGGCGGTCGATCCCGTTGAATATTCGCTGATGGCGCCTGTTGAGAGCCATGTCCGCGCCCATGTTGCGCCCTTGCGCCAGGCGCTGGATGGACGCCCGGCCTGGCAGGCGATGCTGGTTCTGTCCGACGAGACCTCGATCAAGCGGGCCGACCGGATGCGGGCCGATTTCCTGGCCAATGCCAGTCATGAATTGCGCACGCCGCTGGCCTCGCTGGCGGGCTTCATCGAGACGCTGCGCGGCCATGCCAAGGATGACCCGGATGCGCGGGACAAATTCCTCAGCATCATGTTCGACCAGACCGAGCGCATGCAGCGCCTGATCAATGACCTTCTCTCCCTGTCCCGGGTGGAGATGGATGAGCATGTGCCGCCAGCCGGTGAGGCCGATCTGGTCAGCCTGGTCGAGGATGTGACGGCCTTCCTGCGCCCGCAATTGCAGGAGAAGTCGATCGACCTTCATCTGGACATGCCGGAAGACGCGCCAGCGGTCGGAGACCGGGATCAGCTGACCGAGGTCGTGATGAATCTGGTGGAGAACGCCATCAAGTATTCACCGGCAGGCTCGGGCCTGAAGATCAGCGTGTCCGAGTCCCTCCTGCGCGATGAGGCCGAGCGTCCCTCCCTCCTGCTGGGCGCGAATGCCAGCCGGCTGACCCTGGCGGCGCCCACCTCCGAACCGGGGCACCGCTATGCCTGTGTCCGGGTTCAGGATGGCGGGCCGGGCATTGAGCGGCGCAATCTGCCCCGCCTTTCCGAACGGTTTTTCCGGGTGGACGGGCAGAAAAGCGGTCCCAAAGAGGGCACCGGGCTGGGGCTGGCCATCGTCAAGCATATCGTCAATCGCCATCGGGGTGGTTTCACGGTCGAGAGCGCTCCGGGCGAAGGTTCCGTGTTTTCCGTCTTCTTGCCCGCGCGAGTTGATGAGAAGAATTCAGCCGAAGAAACAACGGGATAATCCGAAATATCCTGTCTCCCTGCGGACAGGGCGAGCGTTGTCACAAAACTGTAGTCGCTTTGTCATAAACGGGGGCCGCGACGCCCTGTAGGAAGGGCCGGAATCGGACGCTGCCAGCGGGTGGCCCGGCTGAAGGACTCATTGGACGCATGTCTGTCACCGCACTGATCGCCCTGGCCATTCTCGTCATGCTGGCGGGCGGATTCTATGCAGGCCGCTCCCGCGCCATCCAGGCCGTCGCGGGCAATACGGTCCGTCTTCATTCCCTGCCCAATTATCATGGCTATTACGTCGCCATCTGGACGGGGCTGCCAGCCTTGCTCCTGCTGGTGGCGCACGGCCTGTTCGCCGACAAGGTGGTTGAGAATCTCACCTATGCTGAGCTGCGCCGCGATGCGGCTGCGCTGAATGCCCAGCTGGATGAGGCCCTCTCAACCGACACCGTCTATGAAGCGCTGCGTGCGGATGCCGTGCAGCTGCGGGGGCGTGCCGATTCGATCGCCAGTGATCTGGAGCGTCTGCGCAGCGCTACCGGTGAAGACCGGGATCCCGAACGCATGGAGGCGCTCGACAGCCAACGGCTCGACGCCCTGAACGCCGTTACTTCGGCGGATGAAGCTGTCCTCGACCGGCGCATGGAATTGGTCGATGGCGTCGCGGCTGCCGCGCGCGAAGCGGGGGCGCCGGTTCGGGCCCTGGCCGGGTTCGAACTGACCCAGGCGCCGCGCGAACGCCGCCAGCTTTTCCTGGCCGACACGCTGAATATTGCCCATGGCGAACTGCCCAGCCGGGAAAGCCGGGAATTGGTCGCGGCCGCCAGTATCGCCACGCGCCACCAGAACCAGCTGCGCTATCTGATCGGTGCGATGGCGCTGGTCGTGGCTGTTGCCGGTCTGTGGCGGACACGCAGCCAAGTCGAACCGGCCTTCCGGGCGCGCAATCATGTTGAGAGCCTGGTCACGGCGCTGCTGCTTTTTTCCTCCGTGATCGCCATCCTGACCACGGTGGGCATTGTCTTCTCGCTGCTGTTCGAGAGCTTGCGTTTCTTCTCCACGGTTCCGGTATCGGAATTCCTGTTCGGCCTGCAATGGTCGCCGCAGATTGCGCTGCGCGCTGACCAGGTCGGCCAATCCGGGGCTTTCGGGGCGGTTCCGCTGTTTGCCGGTACGGCACTGATCACGCTGATCGCGATGGTTGTGGCGGTGCCGATCGGCCTGCTGGCGGCTGTCTACCTGTCGGAATATGCCGGTCCCCGCTTCCGGGCGACGGCCAAGCCACTCCTGGAAATTCTCGCGGGCATCCCGACCGTCGTCTATGGCTTCTTTGCGCTGCTGACGGTTGGTCCCTTCATTCGTGGCCTGTTTTCCTGGCTGGGATTTGAGGATGTGGTCACCCAGAGCGCACTGTCGGCCGGTCTGGTGATGGGGATCATGATCATTCCCTTCATTTCCTCCCTGTCCGATGACGTCATCAATTCGGTGCCGCAAACCCTGCGCGACGGCTCCTACGCCATGGGCGCGACCCGCTCCGAGACGATCTCCCATGTTGTTCTTCCGGCAGCCCTGCCGGGCATTGTCGGTGCCGTTCTGCTGGGCGTGTCGCGGGCGGTGGGCGAGACCATGATCGTCGTCATGGCCGCCGGTCAGGGCGCCAATCTGACCGCCAATCCGCTGGAATCGGTGACCACGATCACGGTGCAGATCGTGATGCTGCTGACCGGTGACCAGGAATTCGACAGTCCCAAGACCCTGTCCGCCTTTGCGCTGGGCTTGGTTCTGTTTGTTGTCACCCTGATCATGAATGTCGTCGCCCTGCGCGTCGTCCAGAGATATCGGGAAAAATATGACTGATACGGCCGATATCCCGAAGCTTCGCCAGGCGATCAGCGATCATCTGCCCCGCCGCTACCGGGCCGAGATGCGCTTCCGCGTGGCCGGCCTGTCCGCGGTCGGCCTGGCCGTGGCGATTCTCGTCCTTCTGGTCGGGTCCATCGTGATGCAGGCCATCCCGGCCTTCACGGTGAACCAGCTTGTCCTGCCGGTGCGGCTGGAAAGCGATCTGGTGGATCCGCAGGGCGATGGTTCGGAAGCTTCGCTGCGCCGCGGCTCCTATGGGCGTGTGCTGCAGGAAGCCGTGCGCGAGCAATTCCCGGGCGTCCGCGACCGGCGTCAGCTGCGCACCCTGTTCACCCTATACACCGCGCTGAACTCGACGCGGCTGATGGATGAGGTCCTCGCCGACCCGGGTCTGGTGGGCGAAACCCATACTTTCCGCATGCCGATCGCGGATGATCTGGATCTCTATCTCAAGGGCCGGCTGGTCCAGGACCGGACGCTGGAGACCGCAGGACGTCTGACGGTCGCCGAGGCCGGACGGGATTTCGAATTGACCTCCAGCGCCGCAGACTTCGAAGGTCTGCGCGATACGGTGTCCAACCTGCTGCGCGCAGAAGCGGCGAGCCTGGATACCCGGGCCGAGCAGGCGCGCAACCGGGCCGAGGGCCAGACGGGCGAGGATCGCGAGGATTCCCTCTACGAGGCCGGCCGCCTGTCGGCAGATGCCGACGCCTTGCGCGCCGAAGCCGAGCTGGAAAGCGGTTGGGTTGAACTCTCCGACACCCTGCCCAGCATTCTGGTGGAAACCGGTGAAACCCATCTTCGTCTCACCGCCTTGTCGGCCGATGGCCGTTCGGCGCGCGCGGAAAGCCTTCTCGGGGACGAAACCGGCAGCGAACTGGCGGACTGGTCGCTCTATGTGATCGATACGCCGGAAGCGCGCCGCCGTGTGTCCGATCAGCTGATCGTCTGGACGCGGGCCTTGGTCGATCGCGGCCTGGTTTCGCTGGATTTCAACACAGCACTTTTTGCCAATGCGGACAGCCGCGAACCGGAACTGGCCGGGGTGAAGGGCGCTCTGTTCGGCTCCATCCTGACTATGCTGATCACCCTGACCCTGTCGGTCCCGGTGGGCGTATTCACGGCGCTCTATCTGGAAGAATACGCGCCGAAGAACCGGTTCACGGACCTGATTGAGGTCAATATCAACAATCTCGCGGCCGTTCCTTCCATCGTGTTCGGTCTGCTGGGCCTGGCGGTCTTCATCAACTCTTTCGGCCTGCCGCGATCAGCACCCCTGGTTGGCGGTTTGGTCTTGTCCCTGATGACGCTGCCGACCGTGATCATCGCGACGCGGGCCGCGCTGAAAGCGGTTCCGGTGTCCATCCGCCAGGCCGCGCTGGCTGTCGGCGCGTCCAAGACGCAGACCGTTTTCCACCACGTCCTGCCGCTGGCCGCGCCGGGCATTTTGACCGGATCCATCATTGGCCTGGCCCAGGCGATGGGTGAAACCGCGCCGCTTCTGATGATTGGCATGGTCGCCTTCATCGCCGACGCGCCGACCCTGGGTCTGGAAGGTTTGACCCAGCCGGCCACCGTGATGCCTGTCCAGGTCTTCCTCTGGTCCGATGGTGCCGAGCGTGCCTTCGAGGCGCGGACCGCGGCCGCAATCCTTGTTCTTCTGGCGCTGATGATCGGGTTCAATGCCCTGGCCATCTATCTGCGCCGCCGTTTCGAGCGGAGATGGTAAACCCCATGCCCGATAATCAATCCCATCCCGACATGAGTGCCGGTGCCGGCCAGGCCGAACTGCCGATCAAGGTCCAGGCCCGTGATGTCTGCGTGAGCTATAGCGGCAAGCAGGCGCTGAACCATGTCTCCATCGACGTGCCGGACCGGTCCGTGACCGCCTTCATCGGCCCGTCGGGCTGCGGCAAGTCGACCTTCCTGCGCTGTCTCAACCGCATGAATGACACAATCGAGGGCGCCAAGGTCGTCGGGTCGCTGAAGATCGATGGTCTGGAAGTGAACGACAAATCCGTCGACCCGGTCGTGCTGCGCGCGAATGTCGGCATGGTGTTCCAGAAGCCGAACCCGTTTCCCAAATCCATCTATGACAATGTCGCCTATGGGCCGCGCATCCATGGTCTCGCCCTGTCCAAGGACGAGCTGGACGCGATTGTCGAGGACTCGCTGAAAAAGGCGGGGCTGTGGGATGAGGTGGCTGACCGGCTGAACCATCCCGGTACCGGCCTGTCCGGTGGCCAGCAGCAGCGCCTGGTCATTGCCCGCGCCATCGCGGTCAATCCGGAAGTCATCCTGATGGACGAGCCCTGCTCGGCGCTGGACCCGATTGCCACGGCCAAGATCGAGGAGCTGATCGATGAGCTGCGGGAAAACTACTGCATCATCATCGTGACGCACTCCATGCAGCAGGCGGCGCGGGTCTCCCAGCAGACCGCCTTCTTCCACATGGGCAATCTCGTGGAATACGGCACGACCGAAGAGATCTTCACCAATCCGCGCGATCCGCGCACCCAGGACTACATTACCGGGCGTTTCGGCTAGAGGCCGGCCCTATTGAGGAGGTGGCGCCATGGCGCTGTCCAAGACTGCACATATCGTCACGGCCTATGGCGAAGAGCTGGACCAGCTCAATGACGAACTCGCCCGGATGGGCGGACTGGTGGAAACCCAGCTCACGGCCGCCATCAATGCGATCGTGCGGCGCGATGCCGGCGTGGCCGGCGAGGTGCGCCAGCGCGAGAAGCAGGTCAATGCGATGCACGTGGACATCGAAAAGCGCGTGCTGCGCCTTTTCGCCCTGCGTCAGCCGCTCGCCACAGATCTGCGCATGACGATCTCGGCCCTGAAAATCTCCACGGATCTGGAACGGGTCGGGGATCTGGCCAAGAATATCGCCTACCGCGCCAAGGACCTTTCCGCCTATCCGGCCCTGGGCCTGATGGACCGGGTCGAGCGCCTGGGCGCCATCGTCATCCAGCAATTGCACGAAGTTCTGGACGCCCTGTCATCGCTCGATGTCGAGCCGGCCATCCGGGTCTGGCGCGCCGATGACGAGGTGGATGAGCGCTATAATGCGCTGGTCCGCGAAATGCTGATTTCGATGGGTGAGGACAGCAGCCTGGTCGAGCCGGGCGTGCACATACTCTTCGTCGCCAAGAACCTGGAACGCATCGGTGATCACGCGACCAATATCGCGGAAGCGCTGCATTTCATGGTGACCGCCGCGCCGCTTGAAGCGGACACCCCTCCGGCATCCTGAAGACCTTGATCGTGGAGAGACAGGGATGAAGCCTCAAGTACTCGTGGTCGAAGACGAAGACGCCCTCGCCACCCTGCTGCAGTACAATCTCGAGAAGGAAGGCTATACGGTTGCGGTCGCCCGCGATGGTGAGGAAGCCCTCATCCAGGCCGAGGAAACCACGCCGGACCTGGTCCTGTGCGACTGGATGCTGCCGAAAGTCTCCGGCATCGAGGTGTGCCGCCGCCTGCGCGGCCGCCAGGAAACAGCCAATGTGCCGATCATCATGCTGACGGCACGCGGTGAGGAAACCGATCGCGTGCGCGGTCTGGATACGGGCGCTGACGATTATGTCGTGAAACCCTTCTCCATGACCGAGCTGTTTGCCCGCATCCGCGCCGTGCTGCGCCGGATCCGTCCGGGCCTGGCCGAGGATGTCATCAATGCCGGTGATATCACGATGGACCGGGTCGCCCACCGGGTGAAGCGCGCCGATCGGGAAATCCATCTCGGCCCGACCGAGTTCCGCCTGCTGGACTATCTCATGCAGCACCCGGGCCGTGTCTTTTCCCGCGAACAGCTGCTGGACGCTGTCTGGGGTTCCGACGTCTATGTCGAGGCCCGTACGGTGGACGTCCATGTCGGGCGTCTGCGCAAGGCGCTCAACAACAAGGAAGAGCGTGACCCGATCAGAACGGTCCGCTCCGCGGGCTATGCCTTCGACGTGAATGCGTGATTGAGGGGCGCTGCGGCGCCCCTTTTTCTATCCGTCCAGTATCTGAGCGGCGGCTTCGCTCAGCACATCGGCGATGGCCTGGAAGCCGGAGGCCAGGGGCGAGTTGTTGCGCCAGATCAGGCAGATGTCGCGCTGGGCTCCGGGGTCGTCGATCAGGCGGTAGACCAGGCTGTTGTCGCGTTCGGCCTCGCACCGGACATAGAGTTCGGGCAGGACGGCGATGCCGGCGCCCAGAGCCGACATGTGCCTTATGGCGTCCAGACTGGTCCCTTCATAATCGGAGGGAAGGTGGCCATCGGCCCGCTGCGCCAGGTCGGCGACGAGCCGGTTGAGGCGGTGACCCAGCCCCAGTGTCAAAAAAGCCCGACCGGACAGCTCGTCCAGTGTCAGCGGACCGGAATTCCGGGCGAGGGCGTCGTCGGGCGGAAAGGCGGCCCATAGACGTTCATGGAACAGCGGCGCGCTGACGCAACCGGGATGGTCTTCCGGCGCAGAAATCACAATATCCATCCGCCCGTCCGAGAGCGCCTGGTTCAGAATGACGGAGGATTCCTCACGGATCGATAGCCGCAATTGCGGATAGCGCCCGTGCAGCCGGGCTGTGCAGCGTGGCAGGAGGTAAGGGCCGATGGTTGGCAGGACGCCGAGGCGGATCTGTCCGATCAAGCCATCCTGGCCAAACTGGGCGAGGCGTTTGATGTCGGACATGGAGGTGAGCACGGCACGAGCGCGCTCCAACAACTCCCGGCCAAGCGGTGTCGCTATCGCGCCATGACGGCCCCGTTCGAACACTTTGAAGCCCAGATGGGATTCCGCTTCGGCGATTTGTGCAGACAGGCTGGGCTGGCTGACGTGCAAGCTCTGGGCGGCGGCCGAGAACCGGCCGGTTTCATCGACGGCAACGAGGTATTCAAGCTGTCGGAAAGTCGGGCGCATTCCATAGCCTCAGGCTAATTGATCGGTAATTCACATATATTGTTATTTATCACGGTCGAGGTCTAGAGCGTGCCCATCCCGCTCTGCGGTTCCGGCCTGTTCGATGGTCCTGTCAGTGTCGGCGCCCAGGGTCTTGTCCGGCGGTTGTTGCCTCGCCCCCCTCTTGCAGCAACCGCCGGACGTTTCATGTCTGGAGGCTTGTTTCTTGGAACTTGGATCCATTGCCGTGGCGACTTTCGCCTCACCCCCCGTTCTTTTCTTCATTCTTGGCCTGGCAGCGGCGTTCATTCGCTCCGACCTCAAATTTCCCGAGGCTTTTGCCAAGGGATTGTCACTTTTCCTGATCATGGCGATCGGCTTCAAAGGTGGCGCGGAAATGGCCCGTGCCAGCCTGAGTGATGTTGTGCCGGTCCTGGTCGCCGGGATCATCCTGTCGGCCGGCCTGCCGGCGCTGAGCTTCGGCCTGCTGCGGACGACCTCGTCCCTGCCGCGGGTCGATGTTGCCGCCATCGCCGCACACTATGGATCGATCTCGATCGTGACCTTCATTGCAGCCACCGATGCGGCACGCCTTCTGGGTCTGCCGGGTGATGGCGCGATGGTGGCGGTTGCCGCCGCAATGGAGGCTCCGGCCATCCTGACCGGTCTTCTTCTTGCCGGAGCGGCCGGCCGTACTGGTGGGCTTCGCCTGGTCGAGCCGCTCACCAATGGCTCGATTGTCCTGCTGCTGGGCGCGTTCGTGATTGGCTGGGTGTCAGGGGATGCCGGGATGGCGGCTGTGTCACCGCTCTTTGTGGATGCCTTCCGCGGCGTGCTTTGCCTCTTCCTGCTGGATATGGGCCTGATTGCCGGCCGGGGACTTGTCGAGCATGGCCGGCGGATGAAACCGGCCGTGGTCCTGCACGGTCTCTACATGCCGCTGGTCTCCGCGAGCATCGCCCTTGGCATGGCGGCCCTGATCGGTCTGACACCGGGCAATGCTGCCTTGCTGATGACACTCGCCGCGTCCGCCTCCTATATCGCGGTTCCCGCCGCCATGCGCCTGGCACTGCCGGATGCGCGGCCTGCCATGTCGCTCACCCTGTCGCTCGGGATTACTTTCCCCTTCAATCTCCTGCTGGGAATTCCGCTCTACTTCACCCTGGCGCAACTGGTTCTGGGAGGTCAGTGATGACGCAATCTGAAACCCATATTCGGTTCGAACTGGAAATCGATTCCGTGCAGGTATCCCGCCTGGAGGACCTGCTGGACCGGCTCAGCGTAGAGCGCTGGCTGGTCTTGCCGGGGCAGTCAGGGCGTACGCCGGAGGGCCGCTGGAACCGGACCGGTCAGATTGCGCCGTCCGGACGCCGGGTGCTGGCTGTGCTGACACTGACGCAGGATGAGGCGGACCGGATCAGCTCTGAATTGCACACCACGCTCGAACAGTTGCATGGCGACATCATCGCCTTCCCCGTCTCTGCGCGGTTCGGCTAGGCTGAAAGCGGTCAATGGCCGGAACAAAAAAAGGGCGCGCGAATTTCGCGCGCCCTTTGTGCTGTCGGGGCCGGATGGCCGTGGATCAATCGTCCAGCAGAACGTAGCGGCGATTGAGTGGCTGCGGCGGGCGGGCATTCTCACCGACCAGGCTGACAAAGGCATCGACCTGTTCCTGCGAAACCGTCAGCGGAGACGTGAATACGGTCCACGAAACGATCTCCGAACAGGGCGGGGTCGTCAGCGATCCTTCATAGCGGTAGGCGGTCTGGTCCGCCGGCAGAAGGCTTGTCAGGTCCAGCGAAGTGTCGATGGACTGGCGTTCACCGGGCTCGCCGATGGCCGACCACAGTGCATCGACCGTCGCGTTGGCGGCGCCCGTTTCAAAGAGCACGCCGACTACGGCGAGGCCCGTGCCATTGGAGGTCACGAAATGAACTTCCAGCGGGAATGACGCGCCATCCACATGGTGTTCGGAGGCGGCGTGGAAGTGGAATTGCAGCAGATCATACGTGTCGCCGTTCAGCTCCAATTGTGCTGCGCCGGACGGCATGTGGTAGGTCACACCGTGGGCATTGCGCTCAGCCTCGAAACCGCTGATTTCGCCGAAACTGAGAACCGGCTTTACCCCATCGCTGGGCAGGGCCTGCGTGAGGTCGATCGGGCTTTGCTGCGTTCCGGCACTGCAGACCGCGTATTCCGGAGCGAGTTGGCCCCAGTTTTCCGGCGCGCCGGCGCCTTCATAACCCCATTCATCAGCCTGGGCTGCACCCAGGGTGCCCGCTGCACCCAGCAGGCCGGCAAGCATGTATTTCATGGCATCTCCTCTCTGTAGCCGAGGGCGATGTGGGGTTTTCCGGTATTGGTATCCAATTGAATTAAGCCTCGCCTTCAATAGTCTAAAGCTATGGAATAGGTGGCGGCCGAAGCGCTGGACCCGTTGGTGCGGATCACGTCACACTCGGATCGATCGTGGAGGCATCGCATGCGGCCCATTGCCCAGCTCTTCTTGACGGGATTTGTCCTGATATCGGCCTGCGGACCGTCAACGGGACAGGCTGTGCCCGAGCCCGCGCGACAATCGCTCGATGTCGAGGCGCCGCCATTGTCGCGCTGCATGAACCTCTCCAATGCGCTGGAAGCGAATTATGAGGGCGAGTGGGGCTATACGATCCGGTTTGACCATATTGATGCCATTGCCGATGCCGGATTTGATGCGGTCCGTGTCCCGGTGCGCTGGTCAGCGCATCTGTCCGGACCGGATCACCGGATTGATCCGGCGCTTCTGGCACGTGTGGACGGGATCATTGCGCATGCCCGGTCCCGCGGCCTTGCCGTGATCCTGGATGTCCATCATTTCGAGGCGATGATGGATGATCCGCTGGGCCAATTGCCGGTGCTGGAGACGATTTGGCGGCAATTGGCGGCGCATTATGCCGACCAGCCGGACGATCTTGTCTTTGAAATCCTGAATGAACCAACCGACCGGGTCAGCGCTGCCCAGGTGGATGCGATCAATGCGCGGATCCTTCCGGTGATCCGGGCGGTGTCGCCGCAACGGTGGGTGATCCTCACCTCGGCCCGTTGGAACAATATTGACGGACTGGAACAGGCGGCCGCCCTGCCGCCAGATCCGCGCGTGATGATGACGGTGCATTATTACGCGCCCTTCGACTTCACCCATCAGGGCGCGCCCTGGTCCAACCGCACAGAAACGGGGATCAGCTGGGGCGGGCCGCGCGACGAGTTGGCCCTGGCGCAGGATTTCGAGGCGATCGCGGCCCAGATGTCAGCGCGAAACGTGCCCGTCTTGCTCGGCGAGTTTGGCGTTTATGCCGGGGTGCCGGAGCATTTGCGCGCGCGCTGGGTCGGGGCCGTGCGCGAGGCGGCCGAGGCGCAGGGCATGGCCTGGTGCCATTGGGGCTTCGCCAGCTCCCTTCGCAGTTATGACCTCGAGGCGGACGCATGGATCCCGGCCATGCGCGAGGCGCTTCTGCCGGGGTCCGATTAAGCCTCAGTCGTCATCGCTTTCGGCCGGAGCCGGTGCGGCCGGGGCTGGGGGCGCTGCGGGGGCGGCCGGAGCCGCCGTGTGCATGAAGGACGCCGCCATTGAACGGGCGAGGGCGATATTCTTGTCGCGGGTGCGGCCGCCGATCAGGAACCAGTCAATGATCTGCCAGATGCCGAACCCGCCCAGCGTGAGCAGTTTCAGAATGCCAGCGACAACATCACCCACCAGCATGCGGTCAATGCCCAGGCCGCCCAGCCAGACGCTGAAACCGAAGACCAGGACCGGATTCTTTTCCGATGCCTGGAAGGCCGTGATGAAGGATTGGCGGTTGGCCTCTGGCAGGCCGTTGATGATGGTGGCCAATTCCATCGTGTAGGACTTGGAATTCATGATCTTCCCCTGTGTGACGTGTACAGGGTGGCGCGACCGGGGCGTGTGTCAATCATGAAGCCCGGATTGGGGCCATAAAAAACGGCCGCTCCGGGGAAGGAGCGGCCGCTACTCTCGGACCTTCGGGGTGAGGGAGGGTCCGTACGCTGACGCGTAATCCTAGAAATTATACCGGCGCGTGGCGGCAATCGCGTCCAAGGCGGCACCGGCGTCGGCGCCCGGACGGCGGCGGCGTTTGGCGCTGGGCTGGTAAGCCATGGAGGAGTGCGCTTCGCAATAGGCGTTGCCGCCGGCGGTCTTGCGGCCGCAGAAACGGAACTCAGCCTGGGCCGGGTCGCCGATCGGCCATTTGCACATGGAGTCCCGAAGGGTCAGGACGGTGGCAAATTCACCGGACGGCAGGACGGCAGGCTCCACCGGCGCCGGCGCGGGAGCGGCCGGGGGCGCTGAGGGGGAGGGGCGCGAAGCCGGACGCGGCGTCGGCGCGGTGGAAGCCGTAGTGGTGCGCGGGCGGGAGGGCTTGGCCGTGCGGCGGGCCGGACGCGACGGGGTCGCGCGACCTGACAAACCGAGGCGGTGGACCTTGCCAATCACGGCATTGCGGGTCACACCACCCAGCTGTTTGGCGATCTGGCTGGCGCTCAGCCCTTCAGACCAAAGCTTTTTGAGCTCTTCAACGCGTTCATCAGTCCAGGCCATCGCACTCATCTCCCGGTTGGGATGCGCTCTATCACCTTGAATGTCGGTAAAAGAGGCATATGTCAGTTCATGTTTAATTACACTAGATATTGTACCCACGCGAACCGATACCACAAGATTGGGTGGTGAACCTTCCTGTGGAAACCTCGCTTGCAGGCCTAATCGTTAACGGCGATGGTTACTGGGAAATTAAGGGTAATTCGATATGAGTAATGCTCACTTAACTCTCGTAAACGAGCCAAAAAAATTCGGCCTTATCAACGGCTTGGGATTGTGGACCCTGTACAAGAAGGAAGTCCGCCGATTCCTCAAGGTCGGGATGCAGACCGTCGCTGCACCGGTGGCGACGACACTGCTTTACATGACCGTGTTTGCTGTTGCGATCGGCGCGCGCCGGGGTGATGTGGCCGGTACGCCCTTTATCGAATTCCTGGCGCCGGGCCTTATCCTGATGGGCCTGCTGAACAATGCCTTTGCCAATTCCGGCTCCTCCATCCTCGTGTCGAAGGTGCAGGGCAATTCGGTGGATTTCCTGATGCCGCCCCTGTCAGCCCTGGAATTGAGCATCGGCTTCATCGGAGGGGCGATGACGCGCGGCCTCATGGTGGCTGTGGTGACAGCGCTGACCCTGATCCCCTTCATCAATGTCTGGCCGGACCATTGGTGGGCGGTCCTGTATTTCGGGATTTCGGCCGCCGCCATGCTGGGCATGGTGGGTGTGATCGGTGGGCTGTGGGCTGAGAAGTTTGATCACATGGCGGCAGTGACGACCTTTGTCATCACACCCCTGACCTTCCTGTCGGGCACCTTCTATTCGGTCGAGGCGCTGCCGGAGCCGATCTCCACGATCAGCCATTTCAACCCCTTCTTCTACATGATCGACGGCTTCCGCTATGGCTTTATCGGTCACGCGGACGGCAACCTGACCATCGGTGTCATTCTGGTTGCCGTGATCAACCTCATTCTGGGGGCTGCATGCTACCTGCTGCTGCGCGCAGGCTGGCGCTTGAAGAGCTGAGCTGACAGGCCTAGACGAGAGGAAAGAGCGCCCGTGCGTGCGGGCGCCAAACCTGTTTGGAGGAACCCCGTATGCCCGCTCCGATGATGGACACCTATTCCCCGCCGGATCTCGTTTTCGACCATGGCAAGGGAGCGCGCCTGTATACTGAAGACGGCGCGTCCTATCTGGACTTCATCTCGGGCATTGCCGTGAACTGCCTGGGCCATGCGCATCCCAAGGCGGTGGCGGCCCTGACGGAGCAGGCAGGCAAGCTGTGGCACCTCTCCAACATGTTCAAGGTCCCCAAAGGCGTGGAGCTGGCCAAGAAGCTGACCGACGCAACCTTTGCAGACCGGGTCTTCTTCACCAATTCCGGTGCCGAGGCGATGGAGTGCGCGCTGAAGACGGCGCGCCGCTACCAGTTCGTGAATGGCAATCCGCAGCGCTACCGCATCATCACCTTCACCGGCGCTTTCCACGGCCGGACCTATGGCGCGATCAATGCCGGCGGCAATCCGAAATACCTGGAAGGTTTCGGCCCGGCGATGGAAGGCTTTGACCAGGTCGAGTTCGGTGATCTGGACGCCGTGAAGAATGCCATCACCGAAGAGACGGCCGCCATTTGCGTCGAGCCGGTCCAGGGTGAGGGCGGTGTGCGTGCGCCGGAAGACAGCTTCCTGCGCGGTCTGCGCCAGCTGTGCGATGAAAACGGCCTGATGCTGATCTATGATGAAGTCCAGTCGGGCGCTGGCCGGACCGGCAAACTGTTTGCCCACCAATGGGTCGACGGTGCCGAGCCGGACATCATGGCAGCGGCCAAGGGTATTGGCGGCGGTTTTCCGATGGGCGCTTGCCTGGCCACGGAAGCGGCAGCTGAAGGCATGGTCGTCGGCACGCATGGCTCCACTTATGGCGGTGGCCCGCTGGCCATGGCCGTGGGCAATGTCGTGTTTGACGAGCTCACCTCTGACGGTTTCATGGACCATGTCGTGGAAGTCTCGAACTTCCTGCGCCAGCAATTGCACGGCCTGATGGACCGTCATGCCGACAAGATTGTTGAAGTGCGCGGCAAGGGCCTGCTGGTCGGCATCAAGCTGAAAGAGGGCTATGACCCGAAAATGCTCGGCGCCTTGGCGCGTGAGCGCAATCTTCTGGTCGGGGCCGCCGGCGACAATGTCTCGCGCATGGCTCCGCCGCTCATCATCACCAAGGAAGACGCCAGCGAGGCTGTCAGCATCCTCGATGAGGCGCTGGGCGTTCTTCAGAAAAGCTAGACCGGAGTATCAGGCGTGAGCGATCCGCTGGGTGAAGAGGACAATATTGTTGCCGCCTATCAGGTGGAGGGCCGGACCGTGCGCGGACGGGCCTGCCGCCTGGGCGGGACGCTGGATCTGATCCTGTCCGCTCACGCCTATCCGGTGCCGGTGGCCCGCCTTCTGGGCGAGGCGGTCATCATTGCGGCCCTGGTCGGGGATTCCCTGAAATTCGATGGCCGTCTGATCGTGCAGGCCAATGGCTCCGGACCGATCAGCTTCATCGTGGCCGAATATGTGTCCGGCGAAGGCGTTCGCGGTTTTGCCAAGATCGACCGTGAGGCGGTCGAGGCCGTGCTGGCCGACAACCCGCCGGCGGACGAAATCATGACCCGTCTTCTGGGCAAGGGCGCCTTTGCCATGACGATCGATTACGGCCCGGATCGCGACCAGTATCAGGGCGTGGTCGGGCTGGAAGGTCCCAACCTGTCGGCCGCGGCGGAAACCTATTTCGCCCAGTCTGAACAGACGCCGACCCGCCTGCGCATTGCGGTCGGGGAGATCTGGAAAGAGGGCGAGGACAAGGCCTGGCGCGGCGGCGGTCTATTGCTGCAATCCGTGGCTGGTGATGAGACGCGCGGTTCGGCCGAGGCGGACTGGGATCATGCCCGCGCCCTGTTCGAAACGGTCGAGGATGCCGAGCTTCTGGATCCGGACCTGTCCGTGGGTGGTCTGCTTTATCGCCTGTTCAACGAAGATGGAGTGCGCCTGCTCGAGCCCAAGACGATCCAGCGGCGCTGTTCCTGCGAGGAAGACCGCTTGCTGCGCATCATCGCATCCTTCCCGCCGGAAGACCGTGCGGAAATGGAAGTCGATGGGCAGATCGTCATGACGTGCGAATACTGTAATAAAGATTGGCGCTTTTTGCCGCACGACGTGGACTCTGCTGCGGCGCGGTAATTAAATACTCCAACATTGCTGCGATGCAGCAGTGTTCGTTCCTGCAACCTCAAGGCTCTGGTAACTAGAACACAGTTAAGACTGTGCCCGTTATTGGCGTTCAGGTTTCAGGTGATGAATCCCCAATCTCTGATCATGGCCTTGCTGCCGGTCATCCTGGCCGGTGTGTTTGTCCACGGCGTGAACACGCTCATGCACAAATCGCGTCCCGGTCCGGCCTGGTGGCTGGCGGGAACGGCTGTGCACGGGCTGGGCCAGGCGCTGATCTGTTTCCGGGCCGGCTTGCCGGACGCGCTGGGCGTTGTGCTGGGTGATATCCTGTCCGCCGGCGGTTTCCTGATCATGCTGGAAGGCGTGGCCCGTTTTTCCGGGCGGAGCCTGCCGCGCTGGGTCAGCGGGTCGATCGCAGCGGCCCTGGTTCTGGGCTTTCCGGTCTTCACCTGGGTCACGGATAATGCCGCAGTCCGGCTGGCGATCTTTGCGGCGGCGGTGATCCTGAGCAATCTGTTGATGCTGCCCTATCTGGATGTGATCGGCCGCCGGGACGGGCAGACCGGAGTCCGCCTGCTGCGCTGGACAATCTATTATTTCATCTTTTCCCTGGCCGCGATCAGTATCGGCGTGATGCTGTTCGAACCGGGCATGCCCAGCATTCTCGCGCCGAGCCAACTGGTCGCGGTCGGGCTCTTGTCGCTGTTCGGGGTGGAGACCACGCTGATCTTCGGCTTTGTCCTTTTGTCGTCCGGTCAATCCGTTGCGGACCTGCGGTCGGCCGCGATGACCGATCATCTGACCGGCCTGCCCAATCGCCGCGCCTTTGAGCACCGGGTGAATGAGGCATTCCGTACCAGTAATGCCGCCGAGTTCGGGGCCGCCCTGGCGGTGTTCGACATCGATCACTTCAAACGCGTCAATGACCAGCATGGCCATGATGTCGGAGATGCGGTCCTGCGCCATGTCGCCGACACGCTGTCACGCTGCCTGCGCAAGTCCGACTATGTGGCCCGGCTGGGAGGTGAGGAATTCGTCGCTGTGCTGCACGATGTCGACGCGGAAGGGTTCCGCCTGGTTGCCGATCGCGTGCGCGCCGCTGTGGAAGCGTCGCCGCTGGAGATCGACGGCCAGAGCATTCGCGTCACGATCTCTGTCGGGCTGGCACCACTATCGACCCGGGATGCGCAGGAAGATGCAAGCTTCTCCGCGCTCTTCGCGATTGCCGATGCGGCGCTCTACCGGGCCAAGCATGGCGGCCGCAACCAGGTCGTGCTGGCGGCGGCAGCCTGACGCCGCCCGGACCTAGCCGCGCCAGAAACGCGGGCTGAGGAAGACGAGCACGGCCAGCACTTCCAGCCGTCCGATGAACATGTTGAAAGTCATCACCCATTTCACCGGGTCGGACAGGGGTTCGAACGTGCCGGTCGGTCCGATGATCGGGCCGAGGCCGGGACCGACATTGGCCAGCGTCGTCGCAGCCCCTGACAGGGCGGTGATCGTGTCCAATCCCATCGCGGACAGCAGAGCCGCCGTGATGGCATAGACCGCGAAGAAGACGAAGAAGAAGCCCATGACGGAGTGGACGGCGCTCTCCGAGACAACCCGTCCATTATACCACATGGGAATGACCGCATTCGGCCGCATCAGCTTGGCCAGATAGCGCCGCATGGCGGTGCCGGCGATCTGGTAGCGGAAGATTTTCACGCTGCAGGTCGTGGAGCCGGCGCAGCCGCCGATGAACATGAAGATGAAGAAGGCCGCTTCGGACACCGGGCCCCAGGCGCCGTAATCGGCCGTGGCGAACCCTGTGCCGGTCATGATCGAGACGACATTGAAACTGGCCTGGCGGATGGCGCCGCCTTCCTCATGGGCACCGACTGCCCAGATCACCAGGGCGATGAAGCTGGTGCACACCACGACGACGAGCAGGAAGCCGCGGACCTGGGCATCCTGGAAGAGCGGCCCCGGCTTGCCGCGGCCGGCCAGCACAAACAGGGCGAAGGGCAGGGAGGCGAGGATCATGAAGACGGTGGTGATCATGTCCGCGCCCAGATGGACATAATTCCCCATGGAATTGTCCGAAGCCGAGAAACCGCCGGTCGAAAGCGTGGACATGGCGTGGCAGAGCGCGTGCAGCCAGTCCATGCCGACAGCCAGGAAAGCAAAGAAACAGACCAGGGTAAGGACAAGATAGACAAGGGAAATCCCCGCTGCGATCTGGGTCGCCTTGGGCAGGACCTTGTCGGACTTGTCGCCACTTTCCAGCTGGAAGAGCTGCATCCCGCCCACGCCCAGCATGGGCCAGAAGGCCATGGCTGTGACGATGATGCCGATCCCGCCAATCCATTGCAGGATGGCCCGCCAGAGCAGAAGGCCTTCCGGGCGATCATCCAGCCCGGTGATGACGGTGGCCCCGGTCGTGGTCAGGCCGGAGATCGCCTCGAACAGGGCATCGGTCCAGTTCATGCCCTCTCCGGACAGGCGCATGGGCAGGGCCGCACACACGGCCAGGGCCAGCCAGGCCCCGACGGTCAGGACGAAGGCCGTGCGCGGCGTCATCGAGTCCACCGGACCGCGATTGACCAGCGCCAGCGCGGCCCCGATGAACATGCCCAGAATGGCGGACAGGAAGAAGGCGGTGGCGCTGTCATGATCGCCATGGGCAGCATCCAGCATGGCCGGTGCCAGCATGAGGCTGGCCAGAACCGCCACCATCATTCCCACCATGAACAGGACTTGTCGCAGGGATGTGGTCAAGGAAGTCCCCCGCCGCCGCGCCGGATCGCCGGACTAGTGCAGACGGGCACGGTCGCCCGGCCGGTCCAGTGAGAAGCCGGGGATCTCGGCGGCGAAACTCTGCCCGTCCTCACGCTGCATTTCATAACTGCCCTGCATGAAGCCCGATGGCGTTGTCAGCGGGGCGCCGGATGTATAGCGGAAGCGTCCGCCCGGCTCGATCACCGGCTGTTCGCCGATCACGCCCAGGCCCTGGACATGCTCGGTGCGGCCCATGGCATCCGTGATGACCCATTTGCGGGCGATCAATTGCACGGGAACCGGGCCGGTATTCTCGATCTCGATTGTGTAGGCCCAGACATAATGGCTGTTCTCCGGCTCGGACTCATCTTCCAGATAGTCCGGCGTCACGGAGATTTTCAGGCCGCTGTCTTCGTGCTGGTACATGCGTTTCCCGCCCATCAGGAGGCGTTGATCCGGCCTCCATGTCCGGCGCTATCATCGTCCCGCCTCCGATCCGGCTCAACCCCTACAGTCAGCATGGCTGGACAGGGCCGGGCAGATGGGGGAAATCTCGTGGCTTCTCAACAGGCCAGACATCCCGATATGAGCGCGAACGGTATTCTTCCCGACACACGGCTGACCGCCCTTTTCGAAAGCGGCGTCATCACCGCCGAGCGCCCGCCTGCGGACGGCCAGATCCAGCCGGCCAGCGTCGATCTGCGCCTGGGCGGGACGGCTTATCGCTTGCGCGCCAGCTTCCTGCCGGGGCGGAGCCGGACGGTCTCGGAATGCCTGGACAGCGATCTGAAAATGCACACGGTCGATTTGAGCCAGGGTGCGGTTCTGGAGACCGGCTGTGTCTATCTCGCGCCGCTGCAGGAGCGCCTGAAACTGCCGGCCGGTGTGACCGCGATGATGAACCCGAAAAGCTCGACCGGGCGGATCGATGTCTTCACGCGCGTGATCACCGATCATGGCGAGGCCTTCGACCGGGCGCCGGAAGGCTATGACGGTCCGCTCTATGCCGAGATCAGCCCGTGCACATTTTCCATTCTCGTCCATGAGGGCGATCGGCTTTCCCAGGTCCGTTTCCGCCAGGGCGTCCACACGCCGCTGCGGGACATTACGGTCAGTGTCGACCTGTCCGGTTTCGAGGACGGGATTGTCGGCTATCGCGCCCGGCGTCATGCCGGCCTGGTCGATCTGTCCAAGATCGGCGCGCATCCGGCCGCCCGTTTCTGGGAGCCGCTCTATGCGCCGGACAAGCGCCTGATCCTGGACCCGGGCGAGTTCTACATCCTGGCCTCGCGCGAAGCCGTGACGATAGGGTGTGACGAGGCGGCGGAGATGGCGCCGATTGCCACCGAGATCGGTGAGTTCCGGGCCCATTATGCCGGCTTCTTTGACCCGGGCTTCGGCACGGATGAGGCCGGCGGGACGGGCTCCCGCGCCGTGCTGGAAGTGCGCGGCCATGACGTGCCCTTCATCCTGGAACATTCCCAGGCCATCGCCCGCCTTGTTTACGAGCCGATGGCCGAACCTCCGGGGCGGGCCTATGGCCAAGTGTCATCGAACTATCAGAAGCAGGGACTGAAATTGTCGAAGTTTTTCGTCTGATTTCATCTGGTTTCCTGATGCGCAGCCTTGAAATCGGGCAGGCGTCGATCAATCCTTCATGAAACAGCCATGTGGGGCGGCTGCTAGTGGAGGGGTATATGTACCGATTTTTGTCGATAATTCTGGCACTTGTGGCCGGGAGCGCTGTGCATGCACAGATTCCGGTTCCGTCCATCGACGATTACGCAGCCATGACAAACATGTCATCTGTGCGAATCTCACCGAATGGCGAGCGCATCGTTTTCATCACCGGGGCGTCCCGGGAAGAGCGCAGCATTGTGGTCTATTCGCTGACGGGCGAAGGCACGAACGTGATTGATGCCGGGGATGACCAGGTTCTGGCTGCGATCACCTGGCTGAACGATGAATACCTGCTCGCCACCTATTCCGACCGCCGCGATCTGGCGCGCGAAGGTGAACGTGCGGACGTGTTCCGTCCTTATGTGCTGCGCTATGATGGTGAGCGCAATTTCGAGCTGAATCGTGCGGCGAGCTTGGCCAACCGGGACATCTCCAATCCGGACAGTTTCCTGGCCTGGCTGCCGGTCCTCCAGGACAATCGCGGCTCGCGCTCGGCCGGCGACGGTGTGGAGCGGGCTGTTGGCCTGTTTGAGCAACGTTTCACCCGTGACCGTGACCGCCGTCGCGTCTTCATCGGTGATGGCGGCTACAATTATGTCCTCAACACCGAGAATGAGCCGGTCGTTCGCTACAATTTCGAGGACGGCCAGTTCGAGCTTTGGGCCAACCGCGACGGTAGTGGCTGGCGCCGTGTCTACACCGAGCGTCTCGAGCGCGAGCAATTCCGCTTCGGCGCACGAGAGTCCAATCGCTGGAATGGCCGCATGACCGGTATTTCCGGTCTCGATGTGACCGGTCGCTATGGCTATTTCACCTCGCGGGTGAATGACGACAAGGCTGCCGTCTTCCGCTTTGACTTCGAAACCGAGGAAATCGAAGGCCCGATCATCCAGTCAGACCTGGCCGATGTCGGCTCCTTCATTCGCGACTGGCGGAACAATGCCATCATCGGTGTGAGCTGGCAGGAAGAGCGTCAGCGCGTCGAGTATTTCGACCCGCAATTCGCCGCCATTCAGACGCAGATTGAAGGCTTCTTCCCGGATTCCAATGTGGATCTGGTCAGCTGGGACGCGGACTTCCGCCGCATCATCATCGGTATCGAAGCCGGCGATGTGGCGCTGACTTACTATCTGCTGGATACGTCCACCGGTCAGGTGGCTCTGCTGGCTTCGGCTTATGAGCGCATTCCGGATGAGGCCGTCGCTTCCGTCGAGGTGGTTCATTACGAAGCCCGCGACGGTATGGACTTGTTCGGCTATCTCACCCTGCCGCCGGGTCGTGAGGCCCAGGATTTGCCGCTGGTCATGCTGCCGCATGGTGGCCCGCAGGCGCGCGACTATTACGGCTTCGATCCGTGGGCCCAATTCCTGGCTTCGCGTGGTTATGCGGTCTTCCAGCCGGAATTCCGCGGTTCCGAGGGCTTTGGCCGGAACTTCATCCGCGCCGCCCATGGCGAATGGGGCCAGGCCATGCAGGATGATGTCAGTGACGCCGTCCAGCATCTGGTGGATGCCGGCGTGGCGGATGCTGACCGGGTTTGCCTGTTCGGCTGGAGTTATGGCGGTTACGCCGCCCTGGCCGGTGCGACGCTGACGCCTGACCTCTATCGTTGTGTCATCGCCGGGGCTCCCGTGTCGGACGTCCTGGCCATGATGGAATACGAGCAGGGCCGTTTCGGCGGGGGTTCGCTGACCTATTGGGCCGAATATATCGGTGACTGGCGCCGCGAGCGCGAGCAGATGATCGCCATTTCGCCGGCGCGTCAGGCGGCCAATGTCCAGGCGCCGCTGATGATCATCCATGGCACGGATGACCTCATCGTGCCGTTCGAGCAGGCGGAAATCATGGCGGAAGCCATGGATGCCGTCGGCAAGCCCTATGAACTGGTCGCCATCCAGGATGGTCCGCACCAGTCCTACCGGATGACCGTGGAGAATGTGACGGAGCTTTACACGGCTCTGGAACGCTTCCTGTTCGAGCATAATCCGCCGGATCCGCAATAGATCCAGCGGCAAGAATGACGAGCGGGCCGGGGATCTCCCCGGCCCGTTTGTGTATCTGCCCGCTTTTCGCGGCCGTGGACTTGCGTATAACCTCGTCCGGCGCAGCGCGGGTGTAGCTCAATGGTAGAGCAGGAGCTTCCCAAGCTTAAGACGAGGGTTCGATTCCCTTCACCCGCTCCATCGCGCTTTTCCAAACCGTTTGCCTGCCCAATCCGGCCTGCCTAGTCTGGCAGCGGGAGGAATGGCATGGCGGGATTGCGGATAGCAGGCTTGGTTCTTTGCGCCTGGATTGCGGGCGCGCTGGGGTGCGGAGCGGTACTGGCCCAGGAGGCACCGTCGCAGCAGGAACGGCTGGTCGCCGAGGTCGAGGCCCATGAGCGCTTCTTCCGATATGTCGATCTGCCGGATCTGAGGGATTTGCAGGCCTCCTTGCGTGTCCTGCGCGGGCAGGCTGGCGCGTGTCCGCTGGAATGTGAGGCGCCCGATTGCGCCGGACTTGTCGCCTCGCTGGCGGCGGCGGACCAGATCGACATGTCGCTCATGCAGCTGGTCGATGTTCTGGATCATCTCCACGATCTGGAAGTCCGGCATCTGGCCTCCTTGCAGGGCGAGGCCGTGCTCGCGGAGGACCGGTTCCGGCAGGATGCGGAGATCCTCGTCTATCAGCGCTTCCTGGTCGAAGTGGCCGGCCATATCACCAATACGGTTTTCGTCTTCGGGGATATCGAGTCGGCCCTGGAGGCCGGGGCGGACGCCAATGTGATCCAGCTGGCCTATGATCTCAGCGAGCTGGCCGGTGACATGGACTCTCTCTCGCGCGGTATGCTCGGCCTCACCAGCGCGTCATCGAGTGGGTTCGAACAGGAGATGGCCACGCTGCGGTCCGAGCTGGGCAATGTCGCGAATATTGCCGGCGGCAAGGATGTCCGGCTCAACGCGCTCGCCATCATTGCCCGGCGCATGGTGGCGCTGGGTCAGGCCGAGATGGAGCGCCGTCAGGCCGAGGTGGATGCCTTGCAGCGTGAGGCCTATCGCGAGCGCCGCGAAGTGGACCAGGCCCTGACCCGCACCCATGCGCTGGCCGTCCAGGCGGCTCTGTTGCGCACCCTTGCAGCCGAGGCACGCCAGACAGCCGATGCGCTGGCACCGTGCGCGGCAACCTGCCGGGCGAGTGCACCGCCCGCGCAAGTCTTGCACCTCTTCCTGGCAGACCCGGCACGCGGCGGTAATCCAGATCGGCTGGACCAGGCCGCGATCGAGGATTTGCGGACCCTCATCGCCACCAGCGCCCGTGTCTTGCGGGAAGGCTGGCAGCCTGACTGCGAGCCTGTGGCTGACGCCGAGGAGACGGAAACGGATCTGGCCGCGGTCCTGGCGCCCCCCGGTCCGGACGCGGAGCTCGCGCGCCAGGTCTGCTTCGGCATGAGCCGGGTGGGCGCCGTACAGGCCTTTGATGGGGATCTGCAAGCGCGGCTGGCCACGCCGATGACGGGTTTCATGAATAGCTGCACCGCCTGGCATGAGCAGGTTCAGGCCTGGCCGCAGAATTATGCCAACCCGGCCCACGCCCAGGCCGTCTGTCAGGCCGAATGCACGATGATGGGGGATTATGACCGCTACATCCTCGCCCAGTCGCCGGTCGCGATCGCGCATGTGGCCCGGCTGGATGAAGCCGATCGTGCCCGGCAGAGGCGGGCGCTGGATGACGAACTGGCCGGATTGGCGATCAGTCTGCGCCTGGCGCGGCGTGCAGACTCTGCGCCGCAAGGCTGGGAGGGCTGGCCCGATGAAGCCGCGCTTGAGGCGCAGCGGGTCGCCTTGCTCGATCGGCGCGAAGCCCTCAGCGAAGCTTCGCTCTGGGCACAGGCGCAGACGCAATATTGGCGGCAGGCCGAGTCGCCGCAGATGATGCGATGCCTGTCGCCCGAGGCGATTGCCGAGCGCGCGTCCCAATGCCGGGCGGCCTGCGGTACGAATGCCGCGCCGCCGCTCTCCTGCGTCAATCCGGCTCCGAGCTGGATCGGACGTTTGGGCGAGGCGCTGTATCCGCCCTCCCATCCCCAACGCACGGCTTTCGAGGCGCAGTTCGGGGCTTCCGGCCCTGTGACGCCGGGTGGGCCGCTGCCGGGCGGAACGCCCTTGCCCGGTCCGGTGCCCTTGCCCCAGGCTCCCGCAATGCCGCCAGTCCAGCCGCTCGTGGTGGACCCGGTTCCGGCACCTCAGCCCGTACCCATTCCGGTTGATCCGGAGGATTGAAGCGGGTCCGTCTGGTCGCGTGTTGACACCGCGCGCCGCATCATTGGGTTGCAGGCTCGGTCTCAGCCTCTAGGGTGATCATCAGCACGTGAACTGAGCGTCCTGGGGGGAAGTATGCGTTCGATTCTTGGGGCCATTTCGATGGCCGCCCTGAGTGTATTTGCGCCGCTGGCGCTGTCCGCGCCGGCATCTGCGCAATCCGGCAATCTCGAGACATTCGCGACCTTGCCGAATATCTGGGATGCGGCGGTGTCGCCGGACGGGTCCTGGCTGGCGACCGGGTGCAGCCCGCGGGGTCTGCGCGAGATCTGTCTCTACAATCTGGCGACCGGCGAGCAGAATGTGATCCCGCAACAGGGCGAGGCGCGATTCACCAATCTCTACTTCCCGTCCAATGACTATCTGATCTTCTGGATCCAGACCTTTGAGGCCGTGGGTACCGCCAATGGTGTCGAGGAATACACGGTCAGCCGGGCGGTCTCCTTCAATCTGGAAACCAGCGAGGCGGCAGTCCTGCTCGGCAGATACGGCAATGTTGTCAATAATGACCGGGTTATTTCGTCGCTGATCAATGATCCTGACCGGGTGGCGATGGAGCTGTCACTCGTCCCGAGCGGCGGCAATAGCACCGGGTCTCGTATCGGTCAGAACCGTCGCTCCGTTGAGACGGTTGCCTATTCCGTCGATCTGGATGACGGCACGGTGGATGACGTCCTGGCGACCTCCCAGGGTTCGGTCCTGCATTATGTCCTCGATGCGGAAGGTGAGCCGGTCATGGAGATCCGGGTCAATACCGGTTCAGGCCGCTGGGAAGTGTTCAGTGCGGCCCGCGGTGAAGGCCGTGATGCCATCTTCTCCGCGGAATACCCGGCGGCCCGCCCCTATACCTACGGGCTGACCGGCGATCAGTCCGGTCTGGTCATCCGTTTCCCGGATATGGGTTTGCGCCGGTTGGATCTGGAGACCGGTGAGTTGTCGCCTTTCGTTATCCAGGACATGGACATGAGCGAGCGCGCGCCGATCTTCAATCGCTTCACCGGCAAGCTGGTCGGGTTTGGTTGGGTCGATGATTTGCCGCGGCAATTGTTCACGGACCGCAATCTGGAGGCCCTGCAGGGCCAGTTGCGGGACATTCTGACCGAGGACAGTTTCGTGTTCCGGAGCTGGGCGCAGAACTATTCCAAGATCGTTATCGAGGCCCGCGATATCGGCCAGCCGGCCAGTTTCTATCTGCTCGACCTGACCACGGGCGGTCTGGGCCTGTTGGACAGCGAAATGAGCCTGGCCGACGGACAGGCGGTCGGTTCACGCCGCTACATCTCCTATCCCGCGTCGGACGGGCTCGACATCGGAGCCTGGCTGACCACGCCGCCGGGCTGGGTGGAGGGCGATCCGGCCTTGCCGCTCATCCTTCTGCCGCATGGTGGCCCCCAGGCCAGTGATGATGGCCGGTTCGAGTGGTGGTCCGCCTATTATGCGGATCTGGGTTATGCCGTGCTGCAGCCGAATTTCCGGGGTTCCACCGGCCGGGGCTGGGATTATGTGACCGCCGGTCATGGCGGGTTCGGCACGCGGATGATCGATGACATCACGGATGGTGCCGATTATCTGCGCGAACAGGGCATCGCCCTGGACCAGCCTTACTGTGCCGTCGGGGCCAGCTATGGCGGTTATGCCGCGCTGATGGCGGCCATTCGCGACAGCGAAGATGTGGCCTGTGTGGTGAGCTTTGCCGGTGTGACCAATCCGTTCGGCCTGCTGGCCAGCGGCTATAACCGCAGCGGCGTGCGTTATTGGGAACAATATATGGGCAGCCGTTTTTCCGATGATGATTATCAGGAAAGCATCACGCCCACCGCGCAGACGGCGGCTCTGACCATGCCGCTCCTGGTCCTGCACGGGGATGAGGACACGACGGTGCCGATCGACCAGTTCACCGGGCTGCGCCGGGCTATGGAAGGCCGCTCCAATGTACGCTTCGTGCAGATGGAGGGCGCCAACCACTATCTCGATCGGGCTTCGGACCGCGAGACCCTGTTGCGTGAAAGCGGGGACTTCCTGCTGCAGCACCTGCCGGTTCGCTAAGCGTTCAGTCCGGTTTCAGGAAAGGGCGGTTGCACTGGCAGCCGCCCTTTTTGCTGCGCGTCAGAAGCGGCGGACACTGCCCGGTTCAAAACCGGTGAATTCGACCAGATGGACAATCAGGAAGAGGCCCAGCCCGGCGGCGATGATGGCGATCAGCGTCCAGGGGATGAGGCGCGGACCCTTTTCCGGGCGGACGGGTTGTCCGGCCCGCCAGCGGGCGAGGATGAAAAGGGCGATGATGGCGCCGAGCCCGATGAGGGTGGCGGGGAGCGAGAGATAGATGATCCGCCTCCGGACTGGGCCGACACACCATGTTCGGTCTTCTCCCAAAGATAGGGAGCGCGGACGAGTTGATACAATGCCCGGACTGCAGGCCAGAGTTTCAGTGCGTCATAGACAGGCTGTGTGAACAGGGCAAAGGCGCAGGGTGTCAGCCCGGCGCGCCGGGCGGCGACAAGCGCACACAGTGCGCTGGCCGTATAGCCCAGTCCCAGAATGCCCAGGAGAAGGGGTGCGCCGGGATCTCCCGCGAGCAGGCGCCGCAAGGCAATCAGTCCGATCAGCAGGCCCGGCGCACAACACAGGGCGGAGAGCAGTGTCCCGCCCAGGGTGAGGGCAAGCGCCATCCGGTCCCGGCGGGTGCGGGCCTGGGGCCAGTGAACGGCCAGGGTCTGGAGATAGCCTTTCAGCCAGCGTGTGCGCTGGGGCATCCAGGCGGCGAGGCCCAGGGGCGCTTCCTCCAGCGTCATCGGTTCGATCACGTCGCAATGGAAGCCGAAATTGTGCAGGCGCAGACCCAGATCGGCATCTTCGGTGACATTCCAGGCGTCCCAGGCACCGGCGGCGCGCAAATGCCGGGTCCGGAAGTAATTGCTTGTCCCGCCCAGCGGCAGGGGCCAGCGCAGGCGGCGATAGAGCGGCAGCAGGGCGTGGAAATGCGCCGCATATTCCAGTGTGAATTGCCGGGTGATCCAGCTTTCCCGCCCGTTGAACCAGTTGAGCGGAGCCTGCAGACAGGCCAGTCCCGCCGCGCCGGCGGCAAAGCTTTCTGCGGCGGCCCGCAATTGTCCGGGATGCGGCCGGTCTTCCGCATCATAGACCGCCAGGATGTCGCCTGTGCAATGGCGCAGGGCCTGGTTTAGGGCGCGCGGCTTGGTGCGGGGCTCGCCATGGGGGACGAGTATGGTGCGGACATGGGCTGGCAGGTCGAGGCGGGCCAGTGCGCTGCGCGTCTCGCTGTCATCGCATTCCAGCGCCAGCAGGATTTCCAGCCGGTCGCGGGGATAGTCGATCTGCTCCAGCGCGCGCAGCAGACGCGGCAGGACGGCGGCTTCGCGATAGAGCGCGACGACCAGGCTGGCGCGGGGCAGGGCGCTTTCGCCCAGATTCTGCCGGGGTGCCCAGCGGACCGGCTGGCAAGCGGCGATCACCCGCAATCCGGCCTGGGCTGCCAGGAGCGGAAGGATGAGAAAGCCCAGCACGGCCAGGCCCAATGGCCCGCCCAGCCCGGTTGCCAGAATGGCGAAAGGTGTCAGACCGCCCAGGAGAATGAGGCTGAGCGGTACGGGGTTGAGCCGGGCGCTGAACTGCGGGGCTTTCCGGGCCAGCCCGCTGGAGGCTTCCTCCGCCCACAAATGCTGCAGAAGGGAGAGAATGGGGGGCCGTGTCCGGACCGGTTGGGGCCGGGCTGTCAGCGCGACAGGGCGGGTGTCGTCCGTGACTGGCAAGCCGTCCATGGGCGGGCATCCTGTTCCATGCAGGTTGCAAGAACAGCATGAATGCACGCAAAAGGCGAGTCTGCGCTCTTATGCACCCTTGGGATTGAAGATGAAGCGGAAGCGCGGCTGGTCGAAATCATCGCTGTCCAGTTCGAACACACAGGCCGTTGCTGTGGGATAGCCCAGCGGCAAATGGCCGGTGGCGTCGCAACGCTGGGCCAGCTTGTGCGCAAATCCGCCAATCCCGGGATTGTGCCCGACCAGGAGCAGGGTCTCGCATTCGCCCATCACGCTTTTCACGGCCCGTTCCAGCATGTCGGTGGAGGCGTGATAGAGCGCCATCGGATCATCCACCTTGGGCGAGCCGATCTGGGGAATGAGTTGTTCGAAGGTCTGCCGTGTCCGCCAGGAAGGGGAGACCAGCGCCCGGTCGACTTTCAGGCCTTCATCCTGCAGCGCATCGGCTGCCGCCGCGCTGTCCTCGCGTCCCCGCGCTGTCAGGCCCCGCTGGAAATCATCCTCGGCTTCCAGGCGGTCAACAGCCTTGGCATGGCGCATCAGGATCAGCGTGGTCGGCATGGGCAAACGGCTCGTCTGAGAGGGTGGAACAGGCGGATTGATGTGCCCTGCGGCCCGGAAATTTCACCCTCCGGAACGGGCCCGGATACTCCTAGAGTGTTTTGCCCGGCATTTGAACCGCGGGCGTGGGCGGGCCCGGATTTCATCGGCTTGTAAAGTACGCTTGACGTAAAGCGTTCTTTCCATCATAACGTAAAGCACACTTTACAAGAAGGAGCTCGATATGACCCTGCGTGACTGGTTTGGTAATCTGCAAGAGGCCGGCGAAACGCCGAGCCTGGTGTCCCTGGCCCTGTTTGCGGCCGTCTTCCTGCCGTCCATTTTCCTGGTCGGCTTGGTGGGGCCCTGGCTCGACATGATCCGCGATGCTGTGGCCGTGCTGTCCACGGAAATGAAGATAGCCGGGATGACCGTCTTCATTCTGGGCCTCATGGCCCTTGCACGTATTTTTGTTCTTCTCTTCGGTGACAAGGATGGCGCAGCATGAGCCCGTCTGAGCGTCAAGCATCGGTCAGCCAGCGCTATTTCTGGCGGACCTTCGTCTCCATGATGGCCTTCACGGCGATCCTGGTGGCGATCGACAAGACACTGGACCCGTCCCGCAATGGCTGGGATGCGATTTCAGCCTGGCCCCTGGTCGTCCTGACCTGTCTGCCGCTTCTCGTCTATGGCTATGAAGTCGTGCGCTATGTGCGCTCGATTGATGAGATGCTGGCGCGCATGCAGGTGCGGGCGGCCGCCATCGCCACACTCGCCATGCTGCTCGCCAGTGCATTCTTCGGTGTGGCGGAAATCTATGGCGTGATGGACCCGCTCAACATGACCATGCTCCTGCCCATCGCCGCTGTGGTGCACAGTATCGCCTCCATGGTCCAGCAGGTGCAGGTGCGATGAAGAACCGGCTCAAGGAATTGCGCGGCGAGAAGGGTTGGAGCCAGCAGGCGCTGGCCGACCATCTCGATGTGTCCCGCCAGACCATCAACGCACTGGAGACGGGCAAGTACGACCCCTCCCTCCCGCTCGCCTTCAAGATCGGCCGCCTGTTCGGCCAGCCGATCGAGACGATCTTTGATGATGGGGAGGGCGTCTAGTCCAGCGTCCGCCGGTATCTCAGCATGGCGAGCGTCGCAATCACCGCGAAGATGACCGCCAGCGGCCAGATGTCGTGGATCACGTCTTCCAGCCCTGCCCCTTTGAGCATGATCGAGCGGACCGCGTGGATGAAATGCGTGGTCGGCAGGGCCTGGCCGAGGGTTTGGGCCCAGGCGGGCATGCCGGCAAAGGGGAACATGAAGCCGGACAGGAGAATGGAGGGCAGGAAGATGAAAAAGGTCATCTGCATGGCCTGCATCTGGCTGCGCGCTACGGTCGAGAACAAAAAGCCCAGCGAGAGATTGACCAGGATGAAGAGCGAGACCGCTGCCAGAAAGGCGAGCGGGGAGCCCAGAAAGGGCACGCCGAAGAGGAGGCGTGCGCCGGTCAGCAGGATCGCCACCTGGATGGAGCCGACGAAGACATAGGGCGTGATCTTGCCGATCATCACCTCATGCGGCCGTGTCGGCGTCGCCAGCAGGGTTTCCAGCGTGCCTCGCTCGGCCTCTCGCGTGAGCGCCATGGAGGTCATCATCGCCATCGTCATGGTCAGGATCACACCGAGCAGGCCCGGCACGATATTGAGCGCCGTGCGTCCAGCCGGATTGAAGCGGCGATGGATCACCGTCTCCACCGGCGGGTGCATCTCGCCCAGCATGGGGGCGAGCGCTTCCTGCACCAGGGTCGGGAAGGCGCCGGCGCCGGCTCCGGCCGCAACCGGGTCGGAGGCATCCGCATCCAGCAGGATTTGTGGCCGGTCACCGCGCAACAGGTCGCGTTCGAAATTGGGCGGAATGGTCACCACGAAGAGGACATCGCCGCTTTGCAGGGCGCTTTCGGTCTCCTCAGCCGAAGTGGTCAGGCCGATGAGGTCGAAATATTCCGAGGTCTCCATCGCCTGGGTGATGGCGCGGCTGGCCGGGCCATTATCCCCCATCTCCACCAGGGTGGGCAGATGGCGCGGATCGGTATTGATGGCATAGCCGAACAGAAGGAGCTGCATGACCGGAATGCCGACCATCATGCCGAAGGTCAGCCGGTCGCGGAGCATCTGGATGAATTCCTTGCCCATGATGGCGAGGATCCGGGAGAAGCTGGTCACTGGAAATTGTCCTCCGACCCGGTCATCAGCCAGATGAAGGCTTCTTCCAGCCCCGTCTTCGCCTTTTCCACAATCAGCCCGTCCTGTCCGCGCCAGGGGGCAATCGCGCGCTCCAACCGTTCGGCATCGCGGCCGGAGACATGCAGGGCCGAGCCGAACCGGGCGATCTGGTCGACGCCGTCGGCACCGTGCAGGGCGTCATAGATGGGCTGCAGCCCCTTGCCCTCGATCCGCCAGGTGACCAGGCCGACCCGTTCGGGAATATCAGCCGAGGGCGCATCGATCAGCTTCTTGCCATAGGCGATGAAGGCGATGTTATCGCACTGGACCGCCTCATCCATGTAGTGGGTCGAGACCAGCACGGTGACGCCCTTGCGCGCCAGAACCCGGATCCGGTCCCAGAAATCGCGGCGGGCCTTGGGATCGACGCCGGCGGTGGGTTCGTCCAGCAGGAGCAAGCCGGGATCGTGCATCGAGGCGGCCGCCAGGGCGAGGCGCTGTTTCCAGCCGCCCGAGAGCGTGTCCGCCAGCTGGTCGGCGCGCGGGGCGAGGGCGTATTCCTCCAGCGCCGCATCGACAACGGATTTCGTGTTCTTCAGCGCATGCAGGCGCGCCATGAAGGTGAGGTTCTCGCGGACGGTCAGATCGCCATAGAGCGAGAATTTCTGCGTCATATAGCCGACGCGGGATTTGATCTGGCGGCTCTCATGAATGATGTCATGACCCAGAGCCGTGCCGCCGCCGGCATCGGGTTTCAGCAGCCCGCACATCATGCGGATCGTCGTCGTCTTGCCGGACCCGTTGGGGCCGAGAAAGCCATAGATCCGGCCCTTGGGAACCTGCATCGAGAAATCATCGACGACGGTCTTCTCACCAAAACGTTTGGTCAGGCGTTGCACATCGATGGCGAGGCTTTCGCTCATTCTTGCGGCTCGAAGCGCAGGGGAGTGCCGGGCGGCGGGGGTGTCCCGTCGAAAATGGCCTCGGCGCGCCAGACCAGACGATCGCGTTCATTATCGGAATAAATGACAGGCGGGGTGAATTCCGCGTCTTCGGCAATTGTGGAAATGCGGGCTGTCAGACCGGCCGCGCAGCCATCACAGCTGACGCGCAAACGGGTGCCCACCGGCAGGCCGGACAGTTGAGTCTCTGGAATGAAGAGCAGGGCATGGACGGCACTCTCGGGCAGGAAATCATAGACGGGCTGGGCCGGGCCGGCCATTTCTCCGGCAAAGCGGATCTGGCGGTGGATGCGGCCGTCGGTGGGCGCGTGCACATAGCGCCGGGCCTGAAGATCGGCCAACCGGTCCAGCTCGGCATCGGCGGCGCGGATATCGGCCTGCAAGGCCCGCAAGGCATTCTCCCGGGCCGGCAATTGCACGAGGCTGAGGCGCTGGCGCATTTCCGCGACCCGGGCGCGGGCCGCTTGGTCGGCGGTCTCGGCCTGGTCGAGACGGGCTTGGCTGACATGGCCCTGGGTGAAGAGGTCTTGCGTGCGCTCCAGCGCTTCGGCCGTGTCGCGGGCGGCGGCCTGGGCCTGGGTCAACTGATCGCGCGCCGCAGCAATCTCCGGCGCACGGGCACCGGCAGCGGCATCATCGAACCGGGCGGTGGCGGCTTCCAGCCGGGCTTCGGCGGCCAGAACGGCGGCTTCTTCCTGTTGGTCGTCGAGACGGAAGAGCAGCGCCCCTTCCTCGATCCTGTCCCCTTCGGCGGACAGTGTTTCCACGATCCGGCCCGCCGTGTCGGGCGCGATCGTGATGAAATCGCCCTCGGCATAGCCGTGCAGCGCATTGGCGTCCTCGTCCTGACAGGCGGCCAGACTCAGGCCGGCGGCGAGAAGCAGGTGGTAAAGGGCAAGCTTGCGCATCAGGCAGCCTTTTCGCGCGGGACCAGTCCGTAAAGGACGAGGTCGCAGATCGCCCCGGCCATGTCGGCCGGGTCGGAGATGTCCTGCGGTTGCAGATCGAAAATCGTGGTCAGAACCATATGCGCCATGCAGGGCCCGCCCATGAGGCGCATCAGCGCATCCGTGTCGACACGGCGGAACCGGCCCGCCTCCACCCCGGCTTCCAGCAGGGCGGACATGGCACGGCGGGCAATGTCCAGAACCTGGCTGCGATAGTGGGCCGCGATCTCCGGCGAGCGCCCGGCCTCGGTCAGGACCAGCCTGGGGGCTGCGGAAATGTCCGGGTCCGCCATGGCCGTCATCAGCATTTTCACAAGACTGCGCAGGGCGGTCTCTGGATCCTGCGGCGCGCCGATGGCAACCAATTGCTCGGCCGCGCGCGCCAGCTTGCCGGCGGACTGCTCGACCAGCGCGCTCAGCATGGCGTCCTTGGATGGGAAGTAGAGATAGACCGCGCCCTTGGAGAGGCCGGCCCGTTTGGCGATGTCCTCGACACGGGCCTGGGCGAAACCCTGTTCTGTGAACACGGCGAGCGCCGCATCCAGGATTTCATCCGGCCGGGCTTCGGGGCGGCGTTTGCGGTGCGTCTGGGGCATGGTCGCATTATAACTGACCGGTCAGTCATTAACAACGAGATTTGCGGCGGGGCGATTTTTCTGGGGCGAAGTTGGCGAAGCAGCTTAGAAAAAGGCGGCAGGGAGGTGCCCATGTTCGAGACCTACTACACCGCGCTCCACATCCTGATCGCTCCGGCCTGGCTGCTGTTGGCCTTCGCGCCTGGCTGGATCTGGACACGGCGCATCGTGCACACGGCGCTCTTTCCGCTCATCCTGGCGGCGATCTATCTGAGCTTCCTCAGCGCGGGCATCGTCTTTGGCCAAGCGCATCACGATGCCGGCATGTCGACGCTGGCGGCCGTTATGGCGCTTTTCTCCCACCCGGTGGGCGTGCTGACAGGCTGGACGCATTTCCTGGTCTTCGACCTGTTTGTCGGCGCCTGGATCGCCCGCGACGCACTGCGGGTCGGCCTGTCGAAATGGGTCGTCCTGCCCGCCCTGGTTTTCACCCTGATGTTCGGTCCGCTGGGGCTGGCGATCTACCTCCTCACGCGCCGGCTGACCGGCAAGGGCGGCTGGTCGCTGGACGAGCAGGCCGGCTAGCGCCGCTTGGGCAATTTGCCGTCACGGCGCGGGCTTTCGCCCTTCTTCAGCTTCCAGCGCTTCAGCAGGCCATCGACCGGGTGGACATAGAGCTTGCCCGGCGCAGGCTGGCCATCGCCCCAGGTCCAGAGCCAGGGCCAGACCCATTCGCCGTCGCGCCCGATCGAGGGGCGCAGGACGAAATCGTCCAAATGCTCCAGCACGTGTTGTTTCACCGTGTGACCCGGGTCCAGATGCGCCCCGATTTCGGCCCGGACCTTGTTCCAGGGACGTCCGACCTGCTGGCCAAGATAGCGTTTCAGCGGGGCGAGATTCTCGTTGAGCCATTTGGTCCGCGTGCCGTTTTCCTCACGCTGGCGCTTCAGGCCCTGTTTCTTGGGCAGATTGTCGCCCGCCTTGTTCAGCTTGCCGCGGGAGAGCTTGCGGGTGCGCCAGCCCCGGCGTGGGCGTTCGACGATCACCTTGAACATGTCCTCACGCATTTCATCCTCCCGCGGGAAAGCGGGCAGGGCCGTTTGGCCCTACCCTTTCACACACACGACCTGTTTGAGCGTGTGAACCACGTCCACCAGGTCACTCTGCGCCGCCATCACCGCGTCGATGTCCTTGTAGGCCATCGGCGTTTCATCGATGACGCCGGCATCCTTCCGGCACTCCACCCCCTGCGTCGCCTTGCGGTGATCGGCGAGGGTGAAGCTCTGCTTGGCCTTGGCCCGGGACATGGTCCGACCCGCTCCGTGCGAACAGGAGCAGAAGCTGTCGGCCACGCCCTTGCCGCGCACGATGAAGGACCGCGCGCCCATTGAGCCAGGAATGATCCCCAGCTGGCCCTCGCGCGCCGAGACGGCGCCCTTCCGGGTGAGCCAGACATCGGCCCCGAAATGGTGTTCCTGCGCCACGTAGTTGTGGTGGCAGTTCACCGCGGCCTTGTCGGTCTTGAACCGGCCCAGCGTGGTGCGGAGCGCGCCCAGGACGCGCGCCATCATCACTTCCCGGTTTTCCCGGGCATAGTCCTGGGCCCAGCCCACGGCCTCGACATAGTCGTCGAACAGCGGCTCGCCTTCGATGAAGAAGGCGAGGTCCTTGTCCGGCACATGGAAGTCCAGCACCCGGCGGGCGAGCTCCTCACGGGCCCGCTCGATGAAATAGGTGCCGATCATGTTGCCGGTGCCCCGGGAGCCGGAGTGCAGCATCACCCAGACACGGTCCTCTTCATCCAGGCAGAGCTCGATGAAATGATTGCCGCCGCCCAGCGTGCCCAGCTGACCGTCCACCTTGTGAGTGCCGATCTTCTTGTGCTTGGCCTTGATCAGGGCGAGCCGGTCCATCAGGCCCGACGTGTCCAGATGCGTGTCCACGCTGGCTGGCTTGTTGCGGTGGTCGCCACCCTTGCCATTGCCGACGGGGATGGCCCGTTCAATAGCGTCACGCGTTGCTTTCAGACTGTCCGGCAATTGCCGCGCCGTCAGGCTGGTCCGCACCGCCATCATGCCGCAACCAATGTCCACGCCGACCGCAGCCGGGATGATCGCACCCTTGGTCGGGATGACCGACCCCACCGTTGCACCGCGTCCGAAATGGACGTCCGGCATGGCCGCGACATGGCTGTGCACGAAGGGCAGGCCGGCGACATTGCGCAACTGGTCCACGGCACTGTCCTCGACGGGCACACCCTTGGTCCAGGCCTTGATCAGGCCGGTTTCGGTTTCAATGGCTTCAAACGCGGTCAACATGATTCTCACCCCCGCTTGCCGGCGGGGCCTTTCTCTTTCTTTCGTTGTGATGGTGGGCGCCCAAGGGGAGGATGCGTGTTGGGGTCACGCATCCTCCCGGGGCTGTTCCAGGCGGCCATTTGGGGGATAAGGGCGGCCAGCCGGAACAAAAAAGCCCTCCTCGAGCGGCGCTCGGGAGGGCGGGTCACCGGGACTGTGTCGGACAGTCTACCGGGTGATCTGCGATCCCTTTGCGCGCGCAAACGCGACCGGCCAAATGGCCGTGCGATCGAGGCGATATGTACGCTGAACCTGGTTCATGCTCGTCTCTTGCTGCGCACCCCGTATGGGGCGGTTGGTTAATCGGGATGCGGCTTATGAGCCTGCCCGGTTCGCCTTTCAAGCGAAATCGGCCCGTTGAATATGGCTATTCGTCTTGATGTGGCTTTTTCGCAACGAGATGGGCGGTGGCGGGCCCGTTCCGCAAACCCGCTCTGCGCGCCGCAGTGCTTGACGCTGTGCGCCTTCCCCTCTACCTCGCTCGGCTTCTGTATCCCTGAAAAGAAAGTGATCCCGATGTCTGTCGCCGATCTTGCCCAAAACGCGAAAGCCTGGCCGTTTGAACAAGCGCGCCTGCTGAAAAAGCGTCTGGACAAGATGGGCCGAAAATCGGGGCCGGTCGTGTTCGAGACCGGCTATGGGCCGTCGGGCCTCCCGCACATGGGGACATTCGGTGAAGTCGTGCGCACGACCATGGTCCTGCGCGCCTTCGATGCGCTGACGGACGGCGCCTACGAGCCCAAGCTGATCTGCGTTTCCGATGACATGGACGGGATGCGCAAGGTTCCCGACAATCTCCCGCAACAGGAGATGCTGGCCGAACATCTGCAAAAGCCGCTGACCGAAGTGCCGGACCCGTTCGGCACGGCGGAGAGCTATGGCGCCCACATGAATGGCCGCCTCAAGGGCTTCCTCGACAGTTTCGGCTTCACCTATGAGTTCAAGTCCGCGACCGAGCTCTACAAGTCCGGCGCCTATGACGCGATGCTGCTGAAGGCGGCCCAGAAGTATGACGCCATCATGGACGTCATGCTGCCCACGCTGGGCGCGGAACGCCAGGCGACCTATTCGCCCTTCCTGCCGATCTCACCGAAGACAGGCCGGGTCCTCTATGTCCCGATGAAGGCCGTCGATGCCGAGGCCGGCACAGTGACCTTCGACGACGAGGATGGCGAGGAAATGACGCTGCCGGTCACCGGCGGCCATGTGAAGCTGCAGTGGAAGCCGGATTTCGGCATGCGCTGGGCGGCCCTCGGCGTCGATTTCGAGATGTTCGGCAAGGACCACCAGACCAATGCGCCGATCTATTCGCGCATCTGCCGCATCCTCGGTGCCGAGCCGCCGACGCAATTCGTCTACGAGCTCTTCCTGGACCAGAAGGGCGAGAAGATCTCCAAGTCCAAGGGCAATGGGCTCTCGGTCGAGGACTGGCTGAAATATGCGCCGCAGCAATCGCTGGCCTACTACAACTTCGTCAAGCCGAAGACGGCCAAGCGCCTCTATTTCGACGTCATCCCGAAGGCCGTCGATGAGTATATGCAGCACCTGGCCGCCTATCACGGCCAGACGCCGGACAAGCAGTTGGAGAACCCGGCCTGGCACATCCATAACGGCAATCCGCCGCAGGATGCCTCGCCGATCTCTTTCGCGCTCCTGCTCAACCTGGCTTCGGCGGCTTCGGCCCACTCCACCGATGTGATGTGGGGCTTTATCGGCCGCTATGTCGACGGAGCCACGCCGGAGAGCCATCCGCTGCTGGACGCACTGGCCGGTTTTGCCGTCCAGTATTTCCAGGACTTCGTCGAACCGACCAAATCCTTCCGTGCGCCCACCGATATGGAACGCGCGGCCATGGAAGATCTGCTTGCGCGTCTGAAGGCCATGCCGGCGGATACTCGTGACGGGGCCATGATCCAGGATGAGGTGTTTGCCGCCGGCAAGACACAGGAATTCGAAAACCTGCGTGACTGGTTCCAGGCCCTCTATGAGACCCTGCTCGGCCAGTCCCAGGGTCCGCGTTTCGGCTCCTTCGTCGCCATTTACGGCGTCCCGCAGACCATCGCCCTGATCGAAAAGGCGCTGGCGGGGGAGCTGGTAAAGGGCTGATTTGAAACCAGTTTTTGAAAAGGCCCGCTTGTCGGGCTCTTTCTTTCTGCGCAAATGTCAAAAAAATCATACACAATGTCTTGCATTCCAGACATCGGTGTGTGTAAAAAATACCAGACACAGAGACTGGAGTTTTTGACATGAGTTTTCACGAGAAGAGCAATCTGGCCATGCTGGTCATCATGGTCGGCGTTTATGGCTGGTATTTCACGACGTCGATCGTGGACGTGATGGGCGGGATGTCGCCGGAGGCGGCGTTGGCTGTGACCAATACCAAGATGATCATCACCGTTCTGGGCATGATCGCTGCGTCCATCGTGGTCCATATCGCCATTGCGATCGCAGCCCCGTCCGAGGCCGATGACACATCGGACGAACGGGACAAGCTGATCGAATTGCGCGGTGACCAGCGCGGCGGTCTGGTCCTGGCCCTGTTCGCCTTGCTGGCCATGGGCTCAGCCATGACGGCCCAGCCCTATTATCTGGTCGCGAACCTGATCCTGGCCGGTCTGGTGGCGGGCGAGATCGCCAAGGCCGTGTCCAAACTGGTCGACTATCGCCGCGGGGTCTGAGCCATGGCGAAACCGACCCTCATCACCAATGAAATCCGTACCCTGCGCTTTCACGCCGATGAAATGAGCCAGGCCGATCTCGCCAAGGCCATCGGCGTGACCCGCCAGACCGTGATCGCCATCGAGCAGGGCAAATATTCGCCCTCCCTGGAAGTCGCCTTCAAGATCGCCCGCGTCTTCAAAGTGGGACTGGAAGAGGTGTTCCAGTATCCGGAGGCGGAGTGAAAAGCAGTTGTCGGTCCTCCTTCCCCTTGATGGGGAAGGTGGATCGCCACGCAGGGGCGAGACGGAAGGGGTGAATCCCGGTGGAGCCGGACACACCTCGCCCCCACCCCCTCCGCCGGGCATTCGCCCGGCACCTCCCCCGTCAAGGGGGAGGAGGTTCAGGCCTGGCTCCGCAGATTCACCCGCATCTCTACCTTCGTATCCGGCTGTAGCGTGATCTTCAGCACTGGCAGCGGGTCGCGCGTCTCGGCATAGTCCAGGCGCAGTTTGCGCAAGAGGCAGGCCAGTACGATCACCATTTCCATCATTGCAAAGCGGGCCCCGATGCACACGCGCGGGCCGATCCCGAAGGGCAGGTAGGCGTCCCGCGGGATATCCTTGGCGGCCTCGCCCAGGAAACGGTCCGGGATGAAGGCATCTGGCTGGTCCCAGATATCGCGCTGGCGATGCAGCAGCCAGGTCGAGATGACGACATCCGTCCCGGCGGGAACCGGCACACCACGCACCAGATCCCATTCCTTGGACGTCCGCGCCAGCAACGGGGCGGACGGGTAGAGACGCAGGCTTTCCTTGATGACGGCCTCTGTCCAGGGCAGGAGGCGCGACCAGTCCGACGGATCGGTCTCGTCCAGCGGGGCGGCATCAATTTCGGCTTCCAGTCTTTCCCGGGTCTCCTCATCCCGCGACAGGAGATAGAGCGTCCAGGCCAGGCTGCGCGCTGTGGTCTCATGGCCAGCGGCGAGGAAGGTGAGGAGATTGTCCGTGACCGCCTCATCATCAAGGCCGGCGCCCAGCAGCAGGTCCAGAAAGTCGGCGGCGCGGCCTTCCTCTTCCGGCGACGGCCGGGCCCGGCGGGCGACCGCCACGCGCGTCACCTGCCGGCGCAAATCCTCGATCACGCGGCGCGCCTTGGACTGGCCAAAGCGCGGGATCCAGCCGGGCAGATGGATGAGGTCGAACGGGTGCGGCACGCCGCTGAGTTCCAGCAGGTCATGGATGCCCTGGGTGAACTCGGCCTTGTCCAGCGCCTCATCGCCGGAAAACAAGGTCTCCATCAACACGTCCAGCGTGAGGTCGACCATGAATTGCGCCATCGGCTCGATCTGGCCGTCCTTTTCCGCCAGACGGTCGGTGGCGTCTTCGCAGACCTGCCGGATCAGCGGGGCAAAGGCATTGACCTTGCGCGGTGTGAAGACCGGAGAGACGGCCTTGCGGGCCTTTTTCCAGGTCTCGCCCTCTGCGGTCAGCAAACCATCGCGCAGGAAGGGTTTGAGAACTGCCTGGCGCAGCGGGTTCATGGTGAAATTATCGGCCCGGGTGACGAAGCAGTGATGGATGCCTTCCGGGTCGGAGAGCAGGAGATTGGACCGGCCCAGAAAGCGGAAGGGGGCCATGCGGATGGAGAAGTGATGCTCGCCCCAGACCTCCAGCGGATTGCGGCGCATCGCCTTGAAATAGGCCAGATAATCCGACAGATGCAGCTCGCCGAGCTTGGAATACTGGGCATAGGGCGGGCGCGGCGGCTCAAAGGCGGTCGTCATGGCAACTCCTTGCCCGATGGAAACTAGGCCAATCTGCTCCGCTCGCCATGCGCGAATGGTCGCGGGGCCGGCCTACTGGCTGGCCCAGAGAATGCGGGCAATCCAGTCAATCTCCGCCAGGGCAATCTTGCGAACCGGTTGGTCTGGCCGGATCGGGTGGAGCACAACCTGTTTCACGCCATGCTCGCCCAGTTCGAAGGCATCCAGACCTCCACTCCGGTGTTTCACCAGAACACGGTCACCAGGGCGCAGCGGGCTGTCCGGTGCCACGATCAAACGGTCGCCACGCCGATAGACCGGGCGCAGCTTGTCATCTTCCACGGTGAGCGCGAAGGCGTTCTCCGCCCCTTCGCCGGGAAAGGCGATCTGGGTCCAGCTCTCTCCGGCGGGACGGCCCCCGGCGTCAAAGGCGGACTGGGTGTCATCGCTCAGCCCGCGCGCCTGCACGCCCGTCATCACGGGTGTGCCCATGATCAGGCCGACAAAGCCGGCCAGATCCATATGCGCGGCTCGCAGGGCCTTGGACAGGCTCTCCGTGGAGGGCCAGCGCGGTTTCTGTCCGTCACGCGAGACGCGTTTGGACGGGTTGAACGTGGTTGAATCCAGGCCAGCCCTTCGGGCGAGGCCGGACGGGCTTGTCTGGGCATGCGCTGCGAGGCGGTCAATGCCCTGCCAGATTTGCTCGTGTGTGAACATGCCGGCATCATAGGCCAGCCAGGGTTGTAGGAAAACGGTCCGTGAACGGTTGGGTGCTTGCCTGTCTCCGCGAGCGGGGATAACCCGGGGTCATGACCGCCAAAAAAGCCTTCCGACTCGCCACTCCCGAACGCTGGGCCACCGCCATGGCGGAGGGCCGGTTTGCCGGTGATCCGCATGATGTGGCGGACGGTTTCATCCATTTGTCCGCGGCTGATCAGGTCGAGGGCACGCTGGTGAAGCACTATAATGATCATGCCCGTCTGCTTCTGGTCGAGATCGATCTGGAGGCGCTGGGTGATACGGTGAAATGGGAAGTTTCGCGCGGCGGCGCGCTCTTCCCGCACGTATATGGGGATATCCCGTCCAGCGCGGTGCGTGGCATGCGCCATGTGCGGCGCAATGAGGATGGCGACTGGATTTTGCCCTCGGACCTGGAGCGGGACTGACATGCTGCACGACCTGGCCACCACCTTCCTGCGCGGACTGGATCCGGAACAGGCGCACAAGCTGACCCTGATGGGACTGAAGGCCGGTCTGGGGCCCAAGGAAAAGACCGAAGACGATCCGGTGCTGGCCACATCCCTGGCCGGCATCGCTCTGACCAATCCGGTCGGGCTGGCCGCCGGTTTCGACAAGAATGCCGATGCGCCGGACGCGCTTCTGGCCATGGGGTTCGGCTTTGTCGAATGCGGTGCCGTCACGCCGCGACCGCAGGATGGCAAGCCGCGTCCGCGCATTTTCCGCCTTGAAGAGGACGAGGCTGTCATCAACCGGATGGGCTTCCCCAATCTGGGCTTGGAGCATTTTCGCCGTCAGCTGCAGCGCCGGTCCGGGCGACCCGGCCTGGTCGGGGTGAATCTGGGTGCCAATCTGGATAGCGAAGACCGCGTCGCCGACTATGTCGCCTGCCTGAAAGAGCTGCGCGGGCTGGCCGGTTTCTACACCGTCAATGTCTCCTCACCGAACACGCCGGGCCTGCGCACGCTGCAGGCGTCCGGTGCGCTGGACGAGCTGCTGGCCCGGGTTGTGGCCGTGCGCGATGAGGCGCCCGTCTTCATCAAGATCGCGCCTGACATTGAGGACCGTGAGGCGGCCGATATTGTCGCGGCCATCGGCCGGCACGGGCTGAATGGTGTGATCGTGTCCAACACGTCGATCACGCGTCCGGAAAGCCTGCAGAGTGATAAAATGGGCGAAGCGGGCGGTCTGTCCGGTCCGCCGATCTTCCAGCGCTCCACCGATCTTGTCAGGGAGTTCCGCCATGTCGCCGGGCCGGATCTGGCCATTATCGGTGTGGGTGGTGTGGACAGTCCGGAAACGGCCTATGCCAAGATTCGGGCCGGGGCGAATGCGATCCAGCTCTACACCGGCCTCGTCTATCACGGACCCAGCCTGATCACCGAGATCAAGGAAGGCCTGGTCGAGCGGCTTCAGGCGGACGGATTTGCGTCCGTCGCCGATGCTGTCGGGGTGGGCTGAGCCAGTCGTCTTTCCAACGCCGGATAGGCCACGCCCAGGGCTCCGGCCCGGGCTAAGTAGAACACCACAAAGGCGGCCCAGACGCCGTGATTGGCGAAACTGGGTGACAGGATCGCGTCGGCGCCCAGATAAACCAGGACCGAGGCAATGCCGGCATTGCGCAGGATTTTTCCGCTCGTCGTGCCGATGAATATTCCGTCCAGCAGCCAGGCACCGGCCCCCAGGAAGGGTACGATCGCGCACCAGGGCAGATAGGTGATGGCCGCGTTGAGGGTAGCTTCATCCTTGATCACCGAAGCCAGGACCTCATCCCCGTACAGGAAGGTCAGCCCGGCGAACACAGCACCGGCTGCGAACATGGGCTCGCCCGTCAGGCGGACAGCGCGACGCAGATCGCCGAGGGATTTGCGGCCAAAGGCACGGCCGGCCTCGGTCTCGGCGACGAAGGCGAAGGCATCCAGCACGAAGGCCCAGAGCGAGATGACCTGCAGCAGGACGTGATTGCCGGCCAGGGGCGCTGCGCCCTGGCGCGCGCCGGCATTGGCAAACCAGGTAAAGCCGATCACCAGGCACCAGGTGCGGATCATCAGGTTGAGATTGACGTGGAACATTTCCGCCAGCGCCTTGGGGGCCATCAGGCGGGCCCGGTCCAGAACGCCTGCGGCCCAGCCTTTTTGCTGACGCAGGGCGAGGGCGGTGAAGCCGAGGGCTGCGACCAGTCCGCCCCATTCCGCAATCGCTGTGGCGGCACCGACACCGCCGGGGCCATGGCCCAGCCCCAGGACAAACCAGAGATCGAGCACAATGTTGAGGGCGCTGAACGTGATGTAGATGGCGAGTGTCGCTGCGTTCCGGCCCAGTCCGATCAGCCAGCCGGACAGGGCGAAAGTGGCCAGGGCGGCCGGTGCGCCCCAGGCGCGGGCCAGGAGATAATCCTCGCCCCGGCTCTCGACAGCGGCTTCACCCTGCAGGACGGCAAATCCGCCCCAGGCGATGAGATCGCGCAGCGCCCAGACCAGAAGGCCGAGCAGGCTGGCAATCGCAAGGGCGCGAAGCAGGATGCGCTGGGCTTCCGCCGTGTCTCCGGCGCCATCGGCCTGGGCGGTCAGCCCGGTCGTGCCCATGCGCAGGAAGTAGAAGCTCCAGTAGAAGACGGAGAAGATGGCGCTGCCCAGTGCCACGCCGCCGAGATCGGCGGTATCACCGGACAGGCCGAGGACAAATGTATCCGCGACGCCCGCCAGGGGCACGGCCGCATTGGCGAAAACCAGCGGCCAGGCGCGTTTGAGAACATCAATCCGGGTGAGCGGGGCGGTGGACATCCCGCGCACCTAGCCCGGCCTTTGGGGCCGGGCAAGGGTCGTGGTGTGAATTAGTCGTTCAGCGCGATTTGCTGGGACGCCGCTTCGGCGGTGACGACGCCGCGGGCCACATCCAGCTGGGCCATGGCGTGGGCCGTCGTTTCGCGGACGCACTGGCGCATCGTGTAGGAGCGCAGCAGGTCGGTCATGACGCGGTCGCGGCAGACGTCGGTGGCGGCTTCTTCGATACGGGCTTCCAGGGCCGCCAGGTCAGAGGCGCTGTCCAGGTTGAAAGAGGCCAGCTCAATGGTGACGGCGTCGGCCGGCTGGTCGGCGAAAGCGACCGGAGCGGAAGCGACAGCGGCGAGGGCGGCAAGGGCGATGATGCGCATGACAGAACTCCAAATGTCTTGGGGCGATGCGTGAGTGCATGGCCGATGGACACTAGACTGGACATGCTTCGTGGGAATTTCCAGTGCGCTGCAGCAAAAAATGGTGCACTGCGAAAATGCAAAAATGTATGGCGCCTTTGGCACGAATCCCGCGCTGGCTTCAAGATGCTGAAATTACGAAATTATCAGGCTCAGACGCCGCACACGCCATCGCGGCATTTCTGGCGCGGGCGGTAGGGGGCAAGCCAGCGATACAGCACATCCAGGGGGATGCGTATGGGCGCCGGGCGGGTCAGAAGGGCCAGCCAGCGCCATCCCGGGATGCGTTCCCAGATCGCGATGAAGGCCTTCCAGCCGGTCTCGACACGCCCGTCTGGCAGCCGCACATGCAGCGCGGCCAGCGCGGCATCCCGGTCCACGTCGTCCGGCAACTCGCCATTGCAATCATGAAGCTGGATGATGTGCGCGCCATGGCGCGCATAACGTCCCATCTCCATCCGGCAGATCGGGCAAAGCGCGTCGTAATAGGCGATGAGAGGTCCGGTGGTATCCATGCGGACACTCTAGCGGGCCCTGGATGGGGATCCCATGGGGCAAGGCGTCGCGGTGCGAGCCGTGTCAGCCCCTGGCACGGCTCGTCACACGGTGTGCGGCACTATTCGGAACGCACCAGGGTCATGGCGAAGCGCGACGAGCCGTTGCTGGCGTCGGCCAGGCGCTGTTCCAGACGGAAGTCGGCCGCGGCAAAAGTCGCTTCGATGCACTGTTGTTCCACACGGGCCCGGTCCAGACCCCGCAGGCCGCGCTCGACGCAGAGCTTTTCGGCGGCATCAAGCAGTTCGGCACGGATCTCGGCAACCGCATTCGGATTGTGCAGATCGGTGGCATCGAACACCACGGTTTCAGACTGGCGGTTGGCATCGGACGCCAGGGTGGCGGGGGCCAGCAGGGTGAGGGTGGCCGTTGCGGCCAGAAGGGTCTTGATCATAGGGGGCTCCTGTTCACGGGCGGCAGGCATGCACCTCGCATCCCTCACCGCAGAACCCACACTGACGCCTTGCGCATAACGCGAAGATGGCGCCCGACCTAAACCGGCGTCAGTCCTGCGTCATATTCTCTCGGAACCGTAACGCAACCGTCAGGATGCGCTGTCAGCGCCTTCCGGCGTGATCAGGAAGTGGCCGTGCAGCGTGGCCACCGGGGCCTCGGTCCGCCCCTGCCAGGCTTCCACCCGCACATTGGCCACACGTCGGCCGGAACGGGCGACGATGGCGCGGGCATAGACATCCTGGGCCCGGGCCGGGCGCAGATAGTCGATCGCAACATCGATCGGGCGGGGCAGGCGGGCCATGGGCTGGCTGACCAGCAGCGAGGCCGAGGCCACGACTTCCAGAAAAGCCCCGACAGCCCCGCCATGCAGGGCCGGGATCAATGGATTGCCGACCAACGTGTCCGTGAAAGGCAGGACACCGGTCAGTTCGGTCCCCTTCTGCTCCAGCTGCACGCCGATGCGCGAGACGAAGGGCGTGGCCAGCAGGGTTTCCAGCAGGACCTGGCTCATTCGCCGCCTCCCCTGATCGCGTCCATGGCGCGCTTGTGCGCGGCCTTGGAAGCGCCGGAGATCATGAAGGCGGCCTGCGCAATGGCGACTGGGTCTTCCGGGTCTCCGTCATGGGCCGTGGCCCGGACGAAGGCGACCAGGCCGTGGGATTTCAGGCAATGGGCTTCCGCGGTGATGTCGCAGCCCGGCTTGGCCGGACGCATATAGTCGATCCGCAGGTCCAGTGTGGCGGGGGTGTGCCGGGCACCGAGACCGCCAAAGGCAGCCATGCCGCAGCAATGGTCCAGAAGCGCGGTGATCACCCCGCCATGCAGGGTTCCGGTTTCCGGGTCGCCGATCAGGTCCTCGGAATAGGGTGTCGTCATCACCGCCCGGCGCTGCGTCATCTCGATGATTTTGAATCCCAGGGAGACCGCATAGGGCGCGCCATCCACGATCAGCGGTGCCAGCGCGTCGAGACGCTTCTGGAATTCTTCGGGGTCTTCTGGGGGTTCCGGGTCCATGGAAGGGGCCGTGTTGCGAGCAGACCGGAAATTGATAGGTCATGCCCAGGGGCCCGGCCAAGCGGTTTTAGCCGCGGCGCATCCGCTTCTCGACGACCTGTTCCAGGCCCATCACGACCGGTTCGCGCAGCGGATTGCCGTCCTCGGCCATGCGGGAGAGTTGGGAAATCGTCGCCCGGTGCATGTCGGCGACTTCCGCCTCGACCAGCGTGTAAGTCTTGATGTGCGAGATGAAGCGCTGCAGCGAGCGGGCCACGCGCAGGGTCAGCGGGTCCCCGCTCAATTGCATTTCCTGGACCAGCGAAACGGCGGCGGCGCGGGCCGCCTGCATCGGCGTGGTCAGGCCGGCTTCAACATCGGCCATGCGCTTGTAGCTGGGACCGGCGGCATGCCGTTTGCGACGGCGGCGGTCCGGCCCGGCGAAGCGCGGGGACTCGATAAAGTCACGCGGTTTCTCGCGCAGCGAGGTCAGCCGGTGCTGCAGGGTCACCGGGGCAATCGGTGTGATGATGAATTCGCTGACACCGGCATCGCGGGCCAGTTCAATCTCCCGGCGCGAGCGCGGCTGGGAAATCATGATGATCGGCATTTCGCGCAGGACACGGTCGTCCATCTCGCGGATCCGACGGATCAGGCGCAGACGGTCTTCGGTCGGCGTGGAGGCATCATTCCAGTCTGAGACGAGCACGCCGGGCAGGCGCTCATTCATCATCTCCATCGTGCTGTCGGCGCAGCGCGCGACATGCACTTCATTGCTGCCGGCATCGCGCAGCAGCGAGACCAGGATGGAACGCATGAAAGGATTGGATTGCAGCAGGAGCGGCGCACGCTGGGGCGACCAGGCGTCAGCCTGGACAAGGGCGTTGGACACGCCCGGAAAGGTTTCCGCCCGTTCGATCATGCGAAGGGTTTAAGTCAAACCTGTTGATATCTTGCAAAGGCAAGTGGTTAACGCCGCATGACTTCTGCGGATCAGGGGCGGCCGGTTGCCCGGATCACGCGGAACACGATCCAGATCGGAATCACCAGGACGGCACCCAGGAGGAAATACTCCACGGCCCAGCCGGCGCTATCGATGATGAAGGACGCAAACCGCGACCAGCTCTCCGCCAGCGTGCCGAAGAAATCGATCCACAGATCGCGCGGATTGACGTTGAGCGCCGCCAGAAGGAAGCCGGCCAGCACACACAGCAGTACCAGGCGGACAATATCCTTGGCGGACAGGCTGATCAGGCGCTGCACGAAAGTGCGGCGTTCGGGGGTGGAGGTCGACGTGTTCGTATTCGTCTCGGTCATGGCTTCACTCTACCTCCAAATGCGGCGCAATCGGGGCGATCACCACCCCGATTGCCCAAAGCCGCTTCAGCCCTTTTTCGCGATATTGACGCGGTGCGGGTAGGGAATGGAAATGCCGTTCTTGTCGAAGGCTTCCTTGACGTTCTTCAAACCGTCAAAACGCACACCCCAATAATCGGCGGTGTTGACCCAGACGCGGGCGGCGAGGTCGACCGAGGACTCGCCATGGGCGGTCACGGCGAGGAAAATGTCCGGGTCGCGGTGCACGCGCTCGTCGGCCATCAGGGTTTCCTTGATCACCGCCATCGCCTTGTCGATATCGTCGCCATAATCGATGGAGAAACCGAAATCGACACGACGCGTCGGGTTGGCGCTGTAATTGGTGATCACATCACCCCAGGCCTGGCCGTTGGGAATGATGATCTTCTTGTTGTCGCCCGTCGCCATGATGGTGGTGAACAGGTTCACATCCTTCACCGTGCCGGCGACACCGGCCACTTCCACCCAGTCGCCAATGGCATAGGGACGGAAGGCGATGATCATCACGCCGGCCGCGATGTTCGAAAGCGTGCCCTGCAGGGCAAAGCCGATGGCCAGGGTGATGGCACCGAGTGCGGCGACCATGCTGGTCGTCTCCACGCCGAACTTGCCCAGAACGGCGATGATCACCACGGCGATCACGGCATAATAGACGATGGAGGCAAAGAAATTGCCCAGCGTGTCGTCGAGGCGTTCCGAGCTGGCCGCCATTTTGCGGACGCCGCTGCGCGCCCAGCCGGCGACAATAAAGCCGACGATCAGGATCAGGGCGGCCAGGATCAGATTGGTCCCGGCGGCAATGCCGCGTTCGGCCAGGACGGCCATGGTTTCCGGATTGAGGAATTCCTCGAGATTCATCGCACATGCCCCTCTGCAAGCGTTTCAATCGCTACTAGCACCCTTCCCCTGTTGGGGGAATGCTTATGTGGCGGGCTCGGGAACACGATCCGTCGTATCGCGGACAATGGTGATTTTCTGCCAGATTTTCGCGGACATGTTGGCTGTCAGGCTTTCAATGTCATTGACCGAGGCGATCACGACCGGGTCGCGTGAATTCTGGGCATAAAGAGCCGCAATCTTGCCCGCCATGGAGAGGGCCTCGGCGCAATAATCCAGATAGCGGGTCAGATCGAAATCACTCATCGCCCGGCGCGGCGAAGCCTTGGTCTGCGGGCCGAGACGCAGAAGGGCGATCGGGTCCTTGGTCAGCTGGTGCATGTCGATCACGTGGGCGATCGAGCGCAATTCGTGCAGATCATCCAACGCCAGGGAGCGTTTCAGCCTTTCCTCGACGCGCGTCAGCGTGAAGATCGCGACGGCTGTCAGGATTACGATATTGAGCCCGGCCTCCACGCCTTCGAACACGGTATAGATATCCGCCTGTGTGCCGTCGACATCGACCCAGTTGAAGAAACCGCGGCCAACAAGCACCAGGGCGGTTACGGACAGAAGCACGGCGAGGATCGTGCCGGCGCGAAGCAGAAAATAGGGACGGGCGAGACGTTCGCTTCGGCGGCGGTCACGCTTGCCCAGCTCGATGAGCTCGAGAATGACATTGTTCAGGCTGGCATCCGGGAAGCGTTCTCGAACGCGGGCGGCCAGCCTCTCCAGTGTGTCGACGATATGGTTCGAGTCCAGTGAGCTGAATGGCAAATAATCCCCCCTTGCCGATTGGTCCGTGTGTCTGTCTGCCGGCCCGAACGGGACAGGCCTAAAAGCGTGTTCAGCTCGTGGCGGCGGTGGTCGCCGCAACGCTGGCTGAGGTGGCGGCCACAATCATCGCGGCCTGGGCTGCCAGGATGGCCGCGAGATCCCGGGCTGCATCGATGGGCTGGACATCGCCCTGGCCAGCCAGCGTCAGGCGCAGCGCCAGTTTGGCGGCGACATCGCTGGAGACGCGCAGGGATTTGTCGGCCTTGATGGCCTGATAGGTCTGCACGAGCTGGGTGCCGATTTCCTTGCCCCGGCCGTGCGCGGCCGCGACGGCCATGCCGGTCTTGCCGATCCCGCTGCGCAGTGCGCCATGGCGGCGCAGGCCCGCATTCAGAGCGGCCCAGGCGGGGCCGATGGCCCGCGCATCATATTGCTGGAAGGCAATCTCGCAGGCGGCGGCCTCGGCGGCAGCCTTGGGAATGCCGGCATCGCGGAGATCCTGGCGGGCGCGGTTCAGATGACCCAGCGCTTCTTCCGGTGTTTCGCCCAGCCCGGCGAAGATGGCGGCGACGACTTCCTCCCGGCCGGCATCGCGCCGCCACCACGGGGCGGCGATGGCCTCCAGGATGTCGTAGAAACTGTCGGCCTGGTGGCCTTGCCCGCCCGAGGACACCAGCGCCAGGGCGGCGCAGGCACCATTATGGGTGAGCCGGCGCCCACCCCGCGCCTTGCGGCAGTCCTCCAGCGCCGTTCGGGCGGCAAAGAAATGGTCCGAGGTGCGGCCACTGGCGGCCAAGGCGGCCGCGAAAACCAGGCGCATCGACTTGGTGGGGCTGGCCCACATGCCCAAGCCTTCATTCAACTGGTCACGGAGCTGGATCGTGCGTTCTGCCTGCAGGACGGGGTCCTGTGTCGATGACAGGCTCGCCAGGGCTGCGAAATGCGCATACAGCTTCCCGCCGCGTGCGGCACGGTCGACAAAGGCGGCATCCAGCGCCTTGTACCGGTCAAAAACGGTCCCTGGCATTTCACTTTCCCTCGCAACTCTACTCATTGCCCGCAAGCATGGCGAAATCGGGGCGGACAGGGCAGGGGGACGCTTTTGCGGATTGTCCCCTGCTTTTGCTGTCGGGTCTCTCGCCCCGCCAGCATCGGCGGACTAGTCTTTCCCGCATGCCGGACACGCAGCCCCCTTCTCTCCTGCCGTCGCGTTTTGCCGATTGGTTCGCCAGCCGGGGCTGGGCCGCGCGCCCGCACCAGCTGGAGATGATCGAGGCCGCGCAGGCCGGCGAGGATGCGCTGCTGATCGCGCCCACCGGCGGCGGCAAGACGCTGGGGGGATTCCTGCCCAGCCTGATCGAACTGGCAGAGACCGTCGCCGCGAACCCGCGCCCCGACCGGCCGCATGCCCTGCACACGCTCTACATTTCTCCGCTCAAAGCCCTGTCGGTTGATGTGGCCCGCAATCTGATGACGCCGGTCAGCGAGATGGGGTTGGATCTGCGCATCGAGACACGCACGGGGGACACCTCCCAGTCCAAGCGTCAGCGCCAGCGCGCGCAGCCGCCGGACATTCTGCTGACCACGCCGGAGCAGCTGGCCCTCTTCTGTGCGACGGCGAATGCTGAGGCCTTCTTCCGCGATCTCCGCCGGATCGTGATCGATGAAGTCCATGCCATCGCGCCGCAAAAACGGGGGGATTTGCTGGCGCTGGGACTGGCGGCCATTACCCGCTGGGCGCCGGATGCCCGCCGTGCCGGCCTGTCGGCAACGGTGGCCGATGAGGGCGGGCTGGCCCGCTGGTTGACGGCACAGTCGCCCGATACCTCGCGCTTTGCCCGCATTGTCCGCGGTGCGCCGGGGGCTCGGCCCCGGGTCGACATTCTCGATCCGGACACGCGCATACCCTGGGCGGGACATTCCGGCCGTCACGCCATTGCGGATGTCTATGAGCGGATCAAGGCGTCGAAAATGGCGCTGGTCTTCGTCAATACGCGCTCCCAGGCCGAGATGACCTTCCAGGAACTCTGGAACATCAATGACGAAAACCTGCCCATCGCCCTGCATCATGGTTCGCTGGCGCCGGAGCAGCGGCGCAAGGTCGAGGCGGCAATGGCGGCGGGCAAGCTGAAAGCCGTTGTGTGTACCTCCACGCTCGATCTCGGCATTGACTGGGGGGATGTCGATCTCGTCGTCCAGATGGGTGCGCCGAAAGGCTCCTCCCGCCTGATCCAGCGTCTGGGCCGCTCCAACCACCAGCTCGACAGTCCCTCGCGTGCCCTGCTGGCGCCGACCAACCGGTTTGAGCATCTGGAATGCCAAGCCGCTCGGGAGGCGGTGGCCGCCAATGCGCTGGACGGAGAGCCACTCAAGGCCGGCGCTCTGGATGTTCTGGCCCAGCACATCATGGGGCGGGGCTGTGGCGAAGCTTTCAATGCCGACGCCCTGTTCGACGAGATCCGCACGGCCTCGCCCTATGCGGAGCTGGACCGGGAAACCTATGACAAGGTCCTCGATTTCACGGCGACCGGCGGGTACGCGCTGGCGACCTATGACCGTTTTCGCCGTCTGATCAAACGTCGCGACGGGTTGTGGACGGCTCGCACGCCGCAGATCGCCCAGCGTCACCGGCTCAATGTCGGCACGATCGTGGAATCGCCGATGCTGGACGTCGTGGTCTCATCGCGCGGGCGGGGCGGGCACCGGCTTGGCCAGATCGAGGAATGGTTTGTCGACCAGCTGGCACCGGGCGACACCTTCCTGTTTGCCGGACAGGTCCTGCGGTTCGAGGGGATCGAGGAGATGGCGGTCCGTGTGACCCGCTCCACCGATACCGAACCGCGCATCCCGACCTATAATGGCGGCAAGTTTCCGCTCTCCACCTATCTGGCGGCGCGCGTTCGTGACCTGGTTCAGGATCCCTCCGGCTGGGACCAATTGCCCAGCCAGGTCCGCGACTGGTTGGACTTGCAGCAAAAGCGTTCCCGCCTGCCGCGCGCCAAGGGGCTTCTGGTGGAAACATTCCCGCGGTCGGCGCGCTTCTACCTGGTCTGCTACCCGTTCGAGGGGCGGCTCGCCCACCAGACGCTGGGCATGCTGCTGACCCGGCGGCTGGAGCGGATGCGCATGCGGCCCATGGGCTTTGTCGCCAATGAATACGCGCTCTCGGTCTGGGGGCTGCGCGATCTGTCCGGCTTGGACTTTGACGCCCTGTTTGACGAAGACATGATGGGGGATGATCTGGATGCCTGGCTGGCCGAGAGCCAGCTGATGATGCGGACTTTCCGCAATTGCGCCGTCATTGCCGGCCTGATCGAGCGCCGCTTTCCCGGCCATGAGAAGACGGGCCGCCAGGTCACCATGTCCACCGATCTCATCTATAATGTCCTGCGTGAACATGAGCCGGACCATGTTCTCTTGAAGGCCGCTTGGGCCGATGCCGGCAGCGGCCTGCTGGACATCCACCGGCTCGGCACGGCGCTGTCCCGGATCAAGGGGCAGATCGAGCATGTCGATCTGGACCGGATCTCCCCACTCGCCGTGCCCGTCATGCTGGAGATCGGCAAGGAACCCGTTTATGGCGAAGGCCATGAGAGCATCCTGGAAGACGTCTCGTCCGAGGATCTGATTGCGGAGGCCATGCGGCTTGACTGACACCGTCCAGCTCCAGGCGATATGCCGTTTTCGCGTCCATGAAACACTGGTCCTGGCGGATCCGGACGGCGTTCTGGTCGTGCCGGAAGTGGGTCTCCTGGTCGTGTCCGACCTCCATTTCGAGAAGGGTTCCTCCTTCGCCGTGGGTGGCCAGATGCTGCCACCCTATGACACGCGCACGACACTGCGCCGGCTCGCCGAGGCGATAGAGCGGCACCAGCCCCGAACCGTGATAGCACTGGGGGACAGTTTCCACGACACACGCGCCGATCAGCGCATGCATGACGAGGATGCGGCCACGCTCTGCGCCCTGGTGAACCGGCTGGAACGCTGGATCTGGATCGAGGGCAATCACGATCCGGCACCGCCGCCGCAATTCGGCGGAGAGGTGACGGATGAGATCGAGCTGGCCGGCCTGGTCTTCCGCCATGAGCCCACCGAGGGAGCGGCCCCCGGCGAGGTGGCGGGCCACCTCCATCCCTGCGCCAAGGTCCGCCGCAAGGGGCGCAGCGTCCGCAATCGCTGTTTCGCGACGGACGGAACGCGTCTCATCCTGCCGGCCTTCGGCGCCTATACCGGCGGTTTGAATGTCTGTGATGACGCCTTCACGCGCTGTTTCGGTGGCACGCCGGACGCCATGATCATGGGCCGGGACCGGGTTTGGCCCGTTGCCGCGAAGGCCTGCGTCCCGGACCGCTATTAGAGCAGGGCGAGGCCGAGACAGGCCAATCCGGCCAGAATGGCGCCCGCACTCAGCACCAGCCTCAGCCGCCCATACCAGTCCGGCAATTCACCGCACCGCATGGCTTGTCGATCCCAGAACAGGTGCGCGCACAGGCCCAATATGATCAGTGCGATCCCGGCCGGCGCGCCCAGCGCCCAGTGAAGGCCGATGGCGGCCAGTCCCAGACAGGTCGGCAGAAGCGCCAGCCCCCAGGTGGCCGTCTCGTTGTCCGGTGCCAGGGCCCGCCCCCATCGCGCCCCGCCCAGAAAGGAGAGGATCAGGGCACCATAGAGTGTGAAAAGCGCGAATTCGGCGGCGGGGCTGCGGCCAGTGAAACGGGCCTCAATGGCAAGCGCCACGGGCAGCCAGAAGGGTATCCAGCCGGCCAGTCCGCCCCAGAGGGCGCGGGCGGGAATGGGAGTGTGTCCGGTCATGCCGGCAGACATAGTCCGGCGGCGCGCCCGGGAAAGTGCGGGCTATGTTCGGGAGACCGGATTGCGCGAGATCAGCCCCCATTTGTCCGGATCGGTTTCCTGTGGCCGGGCTTTCAGCTGGACCAGGAGTTTGCGGGTTTCTTCGGGGGTGGCACCAATCCCGCTGGCCAAAGTGTCCAGCTTGCGCCAGGTGAAACGCTCATCCTCCAGCATGGCCAGCAGGCGTGCCTTCTGGCTCCGCTCCAGCGAACCGGACGAAATCTCGCGCCACCAGCTCAGTGTGCTGTCGGAGATATCCTTGATCCAACCCATGCGGGCAATTTACCGGGAAATCAGCGCCGGTTGAAGATGGCATCGGCGATATAGCCGGCCAGCACGGCCAGCAGGACGCAGAACAGGCCGTAAAGCCAGGGCAGGGTCTGCGCGAAATCATAGATGAAGCGTTCAAGCCCGGCCTTTTCCACCCGCAAGGCAGCGGACCGGCTGGCGATCACCCGGCCTTCGCGGAAGAGATAGACATCGGCGACATAATCCCCGACCGGCGTCAGGGGCGGCAGGGAAATCGTGGCCCGGAACAGACCGCCATCGAGGACTTCGACGCCGCGCTGGGCTTCCGCATAGAGATTCTGGCGCTCCCCCGCCCGGGCGATGGCCTGCAGATAAGGCAGGACGGTTTCCTGTGACAGTGTGATCTGGCCATTGGAAACCGGCTGGCGGGCAAACAGGGAGGGCAGGCCGATCCGGCCTGCTGCGAGTTCCGCATCGGAGGCAATGTCCTCGAGCGGCAAAGACGTGGCGATGGCGTAATAGCTGGGCACATCGGCAAACACGACCGGGTCGGAATTGACCCAGACACCGAAATTGCGCTCCTTGCGCATCACGCGCAGATCATATTCCGGACCCCGCAGCACGACGACGATCTCGTCCTGGATGGTCAGGCCGCGCGTCGCGCCATAGAGAACCAGTTCCTGGCCGACGAAATCCTCGCGGATTTCCACGGTCTCATGGGTCAGCGCGGCGACAATGCTCGGCGCCTCGGTCTGGATAAGGGGCTGCTGACCCTGCAGGGCCATGGCGAGCAGAATGGCGGAGATCATCTAGCTGCCCCCCTGCGGTTCGACCGGGATGACCACGAAGAGATCGGACGGGGTCACCACCAGGTCCAGCCCGATCTTGAAGCAGACGGCGAGTACCATGAAGGCCAGCAGGGCGCGCAATTCCTCGGCCTTGATGAAACGTCCGGCCTTCGCCCCGAACTGGGCACCGATCACGCCACCCACGATCAGGAGGGCCGCCAGAACGATATCCACCGTCTGGTTCTGTCCGGCCTGCAGCACGGTGGTCAGCGCGGTCACGAACAGGATCTGGAAGAGGGAAGTGCCGACCACGACATTGGTCGGCATGCGCAATATGTAGATCATGGCGGGCACCATGACGAAGCCGCCGCCCACGCCCATGATGGCTGCAAGAATGCCGACCAGGAAACCGATCGCGATCGGCGGGAAGATCGAGATGTAGAGGCCGGAGGCCGGGAAGCGCATCTTCACCGGCAATTGCTCCACCCAGCTGCGCCGGCGGCGTTTGGGGGCGGTGCTGGCCCGTCCGGAGCGCGCATTGAGGATGCTGCGCACGCTTTCCAGGAACATCAGTCCGCCGATCACGCCGAGAAAGCCGACATAGGACAGGCCGATGAAGAGGTCGATCTGGCCCAGGCTGCGCAGATAGGAGAAGAGCTGCACGCCGAAGAAGGAGCCGACAACACCGCCGGCAAGCAGGAGGCCGCCCATTTTCAGGTCCAGCGTCTTGCGCTTCCAGTGGGCGAGGGCTCCGGAGAAGGAGGAGGCGACGATCTGCGGGGCCTGGGTCGACACGGCCACGGTTGGCGGAATGCCGATGAACATCAGGATCGGCGTCATCAGGAAGCCGCCGCCAACCCCGAACAGGCCGGAGAGGAATCCGATCCCGCCGCCCAATCCGAGCAATAGGAAGATGTTGACCGAGATTTCCGCGATGGGGAGGTAGATCTGCACCGGCCGATCAGCCCGCCGCGGCACGTTCCAGACGTTCGATCAGAACATCATCGACATGTCCGGTGCGGGGCAGGCCCAGATCAGCCTCGAACTGCATGATGGCTTCACGCGTGCGCGCGCCCATCTCGCCATCAATCGGGCCGGGCGCATAGCCCAGCACGGACAGGAAGCCCTGGGCCCGGCGCACGGCGGCGACATCCGTGGTTGCCGTGCGCTCCCAGGGCAGGTCCTGGTAGATCCCGTTGGCTTCAGCGTCGATCGGGCGCGGCGTGAAGCCGGCAGCCGTCGAGCGGGCCGCGTCCAGGGCGGCCGGTTCCATCGCGCCCTCCAGCGCTGCAGCGCGTTCGCGGGCCGTCGGGTCATTGGCGCCATTGGCGGCAATCGTGAACCAGGCATAGGCGTCGGGCAGGCTCTGCGGCACGCCATCCCCGGTTTCATACAGCAGGGCGAGATTGAACTGGCTGTCACGCAGGCCGAGCAGGGCTGCCTCCTGGAACCAACGCGCCGCGGTCTCCAGATTTTCCGCGACGCCGGTGCCATAGTAGTACATCACACCCAGATTGTGCATGGCGCGGCGGTGGCCGGCATTGGCGGCCCGTTCGGTCCAGCGGCGCGCAGCTTCCAGGTCCTGGGGCACGCCTTCGCCGGTTTCCAGCAATTTGGCATAGCGATACTGGGCCGACGGCACGCCCTGTTCGGCGGCGCGGCGCAGCAGAATGGCGGCGCTGTCCGGATTGCCGTTCTCCAGCGCCTGCATGCCCAGCTGATAGCGCGCCACCGGGTTTCCGTCCGAAGCGGCGCTGGCCAGGGTGGTTTCGCGGCTGGAGGCCGGAGCTTGCGGCTGCGAGCGGGCCGGAGCCGAAGTCACAGGAGCCGCATCCACCGGCTCGGCCGCGGCCGGCATCATCGTGCCCGACGCATCCGCCATCACATTGGAGGGTGGCGGGGTTTGCGGTTCCGGATCAGGCTGGGCCTGGGCCACCGGCTCCTGGGAGATGGCGGGTGCCTCGGCCTGGGTTTCGACCGGCGTTTCAGCCGGGCTCTCTGACGGGGCGGCAGATGCCGGCTGTTCCGACAGGCCGGCCTCGACCTGGGCAATGAAGTCGCGTTCGGCCTGGGCTTCCACGGCGACGCGCTCGGCATCGCCCTTCCAGGCTTCCCAGACCAGCAGCGCGCCGGCACCGGACAGCATGGCCAGGGCAAAGACCGGCAGGGTGTAGAGCAGGGTGCGGCCCAGACGCGACGGTTTGCGGGGCTTGCTCGTGGCCTGGGCAGCAGGCTGGCCCGGCGCACGCGTGCGCTGGCGGGCGGCGGCCAGGAAATCGGAATCGGCTGTGGCGCCGATACGGCCGGTCGGCGCGGCCGGGCGCGGGGCGCGGGCCTGCGGTGCCGGTTCCGGCTGAACCGGGGCGGGTTGCAGGACCATGGCGGCCGCAGCGGGCTGCACTTCCGGCTGTGCTTGCGGGCGGGGCTGCGGCTGGGGAGCCGGCTCGGCCGGACGGGCCTTGCTGCTCGGTGCCGGTGCGGCTTCGGCGAGGAAGGGATCATCCTCGTCCAGATCGGCACCCAGCGGTGTTTCGGCCTGCGGCGGCGGCGAAAGCGGTGTATCGAAATCGATATCCTCTTCCGGCTCGATCGCGATCGGTTTGTCCTCGACCTTCACCTCCGGCTGGGCCTCGGGCTCAGCCTCCGGCTTCGGCGCATGCTTGGCCTCGATCGCCTCGAGACGGTCGGCCAGGGCAGACATCGCCCGCTGGACCGGGGAGAGGGCTTCTTCCGTTTCGTCGCGCACGGAGGACAGGCGTTCCTGGACACTGCCCAGGGCATCCTCGATCCGCTGTGCGGTGCGTTCCTCGGACTGGCGCAGCCGGTCTTCCAGCTCATCCTCGCTGGAACGGCGGGACTCGATCTTGTCGAGCATCTGCGCCATGCGGTCGGTCGCATTCTCGACGACCTGGCTGGCGCGGGTCTCGGACTGGTCGATGCGGTCAGCGAGCGAGCGGCCCAGACGCGTGACATCCTCGCCCATGCGGCGGATGGCATCGCGGCTTTCCTGGCGGACCTCGTCGAGACGGCGGTCCAGCTTGCTCTCATTCTGGCTTTCGCGCAGCGCGTCAGCGGCGCGACGCTCGCTCTCGGTCAGGCGGCGATCGATCGCACCGGCGAGCTTGGTGATCTCCTGGCCCAGACGGGACATGCTGTCGCCCTGGCGGCGTTCCGCTTCGTCCATCCGGGCCATGGCGCGGGTCAGCGCGTCCTCAAGCCGGTCGATGCGCGGTTCCGAAGCGGCACCGGCCATGGCCTTGGCCATCTGGCTGCGCGTGTCGGCGATAACGCGGGCGACATCCTCGGACAGGCGTTCGAAGCGGCGCTCCAGATCGACCGTGTCGGAAGAATTGCGGGTTTCCAGATGACGCAGACGGTCATCCAGCCGCGAGACCGACGTGTCGAGCGCGCGGGCCGCGTCATTGGTGATCCGTTCGGCCCCTTCCACCCGCGCCTTGAGCGCTTCCGTGGTCGAGGTCAGCTGACCCAGCGTGTCGGTGGTGCGGTCCTGCCGTTTGCGGTCGAGATCCGCGTAATCATCGGCGCGGGCTTCCAGCCGGGCGAGGCGAGCTTCCAGGGATTCCGAAGCGGAGCGGGCGTCGGTATCCAGCTCGTGCAGGCGGGCGGCGATATCATTTTCATGCTCATAGAGCCGGCGGGCCAGCTTCATGATCGTGGTTTCAAACGCCGCACGGTCTTCCGGCGAATTGGAAGCGGGGCCGGCCGCTTCGACCTGGCGCAGACGGTCGGCCAGTTCCTCATGGGATTTGCGGACCCGGTCGAGCGTGGCCTGGGCGGACTGCAATTCCGCACTTTGCCGGTCGCTGGACCGGCTGATCTTCTCGGCGAGCTGGGTAATGGCCTTGTCGAGACCGGAGAGGGTGCGGGCCGAGCGTTGTTCGGTGTTTTCCACGCGCTCGGTGAGGCGATTGACCATGGCGCGCAGCAGCCGGTCGTCTTCCTCATTCAGCGCGGAGCCGCCGCCAAATCCCGGGAAGGATTCCAGCGCATCATCCCATTCCGCCTTGGAGGGATCGGAGTCTTCCAGGATGACGCGATTGATCCATTCGCCCAGAGTCACGCCTTCCCGGCGCGCTGCTGACTTAGCCCGCGCCCGGGCGCGGGGATCGATCCCTTTCACGCTCCATGGCCCACTGGACGACATTTCCGAATCGCTCGCTCGACTTAACCGCTCAACGCTATTCTGCGGTTAATATTGTGTAAACCAAGCGCGCCGCCCCAAGATGTAGTGTTTCCACACCGAATCGCAGACTAGGGCTCGCACGCGAATTTCCTGAGTCTAGACAAGGCTCTGACTCGGTTAATGCGGGCTTAAATCTGTGGACAATCGTGGTTAATTTGCAGCGGCCGGGCCGAAGAAATCCGGGGCAAGCGACTGCAATTGTTCCTGCATTGCGGAAGCTTCGCGCAAGGGGGGTAAACGGTCGGCGTCAGGCAAGCGACGGGCGATCTCGAACAGCATCCAGGCGCTCTCGATATCATCGCGTGCGGCGGCATAACGGCCGGCATGCCAATAGGTCAGCGGCGCGAACGGGTCGGCCTCGGCGCTGGCCGCAAAGAAGTCCAGCGGCGACAAGTCGGGCAAGGCGCCCGGCGTCGCGGCTTGCTGGGCCGCGATGGACTGGGCGGCCAGCATGTTGATGGCGGCACCGGCAAATCCCTGACGGTGGGTCTGGCTGCGCAGATAGGCCAGAGCGCGTTCACGGTCATCCTGCATGTTGGACAGGGCGTTCATCAGGGCTTCGAAATCGGCATTGCCCAGACCGGCCGCGGTCACCTGGCTCATCCGGGCGCAGGCTGGCGAGTCCGAGCCATTGCGGCAGGGGCCGGCATGCTGGGCGATCTGGTAGAGCGCGAGATAGGCACCGGCGAAATCGGCGCGGTTCTGGGCGGCTTCGGAGGCCGCGACCAGGGTGGCATCCGTGGTGGCAGCCGCGGCCGGCTGGTTCAGGGCGTCAAATCCCGCCGCCAGAAGCCGGGTGATAGCCGGGTGGCCGGTCTCATAGGCCTCGGCTGGCGCTGACGGAATGTTTTCCGGCCAGGGAAAGGCGCCTTCGCCGGGATTGAGGCTCAGCCGGGTCCAGGTCTCGCGGCGCCCATCCGGGCTGGAGGGGCTGAAGACCAGGAAGGAGAAGCGTTCCGGAATGCCGCCGTCTTCGGGCAGGGCGTGCAGGGCGTCCGGATGGATCGGCAGGGCGTGGCGCATCCAGGCCTGGAACAACGCGGCCGCCTGTGATGTGTCGCTTTCACCGGGATCATAACCGAAAATCTCGCTGCCCATCTCGAAGCGGCGGATGGCGACATGGCCGTCCTCGTTCTCGGTGACATGCATGTCCGCTTCGGACAGGCGCACGCCCATGGCGGCCTCGATCCAGAAGCGCTCGAACTGGCTGCCGCCCGGGCCGGTCACCTCGTCCAGCTCCCCGTTCTGGGTGAAATAGGAGAAGGTGCTGACCTGGCGGTGCACATGCGCGACGATGGGTGCGTTCAGCACGGCGGGCCCTTCCAGCAGGGCGGTGCGGGTCAGGATACGGTCGGTGGCAAAATCGAACACGGTCCGGCCTTCGCTGGCCGGTTCGGAGGCATAGCCGTCACCGATCACGATCTCGCGCTGTTCCCTGCCCAGCGCAGTTCCGTCCAGGGCGCTGGTTTCGATCTGCCAGCGCGTGCGCAGCACATCTGTCGACCGCTCGCCGCGGAGTGCCAGATAGGCGTCCCGGTCGAGCCAGGCCCCGGCGGTCTGTGTGAGGCTCGGCGAGAGCTCAGTTTCCGGCGCGTCAACCGTCTCCTCGGTCTCTTCCTCGGGCTGTGGCGCGAAGATGGAAAAGCCCGGGTCCGGCTGCTGGGACAGGGCCGGAGCCGTTGCAGACAGGGCGAGGCCGGCCAGGCAGGCCAGGCCGGTAAAACGGGCGGGAAACAGAACCGGTTCAAACATGAGATGCAGCTTGCATGGGCTGGCTTGGCATTGAAAGGGGAAAGGCGGAGAGGCGCTGAAAATCCTGAATGTCACAGATTTGACGTTGACGTTCGCGTAAGTTTGTGAACACAGTTCACGGCATGATCAAGCCGGTTGCTCCCGATTCCGAATTCACCATCCGCGAGCTCGCCCAAGAGTTCGATGTGACCCCGCGCACGCTGCGCTTTTATGAGCAAAAAGGGATGATCACCCCGTCCCGCCGGGGCGCCGCGCGGATCTATTCCGCTGCGGACCGTGCCCGGATCGAACTGATCCTGCGCGGCAAGCGGGTCGGTTTCGCGCTCGATGAAATCAAGGAAATCCTCGATCTCGAGGCGATTGACCGGGGCGGCCGTGAACGGCTGGAGCCGGCAATCGAACGCTTTACCGCCCGAATCCAGGTGCTTGAGCAGCAGCGCGAGGATGTCGAGCGCGCCATTGCCGAGCTCCAGGCCGGCCTCGCCTGGATGCGCGAGCGTCTGGAAGATCGTACCCCGTCCGATGATGTCCGCCGCCGTGCCCGGGCGTTTGAAGCCCTGGCCCAGGCCCGACTTGATCCGTGGTCCGGTGCGCCCAGCGCCGGCTGATCCCCTTCACCAACCCCGACCGATTTCACACCGACTTTCCCGGAGAAACCCAGATGACCGCCTCGTATCGCGCCCCGGTTCGTGACCAGCGTTTCGTGCTGCACGACGTGCTCAACATCACCCAGTATTCCCACCTGCCCGGCTTTGCCGATGCGGATGCCGACACGATTGACGCCATCCTCGAGGAAGGCGGGAAATTCTGCGAAGGCGTGCTCGCCCCGCTCTCCAAGGTCGGTGATGTGGAAGGTTGTGTGCGGGACGAGGACGGCAATGTGGAGACCCCGACGGGCTTCAAGGATGCCTTCCAGCAAATGTCCGAAGCCGGTTGGACGGCATTGTCCTCTGACCCGGCCTATGGCGGTCAGGGCCTGCCGCACGTGCTGAACCTGGCCTTCAATGAAATGGTCTCCGCCTCCAACATGGCCTTCGGCATGTATCCGGGCCTGACGCTGGGTGCCGCTGCGGCGCTTCACACGGGTGGATCGGATGAGCAGAAAGAGCTCTACCTGCCCAAGATGATCTCCTGCCAATGGGGCGGGACGATGAATCTGACCGAGCCGCATTGCGGAACCGATCTGGGCCTGCTGCGTACCAAGGCCGTGCCGCAGGCGGATGGCTCCTACAAGATCACCGGCCAGAAAATCTGGATCTCCTCCGGTGAGCACGACATGGCGGAGAATATCATTCACCTCGTCCTGGCCCGCGTTGAAGGTGCCCCGGACGGTGTGAAGGGCATCTCCCTCTTCGTGGTGCCAAAATTCATCCCCGATGCCGACGGCAATCCGGGTGAGCGCAATTCGCTCAAATGCGGCGGTCTGGAACACAAGATGGGCATTCACGGCAATGCCACTTGCGTGATGGATTATGACGAAGCCACCGGCTGGCTAGTCGGCGAGGAAAACAAGGGTCTCAAAATCATGTTCGTCATGATGAATGAAGCCCGTCTCGGCGTCGGCCTGCAAGGTTATGCCCTGGCCGAGGCCGCCTACCAGCAATCCCTGGCCTTCGCGAAAGACCGTCTGCAGGGCCGCTCCCTGACCGGTCCGAAGAACCAGGACGGTCCGGCCGACCCGATCATCGTGCATCCGGATGTCCGCCGCATGCTGATGGACCAGAAATCCTTCGTCGAAGCCGCCCGTTGCTTTGCCCTGTGGACCGCGCTGCATGGCGATCTGGAAGAGAAATCCGACGATCCGTCCCAGCGCGAAAAGGGTGGCGACTACATGGCGCTGCTGACCCCGATCGTGAAGTCCTACCTGACCGGCAAGGGCTATGACATGGTCTCCAACGGCCTGCAGGTGCATGGCGGTTCTGGCTTCACCGAGGAATGGGGCGCGTCCCAGCTCCTGCGCGATGCCCGCATCACCCTGATCTATGAAGGCACGAATGGCGTGCAGGCGCTCGACCTGGTCGGCCGCAAGCTGGCCATGAACGGCATGCGCCCGATCACAACCTTCTTTGCCGAGCTGGACGCCTTTGTCGCCGAGGGCGGCAATGACGAGACCCAGCCCTTCGTCAACGCGGTCGCGGACACCAAAGCCAAGCTGAAACAGGCGACCGACTGGCTGATGAACAATGCGCTGAACAATTTCGACCATGCCGGCGCGGGCAGTCATGACTATCTCAACCTCTTCGGCCTGACCTGCCTCACCTATATGTGGGCCAAGATGGCCAAGGTCGCTTCGGCCAAGATCGCCGCCGGCGAGACCGATCCGCACTATGCGACCAAGCTCAAGACCGGCCGCTATTTCCTGGACCGCTGGGTCCCGGAAGCCGGCATGCACCTGGCCAAGGTCGAGGCCGGTGCCGACAGCATGATGGCCCTCGAAGAAGAGGCCTTCTAAGCCGATCAGGACAGGGCGGGACCGGGCCAGTGAGAGCCTGGCCCGCCCTTTTCGTTTCCGGTCGATATCGTCAAGGACAGTCAAATCCTGGGGAGGATGATTGATGTTTCAGGACCCGCTTAACGTACCAAAACCCGCCTTCCTCGAACGCGAGGATGTGCGCATGTTCGAGGACAGCGTCCGCGCCTTCATGGCGAAGGAATGCGTGCCCAATGCCGAAAAATGGGAAGCCAATGGCATGGTCGACCGCGAGGTCTGGACCAAGGCCGGTGAGGCGGGAATTCTCTGCCCGTCCGTGCCCGAGGAATATGGAGGGGCCGGGGGTGATTGGGGCCATGAATACGTCTTCCACACCGCGGGTGCCGAGATCGGCGCGGCGGGCTGGGGCGTCGGCCTGCACAATTCCATCATCGCGCCCTACGTCACCCATTACGGGTCGGAGGACCAGAAGAAGTCGATCCTGCCGCGGATGATCTCCGGCGAGCTGATCGGCGCCATCGCGATGAGCGAGCCGGGCACCGGGTCCGACCTGCAGAGCGTCAAGACCACAGCCGTCAAGGATGGCAATGGCTATCGCATCAATGGCCAGAAGACCTTCATCACCAATGGTGGCTCCGCCAATTTCGTGATCGTGGTCGCCAAGACGGACCCGACCAAGGGTTTCGACGGTGTCTCCCTCTTCCTGGTCGAGACGGAAAAGGTGGAAGGCTTCAAGCGCGGCCGCCTCCTCGACAAGGTCGGCATGAAGGCCCAGGACACGGCCGAGCTCTTCTTTGAAGACATGTGGGTGCCCGCCGATGCGCTTCTGGGCGCGGAAGAGGGCCAGGGCTTCATCCAGCTGATGCAGCAATTGCCCCAGGAACGCCTGCAGATCGCCGTCCAGGGTGTCGGCGCCATGAAGCGCGCTTTGTTCGAGACGGTGAAATACGTCAAGGAACGCGAAGCCTTCGGCCGTCCGGTCATGAAGTTCCAGAACACCCAGTTCAAACTGGCCGAGTGCAAGACCAAGGCGACCATGGCGGAAGTCTTCGTCCACCATTGCTCGGAACGCCTGATGAAGGGCGAACTCGATCCGGCCACCGCCTCGATGGCGAAATACTGGGTCTCCGAAGCCCAGAATGAAGTCATCGACGAGTGCGTGCAGCTGCACGGCGGATATGGTTACATGCGCGAATATCCGATCGCGAAAATGTGGACCGACAGCCGCGTCCAGCGGATCTATGGCGGGACCAATGAGATCATGAAACTCCTGATCGCAAGGACGCTGTAGGGATGAGTGAGGCGGGCGCCATTCAGGTTGAGGGACGTGGGCAGAACCGCATGCTGTCGGCATTTGCTGGCCTCGCGGCGCTTTCCCTGTTCTCGGTCTTGAGCGGCGCCCTGTTTTCCCTCGCCCGTTCGTTCGGTCTACTGGACGGTTTGACGCCCGAGGCTTTGGCGCAGCATTCCAGCACGTTGAATTTCATCGCCCTCCTTGTCGCAGGATTGGCGACTGCGGCTATCGGCTGGTGGCTGCGCAGGCAGGGTTCAGTGCTCTGGGGCGTCAGCCTGTTGGCCGTCGTCGGTGTGTGGGACGGTTTTGTGCGCGGCTCGAGCTGGATCGATGCTGTCCGCCGGGCTCAGGGGGATGCCGACATGGTCAACTGGTCTGTGTCTTACCTGCCGTTTCTGACGCCGGTTCCTATCCTTGTACTTCTGGTGTTTCTTGGTGCCGGCGCTCAAAAACTTCGGGAGAACTTCAAATGATCACCCCGCTTGCCGTGTCCCTCCTCCTCACCACCCAATGCATCGGCTATGGCGCCGAGGGCACGCTGGAAGAGCAGTTCGACCAGTGCCTGGCGGGGGAATGGGGCGAGGAGGGGTGCACCTCCGGCCGCACCATCCAGCATTCCGGTTTTGAAAATGCCGAGGGTGAGGCCTGCACGATGGATTACTTCATCCGCGATCCCCATACGGGCGGTTTCCGGATTGGCTCGCTGTGCGGCGAGACCGAAGAGGACGAGCGTGGCGAGATCGCGGTCTGGATCATCGAGGATGGCCAGCTGAAAATGGGCAGCCAGATTTCCGGCTTCCAGACCATGGCCTGGCGGTGTGAAGCGGAGGCCGGTGATGAGTGAAGCCGGCGAAACCAAACCGTCCGTGATGTCCTATGTCGGCAATGCCGTGCTGGGGCTTCTCGGACCGGTCGTGGCCATGGTGATTGTCTCCATGGTGCTCGGCCCGATCTTCAACCCGGCGATCGGACAGGCCGGCGGTCTGGCTGCGGCCGCCTTCGCCGCCCTGGTCATTGCAGCCGGCGTTGCGAAAACGCGGACCCATGCCTTCATGATGGCCGGGATCTGGCTGGTCGTGGTTGCCGGCATGCTCGTTTCCGCCGGCACGTTCGCCATGGATTTCGTCTGGCTCGGCCTGATCACCCTGGCCTTCATCGCCGGGGCCTTCCTGCAGAAGTATCGCCGCCGATGAGCCTTTTGTTTTCCCGCCGCGGAGTTCGTGTCTGATGTACATCCCCCCCGCCTTCCGCATGGATGATGAGAGCGAAATGCGTTCGCTGATGCGCACCTATGATTTCGCGCTCATGCTGGTGCCCGGCGCGCCGGACCTGGCGGCCACGCACATCCCGCTCAAACTGGCTGACGAGCGCCAGGTCCTGATCGGCCATGTTGCCATGGCCAATCCAATGGCCGAGGCGATCCAGGCAGGCAAGGAGGCGGTCGCCATCTTCTCCGGTCCGCACGCCTATGTCTCACCGACCTGGTATGAAGATCCGAGCAAGAATGTGCCGACCTGGAATTATGTCGCCGTCCATGCCTTCGGCGTCCTGGTGCCGCTGGAAGGTGAGGAGGCCGAGCGCTCCCTGTCCTCCCAGATTGCCGATTTCGAGTCCGAATGGCGCATCACCGATATCGAGCTGCAGCGCCGGGCCAAGCTGGAATCCGCCATCCAGTGTTTCGAGTTCGAGATCCATCGCCTGGAAGGCAAGGCCAAGCTCTCCCAGAACAAGTCCATCGAGGAACGCCTGCGCATCGCGCATGCCCTCAATGAACGCGGCGAACACGCTGTCGCCTTCCACATGGTCGAAGACCAGGAGGGGGATGATGAGTGAGGCGCCCAATAATAGTGGAACAACCACCCGCCCCGCCAACAGGGGCCAAAAGCGTTAGTCGATAAAAGGAAACCAGCCCGCCAAGGGAAAGGAACCCAACATGACGGAAGCCTATATTTATGACGCCACGCGGACCCCGCGCGGCAAAAAGAAGAACGGGGCGCTCAACGAGATCACCGCGCTGCAGCTGGCCACCCAGCAGCTCGAGGCGATCCGGGATCGCAATAATCTCGACACGGCGCTGGTCGATGATGTGATCATGGGCGTGGTCTCGCCGGTGGGCGAGCAGGGCGCGAACATTTCCCGCTCCGCCGTGATCAATGCCAATTATGCCGAGACGACGGCGGGCTATCAGCTCAACCGTTTTTGCGCCTCCGGCCTGGAAGCCGTGAACGTGGCCGCCGCGAAAGTCATGTCCGGCGAAGCCGATTTCGCCATTGGCGGCGGTGTTGAAGCCATGTCGCGCGTGCCGATGGGGTCCGATGGCGGGGCCATGGGTGCCGACCCGGAGATTTCCTTCGACCATTACATCGTGCCGCAGGGCGTCTCCGCCGACCTGATCGCGACCAAATACGGTTTCTCCCGCGATGATGTCGACAGCTATGCCGTGGAAAGCCAGAAGCGCGCCGCCCAGGCCTGGGCCGAGAAGCGCTTTGCCAAATCCATCGTGCCCGTGAAGGACCAGCTGGGACTGACCATCCTGGACCATGACGAGCATATGCGCCCGGGTACCGACATGCAGGGTCTGGGCTCGCTGAAGTCGGCCTTCAAGGATCTCTCCGATTTCGTCGGTTTCGAAGCCGTCGCGACCCAGCGCTATCCGGAAGTGGAATATCTCAACTGGGTCCACACGGGCGGCAATTCCTCCGGTATCGTGGACGGGTCGGGCATGGTCCTGGTCGGCTCCAAGGAAGCGGGCGAGAAAGCCGGTCTCAAGCCGCGCGCCCGTATCCGTGCCATGGCATCGATCGGCTCCGAGCCGACCATCATGCTGACCGGTCCGGTTCCGGTGACGGAAAAGGTCCTCAAGAAGGCCGGCATGTCCGCCTCCGACATTGATCTGTGGGAGCTGAACGAGGCTTTCGCCGCCGTCGTCCTGCGCCTGATGCAGGCCTATGACATTCCGCACGACAAGATGAATGTGAATGGTGGCGCTATCGCCATGGGTCACCCGCTGGGCGCAACCGGTGCGATGATCCTGGGCACTGTCCTCGACGAGCTGGAGCGCACGGGCAAGGAAACCGCCCTGACCACGCTCTGCGTCGGCGGCGGCATGGGCACGGCCACCATCATCGAGCGGGTCTAGGTCATGAGCGACACCAACGAGACTGATCGCAAGAGCGAAGACAATCTGATCCAGCTGGGCTTTGCGCGCGGCGTGCCGATGGGCATTGCTCTTGGCGTTGCGATGGGTGTGGCGCTGCAGAATGTGGCGCTGGGAATCTCGTTGGGTGTCGTTTTTGCGATGTCATTTTCTCTCGTCTTCGGCGCGGCCAAGGCGAAAGAACTCAAGAAAAAGCAGGACGCCGTCCAGACTGGCGATGCGTCCGACGAGGAGAAATCCTGATGTCTTTGAAAAACTTCACACTCGAAATCGATAATGACGGCATTGCCCTGGTCACGTTTGACAGCCCGGGCAAGTCGATGAATGTCATCTCCGCCGATGTCATGGACGACTTTGACGCCCTGACCGCGAAGATCATTTCCGACGAGGCCATCAAGGGTGTCGTCATCACCTCCGGCAAGTCGGCCTTCTGCGCCGGTGCCGATCTGTCCGAGCTCGGCGGGTCGTCTTCCGAAGCGGCCAAGCTTCCGGAAGACGAGATGAAGGCGAAGCTGTTTGAGCAGTGCTTCCGTCTCAACAAGACCTTCCGTGGCCTGGAAACCTGCGGCAAGCCGATCGCCGCGGCGGTCAACGGCCTCGCCTTGGGCGGCGGGTTCGAGATTGCCCTGGCCTGCCATTACCGCGTCATGCCGTCGGACAATCCGTCCGCCAAGCTGGGCCTGCCGGAAGCCATGGTCGGCGTTCTGCCGGGCGGTGGCGGCACCCAGCGCCTGCCGCGCCTGGTCGGTGTCATGAATGCTGCGCCGATCCTGCTTCAGGGTCAGCAGCTGGACGCCACCAAGGCCCAGGGCCTGGGCGTGGCCGATGCGGTCGTGCCGATGGCCGATCTGGTCGCGACGGCCAAGCAATTGGTCAAGGATGACCCCAAGGGCGGCAAGCAGCCCTGGGATGGCGACAAGTTCAAATTCCCGGGTGGTGGTCCCTACCATCCCGCCGGCGCCCAGATGTTCTCCGCCGCCTCTCCGATGCTGCGCAAGAACACCTATGGCAATTACCCGGCCCAGCGCTACATCCTGTCCTGCGTCTATGAAGGCAGCCAGGTCTCCATGGATCAGGCGATCCGCATTGAGAGCCGCTATTTCACCAAGCTGCTCCTGCGTCCGGAAAGCCGCAACATGATCCGCTCCATCTTCCTGTCCAAGCAGGATTTGGACAAGGGCGGCCGCCGTCCGGCCAGCCAGTCCAAGGGCGAGGTCAAGAAGATCGCCATCATCGGTGCCGGCTTCATGGGTGCGGGTATCGCCACGGTTTCCGCCCAGGCGGGTATCGAGATCGTGTTGATCGACGCCACCCAGGAAGGTGCCGACAAGGGCAAGGCCCATTGTACGGACCACTTCGCCAAGGGCGTCGCCCGCGGCAAGCTGAGCCAGGAAAAGGCTGACAAGCTGGGCGCCCTGATTACGCCGACCACCGACTACACCCTGATCAAGGATGTCGATCTGGTCGTCGAGGCCGTGTTCGAGAATTCCGAGCTGAAGGCCAAGATCACCAAGATGGCGGAAGAGCAGATCGGCGAAGACGCCGTGTTCGGCTCCAACACCTCCTCCATTCCGATCACGGATCTGGCCAAGGCTTCGGCCCGTCCGAAGAACTTCATCGGCATCCACTTCTTCTCGCCGGTCGAGAAGATGAATCTGGTCGAGATCATCATGGGCGGCGAAACCGGCGATTACGCCCTGTCGCGCGCGATCGATTTCGTCACCAAGATCAAGAAGACGCCGATCGTCGTGTCCGACACGCGCGGCTTCTACGCCAATCGCTGCGTCATGCGCTTTGTTGGCGAAGGCCTGAAAATGCTGTCCGAAGGCGTCAAGCCGGCCCTGATCGAGAATGCTGCCAAAATGGCGGGCATGCCGGTCGGCCCGCTCTCGCTGCAGGATGAAGTGGCCCTAGATCTCGGCGTGAAGCTGATCAAGCAGACCCAGTCCGATCTGGGCGATGCCTATCAGCCCAACGGCACCGAGCCGATCCTGTTCAAGATGGTCGAAGACTATGACCGTTGCGGCCGCAAGAACGGCAAGGGCTTCTACGACTATCCGGCTGAGAAGGGGCAGCCGAAACGCCTCTGGCCGGAACTGGAGCAGTTTGCTCCGGGCGGTGCCTATGCTGCCGACCAGCCCAGCGCCGATGTCGTGAAGGATCGCATCCTTTACGCCCAGGCCCTGGAAGCCGCCCGCTGCATGGAAGAGGGTATTGTCCAGGATCCGCGGGAAGCCGATGTCGGCTCCATTCTCGGCTGGGGCTTTGCGCCCTATACCGGTGGCACGCTCTCCTTCATCGACACTGTGGGGGCCAAGGCCTTCGTCGCGCGGGCCAAGGAACTTGAGGCCGCCTATGGCGACCAGTTCAAGGTTCCCGCGCTTCTGGAAGAGATGGCGTCGAAGGGTGAAACCTTCTATGGCCGCTTCGGAACGCAGGCTGCAGCCGCCTAGGCTTCGTCACTGCAATTGAGCAGGAAAGCCGGCGTAATCTCGGTTGCGCCGGCTTTTCTTTGCCGCTATTCCGGGCGCGAAATCAGAGTGTTGGAAGTTTTCACCAGGATATCCACAGAATCCGGAAAGTTTTCCACCAAGAGCGCGAACTTGTCCACGAAACGGCATGTTCGGTGCATTGCTGACCCGGCGTCTGACTGCTTTACTTCAATCATCGACAGCGACCGAAGCGGGCCTCAGGCCCAGGGCGCGACGGAAGGAAAGCCCGGACGGGCTGGCTCCCCCGGGAGGCAGAACCAGAGACGGGCAGGCCGGAAGAGACCAAGCCGCAAGGGGAGGGATCGGAAAGCCAGGCTCAAGGGAAGGACCCGCAAGGGTTCCGAAACGGACAGTCAGACCTTCTGGCGAGACCGAACCGGCTCCTCGGAGACGGGAAACAGGAAGCGACGATTACAGTACAGACCCGGGTCTGTACTGGCCTCGGTCCCCGGACCGGGGTGCGCGGAAGGAAACGGCCCCAAAGCCGATACCGGAAGCAACACGGCCGCCCGCCTCCAGATCCCCCCGGGGAGATGGGACGGGCGGTTGGTGCTTTGGGCGAGCGCTTTCCCCTCATGACATTAAATAAGCGATGTTTGCGCGTTTCCGGCTGGGAGAGGGCCCCACCACGCCATCCGGCTTGTCCGGCGGATAGGGCCGGGATAGTGGCCGCGCCTCTCACGCAGATGTCATCCAAGCTGATGTGACAGATGCTGACGCATCGCCCAATCTGGCTCCCTCCAGAGAACCGGTCCGGACATGTCACTCAACCTCTCCGAATATGCGCGGCCCCTGGCCTGGCGGCTCGCCCGACTGGCGCGTCTTGTGTTGACGGGACTCGTTGTTCTGGTCGCCATTTTCGCCTTTCAGGCGATTTTTGCGTTTCACGCATAACTATATCGAGCGCACCAAATTACTGAAATATCGAAGAAACTTGCCAATATTACTATAGTGTATAGAAGTTTAATCAATTATGAGGTGCGTTAACCTTTTCGCCGGTCAATATGCGCTCATCTGTGAAACGGGCAAGCTGAGCAGAGACTGAAACGACCATGACGAACCAGACCCATAACCAATGGCCGGCCTATGTGCGCACTGTGGCGCTCGTATGCTGGAGCCTCGCTGTCGTGATGACGGCTGCGCTGGGTTGGTCGGCCTGGCAGGCCTATGACACGGCCGGTGCCACAACGCGTCATGTCGAAGCCCGTCTGGGCCAGGATGTCAGCGTGGCGTCCAAGCCCGTCAGTCTTGTCGCGCGCCAATAGGCCTTTCTTCGAATTCATGATTTCACGGCTGGCCGTCCGGGCCGCGCCGGCGCTAGTGTTTCCTGGCAAGAGGAGACACGCCCATGGCCGAAGCCAGCCTGGATGATGATGACTACATCATCGGCACGGATGATATCGAAATTGCGCGCCTGGGGCAGCAGCACGCCATCTGGCGCGAAACCGCGCTGGCGGCGTGGCGCCGGGCCGGGATCAAGCCGGGCATGACCGTGATGGATGTCGGGGCCGGGCCCGGCTATGCCAGTTTCGACCTGGCGCGCATGGTGGGCCCGGAGGGCCGGGTCATCGCGCTGGACCAGTCCTCCCGTTTCCTGACCGCCCTTGAGACCGGTGCCCGCGAACGCGGGCTGGGTAATATCACCTGTATCGAGACCGATCTGGCCGAGATGGACTGGTCGGCGGTTGAATGCGATCTCGCCTGGACCCGCTGGTGCCTGTGCTTCGTGCCGGGCGTGCCCGATGTGATGGCGGGCATCGATCGGGCGCTCAAACCCGGCGGACGCTTCCTGGCGCAGGAATATGTCGATTATCGCAGCTTCCGGATCGAACCCGCCGAACCCGTCTTCGAGCGCTTCCTGTCTGCCGTCCGGGCCAGCTGGGTGCATTTCGGCGGCGATCCGGATATTGGCCGGCGTCTGCCCGGCCTGGCCAAGGAGCTGGGCTGGAGCGTCGATGATATGCGCCCGGTCATCCATGCGACCCGTCCGGGCGAATGGATGTGGACCTGGCCGACGGCCTGGCTGGAACAGTCGCCGCAGCGCCTGAGTGAGCTGGGCTTTCTGGACGCCGGGGATGTTGGGCCCTTCCGCGATTTTCTGGCGCGCCGGACCGCCGACCCGGCTAGCCTGCTGATCACGCCGATGGTGCTGGAATTCAGCGCCTTGAAGCCGGGCTGATGGGAGGGCATCCAGCCGATACAGCGCAGTTTGATGCGGGTCAGAGCCTGCCCATGCACCGGCATGCCCAAGCCTATGCCGCTCTGATCCTGGAAGGCGGCTATGACGAGTTCGGCCTGGATGGCCGCTATGCCTGCGCGGCGGGGGATGTGGTGCTTCACCCCCGTTTTCACGCGCACGGGAACCATTTTTCCCAAGGGCGGGCAGACGTGCTCGACATCCCCCTGCCGGGCGATGCGGCAGATCAGCGGGGCCTTGTTGTTCTCGCCGGTGTCGATCTGGAGGTCTTGCTGCATCTGGCCCGGACAGACCCCAAGGCGGCCGGACACGCCCTGATCGAGGAAAGTACCGGCCGCGAAGCTCTCGAACCCCCAGGCTGGCTGGACAGCTTTCTTTCGCGTGTCCTGGCCGGGCGATCAGTGGCCTGGAGTGCGGCGCAGGCGCAGGTCTCTCCTGAACATGCCAGCCGGACCTGCAAAGACTGGTATGGCCTGCCGCCCCTGGCACTGCGGCGTGAAGCCCGGATTCGTGAGGCGATCCGGGCTCTGAGGTCAGGTGTGCCGATCTGCGAGGCTGCTGACATTGCGGGCTTTTCCGACCAGCCGCATTTCACGCGCGTCCTACGCGCCCAGACCGGTTTCACGCCCTCGCGCATCTGTTGCGTCTGAGCAGATCAGAAATGTTCAAGACGGCGGCACGGATATCTGTCTCTCTTGTGTAAGCGCCTGGGGGGCGCTTCGACGACGAGACCGCGACCATGCGATTGATTGCCCTAACCTGTGCCGCTGCGCTGAGCGCGGCCATCGCTCCCACTGTTCTGGCCCAGACCGAAGAGGCGGCCAACACGGCCGTTGATTTCACCACCCAATGGACGGTCCGCGCGGCGCCGGGGATGGATGCGATCCTGCTGATCGGCATCCTGTCCGGTGATGAGCTGCAATCCCATTATTATGGGGAAACCATTGGCTTCTTGCGCGAAGCGCTGCCTTCCGAAGCCGTAGAAGCGGCCGACCGTGTCGGGGCCAGCTTCCGGGAAAGCGGCAGTCTGACCGGTCCGACCCTGGCGCTCATCTTTTCCGCGGGTCCGTTCGCGACGCTTGATGATGTGATTGCGTCTGCAGCCGATCCGGAGACGCATTTGCGGGCCAATCTGGAAGCGTCGGACAATTGGAGCGAGGAGCGCTATTCCGGTCTCATGGAGATCCTGCCGGACGTCCACACGGCGCTCGAAGGCCTGCGCAGCATCAATTACTCCGCCTGGTACCAAGCCCAGCTGATGCCGAATATCGCTCCGGCCGTGGAGGCCAATCTGGCCGCCGTGTCGGCTTATGACATCATTCCGGAGCAGGAGCGCCTTCTGGGACGCACGCTCGCACCGGAGATTGAAATCCTGGTCCTGCGCTTCTCCCAGCCCTATGGGATCCGGATCACGGGGCAGCGCTTCATCGCCTATTATGGCTGGGATGCGAACATCCAGCTGCGGGTTGCGGCGCACGAGATCTTCCATCCGCCCTTTGACCGGACCGACCCGGAAATCCTGTCGCGTTTCGAGGCCCTGGAAGCGGATCCCTGGTTCCGTTCCATTGTCGATAATCACGATCCGGCCTTCGGCTATAATTCCGCGATGAGCATCCTCAACGAGGACTCCACCCAGGCTCTGGACCAGATCGTGTCGGAACGCATCGGTGTAGCGCGCGACCCGCGCCAACGCTGGACCCATGCCGATGGCAGCATGCATTTGCTGGCGGCGGCCCTCTATCACGCGATGAAGGAAGACGGGTTCGACCAGAGCGGCGGGGTCTATTCCGACTGGCTCAAATCAGCCTTCGACCGGGGCCTTCTGACCCCGGAGGAAGTGCGCCGGCGCGCGGCCATCGTCGTCGACGAGGCGACCGTCAATTCCTGGTATGAGCGCCTGCACGCGGAAAACTGATATCCGGGTTTGCCGGGCGCCAAATCCCGATACTGTGCGGATACAGGCGGGAGAATGGAATGAGCTATACCCTTATCGGCGCCCCGGTATCCCTCTACACCGGCAAAGTCCGCGGCTATCTGCGCTGGAAAAATGTCCCCTTCCGCGAGGAAATGGCGACGCGTGAAGTCTACAAACGCACCATCCTGCCGCGGGTGGGCTGGTCGGTGATTCCCGTGGTCATCCATGAGGATGGCTCCGAGGACGGGGTGACACTGCAGGACACGACCGAGATCATCGATCATGTGGAACAGGCCGAACCTGGTCCCTCCGTCTATCCGGACACGGTCCGCCAGCATCTGGCCGCGCTTATCCTGGAATTGTTCGGGGATGAATGGCTGGTTATCCCCGCCATGCATTACCGCTGGGCCTATAATCGCGATTTCGCCCACCGCGAATTCGGTGCCATGCAGAACCCGCATCTGCCGGCCCAGGAACAATGGGATGCGGCGGAGAAGGCGGTCGCCTTCTTCTCCGGCAGTATACGCGGTCTGGGCGTCAATCCGGACAGTGTTGCCGCGATCGAGGATGCGTATGAGGCCTTTCTGGCGGTCTTTGACGCGCATCTGGCCGAGCATGATTTCCTGTTCGGCAGTCGGCCTTCCATTGGCGATTTCGGGTTTCTGGGCCCGCTCTACGCGCACTTGCTGCGTGACCCTGAGTCAGGTGCCTTGATGCGGCGCATTGCACCGCGCGTGGCCGACTGGGCGGAGCGTTGTCATGCTCCGCAACATGCCCTGACCGGAGACTTCCTGCCGGATGATGAAATCCCGTCCGGCGTCACGGCTTTGCTGCGGCAGTTTGCTGCGCAGCAATTGCCCGTGCTCATGGACACAGCATCGGCGCTGGAAGATTGGGGAAAGGCCAATCCTGACGAGGTGGAAATTCCGCGTATCCTCGGGTTTCACAAAGCAAAAATCGGCCGTGGCGCAAGTGTCGTCGAGACGGATCGGGCAATTATTCCTTATCCGCTCTGGATGCTGCAGCGGGTCACGGATTATCTCTGCGGCCTAACAGGTGAGGACAGGGCTGAAGCGGAGGAATTGCTGCGCAGCATCGGGGCGCAGCAATTGATCGATTTCCAACTGCCTTTCCGTCTCGCGCGGCCCCATTTCAAATTGTCCCGCGCCGGATAGGTCAGGCGCCGAACCGCCAGATATCCATTGCCAGTGATCCCCGGCTCCAGGAGGTGTGCAGGCATTCTGCCTTTCCGCCGCCGGCCGCCATGGCGGTCAGGAGTGGGCGGAAATGCTCTGGTGTCGGGTGGTTGAGGTCTGAAAAGGGCAGGGCCTGCCAGTTCACGGTGGCTTCTGCATCGCCGCTCTCAATGGCCGGAAGGATCGCAGAGCGGAAGGCCTGGGCGGCCGGATGCGGCGGATCATATTCGTCATGGCTGAAGGCCAGGCGCAGCGAGTGCGTCAGGGAACCGGAGCCGATGATCTGCACGCCCTGTTCGGACAGGGGTTGGAGTGCACGGCCCAGGGCGATCGCTGCCTGGTCTGTTGCGGGCAGGCTGACCTGGAAAACCGGGATGTCGGCTTCGGGCCGGATGAGCGCCATGGGAATCCAGGCGCCATGATCACGACCGCGCACCGGTTCCGCGATAGCGTTCAGTCCGGCCGATCGAAGGGTCTCCAGCACCGTGTCCGCCACGTCCGGAGCGCCGGGCGCTTCGTAAAGCGTGCTCTCCAGCACAGGGCCGAAGCCCCGGAAGTCATGGATGGTCGGCAATTCAGCGCCCGTCTGGACACGGACCGGGTCAGCTTCCCAGTGCGCCGAGACAATCAGGATTGCGCGGACATCTGCCGGCAGGGCCAGGTCGGCCATGGCCTTGTGGGATTCAGACGGCGTGATCAACACGTCGGGTGCGCCATGGGAGATGAAGAGCGGGGCAATCATGTCGGCCTCAATTGTTTCTGGACCGACAATCTGGTGTTTTTTCTGAAATCATATAAGTATGAGAAATCGAGACTTTCTGTTTCTTGTGGGGAATAAATGGACCGGATTGATGCGCTGCGCCTATTCTGCTCTGTGGCCGAGCTGGGCAGTTTCACCAAGGCGGCCGAGCGCGAGGCGATGACGCCAGGCGCGGCATCCAAGCAGATCACAGCGCTGGAACAGCGGCTTCAGGCCCGGCTGTTCGAGCGTACGACGCGGTCTGTCCGCCTCACTGATGCGGGCTCGGCCCTGCTGGAACGGGTTCTGCCCTGGCTTTCCGAATATGACGCGCTGGCGGAAGGGGTGGCGGAAGCCCGCTCTGCACCGGCCGGAACGCTCCGTATTGCAGCCCCGGTCGATTTCGGCGCGCGTGCCCTGGTGCCAGTGGTGGCGGATTTCATAAAGGCCTGGCCGCAGGTCGAGGTCCGGCTCTCCTTTGCAGACCGCATGGTCGATCTCGTCAATGAAGGCTTCGATCTGGGCGTGCGTATCGGCAATCTTACCGATAGCGCCTTGATCGCCCGGCGCCTGGCCCAGGCGGACATGGTGACCATGGCGGCGCCTGACTATATCGCCCGCGCCGGGGCACCGGCATCGCCGGCGGATCTGAGCGCTCATGAATGCATTGTCGACCGCAACAAGCCGGCACCCCAATTGCTGAAATTCGAGCGCGACGGTGAAATGGCGGAAGCCCGTATCAGCGGTCGGATCACACTGAACGGGGCCGTGGCCGCCGTCGCTGCGGCGGAAGCGGGGCTCGGCATTGCCTGTTCACCGAAATGGGCAGCGCAGGAGGCCTTGGCGGCTGGCCGGGTCGTCGAGATCATGCCGGACTGGACACCCGAGCATCGCTATCTCTGGGCGGTCTTCCCATCCAACAGATACATGACCCATCGGGTCCGCCTGTTTGTCGATTATCTCAGCGAACGGTTTGCCGGCGTGATCTGATCCGGTCGGATCCGAGGGCAGATCGTACGCGCTCATCACCCATTCATGTGCTATCCTGTCTTTGAGCGGTTCTGGACAGGCGCTCGGTGCGTATGAGGGGATGCACATGAAACGATTTCTGACACTGGCACTGGTGTGTGCCGGTATTTCAGCTTGCACGACGACCACGACCGGGCCGTCCGGCTATGGCATGGCCATGACGGCGGTGGATGATGTCCGGGCCAATGAGGGGCAGATCACGTCCTTTGGGTATGAGCTTTCCAGCTTCAATAACTGGGATGGCCGCATGTCCTATCTCGAGGAAGACGGTCAGGCGCGCGTGTCGCTGCGACTGCGTCAGGATGGCGGCGAAGCCGATTATGTCGATCTGGCCATCGCCATGCCTTATCTCGACGGCGGTGTGCGGCGTTTCTACGGACACACGGCCGGTGGAGAGCGTGTCGCCGTCGAGCTTCAGGCCGGACCGTGCGAAGCCGCTCCAGGCAATGGCCATACGTATTTCGCTGTGGTCAGCTATGGGGGCGAGACCCTGTCGGGGTGCGGCCGGGAAGTGGCGCGTGACGACAATTGGTCGAACTATCTGATGTCCTATTTGCCGGCGATTGATGCCTGTCTGGACGAAATGGGTGATCGCGCCCGCCATGTCTCGGTGGCCTACACGCTGCCGGGCGGCAATATCGCCATTCGTCTTGTCGATAGGGAAACCCAGACCTGGGAATGCGCGACACGCGAAGAGGGTATGGCCATCAACTCCCTGCGTCAGCTGGATGGTGTCGATATCATGCATGGAGAGGGCGATCCGATCTTTGTCCGCGGCGAGTATCCGGACTTCGGGGAAGGCTGCTATGTCTATGAAACCGTGCGCCTGGCCGATGGCAGCCTGGTGGGATCATTCGGTTTCGATACCTGCAATGCCACCCTGGTCTCGTCCCGCGAGCCGGGGGTGGGCTAGGTCTTAACCCCGTTTTTACGCGAACGGGCCGAGGGCTTGGGCATGCAAATACGTGCGCTGATCACCTGTCTGGCCCTGACCAGTCTGAGCGCCGCGCCCGCCCATGCGGAGCTGCGGGATGTCGCCTATTCTGTTGAGGCCGGGACGGGTTCGATCTGGCTGGAATTTGATGAGCAGCCTGAGGCGGTTACCACCCAGGTCACCGAAACGGGTTTGCTCCTGATGATTGCCGGCGTGAATGCCCGCTCGCGCACGATCTCGCCCTACAACAACGCTCTGGTCTCCGCTGTCCAACTGGTGCCGCAAGGCGATGCCGGTGTCCTGGTGAACCTGCAGGGCCGGCAATCCTGGGCCGGTGCCCGTGCAGACGTGGTGGGTAATGCTGTTTTGGTCCGCTTCGGTGTCGAGGCTGGGCCGGCTGGCGTCATTCAGGTGGCAGAAGCGCCTGAGCCGCAGACAGGCGCCTTGCGCCGTACCGAGCCCGGGGGCGATTTCGCTTCAGGCCCGATGGTCTACGATCAGGCTGACGAAGTGTCGACCGAGCCCGTTGACCACATGGCGACAGATGCGGGTCCGGTGATGCCTGTATCCGGACATGACGATCATGCCACAGATGAGGCGCCCAACACGCCTGCGGCTTCGCCGGTCGCGTCGACGCCAGCACCCGAATCTGGGGAGCCTGCAGGCACGGTTGGCTCCGCCCACCAGGCACTGCCGCCTGCGGAATGTGCCGACGAGGCGGCCGCCGTTGAAGAAAGCCCCTGGGACGATGAACGCCTGTTTGCTCACGCGGCCTGTCTCAGCATGGCGGATGATCTGGGGCGCGCTGCCGCGATCTATGAGCAGATGCTGGCCTTTGAACCGGAAAATTTCCGCGCCCTGATTGCGTTGGCCGAGCTGCGCGAGGAACAGGGCAATCCCGCCGGTGCCCGCGATCTCTATAATCAGGCGGCCTCGCACGCGATCAGTGATGCAGAGGCTGCCCGGGCCCGTGCCCGTCTTCGCGAGTTGCGTGAATACTAGGGCTTCACCCCGGCCAGCATTGTGTGCGAGAGGAAGGCAAATCCGTTTGCCATCCCGCAGGAATTCCGATGAGCGAAATTGAACCCGCAGGCCGCGTCCTCATTATCGCAGGCTCCGACAGTGGTGGTGGGGCTGGTATCCAGGCCGACATCAAGGCGGTCTCGGCCATGGGCGGGTATGCGGCGACGGCCATCACTGCCATCACGGTCCAGAACACAAAGGGTGTGTCGGCGATCCATCCCGTACCTGATGACATCATCGCCGGACAGATCAAGGCCGTGCTGGAGGATATCGGCGCGGATGTGATCAAGACCGGCATGCTGGCGACGCCCGCCATTGTGGAGCTGGTCGCCGAATGTCTGGAGCAGCAGGGGCCGCTCCTTCCGCTGGTGCTGGACCCCGTGATGATTGCCACCTCGGGCGATCGCCTGGTGGATGAGGATACGGAAACAGCGATCCGCGATCGGCTGCTTCCGCTCGCTGCGCTGGTGACCCCGAACATCCCTGAGGCCGAACGCCTCACTGGTGGGACGGTTGAAAATCTGGGCGACCAGATCGCAGCGGCTGAGGCCTTGATGGAGCTTGGCGCCAAGGCGGCGCTTATCAAGGGCGGGCACCTCAAGGGCCCGGTCGTCACGGATGTCCTGGTTTCCACACGGGGCATGGAGATCATGGAGCGTCCGCGCATCCAGACGCGTCATACGCATGGCACGGGGTGCACGCTGGCCTCGGCGATTGCGGCCCGGCTGGCCAATGGGGAGGCCCTGTCTGACGCGGTGCGGACCGCCGGGGATTACCTGCATGAAGCGATCAATCGCGCGCCCGGTTTCGGCGAAGGCCATGGCCCGGTCGACCATATGTGGGTGCTGCGACCCTAGTCTGCGGCCTCGTCCGGGCGTTTGCGGGCCAGCCACACGCCCAGCAGGATGACGCCGAGGGCGGCCACGGCATTCCAGCCAATGGTTTCTCCGATCAGCAGGCCGGTCAGCATGGCCGCGATCGGTGTGAGATAATTGGCAATCGCCAGGAAATTCGGGCCCGCCGAGCCGGCCACCCGCATCAGAACGACCGAGGCCAATGCCGTCGGTCCCACGGCCAGCCAGGCCACGGACAGCCAAGCATGGGGATCGACCTCTGCGCCATGCCGGATCAATTCCCAGCAGCCCAGCGGCAGCGCGAATATCGCCGCACAGATCAGCATGCCGGCACTGGACACAGAGGGCGGGGTTTCCGGCACGAGCCGCGCCAGAATGGCATTGATGCCATAGCAGACCGCCGCGCCGACAATGGCCAGCTGGGCCCAGGTATCCTGTCCGCCCAATTGCGACAGGGCGGCTGGTCCCAGAAGCAGGACGACGCCGGCAAAACCTACAATGATGCCGACCATCCGGCGCGAATTGAGTCGCTCACCCGGAACGAAAACATGCGCCAGGGCGACCGTCGCCAGAGGCATGGTCGCCACCAGAATGCCCGCCAGGGCGCTGTCGATATGCTGCTGACCCCAACTGACGAAGAAGAAGGGCAGTGTGTTCCCGAAAAAGCCCAACCCGGCAAACCAGAGCCAGCGCGGGTCCCGGAGCGCAGGGAGTTTGCGGCCCCGCAAATAGGCCCAGCCTGTGAGAAGCACGGCAGCAGCACCGATCCGCACAAGGATCAGGGCCGCGGGCGGCAGGGTTTCCACGCTCTGCTTGATGAAGGCGAAGGCGGACCCCCACAACACGGTCAGCAGGAGCAGGGCCGCCCAGTCACGCAGGGTGGGATGTTTCAGCGGTGTGGTCACAGGACGGATTCCAACCCATCGACAAAGGCCGCGATGTCGTCGGCGTCGTTGTAGAGGTGCGGTGTCACGCGCAGTCGGTCGCCACGCTGGGACACATTGATATTCCGCGCGGCCAGACGGGCGACCAGGTCCGGCGGGCTGCCGGCCGGCAGGGTGAGCGCCAGATAATGCGGTGCCCGACCCGGTGTATCGTCGGTCAGGCCCAGCGGCGCTGTGGCGGCGGCGATTTCAGCCGTGCGGGCGGCAAGTGTCTCGCAGAGCGCGTCCACGCCCCAGTCCAGGATCTGGGCCAGCGCTGACGCAGCCGCCGGTACCAGCTGGAAGCCGGAGCGCTCGCCCATGTCAAAGCGCTTGGCGCCGGGGGCGTAAGCGTCCGCATAGTCGACAAGGCGCGCGAAATCCTCTGCCCGGTCGCGCACGATCCAGTTCTCTTCCAGCGCTTCGCCATCCTGATGGTGTTCGGCGACGTAGAGATAGCCGAGCGAATAGGGGCCCAGTAGCCATTTGTATCCCGCCGCCACGGCAAAGTCGGGCTGGATGGCGTGCATGTCGAAGGGAAGGGCACCCAGGGATTGGGTCAGGTCGAGCACGAGCGCCGCACCCTGGCGGCGCGCGGCGTCGCTGATGGCAGGAAGGTCGAGCTGGCCGCCATCGGCCCAATGGACCTGCGGGCAGGCGACGATGGACGTGGCCGGGCCGATCGCGCCCAGCATGGCCTCGCTCCAGGACTGGTTGGCAGAGCGTTTCACCGTGCGGACGCGGCATCCATGCTCTTCCGCCAGCTTCCGCCAGACATAGACATGGGAGGGGAATTGCTCGTCCAGGACCAGGATTTCGGTGCGCTTCTGCGGGGCCAGGTTCCGGGCGGCCGTGGCGAGACCGTAGGAGGCCGCCGGGACAAGGGCGACATCTCCGGCCTCGGCGCCAAACAGTCGGGCAGCCTGGGCGCGCAGGGCGTCGGGCGTGTCGAAGAAATCCTGCTGGATGTCATAATGCCAGGGCTGCGCCTTGCCGCGATAGCTGGCTTCGCCCGCGGCGACGGCGGCCTTGGGCATCGGGCCCATATAGGCGGCATTGAGGTAGATCCGGTCGCGAGGCAGATCAAAAAGGGAGCGTTGGGACGGGATCATGACCCAGCCTCTTGCCCCGGCGCACAGAGGGCGTCAACGTGCAAACCGCTGTACAGACCTGCCTGCCGCCACCTGCTGGAGATCCGACGTGGACGACACGATGACCGCCCCTGCCCAGACCAATAATCCCAAACCTGTCCTGCGACCGGCCGATCCGCGATTTTCGTGCGGGCCGGTGAAGAAATTCCCGGGCTGGTCCTGGGAGGCGATTGCCGATGCGCCACTGTCGCGCACGCATCGGGGCGGGCCGGGCCTGGCGCGGATCAAGGAAGCCATTGAGCGTACCCATGCCCTTCTGGGCCTGCCGGACGGTTATCAGGTTGCGGTCATGCCGGGTTCCGATACCGGCGCGATGGAAGCGGCGATGTGGTCGCTGCTGGGCCAGCGTGGCGTCGATGTGTTTGCCTGGGACGTGTTCGGCAATCGCTGGGCGACCGATGCGCGCGAGGAATTGCCGCTGGAGGATTTGCGGATTTTCCAGACGCCGGCCGGCCAATTGCCGGACCTGTCGGAATATGACGGCAAGCGCGATGCGGTCTTCACGCTCAATGGCACGGCGGCCGGCGTGTGCATTCCCGATTATGACTGGATCGATGCCGACCGTGAGGGGCTGACCCTGTGTGACGCGACGTCCGGGGCCTTCGCCGTGGATATCGACTGGTCCAAGATCGATGTGCTGACCTTCTCCTGGCAGAAATGCATGGGCGGGGAGGCCCAGCACGGCATGCTGGTGATGGGACCGCGCGCGATCGAACGCCTGAACAGCTACAAGCCGGACTGGCCGATCCCGGCCATTCTCCAGCTGCACAAGGGCGAAAAGGCCAATATGGCGATCTATGAGGGCTCCACCCTCAACACGCCCTCCCTGATGGCCGTCGAGGATTATGTGGCCGCTCTGAAATGGGCGACGCGGATTGGCGGGCTCGATGCCCTCATCAAGCGCCGCGAAGCCAATTTCGCGACCCTGGATGCCTGGGCAAAGACTTGCGACTGGGCGAGCTATTTGTGCGAGGATGAAGCCGTGCGTTCGCCGCTGTCCGTGGCGTTCAAATTCACCGATCCGCAAGTCCAGGCGATGGATACGGAAGCGCAATGGGCGCTGACCAAGAAGCTCTGCTCCCTGCTGGAGCGGGAAAATGCGGCGCTGGACGTCAATATGCACCGCTCCTCCGTGCCGGGCATCCGGATCTGGTGCGGTCCGACGATCGAGGCGGATGATGTCGCCGCGCTGGGGCCCTGGCTCGACTGGGCCTATCGCGAAGCGCTGGACGCGATGTGATCAAAGCGGTATCGCTCGTAACGAATCTGTACTGACCGCCGGTCCGGCGGGTAGAGGGGAAATGCTCATGCTTCGCACCGGTTTGGCCGTTCTGGCCGTTTCTTGTCTGTCGGCCACGGCGATGGCGGATGATGATCGCGGCCTTGAATTCCGTATCGGTGCCACGGCGCATGACCTGTCCGACCATGTTGAGGACGGGCCGAATATCACGGTGGACGTGCTGTTTGCCTCGCCGGATTTCCTGGACGTCATCTGGTCGCCGCGCCCCTATGTGTATGGCTCTTTCAACACGAATGGCCTGACCAATTTCGGAGCCGCCGGCCTGGCCTGGAACTGGGAATTCGCCGACGGCTGGAATCTCGAAGTGCGCGAGGGCCTGTCCTATAATGACGGCGTCGTGGACATTGATGAGAACTCCCCGCCGGGAGATCCGACCCGGATCCGTCTGGCGACCACGCGGGCGCTGATGGGCAATGAAATCCTGTTCCACACCGCGCTGGGCCTGGATTACGACCTGACCGAAACCTGGTCGATCGGTGCCTATTACGAACACATCTCCCACGGCCAGATCCTGGCCTCGGGCCGCAATCAGGCGCTCGACAATGTCGGTATCCGCCTGGGCTATCGCTGGGGCCGGTAGGGTTCAGGCATAGCGGCCAGCAAAAAGGCTCCGCCCGGTTGGCGGAGCCTTTTTTCTTCGCTGAGCTTCGGATCTAGCCCGCCCTGGCGGCTTCGGCTTCTTCCGCGCGCGGGTCGTCTTCCTCGCGGACATAGATGCCGGTGAAGACATTTTGCCAGACGCCCTCGGCATCCTTCTGCTCGAATTCCTGGCTGACCGTGCCGTCCTCGCGCAGGGTCCAGATGCCGCGCAGTTCGGCGCGGGTATCCGTTTGAATTGTGTAGGATTCCCCGGTCAGAACCATGGCACCGTCCGCGTTGAGACCGCCGGTATAGTCGATATACCAGCCATTGCTCATCCAGACCTGGCGCCAGGCGCCGATGAGGGGGTCATACATGTTCATGCTTTCCCCGCCAGCGCCGGCCGTATTGACCCAATGTTCGGTGATCAAGCAGCCGCCATGGATGCGGGAGACCGTGTTGTGACCGACATAGGGGCCCAGACCCTCTTCATTTCCAGGGGCATAGACATTCCATTCGCCAACCCAGAAGTCGAAATCATCATGCACATCGCTGGTGCAGGCGGGGGCGCCGGCCTGAGCCAGGCTGCCGCCCGTAGCGAGCATGAATAGTGCGGCTGCGCTGGCCAGTTTGGTGAGTTTCATTGCATTCCCTCCCGATCACGCATCGTCATTGCGCCACGCTGGCACGCAGTAGAAGGCGCGACAAGGCGAAGGCGGGACCCTTCATCGCACTTTCCCGGCTGTTTGTCGCACGGGGTTCGGCTTGGATGACGCAAGTTTCATCATCTGAACAGGTGCGCTCAGGCATCTCTCCTTCAGATGAAAAGGATGCGTAACTTAATGAACTACCGTCAGGCAGAGCTGATCCGGCATGAAGGCGTGCGTGTGAGGCTGACCGGCTATGGCGCGGCCAGTGGGATGGACGCCCACACACATGACTATCACCAGCTCTCCTTCCTGCTCGCCGGATCGATCCGGGAACGGCATGGCGGGCAGGAAGTGGAAACCGACCTGCCCAGTTTCGGCATCAAGCCGGCCGGTCTGGACCATGCCAATGATTATGGCCGCGATGGGGCTGTGATCCTGGCAGTGAATATCGACCCGGACAGCGAAATGGCAGCGGAAATGGGTGAGGACTGGCACTGGCAGGCGCGGCGGCCGGACCCGTCCCTGTCGGGACTGATCGCCTTGCTGGACGACCCCTCCGGTGATCCGTCCGGCGTGCTGACGGATTTGCTGGCGTTGGCCCGCAAGCCGGCCATGGAACGCTTTGTTCCGGACTGGCTGGAGCAATTGCGGGCGCGGTTGAGCGATCCGGACGACGCGGCTGACTTCGCCGAGATGGCCGCCGAGATCGGCGTGCACCGTGTGCAAGCTTCGCGGAGTTTTGTGAGACATTTCACCATTCCGCCCAGCCTGTATCGAACACGCTGCCGGCTGGCCCGGGCCATCGGCCTGATGGGGCGGGATGAAGGACTGGCGGAAATCGCGGCCGCCGCCGGATTCGCCGACCAGGCCCATCTCAGCCGGACGATGAAGCGCCAGCTGGGCCGGTCGCCGCGGGATATGCGCGAACTGATCCCGGCCGCCTGACCGGGGTTACATCCGTTCAAGACGCCGTCATCCCGGCGCGCGTAATCAGGGCGTCACGTCGAACTGAACCGGAAGAAATGAAGATGCGTATCCGATCCTGCCTCCTGTCTGCTGCTGCCCTGGTCTGTGTCCTGCCTGCCGCCCAAGCCGAAACGCCTCAAGGCGCCGCGGCCGAGCTGAGCGCCTGGCTGGACCGGTTCGACGGGATTGATCCGGGCTATGGCGTTGTGGTGGTGACGGCGGATGATGTCCTGCTCAACCGCACGGACGGGATCCGGCACACGGCGACGGGCGCACCCTTCACGCCGGAAACGCCGATCTATATCGCGTCGCAGACCAAGGCCTATATGGGCCTGCTGGCCGCGCGTCTGGATGCTGAAGGCATCCTCTCCCTCGACAGCACGATCGCCGATTACTGGCCCGATCTCGACCTGCCGGGCGATCTGGATGCTGCCGACTGGACACTGCGCGATCTGATCACCCACCAAGTGCCGTTTGAGGCGGGTATCATCACCTTCCTGGAAGCCTATGCGATGCGGGTCGACCCGGCCGCCTATCCGGGCCTGATCACCGCCTATGGCGAAGAGCGCGAAGCCGGCTTCGACTACTCCAATCTGGGCTATAATGTTTATGGCGCCATCCTGGAGACGGCGACGGGCCGGACCTGGCAGGACTGGCTGGCCGAGGACATTTTCCAGCCGATGGGCTTGGAGAACACCTCGGCCCGAACCTCCGATTTCAGCCTCGACACCCTGTCCTGGAACCATATCTGGACGGGCGAGGAGGGCGGCTGGGCCGATATTCCGCCCAAGACCGACGGGATGATGCAATCGGCCGGTGGCATGGTGACCTCCACCACCGACATGGCGCACTGGCTGCAGCTTCAACTGCGTGGTGAAGGCCCGGCCGGTTCCGGGCTGACAGCCGACATGGTGACCACGGCCCAGACTTCCTATGCCGAAACGCATGAGGAGAATGGCCGTAACGCCATCGAACTACCCTGTTCGGGCTATGCGCTGGGCTGGAATGTCTGTGATTTCGAGGGGCATACCCTGTATGTCCATGGTGGCGGCTATACCGGTGCGCGCACCATGATGGCCTTCTCGCCGGATCTGGGTGTCGGTGTGGCGAGCTTCTCCAACTCCGACAACATGACCGGCTGGCTGACCAGCCGCACCGTGATCATGTATCTGCAATTCCTGATCGAGCATGAGGATGCGCAGCGCTGGTCGGATGTCCGGGTCGAGCAATACGGTCCGCGGATTGACTGGCTGCTGAACCGCCGCAGCACGGCGCTGGCCGAATTCCGCGCCGATGCGGACTGGGAAGGTTGGACCTGGCAACCGGATGCTGCCGAACTGGCCGAGTATGAAGGTGTGTATTCAGCCGGTCTGCCGGATGCGGATTTCGTGCTGCGTCTGGAAGAGGAGGGGCTGGTGGCCCGTCTGCAGGATTATCGCCTCGTGCTGGAACCGGGCCGCCGGGATTTGTTCGCCGGCTGGAACAATCCGGGAGCCGTGCCGGACCCGGTCGAATTCGAGCGCAATGATGCGGACCGGATCGAAGCCCTCACACTTGATGGTATCCGCTTTGCGCGAATGGGGGATGTGGAGCACTGATCCCTCTCTTGTGAGACCCCCCGATCTGTTCTAAGCCTGCGGCCCGTTCGGACCGGCCATTCTTGATCATCAGATGACTGACATCCTTCCCCTGCGAGACGGCTCGCAGGACCGGGTGTTGGCGGGATGGCCGGGGTTCAAAACGGGAGGCTTGAATGGCCAATGTAACCGTCGTCGGCGCTCAATGGGGCGATGAAGGCAAGGGCAAGCTGGTCGACTGGCTGTCGCACCGCGCAGACGTGGTGGCCCGCTTCCAGGGTGGCCATAATGCCGGTCACACCCTGGTCGTCGGCGAGAAGGTCTACAAACTCTCCCTGCTGCCGTCCGGCGTGGTCCGCGGCAAGCTTTCCGTGATCGGCAATGGCGTCGTTGTCGACCCCTGGGCCTTCATTTCCGAGGTCGAGCGGATCGCCGAACAGGGCGTCCAGATCACCCCGGATGTCGTGAAAATCTCCGAGACCGCCTCGCTGATCCTGCCGATCCACCGCGAACTGGATGCCATGCGCGAAAACCGCGATGACGGGGAAGCCATCGGCACAACCCGTCGCGGTATCGGCCCGGCCTATGAAGACAAGGTCGGCCGTCGCGCTGTCCGCGTTGTCGATCTGGCCGACGAGACGGCGCTGCGCGCCCGCGTTTCGGAAATCCTGCACCACCACAACGCCCTGCGCCGTGGCATGAAGCAGTCGGAATACTCTGCCGATCAGCTGGTTTCAGAGCTGATGGAAATCGCGCCGAAAATCCTGCCCTATGCGGCCCCGGTCTGGCGTGTCCTGAAATCTGTGATCGATGCCGATCAGAAAGTCCTGTTTGAAGGCGCCCAGGGTGCCCTGCTGGACGTCGACCATGGCACCTATCCCTATGTGACCTCGTCCAACACGGTCTCCGGCCAGGCTTCGGCTGGTACCGGTGTCGGCCCGAAGGATGTCGGCTATGTGCTGGGCATCGCCAAGGCCTATATGACCCGCGTGGGTGAAGGACCCTTCCCGACCGAGCTGTTTGATGAGGACGGCCAGAGCCTGGGCGAGCGCGGCCGCGAATTCGGTGTTGTCACCGGACGCAAGCGCCGTTGTGGCTGGTTCGATGCCGTGATCACCCGCCAGACCCTGCAGGTTGGCGGTGTGCATGGTGTCGCCCTGACCAAGCTGGATGTGCTGGACGGGTTCAAGACGATCAAGGTCTGTGTGGCCTATGAGCTGGATGGCGAGCGTCTGGACTATCTGCCCGCGGGCAAGGAAGCGCAGGCCAAGGTCAAGCCGGTCTATGAAGAACTGCAAGGCTGGGAGGGGTCCACGGCGGGCGCCCGTTCCTGGGCCGACCTGCCGGCCGAAGCCGTCAAATATGTCCGCCGCCTGGAAGAGCTGATCGAATGCCCGATCGCCCTGGTCTCCACCTCGCCGGAGCGCGAGGACGTGATCCTGATGCAGGATCCGTTCAAGGGGTAGGATCATGATCGCGGCCAATGCCGTGATCATTGCCGGTTGTGTGCTGGCCGGGATCATCCTGGCCAGCCGTCAGGTCGCGGAAAACCGTCTCTGGCGCGCCACCATCACGCCGCTTGCCTCGATCATCGGATCGGGCTTTCTCATTCTCGCGCCTGTCCTCCAATCCTCCTATGGCGTCTGGGGGCCGGCCGTCATGGCAGCCCTTGTCGCGACAGCCTGGATGTTCGGGGCGGCGGTGAGGCGTAATATCCGTGTGCGCGGAGAGGGACAGGACAAGCGGCCCGTCTGGGATGGACGTCTGGACCGGTTGGCCTCCTGGCTGCTGGCCTTCGCCTATATCATTTCGGTCGCCTATTATCTCAACCTGTTCGGCGCGTTCGGCGTCAGCCTGACCGATGTTGCCGACCAGGCCCATGGCCGGCTTCTGACAAGCGCGGCTTTCCTCCTCATCCTGCTGACCGGCTGGACGCGCGGCTTTTCCGCGCTGGAGCATGTCGAGCAGATCTTCGTCAGTGTGAAACTGGCGGTGATTACCGGTCTGCTGGCCGGGCTGTGCCTGTTTGCCTGGGGCGAATACCAGGCTGGCGGCGTGGTGCTGGAAGCGCCGTCCGTCACCGGCTGGACGGCCGTGACGCTGGCTTTCGGCCTCATTGTCACCGTGCAGGGGTTCGAGACTTCGCGTTATCTCGGTGACACCTACAGCCCGGTTGAACGCATCCACACCATGCGCTGGGCGCAATACATCTCGGCCGTGATCTATCTGGGCTATATCGGCCTGGTCGCGATCAGCTTTGACGGCGAGGGCATGCCCACCGGCGAGACCGCCATCGTCGACATGATGCGCGTTGTGGCGCCCATCCTGCCGGTGCTTCTGGTCGGCGCGGCGCTCAGCTCCCAGCTCAGCGCGGCCGTGGCCGACACGGCCGGAACGGGCGGCCTGTTCGTGGAGCTTTCCGGTGACCGCCTGCCCCTGCGCCTGGCCTATCTCATCCTGGTTCTGGCCGGGCTCGGCCTGACTTGGTTTGCCAATCTCTATGAGATCATCGCCTACGCCTCGCGCGCCTTTGCCGCCTATTACGCCGTCCAATCCCTGATCGCCGCGCGTTCCGCCTGGCGGGAGAATGCCTGGACGAAGGTCGGGGCCTATGGCGCGCTGACCGTGCTGGGCGTGGCGATTTCTGTTTTTGGGACGCCGGCGGAGGGTTAGCCTGCAGGCCTCAGTCCGCTGCGCCTTCGATCACTTCAAGATAGGTGGCATTGGACCGGTATTCGTCGATCCAGCAGCGCGCGTCGGCCACACCGGGTGGTGTGGGGAAAGCATCCGCCGAACCGCCCAGATCGAATCGTTGTCCGGTTTCATATTCGGGCCAGGACGGGCAGGCCGTGCGGTATTGCGCCCAGTAGAAGGCGATGATGCCGGGCTCGGCCTGCCAGCTGCCGGACCAGAGGGCTTCGCACGTCGTGCCGCCGGAGGCCGTGATCTGGCCATCGGCCGTGAAGGTGAGCTGGCAGGTGCCGGCATTGCCATCCATCTCGAGAATTTCGCCGGATGGCAGGCGTTGGTCGTCAGCCAGAGCTACCGGCGCGGCCAGGCCCAGGCCCGTGGCCAGAGCTGTCGCCAAGACTGCGGTCCGAGCGATGCGATCAAATGCCATGATGGTCTCCCCTCAATCCGGTCCAGTGCGGATACGCCCGCCAGACTGGCAGGGAAGGATTAAAGCGGCGTAGTCGGTCGCGTGGAGTTTTGAAGTGAGCGTCAAGACAAGACCATAATTCTGAGCTATCCTTGGACCATGTCGAATTATTCGCCTTTCCAGCCGCGTACCCAGCAACAGCGTCCTCTGACCAAGAAGGAAGCGCTGGACGAGCATGCCGAGTTCATGAAGAAGCAGCGCGACGCGATCGCCGGCATCGAAGCGGACATGCGTAAGCCCGATCCGCAGGATGAGGAAGCGCGCGAGCTTCTCGGTCTTCCGGAAGATGAGCGGGATGCCGTGCTGAAGGCGCGGGAAGAGGCGGCTCGCCAGATCGCCCTCGATACGGAAGATGTCAGCCAGCTTCTCGATGTTGCCGCTTTGAAAGCCCGGGTCAAAATTCTTGACGCTGAGGAATTTCGGGCCCGCAAGAAGGCTCGGCGGTCCAAGAAATAGGCAGCCTATTGGCGCATGGCAGTTGTGATCAGGCGGTCCAACTGGTCGACCGCGTCCGGGTCATCGGCATCCATGATCGACAGCAGCAAGTCTCCGGCCGGGGTATTGGCCAGCCGTTTGGCCATTTTCAAGGATGACGCCCCCAGGTTTGTCGGAGCCACATCTTCACCGATCAGGACCATGCGGACGTCGTCAATTGTGTTTTCGAAAGTCTGGGCAAGGTCGTCACCGATCAGAGTGGATAATGTGCTGAGCAGATTGGTGAGCAGGAAATAGACAGACTTGCGTTGCGTCTTGCCTGAATTCGCCAGCATGCCCAGCCAGAATTCGGAATAGTTCTCGGAGATCACGAATTCCGCGAAACGCGGCAGCAGCTCGTCGGAATAGAAAGTGTCATCCATGCCCATTTCGTGGGCGAGGGCGAGCTCGTAATAGAGCCAGCGGGCCACGCGTTTGAGACGCCGAAGATTGACGTCGGTGCATTCATAGACCGCCCTGAAATCGTCCCAGCCTATCGGCGGAGCCGGATGAACCGCGATTTCCAGCTGGTCCCAGAAGTCCGTGCGCGCCTGATCGATGATGCCGTTTTCCAGCAGGTCCGCCCCGTCATCCAGGTCGAATGTGTAGAGGAAGAATTTCTCGAGATAATTCTTGGCCATCGCCTTGGCCTGCAGGACCGGGTCGCGATAGCTGGCCTGAACCAGGGCGAAATACTGTTCCGCGACCGCCAGCGTGACCTGTTCGCGGTCCAGGGCGAGGACATAGGTCACGCCATCCACCCAGAGAAAATTCTTCATGGATTCCAGCATGCGCTGGACCTGGGCGGCGGAGCAGCGGTCCAAATCGTCGATGAAAATGCAGACCGGGCGATTGGCCGAACCCGAGAGACGTCCGGAGCCCGCCAGCCGGATCAATTCCTTGAAGTCATTCCGGAAGGCTTCGTTTTCGCTGGAGGGATAGCTGAAGCGGCTGCTTTCATCCTCATAGAAGGAGAGAAAGTCTTCGCCGATGGACTCAATATCCTCGCCCTTCAGACCGACCCGTTCGGCGAGGAAGCTGGCGGCTGTCCTTGCGCTCGCCTTGGCTACGCGGCCGATCAGTTTCATGCCGGTCTTGATGGCCGCCTGCTTCGTCTTTTCACCACGCACCTGGCTGGTGACGCGGGCCGTCAGCTCGGTGAGCAGCGGCACGATCAGGTTTTCCTCGCGCTCATAGCGCCAGGGTTCGAACCAGAGCGTGAAGGCCTCGGCGCCTCCGCTGGCCCGATCGGCCCCGAAGGCGTTCTCGACATGTTTGAGCAGGGTGGTCTTGCCGGATCCCCACGGTCCGTAGACCGCCATGGTGACCGGACCTTCCGAATTGGCCTGGTCGGCATGGCTGCCGCCGGCCTGATAGCGGCTGGTGGCACTGGACAGGGCGCGGGCAATCCGGCCGGTCACCGAATTCAGGTCAGGCGCAACCGGTTCGTCCCACAAGAACTCCGCCATGCCTGCCCCGCTTCTTTCTGCCGATAAGGACCGGCAGTTTAAAGTTGCGGTTTGGGCAAGGCAATCGGATCAGGATCAGGCGGTGGCAGGTCGGGCTGTCGCCGTGCGCGCCTTGCGCGGGAAGAGTTTCGACTTCAGCGCCAGGGACGGGCTTTCCACTAGAACGCGCATCAGCCAGGCGACCGGCAGGACGGCGAGGAACATGGCGATGGCCAGCACGGTCGTATTCATGGCCGGGAAGGAGACCATCAGCATCTGACCCAGCGGCCAGTGCATGATGTAGATGCCGTAGGAGATATCCTCGACATTGCGCACGGCTTCACCGGTGCGGCCGGGAATGTTCCGGTGGCCCATCCAGATGAAGAGGGCAGCCAGGAAGACATCCTTCATGATGCCGCCGATCGCCAGGTGCGAGGAGGCCAGGGCTGCCGCCAGGGTGAGGGCGATCAGGGCCGGCGTCAGGCGCAGATGCTCGCGGCCGGCCTGGAAGGCGGCGCCGATCATGAAGGCCGGGGCAAAGCGCGACAGGGTGTGGATCGTGTCATCCCCGGGACCGGAATAGCCGTACTGGATGACCAAGGCTCCACCAATACAGGCTGCCAGCGACCAGAACAGGACCAGGAGTTTGTGCTTGTACAGGCCCAGGGCGAGCAGGAGGCCGACACCCAGATAGGCCATCAGCTCGAACCGGATCGTCCACAGCGGCGCATTGGCGCGATAGGCGGTGGGCAGGCCCTCGAAGGCACCCGGCAGCCCGGCCAGCGGATCGGCCTGGCTGAGCAGTTTGAGCGGGAAGAGCCAGGTTTCGCGATGCGTCCAGTATTCCGCCGGGCTCAATGTCGTGAAGAACATGGTCGCGATCATCACGACCAGAACCGAGGCGATCAGGCCGGGATAGATGCGGAAAATGCGTGAAGCGGCATAGCCGGTCAGGCTGGTGGATTTCATCGCCGAGGCGGTGATCATGTAGCCGGACAGGATGAAGAAACCGTCCAGGGCGCAATTCACCAGGAAGTCGGCCGTGACCTGCCAGGCCCCGACATAGGGCAGGCCCTGGGGGATGATGAGGGCGTGGGCATAGAGCACCATCAGCGCAAACAGGATGCGCATGGCGGTGAAATTGTTCGACTTGTCTTCCAGACGGCCCATCCCGTCCCGCAGCCAGAAATCACGCACTGTCATCACTCGTCCTCCTCGGATCAGCCGGAGAGGCGCAAGTTTCGTGCGGGTTCGAGAGATTAATGAAACCCTAATGAAATCCGTAGGATCGGAGGTTTTGGCTTAAATTTCTGGCAGGGGCTTCCCGGAATGAGGCAGATTTCCGTACCGTTCCGGGACGGCGGACTGCCTTGTTTCTCAAGGTGTTGCGGCTAAGGTTAAGTCTGATTTTTTTGGGGGAAGTCATGTCCAAGCGTTTCGCATCCGTGTCCGTTGCCGCTCTTCTTGTGGCCCTGTCCGCCTGTTCCGCGCCCGAGGAGGCGGCGGTTGAAACGCCGGTGGCAGAGGACAATGCGGTGATGGGGACGGATGCTCGCGACATTCACTTCGCGACTTTCACCCTGGATACGCATGTCGATATCGGGGCGGATTACGGCACGCCGGCCCTGGATCCGGGCGAGCATACCCATGCCCAAGTCGATCTGCCGAAAATGGTCGAGGGCGGGCTCGATGCGGCTTTCTTCATTGTCTATGTCCGCCAGGGCGAGACGACACCGGAGGGCTATGTCGAGGCGCGGGCCGCGGCCGAGGAGAAATATGCCGGTATTAGCCGGATGCTGGCCAATGATCCGGACCGGATTGCCCTGGCCACTTCATCGGATGAGGTGGAGGAGATCGCTGCGTCGGGACGCCTGGTGGCGCTGATCGGGATGGAGAATGCCTATCCGCTCGGCGACAGTGTCGATGACGTGCCGATGTGGGCGGAGCGCGGTGTGCGCTACATGTCCATTACGCATTTCGGCAATAACCAGTTTGGCGGTTCATCCAATCCGAACACGGCCGCCGGTGAACCCGAAGAAGACCCGGGACTGAGTGATCTGGGGCGCGAACTGGTATCAGCGCTGAACGATAACGGCATCATCATTGATGTCTCGCACGTCGGTAAGACGACCATGATGGAGGCCATCGCCCTGTCCCGGGCACCGGTGATCGCCTCGCATTCGGGCGCGCGCGGTGTCTATGACCATGCCCGCAATCTGGATGATGAACAGTTGCGCGCGATCCGGGATAATGGCGGCGTCGCACAGATGGTCGCCTTCCGCCGCTATATCGGCGCGATGCCGGACGAGGTGCTCGCCGGCCAGCAGGCCCTGGCGGCGGAGCTGGGACTGGATACGCCGGAGGGCCGGGAAGCGGCGACGCCGGAGATCTTTGCGGACTATCAGGCCGGCATGGCGGACCTGCGGGCGCAGTATGGCGATGTCGATATCGCGGTGCTGGCCGACCATATCGATCATGCGGTCGAAGTGGCCGGGATCGAACATGTCGGTATCGCCTCGGACTTTGATGGCGGTGGCGGTGTCGGTGGCTGGGAAGACGCCAGCGAGACGCCGGCCGTGACGGCGGAACTTCTGGCGCGCGGCTATACGCCGGAGCAGATCGAGATGCTGTGGTCGGGCAATGTCCTGCGTGTCCTGCGCGAGGTGCGGGCCGCGGCCAGCTCCGGCGGGTAGGGCAGGGCGTTTACGGTTAATCAAGTCTTTCCGTAAGGCGTCGATAACCATTTGAATTTGCGGCAAAATTGCGGCCGGACCTTGATGGCGGTTTAAAACCTGACGCGCACACTCTCCTCATCGAACGAGGAGAGGCGACATGTTTCGCAAGCCCAAGACTGCCCTTTTCATGATTGCCATCGCCTGGGGGCTTGGCGCTGCGCTGATCGGTGCCGCCTCCGCCTCGGCCCAGAGCCGCGACTGCCAGCGCTATGAGGCCGAGCGCGCGCAATATGTCGCCGCCGCGATCAACGGGATTTCCCCGCATGTCCAGGCCATGGCCAGCCAGCGCGGCATCGCGCCGGAAGTGGCCACCTTCTACTGGGCGGGCGCCCTGATCCAGGCCAATGATACGGGCAGCCGCAATACGCTGGCGGATCTGACCCTGGCCTCGAGCACCTGGCCGGGCCAGAGCGGGCGGGCCTATGAGGCGCTGGAACGCATGTATGCCGAACACCGCAATCTGCGCGCCGGCTTCCTGGCCGGGCTGGCCCTGTCCGGTCAGGACGGCAATGCCGACCCGATCCGGGCCCGGGCCTATCTGGCCGAGATTGCCCGCGAAGGGCGGCCGGAAGCCCAGGCCTTCCTGGCCCTGTTCGATGCCTGCCATGGCAGCCGCCGCATGGCGATGAACTGATCGCTTAATCCGGTTCTCCCTCGCCGGATGAAGACGGGCCGGACCCCTTGGCGGGGCCCGGCCTTTTCATGTGTCAGTCACCGGTGCACCGCGCAAAGCCCCGCAGGACCGTGCCGTCGGGCAGCTCGCCGTCTTCAACCAGGATATCGGTGCCGGCGCGAGGCCGGTTCTCGCTATAGCGGACATCCTCCAGCCAGAGCTGGTCTTGGGCATCCAGCCGCATGCGGAACTGGTAGTGCCCGCGCAACTGGCCGTCCGAGATGCCGTCGATCTCCCGGCCCACCGTGTTCAGCCAGCCGCCGTCCAGCGTCACGATCTGCGCGCCCTGCGCATCGGGCAGGGCCAGGTGAGGGAGGCCGGCGACCACGAACTCGCTGGTGATGTTGGGCGCCAGGTAGAAGCCGAATTCGCCGATATTGTCGGAGCGGTCATGCGGCGGGCGCGGCAGGATGCGGATATCCAGCGCGCGCGGAATGCCGGCCGTGTGGCAGCCGGAATGTCCGCTCGCCTGCAGCTCGGCCCAGCGCCCATTGAGCACAGTGTGGTCCGGTGCGGGTTCCGGCGCTGGCTCCGGCTTGGCCGGTTCGGCCTGGATCAGGGCGAGGCCGGCGAGAAAATGGATCAGCATGCGCATTCCTCCCAGGCTGGACCCTGAAACGTCCGGATTGAACCGGGAATGAATACAGCGCGACGGGCGCCCCGGCTTGCCAAATCAGTGCGCGCCGTCCACGCTGCGCGCCAACAGTTCCAAGGGGTGTCCCGCTGATGTTGTGGCGGGGCTGAGACTTCACCCTTAGGACCGGATCCGGGTCATGCCGGCGTCGGGATGGAGCAGGCAATCGGCCCCGCTTTCCAGGGTCAGCCAGGGGGCACGCCCTCAACTCCGCAACCTCGCTGCCGGTCCGTCCGAACGGAGAGAGCGACGTCGCCATGATGAAAACCTGCCTGTCCGCCCTGCTGGGCCTGGCCGTCCTGTCGGCGCCGGTTTCGGCCCATCCCACCGAGGATGATCCGGCCAGTGCCTATTTCCTGGCCAATGAAGCCATTCTGGTGAGTGCCGGCGAGACGCGCATCCTGTTCGACCCGCTGTTCAGCGTCTCCTATGGCTATCCGCTGGTGGCGCCGGATGTACGCGCGGCGATCATGGCGGGTGAGGCGCCCTTTGACGGGGTGGATGCGATCTTCATCTCCCATATCCATGGCGATCATTTCGACGCGCCCGCGGTGAATGCCTATCTGGCCGCCCATCCGGACGTCCTCCTGGTCGGGCCGGAACAGGCCGAGCGGGACATGCGTGCGGCCGAAGGCTGGGACGAAGCCTTCACGGCGCGCATCCATGCCCTGCCCTTCATTGCGGGCACACAGGAACTTGTCCTGCCCGCTGACGGGGAGGCGGACGCGATCACCGTCGAGGCGATCCACATCCCCCATGCCGGAGGTCCCGGCCGTGCCGGCATCCAGAACATGGCGCATCGGGTGACGCTGAACGGCGCTGCCACGGTGATGCATCTGGGCGATGCCACGCCGGATGCGGCCATCTATGCCGTGCATGAAAGCCATTTCCAGGCCCGCACCACCCAGCACGCCTTTCCGCCCTATTGGGTGCTGGGTGAGTGGGGCGATGCCGACACTCGCACCCGCCTCAATGCCGAGGCGGTGACGGGCATCCATATTCCCATCAACCAACCCGACTGGCTGGCCACGAGCGGTGAGGATTACTTCACCGAGCCCGGCGCGACGCGCGCCATCCCCAGCCATTCCCACGACACCCCAGACAGCCAGGACTGACCCGGAGCCCATCATGAACAAGCCCACCTCCCAATCCGAGTTCGAGACGCCGAAAGTCACGACGGGTCCGCTGCCGGGTTCGCGCCGCGTCTATACCTCGCCCGCCCTGGCGCCCGCGCTGAAAGTGCCGCATCGCGAGATCGATCTTCACCCCACGGCAAACGAGCCGCCGGTGCGCGTCTATGACACGTCGGGCCCCTACAGCGATCCCAACCACACGCTGGATGTCGAGCACGGCCTGCCGCGCCACCGGCTGGACTGGTACAAGGATCGCCAGACCGTGCAGTATGAGGGGCGCCCCCTCAGCCCGCTCGATAATGGCGGGGCGACCGGCAAATATCTCGCCCGCGAATTCCCGGCCCAGCACAAGCCGCTGAAAGGTGTCGAGGGCCAGCCCATCACCCAGTATGAGTTTGCCAAGGCCGGCATCATCACGCCGGAAATGGTCTATGTCGCCGAGCGCGAGAATCTGGGCCGCAAGGCCGCCGTCGAGGGTGCGGCCGAGCGCATCGCCGATGGCGAATCTTTCGGCGCCTCGATCCCGGAACATGTCACTCCGGAATTCGTGCGCGACGAGATCGCCCGCGGCCGTGCCATCATCCCGGCCAATATCAATCACCCGGAACTGGAGCCGATGATCATCGGCCGCAATTTCCTGACCAAGATCAATGCCAATATCGGCAATTCCGCCGTCGCCTCCTCGGTCGAGGAAGAGGTGGAGAAAATGGTCTGGGCGATCCGCTGGGGCGGCGACACGGTGATGGACCTCTCCACCGGCAAGAATATCCACAACACGCGCGAATGGATCCTGCGCAATTCCCCGGTCCCGATCGGCACCGTGCCGATCTACCAGGCGCTGGAGAAGGTCAATGGCATTGCCGAGGACCTGACCTGGGAAGTGTTCCGCGACACGCTGATCGAACAGGCCGAACAGGGCGTGGACTATTTCACCATCCATGCCGGCGTCCGCCTGGCCTATGTGCCGCTGACGGCTGACCGCGTCACGGGCATCGTCTCGCGCGGCGGCTCCATCATGGCCAAGTGGTGCCTGGCCCATCACAAGGAGAGCTTCCTCTACACGCATTTCGAGGACATTTGCGACATCATGCGCGCCTATGATGTTAGCTTCTCCCTGGGCGATGGCTTGCGCCCCGGCTCCATCGCCGACGCCAATGACCGCGCCCAGTTCGCCGAGCTGGAGACGCTGGGCGAGCTGACCAAGATCGCCTGGGACAAGGGCTGCCAGGTGATGATCGAAGGCCCGGGCCATGTCGCCATGCACAAGATCAAGGAGAATATGGACAAGCAGCTGGAGTGCTGCCACGAGGCGCCCTTCTACACGCTCGGCCCGCTCACCACGGACATCGCGCCGGGCTATGACCACATCACCAGCGGCATCGGCGCCGCCATGATCGGCTGGTTCGGCTGTGCCATGCTCTGCTATGTCACGCCCAAGGAACATCTCGGCCTGCCCGACCGCGATGACGTCAAGGTCGGCGTCGTCACCTACAAGATCGCCGCCCACGCCGGCGACCTCGCCAAGGGCCACCCCGCCGCCAAGATCCGCGATGACGCCCTGTCACGCGCCCGCTTCGAATTCCGCTGGGAAGATCAGTTCAATCTGGCCCTCGACCCGGAAACCGCCCGCGACTTCCACGACCAGACCCTCCCCAAAGAAGCCCACAAGGTGGCGCACTTCTGCTCGATGTGCGGCCCGAAATTCTGCTCCATGCAGATCACGCAGGAGATCCGGGACACGTTTGGGTCGGCGCGGGCGCCGAACGATGTGGCCGCGGGCATGGAAGAGAAGGCGGCGGAGTTTAAGGCGCTGGGGTCGGAGATTTATTTGAGTGAGGATGGGTCGGTGAGGGAGCCGATTGATTAAGACGGGGGCGGGCTACGCGCCCTTTTCAAAACGACCCAATTAATCTCAAATCCGTTCCATCAGTTGCTCGAAAATCGGATCCCTACCAATGAAAGGGAAATTCTTTCCACATAATCATAAAGTGCGGATATAATATCCTCGTTGTCATCAAAGTCTTCAATTACTAAACCTTGAGACCCGGCGTGAGCTATGCTGCAACGGATTTGGTATATAATCCAAGCGCCGCGCCATGCATTTTCTTCCATTCCCGAGATTTTTTCTGAATTATCTTTAGAGAACAATTTAGATATTTCCTTAGCGAAAGTATTTTCTTTAATTTTTCCCTTCTTCAAATTGTCAAAGTCTCTAGCAAGAAGATTCAATAGGCTAGAGTCTCCATTGTCCACAATGAGTGAGGCGAGTTGCGCGCGCTCTTTTGAAATAGATTGTAGCGCTTTCTCAAGGCAGGCTCGAGGGTTTTTTGAGAAATCTCGATTGACGACAGACAGTATAGAATCCAAAAAACCACTTTCTAATGACCTGTATAACTCCAAAAAACCGTACTTTGTTCCATAGAATTGATACGACTGAGCTATAAGTCTGTTGGAGCGTTCCGCATATATAGACTCTTCGTCTGTGAGTATGGATGTTTTGTTTTTGTGAAATGCCGTCTGGGATCGGCACTTATTGGCGGCTTCTAGTACTTCAAAAATTGAGTGTTGCTTTAAAGTTTTTTCGTAAAAATGAAAATGAACGTCACTAGAGCTTTCGAGATCGGATTGTCCAAACAAGATGAACTTACACAGCGCGGGTTCTAACGCCGTAGGTATGCTCTCCTCGTTCGCAACGATGGTTCCAAATGACGCAGTCTTCGAGTCGCACACAACTTCATGAAAGTTGGTTCGCGCGTTTGCCTGGGCCGGAGTGAAGTCCAGATCATTTTCATTGTCGGCGGCGGCTAAGAGGTTTGATGCGCTGACGGGGATGTCAACAAAGTAGAATTGTGCATCGGTTTCCGATGCAGCCCTTACCGCTTCAAGTGTGGCGACGTTGCCATCGCTGTCTGAAAACTTATCAATTTTCATCTAAATATATGTCGAAGCAAAAACCCAGCATTCTGCCATTGGTTTGTCGCCTCCCGACATTATAAATTCCGAAAATGCTCGATACACAAACTCGCGAGTAGCTTGTCCGACATTGCTTTTCTTTGGGTCAATCTCCCGGCGAAATTCTTCAAACATCTCCGGGCTTAGTGGTTCGGCGGATTGTGAAAGTTCAACTTGGCTCGCTAGTGTTTCCAGTGCCTGTTCGCAGCGATCTTTTGTTAAGGGCTTTCCTTGTGCTGAAGCAACGGCGGCAGAAATTGCTAGAATAACAGTCTCATTTCCGAGGAAGAACAGATAATCTTTGCCGAGCGCGGTATCGAGGCGAACAAGCCACTTCACGAAGTCACCAAAAGACTCCGCGCCGTCATGGTTTCCAGGTGTAAAGGACGCCCCCAATGAATGGACTGCTTCTTCGGCGAGCAGCTGTTCCGTTACTGCGTTTCGCAGATCAACGTTTGGTTGCTTCTGAATCCAAGCCTGAAATGCGCTGGCGAGCGTAGAAAGTTGAAATTGTCCGGGCGCGGCGCGGCGTCTATGGTCAAGGCCTCTGAGAATCTCGATGCCTTGAATGCGAAGCAGTTCGATGCGCAGGCTGTCAGCGAGAATCTCGATCTGATGCTTCATTGACATGGGCTTTTGGCCAGCATTTAGAAGCAGCATCCGATACGCCAGTGCGTAAAAGGGAATGTTCAACCAGAACTCGACCCTCAGCGGTCGAGCGAGAAATTCGTCCTTTGCTTCGCCTTCAAGTGCGTCGCTTACTGAGCGTATCGCGTTTGTGCGCTGCAAGCCGTCGATTATCTGAACGGCATCCGGCTCAATGTTATCGAGCAGCCTAGCTAGCTCCGCTTCAAGGTTTTGGTGAGACCTGTAAAAGAGTTCGGTGGGCGGGGCATTAAGTTCACTGGGAAGCGTAAGGTTCTGAGCTGAAAGCACCAGTGGTGGTAGAATGCAGCCACGCCGCAAATCTTCACGCAGCGTTTCGTATGTCTTTTTTCCTTTAATAATTGCGCGCTGAATATTGAGGTTGTGCTCAGAGCCGCGCGTCTTTGAAAGGTACCACCCATACGAAACCCGAGCAGAGGCTGCGTAGGTGGAAACTCTATGGTCAAAATCAATCGAATTGAGCTCTAACACGAATTTACTATCCGAGGGGTTGTTGTGAACGACAAACGGTATCCGGGTTTGTTCGGCTTGAAAAGCTAGAGTTGTTGGCGCTGTTTAGCCCTTTGTCTTTGAAAATGGCAGGGTCGGAAGAACAGGCACACACACGAATTTCTGGTTCGGCGAAACCTCCCCATAAACCCCATGCCGAGACCACGCCGTATTGAATTCCCGCGGTCAAGGGCGGCGGAGCCGCCGCTTCGCCGGCGTGGAGCAGTTGGCGACCTGCATATTGTCCTCGGCGCACAATTGCAGGGAGGGCTCCGGGCGGG
>NZ_JADOTT010000003.1:0-222500 GCF_016817355.1 Maricaulis parjimensis
GCTGGGGCCAAACACGACATTTTCGGCATGCACCGCGTGCGGGGCGCTGGCCCTCGTTGGGGAGGGGGACCGCGAAGCGGTGGAGGGGCCGCCGCACAGCGTGCGGCGGTTGGCTGTCTGAAGACGGGCAGGCTTCGCCGCCTTCGGCGGCGCCCCATCGACCCGATGCTGCGCATCGGCCCACTTCCCCACGGGGTGGGGAAGAAAAAGAAAACCCCTCGCCCCTCTCTCTCGTTCGGACCTAAAAGAAAAAACCCCGGTCCATCAAGGACCGGGGTTTGAAGTATGAAGCGGGCGGGGTAGCCCGAATTAGATGGCGCCGGACCCATTCAAGGGGGAGGAGACGGGGTCCGGCGCGATGTCGCACGCCAATATGGGGAGGAGAGGGCGTGCGAAAACTCAGAAGGGGATTTCTGAGGCGCAGCGTCTCCGCCGCGTCGGGTGTCTATATGCTGCATCCGCGAAGGAAGCAGAAGGCCTATCGCATCATGTCAGTTATGCGAAAATGCGGGCTCGCCACATTCTCGCCATGCATTCTCTTCGCATCCGCCGCAATGCGGCCGCGGTGGCAAAACGCTGCAAACCGTTGCGGCGGGGCTACCTTTTGTTAAGCGGACCACCCGACACCTCCCCGTTCGATTTGCACGGCTTTGGGGGCAAGATGTTCAATTTCGGACGCGGCAATGCGGCTGTCGCCATGACGGACTGCGAAGAGGCGGAGACGGTGTCCAAGCCGGTGATGCAGCCTGTTGGTCACAATGGCTGGTCGCAGGATCTGATCCATGCCCTGCACGCCCTGGAAGCGGGTGAGGTTCCGGCGATTGGCGATCTGCCGGCGGATATCGCTGCGGCGGTGGATTCCCTGTCTGAAAGCCTGAAGCTGCGCGACCGGTCCGGCCTGTCCCGCGCGGTAAGCTTCTCCATGGAAGCCAGTGTCGCCATGGCCTCGGTTTCGCGCGCCACGGGCGATATCCGCGAGGTCGACCAGCGGGCCCAATCCATGTCGGCGGCGATCGAGGAGCTGGATGCCTCCATCCGCCAGATCAGCGGATTGTCGGAAACGGCGTCCGGCACCTTGCGCGATGGCGTCGATGAGTCCGGCCAGGGGCTGGAGGATGTGAAACAGTCCGCCCAGCAGATGGAGCGGATCAGCGCGGCCTATCAGGACATTTCCAACCGGGTCGAGGCGCTGGATGCGGCCTCCCAGCAGATCTCCGAAATCCTCGAGACGATTTCCGCCATTGCCGGCCAGACCAATCTTCTCGCCCTGAATGCCACGATTGAAGCCGCCCGTGCGGGCGAGGCCGGGCGCGGTTTTGCCGTGGTGGCCGGTGAGGTGAAGGCTCTTTCGGCCCAGACCGAGAAAGCCACGGGCGATATCCGCGAGCGGATCGAGCGCCTGCATGGCGAGGTCGTGGGGATTGTCCACGCGGTCGACGGGTCCGTCGCCGCGGTGGACAAGGGCATGTCAGCGGCCGGCCGCGCCGCCGAAGGCGTGCAGAAGGGCGTCAGCTATGTCCAGGAGAGCGCCAGCCTGGTTGATGAGATCGCCAAGCTGATGAGCGAACAGGCCCAGGCCACGAGCGAGCTGGCCAATGGCGTCGCTGGTGTCGCCCAGGCCGCCCACAATGCCAGCGGCCGGACCGAGGAAGTCATCGAGGCCGTTGCGGCGTCCGAGCGCGTGGTCGAGCAGAGCTTTGCGGAATATGACGCGCGCACGATTGATGATTACGTGCTCTTCCGCGCCAAGTCGGACCATCTGATCTGGAAGAAGCGTCTCGCCGAGGTCCTGGTGGGCCGCGAAGCGATTGATCCGTCGGAGCTTGCGGATCACCACGCCTGCCGCCTGGGCAAATGGTATGACCAGGTCGAGGATGCCTCCCTGTTGGGGCATCCGGCCTTTGAGGCGCTGGAAGCACCGCACGCCCGTGTCCATGCAGAGGGCAAGGAAGCGGCCCGCTGCTGCAAGGCCGGCGACAAGCTGGGCGCCATGGCTGCCTATGACCGGATGGACAAGGCGTCAGCCGAAGTAGTCAAGCTGCTGGATGCGCTGCTGAACCGCTAGCTCTCCCAGCGCCGGGCCTGTTCGATCAGGAAGTCGCGGAAGGCGACGATCCGGCGCGAACCGCGCAGCTCGCTGGGATAGACGAAATAGACCTCGAAATCGGGCCCTTCCACATCGGGAAGGATCTCGACCAGATTGGCATTCTCGCGCGCGACATAATCGGGCAGGGCGGCGACGCCCATGCCCGCCTCCACAGCTTTCATCACGCCATAGATCGTATTCACTTCGATCACGGCCGGGCGCGGGGCCTCGCCTTCGGGGCGGCCGACCTTGGCGGCCCAGTCCAGGCCCGGGATCGGAGCCAGTTGTGGCGGGCCGTAATGGATGATCGGGTGATCATCGAGGTCTTCCGGCGTTTGCGGCGTGCCATGCTTTTCCAGATAGTCATGGCTGGCATAGAGGTGCTGGCGCACGGACATCAGCTTGCGCTGGACCAGGTCATTCTGGGTGGAGGGCCAGGGGCGGATGCCGACCTCGGCTTCCAGCCCGGCGAGATCCAGCTCGTGATCGTCCAGCATCAGGCGGATGCGGATGCCGGGATACTGGATGTGAAACTCTTCCAGCCGGCGAGCCAGCCAGATCGCGCCGAGCGCGGTGGGGGCTGTGACCTTCAACTCGCCGGAGGGCTCATCGCGGGCATCGTGCACGCGGGCCTCGGCGATGGCGACCTTGCCATGGATCTCGTGGGCTGCCTCGTAGAGGAGATTGCCCGGCTCGGTGGGGATCAGGCCGCGCGCATGGCGGTGGAAGAGGGTGACGCCGAGATCATCTTCCAGGGCGGCAATCTGGCGCGATACGGCCGATTGCGACAGGCCCAGCATTTCGGCGGCCTTGGTGAGTGAGCCGGCCATTGCGGCGGCGTGGAAGGTTTTCAGCTTGTCCCAGTCCATGGCCCCGCCCCCTGCCGGAATCAGATGAGTGGAGTGCCACTCTATCGGCATACGGTCAAATCGCGAGACAGAAATGCGCAAGCCGGCCCTCACCGGGGCCGGCTTGCCAACGCCAGGGGGAGGAATCAGGCGTTGATATTGGCCGAACGCGCGGAGGGATAACGCGCACCGCTGACCTTGTCGGCCAGGGCGTTGAGGCGTTCGGTCTGGTTGTCGGTGAGCCGCAATTCCAGCGCACCGAGATTGGTTTCCAGATTGGCCAGCTTGGTTGTGCCCGGAATGGTGAGGATGTCCTCGCCGCGGCCCAGAACCCAGGCCAGGGCCACTTGTGACGGCGTGGCGCCGAGCGCGTCGGCAACGGCCTTCACTTCCTCGACGAGGTCGAGATTGGCTTCATAGGCGCCTTCGGCAAAGCGCGGCTGGAACTGGCCGCGGCGGAAATCGCCATCGGCGGGTTTGTGGTCGCGGGTGAAGGCACCGGTCAGCATGCCCCGGCCCAGCGGGGAATAGGCCACCAGGGAGGCGCCGATCTCACGCACGCCGCCGAGCTGGGTGTCTTCGATATCGCGGCTGAAGATGGAATATTCTGACTGCAGGGCGGCGATGGGATGGACGGCGTTCGCCTTCACCAGAGTGGCACCGGAGGCTTCCGACAGGCCCAGGGCGCGGACCTTGCCCTCATCCACCAGTTTGGCCATCGCGCCGACGGTTTCCTCGATCGGCGTGTCGAGGTCGACGCGGTGGAGATAGTAGAGGTCGATATAATCGGTGCGCAGATGCTTGAGCGATTGCTCGACCGCGCGGCGCATATTCTTTTCCGAACCGTCGACACCGGTCATGGCACCGGTCTTGGGATCGCGTGTGGGGCCGAACTTGGTGGCGATGATCACCTTGTCGCGGCGATCATGGAAAGCTTCACCCAGCAGGCGCTCATTGGCGCCCATGCCGTAAAGCTCGGCCGTGTCGAAGTGATTGACGCCTTCATCAATGGCGGAATGAAGCAGGCTGACACCTGCTTCAACCGTCACCGCCGGGCCATAGAATTCCGACAGGCCCATACAGCCCAGACCGACCGGATTCACAAACAGGCCGGAATGGCCGATTTCTCGCTTGATCATGTGTCTCTCTCCCGATGCGGGACGGCTTCTGACGAGCCATCTCCTATTCAGTATGGAGACACAGGATAGCATTTATCCCGCTTCGGGGATAATTCGAAAATTTGGTATGCCCATGCGTGGGTGTGTAATGCTACCGATCGTCGTTGCTGGACTGGCTATCCGCCGTGTCAGCCGGACGCTCATCCGGGTCCACGGTCGGCAGATCCACGGTGAAGACCTCACCATAGCGGCCCTCTTCCAGAAGCTCGATCCGGCGTTCCTGGACCGCATTGAGCAGCATCAGCGCATTGGTCGGCAGGTTGGAGGAGCAGCTGGCGGGAATGGCGTCGCGAGAGCCCAGATTGCCTTCCGGCGCGCTGGAATACATCGTCGTATGCCCGCCCGGGCCGGTGCAGCGCGAGGAGCCATTGATGAGGTCGGCAATATGCCATTCCTCGACATCGGCCCGCACGGGGCGGTTGCCGGCAAGCTGTTCAGCGGTTTCCTCATTCGCATAGGTGCGAAGATGGGCGCGCAGATCGGCCTCGAAATTCTCGAACAGATAGGGCGCAGCCTCGTCATAGATGTGCGAGACACGCAGCGCGCTGCGGGACACTTCGACGCCGCGCAGGGAGTTCACGAACTCGTTCGCATTGCGGTCCAGCTGACGCCAGATCTGGTTGCCGTCAAAGGCGTCGCGCGCCAGTTCCGGGCCGCCAATGGCCCCATTGAAGAAGCCGTAGATGACCCGCGGATCGTCCCAATTCTCATAGACGATGCGGATGCGGATATCGTTCAGGCTGAGCGGGACGCCGGCGACCGTGAGGATTTTGGCCTCGAACAGGTCGTCGCGCGTGCCGTGCGCATTCTGGCGGTTCACATAGGTGAAGGGGTAGTTGAGCATGACCTGCTCGACCACGGCCACATTGTGGAGGTTCATCCAGTAGGCGAGCTGTTCATCGCGCGGCAGGGAGGCCAGGTCGATCTGTTCCGGCAGGGCTTCCAGATCCCGGCGATAATCCGAGATGGCCGCTTTGTACTCGTCGGACATGAGGTGATAGGCGATGCGGTTCGCTTCATAGCGATAGCGGGATTCATTGGCCGAAGAGACGCGCGAACCCGTCGAGATCGAGCGGCGGCGCTCCGGCTCACGATCCATGATCGGCACATTCAGCACGAAGTCATGCAGAAGGTCGGACCAGACGCCATAATCGACATGGCGCTGGGAGTCCTCATTGGACGCCTGGAATTGCGGATAGGTGACCGGTGTGGATGCCAGGGCGCTCGTGCTGCCCAGCAGGGCGGCGGCGAGGCTGACCAAAAGTGCGCGTTTCATACTGTAACCCTCAAGCCTGTAGCTTGGACACGTCTAGAGTGTCTCATCTTGTAGCAAACTTACATCCGCATGACGCATCGGTAAGAGGGACGCTTTTTTCAGGCGTCCCCCCAATCTGATCCTGCTGCGGCGGATGTAGGGCGCTATTCCAGCCCGGCCAGATAACGCTCGGCTTCCAGAGCGGCCATGCAGCCCATGCCGGCCGCGGTGACGGCCTGGCGGTAGACATCATCGGTGACGTCACCGGCGGCGAAGACGCCCGGAATCGCGGTCTTGGGCGTGCCGGCTTCCACCTCCAGATAACCGCCGTCCTTGGTCGGCAGCTGGTCGATGAAGAGTTCGGTGGCCGGGGCGTGGCCGATGGCGACAAAGAAGCCGTGGGCCGGGATGTCGGTCGTTTCGCCGGTCTTGACGTTCTTCACACGGACGCCGGTGACGCCGGGCGGATCCATCTCGCCCAGGACTTCCTCGACGGCGCTGTCCCAGACGATCTCGACTTTTTCATTCTTGAACAGGCGTTCCTGCATCACCTTCTCCGCGCGCAGGTTGTCGCGGCGGTGCACCAGGGTGACCTTGGAGGCGAAATTGGTGAGGAAGAGGGCTTCCTCCACGGCGGTATTGCCGCCGCCGACCACGACGACTTCCTTGCCGCGATAGAAGAACCCGTCACAGGTCGCGCAGGCGGAGACGCCAAAGCCCTGGAATTTCTGCTCGCTCTCCAGGCCCAGCCATTTGGCCTGGGCGCCGGTGGCGATGATCACACTGTCGGCGGTGTAGGTGGTGCCGCTATCGCCCTTGAGCACGAAGGGGCGCGTTTTGAGGTCGGCTTCGACGATGATGTCGGACACCATTTCCGTGCCGACCTTTTCGGCCTGTTCGCGCATCTGTTCCATCAGCCAGGGACCCTGGATGACATCGGCGAAGCCGGGATAATTCTCGACTTCCGTGGTGATGGTCAGCTGGCCACCCGGCTGCAGGCCGGCGATCAGGACCGGTTCCAGCATCGCGCGGGCGGCATAGATGGCGGCGGTATAGCCGGCAGCGCCGGAGCCGATGATGATCAGGCGCGAGTGACGCGTCTCGGACATGGTTTCACCTTTGATGTCTGGTCTGGCAGCGCGCGGTCGCGCCGGAGTTTGTGGGCCTTATATAGGGGCTTTCCCGCCCCGTGCAGGGCGGGCCGCAGCAAGCGGGCTATGCGGAATTGGCGGGGATGAGGGCGCGGACCATGGACGGGTCGGCCGGTCCGGGCCAGCCCATCGTCTCGAACGGGTTGCCGCCGGCCTGGCCGGTGGCGAGAAGATGCGCGGCGTAAAGGTGCGCCGAGCGGGTCCCGGTGCGGCAGTGCAGGACGATATTGCCCGGCTCGGTCTCCAGCAAATGCGCCAGTTCGGCGGTGTGGATCGGGTTGGCGCCATAGGGGCCGCCGATCGGCATTTCGACGTATTTCATGCCGCAGGCCTTCACTTCGGCGGCATGGTCGAAGGGAAGTTGGGCGATCTCTTCGGGCGTGCGCGAATTGATGACGAGTTTGACCCCGGCATCGGCCCAGGCGCGGATATCCGTGTCCATGGGCTGGCCGGCCAGCCAGATCCGGCCATGGCGGCAGACGATATTGTTTCCTTCCGGTGCCATCAGGCAGTCTCCTCAATCCGTTTGGCGACCGCCGGTTGGTCGGCCCGCCAGCGCCGGATCAGGGCCTGGGCCATGCGGCCGGTCTCCGCGAGCGGCGCATAGGTCCAGCGATCCAGCCGGCCCAGATAGGGCCGTGTGATATCGCGTCCTTCCAGGGCGGCATGCAGGCGGGCGAACTTGCCCGGATCCCCGGCCATGGGCAGGACGTAGACCGGCGCACCCGTCGCGCCAGCCTCCAGCAGCATATTGGTCGATTCCTCGGTCACGAAAATCCAGTCGGCCGCAGCGAGGAAGGCGAAATAGGGATTGGGGCCGTCACCGTCGAAGAACCAGACGCGCTCGCGATCGGCGAAGCGTTCGGCCAGGCGATCCCGGATGGCGTCCGGCGTGCGGCGCGAGACGGTCAGCATCAGGCTGACATCCAGCGCGAGAAGGTCATCAAGCCGCTGTTCCAGATAGTCGGCGATCTGCGGTGTCACCTTGAAGCGTTTGGAGGCGCCGCCGATCAGGACGGCGGCGCGTGGTGCGGGCAGGGCGTCGATCTGCGCGGCGAATTCGGCACGGCCTTCGTCCAGCTTGGCGCGGGAAATCCGGTTGGGCGAGCCGATCATCGAAATCGCATTGGGACGTTTCAGCCGGTCATGATCGGGCGCGATGATCAGGTCGAATTCGCCATAATGGCCGCGCGGATCCTGGACATAGACAAAGAACGTGTCCGGGAAGATCCGGCGATGTTTGCGGGCCAGCGGGATGGCGGCGCGGCCGCAGCCGATCCAGATGTCCGGATGCGAAGCGGCGGGCAGGGCCACAAGCCCGCCCTTGTGCACCACAACGCGCTCGATCTGGAAGACGCCGCCCAGAGCGTCTGACACGGCTTCGGCCAGGCCCAGGGCCTGATTCTCAATTCCGCGTCGTCCATCAGAGACAACCCAGATCGTGGGCGTATGGGGTTCGGCATTTGGCGTCGACATGCACAGACTTAGAAAGGCGTGCTGTCCCAGCGTCAAGACTGTGGCGGGGCCGGGGTGTTGACAGGGGCGTGTTACGTGTGTCACATGGTGCGACGTTTGTAGCAACTGCGTGGTTCCTGTCGTGAGCTCTACACCGCCATCCCAAGCCGAACTGGCCGTTTTGAAACATTTGTGGGCACGCGGTCCGCAAAGCGCCCGGGAAGTCCAGGACGGGATCGCCGCGGCGACGGGCTGGTCCTATTCCACCACCCGCACCCTGCTGACCCGGATGACGGAGAAGGGCCTGATCCTGCGCAAGGATGTGCACGGGCTTTCGGTCTTCGAGGCACAGGTCGAGAAAGTCTCCCTGATGAGCCGGATGATCCGCGACTTTGCGGCGAATGTTCTCGACATGGACGGCCCGCTGCCGGGCACGGCCTTCGCTGGCAGCAAACTCTTCTCCGAAGAGGAAGCCGAGGCCCTCAGCCGGCTGCTGGAAACCGGGCCGGATGAGGAGGCGGGCGCATGAACACGCTGCTTCAGGCTCTCATGACCGGGGCCGGGCTCTCCCTCCTGTCCGGCCTGGCGGCCTGGCTGCTTGTGCGGGCCTTGCGTCACCAGATCGCGGGCGCCGAGGTCAGTGTCTGGCGGATGGCGCGCCTGGTCGCGCTTCTGCCCCTGGGTCTGGCTCCGCTGATCTATCTCGTCCCCCAATCCCTGGATCAGCCGGCCGGACCCGGACTCTTCTTGCCGCCGGTAGCGCAGTCTGCATCCGCTGTCGTCGAAGCCAGTCCTGCCGGTTTCTCGGCGCCGGGTTTTGAACTGCCGATGACGGATCTGGCGCTGGCCGTCTATCTGGCCGGACTGGCGACCATGCTGATTGCCTGCATCAGCCGGCATCTCGCCCGCCGCGCGCTTCTGGCGCGCAGCCGCGAGGCGAGCCATGAGGAGCGCCGACCCTTCGAGGCGATGGCCCGCCGGATTGGCGTGCGTGCGCCGGAATTGCGGATCGGCCCGGCGGGTGTGTCTCCCTTCCTCACTGGCTGGCGCGGCGTGGTCGTCCTGCCCGACGATCCGACTGTCACGGCTGAGGGGCTGACATATGCCATGGCGCACGAGCTGTGCCATCTGCGGCGCGGGGATGAACGCGACCGGCTGATCGGATCAGCGCTGCTGGCACTGGCCTGGTTTCACTGGCCGCTGCGCCAGATCGAGCGGGAATTGGATGCGGCGCGGGAAATGGCCTGCGACCGGGACACGTTGAAGGCGCTGGGGGGCGCACAGCGCAAGGCCTATGCGGCCGCGCTGATCGACATGATGCGGACTGCGGCCCCTGCCGTCTCCGCGTTCGGACCGTCCAACAGGAGACTTCGTGAAATGCGTATCAAAGCCATCATGACCCAGTCGGCCGCGCGGAAGGGGCGGGCTGTCTGGCTGGCCGCCACCGTGCTGGCCACCGCCGTGCCGATTGCCGGTGCCCAGGCCCTCGTCACCGAACGCCGTACGGCCCTTGCGCCGCATGCCGTTCACCTGACCGAGCCGGAATTGCATGCCCACGCGCCGCACGAACCGCGCCCGGAACTGGCCGCAGAGCCGGCGGTTGAGCCCGTGGCCGAGCCGGCCCCGCTGGCCCATGCCGAACCGGCGCCGGTGCAGGCACCGCATCCCGCACATGCGCCCAGCGCCCCGCACGCGGTGCATGCCGAAAATGTCGTGTTTGGCCCCAGCACCGTCTCGGCACCGCAAGATGCCCATGCCGGCCATGCCTCCTTCGGAGCGGCTGATGCGGTGGCGCCGAGCCTGACGCACGCCGTGGCCCAAGGCCGGATTTCCTCGGCCTATGGCCCCCGGCCCTCGCGCCCGGCTGGAGCGCCGCATTTCCACCATGGCTATGACATTGCCGCCGAGCGTGGCACGCCGATTGTCGCGCCGGGTGCCGGTGTCGTGGTCCATGCCGAAGCCGGTTTCCGGGGCCAGGAGGCCTGGGGCAATACGGTCGCGATCGATCACGGCAATGGCTGGCAGACCGTCTATGCTCATATGGAAGGCTTTGATGTCAGCGTGGGCGATCAGGTGATGGCGGGCGAGCAGATCGGCCGTGTCGGTGCGACCGGCCGGGCGACCGGTCCCCACGTGCATGTCGAGCTGCACCATAATGGCGAGCGGGTTGACCCCAGCGGCTATGTGCCGGGTCTGAACTGATCCGGTCTGCAGCGATGAGGAGGGCGGTCCCGCCGGGCCGCCCTTTTTGCGCAGATTTCTATTTTGTCTGTCTTTGCAACGAATTGGGGAAATGGGGACTGCAGGACTCTGCTTGCAATTGAGAATATTTCGCAATAATAGATGCGACGCATTCTCAAAAGCGGGGTTCAGTTATGAGTTCAATTTCCCGGGTGGCGATGATGGCTGCCCTGGTCGGTTTTTCTGCGCCGGCCTTCGCCCAGACCAATGATCCGGCCAGCGAAACCGTGCAGCTCGCACCGGTTGATGTGGTCGACACGCAGGCACCGGCACCGGCCTATACCGGTTTTGATCCGGTCGACACCGGCGTCTCCGTGATCGGCGAAACCGGCATTGCGGCGCATGAAAGCGGTTCCGGGGATGCGATGGATATTGTCCGCCTTCTGCCCAATGTCCGTTTCGATATCGATCAGGGCGAGGTGGACCGGGATAATTATCTGGACCTGCGCCCCTCGGAGATCTCGATTGCCGGCGGGCAGCCCTATGACAATCTCTTCCGGCTGGACGGTGTGCGCATTTCCAACGTCACCGACACCTCCAATGACAACCCCTACAACTATAATGAGATCGCCGGTGCCGGTTCGCAGACGGTGTTCCTGGATCCGGGCCTGATCGGTGCGATCGAGCTGCGCGACTCCAATGTCTCCGCGCGCTATGGCGACTTTTCTGGCGGTGTCGTGGATGTCCAGGTCCGGGATCCGGGCGAGGAATTCGGTGTCACCCTGCGCGCCGGCTATCGCAGCGATGATCTGGTCGACTACATCTATGAGGACGGGATTGATGTGACCGGTGCGGACGCTCCGCCGACTTTCCTGCGCACGCGTATCCAGGCCAGCGTCGACATTCCCGTCAATGAGCGTTTCGGCCTTCTGGTCTCGCTGGCGCGCCAGGAAGCGGAGGTCGATTACAATGTTTCCGAAGGCTATGGCGGTGGCATTCGCGGCATGGAATCCAGCTCGGACAATGTGCTGGTCAAAGGCGTTTATGATTTCTCCGACACGCTGAGCCTGAACTCGACCCTGATCTGGAGTCCCTATGAGAGCCAGGCCTCCAATCAGAACGGGATCGACAATCTGATCACCACGCATGGCGGCGGCCTGACGGCCCGGACCGAGCTGGCGGGCGAGACCGGCGAGACGGACTGGTCCATCCAGCTGGCTTATCTGGACGCGGACATGAGCCGCGAGGCACCGGCAGCCAATTTCTCCTTCGACTCCGATGCGCCCTCGATCGACTACTGCACCAATACGAATTGTTCCTCCGGCGGGTTTGGCGATCTGGAGCAACACCAGCGTGACCTTCAGCTGGAGGGTGACTTCACACGCCCCTTCCTCGGCGGCACGCTGAGCGGTGGCGCGGAATGGTCCTTCACGGAGGCCCGTCGCCAGCGCACGGAAGACGCCTATGCCTATTCGCGCGGCACCTATAATGCGAATGTTGTCTGTGCCGATGCGGCCAATGACCCGGCCTGTATCGATGGCGAGATCGCTTTGCCGACGCGCTTTGTCTATGCCGCCTATGATGCCCAGGCAGAGATCATGCAGACTTCAGCCTGGCTGGAGCAGGAGCGCGACTTCGGTCCGGTGACCCTGCGCGGAGGTCTGCGCTGGACGCATGATGATTTCCTGGACAATCACGATGTGGCCGGACGTCTGAGCGCGGCCTGGCAGATCGTCGAAGACTGGACGCTGACGGGTGGTCTGAACCGCTATTATGCCGGCGACTTCGTGGGTTATGCCCTGCGTGAAGCCTATCCGGATCTGATCCGGGAGACCCGGGACCCGGTCGTCTCCGGAACGGACCTCATCTACTCGCCGGACGATTGGACGCTGAACCGCGTGACCCGCCTGTCCAGCTATCGCCAGGCCGATCTGGAAACGCCTTACAGTGACGAGGCCACGCTGGCCCTGACTTTCCCGGCTTTCACTGGTGTGGGCCGGATCAAGGCCGTCCAGCGCTGGCACCGCGACCAGATCGTCCGCCAGCCGGTCATCTCGCTGGACGAGACCGCCGATGGCGACACCTTCACACGCCGCGTCTACTTCCCGTCGAATGAGGGCAACACCGATTATCTCGGCCTGTCGGCTGAATGGTCAGGCAGCTGGCGCAATCATGCGCTCACCCTGAATGTGAACTGGTCCGACACGACGACCCGCGCGGAAGGCTATGGCGATTATTTCGACGAGCTGGATACCGAGGAGTTGCTGACGGATCTTGTGATCTATGAGGATGAGATCCTGGCTCTGGCTGAGGTGAATGCGATCAGTACGCGGGCCAATTTCGCCACGCCGTTGACGGCCAATGCCAGCCTGGTCTCGTCCTGGTTCAATGATGCGCTGACGACAACGCTGTGGCTGTCCTGGCGTGATGAGTACGAGACGATTGCTGATACCGGCGTGAACGAAACGCGGGACGGCGTCCGCTATGACGTCTATGGCGAACAGGTGCGTGAGGCCTTCCTGACGACGGACCTCAACATCCTCTACACCCTGCCGGAAACGGAATACGGGCAGGTGGGTCTGGAAGCCCGTATCACCAATCTGTTCAGCGAGTTGCCCTATACGGACTATTCCTCGTCCTCGCCCTGGCAACAGGGCCGCAGCATCTGGCTGGGTGTGAATTACACCTATTGAGCCAGGCGGTTATCGCGACAATCGGGCCCGGACGTTCGCGTCCGGGCCTTTTTGTTCGGATCAGCGCAGGGAGAAGCGGATTTCCGTGGCGAAGCGCCGTGTCTGCCAGGGCGCTTCCTGCGGAGCAGGCGGGAAGGGCGAAGCCCGTGTGATCTGCTCCAGGGCGGCCCTGTCCAGGCGACGGGAGCCGGACGAATGGGTCAAACGCGCGTCCAGCACGCGGCCGAGCCGATCGATCTCGAACACAACACCCACCACGCCTTCCACGCCGCGCTGGCGGGACATGGCCGGATAGCGCTTCGCCCGTTCCAGGGCGGCCAGAACAAGGCCGTCATACCGGGCGGCACCGGAAAAGCCGGGATCGGCCTGGGCGTCCTGTGTCTGGGGCGTGTCGCTGTCTTCGGTTTCACCCGTGATGCCGGACGCGCCCTGCACGGTTTCGACCTGTGCGGGGGCCGGCTCATTGACCGGCTCGGCCGGGGCAGGCGTTACGGGTTCAGGGGCGGCGGGTATGGCGGGGCGGATGTTTTCCCGGCGTCGAGGCTGGATCGGCTCCGGTCTCACTTCAGTCGGCGGCTCCGGCATTTCCACGGGCTCGGGCACGACCGGCTCGGCGGCAGCCTGACCGGCACTGGCGCCTCTGGATCCCAGGGCGATCCGCATCTGCCCGGCTTCAACAGTGTCGTCGCGTGTCGAGCTGGACCAGCCCACCCAGACCGCCGCGCCGACGGCGCCGTGCAGGGCCAGAGAGGCGAGGACCACGCCGCCCAGGGAGGAGCGTGAGAGGGCCGTCACGGCGTCGCGCTGTCCGGGTGGATCGCCAGATCGACATGGCCGGCCCCGGCCTCGCGCGCCAGGTCGAAAGTGGTGATCAGGGTCTGGGCCGGAAGGTCACGGTTGACCAGGAGAATGAGCGGCGGCGCGTCCGCACCGTCGAAACGGCCATTCAGGGCGGCGCGAACGCTGTCGGCATTGGCCAGGACCTGACCGTCCAGCACCCAGCCCGCCTGCGTCACACCGAGTTCGATCCGGTGCGGATCGGGATCCGCGGCCGTGGCGCTGTTGGCGGAGGGCAGGTCGACCTCCAGCGTGAAGGGCGCGGCATTCGCGGTCAGCAGCAAAAAGGCCACGAGCATGAAGACGACATCGACCAGCGGGGTGAGAACGGACCCGTTCTCCTCTTCGCTGTCCGGCTGGTCGTCTCCGGTCTCGTCGGCGGAAATCATGGCGCTGTGCGCTCCGGATCGTGGAGTTCCACCGCGATGGAGAGGCGCGTCAGCAGGGCGCCGGCCTGACGGGCGCGATCCGCGGTCCAGGATTTCAGCCAGGCGCTTGCCAGGATGCAGGGCATGGCAATGGTCAGGCCGACGGCCGTGGTGATCATGGCCTGCCACAGCCCGCCCGCGACAATGGAGGGGTCGACGGGTCCGTCATGCGTCTCCAGTCCCTGGAAGGCCGCCATCATGCCGATCACGGTTCCCAGCAGGCCCAGCATGGGGGCAAGGGCGGCCAAGGTGACCAGACCGCTGCGGCGTCGGGAGAGGGGGCGCAGCGCATCGCGCAGAGCCTGGCTGGCGGCTTCATCGCGCAGGGCTTTGGGGGCATCGCGCAGGTTCAGCACGGTTTCGATCGCGGACAGGAAGAAAGGGCGGCTGCCCGCCAACAGCGTGGCGGCAGTCTCAACATCGCCCGCATTGAGCCGGGTCTCGACCTGGCGTCGCAGGGCGGGCGGGACACGCCGGGTCGTCGCCGCCATGACAAGCCGGTCCAGGATCAGGGCGAGGCCGATGACGGAACAGGCCGCCAGCGGTACCAGGGTCCACACAAGCAAGCCATTATCCGGAGACAGCAGGTCGGTGATCATGGGGGTGTCTCCCGGTCAGAGGCTTTCCAGGAAGGCGGCGAGCGCATCGCGTTCTTCCGGGCTCAGATCCAGCGGGTGCAGGCGCGGATCGGTTTTGGGAAAAAGCGGGTCGCCGACATGCTCGCCCCGCGGCTGGGGCCGGGCGCCGCCGGCCGCATAGATATTCACAATGCCCCGCAGATGCGGGAACAGGCCGTTATGCATGTAGGGCGCGGTCTCGCCGACATGGCGCAGGCTGGGTGTGCGGAAATCGCCGATATGATCCGGGTCTCCGGTAACGGCATAGCGGCCCAGATCCTCGAAGCGGCGGCCATAATAGGTCAGGCCGATATTGTGGAATTCATCATCGGTGAGGCGTGGCCCCATATGGCAGTTCGCGCAGCGCGCCCTGGTGCGGAACAGGTGGAGGCCGAAGACCTGCTGATCGGTCAGCCGGTCATGATCGCCGCGCAGGAAGCGGTCGAATTGTGTCTGCCGGTAGAGCGTGACCTGGAAGGCGGCAAGCGCCTCGGCCATGGCCTCCAGCGAAACCGCGTCTTCGCCCAGGACATCGCGGAAATCATGGCGATAATCCGGGTCGGCATTCATCCGGTTGAGCAGGCTGATCGCATCGGCGGCCATCTCGTCCGGATTGAGGATGGGCAGGATGGCCTGTTCGGCCAGGGAAGAGGCGACGCCATCCCACATGAGCGGCGACTGGCCGGCCTTGTCGAGCAGGGTGGGCGTGTTGCGGGTTCCGGCCGTGCGGTCATGGCCGAATGAGGTGCGCAAATGATCGGCAAAACGCATTTGCGGGCTGTGGCAGGTGGCACAGCTGATTTGGCCGGATGCACTCAGGCCGGGATCATTGAACAGGCGTTCGCCCAGTGCGGCCAGTTCCGGGTCAACCGGATGCGTCTCGTCCGGGCGCGGCAGGGGGGCGAGTTCGACATAGTCGATATCCGCGTCCACATGCGCGGCCGGCCAATCCGCGCTGGGACCTTCATAAACCCCGCGCAAGGCGGCGCCCTGTGCGCAGACCTGCGGGCCGCAGGAGACCGGCGGTTCGGCGGGCTGTTCCGGCGCGGCATCGCTTTGGGGAGCGCCGATGGCCGGGCCGGCCAGGATCAATGCAGCCAAGGCCATCACAGCGAAGCCGGGGAACAGATATGTGAACACACGCGTCTGCATGGGTCCGGTATAAGCAATTGCAACTTACTTGCAATTGCTGCCTGCAGGTGTGCGACAATCGGGCACGTGCGGCCTGGCAGGCCCGGACGGCCATGTTTTCAATATGATTGGCCTGCCGTGCCGACGATCCGCTAGTCTTCGACGAAATAGCCGGGGAGGCTTGCATGCGGTTCATGGCAGGGGTGATGGTGGCAGCCGGGATAATGACGGCGCCGGCCTCCGCCCAGGATTTCATTGAATTCCACACCGAGAATGTCCAGCTCCTGCGCGGCTTCGACTATGAGCTGGGCGATCGCGAGCGGACCATCATCACGCTCGAACACGCCAATCGCTGGCGCTATGGCGATCTCTTTGTCTTCGCGGATTTCACCATCGGAGATGATGGCCAGCGCAGCGCCTATGGCGAGATCTCCCCGCGTCTTTCCCTGTCGCGGATGACGGGACAGGACTGGTCTTTCGGCCTGGTGCGCGATGTCTATCTGGCCGGCAATGTGGAGCTGGGCGATGAGGGGCTGGACCGGCTTCTTTATGGCGCGGCGGTGGATCTGGACCTGCCCGGTTTCACCTTCTTCAAACTGCACGCCTATCACCGCGATGACCCGCAACGTCCGGGCTCGACCTGGCAGGTCAATTTCGCCTGGAACCGGCCCTTCCAGATCGGCGATCAGCGCTTCCTGACGGAAGGCTTTGCGGATCTCGCCGGGGCGGAGGGTTTCGGCACAGAGCACCAGCTCGTCGTGCCCCGTCTTCTCTGGCAGGTGCCGGCCTGGGAGCATGTCTGGGTCGGTGTGGAATACCAGTACTGGCACAACAAGTTCGGCGTGCCGGGTGTGACGGAAAGTGTCTCGCAATTGCAGGTGAAGTTTGTTTTGCCGTGAGGTGACCGCCTTTCTTCCCCATTTCATGGGGAAGTGGGCCGATGCAAAGCATCGGGTCGAAGGGGTGAATCCCGGTCTGACCTGACGAACCTCGCCCCCACCCCCTCCGTCAGCCTGCGGCTGACACCTCCCCCATCAAGGGGGAGGAGGGCCACAGTGGCGCGCGGTCTGCGTCTTAAATCTCATGACAGCCAGCGGGCCTCAGGGGTTCAGCCGGGTCAAGGGCGCGAAGCGCCATCCCACGGTTTCACCCTTGACCCGGCTGAACCCCTGAGGCGGACTCTCGGCAAGAGATTTTGGTGGGGAAAGTGGGGGAGCCCCAAAAACCAAAACCGGCGCCCCATGGGAGCGCCGGTTTGAAACTTCAGCGATGAAGCCTGCAGCCTAGTGGGCCCAGCTCACATCCATGATCTCATAGCTCTTCAGGCCGCCCGGGGCGTTCACCTCGGCGACGTCGCCGACTTCCTTGTTGATCAGGGAGCGGGCGATCGGGGAGGAGATGGAGATCTTGCCGGATTTCACATCGGCCTCGTCATCGCCCACGATCTGGTAGGTCGACTCTTCTTCCGTATCCTCGTCGAGCACGGTCACGGTGGCGCCGAACTTGACCTGGTCGCCGGACATTTTGGCGACATCGATCACCTGGGCGCGGGCGAGCTTGTCCTCAAGCTCCTGGACGCGGCCCTCAATCCAGCCCTGTCGTTCCTTGGCGGCGTGATATTCCGCGTTTTCGGACAGGTCACCATGTTCGCGCGCCTCGGAAATGGCGGCGATCACCGCCGGGCGTTCGACGGATTTCAGACGTTTCAGCTCTTCGTCGAGGGCTTTATGCCCGGCGACGGTCATCGGGATCTTGTTCATACGACCACTTATCTTCGGGAGTGGAGGTCAGGCTAGCCTCCACGAAGTTGACCATCAAGAGTAGGTCTGCAGGGCCACAGGTTCAAGCGCTCCGTCATCAATACGGCGCAAGGACAGAATCGCCGCCCGCGCGGCCGACGCCGTCGTGTAGCAGGGGATGCGCATGTCCAGTGCCGTGCGGCGGATGGAATAGCTGTCCAGATGCGACTGGCGGCCTTCCGTCGTGTTGAAGATGAGCTGGACTTCGCCATTCTTCATCATGTCGACAATGTGCGGACGGCCCTCGAACACCTTGTTGACGCGGGTGACCGGAATGCCGGCATCCTCGAAGACGGTGGCGGTGCCGGCCGTGGCCAGGATTTTGAAGCCCAGCATGGCGAGCACGCGGACCGGCTCGACCATGGCGGTCTTGTCGCCTTCCTTGAGCGAGATGAAGACCCCGCCGGAGCGCGGCAGACGGACGCCGGCGCCCAGTTCGGCTTTGGCAAAAGCGCCTTCGAACATGGTGTCGATGCCCATGACTTCACCGGTGGAGCGCATTTCCGGGCCTAGCACCGGGTCGACGCCCGGGAAGCGGGCCCAGGGCATCACGGCTTCCTTGACGGAGACGTGTTTCGGTGCCGGATCCTTGAGGCCGAATTCCTTCAGCTTGGCGCCGGCCATCACCTTGGCGGCGATCTTGGCGACCGGCTGGCCGATGGCCTTGGCCACGAAGGGCACGGTGCGCGAGGCGCGCGGGTTCACTTCCAGCACGTAGATCTCGCCATTCTTGACGGCGAACTGGACGTTCATCAGGCCCTTCACGCCGATGGCCTTGGCCATGGCGACGGCTTCCGCCTTCAGCTCGTCGATCGTTTCCTGGGGCAGATTATAGGGCGGCAGGGAGCAGGCACTGTCACCGGAGTGCACGCCGGCTTCCTCGATGTGCTGCATCACGCCGGCCACCCAGACATCTTCGCCATCGCAGATCGCGTCGACATCAACCTCGTCAGCATCGGTGAGATAGCGGTCCAGCAGGAGCGGGGACTTGCCGGAGACATGGACAGCTTCGCGCAGATAGCGGTCGAAACTGTCGATCTCGCGGATGATTTCCATGGCCCGGCCGCCCAGCACATAGGAGGGGCGCAGGACGAGCGGGAAGCCCAGCTTTTCGGCCTCGGTGCGGGCCTGTTCCTCGGAGGAGGCAATCGCGTTGGGCGGTTGTTTCAGGTTCAGACGGTCCAGGAGGTCCTTGAAGCGCCAGCGGTCCTCGGCCAGGTCGATCGCGTCCGGCGCGGTGCCGAGGATCGGCACGCCTTCCGCTTCCAGCTCACCGGCCAGTTTCAGCGGGGTCTGGCCGCCATACTGGACGACGACGCCCAGAAGCTCGCCCTTCTCCTGTTCCTTCGCGATCAGTTCGAGCGTGTCCTCGATGGTCAGCGGTTCGAAATAGAGACGGTCGGCGGTGTCGTAGTCGGTGGAGACGGTTTCCGGGTTGCAGTTCACCATGATCGACTCAATGCCCATCTCGCCGAAGGCGAAGGCGGCATGGCAGCAACAATAGTCGAACTCGATGCCCTGGCCGATCCGGTTCGGACCACCGCCCAGGATGATGGCTTTCTTCGCGTCCGTCGGGTCGCTCTCGCAATCCACCACACCGCCGAAGGCCGGGGTTTCATAGGTGGAATACATGTAGGGCGTGGCGGCGAAGAATTCGGCGGCGCAGGTATCAACGCGCTTGAAGGCCGGGCGGACGCCGAGATCACGGCGCGCCTTGCGCACTTCGGCTTCTTCCATCTTCACCAGTTTGGCGATGCGGGCATCGGAGAAGCCCATGGATTTCAGCTTGCGCATGGCGTCGGCGTCAGCCGGCAGACCGAAGGTCGTCAGGTCTTCCTCGGCGTGGATCAGGGCCTCGATCTGGCGCAGGAACCAGGGCTCGTAGAGCGAGGCGGCCTGGACTTCATCAACCGAGAGGCCTTCACGGAAAGCCTGGGCGATGACGCGCAGACGGTCCGGCGTGGCGACCGAGAGGGCGGCGCGCACGGCTTCCTTGCGGGCGTCCTCATTGGCAGCCTCGTCGGCGCCGGCAATCTCCACCTCGTCGAACCCGTCCAGACCGGTTTCCATCGAGCGCAGGGCCTTCTGGACACTTTCCTGGAAGGAACGGCCCATGGACATGACCTCGCCCACCGATTTCATCGAGGTGGAGAGGCGGTTGTCGGCGCCCGGATACTTCTCGAAGGCAAAGCGCGGGATCTTGGTGACGACATAGTCGATGGTCGGCTCGAAACTGGCCGGCGTGGCGCCATCGGTAATGTCGTTGGCAATCTCGTCGAGCGTGTAGCCGACGGCCAGCTTCGCGGCGACCTTGGCGATCGGGAAGCCGGTCGCCTTGGAGGCCAGAGCCGAGGAGCGCGAGACGCGCGGGTTCATCTCGATGACGACCATGCGGCCATCTTCCGGATTGACGGCGAACTGCACGTTCGAACCACCGGTCTCGACACCGATCTCGCGCAGCACGGCCAGGGAGGCCGAGCGCATGATCTGGTATTCCTTGTCGGTGAGGGTCAGGGCCGGCGCGACGGTGATACTGTCACCCGTGTGCACGCCCATCGGATCGACGTTCTCGATCGAACAGATGATGATGCAATTGTCCGCCTTGTCGCGGACCACTTCCATCTCGAATTCCTTCCAGCCGACAATGGATTCCTCGACCAGGATTTCATCGACGGGGGAGGCATCCAGGCCGGTTTTGCAGATGGCCTGGTATTCCTCGATATTATAGGCGATGCCGCCGCCCGTGCCGCCCAGTGTGAAGGAGGGGCGGATGATGGCCGGCAGGCCAATCTCCGGCAGAACGGCTTCGGCTTCCGCCATGGAGTGGACCGTGCGCGAACGCGGGCTTTCCAGGCCGATCTTGTCCATGGCTTGGCGGAAGCGTTCGCGGTTTTCCGCCTTGTCGATGACGTCCGCCTTGGCGCCGATCATCTCGACACCGAACAGGTCCAGCACGCCGCGCTTGTCCAGTTCCAGCGCGCAATTCAGCGCGGTCTGGCCGCCCATGGTTGGCAGCAGTGCGTCCGGGCGTTCCTTCTCGATCACCTTGGCGACCATTTCCGGCGTGATCGGCTCGATATAGGTGGCGTCGGCCAGTTCCGGATCCGTCATGATCGTGGCCGGGTTGGAGTTCACCAGGATGACCCGGTAGCCCTCGGATTTCAGCGCCTTCACAGCCTGGACACCGGAATAGTCGAACTCGCAGGCCTGGCCGATAACGATGGGACCGGCGCCGATAATCAGGATCGACTGGATGTCTGTGCGTTTAGGCATGGGGCTTCGGCCTTCATCTGCGTGCGCGCGCGCCTGTCGCGGCTCCCCGGTTGCGGGATGCCGTTCAGGTGGCTCTGTTTTGGTGCTGAAGCGGGTACCTATCGCGGAATCGGCGGGAAGGTAAGGGGGAAACTGCGCCTTTTCGTGTGTAATCCCGAAAGTCTCTGAAATAAAAAGAAAAACGCCCCGGTTATCTTGAATTACCGGGGCGGATTTCCTGGGTCGTGCTGGCGGTGTCGCGGTCTAGTTGCGGCAGGTCACATCCATGGCGTCGATGAAGAAACCCGGGTCCGGGATGGGCGCGCCGCCATTATGGGTTTCGCGGGCATAGAGATAGCGCAGCATGCCCTGCTGGCGGTCGGTGTCGCTCATACTGTCGATCTGGGCGAGCAGGCTGGAACCGGCCGGGGCGGTATTGGGGTAGTTGGTGGCAAAGTCATAGCTGACCGGAGAGGTCCAGCTGGGTGTGCTGGTCCAGTCCGTGGTGACAAAGGTCGTTACGCCAACGGGCTGCAGCGCGGCGTCCAGGCTGATGTGTTTGAAGGCCGGGTTATTGTGGTGGTCCGTGCTGATGCCGGGCACAGAAACCAGCAATTCGGTGATGGTGGAGGCGGCGTCGCAGGCATGCAGGCGGCGGATGCCGTTGAGATGGGTATGCCCCGCGATCAGTCCGGTGATCTGCGCTTCATGGCGGGCGACCAGGTCCAGCATGACATCCTGCATCCAGCGTCCCTGCAGGCTGGTATCGCTGCCCTGATAAGTCATGGCGGGGTCCCACATCGTATTCGGCGATGTCTGGCCTGCGGAGCGATAGCCATCCAGACCCGGCGGGACATGCATGGCCAGGAGGACGGCCTCGCCAGCGCTTTGTGCTTCGGAGAGCTGGGCCGCCACCCAGTCCAGCTGGACGGAGCCGGCTGACGCGGCCGCCTGGCTGCACTGGGTATAATGGGTGGTGTAGATATTCGTGTTGAGGGCCAGGATGCGAAGGGGCGTCCCGCCGGAACCGACCGGGATGCGGGCCGCGTAATATCCATCGGCCAGATGCGTGCTGTCGATAATGTCCGCGGCACCGTTCACGACGGGCCAGGCCGCCGGATCAGAGGCGGAGTTGAAGACGGTCTCACCGGCCTCCGTGAAGGGGCAATAATCATTGAGCCCGCCCATCATGGCATTGCTGCCCAGCGTGTCGTTATTGCCGGGCAGATAGAGAACCGGGATCGGCGTGCCGGTGGCGATATTGGCCAGCCCGTCCAGCACATGTCCGAAAATCGTGTCCCGCGTCCCGGCGGGCTCGGAGCTGTGGGTCGGCATGTCACCGAGATAGATGATGAAATCCGGATTGGCGCTGGCGACAACGGCCTGGGCCTGTACTTGCGTCTGGTCCCAGAAAGTGAGGGTGGTCTCGCAGTAATGGCTGCTGCAGCCGGCCGTGTCCGGCAGAAGGTGGACGTCCGACAGGGCCAAATAGGAGCCGCCGGACGGGGCCGGTGCGGCCGCATCTGCGGCCATGACATCCGTCAGGGCCGGCTCCGCCATGGCCATCGCTTCGACCGGTGCGGAAGTGCGCGCCATGGGCGCTTCGGCTTCCACCATGGCTGGCGCGGTCTCGGACGCGCCGGGTGTTTCCGAACAGGCGGTGAAAGCAAAAAGGCTGACCGACAGGGTCAGTCCGATCATATGCGTGTAAGTCCGGGCCATCTGGTCCCCCCCAATGTCGATCCGTTTCCGGACCGGGGCCGTGCAGCGACGGCCTTGCTGGTATGAGTTTTAGATGGCGGTGTCGATATAGACAACTTTAACGTGGGCGGTGAGGGGCTCAGTCCCGCAAACTGTCCAGTTCGCGCTGCATATTGGCGCGGGCCACTTCGCCCAGACGGGTCTCGAATGTTTCCGTCAGGAAGGTGCGGTCCGCCTCGGCGGCAGCCGCGAGGAAGGCACTGCGTCCGGCCCGGAAATCCGCATCGCTGACCCAGGCATATTCCTGCCGGATCTGCGCGGCGTAGGCATCGTAAGCGTCAGCTTCGCTGCCCAGGATGGAGAAATCGATGTCGAGGAAGAGATTGTCGGCCTCATCCTGACCGCCCTCCTGATGGTGGGCTGTCGCCCGGATCAGTGCGGCGACACGCCTGGTCAGCGTCGCGCTTGCCCCGATGGCCGGCAAGGCCCGTTCGGCCCATTGCGCGCTCTGTTCCTCATTATCGCTGGCCTGCGTGTCGTACACGGCATCATGGAACCAGGCCGCCAGGCGCATCCGGTGCAGGGCCGGGTCACTGGCTGCGTGCGCGTCGATCTTGTCCAGCAGGTCCGCGACATGGGTGAGGGTGTGATAATGCCTGTGAGGCTCGGAATAGGCGGCAATCAACGCGTCGGCGAGGGTCGGGTCTTCGGAAAGGCCGGCGGCGCGGGCATGGTCCAGCCAGCGGGAACGCATGAGGGCGGCGTGAGTCATCAGGGTCGGGCCTTCCAGATTCAGGTTTCGCCACAACATGGGCTGGACGTCGGAGCGCGTTCCGCCCAGCCGTTCGCCGACCAGCCAGTGGGCGCGGTCGTGGAGGAGGGGGATGACGGCTTGCAGGTCGAGCAGGCGGTGCTCGGCGGCGCGATAGGCGGCGCCGCGTGTGGCCGGGTCGCTCTCTTCGCGGGCGGTCTGCATGAGGTTTGCGAATTCCGGATCGGCAAAGCCGAAATTGTCGGCGAACCCGCCCGGTGCGAAGGGGTCGAGCATGAAGAAGGGATCCGCCTTCAGCCCGCGATTATAGCTGGCCACGGCGATGTCGAATTCGCCGGCATCGATCGCCTGGTAGAGATCGGTGGGATAGGAAACGAAAATCTCCGTCTCCACGCCGATCCGGTTCCAGTCATCGGCAATGGCAATGGCGATCTGCTCATTCACGCCGGTCGTGGTGCGGATTTCCAGCGGACGTCCAATCTCCAAAGGCGGGTTGAGCCGGGAGGGCGGCCATTGGGTTCCGCGCAGCACGGAATGCGTGGGTGAGGCCGTGGCGTTGAAGAAGCTGGTATTGATGAAATCCCGGTCGATCGCATCGGACAGCGCCTTGCGCACGGCGGGATCGGCCAGTTCCGGCCGGGCATGATTGGGTTTGAGATAGCGCAGGATCGGCGCGTCGAAGCTCTGAAAGCGTGAGCCGAGGCGTTCGCGCAGGAAGCCGATCTGGTTGGCCGGCGGATTTTCCGCGAGGTCGAAATCGCCGGCGCGGAACATGCGGGCGCGGGTGGAATCATCGCGCACGGCATCGATGCGGATGGCGGGAATGGCGACTTGGTCGGCGTCGTAAAAGCGCGGATTCTTCTCCATGAGGAGGTGGAGCTGGCTTTCCTCGCGCATGAGATAGGCGCCAGCGGTGACGATATGGTCCGGGCGGACCCAGTCCAGGCCCACCTGGTCGATGACATGGCGCGGGAAGGGATAGAATTCGCGCATCAGGATCGGGAAGAGACCCAACGGCGTGTCGAGGTGGAAGACGACTGTGCGGTCGTCCGGTGCTTCAACGCCCAGCGCGCTGGGGGCGAGCTCGCCGCGGTGCACAGCGCGGGCGTTCGCGACGGCGTAGAAATCCCCCAGAATGGCGAAACTCTCAGCCGGATCGACAATCCGCCGCGCCGACCAGGCCACGTCCTCGGCGGTGAGCGGATGCCCGTCCGACCAGGTCAGGCCCTCACGCAGGCGGAAAGTCCAGCTCAGCCCGTCCTGCGAGACGTCCCAGCTTTCCGCCAGGCCGGGGGCCAGCCCGCCATCCGACCCGTACTCGGTCAGCCCGGCATGGATCTGCTTGTAGACCAGCGCCGCCGCCGCAAACTCGCCCCGCGCCGGATCAAGACTGTCTGGCAGGCCGCTGAGGGCCACACGGAAGAGATCGGCGGGCGGTCCGGAGCGGCCGCAGGCCGCGAGGGCTGTGGCGGAAGAGGCGACAAGAAGGGTGCGGCGCGAAAGCATGCGGGGAGCATGGCGCGATTTTGGAGCGGGGCTCAATGTTTTCTTCCCCATCCCATGGGGAAGTGGGCCGATGCGGAGCATCGGGTCGAAGGGGTGGCGCGACAGCGCCGATTACGGCTTCGCCGCCCCTCCGTCCGCTTCGCGGACACCTCCCCATGGAATGGGGAGGAAAGTCGGATCCTAAGCCTCGACCTTGCCTTTCAGCTCGCCGACGAAACGGTCGAAGACGCCGAAACTGTCTTGCGGGCCGGGGGAGGCTTCGGGGTGGTGCTGGACGGCCCAGACGGGCTTGTCGGTCAGTTTGAAGCCGGAATTGGAACCGTCGAACAGGGAGACATGGGTCTCCACCGCATTGGCCGGCAGGGTGGAACCGTCGACGGCGAAACCGTGATTCATGGAGACGATCTCGACCTGGCCGGTCTCGTGGTTCTTCACCGGGTGGTTCGCGCCGTGATGGCCCTGGGGCATTTTGGCGGTCTTGGCACCGATGGCGAGGGCGAGCATCTGGTGGCCCAGGCAGATGCCCAGGGTCGGGATGCCGGCTTCGACGACGGCCTTGATCGTCGGCAGGGCGTATTTGCCGGTCTCGGCCGGATCGCCCGGACCGTTGGAGACGACAACACCATCCGGGTTGAGCGCCTTAATGTCCTCGAAGCTGGCTTTGCCCGGCAGGACGGCGACGCGGGCGCCGGCTCCGACCAGGAGGCGCAGGATGTTGGCCTTCACGCCATAATCCAGAACCACGACGCGCGGGCCGTCTTCCGGGCCTTCGGCATAGCCTTCGCCCAGCGTCCAATTGCCTTCATTCCAGTCGGTATTGTCGGTGCGGGCGACATCGGCGGCCAGTTCGCGGCCTTCCATGGTCGGGGCGCCGGCCGCGGCGGCCTTGAGGGCCTCGAAATCGATATTGCCGTTGGGATCATGCGCGATGGCGCACATGACCATGCCTTTTTCGCGGATGCGACGGGTGAGGGCGCGCGTGTCGACACCGGTCAGGGCGACAATGCCGCGATTGCGCAGCCACTCGTCGAAGCTGACCTCGGCGCGCCAATTGGCCGGCGGGGTGATCGTGGCGCGGGAGACCATGCCGACAGCGGCCTTGCGGGCCGGGTCCGAAGCGGCTTCCTCGTCCTCGCCATTGGCGCCGACATTGCCGACATGGGGGAAGGTGAAGCAGACGACCTGGCCGGCATAGGACGGGTCGGCCAGGATTTCCTGGTGGCCGGTCATCGCCGTGTTGAAGCAGATTTCCCCGACAGAGGTGCCCGTGGCGCCGGCGCCATAACCGAAAAGAACCTCTCCGCTGGCCAGTGCGATCGCGCCGGTGGCTTGGGTCGGGGTGTCTTGCGTCATGGCGGTCTCCAGAGCCTGTCGGGTGGCGGGCGGCGCGCGATCAGAATCGGCGTCCGGCTCCGTCCGGGTAAACGGGCGCTTCGCTAGTCCCTAAGTGGGGCGCGGTCAATCCCTGCAGGAATGCATGCCGGCTTTTCGATCACGCTTTGTGACGGGAGAATGATTAGCACTTGATTCTTTTTTGACATGCTTCTATTTCCCCGCCCCTCGTTTCGGGGGCACGGATCGCGTGCCGGAGTCGATGTCAGGAACAGGCCTTAATACGCTCGAAACCCAAGCGCTGAAGAATTCGCGCGAAAGCCAAGTTCTGCACACCGAAAAATTTCGAACGGCTTGCCAGAGGGCAGCCAGAATGGATCAATTCAATCATGTCTCTTCGTGAACAGATCACCGGGGAAATGAAATCCGCCATGAAGGCCGGCGAGAAAGCGCGTCTGTCCACGCTGCGTCTCGTGTCCGCTGCCATCAAGGATCGTGACATCGCGGCGCGCGCCGAAGATCGCTGCACCGGATGTGAAGAAACCGAGATCATGGCGATCCTGCAAAAGCTGGTGAAACAGCGCGAGGAAAGCGCTGTGACCTATGAAAAGGCCGGTCGTCTGGATCTGGCCGAGGCGGAGCGCGCGGAAGCCGATGTCGTGCGCGAATTCCTGCCCAAGCCGATGGATGCCGCCGAGATTGCCAAGGCCGCGGAGACCGTGGTCAGCGAGCTGGACGCGTCGGGCCTGAAGGATATGGGCCGCGTCATGGGCGAGCTGAAAACCCGCTATGCCGGCCGTATGGATTTCGGTCAGGCGGGCGCCAAGGTGAAACACCTCCTGGCCGGCGCGGCCTAGAGGCCAAACCTCAAGAAAATCAAGAATCCGGCTTGCGGGCTCCGGCCCGCTCTGCTCCTCTCCGTTAGGCAACCAATGGGGGGGTGAATGGCGCAACGGATTCGCACGCGGCCGGTTTGGCTGATGATGGGCGTTCTGGCCGGGGCTGGCGCGCTGCTGTCGGCCTGCAGCACGCTGGGTCCCGCCTCCGGGCGTCTCGACAGTTTCCAGGATGATGAGGAACTGATCGCCTTTCTTGAGGGTGAGCAGGGTGATGCGGCTGATGGTCCGGTCCCGAACGAGCCGGAACCCGTCTACGGATCGCCTCCGCCGCCTCCATCCCCGCCGCCTCCGCCCCCACCTCCGCCGCCCCCGCCACCGTCAGCGGATTATGGTTCGGATGCGATCGCCGGGGTGGAAGAAATTGTGGTCACCGGATCCCGCATGGGCGGGCCGGAGAATGAGAGCATCACCAATACCCAGGTCCTCGGCGTGGATGAGGGCGGGATCGTCAAGAATGCTGGCGATTTCCTGATCGTGCTGCGCCGCGGCCGGCTCTTCACCCTGTCGACGGCCAATGGCGCGATCGAGGCGGTGGACCGGATCGACGTCTTCCCGCCGGGTGTCGAGGACCCGGACGGCTGGTATGACGAGATGCTGGTTGAGGGCAGCACGATCATCGTGATCGGCTTCAACTACATGTTCGGCGCCACCGAGATCAGCCGCTTCGAAATGTCGGAGAGCGGCGCGCTGAGCTATGTGGACACGCATTATCTGCGCTCGGATGATTATTATTCCAGCCGCAATTACGCCTCCCGCCTGATCGGCGAAACACTGATCTTCTACACGCCTCTGCCATCCTATTACTGGCGCGCCGACAGTGCGCTGGACCTCTTGCCGGGCATGGCCGTCTGGGATGGCGAGAGCGAGGATTTGACCTATCAGCGCCTGGTCACGGCCAGCGATGTCTATCTGCCGCCCTCCATCAAGGACTACGGGTTCGATGGCGTCGATGCCTTGCACACGGTGACGCGCTGCGACCTGTCCGATGGCGGGTTCGACTGTTCGGCCACGGTTGTGATGGGCCCGTCGGGGCGGACTTTCTACGTGGCGCGGGATGCCGTCTATGTCTGGCTGGGGGAGCGCTGGTATGCGAGCGCTGAAAACATGCTCTACCGCATTCCGCTGGATGGCAGCGAACCCTCTGCCGCCCAGGTTCGCGGCATGCCGGTCGACCAGTTTTCCTTCCATGCCGAGGCGGACCGGCTGAATGTCCTGGTCGCACCGCATGGCGGTGGGGACTGGATGTGGTCGCCGGAATTCTCCGAAGGCCAGCCCGCCCTGTTGCAATTGCCGCTGGAGCGTTTCGGGTCCGGAGATGATGAAGCGCTGGCGGAGGATTATCGCCTTCTGCCGACCATCGGATGGCGCGGCGTGGACCGGAACCGCTATGTTGGCGACTGGCTCTTCTTCTCTGTCGCGGATGCCGACGGCACGCTGGCCGCCGTACCGCTTGATGGCGGTGCCGTGGAGGCGTTTGAACTGGGTGGCCGGATCAGCCGGATCGAGGTGATGGGCCGTGATGCCGTCGCCGTCGGCCAGGATGGCGGACTGGTCTTCTCCACGATCGACCTGTCCGGAGAGACGCCGAGCCTGTTCAGCCAGGTCACCCTGGCCGGCCTGTCGGAAGCGGAAAGCCGCAGCCAGGCGTTCTTCTACCGTCCCGATGCGGATTCGGAGAGTTTGCGGGAGGGGCTGCTGGGCCTGCCCGTCATGACCCAGGGCGAGGGCTACAGCCAGGGTGCCGACATGGTCTTCCTGCGCCGCACGGAAGGCGCGCTGGAGCGGTTCGGACGCCTGCAATCGCGCCTGACCCGCAGCGGATCGCGCGATGGCTGTCTGGTCTCGTGTACGGATTGGTATGGCAATGCGCGACCGATCTTCCTGCGTGACCGGATCTTTGCCCTGCTGGGCTATGAGCTGATCGAGGGCGAGGTCGGCGACAAGCGGATTGAGGAGATCGGCCGGGTGGATTTCCGTCCGCCGCCGGCGCCATCCGTGCCGTCCGTGCCGGCACCTCAGCCCTAGGGGCTTGCAGGATGACATCCGTCTGCCGGTTTAAATCGACCCGCGGCCGTTTCGCGTGCATCATGTCGGGCTCAACCGGACTTGAGTGGGCTCGACGCGTTTCATGCGGCTGAATGAGGATTTCATCGACGAGATCAAGGCGCGGATTCGTCCGTCCGAGCTGATCGGCCGCACCGTGCAGCTGAAACGGCAGGGGCGTGAATTCGCCGGCCTTTCGCCCTTCAAGAAAGAGCGCACGCCTTCCTTCTTCGTCAATGATGAGAAGCGCTTCTATCACTGCTTCGCCTCGGGCAAGCATGGCGACATCTTCACCTGGCTGGAGGAGATGGAGGGGCTGTCCTTCATGGAGGCGGCCGAGCGCCTGGCCGGGGAGGCGGGTCTGCGCCTGCCGGAGCCGGATCCCCAGGCGGCGGAGAAACAGGTCCACCGCAAATCCCTGGTGGAGTGGATGGAGGCCGCCCAGGCCCATTTCATGCGGTCCCTGTTCGGACCCCATGGCGAACCGGCGCGGCAATATCTCAAGAGCCGGGGGCTGACGGGTGAGGATTGCAAACGTTTCGGGATCGGTTTCGCGCCGGACAGCCGGACCGGGCTGAAGGACGAACTGGTGACAGCGGGGGCACCGGTCGGCGATCTGATCGAGTGCGGCCTGTTGATCCAGCCGGATAATGGCTCGCCCTATGACCGTTTCCGTGACCGGATCATGTTCCCGATCCACGACCCGCGCGGCCGTCTGGTCGCCTTTGGCGGCCGGGCCCTGTCCAAGGAAGCGCGGGCGAAATATCTCAACTCGCCGGAAACGCCGATCTTCCACAAGGGCTCGGTCCTCTACCGTTTCCCCGAAGCCCGCCGGGCAGCGAGTGATCCCAAGCAAAGCATTCGCGGCCTCATCGTCGCGGAGGGCTATCTGGATGTGATCGCCCTGGCCCGGGCCGGGCTGGAGCATGGTGTCGCCCCGCTGGGCACAGCGATCACGGAAGAGCAATTGCAATTGCTCTGGCGTGCTGGTGGTGAGCCGGTCATGTGCCTGGATGGCGACCGGGCCGGCCGGGCCGCGGCCTTCAAGGCGGCCGACCGGGCCCTGCCGCTGCTGCAGCCAGGCAAGACACTGCGCTTTGCCTTCATGCCGGAAGGCAAGGATCCGGACGACATATTGCGCGAGGACGGCGCCAATGCGCTGCGCGCCATGCTGACCGAAACCCGTTCCCTGGCCGACATGCTGTGGGAGCGTGAAGTCGGCGTTGAGCCGCTGGATGATCCGGACCGTCGCGCCGGTTTCCGCCGCCGCATCCGCGGCCTGGTCGCACAAATTGCAGATGGCGACATCAAGGAAGAATACCGGCGCGAATTCGATACGCGCATGGAGGCCCTGTTCGGGTCGCGTCCGCGCTCGACCTATAACCGCAAGGGCCCGGGACGCCTGCCCAGGCTGGGTGCGAGCCCGGATCTGAAGCGCGCCGCGCGCCCGGCGCCGGGCGCGGCCGATGCGCGAATCCTGCTTTTGGCGGCGATTGAACACCCCGAAATCGCCCTCGATCAGGTGGAAACGCTGGCGCTTTTGCCCCTCGGTTCGCTTGACAGTCTGCGGGACGCCGTTTTAGACGCCTGCTCTTCTGGGCAGTCTGTGCCCCCGGACACGCTACGGGCCCTCTTGGCCGAAGCCGGTTTTGCGGCAATATTAAAGCGTTTGGACGGGGAACGGGGACCCATGCGGGCAGTTTTGGGCGGCAATGAAGCCTCAGCGCGGACGCGTGCGGAGTCTTGGATGCGGCTTGCTTCTGCCTATATGGAACGAAGTGAGGCACAGCGCCGGCGCGAAGAAGTACGCGCCCGGCTCGATGAAGAAATTGACAGGGCAGATTCGGAAAGCGTGAGACGACTGGTGGAGATCCGGTTGCGCGAGACATCGCGGTCCGAGCCGTCCTGATACGGATTTAAATTCCCATTGCGCCAAAGGGCGGCGCGACAAGGAACGATTAAATGAGCAAAGCTGCCGAAGCCAACGACGCATCGGAAAACCAGGACGGTCCCCTGCTGGACCTGACGGACCAGTCGGTCAAGAACATGGTCAAAGCCGCCAAGAAGCGCGGTTATGTGACCCATGACGAGTTGAACGCCGTTCTGCCGAGCGAGGAATTCTCCTCCGAGCAGATCGAGGACGTCCTCGCCCAATTGTCGGAAATGGGCATCAATGTCGTCGACAGCGAGACCGATGTCGATGACGACAATAATGATGCCGACAGCGGCAAGAAGGCCAAGTCCTCGTCCAGCAATGATGATGACGACGACAGCGATGATGACGAGGAAAGCGACAGCCGGGCTGTCGCCGCCAGCGGCAAGACCGCCGTCGTCGGCCAGAACACGCCGTCCTCCGCCGACCGCACCGATGACCCGGTGCGCATGTATCTGCGCGAGATGGGGTCTGTGGAACTCCTCTCCCGCGAGGGCGAGATCGCCATTGCCAAGCGTATCGAGGCCGGCCGCAATGCGATGATCCGTGGCCTCTGCGAGAGCCCGCTGACCTTCGAAGCCATCATGGTGTGGCGGGACGAGCTGCAGGAAGGCGAAGTCCTTCTGCGCGACATCATCGACCTGGATGCCACCTATGGCGGCCAGCAGGCCGAAGCCGCGGACGATGAGGACGGTGAAGAGGGCGAGGGCGGTGAGACCGCATCGACCGACGCCAAAGCGCCCAAGTCCGACGATGAGGATGAAAAATCCGACGACGCCAAATCCTCCGATGACGAGGATGAGGACGGCGATGGCGAAAGCTCCGAGGACGGGGATGATGATGACGACGACGATGATGACGGCGCGTCGCTCTCCCTTTCGGCCATGGAGGCCGAGCTTCGCGAAGGTGTGATGGAGACGCTGGACAGCATCGCGTCCGACTTCTCCGCCTTCCGCAAGCTGCAGGACAAGCTGGTGGCCGCCCGTATCGAGGGCAAGGACCTGACCAAGCAGTCCCGCGAGAAGTATGAGGGCCTGCAGAACTCCATCGTGACGCAGCTCAATACGATGCACCTCAACAATGCGCGTATCGAAGCCCTGGTCGAACAGCTTTATGCGATCAACAAGGAACGCATGTCGCTGGAAGGCAAGCTGCTGCGCATGGCCGATGCCCATGGTGTGCCGCGCGCGCAGTTCATGGACAGCTATTTCGGCAATGAACTGAGCCCGGACTGGCCGTCCGGCATGGCCGGTACGTCCAAGGCCTGGGACCGTTTCATCGAGCGGGAATCCGAGGATGCCGGCAAGATCCGTGACGAACTCGCCGATCTGACCCAGCGTGCTGGCGTGCCGATCGAGGATCTGCGCCGCATCGTGCGCACCGTCCAGAAGGGCGAGCGCGAGGCCCGCGTGGCCAAGAAGGAAATGGTCGAGGCGAACCTGCGTCTCGTCATCTCCATCGCCAAGAAATACACCAATCGCGGCCTGCAATTCCTGGATCTCATCCAGGAGGGCAATATCGGTCTGATGAAGGCCGTCGATAAGTTCGAATACCGCCGCGGCTACAAATTCTCGACCTATGCCACCTGGTGGATCCGCCAGGCGATCACCCGCTCGATCGCCGACCAGGCGCGCACCATCCGTATTCCGGTGCACATGATCGAGACGATCAACAAGATCGTCCGCACGAGCCGCCAGATGCTGCACGAGATCGGCCGCGAGCCGACCCCGGAAGAACTGGCTGAAAAGCTCGCCATGCCGCTGGAGAAGGTTCGCAAGGTGATGAAGATCGCCAAGGAACCGATCTCGCTGGAAACGCCGATCGGCGATGAGGAAGACAGCCATCTGGGCGACTTCATCGAGGACAAGAATGCCGTCCTGCCGATCGACGCCGCCATCCAGGCCAATCTGCGCGAAACCACGACCCGTGTGCTCGCCAGCCTGACCCCGCGCGAAGAACGCGTCCTGCGCATGCGCTTCGGTATCGGCATGAATACCGACCACACGCTGGAAGAAGTCGGCCAGCAATTCAGCGTGACGCGCGAACGTATTCGCCAGATCGAGGCGAAAGCCCTGCGCAAGCTGAAACACCCGAGCCGCTCGCGGAAGCTGCGGAGCTTCCTGGACAACTGATCCGGAGCTTTCGGGATTTGAGACATGGAAAAGCCGGCCTTTGGGCCGGCTTTTTTGTGGCTTGCCCTCACCCTGCAAACCACCGCACAAATCCCCCATGCCCCTCCATCGCCTCCACATCAACACCACCGGCCCCGGCCTTTATGAGTTCACACGCGAAGCAAAAAACTTCGTTCGCGAATCAAAAATGGATGCGGGCCTGCTGACGGCCTATGTGCGGCACACGTCCTGTTCGCTGACGATCCAGGAAAATGCAGATCCGGATGTGAAGCGGGATCTCAATGAGTTCTTTGCGCGGCTGGTGCCGGGGGCGGATCATCCGTCCATGTCCTGGCTGTGGCATACGACGGAGGGGCCGGATGACATGCCGGCGCATATCAAGGCGGCGCTGACCCAGACCTCGATCGGGATACCGGTGGAGGCGGGGGATTTGCTGCTGGGGACCTGGCAGGGGCTCTATCTGTTCGAGCATCGCGAGCGGCCGCACCGTCGCGAGATTGTCCTGCATATGGGTGGCTAGGCCCGGCCGGGGGCGCCGCAGTCAGCTGGCGCGGCTTTCCCGCATCGGGCGGGCGTCACGGCGCACGCGATAGCCTTCCACCAGCTGGCGCATCGTCTGTTCCAGCTTGGCGGGGTCGATCGGCTTTTCGGTGTGGGCGTCAAAGCCCAGGCGGGTATAGCGGGCAACCTGGTCGGACATGACATTGGCCGTCAGGGCGACAATCGGCTTGGGCACGCGATCCTGCTCGCGCTCGAACTGGCGGATGGTGCTGGCCGCGTCCTCGCCATTCATCACCGGCATCTGGATGTCCAGCAGGACGAGGTCATAATCGCGGGCCTGGAAGGCTTCGACCGCGGCCTGGCCATTGGGCACCATGTCGACCTCGACACCCAGCTGGGCGAGATAGGCTCGCAGCACGAATTGGTTGATGTCATTGTCCTCGGCCGCCAGGACCCGCAGCGGATGCCCGTCGAGGGTGAGGCCGCCATCGGCTGCCTGCGGCTGGGCTGGTTGCATCTCGGTCTCCTGGTGTTCGCTGAGTGGCAGGGGAAGCGCGACAATGAAATGCGTGCCTTCGCCCGGCTTGCTGTCGACCGTGATCACGCCGTCCATCTGGTCCGTGAGACCCTTGCAGATCGCCAGGCCCAGACCGGTGCCGCCATAGCGGCGTGTGGTGGAACTGTCGGCCTGCACGAACTTCCCGAACACGGCCTCGCACTGTTCCTGCGTCATGCCCACGCCCGTGTCGCGCACGGACAGGGTGACGGTGTCTTCATCGGCCGGCGCCTCAATCGTCAGCGTCACCGATCCGTGCTCGGTGAACTTCACGGCATTGGCCACGAGATTATGGACGATCTGGGAAAGGCGGGTCGGGTCGCCGACACGGTCCTGGCCGGCGGGGTCGTTGACGTCGACGATCAGTTCCAGCCCGCGGCGTTCGGCCGCGTCGGCATAGAGCATCTGGGCGCGCTCGGCGATCTTGGCGAGGGAGAAGGGCGTGTTTTCCAGCACGACCTGACCGGCCTCGATCTTGGAGAGGTCGAGAATATCGTCCAGCAGGTGCATCAGCGTGTCGCCGGAACGGGTGATGATGTCCAGCTTGCCGCGGACATCCTCGGGCAGGCCGGTCTTGGCGAGCACGCGCGCCATGCCCAGAATCCCGTTCATCGGCGTGCGGATCTCATGGCTCATATTAGCCAGGAATTCGGATTTGGCGCGATTGGCGGCATCGGCCTGTTCGCGGGCCTGCACCAGATCGGTGATATCGGTGATGGAACCGGCCATGCGCACGGCACGGCCATGACGCCGATGGGCCAGGCCACGAATGTGGAACCAGCGATAGGATCCGTCCTCGCACAGCAAGCGCGCGCGCTCATTATAGGAACCCGAACCGGCGACATGGGCTTTGAGCGCGTCCATCACGGGTTTGCGGTGATCCGGATGCAGGCGCCCGGCAAAGGTGGCGGACGTGGTGGTCAGCGCCTCTTCCGGCCCGCCGAGCAATTGCACCAGGCGCGGCGAGTGGTAGAGCGCATCGGTCTCGATATTCCAGTGCCAGAAACCGGCAGCCGAGCCGCGCACTGCGAGTTCCATGCGTTCACGGCCGCGTTCCAGCGCGTCGACCGCGGCTTCCCGGTCCTCGCGCAGCTGGTGCTCGCGCGCGGCCAGACGGCGCAGGGCGTGCAGCGCGGAACCCAGGCCGGCGGCCACGAAAATCCCGATCAGGAAAACGGCCAAGGGGGTCTTGGAATACTCTTCGGCGAACAGGGCTTCGGTCGGATACAGATCCAGTGTCCAGACAGAGCCGGGCAGTTCCACCGTGCGGTGGGCGGAGATGTCCGTCGTTGCGGGTGTTCCCGTTGTCTGGATCGGATTGCCCGCTTCGCCCACCACGATGGCGATGTATTCGGGATAGACATCCGGGATGGAGGTCTGGACCAGGGTGTCGATATTGAACACGCCGACCAGGAGACCGTCGAATTCCTCTTCCACGAAGAGCGGGAAATAGGTCAGGAAACCGGATCCGCCCTGGACCAGGCTGATCGCGGCGCTGGAATTGGTGCGACGGTTATTGACCGCTTCCATCACGGCCTGGGCGCGATAGGGCTCGAACAATATGTCCAGGCCCAGTACGCGCTCATTGCCTTCCAGCGGCTCGATCCAGGCCAGGCGATAGTCCGGATTGGCCCATTGCACGGCCTGCAGCTCCGGCTGGTCGGCGACATAAGCGCCCGCATCCACGCGCCAGCGATCTTCCGTCATGCCGCCGGACATCATCCAGCGGTCGGCCATGCGTTCCAGGGAGGCCAGATTGTCCCCGACCCGGTCGGCCAGGTTGAAACGGATATTGGTGGCGATCTCTTCCAGATGAACCCGGACCGCATAGCGCTCCTGGGCCCGCATCTGCCAGGCCAGTGCCGAGAAAGCGGCAAGGCAGGCCAGTCCGGCAATCAAGGGGAAAAAGGGTCGAATTCGGGTCATGTCCGGGCGCGCTGTTGGGCCGGACAGTAAAGCCGATCGGGGTTAACGTCGCCTTATGCCACTAGTCGGTTTCGCTGCCGTCCAGCAGGCGCTCATAACTTTCAACCAGGGCCAGATAGGGCGGCACGACCGTGTTCTGCAGACCGTCCGGCGTTGTCATCGCCATCTTGATCTCGAAATGCAGGTGGATCGTGGTCGCGCTATTGCCGAATTCATTCGACACGAAACCCAGCCGGTCGCCGCGTTCCACCTCATCGCCGACCTCGACCAGGAGCGTGTCCTTGTCCAGGTGGAGATAGGTGTAGCGCACGCCCTCATCGGTCATCAGGCGGACCGAATAGGAGCCGATCGAGGTGATCGTGCCGCTCTCGGCCGCGACGGCCCAATGCGTGTCATCCTGACAGGTGGCCGGGCGGATGTCCTGGCCCTGGTGTCCGGTGCCGGCCGGGCAGAGCGGGGTGGAGTATCCGCGCGTCTCACAGAAATTGTCGCGCCAGGCATAGGTGTAGTTCTCGGCATGGCACTGGCCGCCCCCCGGTCCGAGATAACCGCCATGCATGTAGACTTGGGAATTGGCATAGGCCTGTCCCATCTCCATCGGGAAGCGCATGGCCGGGGCGTAATTGATCTGTTCGGTCTGGCCGGTGCCGCTGTCCTCGATCAGATCGCCGGGCGGCATGTAGGAGAAGGTGTCACCGGAGGCATCCACCGGCTCGGCCGGCTCTTCTTCCACAGGCTCTTCAACCGGTTCTTCGGCGGGTTCCTCAGCCGGTTCCACTGCGGGCTCTTCGGCGGGCTCTTCCGCGGGTTCCTCGACCGGTTCCTCGGCAGGTTCCTCAACCAATTCTTCGGCGGGCTCCTCAACCGGGGCAGCCGGTTCCGGCGCGTCATCCTTGAGCGGCGGCCACCAGATCATGGCGGCGATGCCGGCAGCCGCGACCGCGGCGGCGAGGGAGAGTTCGACAGGACGTGACATTACGGGCCTCCCAGGGATCCGCGGGTTCCCGGCAGGATCTGCAGGGAATCCATGAGGCCGCGCCCGTATTGGGGTGAGGCGCAGCGGGCATCCCCTTCGGGGTCATCACATTCGATCGTGATCGAATAGGCGATGCCGTAACGTGTGAAGGACACTTCCCGACCGTATTCGGTCTGTTCGGTGCGATAGCCTTCCGGGCCGGAACCGCGAATGCGGCGGGCGGAGATCGCCGTATTGGGCTGTGCATGGGCGAGGCGCGTGCAGAACACCTCCACCAGGACATCCTCGCCAGTGATGGAGAGGGTGTAGAAATCCCCGCGCGGGAAAATCATGGTCAGCGGTTCCCGGCTGAAGCCGAGGGCGGAATAGGTCGGCACCAGGATCGGCACTTCGGTCTGGGCGAGGCGTTCCGGGTCGAGATTGCGGGGGACCGGGAACGTCCGCACCTGACGCGACAAACCGACTTCCGGACGAAAATTCTGGGCCGAATTGGCCGCGGCCACGCGGGCATCGACACGGGCCTGGTCCCAATTGACCTGGACGGCCACCGGTTCGCTCGGCGTGGCCGTCTGCACGGTCTGCGCCTGCAGGGGCTGCAGATTCGACGTGTTGAGGCGTGTCGGGTCGATCTGGGTCGGGACCGGCTGGCCGGTCGGTTGCGTGGGCACGCTCTGCGCGGCGCTGCTGGCGGAAACCAGCAGCACGACAGCGACGGACGTCAGCCACGGATAGCGTCGGGTCATCAATTATCTCCCCCTCGGGACAAGCATAGCGCAGTTTTCCACAAATTGCATGACGCCAGGATGAGCGAAATTCCCACCCTGGATTGCAAGCCGCGTGCCTGCAGGCGGCGGGCCCGCCACGCGTTTCATTCTTCGCTAAGGGATTCGGGTGGATCACTTCACCCGCGTTGGCCGACTATTCAGCGACGCGCCGTTGAATTTGTGCGCTGTTCAGCCTATGTGCACCGCAAAATGTAGTGTCCAGGAGAAGCGCAATGCGCCTCACCATGATGAAATGCAAACTCCACCGTGCGGTCGTGACCCAGGCGGATCTGCATTATGAAGGCTCGATCTCGATCGACCGTGATTATCTCGATGCGGCCGGCATCCTGCCGTACGAGCAGGTGGATGTGCTCAACATCAATAATGGCGAGCGTTTCACCACCTATGCCATCGAAGCGCCGCGCGGCAGCCGCACCTTCGGCATTAATGGTGCCGCAGCGCGTCTGGCCCAGCCGGGCGACCGCATCATTGTGGTGGCCTATGCCGAGATGGAAGCGGTCGAGGCGGAGCAATTCCAGCCGACCGTGGTCCTGCTGGACGAACACAACCAGATCAAGACCAAGCCGCAAGCAGCCTAGCCGGCAGCCGGACGGGGCGATCCCGCGTCCGGCTCTTTTGGCTTTCAGTCCGCGATGCAGAAACTGGCATTGACGGTGGCGGTCACGGTGAGTTCGCCAGCGGCGACGGGTGTGGCGCTGTCCGACACCATGCCGTAGGCGCGTTCCATATAGACCGGCTGCGGCGAATAGCTGTTTTCGCTCATGGAACGGATCCCGCACAGCTCAAACCCGGCGGCATCGGCAAACAGGTCGGCGCGGGCCAGCAGGCTGGCAATCGCTTCGCGGCGGGCCTCGTCCATCGCGTCATCCGTATTCTCGGCACCAAAGCGGACCGAGTTGATATTATTGGCACCGGCCCCGACCATGGCATCGATGGCCTGGCCCACCGCGCTGGTGTCGCGCACCTTGGCGGACACGGTATTGCGGGCCTCATAACCGATAATGTCGCGCTGGACCTGGTTATTGGTCCGGTTTTCCGAATAGACCGGCGACACCGAGAGCTGGGCCGTCTGCATGTCGCTGGCATCGACGCCCGCCCGGCGCAGAGCGGCGAAGACATCATTCATCATGCGGGCATTCTCGCGGACCGCCTGTTGGGCATTGTCCGCACGGGTCACGACGCCGGAACTGATCATCGCGTATTCCGGCGCCATCTGAACACTGGCCGAGGCGGACAGGTTCAGTGTCGGGATATCGGCCTCGCTCTGAGCGAGGGCCGACGGGGCGGCCAAGCTGACCAGGGCGGCGGAGGAAACAAGCAGGGTACGAAACATGGGTGCGCTCCTTTTGGGGGCTGTCAGGCAGACCGGTGCGGGCCGGTGTGTTGGATCATGTCCTAACCCGAACATGTGACGCCTGTCTGCAGCCTGAACGCGCGGGCCCGACAATCGCCACCATGATTGCGCCTGTGTCATGAAAGCGTGCAATCCCGGCTTGGCGCGCGCCGCCACACCTCGTATTCCTTGCCCACGCGCCATCCGCGCGGGCCTGTAGCTCAATTGGTTAGAGCCGGCGGCTCATAACCGCTTGGTTGGGGGTTCGAGTCCCTCCGGGCCCACCAAATCTTTTTAAGTACTTGAAACTACTTACTAAAAGAACGCTCCGAAACTTACAAACTTTTTGGGATTTTGGTGCCTCGGATGGTTGGTGTCGTTCCAGTCTTTTCGGGGCGAGGGGAATGGTCTTGCTTCGTTTGAACGAAATTGTGGACGTACAGCTCGCGTTGCGGCGCTTGAGTTGTTCTTTTGATTGCGTTCAACTTTTACTTGGTTCGACGGATTGGAGCGCACGAAATGGTGGGAGATGCGTCAAGGGAAGTGATTGTCCGGGTTCAGTCCCACTTTCGTGAACATGAGCACAGCTCGATTGACATAGATGTCCTACTTCACGGACCTATCCCTGAGTTTGGCCTTTACTCGAATTTGCTCAGGGAAGTGCGAAGCGACCCTTGGACCAAGAGGTTCGAAGGCCGAAAAGTGCCGACGAGCTATGGAGCTCGCGGAATTGGAGAGCGGGACATTGCCCGTTTCCTGCTGTGGACGATGGGCCCGGATGGTGACCTTGACGCTGCGGTAGAAAAATTTGAGCAAACCATCGACGGTGAGAGCCTTCGTTTTGTCGTCGTGGTGCCGTTGATGCGAATGGAACTTCTACAAAGTCGGCAGCTATCCAACGGTGTGTTTGCAGCAGCAACCATTTCAGATGTTCGTGATCTTCCGGCGTCTCTGCTTTCGCTAATGTCTGACACCATTCCGGGTCTTAGCGCGGATGACACTGCTGCATTGGTTTTTGAAACGAGGTTGGCGCCGGTGTTCACAGAAACTGGGCCGGGTTTGCCCCAGAGCTGGCTTGGGGAAGTAGCGCGGGTAAAATCCGAAATTGACGAAGTGGTCCGGGTCATCGCGCTCTCCAGAAACACCGGAATTCGCAAATTGCCATACTTCACTTACACAGATTTTGGTCCTGATCTCGGCTACTCTCCCACAGGAAATGAGGCGTACCACCACATAATGCCGGAGTTGTTTTCAATCGAACCGGTCGCAGAAAGAATCGACAAACTCATTGCTCTGCCAACCAAGACTCGTGAGCTATTGTCGCGTATTCTGGAAAGATATCATCGATCTTTGCTGGACAGGGACGATGTGGACCGTTCGATAAATCTGACTATTGCGCTCGAAAGTTTATTCATTGGCGATAATAGTAGTGAGATCAGTCATAGGATTGCTGAACGGGCTTCTTGGTTGCTTGGCGAGGACGTAGAAAAGCGGCTCGAGATTTTCGGTGTGATGAAAGCGATTTATGGCGCGCGATCAACCGCCGCTCACCAGGGAAAGTTGAAGCGAGGATTCGACGTAGGTCTACTCGATCAAGCGGCCGACATTTTCGTTCGCGCAGTCGACAAAATTTTGACACTGCAAAGTAGGCCGAACGAAGATGCGTGGAAGCGCATAGTGCTTGGTGGTGAATTTAAGTGAGGTTTGTAACTTCACTTGTAACTCATTGAAACGCATCACATGGTTTGTAAGATTTTTCCCATTTAAGTAATTGAAAATATTTACTTTACATGACTCCTCCGGGCCCACCATTTCCTCGATCTTACGGCAGTGCGCTGCGCGAAAGTCGCCGACGGGGCGGCCCATCAGGGGCCGACGCGCCGGCGCGCTTGCGAACCCTGCGGGTTCGGCCATGTCGCTCATCTCCGAAATTTGGACCAGACGCCTATTCAGACCGCACGGCAATATCGTCGATGACCCACTCCAAAACCGGGTCGCGGGCCATCCGGTAGTCGTCCGCAGTCGTCGCAATCCGGACATCGGGTGCCAGGGCTTCGTCAACGGGTTCGGCGAAGCAGAAGCGGCGCTTGGAATAAGTGATCAGGAAGCCGGAATTGGGCAGGTTGAACTGGCCCATGTCCTGATAGCCGCACGGTGTGGCACCGGTCGGCTCGCCGACCCGGCGGGCATTGAGCAAGTCGGCATATTGAGCGGAATTGGACATGGCCGCGGAGAAGGTGATGCCGCTGGTCAGCACATAGACCCCATTCTGCCAGTCCAGCGTATCGACGAGATTGAGGTACTCGGCCAGCAGCAGTCCGACATAGAAATTGCCGCCAAAATTCTCGCGGAAATCGATCGCGATATTGCGAATGCCCCGGGCTTCGAGCACCTCGGCGACCGATTGGGCGAAGGCGTCCATCGCGTCCTCGGACGGATAACTGTCAAACCGGATATATCCCAGATTTTTATCGTCGAGCGCCGCGAAGCGAATGCCCGGGGCCTCGATCACATCCGGGCCTGGACCCATCGGCTGGCGATAGCTGATGTGCTGGTCCACACGCTCGCGAAACGCTTGCGTGGTGACAGCGTCAAGGGAAAGCGTTTGCCGCCTGCCGTCCTTTTCAAGGGTGATGCGGGTGGTCGACGCGCTTGGCGACAGGCCGATGGCGTGCCCGAGTTCGGCAATGGTGAGATACATCCCTACCCGGACAGCTTCGGAATGCGGGTTCTCGACGAAGGGGAGATAGGGCGCCAATTGCTCCAGAACGGCGTCCATCTCTTGGCCATTCCAGTGGGTGATCCGGGCGCCCAGCAGGGCGATGTTGTCCCGGGATGTTGCGACGATGAGGGCCTCGCCTCCGATCCATCTCACCTCGATCGGATAGCGGTGATAGCCGGAGCCCCAGAGCGGCATGGCGGTATGCCCGTCACCGATCGCGTGCGTTATGCGCATGAGCGACGCCACGATCTGGGGATCCGACAGGGAGGGCAATGATGCCGTGAGCGCATCGACCTGACTGTAGAACCGGTCGCGCGGCAGAGAGTGGAAGAGGTCGATATGCCGGGCTTCCAGCGTCTCCGCATAGACTTCGATATCTTCCTGCCATGCGATCTGGCGCTCGTCCTGAAAGGCGTGGGCGTTCGGGGCGGTCGCCAGCAGGGCGCCCAACAGGAGGAGGCTGCGCGGCGCGTGTTTGGTTAGGTCTGAAATCATCTGTCAGTCTCGTTTTGTCAGGGTGTCTTGCCATGGCCTGCGAATGGGCAAGCGGTCGAGCAGACTTTCATTGGTTTGGTCTCTACTGGCACGGCACTGGGCGGCTGAACACGACACCAACCCGACACCGATCCGTCAGCCTGCAATCGCGTCGGGTCGGACCCGTGTCGACACGCCCGGTCCAGCAGGATGACGGCGCTGGTATCTGTGTCCCAGTCTGTCAGACTGGGGCCGGGCCTGCAGGGGGGATTCCGTGACTGAAAAAATCGGTGTTGATGATCTGGCCGAGGATGTCTTCGGTCTGAACATCCGGGGCTTGCGTTCCATCGGCGTGATCTGGATCCGTCCGGCGGTCTATTTCAGCGCGGCGCAGGATGCTGGCTGGGACGGACGGTTCACGCCGTCCATTCGATTGTGGCTGTCCTTGATTGCCCTGACCTCCCTGTTCCAATTCATCTGGATCGGAAGCGACACGCCCTTGGTGGCCGCCTATGCGGAGGGGTTCCGCAATGCGGGTCTTGTGCCGCCGGAGGGCATGACCCTCCAACAATTGGGTGAGCGGGCCGCACTGTGGATCTATGCCCTTGCGCCCATGGTCCAGCTTGCCCTCTTTCTCCTTGTCCTGGGCTTCTTCCCCTTCTGGGGCGAGCGCGCCACCTACAGCCTGGCGCTCCGGCGCGTGTTCGGCGTGATGATCCCCAGTGCCACCCTGCTGGTGCTCTTCTTGCCCGCCCTGGCGCTGGTCCCGTCATCCCAGGTCGCCATGATCGGCTACGTGATCGGCGCGGTGACCTTCCTGCTGGATGCGCTGACCGGCTACCGCGCGGCCTTTCCGGTCGCCTCGGCCTTCGGTCGGCTTTGGCGGGCGGCCTTGCTGGCTCTGTGCATCCTGATCCTGAACGTGATTGCGAATGTCGGCGCCCAGATCGCCGGGATTGTCCTGGTGAGCTACCAGTTCGGCCTGTCCGCCGGGTGATGCGGGCGGGATGAATCCCCTGCGACCGGTGCGCCAACCGGATGCGCCCTGTGTGAACCTCCCGCGACAATCTCAGCCAAGGCCTTGATTGCGTTGCGTCAGGGGATCAACCTGCGCGCGACAGGGGAGAGTTGTCATGTTGTCCATGGTTGTGGCTTTGGGTCTGGGTTCGGCGCTGATGAAGCAGGTGCCGCCGCCGGCCGATGCGTCCGCGATCCAGCAATGTACCGATCTGGCCGGCGATGAGGCGTTCGAGCCGAGCGCCGCCTATCACTGGACGGATGTGCTGCTGGAAGTGTCGGCGCGTGAGGTTTTGCAGGTGGGCGCGCGGCCGACCGTATTGTCGCGCCAGATGGCGATCGTGGAAACCGCCATGTTCGATGCCTGGGCCGCCTATGACGATGCGGCGGTCGGCACGCGCTATGGCGCGGCGCTGCGCCGCCCGGAGGGTGAGCGAACCGAGGCCAATAAGCAGATCGCGATTGCCTTTGCCAGCTATGTCGCCCTGCTCGACCAATTCCCCAGCCTGGAAGACCATATCCGGACCCGTTTTGCCGATGCCGGTTTCGATCCGGATTTCGCCGGGCGCGATCCGGCCACGCCGGAAGGGATTGGCCGGCTCGCCGCCGAGGCCGTGATCGCCGCGCGTCATCATGACGGGGCCAACCAGCTGGGCGATGAGGCCGGTTCCGACGGCACGCCCTATTCGCAATACATCATGTACCGCCCGGCCAATCACCCCAATGTAATCCTGGATGCCGACCGCTGGCAGCCGATCCCGGCGTCTGACGGGATGGGCGGCACGGCGGTGCAGTCCTGGCTGACGCCGCACTGGTACCGTGTCCAGACGTTCGGCCTTGAAAGCAGTGACCAGTTCCGGGCACCGCCGCCGCCCCTGGTCGGCAGCGAGCAGCTGGAAGCCGAGGCCCTGCAGGTCGAGGAAATGAATGCCAATCTCTCCAACGAGGAGAAGGCGCTGGTCGAATTCATGCGGGATGGGCCGGCCTCGACAGGCCAGTCCGGCCATTGGCTGCAAATGGCCCAGGTCGTGTCCTGCCGGGACCGCAATGATCTGGACACGGATGTGCGGATGTATTTCGCCGTCGCCAATGTCTCCATGGATGCCTTCATCGCCTCCTGGGACAGCAAAATCTATTACGACACCTCGCGCCCCTGGACGCTGATCCGGCATTATCGCGGCGAGGAAGTGATCGAGGCCTGGGGTGGTCCGGGCCAGGGTACGGTCGAAGTGACGGCCACGGAATGGCATCCCTATTCGCCGCGCACCTTCCCGACCCCGCCTTTTGGCGGCTATCCGTCCGGGCATTCCACCATCTCCGCTGCCGCAGCGGACACGCTGCGCCGTTTCACCGGGGATGATGAATTCGGTTATTCCGTGGAAGTGCAGGCCGGAGCGATGACCGAGCCGGGCTATGAACACACACCGGTGGTCCTGGAATTCCCGACCTTCACCGAGACCGCCGAGATGGCCGGTATTTCCCGCCTCTTGGGTGGCTATCACATCATGGCGGACAATGTGGAAGGCCTGGCGATGGGGCGGCGCGTGTCGGCATATGACTGGCCTATCATCCAGTCCTATTTCGACGGGACCGCGGAGATTGCGGATCCGGTCCGTCCGGACTGATTGCAGCGGTCAGCCGGCCTTGCGCTGGCGCTCCTGCCAGACATCAGCGCTGTGGGACCGGGATGATGCCGGCGGGCCTTGCTCGCCGGTCTGCAATTCCAGCCAGTCACGGGCCTCGGCCTTGGAATTGAAGATCTCGATCTTGCCGTCTTGCGCCCGCGTCAGTTCGGCCATGCGTTCGGTGAAATCACGCTGATCGGCCAAGCAGATCACGGCCGCGGTGAAATCCTTGAGCAGGGCAGAGATCGCCCGGGCGCGGTATTCGAACTCATCCTCGTCGAGAATGAAGGCGACCAGCCGGACATCGCAGAGAATCTTGGGGGTGGGGAAATGCGTTTGCATGCGGCGGACGGACTGCACGATCTGCGGTTCGTCCTCATGGAAGATCTCGCCTGACGCGTAGAGTTCCATCGTATCGCCGACGGGTCTCAGTTCGAAACCGTCTTCGGTATACATATCGCCTCGCCATCCTTATCCGGTTGCCCTTCTGGCCCCGGTTTCGTTGCGCGTGAGCATGCGCAGTCAGCGTTTCCACCCTGTTAAGTCGGATCTCATAGAATATGAGTGATCGCATCCTGGGCGTGTGGGGCTCTCACCGGGGTGCGGCGTTCGCGTTGTAAAAATTGTGTAAAGCTTGCACGCGAAATTGATTAAAGGTTGTGCGGCGTTTCCTTAACGCCCATCGTTTATACAGCCAGGTGAAGTGAGGGTGACGATGAATTTCTGGCGTTGGGTGGATCAGCTGACAGGCGCGAACCCGCAGGTCGATCTCGACCATGCGGTGCGCTGCCGTATTGCCTTGGCCTTTACCGGCGTCTTCACCCTGATGAGCGCGGTCAATGCCGCCCTGATGGCCTTCGTCGTCGAAGCCCGCCCCGGCATGGTGGAACTGGGCCTGATCGGCGGCGTTGTCGGCGGCGCGCTCGGCGGTATCGGCCTCTGGCTGCGCCGTCCGAATTTCACCATCGCCCTGATGATCACCATGGGATCCGCCGTGGTCGCCCTGGCGGCGGTCGCCAATCGCGGCTCCTTCCCGCCCTCCACACTCTATGTGCCGGGCATTCTGCTGGGTGCCTATATCGCTTGGGGCATGCGCGCTGTTCTGGTGGCCATCCTCCCGGTCGGTTTCTATTTCGGCTACATCGTCTGGTCGGCCTATCAGGCAGATGGCGGCGAACTGGCCTTCAGCCCGCAGGAAATGCTGAACATCCTGGTCACGGCTGCGGCCATGTCCTGCCTGTGGATCGTTCTGTTCGGGACCAGCTTCCGTTCGGCGGCCCAGGAGGCCCAGGACGCGCTGACCCGCAATAACAACCGGCTCAAGGTCGCCCTGAAAGCCGCCCAGGCGGCCAATCGCGCGAAATCCGAATTCATCGCCAATATGAGCCATGAGGTCCGCACCCCGCTCAATGGTGTGCTGGGCATGACCAGCGTCATGCTGCAGGACCCGTCCCTGTCCGATGAGCACAAGCACTCGCTGAAGCTGATCGATACCTCGGGCAAATCCCTGCTGGGCCTGCTCAATGATGTGCTGGACCTGTCCAAGATCGAGGCCGAAGCGCTGGAGCTGGAGACGCGCGATTTCGACATGGTCGAAATGGTGGAGGCCGCGACAGAACACTGGTCGGCTCAGGCCAAGTCCAAGGGGCTGGAACTGGTTGTCCAGCGCGAAAAGGCCGAGGAACGCCTGGATGTCCAGGGCGATCCGTCCCGCGTGCGCCAGGTGCTCAACAATCTGATCTGCAATGCGGTGAAATTCACCCATCGCGGCAAGATCACCGTCAATCTGTCCCATGGCAGCATGCAGGCCGATGGCCGCGTGCCGATCCGCATCGTGATCAAGGATACCGGTATCGGCATTCCGCGCGACAAGCAGGACACGATTTTCGACGCGTTCAGCCAGGTGGATGCCTCCACCACCCGCAAATATGGCGGTACGGGTCTGGGTCTGGCGATCTGCCGCCGCTTGCTGAACATGATGGGTGGCCGGATTGCTGTCTCCAGTGAGCCGGGCCGCGGCTCCACCTTCACGGTGGAACTGGCCCTGGAACCGGGGACGGCGCCTGTCGCCACGCCGACACCGGACGCGATCGCCAAGATCGTGCCGGTTGGTCTCAAGCGTATTCTGGTGGTCGACGATGTTGTGACCAATCAACTCGTCCTGCGCGCCATGGTCCAGCAACTCGTCCAGAGCGACGAACTGATCATTGATGTGGCGTCCGGCGGCCGCGAAGCCGTGAACAAGGCGGCGGCGACTCAGTATGATGTCATCCTGATGGACATCCAGATGCCGGAAATGGATGGCGTCAGCGCCATGCATTGCATCCGCCAGAACCGCAAGGCGGCGACGGCGCAGGTCGTGGCTGTCACGGCCCTGGCCTCGGAAGATCATCGCCGCCAGTTCGAGGCGGAAGGCTTCTCGGCCTATCTGCCCAAACCGGTGGAATTGCCGGACCTGCGCGAGGTTCTCGCCGGGATTCTGACCGAGCCCGCCGAGCAGGCCGATCCGGGCCCGGCTGTTCGTGCCGGTGCGATGCGGGCCTAGATTTCGGCCACGATCAGGTGCGGCCCGCCGGCCTGGATCGCCGCCTTCAGCGCATCATCAAACTCACCGGCGGTATGGGCCCGCTGCGCCGGAACGCCGAAGCCTTCGGCCAGTTTCACCCAGTCCATTTTCGGATTGTCCAGCGACAGCATTTGCTGCGCCGCCGGACCCGGCTCGCCGGCACCGACCCGGGACAGCTCGACATTGAGCACCAGGTAGGAATGGTTGGCGAAGACGATATTGATGACATTCTGCTTCTCGCGCGCCTGAGTCCACAGGGCCTGAAGCGTATAGGCCGCGGCGCCGTCACCACACAGGGCGAAGACCTGCTTGTCCGGACAGGCCAGCGCCGCGCCGACGGCCTGGGGCATGCCGGACCCGATCGCTCCGCCGGTCAGGCACAGCCATTCATGGCGCGGACCATTATCGATCCAGGGGAAGACCCCCATGCCGGACGTGGTCGAGTCGTCGCAGATGATGGAATCCTCGGGCATGTGCCGCAGCATGGAAATGCCGACATAGCCGGGATTGAGCTTTTCATCCGGGAAGAGTTTGGGCGCCTGGCTGCGCTCCGGCTTGGCCAAGGGCGTGTCGGCACCCAGCGCGTCGGCCAGGTCATTCAGCGCCTGTCCGATATCATCGGCCGGCCCGCCCAGATGCACCGTCTTCGCGCCCTCCGGCGTCAGCTCGCCCGGCAGGCCGGGATAGGCGAAGAAGGCGACGGGCGGTTTGGAGCCGGCGATGACCAGGAGATCACTGCCGGCGAGTTCCTCCAGCGCCTGCTCGCCGAAATAGGCCAGGCGGCGCGGCGAGACCCGGCCCTGGCCCCGCGAAATGCGCGGCACGAACGTGTCCATGAAGAGCTGGGCGCCGGTCGCTTCGGCTATCCGGCCGGCTGTCTCCAGCGAAGCTTCCAGACAGGCATCATTGCCCAGGAAGAGGACGGGTGACTTGGCCGCTTTGATCGCTTCAGCCACGGCTGAAACCGTGTTGGCGCCGACCGGGTTCGGGCCCGGCATGGGCTGGGCCTCCAGCACGTCCGGCTCCTCGTCCGACCAGGCGCAATCAGCGGGCAGGGTCAGTGAGGCGACGCCGCGTTCCGGACCATAGGACTGGCGCACGGCTTCCACGGCCATGCTGGAGACTTCCGACGGGTCATTCACCCGGCCCACCCAGCGGGACATGGGTTCGCACACCGTATCGACATCACTGGTCAGCGGGGCATCCAGTTCCAGGTGATGACGGGCATGATCCCCGACAATGTTGACGACGGGAACATAGCCGCGGCGGGCATTGTGCAGATTGGCCAGGCCATTGCCGACGCCCGGGCCGAGATGGAGCAGGGTGCAGGCCGGCTTGCCAGCCATGCGGCCATAGCCATCCGCCGCGCCGGTCGCCACACCTTCGAAGAGGCAGAGCACGGATTGCATGCCCTCGATCCGGTCGAGAGCGGCCACCATGTGCATTTCCGATGTGCCCGGATTGGTGAAACAGACTTCCACACCTTGATTGATCAGCGTTCTGACCAGGCTCTCTGCAGCAAACATCGACCTTCCCCTTGCTTCGCTTTTCGCGTCTTGGGGGCAAGGTTGGGCCTTGCGGCCGGAATGTCCAGCATTCCGGCCATACAGGTTTGTGGATGGTCTATGCGGCCGCTCGTTCCGCGCGGATCTTGAAGAAGAGCGCGTAGAGCACCGGCACCGCGATCATGGTCAGCAGGGTGGCGAAAGTCAGCCCGCCGATGATCGTCACCGCCATGCCCTGGAAGAAGGCATCGAACAGCAGCGGCGTCATGCCTAGGATCGTGGTCGAGGCGGCCAGGAGCACCGGGCGCAGACGGCTGACCGAGCCATCCCGTACGGCATCCATCCGGTCGGCCCCGCCCTTGATGCGCATGTCGATCTCGTCGACCAGCACGATCGCATTCTTGATCAGCATGCCCGACAGGGAGAGCAGGCCCAACAGAGCGGTAAAGGAGAAGGCGACATTGGTCGCCAGCAGGCCGATCACCACACCATTCACCGCCATCGGCACGACGGCCCAGATGATCAGCGGCTGGCGCACCTTGGCAAACAGCATGAAGGAGATGGTCAGCATGGCGATGAAGGTGAGCGGCAATTGTCCGCCCAGGGATTCATTCGCCCGCACCGAGGCCTCGTGCTCGCCACCCCATTCCAGGGAATAGCCGACCGGCAGCTCGATCGCCTCCATCAGCGGGCGGAAGCGTTCGAAGGCCTGGGCCGCGGTTTCACCTTCGGGAGGATTGGCCCGCACGGACAGGGTGCGCGTGCGGTCGCGCCGCTGGATCAGGACATCCTCGAAATCCAGGGCAAAGGAGGAGACGACCTGGTCGATCGGCACATAGGCTTCCTGGGAGGAACTCCAGACCAGGCGCTCGGACAGATAGGCCGGGTCGGCGCGTTCCGAGGCGGGCGCGCGGGCGATGATCGGAATGAGTTCCTCACCCTCGCGGTGCACGCCGACCTGACGGCCATCCGTGGCGAATTGCAGGGCATTGGCCAGGTTCTCGCGGGTGACACCGATCGTCTGGGCACGGCCCTCGATCAGGACCGGGCGCAGGGTGGGTGTGCGATTGCGCCAGTCCGTGCGGATATCGATGAAGCGGCCATCCTCATAGAGGCGGGCAATCGCCTGTTCCGACAGGTCGCGCAGGACATCGGCATCCGGCCCCATGAAGCGCGCTTCCAGCTGGGCCCCGGTCGGCGGGCCGAACACGATCCGGTCCACACGGGCATCCACATCGGGATACTGGTTGCGGACATGGTCCAGGATACGGTCCGCCAGGGCCGGGATCTCGTCGCGATGACGGGTCTGGACGATGATCTGGCCATAGGCTGTATTGGGCTGTTCGGAGTGATAGGTCAGCATGAAGCGCGTTGCGCCGGCGCCGACAAATGTGTCGAAGCTGACGGTTTCCGGCTGCTCGCCGACATAGGTGCCGATATCGCGCAGCGTGACGTCGGTGGTCAGGATGTCCGTGCCTTCGGGATGTTCGACATTGACGTAGAACATCGGCGTATTGGCCGGCGGAAAGAAGGCATTCTTCACCTGGCCGAAGCCGGCATAGCACACCACGGTCACACCGATCAGGCCGATCAGGACCAGCCAGCGATGCCTGAGGGCACCGCCCAGCAGGCCGCGATAGGCGTTGAACAGGCGGCCGGAATAGATCTCGTCATCGCTCTCCGGCTCACCCTCGCGTGCCAGGCTCGCTTCGCGTTGGGCCGAGAAGAGATGGAAACCGACCATGGGCACAACGGTCACGGCGATCACCCAGCTCAACAGGAGGGAAATGCCGATCACGGCGAACAGGGAGAAGAGGAATTCACCGGTGGCATCCGGCGACAGGCCGATCCCGGCAAAGGCCAGAATGCCGATCACCGTGGCGCCCAGCAGCGGCCATTGCGTCGAGGTGACGGCATCCTCGGCCGCATCGAGGCGCTTCTTGCCGCGCATCACACCGGTCAGCATGCCTTCGGCGACGACGATCGCATTATCGACCAGCATGCCCATGGCGATGATCAGCGCGCCCAGGGAGATGCGTTCCATCTCGATGGCGAACATGTCCATGAAGAAGATGGTGCCGGCGACGGTGAGGAAGAGGGCGCTGCCCACGGTCAGGCCGGCGCGCCAGCCCATGAAGACGCACAGCACGCCCACCACGATGGCGATCGACAGGGCGAGGCTGAACAGGAAGGAGTTGATCGCTTCATCGACGACGATGTGCTGCTGGTAAATCGGGTGGAGCTCAAAGCCCAGTGGCAGGCCGGCTTCCAGCTCGGCCAGACGCGCTTCAACGGCATGGCCGACATCGACGATATTCGCGGTCGGCAGGCCGGCCACGCCCAGTGTGAAGGCGGGCATATTATTGTGGTAGATGAACTGGTTGGGGCGTTCGACCGGGGCGCGGATCACCTCGGCGAAATCGGACAGGCGGATGGCCTGGCCGCCATTGCGCGGCGTGATCAGCAGGTTTCGGACCGCGTCCACCCCGCCCAGCGTTTGCGGAATCTCGATGCGGACATAGCGGCCATCCAACGGAGCTGAGCCGGCAGACACCACCGTGTTTTCCCGGTTCAACTCGGCCAGCAAACCCTCATAGGACAGGCCCAGCCGTGCGAGGTTTTCCTGGGAAATCTCGATATAGATGCGCTCTTCCGGTTCGCCCTCGACGGCGACCTTGGCGACATCCTCCACGGTGAGGAGTTCGCGCCGCAGCATGCGCGCGACATCGCGGATCCGGTCATCGGAATAACCCTCGGCGGTGACCGCATAGAAGAGGCCATAGGTATCGCCGAAATCATCGAACACGATGGGCGTGCCTGCGCCCGGAGGCAGGCCGGAGATTGCGTCGGAGACCTTGGCGCGCAGCTCGGTCCAGACATCATTGATGTCGGCACTGTCGATCGTGTCCTGCATCTCGACATGGATTTCCGACATGCCGGGCGAGGATTCCGAGGTGATCGTGTCGACCGCATCCATCTGCTGGATCGCGATCTCCAGACGTTCGGTGACTTCCTGCTCCACCTCTTCCGCGGTTGCGCCGGGATAGGGGGTGAAGATGATCGCCTGCTTGATCGTGAAGGCCGGGTCTTCCAGCCGGCCGACATTGTTGAAGCCGAAAAGCCCGCCGAGCAGGCAGAACAGGATGACCAGCCAGGTCAGGACCGGCTTTTCGATCGAAAGGCGCGCCAGGGAGACGGCCGGGTTCTGTGGCAGGCTCATCGCGGCAGGTCCAGCGGCTCGCTTTGGGACAGGGGACGCACGGCCATGCCTTCATAAAGGGAAGAGACGCCGGCGGTCACGATGGGCGTGCCCGGCTCGACGCCGCTGGTCAGGATGACGTGGGCGCCGCTCAACCCGTCGGTTTCCACCGGGCGGGCGGATACGGTGCCGGTCGTTTCGTCATAGACCCAGACCACGCGGCTGCCATCGGGACGTTCCGCGACCGCCGCGACGGGCACGCGCACCGTGGCGCGCTGTTCGGCGTCACGCGCGAATTCGGCGGACACGCTCGCCGTCATGCCGGGCAGGATATTGGCGGGCAGATCGGCGGGCAGGGCGGCAATGGCGCGATAGGTGCGCGAGGCGGCATCCGGCTCGGAGACAAGTTCCCGCGGCTCCAGATCGAAGGACCGGCCCGGCAGGAAGGAGAAGGTGGCGGTCAGCGAACGCAGATTGGACTGGTCGAATGTGGCGACCATGTCTTCGGAAACCGGGATGGAGACGCGCAGTTCGCCGACATCCTGGATGCGGGCAATCGCCTGGCCCGGCGAGACAATGGTGTAATTGTCCACCAGGCGGCGGCTCACCAGCCCATCGAAGGGCGCTTCCAGCGTGGCATAGCCCAGATTGCGGCGGGCCGTTTCCAGCGCCACGGCGCGCAGGTCGTACTGGGTCTGGGCATTGTCCAGGGCGGCCTGGGAGGCAATCCCGCGATCATGCAGGGTCTGCTGGCGCTCCAGATCATTGCGGGCCTGCTGCAGCTGGACACGGGCTTCGCGCTCGGCGCGCTGGAAATCTTCCAGGTCGAGCTGGGCGACCAGGTCGCCGCGGGCAATTCGCTGGCCTTCATTGAGCGGCAATTCTGCCAGCTGTCCACCGACCTGGAAGGCCATGTCCACGGTCAGGCGCGCTTCGACACGGCCGACAAATTCATGGCTGGACTGAGCGGACAGGGCTTCCACCTGGCCAAGTTGGACCAGGCGCGGCGGCGCTTCTTGCGTGACCGTTTCGCCCGAGCAGGCGCCCAGGAAAAGGGCAGCGGCCAGAGGCAGGGCAAAGGGGCGGGCGGTCATGCATGCATCTCCCGGGACATCGCCAGAAGGCGTTCCAGAATGGTTGTGATTTCGGTTTCCCGGACATGGCGCAGGCCGAGCAGCTGGCTCAGCTTCAGCCCGTCCAGGCTCAACAGGATGATCTGGGCCAGGACCGGATCGGCCGAACTGTCGGCCACGCGCTGGAACTCCACCGCGATCGGCGCGGTGGCCGCTTCCAGCAGGCCGGGCTGTTCAGCGGAGGCCGCCAGCAGGGCCTGGGACACACTGTCCGGCGCCTTCATCCGGCCGAGCAGGGCTTCCACGACCCGCGGCAGGACCGGTTCGCCGGCCGCTTCGGCCGTTTCACGAGCGGCCGCGATCTCGGCGAGAATGCTGTCGATCATGCGGGCGACCATGGCTTCCAGCAGGGCCAGCTTGTTGGGGTAGTGATAGAGCACGCCCCCTTTGGAGACCTGGCTCTCGGCGGCAACAGCATCAATCGTCAGCCGGCCGGACCCGTCGCGGGCGACGACAGCTTCGGCGGCATCGAGGATGACATCCTTGGTGTTCGGCTTTTCCAGCACGGGCAGTCCTTTGAGAATTGTTGCGCTGCACATAAACCGTCCAGACGGTACAGTCAATACCGTCCGGACGGTACAGTAACGCTTTCATGAATCCCGCCATGAGGTTGGGCCTGCGCCGAAAACCCGCTTTTCATCGCCCCGCCAACCAGGGGTAGTGATCTGATCCAACACGTCTTTTGGCTAGTGGATTCATGATCCGGGCCCGCCTATCCAGCCCGTGCGGGGGCATGGGCAAAGGTGAGGCGGAGAGCCAGATGAGTTGGATTGTTCGGAGTGTGGCCGTGGCGGCAATGATCGCCGGCCTGATCAGTGTTGAGCCGGCGCAGGCCTATGGGCGCGACGGTCACCGCATCGTGTGCGACCTGGCCTATCGTTATCTGTCCGACGCAGCACGCACCGAAGTCGACCGTCTGGTCGCCGAGGATCCGCAATTCACCCATTTCCGTGATGTCTGCTCCTGGGCGGACGAGGTGCGGGGCTCCACCCACCGCCATACCGCGCCCTGGCACTATATCAATCAGGAGCGCAATGACCCGCATGTCGATGCCGAGGATTGCGCCGAGAATGGTTGTGTCACCTCCGCCATTGATCTTCACGCCGGCATCTTTGCGGACGCATCCCGCAGCGATGCGGATCGTCTGGAAGCGCTGAAATTCCTGGCGCACTGGATGGGCGATATCCACCAGCCCCTGCATGTCTCCATCGCGGGTGACCGGGGCGGCAATGATATCAATGTGCTCTGGCGCGGCGAGCGTCACACCAATCTCCACCGGGTCTGGGACAGCGAGATCATCCTGGACTACATGGCCGGGGAGTGGGCCTGGGCCCCGGCCGACGAGCGCTGGCAGTATTTCGCCGAGGAATTGGCGGCCGGCATTCCGCTGGCCGGCGTGGATGTCTACACGCCCCTGGACCCGATCGGCTGGGCGCAGGAAAGCCATGACATCGTGCGCTCGCGCGAGTTTGCCTATTACTGGGCCCGCGCAGAAAACGCCCCGATCGAGCCGGGCGACCACTACTACGAGACCGGTCTGCGCATTTCGCAACAACGCCTGCAGGCAGCCGGTGTCCGCCTGGCCGGCCTGCTGAACCAGATCGTGGAAGGCCGTACACAGACCGCCCGCACCGTTCCAGACCTTCCCGGTTCCGGCGCCCTGGACTGATCCTCCGGCACGGGGCGTGCGGGCCGTAAACGGCTTGTCGGACTTGTTAGGATACGGTTAATATTTCCCTCTGTGCGCGTCGGCGGGGGTCGATGCCATGTGAGGGGGTGAGCGTGATTGACGGGATTGATAATTCTGTCCTGATCGGGTCGGTGGCGGCAGCCTTGGTGCTGCTCGCCCTGATCGGCTTTGCGATCATGGCGCATATCAATCGCCAGCAGACCACGCATGACCGCCAGCAAATCGTCAAACTGCGCCGCAAGCGCTTTGCTGACTATGCCGCGGCGAAGCAGGAATATGAGCGGCTGCGCAAGAAGATCGAGACCGGCAATACGGTGCTGATCGATCTCATCCATGACCTCGGCGATGATTTCGTCGGCCGCGACAGCGCGCAGCAGCAGATCGCCTTCGACGAAGCCTTCGAGGCCGTGGCCTCGATCCGCCAGGCCAATGCGCGGGCCAATATCGTGGTCGTGCTGCACACTCTGGGCGGCTATGCCCGCCCGGCCCACATGATCGCCCAGGCGCTCAAACAGCATCTCAAGAAGGCCAAGGGCCATCACAATCCGCGGCGCGAGCCCAAGGTCGTGGCCTATATCCCCTATGTCGCCATGTCCGGCGGCACGATGATCGCCCTGGCCGCCGACAAGGTGGCGATGGATCCGACCGCCTCGCTCGGTCCGATCGACACGATCTATGGCGGCTTCCCGTCGGATGCCTACAAGGCGCTGCTGGAGCAGAAGGGCGTGCTGGCGACCCAGGACGTGCTCGTCATGCTGGCCCATGAGGCGGAGAAATACGATCAGTACGCCTTGAAAGTGGCGCGCCAGATCGTCAATCCGGCGCACAAGCCGCACGGCAAGCCGAACGACAATTCCCTGGCCGACCATTTGGCTTCCGGCAGGCTGTCCCATAGCCAGGCCATTTCGCCGAAAGAGGCCAAGGATCTGGGCATGAATGTCTCGCCCAAGGTTCCCGAGACGATTTACGGCCTGGTCGATGCCCGTATCCGCATGATCAATACGCGGCTGGAATACGAGACCTCGGACCAGGATGATGATGAAGGCGAGGGCCATGGCCGCGCCTCCGGCGGCCATACCCGCCGTTCCGGTGATCCGGGGGAAGAGGCCAAACAGCGCCTCGACCACCAGATCCGCCAATCCCTGCGCGGCCTGGTCCGGATCTAGTCACTCGTGCTTGGCTCGACCAGTTCGAACCGGACCGTGATCCGCTCCTCATAGCGCCGGACTTCCGGATCCAGTTGCAGTGGAATGCTCGCAATGGCCGGCTCCTCCGCAGCAAGCATGGGTTCGGCGAAGGCTATTCGGCTCCGCGGCATCGCGCCACCATTGTAGAAGTCCTCTACCGTCTGGATCTGGATAACGCGTCCGAGCTCCAGTCCGGCGGCATCGGCCAGCAGAAGGGCCTGGCTGCGGGCATCTTGATAGGCGGCCTGTCGAGCCTGCTGAGTCTGATGACCCTCGTCCCGACGGTAGAAGCCGCTGAGTTCGCTGCCCCGGGCTCCCAGTTCGCTGGCCAGACTGGCCAGGTTTCCGGCTTCGCTGACCGGCCCCGCTTCAACAGAGATACTGATCTCAACGCCATGGCCGACCGGCACACAATTGGCCGGCCGGTTATAGCTGCGCCGGCAATCAGACTGTTCATAGGCTGTCCGGATGTTGGCATCATTCCGGTTGACCTCGATCCAATCCAGCCCCTCCATCCGGGGCAGGATGTCCGCGATCCGGTCACTGATCTCGCTGGCTTCGCGCAAGGCGGCCTCGCGGTCCGGCCCATTGGCTTCGACAAACAGGCTGAGCCTGAACGCATCTGGCTCGGCTTCGGTTTGGCCGCGTCCTTCGACCAGGACAAACTGTGTATCGTCAGCTGCCGGCTGACAGGCGGCCAGTGCCAGGCTTCCGGCCAGAAGCCCGTAGCGGATATAAGGTGACATGAGTTCTCCCCCTTGATTTGCGCCCCAAGCGCCCCCATTCAACGGCCAGTGGCCGTTGTTCGATGGCAACAATCACAAATGGCCAAACTGAGGCTTCAACCCAGCAGGAGAGTGGCATTTTGAAGGCTGAACTTTACGCCGATGTCCGCAAGCAGATCGCATCCGTGATTGCCGGAGAGACGAGCCGGACCGCCCGTTATGCGACCGCGTCCTGCCTGCTCCGCGAAGCCTTCGGCGAACGCTTCTTTTGGTGTGGCTTCTATGAGGTCGATCCGGCCAAGGGCGATGAGCTGGTGGTCGGGCCCTATCAGGGCACGCTGGGCTGTTTGCGCATTCCCTTCTCCAAGGGTGTCTGCGGTGCCGCGGCTGCGACCGGCAAGACCCAGCTGGTGGAAGACGTTCACGCCTTCCCCGGCCATATCGCCTGCGACAGCCGCTCCAATTCGGAAATCGTGGTGCCGGTCCTCGATGCCAACGGCCAGCTGGCCGCCGTGCTGGATATCGACAGCACCGAATTCGGCGCCTTCGACTCCGAGGACCAGGCCGGTCTGGAAGCCATCTGCGCCGATCTCCTGACAATCGCCTGACCCGAAAGGATCGGGCGGCAGGACCGGGTTTGGGTTTGGGCATGGTCCCGCCGCCCTGGCCCGGCCGTTTTGGGGCGCCGCGCGATCAGCGGCTGGCCGGGCGTATGGCTGGAGCGCTAGCGCGCGACAATCTCGACGCGGCGATTGAGGGCGCGTCCATCTTCGGAAACATTCGTGGCATCGGGCGCCAGCGGACCCACGCCGCGGGCCTCCAGCCGGTCCGGATCAATCCCGTAATCCTCGATCAGGGCGGTGCGCACCGAGGCGGCGCGACGTTCGGACAGACGCAGATTATAAGCCAGGCTGCCGGTCATGTCGGTATGGCCGACAATGTAGAGTGACAGGCCGGGACGCTGGACCAGCAGGTCGTTCAGGGCAGTCAGGGCCGGAGCGGACTCTGCCAGCAGTTCATCGCTGTCATGGGCAAAGAGCAGCCCGTCGACGCGGACATGTCCTTCCGCATCCAGTCCGCCGGCCAGCGCTTCGGCACTGATCGCCACCAGGCCGCGATCCATCTCATCCGTCTCGACGATATCGATCGAAGTGCCATGCCGGCCGACACCGATCGCGATATAGGCCAGATGCCCTTCAAAGCTCAGCGTGCCGACCGCGTAATGGGAGTTGGGCCCGTTGATCGCCCGCATCTCATTGGCCTGGTAGAAAGCATTGCGCGAGGAGGAGGTGGTGCAGCTGCCATCCCCGGCGCAAGCCCAGATCTCGCGGAAACCGGCCTCATCCAGGGCTTCGCGGTAATTGGTGAAAATCTCCAGTTCCGAGCGCTCGTCCGGATTGTCGAAATAGAGCCGTGTGATCCGGCCCTCGATCCGTTCGGTCACCGCTTGGCGGGCATCGAAATCAAATCCGGTGATCAATGCATAGGCGTCATAGCGCCAGGTTTCGCCACCGCCGTCGGAACCCGGATAGGGCGAGATCAGCGGATGACCGGAGACCTCTTCCTGGGCCAGCGCTGCGGTCACGGTCCCGGCGATGATCAGGGTCAGGGTAAGGCAGGAAATAATCGTACGGATCATGACAATCATCCTTCGCATTGGGCCATGGCGGCAAAGCTTTGGGAGGGGGCGTGGAAACAATGGAGGATCGTGTTGTCGCCTTCGGCGGTTTCCGCGATCCGGTTGGTGGCGTCGAGCGTGATCTCGATCAGCACGTATTCATAGTCCTGGCCCCATTCGCCCACGAGATCGTCGCCGGCACCGAGCAGGTTCACATTGATCGCCATCGGGCGAACCTGGTTGACCGCGATGTCATGGATCGGGGCGACCCAGGGATTGGACCAGCCATCCCCGCCGCGTTCCCCCGGACCTTCATTGAGCCTGACATGAACCTCGACCGGGCAGTGGTAGACGGCATGGAAATCATCCTGTCCGGCATTCTCAACGCCGAAATGCATGGCGAGCCGGTTCAGCGTGACATGGCCGCCGGCAAGCCGGTTCTCCACCCGCAGCGCCTGATCGGGCGAGACCGGGCCGGGCTGGGCGGTGAGCTGGCCGAAGCGGAATTCGACATCCTGGCCGATCGGCAGGCGATAGATGTGGCAGGGGTCTTCCTGCAGGCTCGCGCCGGTCAGGTCCGGCGGGCCGGAGGATGCGTCTTCATCATCATCCTGGTCCGGGACAGGGGCGTCGTTGATTTGCGGACCTGTGTCATCTCCACCTTCGCCGCCGGAGCTCCACACCACAGGTGGATCGCCAATGCCTTCCACGAAGATCACGCCGGAGCCGCGGAACTCGCCATCCAGCACAAGATTGCCCAGTTCGATCGTGTGCACCGGAGCCGGGCTCATCAGCCCGGTCATCCCGGTCGGACCTTGTTTGGACTCCGAGTAGACAGTGCGCCATTGCATATTGGTGTCGAAATTGCGGACCTGCACTTCGAACTCCCGCCGTGTCTGGCAGTCGGGATCGGCGAACGCGACGGCTGATGTGATGCTGGCAAACCCGTTGGCATCCGTGCTGGTAGCCGGCCAGTTGGCGGTATTCCACCAGCCGCCTGGCGTTCGGACCCGAACGCGGGTCTGAAGATTGGCCAGCGGCCAGGCATGATCGGAGATGCTGCCGAAGCCGGGGTGAACGCCGACCAGCCGCATATCGGCCTGCCAGCGGCAATTGGCCTGGGCGGTTCCGCTGAGGGCCAGCATGGCCACCAGGCTTGTCAGACATACCAGAATCCGCATCGCGTCCTCCCCGCTGCCGTTTCAAGTTTTCCCGCAGGTTCAGTCCTTCCGGGAAACCTGATGGCATAATACATTTGCTGAATGAATGTTCAATGAATATATTTTCAGTGAATTGATTCGTGTGTCCGGAGTGGAAAATTGGCCAAGCGCCGCAGCGAGCAGAAGGACGAGACCCGGGCCAAGCTGGTGACGGCCGGGGCGAGCGTGTTTGCGCAGAAGGGGCTGGAGGGCACGCGGATCGGGGATATCGCCCGTGAAGCCGGTGTCGCCATGGGCACGCTCTATACCCACTTCCCGGACAAGGATGCGCTCTTTGTCGAAGTGATGCGCGCCGGCAAGGAGACCGTTCTGGCCGGCCTCTACCTGACCCAGTCCATGGATGGCAGCCGGACCGAGATTGATCGCGCCGCCATGGCCGGCGTCGTGGCCTTTGCCGCCCTGCATGGCCCGCTCTTCCGCCTCCTGCTGTCTCGCGGGGCCGGGGATGATCCGATCCAGCGCGAAGTTGTGGATGCCATCGCGCAATTGCGGGTCAGCGAGCTGCGCCAGGGCCAGGCCGATGGCTGGGCGCGTCCGGATCTCAATCCCGAAGCCGCGGCGCGCTGCGAGGTCGGTGCTGTCTTCCACCTGCTCGACTGGTGGCTGGACGATCGTGAGCGGATGTCGGAAGAAGACCTGATCGACCAGCTCTGCCTGATCCGCCGTTTCGGGGTGGAAGGCCTCATCCCGCCGAAAGAGACATGACCACGCATACCATCCAGCTTCACGGCCGCGAGATTGCCTTCACGCTGAAACGATCACGTCGTCGCACGATCGGTTTTTCCATCTCGCGTGCCGGTCTGGCTGTGACCGCGCCGATGCGCGTGTCCGAGCGCGAGATTGGCCGGGCGCTGGAGAGCAAGGCGGGCTGGATTCTCACCAAGCTGGATGACTGGACTAATCGCCCCGCCCGCCGCGAACTTGCGCTGGAAAGCGGGGAGCGCCTGCCCTGGCTGGGTGGCGAGCTGGAATTGGTCATCCGGGGTGAGGGCGTGCGCACGGCCGTTCGGCGCGAGGCGGACCGGCTGATCCTGAAGGCCGACCCGGCCCTGACCGGCGAGCTGCGCGAGCGCACGCTGAAATCCGCCCTGCAACGCTTTTACAAGCGCGAGGGGGAGGCGCTGATGGCGCCCAAAGTGGAAGCCTATGCCGCCCAGCTCTGCCGTCCGGTCCGCAAGGTCATCATCCGCGACCAGAAACGCCGCTGGGGTTCCTGCGCTTCCGATGCCACCATCCGTCTCAACTGGCGCCTGATGGGCTTCCCGGAAGCGCTGATCGACTATGTCTGCGCCCACGAGGCCGCCCATCTCGTCCAGCCCAATCACTCTCCCGCCTATTGGCGCGTGGTGGAAAGCCTGATGCCGGACTGGCAGGACCGTCGCAACCGCATGCGCGCGGAAGCGGATCGCTGGGTGGCGTTCTAGCGGTTTGCCGCAACTGTTTCCCTACGGAACATTAAGCCGTCTGTAGGCTTCCTGTGTTTGCTTGCCTGCCAATAGAACGGCCAGACAGGGATGCGTGATGCGATCACGCTGATTTCAGGGGACATGATGAACCGCAAACTGTTTCTCGCCAGCGCCGCGCTGGCCGCAATGGCCTGCACGCCGGCCTGGGCCCAGACCGTGTCGCATGACGGGGCCGTGCTGACCTATGAGCCGCCCTATTTCGAGGCCTACAACCCGGTAACCGCGCTCGACATGGTGCGGCAGGTGCCCGGCTTCTCGATCGATAATGGCGCGTCCGTGCGCGGCCTGGCCGACACCTTTGCCAATGTCCTGGTGGACGGGGAGCGGCAGAACACCAAGTCGGAATCCATCCAAGACATCCTGCAGCGCATTCCTGCAGACCGGATCGAACGTGTGGAACTGGTGCGCGAGGCGGTGCCGGGTGTCGACATGCGCGGCCAGTCCCGCGTGGTGAACCTGGTTTTGACCTCCGGCAGTGCCCGCTCGACCACGGTTTCCGCCGGGATCGACTATTTCGTGGGCAGTGATGTCGCCGTGCCCGGCTTTGATGTATCGACCAGTTGGGAAATCGGCCAGACACGCCTGACCCTGGGTGCCGGACTGGCCCAGAATGCGGCGCCCTCCCTGCGCAGTGAGCGCTTTGAAGACGCCGCGGGCACCCTGATCGAGACCCGCGATGAGCGGACCTCCCAGCGCTTGATGACGCCCTCGCTGAATGGGTCGGTGAACCACGTCTTCGAGGACGGGTCGCGCATCAATCTCTCGCTCAATGGCAGCTATTCGGAAACCCTGGTGAATGACCGCTCCCTGGTCGATGACGCGTCCGGTGCGCCGGACCGGGTCGAGCTGTTCCGCTCCGATGTTGAGGAAACGAGCTGGGAAGGCACGCTGACCTATGAGCGGCCCTTCAGCGAAAGCGTGTCCGGGCAAGTGGTCCTGCTCAACCGCGACGACACCTATGAGTCTGCCGACAGCTTCCTGTTTGCGCCCTATGCCGGATCCGGCAGCACGACCTGGTTCGACAATGCGGTGGACAGTGGCGAACGGGCCCTGCGCGGCACGCTGACCTGGGAGATGAGCGAGCGGCATTCCTTCGAGTTCGGGGCGGAGACCGCGCTCAACTATCTCGACAATGCCCTGGCGATCACCGAGGACACGGGCTCCGGACCCGTCGCCGTGCCCCTGCCGGTGGCCAATACGCGGGTCGAGGAACGCCGCAGCGAGCTCTTTGCCTCCCATGTCTGGCGCCCGATGGACGATGTCACGGTGGAGTCCGGCTTCCGTTTTGAACGCTCCACCATCGAACAGACCGGTGATGCCAGCCGCGAGCGCTCCTTCAACTATCCCAAACCGTCGATTTCGCTGACCTGGACCCCGTCCGAAGAGACTCAGTGGGAGTTCACCCTTGTGCGCTCGGTGGCCCAGCTCTCCTTTGACGAGTTCGCCAGTGAGGTGAATCCGCGCGACGACCAGACCCTGATTGGCAATCCGGAACTCGTGCCGCAGAAGACCTGGCGCGGTACCGCCCGTTGGGAGCGGCGCTGGGGCGAGGATGGAACCGTCTCCGTCTCGCTCACCCATGAACGCGTCCAGGATGTCCAGGATTCCCGTCCGGTCACCCTGATCCTCGATCCCAATGCCGTGCCGGTGGCTTCGGTCACCTTCGACGCGCCGGGCAATATCGGGGATGGTCACCGCACCTATCTCATCATGGAGACCAGCTTGCCGCTGGACGGGTATGGACTGGGTGATGCCCGGCTCAACCTGACCGGTGTGCTGCGTCATACCGAAGTGACCGACCCGACCACCGGCGCCACCCGCCGCTTTGCCGGCAATGAGGACTGGCGCCTGTCCGCCGATTTCCGCCAGAACCTGCCGCAGCGGGACCTGGCCTGGGGCTGGCGCGCCTATGTCCAGGGCAATGAGGACCTGTTCCGCTATTCGGACGGGTATGATTTCGACCGCACCGATCCCCAGCTGACCGTCTTCGTGGAAACCACGATCATCGAGGGCATGACGATCAATCTGGAATATGGCGACTTCACCGCCGCCAACCAGCGCCGTACCCGCACTTTCTATGATGGCAGCCGGGCGAATGATGTGGTTCGCGCCCGTGAAATCCAGGATCGGGATCTGGGCGGCTATGTCTCGCTCTGGGCGAGGGCGACCTTCTAGGCCGATCTGCGGGTGGTGTCCGGACCGGACGCCACCCGGTCGGGCCGGCGGGGCGCAAACCGCCATATACCAATTGCTCACGATTGCGGGCGATTCTCCCCTGAGACGCGAAAAAGACCGGGGCGCCAAGACGCCCGGCACCGCGTCGGGAGGAAATTGCCATGTCGGAACCCGGTGGTTTTGATGAAACAGCCATGGCGGACGGCCGCGTGCTCGTGGCCACCCTGCGCGGCGAGACAAGTTTGAGCGGCGCGTTATCAGCCGTGACCGACCGGGTCGAGCGAATCCGCAAGGCGGGGAATCAGGGCCTCGTCATGGATTACAGCGGCTGCACGCTCACGCATCCCATCGAGGAATATTCCCGCATTGCGGACACGTATTGCGACGGGCTTCCGGACGGATTCCCGGTCGCCTTCGTCTATAATGAGAACCAGATCGGCCGCTGCATCTATATGACCCGCCGCCTGGAAGCTGCCCGCAAACCCTCGCGCGCCTTCCCCGACGCAGACGCGGCGGTCGAATGGGTCACAGGCGTGCTGGACGCGGGCTGAGTCTTTTACCCCCTCTCCCCCACCGGGGAGAGGGTGGCGCGTATGCGCCGGGTGAGGGGCGTCCGCGCTAGCGGACCGGCAAAGACCTAGTCCTCATTCCCCAACTGCCGATCAAAATAATCCAGCACCATCGTCCAGAGCTGGACCGAGCGGTCCTCGCCGCGCACGCCGTGGCGCTGGCCGGGATAGGTCATCATCTCGAACTGGGCGCGTTGCTGTTGCAGTTGGGCGTAGAGGCGCACGGAATTGGCGAAGATGACATTGTCATCGGCCATGCCGTGGATCAGCAGGAGCGGGGTCTCGTAATTTTCCAGATGGGCGAAGACGGAAGAGGCCTGATAGCCCTCAAAATTCGCATCCGGATGATCCATGTAGCGCTCGGTATAGGCCGTGTCATAGAGCGTCCAGTCGGTGACCGGAGCGCCGGACACGCCCGCCGCATAGGCACCTGGCGCCTGCAGCGTGGTCATCAGGGTCATATAGCCGCCATAGGACCAGCCCCAGATGCCGACGCGGTCGGCATCCACGAAGTCCAGGCTTTTCAGATAGTCCAGGCCGACCAGCTGGTCTTCCACCTCGACCGAGCCCATGCGGCGCTGGATATGGCTTTCAAACTCCCGGCCCCGGTTCCAGGCGCCGCGATTGTCGATGGTGAAATAGACATAGCCGCGCTGGGCAAAGAGCTGCGGGCGGAAACCCTGCCAGCCGCGATGCACCTGCTGGGAGTGCGGGCCGCCATAGAGATACTGGATCGCCGGATATTGCCGGGACGGATCGAAATCCGCCGGCAGGTAGAGCTGGTAGTGCAGCTCGGTTCCGTCCGCCGCCGTCAGCGTGCCGAATTGCGGCACGATATGGTCGTCCGCATAGTCGAAATAGGGATGCCCCTCGATAACGGCATTCTCCTCGATCCAGCGGATGCGCTCGCCATCATTGGCGTAGAGCGCCGTCTGGGACGGGGTCGCGCTGTCATTATAGGTGCCGATGAAAGCCGTCGCGCCGCGATTATAGCTGACCGACCAGCGGCCTTCGCCGGAGGTGATGCGCGTCGGTTCGGCCGACCCGTCCAGCGGCACGACATAGGCGTGGCGCTCCAGCGGGGTCTCCATCCAGCCGGTGAAATAGACCAGCCCGTTTTCGGTATCCACGGCATCGATCTCATTGACCAGCCAGTCGCCCGACGTCACCTGGGTGATCAGACTGCCATCGGCGGCGCGGTGCTGGATATGGCGATAGCCGCCTGGCGTGTCTTCGCTGGTCCAGATCACGCTGCCATCGGGCAGGGCGCGGAAATCATTGGTCAGATTGATCCACACATCCGTGGTCTCTTCCAGCCAGACCGAGCTCTCGCCCGTGGCCGGATCGACCGCCAGGATGGTCAGTTCATTCTGCATCCGGTTGAGCACCTGGACATAGGCGGTGGCGCCATCGCGCGACCAGTTCACCCGGGCCAGATAGATGTCATCCGTGTCGGACAGCTCCACCTGCACGGCCTCGCCGGTATCGCGGTCGAGGATGAAGAGCTCGACCAGGGCATTGTCCGTGCCGGCGCGTGGATAGCGCTGGTCGACCACGGTGGCCGAACCGTCGGCAGCGATTTCCATGCGCTGGATATTGTCGACCGGGCTTTCATCGACGCGGGCCAGGGCGATGTATTGCTCGGTCGGGGACCACCAGTATCCGGTCCGCCGGCCCAGCTCTTCCTGGGCCACGAATTCCGCCATGCCCCAGGAGATGAGGCCACCGCCGCGCGTCGTCAGGGCCCGCTCGGCCCCGGTCATCAGGCTGATCTCGTAGAGATTCTGATCGCGGATGAAGGAGACGAAATTGCCGCGCGGGGAGATGCGGGCATTGGTTTCATATTCCGGGGTTTCCATCAGGCGCCGGGCGCGACCACCCTCCACCTCGACATGGAAGACATCGCCGTCCAGCGGTACCAGAATGGCCTCGCCCTGGCTGTCCCACTGATAGGAGACAATGCCGGACCCGGTGACCCGGGCGCGTTCGCGCAGCTGCCGGGCGGCTTCGGAAAGCTCTCGTTCTTCCGGCGCCAGCACCCGGCTGTCGACCAGGCGATAGGGTTCACCGCCATCAATATCCATCGCCCACAGGTCGAGAACATTGGCGTCCTCTTCCTTCGGCCGCAGGAAGGTCACCCGCGTCCCGTCCGGCGAGAAGCTCAGATTGCGCGGCGCGGATCCGGTCAGGGAAGGGCTCGCATAGACGCGTTCCACCGTCAGTGCCGGACCGGTATCGCCCTCCGGTTCCGGCGTGGAAGCCGGCTGGCAGGCGGCAAGGGCGAGGCCGGACAGGGCCAGGACAGCGTATTTCATGAGAACTCCCCGAACTGTTCTGCCCGCGAAACTAGCGCCGGGCGCGCGGGAAGGGGAGAGGGCGGGGTGTGATTGAGCAAGGTGCTCAACTAGCTTGCCGTCTCCAGCTCCGCCTTCAGCTCCGCAATCGCGGCGCTGAGATTGCGATAGCCCAGCACGATACGGCCGATCACATAGAGGATGGCCGCCACGACCAGGCCGCAGATCAGGCGGTAGCCCAGGGTGAAGCTGGAGAAGAGGATGTTTTCCGGATTGTTCTGGAAGGCGGAGAGCTGCAGGCCGAACACTTCGAACGCATCGCTCAGACCGCCCCGCAGGGCCTGGTCGAGGATGAAGACTCCCAGCTGGCTGACCGACTGGTCATGGGCGCTGGCGGGAACACCATCGATCAGCAGGACGGCCTCGTTCGGGATGAACCAGGGCTGGTTCCAGGCAATCAGGGCGAGGATCAGGCCGGGCAGTCCGACACCGACCAGGATGAGGCCGGAGGTGCGCAGGGCAATCGTGCGCACGGCATGGCCAGCATAGTCCTCGAACTTGGCGATATTGCGCCGGATCGTCTTGGCGCGGATGGCCTTGGGGCCGCGCTGCTGGCGGATGAGATGGGCCTCGTCGAAATCGCGCACGACGGAGAGGAGCGACCAAACCAGGACGAGCACGCCGAGGAGCGCCAGGCCGACACCGATCCAGCTGAGCCAGTAGAGCGTGGCGTGACTGGTGAGCCAGTCCAAGAAGCCGCTGAAAATCCCCTCGATCACAATGCTTCCCCCAAAGCCGTGAGCCCTTTCATTAAAATGCGCGATCCATGCGTCAAAGTTAACTCCCCTCTGACGCGTTTCGGCGAGCTCAGTCCTCTGGGGCTGGATGCGCGGTCTTGTCCTTCTTCATCCAGAAGCTTCCGCCAAAATCATTGCGCCAGGGGATGGGGATATACCACTCACCCTCGATCCGGTCCTGTGTCGGCGAAAGAATGCCGGAATAGAAAATCGTGTGGGTGGCATCGGCGACGTTCCGGTAAACCTTGGAGAATTCGATACTGTCGGCGGTCAGTACACCGTTCAGCTCGGCAATCAGATGGCTGCCGCCGGCACGGCTGAATGTGTTGGGTTCAGAACTCGTTCCCGTAAAACCCCCGCTTTCATGTGAGAGGGTGGCCACAAAAGGGACACCGGGCTCTGCGAATGGATAATCATACTGCCCGATCCAATGCCCGCCGAGCGGTGAGGTCGTGGCTGAACGCAATTTGGTTTCAATGGAATTTTCGATCACGCGTTGCAGCATGTTATCCCCCATGCCGATTGCCCTGACGGCCTGTCTCCGCTAGACGGTGCCGTTCAGATTTCCCCCCAAGGACAAAGAGAGCCCTTCCACCATGTCGGCTTATAAATACGTCTATCACATGGACAAGCTGTCGAAGACCTATCCGGGCGCTGCCAAGCCGGTCTTCCAGGATATTTCCCTGCACTTTCTGCCCGACGCCAAGATCGGTGTCGTCGGCGTCAATGGTGCCGGTAAGTCCACCCTGCTGAAGATCATGGCCGGCATGGATACCGAATTCACCGGTGAGGCTTGGGCCGAAAAGGGTGTCCGCGTCGGTTATCTGCCGCAGGAACCGGTTCTCGACGAGACCAAGACCGTCTGGGAAAACGTCATCGAAGGCTCTGCCCAGAAACAGCTTCTGGAGAAGTTCAACGCCGTCTCCATGCAGCTTGCGGAAGACTATACCGACGAGCTGATGGCCGAGATGACCGAGCTGCAGGAGCAGATCGACAACCAGGACGCCTGGGACATCGACAGCAAGATCGAGATGGCGATGACGGCCCTGCGCTGCCCGCCCTCCGATTGGGGTGTGACGGACCTGTCCGGTGGTGAGCGCCGCCGTGTGGCTCTGTGCCGCCTGCTCCTGTCCGAACCGCACATGCTGCTGCTCGACGAACCGACCAACCACCTCGACGCGGAAAGCGTCCACTGGCTCCAGACCTATCTGGAGAAGTTCGAAGGTGCCGTCCTGGTCGTGACCCACGACCGTTACTTCCTCGACTCGATCACCACCTGGACGCTCGAACTCGATCGCGGCCGTGGTGTCCCGTATGAAGGCGGCTATTCAGCCTGGCTGGAACAGAAAGCCAAGCGCATGGCCCAGGAAGATCGTGAAGCCTCCTCCAAGGACAAGGCGCTGGCCCGCGAACTGGAATGGATCCGCTCGTCCCCGAAAGCCCGGCAGTCGAAATCCAAGGCGCGTATCAAGTCCTATGAGGAACTGCGCGAGAGCGCCGAGAAGCGCGAAATCAACCACGCCCAGATCAACATTCCGCCGGGCCCGCGCCTGGGTGGTGTTGTCGTGGAAGTGGAGAACCTCAAGAAGGGCTTCGAGGACAAGCTCCTCATTGATGGCCTTTCCTTCAAGCTCCCGCCGGGTGGTGTGGTCGGCGTGATCGGTCCGAACGGTGCGGGCAAGTCCACCCTGTTCAAGATGATCACCGGCCAGGACACGCCGGATGAGGGCACGATCCGCCTCGGCGAAACCGTGAAACTCTCCTATGTCGACCAGTCGCGCGATGCGCTCGATCCGAACAAGACGGTCTGGGAGGAAATCTCCGGCGGTCATGACATGATCGATCTGGGCGGCAAGGAAGTCCCGAGCCGCGCCTATGTCGGCGCCTTCAACTTCAAGGGCGGCAACCAGCAGAAGAAAGTCGGCCTCCTGTCCGGTGGTGAGCGCAACCGCGTCCACTTGGCCAAGACGCTGCAGACCGGCGGCAACCTTCTCCTGCTCGACGAACCGACCAACGATTTGGACGTGGAAACGCTGGCAGCCCTGGAACAGGCGCTGGAAGTCTATCCGGGCTGTGCCGTGGTCATCTCGCACGACCGTTTCTTCCTGGACCGTCTGGCCACCCACATCCTCGCCTTTGAAGGCGACAGCCATGTGGAATGGTTCGAGGGCAATTTCCACGACTATATGGAAGACAAGAAGCGCCGCCTCGGCCCCGACGCCGACATGCCCAAGCGCATCAAATTCCAGAAATTCGCACGCTGATCTCAGCAAACGGTTTCAAGCAAAAGGCCCGGCGATTTCGCCGGGCCTTTTTTGTTTCAGTGGGTGGATCTCAATATCCCGATCAGCGCTTCGATCTGCTCTTCTCTCGACCCGCTCAGCGGAATGTCCGGGATGATCGGATCGGCGGACATGTCTCCGGACGCCCGAGTGAAGACATAGATCGGGGCGACGGCTTCCAGACCGGTTTCGGTCAGCGGATGAAGCTGGACCTGGCCGGTGGAATTGGCGCGGCCTTCCGTACCGGGGCCCGCCACCGGCGCGATGCCGAAATCCTGGACTGTGGCGGCCAGCACGATGGACTGGGAGTAACTGCCAGCGCCCACAAGGAAGGCGAAACGCCCGTCAAACCGGTGCGGCCAGTCGGCCGGCGGTTCGACCCATTGGGCAAACGGCATGGAGATCACCTGGCCAATCTCGGACCCCGGGATCAGGGCCTGGTTTTCCGGCGTGATCCGCGCCGTGACGGCGGAGAGCGGCGTGTGCCGCTGTGTCGTAAGATAGTTGAGGAGATGGTCCGACAGCATGTGGGCGCCGCCGCCATTCTCGCTGATATCGATGACCAGCACATCCGTTCCGCGTTCATCGATCTCGGCGAAGGCCTCGTCGACGAAGTTATGGAAATCGGGCGTCTGGTCCGGCATGAAGGAGTTCAGGATCAGCACGGCGGCATTGCCACGGAACTCCAGGCTGGATGTGGCGTGGTCCGCGTCCGCCACGTCGCGCGACGGATCGAGCCGGATCGTGCGGCGGGAGCCGTCCGGGCAGGTCACATTCAGCACCCAGATGTCCGCGCCGCCTGTCAGCGCCCACAGATATTGCGAGAAGCGCGTCTCCAGCAAATGCCGGCGCAGCCCGTCACTGTCGCCATGGATGCGGGACAGGGCGGCTTCCATGAGGGGGGCAATTTCCTGCCCATTGATCCGGTCGATCCGGCTGCCGGCCTCGACTTGCGCGCTTTCGGCGACGGTCGGGGCTATCTGCAAGCCCTCCGCTGAGAGCCGGACCGGCAAGGTGAATTCGGCCCCTCCTGCATCCAGATAGGCCTGATAGTCATCCCCGGGCAGGCGCAGGGTGATATGGCCATCAGCGAAAAGCGGGTTGAGCGGTGACAGGGCCAGCCAGGCCTCCCGCCGGGTATAATTGTCGTCCAGCTCGGCACGGATGGCGTCGAACCGTGCTTCGACGGCTGCGACATCCATGGAGAAGCCCGGATCGGGGTGGGTGGCGAAAAGCCAGTTTTCCCATTCCTCCAGATCCGCGGCCAGCTGGGCCGCAGTGAAGGTCTCCGGTTGGGCCGGTTGGGCCAGGCTGGCCGGACTGACTGCCAGAAGGCCGAATACGAGAGCGGAAGTGAGTGCTTTCATCATCAGACAAACCGTGTTTTGATTATTTGTAACCAGTTACGTAACTGGTAACGGAAGTGATGAGCCAAGGCAAGATAATGATGGCAGACACGGTGGAGCCAGGCGGAAAACAAGGCGTGGACACGCTCATCCATGATGAAATGGCGCCGGGATTTCTGGGGCTTTTGCTGGGCCAGATCGTCGATCGCCTGGTGGAAGAGGGCGGGCCGTCAGCTGAGCGGGCCGGGATTCGCGCGCCGCTGCGCGCCTTTTCCTTCATCTCTCTCCTGTCCCGCGCGGACCTCACCGTTACCGAGATCGCGCCGCGCCTGGGGGTCACCCATGCCGGTGTCATCAAGACGGAGAAAACGCTGGAGAAGCTGGGCTTTGTGGAGCGGGGTCAAAACCCGGATGACGCCCGGCGCAAACCCTTGCGCCTGACCGATGCCGGGCGTGAAGAGGCCGAGCGCATTGCCGTCTATATGGACCGGGCCTGCGCCGTCTATCGGGAGATGTTTGCTGAAACCGGCATGGATTTGTTTGCGGCCGCGAGGGCCTTTGAAGAGGCGCTGGATCGCAAGGGTTTCGATGCCCGGATGGGCGATGGTTAGTGCGGGCCTAAATCTACAATTCTGCGAGCACTTCCTCCCTATAGGTCACAGGTCGGTGGGATGAATCGAAGCCTATTCTGGTGGAAATTAGAAAGACTATGTGGGCCTTTCCTGTTGTGTGGCCGACGTGCCGAACCGCAAAAAATTCCAAGAACAAGTGCTAACGCATCAGTGCTCACCAGAACCAACTGCATCAAGCTTGCGTCACATACCTCGCTTTTGGCCAACTGAGGCCCGATTTGGGTTTCACATGCATGAACATGTTCTGAAAAACGGATCTTCGCCCGCTAGGGTTGGGGATGATCTCGCGAGTATCCTAAAGTCACCAAATTGGGTACAACGTTAGCAATAACAAACAGGGGCCACTCGCATGGATGAAAACACGATTCTTGGAATTGCTATTTCCGAACTAGTCAAGTCGGCGGCGAAAACGGGATTCGACGCGATCAGCTCTCAGGTAAAGCGTGGACTGAATTTTGGATTATCGGACTACCAAGACTACATAGATGGGCTATTTCAGCGTACACAAAAAATTCGCATTCTGGCGGCCCCAGACCAGCCGCGAAGCGTGTCCGATCTATATCAAAATGCGCGTCTGATTTCGAGCGCGCAAGAATACAACGACGATATTGTTATTGATCGTTTCATTGCAGGAGAAAGCTGCCTGATCCGCGGTGTTGCTGGCTCAGGAAAGTCCATGTTGGTGAAGTATGCTCTTCATCGAATACTAACTCAGCATAAAGACCGGTTTCCAATATTCATAGAATTGCGTAGCTATAACGATAAAGATATTCAGTTCAAGAATCATATAATAAATACGATTTCTGAGCAAATGAATAATAATGGAATTACATGGTCTCAGTTAATCAAGATAAAGCCGCTTCTATTTCTAGATGGGTTCGATGAGCTAAATGGCGATAAGCGGCCGAAGGTGATTGAATTTTTAGATTCAGCATTGGTGGCACCGCAAAATGTATCTGTATTCCTAACGAGTAGAGATACAAATGAAATTCAAGGTGTCGATGAGGTTCATGCATACAAACTTTCTCCATTTTCCCTCGAGGAGGTGACGTCACTGGTATCTAAAATATCTATATACTTGGAAAATGCATGCAATTTTATTAATGATTTGCCGGGTATGTACGAGAAACACAAAACTTTCTTATCCAATCCATTGCTTGTAAACATGATGCTCATTTCATATGAAGAAAAGATGGATTTCCCGCTCAAAATTGAAGCATTTTATGATCAAGCCTTTGATGCATTATTTGAGAGGCATGATTTAAGAAAAAAGGGATATAAACGTCAGCGTTACACTTCATTTGATATTGTTGACATGTCCATCTTTTTTGAAATCTTTTGTGCCAAGAGTTATTTCGACGGGCTCAGGGATTTCAATGTTGGACAGCTTCGTGACTGTGTTGAGTTTGTTAATAGTAAGCGTGATGACCTTAAGCAAAGGGCTAATGGGATAGACGCCGTTGTTAAGGATTTAACTGAATCGACTTGCCTGATGCAGTATGATTCGGGGCGTTACTATTTTTCTCATAGGTCGTTCCAAGAGTATTTCTGTTCAAAATTCTTATCGAAGTTGGATAAGGATAAGTTATTATCTTCATGTGTATATTTGGAGGCTAAGTACTGGAGCGATCGAGTATTGGATCACGCTTTACAGATTGATAGGGTCTCATTAGAGAAGTACTATATAATTCCTCGAATTGAAAAGCTACTCAAGGGAATTGAGGGTGCCCGACGCCCATGGCTCAAGGCACTGTTTGATGCTTACGGAACCATTGTTATCCATCAGGGGCATTCGGTAGGGCTTCGAGGTGGTGAATATTTAAATTTCATCAGGCTATTGAGTAATAATTATTCAAATGTTCCGTTTTTCGACGATCTGTTTGATGCGGTGGTTGATGCTAGAGGGTCGTTGCCTGCTCTGAACGAAAGTCTTCCGCCTAGACTTAAACAAGGAAGTGGTGATAAAGGGGTGACGGTTATAAAATTTGCCCATTACAATGAAGAAATACTTGTTAGTTTGGGTGTTGATTCAATCGGGAACCAATTGTTGAACCGATTAAAAATATTGAGAGATGAATTGATTTCTAATGTTGCCAAAATGGACATCAAAATTGATGATCTGTTTTAATCAAGGCGTTGATTTTTCCGCCGGCTAGATCCGCGCGGCAGAGAAGGCCTGCGTATCAATAGCCGGTGTCTCATCACTCATCAGCGAAGCGAGGACGTCGCCGGACCCCATGGCCTGGGTCCAGCCGAGATGGCCGTGACCGGTCACCAGCCAGAGACCCTTTGCCCGTGTTTCGCCGATGAAGGGGCGTCCATCCGCCGACATGGGACGGAAGCCGCACCAGGCCTTCTCTTCTCCCGACAGCAGCGTGTCGGCGATTTGCGGATAGATCGAGCGCAGGAGATTGCGCAGATTGTCGACGCGGTCTTCGCGCAGCGTCCGGTCGAGCCCGGTGAATTCTGCTGTCCCGGCAATGCGCAGCCGGTCGCCCATCGGCGTGGCAATCGTGTGCAAGGCCTCATCCACGACGGGCAGGCCCGGACGTTCATTGAGGCCCGACATGTCCAGGGTGAGGGAATAGCCTTTTACCGGACGCACCGGCAGGTGCAGGCCGAGCGGGGCGAGGAGTTTCCAGCTGGCATGGCCGGTCGCCAGCACAACGGCCTCCACTTCGATCTCTTCATCATCCGTGCGTACGCCGATAATATGGCCGGCCCGGTCGATCAGTTCGTGAACGCGCGTCTGCCATTCGAACTTCACGCCAGCCGCTTCGGCACGCTTGGCCAGTTCGCGGGTGAAAGCGCGCGCATCGCCGGACTCATCCAGCGGGTAGAAGACAGAGCCGGCGATCTGGTCACGCACGGCTTCCAGCATGGGTTCGCGGGCCAGGGTCTGCTCGACGTCCAGAATTTCTGATGCCAGCCCCATGTCGGCGAGCGTCTTGTTGATCCCGTCCCGCACGGCTTCCGGCGGCGCCTCGCGGCAAATTTTCAACGTGCCGCGGCTGAGATTGTCATAGTCCAGCTTCTCTGCCTCGCGCACGGCCTGGGTGAGTTTCAGGGAGTGATGGGAGAGGGCGAAATTGGCCTGGCAGGCGGCTTCATAGGGTTTGCGACGGGAATTCCACAGGAAGCGCAGCCCCCAGGGCGTCAGACCGGGCACGGCTTTCAGCCGCAGCTTCATCGGCGAGTGCGGGTCGGCGAGCGATGAGAGAAGCTGCCAGTGCACGCCGGGTGCATTCCAGGGTTCCGGTTCGGACGGGGTCAGGGCCCCGGCATTGGCGAAACTGGTTTCCTCGGCCGGTCCGTCATGCGCATCGAACACGGTCACACGGTGACCGCGCTGGCGCAAAGCCCAGGCGGAGGCGATTCCGGCCAGGCCGGCGCCAATGATCAGGATTTCCTTTGCAGGCAAGGCAGCCTCCGGCAAGCGAGATACACGGGCTGGTTTGAACTTCGTGACAATACGGATAAAAGCAAGCCGTTAGTGCGCTTCACCCGATCCGGATGTCATGGATTCTCTGGTTGCCCAGCTTAAGGCGCTTGCCGAGCCGACCCGCTTGCGTATCACCGCCCTTCTGTCGCGGGGAGAGCTGACGGTCTCCGAACTGGTCCAGATCCTGGGGCAGAGCCAGCCGCGTGTGTCGCGCCATCTCAAACTCCTGACCGAAGCCGGACTGGCGGAACGCCTGCCGGAAGGCGCCTATGTCTTCTACCGGCTGACCGAGGCTGGAGGCGGGCGTCGCCTGGCCCAGATGGCCAATGATCTCCTGCCCGAGGAAGATCCGGTGATGACCCGGGACTTCTCGCGCCTGGAAGCCATCAAACAGTCGCGTGCCGATGCCGCCCAGGCCTATTTCGAGAGTGTGGCGGAAGACTGGGACCGGATCCGCTCCTTCCATCTGGCCGACCATGAGGTCGAGGCCGCGATGCGCAAGCTGGCCGGTGACGGCCCGTTTGATCTGATGATCGATGTCGGTGTCGGTACGGGCCGCGTGCTGGAGGTTTTCTCCGACCGTCTCAAGCGCGGGATCGGCGTCGACATCAACCATTCCATGCTGAACATGGCGCGCCTGAACCTGGAAAAGGCGGGCTTGCGCCATTGCTCCGTGCGCCATGCCGATGTCGGGGCGCTGCCCTTTGACACGTCGGCGGCCGATCTGGTGACGGTTCACCAGGTACTCCACTATCTGGAAGATCCCGGCCTTGCCGTGGAGGAATGCGCCCGTGTGCTCAAGCCCGGCGGCAATCTCCTGATCGTGGATTTCGCCCCGCACCAGCTGGAGACCCTGCGCGAGGATCACTACCACCGCCGGCTCGGTTTCTCAGACGAGGAAATGCGCAGCTGGATCGAAAGTGCGGGTCTGAAACTGAGCGAACAAGTCGCGCTTCACCCGGAAGAGCCGGGTGGCCAGCTCACCATGAAAATCTGGGTCGCGGCCAAGCCTGCATAATTTCACAGCTAGGCGGCCGGCCTTTTCAGGCTAGACTGCTCCTCGGTTTTTTGTGGGGGCAAGTATGAAAGCCGTGTTGAATCTGGTGAGTCTCGCCGCGCTGGGGGCGCTGGGCGCAGGCATTTATTTCACCCAAGGTCAGGAGCCGGCCGGACCGGCACCGGATGTCACGCCGGATCCGGTCGTGATGGAAGACAGCGTGGACGAGGGGGCTGTGGCCGACGAAGGCGTTGATGCGCCGGAGGTCGATGCCGAGGCTGAACCTCAAGCAGCCCGCTATACGGTCGATGGCACACAGCCGGGCTATTTCGTTCCGAACGTGGATATCCGCTTCGGCAATTATCTGCTGACCAGCATCATGGTCGAGCCGGCCTATAACGGGTTCGAGGAACGCGTGATGCTGTCGCTGGAAGATACCAGCCAGGTCGCCGGCTCGAACGAGTATGGCGATTACTATCAGGGCTATCCTTTCCAGGTGGATGACTGGTCGGTCACGCCGGAGGGTGTGATGATTTCGGCCAGCCATGCCGAGCTGGGCATGCTCAGCTTCACCGCCAGCTATGATCCGGCCGGTTATGCGGCCTGGACGTCGGGCGAGGATGCCGTCGGCGAACTCCTGATCGCGGACGTTTCCCTGAATGATGTGACCCGTGAAGGCGTTAGTCTGGCCTTCTGGGTGGGTGACTGAGGCTTCACCGCTGGCACGCGCCCGGCGCATGGGCCAGTGAAGGCTTTGACTTTCCCGCTTGCTTTTGCGGAAATCCCGGTGAATGTGCGCGCGCTGAACACCGGGAGTTCCCTTGAGCACGAGCCGAAAGAAATCTTCCAGCAAGAGCGAACGCCGCGGCGGCGCGCCGTCCATCATTGTGGGCTGGCGTGAATGGGTTGGTTTGCCCGATCTCGGGGATTTCCGGGTCAAGGCGAAGATCGACACGGGCGCGCGGACCTCGGCGATCCATGCCTGGAAGATCCAGCCGTTCGAAAAGGATGGTGAGCCCTGGGTGCGCTTCGAGCTGCATCCGAACCAGGATGACAATCTCACCCGTATCCCCTGCGAGATGCCGGTTCTGGAGAGCCGCGAGATCCGCAGTTCAAACGGCCAGGTCCAGACGCGCTATGTCGTCTCGACCCGGTTGCGCATCGGTCCGCATGTCTGGCCGATCGAACTGACACTGACGCGCCGGGATGAAATGGGATTCCGGATGCTGATCGGGCGCACAGCCCTGCGGCCCAATGCGCTGGTTGACCCGGCGCGCTCCTTTCTGTGCCCCGCAACCCTTTAGTTCACCCGGTTTCATTGCTATCCAACCCCCCATAGCTGTCCGGACAGGCGGAGAATGATATGCGACTGATAATGCTGGCCCGTAACGCCAATCTGTACTCCCACAAGCGATTGGTGGAGGCCGCAGAGGCGCGGGGTCACGAGATCGATATCTACGATACGCTCAAGCTTTACATGGACATCACCTCCCACAAGCCGGAGCTGCGCTATCAAGGGCGGGCTCTGCCGAAAGTGGATGCCGTCATCCCGCGGATCGGCGCCTCGATCACCAGTTACGGCATGGCCGTGGTGCGCCAGTTCGAGATGATGGGCGTGTGGGCGGCCAATGAAAGCGTCGCCATCGGTCGTTCTCGCGACAAGCTGCGCTCTTTGCAGCTCCTGTCCCGTGCCGGTCTCGGCCTGCCCGTGACAGCCTTTGCCCATGACACCAGCATGACCGATGACGTGCTCGACATTGTCGGTGGCGAGCCGGTGGTGATCAAACTGCTGGAAGGTACGCAGGGCGTCGGCGTCGTGCTGGCGGAAACCCGCCGTTCGGCCAAGTCCGTGATCGAGGCCTTCCGCGGCGCCAAGGTGGACATCCTGGTCCAGGAATTCATCAAGGAAGCCGGCGGTGCGGACATCCGGACCATTGTGGTCGGCGGCAAGGTCGTGGCGGCCATGAAGCGCCAGGGTGCCGAGGGCGATTTCCGCTCCAACCTCCATCGCGGCGGTACGGCCGGCAAGATCAAGCTGACCCCGGAGGAGCGCTCCACCGCGGTGCGGGCGGCCAAGGTGATGGGGCTGAATGTCGCCGGTGTCGACATGCTGCGCTCCAATCATGGACCGGTGATCATGGAGGTGAATTCCTCTCCCGGCCTGGAAGGCATCGAGAATGCCACGGGCGTGGATGTCGCCGCGCAGATCATTGACTTCATCGAGAAGAATGCCGTGCCGGGCAAGACCAAGACGCGCGGCAAGGGATGAGCCGCGAGCCCTTCGAGATTGCCGGCCGAAAGGTCGCAGCCGGCACACGGGCCGTCGTCGAAATCCCGGTCTCCGTTCTTTCTGACCAGACGCCGATGTCGCTGTCGGTCCATGTCATTCATGGCCGCCGGCCCGGCCCGACCGTCTTTGTCTCCGCCTGTATCCATGGCGACGAGATCATCGGTGTCGAGATCATCCGCCGCCTGATCCGGACGCCGCAATTGCGCTCGATTGCCGGCACGCTGATCTGCATTCCGGTGGTCAACACCTACGGCTTCATCTCGCATTCGCGCTATCTGCCCGACCGCCGTGACCTCAACCGCTCCTTCCCGGGCGCGGCGAGCGGATCCCTCGCGGCCCGTCTGGCCGATATCTTCATGACGGAAGTCGTGGAGCGCTGTGATGCGGGGATCGATCTCCACTCTGCCGCCCAGAACCGCACCAATCTGCCGCAGATCCGGGTTGATACCGGCGTGCCGGAAGCCTTCGAACTGGCGCGAGAATTTGCCAGCCCGGTCGTCGTGCATTCCAGCCTGCGGGATGGTTCCCTGCGCGGGGCCGCCCAGGCCCGGGGCAAGCCGGTGATCGTCTATGAAAGCGGAGAAGCGCTGCGCTTTGACGAGACCGCCCTGCGGCTCGGCGTGAAGGGCGTGCTGCGCGTCCTGCGCAAGCTGGACATGATCCGCGCCGACAAGGGGCTCAAGTCGAAACTCGTCTCGGAACTGTCCAAGAAGAGCACTTGGCTGCGGGCGCCGGCCGGCGGCGTTCTGCGCATGCACCGCTCGATCGGCCAGCATGTCGAGAAGGGGGAGCTGATCGGCGTGCTCAGTGATCCGCTGGGCGAGCATGACGAGGAAATTCTCTCGCCGGTTCCCGGCCTGATCATCGGCCGGACCATGCTGCCCATCGTCAATGAAGGCGATGCGATCTGCCATGTCGCGGAGATCGTGAAACGCCGCAATGACGAACCCATGGCCCAGCTGGACGACATGCTGGGCAGTGATCCGCTTTTCGATGAAGACGAGATCATCTAGGAGGCAAACCTGCCCCTCTTCGGGAAGGGCAGGTTGCGCATTCGGCTCAGCTGGTCGGGATGATGACCCGGTCCACAATGTGGATGATGCCGTTGGCCGTACGGATATCGGCCTGGATCACTTCGGCATTGCCAACGCGGACGCCATCCGTGGCATCGATCAGGACCGTTGAACCCTCGACAGTCTCAACAGACTGGATCGATCCTGCCAGTTGGTCCGAGGTCACGGCGCCAGCGACCACATGATAGGTCAGCAGATCGACGAGTTCGTGGCGGTTGGCCGGTTCCAGCAGGCGCTCGACCTCGCCGTGCGGCAGGTTGGCAAAGGCCGAGTCCACCGGGGCGAACACCGTGAAGGGACCATCGCCTTTGAGGGTATCGACCAGGCCGGCTGCCTGGACAGCGGCGACCAGTGTGTTGAACTGGCCGGCGGCCACGGCGGTGTCGACAATGTCGGCTTGCGCCATGGCGTGACCGCCGCCGTGATGATCCATCTTGGACTTGACCGGTTCCGGCTGGTCGCTGGCCAGGGCCGGAGCGGAAATGAGGGCGGCAGACAGAACTGCCAGGGAAATGAGACGCATCGGGTACTCCCTTGTGCTTCATGGAGTGCCGGCGGTGGCCGCCGCCCGGCAACATTCGGTGGTCTCATGCATGGACATGACTGGGTACGGGCCTGTTGCCGGGCCGGATCAAACCTGTCCGATGATTAATGTGCGGCGCTTTGCGCGGACCGGTCCTAGCCGCCGAAACCGCCGCCGCCGGGCGTTTCGATCTCGACGCTGTCGCCGGTCTCTACCTCGATGCGGAACAGGCCGGGCAATTCCTCGACCTGACCGTCCCGCCAGACGCGTTGCTGGCCGGGCAAGGCATCGCCGCCGCCCATCAGTCCGAACGGGTTCTCGTTTCGCCGGGATGAGAGGAGGGCGACTTCCATCGGCTCCAGGAATTGCAAGCGGCGCACCGAACCATCGCCACCGCGCCAGCGTCCGGTCCCGCCGGACCCGTTGCGGATACGGTGGTGGATGACGCGGACGGGATAGCGCCGTTCCAGCACTTCCGGATCAGTCATCCGCGAATTGGTCATATGGGTGTGGATGGCGCTCTCGCCGGCAAACCCGTCGCCTTCGGCATCAAGGCCGGCTCCGGCTCCGCCACAGATCGTCTCGTAATACTGGTGATTGGCATTGCCGAAGGTGAGATTGTTCATCGTGCCCTGGCAGGCGGCGAGACGCCCGGTCGCACCGAACAGCGCATCCACGACGAGCTGGCTGGTCTCCACATTGCCGGCCACGACAGCGGCGGGCGGACGCGGATTGAGCAGGCAGCCATCCGGGATGATCAGCTCGATCGGCTTCAAACATCCCTCATTGAGCGGGATGGCATCGCCAACCAGGCAGCGGAAGACATAGAGAACGGCGGCCCGCGCCACCGAGGAGGGCGCGTTGAAATTGCTGTCGCGCTGGTGCGAAGTGCCGGTGAAGTCGACGACCGCCGTCCGGTCCTCGCGATTGACGGCGATGCTGACACAGATTTGCGCGCCATCATCCAGCCGCACCGTATGATGGCCATCGCTCAAGGCCTCGATGACGCGGCGAACTGCGCGTTCGGCATTGTCCTGGACATGGCCCATATAGGCTTTCACCACATCCAGCCCGTTGTCGGAGACCAGGCGATGGAGCTCCTGGGCGCCGCGGGCGCAGGCGGCCAGCTGGGCCTTCATGTCGGCGATATTCTGGTCCGGCTTGCGGGCGGGATGCGCACTGGAGGCGAGAATCTCGCGCACAAGGGTTTCGTCGAATTCCCCGCCGCTCATCACTTTCACATTACGGAATTGCACGCCTTCCTCGTCGATCGTCCGCGAGAAGGGCGGCATGGAACCCGGGGCGATCCCGCCGACATCGGCATGGTGGCCGCGCGCCGCGACATAGAAGAGGCGCTCGCCGCTTTTCGCATCATGCACCGGGGTCACCAGCGTGATGTCCGGCAAATGCGTGCCGCCATCATAGGGCGCGTTGACGGCGACCGCGTCGCCGGGTCCGAGATCGGGATGGGCATCGGCGGCGGCACGGACCGAGGCGGACATGGAGCCCAGATGGACCGGCATGTGCGGGGCATTGGCGACGAGCCCGCCGTCCGCGTCGAACACGGCGCAGGAGAAGTCCAGCCGTTCCTTGATATTCACCGAGTGCGCCGTTCGCTCCAGCGCAACACCCATCTGCTCGGCCACACTCATGAAACGCTTGTTGAAGAGTTCCAGCCGGACGGGGTCAAGCTCGGTACTTTGACCGTCGTCCTGGCGGGCACCGGTGCGTTCCAGGCTCAGCGTGCCATCGTCCAGCCGGACGGCCTCCCACCCCCGGTCGACAACAATGGTGGTGTTGGGGTCCATGATCAGGGCGGGCCCGGCGATGCGCGCCTCCGGCCCGAACTCGTCCAGCGGATAGACGGCGATGTCCTGCCACTGTCCCTGGTCGAACAGGCGGACCTGTCCGGCAGGATCCGGTGCCGGTGTGCCCGCGGGCGGCATGTCGATCGTCCAGTCGCTGGAACCGGGCGGTTCGGCCTCGGCCTCCACACTCACCGATTCAATCACCAGATCGCCAGCGGGAATGAAGCCGAACAGGCGTTTGTGCGCCTCGGCGAACTGCGCCTCCATCGTCGCGCGATCCGCTTCAGCCACCGGGATGGAGGTGTCCGAACCGGAGACTTTCAACCGCCATTCGCGACTGACCCGGATCATGTCTTGCGGCAAGCCCTGCGCGGTCAGCGCGGCGCGGGCTTCATCGCCCAGACTGGATGTGAGGGTGCGGGCGCGTGCTTCCGCACGGCCAAGGTCTTCCTCGACGGCACCCAGCCGGGTTTCGCGGATCTCGGCCAGGCCGATGCCCAGGGCCGACAGGAGACCGCCATAAGGGTGGATCAGCACTGTGGTCATGCCCAGCGCGTCGGCCACACGGCAGGCATGCTGCGCGCCCGCACCGCCAAACGCCGCCAGCGCATAGCGTGACGGGTTCACCCCCTGACCGATGGAGATCTGCTTGATCGCCTGGGCCATGCTCTCAACGGCGACAGCCAGGAAACCCTCGGCGGCTTCTTCCGGGCCGGACAGGCCCATCGCCTCGGCCAGCTCGCCCAGGGCGCGGCGTGACGCCTCGACATCCAGCGGCTGGTCGGAGGTTTCGCCGAAGACGTGGGGGAACCAGTCCGGCTGGATGCGGCCCAGCACGATATTCGCGTCAGTGACGGCCGCCGGTCCGCCGCGGCCATAGCCAGCCGGTCCCGGCATGGCACCGGCACTGTCCGGGCCGACCCGCGCGCGTTCACCGTCGAAGGTCAGGATCGAGCCGCCTCCGGCCGCCACGGTGTGCACCGCCATCATCGGTGCGCGCAGCCGGTGACCGGCGACGAGGGTTTCCTGGACCCGGTCATAGGCATCGCCGTCGAAACGGGAGACATCGGTGGACGTGCCACCCATGTCGAACCCGATCACCCGGTCATGTCCGGCGCGCTTGGCGGTCTTGGCCATGCCGACCACGCCGCCTGCTGGTCCGGACAGGACAGCGTCGCGAGCATGGAAACCACCCGCCGGTGCCAGTCCGCCGGAGGATTGCATGAAGAAGAGCGGCGTGCCGTCCAGCCCGCGGTCCACGCGATTGACGTATTCGCGAAGGACCGGGGTGAGATAGGCATCCAGCACGCTGGTGGAGGCGCGGGGACCGATCTTCACCAGCGGCGAGGCGATGGAGGAGCGGATGATGGTGTTGATACCGCACTCGCGGGCGATCTCTTCCAGGCGCACTTCATGAATGTCATTGGCATAGGCATGCATCAGGGCGATGGCGACGGTCTTGAACCCGTCAGCCTGGGCCTGTTCCAGAATCTGGCGGGCGGCCTCGGCATTCAGGCCTTCGACAATATCGCCCTGTGCGTCGAGGCGTTCCTCGATTTCCACGACCCGGTCATAGAGCGGATCGGGACGATTCAGATCGAGGGCGAAAATATCCGGGCGGGTCTGGTCTCCGATGATCAGGAGATCGGCAAAACCCTTGGTGACCAGGAAGAGGGTTTTCGTGCCCTTGCGCTCCAGAAGAGCATTGGTGGCCACGGTCGTGCCCATCTTCACGGCCTGGACTTCAGCGCCCTGTGACAGGCGGCGCACGCCTTCACTCGCGGCATCGGGGTAGTCGGGGCTTTCAGAGAGAAGCTTGAGCGCGTGCAGGCGTCCATCCGGCGCCCGGCCGATGACATCCGTGAACGTACCGCCGCGGTCGATCCAGAATTCCCATTCGCCCTGCACGTGCTCGCTCATATCCGTCGCCCATGGCTGCAAACCGGTCGGAGGGTAAGCATGGCGCGACGCGGTTCAACAGGCTTAAGCTGGTCGAATTCGCAGTTTATGCTGTGGCAGCTCTCGCGTCTGGCGTGCGGGATACCTAAATGACGCCCCGGAGGGCGGAGAAATGAGTTTCTGGCAAAGGTTGGCAGATCGGCTGAAGGGCCGCGACTGCTTCCTCGAGTGCGAGGGCTGCGATGAACGCGCCGCCCAGCACAATGTCGAGGACGCCGACTTTGCCATGGCGCTGATCGGGCTGGGGGCCAAGATGGCCAAGGCTGACGGCATTGTTTCCCGCTCGGAGGTCCGCGCCTTCTATGAAGTCTTCAAGCCGCCGCCGGAAGGGCGCGAGTCGCTGGACCGGGCCTTCCAGCTGGCGACCCAGACCACGCTGGGTTTTGACGGCTATGCCCGCCGGCTGGCGCGGCGCTTCCGCTGTTATCCGGCCATCCTGGAAGATGTGCTGGACGGCCTCTTTCATGTCGCCAAGGCCGATGGTGCCGTGACGCCGGACGAGATGAGCTATCTGGAACAGGTCGCGGACATTTTCGGCTTCAGCGAGAGTGAATTCCGCCGTATCCGCTCGGCTCATATCGAGCCGGACGCGGACGATCCCTATGTCATTCTGGGTATCGAAGCTGACATCTCCGATACCGATCTGCGCCGTGCCTATCGCCGCATCGCCTCACAGAATCACCCTGACCGGCTGATCGCCCGGGGGGCGCCGCTGGAAATCCAGAAGCTGGCGGATGAAAAAATGGCAGCAATCAACACGGCTTACGGGGCGATCCTGCAGGAGCGTGGGCTGGTGACACGGGCGGCCGGCTGACCGGCTTGGTTCAGCAGGGGGGAATACAGGACCTGTCATTCCCCCTCAAAATCGCGTCGGTGAATTCTTAATTCGGTATGCGGAAAATGGCGCGGCAAAAGGCAGTTAGCCCGCGGGGCTCGCGGAAAGCCCTCTTGTCGCACCGGCCATGAATTGACCTTTGCCCCAGTCATGCCAACATGGAGTGGTAGGCCAAGGGGGCAAAACGGAGAGAGACATCGATGACCGAGACGCGTCATAGCCAGACTTCGTTCTTCTCAGCCGGCTTCGCCCGTACCCGGGCCGGGCGGATCGTGCGCGACGTGCTCGCGGCGCTGATCGCCGTGGCCTTCCTGGCGCTCGTCGTCTTCCTGGCGGCCATGCTGACCGCTGCCTTCCTGGTGCTCGCCGGGATCGGTCTGCTGGCGGGCTGCGCCTATTGGCTCTGGCGCAAGCTGCGCGGCGGTCCGCGCCGCAAGGGCAGTGCCGAGGATGACATCCTGGTTGCCACGCGCGGCCCCGATGGCTGGACGGTCGAAGGCCTCGGCCGCTAGCGGTTTCCCGCAATTGTGACTTTCAACCCGAAACGGCCCGGCTAGTCTGGGCCGTCTTCGTTTCTGCCTGCCCCTGACGGTCCGGGAGACTGTTCGTGCGTCGTTTCATACCGCTTTTCATCCTCATCCTCCTGCCGCTCATGCTGGTGGGCTGTGTTTCCATGGCGCTGCCGAAAGTCTCGGCCCGCACGCCGGACACGGCGGCTCGTCCCGCACTGGACGGTATCGACCAAGCGGATTGGGAAGCACAGCGGGCCGGCCTGTTGCAGCAATTCCAGAACGAGGTCTATGGCGCCTGGCCGGCACGCAGCGATGTCCGCGTGGTCGCGCAGGAGGTGATCGCCACCGACGCCTATGACGGGGCCGGACGGATCGAGCAAATCCATCTGGAGATGGGCGGGCAGGACACCTATCTCGCCGTCATCCTGCCCAATCAGGTCGAGGGCCCGGTGCCGGCGATCATCCTGCAGACCTTCTGCGGCAATGTCCCGGCCCTGGGCTGGCGCGAGGGCATTGAAGGGCCGACCACGTCCTATTTCCAGGAATGCGGTGAGCACGGCTTTGCCAGTTTCACCGTGCGGCAGATTTTCGGCCGCCACATCATGACCCCGCCGGTCGAGGAGATTCTCGACCACGGTTATGCCCTGGTCTTCCACTATTCCGGTGACATTGTCCCCGACGCCAATGGTCCGGCCCAGGAGGCGCTGACCGAGCTGTCACCCGATGCGCAAAGCGGCGGTGTCATCGCTTGGGCCTGGGCCTATTCCCGCGTCGTGGACGTGCTGGAAGAGGATCCGCGCTTCGACCGCGACCGGATGGCAGTCTGGGGGCATTCGCGCAATGGCAAGTCGGCCCTTGTCGCGGCCGCCTTCGATGAACGGATCGATCTCGTCATCGCCCACCAGGCCGGAACCGGCGGCACGACGCTGACCCGGTCCGATGCCGGTGAAAGCGTCGCCCAGATCACCGATACCTATCCCTATTGGTTCAGCCCGAATTACACGGGTTATGCCGGGCGCGAAGAGCTGATCCCGGTCGATCAGCACCAGCTGATCGCCCTGATGGCGCCGCGCCCGCTTCTGATCGGCGGGGCCTGGCGGGACCAATGGTCCGATCCGGGCGGCAGCTACCGCGCCGCCCAGGGTGCCACGCCCATCTATCAGCTCTATGGCTCACAAGGTCTGGAGCAGGAGGCGCTGGGAGCGTTCGACCCGCAGGCCGATATCGCCGTCTTCATGCGCAATGGCTTGCACGGCGTGACGGCAGTGGACTGGCAGAACTTCCTCGCCTTCCTGGATGCGCATTTCTCCCCGGATGAGGGTGTCGCGACCACGGATTAGCGCTTGCCCCTTCTGGCGCAGCGGTCCATGACGGACACATGCGTTTACGGGATTTCCTCGCCCTGATGGCCGTTTGCGTGGTCTGGGGCATCAACTTCATCGTGGCGAAATTTTCCGTGACCGGTGCCCCGGGTTGGGTGCCGGGCTTTGACGGCGTGCCGCCCATCTTCTTCGCCTTCATGCGTTTTGCGCTGCTCTATGCGGTGCTGGCACCCTGGATCCGGCCCATTCCGGCCAAGCTGGGCACGATGATTGCCATCGGTCTCACCATGGGCGCCGCGCAATACGTGCTCATGTTCATGGGGCTGCGCTGGGCGACGCCGTCGGGCATGGCGATTGCCGTCCAGACCGGTGTGCCCTTCGCCACCATTCTCTCGGTCGTCTTCCTGAAGGAGAAGGTCGGGCTGACGCGTGTGATGGGCATTGTCCTGTCCTTTGTCGGTGTTGCCCTGGTGATCGCCAATCCGGCCGAGATGGACTTGTCCATCGGTCTCCTGATCGGCATTGGCGCGGCCTTCGCTGCCGCGGTCGGCATGATCCTGGTCAAACAGATGCCGCTCGACTCGATCCGCATGCAGGCCTGGATCGGGCTGATCTCGGCGCCGCCCCTGCTGGCGCTCTCCCTGACCTTCGAGACCGGGCAGATGCAGTCCATCGTGGATGGCGGCTGGCCGATCTTCCTCGCGGTCGCCTTCACCGTGCTGCTGGTGAATGTCTTCGGGCATGGCGTCTTCTATGACCTGCTGCAGCGTTATGACGCCACGCTGATTGCCCCGCTCACCCTGATGGCGCCCTTTATCGGGGTGATTGCCGGCCTGACCGTGACCGGTGACCCGTTCGGCTGGCGCCTGATCGCCGGTGGCGCGCTGACCCTGATCGGGGTCGGCATCATCGCGCTGCGCCCCAACAAGAAACTGCCGACCGCCGCCCTGGCCCGCGAGAAGACGCTGTGAGCCTGAAGCCGATTTCCGCGCCGTCGCCGAACTACAACAAGCGTCGCGGCCCGATCCGCTATGTCGTCGTCCACTATACCGGGATGAAGACGGGGCAGGCGGCACTGGAGCGTCTGCGCGACAAGGAGGCCAGTGTCTCCTCCCACTATCTGGTGGAAGAGGATGGCCGCCTGTTCCAACTGGTCGATGAGCACCATCGTGCCTGGCATGCCGGGCGCGGCAGCTGGCGCGGGGAGGGGGATCTCAATTCTGCCTCCATCGGCATCGAGATCGTCAATCCCGGCCATGAATTCGGCTTTCCCGATTATCCGGAAGCCCAGATCGATACCGTGATCGCGCTCGTGCGAGACATTCTGGCCCGCCACAATCTGCCGCCGGAAGCCGTGATCGGTCATTCCGACCTGGCCCCCGGCCGCAAGATTGATCCGGGCGAGAAATTCCCCTGGGACCGTCTGGCGCGCGAGGGCTGCGCCGCGGCACTGCCAGGCGAAAAGGCCGAGGGTGAACCGGCGGCCTTGCTCAAACTGATCGGCTATACGCTCGAGCCGGGTCTGAAACCCGTCGTCGAGGCTTTCCAGCGGCGCTGGCGTCCGGCGCGTGTTGACGGGCAGATCGATGCCGAAACCCGCGCCCTGATCGAGCGTGTCGCGTCGCTGGGGTAAGCAGTGTTTCCAGCCGGGAGACCCGGCGGTCCGCATTCCCTCCTGACCTTGGACCTTCGCTCCCTCATCATGCACGCATGCAAGGAGGAGGCGGCCAATGGGTATTATCCATTCCTGGGCCGGAGGCGTGCATGCCCTGGCGGCGCTGCTGGCGCTATGGTGGGGCTGGCAGGCATTGAGGCAACCCAAGGCAAATCGCAATCACCGGCGCATCGGCTATGCCTATAGCGGCGCGATGGGGGTGTTGCTGCTGGCGGGTATTCCAATGCTCGAAAACGGGTTCACGGCCTTCCACGCCCTGTCTGTTGTGTCTGCGATCACTTTGGCCGGCGGGATATACATGATCCGGCGGGCCCGGTCGGCAGCGACGCCAAAGGAGAGGCGCGCCCGGGTCTTTGCGCACTACAAATTCATGACCTGGTCCTATGCGGGCCTTGTCGCGGCGGGCGTTGCGCAGGTCTCCACACGCCTGCTCGTCGCCACTTTCGGTCTGCAATATTTCTGGTGGTTCGTCGTTGTGGCCTCGGTCGCTGTGTGCATCGTGGCGGCGATCTGGATCCGGCGGTTCGAACGCAACGGTCTGGAACGCTATCTTGCTGTCGTGAACCGGGCGGCTTGACCTGAGCGACGACGGAAGGCATGTGCACTGCCGATCAGGTGGCTGGACGGCCGCGGTGGCAAGGCTGGAAACGGCGCCATCGAGGAAAGTCCGGGCTCCACGGAGACAAGGTGCCGGGTAACTCCCGGCGGGGGTGACCCCAGGGAAAGCGCAGCAGAGAGCAGACCGCCGGGGCTTCGGCACCGGTAAGGGTGAAAGGGTGCGGTAAGAGCGCACCGCCCCGACCGCAAGGAAGGGGGCACGGCAAGCCCCACCTGGAGCAAGACCGAATAGGGATGAACGGGTTCGCCCACATGCGTCTCCGCATGTCATCCGGGTAGGTCGCACCAGGCCGTCCGCAAGGTCGGCCGCAGATGAATGGTCGTCGCCCCGGTTCGCCGGGGAACAGAACCCGGCTTACAGGCCACCTGATCCTTTCTTTCCATATCCGCATCAATGGGTGTTGCGCGACGGGCTCGGCGCCCGTCCGGTCTCGCAAAGCGACCGGTCTTGCCGGATTGGAAACAATCCACCGAAACCGGCATTTCCCATCCAAACCCATCAAGTGCACGGATGGGGCCTGTGGATATTAACTTAATGTTCTCTTCCCGTTCCGTTTTTCGTGTTGCGTGAATACTTCATGACCCGCGTTAATCCATGAAAAACGAACCTTTCGTCATTGTTTCCCATCAATTCCCATGTTATCCCATCGTTAACCATGCAGGGTGGGCTGCGTGGTTTTTGGGGACAGGCACGTGTTTCTTTCGACGACCATCAACGGAATTGATGCCAAGGGACGGGTTTCCGTCCCGGCCGGCTTCCGTGCGGTCGTCAAAAACGACCCCGAAGAAAAGATCTATGTCTGGCCCTCCTTCGAGGGCGGCTATCTGGAGGGCGGCGGTCAGGCCCTGCTGGACCGCTATCTCGCCCTGCTGGAAGAGATGGATCCCTATGATGATGCCCGCGCCGCCTTCGAGCAGACGATTTTCGGTGATACGCGCGGTCTCGCCTGTGACGGCACTGGTCGTGTCACCCTGCCCAAGGATTTGATCGAGCTGGCGGGCCTGGACGGCAAGGCGGCCTTCGTCGGTCTGGGCTCGCGGTTTGAAATCTGGAATCCGGAACGCCTGGCTGAGCGCAAGGCGAGCGCCCGCAGTTTTGCCCGGGACAACAAGAAATCCCTCAAGCTTCCCCCGCGTCCGGGAGGTGGAGCATGAGCCCCCAGCCGCACATTCCGGTGATGCTGGACGAGGTCCTGCACGCGCTCGAGCCCCGCGACGGGGCTCTCTATATTGATGGGACATTCGGTGCAGGCGGTTATTCGCGCGCCATTCTCTCGGCGGCCGACTGCCGGCTGATCGGGATTGATCGCGACCCCAGTGTCCGTCCGGCTGCCGAAAGCCTGCAGCAGGCGGCCGGTGGCCGTTTCGTGTTCGTGGAAGCGCCTTTCTCCGCCATGGAAGAGGTTGTGCTCTCCAGCGGTGGTCGCGCTGTTGACGGCATCGTTCTGGATATCGGCGTGTCCTCCATGCAGATCGATCAGGCCGAGCGCGGTTTCTCCTTCCAGAAGGCAGGGCCGCTGGACATGCGCATGGCGGCCTCGGGTCCCACGGCGGCTGATGCGGTGAACCTGCTGAGCGAGCAGGAGTTGGCAGACATATTTTATGTCTACGGCGAAGAGCGCCGTTCGCGCCGCGTCGCCAGCTTCATCGTGAAGGCGCGTTCGGAAGCGAAAATCGAGACCACGGATCGGCTTGCCGAGATTGTCTCCCGCGCAACCGGCGGAAAACATTCGAAAATCCACCCGGCCACGCGCGTCTTCCAGGCGCTGCGCATTTTCGTCAATGACGAGCTGGGTGAGCTGGCCCGCGCATTGGAAGCGGCCGAGCGTCTGCTGTCGCCGCTGGGGCGGCTTGTCGTGGTTACCTTCCATTCACTGGAGGACCGCATGGTTAAGACCTTCCTGCGGGCCCGTGCCGGGCTGGCAGGAGGGGGCGGCTCGCGCCATGCGCCCGTCGAGAAGGCCGGACCGGATGCGTCCTTCCGCCTGCTCCACCGCAAGGCTGTCGAAGCGAGCGCCGAAGAGGCTGCGGTCAATCCGCGTGCCCGTTCGGCCAAGCTGCGCGCCGCTGTGAGAACCGAGGCTCCCGCCATCATCGATGGATCGGAGCTGTATCGGAGTGTTGTACCGCTTGCCCGCCTGGAGGCCGCGCTATGATCCGCACGCTCAATGCGATCGCGTTCGTCGTCGCGGCGGCTCTCGCGGTGGCGCTCTATATCGCCAAGGCCGAGGCGAAGAGCTCGCAGGAGCGGCTCGAGGATATCCAGGCCCAGCTGGCCGAGGAGCGTCGTCAGATCAATGTGCTCAATGTCGAGATTGCTCATCTGGAAGATCCGGAGCGCCTGCGCCATCTGGCCCGGCGCTATCTGGGCTTTGAGCCGCTGGACCCGGAGCGCGAAGTGGGCCTGAACGATCTTCCCCTTCTGGCCGATGCCGATCCGAACACGCAGGGCTCGGCCCTTCGCGAGGACGGGCTTCTTGTGCGCGAAGAGCGTGTGGAGGGTTTGGCGATGGCCGAACCGCGCCGCACGGGAGGTCCTGACTGATGCGTCTGTGGCCGTTCCGCAAACAGGTATCGGCCAAGTCTCGCAGCGTGGCCCTGCCGCCGCTTGCCGAAGCGGCGCCTGCCGACATGTCCCGCCTTCTGCGCATCGAGAGTGACGAGACCAAAGCGCTGGATGCCGCACGCTCGCGTCTGCGCGTCATGGGGCTCAGCCTCGCAGTCGGTTTCGCCCTTCTGGGCGCCCGCGCCATCGACATCGCCGTTCTGGGGGCTGCTGACGCAGCCCCGTCCCAGCGTCAGGCGCCGAACGCCACCGTGCGCGGTGATCTGTTCGACCGGACCGGCCAGGTGCTGGCGACAACGCTGGAAACCCATTCTCTCTATGCCGACCCGTCCCTGGTCTGGGATGCCCGCGAAACCGCCGAGGCGCTGGCCGGGGTGCTGCCGGACATCAATGTCGACAGCCTGACCGAGGAATTGGGCGGGCGTGGCCGTTTTGTCTGGGTGCGCCGCAATCTGACGCCGCGCCAACGCCAGGCCGTCTTCTCTCTGGGCCTGCCGGGTCTGGGTTTCCGGATGGAGCCGCGCCGTGTCTATCCGCGCGGCCGGCTGGCTTCGCACATTGTGGGGTATACGGATCGTGACCTGAATGGTCTGGCCGGAGCCGAGCGCGCCTTTGACGGATCGCTGCTGGCGGGTGACGGGCGTCCGGTGGCCCTGTCCATCGACATGACCGTGCAATTCCATGTCGCCGAAGTCCTGGCCGCCTCGATGGCGGAATTCCAGGCTGATGCGGCGACCGGCATTGTCATGGATGTCGAGACGGGCGAAATCGTCTCCATGGTTTCCCTGCCGGACTTCGACCCCAATCGTCCCAGCGATGCCAGCTCGGCCGGCCGGCTGAACCGCGCTGCCCAGTCCGTCTATGAGATGGGCTCGACCTTCAAGGCCTTCACGGTCGCCATGGCGCTGGAAACCGGGACGGCCACGCTGGACAGCGGCTATGACGCGACCGGCCCGCTGCAAATCGGCGGCTATCAGATCAATGACTTCCATGCGGAGAACCGTCGGCTCAGCCTGACCGAGGTCTTCACCCACTCCTCCAATATCGGGTCCAGCCTGATCGCGCTGGATGTGGGGGCGGAATCCCAGCGTGGCTTCCTGGGGGATCTGCGCTTGCTTGAACGGGCACCCATCGAACTGGCCGAGAGTGCCGACCCTCTTCTGCCGCGCAATTGGGGGCCGACGGAAACGGCAACGATTTCATATGGTCACGGCATTGCCGTCAGCCCGATCGCGACCATTGCCGCCTTTGCGGCCATCGCCAATGACGGCGTCTATGTCAGGCCCACCCTGCTGCCGGTGGCAGCTGATGAGACGATTGTGGGTGAGCGCGTCATGTCCTCGGAGACGGCCCAGACCGTGCTCGACCTGATGCGCGAGAATGTGCTGGACGGATCCGGCGGCTATGCCGACGCGCCGGGCTTCCTGGTCGCGGGCAAGACCGGGACTGCCGAAAAGCCGACCCGCGGTGGCTATGACAGCAGCCGGCTGATTTCCTCCTTCTCCGCGGTCTTCCCCTACAATGATCCGCAATATGCAGTCCTTGTGCTGCTGGACGAGCCGCACGGCACTGAATCGACCTATGGCTACGCCACCGGGGGATGGACCGCAGCACCGGCTGTCGGCGAAATCGTCTCCCGTATCGCCCCCATTCTCGGCGTTGCGCGCGCCGAAGAAGCGCCGGGTGAACGTGCCGCCCTCGTTCGCGCTGCCCTGATGCCGGAGACCATCCCGTGAAACTCGCCGAGCTGATGCCCGAAGACGAATTCGATGCGGAAGATGGTGCGATCGAGATCACCGGGCTGACATTGGACAGCCGGGCGGTGAAGCCGGGCTTCCTGTTCGCGGCGCTCCCGGGTGTGAAACAGCATGGCAGTGCCTTCATTCCCCAGGCGCTGGAGCAGGGCGCGGCGGTCATCCTGACCGATATTCCGGTCGAGGGTCTTCCGGTTCCGGTTCTGGTGTCCGAGCTTCCTGCGGCCGAGCTGGCCGAACTGGCCGCGCGTTTCTATCCGCGCCAGCCGCAGCATATCGTCGCCATTACCGGAACGAACGGGAAAAGCTCAAGCGTGGAATTCCTGCGCCAGATCTGGGCCGCAGCCGGTTTCGATGCGGCGTGTCTGGGCACGCTCGGTGTCACTCGCGGCGATAGTCTGGAAAGCCTTGGCTATACCACGCCGGACGCGGTGGCCCTGCATCGGGCATTGGACCAGCTGGCCGCTGATGGTGTTACCCATCTGGCGATGGAGGCCTCTTCCCATGGCCTCAAACAGCACCGCATGGATGGCGCGCGCCTCAGCGTGGGCGCCTTCACCAATCTCACCCAGGATCATCTGGATTATCACCCGGATTTCGCGGATTACTTCGCATCCAAAGAATTGCTGTTCACGGAGCGTCTGCCGGATGATGGCCGCGCGGTGATCAATGTCGATAGCGAGTGGGGCCGCAAAATGGCCGACACGGCGCGCGCGCGGGGTCTGGAAACCCTGACCGTGGGCTGGCGCGGTGAAGACATGGTGATCCGTGAGATCACGCCCCGCCCGGCGAGCCAGGATGTGTCCTTCACCTGGCAGGGAACCGACGTCCATCTGGACATCCCCCTGGTGGGCGAGTTCCAGATTCTCAACGCGCTCGGCGCGGCCGCCATTGCCTTGGCTGAAGGCGTGCCCATGGAGACGGTCTGCAAGACGCTGGAAAGCCTGGGTGGTGTCCCCGGCCGGCTCGACAAGGTGGGAGAGACCGGGGAGGGCGCGCCTGTTCTTGTCGACTATGCCCACACGCCGGACGGTCTGGACAAGCTGCTGCGCTCCGCCCGCCCGCACACGGAAGGCGACATCCTCGTCGTGTTCGGCTGCGGCGGTGATCGGGACGCGTCCAAGCGCGCCAAGATGGGCGCCATTGCCCATTCACTGGCCGACACGGTGATCGTCACCGATGACAATCCGCGTTCCGAGGACCCGGCCGCGATCCGCGCCGCTGTGCTGAAGGGCTGCCCCGGCGCCATCGAGATTCCCGACCGGGCCGAAGCCATCCGCCGCGGGGTTGCCGCGCTGAAGGCCGGAGACTGCCTCCTGATTGCCGGTAAGGGCCATGAAACCGGCCAGATCATCGGTGACACAGTATTGCCCTTTGATGATCGTGAAGAGGCGCGCAAGGCGCTGCAAGACCGGGAGGCGGCCCATGTCTGATCCGCTCTGGACCTCCGGCCAGGCGCTTGCGGCCACGGGTGGCATGCTGCTCGGCGATACGGACTGGACCTGTACCGGCGTTTCGATCGATACGCGGACGCTGGAAAAGGGTGACCTCTTCGTAGCGCTCAAGGATGTGCGCGACGGCCATGAATTCGCGGCCGCGGCCATGGAAAAAGGGGCCGCCGCCTGCCTGGTTTCCCGCGGTGATCTGGGGCTGGAACCGGCCCTGCAAGTGCCCGACGTGCTGGATGCGCTGCGTGCGCTGGGCGTGGCCGCCCGCGACCGTTCCGACGCGATCCGCGTTGCCGTGACGGGCAGTGTCGGCAAAACCTCTGTAAAAGAAGCGCTGGCTGCGGTTTTTCGCGCGCATGGTCCGGCCCATTGGAGCGTGAAGTCCTACAATAATCATTGGGGCGTGCCGCTGACCTTGTCGCGCATGCCGCGCGAGACGCAGCGGGCCGTGTTCGAAATGGGCATGAACCATGCCGGTGAGATCCGTGATCTTTCCAGCTTGGTTCGTCCGCATGTTGCCCTGATCACCCGGATCGCACCGGCGCATCTGGAACATCTCGGCACGATCGAGGCGATTGCTGACGCCAAGTCGGAAATCTTCGAGGGTCTGGCTGATGATGGCGTGGCCATCTATCCGGCCGATGACGCCCATGCCGACCGCCTGGCCCGCCATGCCAAGCGGTCCTGTGCGGCCTTCATGCTGGATTTCGGTTGCGCCAAGGATGCCGCCATCCGGATCGAGGATTTCGAGACCGGGCTGGACGGCTCGACGGGTCTGGTGAACGTGCTGGGCATCCGCACGCGCTTCCATCTCAAGGCGTCCGGTGAGCACTGGGCCTGGAATATCGCCGCTATTTTCGCAGCCGCTGCAGCCTCAGGATTGGACGCGCATGCCGTGGCCGACGCCCTGGCCGGTGTCGATGCCGCGGCCGGCCGAGGCCGTGCCCTGACGATCAAACTCCCCGGCGGCGGAGAATTCACGCTGCTGGACGACGCCTACAACGCCAATCCGGTCTCCATGGCCGCCGCGATCTCTGCACTCGGTGCAGCGAAACCGGCCGGGCAGGGGCGGCGGATCGCGGTCTTGGGCGACATGTTCGAGCTGGGCCCCGACGAGGCGAAGCTGCACGCGGCCCTCGCGGCACCGCTGGAAGCGGCGGACGTGGATGCTGTCCTGCCCTGTGGGGAACGCATGAAGCACTTGCATGACGCCTTGCCCGCCGCCCGGCGCGCAGGCTATGCGAAGACGGCGGGCGACGCGCTGGAGATGATCCTGTCGGCGGTCCGGCCGGGCGATGTGGTGCTTCTCAAAGGATCCAATGCCTCCGGCCTCCACAGGATTGCCACACGTCTGGCTGATGGTTCCGCTTTCGGACTGACGGAGGCCTGACCGGCTCATGCTCTATCTTCTTCTCGCCCCGCTTGCTGAAGACCTGCAGCTGGCCAATCTCTTCCGCTACATCACCTTCCGCACGGGCATGGCCCTGTTCACCGCGATGGTGATCGCCTTTGTCTTCGGCAAGCCGATGATTGCCTGGCTGCGCAAGAAGCAGGGCAAGGGCCAGCCGATCCGCACCGAAGGCATTGAGCGCCATGTCGTGGAGAAGGCCGGTACGCCGACCATGGGTGGCTTCCTCATCCTGATCGGGGTTATGGCGGGCACGCTGCTCTGGGCCGACCTGACCAATCCCTATGTCTGGATCGTGATCTTCGTGACCGCGGGTTTCGGCCTGATCGGTTTCGTCGACGATTATATGAAGGTCACCAAGCAATCGACGGCGGGTTTCGGCGGCAAATTCAAGCTGGCCGGTGAATTCATCATCGCCCTGATTGCGGTTTTCTGGGCCTCCTACACAGCGCGCAGCCTGGGCACCGAGCCGGGCATGGAAACTTCCATCGCCTTTCCCTTCTTCAAGGATTTCGTCCTCAATCTGGGCCCGCTCTTCTTCGTCTTCGGCTGTATCGTGGTCGTTGGCGCCGGCAATGCGGTGAACATGACGGACGGTCTGGACGGGCTGGCCATTGTGCCCGTGATGATCGCCGCCGCGACCTTCGGCGCCATCGCCTATGTCGTCGGCCGGGTCGATTTCGCGGAATATCTGCAGGTCCATTACACGGCGGGAACCGGTGAACTCCTGGTCTTCTGTGGTGCCCTTCTGGGGGCTGGCCTGGGCTTCCTCTGGTGGAATGCGCCACCGGCCATGATCTTCATGGGCGATACCGGTTCGCTTTCCCTGGGGGGCGCGCTGGGCACGATTGCCGTCGCCGTGAAGCACGAGATCGTACTGGCCATTGTTGGCGGCCTTTTCGTGCTGGAAATGGTGTCCGTCATGGTCCAGGTCGCCAGTTTCAAACTCACCGGCAAGCGCGTCTTCAAGATGGCGCCGATCCACCACCATTTCGAAAAGCAGGGCTGGGCCGAGCCGACCATCGTGATCCGTTTCTGGATTATCGCCGTCATCCTCGCCTTGATTGGACTTGCCACGCTGAAGCTGAGATAAACGTCACCAATGATCCCGATCCATCAATATGAAGGCCGCCGTGTGGCTGTGTTCGGATTGGGGCGCACAGGCATAGCCACGGCAAGGGCCTTGGAGGCCGGAGGCGCCAAAGTGTCGTGCTGGGACGACACTGAAGCCGCCCGCGTGCGTGCCGAGGCGGAAGGCCTGACCCTCGACGATCTCAACCGGCGCGACTGGGGGGATATCGCAGCGCTCATCCTTTCGCCAGGCATTCCCCTGACCCATCCCAAACCGCACCGCGTGGTCGAACTGGCCCAGGCTGTCGGCGCGCCGGTGATCGGGGATATCGAACTTTTCGCCGAGGCGATGAATGCCCTGCCGGCCACGCGCCGGCCGAAAATCGTCGGCATTACCGGCACGAATGGCAAATCGACAACGACGGCGCTGATCGGGCACATCCTGCGCGAGACCGGCCGCAAAGTGGTGGTCGGAGGCAATATCGGTGATGCGATCCTGGCCCAGGACATGCCGCGGCCGGGCACGATCTATGTCATCGAGCTGTCTTCCTACCAGATCGATTTGACCCACTCGCTCAATTGCGATGTCGCCGTCCTGCTCAACATCTCGCCGGACCATATCGACCGGCATGGTGATTTCGCGAACTACTTCCGGGTCAAACAGCATTTGTTCGAGATGCAGGGCGCCAACAGCTTTGCCGTCATCGGCATCGATGATGACGAGACCAATGGCTATTACTCGCGCCTGCGCCATACGCGCCGCGAGGACCGGGTCGTCCCGATCTCTGCGGGCCGTGTCTTTGCACGCGGCGTCTATGCGCTGGGTGACCGGGTCTATGATGCGCTGGACAGTGCGTCGCATCCGGCCATCGATCTGGCGCGCGCCCGCGCCCTGCCGGGCCGGCACAATGCGCAGAATGCAGCGGCGGCCCTGGCCGCAGTGCGCCTTCTGGGTGTCGCGGCCAAGGCCGCGGCCGACGCGACCTACACCTTCCCCGGCCTGCCGCACCGCCAGGAAATCGTCGGCGAGATCCGCGGTGTGCGTTTCGTCAATGACAGCAAGGCCACCAATGCCGAAGCCGCGGTCCAGGCTCTGACCTGTTATGACAGCGTCCGCTGGATCATTGGTGGCGTCGCCAAGGCGGGCGGGTTGAAGCCGGCCATGATTGCCAAGGACCGGATCGCCAAGGCCTATCTCATCGGCGAGGCGGAGGAGCGGTTCGCCCAGGAGCTGGACGGCGTCCTGCCCTATGAACGGTGCGGGGATCTGGAAACCGCGCTCAAGGCAGCAGCCCGAGATGCCTGGGATTCCGAGCTTCCCGAAGAGGTCGTTCTCCTGTCGCCGGCCTGTGCCTCCTTTGATCAGTATCAATCCTACGAGGCCCGGGGCGATTCCTTCCGGGACCTGGTTCACGCCCTGACCGCCGAAATGGCGGAACCGGAGGCGGCCAAGTGATCCAGAATGTATCGCGCGGCCTGATCACCTGGTGGCGGGGCATGGACCGGACATTGCTGGTCATCATCATCGCCCTGATCTCCATCGGCCTGGTGTTGGCCATGGCGGCGAGCCCGGCCATGACGGACCGCCTGGGCATTGATGACCCGTTTTATTTTCTCTACCGCCAGAGCGCCTTTGCCATTCTGGGTGTGGTTGGCATGCTCGGGATCTCCTCGCTCAATCCGAAGGGCGCGCGCCGTCTGGCCGTGCTGGCCCTGTTCGGGGCGCTGGGCCTGATGGTGCTGTTGCCGCTGATTGGCTATGAGGTGAAGGGCGCGACCCGCTGGATCCGGATTGGCTCCTTCGGCCTGCAGCCGTCGGAATTTCTCAAACCGGCCCTTATCGTGACCGCGGCCTGGCTGTTCGCGGAAGAACAGCGCGGGGCCCCCATTCCGGGGCGGGTGATTGCCTTCGGCCTCTACATCATCTCGATCGGCCTCTTGATGATCCAGCCGGATTTCGGCCAGTCCGTCCTGCTCACCCTGTGTTTCGGCGGTGTCTTCTTTGCCTCCGGCCTGTCCTGGATCTGGGTGGCGGTGCTCTCCAGCCTCGCGGCGGCGGGGTCAACCCTGGCCTATTTCACCTTCCCGCATGTCGCCAGCCGCGTGCAGCGATTCATCGATCCGGAAAGTGGTGACACCTACCAGATCGACCGCGCCATGGAGGCGATCGCCAATGGCGGGATCACCGGGGCCGGGCCGGGCGAGGGGGAGGTGAAGAACTTCCTGCCCGACGCCCATACCGATTTCATCTTCGCCGTTGCCGCCGAGGAATTCGGCCTGATGGCTTCGCTGGCCATTATTGGCCTGTTTGCCCTCCTGGTCGCCCGCGCCTGGACACAGGCCATGCGCCTGCAGGACAGTTTCGCGCAGCTGGCCGTGACCGGTCTGGCACTTCAGTTTGCGCTTCAGGCGCTCGTCAACATCGGTGTGAACTTGAACCTCATCCCGCCCAAGGGCATGACTTTGCCCTTCGTGTCCTACGGAGGGTCCTCCATGCTTGCGCTTACCTTCGGCGCCGGTCTCTTGCTGGCTTTCACGCGCCGCCGTCCCGGCGCCTATGCCCTGCGGCATTCTTCATGACGCCGCGCCGTTGTCTGATCGCCGCCGGGGGAACCGGCGGACACATGTTTCCTGCGCGCGCGGCTGCGGAAGCCTTGATCGCGCGTGGCTGGCAGGTGCGCCTCGTCACCGATGCCCGCGGACTGAAACACACGGAGGGGTTCCCGGCCGTGGCGATCGACGAGATCCATGCTGCCAGCCCGTCCACGAAGAATCCGATCAAATTGGCCAAGGCCGCCCTGGAACTGACTCAGGGCTTCGCCCAGGCCCGCGCTATCGTGAAAAGCTGGAAGCCGGACGTGGTCGCCGGTTTCGGCGGCTATCCCGCTTTCCCGGCCCTGGCCGTTGCCCAGTCGCAGAAAATTCCGTTCGCGATCCACGAACAGAATGCTGTTCTGGGACGGGTCAATCGCGTCTTCGCGGCCAAGGCGGGTTTTGTCGCGTCGGGTTTTGAGCGCCTTGACCGTCTGCCGGAAAAAGCGCGCAAGCATCACATCCTCACCGGCAATCCCCTCCGGTCTCCGATCCTGCAGGCCCGCAAGGCCGGCTATTCGGCGCTGGAAGAGGGCGGGCGGATCAATCTTCTGGTCCTGGGTGGTTCCCTCGGCGCGCGAATTTTGTCGGAAACCGTGCCGCAGGCGGTGGCAAAACTCCCGGAATTGCTGCGATCTCGCCTTGATGTCGTCCAACAGACCCGGGAGGAATCCCTCCCCATGGCACGCGAGATCTACCGGCAGGCTGGCGTCAGCGCGACGTGTGAGCCCTTCTTCGAAGATGTGGGATCGCTCTATGCGGCGGCACACCTCGTGATCGGCCGGGCCGGGGCGTCCACCGTGTCCGAAGTGGCCGGTGTCGGCCGTCCGGCGATTTTCTGCCCGCTCGGCATTGCCGCCGATGACCACCAGACCGCCAATGTGGACGGGCTGGTGAATGCACTGGCTGCAGATCGTGTGCCGGAAGCCGATTTCACAATCGACCATCTCGCGACCTTGCTCGAAACCCGTTTGTCCAATCCCCAGGACCTGGCTGAACGCGCCGCTGCGGCGCGCTCGCTGGGACGTCCGGATGCCGCCGAAACCCTGGCGAAATCCGTCGATGGCCTGGTTACCGGAGCCCTCCTATGAAGTTTTCTGCCCTGCCATTCCCGGTCGGCCCTGTCCATTTCGTCGGTATCGGCGGGATCGGCATGAGCGGCATTGCCGAGGTGATGCTCAATCTGGGCTATCAGGTGCAGGGGTCCGACATCCGCGCCAATCCGAATGTGGAGCGTCTGGAAGGCCTCGGCGCGACCATCCACATCGGCCATGCCGGCGAGAATGTTGCCGGTGCCGGCGCCATCGTCGTCTCTTCCGCCATCAAGCCGGACAATCCGGAACTGGTCGCCGCCCGGGCCGCCAAGATCCCGGTCGTGCGCCGCGCGGAAATGCTGGCCGAGCTGATGCGTTTGAAATTCGCGGTCGCTGTCGGCGGCACTCACGGCAAGACCACGACGACTTCGCTGGTGGCAGTGTTGATGGATGCGGCGGGCGTCGATCCGACCGTGATCAATGGCGGCATCATTTCCGCCTATGGCTCGAACGCCAAGGTCGGGCTGGGTGACTGGATGGCCGTGGAAGCGGATGAGAGCGATGGCTCCTTCCTGAAACTGCGCTCCACCGTCGCAATCGTCACCAATATCGACCCGGAGCACATGGAGCATTACGGGGATTTCGACACGCTGCGGAAAGCCTTCGTCCAGTTCGTCGAGAACCTGCCCTTCTACGGGTTCGCCGTCCTGTGCACGGATCATCCGGAGGTCCAGTCCCTGGCCAGCCGGATCGATGATCGCCGCGTCATCACCTATGGTGCCAACCCGCAGGCCGATGTGCGCCTGTCCAATGTGCGCATGGAACCGTCCGGCTCGACCTTCGACATCACTTTCCGCCTGCGCGGGCAGGATGTCGTCACCTGGACCGACATCGTCCTGCCGATGATGGGCGAGCACAATGTGCTCAATGCCGTCGCCGCTCTGGCCACCGCCCGCGAATTGGGCCTGACCGAAGATGCAGCCAAGACCGCGCTGGCCAGTTTCGGCGGCGTGAAGCGGCGCTTCACCCAGACCGGTACCTGGAAGGGTGCGACCATTATCGATGATTACGGTCACCACCCGGTCGAGATCGCAGCCGTGCTCAAGGCCGCGCGCCAGGCCTCCACGGGCAAGGTGATCGCCGTCATGCAGCCGCACCGCTATTCGCGTCTGCACGATCTGTTCGATGATTTCTCCACCTGTTTCAACGATGCCGACAGCGTTCTGGTCGCTCCGGTCTATACGGCTGGTGAAGACCCGATCGAGGGCGCAGACCGCGACCATCTGGTCGAGAGCCTCATATCCCACGGCCATCGCGATGCGGCGCCGGTCTCCCGCGCGTCCGTCGCTCCGGAAGTCGCCAAGCGCGCCGAGGCCGGCGATGTCATCGTCTGCCTGGGTGCCGGCGACATCACCCAATGGGCCTACGCCCTGCCGGGTGAACTGGAGGCGCTGGGGTGATGATGGAAACGCACCGCTTCCTTATCCTTCCCCATCAAGGGGGAGGATAGCTGACCGCCATGACTCTTCTCGAAAAACTCCCCCCTGTCCGCGGCAAATACATCGAAGCCGCGCCGCTCAAGGACATCACCTGGCTGCGGGTGGGCGGGCCGGCGGACGTGCTTTTCATTCCCGCCGATGAGGCGGATCTGGCGCGCTTTCTGGCCGAGACACCGGATGAGATTCCGGTCCATGTCCTCGGCGCCGGGTCCAACACGCTGGTGCGTGATGGCGGGGTGCGCGGCGTGGTGATCCGGCTGGGGCCGGGTTTTGCCAAGACCGAGGCGCTTGAGGGTCATCGGCTGCGTGCCGGGGCCGGGGCGCTGGACAAGATGGTCGCCAAGGCGGCGGCCAAGGCCGGCTTGGCCGGGATGGAATACCTGGTCGGCGTGCCCGGCACGATCGGTGGTGCGCTGCGCATGAATGCCGGCTGCTACGATCAGGAGACGTCCGACGTCCTCGTCGAAGCCGTGGCGCTGGACCGTTCCGGCCGCCGTATTGTCGTGTCGCCGGACGAGCTGGCCTATGCCTACCGTCATTGCTCCGCGCCGGAGGACTGGATTTTCACCGAGGCCGTCTTCCAGGGCACGCCGGACGCGCCTGCCGCGATCACCGAACGCATGGATGCCATAACAGCCCGGCGCGAGACCACGCAGCCGATCCGCGAGAAAACCTCCGGCTCCACCTTCGCCAATCCCGATCCGCCCGGAACGCCAAACCAGCGCAAATCCTGGGAGCTGATCGACAGTGTCGGAGGGCGGGGCCTCACCGTGGGCGGCGCGCATTTTTCCGAGCAACACTGCAATTTCCTGATCAATGACGGTTCCGCCAGCGCGGCTGATCTGGAAGAGGTGGGAGAGACTGTGCGGGCCCGGGTCCGCGAGCAATACGGCATCGATCTGCGCTGGGAAGTGCGGCGCATCGGTGTGCCGGCAGAGGAGTAGTTCCATGTCCCAGGATTTCCTGGCCCTGATCGACCGCGTGCGCACGCCGCATGTCGAGGCCTATGCGAAATGGCTGAAAGAGCAGATCAAGGAAAACCCGCTGGGCGCGGGTGAGCATTTGTTCGAGATCCAGGCCGAGACGAATTTCGCGCGCAAGCTCTGCCGCGTCGATTTCGTGCTGATGAGCGGCGACAATGCCGCCCGCAAGGAATTCTCCACCGGCAAGATTGTCGGTTTCCCGCCGATGGAAGGCGAGGTCGAGGGGATCCGCGTTCAGCTCCAACCCTTCCGCTGGGACAATATGATCGTGGAGATCCCGGATGCGATCTGGGACAAAGATCTGACCATTGCCTGGTTCAATAAATGGTTCGGCTTCCGCAATGACTCACCGGTGCGCTCGCCCAAGGACAAGCCGGGCGAGCACATCCATATCTGTGCCTGGGTGGAACCGGGCCAGCTGCGCCTCGATCTGGGCAGCGCGCCGTCCTTGGCGCTGCTGGAACTGATCAAGGTCGGCCAGCAGAGCGGTGCTTCTCATGTCGTCATCCGCGACGTCGCCTATACGCCGCCGCCGGGCGACACGAGCCCGCTGGGATAAGCCATGACCAAGCGTATTGCCCTGCTTCTGGGAGGCCTGTCTCCCGAACGTGATGTTTCCCTCGTCTCCGGCGCGGCCTGTGCCAAGGGGCTGCGCGAAAAGGGGTATGAGGTCGTCGAGATCGATGCCGCGGCCAATCTCTACGAACAGCTGGTCGAGGCGGATCCGGATATCGTCTTCAACGCGCTGCATGGCGAGTGGGGCGAGGATGGTCTGGTCCAGGGTGTGCTGGAGCATTTTGGCAAGCCCTACACCCATTCCGGCGTTCTGGCTTCGGCGCTGGCGATGAACAAGCAGATGGCAAAATCCGTGCTGCAGGATGCCGGCGTGCCTTGTCCGGAAGGCCTGATCGCCAACCGGTTCGAGGCCGCCAAGGCGCATGCCATGGCGCCGCCCTATGTCGCCAAGCCGAATGACCAGGGCTCGTCTGTCGGCGTGCATATAGTGCTGGAAGGAGCCAACCGTCCGCCGGCCGAGCTGGGTTCGACGGCCTGGGCGCTGGGCGATGAGGTCCTCATCGAGCGCTATATCCCCGGCCGCGAGCTGACCGTGGCGGTGATGGAAGACAAGCCGCTCTGCGTCACCGAGATCGTGCCCAACACGAAATTCTATGACTATGAGGCGAAATATTCCGCAGGCGGATCGGATCATATTTTACCCGCGGATATTCCGGCAGAGATCGCTGAAATGGCGATGGATCTGGCCGTGAAAGCCCACAAGGCCTTGGGATGCCGCGGTCTGACGCGCTCGGATTTCCGTTACGATCCGACAAACGCCACGCCGCTATGGTTACTCGAAATTAACACCCAACCGGGCATGACTCCGACATCACTGGCGCCGGAACAGGCGCAGTATTGCGGGATCGGGTTTGCCGATCTCGTTCAATGGATGGCGGAGAATGCGTCGTGTCGAAGGTGAGGCGTGGCGGGTCGCGTAAAGCGGTCCGGCGCAAGTCCCAATCCCGATCCGCCGCGGTGTCCGCACCGCGGCGTTTGCGTAACTGGGCCTCGGCCCAGGTCCGGGGTGTCAGATACCGTATGGCGAATGCCGCCCGGATGGGCGGACTGGCCGTGGCTGGCCTGCTGACTTTGGCTGTCGGCGGTCTGGCCCTGTTCGGCCAGCTCGATGACGTGATCGCTGAAATCGGTGAAAGCACTGGCCATCAGCTCGCCCGCGCCGGTTTCGCCGTCGAGGCCGTTGACGTCACCGGCGCCTGGGGCCCGGCAGCCCATGCCATTGTTGCGGCCACGGAATTGCGGGTCGGCGATCCGATCTTCACGGTGGACCCGTCCGATATCCGCGATCGTGTCGAAGCGCTCCCCGGTGTGCGCACGGCCCGTGTCGCCCGTCTTCTGCCCAATCGTGTCGCAGTCGTGGTGGAAACCCGCGAAGCCTATGCCCTGTGGCAGGTCGAGGGTGATCTGCATGTCATCGATCGCGATGGTGTCATCCTCGCCCAGGCCGATCCCATGGATCCGCCGGCCCTGCCGCTCGTTGTCGCTGCCGGTGCCAATGAGCGCGTGACCGAGATCGTCGAGGCCCTCGCGCACTATCCGCTGGTTCGCGACCGTGTCGTCGGCGCTGTCCGTGTGGGGGAACGCCGCTGGAATCTGCGCCTGGACAGCGGTGCCGATGTGAAATTGCCCGAGGGTGAAGTGACGGCGTCAATCGCTGTTCTCGCCCGTCTGCAGGCCGAGCGCGGTGTGCTGCGCCTGGCCGCGGAAAGTTTCGACCTTCGTGGCAGCGAGGGTGAGTTGATCTTGAGAATACGCCCAGAACGGGCGGCAGCAGTTGGTCTGCAGGAGCGAGAAGCGTGAGTGTGTTCAATTTTCTGCGCCCGCGTCAGTCCACCGGTGTGACCGGCGGCAAGGCGTCCGGCGGTGTCTGTGCGGCCCTCGATGTGGGCTCCTCCAAGATTGCCTGCTTCATTGCCAAGACCGACCAGACCATTGCCGGCCCGCGCCCGCGTGTTGTCGGTGTCGGCCACCAGTCCTCCCGCGGCGTCCGCGCCGGAGCTGTCGTCGACATGGACGGCGCTGCCGACGCCATCCGCACGGCGGTTGAACAGGCCGAGCGCATGGCCGGTCTGGCCGTCAATTCTGTCACTGTGACCCTGTCTTCCGGTCAGCCGACCTCGACCCGTATCGCGGCCGAGATCGACCTGCCGCAGCGCGAGGTCACCGAGCGTGAACTGCGCCGCCTGCTCAATGGCGCGCTGGGTGAATTCGATGCGGAGGACCGCGTCGTCCTGCACGCCATCCCGCTGGCCTGGTCGGTGGATGACCATCGCGGCATCCGCGATCCGCGCGGCATGTTCGGCCGCACGCTGGGCGTGGAAGTCCATGTCATCACAGCCGCCATCGGCCCGCTGCGCAATCTGCTGACCTGTGTCGAGCGCTGCCATTTCGATCTCAAGGGCGTGGTTGCGACACCCTATGCGTCGGGCCTGTCGGCCCTGCATGATGACGAGGTTCAGCTGGGCGCAACCCTTATCGATATGGGGGCCGGTGCAACCACAGCCGCCGTCTTCGCGGAAGGTGCGCTTCTGCACATTGATTCCGTGCCGGTCGGTGGATCCCATGTGACGTCCGATGTCGCGCGCGGCCTGTCCACGCCGATCGCGGCGGCGGAACGTCTGAAGACCCTTTACGGATCTGTCCTGGATAGTCCGGAAGATGATCAGCAGATGATCGAGGTTCCCTCGGTCACCGGTGAAAATGGTGCCGCCTATGACAGCGCGCCGCGTTCCCTGCTCAACTCCATCATCCGTCCGCGCCTGGAAGAAACCTTCGAGCTAATCCGCGATCGTCTCGATGCCGCCGGTGTCGAGAAATCCTCCGGCCGCCGCCTGGTGCTGACCGGGGGCGGTGCCCAATTGCCCGGTACGGCGGAACTCGCCGGCCGCGTCTTTGGCAAACAGGTCCGTATTGCCGGCCCTTCCGGTGTGACCGGTCTGGGTGATGCCGTGTCCGGCCCGGCCTTCTCGGCCGCTGCTGGCATTGTCCGCCGCGAAACCCGCGGTGCCGCCGAAGCCATTGCCGGTCCGCCGCGCATGGGCGGGTTTGCGGCCCAGGGCCGCCGGTCCCGCGAGGACAAGGGGCAGGGCGGTGGCTCCATGTGGCGCTGGTTCGCTGAAAGCTTCTGAGCGGGTGACTGCAGTTCGCGCTGCAGAGGTAAACCTAAGCTTGCTGAATATCTGATGAGTTTAACGCCTGATTAAGCGTCTCGGAGCGACACTGCATGGTGAATCGGCGTTAACCCATTGTCCCGTGCACGAGGTCTGTGATGACACTCAACCTTTCCATCCCTGAAACCACTGAGCTGCGTCCGCGCATTGTCGTCTTTGGGGTGGGCGGAGCCGGCGGCAATGCGGTCAACAACATGATCGAGGCCAATCTGGAAGGTGTCGATTTTGTCGTCGCCAACACGGATGCCCAGGCCCTGCAGCGGTCTTCAGCTGAAAAGCGCGTCCAGATGGGCGCCGCCATTACCGAAGGTCTGGGCGCCGGGGCCCGTCCGGAAGTGGGTGAGCAGTCCGCCGAAGATTCCATCGAGGAAATCCGCGAGCACCTGGGCGGTGCACACATGGTCTTCATCACGGCCGGCATGGGCGGTGGCACCGGCACGGGTGCAGCACCGGTCGTGGCCCGCGCTGCGCGTGAAATGGGTATCCTGACCGTTGGCGTCGTCACCAAGCCTTTCCACTTTGAAGGCTCGCGCCGCATGAAACTGGCCGATAGCGGTATCGAACAGCTCCAGGAGCATGTCGACACGCTGATCGTGATCCCGAACCAGAATCTGTTCCGCATCGCCACGGAAAAAACGACCTTTGCCGAAGCCTTCTCCATGGCTGACCAGGTCCTGCATTCCGGCGTTCGCGGCATTACCGATCTCATGGTCATGCCGGGCCTGATCAATCTCGACTTCGCCGACGTTCGCGCCGTGATGAACGAGATGGGCAAGGCGATGATGGGTACGGGCGAAGCCGGCGGCGAGAAGCGCGCCGTGGAAGCCGCCCAGGCCGCCATTTCCAATCCGCTGCTGGACGATGTCTCGATGAAGGGCGCCACCGGCGTGCTGATCAACATAACCGGCGGTTATGACATGACCCTCTACGAGGTCGACGAAGCCGCGAATGAAATCCGCGCCGAGGTCGACCCGGAAGCCAATATCATTGTCGGTTCCACCTTCGACGAGACCATGGAAGGTTCCATGCGTGTCTCCGTCGTCGCCACCGGGATCGATGCGGAAGCCCATGTCCAGGCCGACCCGCGCCAGCGCCAGCGTGCGCAAGCCCAGCCGGCCCAGGCCTCCAGCCCGAATGATGCCATCCTGCCCTGGAAGCGCACCAATTCGGATCGTCCGGGCCGCGTGATGGCGGAAACGCCGCGCGCACCGCTGGTCCGCCGTGCCGAGCCGGAAGCCGAGGCCCCGCAGACCGAGGTTGAGGCCGAGCCGATGAAGCGCGCCGTGGGAGCCGAGGACCTGTCCGACGCCGTGTCCACGACCCGGATCGAGACCGAGATCGAGCATGATCCCTATGTTGCCGAAGTGCGGGCGGAAATGCCGGCACCGGCCGAGACACCCCGCGTGGTCCAGGACCAGGCCCGTCTCGCCGAGCAGGCTGCCCAGCTGAATGCGCGCTATGAAGAGCGCCGTTCCCAGGTTCCGGCCCGTGAGGAAAAAGTTGAAGACGAGCCGAAGCGGGGCGGTTTCTCGCTCTTTGGCCGCCGTCGCAAACCCGCCGAGCCGGCACCGAAAGCCGCTCCGGTGACGAAGACGGCACCGGTCCAGACGTCCGCGCCGCGTCCTCAATCGGGCGATCTGTTCGGTGACAGCCTGGAAGAGGGTGATCTGGAAATCCCGGCCTTCCTGCGTCGTCAGGCCAACTAGGTCCAAGTCATTGATTTTACGGCAAGGTCCGTCCGGTTCGTCCGGGCGGGCCTTGTCTTATGCCGCTATGCTGCAAACGCGTAACAAACGGCAACAATGCTTTAATTGAATGCAGACAGCGCCTGGTGTTGTGTGCAGATGTGGATTGGCGTCCTCGCCGGTCCGTTAGGGTAAACAGAAGCAGACGGCGCGTAACAGTGATTAACCGGCACACATTGGCGGCCCCCGTGGTTTGCGCAGGCATTGGTCTCCACTCTGGTGAACGTGTCCGCATGGTGCTCCAACCGGCTTCCGCCGGCGCCGGGGTCAGCTTCGTCCGCACGGATATCTCCGACATCGACAACCGGATCGCTGCCAAGGCAGACGCTGTTTGCGAACTGCGCCTGGGCACGACGATCGGCAATGCGGCCGGCGCGACCATCGCGACGATCGAGCATTTGATGGCGGCCCTGTCCGGCCTGGGTGTCGACGACGCCATTATCGAGGTCGATGGCCCGGAAATCCCGGTGATGGACGGTTCGTCTGCGCCCTTCGTGAAACTCATCCGCCAGGTTGGCCTGAAAGCGCATGCGGTGCCGCGCCGTGCGATCCAGGTCCTCAAGCCGGTGACTGTCGAAATGGACGAGCGCCGCGCCAGCTTCCTGCCGGCTCTCAAGCCGATGATCGAGGTCGAGATCGCTTTCGAGCATGCTGCGGTTGGCCGTCAGGCCTGCGTGTTCGATGTGACGCCGGATATCTTCTCTGACGATATCGCTGGTGCCCGCACTTTCGGCTTCCAGAAGGATTATGATGCGCTGCTCGCGGCCGGTCTGGCCCGCGGTGGTTCGATGGACAATGCGGTCGTGCTCGATGATGAGGGCGTCGCGAATCCGGAAGGCCTGCGCTTCAAGGACGAGTTCGTTCGCCACAAGGCGCTCGATGCGCTGGGCGATCTCAGCCTGGCCGGTGCGCCGATCATTGGCCGCTATTCGGCCGAGCGTCCGGGCCATGCCATCAATAATCTGGCCCTGCGTAGCCTGCTGGAGGATTCGTCCAGCTGGAAATGGGTCAATATGCGCGATGACGCGCATCAGGACGTTGCTCTGGCTCACTCCTGAGCCTCGGATTTTCACGCACTGCTGACGCGGCACTTTTGCCTTGGCAAATCATCCGCTACAACGTTGGCGAACGGGTGGCCGTCGGGCCGCCACAGCTGTTGAGCCCCGTGTGCCATGACCCTTCCGTTGCGTTCCCTGTTTTCGCTTGTCCTGTCGACCGCTGTCCTGGCGGGTTGTGCAGGAAACAGACCCGATGCGGCTGTGGCCTATGTCGAGCGTCCGGCAGAGACAATCTACGCAACCGCGATCCAGCGCATGGACCGCCGGGACTATCGCTCCGCGGCGCAGCTCTTCGATGAAGTCGAGCGCCAGCACCCGTATTCGGAATGGGCCCGCCGTTCCATGCTGATGGCCGCTTTCGCGAACTATCAGTCTGCCAATTACGAGGAAGCGATCTCGGACGCCGAGCGTTTCATCTCCCTGCACCCGGGCAATCGCAACGCGGCCTACGCCTATTATCTCGTCGCGATCTGCTATTTCGAACAGATCATGGATGTCGGCCGGGACCAGGGTGCCACGGAGCAAGCGCTGGAGGCGCTGCAGCAGGTTGTGCGCCGCTATCCGGAAAGCCGGTACGCGACCGATGCCCGCCTGAAGATCGACATGACGCGTGACCATCTGGCCGGCAAGGAAATGACGGTCGGCCGCTGGTATCTGCGCCGCAATTATCATCTCGCTGCGATCAACCGCTTCCAAAATGTGATCGAGAATTACGGCACCACCTCGCACGTGCCGGAGGCCCTGCACCGCCTGGTGGAAGCCTATGTCGCTCTCGGCATTGACGAGGAAGCGCGCCAGGTCGCGGCTGTCCTCGGCTACAATTTCCCGGGCAGCGATTGGTACCAGAACAGCTATGACCTGCTGACCCGTGAGGGGATCGCCATCGACGAGGCGATCGACCAGGCCGATCCGACCTATTTCGAACGCGCCTGGCGGCGTCTCTTCGGCTAAGCGGACGGGGGTGCGAACGGCTGCATGCTGCTCTCCCTATCCATTCGCAATGTCGTCCTGATCGATACGCTGGACGCGTCTTTCGAGAGCGGGCTCTGCGCCCTGACCGGTGAGACCGGCGCCGGCAAATCCATTCTTCTGGGTGCGCTGGGACTGGCCGCCGGCGAACGCGCCGACCGGGCCCAGGTCCGCTCCGGTTCCGGTGAAGCCCAGGCCATTGCCGAGTTCGACCTTCCCGACACGCATCCCGCCCGCGCCCTGCTGGACGAGGCGGACATTCTTGTCGAACCGGGTGAGCCGGTCATCCTGCGCCGCCGTCTGGCCGAGGACGGTCGTTCGCGCGCCCATATCAATGACCAGCCGGCCAGTATCGGCCTGCTGCGAGCCCTCGGCGATGTTTTGGTGGAAGTGCATGGCCAGCATGATGGCCGGGGCCTGATGGACCCCAAAACCCATCGCGGCTATCTCGACACCTATGCCGCCCATGGCGATCTGATCGCGGCCTGCCGGGAGACCTGGTCGGGCCTCTCCAAGGCCCGCACGCATCTGGATGAATTGGTGCGGGCCAATCAGGCGTCCGATGAGGAAAAAGCCTTCCTCACCCACGCTCTGGAAGAGCTGGAAAAACTCTCTCCGCGCGCCGGGGAAGAAGCGGCGCTCGCAGAGGAACGCCAATTCCTGCAGGGCGCAGAACGGGCGCTGGGTGATCTCCAGGAAGCTCAGGAAGCCTTGGCCGGCGATGGCGGCGGTCTGGAATCCCGGCTCAATTCCGCGCTGCGCGGACTGGAACGCGTGCGCAGCCATATCGGGGAGGGCGGGGGCTCTGCCGGTGCCGCGCTGGAGCGGGCGGCCGGCGCCATTGACCGGGCGCTGATCGAATTCGCCGAAGCCGAGGATGCGCTGGCCGATGCCGCGCAGGCCTTCGATGTCGAGCCGGGCCAGCTGGACGCCGTCGAGGAGCGCCTCTTTGCCTTGCGCGGCCTGGCCCGCAAGCATTCCGTGGATGTGGACGAGCTTGCGGCTTTGCACGGCCGGCTCGCCGAGCAGCTGGACGCGATTGAGAATGCGTCCGACCGGATCGCCGAGGCCGAGCGCGCCGTGACCGCCGCCCGCGCCCGCTATGACGACGCCGCCCATGCGCTCAGCCGCAGTCGCACCCGTGCCGCCGAGGAGTTGGCAGCTGCCGTAGCGGAAGAATTGCCGCCATTGAAAATGGAACGGGCGCGTTTCCGGGTCTCTGTGATTTCCGATGATGACCGCGCCGGTCCGGACGGGCGGGACCAGATCGTGTTTGAAGTGGGCACCAATCCGGGCGCGCCCTTCGGCCCGCTCGACAAGATCGCATCCGGCGGGGAACTCTCCCGTTTCGGTCTGGCTCTGAAAGTGGCACTGGCCGGTGAGGATGAAGGCCTGGTCCTGGTCTTCGACGAGGTCGACCAGGGCGTGGGCGGAGCTGTTGCCGATGCCGTCGGCCGCCGTCTCAAGCGTCTGGCTGAAAAAGGCCAGACCCTGGTCGTGACCCACTCACCACAAGTCGCCGCCGTGGCCGATCATCACTGGAAAATCGTCAAGGATGAGGATGGCAAGGGCGGCATGCGCACCACGCTGATCCGCCTGGACGGCGCTGAACGCCGCGAGGAAATCGCCCGCATGCTGTCCGGTGCAGAAGTCACTGATGCGGCACGGGCCCAGGCCGATGCATTGATGGCCGTTGAGGCCTAGTCTGTCCGAGTTCGATTCTTCTCACGGGACTGACCGCGATGAGCGCACTCAAGGACGTCGAAGCCCTCACCGAAACCGAAGCGCGGGATGAGCATGCGCGTCTGGCGAAGGAAATCGCCAAGCACGACAAGGCTTATTACCAGGACGATGCGCCCAAGGTCTCCGATGCGATCTATGACGCCTTGCGTCAGCGGCTCGAAGGGATCGAAGCCCGTTTCCCCTCTCTCGTGGATCTGTTCTCACCGACCCAGCGCGTCGGGGCCGCGCCCTCCGGCAAGTTCGGCGAGATCACTCATGCTGTACCCATGCTCTCCTTGGGTAATGCCTTTTCCGACGAGGATGTGGCGGACTTTGAGGGCCGCATCCGGCGCTTTTTGGGGCTGGGCGACAGCGAAGCCGTCGCCATCACGGCCGAGCCCAAGATCGACGGTTTGTCCGCTTCGATCCGCTATGAAAAGGGTCAGCTGGTCCATGGAGCCACACGGGGTGATGGCCAGACCGGTGAGGATGTCACCCGCAATCTCCTGACCCTCGACGAAATCCCGAAGACCCTCGCCGGTTCCGACTGGCCGGATGTGGTCGAGGTGCGGGGCGAGGTCTACATGTCCCACGCCGATTTTGCCGCGCTGAACGAGCGCCAGGAAGACGCCGGCAAACCCGCCTACAAGAATCCGCGCAATGCCGCCGCCGGCTCGCTTCGCCAGATCGATCCGGCAATGACGGCCCAACGCCCGCTGAAATTCTTCGCCTATGCCTGGGGTGAGGTGAGTGAACCCCTGGCGCAGACCCAGTTTGATGCCGTTTCGAGACTGGAAAGCTTCGGTTTTGTCATCAATCCGATCATGCAGCGATGCCAGGGCGTTGCCGAACTGATTGCGGTCTATCGCGATATCGAGTCCAAAAGGGCGACATTGGGCTATGATATCGATGGCGTCGTCTACAAGGTCGATCGCCTCGACTGGCAAGAGCGTCTGGGCTTTGTCGCCCGCGCACCGCGCTGGGCCATTGCCCATAAATTCCCCGCCGAACAGGCCACCACTGTCCTGGAGGCCATCGACATCCAGGTTGGCCGTACCGGCGCGCTGACGCCGGTCGCCCGGCTCAAGCCGGTCACTGTGGGCGGTGTCGTGGTGACCAATGCCACCCTGCACAATCAGGATGAGCTGGAGCGCAAGGATATCCGCGTCGGTGATACGGTTGTTATCCAGCGCGCCGGCGATGTCATCCCGCAGGTCGTCCGTGTCGTCGACCCCGATCGTGAAGGCCGTTCGGACCCCTTCGATTTCCCCACCCAATGCCCGGTCTGCGGCAGCCATGCCGTACGCGAACACGATGAGAAGACCGGCAAGCTGGATGCCGTGCGCCGCTGCACCGGAGGGCTGATGTGCGGCGCTCAGCTCAAGGAGCGCCTCAAGCATTTCGTTTCGCGCAAGGCCTTTGATATCGAGGGGCTGGGCACCAAGCAGATCGAGGCTTTCCAGGATGAGGGCCTGGTGAAGGAGCCTGCGGATATCTTCACCCTGAAAGCGCGCAATGAGGCTGGCGAGATCGTGCCGCCCCTGCAGGAGCGCGAGGGGTTCGGCGCGACCAGTATCGGCAATCTCTTCCAGGCCATCGAGGATCGCCGCACGATTGCCTTCGGCCGTTTTCTCAATGCCTTGGGCATCCGCCATGTCGGCGAGAATACGGCCCAGCTCTTCGCCCGGACCTATACGCGCTGGGCGGATTTCCGGGCCGCGGCGCAAGGCCTGGATGACGAGGCCGTGCGGGCCGAGATGCTTGGCATTGACGGGATTGGCAATGCTGCCGTGGAAGCCCTGCAGCAGTATTTTGCCGAGAGCCATAACCGCGATGTCCTCGACCGGCTTGAAGCCCAGCTGACCATCGAGGATGCCGAAGCGGTCAAGAATGACAGTCCCGTTGCCGGCAAGACCGTGGTCTTCACCGGAACGCTGGAGCGCATGACGCGCGACGAAGCCAAGGCCAAGGCCCAGAGCCTGGGGGCCAAAGTGTCCGGCTCCGTGTCCGGCAAGACGGATTATCTCGTCGCTGGCCCTGGCGCAGGTTCCAAGGCCAAGAAGGCCGCGGATCTCGGTGTGGAAACCCTCACCGAGGACGAGTGGTTTATCCTCATTGGTGAATAGCCAAAAAAAAGGCCGTCACGCGTGGTGACGGCCCAGGTGTACCCGATGGTGGTGGGGTGTTTCGTGTCCTAGAAGGGCATCAGGAGGTCATAGAGCTCCTGGCCGTAACGCGGGCGCTGCATGTCGGTCAGATGACCGCGGCCGCCATAGGAAATCCGGGCTTCGGCGATCTGCGTGTGGGCGATCGTATTGTCCGAAGCAATGTCTTGCGGGCGGGCGATCCCGGTGATCAGGAGTTCGCGCACCTCATTGTTCACGCGCACTTCCTGACGGCCGGCAATCACCAGATTGCCATTCGGCAGAACCTGGGTGACCAGGGCGGCCACCGTCAGAGAGATGCTCTCATTGCGGTTCACCGTACCCGTTCCCGTCTGGGAGGAGTTGGAGCCGAAATCGGTCAGATTGTCCGGGTCGATGGCGTCATTGAAGAAGCCGGTCAGATCGGCACCCAGGAAGTTGGCCAGATTGCTGTCTTCCGCCGAAGCGCGCGAGCGGGCCGTGGAATTCTGCAGCTGGGCGCGGTCGGAAATGTCGATATTGACGGTCAGGATGTCGCCGATACGAGCCGCCCGCGGATCACCGAAGAAGGTGGGCGAATTGGCGTTCCACAGCGAGTTGGATGCGGCGACGCGGGTTTGCGGCATGGCGTAGGTCGGCATCGGGATCTGCGACGGACCCGTGCCGGCCAGCGGTGCTGGGCTTTCGATCGGGGTCATGGGCGGGGTCTGGCCGACATAGGAGAGACGGTCCGTGGCCGCGCAGGCCTGCAGGGTGGCCGCGCCGATGATGAGAATTGCGAGTTTGCGGATCATGGTGGGTCTCCCTGGGGATCAGAAGCTGGTGGCAGACGGCGAGAAGCCGACGCGGGCGCGGCCCGGCCCGTCGACGAGGGCCTCAACCGTGCGATTGGATTGAAGATTGACGAAGCGGGCCATTTCACCGTCGGCCGCGTCTTCCAGGGCGCGGGCGCGGACGGAGAGCTGGATGCCCGGCGCTTCGAACAGGAGGGTGATGAGCTCACCGCGTTCCACTGCGACCGGACGCTGCAGGTCATAGCTGCGCAGCGGCTCGCCGGGGCGAAGGGTGCGGCGGGTCTCGAAGCCGATCAGGTCCGACGGATCCAGGATGGCATCGGGACGCAGACGATCAGCGCGGTGGGATACCCATTCCACATCACTGCCCGTGATTTCGGTCCCGGCCGGAATGGCGCGGGCCAGCACCGGAACATCGACCGTGGCATAGGCGCGGCCGGTGAGGCGGACCGTGTCGGCCCCGTCATAGGGCGCGACTTCCGCCGACAGCAGGCCGGAGCGGATGTCATAGTTCAGCGACACGATCTGCGGACCGCCGACGCTTTCTACCGGTGCGTGAAGCACCAGGCCGGAATTGGCCAGCTGAACATCATGGACACTGCCTTCGCGGGCGAAGAGCTCGCCTTCCAGCATGTCCGTCAGCATGTCGGCATCGACCGTGCGGCTGGCGCGGGCGACCGTGACGCGGCGGACACCGGCCGCATTGGCCCAGTCCAGATCATGCTCGGCGGCAATGTGCTGGACATAGGACACGTCCAGGGAAGTGCGGCTGCCCGGTGCCGGAGCGCGGGCGACCACGACGTCGGCGCTGGCGCCGGCGCTGGTGAAGAGATCGCCCAGCGTGATGTGCGAACCCTCGGCGGAGGGGTTCTCGCGCAGGACGACCGTCTCGCCGGCCACGGCCGGAGCCGTGACCAGAGCCGTGGTGAGGCAGGCGAGAGCGAAGAAGGATTGGCGGGTCATCAATCAGCCCCCCGTTAGCGCAGGTTCGAGGAGGCGGCGAGCATCTCGTCGGAGGCCGTGATCACGCGGGCATTCATCTCATAGGCCCGCTGGGCCTGGATGAGTGCGGTGATTTCGGAGACCGCGTTGACGTTCGCGCTTTCGACATAGCCCTGCATGACAGCGCCATAGCCGGGGCTGTCCGGCGTGCCGACATTGGCGGCACCGGAGGCGGCGCTTTCCAGGTAGAGGTTGTCGCCGACAGCTTCCAGACCGGCCTCATTGAAGAAGGTCGCCAGTTCCAGCTGACCCACGGTCTGCGGTTCGGTCTGGCCGTCGATAAGCGCCTGGACCTGGCCCTGCGAGTTGATCGAGACTTCGCGGCTGTCCTGCGGGATGGCGATGCCCGGGGCGACCGGATAGCCGTCCGGGGTAACGATCTGGCCTTCCGCACTGATCGCGAAATTGCCGGCGCGGGTATAGGCATCGGAACCGTCCGGCATCTGGATGCGGAAATAGCCGCGGCCGGAGATCGCCAGGTCAAACGGGTTGCCCGTATTGTTCAGCGAGCCCTGCTCGGTGATCCGGTAGATCGAGGACGCCTGGACACCCAGACCGACCTGGACACCGGTGGGAACGATCGTGCCGGCGTCGGACGAGTTCATGCCCATGGCCTGGACGTTCTGGTAGAGGAGGTCCTGGAACTCGGCCCGCTGGCGCTTGAACCCCGTGGTGTTCATGTTGGCCAGGTTGTTCGAGATCACTTCGACATTCATCTGCTGGGCTTGCATGCCCGAGGCGGCGGTGGTGAGTGCACGCATGGTTCAACTCCTCCTTAGCTGACGCGACCGAGGCGCTCGATGGCGCGCTGGTTCAGGTCTTCGGCGTCTTTCAGGAATTTCGAGACGGATTGGTAGGACCGCATGATCGACATCATGTCGGTGAGTTCGATGATGGACTGGACGTTGGAGCTTTCGACATAGCCCTGGCGGACGTCCGGATCGAACATGGCCTGGGGCAGGTCGTCCGGATTGTCCGAGGCCGGGATCGTGTAGCGGCCATTGCCCTCTTTGGTCATCTCGGACCGGTTGGCGATTTCAAACACGCCAATCCGGCCGACCTGGACACCATCCTGGATGACCGCGCCGCCATCGACGATGGTCGTGGTGGCAGCGTTCGGATCCAGAAGGATCGGGCCGCGCGTATCCGCATCCAGCACGATCGCGCCGTCGGACGTGGTCAGTTCGCCCAGCTCATTGGTGTGGAAGCGGCCGTCGCGGGTGTATTGCTCGGTGCCATTGGCCTCGACCGCGAAAAACCCGTCGCCTTCAATGGCGAGGTCCAAAGTGCGGCCGGTGTATTCCATCGCGCCCTGCGAGAAGTCGCGGCCCATGCCCCACGTATTCACATACTGCAGGTCGGAGGGGCCGTCCGTGCTTTCGGCGGTACGGGCGGGCTGATTCTCCAGGAGGAGCGACTCGGCCTTGAAGCCTGCCGTTTCAGCGTTGGCGATGTTGTTGGCGATCACGTCCATGCCCCGTCGAAGGGTCATCTGGCGCGTGAGGCCGATCATGATTGCGTTGTCCATCGGGCGGTTTCCTTTCTGGATACCTCGGGGTCCGCCGTCATATCGCAGCGGTTGCCCGACAAGTTGCACGCAGCGTGCCAAGGTTAATTTTGATGGTTATCAATAACTTGGCGGGGAGGGGGCGGTCGGAAGGGGTTTCCCTTGCGGCAAAGGAGTCCGGGCAGGTGGGAACAAATTGCCGGGTTCGCGCCGATCACTACGAAACGTTAACCGCGTCCGCCGTTAATGGTTTCAGACGATTCTTCCGTTTGGAGCTGGCGGCATGGCCGACGAAAACGACGACATCGAAGACGAGACCGAAGGCGAGGAAAAGCCGAAGAAGAGCCCGATAAAGCTGGCTCTTTTCATAGGCTTGCCCGTCCTCATCCTGCTGCTGGCAGGTGTGGGTGGCTTCCTGCTGTTCTCGGGCGGTGGCGATGACGAGACTGAACACGCCGAAGCAGGCCATGGCGAAAGCGATGGTCATGCGGTCGCGGAATCACACGATACGCACGGTGACCAGGTCTTTTATTATGACCTGACGGAAGGTGAGGGTGAGGCGGAAACGATCACCACGAACATCCGCTCCACCGACGGTCGTCCCGTGATCCTGCAGCTGCAGGTCTCCTTTGAATCATCCAATCCGGAACTCGGTGCCATCCTGGAAGCGAATGTCGATTCCATCATGGACCAGTTCATCATGTTCCTGCGTGAACTGCGCGAGGATGACCTGTACGGCTCCGCCGGCATGCACCGGGTCCGCCTGGAATTGCTGCGCCGTGTGAACCTGGCCATTGAACCGGCCCAGGTCGATGCCGTGCTCATCCAGCAGTTCATGATTGTCGACTAACCCCCAAGGATCGAGAGCTTCATGTCCGACGATTTGGATCAAGATGCCCTGGCAGCCGAATGGGAGGCGATGGCCGAGGACGGTGACGACCTCGACCTGGCTTCCGAATGGGAGGCCATGGTCGGCGGTGGTGACGATGACGACCAGGAATTGCCGACCGTTGGCGGTGGCCCCGAGCGCATCCTCAACCAGGACGAGATCGACAGCCTGCTGGGCTTCTCGCTTTCTGATGACGACGCGGCCGACAAGTCGGGCATCCGCGCCATCATCAATTCCGCGCTGGTCTCCTATGAGCGTCTGCCGATGCTGGAGATCGTCTTCGACCGCCTCGTGCGCCTGATGACGACCTCGCTGCGGAACTTCACCTCCGACAATGTCGAAGTCTCGCTCGACAACATCTCTTCGATCCGTTTCGGCGATTATTTGAACTCGATCCCGCTGCCGGCCATCCTGGCTGTCTTCCGGGCACAGCAGCTGGACAATTACGGCCTGCTGACCGTCGACTCCAACCTGATCTACTCGATCGTGGACGTCCTGCTCGGCGGTCGCCGGGGCACGTCGGCCATGCGCATCGAGGGCCGTCCCTACACCACGATCGAACGCATGCTGGTACAGCGGATGATCGAAGTGGTTCTGGGCGATGCGAAACAGGCTTTCGCGCCGCTGACCGAAGTCGATTTCGATCTGGAACGCGTCGAGACCAACCCGCGCTTTGCGGCGATCGCCCGCCCGGCGAACGCGGCCATCCTGGTCAAGCTGCGCATCGACATGGAAGACCGTGGCGGCCGCATCGAACTGCTGCTGCCCTACGCGACGCTGGAACCCATCCGGAAAATGCTGCTGCAGCAATTCATGGGTGAGAAGTTCGGCCGCGACAATATCTGGGAAGGCCACCTGGCGACCGAATTGTGGTCGACCAATATGGAAGTGCACGCCGTGCTCGACGAGCAGCGCCTGCCGCTGGGCAAGGTCGCGGACCTCAAGGTCGGTGACACGCTCTTCCTCGACGCCACGCCCCATAGTGAAGTTGAACTGCGTTGCGGGCAGGTGCCCCTGACGCGCGGCCGTATGGGCCGCATTGGACATAACGTAGCCCTGCGCCTGAACGGACCGCTGTCCCCGGGTGCCAAGAAAGCGATGATGAGGTTCGCATGACGCTCGCAGCCCTGGTTTTCGAAGGCCTGGTGGCCGCCCTTCTTCTGGTCGCCGTTGTCATGTGCTGGCGCGTGGATCGCCGTCTCAATGCTCTCAAGAAGGGGCAGGACGGCGTGCAGTCCTCGGTTATCGCGCTCAATGAAGCGACGGACCGTGCCCGGGCCAGCCTTGCCGCACTGGAGCGCGCTACGACCCTGTCCGGCAAGGAGCTTGAGACGCGCGTTGCCGAAGCCCGCAAGCTGACCGACGAGCTGAGCCTGATCACCGGCAAGGCCGACCGCGCCGCTGACAGCCTGGCCAATCGTTCGCGCCCGGCGCCGCGCCGCCGCGCTGCCGATTTCTTTCCGGAAGGCGCCGGTTCGCGCGTCATCAATGATCTGAAGGACGTCCGCTAGACCCATGCGTGATTCCGTTCGCCTCCTCTCCGTTCTCGCCGTCCTGATGGGCGGCCTGTTCGGCCTCAAAGCCCTGTCTGTCGCCAATGGCGCCGCCGATTGGTGGAGTGCCCATGCGGCCACGCTCGCCACCTCAGAAGCGGAAGCCCAGGACAGCCATGGCGAGTCCGAGGCGGCGCAGGAGGATCATGCCGAGGACGGCCATGCAGCGGACGAATCCCAGCCGGCTCCGGCCCGCACGACGCCGCCACCGGCCGGTGAAGTGTCGGCTGCTTTTGCTGAGCGCATCGCCAATGGCGTGCGTACGGCCGAGGAAGAGCGCGTCATCTACCGTCTGCGTGAGCGTTCGGCTGAACTGGATGCCCGCGAGACGCAGCTAGAAACGCGTGAAGCCCTGATGCTGGCCATGGAACAGCGCGTCGATGGCAAGATCGACGAGCTCAATGATCTGCGTGACCAGATCATGGACCTGACCAATTCCCTGTCCGAGCGTGAGAATGAGGACATGCAGGTCATCGTGGCCTGGTATGCCGCCATGGATGCGCGCGATGCCGCCGAGCGGATCGCAACGCTGGACATGGATACCCAGATCCAGATCGCGGCCCGCATGTCGAACCGACAGTTCGGTCCCATCCTGGCAGAGATGACGCCGGCGGATGCCGCTCAGCTGACCCAGCGCATGGCGGCCCGCAGTGATCTGCCGGAAACCGTGGCGGAGCTGGAGGCGCGGCTTGCCGACGAGGGCTAGTCATATCCTGCATCTGACAGGCCAGGCCGTCGCGCTGGCCCTGCTTGGATCGACAGCCCTGGCCCAATCGGCCGGGGTGTTTGTCGTTGAGCGGTCGCCTTCGGGCGCGCGCATCCTGATTGATTATGATGATGCCGTGGGCAATTCCCGCCCGACGGCAGACGCGTCCGTGGAGCACACGGTTCTGATCGCCCGCCTCAGCGAGCCGCTGGATGCGGATGCGAATGATCTGGCCTCCCAGCTCGGTGATTTGGCCGCTCGGGCCCGTCTGGATCCGGATGGCCGCACGCTTCGTGTGGCACTGAACCGTCCTGCCGATGCGCATGTTTCCGCCAGCTATGACCAGGTCGCGATCGACCTCGTCGCGCCGGGCGGTGCGGCACCGGAGCCTGTTGTGTCCCCGCGCGAGGCGCGTGAGCGTGAAGAGGCCCGCCGGGCCGCCGAACTGGCAGCCCTGCCGCCTCCGCCTCCGCCGCCGGCGGATCCGCTGCCGGTCCGCTATCGCGTCGGCCAGGCGACGGAATATACGCGCATTGAATTTCTCTGGCCGCGCGAGGTGGACTTCACACTCAGCCAGGACGGCAATGAGGCAGAAATCCGGTTCGCAGAACCGGCGGAGATCGACATCAACCGGCTAGCCGGTTCCCCGCCGCGTTTCCTGGAAACCCTGCGCGCGACCCGCGAGGGTGATGAATGGGTGCTGCGCCTGACCGTGGACCCGGGCGTCCAGGTCCGCGCCTGGGGTGAGGATGGCCGGGTTGTCGTCGACTTGCCGGATCCCGATTTCGCCGATGCCGCCACCTTGCTGGCCGAACTGGGCGACCAGCTCGACCGAGTCGAAGCCGAGGTGGCCGAGCCGGTCGAGGAGATTCATGACGAGCCTCCGGTCCCTGTCGAACAGGCCGAGACGTCGCACGCGCCAGCTACGCATGAGCCGGAAACCCATGAACCGGTGAGCCCGCCGGCCTGGCTGGAAGCCAATGCCGAGCCGGAAGACGCGCCGGGTCCGGTGGACCTGCGTGCCGATCCGGTGCCCGAGAGCGGTGTTGTCCGCGCCAACATGTCCGAATTCAACGGCGATCTGCGCATCGAATTCGACTGGGCTGCGGCACCGGGAGCGGCTGTCTTCCGCCGCGGCGAAGCGATCTGGATCGTGTTTGACGCCGCTGCCCGCCTCGACCTGCGCGAACTGGACACGACCAATCGCCGCCATGTCCGCAATTTCTCTTCGGCCCAGGGCGAGGACTGGACGGCGGCCCGGATTGTTGTTCCGGCAGCGTCCCAGGCGGAAGCCCGGGTCGATGGCAGCCGCTGGACAGTGGTTTTTTCCGAGAGCATTGATGCGCCGCCGCGCCCGATCCAGGTACGCCGTGATGCCCGTCGTGCCCGTCCGGGCCGGATTCTGCTGGATATGGCGGAGCCGCGCGAGATCCGCTGGGTTGAAGACCCGGTGGTGGGTGACCAGATCGCCGTGATCACGGCGGCGGCCCCGGTCCAGGGCGTCACCGCCCGCAGCGAATTTGTCGGCGGTACAATCCTGCCCAGTGCGCAAGGTGCGGCTGTCGAGGTGCTGGCGGATGACATCCAGGTCCAGCTGGTTGCCTCCGGTGCCGTGATTTCACGCCCCGGCGGCCTCAACCTGACCCCGGCGGGTGGTGATAGCGGCCGCCCGGACACGTCGGTCCTGGCCAATATTTCTTCGCCCGCCCTGATGTATTTCGATGCCTGGGATGGCGATGGTTATTTCCCGGAAGAATGGCGCGCCCGCCTGCGCCGCGCGTCTCTTGAGGACGGCACGGACGGTCTGATCGCCCTGGCGCGTTTCCTTTTGGCCAACGAACTGGCGCCGGAAACCTTGGGCATGATCGATCTGGCCCTGGAAGTGGATCCGGCCCTGGCCAATGATCCTCATGTCCGCGCCATGCAGGGCGTCGCCAGCTATATGCTCAACCGTCTCGATGATGCCGAGGCCTATCTCTCGCACGCCTCCCTGGCCCAGGACCCGGCTGCCGATCTGTGGCGCGCCATGGCCGCTGTGGGAGAAGAGCGTTGGCAGGATGCGCGCCGCCGCTTCTCCACGGGCGGTTCGACCATCTACTACTACCCGCCGCATTGGCAGGCGCGCTTCCATGCCGGACACGCCCGCGCCGCTCTGGAACTGGGCGATTTCGCTGCCGCGCAGGACCATCTCTATCTGCTGGAAGGTGGCGAGCCTGATCATCAGAGCCGGATGGAAGCGGATTATATCCAGGCCCGCCTTGCCGAAGCCGAGGGCGATCTGGAAACCGCGATTGCCAGCCTGCAGACCTTGGCCGAGGCCGGCGATGGCCGGATGGAAGCCCAGGCGCTGTTTGATCTCTACCGCCTGCAGCTCGCCGTCGGGCAGATCAGCCGGGAATCGGCGATCGAGAATCTGGAAAATCTGCGTTTCCGCTGGCGTGGCGACACGATCGAGCTGGAAACCGTTCGCATGCTGGGCGAGCTCTATGTCGGTTCCGGAGAGTATGCCCGCGGACTGGACACGATGGACACCGCCCAGGCGCGCTTCCCCAATACCGAAGCCGGTCGCCGCATCGGCGAGGACATGACCACGATCTTCCGCCGTCTCTTCCTGGAGGGCGAGGCGGACCGGATGGATCCGGTCGAGGCCGTGGCGATCTTCTACCAATACCAGCATCTTGCCCCGATCGGTGCCGATGGCGACCGCATGATCCGCCGCCTCGCAGACCGGCTCATCGCCTTCGACTTGCTCGACCCGGCGGCTGAACTTCTGCAGCACCAGGTCGATTCCCGCCTGCGGGAACCGCTCGCCCGCGCCCGTGTAGCGACCGATCTGGCCATCGTCTACCTGATGGACCGGCGCTATGAGGATGCGCTTAACGCGATCCGCTCTTCCCGCGTGGCGGGCCTGCCCGAGGCCGTGGTTGACGAGCGCTATCTGCTGGAAGCGCGCGCCCTGTCGGAACTGGGCCGGCATGATCAGGCCCTGGAGTTGATCTCTACCGACCAGTCTGAGGCCGCCAACCGGCTGCGGGCTGATGTTGCCTGGACCCGCCGGGACTGGGCGACAGCCGGCCGCCGCCTCGAAGCGCTTCTGGGTAATCGCTACATGCGCGACGAAGCCCTGGATCTGTCTGAGCAGGCCGATGTGATGCGGGCGGCGATCGGTTATTCCCTGGCCCGGGACATGGCCGGTGCCCGCCGTCTGGGCCAGCGCTATGGACCGGCCATGGAACAGACGGACCAGGCCGCTGCCTTTGCTCTGCTGACCGATGAAGATGCTCGGGCCGGCAATGCCCGCTTCTCCGATCTGGCGACCCGGATCGCCAGCATCGACACGCTGGAAGCCTTCATCGAGCCCTTCCGCGACCGTTTCAACAATGGTGGCGGCCCGAGTTGATTCGTCGCTTTGCCTGCGAATGACGACCGGCGCACACTGGTGTTTCCCTTGAAGGAGGCACCCGCATGATCCTCGTTGATATTGATGCTGAAACCGGACTGGTCGTTGCCAAGGCCGTCGGTGAGGTCACCGCTTCGGACTATGAACAGGCGCTGGTTCCCGGGCTCGAGGCCGCGATCGGTGATCATGGCCCGGTCCGCATGCTCTACTGGTTCGGACCGGAGTTCGAAGGCTTCTCACCAGGGGCTGTTTGGGCCGATGCCCGCCTGGGGCTCGATCACATGAAGGACATCGCGCGGATCGCCGTGGTCACGGACAATGCAGTGATCTCGGCCATGGTCGCGGGTGTGGGGATTTTCATGCCCATGCCCGTGCGTGTGTTCGATGAGGCACGGATCGGTGAAGCCAATCGCTGGCTGCTGGCGGCGGACTGAACTCAGCCGCCCGCTGGCCCGATGGTCCCGAAGCTCTGCATCAGCGATCCCGTCACCAGGCGCCAGCCGTCGATCAGGACAAAGAAGATCAGCTTGAAGGGCAGGGAGATCACGATCGGTGGCAGCATCATCATGCCCATGGACATGAGGATGGAGGCCACGACCAGATCGATGATCAGGAAGGGGATGAAGAGAAGGAAGCCGATCTCGAAGGCGCGGCGCAGCTCCGAGATCATGAAGGCCGGCGCGACGATCCAGAACGAGGTGGCTTCCGGGCTTTCCGGCAGGGGCTGCTCCGACATCTCCACGAACAGGCCCAGATCATCCTCGCGCGTGTGTGCCAGCATGAAGGTCTTCAGCGGCGCAGTGGAGAGGTCGAAGGCTTCGGTCAGCTCGATCTCTTCGGCCAGCAGGGGCTGGATCCCGTCATTGTAGGACTGGGTGAAGACCGGGGCCATGATGAAGCCGGTCAGGAAGATGGCGAGCGAGATCAGCACCGCGTTGGGCGGGCTTTGCTGCAGGCCCAGACCGGTCCGCAGCAGGGACAGGACCACGATGATGCGCACGAAGCTCGTCGTCATGATGATGATGGACGGGGCCAGCGACAGCACGGTCAGCAGGGCGACCAGCTGCAGCACCCGTTCGGTCAGATCGCCCTCGGTTCCCGTGTCGATCGTGATGCTTTGGGCATCGGCGCCGGCACCCACCAGTGTCACAAGGCCCAGGACGAATAGCAGGGCGTAGGCCCAGAAACCCTTTTTCATGACGCCGTCTCCTGTAATTCGACGGGTTCGGCAGGGGCGGGCTGGCTGGACAGGACGGTCTCGGCTTCCGCGCCCAGAAGGACGACATGTTCGGTTCCGTCTGCCTGGAGAATCACCAAACGGCGGCGCGGATCGATGACGAGGGTTTCCTTCAGCATCAGCCGGCGGCGATGGCCCTGGGTGAGGGCACGCAGCCCGGTCATGTTCTGCAACACCCAGCCCTTGCGGACCGCGTAGGAGAACAGGCCCAGCGCGCCGAGCAGCATGGCCAGAACGGCGATGGCGAAGAAATAGTGCGTCCAGTCGATCTCGGTCATGGAAGACCCTGCCTCATAAGAGATTACAGAGGTGTGGGGTGATGCGGTTAAGGGCGCATTAACCGTGCGAGCGCAGGTTCGTTAAGACGTAGAAAAGGGGATTCGCGCATGCGACCCGATGACGTGTCCGTCCTGGCCATGCTTCGCCAATCGATGAGCTTCAATGCCGAGCGCCAGCGCGTGATCTCGGAAAATGTCGCTCATGCGAATACGCCGGGCTATGCCGCGAAGGACCTCGACGTCGCCGACTTCCAGAGCGCGCTGCAGCGTCAGCTGCGCGGCCAGGGTGTCACGGGTGGTTCCAGCGTGCGTCTCCAGACCAGCGAGGCTGGCCATATGTCCGGTTCGTCCGGCGCGGCAAGCTCACGCGGTTGGGAGACGATGGAAAACCCTGACTCCGAAACCACGATCAACGGCAATTCCGTGGTCCTGGAAGAACAGATGGTCCGCGCCCAGGAAGTGCGCATGCAGTACGAAACCGCGCTGACCCTCTACCAGAAGAATCTGGGCCTGATCCGTACCGCGATCCGGCCGGTGGGCCGCTAAGGCTCCGACAGGAAGGTGACAGACAATGAGTGACGCAAACGACTCCATGTCGATCTCCGCAGCCGGCCTCCGGGCCCAGGCGGCGCGGATGCGCATCATTTCGGAAAACATCGCCAACGCAGAATCGACCGCGCGCGAGCCGGGCGGTGATCCCTATCGCCGCCAGATCCCGGTTTTCGAAGCCGAGCTGGACCGCGTGACGGGCCTGAACATGGTCCGCATGACCGATGTCGCGCCGGACGAGAGCGAATTCACGCTCGAATATGATCCGGGCCATCCCGCAGCCAATGCCGACGGCTATGTCAGCACGTCGAATGTGCAGATGCTGGTCGAGATGATGGATATGCGCGAAGCGATGCGCACCTATGAGGCCAATCTCAACATGATCGAGAATTCGCGCCGCATGCAACAAACCACGCTGGACCTGCTGCGCCGCTAGAACGCGCGCGCCGACCTGAGAAACAAGGATAGTTAGTCATGGCTGATCTTGCTGCCGTCCAGGCCTACCAGGCCGCCGTCCGTGCCGCCCAGCAATCCTCCATGGGCAAGGAGCCTGAACAGGCGTCCGGCCTTGATTTCGGCAGCATGGTGACCAGCGCCATCGCCGACACTACCGGCGCTGTGGCCAATGCCGAGCAGATGTCTGCCGCGGCGGCCGCTGGCGAAGCGGAACTGCTTGATGTGGTGACCGCTGTCTCTGCCGCGGAGATCTCGCTGGAAACCGTCGTCGCCGTCCGCGACGAGGTCGTGAAGGCCTATCAGGAAATCCTGCGCATGCCGATCTGATCGCGACCCGGATCAATAATTCAACGCGTTAAACCCCGGTCTCTGGCCGGGGTTTTTCTTTTTTCGACGGAATGTCCTCTCCCGTCCCGTTCCAGTCTTGGGGAAAGAAAAAGAAAGAGCGGGGTCAGGAGAGGAGACCCGGATGATCTGGGACAGGCAGGCGGGCTCGGCCCGCGCGATCGCTGCGGCGGTCACTTGTGTCGTGCTGACCGCATGTGGCGGCGGTGGCGGCAGTTCAAACACCGATACGGGCGGCGGCATGACGCAGCAGCCCAATTCCGCCCCCGTCGTCAATTTGGCCAATCTCGATCAGGCCGCCGAAGTCGGAGAGGCTTTCACCTATGACGCGTCACAGAATGGCGCGACTTTCACCGACCCTGATGGCGATGCGCTGAGCTATGCCGTCACCCTGACCCCGAACGGGTCCGGACTGGCGGCGCAGGGCTCAGTGATATCGGGCACGCCGACGGCAGCCTTCGATGTCACGGCGACCATCACGGCCAGTGATCCGTCCGGTGCGACGGCCAGTGACAGCTTCACCATTTTCGTTGATGAAAACCAGGATGTGAAAGCGCTCCATGGCCCGTCCGGCCTGCGCTTTCTGGAAGGCCGGTCCGTCAGCTTTTCGGCCGATGACTGGGCGGACCTGTTCGAGAACCCGTCCACAAATCCGCTGCTGCTCGATCTGGAAGTGGACGGGACCATTCCCGGTCTCACCCTGACCGGCAATACGCTGTCCGGCATCCCCACCCAGTCCGGCCGCTGGACCGGCCGCATCACCGCCAATAATGGTGCCGGCGAAGGCGCGGAACGGGCAATCCAGATCGTCATTGTGCGTACCAGTACGACCGGTGCGCCTGACCTGCCGGCGCAGGCGTTCGACTATGTTGCCTATTCGGAGACCAATCTGCCGCTGCATTTCACCGATCCGGCCCAGGGCGGCAATTCGGTGATCGCGACGGACAACACGCCGGACGATAATCCGCTGACCAATGCGGGCGCTACGCTGGGCCGGGTCCTGTTCTACGACACCCGCCTGTCAGCGAATAATACAGTGTCTTGCTCCTCCTGCCATGTGCAGGCTTTCGGCTTTGGCGAGCCCAGCCAGTTTTCGACCGGCTTTCAGGGCGGTTTGACTGATCGCAATGCGCCCTCCCTATCCAATGTGCGCTTCTATCACAATGGGCGCATGTTCTGGGATGAGCGGGCGGCCAGTCTGGAGAACCAGGCGCTGGTTCCGATTCGCAATCCGGTCGAGATGGGCAATACGCTGGATGCTGTTGTGGCGACTGTGGAAGGCCAGGCCTTCTATCCGCCCCTCTTCGAAGCCGCTTTCGGGGATGATGAGGTGACAGCGGACCGGATCGCCAGGGCCCTGGCCCAGTTCCAGCGTGCCATTGTCAGCTACCAATCCCGGCTGGATGAGGCGATCATTGGCGATGATCCCGATGTCGATGACCCGGATCTGGCCGGCCGTCTCACGGCGCAGGAACTGCACGGCATGGCGCTGTTCGAACCGGTCGATGCCGACATACTGGCCGCGGCCGGTCTGGGACCGGTCCAGACGCTGGGTTGTGACCAATGCCACCGGACGGCCGTGCAGATCCTGTCGACGGCGCCCAATGGTGCGCCGGGTCCGCAGAATATCGGACTGGATGCCTCCATCCTGGGGGAAGGGGCCAATGGCAATGATGATTTCAAGGTGCCCAGCCTGCGCAATGTCGGGATATCCGCGCCCTACATGCATGATGGACGTTTCGACAGTCTGGAAGACGTCATCAATTTCTACGCCCAGGACGTGAATGATAACGGCCAGACCAGCCGTTTCCTCCGCCAGGGCGATGCCGCCAACGGGGCCATCCAGCGTTTCAACCTGGATGAGGACGAGATCGACGCCCTGGTCGCCTTCCTCAATGCACTGACCGATGAGGCGGTGCTCAATGATCCCATGTTCTCCGATCCCTTCGCGGACTAACCCCCCAGACGGATTGGCGAAGCCCGGGGCCGCCGCGTGTTGTGCGGTGGCCCCGGTGCACACAAGGCCGGTGCACACAGGACATGAAAAAGGGCGGGCCTGTTCGGGCCCGCCCTTTGATTTCCTACCGGATGGTCCGGCCTATTCCTCGCCGGTCTGTTCGGCGATCCAGGCCTGGATGCGCTCTTCCAGCACGGCCATCGGCATGGCGCCCTGGGTCAGAACGACATCGTGGAAGTCGCGGATGTCGTAATCGCTGCCCAGCGCGTTCTCGGCGACATTCCGCAGGCGCAGGATTTCCAGCATGCCGATCTTGTAGGCCGTCGCCTGGCCCGGATAGACGATGTAGCGGTCAATCGCATTGCGGCTGTCACCTTCCGGGTTCGGCGTGTTCTCCAGCAGGTACTGGACGGCCTCTTCCCGGCTCCACTGGTGATAGTGAAGGCCCGTATCGACGACGAGGCGGCAGGCGCGCCACAGCTCCATCGCGAGACGGCCGAAATCGGAATAGGGGTCGGAATAGAAGCCGAACTCGACCGGCAGGTATTCCGTGTAGAGACCCCAGCCCTCGGTATAGGCCGTATAGCCGCCAAACCGGCGGAAGGCCGGGACATCCTGCAATTCCTGCATGATGGCCAGCTGCATGTGGTGACCCGGAATGCCTTCATGATAGGCGAGGGCTTCCATCTGATACGTCGGCATGTCGGCCATGTCGCGCAGATTGGCGTAATAGACGCCCGGGCGTGTGCCGTTCGGCGCGGGGCGCTGGTAGAAGGCCTTGCCGGCCGAAGCTTCGCGGAAGGCTTCCACGCGGCGCACTTCCAGATCGGCTTCCGGGAAGGTGTTGAACATTTGCGGCAGCGTGTCACGCATCGTGTCGATCAGCGCGGTCGCGTCGGCCAGATACTGGTCGCGGCCCTCATCCGTGTTGGGATAGTAGAATTGCTCGTCGGTCCGCATGAACTCGAAGAAGTCCTGCAGCGAGCCGTCAAACCCGACCTGGGCCATGATGCCGCGCATCTCGTCATGAATGCGGGCCACTTCCTGCAGGCCGAGTTGGTGGATCTCCTCGGCGGAGAGATCCATCGTCGTATAGCCATTGAGCAGATGATTGTAATACTCGCCGCCATCCGGGTGTTTCCAGATGCCGTCATCCTCGGTCGCTTCTGCGGCCTGTTCCTCAAACAGGGCGATGATGCGCTGATAGGCCGGCTCGACGACGGAAGTCAGCGCCGCTTCGGCCTCGGCCAGCAGGCGCTCGGTTTCCGCTTCGTCCAGATCCAGGGCGGTGATCTTGGAGCGGATATCGGCCATCAGCGGGCTGTCTTCCCCGCTATCATCGAAGGGCGCGCCGGTGATGATGTTCTGCGCGGTCTGGATCATCGGGGCGTAGGTCCACAACGGGGTGAACACGCCCAGCTCGAAGGAGCGGCGCGAATTGGCGATCGCCTGGTCGAGATAATCGCCCATCCCGTTGAGACGTTCGATATAGGCCTCGGCATCTTCCAGCGTATCAACGCGGTGATTATTGATCAGGAAGGTCGGCGTGTTCATGTGCGGACCGGAGCGCGGCGTGAAGGTGTATCCATGATCGCGCCAGCGCCAGCTCAGCTCACTGCGTTCGGCATCATATTCGAACAGGCGCCAGGACAGCTGGGCATTCTCGTCCAGCGCATCGAAATCGAAGTTCGCGTGCATGTAGTCGAGATTGGCGCGGCCGATCTGGTAGGTCTCTTCGGAGAATTCCGGGGAGTTATCGTTCCAGGACCCGTAATTCGTCTTGCGGCCCAGATAGGTCTGGAATTGCGGATAGCGGTTCAGCCCGTCCTCGAAGACCTGTTGGAACCAGGCATTCAGGCGGTCGCTTTCCGTTTCCACGGCCTCGGCAGCGGCCATCTCCGTGGACGCCGGCGCTTCGGCCGTCGGGGTCGGGGCGACATCTTCACCTTCATCGCCGGTGGGCGAACAGGCGGACAGCAGGGCCAGGGCTGAAACGCCAGCCAGCCAGGGCGTCAGTGTGAATTTGGACATCGGTTTCCCCTTTACTCGGAACTCTGCGGCCGGTTGGCCGCGACATAATCATTCACCAGCTCGGTCAGAACCGGCAGCGGCAGCGAGCCATGGGTCAGCACGACATCATGGAATTCGCCCCAGTCAAACGCATCGCCCAACTCGTCGCGGGCATAGTCGCGCAGGTCGCGAATACGCATCTGGCCGATCTTGTAGGAGGTCGCCTGACCCGGCCAGACGATGTAGCGCTCGACTTCCCGGGTCACCTCTTCCTCGGTGAAGGAGGTGTTTTCCAGCAGATAGTTGATCGCGTCTTCGCGGCTCCATTGCAGGGCATGGATCCCTGTGTCGACCACCAGGCGTCCGGCGCGCCACAGCTCGTAGGCCAGCCGTCCGAAATCCTGGTAAGGGTCCGTGAACAGCCCCATTTCCTTGCCCAGGCTTTCCGCATAGAGCGCCCAGCCTTCGCCGAAGGCCGACAGGTAGAGCTGGCGCTGGAACATGGGCTGGCCTTCCAGCTCCTGCGTCAGGGCCAGCTGGAAATGGTGCCCCGGAATGCCCTCATGATAGGCGAGGGTCTCCATCTGGTAGGTGGGCAGGTTCCGCATGTTCGACGTGTTGGCGTAATAGATGCCCGGACGGGAGCCATCCATGGCCGGCGAATTGTAGAAAGCGGTCGGCGAACCGGCAGCCCGGAAGGCTTCCACTTCGCGCACAATCATCGGCGCCTGCGGCGTCGTGTTGAAATAGTCCGGGATGACCTCGCCAACGCGTTCGAAGACGACATCCACCTCTTCCAGATAGCGCTGACGGCCCTCATCCGTGTTGGGATAGTAGAACTGCTCGTCGGAGCGCATGAATTCGAAGAAGTCCTGCAGCGAGCCCTCAAAGCCGACCTGTTCCATGATGCCGCGCATCTCACCATGGATACGGTCGATCTCCGACAGGCCGATATCGTGGATTTCCTGCGGCGACAGGTCCGGCATGGTGGTGAAAGCGGCCAGCTGGCTTTGGTAGAAAGCCTCGCCGCGCGGCAGTTTCCAGGCGCCATCCCGGGTATCCGTCATCGCCTGGTGGCGTTCGAACATGGCGATCAGGCGTTCATAGGCCGGACCGGTCTCGGTCTGCATTGTTTCGATCCCGCGGGCCAGGAGGTCGTCCTTGGCGGCCTGGTCGATCTCCAGCGCATTCACCTTGGCCCGGAAATCGGCCAGCAGCGGGCTGTCGGTCTCGCTGTCGTCGAACGGTGCGCCGGTGATCACGGCGCGCGTATTGCCGATCAGATAATCGAAGGCAAAGCGGGGTGGCATGACGCCAGCTTCGGCGCGGGCGTCGGCGCGTTCGATCAGGGTGTCGAAAACACCGGCGAAACCGGCGAGGCGGGAGATATAGGCTTCGGCCTCGGCCGCATTGGTGACGCGGTGCTGGTTGATCAGGAAGGTCGGCATGCCCGTATGGGGGCCGAACATCTGGGTGAAGACATAATTCTGGTCGCTGAACCCGTATTGCCGGATGCCGGTCTCCTGCAGGTATTCGAAGACGCGATAGGAGACCCGCCCGTCTTCATCCAGCGCGTCCAGATCGAAAGTGTCGTGCAAATAGGCCAGACGCTCGATCCGGCGTTGCTGATTGGCTTCGGCCGAGGCGTCCGACACATCATCCCAGCGGCCATAGGCGTCCAGATCATCGCGCCGGCCGAGGGCGGCCAGGCCTTGTGGCGAGCGGGCGATATCGGCTTCGAACAGGGTTTCGAACCAGGCATAGAGCCGTTCAGTCTCGGCCGCTTCGACCGGGGTTTCCACGGCCGGGGCCTGGGCCGTATTCGTCCCGGCATCCGGTTGCGAACAGGCGGCGACAAGGGCCAGCATCGACACGGCCAGCGGCGTGCGTAGGTGTTTGATCATGATCGGTCTCCCCACCGGCGCCCGCTCCTCCCACAGATCGGACGCATAAAACGAATGGCAGCCGCCACCGGGCCGGCAGCGGCTGTCATCCAGATCTCATGTCGCAGGATAGCCCCGGGCGGGGCCAGCCTGTCAAACGGGCAAGACGGTTACTGCTCGGTTTCCCGGGCCGCCAGCGTCTGCGCAATCCAGTCATCCACCTGCTGTTCCAGCAGGGTCAGCGGCACGGAGCCATTGGTCAGGACGACATCGTGGAAGGCGCCATAGGTGAAGTCGTCACCCAGCGCATCCATCGCCCGCTGGCGCAGGTCGAGAATGGTCAGCATGCCAATCTTGTAGGACAGGGCCTGACCCGGCCAGACCATGTAGCGGCGCACTTCATTGCGGATATCGCCTTCCGGCATCGGCGTGTTCGCCAGCATGTACTGGACGGCTTCTTCCTCGGTCCATTGCTGGGAGTGCACGCCGGTATCGACCACCAGGCGGGCAGCCCGGAAGACCTCATAGGAGAGGCGGCCGAAATTCTGGTAGGGGTCGGTGAACCCGCCCATCGTCAGACCGAGATTTTCGGCATACAGGCCCCAGCCTTCCCAGAAGGCGGAATAGCCCTGCAGGCGCTGGAACATCGGCACGCCGGTCAGTTCCTGGGCGAGGGCGATCTGGAAGTGGTGGCCCGGAGCGCCTTCGTGATAGGAGAGCGTCTCCATCAGATAGGTCGGGTTGTCCCGCATATTGGCCAGGTTGACGTAATAGGCACCCGGCCGGCTGCCATCCAGCGCACCCTGTTCATAGAAGGCACCGGTCGCGGTCTCGATGCGGTACTCTTCCACAGCACGGACTTCCAGGTCGGCCCGCGGCAGGGTGTCGAAGTATTGCGGCGCGATTTCCATGATGTGGTCCACCATGGCGGTGGCCTCATCGAGATAGCGCTGACGGCCTTCCTCGGTGTCCGGATAGTAGAATTGTTCGTCCTCGCGCAGATACTGGAAGAAGTCCTGCAACGAGCCTTCGAAGCCAACCTCTTCCATGATGTCACGCATTTCGCCATGGATGCGCTCGACCTCGTCCAGACCGATCTGGTGGATCTGGTCGGCCGTCATGTCATAGCGGGTCGTGTAGTTGTTGACCTGCGTCTGGTAGAAGGATTCACCTTCCGGCAGCGACCAGACACCCTCGACCCGGCCGTCAGCCATTTCGGCATGGCTTTCCATTGTGGCGATCAGCTGTGTGTAAGCGGGGCCGACAGAGGTTTCCAGCGCCTCGATAGCCCGGGCGATCAGGGCATCCTTCTCGTCCTGCTCGATCTCCAGCGCCTCGACCTTGCCGCGGAAGTCGGCCAGCAGAGGGCTGTCTTCACCGCTATCGTCGAACGGGGCGCCGGTGACGAAACGCTGCGCCGCATTGATCACGATCGGATAGGCAAAGGCCGGAGCCAGAACGCCGGCCTGGGCACGCTCATCAGCCTGCGCCGTCCGCATATTGAGCACCTCACCCATCCCGTTCAGGCGGGAGATATAGGCTTCGGCGTGGTCGACATTGTCGATGCGGTGATAGCCGATCATCGTCGTCGGCAGATTGGTGTGCGGACCAAAGAACTGGGTGAAGATATAGCCGTGATCCCAGAACTCGCCCTGTTCGGCCGTATTGGTCTCGATGAACTCGGCGAAGCGGTAGGAGACCTGGGCTTCCGGGGTCAGCGCGTCGAAATCGAAATTCTCGCGCATGTAGCGCAGACGTTCCGCGCTGCGGGCCAGGCCGTCCATGAAGGCCTGTTCGGACGCATCATCCCACTGCCCGTAGGCTTCCAGATCGTCCAGCATGCCCAGATAGGTTTTGCCGATGGGCGACAACTCCATTTCGGCATTGAACTGCTCGTCGAACCAGGCGTAAAGGCGCTCGGTTTCGGTCTGTTCCGAGGCAGCGGTTTCGGCAGCGGGCTGGGCCGCATTCTCGACCTGTTCTACCGCAGCACTTGTCTCTTCAGACGGGCTGCAGGCGGCCAGCAGGGCCAGGCTAGTTGTGCCAATGAGAAAGCGGCGAAGGCGCATAATGGATGACTCCCGAACGTTTACCAGAATTGACTCTTTCTTAACGTCGGACGCGCATTCGTAAACATAATTAACCGTAAGACCGATTCTCCCCCGCAGAAGGTGAGGCGAGACCTGTGACAGGCCCTGAAGTCCTCGACTTTGCCCGTGAAGCCATCTGGCTCATGCTGGCCATGTCGGCCCCCATCATGCTGGTGGGTCTGGCCGTCGGGGTGACGATTGCGCTCTTCCAGGCGCTCACTCAGGTCCAGGAAATGACCCTGGTCTTCGTGCCCAAAATTATCGCCATCTTCATTGCACTCCTGATCTTCCTGCCCCTGATGGGCGCACTGATGTCGGGCTTCATGACGATCATTTTCGACCGGATCGCCACGCCATGATCCCGCAGGCGCCCGAGATCATCTTTGCGGCGGGTCTGGTGTTTGCCCGGGTCGGCGCCATCCTCATGTTGCTGCCCGGTTTCGGTGAACCCTCCATTCCCGTGCGTATCCGCCTGTCCTTTGCGCTTCTGGTCTGTCTGATCCTCGGCCCGATCGTGGCGCCGAACCTGCCGGCCATGCCGGCCCAGCCCATGATGATGGCAGGGCTGGTGATGGGCGAGGTGATCATCGGCCTGATGATCGGGGCGGTGGCACGGATATTCCTGGCGACAGCTGCAATCGCCGGTCAGGTCATCGGCATGCAGACCTCGCTCGCCATGGCGCAGAGTTTCGACCCGTCCCAGGGCCAGCAGGGCGCACTGGTCGCGACCTTTCTCAACCTGACCTTCATGCTGCTCCTGTTCGCGACCAACACGCATCACATGCTGTTGCTGACGACGGTGAATTCCTACGCCGTCTTCGATGTCGGCACGATGCCGGACATGGGCGATGCTGCCTTCTGGGCGCTCAATGCCTTCGTTGATGCGTTCCGGATCGGGGTTCAGCTGGCCGCGCCGTTGATCGTGTTCGGCCTGACCTTCTATCTGGCGCTGGGCGTGCTCTCGCGTCTGATGCCCCAGGCCCAGATCTTCTTCATCGCCATGCCGTCCAACATCATGATCGGCCTCTTCATTCTCACTATCTCGCTCGGCGCGATGAGTGCTGTCTGGCTGGAGCGCATGCAGCGCTTCGCCCTGGACATGAATTAGGGAGGGCGCGTTGGCGGAAGGCGAAGACGACTCCCAGAAAACAGAAGAACCAACTCAGCGGCGGCTGGATGACGCACGCGAGAAAGGCGATGTCGCCAAATCCCAGGAAATCCCGGGCTGGTTCATCCTGGCGACCGGCTTGGCGCTTCTGGCTTTCGTGTTTCCGGCCATGGCGCGGACCATGGCGGCTGATCTGCAGGTCTTCTTTGCCGAGGCCCATAATTTCTCGGTCGACCCCAATGGCATGATGCAGATGATGCAGAGCACGGCTTGGGAAATCGCTGCCGTGGTGGGCTTGCCCGTTCTGTTTCTGGCGGTCGCGGGTTTCGCCGGCCATTACGTCCAGCAGGGCATGCTGTTCACGACCGAGAAGATCCAGCCGAAACTCTCCAAGCTCAATCCGATCGACGGTTTCAAGCGAAACTTCGGCCCGCAGGGCATCGCCAACTTCCTCAAAGGGGTTGGCAAAATGGCGCTCGTCGCAGCGGCCGCTTTCGTCGTCCTTTATCCGAAGCGGGAAATCCTGGCCGAACTGCCGGCCCTGGATATCGTCGCCCTGCTGGGCATTGTCCGCCAGGCTTCCATCGAGCTGCTTCTGGCCGCACTGGTCGTGTACGCGATCATTGCCGGGCTGGACTATCTCTTCCAGCGCCAGAGCTTCATGAAGCGCAATCGCATGTCACGCCGGGAAATCAAGGACGAGCTGAAACAGTCCGAAGGCGATCCCATGGTGCGCGCCAAGCTGCGTCAGCTCCGCCAGGAGCGGGCCCAGCGCCGCATGATGACCCAGGTCCCGGATGCCACGGTCATCGTGACCAACCCGACCCACTACGCCATTGCGCTGTATTACGAGCAGGGCGAAACCCCGGCACCGGTCTGCGTCGCCAAGGGTGTCGACGAGGTGGCCCTGCGTATCCGTGAACTGGCCACCGAGCATAGCGTGCCGATCGTCGAGGATCCGCCGCTGGCGCGGGCCCTGTGGGCAACAGCCGATCTGGACGAGGAAATCCCGACCGAACACTTCCAGGCAGTGGCCAAAGTGATCGGTTATGTTCTCTCCTTGGCGAAAGGACAGCGCGCACGTTATCGCCCGAGCGAGTAAGCTGTGTCGCACTTCATCTGATTCGCGCCCGGAGCGTCGCCATGGCCGAGACTGCCGCCCCCGATCCCAAGCCCCGCAAAACCATCTGGTCCCGGCCGATCGTGAAAGTGGCCTTCTGGGTCTGCGGGGTCATCGCGATCATCGCCTTCGGCGCTGCCATCCTGGCCGCCGGAGAGGATGGCTGGCAGGGCTTTGTCTATCTGTCCGGGCTCGCGGCTGTCGGCTTTTTGGTTCTCTACGCCATTGCGGCGGGCGAAACCGCCGGGCGGAATATGCGGCGCAAGGTGGAAAGCAATCGCGCGCCGACACCGTCCCAGCTCGCCTTCCAGGCGCTCGACACGCTGGGCGAGCCGGTTCTCATCACCGATCAGCGCGGTGGTCCGCGCTGGGCCAACCAGGCCTATCAGGCGCTGGCGCGCAAGGCGGGCGGTTTCGGCCAGAGTTTCGGCCTGCCGACCATTGACCGGATCTGGGCCGGATCGGGCGGCGGCGATGGAGTCGTCTACCGGCTGGCCCGTGCGGCAGCCCGGGGTGAGGGCGCTTGCGAGCTTCTGCCGCCGCTGGATCTTGGCGAGGGCCAGGTCGAGCGTTTCCATCTGGAAGCCAGCCCCCAGGAGGGCGGACTCATCCTCTGGCGGCTCAAGGATACCGGCGTCCGCGACAGCGGCTCCGCCTTGGCTCTGGCGGACTGGTGCCTGCACGCGCCGGTCGCGCTCTTTTCCCTGCGCGTGAACGGCGAAATTGCCAATGGCAATGCCACTTTCCGTGACTGGCTGGGTCTGGCTGAAGGCGCACCCTTCCCGCCGCTCAAGGATATCCTGGCCGGCGATGGTGCCAAATCCGTGCAACAGACGCGCGGTGGCGAGGGCGTGGCCCGCATCGATGCTCGCCTGAAAGCGCGCGATGGAATTGAAAGCCCGGTTGCCCTGGCCGTCGAGTGGACGCCGGGTGATAGCGGCATGGGCCGGGTGGTGATGTACGGCCTCTCGGCTACTGGCGCGCCTCCGGGTGTCGCACAAGCCATGGCCTCGGAAGCACCGCAGGCGGCTGGCCGCACGCTGGACGAAATGTTCGCCAATGCGCCCTTCGGCGTAGTTAAGCTGGACGGCGCTGATCCGGAAACCGCCATTATCGAGGATGTGAACCCGGCCCTGGTCCAGCTGACCGGCGGCAAGGCGATCCCGGGCGTGAAATTCTGCGACCTGTTCAACTGGGATGATGGCCGCTCCCCGGACGAGGCCTTCGCTGCCGCCATGGCAGGCAGTGGTGAGCCGGCGGAAGCGCGTCTGGAGGCGGGCGAGACCCCGGTCTACGCACACCTGGCCTTCGCGCCGGCACGCGGCGGCAAGCGCGTCGCCTATGTGATCGACGTCACCACCTGGAAGGAAATGGAGCGCCAATTCTCCCAGGCCAACAAGATGCAGGCCGTCGGCCAGCTCGCCGGGGGTGTCGCTCACGACTTCAACAATCTGCTGACGGCTGTCCGTCTCAATTGCGACGAGCTGCTCAACCGTCACCCGGTTGGTGATCCCGATTATTCCGAGCTGCAATCGATCAACCAGACCGTGGCGCGGGCTGCGGGCCTGGTCCGCAAACTCCTGGCCTTCTCGCGCAAGCAGACCTTCCGCATGGAGACGCTGGATATTGGCGATCTCCTGTCCGACGTGTCGGTGCTTCTGCGCCAGATCGTCGAGGAAACCGTGCGTCTGGACATTGTCCATGGCCGCGATCTGCCGCTGATCAAGGCCGACAAGGGCCAGCTGGAAACCGCCATCATCAATCTGGCCGCCAATGCCCGCGACGCCATGCGCGATCAGGGTGGCGGTTCACTCGTCGTGAAGACGGCCAAGGTCTCCGACGAGATCGTCCGCAATGCCGGCGCGCCCAATCCGCGCGAAGGCGATTGGCTGGCCATCGCCGTGACCGATGAGGGGCATGGCATGGACAAGGCGACGCTGGAAAAAATCTTCGAACCCTTCTTCACCACCAAGGAAGCGGGCAAGGGCACGGGTCTGGGGCTGGCGACGGTCTATGGCATCGTCAAACAGTCCGGCGGCTTCCTGTTCGCCGACAGTGAAGTGGGCAAGGGCACGACCTTCACCATCTATCTCCCCGGCCATCAGCCGACCGAGGAAGAAGCGGTCGAGCTGAAACAGGCTGAGGTCGAGAAGACCGTAGAGAAGGCGCCGGAAGACCTGTCCGGCCGGGGTCGTATTCTTCTCGTCGAGGATGAGGATGCCGTCCGCAATATCGCTGCCAAGACGCTCGCCAAGCGCGGCTATGACGTCATGGAAGCCTGTGACGGTGAAGAAGCCTATGAAATCCTCGAGGATGAGGAAGAGGGCTTTGACCTGGTGATTTCCGACGTGGTCATGCCGGGCCTGGACGGGCCGGGCCTGCTGGAGAAGGCGCGCCATCTCCTGGAAGGCACGCGCATCGTCTTCATCTCTGGCTATGCCGCGGAGCAATTCTCCGACACGCTGTCCAAGGAGCAGGAAATCTCCTTCCTGCCCAAACCCTTCACGCTCACCCAGCTGGCCGAGAAGGTGAAGGAAGAGCTCAGCGCCAAGGAGAATTGACCGGCGATGCGCTCAGCTTTCTGCCCGACGGATCAAATGCCTGGACAGCAGAATGACCGTGATCCCTTCCACCAGGAAGAGATAGTGGCCGGGATGGTCGAAATAGCCGGGTGTCGTCACCACACTGATGGCAACGATGACACCATGGGCGATCAGCTGGATTGAAATATAGATGAGTGCCGCGGCCGGGCGCTGCCGGATGTTCCAGGCAAAGAAGGCGACGGCCGGCAGAACGATCAGCGGCACGGCCATTTGCCAGAGGCTCACACTGTTGAGCAGGTGGTAGCCGGCCGGCCAGAGCGCCTCGAAGGCGCTTGGGGCGAGGTGGAAACTCACCACCATGGCGCACCGGACAGCGGTGTCAGCAACGATCAGCCATATGAGGATGCGTGCCAGATACAGGCTCTTCGTCACTGCTTCCCTCCCCAATATCCCCGCAATAACCTAGATGTTTGCCGCAACAAATCCAGCGTGGGGCGGCTTATAGTCCTTGAGCATCCAGCAGGGCGCGGTACTCCCGGATTTTCTCGACATAGCGCACCGGTTCCAATCCGCGGGCATAGCCATAGCGCAGGCTCTCATAATATTGCGGGTCCGACAGGAGTGGCAGGGTGGCGGCGAGATCGTTCCAGGAATTCTTGTCGCGGCCAAGGCGTTCGGCCAGAGCGCGGGCGTCATACATGTGGCCCATGCCGATATTATAGGCGGCCAGGGTGAACCAGATCCGGTCTTCGCCCCGCACGTCTTCCGGAATGCGATCATAAAGGTCGGCCAGATAGGCGGCACCGCCCTCGATTGACTGGAAGGGGTCCAGCCGGTCCTCGATTCCGACCCGTTCCGCCGTGGACAGGGTGAGCATCATCAGGCCGCGCACGCCGGTGACTGAGACCGCGTCCGCATCCCAATGGGATTCCTGATAGGCCTGTGCGGCCAGCATTTCCCAGTCGAAGGGCAGGTCTTCGGCGGCGACTTCGAAGGCCTCGCGATATTCGGGCAGCCGGCTTTGCACCCGGCGGACGAAACGGGCGACATCGACATAGTCGAACTCCCCGAACCGGCCGAACCAGCGCGAATCCAGCTCTTCCAGGAAGCCCTCGCCATGGGCATTAGCAAACCAGTTCGCCAGGGCGGGCTGCAGGCCTTCCACCTGGCCGGAATGGGCCCAGGCGAGGGGACGTTCCTCGGTCAAATCCATCGCCACGACCAGTTCGGGATGCCGGCGCCGGGCGAAATCGGCGAGATGGCTGTCAGCGATCGTGCAATCAATCGTGCGCGCATCCACGGAATCCAGCAGTGGCATGGCGGAGCCGGCTGTTCGTGCCGACCAGGTCAGGCCGGGCAGGCCTTCCCCGATGCTTTCCAGTGTTTCTTCATAGCTGGATCCGGCCAGTACCCGGACGCGTGTGCCGGGCAGGTCCTCAAGCCGGGTCGGTGCCGGTCCGTCGCGTCGGCAGACGAGCTGCTCGGTTACGGCCTTGTAGACCGGGCCAAAGCTCACGCGCTCCCGGCGCGCGGGCGTGACGGTGAGATTGGCGGCGGCCAGATGGCCGTCGCCGGCAGCCAGCGCATCCAGCAAACCATCAATGTGGCGGCGGGTTTCGAAGCGCACTGTCAGGCCCAGCGTCTCCGCGAAGGCTGTGACGAGGTCGACCTCATAGCCTTCCGGCCCGTCCGGCCCGTCGCCATAGGTGGTCGGCCCTTCCAGCGTGAGAACGACCAATTCGCCCCGCGCCCGGATGTCGTCCAGGCTGGCATCGCCCAATCCCGTCGGCCCCGGTGAGCAACGCAACAGGCTGAGTGCGATGAGCAGCACGATGAGTCGCGAAAGCAAGGCAGTCCAATTCCGTCCCATACGGATGAGTCTAGCGCGAAATGGATGGGGATCAATTGAAGACTGGTGGGTCGAAACCGGCCAGTGATCTGATTTTGTTCCGTTTTGTTAACCATAAGATGTTCCGCTTGTGTTCCCGGAACAAAACTAGTACGACTGACCTCGGTTGCCCGCACCCCGGGGGCGTGAAATAAGGGATGAAGGCTATGAGCAAGGGCGCGATTCGACTCGTGAAAGACAACGTGAACACGGACAAGCAAAAGGCCATCGAGGCCGCTTTGAGCCAGATCGACAAGGCGTTCGGCAAGGGCTCCGTGATGAAGCTCGGCCAGCGTCCGCACATGGATATCGAAGCGATCTCGACGGGGTCGCTCGGGCTGGACATCGCACTGGGCATTGGCGGTCTGCCGAAGGGCCGCATCATCGAGATTTATGGTCCGGAAAGCTCGGGCAAGACCACCCTGGCCCTGCACACGGTGGCCGAGGCCCAAAAGGCCGGCGGTGTTGCCGCTTTCGTCGATGCCGAGCACGCGCTGGACCCGATCTATGCGGCCAAGCTGGGCGTGGATGTGGGTGAGCTTCTGGTGTCCCAGCCGGATGCCGGTGAGCAGGCGCTTGAGATTGCTGACACGCTGGTGCGCTCCGGTGCGGTCGATATTCTAGTGATCGACTCCGTCGCCGCGCTGACACCGCGTGCGGAACTGGAAGGCGAGATGGGTGACAGCCTGCCGGGTCTTCAGGCCCGCCTGATGAGTCAGGCGCTGCGCAAGCTGACCGCTTCCATCTCCAAGTCCAACTGCCTGGTGATCTTCATCAACCAGATCCGCATGAAGATCGGCGTCATGTTCGGTTCTCCGGAAACGACGACGGGCGGTAATGCGCTGAAATTCTACTCGTCCGTCCGTCTGGATATCCGCCGTATCGGCGCCATCAAGAACCGCGACGAAGTCATCGGCAACCAGACCCGCGTCAAAGTCGTCAAGAACAAGGTCGCGCCGCCTTTCCGGGAAGTCGAATTCGACATTCTCTATGGCGAAGGCATTTCAAAAATGGGCGAGCTGATCGATCTCGGCGTCAAGGGCGATGTGATCGAGAAATCCGGCTCCTGGTATTCCTACAATTCCGAGCGGATTGGCCAGGGCCGCGAGAATGCACGCCAATTCCTGCTGACCAATCCGGATGTCGCTGACGAGATCGAGAAGAAGGTCCGCGCCAATGCCGGTCTCATCGCCGATGAGATGCTGACGGGTCCCGATGCCGAGGATGACGAGGCGGCCGCCGGTTAAGCGCCGGACCTTACGCCAAAATCTGCGATCAGGGCCTGTGTCTGCAAGGACGCGACCTGTGCTTCAATCGCAGCTGAATTGCAAACGGGTGCTTGGCTAGGCCGGGCACCCGTTTCTATATGATATCCAGATTTTTGAGCGTGGACGGATCAGTACCGCTTCACGCGCCAGCAAACCGACGGACCTGACCCCATGGCCAGCCTGCGCGACATCCGTGCCACCTTCCTCGACTACTTCGCCAAGAATGATCACGAAGTGGTCCAATCGGCCCCGCTCGTCCCGCAGGACGACCCGACCCTGCTTTTCGTGAATGCGGGCATGGTGCCGTTCAAGAATGCTTTCACCGGCAAGGAAAAGCGCGCCATTCCGCGGGCGACCTCCTCGCAGAAATGCGTGCGCGCCGGTGGCAAGCACAATGATCTGGACAATGTCGGCTATACCGCGCGTCACCACACCTTCTTTGAAATGCTGGGGAATTTCTCCTTCGGCGATTATTTCAAGGAACAGGCGATCAGCCATGCCTGGGAGTTGGTGACCAAGGAATTCGCCCTGCCTAAGGACAAGCTCCTCGTGACGGTCTATTCCGAGGATGACGAAGCGCGGGCCCTGTGGCGCAAGATTGCCGGTCTGTCCGATGACCGGATCATCGGCATCTCCACTTCGGACAATTTCTGGTCCATGGGCGATACCGGTCCGTGCGGTCCGTGTTCGGAAATCTTCTTTGATCATGGCCCGGACATTCCGGGCGGTCCGCCGGGCTCTCCGGACGAGGACGGCGACCGGTTCATCGAGATCTGGAATCTTGTCTTCATGCAGTTCGAGCAATTGTCGGCGGACGAGCGGATCAATCTGCCCAAACCCTCCATCGATACGGGCATGGGTCTGGAACGCATCGCGGCCATCCTGCAGGGCAAGCACAATAATTATGATGTCGACCTGTTCGCGAACCTGATCCGTGCCGGTGAGGACGCGCTGGGCGTGAAGGCCGAAGGCGAGGCCCTGGCCAGCCATCGCGTCATCGCCGACCATTTGCGTTCCACCTGTTTCATGATGGCCGATGGCGTGTCGCCGTCCAATGAGGGCCGCGGCTATGTCCTGCGCCGCATCATGCGCCGCGCCATGCGCCATGCGCACCTTCTCGGCGCCAGCGAGCCGGTCATGTGGAAACTGGTTCCGGCGCTGCAGGCCGAGATGGGCGATGCCTATCCCGAACTGGTCCGTGCCGGTGCGCTTCTGGAAGACACGCTCAAGGTTGAGGAAGAACGCTTCCAGCGCACGCTGGGCCGCGGTCTGAGCCTGCTGGAAGAGGCCACCTCCGGTCTGGCCGAAGGCGATGCCCTGCCGGGCGAGACCGCTTTCAAACTCTATGACACCTATGGCTTCCCGCTCGATCTTACCCAGGACGCACTCCGCGCCAAGGGCATGACGGTGGATGAGGCCGGCTTTGAAAAAGCCATGGACAAGCAGCGGGCTGATGCCCGCGCCCAGAAATTCTCCTCCGGCGATGCCGCGCCGGACGCCGTCTGGTTTGCGGTGCGCGAAAAGGCCGGTGCCACGGAATTCCTCGGCTATGACGGCACGCAGGAAGAGGGCAAGCTGGTCGCGATTGTGTCCGGCGGCAATCAGGCCGGTGCCCTCGGGGCTGGCCAGGCCGGCGAGCTGGTCTTCGACCGCACGCCCTTCTATGGCGAGAGCGGCGGCCAGTGCGGCGATACCGGTGAAATCCGTTTCTCCAATGGCGCCGTCTTCAAGGTCGAGGACACGCAGAAGCGCGGCGGGGACATGCATGCCCATATCGGTGTGATGGAGCAGGGAGACATCGTCACCGGCGATACGGCGCTTCTGGTCGTCGACGCCAAGCGCCGGGCCGCAACCAAGTCGAACCACTCGGCCACCCACCTCGTCCACAAGGCACTGCGCGACGTGTTGGGCCCGCACGTCACCCAGAAGGGCTCCTATGTCGGCCCGGACCGCCTGCGTTTCGACTTCAGTCACAACAAGTCTGTGTCGGCCGAAGAGCTCGCCGCCATCGAGGCGCAGGTGAATGAGGTGATCCGCCAGAATGCCGGTGTTGCCACCCGCACAATGACGCCGGATGCTGCGATCGAGGCCGGCGCGCTGGCCCTGTTCGGCGAGAAATATGGCGACGAGGTCCGCGTCCTCTCCATGGGCCATGACCTGGCCGATGTGGACACGGATTATTCCGTGGAATTGTGCGGCGGCACCCATGTCGAACGCACGGGCGATATCGCCCTGTTCAAGGTGGTCTCCGAAAGCGCCGTCTCCTCGGGCGTTCGCCGGATCGAGGCGCTGACGGGCGAGGGCGCCCGCCGGCATGTCGAGGAACAGATGGGCTATGGCCGGGCTGCCGCCGACATTCTCAAAGTGACGACGTCGGATCTGCCGTCCCGCGTCTCCTCCCTCCTGGAGGAACGCAAGAAGCTGGAACGCCAGCTCGCCGAAGCCAAGAAACAGCTCGCCATGGGTGGCGGCGGTGGTGCGGCCCCGGCCGGTCCGGAAGAGATCGGCGGCGTGAAATTCATCGGTCGCGTGGTTGAAGGCGTGGGTGGCAAGGATTTGCGGGCCCTGATCGATGAAGCGAAATCCCAGATGGGATCCGGCATTGCCGCTTTCATCGGCGTCAATGAAGGCAAGGCCGCTCTGGCGGTTGGCGTCACCGATGATCTGACCGGCAGCCACAGCGCGGTGGAGCTGGTCCGCGCCGGCTCGGCGGCCGTTGGCGGCAAGGGGGGCGGTGGCCGTCCCGACTTCGCCCAGGCCGGTGGCCCGGATGGATCCAAGGCGGCTGACGGTCTGGAGGCCATCAAGGCGGCCCTGGCCGGCTGATGTCCCGCAAGGCGAAAACGGATACCCAGCTGGTCGGCGACAAGTTCGCCGCCCGCTCGGTCCTGTCTGCGCGTCAGGCCTTCAATGAAGCACTGGAAATGCGCGCCCTGCGTGCCATTGAGGCCTGCCTGACCGAAGATGCCATTCTGGTGCCCGGAGACGAGGCCCAGCTCATCCAGGGCCGTCAGGCCCAGTTGGAGGCTTGGCAGGGCATTTTCGAGCAAATGCCGGATGTCGCCTATGTTCGCACGCCCTCGCGCATCGAGATCGGGGAGTGTGGCGGTCTGGCCGCCGAGACCGGCCGATGGACCGGATCCTGGTCGATGGACGGGATGCAAATCCGCTATTCCGGCCGCTATTTTGCCAAATGGCGCTTTGACGGGGCGGTCTGGCAGATCGAGGCGGAAACCTTCGTCACCATGAAACGGGCCGGCGGCCCGCTCTAGTCGTTGAAGTCCGCGGCGGGCAGGGCGATCGCTTCTACCTCCGCCGCCAGCCAGGCCCGTGCGTCGGATTCCGTGGCGAAGACCTTTTCCTGCGTTCCCAATTGCCGGGCTGAGGCCGCCACCCAGAAGGCGAGTAGTCCTTTGGACAATTCATCGTTGGAGACGATGGCGGCCTGCTGGCGCTCCCTGGGCGCCAGATCCTCGGTTCGCATGCCGGACATCAGCTCATTGATGGCGTGTGTGTCCATGTGGGCGAGCGAGGCGTTTTCCAGAATGGTCAGGAAGCGGTAATTGTCGCGCCAACCCGCATCGGTTCGCGCCGAGCGGAACAGGGTGAGCAAGCCGGTGGCCGTGATGGCCCCGGAAATCCGGTAAACGCAGAGCCGGTGATCCGGTTCGAATTTGTAATATGCCTGCATGGCGTTCCTCGTTTCCGAAACGCGTTGAAGCTCCCCATAAGCTCCCTGCAGCCCTCATTGTGAAATTACCGGTCCGGCTGGCGGGTGACAATGGTCTCTTGGCAAAACAATGTGCTGCAGCGCAAAGAAAAAGGGCGGACCTTTCGGCCCGCCCCTTGTCACATCTGAACTGGTCCGTTGTCGGACTAGCTCCAATTGGCCATCGCCTTCTGGAAGTTCTCGTCGACCTTGTCGAGGAAGCCTTCCGTGGACAGCCAGCCCTGCTCGTCGCCGACCAGAAGTGCCAGGTCCTTGGTCATGAAGCCGGCTTCCACCGTCTCGATGATCGTGTTCTCCAGCGTCTTGGCAAACTTCTGCAGGTCTTCATTGCCATCCATACGGCCGCGATGGGTCAGGCCCTGCGTCCAGGCGAAGATGGAGGCGATGGAGTTGGTGGAGGTCTGCTCGCCACGCTGATGCTGGCGGTAGTGACGGGTCACGGTGCCGTGGGCCGCTTCCGCTTCCACCGTCTTGCCGTCCGGGGACATCAGCACGGAGGTCATCAGGCCGAGCGAACCGAAGCCCTGGGCCACGGTGTCGGACTGCACGTCGCCATCATAGTTCTTGCAGGCCCACACAAAGCCGCCGGACCATTTCATGGCCGCAGCGACCATGTCGTCGATCAGGCGGTGCTCATAGGAGATGCCCTTGGACTGGAAGGCGTCCTTGAATTCGGTGTCGAAGACTTCCTGGAACAGGTCCTTGAAGCGGCCATCATAGGCTTTCAGGATCGTGTTCTTGGTCGACAGATAGACCGGCCAGCCGCGCTGCAGGCCGTAATTGAAGGAGGCGCGGGCGAAATCGCGGATGGAATCATCCAGATTGTACATGCCCATGGCCACGCCAGCGCTCGGGAATTTGAACACTTCATACTCGACCGGCTCGCCGCCATCTTCCGGCGTGTAGGTCATGGTCAGCGTGCCCTTGCCCGGGACCAGGAAATCGGTGGCGCGATACTGGTCACCAAAGGCGTGACGGCCGATCACCATCGGCTGCTGCCAGCCCGGTACCAGGCGCGGAATGTTGGAGATCACGATCGGCTCACGGAAGACGACGCCGCCCAGGATGTTGCGGATCGTGCCGTTCGGGGAACGCCACATCTTCTTCAGGCCGAACTCTTCCACGCGGGCTTCGTCCGGGGTGATGGTGGCGCACTTCACGCCGACGCCGTACTTCTTGATGGCGTTGGCGGCATCGATCGTGATCTGGTCGTCCGTCTCGTCACGCTTGGTGACGGAGAGATCGTAATATTCCAGATCAATGTCGAGATAGGGCAGGATCAGCTTGTCCTTGATCATCTGCCAGATGATGCGGGTCATCTCATCGCCGTCGAGCTCGACGACCGGGGTATCGACTTTGATCTTCGCCATGGGTGTTCTGCTTTCTGTTCGGATTATCGTTCGGACATGCGGGTACGCGCGCGTCGCGCGTGGAAATTTGGGCGCTCTCTAGCATCCGTTGCTGCAGCAAGGAAGGCCCGTCCTGAAAAAGCTTCGCAACGGGTTTTGTCGGGCCTCTGTCGCGTGTTTACTGCCGGGACCCACCGAAGCCGGAAACCGGTGACACTGCAGCCGGTCATGGACAGGGCGGGCCTGGACGAACAAATCAGGCCTATCGCATTGAGACCCCAGCAGGACCGATCATGACAGACACGCCCGCCTTCATCCTCCACACGCCCCAGCTGGGCGAGAATATCGGGGCGGCCTGCCGGGTGATGGGGAATTTCGGCCTTCCCGAACTCATCGTCGTCGATCCGCGCGATGGCTGGCCCAATGACAAGGCCATCACCATGGCTGCCGGCTCCCCCGTGCTGGACAATGCCCGCGTGGAATACCGTCTCTCTGACGCCCTGCATGATGTGAACCGGATCTACGCGACCACGGCCCGGCCGCGCGGCATGGAGAAACCTGTGCTGACCGCCCGCCAGGCCGTTGCCGAAATGCGCGCCGCGATCGCGTCCGGGGAACGCGTCGCCGTCATGTTCGGGGGCGAGAAGTCCGGCCTTCCCAATGAAGCCGTCACCCTGGCCGATGCCATCATCACCCTGCCGGTTGATCGCAGCTTTTCCTCGCTCAACCTGGCCCAGGCTGTCTCCGTGATTGCCTATGAATGGAAAGCCGAGGAAGCCGCACCGCCGGAATTCGAGCCGGTTTCCGATATCGCCAAGCGCGAAGACCTGGAACGCATGTTCGAGCATTTCGAATACGAACTCGACCGCGCCGGTTTCTTCCACCCGCCCTCCAAGACCCCGCTGATGACGCAGAATTTGCGCAATGCCTTCATCCGCGGCCGCTGGACCGAACAGGAAGTGCGTACCTTCCGCGGTGCGGTGAAGGCGCTCACCCTGGGCCGCGGCAAGGCTCGCATCGTTCGCGAGGATTAAGCCGCTTCCTGCCAGTCATAAGGCAGGGGCGTTTCCCGGAAGGCAAACCGGTCCAAATGGTCCTGGACCACTTGTTTGAACCGGGAAATGTCTGCTCCTTCCGCCGGATCCAGGGAAACGGTCAGCTCGGTGTCATTGGCCGTCAGGCGGACAGGGCCGAGCGGCAGATCGATCCGCCCCTCTTCCGGCGTGAATTCCGTCTCGAACTTGTGGCTCCAGTGTTTGCACAATTGTTGGAGATAGCGGCGGCCATTCGGAGTGGGCAGGGTGGTGGTGATCATGCATGTGTCCTTTGTGGTGCGACACGCAGTTTGACCGTCTTTCGCCATTTTGCAAACGATTCTCAGGAAATCTGCTTGTGCCGGTCTGTCACCAGTCCCGACCGGGCTATTCCGGCTCGTTCAGCAGTGCCAGAAGCTCAAAATTGAAATCCGGCGCTTCAAAGGCCTTGGAATTGGCCTGAACCGCCAGCGTGATGCCGCTGGCACTGTCATGCAGGACCGCTGAGCGATAGCCACCGAAATCCCCGCCATGGGCGATACGGTAGCTGTCCTCACCGGTCCGTCGCACGAATACGCCCAGCCCGTAGCCGGAGGGACCGTCCGGCTGGAAGGCATTGAAGTTCGTGCGCATCAACCGGCCCTCTTGTGCGAAAAGACCGTCATCGCCCAGCGCATGGTAGAGCGTGACCAGATCGTCCGGCGTGGTGACCCAGCCGCCGCCCGTCCACTCATGGTTGAGGGTCTGGTTCAGCCGGCCATTTCGTGCGGTCGCGCTGAGGCCGAACCAACCGTTCACATGACCATCCGCCAGCCCCTCGAAATCCCGGCCCCGCAAGGGCTCGGTCGATATCAGGTTCAGCGGTTCAATGATACGGGTTCGTGCGAGCTCGTAGAAGGCTTCGCCGGTGACTGCTTCGATCACCAGCCCGACCAGGATGTAGTCCGTATCGGAATAGGCATAGTGCTCGCCCGGGATGCCGTTCGGCGTTCCCCCGGCAACAAAGCCGACAAGGTCCTCCGGCTCCATCCAGGCCGTACCACGCACGGATTTGGTCAGGTAAAAGCCGACATCTTCCAGATAGTCCGGCACGCCGGCGGAATGATTGAGCAGCATGCGCAAGGTCAGGACGTCATGATTGCGCAGACGGTCCCACCAGGCCTGACCGGCCAACCGGGTTTCCAGGGCCTCGTCCAGCGAAAGCACGCCGTCTTCGACCAGTTGCACCGCCAGCAGGGCCGCAATCGTCTTGCCCGTACTGCCCGACAGGAAACGGGTCTGTGCATCAATCGGGACAGGGCCATGATCCCGTGCATTGCCGGCAAACACCTGTAATCGCTGACCGTCCGGCAGTCGCGCCGTGACCGAAAGGCCCGGCGTCTGGCCGCTTTCCACGGCCTCATCGATCGCCTCCTGGAGAATGGGAAGGGCGGGCGAGGGCGTCTGTGCCCAGGCCGGGGCCAGGGTCAGACTTGTGAGAAGGGCAATCAGGATACGCATGCCGCCTTGCTAGTCGTCACCGGTCGCGCGGGCAACCGGGATGATACGGGGCCTGCATCCCTGCAGTCACAAGCATTGACTTTCCCTGCTGTGGCGGTAGAAACCCCGCTTTCCGCGGAACAGGTGCGCCTGGGCCGGGGAATACATGACGGGTGATGCGAGCGCCGCCGTTGCAAACGCAATCTCAATCGTGGGGTTGCCGGTCCGCATCGACTACATAGAGAGACCAGAATGTCGAAGCGTCATTCTCAGAAGTACAAGATTGACCGCCGCATGGGTGAAAACCTGTGGGGCCGTCCGAAGTCCCCGGTGAACTCCCGCTCCTACGGCCCGGGCCAGCACGGTCAGCGCCGCAAGGGCAAGATGTCCGATTTCGGCCTGCAGCTGATGGCTAAGCAGAAGCTGAAGGGCTATTACGGCAACATCACCGAGAAGCAGTTCCGCCGCATCTATGACGAAGCTTCCCGCCGCAAGGGCAACACGACCGAGAACCTGATCGGTCTGCTCGAGTGCCGCCTGGACGCCATCGTCTACCGCGCCAAATTCGTCCCGACCGTGTTCGCGGCCCGTCAGTTCGTGAACCACGGCCACGTCAAGGTGAACGGCACGAAGGTCAACATCCCGTCCTACCGCGTGAAGCCGGGCGACGTGATCGAAGTCCGCGACCGTTCGCGCTCGATGGCTCTGGTGCTGGAAGCCCTGGAAAGCCCGGAACGCGATATCCCGGACTATATCGACCTCGACCCGAAAGCCATGAAGGCCACCTTCGTGCGCATCCCGGAATTCTCTGAAGTGCCGTACCCGGTGCAGATGGAACCGAACCTCGTGGTCGAATTCTACTCCTCGTAATTTCTCGAGGACATTCGATTTCGAAAAGCCCGCTCCGGTCAGCCGGGGCGGGCTTTTTGCTTGAAGAAGCGGTGACCAGTGAAGGCTAGGACGATCAGGGCCAGCGAGTATGTCGCGCCCAGTACTGCGGGAATGAGCACAACCAATCCGACCAAGTTGGGACGGCTTTCGAGCAACGTGCTGATCGCCTCGGAGTTGATGCGCACAAGGTAAGATGTCCAGATCGCTGTCGCGGCTCCGCCTATGCCGGCAAGCACAGCCCCTGCGAAGCGCCCTGATGGTTTCGCCCACGATCCGATCGCAAGCGCAAGAGCGGGAGTGGCGACATTGGTGCTCAGAACGGTCCACAAGATCCAGATGATCGGCCAAAGGACGGCCAATCCCATTGGGTGGCTCGTATAGTCCGGGCGCGTCACAGAGTGGGTCAGCGCAATGGTCAGCATCAACAAGGCGATGACCGCCACCAGACTGAACGCGGCGAATATCTTGTAGCCCTTGCTCATTTCAAGCGGGGGCTCATTGCGGCAACTCCACCGTTTTAATCCCTTTCTGATGCGCGTTCTGGCAGTGTCCCGGTGAATCCGATTTTTGCAAGCCTGCCAGAAGTCTCAGCAAACCTGCTTCGCGCACGAGCAGATGCCGCACTGCAACTCGCGTCTCACGAGTCCTTGGTTGATCAAGGGTTAAGGGCCCGATTTCATGCCCGGACCCTGATCGGACCCGGGGCTGAAGTGGGCCGGTCAGGCGCTTGTATGGGGCTGTTCTAGGGGGCGAGTGTGAAAGCTGTTTGGGGTGCTTTCGCCTGTGCGGCACTTTTGGTGTCTGCCTGTTCAACAACGGAAGATGTGGCAGCGCGTGAGGGGGCGCGGTCCGGAATGCTGGCGGCTTTGCCGCCCATGCCGGACATGCCGGCTCTTCCAACGATCCGGATCTCCGACCTGCGTGTGCCTGGCACCAATCGCCAGGCCCCGGTCGTGGATCCGGATCTTGAATCCGTCATCTACTGGCGCGTGATCGAGGATGACATCCTGATCATCCATGCCGACACGCAAGGCTGCACCCTGCGCTCGGATTTCATGGTCCATGTCGAGCAGTATCATGAGGACGTCTTCACGGTCAGTCTCGAACGCGAACATGCCGATCTGTGTGATGAGGATGTGCCCTGGGGCGTGCAGCTGGGCTTCGGTTTCGAGGAACTCGGCGTTCCGATGGGCGGTCAGGTCGTGCTTCTCAACCCGGTCGATGACCGGCCCTGGGACTGGTATGAGAACCGCACCATCATGGCGGCCCGCCGCTAGGCGTCAGACCATCGCTTCCCAGTGCATGGACAGGCGATTGGCGGCATTGATGATGCCGACCATGGAATAGGTCTGCGGGAAATTGCCCCACAGCTCTCCGGTCGCCGTATCGATGTCTTCGGAGAGCAGGCCCAGCTGGGTACGGTGGGCCAGCACGTCCTCGAACATGGCCCGTGCTTCGTCCAGCCGTCCGATCCGCGCCAGCGCGTCGATATGCCAGAAGGTGCAGGCCGTGAAAGCTGTCTTCGGCTTGCCGAAATCATCCGCCACCCGGTAGCGATAGACATGATAGCCGTCGCGCAACTCCTCATCGATCCGGTCCACGGTCGCCACGAAACGCGGATCATTCGGTGAGATGAAGCCGATCTCCGCCATCAGCAGGACAGAGGCATCCAGCGCCTCGCCGCCAAAGGCACCAGTGAAAGCCTGGCGCTCTTCGCTCCAGGCGTCGCGCAGCACGGTCTCGCGGATTTCATTGGCGCGCAGCATCCAGTAGTCGGCCCGCTCCCCCAGGCCCAGCCGCGTCGCGATCTTGGCCAGCCGGTCACAGGCTGCCCAGCACATGATGGCGGATGAGGTGTGGACGCTGGCCCGTCCGCGATATTCCCAAATGCCGGCATCGGGCGTGTTGTAGACCGCAAAGGCGCGTTCCCCCACCACCTCGAAATGCTCGAACTCGCGCTGGCCGGCCTTGGTTTGCAGGCGTTCATCGAAAAAGGCTTGGGAGGCCCCCAGGATGACATGGCCATAGACATCATGCTGGATGTGTTCGGCGGCCTGGTTGCCGAAGCGCACAGGTCCCATGCCGCGATAGCCGGGCAGGGCGTCGGCAATGGTCTCGGTGAGGTCATCCTCCAGGGCGATCCCATAGACCGGCTGGATATGCCCGCCCTTGGTCAGCGCCACCGTATTGCGCAGGAAGGCCATATAGGTTTCCAGCGTCCCGACGGCCGACAGTCGGTTGAGCGCGGTGACCGTGAAATAGGCATCGCGCAGCCAGCAAAAGCGGTAGTCCCAATTGCGCTCACTATCGGCATGTTCCGGAATACTGGTCGTCAGGGCCGCAACAATCCCGCCGGTCTCTTCATAGACGCAGAGTTTCAGCGTGATGGCGGCGCGGATCACCGCTTCCTGCCATTCCGGCGGTGTTGCCAGCCGTCGTGTCCAGTCGGCCCAGTGGTCACAGGTGCGTTCCTGCCAGTCCAGCGCCATCGCCCCGACGGCATCGGACAGGCTTTCATCCGGTCCCAGCAGAAAGGCGATCGTGTGGTCCAGGACAAATTCCCGATGGTCCATGACATAGGAGAGCGGGGCGTCCGTGGTGATGCGGAAACCGGCCTTTTCATCCAGGAAGCTGACATGGGTCACACCGCGCTGGGCCGGCATTTCACACGCGCCCTTGTCACAGCTGGCCTGCAGCGTGATCCGGATGCGCGGCATGCCGCGGACCGGCGTGATACGGCGCACGACGGAAGCCGGGCGGAACATGCGTCCCTTGTCCATGAAGCGCGGTGCGAAATCCGTGATGCGGATGGCCGATCCGTCCTCGGCCTCCAGCTCTGTCTCAAGAACCGCCGTATTGCGCACATAGCGCTGGCGGGCCCGGCACTGGCCGATCAGTTCGACGGAGAATTCTCCCGCACCGTCCACCAGCGTGTTGAACACGGGCTCGCCGTCCAGCCGTGGCAGGCACAGCCAGGTCATTTCCCCCAGCTCGCCGATCAGGCCCGCAACCGTGCCATTGCCGATAATGCCCAGTTCCAGAGAACTCATGCCAGCGCATCCTCCAGCCAGGTCCACACCTGTTGCGGATCCGCCAGCCGGTTGCCGGCCACCGTGTGACCGGAGCCGACCTTCACGGCGCGGCCGCCGCGATCAATGGCTTCGCGCATTCCGTCCTCATCGGTGACATCATCGCCCACCATGACGGGCTGGCGGCCGCGGAAGGGCGGCATCTGCATCAGCCGGGCAATTGCCCGGGCCTTGCTGGCCGCGTCCGGCTTGGCCTCGAACACCATCTTGCCTGCTTGCAGGGAATAGCCTGGCTGGTCGGCCAGGATCTGGGTCAGGCGCTTGCACAGGGCTTTGCCGGCCTCCGGTGCTTCGCGATAGTGCAGCGCCAGGACCGGTCCCTTCACTTCCAGACGCGTGCCCTTGTGCTCACCGGCCAGTTTGAACAGGGCGCGGTGCAGGGTGTCGGGCGCGGTCGGTGAATAGGCGCGGGGGCGTTGACCGGGCGCGCAAATATCCGAGCCATGCCCGCCCACGCGCCAGATGTCGCCCGGGATGCGCCGGTCCAGATCGCGGACATCGCGGCCGCTGACAACGGCGAGAGCGGCATTCATCCGGCTGGACAGGGATTGCAGCAGGGCGATCCGTTCCGGCGACAGGAAAACCGTGTCCGGATTGGACTGGATACCCGCCAGCGTGCCGTCGAAATCCAGGAAGAGGGCATGCCCGCCCAGATCCAGCGGAAAGGGCCGGTCAAACCCGTTCTGCGCGTGTCTCGTCATATCCGGTTCCAGCATCATCATCGGTCATTCGGCGGGTTTGAGGTCTTTCAGGAAACGGTTGCGCCACCAGCTGATATCCTGGCTCTCGACCACATCGCGCAATTTGCGCCAGCGGGTCTGACGTTCTTCCAGCGGCATGGTCAGGGCCTGGTAGATGGCCTCGGCAACCTTGAACTTGTCATGCGGGTTCACGATCAGCGCATCGCGCAATTGCTCGGCAGCCCCGGCAAATTCGGACAGGACGAGCACGCCGGGATCCTCCTCCGGCTGCGCCATGATGAATTCCTTGGCGACGAGATTCATCCCGTCCCGCAGCGGTGTGACCAGGCCGACCCGGGCGATCCGGAACAGGCCGGCCAGTTCCTCGCGCGAATAGGAGCGCGCCAGATAGCGCAGCGGGATCCAGTCCAGATCGCCATGATCGCCATTGATCCGGCCGGCCAGCCGGTCCAGCTCGATCCGCAATTCCTGGTATTCTTCCACCTTGGAGCGCGAAGGGGGCGCGATCTGGGTGACCGAGACCTTGCCGTCCATTTCCGGGTGGGCATCGAATAATTGTCCGACGGCCTCGAAGCGCTGGGGCAGACCCTTGGAATAGTCCATCCGGTCGACACCGATCACCAGATGGCGCTCGCCCAGGAAACGGCTGATCCGCTCTGCGGCGCGGTCGGCTTGGGGGGTGCTGGCGGCATCGCGGAAACCGTTGGGATCAATGCCGATCGGATAGGCCGCCACCCGCGTTGTGGTGCCGAATACCCGGATCAGATCATCGCCCAGCTCCTCGCCATCGAATTGCTCGACCAGATAGCGCACGAAATTGGCGCGGTCGTGGGAGGACTGGAAGCCGATCACGTCATAGGCGCACATCGCCCGCGCCAGCCAGTGATGCTCGGGAATGGCCCGGAACATTTCCGGCGGCGGGAATGGGATGTGCAGGAAGAAACCCGTCGGTCCTTCCCAGCCGGCATGGCGCAGCGCATTGCCCATCAGCAGGAAGTGATAGTCATGCACCCAGACCGTATCGCCGGGCTGCAGCCGGTCTGCGACGATACCGGCGATGCGCTGATTGACGTCGGAATAGACCTTGAAGGCTTCGCTGTTGAAGGCGGCCAGGTCGAGCCGGTAGTGGAAGACCGGCCAGATCACGCGGTTGGCGTAATTGAGATAGTATTTCTCGTGTTCTTCATGGGTGAGGTCGGTGAGAACGAATTCCACGCCCTCATCGCGGAACACATTGGCACCCCGCGGCGGTTCGTCCACCAGGGTTCCGCTCCAGCCAAACCAGCTGCCACCTGTTTCCTTGAGCGATTCCCACACTGCAACTGCCAGCCCGCCGGCGCGCGCCTTCGGGTCTGCGGCCGTCCGGTTGGAAATCGCGATAAGCCGGCCCATTGTCTCTCCCTTGATATCCACCAGTCTTCCGTGACCGGCCGGGGGAGGCAAGCGGACGGCATGTGTCCGCGAGAGGCATGGGGCCGGTCGCCAGCCGTCAGGGCTGGATTGCCCCGATATGGGCAATCACAGTCCGCACGGCGTGATTTGTCCGGTCTGACTTGACGATGTCGCGGGACCTGCCTGGATCAGGCAGCGGCGATCAGGCCCTTGTCTTTGAGATAGGCCTGCAGCTCACCGGTCTCGAACATTTCCTTGACGATATCGCAGCCACCCACAAACTCGCCCTTGATGTAGAGCTGCGGGATGGTGGGCCAGTTGGAGAATTCCTTGATGCCCTGACGGATCTCGTCATCCTCGAGCACGTTCACGCTCTCGAAGTCGACCTGGAGATGATCCAGGACCCGCGCCACCACCGAGGAAAACCCGCATTGCGGAAAGACCGGCGTGCCCTTCATGAACAGCACCACATCATTGGTGTCGATGGTGCTCTTGATCGTGTCCTGGGCCGACATGGCGTTTCTCCTGATTGGATCCTGATTGCCTAGCTAGGACGCCGGGCGTGTCTCTTCAAGTGCGCTCTGCAAGTCCGGCGGCCCGGGCATTGGCTTCCAGATTGCGCTGGCGCGTGGTCAGGAAGACCAGCGCATCGGCGAGCTCGCTCTTCAGCGCCCAGTCCAGCGCCTCGGACGCGTCCTGTCCGGATCCGGCAGGTGCGTGCCCGGTCAGGACCTGTTTCACGCGCCGCGCCGCATACCACAGATCCCCGCGGGAAGCGGGCAGGGCGGATTTCGGGGCCGCACCGGCCATCACCTCGATTCCGATCACGCTCATCCCGGCCTGCCGGGCGCGCTGAAGGCGATCACGGGACGCCGTGTCCAGCCCGGCATTGACCGGGGCCATGATCGCGTCGAACGCACCCAGATCGATGGCCGTGTCCAACTCCGGCCCGCGGCCGCACACGCCGATATGGCGCAGCATGCCGCGTTCCTTGAAAGCTTCCAGCCGCCGGATCAGACGGGCATCCAATTCATCCGGAGACGGTCCGTGCAGAAGCAGAAGATCGATATGTCCACTGCCCAGGCGGTCCAGCGAGTCCTTGAAGGACATTTCCACCGCGCCGGGCGAGAAATCGCGTTTGCGCCCGGCATGGACGCCGGCCTTGGTCGTGATGAAGACCTGATGGCGGGGCACAGAGCGCAGCGCTTGCCCCAGGCGCTTTTCCGCCTCGCCATTGCCATAGGCCGGTCCGGTATCGAACAGGGTGACGCCCAGATCGACCGCTTGACGGATCAGGGATTGTGTCGCCGAGCGGGACAGGCCCAGTCCGGCATGAGGTCCGGTGACGCCGAAGCCGAGGCGGGAAAAGGCGGCGTCATCGATCATGTCACGCGTCCGGCGTGCGGGTTTCCAGGGCGAGTGCGTGCAGTTCGCCGCCCATCTTGTCGCCGAGAGCGGCATAGACCATCTGGTGCTGTTTCACGCGCAGCAAGCCTTTGAAGCTGGGCGAGGTCACCACGGCTTTCCAGTGATCATTGTCACCGGCCAGATCGGTCATCTCCACATCCGCATCGGGAATTCCGGCCTTGATCAGGGCGACGATGTCTTCTGCGGGCATGGGCATGGCGGTTTCCTCTTCATCTCAACAAGCCGTGAGCCGACGTGTTCGAGCCTTGTCTTGAACCCCAGGCAGGGGCGGGGTCATATCCGCCCAAGCTAATCACCCCAACCCGCCGGGAAAAGCCCATGAACACCGTCTTCACTGCCAAACTCGTCCTGCGCTGCAGCCTTGGCCTGATCAATCTGGCCGTTGCCGTCTTCTTCTTCTCCTCCGTCGCGATGGCCGGGGAGCAGTTCGTGGATGGAGAGGGGCGTCCGGTCGGTGGCTATGATGTGGTCACCTATCACACGGATGCCGCGCCGCTGACGGGCGATCCCGGCATTTCCGCCGACTATAATGGTGTCACCTGGTATTTCGCCAGCGAGGCCAATCGCGATCTCTTCCTGGCCCACCCCCAACGCTATGTGCCGGCCTATGACGGGCATTGCGCCTGGGCGCTGGCAGATGGCCGCAAGGTGCGCTCCGACCCGCTGGCCTATCGTGTGGTCGATGGTGTGCTCTACATGAATTTCTCGCCGCGTATCCAGCGACGCTGGGAAGAGGATATTCCGGGCTATCTTGAGCAGTCGGAAGCCCTCTGGCCCGAGCTGGAAAGCGAACCGGCGGCCCGTCCGCGCGGCGGATGGTTCTGATCGTGGGATAAGTGACGGAAATTTCATTGGGTCGTCCGGCGCAACATGGCACTCTCCCCGCTGATTTTCACTTGGGGGTGACCATGCGTTCCATTCTTCTGTCTCTTGTTCTGGCCACCTCATTGGGCGCCACCGCCTGTGCCACCATGCCCCGGCCCGATCCGGGTGTGGACGAGGCCCAGGTGCTGGAAGACCTGCGCATCCTGGCGGCTGACGACATGGAAGGCCGGGAAACCGGCACGGACGGCAATGCCCGTGCCCGCGCCTACATCATCGAGCGCCTGCAGGAACTGGGCATCCAGCCGGTCGGCGACAGCTATGAGCACAGCTTCACTTTCACGCCCCGCCGCAGTGGTGGGGCCGAGATGACCGGCGTGAACATCCTGGCGCATATTCCCGGCACCCATGGCGGCGAGCACACCATGGTGGTGACGGCGCACTATGACCATGAGGGCATGCGCGGCGGTCAGACCTGGAATGGCGCAGACGACAATGCCTCCGGTGTCGCCGGTGCACTGGCCATTGCCGAGGCCTTCACCCACACCACGCCGGACCATGATGTCATCATCGCCATTGTTGATGCTGAGGAAAAAGGCCTGCAGGGCGCACGCGCCTTCGTTGCCAACCCGCCCATCCCGCTGGAGAATATGGCCTTCAACCTCAATCTCGACATGCTCGCCATGTCCGAGGAGCGCATTCTCTGGGCGGTCGGGACCTATCACTATCCGGCCCTGACCCCGATCGTGGAAGATGTCGCGGCGCGCGCCCTCGTCTCCATGCCGATGGGGTATGACGAGCCGACCGATGTGCCGGGCGGGGACTGGACCAATCTCACCGACAGTGGTGCCTTCCACGCGGTCGGCATTCCCTTCATCTATCTCGGCGTGGATTTCCATCCCCACTACCATCAGCCGACGGACACCTATGAGAACATGACGCTCGACTTCTTTGTCGACGCCGTCCGGGCTTCGGTGGATTTCGCCCGCACGGCGGATGTCCGCCTGCCGGTGATTGCGGAGGCTGAACCGCGTCAGGCACCCCGCGTCGAGAAGTAGGCCAGCCATAAGCGCAGAGAAAAACACCCTCTCCGGCGGGAGAGGGTGTTTTTTTGTGCGTGCTGGACGCGAAAGCCTATTCCGCTGCTTCCGCCAGCTTGTCCATCAGGCCCGGCATCCAGCCTTCCCAGGCCGCGCGCAGGCGGTCCAGTTCCAGCGGATGGGCACCATTGACGGTGATCGCCGCGCCGCCCGCCAGGCCAACGACCTGGACGGGAATCTCTTCCGCCTTGGCGTCCTGCAGGATGGCGATGGCGTTTTCCTTTTCCGCCGCGATCAGATAGCGGGCCTGGTCCTCACCGAACAGGAAGCCGTGCATGGGCACATCGGCTTCCGGCTCGTGGGCCAGCTTGATGCCGCAATCCGAGGCCAGCGCCATGTCGGCGGCGGCACAGGCCAGACCGCCATCGGAAATGTCGTGACAGGCGGTCAGGCGACCGGCGCGGATCTGGTCGCGGACGAAATCGCCATGGGCTTTTTCCGTCTTCAGATCGACCAGCGGGGCCCCGCCATCTTCACGGCCCTCGATCTCCTTGAGATAGACCGAAGCGCCCATCGCGCCTTCCGTCTCGCCGACGACGAGCAGGATATTGCCCTCGGCCATGCCGCCGAAACCGGCGCGCTGGTCCATGTCCGGGATCAGGCCGACAGCGCCCACCGCCGGGGTCGGCGGAATGGCGACGCCATTGGTCTCGTTATAAAGGCTCACATTGCCCGACACGACCGGGAAGGAGAGGACGTCACAGGCTTCCGCCATGCCTTCGATACAGCCCACGAACTGGCCCATGATTTCTTCGCGTTCCGGATTGCCGAAATTCAGGCAGTCGGTGATGGCGATCGGATCGGCACCCGTGGCGGTGAGGTTGCGCCAGGCTTCGGCCACGGCCTGTTTGCCACCTTCATACGGGTCGGCAAAGCAATAGCGCGGCGTGCAGTCCGTGGTGATGGCCAGGGCCTTCTTGGTGCCGTGAACGCGCACGATCGCGGCGTCCGACGGATCCTCCGACGAGGCGGCGGTATCGGCCATCACGTGGCGGTCATACTGTTTCCAGATCCAGGCCTTCGACGCCATGTCCGGGCTGGACATCAGCTTCAGCAGGATGTCGCCCATATGGTCCGGCTTGGCGATGTCCTTGGCATTGAGCTGGGCCCGTGCTTCCGGCGGGAAATAGGGGCGCTCGTATTTCGGCGCATCATCGGCCAGCGGCGCGACCGGGATGTCGCACACGGTCTCGCCCTTGTGCGTCAGCACCATGCGGCCTGTATCCGTGGTCTCGCCGATCACGGCGACGTCCAATTCCCACTTCTTGAAGATGTCGTAGGCGACGTCTTCGCGGCCCGGCTTCATGATGACCAGCATGCGCTCCTGGCTTTCCGAGAGCATCATTTCATAGGTCGACATATTGGCTTCGCGCTGGGGCACCTTGTCCATGTCCAGATGGATGCCGATCCCGCCCTTGTCCGCCATCTCCACGGAGGAGGAGGTCAGGCCGGCCGCGCCCATGTCCTGGATGGCGGCGATCGCATCGGTCGCCATCAGTTCCAGACAGGCTTCGATCAGCTTCTTCTCGACGAAGGGGTCACCCACCTGCACGGTCGGGCGCTTTTCTTCCGACTGGTCGTCGAACTCGGCCGAGGCCATGGTCGCGCCATGGATGCCGTCGCGGCCGGTCTTGGAGCCGACATAGACGATCGGCTGGCCCGGCTCGGCACCGCGCGCATAGAAGATATTGTCCGTGTCCGCGAGGCCGACGGCCATCGCATTGACCAGGATATTGCCATTATAGCCGGCGTGGAAATTGGTCTCGCCGCCCACCGTGGGCACGCCGACGCAATTGCCGTATCCGCCGATCCCGGCCACCACGCCGGAGACCAGATGTGTGGTCTTGGCATGGTCCGGCGCCCCAAAGCGCAGCGCATTCATCAGCGCCACCGGGCGCGCGCCCATGGTGAAGACATCGCGCAGGATACCGCCCACACCCGTCGCTGCACCCTGATAGGGCTCGATATAGGACGGGTGGTTGTGGCTCTCCATCTTGAAGATACAGGCCTGGCCATCGCCGATATCGATCACACCGGCATTCTCGCCCGGCCCCTGGATCACCTTCTCACCCGACGTCGGGAATTTGCCCAGATGCGCGCGCGAGGATTTGTAGGAACAATGCTCCGACCACATGACCGAGAAAATGCCCAACTCGACCATGTTCGGGGCGCGGCCCAGACGGTCGAGAATGACAGCATATTCCTCGTCATTGATGCCGTGCTCTTTGACGATCTCGGCAGTGATGCCTTCGGCGTATTGGGTCATGGCGTTACGCGCTCCCCAGAAGGGATTCAAACAGTTTCAGCCCGTCCGTGCCGCCATGATTGGCGTCCACGGCGCGTTCCGGGTGGGGCATCATGCCCATGACATTGCCCTGCTCATTCGTGATGCCGGCGATGTCGCGGGCGGAGCCGTTCGGGTTGTTGCCATAGCGGAAGACGACCTGGCCTTCGCCTTCGATCCGGTCGAGCGTGTCGGCATCGGCAAAGTAATTGCCGTCATGGTGGGCGATCGGCACGATCAGCTCGGCGCCGCCTTCATAGTGCGAAGTGAAGCGCGTATTGGCGTTCTCGACCGTCAGCTTGGCTTTCTCGCAGACGAATTTCAGGCCCGCATTACGCATCAGAGCGCCTGGCAGGAGACCGCTCTCGGTGAGGATCTGGAAACCGTTGCAAACGCCCAGCACCGGCGCGCCTGTCGCGGCATGGGCCACGATGGCCGGCATGATCGCCGAGCGCGAGGCCATGGCGCCGCAGCGCAGATAGTCGCCATAGGAAAACCCGCCCGGCACCATGATGAATTCGGTGCCTTCAGGCAGGTCGCTTTCCTGGTGCCAGACCATGGCGGGTTTGTGCCCGGTGACCTTCTCGATCGCGTCGTGCGCGTCGCGGTCGCAATTCGAGCCGGGAAAGACAATGACGGCAGATTTCATGGGCGGCACCTGATCGGAAAGCGATTAGGGGCCTTCTACCCTCGTGTGTCCGGATTCGCGAGCCCTAAAACTGCTACCAGTCAAAGGGTGAGGCAGATTCGCGACGATCCGAGTACACACCAATCAGTCCGCGCATGAAGGCGGCCGGGAAAACACTCTCATGCTGTTCGCCGGGCAGGAGTTCGGCATTGAGTTTGAGATTGTCGTCCCGGCGGGATCGCAAGGCGTCAAACAGAACAAAGACATCGGTCGCCAGGCCGAATGTGTGTTCGCCTTCTCCTGCGGCCAGATAGACGCGGGTCTCGACCGGATATTCGGTCTCGCGCGTGGCGACTTCCGCGCGCATCACCCAGCGCTCATGCCGTGGGCGCAGCCAGTCATCCCACCACAGGGCCGGGGAAATGATCACATAGCGATTGAACAGGCCGGGGCGTTCCAGCAGCGCATAGGTCGCGCCAAGCCCGGAAGTGGACTTGCCGACCAGGACTCGGTCGCTGGGCGAGACGTCATAACGCGCCTCCACCAGCGGAATGATGGTGGTCTCGACATAGTCGAAAAAGGCGTCCGCGCCGCCTGATCCTTCCCAGTCCTGGGGGGAATTGTAGAGGAAATGGTCCTCGTCAGGGGTGAAGCTGGTCGGTGTGTAGTCCCGGGTCCGGTCGAACTCGTCGAAACTGTCTTCGCCATCTTCCTGATAGCCGATGCCGATGAAATAGCTCGACGGGATATAGTCGAAATATTCCTGATTATAACTCATCGACGCGGCCGGCGTGAAAAGCTGGCGGGCATCGAGCAGATAGACGCTGGAGGATTGCTCTCCCTCGGCCGGGCGGCGCAGAGGGGGACGGACATAGAGCCGGTAATTGATCCCGTTCGGTGCCGTGGGCAGGTCCAGAACCTCCACGCGATAGGGGTAGTTGAAGTCCCGGGGCTCCAGCGTTTCCGCCAGCGCCGCGATCTCGGAGTCCGGTTGAGCCGGAGGCTCACTGGATTGAAGTGCCAGGCTGAACAGCCCGGCCAGCATGATGGACATGAAATCTGTCCCCCCACTTACAATTTGTCCCCCGAGTACCGGCATTAGCCGGCTGAACCGCTCGGAGTGTCAATCGGGCGGGGCGCAGATTTCCGAATTGTAATCAGGACGTAAGGCGTCAGCCGTCCAGCTCGATCGAATAGCTCTCGATCACCGGGTTGGAGAGGAGTTTGGCGCACATTTCGTCGACGCGCTTGCGGGCGGCCTCGGCGTCATCGCCGGTCAGGTCCAGCTCGATCAGCTTGCCCTGGCGGGCCGCGGTGACCTCGTCATACCCCATATTGTGCAGGGCGCCGGCAACCGCCGCTCCCTGGGGATCAAGAACACCGGGTTTCAGATAGACGTGGATCTTGGCTTTCACGGGCTCGACTCGCTGTCTGGACGTGGATTTCGCCCTGCATAAAGCCAAGGACGCTTTCACGCAATTGACCGGGGCCTGATTATCAGCAGGGCAGGGATGCGAAGGGGCGGGGAGGGACATGTACCTTTGGTACGTGTCCCGGAAAATGACGGTCTCTCATGGGACACGTACCAAAGGTACATGTCCCTCAACAAAAAAGGCGCCACCTGCCGGCAGCGCCTCTTTCAAATCCAATCTCGGACGGAAAGCCTATTTGCCCTCGTCATTGGCCGGGGCCTGGCCGCTTTCCTTCATGATGCCGAGGCGTTTGGCGACTTCCGCATAGGCTTCGGTCACATTGCCCAGATCCTGGCGGAAGCGGTCCTTGTCCATCTTCTCATTGCTGTCCATGTCCCAAAGGCGGCAGCTGTCCGGGCTGATCTCGTCGGCCAGAACGGTGCGCACCATGTCGCCTTCATAATAGCGGCCGAATTCCAGCTTGAAGTCGACCAGGCGGATGCCGGCGGCGGAGAAGACGCCCGACAGATAGTCATTGATCCGCAGCGCCATGGCCATCATGTCGTCGATCTCCTGGGTCGAGGCCCAGTTGAAGGCCGTGATGTGCTCTTCCGACACCATCGGATCGCCCAGCTCGTCCTTCTTGAAATAGTATTCGACGATGGAGCGCGGTAGCTGCTCGCCCTCTTCAATGCCCAGGCGTTTGGAGATCGAGCCGGCGGCAACATTGCGCACCACGACTTCCAGCGGAATGATCTCCACCTGGCGCACGAGCTGTTCGCGCATGTTCAGGCGTTTGATGAAATGCGTCGGAATGCCGATCCGGCCAAGGCCGAGCATGATATACTCGGAAATCCGGTTGTTCAGCACGCCCTTGCCTTCCAGCGTCGCCTTTTTCTGGGCGTTGAAGGCGGTTGCGTCGTCCTTGAAATACTGGACCAGCGTTCCCGGCTCGGGACCTTCGTAAAGGATCTTGGCCTTGCCTTCGTAGAGTTTCTTGCGGCGGGACATGGGCGGATGCTCCGGCAGGGCCTGGGGCGTTTGGGGCCTCAGGCCGGTAAAAAGCGCGGCGCGGTCCGAATCGATTTCCGGACCGCGCGTCGAAGGGGGAAAATACTGGGCGCAGCGTCCCTCTGCAACGCTTTGCCGCGGTGCGGCAGTGTGATCAGCCTGAAACATTGATTTAGCCCGTCGGGCAAGCTAGTCACACCAACAGACAAACATCGCCAAGGAGGCACCCATGTCGGGTCTGGACGATCGCGAAAAAGGCTATGAGAACAAGTACGCGCACGATCAGGAGATCGAGTTCAAGGCGAACGCGCGCCGTAACAAGCTGCTGGGTCTCTGGGCCGCCGAGAAAATGGGCCTGGAAGGCGACGCTGCCGCTGAATACGCCAAATCCGTCGTGATCGCGGATTTCGAGGAAGCCGGCGATGACGACGTCTTCCGCAAGGTGCGCGCGGATTTCGACGCCAAGGGCGTCGAGCTCTCCGACCACCTTCTGCGCAAGGAGATGGACGAACTGCTCGCCAAGGCGCGCCAGCAGATCCAGTCCGAAGGCTAGTCCTTCACGACACCCCAAAAGAAAAAGCCCCGGTCCTGCCGGGGCTTTTTTGTTGTCGGGTTCTAAGCCCTCCTAGACCTCTTCGCCGGCCTCGATCCGGTCGACCACGAGCATCCAGCGTTCCACGGCTTCGCGGATTTCATCGCGGCCATACTGCATGGTGACGATCTCGAAGACCTGGCCGGTTTCGCGGTCCATCAGAACGAGGAAACCCGTACCGCCGGCAAACTGGTCGTAGACCTCTTCAATGCCTTCCTCGACCGCCAGGTCGCGCACGCCGTCGCGCTGGCCCCAGGTGAAGTTGAAGCGCACCCAGTCGACATCAGCGCTCTCGCCGAGTTCTTCGCGAACATCCTCGATGCGCGGTTCCAGGATGCGGCAGGCGCCACACCAGGAGGAGCGGAACATGGCCGCCACCAGGCGCGGCTCGCTGCTGGTTTCGCTCATCATGGCAGCATCATCCTGCCAGGAGGCGCGCACGAAATTCGGCCCCAGGAAAGCGGCCATGGCGGCCAGAACGACAATCGCAAAACGCATCAGGATACCCCTTTGAACTCGCCCGGGATTTAGAACGTTCCGCGCCCTTCGTCAGCTCATTTCTTGATCACGCCTGCGTCATGCTTTCCGGCAGGCTCAATCCCGCGCGCTCATTGTCCCAGATCATGGCGATGATCTGCCAGCGCCCGCTTTCACCCTTGTAGAAGTGGAAGGCATTGATACCGCGCCGCTCGGGCCTTTCATCATCGGGATGATGCTTGGCCTCATAGCTCGACCAGGCCTGCGCCATGTTTCCGAAGACCTCGATCCGGTTGACTAGGGCGATCTCGTAAAAATCCATCTGGCGCAGGACGGCATCCGCATTGGCGGCATATTCATCCGGCGCAAAGGCTTCCAGCCAGGGCTTTCCGTCTTCATCCACACCGGTGCGGATCTGGCGGCTCATCGGATGGAAGATTGCCTCCTGGCGCGACCAGTCTCGCGGACCGGCCGGTCCGGAGATCATCGCATAGCATTCGGTAATGACGCGCTCGATCTCGGCCTTGTCGGCCGCCAGACTGGCCTCGCTCATTCCGCCGGTTCCGGCTTTTCCAGCCCGGGCAGCCCATCAATGCTCACCGCATTGCCGGCATAGCGCTTTTCCTTCCACTCCTCGTCCGTGCGATGCGCATTGACGCGGACCAGCTGGTCGCGCTCGCCGGCGAAATCGTAGAAGGGCACGCCCCAGCCGCAACTGTCCTGCACCCGGTCGATCTTCGCCGTGAAAATCGTGCGCACCTTGGGGAAGTCCGGGAAGAGGGCGGCTTTCTCGGCGAACCCTTCCTCCTCGAAGGACACGGCTTCGGCCTGGCCATAAAGACGCAGAATGTTCGGCGCGCCTTCAAAGGCACAGAACATGAAGGTGATTCGCCCGTTCTGGCGCACATGCGCCAGTGTCTCGATCCCCGACCCGCCCAGATCCAGATAGGCAACCTCATTGGGGCCCAGGATCCGGAAACTGTCATAACCCTTGGGCGACACATTCACATGCCCGCCGTCTCCGGACGGGGCCGTGGCGACGAAGAACATCTTCTGCTTCTCGATGAAAGCCTTGATGCGCTCGTCGATATGGGGGTGGAGTTTCATGGGGGGCAGGTTAGGCGCGCCGCGGGTGAGCGCAACTCACAATTTGGCAATTCTCACCGCGCCAATTCAAATTGTCATCCCGGCCGAATGGCATGCGCCGGGCATCCATACGGGATGACAAAAAGTGGGTTTGAACCGGGCTGGGCAACCCCTTCTCCCTGGGGAGAAGGTGCCGCGAAGCGGCGGATGAGGGGGGACGGCAAGGTCTGTCCAAACGCACCCAAACCGGGATTTCCCCCGCCCCCGGCGCATGCGCGCCACCCTCTCCCCGGGGGAGAGGGAGTTTTCGTTTCGGCGGCCCTACTCCCCAAACACCCGCTTAAAAATCGTGTCCACATGCTTCATGTGGTAGGCCTCGTCGAAACAGGCCTCGATCTGCTCGTTCGACAGGAGGGCGGTGACACCCTCATCCGCCTTGAGGTGATCGACCAGCATGCCGCCCTCATCCCAGGTCTTCATTCCATTGCGCTGGACCAGGCGATAGCTGTCCTCGCGGGAGGCGCCGGCCTGGGTCAGAGCCAGCAGGACGCGCTGGGAATTATGGATCCCGCCATAGGCGTTGAGGTTCTCCGCACAGCGGTCGGCATGCACGATCAGGCCCTCGATCATCCCGGCAGTCCGGTGCAGGGCGAAATCCAGATGGACATTGGCGTCCGGGCCGATGCCGCGCTCGACGGAGGAGTGGGAAATGTCCCGCTCATGCCACAGCGCCACATTCTCCATCGCCGGCACGACAGCGGAGCGCACCAGGCGCGCCTGGCCGGTCAGGTTTTCCGTCAGGATCGGATTGCGCTTGTGCGGCATGGCCGAGGAGCCCTTCTGGCCCGGGGAGAAATACTCCTGGGCTTCGCGGACTTCGGAACGCTGAAGATGGCGCACTTCAATGGCGATATTCTCGATGGCCGAGGCGATCAGGCCCAGAACGGCAAAATAATTGGCGTGGCGGTCGCGCGGGATGACCTGGGTGGAGACCGGCTCCACCGTAAGGCCCATCTGCTTGGCGACATGTTCTTCCACCGCCGGATCGACATTGGCAAACGTGCCGATCGCGCCGGAAATCGCACAGGTCGCGATCTCGTCACGGGCGCGCACCAGGCGTTCGCGATTGCGGTCGAACTCGGCATAGAAGCGGGCAAACTTCAGACCCATCGTCGTCGGCTCGGCATGGATGCCGTGCGAGCGGCCGATACAGGCGGTGTATTTGTGCTCTTCCGCGCGCTTCTTCAGCGCCGCCAATACCCGGTCCATTCCCACCAGCAGCAGGTCGGCGGATTGTTTCATCTGTACCGCGAGGCAGGTGTCCAGCACGTCCGAAGAGGTCAGGCCCTGGTGGACGAAACGGCTTTCCTCGCCGACATGCTCGGCCAGATGGGTCAGGAAGGCGATGACATCATGCTTCACTTCCCGCTCGATCTCATCGATCCGCGCCACGTCAAACTCGACGTCTTTCGCTTTCCAAACGGCATCGACCGCCGATTGCGGCACCACACCCAGCTCCGCCAGCTTCTCCGTCGCGTGCGCCTCGATCAGATACCAGATCTTGTACTTGTTCTGGTCCGACCAGATGGCGGCCATTTCCGGACGGGTATAGCGGGGGATCATGAGCGGGCTCCGTGCTCCGAGCATTTTCAGCAAAAGTGGAAACCGGTTTTGCGGTTCGAAAATGCGACCTTCAAAGACTCAACGGCGCACAGCGTCGTTGGAAGACTGAAGCGCGGGGGATGCGACGGAATGGGCCCGGGGTCAAGATTGAGGGGTGCAGGGGAGGTATGCGGTGGATGGTGCAGGGCCCGATGCACACCCCCTCTCCCCCGCTGGGGAGAGGGTGGCGCGCAGCGCCGGGTGAGGGGCGCGCGGCAGGGCCGCGCAGGAAAATTCCGGCTCAAACCGATTTTTGATAACTCAGCTGTTCGGTCTTGATCCCGGCCCGTCTGTACCAGGCGGGCGTTTGGTCGTCGTTTTGCGTTCCCAACCATTCGAGATCGCGATTGACCCGTCCGGCATCGCGTTTGCGGTGATAGGCCTGGATCGATGTCCAGCTATCGATGTGGCGGCTCATTCCACTGGCATCGGTCACACCAAAGCGAAGGACCAGCCAGGTCTGGAAGAAGGGCTCTCCCCATCCCGATGGTGGGCCGGCATGCACCAGACGGTAGCCGGCCACATACTGACCGGGCGTCTGAAGGCGGAAAGCCAGGTGAAAGGCCGTATAGAGAATCCAGCCGGGAAAGATCAGGCCGCCGGCCGAAGCCGTGTGCGCATGTCCCAGCACGCTCGCGGGGATGTCTCCGGATATCTGGAAGGAATTCAGCGCCAGGAGAATGATGAGGGCCGGCATGGCCAGAGCGGCACTCATCAGGCTGATATCGACCACCGCCGCGATCAACCGCTGAGTGGTCGTGGCGGGCGCCAGGCGGGTTTCGGCCGGTTCAGCCGGGCGGCCGAGCCAGAGAAGGCCGACAGCCAGCAACAGGCTCACCGCATTGATCCTGTCCAGCTGCGCCAGAACAGGCTCCAGCACGCTGCGCTCCCAGCCGTCCAGATCGCGATAGACATCCGATCCGGACAACCAGTTCAGGCCCACTGGCACAAGCCAGAGGGCTGGGGCCAGTCCGGCCAGCACAAAGCGGGGAAAGACGAATCCGGGCATGCCGCATGATCACCCGTGCTGCGTGTTGATCAAGCGGGAAGGCGAGGTTTTGAATGCCGCCCCCTGATCAGTCCGTGCTGATCGCCTCCACACCACTGACCCGGTTCCACCAGGCCGGTTGGGCTTTCGGTGTAATCGCAAGAAGCAGGGTGAAGAAAGCACCGGCATGGGCAAGCATGGCCAAAACCGTATTTACGATCCCGGTCCTGATCGGGTTCTTCCGGGCTATGGTGCGATAACTCATGATCCTTTGGCCAAAACTGGCTTGACCGGTTGTAACGGACCGAACGCTCCGCACGACAAGAGACAGCATCAAGATCGGCATCAGGGCCTGCACGCCGGTTGCGCTTGGATCCGGCAGGAGCAGGGCGATTGCGATCACGACCGGGGTGACAAGGATTGACCAGGCCATCATGTCGAACACAAAGGCCCAAAAGCGCGTTGTGACGTTGACAGGAGTGGCCGGGAGGTCCGGCCCCTGTTGCAAGGGATACACCAGCAGTCCCGTCAGAAAGGCGATGCCGATCAGCGCATGGAACGTCAAAAGCGTAACGGGATCTGAAGTGGCGCTGGCACGAAACATCCCAGTCTGGATGAATTGCGGCAGCATTGCCGAAACCGGTGTCGCGATGCCCCAGAACATCCGGCGGGAATGACGCTGCTCACTGCCGGGAGTGCGGCCGCTCAGATAGGCCGGACTGGATTTCTTCACATCGCCCCCCAATCCACATCCCCATGCCGGTCCAGCGTCACCGCCCCGTCCGGCATCGCGTACTTCAACCCCGATCCGCAATTGAACAGCACGCATTCTGCGTCGCGGGCGACCAGCCCATCCCCCATCGCCTTTTCCATCGCGGCCAGCGTTGCGGCGCCTTCGGGGCAGAGCAACAAACCATCCTCACGCGCGCACCGCGTCCGGGCGGTTTCGATCGCCTCTTCCGATACCGCCAGGGCCGCGCCGCCGCTGTCGCGGACGGCATCCAGGATCAGGAAATCGCCGATCGCCTTGGGCACGCGAATGCCCATGGCCGCCGTCTTGGCGTCCATCCATTCATCGGCATGGCGGGCGCCGTCCTCGTAAGCCTTCACGATCGGCGCACAGCCCTCGGCCTGGACGGCGAACATTTTGGGGCGTTCCGATCCGATCCAGCCGAGCTTTTCTATCTCGTCGAAGGCCTTCCACATGCCAATCAGGCCGGTGCCGCCGCCGGTCGGGTAGAAGATGGCGTCGGGCACGCGCCAGCCCAGCTGGGCGGCGAGTTCCAGTCCCATCGTCTTCTTGCCCTCGATCCGGTAGGGCTCCTTCAGCGTGGAGACGTCAAACCAGCCCATCTTGTCCTTGCCCGCGCCCACCAGGGCACCGCAATGATGGATGAAGCCGTTGACCTTGAAGACCTTGGCGCCCTGCAGCGCCATTTCGCGCAGATTGGCCTCCGGCGTGTCCTCGGGGGCAAAGCAATAGCTCTCCATCCCCATCCGGCTGGCATAGGCCGACATGGCCGCACCGGCATTGCCATTGGTCGGCATGGCCAGGCGCTTGATCCCGAAAGAGTGCGCCATCGCCACGGCGAGGGCGAGGCCGCGCGCCTTGAACGAGCCGGTCGGCAGCCGCCCCTCATCCTTCACCCAGACCCTGCCCGTCGCGCCCGACGCCTTGCCCGTGGCTGGTACATCGATCAGCGGCGTATCCAGTTCGCCTAGAGCGCAGACATCCGCATCATCCGCCACCGGCAAAAGCTCACGCCATTTCCAGAAACCGCCCTCGCGCGCCCAGACCGCGTCCCGGTCCGTTGCGGCCTTGACCGCCTCCAGATCATAGCGCGCCAGCAGCGGCTTGCCCGCACTTGAGAGATTGTGCGGATGGCCGGTCTCATACCGCTCCCCGGTCTCGGAACAGTCCAGATGCGTGAAATAATTCGAATAGGCTGACATCTAGTCCTCGGTCTCATTCGGGGTTGAAAGCGTGATCTGGCCCCAGATGGCGGCCAGGGCCAAGCGCAGATTGCGCAAGGACCAGGGCCGGGTGTCGATCCGGCGGCCGGCGACCCAGGTTCCGATCACCTCAGCCCGCTCACCGGCTTCAATCGCTGTCACCGGGTCCCGGTCGAACCAGGTCAGGTCCGCCCGCTTGCCAATCTCCAGCGTGCCGATCTCGTCTTCCAGCTGCAGCTGGGTGGCAGCACCCCGTGACATAAAAATAAGCGATGTTTGCGCGTCGATGGCACGGCCGATCACCGATCCTTCTCGCGCTGTTCGATCAACGGGAAGCGCCATCACCCGCATCGCATCAATCGCGGAAGCCGGGTGGTCGCCATGGATTGTCACGACGGCTCCAGCCTCAACGGCTTGGGCAATCGGCATGTAGCGCGCGGCCCGTTCCGAACCGAACATATCGGCCAGCCGATGGCCGTAATTGCCGATATGGTCCGGGAAAAAGCCCAGAGAAACCGACAGGTTACCGGCCTGCTCGATCTGCTCCGGTGTGATCAGGGCGAGATGCTCCATGCGGTGCATCTGGGTGTGGGACGGGTCCGCGCTGCGGGCCTGGGCGATGGCCTCCAGAGCCGTTTGCACCGCCCGTTCCCCCTGGGCATGGAAAGCCACTTGCTCGCCACGCTGATGGGCGGCCAGGGTGAGGGCGCGAATCTGCTCTTCCGGCATGGATAAGGGCGCCATCCAGCCGGGCTCCAGATGCAGGACATCCCGGTTGAAATCCGTGTTTTCATAGGGTTCGGCCGTCGCTGCGCCGCCGGTGAAGGGCGAGCCATCCACCCACATCTTGATCCCGGCGAAGCGTCGGATCGCCACGTCCGGATCGCTGCCGTCGAACAGGGCGCGGCCGCGCTCGGCGTCCTGTGGTGCCGTGTAGAGCACGGTGTTGAGCGAGGGCATATCGCCGCCCGCCGCCGCGCGCAGCACGCCCAGCGGATCCTCCGCCCGTCCCACGAGCGAGGCGATACCAATGGTCGTATAGCCAGCCCGCGCATAGCGGTCATATTCCGCTGCCAGCAACCAGGTCAGGGCGGGGTCCGACGCGCCCGGAATGGCATCCATCAGCGAGCGCACGGCATTCACCTCGACGAGACGTCCGGTCAGCGCGCCCGCCTCATCCCGCTCGAAATAGCCGTCATGCGGGTCCGGCGTTTCGCGTGTGATCCCGGCGGCTTGCAGGGCCGCGCTATTGGCAAAGGCCTCGTGCATCATCTGGGTCAGGATCACCAGCGGGCGGTCCGGTGAGAGGGCATCCATTTCCTGAAGGCTCGGCGGGGTCAGCCCGTCCAGCATGACCGGGTCCCAGCCAAAAGCGATGCTCCAAGGCGAGGGCCCCGGATGGGCCACGCCCTCCGCGATCGCGTCCATGATCGCGTCTCGTGTGCTGTAGCGTGTGCCGGAGATATCAATCGCCGTGGAGAGCAGGGCCGAGGCCAGTGGATGCGTGTGCGGCTCGATCAGGCCCGGCGTCAGCGTGCCGCCGTCCAGGTCCACCCGCGCCACCAGCCAGGGCGCTTGCGCCAGCACCTCATCCCGCGACCCCAGCGCCACAATCCGCCCGTCACGCACATGCATCGCCTCCACGATCCCGGCCCCGGACATCGTCCGGATTTCCCCGTTCAGGAAAACCAGGTCCCGCGGGGATTGCGGCGTGTGAGCGAGGCCGGTGAAGACACCGATGAGGAGGGCCAGAAGTCCGGCCAAGCCAAGGAGAATCCGTTTCATCTCCCCAGCCTACATCAACCCCAACGTCTTGAAACTCGCCGTATTCTCCCGGCCGATCACCAGATGGTCGTGGACCACGATTTCAAAGGGCTGACAGATCTCCATCAGGGAGCGGGTCATCTCGATATCAGCCTGGCTCGGCGTGGCATCACCGGAGGGGTGATTGTGCACCAGGATGAGGGCAGAGGCCTCATGGGCAAGGGCGCGTTTGACGACTTCGCGCGGATAGACCGGGGCGTGGTCGATCGTGCCGCGGCCCAGAACTTCGTCGGCGATCAGCTTGTTCTTGCGGTCCAGGAAGAGCACGCGGAACTCCTCCGTCGTCGCGTGTTGCATGGCGGTGCGGCAGTAATTGATTAGCGCCGACCATGACGCGATCAGCGGCCGGCCGATCACCTGTTCGCGCGCCAGACGCTCTGACAGCGCCTTGATCAGTTTGAGCTCTGCGGCCGTCTTTTCCGAGACGCCCTTCACTTCGACCAATTGCTCGATCGGGGCCGAGGCGACCCCGCCCAGATCCCCGAAGCGGGCGATCAGGTCCTTGGCGATGGGCTTGGTGTCGCGCCGCGGAATGCAGCGGAAGAGGTAGAGTTCCAGCAGCTCATAATCGTGAAGTGCCAAACCACCCGCTGAGGTTAGCTTTTCGCGCAGCCGGTCCCGGTGACCTGTATGCGGCGCGAGCTCCGGCATGGATCAGATATTGTAGGGGGGCTTGTGCAGGCCCTTGGGGGAAGTGGTGAAAATCTCCACCCCGTCCTCGGTGACACCCACGGAATGCTCGAACTGGGCGGAAAGGGATTTGTCCCGCGTCACCGCCGTCCAGCCATCGGAAAGAACTTTCACATCCGGCCGGCCCAGATTGAGCATGGGTTCGACCGTGAAGAACATGCCCGGCTTGAGTTCCGGACCTTCACCATGCTCGCCGAAATGCAGCACATTCGGGCTGTCATGGAAGTTCTGGCCCAGGCCATGACCGCAGAAATCGCGAACGATGGAACAGCGGCGGGCCTCGGCATATTCCTGGATGATCGCCCCGATCGTGCCCAGCGTGACGCCCGGCTTGATCGCATTGATCCCGGCCATCATGGCCTCATAGGTCGTGTCGACCAGGATTTCGGCTTTCCGCTTGGGTTCGCCGGCAATGTACATGCGGCTCGTATCGCCGTGCCAGCCATCCACGATCACCGTCACATCGATATTGACGATATCGCCATTCTTCAGCGGTTTTGGACCGGGAATGCCGTGACAGACGACATGGTTGATCGAGGTGCACAGCGAGTGCCGGTAACCGCGGTAGAAGAGCGTGGCCGGCGTCGAGCCATGGTCGAACGCATATTCGCGGGCCAGGCGGTCCAGATACTCCGTCGTGACGCCCGGCTTCACTTCCGCCGCCATGAGATCGAGGATTTCAGCGGCCAGCCGGCCAGCCTTGCGCATGCCGGCAAAGCCTTCCGGGCCATGCAGTTTGATACGGCCATCGCGCGGGGCGGAAGCGGCCGTGTCGTCACTCACGATTTCATAGGCAGTCGTCAAAGCAATCGTCCTTGTTTGACCCATATATACAAAAGCGCGCGCCGTTTGGAACGGCGCGCGCCTGCATTTTGTTCATTGGGCCTGACGCTATTCGGCGTCCTGGCCGAACAGGTTTCCGAAGAAGCTGTCCTCATTCCAGGCCGGAAGCTCGTCACTATCCGCGATTTCCCGGGCGATCATGTAGTTGATATTGGCAAATTTCGCGCCCTGATCGAACAGGACTTCCAGCTCGCCATCCAGCTGATCGGTCTGGGTGTGGTAGTGGGTGTTGAGGAAGCCCATGAAGCCTTCGCCCTCATCCCAGCGCGGGTCCGGAGAGGAGAAGCCGGTCATCAGGAAGAGTGACGGCACGCCCTGACGCACGAAATTATAGTGGTCGGAGCGCACGAAGAGGGATTGTTCCGGCAGCGGGTCTTCGCTGACGGCAATGCCCAGGCGGGCGGCTGCGCGCGTCGCGATCGGGCCCAGATTGGAGTGGTTGGCACCAAAGGCGACCACGTCGGCGAAATCATAGACGATCACCGGCATGTCGAGGTTCACATTGGCGACAATCTGGTCGGCCGGAACCGTCGGGTTGCGGGCATAATGCTCCGAACCCAGCAGGCCCTTTTCTTCGGCGGCCAGGGCCACGAAGACGACCGAACGGCGCGGAGCGCCTTCTTCCAGGAAGGTGCGGGCCGTTTCCAGCATGATGGAAACGCCGGACGCATTGTCCACGGCACCATTGCAGATCGCATCCTCATCATCGGAGGAGCGGCAGGCACCGCTGGCGCGCATGTCGTCATCGATGTGACCGATATGGTCCAGGTGCGCCGTCAGCACGACATATTCATCGGCCAGTTCCGGGTCCGTGCCGCGGATCATGCCGACCACATTCGGGTCGGTGAAGGGCTCGGACAGGGTCCGCTGGCGCATGGTCACCGTATGCGGGAGTTCAAAGCGCGGATAGGTCGGCTCGTCGGCTTCCATGGCCGCCTGAACCTCTTCCAGGCTCATTTCGGCGCCCTCGAACAGACGGGCCGAGAGTTCGGCGCTGGTATTGGCCGAGACCTGGACCTGGTCATAGCCGGACGGGCCGGTGGCCACGGTCAGACGCGTGCTGGGACGGCTGCCGAAGTTTTCGACAATGCCGGCCAGGCGTTCATCGGACCAGCTGGTCAGACCAATCATGCCGATCGCGCCATGGGCGGCGGCGACATTGCGCTTGGTCGTGCTTGAGCCATGGTGGGCGCGCTCTTCGGACAGGCCTTCAAAGACCTCGCCCGGCACGCCGCCCATCACGACGACGATCTTGCCCTCGACATCCAGGCCTTCATAGTCGTCATGACCGCGATTGGCAGCCGAGATGCCATAGCCCACAAAGACCAGCTCGCCGGTCACTTCCGCTTCCAGCACGGACGGGTTGGTCGAGACCATCACGCTATTGCCATGGGCAAAGGTTTCGCCGTCCAGGGTGAACTGGTTGTAGTCCGCGTCAGCCGTCACATCCTGCATCGGCACGTCGGCGAAATATCCGCCATCCTGACCCGCCGGCTCGAGGCCCAGCAGGCGCATTTGAGAGGCGACATAGTTCGCCGCGATCTCATAACCGTCAGAGCCGGCATCGCGGCCCTGCATATAGTCCGATGCCAGGAAGCGGATATGGGCTTCGATATTCGTCGAGCTCACATCCGGAACGAAGGGCGCGTCGGCGGCGGTGTCAGTCGTTTCACCCTGACACGCAACGAGCGCGAGGCCGGCCAGTGCCGGAACCAGATACTTCATGAAGGCCTCCCCCTAAGAGGTACAAAAAATCCTCGCGGACTATAGGCCTGGCAGGCGGGGGCACAATGTTACGGGAGATTAATCTGCAGCGGCGAGGGCTTCGGCGACCTCGGGCAGAACCGAATAATGTTCCTGGAAAATTGGCGTCATGCGCGCCGGACGTCCCGTGGATAGCTGAAAACACACAACTTTCGTCAGTGCGCGGAAGACGGTGACACCATCGCTCACGCGGCGGAACTGGTAGCGGCGTTCCGCACGCAGCCGCCGGTCCGACTGGGTGATCCAGACCGCACATTCCAGCTCATCGCCGACATGGACATGGCCCAGATAGTCCGCCTCGGTCCGGATGATGGCGATGCCCCGGTCTTCATCGCCGCAGGCTTCCATGGAATAGCCCTTGGAAAACCAGTGCGTCCACGCGGCCTCGTCGGCCCATTCCAGATAGCGGGCATTATTGGCGTGGCCGAAGGCATCCATCGCCGCCTCGGTCACGGTGACGCGGTGGATATAGGGGGAGGGCAGGTCCCAATCGCTGTCCGCCATGGCTTTAAAGCTCCACTGTCATCGGCTTGGTCACTGTGATGCCGTCCGTCGAGACATCACAGGCATAGGCCAGCACGTCCACCCCGGCCTTGGCGGCATCGCGCAGGGCCTGGGCATAGACCGGATCCGTGTCTTCTGCCGGGCGCAGCGTGTGGCAGTCATTGCGCTGGACGATGAAGAGCTGCACCGCCCGGTCACCCTGGGAAACCTGGTTGCTCAACTCGCCCAGATGCTTGGCACCGCGGCTCGTCACCCCGTCCGGGAATTCCGCAATCCCGACACCGCGCTGCCAGTGGACATTCTTGATCTCCACCCAGCAATTGCGCCGCCCTTCGCTTTCCAGCAGGAGGTCGATGCGGGAATTCTCACCATATTTCACTTCCCGGCGCAGACTGTCATAGCCGGTCAGCTCGGCGATCACGCCGGCTTTCACGGCCTCTTCCGCCAGGGCATTGGCGGTATTCGGCAGCGCGCCGATGATCGTGCCCTCGGCCTCCACCAACTCCCAAGTGTATTTCAGCTTGCGCTTGGGATTGTCCGATCTGGACAACCAGACTTTCAGGCCCGGCTCCTTGATGCCGGTCATGGCGCCGGTATTGGCGCAATGGGCGGTCACGGTCTCGCCGTTCTCCAGCACCACATCGGCGAAGAAGCGCTTATAGCGTTTGACCAGCTGGCCGGGGATGAGTTCGGTCGGAAATTTCATGGCTTGGACTTCTTTGCTTTCGCCTCATATACCCGGGTTTAGATGTCGTTTGAGGGGTAAATCACATGGCCGAGGCGAAACGGGTCACCGCATCTGTCCTCCTGATCGGGGATGAAGTCCTGTCCGGACGCACCCAGGACAAGAATCTCCAGCAGATCGCCCGCTTCCTCGCCCCGCTCGGTATCAATGTCGTGGAATGCCGCGTCGTGCCGGATATCGAGGACGAGATTGTCGAGGCCGTGAACACGCTGCGCGCCAAGACCGATTATGTCTTCACCACGGGCGGGATCGGCCCGACCCATGACGACATCACCGCTGACAGCATCGCCAAGGCCTTTGGCATGTCGATCGATGTCCGCGCCGATGCGATGGAGATCATCGAGCACTGGTATGCCAAGACCCAGACCCCCGTCACCGAGAGCCGCAAGCGCATGGCCCGCATTCCGGAAGGCTCCAGCCTGATCGAGAATCCGGTTTCCGGCGCGCCCGGCTTCCAGACGGAGAATGTCTTCACCATGGCCGGCGTGCCCGCCATCTGCCGCGGCATGCTGGAAGACATCGCTCACCGTCTCGAGAAGGGCGCCGTCACCCTGTCCCGCTCGGTGAAGGGCGATAATCTGCGCGAAGGCGAGATCGCCGAGGCGCTGGGCGCGCTGCAGGACGAAAATCCGAACGTCTCGATCGGCTCCTATCCCTATTTCATGGAAGTGAAGGACGGGAAGATCAAACGCGGCACCCATCTCGTCGCCCGCTCCACCGATAGTGCCGAGCTGGACGCCGTCATCGACGCCCTGACGAACATGGTCAGCGATCTGGGCTATGCCCCGCGGGTGGATCCGGAAGACTAAGCACGCCCGCCCAAACCAACCCGCCCCCAAATCGCCCCGATTTCGTCTTTTCCCTGCGCAGATTGGCTTTCACCTTTCCGGTCGAGGGAAGACAAGGGAAGGGGAGATGCCATGAAACGGGCACTCTTGCTGGCCAGCGCCATCGGCGTGGCCGTTGCCGGCTGTACAGCCACGATCGATAACCAGCGTGAACGTCAAAGCGCTGAAGAAATGGCACCGCCATCTCCGCCGCCTCCCGCTCCGCCACCGCCGCCCGCTCCGCCCCCGCCGCCCGGCGGCTATGCGTCCGCCGACATGGTCGCAGTGACGGCCGCCCGCTTCGCCAGCAGCCCGCGTCCCCCCGTCATCATTGGCCAGCCCGCACCGGAAGACCGGGAGCGCTATGAGGATGTCGACGCCAACCCGGTCATCTCCACCGCCGACGAACCCGTCTCCACCTTCTCCATCGATGTCGACACGGCCAGCTATGCCGTGGTGCGCGACTATCTGATGGATGGGGATCGTCTGCCGCCCTCCGATGCCGTGCGCATCGAGGAGATGATCAATTATTTCGATTATGACTATGCCCTGCCGGACGGTCCCGAAGAGCCCTTCGCCACCCATGTCACGGTCACGCCCAATCCGTGGAATGCCAATACCCAGCTCATGCATGTCGGCATCCAGGGTTTCGAGATCATTCCCGACGAGCGTCCGCGCGCCAATCTGGTCTTCCTGATCGATGTTTCCGGCTCGATGAATTCCCCGGACAAGCTGCCGCTCGCCGTGCAGGCCATGCACATGCTGGTCGACGAGCTGGAGCCGGACGACACCGTCTCCATCGTCGTTTATGCCGGGGCCGCCGGGGCCGTGCTGGAACCGACCCGGGCTCGCGACAGCCGCCGCATTCACGAGGCCCTCGACCGTCTGAGTGCAGGCGGCTCCACCGCCGGCGGGGCAGGTCTGGCTCTGGCCTATGATTTCGCCCGTCAGAATTTCGACGAGGATGCGGTCAATCGCGTCATGCTGCTCACCGATGGGGATTTCAATGTCGGTGTGACGCGCGATGAAAGCCTGGAAGACTATGTCGCCCGCCAGCGCGACAGCGGCATCTATCTCTCCGTGATGGGTTTCGGGCGCGGCAATTACAATGACCAGCTCATGCAGACCATCGCCCAGGCCGGCAATGGCACGGCCGGTTATATCGACAGCCGCCGCGAGGCGCGCCGCATGCTGGTCGAGGAGAGCTTCTCCTCGCTCTTCCCGATCGCCAATGATGTGAAAATCCAGGTCGAGTTCAATCCGGCCCGCGTCGCCGAATATCGGCTCATCGGTTATGAGACACGTCTGCTGGACCGGGCCGATTTCAATAATGACGCCGTGGATGCCGGCGAGGTCGGTTCCGGCCATGCCGTCACCGCCATCTACGAGATTGCAGCACCGGGTTCTGAAGGCGTGCTGATGGATCCGTTGCGCTATGGCGGCAATAGTGAACCCGCCGCAGACCTGTCCGGCGAATTCGGCCTTGTCCGCCTGCGCTACAAAGAACCGGGCGAGGATGAGAGCATCTTGATGGAACGCACCGTCACCGATGCCGACGCGGTGGAGCGCTTCATGGATGCGGACAGCGAGGTCCGTTTCTCCGTCTCCGTCGCCGGCTTCGCCCAGATCTTGCGCGGCGATCCCTATCTGGCCGGGGACTATTCCTTCGACAGCGTCATCGGCGCCGCTTCCGGCGCGCTGGGGGAAGACGAGTTCGGCTATCGCGCCGAATTCATCGACCTCGTCGAACGCGCGCAAGCGCTCTCGGAAGAGGTGACCAAGCCGTAACTGCGGTGAAGCGCCAGAGGGGCTGATACCCCCTCTGGCCCCGCCCCCGAAGGCGTGTAGGATCGCCCCGCACACCAGCCGCGGGCGTGGCGGAATTGGTAGACGCAGCAGACTTAAAATCTGTCGGCCGCAAGGTCATGCCGGTTCAAGTCCGGCCGCCCGCACCAGGTTTTGATCTCACGGCAGTTCGCTGCGCGAACGCCTCCGATGGGGCGGCGCATCAGGCGCCGGCGCGCAGGCGCGCTTGCGGGCCGTTGGCCCGGTGCTAACCCCGCTTCTTCCGCGGCATCATCCACATCAGCCGGTAGATCGTCAGCACGACCCCCGCCAGACCAAACACGATCGACACCGCCGCGAACATCTTGATCCACCAGGAATTGAAATTCTCCCGCGTGTCCCAATCCATGATGTGCAGGCCCCAGAAGAAGTCATAGACGCGCCACAGTGTGGTGCGCACGGCGCGGAGTTCGCCGGTCTGGGAGTTGATGTAGAAGGTCGCCGGGTCTTCCGGGCCAAACTCGAACCGCCAGGCGGGCACGCCCAGCCCGGCTTCGCGCGGCGGAGTGTCCAGGCGGTCCTGGGAGACCAGCTCACCCTCACCGGCATAGCGGAAGAGCGCGATCTGGCGGGCGAGGTCTTCAGAGACCGGGGTGAGGTCGGCACCGGTGCGGGCATCCACCATGGCGGGGCCATTTTCGGTGGTCAGGCGCCAGACCGGTCCACCGGCCAGCCAGCCGGTCGTCGCATCGGTGACCGGTGAGGTCTGCGTCGCCAGCACGTCGGCCAGGGGCAGGGCGTCCTCCGCCCAGTCGATGGAGGCTTCCTGCACGGGCGTGCGCAAATGCTCGCCGCGCACGGTCTCGATATCCCACAGCACCATGATCAGGCCGGAGATCAGCCACAGCATTACCTGGACGCCGACCACCAGGCCCAGCCAGAGATGGATCTGACCCATCAGTCGAAACAGTTTCATGCGATCTCCCCCGAAAAGCCGAAACGGCCACCGCGACCCTAGCCGCGGTGGCCGCTCAAGGGCTAGCCCCGGATGCTCAGGCGCAGGCCCAGCGAGCGTTCATTGCCCGGCAGGCGTTCGCCCAGGGCAATGTCGGAGCCGGCATTGCGGTTATATCCGGCCAGATGGTCGCGCCAGGCCTGGTCGAGAATATTCTCGATCCCGGCTGACAGGCTGACACCCTCGCGGATATCCCAGCGGGCATAGGCATTGAGCAGGACCTGACCCGGCGTTGCCTCTTCACCATTGGACAGCGAGACCCGGTCCTGCTCGGCGGTCGCCAGCGTTTCCAGGGTCGCGCTCCAGACAGACGCGTCATAGCTGACCCCCACCCGCAGATTGGGCGGCGCGACGCGATAGAGATGGTCGTTGATATCGCGGCGCTCGCCGCGCACCACTGACAGGGTGCCATCCACCCGCCAGTGTGCATCGACCCGATAGCCGAAATCCGTATCCAGCCCGTAGAGCTCCGCCTCGACATTGCCGAAGCGCAGCGGGGTCGGGTCGCCATTCATGTTGGACACCATCTCCACCGGCGTATTGATCACGCCCGGCGTGGCATCAAAGGGCACACCCTGGATGTAGTTCTCGATCCGGCGGATGAAGAGAGTGGGGCGGGCATAGGCATTGGCGCTGGCCCAATCCAGACCGATCTCGCCGACCCAGGCGGTCTCGGCTTCCAGATCGATATCCCCGACATAGGTATTGCCATCAGCCAGCCCGCCACTGGCCGGTGTCGGCAGCCAGGCAAAGCGCTCCACATAGCCCGGCGCGCGGGTCTTGCGGGCCAGGTTCACGCGCAGCGTCGTGCTGTCATTGAGCGGACGCCACAAACGCGCCACCGCGTCCAGCGTGTCATCCTCCCAGTTCCGGTCCGACATGTTGAACGCCATGGCCAGCATGCCCGGCATGGCCGGAACCGCAGCGCCAGTCATGGCCAGTCCGGCCTCGGCGGTGTGGTGATCCACCCGCAGGCCCAGCTCGCCCTGCCAGCCGGACGGCAGCGCACCGGCCCATTCCACGAACCCGCCCGTCCGTTCCATTCCGATGTCCGGGAAGGAGGTCAGGAAGAAGGCGGAATTGGCCGGATTGGTGATGGTGACGCTGTGATCGGCGGCACGGTGATCCAGACCGAAGCGCAGTTCACCGCCCATCGCATCCGTCGCCAGAGCAGCCGCAAACGTCCGCGTCTCAGCCTGCGCATAGGTCTCGCGCCAGCGCATCATCGCCGGGGCTGGACGCAGATCGTAATTATTCATGGCATGGTCGACATCGTTCCAGCCGGCCCGCAGCTCCAGACGGACCGTGTCGAAATCGCCGCGATAACGGATCTGCGCCATGTCCGTGTCGAAATAGCGGATATCCATCGCGAAGGGCGGATTGCCGGTCGGTCCGGTTTCGCTGCGGCGGAGGTCCAGCGCCAGTTCATGACGGCCCGACTGCCAGCCGCCGCCCAGTCCGATGACGCGGCGCTCATGCTCGGATCCGCCAATCGTCCCATAGGGTGTTTCGCGGTCGCTGCCGGCCTCCTGCGAACCCAGAAGGTGAAAGCGCCAGCTCTCATTGGCCAGGCTGACAAGCCCGCCCGCGGCATAGCTCTCATCCGCCGTGTGACCGGCCAGGGTGAGGTCATAGCCCAGGGTGAAATCGTCACCCTCGCCAAAGCGCGAGGATTTCAGCACAGCATCCAGACCGCCTGCCAGACCGGGACCGGCGCTGACCGGGCTGATGCCGCGGTCCACCTCGATCCGCTCGATCAGTGGCACGGGCGCATAGTGCAGGGGCGGGTCCATCAGGTTCGGGCCACCCGAGGCAAAGCTCTGCCCATTGATGCGGATATTCAGGCGGGAGCCGAACAGGCCGCGATACTGGACCTGGCCGGACAGGACGCCATTTCCCAGGCTGGCGGCGCCCGGCAGGCGGGCGATCAGCGCGGTCGTGTCGGCACCGGCGATGACAGGTTCGCTCTCCGGTGAGACGGATCGGGTCTGCGTCAGCGCCGCGCGTTGGCCGGTCACGGTGATGACATCGGTCAGTGGTGTGGCTTGGGCCAGAACGGCCGGGGAGGCCGACAGGGACAGTGCGGCCAGGCTGACCGGCAGGAGAATTTTGGACATGGAAATACGCTCCGAAGCCCGCAGCGCTCGGGCTGCGGGTCATTGATTCACAAACAGGTTTGGGAAATCAGAGCGTGGCGGGTGGAGCGCGGGCCGGCGGCAGCCGATCCTGCGGTGTAGCGGCGGCGCGCGTGACGACAAGCGGGGCAGGCGCGTCCGATTGCGACAGGGTGGGGACCCAGGTCGCGATTTCGACCAGCGGCGCATCGGCCGCGGCCATGGCAGCGGTACAGGGCGGTCGCGGATCATCCTGATCCGTCGTGCCGTGGGCGGTGTCGCTGACCTCACCGGTTTCCAGATTGACCCAGCGGGTGGCACTGCCCTGACCGGTACAGAAAACGACGGAGAGCGATCCGTCCGTGCCGCGATCGAGCATATAGCCCTGCGGAATGGCCGAATGCACACTGGCCGCAATCAGGGCCAGGGCGAGCAGGCACTGGGCAAACAACCCGCGCGCATATCTCAGATTCGACAGCATCATCACGGCATTAGCATCGCGCCTGTGCACAAGCCATGCGGCATATCACCCTTGCACTGGGCAAGCTGCCGGGCCGGGGCTAGCCTGCGCTCATGCCCCATCGCGCGGTCCATACCCATTTGCTCGACGCTGCCGAACCGCTCTTTCCGGAACTGCACACGGCGCTGACGCGCCTGGGGCCGCTGGAATTTCCGCGGCGGGCTGACAAGGCGTTTCCGGAATATCTCTGCCGCGCCATCGCCGGCCAGCAGATCTCCGTGAAAGCCGCCCGCAGCATCTGGTCCCGCGTGGAGGAGAGTGCCGGCGGCGCATCGCTGCTGGACCATTTCCATGAGGGCAATACGGACTGCCTGCGCGGTTGCGGCCTCTCCGGCGCCAAGACGAAGACCATCATTACCATTGCTGACACGCATCGCTCGATCGGGCTGGATACCGACGAGCTGCGCGCCCTCAGCGTGCCCGAGCGCACCGCCCGCCTGACCGCGATCTGGGGTGTCGGCCAGTGGACGGCAGACATGATGAACATGTTCTATTTCGGTGAGCCCGACATCTGGCCCGATGGCGATGTCGCCGCCCGCAAGACGCTGGAACGCCTCACTTCCAAGCGCCGCAAGACGGTCCGCACGGCGCAGATGTTCAAACCCTACCGCTCCTGGCTCGCCCTCTACATGTGGGCCCATGTCGACGCGCCGCCGGACGGGGAAGCGGTGTAAGTCCCCGCCGCAAATTGCCCTATACGTCACTTCATCGACGGCTCGACATCGCATACCGCCCCCTCTAACGTCCCGGTGAACACGGTTTGCCCGCACGACGCCACCAGAAGCACATGCAGGGCTGGTCACGCCACAAAGGGGAAGAACATGGCCGAACCCGATATCCTGAAAGGCAAGCTGCGCCTGCCGGTCTTTGGCTCGCCGCTTTTCATCATTTCCAATCCGGATCTCGTCCTGGCCCAGTGCAAGGCCGGCATTGTCGGTTCTTTCCCGGCGCTGAATGCGCGTCCGGTCAGCCAGCTGGACGAATGGCTCGACCAGATCACGTCCGAGCTGGAGAGCTATAACCGCGCCAATCCGGATGCGCCGGCCGCGCCCTTCGCCGTGAACCAGATCGTGCACCGCTCCAACCAGCGGCTCGAAGAGGACATGGCCCTGTGCGAGAAGTACAAGGTGCCGGTCGTCATCACCTCGCTGGGGGCCCGCGAGGATGTGAACCAGGCCGTGAAGGGCTGGGGCGGCATCTCCCTGCACGATGTGATCAACCAAAAATTTGCCCACAAGGCGATCGAGAAGGGCGCGACCGGCCTGATCTGTGTCGCCGCCGGGGCCGGCGGTCATGCCGGGGCGCTCTCGCCCTTCGGCTTCATCGCCGAGACGCGGTCCTGGTTTGACGGCCCGATCCTGTGTTCCGGCTCGATCTCGACCGGTGGTGGCGTGCTGGCGGCCCAGGCCATGGGTGCCGATTATGCCTATATCGGCTCTGCCTTCATCGCGACCGAAGAGGCGCGCGCTGAAGAGGCCTACAAGGCCGCCATCGTGGAGAGCTCGGCCGAGGACATTGTCTATTCCAACCTCTTCACCGGTGTGCACGGCAATTACCTGAAGAAGTCGATCATCGATGCCGGTCTCGACCCGGACAATCTGCCCGAGAGCGATCCGTCCAAGATGGATTTCGGCTCCGGCGGCGGTTCCAAGGCCAAGGCCTGGAAGGACATCTGGGGTTCCGGTCAGGGTATCGGTTCGGTCAAGGCCGTGCGTCCGGCTGCCGAGTATATCGCCCAGCTCGGCGCCGAATACGAAGCCGCCAAGGCGCGTCTCTGCAGCTAGGCGCAGAGCCTGCCAGACAGCAAAAAGGCCGGTCCCCGAGGGGCCGGCCTTTTTTCTTGCTCAATGCGCCGGGTTCAGGCGCGTTGGGCCTGGCTCGTTCGAGTGATCGCATAGGGCGCGATTTCGCCCGGCGCTCGGAACATCACGTCCGGATCCTGCGCGTCCAGCACCGCCTCGGTGGCAAAGCCCCAATTGACGGCCCCCGCCACACAATGCGTTTCGCGCGCCGCCTCGATATCGCGCACTTCGTCGCCGATACTCAGCGTACGGTCCGCGGTCGTGCCTGCCTTCTTCATTACCTTGCGGAAGATGGAGGCCTTGCCGAACAGGGCCGCACCACAGGCGAAAATCTCGAAATGCCGGCACAGGTCCTCACCCAGCACAGCGCGGACGGCGGTCTCGCCATTCGAGGACACCACGGCCAGCGTGATCCCCGCGGCTGACAGGTCCTCGATCATCGCGCGAATACCGTCAAACAGATGGATCTTGTCGACATTTTCCGCGGCGCGCGCCCGCACGTCGGCGGCCAGGAAGGGGACTTTCCAGGCCGGAATGCTCAGCTCGTTCATGATCTGTTTGGGAGTCAGCCCGCGCAGCTCTTCCGCGCGTTCGCTGTCGATCGGCGGCAGTCCATGCTTGTCCACCAGGTCCGCCAATTCCGTACGGAACCAGGTCAGACTGTCGGCCAGCGTGCCGTCAAAATCGAAAATAACCAGATCGTAGCGTGCCAAACTCAACCGTCCCGCCTCTTGCCTTGCTCGCGCTCAGCCGCTTGGCGGCCTCCCATCGGCCTTGTCTGACCGATTCTTGTGACAAGTAGACGTCGTAACGCATTCACTCGGATACGAAAACGGGCGGAGGTCAAAAAACGCTCCGCCCGCTGACAATTTCCGCGATCCGCGAAATATCAGATCGAGGTCAGCCAGTCCGGCTTCACATAGGGAAGCTTGAGGTCGTCAGCGACCGGCTTGTAGCAGATCTCGCCCTCGGCCGTATTCAGGCCGCGTGCCAGGTGCGGATTGTCGTTGAGGGCGGCTTTCGGACCCTTGTTCGCAATCTCCAGACCCAGCGGCAGGGTGGCATTGTTCAAGGCCAGCGTGGAGGTGCGGGCATAGGCACCCGGCATGTTGGCGACGCAATAATGCACGACATTGTCGATGATATAGGTCGGGTCATCATGCGTGGTGGCCTTGGAGGTCTCGAAGCATCCACCTTGGTCGATCGCGATGTCGACCAGCACGGCGCCGTCCTTCATCTCTTTCAGCATGTCGCGCGTGACCAGTTTCGGGGCTGCAGCACCCGGGATCAGCACGGCACCGATGACCACATCGGCTTCCGTCACGGCCTGTTCCAGCGCAGCCTGCGTGGAATAGGCGGTCTTTACGGAACCGGAGAATTGCTCGTCCAGCTCGGCCAGGCGCTTGTTGGAGCGGTCGAACACGGTGACATCGGCGCGGGCACCGATCGCCATTTCCGCGGCATGCGTACCGGCGACACCGCCACCGATGATCACGACCTTGGCCGGCAGAACGCCCGGCACACCGCCCAGCATCAGGCCGCGGCCACCCTGAGCCTTCATCAGGCAGTGGGCCGCCACCGAGACCGACATGCGGCCGGCGACCTGGCTCATCGGCGTGAGCAGGGGCAGGCGGCCATCATTATCCGTCACCGTCTCATAGGCGATGGACAGGCAGCCCGCCTTGCGCAGGCCTTCCGCCTGCACCGCATCGGCGGCCAGGTGGAGATAGGTATAGAGCGTGTGGTGCGGCTTCAGCATCGCCGTTTCGGACGGCTGCGGCTCTTTCACCTTCACGATCAGCTCGCCGTTTTCAAACACGGCGGCGGCGTTCGGAAGAATGGTGGCGCCAGCGGCTTCATACATTTCGTCGGAGAAGCCGATCCCGTCACCGGCGGTCGACTGGACGAAAACCTCATGGCCGTGACGGATGAATTCGGCCACGGAATTCGGCGTCAGGCCGACGCGATATTCCCGGACCTTGATTTCCTTGGGGACCCCGATACGCATGATTGTTTCTCATTTGGCTTGGTCGCGGGAGGAAAATGCGGAATTCTTCGATCCGGGCTTCCGTACGCGAACGAAATTGACAACCGGCACCGTTTGGTGTGAATTATCGTGCACCATTCGATGTTGATGGCGATGTATATACGAGGTTTTGCGGCAAATCCAGAATGATCTGCTGCCAAATGCGAATTCTTGGGGAGAGTGTGTCTTGCGTCTTGATAGTGTCGATATCTCCATCCTGACGGAGCTTCAGGAGCGTGGACGGCTGACGAATGCGGAACTGGCGGAACGCGTCGGCCTGTCGGCCTCGGCCTGCCATCGCCGTGTGAAGGCGCTGGAACAGGCGGGCGTGATCGACCGCTATGTCGCCATTCTATCCGAAAAAGCCCTCGGCCGCGGCATCACTGTTTATGTCCAGGTGACGCTGGACAATCAGAAGCGCGAGACCCTGCTGGCTTTCGAAGACGCCGTGGAAGGCGTGCCCGAAGTCATGGAATGCTATCTGATGAGCGGCGAGGCGGATTACCTCGTCCGCGTCCTTGTCCGCGACGCCAATGATTATGAGCGCGTCCACCGGGAAGTCCTGTCCGGCCTGCCCGGCGTCGCCCGGCTCCACTCTTCTTTCTCCATCCGCCGCGTCTTCTCCCGCACCGCCATGCCGGTGCCGGACACGGTGGATGTGCCGGAAGAGGTGTGAGGCTTGCCATTGCTTCAGGGGCAGACTAACTCCGCGCCATGACTGATGATCGCTATGACAATCTCGGCCAGCTCGGCGCTTCCACGCCGCTGCCCGACAATCCCGAGACCGCCGAGCTGGAGCGGGTCGCGAACCCGTGTGATGCGCCTTACATGACGCGCTTCGTTTGCCCGGAATTCACCTCGCTCTGCCCGGTGACCGGCGCGCCGGATTTTGCCCATCTGGTCATCGACTATGTGCCGGACCAGTGGATCGTGGAGAGCAAATCGCTCAAGCTCTATCTGGGCAGTTTCCGCAATCATGGCGCCTTCCACGAGGCCTGCACGACCGGCATCGGTCAGCGGCTCGTGAAAGAGCTGAATCCGGTCTGGCTGCGCATCGGCGGCTATTGGTATCCGCGCGGCGGCATCCCGATCGACGTCTTCTTCGCCACCGGCGAGCCGCCCAAGGGTGTCTGGATTCCCGATCAGGACGTGCCGGGCTATCGCGGTCGCGGCTAGGCGGCTCACCCAAACAAAACGGGCGCGCCCGGAAAAGGGCACGCCCGCAATAAGGTGTCTGCCCGGCGAGTGGGTCGGGCAGATGGGGTTTATGATCTCTAGAAGTCGAACTGCAGACGCATCTGCACGGTGTCGCTCGTCTCGGTGAAGCCGGGCGCGTCCAGTTCGGCGGTGACATAGTTCGCCGTCATGCGGACATGATTGAGCGGGTACCAGTTCACGCCCAGCGTGGAGGCGCGGTACTCACCCAGATTGGCATCACCCATATCCGTCACATCATGGCGCGCGGCGATCTCCCAGGCGCCAGGCCCTCCATCGCGCAGCGAGCGGGAGGGACGCGTGCGATCGAACACGGCCTTGGATCCGGAATAGGTGCGGGTTTCGCCGGTGATGAACCAGCCGGCCTGGACATAGGCGCTGTTGAAGGCCGGATCGCCGGCCGGACCGTCGATTTCCAGCCGCATGAATTCTGCCTGGGCATGGAAGGGCCCTCGCACGGCTGCGGCTTCCAGGCCGAAGAACTCAGACTGCTCCGCCTCACCGAGGGCTGAGCCCGGACGATAATCGGCGGCGCGGAAACGGTTGGACAAATGCGCTTGCGGATAGGCGCGGATGCGCGTGCCCTGGTCATGGTCCAGCTGGCGCCAGGATGCGCCGGCATGCAGGCGGGTGCCATTGATCTCGTCCGACCAGGCGAAGCGGGCGGCCAGGGCATGGCTACCATCGCGTTCGGCAAAGCGGAAATTATCATCCATCGGTGCCCCGAAAATGCCGGCCGCGGCGTACAGATTATGCCCCGACCAGAACCAGGCCAGGCCGATGCGGCGGTCCAGGCCGAACAGATCGGTCGCAAGACCGCGTTCCATGAAGCTCGTATGGCGCGACGAGGTCTGCTCATCCAGCGAGTTCATCGTCTTGAAATGACCGAAACGGATCGTGCCGACCGGCGCGCTGTACTGGATGAAAACATCATTCGGCTTCGTATCCGAACTGGAGAAGTCGAATTCGGCGACGAATTTGAAATCGCCATATTCGCCCTGCAGGCCCAGACGGGCGGTGCGGAACTCGTCACGGTCGCCCTGGGCGCCGCCCAACGGGCTGGACCAGTCCACCTCTGCCAGATCGTAATACACCCGGCCGCGGAGTTTGATCGAGGCTTCGCCGTCTTCACTCTGCCAGGACGGAACACGCTGATAGTCGGCGAGGCGGTCCCAGCCGCTGTCCTGTGCAAAGGCGGCGGGGGTTAGGCTGAGGCACAGGGCGGCAGCCAGCATGCTGGTTGGGGTCTTCATGGATTTGTCCTGTCTTTTTTATGCGGCGCGGATCTGGTCGAGGAAGCTGGCGAGGGCCGATTTGAGGCGGTCGGCATCACCTGACACGCCGCGCGCGGCCTGTAGCACGCTGCCGGCCCCTTCATCAGTCTCGCGAACATTGCCGGAGAGGGCGGCAATGCTCTCGGTGACCTGGCTCGTACCGGCCGCGGCCTGGGAGACGCTGTTGGCGATTTCCTGGGCGGCAGCATCCTGTTGCTCGATCGCCGAGGCGATCGCGGTGGTGCTTTCGGAGACCTTGTCGATCATGCCGGTCATCGAGGAGATGGCCGTCACGGCGCGGTCGCCGGATTGCTGGATCGCGTCGATCTGGTCGGCAATGTCATGCGTGGCGCGGGCGGTCTGGTCCGCCAGCGCCTTCACTTCCGAGGCCACGACGGCAAAGCCCTTGCCGGCATCGCCGGCACGGGAGGCTTCGATGGTCGCATTGAGGGCCAGAAGATTGGTCTGTTCGGCAATCGACTGGATCAGTGTCACGACGGTACCGATCTTGGTCACCGCTTCGGACAGGCCGGACATGGTTTCGCGGGTCACGCCCGCTTCCTGCACGGCGTCGCCGGTCAGGCTCTGGGATTCGTTCACCTGTCGCGTGATCTCGCGGATCGAGCTGGTCAGCTCCTCGGCCGCCGAGGCGACGGCCTGGGTATTGGCCGATGTCTCTTCCGCCGCACTGGCCACGATGGCCGAGCGCTCATCCGATCGCTGGGCGGTGGAGCGAAGCTGGTCGGCGACGGCGATCATGTTCATGGCGGCCGTGGCGACATCCTCGGCGATCGAACCGACAGACGCGTCAAACTCGTCCGCCATCTCAGCCATCATCCGGCGCTTTTCTTCAGCAGCCCGGGCTTCCTTGTCCGCTTGTTCGGCGCGCAGGCGTTCCACCTCGATCAGGCTCTGCTGGAAGAAGACGACGGAGGCGGCCATCTGGCCGATCTCGCCACCCTGGTCCGTTGCCGGGATGGTCTGGCCGGTGTCGCCGCCCGCCAGCACGCCCATGGAGCGGGTCAGGGCATTGATCGGTTGGGCGATGGAACGGCTGACCAGCCAGCACAGCAGGCCGGCAATTACGGCGATGGCCCCCACAATGCCCATGGTCAGGACGCGGATTTGCTCTCGCTCGGTATCAAGGGCAGCGTTCGCCGCGCGGCCTTCTTCGCGGGCCCGGTTCATGATCGTGTCAAAATCCGGTTCCATGCGGGCGAAGATGGCGCTCAGCTCGGAGACGATTTCCTGCTTGCCGAGTTCGCCTTCGGCCCAGGCGTGGAAGTCGCGGGCATAATCGCTCATCAGGGCGGTGATTTCGGCCTGGTCGGCCGCCGGATAGTCACGCTGGGCCAGCAGATCGGCGAATTCCGCCTGGCGCTGGTCGAAACTGTCCAGATAGCGGGGGCTGCCGCGCAGCATGAAATCCTTCTCGTGCCGGCGCATCATCAGCATCAGAACGGTCAGTTCGGCATCCTGGAAAGCTTCCAGGCGTTCTTCGACATTGTGGACGGCCGAGCGAAGTTCCCCCTGCAGGCCGGCATCATGGCTCAGGCCCAGCCGGGTCTGTTCTTCCACCACGCGGGCGAAAGTCTGCTCATGCAGCGGCAATTCGTCGATCAGGTGCTGGATCGCGGCGTCGATGTCGGCCGGCGCATCCAGGGCGCTGATCTCGTCCAGATAGGCGGAGACTTGCTGCGCGTCCGCCTGGTAGGCGTCGAAATAGCGGGTTTCCTGGCGCAGCAGGAAATCCTTCTCGCGACGGCGCATCTGAAGGGCGCCGATCTCGACTTCCAGAGCGAGCCGTTCGATCTGGACGAAATTCTGCTGGCGCTCGAGCGCTGCGCTCGTGGCCCGGTCGGAATACCAGAGCGTCGCGGCCAGCGAGACCAGGGTGAAGCCGATCAGCCCGCCGAGAATACCGACGCGCCAGATGACGGGAAGTGTTTTGAGCCCTCGCATAGTCTCTCCTTCGCCCGGCCTGCTGCCGGGAAGGGGGCAGGGCGGGTCCTGGTTGATCTTGAGCGAGGGCTGATGGCGTTTCTGCCCAACAATTTGTAGTTATATGACATGCGTAAGTGTTTATATTTCAGAAGGTATTTGATCCGGATTAAGTTTCGGGAAACCTCGAAATGTCAAATTTGCAAACCTTGTTCGCGAAGTCGCGGTGTTTTTGCAAGGATCTGAAATATTGAGCAAATTTCGGGCGCCGAATAGGTCTATACATATTGCCTGAAAAGCTGGTCCAGCGGGCTTTTTCACGCTTGAAATGAGACCGAATCTTAACGGCGGAACCGGCTGCAAAGCGGCAGGAATTCATCAGATATGAGTGTGCGGCGGACGTGATTTTTGACGAACGCCGTTCGTCTGCTTCGGTCTGTACGGCTGATTCCATACCGCCGACCGTCCAGGCCGTGAGGTGGTCGGCCTGGACGGCGTGCCGGGTTGGCCTGGATGCGGCTAGAAGCTGCCCGATAGGCGGATATAGGCGATCCGCCCACGGGTTGCGTGGCTTTCCTCGCGCCCCGTCACCGCGCCTGTCCCCCGGCCCGGATCATGGAAGACGCGCGTCCTGTCTCCCCCTGTGTTCAGGGCTGTCAGCACGCCGAAGCGCATAAGGATGCCCCGCCAGCGCGTGGTTTCCAGATAGGCGTCCAGATCGCCGTTTTTGGCATCGTTCAATTGCTGTTCTGTCGCCCGAAAGACATGGATGTCCGACCGCCCGCGATAGGTCCAGCCCCATGCCATGGAATGAGCCGGGAAGGCTTGACGGAAATTGGCTGTCAGCCGGTGCACGGGTACTGCCGACCAGACCCGCTCCTCACCGGTAAGCGGGTCGGTGACCTGCGTATCCTGATACACATAGGATAGGTCGAGCTGCGCGTTGTGCAGGCCCACCGGGGCCAGTGGGCTGGAGATGTCGAGCGCAACGCGCAGACGCGTGCCGTCTCCAATATTGCCCGGCGCGTCATAGATGCCGTTGGCGGTGATGACCGGGATCCAGTCGTCGAGATCCTCCATCCAACTGTGCGCGACGGCCAGGCGCAGAAGGGCATCATTCGCCCAGCGGCGTTCGTACTCGGCGGTGAGAGACCAGCTGCGCTGCGGCGTGTAGTCCGGATTTCCGACGACCGAGATATTGTCGGCTTCGTTGACCGAACTTGCGAACTTGCCGAAGTCGAGCTGATCGACGTCCCGCACGGCCTGCAGCCGGATTCTCGAGCTCCCGCTTATGTCGACATCAAGAGTGATGCTGGGTTTGAGAAAGGAAAAACTTCGCGTCTCCGCGACGTCGCCGGACAGTTCCAGGTCGGAGCTTTCCCAACGCAATCCACTGGTCATGTTGATCCGGTCGGACAATGTCCAGAGATGGCGCATGAACAGCTCAGTCCGGGATTCCTCGATCTGTGTTGCTGCTACCGGCAAGGCAATCGGAACCGCGCTCTGGCCGTTGTCCAGCTGGGTGACGAGTCGGCTGTCGCCGGTATTGAAGGCGGCCTCCGCGCCTAGCTCGAAGCTGTGGCGTGCCGACCGGTTCCAGGTCATCTCCTGGCGGACGGCCAGTTCCTGCAGATTGTCCTGGAAACTGACAATGCTGGCACCGGCGAATCCGGTTTCGGTGAAACGCTCGAACCGGGTCGGCCCTTCGTGCGTTTCGTCACGGCTGGCCAGAGCGACGGTCCGCAATCCGATGCTGTCCCCGAAGGGGCGCTCGAACGTTCCGGACAGGCGGTAGCCGGTACCATGGTCTTCCGACTGGAAGGCGGAAAAGCTGTTCTGCCCATCTGCTGCGGCTGTCGAGGTGCGGAAGAAATTACGATGCAGGCTCCAGACTTGGGCCTCGCCATCAAGGCGCAGGGACGCGCCATTCTCGAAGTCCAGATTCACGGACGCCGTCGGTGCAATTGCGCGATCAAAGCGCTGATCGCTTTCCCGGCTTGTTGAAAGCGCGACACCGTCCGGTGCCCAAAGCGATCGCACACGGGTCACCCGCGGCGACCAGAAAGAGAAGGAAACACCTGCAGACACCGATCCCGATTCCAGAGGCCATGTTGCGGACAGGGATCCAGCGGGCATGGAACGTCCGCCGTCGAACTGGCGCCAGGTCGCCGAATAGGCACCGGACAGTCCAGTATCCGGACGCAGGATCACATTCACGAGCAGGCTGTGGCCTTGGGCGTCGAACTGGGCCTGCCCGGCGGGAAGCAATTCGATCCGCTCGACGCGCCCGGCCGGGATCCGGGCGAGAAGCGTGGTGAGGGCGACGGATTTGTTGGTGGGCCGGTCACCGTCGATCAGGAGATTTCCGAAACTGTCCCCGAGGCCGCGACGTTCCGTATCGCCCTCCGACAGGGTAAAGCCCGGGAGTTGTTCAACCATGTCGAGCGCCGTGACCGGAGAGAAGGGCGCGAAGAAGTCGAACTCGAAGACCTGAGCCTGGTCCGGTGCCGCCGCAATGGCTGTGTCTGCCGCCAGCATCGGGCCCTGACCGAAGGTCGCAGTGGAAACCAGCATCGAACTGACCAGAGCGGTCGAAAGATGGAATGTCGTCATGGGAAGCCTCGCATGTGTCGATTTGCGAGGCAGGCTAGGGCGACCGATCGCGAGAAGTGTCCCGCGTCTCCGGGTAAAATGTAACGATGTAAGGCGGCAGCGCTATTTGCGACAAACCGTTACAATTTTCTCCGCCGCCAGGCGAGACAGGGTGCCCCGGACCGGCCTAGGCTTCCTTCCGGTCGATCAAATTTGCAGAGCAAGATGACAGCCCCACAAGCCCACATCCTCATCGTGGACGACGATCCGGACATTCGAAAACTTTTGGCCGAGTACCTCAAGCGGAACGGTTATCGTGTGAGCACGGCCAGGGATGGACGCGAAATGCAGGGTGCGTTGGGCATTGCGGTGCCGGATCTGATCGTCCTTGACGTCATGATGCCGGGACCTGACGGTTTCCAGTTGGTCCGCGATTTGCGCCGGGATGCGACGACGCCGGTCATCCTGCTGACGGCGGCCAACGATGAAACCGACCGGATTATCGGGCTGGAGCTGGGCGCTGATGATTACGTCGCCAAACCATTCAATCCCCGCGAATTGCTGGCGCGCATAAAGACCGTCCTGCGCCGTGTCGAAATGCTGCCGCCCAAGGCGTGTCCGCCGTCGGGCCGGGTTCGTTTCGCAGACTGGCGGTTCGATCTGGGGCGCCGCGAACTGGTCGATCGGGATGAGACGATCGTGCGCTTGAGCAGCGGTGAGCATGGTCTGCTCGTTGCTTTCGTCACGCATGCTGGGCTTGTTCTCAGCCGGGAGCAGTTACTGGACGTGACGCGGGGACGCGAGGCGCAATTGTTCGACCGAAGCATCGACAATCAGGTCAGCCGGTTGCGGCGCAAGATCGAACGCGACCCCGCCGATCCGCGCATCATTCTGACCCATCGGGGTGGTGGTTATGAATTCGCTGCGGAGCTGGATTGGCTGTGAACCGGGTGCTGAGGATGATGACGCCGAAAACGATTGCAGGTCAGATCGCGACGCTTTTTTGTGCCGCCTTGCTGGTCCTCATGGCGCTTCTGACCGGCATGGAGCTGGCGCGGCATGAGACGCTGGAAGAGAGCGTGCTCAGCGAGCGGACGGTCAGCCGTTTGACCAGTCTTGCGCCATTGGTTGGAAGCATTCCGGAAGGGCGCCTGAATGCCCTGATCGAGCTCACCTCGACGTGCCATGCAGGCTATACCGTCACGGCGGAACCCTATCCGAGCGAGCGTCCGGACGAGAGAATGGCGGCGCTTCGCAGCGGGCTCGCGCTGACGGCCGGCTGGGCACCGGACAGGCTTCGCGTTGCGAGCGCCATGCTGAACAGGGAAGACTTCGCCTATTCACGCTGCTCCGCGAGCGAAATCGATCTGCCGCTCGAGGGCGTCGTTGTCAGTGCCCAGCTTGATGATGGCAGATGGCTCAATCTGGAAGTCCACCCGCACGAATGGCATTACCGGGAATTGCTCGACTGGTTGCTACGGGCGGGCGGATTATTCCTTGTCACCGGAGCGTTGACGCTTCTGCTTCTGCGCCGTTTGAGCCGACCGCTCAATCAGTTGACCGGAGCGGCGCGCCGCTTCGGGCGGGGTCTCAAGGCCGAACCGGTTGAGCCGGACGGGCCTGGAGACGTCCGGCAGGCGATCGAAGCCTTCAATGCCATGCAGGCAGATGTCTCTGGCGCGGTTCAGCGCCGGACCTTGGCACTTGCCGCGATCAGCCATGACTTGCGCACGCCGCTGACTGCCTTGCGGCTGCGTGCCGAAATGGTGGCCGAAGATACAGTGCGCGAAGGGCTCATCACGGGCATCGGCCGTATCGACCGCGTTGTCGCTTCGGCTCTGGATTTCCTTCGTGGCGAGGCCGATGACACACCGGCCCGTCGTTTCGACCTCTCCGCTCTGGTTGAGAGCGAAAGCGAGGACTTCATGGCCGCAGGAGAGGCCGTGACGGTGGATGCGGAGCCGGGCCTGCGGCTTTTTGGGCAGGCTGATCTGATGGCGAGAGCTGTCCGCAATCTGATCGACAATGCCGTCAAATACGGGCGTTGCGCGCACGTCGAATTGCGTGCCGAGGCGAGGGAGGCGGTGCTGACGATCCATGATGACGGGCCGGGTATTGAAGCCGACGAACAACGCCGTCTTGTGGAGCCCTTCCAGCGCGCATCATCGGCGCGCGATGGTGCGGCCGGCGGGCTCGGCCTGGGCCTGGCAGTGGTTGACGCGGCTGTACGCGCGCATCACGGCACGCTGACATTCGGGACGGCAGTCTCCGGAGGGATGCAGGTCGTTATCCGCCTGCCCGTGTCGTCCTAGGCTTGCCAGTGGCTCACCTGGGGACGAGGCCGGACGCGCTCGACCGGCTCATCGCTGGCGGATCCGACATAGAGATAGCCGGCGACGCGCTCGCCGGAACCTAGGCCGAGGGCTGATTTCACGTCGCGGTCGAAGGCGTACCATTCGGTCAGCCATTGGGCGCCATAGCCCATGGCCGAGGCAGCAATCAGCAGATTCTGGCAGGCGGCACCGGCGGACAGGATTTGTTCCCATTCCGGAATCTTGTGGTTCTCGGTGACGCTGGAGATCACGGCGATCACCAGCGGTGCCCGTTCGAACCGGCCGGCCTCGAAAGCGACTTGCTCATCCGTCGCTTCGGGATTCTTCGCCTTGAAGACCTTGCCCAGGACCTGGCCGAACTGGGTGCGGGCCTCTCCCTGGAAGACGACAAAACGCCAAGGGGCCAGCTTGCCATGGTCGGGAACGCGGCTCGCGATGCCGATGAGCTGTTCCACTTCCTCTTGTGACGGTCCCGGTTCGCTCATCGCCAGGGCGACGGTCGACCGCCGGCGGCTGAGCAGCTGAAGTGTGTCCTGATTGGCATGATGGGGTGCCAGGCGTTCGCCGGGGGCCGGAAAATCAAGCGTTTTCAGTTCATCATTCATGACAGCGCAGTCCTGGGAGTGTGTGGCAATTTTGACCAATTCAGTCCGTGATCGGTATACCTAGTCACGGGCAGGCTCAATAAAGAGCTGGGGAGCGAGTGATGAGTATGGCAGCAGAAACCAGTACCGATATCGATGATACACCGGCCGACCGCCGCCGGCGCAAGGTTCGTGAAGCCATCATCGATGCCGCAGAAACCATTTTTGCGACGGATGGGGAAGAGGGGATCTCCATGCGCCGCCTGGCTGAGGCGATCGATTATTCGCCGGCCGCCATCTACAAGTATTTCGCGTCCAAGGATGACCTCTTCGCCGCGATCCGGGAGATGTTCTTCGAGCGTCTCATGAAACGGATCAATGCGGCGATGGAAGAGGGCGGTGGGACGGCTCAGCTGTGCTCGCGCTGCATGCGCGCCTATATCGAAACCGGCATGGAAGAGCCCAATCACTACATGATGGCCTTTGCGCCGTCGGTAACCTCCAAGCCGCATCTGCACGAGGAAAAGGAAGTCGCCTTCGAGGCCGAGGCGGCTCTCGTCGAACTGATCCGGCAAGGTCAGGAAGAGGGGAATTTCCGTGATGGTGATCCGCGCGTCATGTCCAAGAGTGTGTGGGCCTGTCTGCACGGAATGACCCAGTTGATCGTCTGTCTGGACGACTTCCCCAATGGCATGCCCGGCTCGGAACATGTCACCCTGGAGGGCGTGATCGACTTCCATGCGGACATGATCATTCGCGGCCTCATGAATTAATGTATGAAGCGAATACAAAAATAATTTAACAGCGTTCACTTTTCAAACGTCGTTAAACGCCCTACATCTCGCCTCAACGCACAGGCGAGGGTGTAGACATGTCTCTTTACAAGCGTCCTTTGGGGGCCGGATCCATGGTGGCAGGTGCCGCCATCGGTATTGCGGTGCTCGTCTTCGGTGTTTCCAGCCTTCGGGCGGAAGCCAATTCCGCGCTGACCCCGCCGCCACCCATGCCCGTCGCCGTCATTGCCGCCGACTATGATGCCGGCCTGCATGTCGAGGACCTTTACCCCGGTATCGTTGCAGCCCGCCGTGAAACCGCGCTCGGTTTCGAGCGCGCCGGCCGCATTGACAGTCTTCTCGTGGATGTCGGTGACACGGTGAGTGCCGGTGACGTCCTTGCCCGTCTGGATACGCGCGCGCTCGACGCCCAGATCGCTGCGGCGGACGCCCAGACTGCCGAAGCCGCGGCCCAGACCGCGCTCGCTGAAGACACGCAGAACCGCCAGGCCCAATTGCTGGCGCGCGGCCATATCTCCCAGCAGCGCTATGACGAGGTCGCGACGTCCACCCGTGCGGCCCAGGCCCGCCAGAACGCGGCGGCCGCCGCTGCCGATGCCTTGCGGGTCCAGCGTGACCTCACCGTCCTCACCGCCCCCTTCGACGGGGTGATCACGGCCCGTCTCGCTGATGAGGGCGCGATCGCCCAGCCCGGCCAGCCCCTGCTGGATCTGGTGGAAGCCGGCTCGCTGGAAGTCCGTGTCGGTCTGCCGCGCGATGTTGCGAACCGGCTCGATACTGAAGCGGTACATGCTTTCATCACGGACCGCGGCCGCATCCAGGGCCAGTTCCGCTCCGCCACGGGTGTCGTGGACCGCCAGTCCCGCACCGTAACCGTCCTCTTTGACCTGTCCGAAACTTCCGGCGTGGCAGCGGGCGAGGTGATCCGTCTCTCCCTCGCCGCGCCGATGGAGCAGGCCGGTTTCTGGGTGCCGACCCAGGCGCTGGCCGAAGGCCGCCGCGGCCTGTGGTCCGTTTATGTCCTGGTCCGGCAGGATGGGGACCGCCATGTCTTGCAGGCCCGGCCTGTCGAAACCCTGCGTGTCGAAGCCGATCGAGCCTTTGTCCGCGGTGCCGTGGAATCGGGTGAGCTGATCCTCGCCAGTGGTCTGCAGCGCGTGACGCCCGGACAGTCCGTCGTTCCGTCCCAGACCGAGGCCCGGGCGCAATGAGCACGCTCTTCTATCGTTTTCCCCGTCTCACCCTGCTCAGCGTCATCCTGCTGATCGCGGCCGGGCTGGGTGCTTTCTTTTCGCTCGGCCGCCAGGAAGACCCGTCCCTGACCGAGCGTTTCGGTACCATCGTCACCGTCTTTCCCGGCGCATCCGCGGAACGGGTGGAAGCCCTCGTTACCGAACCGATCGAGGATGCCATCCACGGTCTCGCCGAGATCAATGAGACCAATTCCAATTCCCGCTCCGGCATTTCCGTCATCACGCTGCAAGTCCGCGAAGACCTGTCTCCGCCCGAGGTCGACCAGGCCTGGACGCTGATCCGCGAACGCGTCGCCAGCGTGCAATCGCGCCTCCCGTCCGAGGCGCTGCCCTCCCAGGTGGAGCGGCAATATATCGGTGCGGCCACCATGATCGTCGCGCTCAGCTGGGACGGGCAGGGCGAGGAAAACCCCGCCATCCTTTCCCGCTTGGCCGATGAGCTGGAAGCACGCCTGCAAAATCTCTCCGGCACCGAGCAGACCGAAGTCTTCGGCGGTGTGGAGGAAGAAGTGCGGGTCGAGGCGGATCCCGACGAGCTGGCCGCTCTGGGCCTGTCGATCACCGATCTCGCCCAGCTGACCGCTCGGGCTGATTCCAAGGCCCCGGCCGGGGAATTGCGCGCCGGTGCCGTTGACCTCTCCGTTGAGGTCGCCGGCGAGTTTGACAGTCTGGACCGCATTCGCGACATCCCGGTCGCCCAGGCCGCAGACGGCACTTTCATCCGCCTCGCAGACATCGCCACGATCGAAAAGTCGGCCCGAGACCCGGCGCGCTCCCTGGCTTTGGTCGATGGTCGCCGCTCGGTCCTGGTCGCCGCCTATCTCCAGCCGGAACTGCGCGTGGACCATTGGTCCGAGGCCGCCGACGCCGTCATTGCCGGTTTCGCCGAAAGCGTGCCGGGTGTCCGCGTCGATACGGTTTTCCGCCAGGGTGATTATGTCGATGATCGCCTGCACGGCCTGGCCAGTGATCTGGCCCTGGCCGCCCTGATCGTCTTTGTCGTTCTCTTCTTCATGATGGGCTGGCGCGCGGCCTTGATCGTCGGTTCGGCCCTGCCGCTTACCGTTCTGGCCGTCCTCATCCTGATCCGCATCTATGACGAACCCCTGCACCAGATGTCGGTGACCGGCCTGGTGGTCGCGCTTGGTCTCCTGATCGACAATGCCATCGTCGTGGTGGATGAATACCGCCTGCTGCGCCAGCGCGGGCTGGCGCCGGTCGAGGCCCTCGACAAGTCCGTCCGCCTGCTTTTCGCACCGCTGGTCGCGTCCACGCTGACGACTGTCTTCGCCTTCGCGCCCATCGCGCTCATGCCGGGCGCTTCGGGCGAATTCATCTCGATGATCGGGATCTCCGTGATCTTCGCGATCACCGCCTCCCTTGTCCTGGCCCTGACCGTGGTCAGCGCCTTCGCTGCCTGGTTCGATGATCCGGATTTGGCCCATGCGCCGCGGCGTTTCTGGCGCCACGGTCTGGGGGCCGGTCCCTTCGGTCCGGTCTATCGCCGTCTGCTCGACACGATCAGTGCGCGGCCCTGGATCGGCCTGGTCGCGGGCATCATTCTGCCGATCGCCGGTTTCATGGCGGCCTCCACCCTGCCGGTGCAATTTTTCCCGCCGACCGATCGCGACATGTTCCAGATGCAGCTGGAACTGCCGTCCACGGCCTCCATCGCCGAAACACGCCGCCAGACCGAGCGCGCCCGCGAATTGTTGATGTCCTATGAGGACGTCGAACAGGTCAGCTGGGTGATCGGCGAAAGCGCGCCGCGGACCTATTACAATGTTGTCGGCAATCGCTCTGATGCGCCGAACTTTGCGGCCGGCTTTGTCCGCACGGCCTCGGCCGAGGCGACCGCCCGCATCCTGCCCGACCTTCAGCGCCGGGTGATGCGCGAATTTCCCGATGCCCGTTTCCTGACCCTGCCCTTTGAGCAAGGACCGCCCATCCCGGCGCCGATCGAGCTCATCCTCGTCGGACCGGAGCTCAATGAGCTGGACCGTCTGGGCCATGAAATCCGCGGCATCCTGTCCACAACCCCCACGGTGACCCACACGCTCGCTCTCCTGGAACGAGGAGAACCGGTGGCACGCGTCATGGCGGACGAGGCTTCGGCCGAACTCGCCGGTGTCCGCCTCGCAGACCTCGCCAACCGTCTGCGCGGTGACTTTGACGGTGTGATCGGCGGCAGCGTTCTGGAAGGCACGGAAGAACTCCCCGTCCGGGTGATCGCCCAGGACAACCGGCGGGCGAGCCTGGCTTCCGTTGCCGGGTCCCCCTTGGCATCGCCGGGCGCTGACATACTGGCCTCACCGGTCGCAGCGCTCGGCGATGTCACCCTGGCTCCCCAGGTGGCCACCATCCCGCACGAGAACGGGATGCGGGTGAACACCATCTACGCCTATCTCGACCCCTTCACCCTGCCGGCGCCGGCATTGGAGCATTTCTTCCAGGCTCTGGACGATGCGCAGATCGACCTGCCGCCGGGCTATGAGCTCCAGATCGCGGGTGAAGCCGCCGAGCGCGGCAGTGCCATGGCCGATCTGTTCGGCACGGCACTTCCGCTCCTCGTCCTGATGATCGGATCCGTGGTTCTGGCCTTCAATGCCTTCCGCTATGCCGGCATCATTTTCGTGGTGGCTTTCCTGTCCGTCGGACTGGCCCTGTTCGGGGTCTGGCTGTTCGGCACGCCGATGGGTTTCAATGCCATTGTCGGGTCGATGGGGCTCGTCGGCCTGTCCATCAATGGATCCATTGTGGTGCTGTCAGCCCTGCGCCACAGTCCTGCTGCGAGCGCTTTGGAGTCCGGTTCTGTCACCCATGTGGTGATGGACGCCTCGCGCCATATCCTGTCGACAACCCTCACCACGATCGGCGGTTTCCTGCCGCTCCTGGTGTCCGGTGACAGCTTCTGGCTGCCCTTTGCATCTGCCATGGTCGGCGGTGTGGCGGGGTCCGCCATCCTCGCGCTTGTCTTCGCGCCGGCCGCTTTCGTCCTCCTGACCCGCCTGTCGCAGAAAAAGCGCAAGCTGGCGGACCGGCTGCGGCGCTCGGCGGAGAAGGCCCAGGGCTTGCCGGGGCTTGCCGAACAGGCCTAGAGCCATGTCATGGCAGGCGCGGAGGCGAAAATGGTCCAGCAGCGCGGGCCCTGGCTCGTCCATGACTCAACCAAGGTCTATGAGAACCCCTGGATCTCGGTCAGCGAACACCCGGTGACGCGCCCTGATGGCAAGCCCGGCGTCTATGGCGTCGTCAATTTTGCCAATCTGGCCATGGCGATCCTGCCGGTGTTCGAGGATGGCACGATCATGATGGTCGGCCAGCACCGCTTCCCGCAGGACCGCTATAGCTGGGAAATCCCGGAGGGTGGCGGCCCGTTGGACGAGGACCCGCTGGCCAGCGCCCGGCGTGAGTTGAAAGAGGAGACGGGGCTGACGGCAGGCCACTGGCAGGAGATCCTGCGCATGGACTTGTCCAATTCCGTCACCGACGAAGCCGCCATCGGTTATATCGCCACCGGCCTGGTCCAGGGCGAGGCGGAGCCGGAGGGCACGGAAGACCTGCAGACCCGCCGGATTGCCTTCCGGGACGCTCTCGAAGACGTGTCCAAGGGCGTTATTTCTGACGCCTTGACGGTAGCGATGCTGTTACGGGCATACTACATGGCAGTGGAAGGTGAGCTGGATCCTGCGCTCGCCAACGCGATGTTGGGCCGATAGGCGCAAGGAGAACAGCATGTCAGTCAATCCAGCGGAAAACACCGTCAGCGCTCGCACGGGCGTCGATTCCCTCTGGGCCCGCCTCCGCGTCGAAGCCGCGTCTGCGGCCGCGGAAGAGCCGATCCTGGCGAGTTTCCTGAATGCCGCCATCCTGCGTCATGACGAGTTTTCCCACGCTCTGGCCTACCGGCTGGCGGCCAAGATGGCGGATGCCCAGCTGGACATGATGCTGGCCCGGGATGTGGCCGAGGAAGCCCTGGAGGGTGACCCGTCCATCGTGACCAAGGCGGCGGCCGACATGATGGCCGTTGATGAGCGTGACCCGGCCTGCCTCTCCCTGCTTCAGCCCTTCCTCTATTTCAAAGGCTTCCACGCCCTGCAGGCCCATCGTGTCTCGCACTGGCTGTGGCATGAGGGACGGCAGACCCTGGCCTTCCACCTGCAAAGCCGTGTCGGTGAACGCTTCGGCCTCGACATCCACCCGGCCGCACGGATCGGGCAGGGCGTGATGTTCGACCACGCCACCTCCGTGGTGATCGGCGAGACCGCTGTGATCGGCGATGATTGCTCCATCCTGCACGAGGTCACACTCGGCGGGACGGGCGCGGCCCACCAGGACCGCCACCCCAAGATTGGCAAGGGCGTCCTGATCGGTGCCGGTGCCCGCGTGCTCGGCAATATCCATGTCGGTGACGGTGCCCGGATCGCTGCGGGGTCCGTGGTGCTGCAGGACGTGCCGGAAGGCTGCACGGTCGCCGGTGTGCCGGCGAAAGTCGTCGGCAATTGCTGCAAGGAGCCGGCGAAATCCATGGATCAGAGCATTCCGCCCGGGTCTAGCTGACCCGTCACACCGCAAAAATCTTGAGCCAGCGCAGTTGAGGGGACAGCCCCGTACTGGACGCACCCCCCTGCCATGGGGTTAGTTACGGCCAACTTCGAATCCCCCCAAGCGGAGGCATATGCCCGTGAACAAGAACATGACCCAGCTCGAAGCCGCCAAGCTTCAGATGTTCCTCCAGGCCAAACTCAACCCGGAACTCGTTGTGCAATGCCGGAACCGTCCGGATGAGTGCGCCGAGATCCATATCGGTGATGAATGCCTGGGTGTGGTCTCCAAGATCATCGATGAGGGCGAAACGTCCTACTCTTTCGAAATCACCATTCTGGATATCGATCTGGAAGATCTTTGATCGATCCTGCCGCGCCCGTCCTGGACATCCGCTCGGTCGGCAAGACCTATCCGGGCGGCGTCGAGGCTGTCCGCGAAGTCTCGCTGACCCTGGAACGCGGCCAGCTTCTGGCCCTCACCGGTGAGTCCGGCTGCGGCAAGACCACATTGCTGAAACTGATCAACCGCCTGGAGGATGCTTCGGGCGGTTTGATTTTGTACGAGGGCGAGGATGTCGCCTCGCTCGATCCGGTCCAGTTGCGGCGGCGTATCGGCTGGGTGATGCAGGGTGACGGGCTGTTTCCGCATCTCACAGTGCTGGAAAATGTCGCGATTATTCCCCGCTTGCTGGACTGGAATCCGGAGCGGACACGGTCACGCGTGGCGGATCTGCTCGACATGGTCGGCCTGCCGTCGGCCGAGTATGCCGAGCGCTACCCTGTCGAACTATCAGGTGGTCAGCGACAGCGTGTCGGCTTTGCCCGTGCCCTGGCCGGTGAGCCTGACCTTATCCTGATGGATGAGCCTTTCTCTGCGCTCGACCCGATTACACGCGATGGGCTGCAGCAGGAATTCCGGGCGCTTCAGGCTGATCTGGGCTTCTCCGCCGTGATGGTGACCCATGACATGGCGGAAGCCCTGATCATGGCCGACCAGATCGCGGTCATGCAGGACGGTGCCATTCTGCAGCAGGGAACGCCGGTCGAGCTGCTCCAGTCGCCAGCCAGCGACTATGTCTCCGGCCTTCTGGAGACGCCGCGCCGCCAGATGCGCGCGATTCGGGAGCTGGGCGCATGAATGCCAATCTCGCCGAACGCCTGGCCGAACTCCCGCATCTGCTCTCGGCCCATGTCATCCTGTCCATGGCGGCCCTGGGCTGCGGGATTGCTGTCAGCGTCCCGCTTGGCATTCTGGCCGCCCAGCGGCCGGGCCTGTCGGCTGTCACGCTGAATATTGCCAGTGTCATCCAGACGATTCCCGGTCTCGCCCTTTTGGCCCTGATGGTGCCGCTGCTGGGCGGCATGATCGGTTTCTGGCCGGCCTTCCTCGCACTGCTCCTCTATTCGCTCCTTCCCATCCTGCGGAACACAATCGTGGGTCTGCAGGGGATCGAACCGCAGATCCGCGAGGCCGCGCGCGGTATCGGCATGACGCGGGGCCAGAGCTTGAGGCAGGTTGAATTGCCGCTGGCCCTGCCGGTCATCGTGGCCGGTTTGCGCACCGCGACCGTCTGGGTGGTCGGGGCCGCGACACTGGCGACGCCCGTCGGGGCCGCCAGCCTTGGCAATTACATCTTTGCCGGCCTGCAGACGCGAAACTGGCTCTCCGTCATTTTCGGCTGCCTGTTCGCCGCGGGCCTGGCCATTGTGCTGGATCAGGCCATTCGCTGGCTGGAAGTGGCTGCCCGGGATCGCCGTCGTGGTCTGGCCATCGGCGTGGGCGTCTTCCTCGCCCTTCTGATCACTGTCTCGGTGATGCCGCGCTTTGTGACCTTCCAGGGCGAGACTGCCAACCTGTCCCGTGTCGAGGCCTCCGCAGCGCCGGGCATTGCCGGTGAAACCGTGGTGGTCGGTGCCAAATCCTATACCGAGCAATACATCCTCGCCTCGCTCATGCAGCGCCAGCTTGAGGCGGCGGGCGCCCGGGTGGAGCGGTTGGACAATCTGGGCTCCACCATTGCCTTTGATGCGGTGCGAACGGGCGAGATCGATGTCTATGTCGACTTCACCGGCACGATCTGGGCGACAGTGATGAACCGGCCCGAACCCATCGAGCGCCATCGCATGTTCACCGAGATGTCGGCCTGGCTGTGGGAAGAGCATGGAATCATGACGCTCGGCCGGTTGGGCTATGAGAATGCCTATGGGTTCGCCATGCGCCGCGACCGGGCTGCCGAGCTGGAGGCCGACAGTCTGGACGACCTGGCCCCGATTGCGGACGAGCTGGAAATCGGCGGCGATCCGGAGGTCTTCGCCCGTGCCGAGTGGACGGCAACGCGTGATGCCTATGGTCTGGGCGCCATGCGCACCCGCACCATGGATGCGACTTTCATGTACACGGCCGTGCGGGACCGGCAGGTCGATCTCATTACCGCCTATACAACAGACGGACGAATCGCGGCGTTCGATCTGGCCGTGCTGGATGATCCGCTCTCTGTCCTGCCGCCCTATGATGCCATCATCCTTCTCTCACCCCAGGCCGCGCAGCGACCGGGACTGGCAGATGCGCTTGCGCCGCTGATCGGCGCCATTGACGAGATGATGATGCGTGAGGCCAATCGGCAGGTGGATATGGACGGTCAGACCCCGGCCCAGGCGGCCGCCTGGCTGGATGCGGGAATCTCGGAGTAGGCATGGGCGGATTTGTCGGGCATGGCCGGCTGCAGGATGCGGAATGGCTGATGCGGGCCTGCCTGATTCTCAATCGGGAGCGGCCCGGTCATGCCGACCCCATCACCGAGGACAGCCCGCTCAACCAGGTCTATGCCCGTCAGTCAGCCGAGTTCGAGGCCCTGCTGGACCAGATTGATCCGGAAGGCGAGGTGGACCGGGAGATATTTCCGGTCCTCGCTTTCTTTACCGCCTCGGAAGGCTGGCCGGTCGATATCATTTTCGCGATCGTTGCGGCGCTGTGCGTCTGGCTCTTCCTGCCCAATTGGTACGGTTTGGCCCAGTTCGTCGCCTATGTCGCGATTGGCGGTTTCATCGCGATCCAGTATCTGCGCTCGCGGCGCAAGCAGGAAAAGGCGCGCGCCGAAATGATCCGGCTCGGCCTTGATCCCACGCGGGAGCATCCGCTCACCTTGCGCATTCTTGTGAAATACCGCCGCCATCCCTTCACCGTGCACTGAACCGGTCGACCTTGCCGCGCGCGGGTGCTAGCGCTTTGACGGGCTGGGTTTGCGGGGCAGGGGACCATCGTGCGCATTGGAGTTCTTGGGGCAGGATTGTCCGGTTGCACGATTGCGCTGGAACTGGCCGACGCCGGTCATCAGGTCGTGCTGATCGACCGGCAGGCTGAACCCCTTTTGGGGGCCAGCTCCAATTGCGAAGGCAAGCTCCATCTCGGTTATGTCTACGGCCTGGATGACAGCCTGCGCACCGCTGAGACGATGTTGCAGGGCGCCGGCCATTTCCGCCCCTTGCTGGAACGCTGGGTCGGGGCGGACTGTTTCGAGACCGGACGGTCCAGCCCGTTCATCTATGCCATACCCCATGACAGCATGTTGCCGGCAAACCGTGTGCTGGAGCATTTTCGTCAGGTTTCCGCGCGATTGGGGGCCAATGGGCTGACGACCCAATGGCGTGAATACAGCTGTCTGACCGAATCGAAGCTGGCGGCCGTGTTCGACCCGGACCGCATCGCCCTGGCTGTCCGGACCCATGAGTTCGCCATTGATCCCCTCTGCCTGCGGGAGCGATTGCTTGCGGCTCTGGATGAAATGCCGAGTCTCAGCCTGCTTATGGCCGCGACTGTCTGTGACATCGTCGCGCTGCCCGGCGAGCGGTTCCGGGTTGGTCTGGACTTTGCGGGTGAGCGGAATTCGGAGGATTTCGACTGCGTCGTCAACTGCTTGTGGGAGCAGCGCCTCGCTTTGGATGCCAGGCTCGGCCATCAGCTCAACCGTCCGGTCATCCATCGGTTCAAGTCTGCCCTGCGTACGCAGAACCCGGATGTCTTTGAGACCCTGCCCAGCGTGACCTTCACGATCGGTGAGTATGGTGACACCGTCGCCTATCCTGGCCGGGCCTATGCCTCCTGGTATCCGACCGGACTTCTGTCCGAAGAGGTGGCTCTGGCGCCCTCACGGACAGGGCTTCCGCAAGATGAAGAGGCGATCGAGGCGCTGAAGCGCTCCCAGCTGGAGGCTCTGGCGGCGCTGATGCCCGGCGCGGCTGAAGCGCTGGACTGGCGTCTGCCAGGCTGGTCGCTTTGTGGCGGCTACATCACCGCCTGGGGACAATCCGGCATTGCCGACAGCCAGAGCGAGCTGCACCAACGCACCCGGGTCGGGGTCCACTCCTATGGCCGCTATCATTCGGTGGATACGGGAAAGCTGACCCTGGCGCCGCTGATCGCCAAACAGGCCTGTGACCGGATTCTGGGGCGCTAGGCCGAGCCTGTTCTCAGCCTTCCAGCCAGTTGAGGGCTTCCGCCCGTGTGCGGAACACGCCGAATACGTCCAGTTCTCCCGCCTCGGGCATCAGCGACCAGGTCTCCACGATCGGCATGTTCACATCCGATTCGATCACCCAGGCATTCTTGTTGGGAGGTCCGGCGATCTCGGCCGTGTCTTCCAGCAGTTTGACGAAGGTCGTGCGGAAAACCTCGATCGTCAGTTCGGACAGATCGGCGCCGGATTTCACGATGATCAGGCGCACGACATCCGGGCCCCATTCCGGCGATTCGATCATTTCCATATAGTTCTGGATGATCTCCTCGACCGGGACGAAGCCGTAGAAGTGCGTCTCGAACCGGCGGGCCTGTGCATCGAAACTGCGTGTGTAAGGCATGGGATTGCCTCGGGGCATGGAAATCCGGAGCCCGAAGGCTCCGGATCACTCGGTGAATGCACTCTCCAGACTAGAGAACCGTCAGCATGCTTGCAACCAGAGGGTGGCGGACGATGTCCTTGGCCTGCAGGCGGCAGACCGCGATGTCGTCCAATTCCTCCACCTTTTCGGCGATTTGCGCCAGGCCTGACATTTCCGGCAGGAGGTCGGACTGGGCCGGGTCACCTGTCACCACCATGGTCGAGTTCCAGCCCAGACGGGTCAGCAGCATTTTCAGCTGCGTATAGGTGCAATTCTGGGCCTCATCCACGACGACGAAGGCATTGTTCAGCGTGCGGCCGCGCATGTATCCGATCGGCGCAATCTCGATCAGGCCTTCCGCCATCAGGAGTTTGAGCTTCTTCGGCGAGAGCCGGTCGGCCAGCGCGTCATAGAGCGGGCGCAGATAGGGGGCGAGCTTCTCTTCCATGGCGCCCGGCAGGAAGCCGATCGATTCGCCGGCTTCAACAGCGGGGCGCGAAAGGACGATCCGGCTCACCGAGCCCGCTTCCAGCGCTTCCACACCCTTGGCGACGGCCAGGAAGGTCTTGCCGGTACCGGCCGGGCCGAGTGCCATCACCATGTTGTGGTCGTCGATGGCCTTCATGAGGGCCGCCTGGCCTTCCGAGCGCGGTTTTACATTCTTCATGAAGCGCTGGTCGCGCATGGGTTCTTTTTCGTCGGGGCTCCAGCGGGTGCCCGGGAACAGGGCCCGGACCTTGTCCTCTTCGGCCTGATAATGTGCCGTGTTGAATTCACCGGCACGCTGACGACGCTTGACGTTACGCTTACCCATGGCTGGAACCTCCACACATGAAAAACCCCTCGGCCAGACGGCGAGGGGCGGAAAAGAGACGGGGCTGCAGGGACAGTTCGGGGCACTCGAAAGGAGCGGTGCGCGGGTCGCCGGATCCTGGCGGGCTGGGTCGTGGTGCGGTCATGCCGTCTACCCGTGGCCTCCTTCAAGGTGCATCCGATGCGAAACGGGACGATCTGCCACCGAATCGCGGTTACAGTCTCATTCTAACCCGGTGAAGAAGTTCTGAACGACCACGTCGCGAATAATTCACGAAAATAAATTGGGAGACAGGAATGGCCTTGTATGCATTGGGTGAGTCGGTGCCGCAGACGCCGGGCGAAGGCAAATTCTGGGTCGCGCCGGATGCCCAGGTCATGGGCCGGGTCACGCTCGAAGAGGGCGCCAGCATCTGGTATGGCGCTGTCGTGCGGGGGGATAATGATCCCATCATCATCGGCAGGAATTCCAATATCCAGGACGGATCCGTGCTGCACACCGATATCGGCTGGCCGATGACGATCGGCGAGGGCGTCACGGTGGGACACCAGGTCATGCTGCATGGCTGCACGATCGGCGACAATACGCTGATCGGCATCGGCTCGACCGTGCTCAATGGCGCGAAGATCGGGAAGAATTGCATCATCGGGGCCCATGCCCTGATCACGGAAGGCAAGGAAATCCCGGACAATTCCCTCGTCGTCGGCTCACCGGGCCGGGTCATCCGCACGCTGGATGAAGACGCCGCAGCCATGCTGCGCGCCTCGGCGGATCATTATGTCGAGAATTGGCAGAAGCACAGCACGCAGCTGCGCCGGATCGACTGAGCGTCGCGCCCCTAGTGGGCGCGGCTCCACAGTTCGCGGATATTCTGGTCGGCTTCCCGGCCCAGATTGAACCAGGCGGCCCGGTCATGGGACGCATCGATGATCAGCAATTTGTCATCGCGTCCCAGAATGTGACTGAGTTCATTGCGCAAAACCGCTGAGGTCGTCGGGCCGCGCAGCAGCCAGGTATTGGCCGTGATCGGCTCGATATCGCCATAGGCAGACAGCGCCGTCTTGAACTCGGCCGCGATATCCGGCTGCAATTCCGCAATGATCACGAAGTTCGCCGGACGGGCACCCGGGGTCACACGCTTTTCCGGCTTCGGACGCTCTTCAGAAGCGCCAAGCCATTCACTGAATTCAGAAATTTCCGATGCCTGGGACCATTCGCCATCCCGCTCGGCAGAGACTTGCGAATGCGCAGCGATCCGGCCTTCGGTGACAAAGGCGCGCATTTGCTGCGGCGTATACGGGCCGTACACACGGCCTTCGACTTTTACAAACCAGGACATTGCGATTCCGTCGTCGCGAGGCATTTCAGCGGCTCTTTCGCACTCAAACTTCTAACGTCTAGCGTTCACCTACGGCAAGAATTGGGCCGCAGAATGAATTTCGACCGAATTAGGTCAAAAAACGCGCTTTTCTACTCAGGCTGCTTCAGGGTCGTTGGCTTTGGCCTCGGGAGGATCGAACACGACCGCGAACCCGTTGTCCAGAATCCGCGCCACACGTCCTGACATTTCACCGACACGCAGGCGCTCTCCGACCCGCGGACGCTCCAGGCATTCAAAGCCGGCACCGGTCACGGAAACGTCGATCACATTGGCCTGGATGACGACACCATCGGACAGCAGGATGCGGGCGCGGCCACGGCCCGGCTTGCGCGGGGCGGCACGATCTTCATCCAGACCCAGCCGGTCCTTGTTGAATCGCCAGGTGATGGCATCGGCCAGCTTGTCGCGCTTGCGGGCGGTCGTGTTGAAAGCGACGGAGCATTCCTGGCCTTCGCGACGCACGATGCGGCCTTCAATGCGTCCCAGGCTGGGAATCATCAAAACGATCCGTGTGCCTTCGCGCGGTGGCATCCGGCACAGGACACGGGCGCCACCGGGGGAGATGTCGATGATACGGCAGGCATTCTCGCCGATCGCTTCCGACCAGAATCGGCCGTGCAATTGCAGGGGAACGCGGGCATGCCGCCGGCGTTCCTGCGAGCCACGGGCTGCAATCTTGATTTTCCGGCGATCCAGACGGCCAGGCTCGTCCTGCATGGCAACACCCTTCCTAACCCGGGCACGCTAGCGCTCAGGCGTTAAGAAGGGCTTGCAATTACTGATCGTTTGCGACGCGTTGCACCCAGTTTTCGCTGGGCTGTGCCAGGCCAGGGAAGATGGTCCCCGGCTGGACCGGCGGGTGGATCTCCCGCAGTGCTGTTCGCACCACTGGCCGCCCCTTGAAGCCTTCAGTCGAATCAAGCGGCTGGAACAGGCCCAGCATGCGGTCGATTTCGCCGCTGGGACCGCGCAGCGGGAAGAGGGCGATCTCCACGGGCAGTTCCCGCTGGTCCATCGATACGGCCCGCGCCACCATCGAGGCGGGCGATGTGCCGGAAATGGACGCTTCCAGCACGGCCTGGACATGCGTGCGGTCATGGCCGCGCCACAGGGACAGGAAATTCTGGTCCCGGAACTCTCTTTTATAGAGGTCGCACAAATGCGTGCCGGCCAGGCGGAAGAGATGGTGCTGGCTGTCCGCCCGCCACAGGATGAAGACATAGCCCAGCAGTTCGGAAATATCCTGCGGCTCGATATCGGCCCGCAAGGGCGCAGCTCCGCCGTGTCGACGCGTCTGCCAATAGGCGTGCAGGGCTCGTGTTTGCGGGTGTCGCATCCCGTGGGCTCCCAAAATCATCCGGTGCGCCGGGCCTGTTCCGGTCCGGTGCGTTGCGGGACAGGATTTCAAGTTCGGGGCCATACCCGCCGCGCGGGAACCAGCGTGACAGGCATTCTCCAATCGCGCGAACCCCTGGCACGCGAAACGGTACGCGGATTGCAAAGAAGAGGGCGAAGACCAAGGAGCAAGCCCATGCGCGTATCAGCCCGGCACGCTTTTCTCGCTTTTGCGGGAGCCGTTGTCGCCTTCGTGACCGTTCCCGCGGTTGCGCTGGCCCAGTGTTGCGAGCCGACACCGCCGCCGACGCCCTGTTGTGAGCCGGCCCCGCCGCCCACGACCTGCTGTGGCCATGGTGGCGGACACACGGTCAATGTGCCCAACGTCAACATCCATGGCGGCAATATCAATGTCGGCGTGAATGTCTCGACGATGGTCAATGTGAACACCAATGTGAATGTCGATGCGTCGTCCAATGTGAATGCCTCGGCAAACGCGTCCGGCCGGGCCGGTGCTGGCGCTGTCACCTTTATCGGTGGCGGTTCCTACACGCCGATGACGGCGCCGCCGGCGGCGACCGCCATTACCGGCCTCAATGTCGTGGGTGTCGTCGAAGAAGCCGAATACGAATGGTATGAGGAAGAGCGCTCGCGCTGGATCGAGGAATGGCGCGTCGTCCGCGCTGTGTGCCTGGATGATAATGGCACGCCCCATCCGGCTTCCCGCGTCGATTCGGATGAGCGCGTCGGCCGCACCTATGATGGCGAGATCTATCGCTGCATGGCGGGCACTGCCATGCAGACCACGATCGGCTGGGTCCGCGATGGCGAATATGACTGGTCCGAAGCCCCGACCATCATGTGCCGCAAGGGTGAAGCCCTGCGCCATGAAGTGGGTGGCCGTCTCTACTGCCAGACCCAGGAACCGCGCCGCAATTGCAATGAGCGCTCCCTGCTGCGCCGTCACGGCCCGGGCGTGAAACTCGTCTTCATCCGCCGCGAAGAACACTACATGGAACGCATGCGCCGCGAAGTGGAACGCGAACGCCGCCAGTCGGTCTCCATGACCCTGATGCTGGACGGCGGTGTCGGCGGCTATCGCTGATCCATCAACCCAACAACCACACTCACATGCCCACTCGGCATGCCTGCCCCGGCTGGAAACAGCCGGGGCTTTTTTTATGGGTGGGTTGTCCCAGGCTCAGCGCTGTCTTTCTGTATCAAATGTAGAGGCGGAAAACCCCTTCTCCCCGGGGAGAAGGTGCCGCGAAGCGGCGGATGAGGGGGCACGGCGAGGTCGTTGCGATTATCAGCATTGACCGGGATTTCCCCCTCTCCGGGCGCATACGCGCCACCCTCTCCCCAGGGAGAGGGAGTACCCTGCTTCACCCAACTTATCCCCACCCCCAGCCATCTCGCACATACTCCCCCAGCCTCTTCACCACTCGAGGCCCGGCCCGGTCAGGTCGGGGGTGGGGCGGTAGCGGAGCGTTCCGGATGTCTGGGCTGACCGCCAGAGGGAAGGAACGGCTATCAGGGGGTCCAAGAGTGCCGAGGTTTGGCTCCAGTATCCGCCTGGTCTTGAATACCCGTCGCGAGGCGGGAGGAAATCTTCGCGTGCGGGATGCCTTGCGGTGTCACTCACAACTTCATTAGCGACGATGCCGAAGGGCGTCCCGCACTCCTCATATCGCCAGGCGGCAGCGTCGTGGCGGTCTTGGTGTGCGGGCATAAGAAAACCCCGGACGCCACAACACGGCATCCGGGGTTATCCACCTTACCCCCAGTCGGTTCAGTGGATGTCCTAATTGCCCGAATAGGGCGTGATGGACTGATAGGTCGCCGAATTGCCGATCGCCGTGGCGGTGCCGGTCAGTACGCTGCCCGTGGTCATCTGGCCGGTGACATTGGCATTCACGCTGGAATTATTCGTCTGGTTGGTCGAGCCCCAGGCCGTGGCGGCACATTCGGAACAGACATAGGTCGTGGCGGCATTGCCGAAGGCCGTCGCCGAGGCGAGGGCGGCGCCGCCGGCACCGCCATCGAATGTCGTCGTGGCGGTCACCACACCATTATTGGTCTGGTCGACACCCATATAGGCATCCGTTCCGATATTGGAGATGATGGCCGAATTGCCGACGCCTTCGGAAGACAGGCTGACCAGGTCGATATCGAAATCGCCGATTTCCGCATGGGTTTCGGCGGTGACATCGCCCTCATTATCCTGTTCGCCCTGGATATGGGCATAGCCCCACTCATTCTGCATCCAGACCGAATTGCCGTTCGCGGAGGAGACGGCCGTTGTGTAGATGGCCCCGCCGCCGGCTTCCACATTGGCGCTGGCGCTGACATCGCCGCGATTGTCCTGGTCGATATCCGCCACCTGGTCCGGTGCCAGATAATAGCCCTGGATCTGGGCGGAATTGCCATTGGCGCCGCCGATCAGGCTGGCCGTATTGCCCAGGCCGCCGGTCGGGGCGAGGACATAGGCATCCGCCGTCACGTCCGCACCGCTGTCCTGGCGCAGGGCATGATTATTGTGCTCGCCATAGCTCACCGCGTCATAGGCATTCGCCGACGCCGTCGCCGTGGTGACCGAATTCATCGCATAGGAGGCAATATTCAGCTGGGCAGTGGCCGATACGCTGGACCCGTCCTGGGCCGTCTGCGTGATATCGGCATCCATGCCATTATCATTGATGATGCTGACGGAATTGCCCAAGGCGGCCGCCGTCGTGATGGCCGGGCCATCCACAGCGGTCGCCGTCGTGCTCGCCTGCACGTCAACGCTGCCGGAAAAAGTCTGATCCGACGTCACATCGTGGGGTGCCACGACATCTACTGTCAGCGCGTTCGCGGAGCCAATGCCGGTCATGTTGGCAGAGGCGGCCTGTCCGGTCTCACCCTGGGCTGTCACTGTGATCGCGGCATCCAGGTTGAGCTGACCGTTCAGGATCTCAGTCGTATCGTCCGCGAAGGTAGCTGCGCACGTGGTCGTCGCGGCGATCATGCCCGCGATCAACAGTTTGGCGCGCTTGGACATTCGAGGTCTCCCGGGAGCCGTAAGTGGATGCGGCATTGACGCCGCCGGTGATGTTGGTGTGGCCGCCGCTTGTGCTGCCACCGATCGGGTCGGAATAGACACAGGCCGCAGCCGGATCGACGCCATAAAGCTGGGCCGAAACTTCCAGGACAGCGCGCTCGATCACGGAACGCACGGCCAGCTGGACCGGTTCCAGGGAGCGGCCACCGCCGGAAACGTCCACGACAGCATCACCCCACAGGGCGAACACGCCGGCGGAGATTTCGCGGCCGATGATCTGTTTCTGGTAGGAGATGACGTCCACCGTCTCCATGGTGCGCGTATCATTGAGGCGCAGGTCCAGGCCGATATTCATCACCCAGGAGCGGCGCGAGAACAGGCCCGTCGGGTCACTGTCGACCGCGTCGCCGCCCAGAACATCCACGCCATTGGAGCGGATGTTATAGTTCAGCTCGGTGATGCCGCCGACCAGATGATAGTCCGAGCCGGGCAGGGAGGCTGCATGGATCTGGCGCTGCTGGCCATTGCCATCATCGATCAGCGAGTTGTTCGCATAGCGCAGTTCCAGTTCGGAGACCGACGTATCAAAACGTTCCACCAGACGCACACCGGCCTTGGCAAAGGCCGAGATCGCCATCAGCGAGGCGCCCTGCGTGATCGCGGCGCCGCCTTCCAGCGAGGACCGGCCGGTATAATCGGCCAGGCGGCCCACCGCGATGCGGGGCGATTGCAGATTGTGCTGGCGCGCATAATTGGCCAGGCAGACCAGCGCTTCGGAGTACGGCGTCGGATTGGCGGTCACCGGTGCGCCGCCGATCGGCTGGGCATAGAGCCCGTCCGACCCGCCGGTGCGGGCGGTGGTCGCACAGCCCGTCAGCGCAAGCGCGCTGGCGAGTGTCGCCATCAGAATCTTAGTCTTGGTCATTATCACTACTCACATTGCCGTTGGCATTGGCGCTGGCGTTGATGTCGCCATTATTGATTTGGTTCGAATTGACGATGACGGTGTTGTACTGGCCAGTGACATTGACGTTCAGCTGGTTGCCGATCGCCGTCGCGCCGGAGCCCACACCGCCACCGAACAGGCCGGTCTGGGTGGAAACGCCGACACCGGTCTGGATGATGCCATCGATGATCACGCGATTGCCGTTCTGGGACCGGGCCGCTGCGCCGGCACTGGCAGACGCCCCCGACCAGGCCTGGGCCGACGTCGCCGTCGTGCTCGTGCCATAGGGGATTTCCCAGCCCGCCGTGCTCTCGACCTGTTGGGCCTGCGCCGCCGAGGCAGCGAGACTCATCGCAACGGTGAAACCGGCGGTGATGGAGAGCTTGCGCAGTGTCATGTCGTCGTGTCCTTTTAGACGCGTGTTCGACGCTCGTGTTGCAACGCGCGTGCCAGCGGGTGTGGTGCGCTAAACCTGTTCCCCTGCAGGGGGAATTCGCCTGAAAGACGAGTTCCGAAAGGCCAGTGGGCCAAGGCGGAACGCTTTGTGGGAGAGAAAGTGTGCCGCTACGGGACGGTCGCCGGGATCCGGTTTTCAATGCCATGCCACCGGCCGTGCTGTTTCTGGCCGTTCCGATTCTCCTGGCCGCTGGCGCCGATTACGTCTTTCCCGCGCTGGGGGAGTGGGTCTATTCCGCCTGCGTCCTGATCGTCGCCGATCCCGGCACAGCCGTGCCACAGCAACCCCTCGGCCCCTGGGCGCCCTACCTCCTGCACATTCTGGTCCATTACGGTTTCTTCCACATCGCCATGAATATGGCCGTCCTGATCAGTGCCGGACGGGTGGTGGGCATGGCGTTCGGAACCGGTGTTCGGGGCTCGGCGGGGTTCCTGATTCTGTTTTGCGCTTGTTCGATTGCCGGTGCCGCAACCCAGGTCCTGCTGCACTCCGGCGATACGATCTTGCTGGGCGGTGCCTCGACCGGTGTGTCAGGTCTCATCGCCGCCGCGGGCTGGGTGACAGGCGGCTGGCGCGGCATGGCCCGGCTGGCCCTGCCCTGGATCGCGCTCAATATCGTGCTGGCCTTCGCGGAGATGGCGATGCCCATTCCGATGTCCTGGGCCGGTCATATCGGCGGGACGGTCGCCGGCATTGTGCTGACGCCGATTCTCCTCGGCCTGTTCTCTGAGCGCGAGTTCTGACCTACCAGACCGCGTCCACCCGCCTGTCTCCGTCGACCACGAATCCCTTGATCAGGGGCGTGCCGTCTCTTCCGAGCGCGAGAATCAGGCTGACGCCGATCTCGCCGTCCTCGTTGAACTCGCGCAGCCGATCCTGCAGGGCCAGGGCCCGGTCCTGCGAGGCGTAGTAGCGCTCGATATTGTAGCGGATCGTGTAGTTCAGCCCCGGGCTGGGTCCCAGGCGGCGCTGGGGAATGCCCGTTTCCGGGTCCGGCTCCTCGATCCAATCACCCTGCGCCGGATAGGCCGAATAGATGCGGCCCTGGATGAAAACCCCCTCCGCCGGCCGGTCCGCCGACAGGCCGACAGCCCGGCTCAGCCCGTCATCCCCGGTTTCCAGCCGGACATAGACCCGGTCGCCCTGGCGGAGATCATCGCTGGCCGACAGGTCCTGCGAGTTCAGCCGGTGCAGGGGCGTGCGGATATTGGCGTAATGCCCCAACAGGATGTCGCGCGGATCATAACCCTCAACCGGCACCAGGATTTCCGTGCCATGGGCCCGATGGACGAGATTCTGTCCCAGCATCAGCACCAGGAACCCCGTCATCACGGCGCCGATCAGGGCGAGGCGAAGCGTGAAACTCATTATGCCACTCCTTCACCATCTCTGGCGCGGACCGCCCGCCATCGCATCAGGCCCAGGCTGAAACCGAACAGGATCAGTCCGCCCACCAGGAAGAAGAGCGCCGTGTCCAGCAATCCTCCAAAGGTCTCGGCATAAACATAGAGGGTCTGGCCGATGAAGGCGCAGATCCCGATCACGCCGGTTGCGCGGGCCTTTTCCTGGCTGCCCTGCAGGATCAGACCGACGCAGGCCGCATAGATCAAAACGCCCAGGATCAGCCGCAAGGCGATTCCATCCAGCGCGGTTTCCAAGAGGAAGGGCAGGGCGAAACTCACCAGGGCCGCGCCCGACAGGCTCACCGCCAGCTTGACGGAGGCATGCCCGCTGCGCACTCGCCAGGCGGCCAGTCCGAGAATCGCCAGTAAGGCCGGCAGGGCCCGCATCAGATAGGCGCCGGTATTGAAGGGCGTGTTATCCGCCCAGTCTCCATCAATGTGAAACTGCAGGGTGATGGCCATCGTCACTGTCACCACGGCGAGCCAAGCTGTCAGAATGCCGCCGCCTGTCACGCCCCGATCCCGCGCCACGGCAGCGCCCAGGGCGAGGGCGCCATAGGTCAAAACGGCGGCGGTCTGCAGGGTGGAGACATCGACGGCGTCCTCGGGGGCTGTCCCGAACACGGCATTGGCGACCCACAGGACCAGCGCAGCCGCCAGCAGATGGAGCGTGATCGGGGAGTGCAGCCGCACAGCCAGTGCCAGCGTGGCCAGCCAGAGCGGAAGATAGGTCCAGATCACTCCGCCGACGAAAGGATTGAAAATCTCCAGCCCAGCCCAGAGCGCTCCCAGCAGGGCGGCCAGAATCAGCACCGGTCGCGAAGGCAGAACCAGCGCGGTCACCAGCCCGGCCAGAGACCAGATGAGCACGGCCGTATTGCGGAAGGATGCCATGTTGAACGTCTGTGCCGTCAGCAGGATCGCGACGCCGAACAGGGCAATCCCCAGTATGGCCAGCGCATGCCCCAGGGCAGGGGCTTTGCGGTCAAAGGCCTGCCCCGCCCCGACCAGGGACAGCCAGAGCGCTGCCAGAATCACCGCAGAGCGCAGCAGGCGCGGCATGCTCTCCCAATTGGCGGCCATGAAGGTGAGGGCGGACAGGGCCAGAAGGACGGCACCGAGAATCGACAGGGCACCAATCGCGGTCCAGTGCCGGGTCTGGCTGCCGGCATCGGCCAGAATGGTCTCGCGCCGTGATGCCTCGACCCAGCCCTGCTCGATCCAGTGATCGAGATCCTTGGCCAGGCGGCTCAGATATCCCATGCGCCTTCCTCCTCGACGTCGCATCGGCTTCCCGAAGGGTGGCCGAGCCAGGGGAACCTGTCCACGAAAGCTTGATTCACATGGCTCCGCCGGCCCGGGCGAGCCGTTTCATGTCCCGTCGCCGGGCATTTCGTGCTATCGTGCAACCGCTCTGGCTGTGCACAGCCCGGGCTGGCCTGAAAGCAAGGGCCTTAAAACAAGGGAGGGCTGGAGATGATTGTCGAGGCGATCCTCAAGACGAAGGGGAGCGATGTCGTCACCCTTCATGATACGGCGGATCTGGCAGACGCCGCCCGGAAGCTGGATGCGCACGGTATTGGTGCGCTTGTGGTGGTGGACCGGCAGGCCCGCCCTGTCGCCGTCCTGTCCGAGCGGGATATTGTTCGGGAGATGGCTCTGCATGGGCCGGCTGCCCTGGAACGGCCTGTCTCGGAGGCGATGACGTCCGCTTTCGTGACCGCCCGCCTGGATACCGGGCTCAGCGAATTGATGATCCTGATGACTGACCGGCGCGTACGCCATGTGCCCATCATGGAGAAAGCCACCCTGTTGGGCATCATATCCATTGGCGATGTGGTGAAAGCCAAGATCGCAGACATGGAAGCGGAAACCGCTGCGTTGCAGGCCTATATCCGTTCATGACAAAAAAGCTGCAAGTCGATGAGCCTTGTGTGACAGGGCTCTCCGACGCTTTGCCGGCCTTCGCTGCAGGAATCTCAGGGCAGGGGGGTTGCGTCCTGAGCGGCGTCCTGTAGAACCCCGCTCACACCGGCGCTGCCGCAGCGGTTTTGCCCTTGCGGACCAGCGTCGTTTCTATATCATGCGAGGTCTTGTCGTCTTTTCAGAGAAGGCCGGTGCTTCTAACCGATGCGCCGGACAGTGAATTTTTCGCCGATTTTTCGGGTCCGAAAAAAGAACTGCACATCCCTGAGAAATGTCGATTGACTTCAAAAACGGCGCGGCCTAAACACCGCGCTCCTCGCCGGGAGGGGCCAGTCAAACGGTCCGGAGCGGAGAGGGGAAGCCAGCCGGTTTCCAGAGTTATATAGGCGCCTTGGAAAATCCCGCGCCGACCGAAATTCTTCGGAATTTTCAGTCGAATGGGACGCGCTGCACAAGCTCTGAAAAACGCGGTTGACTTCAAAACGGGGTGGTTTACAAGCCGCCCTCCTCGACGGGATGGCCCAGACGATCGGGTCCGGAACAGAGAGGGGAGGCCAACCGGTTTCCAGTGTTATATAGGCGCCTTAGAAAATCCTGCGCCGGTCGAATTTCTCCGGAAATTTCAATCGGATGGGACGCGCTGCACAAACACTGAAAAACGCGGTTGACTTCAAAACGGGGTGGTTTAAAAGCCGCCCTCCACTCGACGGAGCGGCCCACGCAAGCGGGACACTCCAGAGAGGAAGCCAACCGGCTTCAGTCTTTCATAGGTGCCCTGGACACGCACCGGCGAGTTTCCTTCACGGAAGCGCACCGGTCCCAAGGTTCTGCAGAAAGCTCTGATAAAGGCGGTTGACTTGAAAATCGGGCGGCTCTAAACACCGCCCTCCTCGCCGCGGCGGTTCTTCGGAACCAAGGCGGTTCGAACCAGGCGGCGGAAGTTGTTTCGGTTCGGCTCTTTGACATTGTTGGATTGGAAAGAGAAACGCAGGCGGCGGTGTTCTGCGGTGGGTCAGACCACCACTAGACACTTACGCTGAAGCGTTTTTCTACGACGATTTTGGTCCGTCTAAATCAGTCCTGAACTGATTTGGTCGGAACCACAATCCCGTTGAACTTTGAATGCCAAGCGTAAGGATCAAAACTCAACCTGAGAGTTTGATTCTGGCTCAGAACGAACGCTGGCGGCAGGCTTAACACATGCAAGTCGAACGCCCCTTCGGGGGAGTGGCAGACGGGTGAGTAACGCGTGGGAACATACCTTTCGGTTCGGAATAGCCCCGGGAAACTGGGTGT
>NZ_JADOTT010000003.1:225000-406752 GCF_016817355.1 Maricaulis parjimensis
CCTGAAACTGGACGCCTACAAGCAGTCGGAGGGCGCAAGCCTGACGGCGTACCTTTTGTATAATGGGTCAGCGACTTCGTCTCTCGAGCAAGCTTAAGCCGGTAGGTGTAGGCGTAGCGAAAGCGAGTCTGAATAGGGCGACTGAGTTCGAGGGATGAGACCCGAAGCCGGGTGATCTAGCCATGAGCAGGTTGAAGGTGAGGTAACACTCACTGGAGGACCGAACCCACGTCTGTTGAAAAAGACGGGGATGACTTGTGGCTAGGGGTGAAAGGCCAATCAAACCCGGAAATAGCTGGTTCTCCGCGAAATCTATTTAGGTAGAGCGTCATCCTTATACCCATGGGGGTAGAGCACTGGATGGGCTAGGGGGCCCCAACGGCTTACCAAACCTAACCAAACTCCGAATACCATGGAGTACTAGATGGCAGACACACTGCGGGTGCTAAGGTCCGTAGTGGAGAGGGAAACAGCCCTGACCGCCAGCTAAGGTCCCTAAGTTATCACTAAGTGGGAAACGATGTGGGAGTGCTTAGACAACCAGGAGGTTGGCTTAGAAGCAGCCATCCTTTAAAGAAAGCGTAACAGCTCACTGGTCAAGCGCTCCTGCGCGGAAAATGTAACGGGGCTTAAGTGATACACCGAAGCTGCGGGCTCAACTTTGTTGAGCGGTAGCGGAGCGTTCCGTAGGCCGATGAAGGCAGACCCGCGAGGGCTGCTGGAGGTATCGGAAGTGAGAATGCTGACATGAGTAGCGATAAAGGGGGTGAGAGACCCCCTCGCCGAAAGTCCAAGGGTTCCTGCGCAATGCTAATCAGCGCAGGGTTAGTCGGCCCCTAAGGCGAGGCTGAAAAGCGTAGTCGATGGGAAGCAGGTTAATATTCCTGCACCGGCGGGTAGTGACGGATTCCGTAAGTCGTCAATCCTTATCGGATTGAATTGGCGGCGATGGCGTCCCTGGAAATAGCTCCCGCATTAGACCGTACCCCAAACCGACACAGGTGGACTGGTAGAGCATACCAAGGCGCTTGAGAGAACTATGCTGAAGGAACTCGGCAAATTGCTCCCGTAAGTTCGCGAGAAGGGAGCCTCCGCATTGGGCAACCAGTGTGGAGGGGCACAGACCAGGGGGTGGCGACTGTTTACTAAAAACACAGGGCTCTGCGAAGTCGCAAGACGACGTATAGGGTCTGACGCCTGCCCGGTGCCGGAAGGTTAAAAGGAGGAGTGAGAGCTCCGAATTGAAGCCCCGGTAAACGGCGGCCGTAACTATAACGGTCCTAAGGTAGCGAAATTCCTTGTCGGGTAAGTTCCGACCTGCACGAATGGCGTAACGACTTCCCCGCTGTCTCCAGCATAGACTCAGCGAAATTGAATTCTCCGTGAAGATGCGGAGTTCCCGCGGTCAGACGGAAAGACCCCGTGCACCTTTACTACAGCTTCACAGTGGTATTAGCGATTATTTGTGTAGGATAGGCGGGAGACTTTGAAACCATGGCGCCAGCTGTGGTGGAGTCATCCTTGAAATACCGCCCTGATAATTGTTGATATCTAACCGCGGCCCATGAACCTGGGTCCGGGACCCTGTGTGGCGGGTAGTTTGACTGGGGCGGTCGCCTCCCAAAGAGTAACGGAGGCGCGCGATGGTGGGCTCAGAGCGGTCGGAAATCGCTCGTTGAGTGCAATGGCATAAGCCCGCCTGACTGAGAGACTGACAGGTCGATCAGAGTCGAAAGACGGCCATAGTGATCCGGTGGTCCCGCATGGAAGGGCCATCGCTCAACGGATAAAAGGTACGCCGGGGATAACAGGCTGATGATGCCCAAGAGTCCATATCGACGGCATTGTTTGGCACCTCGATGTCGGCTCATCGCATCCTGGGGCTGGAGCAGGTCCCAAGGGTTTGGCTGTTCGCCAATTAAAGCGGTACGTGAGCTGGGTTTAGAACGTCGTGAGACAGTTCGGTCCCTATCTGCCGTGGGTGTCGGAAAATTGAGAGGAGCTGCCCCTAGTACGAGAGGACCGGGGTGGACGTATCTCTGGTGGACCTGTTGTTGCGCCAGCAGCATAGCAGGGTAGCTATATACGGAAGGGATAACCGCTGAATGCATCTAAGCGGGAAGCCCCCCTCAAAACCAGTTTTCCCTTGAGAGTCGAGGAAGACTACCTCGTTGATAGGCCAGATGTGGAAGTGTGGTGACACATGAAGCTGACTGGTACTAATTACTCGATAGGCTTGATCTTATGATGCTCATGCCCGGCGATCGCTTCGTCGGACTAAGCAAAGCAACACCTCAAACAAATCAGAAATGTCTCTTCTTTCCGGATCTAACGCGCTGACCGGGTGGTTATTGCAGGGGGACCACACACGTTCCCATCCCGAACACGACCGTTAAGACCCCTAGCGCCGATGGTACTGCATCTTAAGGTGTGGGAGAGTAGGTCGCTGCCCGGTCTGCCCGTTAGATCCCGAATACTCCACAATTTATGTTCTTAAAAAGCCCCGCTCTGCGGGGCTTTTTTTGTGCCTGGAATCCGGAAATACCGTCAAGAGCCGGGCCAATATGTCAATGAAAGTCAATGTGTTAGGCGCGCTCGCGGAGCCAGAGACTGGCAATCACCTTCACGCCCTGGGTCACGGGTTCCCCGGTGTGCAGTGAGGCTTTGGCGCATTCGCCCTCGGCCGTGACATTGTCGAAACTCAGAGCGGAACCCCGTCCACCGGACCAGGACAGGTCCAGCCGGGTGAAGCGTGTCTCACCGCCCTCGAATTCCGAGTTGAGCCGGATCAGGCTTGTGGCAACGCGTTGACCCCGGGCATCGAGATCCGCCTTGGCTTCGCCCTCGACATCCAGAATGAAGTCAAAATGCGCGCGATATTCTTCGCCAGGGCGATAGGCCAGCACGGCGAGGGCTTCACCGGTCTCCACGGGCTTGCCCGACAGGGCCGCCATGCGTGTCTTGATGGCAAAGCTCACAAGATCCATGACCTGTTCGGGCAGGGCGGCTGTCAGCGAGGTCCGATAGGGATCCTGGCGCATTTGTCCGGTCGCCGGATCATGGATCTGGGCCGGCTTGAGCAGCGGTGACGCGCTGACGGTCAGATAATCACAAACCGCCCCGGGCAGAACATCATCCCAGCGATCGATACGCGGCGCGTCGGCCAGGCGTTCATCGGCCGCTGGTACGTGCGTGATCGCGGCAGCAATCTCCGACAAGATGTCGTCTGTGGCAGCTGGCAGTTCGGCCGGTGCCGGTGCCACGGGTAAAGGGTGCGCCTTGGCGATCAGAGCCTGGGCCATCGGATGGCCCGAGCGCGCAAAACTCGTTCCGGCTTCCCGGGCGATAGGAGACAGCGTACCGGTATCCAGACCAATCCTGTGAAGCGCTGCTATGGCGTGGCCAGAACCGGCCTTGGCGGCGGTCTCCAGCCAGGTCATGCCAGCTTCGGTTTCCCCGGCCATCAAGGCCAGCAGTCCCAGCTCCGTATGGGCAAGCCAGTCGCCCCCCTCGGCCTGCAGCAGGCGGTCTTTCAGGGCGAGCGACCAGTCGGCCGCTCCGGCCAGGCCGGCGGCCTGGAAATAGGCCCGGTGCCGGTTGCGCATCATGCCATCCGGCAGAGCGTCCATCAGCGCCATGGCCCGGGCCCGTGTCTGGGCCTTGCCAGGCTCATGCCCGCTCAATTGCACCATCAGACTCAGCGCCACCTCATCCCCGGCGCGGGCGGCCGTTTCCAGCCGCTCCAGCGCGGTGTCGTGACGGCCTTCATGCCACTCCTTGAGGGCAGTCGGGGCGGGGGCGTTCGGATCATTCGGGGAAACTGTCATGTCGAGAGTTTAGGCCATGTCTTGGCGCGCAGGTAAAGCGCAGCTGGCTGGTTGACGACACATCCCTGTCATCCTACATACGCGCCTCTTCCCGGCGCTGCGGTGCCGCGAAGCCATCCTGATGCGGGGTGGAGCAGTCCGGTAGCTCGTCAGGCTCATAACCTGAAGGTCGTAGGTTCAAATCCTACCCCCGCACCCAATCTAAGCCCTTGAAATCATATGGATTTCAAGGGCTTTTCTATTTTGCTGAGATTCCAGAATTATGTAAATTCAATATGTTAGAGCGTAGGTCCAAATCCGTTTGCCGTGCGGATTCGACGCATATCGGTGCTCGTTAAGATGTTTATACTATCCTACAGCGGTCTTAAGTCGTTATATTGAAGAAAAGGCGCAAAAGCGCGCCGCAAAACAGGGGTGTCGGTGTGCTAATCGAGTTTTCGGTGGCAAATCATAAGTCCATCGCGGAGCCGCAAGTCTTTAGTATGGCTGCGTCGAAACGGTCAGACACAACGTTGGAAACGCACTCCAGCGCGATTGAGCATGTCGTTAGCGCGGCCTGCATGTTCGGCCCGAACGGGGCCGGCAAGTCCAATCTCATCCAGGCAATGCGTTTCGCCCAACGGATGGTCCATCATTCATTCGGCAGCTGGGGGCGAAACGATAAACTCCCACATGAACCGCACAAACTTAGCGCTGACCTTGCGGCTGCTCCAAGTAGCTACGGGTTTGTGTTTTTGTTCAAAGGCGAGCTCTACGATTACTCCTTTTCACATGACGCCAATCGAATCCATTCAGAGTCTCTCTACGCAAGGAGTGCCAAGCCGAGAGCACGGGAGCGGCTCTTGTTTGAGCGCAATTACCTGGGTGAAGCAGGATATGAATGGGAGATCGGTGATTCAGTCTCAGGCAAAAAAGAGTTTCTCAAGCAATCAACAGGTAGCAAGTCTCTCTTCTTGTCAGTTGCCGCGCATCACCAATCCGAAGAGCTATCTCCAGCGTTCGAATGGATTGTTTACTTTCTACGCGTGATCGGTCGGGTTCCCGAGTTTATAGATAGCGTCACTTGTCGCCATTTGGATGAACCAGATGAAGCCATGCGAGTTGTCCACTTTCTCAAAACTACAGGAGTGACGCTGAGCGGAATTTCATCCGAAGAGATGACTTTCGATTCGCCAGAGGAATTAGTGGATCATACGGGTAGGCGTGGTGCAGCGGTCGAAGTGGGAGACTTCCAAGCAGACAAGCTTGGGAAAATTACGAAATATGATGTCGATTTTGAGCTTGCAACGCGAGACGGATCTTCTGTGCGTCTCCCGATTGAGTACGAGTCGACAGGAACGAGAATGCTGTTCAAGTTGGCTGGGCCTTGGCTTGAGACTATTGAGCATGGGTTCTGCTTGGTCGTAGATGAGCTGCAAAACTCCCTGCATCCAGCTGCACTACGAGCTGTAATATCGGTTTTTATGGACCGTGAAGTGAATGCGAGTGACGCCCAGATCATTTTCACATCTCATGACTCCTCGATTTTGAGTGGTAGTTTGCTGTCTCGGGACCAAATTTGGTTTTGCGATAAGAAGCAGAATGGATCGAGCGTCTACTATCCGCTCACGAATTTTGCGCCGAGGAAAGAAAGTCTTTTCCAAAGGAATTACTTGGCCGGAAAGTATGGCGCTGTCCCGCGAACAATGCCGTTCGAGCGAAGCTTGTTTGAGGCTGACCAGCAGGCATTCGACTTTTAGAGGTCAGAATGGCAAGGCGATCTAGAAAAAAGAGTCTTAAGAGGCGCCAGGGCAATACGCCCGAGTTGGACCAAATTTGGGTTTATGCTGAGGGCGAAAAGACGGAGCCCCTCTACCTTGAGGGCTTGAAGCGTGATTTGGGGCTCGGCAATATCACTATAAAAAAAGTCGGCTCTAAGACCGCTCCGAGTACTCTTCTCGCTACTGCACAAAGGCACCTCAAAAACCAAGGTCAATTCGCGCCTGATTTCGTGTATCTCGTCTTTGATCACGACAATTTTGAGTGCTTTGACCAGGTGATTGCGGAATGCCGCTCAGACAAGAAAATCTCGGCGATACCGTCTGACCCTTGCTTCGAGTACTGGCTTCTCCTTCATGTAACGATGACCACACGTTCGTTCGCCAGTGCGGCCGAAGTCATAAACGAACTTAGAAAGCACGAAGTCTTTCGCACCTATACCAAGACGACTGACGGGGTGTACGAGGCAATCCGCCACCTTACCGAAGATGCAATTCGGAACGCGAATACAGCACGTTCGCAAATTCGAGATGTCGACGCCGTCCGACCAATGACTCTCGTAGACAAACTGGTTCAAGAGTTTTGGACTCAGAGCGAGCGCATGCAGGCGGCTCAGACCTAGCGTTTCAGGCTGCGGCCTGATGGAGACGTTCGCCGTTCTTCGAATTCCTTTTCGGCGGCCATCCGGGCGAGACTCCGAATTATGTCCCTGAGCTTGGGATCAACGTCTTCGGGACTTTGGCACTCGGACTGATTTGCCTGCTCGTCGATATAGCCCATCAGCAATCTCCCCACTTTGTGAGGAAATTACCGGTGATGCGATCACATGTAATATCTAGCAAGCAGTTGAAGAATCGATATAAAATTTGAAAAAAGCTGAGGTGTGGTAATGACCAAATCGAACCCCCGCACCCAATGAAAAAGGCGTCCCGTCCGGGGCGCCTTTTTTGTTTCGGGATTGGCCCATTGAGCTAGCTGGGAGGTCGTTCTGGGCGCGACCCAGCCGGCTTGGAGTTAAATGGATTGGTGCCTCAGAGCGTGCGACACGCATGAGTGATTAGAATGCACGGGCTGGTGGTTGCCGCAGTGATTGGCCAACTGGTTGTCTATGCCATTTTATTCTCATCGGGCCTGGCAATTGACCCCGCGCATTTTGCGGAATTCTATGGCTCATGCCGTAGCTAAGCGATGGGGATTCTTTTGGATTTCGTACTGAACCGAGAATATTCGCGGAAAGAAGACATCCATGAAATCTTCGGAGGTCAGCAGCAAGGCGGGATTTCGACGCCAAAATCTCATCCATACGTCTTTCTGTTCACTGGGGGATCCGGAACCGAGTATGGCTACGCAGATGAATGGATCGACGAAGATTGCTTCAGCTATACGGGTCAGGGCCAGGTTGGCGACATGGAATTCGTGCGAGGCAATCAAGCGATCCGAGATCACCTTGAAGATGGAAAAGCCCTTTTATTGTTTGAAAGGATGGGTAAGGGCCGACCGGTAGTGTTTAGGGGGCAGTTTTTCTGCCAGAGTTGGAGGTATTTTCAGGGTCAGGATGTCGAAGGCAATTTGAGGCAATCCATCCAGTTTCACCTTATTCGTCTCGGAACGGAGTGGAGCAAAGGAAACAGAGGCGACTCCATGAGTGCGCAAAATGCTTCTAAGCCCCTTGGCGAGTTGCGCGGGAAGGCCCTAGCTGTCGGAACAATACCTGTAAAATCGAATCCCGAAGTTGCTAGTCGGAACTATTACGAGCGTAGCGCCATTGTTCGGGATTATGTGTTGGCGCGGGCGAATGGCGTTTGTGAGCTGACTGGGCGCCCCGCTCCGTTTTTTCGAAAAGACGGATCGCCCTATCTGGAGGTACACCACACTCGCATGGTGTCTGATGAGGGGCCCGATCATCCTCTTTATGTAGCGGCGATTCATCCTGCTGCTCACCGCGAGATCCACTACGGAATAAATGGTGAGCAATTGAATCAGGAACTGGTCCAGAAAATAGCCAGGATCGAATCAGCCCTCTCCGAGAGTATTGATGGCGGAATGGGATAGGCGATCTGCAGCAAGTGAGCTGGCAGCTGGGTTGGTTTTCGCCGCCCCGCACCCAATGAAAAAGGCGTCCCGTCCGGGGCGCCTTTTTGTTTCTGGGTTCGGTCCCTCAGGATCAGATCGCTTCGATCCGGATCGCGAGGGCACCGGTCAGGTCAAAGGGATTATCGACGCGGATGCTGATCTGGCGGGCGCCGGGGCGGTGCTGGGTGACCAGGACCTGGCCGGAGCGCAGCTGGATGCCGGCATCGCCGACCAGGCTCTCTGCCCCGTCCAGCGCGATATCCCGGTCATCGACCAGAAGCCGGATCCGGTATTGCTCGGCATTGCAGCGGGTTTCCAGGCGCAGCACGCCGTCTTCCCAGTCTTCCGCATTGATGTCGGAGATCGCACAGCGCGTGGCGACATGGGCGTTGAGAGAGAGGGCGAGTTCGTTGGAGGAGGCCGGAGCGCTGATGAGCAGGACCGCCGGCACGCATGCCGCCGCTCCGATCACACCGCGAATGGTTCGAAGGAACCCCATCCAATACCCAGCCAGTAACCCAATCGAGGCATACGGGTAGCAGACTTGGTCTCATCGCGCGCGCGAAACTTGATCGCGTGACTAATGCGCCCCCAAGAAAATATCTAAAATGGAATGAAACTCAGGGTGACGACATCGGAATAGCGCCCGGCATAGCTGGCAGGCACCGGGTCCACCTCCACTTCCAGGCGCCCGGCCTGGATGGCGCTGGACTGGTAGGGCAAATCCACCGTCGTGCCGGTCGCCCCCGTCAGATCGACCGGCGTGCCGGACAGGCGGGCGCGGTAGGGAATCCGGCCAAAGGCCTCGCCGCGCTCATGCACGAGATGGCCGCGATTGTCGGAGACCAGGGTGACGGCCACGCCGCTATTGGTGCGGTAGAAGAAGTCCGACTCCCCGCGCGCACCATTGCCGACATCGCCCAGATCAATGGCCTGATTGCCGCCCGCGCTTTCGCCTTCAAATCGCAGGGCTGGCTCGACCTGGACCAGGATGGGCAGGCTGGTCTCTCGATCGCCGACCGTGATGCGCAGCGTGTGGCTGTAGCTGCCCGGCACGACGAATTGTCCCGCCGCGAGCCGGTAGAAAGCGAAAGTCAGCGTGTCACCCCCGACGATCTGGCGTCTGGCGCTCGACTGGACTTGCCAGGTCGAGCCCGTCCGCCGCAATTCGCTGCTTCTTTCCCAGTCCGCCTCGAGAGTTTCGCCGGTGAAGAGCAGCTCCGGATTGGCCGCGGTCCCGTTCTCGATCGCAAGGGAGAAATCGACCCGGTCACAGCGGGGATCCAGCCCGGCTTCGCGGACCCGCATCTGCAAGGTCAGGATGGTGTCGGTGACACGGCTGGCATCATAGCTGAAGCCGGTTTGCTGGCTGACCTCCAGATCATACCCATCACATCGCGCAGGCTGCGCCTCGGCACCCGTGGTGATCAAAAGGCCGGTCAGGGCCAGGAAACCTATCAGGCGGATCATGGCTGTCTCTCCGCGGTGAGTTCACCGAGATTGATATAGGCCTCGCTGTCGGCCGGCACCGCAAAGCGGAAGCGCTGTCCGGGGCGGCTATCAAGGCGGGCCTCGTATTCGCCCGGCAGGAGGGCATTGAAGGCGGCCCGGCCGGTGCGGTTGGTGAAGAAGGCCTGGCTGGTCCCGGTCTCCAGATTGTGCAGCAGGCCGAACTCCAGCTGGGCGGGGCCGTCGTCCAGCAGCAGAGTGGCCACAGCCGTGCGGAACGCTTCCGTGCCGACGATGATCCGTGTCCCGGTCAGGCTGCCGGGCAAAATCGTGTAGCGGCCCGGGCCGATATCATAGCCGGGCGGTGCACCGGGCGCATCCACGCGCAGGGGCAGGGGGCGGAAGGGGGCCTCGGTGCGTACAACGGCCGGGCCGAACTCATCCACCTGGGCCAGCAGCGTGGTCGAGGCCCCGGTGCTGATCCGGACATCGCTGTCCGCCAGGGTGGCGTGGCGGTCGATCATGACAAAGCCGCGGCCCGGGTCCCGGCCCAGTCCCCATTGCCCGTCCGCATAGGCCAGGCCGGACTGGAGGCGCAGACCCAGCGTGGCGCGTTCGTCTACGTTTGCGGTTTCCGGCGTGTAGGCCCCGTCGAGCTGCAGGCCCAGGCGCGAGGTTTCGATCCCGACAGAGGTCAGCCAGTCGGTTTCCGAATCCCGGTGCACGGCCGAGGCCCGCGCCTGGAGATTGGGGATGCCGCCGCCGCGCGACCGGCGCACATCAAACCGCGAGGTCCCGGTCAGGCTGTCATGGCTGTAGCTGGCATAATTGCGGCCGCCGAAGCGCCGGCTCAGCGTCAGGAAGAGACCGGTATCGTCATCGCGGGCCTCGTAATAAGTGTGCCGCAAGGTGGCCGAGGCGATGATCTCACCAAAGCGCCGGTTCACACCGGTAAAGAGGGAGGCGGATCGGCTGCCGGATGAATGGGCATCCTGGTATTGCGCACCCGCCGTCACGGACAAACGCTCCGTCAGATTGACCCGGGCATCACCGCCCAGGCTCCAGCGCGTGTCGGAGAGGCTTGTCGGATCGCCCAGATCAGCAAAGTCCTCGCCATAATATTCCAGCCGCAGATTGAGCGTCGTATAGTGGGTTTCCGGCCAATAGGGGCCGCCTGAGAAGGCGAGGGCGATAGCACTGTCCGGCTGGCTCACTGTCCCGTCGCTGACGGTGAGCTCGCCCTGCATCACCCCGCCCCAGACCGGCCAGGCCGCTGCGCCACTGAGCGAGTGGACATCCGTGGTCACGGCAACGCCACCGGTTACGGTCAGGCTGGAATTGATGCCACGCGTCCACACACCGCCCAGGACCGGCCGGTTGAAATCATAGCTGAACCCATTGGCATTGGCGTCGCGGGCAAAGCCCGCTGCCCAGACCATTTCATCCAGACCCGGCGCCAGAAGCGCGATATTGGCGGAGAGGGAGAAGGTGTCGACCTCATGCCGGCCCAGATCATCCTCCACCATGATGGTGACGGTGTTGGACGTATTGGCCAGCGGGATATCGCGCAGATCAATCGGACCGGGCCCCGCCGCAAACCGGTCCACCAGGGCACCGTTGACGTAGACTTCCACCGTGGAGGGACGTTCCAACAGAAGGGAGCGATCTCCGGTCGGGCGGATATTCCGGGTCGGCTGCAGTGCCCGATAATTGGTCTCATAGGCCAGCCCCAACAGGTTCAGGACACCCTGATTGCGGGCCAGTTGCGGCGCCAGATCACCGGCAGAGAAACGTTCTGCCGTACCGGGCCGGTCGACGAAGGCGAGGATGCGGTCGCGCCGCAGGCTTTCCTCGCCGGCAGAGCTGAAGGTGTAGCGCCCGCCCCAATCGATCGAGACACCGTGAGAACCCCCGAAATTCACGAACCCGTCCAGGCTGAGATCACCGCTCGTCCCCCGCGAATCCGTGACACTGTCATTGAGGATCGCAGCACCGGTGACGCCGAAGGCAAAGCCTGAGGGCTCGATGACTTCATCGCCCCAGATCACCCAGTCCCGCGCCAGCGAGGTCGTGCTGGCGGCGCGCCGCTCCAGGGCGATGTCCAGTTCCAGGGTCAGGCTCTGCGGGTTGAGGGAAAGGCTAAGGCCCATTTGCGCCAGCTGCTCGACCGGGATCAGGTCCGGATCGAGCGCGAGGAGCGCGTCCTGCGTCTCTTCATTGATGAGGCTACCAATGGAGGCGGACAGGCCGGTCGGCGAGATGCGCTGAACATCACTGATCGTGGTCTCGACCAGGACGGAGGGATAGCGGGTGTCATCGACGACCAGGGGCAGGCTGACCGAGAAGGCCTGGGCCGGCTGACGGGCCATCGCAGCCGGGGTCGCCAGCACAATGGCAGCGCAGCCGCTTAGGAGAAGGGGAAGGGCAGGCCTCACAGCGGGCGCCGCCTAGTCCAGGCTGATCCGCAAATCCCCGTCCGGCAGATCCGTGATCGCCAGATGGAAGTCGCGCACCGCATGGGGCGGGATGATCGGGTTCTCGATCAGCTCGCTCAGCTGTGCGGGTTCCAGGCGAATGGATTCGCTGCCAATGCTGATCCGCAGCGACATGTCCGACAGCATGGCGAAATCGGTCCCGTCATTGACGGCGCGGAAGTGCAGCCCGTCATCCTCGCGGCGGATCTCCGTCAGCGAGACATCGGCTTCTGCCTCATCGGCGCGCAGATAGACGGCGACGCCGAAATTATAGGCAAAGACCACACCGGTGAAACCGGGCTGGTTCACGGGCACTTCCTGGACTTCGGCGATATAGGCCTGGCTGTCTGTGATGCCGGGATCGCCGATATAGGTCAGTCGCACGGCCTGGCTCTGGCCCGGCTCGATCAATGCGAGCGGCGGGAAGACGGAGAAGTCCTCGTCAGCCGGCACGAACTCCTGGCTACCGTCCGGATTGACGATCCGCCGCTTCATCACGATTTCCACCGGCAGGCGGGCATCGCGCGTATTGGTAATGGAGATGACCGTGGAGGTCCGATTGCTGCCCAGGTCGAGGATCAGGCGCATCGGCTCGACTTCATAACCCAGGGCCAGGCCCGCGGCGCAGACCATCGCCATGAAGGCGAGGCTAATACGGGCGAAGGGACGGGACCAGACAGTCATGACAAGCGCTCCGGACTGGAACCGGCGATCAGGCCGGCCGCGTGCAGGTGGTTGTGAAACCCAACCTGCACGCTTCTAGCACGCTGTGGCTTATTTGGCAGTGACCGTAATGGTCACGACATCCGAATAATCGCCTGCAAACACGGTGGTATAGCTGGCACCGTCAGCCGAGGCATTGGTCGAGCGGACACCGTAGACGCGGAAGTCCACATTGCCGGTCACGCCGGACAGGAAGCTGTTGCCGCTCAGATCGGCATTGGCCGCGCCGGTCAGCTGGGTCCAGTTCATGGTCAGACCGTTGGAACCGGTATGACGCATTTCATAGGCGATCTGGTTCTGATTGCCGCCATTGGTGCCCGAACGGACCAGATAGCCGCCATTGGTGGAGCTGATCGTGCGGGTGAAACCATTGGGCGAGTTACAGGCATAGGACGCCGAACCGGCCGCCTGTTCCACGGTCGCCGTTGTCTCGGTGTTCGACAGATCCCCGAAATCGACGTCGATGCTGGAGCCGGTCGAGTTGTAGACACCACAGACCGAGCTGACTTGTGCGCTCAAATCGTAGGACAGTTGATTGTTCTGGGCGAAAGCCGAACCGGACAGCAGGGCTGCAGCAGCAACGGCGGAAGTGATGATGGTCTTGTACATGTGCAGCCCCCAAGGCTTGGTCTAAATCCGTGCCGCCATCCTTACGGATCCGCGACAGTCATGGTTTAGGATCGGTTTCAGGCCAAAACGGGCGCAGAAAAGGACCAAATGGAGGTTTTGTGGCCGGGTTCCGGCCCCATTTCGGACGGAATTGCGCCCGGATTGTTCAGATAGCATTCACCTTGGCAGGGGGCGCCGTCTCAGGGGGCTGTTTTCTAACGGGAATCCGACGTCAGCCCCATGCGGGTGGCATGCCAGGAGGCTTCAGCCCGTGAGGAGATGCCCAATTTCCGGTAGATGGATTTGATATGGCTGGCGACCGTGCTCTCGGCAAGCTCCAGGGCTTGGGCGACATCGATGTTCCGGTGACCCCGGCCGATCAGGCCTAGAACCTCGCGTTCCCGATTGGTCAGGTCCTCTTCCGGATCAGCGGCAGGCCCCGTGAAGCGGAAATGCTCCATGATGCGGCGGGCGATCGATGGGGACAGGGCCGGCACACCATCGGCAATACGGCGCAATTGCGTGGTCAGCATGTCGGCCGGATTCTCCTTGAGAAGATAACCCTGGGCTCCCGCAGACAGCGCCGCCACGATATGGGCATCATCCCCCATGACGGTCGTTACGATCGGGATCGCTCCCGGACAGACAAGCGTGAGGCTGCGCAGGACTTCCAGGCCGGATCCATCCGGCAGGCCCAGATCGATCAGGGCCAGATCGAAATCGGCGGCCGCCGCTGCAGCCAGCCCGGCGCGCATGCTGCTGGCCTCCTCGATCTGGCTGTCAGGAAAGGCGGTCTGGACAATTCCGGCCAGCCATTGGCGGGTCTGGGCGATGTCTTCAACAATCAGAACGCGTTTCATGGTCTCACCTCCCGCGGGGACAGGGCAAAGTCCAGTGTGATCCGGGTGCCCGTATCACCGGAATTCATTTCCAGAGTACCGGCAAGACCGGTGGCGCGCGTCTGCATGTTGGACAATCCATTGCCGCGCTTCTGGGCATCGATGTCATAGCCCTTGCCGTCGTCTGTAATCTCCAGGCGTGCCAGATCACCCTCGCGGCTCAGACGCACCGCCAGCTGGCTCGCGCCGGAATGGCGGATCGTGTTGCTGACCGCTTCGCGCACAATGGAGCGCAGGGCATGGGTGGACGAGGTGGACAGGTCCGGGGCCTGGCCGATCGTGTTTTGCCAGTCCAGCGTGATCCCGACAGACGCCAGCCGGTCGGCTGTTTCCACGCGCAGATCGGCCAGGGTTTCATCCAGGTCCAGTCCCGGTGTGGAGGCATTGTTGATGATGTCCCGCAAGTCGGTCAGCGTTTCGCGGATCATGACATCCTTGCGTTCGCGGTCGCCGGAATGCAGCGCGCCCAGCAATTGGGCGCCGATATTGTCGTGCATGTCCCGCGCAATGCGTCCGCGTTCCTCTGCGACGCCGCGATCATAGGCCTGACGGCTTTCCTCGGCCCGCGCCATCAGTTCGACCAGCTGGCGGACCATGGCCACATGGCGCGGCGAAAACAGGGCGCGGCCCTGCCAGGGATAGCGCAGGACCAGTCCGGGGTGACCGGCCCGTTCGGGCAGATGCAGGGCGACACCATCCTCCGCCAGTTCCGGCTCGGCGACGGCCTGCGATCCGGTGCTGATTTCCAGCGGCGAGAACAGCTTGTCCAGCAAGGCCCGCCAGCGGGCATGCCGGTCGCGGTCGGATGTGCCGAAAGCAATGTCGACGACGGACAGGAAGAGTTCGTCTTCCTTCAGACCCGGCTTGGGCAGAAGGCGGCGGCCGATCAGGTCGCGCAACGGCAAATAGACCAGGGCGACGGCCAGAAGCGACAAGCCGAAGGCTGAGGCGGGTTCCAGAGAAATCAGGGAGACCAGGACACCATCCAGCACCAGAAGCAGGACGGCACCGGCGACGTAGAACAGGATGCGATAGGCCCAGTCGCCCAACTCGAACAGGCGGAATTGGCGCAGCCCGGCAGCCACGCCGATATAGATCAGGAGGAAGAAGGCAAAGGAATATTGAGCCTGCACGATGGGCGGACGCCCCAAAGCCCCCGGAATGGCGGTCAGCGTGATGAAGCTGCCAGCCCCGAACAGGACGGCGAGGCCGAACCAAATCGCGACGGCTCGCGCCTTCGGGTCCCGGTCCGTGACCAGGATTTGTGCGGCCACGGCAACGCAGATCAGCAGCATTTCCAGCACGGTGATCAGGTGAAGATTGAGGCCGCTGAATGAACCCGAGCTCAGCGCAACGGCCAGGCCTAACAGGGTCCAGCCGCCGAAAATGAGGATGGCTGCCAGCGTCAGAATGCGGTGGGCAGGCAGGCGGGCCGGGTAGTTGATGAAGAGCACCACCATCACGATGCCGAAGAAGGAGGCTCCAACGGCATTCATCACGATCAAGCTTGTCGCTGCCGCCTCGCTGATTGCAGCCTGGGCGAAACGGAAGGGGATGGGGGCATAGGTGAAGGTGAGGGTGGCCAGTCCGCTCAGGGCGAACAGCCGGGCAGCCGTATCCCGCGGACGCAGCGCCCAGACCCAACCGGAAATCGCCAATGCCCCGAAACCGGTCAGGATCTGGATCCAGTAGACGGGAGAGACATCCAGCAGCGAACGGAAGGCCTGTCCCGGTTCTGCCGGTCGCATGACCGACCAGCTTGCCAGTCCCGTCGCCAGCAGTCCGATCACCAGAACCAGGGCCAGCCGGCTATTCGGCGTCAGTGTCAGATGTCGTGTCGTCTCTTGAGGCATGCCGCCGACCTGTCCCCCGCTGGAAATTGCGTAGCTTGCAGACGTTTGTACGCGTTTTCCCGTGTCGATGGTCTCCCCGGAATGGGGGATGGATGCGGGCATTACACCGTCAGTATCCTTGCAAGTCTAATGGCAATCCGGCCGTCGGGCCGAGCAAGGGGAAATCGTCATGAAATGGATGATCAAGGGTGTGATTGTGGCGCTGGTCGCAACGGTAGTGAGTGGCTGTGTGAGTGTCGGCCCGCTTGTGCGGCCGGGGGATCCGACGGGTGTGATCGAGATCGTCAACCAGGCCCATGGGCCGATCGAGATCGTCACCATGTCCCGATGCAGCGCCTCCTGGTACGGCCCCAACCGTTTGCCGTCCGGCATGGTGATCCCGCGCGGCCGTTCCTACCGTTTCACGGTCTCGGCCGGGTGCTGGGATGTCTCCGCCGGCACGGTCGGCATGGGCAATGCCACGCGCCGCTTTGACATCCGCGCCGGAGGCGGTGTCCGCTATACCGTGACCAGCTAGGCGGTTACCCGGGTTTCCAGCGCGGCAGCCAAAGCGGCTGCCGTGCCTGGAATATCCCGGACGCGAACCTTTCGGTCCAGCACATCGGCGAGGCCGGGCGGCAGCGCCACCGCCTGACCGATGACCGGTTCCACCACATCGGCAAACTTGGCCGGATGGGCCGTCGCCCCGGCGATCCAGGGGCGCTCGGCCTTGGCGCCATCGCTCAACCGGGCATGGGCTTCCAGCGCGGTTGCCGTGTGCGGACAGGCGACATAGCCGGTCTGTTCGAAGACCTGTTTCATACGGGCCCGGATGGCGTCGTCATCGACACGCTCCACGGCTTCGACCCGGGCCTCGGCAAGTCCGGCCAGGCGTTCGAAATTGCTCGGCGCGCCGACATCCATCGCATTGGCAATCGTGGCGATGGAGGGCCGGGCCTCATACTGTCCGGAGGCGTGCCAGTCGGCCAGCGTTGCATTGGCATTCGTGGCCAGCACGACCGGACCGATCGGCAGGCCCAGCTCGCGCGCCAGCAAAGCCGCCAGCGCATTGCCCAGATTACCGGTCGGGATCACGAGGCCGGGCTTCTTGCCCGTGCGGGCGAAGACGTCCAGTGAGGCGCGCGCCCAATAGACCATTTGCGGCAGGAGCCGGCCGATACTGATCGAATTGGCCGAGGTCAGTGCATGTTCTGCACTCAGCGCCTTGTCGGCGAAGGCCGCTTTCACCAGCGCCTGGCAGGTATCGAAATCGCCCTCGACCCGCAAAGCCTCCACCGGCGGTTCCCAGCAGCACAGCTGGTGTTCCTGAAAGGCGGAAATGCGTCCCTTGGGGAAAAGGATCACGGCGCGTGTGCCCGGCAAGCCTTCAGCGGCACAGCCGACAGCGCCGCCGGTATCGCCGGATGTTGCGACAAGCACGGTGATCGGTGTGTCCGATCCCTGGCCCAGGGCCGAGAAACAGCGGAACAGGAAGCGGGCTCCGAAATCCTTGAAGGCACCGGTCGGCCCGTGGAAGAGCTCCAACACTTGCAGACCGTCATCGCCCGGATCGGGCTGGACCAACGGGGCCGGGAAGTTGAAGGCATCCGCGCAGATGGCCGGTGCCTGGCCTTCCAGCGGTGACCCCGCAAAGAAAGGCGCCAGCATGACCCCGCCCAGATCGGCCAGGCCGGATGTGGCCTTCAGGGAAGCCAGGTCCAGTTCCGGCAGGGCATCCGGCAAGTAGAGCCCCCCATCGGTGGGCGCGCCGGCCTTCAGGGCGGCGTCGGCCGTGACCTTTGGGGCCTGACCCCGGGTCGATTGGTACAGCATGCTCATCCCACCTGTTCGAGCAGTTCGATCCGCAGACCCGGGGAGTCCAGCGGGGCCGCATAGGATTTTGCCTTGCAGTCCGCGGCCGCGAAGGCAGCCGCCATGGCACCCTCAACCCGGTCACGATCCTCCGTGCGCGCCCAGGCGAAGACCGAGGGGCCGGACCCGGAGAAGGAACAGCCCAGCGCGCCGGCTTCCAGAGCCGCTGCCTGTACATCGGCCAGTTCCGGCAGGAGTGGCAGGCGCTGGGGCTCGATGAAGATGTCTTTCAGGCCTGACGCTACTAGGTCCAGGTCATTGGTCACGCAGCCAGCCACAAAGGCGGCCATATTGCGTGAATGCTCCAAGGCCGTGCCGCGCGCCACATCGGGAGCCAGCAGGTCGCGGGCCTTTTGCGTTTCCACTTTCCGTTCGGGATGGAAAAGGATGCAGGCCACCCCGGAGGGAAGGGGCAGCCTGCGGATAAGCGGGGGATCCAGCCGTGCCGCCAGGACAAGTCCGCCATGAAGGGCGGCCATGACATTGTCCCAGGGCGGCGGGTCGGCAGAGACTTTTTCGCCTTCCATCGCCAGCGGCAGCAGGGCTTCCGGCGAGAAGGGCGTATCCAGTACGGCATTCGCGGCACCGGCTGCGGCAACGGCCGAGGCCGCAGATCCGCCCATGCCGGCGCTCAGCGGCACGCCCTTGTGGACATCGACGCTGAGACCGAAATCGGCTCCGGCAGCGTCCAGCACGGCGGCGGCTGCGGCGAGCGCGCAATTCTTGCTGACGGCAAAGGGCAGGTCATCGACCAAGCCGGACACCTTGCCCAGGCGGACGCCGGGCTGGGCTTCCACCGTGACAGAGACCGTGTCGCGTGCAGCGTCGAAGGCGAGGCCGAGCACGTCGAATCCGACGCCGACATTGCCGACACTGGCTGGCGCACTGGCGCGAGCGGAATTCAGTTTGGCCTTCATGCCACCCGTCCCGTCGACATTCGCGGAATATGGCTAAGCGGATTCTCCTGCACGGGCGAGGCGTGGAGCTCGCCGGACAAATAGGCGCGCTGGATTTCCATGATATCGGCGAATACTGCTTCGGCGGTCGGCCAGCGGCCCGCACCCTTGCCCTGAACGGACACGGTGCGCTGGGGCATGCGGATCAGGAAGCCATTGCCTTCATTGACCAGTCCGGCAAAGGGGTGGTCCTTCGGCAGGGCCTCGATATCGACCCGGGCTTCGACCCGGCCATCGGGGGTGACGTCGCAGCGGGCGACCTGTTTGAAGACCAGTCCCTGTTCTTGCACCGCCTTGATCCGCTGCGCGCTGAGATCATTCAGGCTTTCACACGGAATCTGGTCAGGGGCGAGGGTCACGCCGAAGGCATGACGGATGATGATGGAGAGCTTGTCCGCAGCATCCAGACCATCCAGGTCCGTGCTCGGATCGGCCTCGGCAAAACCCAGCCGCTGGGCTTCGGCCACGGCATCCGCGAGGCGAACGCCTTGCTGCATCTGGCCGAAGATGAAATTGCACGTCCCGTTCATCACACCTTCCACCGACAGGATGGAACCCTGCTGGTTAAGCAGGTCGATCAGTTCGAGAACCGGCACACCACCGCCCACGGCCGCGGAATAGCGCAGTTCACGGCCGTGCTGGCGGGCCAGATCGTGCAGACGATCCAGATCCAGCGCGACGACGGCCTTGTTGGCGGACACGAGGTGGTGGCCCTCGCGCAGCACGGTCTGGCTCAGCGAGCGGGCGATATCCGTGCCACCCATGGCTTCCACGACGATATCGGGATCGCCGGCGAGTGCTTCAGCCGGATCATTGGTGAATTGGAGTTCCGGTGCCTTGGCGGCGTGCTGGGCCGGATCGCGGACGAGGACCGGGCCCAGTTCGAACCGGCCGGGATGGGCCAGGAGGTGCGAGCACACGCCGGCACCCACGGCACCATGGCCGAGTACGGCCACGCGCAGACGTTTGGGCGTTTCCACCGGACCGGCTTGTTTTTCCACCGCAGCGATGCGCGTGGCGAACGGGCTGCCCAGGGCGGCGACCTCGATCACGACATTGTTCTGCTTGGCGCGGAAGATGGCCTTTTCCTGCACCAGGCCGCGGCTCACCTTGGCGGCTTCGTCATAGTCCAGCTGGTCCAGGCGGACGGCATCCGGGTTCTTGGCCGGATCGTCCGTATAGACGCCATCGACATCCTTGATCAGGCGGACGCGGTCGGCGCCCAGCCAGTGCGAGAATTCCACAGCCGTCAGGTCCGTGCCGCCCCGGCCCAGGGTGACAGGCCCCTCAGCCCCCTCACCGAAGAAGCCCGGCGCAACGATGACGTCGGCGGTTTCGAAATAGGCCAGGACACGGTCGGCATCGAGACCGGTCAGATTGGCGTCGAGTGCTTCACCATCAGCACGCAGATCCATTTCATGCGGGTCCAGGACCGCGGAGGGCACGCCAGAGCGCTGCAGCGCCAGACCCATCAGGGCTGCAGACTTGAGCTCGCCACAGCGTACGAGGCGGGCGAGAAGGGCGTCGGAACAGCCTTCGCCGACATCGCCGCCCACGGCGAACAGGGAATCGGTTTCACCCTCGAGTGCGGACACGACCGCCACGACTTTCTCGCCATTGCGCGTGTGGCGGTAGATCTCGTGGGCGGCGCGGGCGTAATCGTCCGGCTTTTGCAGAACCGAACTCCCGAATTTGAGTACACAAAGCTTCAGCGGTTTTCGGGCATCGAGGTCGAGGGGCATGGTCTTGGTCCTTGGGTCTGGGTCTGTCTGGTGATGGTGAAGTCTGAATTTCGGGCATGAAAAAACCCGCTTCCCGGGGCCGGGGAGCGGGTTCGGTGTGTTGCGGTTCTTGCTTAACCGCTAGCGCACGCCGGCCGCCCCCCATGTCCAGGAGGTGGTGGTAATCATGGTAATGGTACCGAGGCCGCCATCGACCACGCAGCCGAGACCCGTCAGACCGGAACCGGTCTGGGTCGTGAAGCTGTCGATGATCATCATCTGGCGTTGCATGTCGGTCGTTTCCATGACGCGGCAAAGTGCTGCGCTTGCGAATTCATGCCAAGAAAGGCGTATTTGGCGGCCTGGGTCAAACAGTTTTTTTGTGACAGGCCGGTTTCAGCTGTCATTCGTGCAATATTTTCTCTCAACATAACCCTAACGGAAATTCTTTTGCGCGGAGCATGAGACAAGAAAAAGCCCCGGCCGATCGGGCCGGGGCTGTTCCTGTCGCGCTCTGTGGGACGCGTTATTCTGCAGCTGTTTCCAGTGTCTTGGCACGGTCGCGCAGTTTCGGTGCCGCAGCCAGCACGTCGGCGCCCACATGGGCTTCGAACGTCTTGAAATTCTCGATGAACATCGAGACCAGCTTGGCGGCCTGGGTGTCATAGGCGGCCGTGTCGGCCCAGGTCGAGCGCGGGTCGAGGATGCTGTCATCCACGCCGGGCACAGAGACCGGGACCATGAAACCGAAATTCGGATCTTCGCGGAACTGGGCCGTGTTCAGGGACCCGTCCAGCGCGGCATTGAGCAGGCCGCGGGTCGCCTTGATCGGCATGCGTTGGCCGGTTCCGTAGGCCCCGCCGGTCCAGCCCGTGCTGACCAGCCAGCAATCGACATCATGCTCGGCGATCAGTTCGCGCAGCAGATTGCCATAGGCGCTGGGGTGACGCGGCATGAAGGGGGCGCCGAAACAGGTGGAGAAGGTGGCCGACGGCTCGGTCACGCCCTTTTCCGTACCGGCCACCTTGGCGGTGTAGCCGGACAGGAAGTGATACATGGCCTGGGCCGGGGTCAGCTTGGCGATCGGCGGCATGATGCCGAACGCGTCGCAGGTCAGCATGATCAGGTTTTTCGGCTGACCGCAGCGGCCGGTTTCCGACGCGTTCGGGATCGCGCTCATCGGATAGGCACCGCGGCTGTTTTCCGCCAGCGAGGCATCGTCCAGGTCGAGCTGGCGCGTTTCCTCGTCCATGACGACGTTTTCCAGCACCGTGCCCCACATTTTCGTGGTGGCGTAGATTTCCGGTTCGGCCTCGGCCGACAGGCGGATCATCTTGGCGTAGCAACCGCCCTCGAAATTGAAGAGACCGTTTTCCGACCAGCCATGCTCGTCATCACCCACCAGGGTGCGCGAGGCGTCGGCGGACAGGGTGGTCTTGCCGGTGCCGGACAGGCCGAAGAAAATTGCGGCATCATCCTCGCTGCCCACATTCACCGAGCAGTGCATCGGCATGATCTTCTTCTTGGGCAGGAGGTAGTTGAGGATGGTAAAGACCGACTTCTTGGTCTCGCCGGCATAGGAGGTGCCACCGATCAGCACCATGCGGCGATTGAAGTCGACGGCGATCACGGTCTCCGAGCGGCAGCCATGGCGGGCCGGATCGGCCTTGAAGCTGGGCAGGTTGATGATCGTGAATTCGGCTTCGAACCCGGTGTACTCGTCTGCAGCCGGAATGCGCAGAAGGTGCCGGATGAAGAGCGAGTGCCAGGCCAGTTCATTGACGACACGAACCGGCAGACGGTGGTCCAGATCGGCACCGCCGAACAATTGCTGGACGAAGAGTTCCTTGCCTTCCATATGGGCTTGGAAGTCCTGCCACAGGGTGTCGAAATTGCCCGGCGTGATCGAGGCGTTCTTGTCCCACCAGACCTGGTCCTCGGTCTCCGCATCGCGGACCGTGAACTTGTCCTTGGCCGAACGGCCGGTGTGGGCGCCGGTCTTCACGACCAGCGGACCGCCTTCAGCGACCTCGCCTTCGCCGCGGCGAACAGCTTCTTCATAGAGGCGGGCTTCATTCCAGTTCAGATTGACCTGACCGGCCTTGATACCCAGACTCTCCAGTCCGCCATCGCGGACATCTGTATTGGACATACTGTCTTCCCCCAGTGAATCCGGACCGCGTGACGAGCCGGACGGGTCACTTTTCCTTGAGGCGAACGGTGTGTCGTGCACCCGTCTCGCACCTTTATATCCGGACCCCAGCAATTAGCTTGCCAGTCAATCCGAATGCTTTTGTATGATCGCGGTAGCAGATCGCCGGGGGGTGGAAAAGCCCTTACGGCACGAAGCAAATCGAAAGCAAAGCCGGGGGAAGTCCATGTTATCGCGAACATTTTTGAGCGCCATCGCGATTTTTACGTTTCATTGCAGCGACATCGCTCCAGCGCAGGCTGACAACATCATGCCGGACCAAAATCAACACTTTCTCCAGCTGGCTCTGGACTGTGTTCAGCGCGAATACCCCAACAAGATCTCCCATGTTCTCCAGTCAGATTCGGACGCCCGGACACCCCGCGCGCTTCACCCCGCTTTCTACGGCTGTTTTGACTGGCATTCCGCCGTGCACGGGCACTGGCTGATGGTCCGTCTCCTGCGCCTGGATCCCGACAATGCGCTCGCCGAAGCCGCAACGGCGGCGCTGGATGCCAATCTCACGCCGCAAAACATGATCGGGGAAGTGGCCTATTTCCAGGCTGAGGGCCGGGCCTCCTATGAACGGCCCTACGGACTGGCCTGGCTGCTCCAGCTGGATGCGGAATTGCGCGAATGGGACGATCCGCGCGCCGAGCGTTGGCGCACGGCCCTGGCGCCCCTGGTCGATGTGGTGGCTGACCGTTATCGCTCCTGGTTGCCCAATCTCCTCTATCCGATCCGGATCGGAACCCATAACCAGTCGGCCTTTGGCTTCGCGCTGGCGCTGGACTGGGCGCGCACGGCCGGGGATGCAGACCTGGAAGCGCTGCTGGTCGCCAAATCCCTGGAATTCCATGCCGGTGACGTCAATTGCCCGATCGGCTATGAGCCTTCGGGTGAGGATTTCCTGTCCCCCTGCCTGATGGAGGCTGATCTCATGCGCCGGGTTCTGCCGCAGGATGATTTCGCGTCCTGGCTGACAGGCTTCCTGCCGGGCATTCCCACGGATGGAAGTGCCGACTGGCTCGTGCCGGGACAGGTGCTCGATCCCAGTGATGGCAAATTGGTGCATCTGGACGGGGTGAACCTGTCGCGCGCCTGGAATCTGGACGCGATTGCCCATGCCTTGCCCGAGGGCGATGACCGCATTCCGGCGCTGCTGGCGGCTGCGCAAGTGCATGGCGAGACCGGGATCGCCTCGGTGACCGGTGATGATTATGCCGGCGGCCACTGGCTCGCCAGTTTCGCCACTTATTATGTCACGGGCCGCGGCCGCGAAGCGCCGGCGCCGTCGAACTAGACTGGGTCAGCCCGGTTTTGCGGGCAGGGGAATGTGTTCCTGCTCATGGGGCGGCAGGGTGAAGCGTCCATTTTCCGGGAAGCCGGACTTGGCCGCTTCTGCCCAATCCTGTCGGGCCTGATCGATATGCGCCTGGTCGGTTGCGACCAGATTCCAGTCGATCAGGCGCGGGCCCAGCGACTGGCCGCCGGAAATCATGATCCGGCTGTCGCTGAGCGCTTTGAGCTCTGCCGATCCGCCAGGCTCCAGCACCGCCATCTCGCCGGGTTTCAGCGGCTGTCCGTCAATCGTCACATCACCGGTCACCAGATATATCGAGACTTCCTCATGATCGAGATCGATCCGGCTGGTCGCACCGGCCGGGGCTTCGCCATGCAGGTAGACAATCGGTGAGAACACTTCGACCGGGGAGGTCTGGTCCCAGGCTGTGCCCAGGATCAGCACATAGTCGATCCCGTCCCGGGTGAAACGCGGCAGGCTGTCGGCACCATGATGGAAGAAGGCCGGTTCCATGTCTTGCAGATCTTCCGGCAGGGCGACCCAGGTCTGGATGCCGAACATGTCATGCCCGGCTTCGCGCTCTTCCGGCGGCGTCCGTTCCGAATGCACCACACCGCGTCCGGCGGTCATCCAGTTCACATCGCCCGGGCGGATCACCTGTTCCACACCCAGATTGTCCCGATGGCCCAGAGCGCCTTCGAACAGATAGGTGACCGTGGCCAGGCCGATATGCGGGTGCGGACGGACATCGATCCCGTCACCCGGCGCGAACCGGGCCGGACCCATCTGGTCGAAGAAAATGAAGGGTCCGACCATGCGGTGTCCCGGAGCGGGCAGGACGCGTTTGACTTCGAAACCGCCCAGATCGCGCGTTCGTCCTTCGATGATCCGTGTCAGTGTCTGTGTCACGCCTGCTCTCCCTGTGTTGTCTGTGCGGCCATTCGCGGCGGATTGCACCACCGTCACTTGCGCCGTCGTTTCAGGCCCGCATAGTGGCCGCGTCCAATGTGTGGGGAGGTCCCGATGAAAGCAATTGTCGCGCTTGGAATGACCGTTTTTCTGTCTGCGGAAACAATGGCCCAGGAGCGTTTCGAAATCCCGGAGGATGTCGCTGCCACGGCGCAGGGTCTCGTGGAGACCGCGCTCGACAGTGATCTGGGGTATGAGATCGTGGAATCCCTGACCACCCAGGTCGGCCCGCGCCTCGCCGGGTCGGAAGCGGAAGCCCGCGCCCGCGTCTGGGGTGAAACGCTGGGGGAAGTGCTCGGCTTTGACCGGGTCACCGTGGAAGACTTCACCATGCCCTTCTGGGATCGCGGTGAGCTGACCATCACGATGACGGCTCCTTATGAGCAGGATCTCTACGGCACCGCCCTGGGCGGGTCCGGCACGGGCGAGTTTGAATCCGGCATCGTCTATTTCCGCACGGTCGATGATCTCATCGCCGTGGAGGATGGTGCGCTGGAGGGGCAGATCGCCTTCATTGATGGCGACATGATGGTGCCCAGCCAGACAGGCGCCGGTTATGGTCCCGCCAATCAACGCCGCCGCATTGGCTGGCAGCATGCCGAGCGGGCCGGGGCCAGCGCCCTTGTGGTCCGCTCCGTGGGTTCGGACAGCCATCGCTTTCCGCACACCGGCATGATGAGTGCCATGAATGGCCGCTGGGCCGAAATCCCGGTCATCGCGATCTCCAATCCGGATGCCGACCATCTGCGCCGCCTGCACGAATCCGGCACGCCAATCTCGCTGAGCGTGGATTCCACCGCCGGCTGGCATGGAGATGTGACCAGCGGCAATGTCGTGCTGGAACTGACCGGCCGGGAAAACCCGGACGAGATCGTTCTGATCGGTGGTCATCTGGATAGCTGGGATCTGGGTACGGGCGCGGTCGATGACGGCGCCGGCGTGGCGATCACCACCGCTGCCGCTGCCCTGATCGCGGATCTGCCGGAACGTCCGCGCCGGACCATTCGCGTCGTCATGTTCGGCGCTGAGGAAGTCGGCCTTCTGGGTGCCTTCGCCTATGCGGAGCAGCATGCAGACGAAGTCGACAATCACGTACTGGCAACCGAATCCGATTTCGGCGCCCGCACGATCTGGCAATTCGTCTCCAATGTGTCCGATGACGCGACGCCGGCGGTAGATGCGATCGGGCGCATCATCGCGCCGCTGGGGATTATCCGCGGCGGGTCCGACGAGCCGGGCGGCGGCCCGGACATCATTCCGCTGGCCATGGCCGGTGTTCCGACCGTGCGTCTCAACCAGAACGGCACGGATTATTTCGACCTGCACCACACGCCGGATGACACGCTCGACAAGATCGATCCGGACGAGCTGGCCCAGAATGTCGCCGCCTATGCGGCCCTGGTCTATCTCGCCGCGGAACTGGACGTCGATTTCCGCGAGAGCGGTGAGGAGTAAATTCTCCCAATACGCGAATTTCGCGAAATTCAGATGAATTGTCAGAGGCGGGCTGCGCATGCGGCCCGCCTTTTGATTTGCCATGAAATGGCCTCAGTTGAACCCCGGTTCAGGCCCTCTTCGCCCCGATTTCGTCGCAAATGCCACCTATCCCTTAACTGTTCTCGCGCCTGGGGGGGTGCTGAACCGAGAGGGATGTAGGTCAGCATGATCCGGACGGGGTGTTCCGGATGACGAGAGGCAGCACATGAAGCGCACTGAGGGTGAACGCCGCCGCAGGCCGTGGTTTTCGATTTTCCTGACAATTGTCGCACTCGCCAGTGTGATTACCCTGTTCAATTCCGGCGCCCTCAATGCCGGTCATGGCAGTTTCGGCCGCTATCTCACGCATCTCGCGGATCGGGTCTTCACCGGCCCGGCTGAAGCGCGCACGAGCGCGCCCGCGACCGTTACCCTGGCGGATATCGGCCGGCCTGACGGGCTCTTCATCTCCGGCTATCCGTCTTACGCGTCTCTGAAGCTCCCTGTCGTGCGCGATGCCGAGCTGGGCGAGGTCCGTCTCGTCGTCCGCGGCGTGCAGGATGTCTCTGCCAGCGCTGTCGCCGCCCTGCGCCTGACCGTGAACGGTCAGCGCGTCCTGGAGCGCGTCCTGGCTCCGGGGACCAGGGACTTCGAGTGGACCGTGGCCCTGCCGCGCTCTGCCCTGACCAGCGGCGATCTGGATGTCGGCTTCCAGCTGCACGGCGATCTGCCGGACGAGCTTTGCCATAATGACCGCTCCATCGGTGCCGTTGTGACGATCGACCCATCCAGCGCGGTGGAAATGGATCTGCGCGCGCCGATCCGCTCCCTGCGCGATGTGGTCAGCCTGCTGCCGTCGGATGTCACCATTGCCCTGCCGCAAGCCGGTGACGATTACTTCCCGATGGCGCTGCACCTCGGCGCCCGCATGATCCAGCGCGGCTATTCGGTCAGCTATGCCGACATGTCCGACGTGTCGCGCTTGCGCGGCCGTGGCCTGATCCTGCTGGGCGATGCCGACACGCTGAGCCGGTCCGGCTTCCAGCCTGTCAGTGACAGTGAGCTCCGCGAGAGTGCCACGCTCTGGGAGCGCCGTGGCTATGTGCAGATCGGTCTGACCGACGCGCAGAACGCCTCCGCGGTCGACTTCCTGACCAGTGAACTCCTGCCCATCGCCCGCACCGCCTTCGTCGAGCCGAATGCCTTCCAGGAAGCCTCGCGCCAGACCGCCCAGACCATGTTCGGTGAGATGGGGGTCGACACCTCGGTCCAGAATGTCGCTGAACAACGCAATTGGGACGTAAAATACGGCCTCTCCGCCATGCCGGACGGCCGCGCTCCGGACCGTTTGCGTCTGGAATTGCGCCTGCCGGAAGGCCCGGGCGATTTCACCAATCTGGTCCATACTGAGCTCAATGGCGTGCTGATCGACAGTCGTCACGTCGAGACCGGCCGTCTGAACACCTTCACCCTGGCCCTGCCGCAAGGCGCCCAGGCCCTGCGCAATGACATCCGCGTCTCGGTCCAGCGCCACCGCGAAGCCGGCGGCTGCACGATCACGGCACGCCGCTATCCCATCCAGCTCCTGCCGGAATCGGCGCTGCTCTATGATGATGTCGTGCGTCCGCTGAACGGTCTGGCCGGCCTGCCGCTGGCCTTCAGTGACCGGGTGGAACTCCTGGTGCCGCGTGACCTGGATGGCGAAGAGCGCCTCTCCGTCCTGCAGATGGGTGCCGAGATCGTCGCCAGCTTTGTGCCGGCCCGTACCCGCATTGATCTCACCTATGTCGACCCGTCAGATCCGCGGACCACGGAAGTGCACCGGAACTTCATCGCGCTGAACCACAATCCGTCCAATGCCCAGGCCGCCTTCAATGTCGGCGAAGACACGATCGCCGTGCAGGGCAGCCAGCGGTTTGCCGCGGCGGATATCAGCAATCTGGAATCGGTGGCCGTCCTGCAGACCGCAACCGCCCTGGCGCCGCGTCCGACACGCGGCGCGCTGGACCGGGTGGTCCCCGTGACCGGTTTGATTGCCCACGCCATGGATCGTCCGCCCTCGCTGATGACGGCCCGGATCGGCCAGGAACAGGCCGCCGTGGTCCACGGTCTCGGTGCGGTTCTGATCCTCGACTAACGCCAGTCGGCGCCGGTTTCGTCCGGCGCCGTCTCCGCCTCTTCCTCCCAGTCAGCCGCGTCGTCGGCCTCGCCGAACACGCCGTCCTGCAGCGGTTTGGGTGGGAAGAAGTCGCGCTCCGACGCGCGCAGCGGATAGACCAGGGTGAGGATGGCGCCCAGCGTGTAGTAGGAGCGCAGCAGGCGGAAACCCATATAGAGCGGCATGTAGAACAACAGGTCCGGCCGGCGCCAGAACAGCACGACCAGGCTCGACATGACGAAGGGCATGCCCAGCAGGACAGCAATCACCGTCACCAGATGCGGGTGGTCATATATCCCGCCAAACACGAAGAAGAGCAGGGCGCCATAGATGGCCAGCGGTGCCATCATCGCCCGCCGGGCGCCATTCATCAGCGTGAAGGGCAGGACGACCGCGCCCGTGATCAGATTGCCCTGGAACAGCATGCGCCGGTTATGGGCGGTCACGTGATACAGGCTACGGAACCAGCGCGTTCTCTGCTCGCGCAAATGGGCGATCGTTTCGGGGACTTCCGTCCGGAACCGGGCGGACGGGTCGGACACGGCGCGATAGCCCAGATTGGTCATGCGCAGGACGATATCCGTATCCTCGCCATTCATTTCCTCGGTGATCCCGCCCGCTTCCATCAGCACATCACGGCGATAGATGACGAACATGCCGGGCAGGCCGAGAATCCCGTTGAACGCGCCCAGCGCCACCTGGAAAAAGCCGTGCCGGTTGAGCACTTCGATCGCCCGGAACTTGCCCAGCGTACCATTATTCTTGAAGGGCAGGGGCAGGCCGCCGACCGAGCCGACATTGTCATTGGCGAAATGGCGCATGGCGATGCGCAGCGCTTTCCGGTCGATCTGAGTGTCGGCATCGATCCGGACAATGAAATCCTCATCGATCAGTTCCAACCCGTGATTGAGGGCCTTGGCCTTGCCGGGAACCGGGCTGTCGATCACCTCGCCGCGGGCACAGCGGCAGCGCGCCAGGGCCTCTTCGGCAATCTCGGCCGTATTGTCGACCGAGCAATTATCCATCAACACGATCCGGACCGGCCCGTCATAGCAGGCGGCAGCCGCATCGATTGCGTCGATCGTCTTGGCGATCAGATGGCTCTCATTATGGGCGGGAACCAGGACTGCCACCGGCGGGCTGAACGCTTTGCGGCCGGAGATCTGGTTGCGGATCGTACCCACCAGGCCCAGCTGCAGGGTGAAGAGCTGCTGCGCCAGGAAGACGCCCGGGCCCATCCCGCCCAAGAGGGCGAAATTGCGCAGGGTGACGACGTCTTCATTGAAGACGGTGACGGCGATGGTGGCGCACAGGCCGGCTATCGTGACCGCGCCAAAGACCAGCGCGTACTCGAAGAATTTCCCCCGCCGCTTGACCGGGGATCCGGACGGGCAGGGCAGGCGGGCTTGATTGAGCACGGTGTGCGGAAAGATGGCCAGGCCGGACAGGCCAACCAGGATTTGTTGCACATAGACCGGCCAGACCGCATCGGCATAGGCCCAGGACAGATAGGCCAGATTGTCCACCAGAAGCGCGATGGCACCCAGCTTCAGCAGAAAGCTCAGTCCCAGCCGGATACGGGCCAGGATCGGGCCGTGCGCATAACCGGCATAGGTCACAAAGAAGAGGACCAGGAATATCCGGATCGGCAGGACCGCATTGAACCGGTCCGCCGTGAAGAAGATCAGATCGGTGGGAATGGCGCCGGGCACCCGGTCATTGATGTAGGCGGCACCCGACAGGGCGAGCATTGTCAGGGCAGTGAAGGTGATCAGGAAGCCGTCGGTCGCTGACCGGTCGCGCTTGACGCTGATCCCCTTGGGCGCGCTGTCGACGGACCGGTAAAATTCGGCCGGCTGGACGAAACCGTCCGTGTCTCTGCCCTGCTGGCGTTCGCGACCCGACATCCGACACTCAACCCGTTACAACGCCGGTCCGGCGCATCCCTTGCCAAGCCTGAAGACTAGCAATTTTGTTGCGTCAAAGCGATAGCCTCCGACCGGCTTGGGCGATAAGCTGAAATCCATGTGAAGACAGGGGATTGGTCGTGAAAAACACAGGTTTGAACTGGTTGGGCGGAGTGGCAGCTTGCCTGGTGATGATCCCGTCCCTTGCACACGGCCAGGACGGCCGGTTCGAATACCGATCCGAGAATGGTGTGGAACGGTCCGACCCCTTCATCGACTCCGATACCATCGAGCCGGGCGGCGTGTCCGATCTGGAGACCGGTATCGACAGCAATACCTGGCTGCGCTGGGTCCAGCCGACCGGGCAGGGCCGGGTCTGGCGGTTCGAACAACAGGTTCGCCTGCGCGCCTTCGATGATCGTGATGATCTCAATTCTGTTCTTCTGACCCCGCGCATCCAGTACTGGACGCCGGTCGGGGAAAACTGGCAGGCGCGTTTCAACGGCTCTGCCTCCTGGATGCAGCGTGATGGCGACACGCACTACACCCGGCTGGAAGGCGAGGGGCAGTTGCGCTATCGCGGCGTGGCCAATCGGGAGACCGTCATCCGCCTGCGCCACACGAATTATGATTTCGGCGACCAGGTCGTGGCCGGTCTGGACCAGTCCCAATGGCGTGCCGGCATTGAGCAGTTCTGGTATTCAGAAGACCGCAGGGGCGGTGCGCGCGCGGACCTCTACTACAAGACCGCTGACGCCGATGCTGATCGCTTCTCCCATGATGAATGGCGCGCCCGCGCCCGGGCCTGGACCCCGCTGGGGATGCAGGCGACCGGTCATGTCCAGCTGGAACTGGTCGAGCGCGATTATGACGGGGCGTTTTCCCTGGCCGAGCCTTTCGCCCGGTCCGACAGCCGCTGGGAAGCCGTGGCCGGTGCCGAGCGTCCGTTCGGTGACCGTTTCTCGCTCTATGGCGAGGCCGGCTATGTCGACAATGACTCCAACATCGCCAGCCGGTCCTATTCCGGAGCGATTTTCCGGATCGGTTTCCGCGTTCAGGGCTGAGGCCTAGCTGCCGACAATCCCGTATTCGCCACCCTTCTCCAAAGCCTTCGCATAGGCCGGACGGGCGTGGATGCGGTCCAGCCAGGCGTGGATATTGGGATAGGCTGTCTTGTCCAGGCCGGCCCGCGCCGCGGCGGCTTCCAGCGGAAAGCTCATCTGCATGTCGGCTGCCGTGAACGCATCACCCGCCAGCCATTCCGACTGGCCCAGTACATCTTCGATATAGCGGAAGATATTGTCGATTTCCGGATCCACGAATGCGCGCAGACGGGCCACGATCTGCTTGGCGATGGGTTTGGCAAAGAAGGGCATCTTGGCCTTGCCGATCTGGTCCACGAGAAGCCGGATCAGCATGGGCGGCATGGCCGAGCCTTCTGCGAAATGCATCCAGTAGACATAGGCGCGATGCGCGGCCGTGCCGGCTTCCGGCTTGAGGCCCGGCGCATAGGTGTCGACCAGGTATTCCATGATGGCACCGGACTCGGCGACCGTTACATCCCCGTCAGTCACCACCGGCGACTTGCCCAGCGGGTGGACCGCTTTCAGCGAGGCCGGCGCACGCATGGTCTCACTGTCCCGCATGTACTTCTCGATCGTGTAGTCACAACCGATTTCCTCCAGCAGCCAGAGCACGCGCTGGGAGCGGGAATTATTGAGGTGATGCACTGTGATCATGGCCGTCTTTCCGTCTGGACGCAGAATTTTCGGGAAAGATAGGCCGGAGCGGTGTCAGGGCAATGCCTGCCGTCTCAATTTATGCGGTTGGTCAGTCGATCATTGGGGCGATGCTCTCGCCTTCGGGCGCTTCCCAGCCTTGCAGCTCCAGATCCAGGCCCAGACCGGCATGATTGAGCCGGTGGTTCAGTTCTTCCGCCAGCGCGCGATTGCCGCCCGCCAGATCCATGATCGTGTAGAGGCTGAGCCGGGCGACATGACCGACATGAGTATGGCCGTGATCAGCCAGGGTGAAGGCCAATTCCGTCAGATGAGCCTGCCGCGCACAGAAGGTCAGCAAGTCCTTGTCAGCCAGGGCACGGGCTTCGGCCGAAAGACCGCCGCGGGCGGCTTGTTCTTTCAGAAGCGGGAATGGCATGGATCACCCAATAGCTAGCGGTGCTCAATTCACCGAACACTAGATATTGTGTGCCGCGTGCTGATTCAGGTGAATGCATATTCTATGCATTCACGGTGCTGGATTGTGGAAAACCTCGAAGGCGGGTTCAGATGTCAGCCCAGTAGGCGCGGATGCCCAATTGCTGGAAAACGGCATTCCAGTAATCCATCAGAATGCCGCGCTGCTCGATTTCCCAATTCTCCCGGGGGATCAAACGGATTTCCAGCTGCACCCCGCGCAGGCTGTCGCCGTAGGTGTCCCGGATCGCCGCAGCGACCTCGTCCACCGGCGGCACACGGTCTTCGAAGGCCCGGCGGCGTCCATAGACGGAGAAGACCTCCGAATTCTGCAGCATGTCCGAGACCAGGACGATGCGGCGGCCGGGCACAGTCCGGTCGAAGGCCGGGTCCAGGCCCAGGCGGGCCAGGGCCTCGATGATCGGGGAAGAGGGCGCATCCTTGGGCGTGACCAGGTCGGCCAGGGCGCGGTCCAGTGGCCCGGCAAACAAGGCTTCATAGCGGGCCTGGATGCGTTCCGGATTGCGATAGAGCGGATTGACCTGCTCGCCCGCACCCGGATTGCACAGGGAGAAGCGGTTGGTATTGCGCAGCTCACCGCTTTCATTGAGTTCGTAGAGCGAGAGGCGTTCGCCGACGGCCAGCGCATTGCGTTCCGCCAGGATCAGACCGGCAATATGGTCGGCTTGCGTCGGGGAATAGAGGTCGGTCTTGTCGATCACCACCACGCGGTGCGGCGGTACCGCATCGGCCAGGCACAGGGTCTGGCTGTCATACTCGGCCGGCTTCAGCACGAAGGCGGCGTAGCTGACCGCGCCCAGCACCGCCGCAATGATCACAAGATTGAAAAGCCCGATGGCGTCGCGTCCGGACATGCCCCCTCCGTCGCTGGTGTCCCCATCGGCAGATTCCTCTGCCGATGGGACAAAGCTTAACGCTGGTCGCCCGGTCCGGCCAGATCGTTGCAGATCTCGTCGAGCAGGTTTTTCGCCTCGACCAGGTCTTCCAGTTCACCCTGGGAGAGTTTCTTGGCGTCTTTCCAGCCAGTTTCCAGGGCTTTTTCGAGGTCTCGGGAGGCCGATTCCAGACGGCGGGTCACACCGCCATAGCCCGGAATGGCATCGTCAAATGTGCGGCCCTTGAAGGCGGCGATGACCGCAAAGGTCGAGCCGAGCACGAAGAGCAGCAGGGCTTCCAGTGTCTCGATGCCGAACGGATTGGTCCGGGCTTCGGTCACCGGCGTCAGCACCGTCCCCGTGGTTTCAGCACCACCCAGTGCCAGCGTGGCCGCATTGAATTCCAGCAGATCGCGGAAGTGCGAGGCGGTCAGGTTCAGCATGAGAAGGGCAACCACGGTCAGACCGACACCCACAGCGGCCAGTCCGGCAAGGATCGGCTTGTGGCGGTTGGACATGTGGCGCAGGCCGATGAAGCCCACCAGGAAGAAGGCCGCGATCACATTCGTGAAGGACACGGTGATCGCCTGCAGCCAGCCGCCCAGCAGGCCCAGATCAGAGCCCTTCGAGAAGAAATAGGCATTGGCCAGGCCTTCAAACAGGACCAGCGTCGCCAGCACGGAAAAGTGCAGGATGTGCGATTGCGGATAGATGGCGGCCCGGTCGATCGGCTTGATGGCCGGTTTCGCCTCGGTGCCCGGTGCATCCTCCACGGCGCCGCCCCAGGTGCGGCGGAATTTGCGCAGGTCCGCCAGCCGTGCGCGGGCAATGGCGGAAGCGCGCGACAGCGCAATCATCGCGGCCGGTGACCGCGTGTCACGAAACTCGGCAATCTCCGGACGCATTTCGACGAGGTCGTCTCGGAAATCCGACCGGTCCAGAACTGTTTGATCCAAGGGCATGGCCTCTCCCCCGCTTGAACGCCCGCATGGGCACGTGAACTAGGGTTAATGATCAATTGTGAAGTGAAATGGGGCGGATTAAGGCAATTTGTGGGTGAAAGTGTTCATCCCGGCGAAGGTTGGGATTGAAACCGCCCCCGCACCGGCCCAGTTTTCCGGGCAGGAGATTTAGGGGGAAATCCATGAAAAGCTTTGATGCCAGCCGCCGCAGCCTGCTCAAGGGAGGCGCTGTTGCCGCGCTCACGGCCGGCGCTGCCGGATCCGCCCTCGGTCAGGATCGTGTGACGACCGAGACCGTCCAGTGCGCCGAAGCTCTCTTCGACATCGAATACACCGAAGCCGAACGTGAACAGGTGGTTCTGGAGATCGATGAATGGATCGCCCAGAAATCGCGCCTGCGGGCCGTCGACAAGCCGAATGCGCTCGCTCCGGCCACCGTCTTTGATCCGCGCCTGCCAGGCGCCAGCTTTCGCGAACAGACCGCCGGTCTCACCCCGTCCGGCCAGTCCGCCGGGCCTCTGCCCTCGGACGATGCCGACATCGCCTTTGCACCGGTCTGGAAACTCTCATCCTGGATCGCCAGCGGAGCCCTGTCGTCGCGCCGCCTCACCGAAATCTATCTCTCGCGGATCGAACAATATGGTTCCCGCCTGGAATGCTTTGTCACCGTGACACCGGATGTCGCGCGCGCCGAAGCGGATGCCTGCGACGCCGACCTGGCGGCCGGCCGTCATCGCGGTCCGTTGCACGGCATTCCCTATGGCATGAAGGACATCATCGATGTCGCCGGTATTCCCGCCACCTGGGGTGCGGAACCCTATCGCGACCGCGTCGCCGAGAGTGATGCCCATATCGCCACCCTCCTGCGCGAGGCCGGCGCCGTCCTTCTCGGCAAGACCACGAATGGCGCGATCGCCTATGGTGACCGCTGGTTTGATGGCCTGACCCGCAATCCTTTCAATCCGAATGAGGGCTCTTCCGGCTCCAGCGCCGGTTCGGCTTCGGCCACCTCGGCCGCCCTGGTCGGATTCGGGATCGGCACCGAGACGCTCGGTTCCATCGTCTCGCCCTCCAATCGCTGCGGCACGACCGGGCTGCGTCCGACCTTCGGCCGGGTCTCCCGCGCCGGCGCCATGGCCTTGTGCTGGTCGCTCGACAAGATCGGTCCGATTTGCCGCGCCGTGGAGGATACGGCCTTCGTTCTCTCCGCGATCAATGGCTATGATTCAGGCGACGCCGGATCGATTGCCATGGGATTGGATATTGATGCCGGAATGGACGTGCGGGGCATGCGCGTCGGTTACAATCCGTCATGGTTCGAGTCCGGTTCTGATGCCGATCGGGCCGCATTGCAGGCCGCCCGTGATGCCGGTGTGGACCTGGTCGAGTTCGAACTGCCCCAGCGTCGCATCGATGCGCTCTATGCTGTCGTGGAGGCCGAGTCCGCGGCGGCTTTCGAGCATCTCACCCTGTCTGGCGAGGATGACAGCATGGTCTGGCAGGCGCCGAATGCCTGGCCGAACACCTGGCGCCGTGCCCGTTTCATTTCAGCGGTCGACCTGATCAATATCGACCGTCTGCGCCGTCAGGTCATGCAGGATATGGCTGAGGTTTTTGAAGGGCTTGATGCAATCATCGGCCCGAACTACGCCGCCGGAATGCTGGTCATCACCAATTATACCGGCCACCCGCAACTTGCCTTCCGCTCCGGTTTCTCCGAACAGCCCTCCCGCACGATTTTCGGCGGCAACCAGCCCGGCGCCGAGGGGCCGCGCTTCACCGTGCCGCAGACCACCAGCCTGTGGGCGCCCCTGTTCGAGGAAGGCAAGATCGTCGCGCTGGGGCGGGCGATCGAAGCCCGGCTCGGCGTCTCGGAGACCCGTCCGCCGGAATTCGGCTAGCCCCCAACCATTTGAAAAAGGGCGGAAAACCGCCTGAGGGAGAGATATGAAATACTATGACTACACCGCTGCGCCCAATCCGCGCCGCGCCCGCATTTTCATGGCCGAAAAAGGCATTGAAGTTGAAACCATCCAGGTCGATCTGGGGGAGAAGGCCCAGTTCGAGGACTGGTTCCGCGCCGTCAATCCACGCTGCACCGTGCCCGCTCTCCAGCTCGAGGACGGTACCGTGCTGTGCGATAACGCCTCGATCGCCCGCTATCTGGAAGAGGTTTATCCCCAACCGCCCCTGATGGGCTCGACCCCGGTCGAGAAAGCCCTGGTCGCGGAATGGTGGGTCCGGGTGGAAAGCGAAGGCATGATGGGCGTCGCCGAAGCCCTGCGGAACCGGTCCGAATTCTTCAAGGACAATGCCATCACCGGCCCGCAGCGGTATTCGCAGATCCCCGAACTCGCCGAACGCGGCCGGGCCCGTGCGGAAGCCTTCCTGAAAGTCATGGATGAGCGCCTGCAGGAAACCGCTTTCCTGGCCGGGGACAATTTCAGCGCTGCCGACATCGCCGGCCTGACCCTGATCGACTTCTGCCGCTGGATCAAATTGCCGGTCCCCGAAGAGTATGAAGCCTTGCACCGCTGGTATGAAGCGGTCGCAAACCGGCCCAGTGCCAAGGCCTAGCCCGGCTTGCGGGGTGGGTAGATCGTCTCGCCTTTCAGCTTGAGTTCGAACAGGTCCGGCCGGGAATAATGACCGGCCGGATCGCAGGCCGACTTTGCTTTGCGCACTTCGTCCAGCGAGGCATCGGCCATCAGAATGCCTTCGCCTTCCATCGGTCCGGCAATGATCTCGCCGCGCGGATCAATGATCGCGCTCTGCCCGGTATGCTCGAACGTGCTCAGCGAGCGGAAGCGTTCAGGCACATGCTCGTTCAGCCGCAAGCCGGCCGGTGCAATGACATAGGCCCCGGCCTGGCTGGCAAAGGCGCGCGACAGCAGGATCTGGCGGGACCAGACCGGATCGCGCGGCGCCTGTTCCGGCTCGCGTCCGGGCCAGGCGGCGATATGGATCTGCGTGCCCTGGGCGATCAGGCTGAAGCCGGGCAGGACGATATTGTGCTCCCAGCAATTCAACCCGGACAGGCGGCCATAGGGCCGCTCATGCACGCGCAGCCCCTCGGCATCGCCATCCGCCCAGACCGAACGCTCATGATGCGTCGGCTTCAGCTTGCGGTGCCGGCCGAGAATCTCGCCGTCGCGGCTGATGAAGACGAGGCTGGCATAGACGGTCCCGCGCGTTGCCGGATCGAGCTCGGCGATCCCGATTACGACGTCGATCCCGGCCTGGCGCGCCGCCTGGCAGAGCCGGTCCGTTTCCGGGCCGGGCAGGGTGATGGCGTTTTCCAGATAGGCGGCGGCCGCTTCCCACCAGACATCGCCCAGCGGCGCTTCGATGAAGAAGGGATATCCGGGCAGCCATGTCTCGCCAAACGCGGCAATCGTGGCGCCCTTGCGACCGGCTTCCGCAATCAGCTCACAGGCCTTTTCCAGCGAGGCCGCCTTGTCGAAGAAGACCGGAGCGGCCTGGATGGCCGCCAGTTTCAGGGTCTCGCCTGCCATCTCCGGTCAGTCCGCCTCTGCGCCCGGATCATACATGTCGAACCAGCGCAGGATTTCACCGACCTTGCTCAACAGGCGGCTGGGCCGTGAATTCGAGATCGAGTGGAAACTGTCAGGAATGACGACCAGCCGGGTCGGCACACCACGAAGATGCAGGGCGGAATAGTATTGTTCCGTCTCTGACCGCGGCGTGCGGACATCGGCTCCGCCGACCATCATCAGGGTCGGTGTGGAGACATTGCCCACCAGCGAGAGCGGCGAGCGGCGCCAATATTCCTCCGGATCCTCCCAGGGCGCGCTGGCGAACCAGTAGCGGTAGAAGAATTGCGGGAGGTCGGAATAGAGCACAAAACTGGACCAATTGATCACGGGTTTGACGACAGCGGCTGCGGCGAACCGGTCGGTATTGCCGATGATCCAGGCCGTCAGCACACCGCCACCGGATCCACCGGTTACGAAGAGCCGTTCCTCATCGATGAAGCCGCGGGCGATCATGTGATCCACCGCGCCCATCAGGTCATCATAATCATGACCGGGATAATCGTGATGGATCAGGTTGGCGAACTCATAGCCATAGGAGGTCGAGCCGCGCGGATTGGTGTAGAGCACGACATAGCCCGCCGCCGCATAGAGCTGGAATTCGGCGGAAAAACTGGGGCCATAGGCTGAGAAGGGGCCGCCATGGATTTCCAGCAGGAGCGGGTATTCCCGCGATGGGTCAAAGTCTGGCGGATACAGGACCCAGCCCTGGATTTCCCGGCCGTCATGCGGCGAGGCCCAGCGGATATCCTCGGCCTCCGACAGGCTGAGACGCGGCAATATGTCGGCATTCAGATCTGTGATCCGGGTGAGTTCGCCGCCGGCTGGTCCGACCGCGATTTCCGCCGGTATCATTGAAGAGCCTGCTGTGACGGCCAGCACATCCGTGTCGGATACGGAGAAGCTCCCGCCGGTATAGGCGCGGCCAAAGGTCGGCCCGATCAGTCCGCTGGCAACCGGCTCGATTGCCCCGTCCAGTGATACGCGCGCGATATCCGTACCGCCATGATCGTCATACTGGATGTAGAGCGACTGGCCGTCCGCGCTCCACTGGTAGGCATTGATGGTGCGGTCCAGCGCCTCGGTCAGGGAAACCGGCTCACCCGCATCCGGTCCGGCCAGATAGAGCTCGGTATTGTGATAGCCCATCCGTTGGTCATCGAAACCAAGATAGGCGAGATGGCGGCCGTCCGGCGAGGGTTGCGGATTGGTGTCCGGGCCGCGCCGGTCGGTGAGCCGGGTGATCGATCCGTCTTCCAGCATCAGGCGGAACAGCTCGGAGTCCGGTGCCTGTCCTTCGCCGTCCGACCGGCGGTCGGCAGAGAAGACCAGCGAAGCGCCATCGCGGTCCCAGGCAAAATCGCCCGATGCGCCGAGTTCATCATCGGTCAGCTGCCGGACTTCGGCACCATCCACGGCCATCAGGAAAAGCTGCAGCCGGCCATTGGGAATATTGCCGCTTCCGTCGAACCGGAAATTGAGCCGGTCCTCGACCTGGGCGGCCGGGGCCCAGTCATGCTCGCCACGATCGGGCAGGGGGGCTGCTGCCACGCCTGGCGCCATGACAAAAGCCGCCCAGGCGATATGTTCGCCGTCCGGTGACCAGGCGAGATCATTCAGGCCCGTTTCCAGATTGGTCAGCTTGGTGACGCGCCCATTCTCACGGTCATAGACCTGCAAGGACGCGCCGGTATCGCTTTGCATGACAAAAGCGAGGAATTGCCCGTCGGGCGACCAGCGCGGCGTGTGGCTCTCGCCATTCGCGGCGGTGAGCGGACGCAGGTTTTCTCCGTCCGCCGAGACCAGCCAGATGGCCGATCGCGTGCGGTCTGTCTCGATGTCATTTGTGCGACGCACAAAGGCGACCACCATACCGTCGGCTGAAATTTGCGGGCTGGAAGCGGCTTCCAGCTCAAACACGTCTTCCGGCTGTATCGGACGGGGTGGCTGGGCCCAGATCGGGGAGCAAAACAAGACCGAAATGATTAATGCAGCAATACGAATCGTCACAATTCCACTCCCTGAGCCCGGCGTGAGTGTAAGCCGGTGAGAGCGGGTTTCGCAATCAGCGATCCTCTCGGATGTGACAGGTATGCAACACAGGGTCGGAAAACGCCCCAAAAAGCAGCCGCTGCAGGTGCGAAGGCGCAAAATTGCAGAAAACCGTCTTCACGTGGCGGGAGAAATTGATAAGTGTCCGGCCGCGACCATACCCGACTTAGGAAACTGGTCGTGAACGACAGGCGGTCCCAAGCCGCCGACCAACGGGAGGAAGATAGAGTATGTCAGCGATTCATCGCACCCTTTTGCTTGCCGCAACATCTGCCATCGCCCTGACCTCGGGCGCAGCTGTCGCCCAGGAAGCTCGCACCGTGGACGTCATCACCGTGACGGCCCAGAAGCGTGAGCAGGGCATCCAGGACGTGCCGGTTGCCGTCACGGCCTATAACGAAGAACTGCTCACCAATGCCGGTGTGAGCGACATCAAGGATCTGGCCGTTATCGCGCCGGGCCTGAATGTCACCTCGACCTCGAACGAGTATTCCACCACTGTCCGCATCCGCGGCATCGGTACCGTGGGTGACAACCCGGGTCTGGAATCCTCCGTCGGCGTCGTGATCGACGGTGTGCCGCGTTCGCGCAACGGCATCAGCTTCGGCGATCTGGGGGAACTGTCCGCCATCGAAGTCCTGCGGGGCCCGCAGGGTACGCTATTCGGCGCCAACACGTCGGCCGGTATCATCAATATCCGCACCAAGCGCCCGGAATACGAGTTCGGTGCCCATGCCGAGGCCACCGTGTCCGGCGGCGGCGCGGACGGCTGGGGCCTGGCCGGTGGTGTCACCGGTGGTCTCACCGACAATGTCGCCATGCGCCTCTATGGTGCCACGCGTGAGCGCGACGGCTTCCAGACGGTGAACACCTTCTCCGGTCCGCGCACCGAGACGGAAGACGCCAACCAGAACTTCTACACCATGCGTGGCCAGGTCCTGTTCGACCTGTCCGACAATGTCAGCGTCCTCCTCGGCGCCGACTACACCAGCCGCGATGAAGATTGCTGCGCCGCGCCGAGCCTGGTCTCCGGCCCGACCGCTGGCATCGTCAACGCCCTGGTGCCGGGTGCCCGCGAACTGCCGGGTTCGGAAGATCCGTTCGCCCGCGTCGTGAACTCCAACCGTCCGACCACGCAGGAAATCGAAGATTATGGTTTCCAGGGTGAGCTGAACTGGGCGTTCGACAATTTCGACCTGACCGTGATCGCTTCCGACCGTGACTTCTCCGTGATGTCCGGCCAGGACACCGACTTCACGGGCATGGATGCTGTCTACCGCCTGGCGGATGACAACACGGTCGATTTTGCGTCGACCACGTTCGAAGCCCGCCTGTCCGGTGCGACCGACAATTTCGACTGGATGGTCGGCACCTACTACTCCAACGAGACGCTCGTTCGCCGTGACGCCATCCTGACGGGTGCGCATTTCGAACCCTTCCTGTCCCTGCTGGCCTCCGGCGGCACGTCGGCCACGACGATCGTCGACATCGCCAATGCAGCCGGCGCTGTCTCGGCCGCACTCGGCAATCCGGTCCCGGGCTTTGTCGGTCTGGCTCCGGGCCAGGGCATCCCGGCCGGTGCCTGGAACGTGAATGGCGATACCTACACCCAGGGTTCCGAAAGCCTGTCTTTCTTCACCCACAACACTTGGCGCATCACGGACAGCACGGACCTGACCTTCGGTCTGCGTCACACGTCCACGGAAAAAGCCGCCACCTTCGATTGGGGTGACAGCGAAAGCCCGGCTTGTGCCGTGTGGGAACACGCTGTGGGTCCGGCTCTCGACTTCACCACGCCTCAGGCCCAGACCTTCCTGTCTGTCCTGTCCGGCGCGTCCGGTCTGCCGGCTGCCAGCCTCGCCCAGCTGGGCACGTTCACCTGCCTCCCGCAGTCGCGTGACGTGTTCAGCCTGATCGACCACACCCAGTCGTTTGAAGAGAACGAGCTGTCGGGCATGGCGTCCGTCTCGCACCGCTTCACCGATGACGTGCTGGCCTATGGTACGTATTCGCGCGGCTACAAGGCCGGTGGTTTCAACCTCGACCGCTTCACGCAAGCCGGTACGCAGGCTGTGAACTTCACCAGTGTTCTGGCCAATCCGGAAACCTATCCGGCGGCCTTCGCACCGGAAACGGTCGACAGCTTCGAGATCGGTATCAAGACGGAGTGGGCCAATGACACGATCCTGGCCAACTTCTACCTGTTCCGTTCCGACTTCGAGAACTACCAGCTGAACACGTTCAACGGCATTTCCTTCTTCGTCACCTCGATCGACGGTGCGTCGACTCAGGGTGGTGAAATGGAAATCCTGTGGCTGCCGGAATCTCTTCCGGGCCTGACGGTTCAGGGTGGCGTGACCTATGCGGACGCGGCTTATGACACGTTCGCTCCGACGGGTACCGCCGATGTGGACGCCCTGTCCGGCCAGAACTTCTCGCTCTCGCCGAAATGGTACACGTCCGGTGCGATCACCTATGAAGGTGATTTCGACAACGGCATGACCTGGCTGGCGCACCTCGATGGCCGCTGGGTGTCGGAACAGAATACCGGTTCCGACCTCGACGCCGAGAAGATCCAGGAAGCCTATGCGATCTTCAACGGCCGCGTGGGTGTCACCTCGGCCGACGAGAGCTGGTCGCTGGAACTGTGGGGCCGCAACCTGTTTGACGAAGACTACATCCAGGTCGGCTTCGACGGTCCGTTCCAGTCGGGCTCCTTCAACGCCTTCCTGGGCCAGCCGCGGACCTATGGTCTGACGCTGCGCGCCCGCTACTAAGCCCGTCAAACGGCTCTGAAATCGGGAAGGGCCGGGGCAATCGCTCCGGCCCTTTCTCGTTGGGGTTACAAAGCGGCATTCTGCCCTCTGGAGGGGCGGCTTTTTTAATGCTACTCCCGGAATCAGCCGCTTGCCCTGAAACTGCCGAATTCGGCTGATTGAACCCTGCGCGGGGATGGTATTTCACGCGATGATGAATTTCTTGAAGACGACCCGGGTTCGCAAAGTCCTGCTGATTTCAGCAGCGGCCGTGTTCAGCGCGGCTGTGCTTCTGTTTTCGGTCGGTCCGTTTTCCGTGGGCGCGATTGAGGCCCGCCTCCAGGCTGGGGCCGAGTCGGCGCTCAGCCTGCGCGGTCATGATTGGGCGCATGTGCGCATGAATGGCCAGACGGCCATCGTGACCGGTGCCGCGCCCACCGATACGGCCCGCGCCGACGCGCTCTCCACTGTGGCCGCCTCCACCTGGTCCGGCGGTCGGGTTGCCGGCGGCGTCACCCGCGTCATCGATGAGACCGTGGATGCGCGCCTAGAGCATGGTTTCGTCTTCCGCGCTGATGTGGCCATGAATGGCCGGGTCCTGCTGCGCGGCGATGCGACAGACGCATCGGCCCGCGAAGCGCTGACGCGTTATGCGGAAAACCAGTTTGCCCATGGCGCCGATACGGATTTGACCCTAGTTCCGGGCGGTTCGGCGTCCGCGGCCTGGCAGGACACAGCGACGCGCCTGCTCGGCCAGCTGGCCCGGCTCGACCGGGGCGCGCTGGTGCTGCAATCCAGTTATGGCGTTCTGGTTGGTGAGGCGGCCAATCCGCAGACCGCGCAATCGGTGGCCTCGGCCCTGTCCAGCTTGCCGGAACCCTATCAGGGCGCCTGGATCATTACGCCGACCGGCATGCCGGCCCAGGCCCATGTGCCGGACGTTGAGGCCTGTGCCGCGATCATCCGCGCAGCCCAGGGCGCCGACACGCTACGCTTTGATCGTCAGGGCTCATCGCCCAGCCCGTTGACCGCCGTCGCCCTGCGCCGTGTCGGCCGGGTGTTCCAGTCCTGCCCGTCCGACTCGCACCTCACCGTCAGCGTGCTGCGTGAGGCCCTGGCCGCGGGGCTGGACACGGCCCGCGTGGACGAGGTCGCTGTCCTTCTGGGCAATGGCGTGGCCGAGGACCCGCGGGTCACGGTAGAATTGGTTCAGGATCAGGACCGGGCGATCCGGTTCTCAGTTACGACACTCGGGGGTTAGCGCATGTTCTACCTGGTCTGGCAGATGGGTCTCCTCTTGCTCGCGGCAATCGCGGCCGGTGTCTTCATTGGCTACCAGATCTGGAGCGGTGATGCGCGCAGCGCCGAGGCCGACAAGGCCCTGGCCGAGAATGCGCGCCTGCGCCAGGAAAACGAGAATCTGGCCCGCCGTCTGGGCGAAGCCTCGGTGAAAGCGACCCCGGTTGAAGCCAAACCGGCCGAAGCCAAGCCGGCCGAAGCCAAGCCTGTGGCCGCACCGGTCGAGGACGCCAAACCGGAACCGGTCGCCGAACCGGCCAAGCCGAAACCGGCGGCCAAGCCCAAGTCAGCCGCCAAACCGAAAGCGGCGGCCAAGGCCAAGGCAACGCCCAAGCCGGCTTCACCGGCCGGGCAGGACGATCTGACGAAGATCAAGGGGCTGGGTCCCAAAGCGGCGGCCGCGCTGCAGGCGGGGGGGGTAACCCGCTTCGCCGATATCGCCGAGTGGACCGAGACCGATGTCGAGGTCTGGGATGACCGGATCAATGGCCGCGGCCGGATCGTGCGCGATCAGTGGGTGGAACAGGCCAAATCCCTGTCGGCCTAGTCCGGTGGATCAGGCTGAACTCAGCGCTTTCTGCCAGGCCATGCCTGCCACTTCGCACGTTGTGCAATGGGGTGGCGCGGATGTCTGGAAAGTGGGCGGCAAGGTTTTCGTCGTGGCGAGTTTCGATCCGGAGGAGGGGCCGCGCTTCTCCTTCAAGGTCTCCGACCTGTCCTTTGAAATCCTCAAGGAACAACCCGGCCTGCGCCCGGCACCCTATCTGGCGTCGCGCGGCATGACCTGGATCCAGCATTATGCGGAACCCGGGCTGAGCCCGGATGATCTCAAGGCCTATATCACCGACAGCCACCGCATTGTCGGCTCCGGTCTCAGCAAGAAGAAACAGCGCGAGCTGGGTTTGCTGGACTAGTCCCCGGCTTCGTATTCCAGGATGGCCCGGGCATCATAGGCATCGGCCTGATCGGGCCGCTCGCCCGTGCGCAGCACGATTTCCAGCCCGACTTCCTTGTCGCCGGCATTGCCATCGATCCGGATACCGATCCCGACCCCGCTGCCGGAGAACCCACCGGATCCCCAAGTGTGTCCCACGGACCCACCGACGCCGACAGGATTGCGATCATTGCCGTCGCGATGACGCGAGACCACGAGGAACCAGTCCATGCCTTCGCGCAGGGTCAGTTCGGCTGCCCGGCGCAGGGCGAAATCCTCGGCCTGCTGGAAAGTCGTGTCCGATCCGGCGGCAAAGCGGACCCGATACCGGTCCTGCTCGATCCGAGTCTCGGAGAAGCCACGGTCCGAGCCATTTGCCGGTTCATAATGTGTCGGCGTAGAGGCGCAGGCTGCCAAAGCCAGCACGGTCAGGGTCACCAGGGTGCGCTTCATGTCGGGGCCTCGCTTTTGGGACCGGACCACTCTGCCACAGTTTTCCTGTATCGCTCATGAACATCTCGAGGGGGTCTTTCTCGAACGCGCGTGGTGTGAAACTCTGCACGCGCTGCGGGTGTGTGAATGCGGGAGATGTGCGTGAGATCGAAAAGTGTGTTTGGTGCTGCGTTGGCGGTCTTGCTGGTTGCGGTACCTGCGACGGCCCAGCAGGAGATGACATACTCGCGGGCCCTGCAGGAGGGACGGTATCTGGCTGCACTCGACATGATTGAGCCACCGGCCCACTACCCGCCGGAAGTGGCCAGCCAGATCGTGGCTCAACTGGAACAGTCGGTCTTCACCATGTCAGGCCGACACTTCCTCGGTTATGGCATGTCTGAAGGATGGAGCGCTCCCCCGCCTGCCGAGCCACTGAGTGCCGATCTCGCGGGGCTCGAGCCGGTCGATGCGGTGGACGCCATCCTTGAGGCTGCGATCGGCCACCGCATCGTGATCATCAACGAAGCCCATAATGACGCCCAGCATCGTGCTTTTGCGACCTTGTTGCTGCGAAGACTGGTGCAGGACGGGTTCACACATTTCGCCGCAGAGACATTCGGTTTGACCGAGCCGGTCGAGACGGCTGAAGCGCTGGGCTATCCGACGCTCGGGATGGGGTTCTACTCAAGGGAACCGGTTTTCGGAGACCTTGTTCGAACGGCGATGTCGCTCGACATGGCATTGGTTCGGTATGAAGCCACTGCTGAGCAGCGCTGTTCGGGCGAGTGCGATCAGGCCGCCCAGATTCGGGCGAGGGAGCGGGCACAGGCGTCCAATCTTGCGGAATTCCTGGAGGCCAATCCCGACAGCCGGGTTGTGGTTTTTGTGGGCTTCCAGCATCTCGATGAGACCGGTGACACGGACGGGGATGGTGTCCTCAATGGCTGGATGGCGGCAGAGTTGCAAGCTTTGACTGGGATCGATCCGCTGACGGTCGACCAACAGCAGGGCACAACCTATGCCGACCGCATCAGTAATCCCGTTTCTGCGAGCCTGGCGGAGTCCTTTGAACTCACCCGGCCGACGGCGTTCCGGGACGCCGGGAGCGGCTGGTTCAACGAGGTCCGCCACAGAACCGTCGACATGCTTGTCGTGCACCCCTTCCTCCAAGCGGGCCAAGGCGGCCGTCCGGCCTGGTTGGCAATGGGCGGGTATCGCAGCCCTCACACCGTCAGCGATCTGCCGGCGCAGGGTCCCTTCCTGGTGCAGGCATTCGTCGCGGGCGAAGGTGAGGGTGCTATCCCGATGGATCAGTATCTGGTCCGTGAGGAAGAGACCGGCCCGGTGACGTTGATGCTGCCCACGGGCCGGTATCGTCTGGTGCTGCAGCTGCCGGGAGAGGAAGACCGCTCGCTGGGCGAAATCGAGATCCCCTAGGCCAGTTCCTCCTCATTCATGCCCAGGCGTTCCAGCATCACCACCGCACTGTCGGCGATGATCGTGCCGGGCGGGAAGACGGCGGCAGCGCCCATCTGGCGCAGGACCGGTTCATCATCGGGCGGGATCACACCGCCGACGATGACCAGGATGTCCTCGCGCCCCTGATCGCGTAGCGCATCGCGCAATTGCGGCACCAGGGTCAGGTGACCGGCAGCAAGCGAGGAGGCCGCTGCGGCGTCCACATTCTCTTGCGCGGCCAGTTCGGCGGCTTCTTCGGGCGTCTGGAAGAGCGGACCGATCACCACATCCCAGCCCAGATCCATATAGGCCGAGGCGACCACTTTCTGGCCGCGGTCATGACCATCCTGGCCCAGCTTGGCGATCAGGATTTTCGGCTTCTTGCCATGGCGTTTTGCGAAGGCCTCGGCCATCGCCCGGGCCTTGGCCACGCGATCATCATCGCCGGCCGCTTCGCCATAGACACCGGTCACGGCACGGATTTCCGCGACATGGCGGTTGAAGGCCTTTTCCATCGCATCGGAAATTTCGCCGACTGTGGCCTTCGCACGCGCCGCCTTGACCGCGAGGTCGAGCAGATTGCCCTGACCCTGTTCAGCGGCGCGGGTGATGTCCTCCAGCGTGCTCTGCACTTCGGCCGGGTCCCGCTCGGCGCGTAGCTTCTCGAGTTTCTCGATCTGCTGTTTGCGCACCAGGTAATTGTCGACCTTGAGCACCGGCACATCTTCCTCCTCGGCGAGGCGGAATTTGTTGACGCCGGTAATGGTCTGGCGGCCGCTATCGATCAGCGCCTGGGTGCGGGCCGCGGCTTCCTCGATGCGAAGCTTGGGAATGCCCGCCTCGATCGCCTTGGCCATGCCGCCCTGGGCGTCGACCTCGGCGATATGGTCAAGCGCGCGGGCCGCGAGATCATGGGTCAGGCGCTCGATATAATGGCTGCCACCCCAGGGATCGATCGCATCGCAAAGATGCGCTTCACCGGCCAGCAGGAGCTGGGTGTTCCGCGCGATCCGGGCCGAGAAATCCGTCGGCAGGGCCAGCGCTTCGTCCAGCGAATTGGTGTGCAGGGACTGGGTGTGCCCGTCCACAGCCGCGATGGCTTCCAGCGCCGTGCGGCCGACATTGTTGAACACATCCTGTGCCGCCAGCGACCAGCCGGAAGTCTGGCAGTGCGTGCGCAGACAGATCGACTTGTCCGACTTGGGATTGAAGCGTTCCTTCACCAGCTTCGCCCAAAGCAGGCGCGCAGCCCGCAGCTTGGCGATCTCCATGAAGACATTCATGCCGATGCCGAAGAAGAAGGAGAGGCGCGGCGCGAAGGCGTCCACGTCGAGGCCCGCATCAATCCCGGTCTGGATGTATTCCAGACCGTCCGCGATCGTATAGGCCAGTTCCAGGTCCGCCGGCGCGCCGGCTTCCTGCATGTGATAGCCGGAGATCGAGATCGAGTTGAACCGCGGCATGTGTGTCGAGGTGTACTCGAAAATGTCCGAGATGATCCGCATCGAAGGCGAGGGCGGATAGATATAGGTATTGCGGACCATGAACTCCTTGAGAATGTCGTTCTGGATCGTCCCCGAGAGTTGTTCCGGCTTCACGCCCTGTTCCTCGGCCGCCACGATATAGAGCGCCATCACCGGCAGGACGGCGCCATTCATCGTCATCGAGACTGACATCTGGTCCAGCGGAATGCCGTCGAACAGGGTGCGCGTGTCGTAAATGCTGTCGATCGCCACGCCAGCCATGCCGACATCGCCCGCCACGCGCGGATGGTCGCTGTCATAGCCGCGGTGCGTGGCCAGGTCGAAAGCGACCGAGAGGCCCTTCTGGCCGGCGGCCAGATTGCGGCGATAGAAGGCGTTGGAATCCTCGGCGGTGGAGAAACCGGCATATTGCCGGATCGTCCAGGGCCGCTGCAGGAACATGGTCGGATAGGGGCCGCGCACGAAGGGGGCCGCACCCGGAACCGAGCCCAGGAAGTCGATACCCTCGGCATCGCTGGCGCGGTATTGCGGCTGGACGGCAATGCCCTCCGCCGTGTTCCAGGCCTCGCGGCTTCCGGTGCCGGCGCTATGGGCTTCGCCCAGATCGATCATCGTGAAATCGGGGAAAGTGCTCATTGGGCGGCCTCCTCGAAATCTGCCGCCAGCCGCATGGCCGTCAGCGCGCCTTCCGGTGCGTCCGGTTCGGGCCAGCGGTCCAGCGTTTCCACCGCCCGCGGGTCCGGGTCGACATATTGGGTGACGCCCAGGATCGGCGTCTGGCCGTCTTCAATCAGGGCCAGGCGCTTGTCGCGGACCTCGCGGATATCCTCTTGCAGCCAGCCTTTGGCGAAGGCCTCGACCAGCCCGCCCTTGGCTTCGATCGTCTGGAACAGGGCCCAGGCCTCCCGGGCGAGACCATCCGACAGGCTTTCATGCAAATAGGAGCCGGCGGCCGGATCGGTGACCGCGCCGAGATGGCTCTCCTCGGCCAGCAGGATGTGCAGATTGCGGGCCACGCGGCGGGCAAACCCGGTCGGGCGTCCGATGGCCTCGGTCAGCGGGCGCACTGTGATGGCATCAGCCCCACCGGCCGCCGCGGCAAAGCCGGCGCAGGCATTGCGGATCAGATTGGTCCAAGGATCCTTGGCCGACAGCATGCGGGCCGAGGTGCTGGCCTGCAGGCTCAGCCGCGTGGCGTCGCCTGTTGCACCGAAGCTCTCGACAATCCGCGCAAAGATGCGGCGGGCCGCGCGCAGTTTGGCGATGGTCAGATGGATGTCCGCATCGGCCGACAGGCGCGCCTCGATCAGGCCGGCCGCGCTGTTCGCGTCCAGGCCAGCCTCCATCATTAGCCGCATATAGGTCGCCGCCGAGGCCGCCATCAGGGCCAGTTCCTGGGTCTCCGATCCGCCGGCCTCGAAGGCCAGGGCCGCTTCCAGGCGGAAGACTTTCAGCTGCGGGAAGGCTTCGCGGGTCAGTTGGACCAGATCGACAGCCTTGGGGAAGCATTGATCATCCAGGGCGATACCCTGACGCGCGGCCCGCTCGATCGGGTGCAGGCCCAGCCCGCCGCCCAGCGTCTCGCCATCCAGCCGGCGCTTGGCGAACAGGGCGAGCAGGAGGTGGGCGTGATGACCCTGGCCGTTCAGGCTGTCCAGATGGATCGGAGCGATCGAGAGGTCGACCCCCTTCAGGGCCGCATCCAGCAGTTCGAGTTCATTGGCCTTGAGCCCGAAAGCGCCGGTCGAATCGAGGCGCAATTCCAGTTCGGATACACCGCCCATGAGATCATCCAGGGCTGCCGTATTGGCGCGTTCAGGATCGGCTTCCACAAGGGTCTGGCGCATGCCCCAGGGCAGGTCGAGGTCGCGCGGGGCCGTATCCACCGCATGCGTGCCCTCAGGCCGGTCAAAGAAAACCGGGCCGCGCTTGATGCCGTCAATCGTCTCGCGATTCAGGGTGTCGAACTGGGCGCCGCGAAGCGCTTTTTCTGCCAAGCCTTGCCAGGCTGAGGCTTCAATAGCCGGAAATCCCGCAGCCAAGGCGCGGATAGTATCACTCATCGTGCTGTCCTCTCCTCGCGCGCCTCCCCGGCCAGAGAGCGCCACACGGGCAGGAGAAAAGGCACCAAGCCCTCGAAGGTCAAGTACGGATGCAGATCAGGGACAGTCGCGCGTGAAATCCGCAGGCCGGACCCTGTGCTCCAGGCTGATGCAAAGCCTTGGAGAGCAGCAATGAGTGAAACCAGTCCGAACCTGAACCTGCCCCTGATCCAGCCGGCCCAGGCACAAAAACATGTCACCGTGAATGAAGCCCTCTTGCGGTTGGACCTGCTCACCCAGGCCTGTGTCGAGAGCCGCTCATTGGGCGTGCAGCCAGCCAGTCCGCAAAATGGCCAAGCCTGGATCGTGCCGGATGGGGCAACCGGCGCCAACTGGTCAGGATTCGCAGCCGGGGAGCTCGCTCTTTATCGCGACGGGGCCTGGCACAAAGTCTCGCCACTCGATGGCTGGTCCGTCCATGTCCGCGATGAGGGGCTGCCCGTCCGTTTTGATGGACTGCTGCAGAGTTGGCGGATGGCCTCCCAGCGTTCGCCCCTGGCTCAGGGGCTCAATAATGCCAGCCTCGATGTCCAGATCATCAGCGAAACCCTGACCGGCCTGACAGGCAGCCAAGTCAGCACAGTACAACTCATTCCGGAACGCGCCATTCTGCTCGCCGTGTCCATCCGGGTCAGTGAGACCGTCACCGGTGCCACGAGTTTTGATTGCGGCCTGGCTGGCGAGGCCAGCGCCTTCGGTGGATCGCTGGGCGTGTTGTCAGGCAGTACGAATATCGGCGTGGTCGGGCCGCGTCCCTTTTATGCCGACACACCGGTCATACTGACGGCCAATGGTGGAGATTTCACGGGCGGCAGTGTCGATATCGCCTTCCACCTCTTGCGGTTTACCGCCCCGGCGGGCTGATCGCCTTCACAAGGTCCGTCATGATCCGATTGAGCACGGCTTGTGTAGTCTCGGTCATGCCATGGCCATTGACCGGAACCAGGTCGAACCCGGCATGGGGACAAGCTTCGGCCAGCTCGAAAGCGGCGCTGGCAGGGCAGACCATGTCATAGCGCGACTGCAGGATATGCATGGGGATATCGGCGAGGCGCGACGCGTCCCGCAAGAGCTGGTCGGGTTCCAGAAAACAGTCATTCAGGAAGTAGTGCGCTTCGATCAGCGAATGCGCTGCAATGAATTTCTCACCACGTGTCTTCAACCCGTCGCGCACAGCCTCGGCCGGATTGTCCAGATAGGAAAGCCGGTCCTCATACTCGGTCCAGCGGTAGAGAGCCGACTGCCGCAGATCATCCAGCGCTGTCGCCGGGTCTTTGAGCGCGGCCTCAAGGTCTTCCAGACCATTCGCGACTTCTGCCTTCATGGCCTCGAAATACCACTCCATCGTCGCGCGAACCGATGAACGGGCAGTTTCGGGAACCGGCGCAATGAAATGCGCAAACGCGTCGGGAAAGGCCATGCGCGCGCCATTGGGGCCCTGCAGCCAGTCCATGTCCTGCGGCCGGCCCAGGAATATCCCTTCCACCACCAGGCCCAGAACCCGCTCCGGATGCGTCTGTGCATAGGCCAGCGCCAGCGTCGATCCCCAGGACGGGCCGAACACGATCCAGCGTTCAATACCGAGATGATCCCGCAGCGCCTCGATATCCGCGATCAAATGCTGCGTCGTGTTGGCGGTCAGATCGAGATGCGGTGTCGACCGGCCGCAGCTGCGTTGGTCGAACAGGACCAGATTGAACACATCCGGATCGAACATGCGCCGGTATTTAGGTGCCGCGCCCGAGCCGGGACCGCCATGCAGGAAGAGCAGGGGCAGGCCGTCGGGATTGGCGCACAGATCATAGGCCAGGTCATGCCCGTCCGTGACCGCCAGACGGCCGGTTGAACGGGGTTCGATCGCGTCAAAATAATGGGACATGACGTCAGGCTAGCCTTGTGTCCGGCTCGACGCCAAGAGCGATGGCATCAGCGGTGAACATCCAGCAGAGGGCGAGCGGCCCGGCTGGCCTGTTGGAGGCTGGAGAGCGCCGCGTCCGGGGTGTCGGCATGAGGCCCGTCCAGTTGGCCGCCGATCAGCACCGTGCTCGACCATTCGCAATCGCCATCGCGGTGCACGGCTTCCACCTCGTGGACCAGAATGTCCGGACCATCCGCGATCGGGCTGTAGACGGGACGAACGGTCTGACCCAGGCCGCTTTCCACCTGGCTCTTGGCTGCGTCCAGATCCAGCGGGCAGGCCTGACGGGCGTCCAGATCGTCGGTGATGTTGATGAACGTATAGACCAGTTCGCGCTGGGGCAGGGGTTCCGGCAGGATTCCGGCGGCACGCAGTTCCGGCGTGAACACGACCAGCGCACTGGCGGCCGACCCCGTCACGGCCAGCGCCATCGCGGCCCGGAAAACATCAGAACGAAACATGCCCGGCAATCCCCCGTCGAACGCGGGCAAACTAGGCGGGCCGGGCGTCCGCGTCCAGATAGGAAAGACGTCCGGCCCTGTCCCATGGTCTATTTGCGCTGAGACGGTGCCAGCAGCGCACGGGCTAGTGCGCGTTCCACGCTGTCAGGATCCACCTCCCATTGGTCTGATGTCACGAAAATCGCCACATCATGATCGGCGTAATAGCGCCAGTGTCCGTTGAAGGCCCGGCTGCCGCCATTGTGCCAATAGACCCGGCCCAGTTGGGGCAGATCTTCCACGACAAGGCCGTAGCCATAATGGCTTGGCGCATTTTCACCTTCCTGTTCATAGGGTTGATGGGCGCGTTCCGTTGCCGCCTGGCCGGTTAGCGCCCCGGTCTCATAGGCCCGGATCCAGGCCAGCATGTCCGACGGTGTGGAGAGCATTCCCCCATTGCCGATCAGGTGCCAGGACGCACGGTCGCCACCCCAGGAAACCTCCGTCACGGCTTGGCCCCCAGACGTTGCGCAGCATTGCGACTCATAACCGGTGTGCGTCAGCCCGGCCGGTTCGAGGAAATGGCGACCCAGATAGGTGTCGAATGCTTCACCGGTCGCGACTTCCACCACGGCAGCCAGAATGGAATAGCCGACATTGGAATACTCGTAGCGCGTACCCGGCTCGGAGAGGAGCGGTGTCGACCAAGCGCGGGCGAGATAGGCGTCTCGGTCCAGATACTCGGTGTCCTCGCCCAGTGCATGCGGCAAGCCAGCTGTGTGGGTGAGCATTTGGTGCAGGGTGATCCCCGCCTTTTCGGCCGGGACATCAGCAAAGATTTCAGCCAGCGTCGTTCCGGGGAACAGTTCGCCGTCCTCGATCAGGCGGGCCAGCACCATCCCGGTCAGGCTCTTGGACATGGAGAGGATGTCGATTTGTGAATCAGGGCCGAAGTGCATGTCGGCGCTGTCTTCACCGCGGGCATACACGGTCTGTCCCTGATGCGAGATCATGACATAGCCGGTGAAACCGGCCTCCACCAATCGGTCAAAGGTCGCGTCCAGCCGGGGCCGGACATGTTCCTCAGACAGGGACGGGCGGTCGCCAGCCTGGGCACAGGCTGCCGGAGGCAGGGCCAGCAGGCTCAGGCCCAGGGCCAGACATGCGAAACGGGTCATGCTTGATTTCCTTTTATTTTCGCGGAAGGTGCGGGAAAGGCGGTTTCGCTAGATATCGTGGCCCTGCCTGACCTGACGAAAACGTTTCGAAACATGTCCGACCTTGCCCATAAGCCAGTCTCGAATTCGTCCGTGCGCTGTGTGCGGATCGGCGAGGCCGTGTGCGATCTCAATGCCGGTCTGGTCCGGTGTGCCGGGCGGGACGACCGGCTGGAACCGCGCCTGGCCGGCGTGCTCGCGCTTCTTGTCCAGCGCGCACCCGACGCGATTTCCCGCGATGAGTTTCTGGATCTGGTCTGGGACGGCGAGGGGAGTGACGAAGCGCTCACCCAGTCCATTTCCCGCCTGCGCCGCCTGCTGGGCGATGCTGGGGCTATCAAGACGCATCCGCGGATTGGCTACAGTCTCGCGAGGCCTGCGGAACCGGCGCGCCCGGCTGAACCGGGCGTCACGCTTGCCGGACATCCTGCCATCGGGTTTGCCCGCCGGAATCCCGGCCTGTCAGTGGCGGTGGGTGTGTTGCTGGTCTTTGCCGTGGTCGCAGCCATCCGCCTTCTGGCGCCTCCGCCCGACCGCGAAATCGAATTCATCGTGCAGGACTCTGAAACCGGTGAAGTCGAGTTCGAAGTCCTGCAGGGCGGGAATTGAGGAGCTGCCGTTCGGGTGACGGCGTCAGCGCAGGAAGAAATAGGCCAGCGCGACCAGGGCCCAGAACACAATCATGATCGCGAACCCGTTGATCAGGCCGCGTGCCGGGCGCGACGGATCATCCTGTTCCGGCGTTTCAGGCGCAGCGTCGGCGGAACGGGACTCAGAACTCTTCCGCTTCGGTGGCGTGTCGAGCAGGGTCGTGGAATAGGGTTTCAAGGCACTGTTGGGGTTGCGTGGATACTCAGGGTTTCAACTCAGGCCGTCTGGGTAACACGGTTCGCCCAGCCGCCAAAACATTTGCGCGTAGAATGGGATGCCTCTGGAACAGGTTCGCCTGAAGGGCTCGATGTCCCCTCCATCGGAGGCGTTTGCGAAGCAAACCGGCGTGAGATCACAACCGCAGCTCCGCACCGCTCTCTGCCCTGCAGCCTTGAGCGCATTCCATGTGAGCATCGACCCTGACACCGTCAGGGCGTGCCGGGACTCGGGTCGAGCGGAGCGGGAACAATCAAAAAAACCGGGCCAAAGGCGCAAGCGCGACTGCGCGCCAGCCCCTGATGGGCCGCCCATCGGAGACGTTTGCGAAGCAAACTGTCGTGAGATCAAGAAAATGGTGCCGCTAGAGTGAATTGAACACTCGACCTCTCCCTTACCAAGGGAACGCTCTACCCCTGAGCTATAGCGGCGCACCGGGTGCCTGTCGGCAAACGAGAGCCGGGCATATAACGCACCGTGCCGCCGACGCCAAGAGTGTCTTGACGTGATGTGCAGCGTTCGGCAGGACGAATTACATGAGCGATGCGGAAAACACATCCGGACCGGCTGCGCGCAAGCGGGCCGCCAAGCCCGAGCCGGGCTCGAAGGAAGAACGCCTGGCCGAGGCCCTGCGCGCCAATCTTCGCCGCCGCAAGGCCGCGGCGAAGAAACCGGCTTCGGCGAAAACGCCTGATGCAGAAGGCAATGACAGTGCGCCTGCACAAACCGCCTCAGAAAAACCCGCGAAATCGTCATAATGCCGCCGAGTTCCACCGTCTCGATAGCGCGCATCGAAACGGACAATCGGTAAGGGAGTGAGCATGGACCGTATCGTCATCCAGGGCGGCACGCGGCTGGAAGGCCGTATCCCGATCAGCGGTGCCAAGAATTCGGCCCTGAAACTCATGGCCGCGGCCCTGCTGACCGATGAGCCGGTCACGCTGACCAACATGCCGCGCCTCGCCGATTCGCGTTTCATGGGGCATTTGATGGCCAGTCTCGGCGTCACCGTCGAGGAAGCGCCCAATGCCTGCCTCAACCTGCACGCGGCCAAATTCACCGACACCTATGCGTCCTACGATCTCGTGCGGAAGATGCGGGCCACGTTCAACGTGCTCGGTCCGCTGATCGCGCGTGAAGGCAAGGCCAAGGTCTCCCTGCCGGGCGGCTGCGCCATCGGCGCGCGTCCGGTGGATCTCCACCTCAAGGCGCTCGAAGCGCTGGGGGCCAGGATCGAACTCTCTGAAGGCTATGTCGAAGCCAGTGCGCCCAAGGGCGGTCTGGTCGGAGCAGAGATTGATCTGCCCTTCGCATCTGTCGGTGCCACCGAACACGCCATGCTCGCCGCCTCCCTGGCGCGCGGGGAGACCGTGATCGAGAATGCCGCCCGCGAACCGGAAATCGGTGATTTGGCCGATTGCCTGACCGCCATGGGCGCGCTCGTGGAAGGGGCGGGGACCAGCTCGATCCGTATCCAGGGTCGTGAGAAACTCAACGGCATCACCCACCGTGTGGTGGGTGACCGGATCGAGACTGCCACCTATGCCCTTGCCGTGGCCGCAGCCGGCGGCGACGCGGTTCTGGACGGCGCGGTCCATGCCCACAACAAGGCGCTCTGGTCGGCCATGAGCAAGGCCGGTGTCACGGTGGAAGCGGTCGAGAATGGCGTCCGCATTGCCCGCAATGGCAGCCGACTGGACAGTGTCGATATCGAGACCCAGCCCTATCCGGGCTTCCCGACCGACGCGCAGGCCCAATTCATGGCATTGATGACGCTGGCCTCCGGTACGTCCGTGATCCGCGAGACGATTTTCGAGAACCGTTTCATGCATGCCCCGGAACTCGCCCGCCTCGGTGCCGACATCACCGTGCACGGCAATGAGGCCGTAGTGCGCGGTGTGAAGACGCTGAAGGGCGCGCCGGTCATGGCGACCGATCTGCGTGCGTCAGTAAGTCTCGTCATCGCAGGGCTTGCGGCGGAAGGGGAAACCGTGGTCAACCGGGTCTACCATCTTGATCGCGGTTTCGAGCGCCTGGAAGCCAAGCTGACCGGGTGCGGCGCCCGCATCGAGCGTCAGGCCGAATAGGCCGCCCAACAGCAGGAGCGCCCCGCGCGTGAGCCGAGACCCGAAACCGCTTCGCCTCGTTGCCTTCGACCAGCAGGATCTGGAGCCGATTTCGGCGGCCCTGCAGGACGCCGTCGCGCTGCTGGGTGATTTCGAGTTCGACCGCCGCAACAAGCGTTTCACCATCGCCTTCAACCGCTTCCAGTGGGAGGCCGGGCGCCGCAACCGCCGTGTTCGCGCCGGCTTGCAGCTGGGCGGGGTGCTCGGCGCGCGCAGCCGCAATATCCGCCAGGGCGCGGAAGATGCCGTCGTCAATCTCCTCGCCGTGCGCTTTGAGGTCGGCGAAGAGCCGGCCGGACAGGTCGTGCTGGTATTTTCCGGTGGCGGAGAGCTCCGGCTTGATGTGGAATGCCTGGATGTGGTGATGGTCGATCTGAGCGGCAGCTGGCGCGCTTCGGGACGACCGGAACATGCCGATGCACAAGCCGAGCAGGGCAAGGGATCATGAGTGAACCGAAAGACCGGATCGTCAGGATCGATCTCGATGCGGCCAGCATGGGCCCCGGCGACGTCAATGCCGACCATGAGCGGCGCGTGGCGATCGCCGATCTGCTGGAATCCAACCAGTTCCGGCCGTCCGGCGACGCGGAAGGGCCCTTCGCCCTGCGCCTGGCGATCGAGGATGACCGCCTCGTCTTCGATGTCCGGCTGGAAGATGACACGCCCGTGCGCGCCTTCGTCTTCGCGCTGGGCCCGCTGCGCCGGATCATCAAGGATTATTTCCTGATCTGCGAAAGCTATTACGAGGCCGTGCGCGATGCCCCGCTCGCCCAGATCGAGGCGATCGATATGGGCCGCCGCGGCGTGCACAATGAAGGCTCCACGCTTCTGCGCGAACGCCTGGAAGGCAAGATCGAGGTGGATTTCGACACGGCGCGCCGTCTCTTCACCCTGATCTGCGCCCTGCATCGGAGGGCCGCCGCATGAGTGTGCCCACTGTCCTCTTCGTCTGCGGCCGCAATGCCATCCGCTCACCCATGGGCGCCGCGCTCTGGGACCAGCGCTATGGCGAGGGCATGGCCCGCTCCTGCGGTGTCATCCCGGCCGCCTTCGTCGATCCCTTCATGGTCTCGGTCATGCTGGAAAAGGGTGTCGATCTGGAGGATTTCTCCCCGATCGCGCTCAATGGTGTCGGTGAGCCCGCGGCCGAGCTGGTCGTCTCCCTGTCGACAGCGGCAGACCGTACCGCGCGGGACTATGCAGCGCGCACCGGAGCGGAGTTCCAGGCCTGGCCGATTCCCGATCCCAGCGAGACCGGCGGCAATCGCGACATGCGGATTGCGGCCTATCGCGAGACCCGTGATGCCATCGCTGCGCGCATCGCCCAATGGGATGCCAGCGCAAAAAGCGCCTGAAGCCTCGACTTTTGCCTGCCAGAGGGACTATATAGCGCGCTCCGGCCCGCCGGGTGACTGGCGAGTCGGCGCTGCTATCCATGAATTTCATGCCTTTAGAAGGCAAATGAGGAGCCGCATGGCGAAAGAAGAGTTGTTGGAGTTCCCGGGCGAAGTCACTGAACTTCTTCCCAACGCGACCTTCCGGGTCAAGCTCGAGAACGACCACGAGATCATTGCCCACACCGCGGGCAAGATGCGCAAGAACCGTATCCGCGTTCTGGCCGGCGACAAGGTTCTTGTCGAAATGACGCCCTATGATCTGACCAAGGGCCGGATCACTTATCGCTTCAAGTAAGCCCGGTGCGGGACGTGCGATGACGCATGCCGACACGGCCATCCAGCGTCCACGCCTGATCCTGGCTTCCGCCTCGCCCCGCCGCTTCGATTTGCTGAGCGGGGCCGGGCTGACACCTGACGCGGTCGAACCCACCCATATCGACGAGTTCGAGATCCCCGGCGAGCTGCCCGGACCGCTGGCCCTGCGCCTGGCGCAGGAAAAGTGTGCCGCGCATCCGGGGGCAGGCGATGCCTATATTCTGGCGGCCGATACGGTGGTCGGGGTTGGTCGCCGCATCCTGCCCAAGACGCTGGAAGCGGATGAGGCGCGCGCCTGTCTCAAACTCATGTCCGGCCGCAATCACCGCGTCTTCACCGGTATTGCTGCCCGCGCACCCGATGGCCGCATGGCCGCACGCGTGGTCGAGACACGGGTCAAGATGAAGCCGCTCTCGCATGACGAGATCGAGGCCTATATCGCCTCGGGCGAATGGCACGGGAAGGCCGGCGGCTATGCCATCCAGGGCCGGGCCGGCTGTTTCATCGTCAATCTGATCGGTTCCTTCACCGGCGTGGTCGGCCTGCCGCTTTATGAAACAGCCAATCTGCTCGCCGGGCTGGGCTATCCTGTCACGGACCGCATCGCCACACTGGAGCCAGGCGCATGAACCGCCAGATCCTGATCGAAGAGAATATCGGCGAGACCCGCGCTGCCGTGGTCGAGAATGGCCGCATTGTCGAGCTGCACCAGGAACGCTGGAGCGAGGCCGGGCAGACCGCCATCGAGGGCGAGATCTATCGTGGCCGCGTGCGCCGGGTCGAACCCGCGCTCAATGCCGCCTTCGTTGATCTGGGTGTCGGGCAGGAGGGCTTCCTGCCCTTCGGCAAGTCCGGCCGTCCGCGCGGGCTGCATGAAGGCGCCGCCATCGGTGTCCGTGTCACGCGCGAAGCTTATGCCGAAAAGGGCCCCAATCTCGCTTTGGTCGAGGTGGAAGAGGGCGATGCCCCGGAATGCCTGGAACCCGCCCCCATCCTGGCCCAGCGCCTGGTGAAGGCTTTTGGCGAGGCCGAAGCGCTCTGGGCCGACGAATCCCCCTTCGACCTGGAAGCCGAGTTCGAGGATGCCCTCGATCCGCGCGCACCCATCCCGGGCGGTGGTTCGCTCTGGATCGAGACCACGCGTGCCATGACGACGATCGATGTCGATGCGGATGGCCGCAAGGGGCAGGGCAATGCCGCCCAACTGGCCTCCCAGCTCAATGTCTCCGCTGCCAAGGAGTCCGCCCGCCAGGTTCGCCTGCGCGGTCTGGGCGGGATCATCGCCATCGACTTCGTCCACATGCGCGGCGTGCCGGATCGCAAGGCGGTGGAACAGGCCATGCGCGGTGCCTTCAAGCGCGACCGCGCCAAGGTGGATGTCGCCCCGCTTTCGCAATTCTGTGTCGGCGAGCTGGCCCGCCAGCGCCGCGGCCGTGCCTTGTCGGAAATCCTGCGGGATGACACGGGTGCCCTGTCCGTGGAAACCTGTGCCCTCAAAGCCCTGCGCCGCCTGCAGGCCGAAGCCATGTCTAATCGCGGCCGCCGTCAGCTGCTGGAGGTTGGTCCCGAGGTTTTTGCCTGGCTGGACGCTGACACAATCGGCTGGAAATCAGCCCTGACCGACCGGATCGGCCCGCGCTTCGACTTGCGCGAAAACGCCGATCTCGCCCGCGATAAAGAGCGTGTCGCCCGCGCCTGATGCTCAAGGGGAAACCCGCATGATGAAATGCCCGATCTGCCGCCAGCCGGCCCATCCCGACTTCAAGCCCTTCTGCTCGAAACGCTGCGCCGATCTCGACCTGGGCAAATGGATGAATGACAGCTACGCCATCCCCGGCGAACCGGCCGATGTCGCCGAAGACAACCCGCCGACGGAAGAAGATCAGTAATCGCACCTGCATCCGATGCAGTTTTGCGCTGAAACGGGCGTGGACAGGGCCGGAAAGCCCGCTTATAAACCGCGCTCTCGACAGCGGCCCAGCCGCCTGTCCGCCCGGCGCCCGGGTAGCTCAGTTGGTAGAGCAGCGGATTGAAAATCCGCGTGTCGGTGGTTCGAATCCGCCCCCGGGCACCATTTTTCTTCCGACCCGCCGCGAGGCGGGTTTTTTCTTGGCCGGATGGACGAAAAACCAAAAACGCCCGGCCGATTGGCCGGGCGTTTTCGTTTGAGCTGACTGAAAACGTCAGACCAGTTCTTTCAGCGTTTCCGCGTTGAAATCGGTCAGTTCGTCAAAGCGGCCATCGCGGACCTTGCTGGCCCATTCCGGATCATTGATCAGGGCGCGGCCGACGGCGACGAGGTCGAATTCGTCGTTTTCCAGGCGCTCGATCAGACCGTCTAGCGAGGACATTTCCGAATTCTCGCCCATGAAGGAGCCGAGGAAGTCCGAATTGAGGCCGACAGAGCCCACCGTGATGGTCGGCTTGCCGATCAGCTTCTTGGTCCAGCCGGCCAGGTTCAGATCGGAGCCTTCGAATTCCGGGATCCAGAAACGGCGGGTGGAGCAGTGGAAAATGTCCACGCCGGCATCGGACAGCGGACCCAGGAATGCGGCCAGTTCGTCCGGCGTTTCGGCCAGGCGGGCCGTGTAGTCCTGCTGTTTCCACTGCGAGAAGCGCAGGATGAGCGGCAGGTCGGCGGGGATGTTCTCGCGGACGGCTTTGACGATGTCCTGCACGATCGTGGTGCGTTCCACCAGACCACCGCCATAGCGGTCATCGCGCTGGTTCATGCCCTCCCAGAAGAACTGGTCGAGCAGATAGCCATGGGCGCCGTGCAGTTCGATGGCGTCAAAGCCGATCTCGGCAGCCGATTTGGCAGCCTTGGCAAAGGCATCGATCGTGTCGGCAATGTCCTCGGCGCTCATCGGTTCGCCGATTTTCTTGCCGCCGGGAAGGATGCCGGACGGGCTGTCCGAAGTCGCTTCCGGGTGCGGACCCGTGCCCGGACGGCGGGCGAGGCCGACATGCCAAAGCTGGGGTGCGATCTTGCCGCCCGCCTTGTGGACGGTGTCGACCACATGTTTCCAGCCGGCCAGAGAATCCGGGTTATGAAAGTTCGGTATGGCCGGGTCGAAGCTGGCGCCGGGGCGGTCGACCGTCGTGCCTTCCGTGATGATCAGTCCCACGGCGTTTTCCGCGCGGCGGCGGTAATAATCGGCAACCGGCTGGCCGGGAATGCCGTCCGGGGATTTCGACCGCGTCATCGGGGCCATGACAATGCGGTTATCCAGCTCCAGTGATCCCAGGGACCAGGGGCGGAAGAGGGCGGACGTGTCGGTCATGCGTTTTTCTCCTCGACCAATTCGTGGCGCATCAGTTAGGCGGTGGATCATCAATGTCCAGAGGTGCGCTTGTATTTCGAATATTCGGAATCTTTCGCATTCGTCCAGACCCGGCTGGAAAGTGGCGCTTGCGCAAAGTCCGCGAACAGTGTTCACTTTTCCCAATAACAAAGCCTATTGGGGAGATCGGATGACCGACCAGGATCTGGATGTTGTCATCGTGGGGGCCGGCCTTTCGGGCATCGGCGCCGCCTATCATCTGCAGAAACGCTGCCCCGGGCGCAGCTATGCCATCCTGGAATCGCGCGAGGCGATGGGCGGAACCTGGGATTTGTTCCGCTATCCGGGCATCCGCTCGGACAGCGACATGTACACATTCGGCTATAATTTCCGGCCCTGGACGAGCGGCAAGGTGTTCGCCGATGGTCCGTCCATTCGCGGCTATGTCGAGGACACGGCGCGGGAAGCGGGCATCGATCAGCACATCCGTTTCGGTCATCGCGTGATCTCCGCCAATTGGGATACCAGCCGCGCCCGCTGGGATGTCGTTGCCGAGCATGAGGGGGAGCGCAAGACCTTCACGGCGCGCTTCGTCATCCTGTGTTCCGGCTATTACCGCTATGACAAGGGCTATATGCCGGAATTCGAGGGCATGGAGGATTTCAAGGGTGAGATCATCCATCCCCAGCTCTGGCCGGAGAATACCGATTATACCGGCAAGAAGGTCGTGATCATCGGGTCCGGCGCGACCGCGGTGACCCTGGTCCCGGCGATGGCGGAGAAGGCCGCGCATGTCACCATGCTGCAGCGTTCGCCCACCTATATCGCCGCGCGTCCCTCGCGTGATGCAATCGCCGATTTCCTGCGCAAGATCCTGCCCTCGCGCATGGCCTACACCCTGTCACGCTTCAAGAATGTTCTTTTGTCGATCTTCTTCTTCCAGCTGGCCCGGCGCCGCCCGGCCGCGGTGAAGCGCAATGTCATCAAGCTGGTGAAGGACCAGCTGGGTGAGGGGTTTGATGTCGAGAAACATTTCACGCCCGACTACAATCCCTGGGACCAGCGCTTCTGCCTGGCACCTGACGGGGATTTCTTCGAGGTTCTCAAGGACGGCTCAGCCTCCGTCGTCACCGATCATATCGAGCGTTTCACCGAGACCGGGATCAAGCTGAAATCCGGTGAGGAGATCGAGGCCGATCTCATCATCCCGGCCACCGGTCTGGACATGCAGCTGGCCGGCGGGAGTGTGCTCAGCGTCGACGGGCAGACCGCCGATCCGCACGACCTCTTCACCTATCGCGGCATGATGCTGGGCAATATGCCCAATCTCGCTCTCGCATTCGGCTATACGAACGCCTCCTGGACGCTGAAAGTGGACCTCACCTTCGAGCGCGTCTGCCGCATGCTGAACTTCATGAAGAAGACCGGCACCGACATCGCCGTCCCGGTCCCGCCGGCAGACCTGGAGCCCGCCCCGCTGCTGGACTTCTCGTCCGGCTATGTCCAGCGGGCCCTGCCCCACCTGCCGCAACAGGGCAGCTATGCGCCCTGGCGGACCTATCAGAACTATATCCAGGACATGCTGGCCATCCGTTATGGCAAGCTGGAGGACGGCTATATGCACTTCCTTCAGGCCGGGGAATGGCATGCGGATATCCCCGGTTCTGCCCATGAAGAGGCTGCTGAATGAGTGCCTGGTCGCTGGCAGGGGAACGCGCCCTGATCACCGGTGCCGCTTCGGGCATCGGTGCCGCCCTGGCCGAGGGGCTCGCCCAGCGTGGCTGCCACCTCATCCTGACAGACATCAATGAGGCGGGTCTGGAACCGGTCGCTGAAAAAGCGCGGGCGCTCGGAGTCGAGGTCGACACCTACAAGCTGGATGTCGCCGATCCGCAGGCCATTCAGGACCTGTTCGGCGCGGTTTCATTAAAATACGCGTCCGTTTCGCTGCTCTTCAACAATGCCGGAGTGGCGCTGGGCGGCACATTCGAAGAGGTCAGTCCGGAGAATTTCGACTGGCTGATGTCGATCAATTTCTTCGGCGTTGTGCGCATGGCGCGGGCTTTCATGCCCTTGCTGAAAGCCGCTAAAAAAGCCCAGATCATCAATGTTTCCAGCATTTTCGGCATTGTCGCGCCGCCTGGTCAGACGGCTTATTCCAGTGCCAAGTTCGGCGTGCGCGGCTTTTCCAACGCCCTTCGTCACGAGCTGCGCGGCTCCAGCATCGGCGTGACCACTATCCACCCCGGCGGCATCGCCACATCCATCGCCACCAGTGCGCGCATGCCTGATAATGCTGATGAATCCGAGGTGGCTGCCGGCCGCGAGCGCGCTAACAAGGCACTGGTTATGCCCCCCTCCAAAGCCGCCGAAATCATCCTCCGCGGCGTAGAACGCCGCATCGGCCGTGTCCTCGTCGGCAATGACGCCCATGTCTTGGCCTGGCTGGAACGGCTGTTCCCGGTTTCCTACTGGGGTATGGTCGAACGCCTGCTGTCCTCACGCGTGAAATAAGGGGCACAAGATGATCAGCACTGTCGCCGCCATCATTGTCGGAAGTCTCGTTGCCGCCGTGCTCGCGGCCTGGTGGTTCACCCGGTCCGTGGCCAAGAAGGTCGAAGCCAGCCTGCCGCCCAAGGGCCAGTTCACTGACGTGCCCGGTGGCCGGATCCACTGGATCGAAAAGGGCGAGGGGCACCCTGTCGTGATGATCCACGGTCTGGCCGGCAGCCATGCCAATTTCACCTATGCCATGCTGGATAAGCTGGCGGAGAAGGGCTATCGCGCCATCGCCATAGACCGCCCCGGCTGCGGCTGGTCCGAACGCGATGGGGATGAACAGGCCCGCATCCCCAACCAGGCCGCCATGATCGCCGCTTGGCTGGAAGCGGAAGGCATTGAGAATGCGCTGCTTGTCGGCCATTCCCTTGGCGGTGCCGTGTCGCTGGCCCTGGCGGTCAGTCATCCGGACCGCGTGTCGGGCCTGGCTTTGATTTCCGCACTGGTGAGAGCGCCGGAAGCGCCGTCCGATGCTTTCGCCGGGATCAATATTGCCAATCCGGGCATCCGGAAATTCGTCGCCCACACCATCGCGACACCAATGGCGATCCGCACGGGTGAGAAAACCCTGTCCATCGTCTTCGGTCCCGACGCGGCTCCGGCCGATTTCCGCACGCGCGGGGGTGGTCTTCTGGGTCTGCGTCCGCGCGCCTTCTATGCGGCCGCGACGGACATGCATGCGGTGGAAAAGGACATGGACAGTATCACCGACCGGATCGGCGAGATCGAAGTCCCGGTCGGCATGTTTTATGGCGAGGATGATCTCATCCTGGTGGCTCCGGAACAGATCGCGGCCCTGCGGGAAAAACTCCCCAATGCCGTCATCGAGGCCGTGCCGAACCATGGCCATATGCCGCTGGTGATCATCCCGGACGAGGTCACCGGCTTCGTCCAGCGCATGGCGGAAAAATCCTTCCGCTAGAGCGGCGGCAGGGCGCGGATACGGGCTGACATATCCACCAGGGCTGACGGGTCGAGCTGGTCCGTTTCGATTTCCCGGTCTGCCCGGCCAGCCTCCTGCCGTTTGCGGGCCCGGTCATAGGCCGGATCATAATGTTGCGTCACCAGATCGACCGCCAATTGCGTCCAATCGCCCTTTTCGGCGAGGGATAACCAGTCCGCGATGACCGTCTTGGCGTGGAAGGGGCGCAGTCCGTCGATCGCCGAAACCAGCTTGTCCGTGTGTGTCAGAAGATCGGGATAAGCCGTCACCAGATACTCGGCTCTTGCATCAACCGGCGCGCGGATAACCAGCCGCGGGGCCGCCTGCATGGCGGCCCACAATCCCGGTGGAACACGGCGCCGCCCGACTTGCCGGGATTCCGCCTCCACATAGACCGGAAGGTCCCGGTCAAGATTGCGGATGATGGTGTGGAGGGCCGTTTCAAAGGCTTTCTGGCTGGGCTGATCCGCGTCCGGGAAGTCGCCGAAAATCGAGCCGCGATGGTGGGCCAGGCCTTCCAGATCGATGATCTGCTCGCCATCCGCTTCCAGCTGTTTCAACAGCGCTGTCTTGGCTGTGCCTGTCTGTCCGTCCACCAGGATCAGGCGGGGCAATTCGACATGGTCCTGTGCCGCCACGACATCGCGCCGCCAGGTCCGGTAACCGCCTTCGATCAGAACGGGTTTCCAGCCCACCGAGGCCAGGACCAGTGCCATGGACTGCGAGCGCATCCCGCCGCGCCAGCAATAGACCAGAGGACGGAATTGCTTGGGCTTGTCGGCGAGTGTGGTTTCCAGATGCCGGGCGATATTGCGTGACACCAGCGCCGCGCCCATCCGCCGGGCTTCGAACACGGAGATCTGGGTATAATGCGTGCCGACAAGGGCGCGTTCCTCATCGTCCAGAACGGGGAGATTGAGGGCGCCGGGCAAATGGTCTTCGGCGAATTCTGACGGGCTTCTCACATCAATGATGGCATCGAAGCGTTCCAATCCGGCCGTGGATAGGTCATTGGTGTGAGCGAGGTGGGGCATGAACAGCCTTTGGCGGAGAATTGCCCCACACTAACCAAAACGGGGAAGAACGGCATGATGGATGACACAAGCCCAGTCCGGCTGACATCTTTGGCCCATGGCGGCGGTTGCGGCTGCAAGCTGGATCCCGGTGTGCTGACGGAAATCCTCGGGGCGCCGTCCGCCTTTCCCATGCCAAAAGACCTGCTGGTCGATGCCGCCACGCGGGATGATGCCGCCGTCTATCGGATCAATGAAGAGACGGCCCTGGTTGCCACGACGGATTTCTTCACGCCGATCGTCGACGACCCGCATGTCTTCGGGCAGATCGCGGCAACCAACGCACTTTCAGACATTTACGCCATGGGGGCGACGCCGGTTTTCTGCCTCGCCATTGTCGGCATGCCGGTGAATGAACTGCCGCGCGAGACTGTTCGGGCCATCCTGGAAGGTGGGCGTTCGGTCGCTGAAAAGGCCGGTGCCCCGATCGCCGGGGGGCATTCCATCGATGCCGCTGAGCCGATTTACGGGCTTGTCGCGCTCGGACTTGTCCACCCCGACAAGCTCCTCACCAATGCCGGCGCAAAGCCGGGGGATGTCCTCATTCTCGGCAAGCCGCTTGGGATTGGCATCTATTCCGCCGCGCTGAAGAAAGAGATCCTGCCGCCCGAGGCCTATGCCGAAATGGTCGCCTCCACGACCCGCCTCAACACGCCCGGTCAGGTGCTCAGCCGCTTGCCCGGTGTCCATGCCCTGACTGATGTGACGGGCTTTGGCCTGTTGGGGCATCTGACTGAAATGGCACAGGGAGCGGGCGTGCGCGCCGTCGTGGATCGCGCCGAACTTCCCGTCTTTCAGACAGCCCGCCGCATGGCCGGTGAGGGCATCAAGACGGGCGCTTCCGGCCGCAATTGGAAGGCCATCGAGACGGGAACCGAGACGCCGGCCGACTGGACAGAAGCCGACCAGACCCTGCTCTGCGACCCGCAGACCTCCGGCGGCCTGCTCGTCGCTTGCGCCTCGGACGCTGTCGACACAGTGCTGGCCGAGTTTGCGGCGGCCGGGCATGAGGGCGCCGCGGTCATTGGCCGTGTTGAAGCTGGCGAAGCCGGCGTGCGTGTGGTCTAGGCAAAGAAAAGCGCGAGACATCCAGAGGATGCCTCGCGCTCCGCAACCGGTCTGGGCTGGCGAGGTCAGCCGGTCGGCGGGACCGGGCCGAGAAAATCAGCCCGAATTTCATAGTGATCACTCAGCATCTGGTACTGGCCGAGAAAATTGGCCAAAGCGCTGAACGTGGTCGTGCGGATCGTGCCGCTCTGGTCATCCATGCGCAGGCGCTTGTCAGCCGAGGGGCCGAAAATGCGGGCCAGCAGACCGGCGCGGATGGGGGCGGGCTCAAACCAGGCTTCCAGATTGGCCTTGATCTGCTCCCTGTTTGTCGTTTCCCAGGCGGCTGCTGCGATCACATCCAGCAAGTATTCATTGCAGTTCTGGAAGCGCAGATCGTGCGGGTTCGAGACCAGCGAGTAATCCGGCTGGTGCAAGGCGTCGTCAGCGCCGGAATTGAGCATGATCTCCAGCCGCCTCTGCATTTCCGGTGAGGGTATGATCACGCCCACCTCGCCAATCACATCGCCCTGGGTGAAGTTCAATGGCCAGTCTTGAGCGAGGTAGGACGACCGGCGATCATCCTCGTAGTGATAGAGATTGTGGACGGCATAGCCGTGAACGCGCCGGCCGTCCTCGGTCTCCAGCTCCGAATAGACCCAGAAGGCCCCGTGCGTGTAGCGCACGCCATCGGGCAGGTCTTCACGGGCCCGCCCGGAGCGGAAGACCAGGGCGACCCGCGCTCCGCGTGCGGCGAGATCGCGTTCGATCTGCTTGGAAAAATCGGCGGCCTCCTCGACGCTCCAGGGTGGAATGGCGACGGCCCCGGACCCGGCCTCTGCAGTCATGGGGGCGGCCAAGGCGAGGGCCAGGGCAGTCAATGCCCCGGCCGACCTGATAAGCGCGCGCATCAGTTCTGACCTGCTGCCGGCCGCTCGAATGGCACGTCGGGGGCTCCGGCCGGCACGACTATGTCGGCATCAATCTCCAGCGGTTTGTGACCGGCAAAGGGGGCAGACGCGATATCGGCTGCAAAATTCAGCGTGTCATCGGCCAGTTGGGCATCGCCTGTGACGATGGCAGCCGAGGTCCCGGCAACGGCAACCACTGTGGCGGAGGTCACGGCAATACCGGCGGAGGCCAGGGTTGCTCCGGCTTCTACAGATCCGCCGACAAGCTCTCCGGAAGCGTGGGCGGAGGCGTTGCCGCCACTGTCTGCCAAGGCCATCGGGGACAGGATGAGGGACGGGCCCGCGAGAAGCGGAACCAAGATCAGTTTCAAGCTACGCATGTCAGTCTCCAATCCATGCGGGCGCCAGCCGATCGGAAACCTGACAGAAGAAATCTAGATTGTAAATGAACGATCACTAGTAAAGATTATTTACAATCAATACTGTAAATATTATTTACTAGCATAAAGTTGTGTGTGTTTGGTGGGGGCATTGACCGGATGTCGTCATGACTGACGGTCCGCATTTGCGGTCGTCAGGCTCGGCCTAGAGCGCAAATGTGCCGACGATCGGGATGTGATCCGAAGCCTTTGCCTTGCCGCGCGTCTTGGTGTGGATCTCGATCTTTTCCAGCGTGTCCGCTGCTTGCGGTGAACACAGGAGATGGTCGATCCGGATGCCATGACCCTTCTGCCAGCGCCCGGCCTGGTAGTCATAGAAAGTGTATTGATGGCCGCGCCCGTCGAGCTGTTCGAAGGCCTCGGTCAGGCCCAGCCATTTCAGCGCCTTGAAGGCGGCCCGGGTCTGCGGCAGGGCGAGAGCGTCGCGCTCCCATTCGGCGATGTCCCAGCAATCGCTGTCGCGCGGGATGCAATTATAGTCGCCGGCCAGGATGAGCGGTTCCTCGAAGGCCAGCAGTCCCTTGGCGTGCAGGCGCAGGCGCTCCATCCAGGCGAGCTTGTAGTCGTATTTCGGGCCCGGTGCCGGATTGCCATTGGGCAGATAGATCGAGGCGATCCGCACCGGTCCGCTCTCCGCGGAAATCACGACTTCCAGATAGCGGGCCTGTTCGTCCTCATCATCGCCGGGCAGGCGGGGCTTTACTTCCTCGATCGGGTATTTCGAGAGAATGGCGACGCCATTGTAGGATTTCTGCCCATGCGTCTCGACATTATAGCCGAGCGCTTCGATCTCCAGCCGCGGGAAGCCCTCATCGACCGTCTTGATCTCCTGCAGGCAGGCCACGTCGGGCTTGGCCTCTTCCAGCCATTCCAGCACATTGGGCAGGCGGGCCTTGATCGAATTGACGTTCCAGGAAGCAATTGTCAGGGTCATGGGCAGTCTTCATATCGGCGTGGTGAGCGGCAGCTTAAGCCGTTTCGCCCTCGAGAAAAGCGGGGAGGGCGGTGCGCGATGCGATCCGCCGTACGAGAATGAGTGAAACACCCAAACGCCTCTCCCTGATCTGGCCCAGCCTGGCCACGCCCGTCGTGCTGCTGTTCGGTGTGGTTACGACCGGTCTCTGGATGCCCGCCGTGATGATGTTCGATGCGCCCGGCTCCATTGAGAACAAGGCGTTGATTGCTTTCGCCCTCTATTCCAGTGCCGGTCCGGTGGCTTCCATTCTTGGCCTGATCGTGGGCTGGGTCCGGGTTGCCATGGGGAAAAGGGCATCCGGCCTGAAATGGATGATCATTATCCCCATCATTTGGCTGGTCGGGCTTCTTGGCTGGCTTGCGATTGTCAGTGCCTTCTGCGAGTCTCGCTTCAGCTGCGGGGCTTGAAACTCTGCATCCGAACCGGCGTTTTCGGGCATCGGGTGGATGTAGAGACAGTATGGGGGACTGGAATGATCCGGACCGGACTGGCTGCATTCGCAGCCTGCGGCCTTGCCTCGGCTGCTTGGGCACAAGACGCCCGTTTTCACTATGATGGCGAAATGACGATCCAGCCGGAGGCCGGCACGCTCAGCCTCGACTGGACGATCACGGCTTTTGAGGATGACCTCGACAGCGTGACCTTTGCGCTCAACACCGCGCTCGGCATGGCCGAGGTCGGCGGGGCCGGTGTGGCTTCGGTCGAGGTGGCGGAGATGGAGGGCTTTGCCGGAGCGCTTCAGGCCTACACGATCCATCTTGTGCCCTCGCAGGGTGGCGCGGCTCGCGCGATCGAGATCGCCTATGCCGGTCCGCTTTTCCCGGAAGCGCCAGACATGGCGATCAACACGCTGGACGCCCACAAGGTTGAGCTGACGGTCGACAGTTTCTGGATGCCCTTCGATACCCGGTTTGAATCCTTGGTCACGGCCGATCTCGACATTGCGATTGAGGGCGACTGGGCTGGCGTGACAATGCAGTCGATCACGCGCACCGCCGACGGTTTCCATCTGGAGCAGGACAGCCCGGCACTCGACCTCGCCTTCACCCTGATGGCGGATTACTCCAGCGTCGAGGCCGACGGCTATGCCATTTACGACACGCGCGCGGCCCGGGCCGAGGCTGACCTCACACCGGTCGTTGAAGCGCTGGATTTCTGCACGGCCTTCCTGAATGACTGGGCCGGAGCCGGCGGTCCGCTTCCCATGGCCTCGATCACGGTGAATGACCGGAGCGAAGGCGGCTATTCCCGGGGCACGCTGATTGCCCTGACGGATATCTCCGAGACCTCACCGGAAAGCCTGACCCAATTCATCTGCCACGAGCTCTCCCACTATTGGAGCCACGGCAATGCGATGACGATCGAGAACTGGCTCAATGAAAGCTTCGCCGATCAGATGGCGAATATCGGCTTGCGGGCCCGTTTTGGCGAAGCGGCCTACGAGGCCCGTCTTGAGCGTTACCGGGACCAGCTGGATGGCCAGGAGCTGACCCCTGTCTGGACACCGGAATCGACTGAGCGTCCCTCTTTCTTCGTCATGTATCGCCAGGGGCCGCTGGCCCTGGATGCGCTGGAGAACGAGATCGGGGAAGCGGCCTTCGCCGATTTCCTCCACCGCTACATGGCCCAGCCGGTCCGCACGACCTCGCAAATGCTCGACCTGCTGGAAGACGCCGCCGGACCCGATGCCCGCGACTGGTTCATCGCGCGCCTGGCCGAATAGGTCAGAACCCTTCGAATACCGCAAACTCATCAACCGGCGCGCGCTCTGTGCGCGTCGTGTTGATGGGCGCGTCCGGGTCGGCATGACCCAGGGCGATGCCACAGAACAGGGTGTAGTCGTCTGAGATGCCGACGCTGGCCTTCACCGCTTTGGGGAAGGCCGCCCAGAATTCCTGCGCACAGGTCGCCAGCCCGGCCTCTTCGGCGGCCAGCAGGAAAGACTGGATGAACATGCCGCAATCGGACCATTGCCCCGGCTGCATGGATTTGTGCAGCGAGATGAAGAGCCCGACCGGCGCCCCGAAGAATTCGAAATTGCGAGCGAACTGGAGAAGGCGGGCCGTCTTGTCCTCGCGCGGCACACCGATCGAGGCATACATGGCCTCGCCACAGGCAAAGCGCCGGGCACGCCAGGGGTCGATGATCGGCTTGGGATAGACTTGGTATTCCAGTTCCGGCTCGCCCAGCGGATTCTCCGCCTGGCTGGCCCGTACCGCCTCGATCACACGCTGACGGGCGTCCCCCGTCACAACATTCACCTGCCAGGGCTGGAGATTGCCGCCCGACGGCGACCGGCTCGCCTTGGTCAGCAGATCGCGGACCTGCGCCTCGCTGACAGGGGTGTCGAGAAAGGCACGCGTGGAAATGCGGCGCTCAAGGGCGTCTGAAACACTGCAGGACATGAAATCTCCGGAGCTACTCAGGCGGTGAATATGGTTTCGAACCCACCGAAAATCATTCGCTTGCCATCGAATGGCATGACCATGTTGTCGGGAGTCATGCGGGGGTCATCCATCATCGCGGCCATGGCATGGTCACAACTGGCCTTGTCCGGCCATTTGATCCAGGAGAACACGACGACTTCGCCCGGTTCGCATTTCACAGCCATCGGGAAGGAAGTCAGTTGGCCATCCGGCACGTCCACGCCCCAGTTCTCGGCGATCTCCAGCGCGCCATGATCCATGAAGATCTCCGCCGCCAGCTTGGCGTGATCGATGAAGGCCTGCTTGTTGGCAGCCGGAACCGCCGCCACAAATCCGCTGACATAGCCCATGCCAGTCCCCCGATAGCTAGATCGAGAAACTCGTACCACATCCGCAAGCGGCCGTCGCATTGGGATTGTGGATCTTGAAGGCCGCCCCGATCAGCTCGTCGACATAATCGATTTCCGACCCGTCCAGGAAGGGCAGGGAGGCCTCGTCGATCACGACCTTGGCACCATCCCGCTCGATCAGCTGGTCGTCCGCATTCACGGCCGTGTCCAGATCGAATGTGTAGGAGAAGCCGGAACACCCGCCGCCTTCCACGCCGATGCGCAGCAATGTGCCCGCCGTCTGGGCGGCCAGAATGGTGTTGATCTGTTTCGCGGCAGACGCTGAAAGCGTGACATTGGCCGTCATGGCAGCTCGTCCGGAGGTTTGTGTTTACGTGTCTGCGAGTATATGGACCTCAACACGCGCTGATGAAAGGCCTGACCCACATGACGATTGCGGCCACAGACCGGTCTCGCGCCCGTTTCGCCTGTCATCCCGGTCAATCTCGGGGCCGTCGCTTCCCGACGCCGGACAGCGAAATGCGCAATGCCTTCCAGCGGGATCGCGACAGGATCATTCACTCAGCCGCCTTCCGCCGCCTCAAGGAGAAGACCCAGGTCTTCGTGGCGCATGAGGGCGACCAGTACCGCACACGCCTGACCCATTCACTGGAGGTGTCCCAGATCGCGCGCACCCTGTCGCGCATGCTGGGCGGGGATGAGGATCTCGCCGAGGCCCTGGCCCTGGCTCATGATCTGGGTCACCCGCCTTTCGGCCATGAGGGCGAACGCGTCCTGGCCGAGAAGATGAAGGATTTCGGCGGGTTTGATCACAATGCGCAGACCCTGCGTGTCGTGACCAAGCTGGAAGTGCGTTATCCGGAGTTTGAAGGTCTGAACCTGACCTGGGAAACCCTGGAAGGTGTGGTCAAGCATAATGGGCCATTGCTTTCCGCAGGGACGACAAAGGCGGATCTGGCCTGGGCTTTCCGCGCCTATGACGGGCTGGACGAGCTGGAGCTGCACACCCATGCCGGGTTGGAGGCCCAGATCGCGGCCTTGGCCGACGATATCGCCTACAATAATCACGACATCGACGACGGTCTGCGCTCCGGCCTGCTGGAATTGGAACCCTTGCTGGAGCTTCCCCTCGTCGGCGACATTTTCAAGCGCGCCATGACGCGCTGGCCGGATGCCGAGCGGACCATCATCATTCATGAGGCCGTGCGGGACCTGATTGGTGTCATGGTGGCCGATGTTCTCACCGAGACCCGTGCCCGGCTCGAGGCGGCCAAACCGCAAAGTGCGGCCGATATTCGAGCGCTGGACGCGCCGGTGGTGGCGTTTTCGGAAGAGATGACCCTGCATCTGGCCGCGCTGCGCCGCCATCTCTTCGCCAACATGTACCGGCACTACAAGGTCAATCGCATGATGAGCCAGGCCTGCCGTGTCATGGGCGAGCTGTTCGATCTCTACCTGAATGATCCGGGCGTCCTGCCCAATGATATCCAGGCAGGGATGAGTGGCGCCGGCACGTCCGGTTCGGCCCGTCATGTCTGTGACTATATCGCGGGGATGACAGACCGATTTGCTGTGGAAGAGCATCGCCGCCTGTTCACGGTTCAGGGATATTTCTGAGTCAGAACAGTCAGACGCGCTTCCGGCCGCGTGATCGCAGGGGCCGGAGAGTGCTATCGTTTGGACAGTGCCATGCGATTCGCGTGACACACGTATATTGAGACGCCGGAACACGTATGACGGACCAGGACGACGACGAGCGCATCGGCGCTTACGCCCCGCCGACGGATGAGTATTCGACTTTTGACGCGCGTGAGGAGGATGCCCGGCGCGGGCCGCTGCTTCTCACGGCGGCTCTGGCCGTGTTCATCCTGTTCCTGGGCGTGGTCTGGAGTGCCTATAATCAGGGCCTGCGCGAGAGCGGCCGTGACGGTGCTCCGCGCCTGGTGGCCAATGAAGAACCCTATCGTGAGCGTCCGGCCGACCCGGGCGGTGAGGAAACGCCGGGCACGGAACTGGGTGTCTATGACCGCCTGACCGGTGATGCGGAAACCGGTGATGAGGACGTCTCCTTGCGTCCGGCACCGGAGGAGCCGATCGAGGAATCGCGTCCGGCCCTGCGCGTCGAGACCGTGGATGCCGATGAGGCCGCCGCTCCGGCAACGCGGAACAGCCAGCCTGATGTGACACCGCATCCGGCACCTTCCCGTCCGGAACGTCAGCCGGATCCGGAACCCGAGCCCCAGCCGGAACCGCCAGCCAGCGAGCCTGTCCGTGATCCGGAGCCGGCCCCGCAACCTGTCACGCCGCCGGCTTCGTCCGCTGTCGATCTGGGCGGGGACTGGGTCGTGCAGATCGCCTCTTTCCGCAGTGAAGCTGACGCCGAAGCGGCCTGGGTCGCCTTCCGCACACGTTTCTCCGACATCGCTTCCGGGGCAGCGCCGGATGTGCTCAGCGTCGAGATCCCTGATCGCGGTACCTATCACCGCCTGCGCATTGCGGCGTTCGCAAGCCGCGACAGCGCCGTGGAGTTCTGCTCCACATTGCAGTCGCGTGGCCAGGACTGCCTGGTGGCGCGCCGATGAGCCTGTCGTCCGCGATCTACGGTCTGGAAGGGCTGACGCTCAGCCCGGACGAGAAAGCCTTTTTCCGCGACGCTGATCCGTGGGGCTTCATCCTGTTCGCCCGCAATGTGGAAGGCGTGCGCCAGCTCTCCCGCCTGACGCTGGAATTGCGGGATTGTGTCGGTCGTGACGCGCCCATCCTGATTGATCAGGAAGGTGGTCGCGTCGCCCGCCTGAAACCGCCGACCTGGCGCAAGGCACCGCCGGCCCAGGTGTTCGGCGATCTCTTCCTGAAGGATGAGGAAGCCGCCATCGAGGCAACCCGCATCAATCACCGCCTCCTGGCGCATGAGCTGCGCACGGTCGGGATCGACGTCGATTGCGCACCGGTCGCAGACCTGCGCATCGAGGGGGCGGATGCCATTATTGGTGACCGCTCCTTCGGGACGTCACCGGAACCGATCGCCCATCTGGGACGCGCCGCCATGGAAGGCCTGATGGCGGGCGGGGTCGCGCCGATCATCAAACACATTCCCGGTCACGGTCGCGCCCAAGCGGACAGCCATCTGGAATTGCCGGTTGTCCCGGAAGAGCACGGTCTCCTGGCAGAGACCGATTTCGCGCCCTTCAAGGCGCTCGCCGATGCACCGATGGCGATGACGGCCCATATCGTCTACGCCGACATTGATGACGAGAACCCGGCGACCCAGTCGTCCGAAATGATCGGCCGGATCATCCGCGGTGAGATCGGCTTCGACGGTCTCATCATGACTGATGATCTCTCCATGAAAGCGCTGACGGGCACATTCCGGGAGCGGGGCGAGCGCTCGTTGGCGGCGGGCTGTGACATGCTGCTCCACTGCAATGGCGACATGAAAGAGATGATCGCTGTCGCTGAAGGCGCGAAGACGATGGCCGGCAAGGCGCTCGAACGTGCCCTGGCAGCGGAAGCCGCGCGTGACACGATCGAAGAATTCGACCCGGCAGAGGCCGAATCGCGTCTCAATATGCTTTTGGCGCCGGTTACCGGGGCTGCGATGTCCTGATTTGGAGCACGGCTTGATCGAGGAATTCGAGGAAGACGTCCGGTTTGAAGCCGCCGAAGAGGCGGAAAACGATGGCCTGATCGTTGATCTCGATGGATTCGAGGGACCGCTTCACCTGCTTCTGGCCCTGGCGCGCAAGAAGAAAATCGACCTTGCCCGGATATCCATCCTCGAACTGGCCGAGCAATATCTCCAATTCATGGAAGCGGCGCGCCGCCGTCGTCTCGATCTGGCTGCCGACTATCTCGTCATGGCCGCCTGGCTGGCCTATCTGAAGTCCAAACTGCTTCTGCCCAAGCCGAAGAAGGACGAGGATGACGCTCCCGCCGAAGTGCTGGCAGCGGCCCTCGCTTTCCGTCTGCGGCGCCTGGAAGCGATGCGCGCGGCGGGCGACGCCCTGTTTGCCCAGCCCTTGCTGCACACGGATGTCCACATGCGCGGAGCGCCGGAAGGTGTGCGGTCCACGCGCTCGGTCACCTATGAGGCGGACCTCCACGATCTCCTCTCCGCCTATTCCCAGCGCCGCGTGCGCATGGCGCGATCCACATATCGTCCGCCAACGCCCAAGGTTTACGGCCTGGAAACTGCAAGAGAGCGTCTCGAAACGCTGATGCCCGAAATTCGGGAGTGGAAAGATTTGGACAGCCTGCTTCCCGGAGCCGGGGAGTTGGGCGCGGATCCGCCACCTTTGCGGTCCGTCCGGGCGAGTTCCATGCTGGCCGCGCTTGAAATCACCAAGGAGGGCCATGCACGATTGCGTCAGCGTGAGGCCTATGCGCCGCTATATGTGCGCGCCGCGGAGAGAGACGCATCGCATGACTGACGAGACCGATACCGAGACCGTAGACCCGATTTCCGATGCAATTGCGGCACTCCGGGAGCGCGCCGAGCACCAGGGGCCGTCAGCGATGGCGGATGAGGAAGCCTCCCAATCCCTGGGCGTGCATCTCGCGGTGAATACCGAGAAGCGCAATCTGCGCATTCTGGAAGCCCTGTTGTTCGCGGCCAATGAACCGCTGGACGAGGAAACCCTGATCGGCCGTTTGCCTTCCGAAGCGAATATCCAGGAATTGCTGGCCTCGCTGGCCGCTGAATATGCCGAGCGCGGTGTGCGTCTGGTGGACGTCGGTGGCCGTTGGCGTTTCGAAACGGCACCGGACCTGGCCGATGTGCTCACAGAAGTGCGCCAGGAGCCGCGCAAGCTCTCCCAGGCTGCGCTCGAAACCCTCTCCATCATTGCCTATCACCAGCCCGTGACGCGGGCCGAGATCGAGGAAATCCGGGGTGTGGCCGTTTCAAAGGGCACGCTGGATCTCCTGTTCGAGCTGCGCTGGATCCGGCCACGTGGCCGCCGGCGGACGCCGGGGCGTCCCGTAACCTATGGCACGACCGCGCAATTCCTCGAATATTTCTCGCTGGAGACGATCGGCGATCTGCCGGGCATGGCGGACCTCAAGGCGGCCGGCCTGCTTGATGCGCGCCTGCCGCCGGACTTCACCGTGCCCGACCCTTCGCGCCCGGATCAGATGGAGCTCATCGAGGATCCGCTGGATGATGAAGAAGCCCATGCATTCCATGTCGATTTCATGGAAGGTGCTGAAGATGATCCCGATGGTGCGGCGTAACGCAGCACATGCGATAGATTGTCCGTGAGCGTGATTGACGGGTTGGACGCCACGCGGCAAACGCAGTAGACCCAATTGACGTGTTGAAAGACGGAGAAGCCTATGGCTCCGGGTATGTGGCAAATCCTGCTGGTGGTCCTTCTGGCTGTCCTGCTGTTCGGCGGGCGGGGCAAGATTGCCTCGGTCATGGGTGATTTCGCCAAGGGCATCACCAGTTTCCGCAAGGGTTTGCGTGACGAGGAAGAGAGCGACGAAGCCGCGAATGACGCTTCGGCGACGATCGGCTCCGAAACCCGCGACGACGAAAAGACCGGGAGCTAGGCGATGAGCCCCGGCATCGGCATGCCGGAATTGCTGGTCGTGCTTGTGCTGGCTCTGGTGGTCGTCGGCCCCCAGCAATTGCCGGTCATGATGCGGCGCGTGGGTCAGTTGATGAACCAGGCCCGCGGCCTGGCCAAGGAATTCCAGAACTCTTTCGAGGAAATCGGCCGCGAGACCGAGCTGTCTGAGCTGCGCAAGGAAATCGAGGCGCTCAAACAAGCCAACCCGGTCAACCAGATCAAGGGCGAGCTCGACAAGGTGACCAAGGAAGTCCACGCCGAGCCGCCGGCCAAGACCGGCGCAACCGGTCTGCCGGATGACGGGAAAACGCCTTTGCCGGCTGCAAAATCGGACAGGATTGACGGTTAGGCATGGCCCAGCTGGAGCATGAGAAGGACGAGGTCGAGGCGAGCCGCGCCCCGTTGCTGGATCACCTGATCGAGCTGCGCTCGCGTCTCGTTGTGATCCTGGCCTTCCTGACGGTCGGATTCATCCTCTGCTTCGTCTTTTCCGGTCAGATCTATCAATGGCTGCTTCTGCCCTATCGCGATGCGGCGGCCTCGGTGCGCGGCGTGCCGGTTGAAGAGCTGGACCTCACAGCCAATTTCTTTGCACCGCTGGAATTCTTCTTCGTCCGGCTGAAGCTCTCATTGGTCGGTGCCATCATCATCGGCTTTCCGGTGATTGCCTGGCAGATCTACGGCTTCGTGGCGCCCGGCCTCTACAAAAATGAGCGTGGCGCCTTTGCGCCCTTCCTCGCCATGTCGCCCATCCTGTTCGGTGCCGGCGTCGCCTTTGTCTATTTCTTCGTTCTGCCCATGGTGATGCGCTTTTCGCTGGGGCAGGAACAGGTCCCCGAACTGGCGGGCACGCGGATCGAGCTACTGCTGAACGTGTCCGACTACATGAATCTCATCACCACGCTGATGCTGGTCTTCGGGATTTCCTTCCAGATGCCGGTCTTTCTCATGCTGCTGGCAAAGGCCGGCATCCTGCGCGGAGAGACCCTGCTGAAAGGCTGGCGCTTTGCCGTGGTCGGGATTGCGCTTTTCGCCGCGTTCGCGACGCCGCCGGACCCGATCAGCCAGCTCATGCTCGGCGGTGCACTCATGCTGCTCTATTTCATCTCCATCGCCGGCATGCGGTTGATGGAGCCGAAACCGCTCGAAGACGACGAGTCCTGAGGCAAGGCCGGTTTACGGCGCGCGCGGGCAGGGCTATAGCCGCCCCCAATATTCCTCCAACCTGCACCGGTCATTCCCATGCATGATATCAAGCTGATCCGCGACAATCCCGAAGCGTTCGACCAGGGCCTGGCCCTGCGGGGCATGGAACCGCAATCAGCCTCCCTGCTGGAGCTGGATGCGAGCCGCCGCGAAGCCCTGACCAAGCATCAGGAAGCCGAGACCGAGCGTAATGCGCTGTCAAAGCAGATCGGCAAGGCGAAGGCGACCGGTGACGAGGACGAGTTCAACCGTCTGCGCGGTGAAGTCGACCGTCTCAAGACCGTGCTCGAAGAAGCCGGCCAGCAGGCCCGCCATTTCGAGGAAACCCTCAACCAGCATCTCGCTGCCCTTCCCAACCTGCCCGAGCAGGATGTGCCGGCCGGCGCCGACGAGACTGACAATGAGGAAGTGCGCGGCTGGGGCACGCCGCGTGAATTCAGCTTCAAGCCGAAGGATCATGTCGATCTGGGCGAAGGGCTGGGCCTGATGGATTTCGAGAAGGCCGCCGAGATTTCCGGCGCCCGTTTCGTGGCGCTGAAGGGCGGTCTGGCCCGGCTGGAGCGTGCTCTCGCACACTTCATGCTCGACCTGCACACCTCCGAGCATGGCTATACCGAAGTCAGCCCGCCGCTCATGGTCCGCGATGAAGCCATGTTCGGCACCAGCCAATTGCCCAAATTCGCCGAGGATCTGTTCCGCACGACAGACCATCGCTGGCTGATCCCCACGGCGGAAGTGCCGCTGACCAATCTGGCTCGTGACGCCATCCATGAGGAGGCCAGCCTGCCGATGCGCTATACGGCCCACACGCCGTGCTTCCGCGCCGAGGCCGGATCGGCTGGCCGGGACACGCGTGGCATGATCCGCATGCACCAGTTCAACAAGGTCGAGATGGTCTCCATCGTTGCGGCCGAGGAAAGTGCTGAAGAGCTGGACCGCATGACTGGCGCTGCCGAACGCGTCCTGCAGCTGCTGGAATTGCCCTATCGCGTCATGCTGCTGTGCTCGGGCGATATGGGTTTTGCTGCCAAGCGGACCTATGACCTGGAAGTCTGGCTGCCCAGCCAGGACACCTACCGGGAAATCTCCTCCTGCTCGAACTGCGGGGACTTCCAGGCGCGTCGCATGAATGCGCGTTTCCGCAAGGCCGGAGAAAAGCGCCCGCAATTCCTGCACACGCTCAATGGTTCCGGTGTCGCCACCGGCCGTGCACTTCTGGCCGTGATGGAAAACCACCAGAATGAGGATGGGTCCATCAGCATCCCGGCGGCCTTGCGTCCCTATATGGGTGGCGTCGACGTCATCAGCGCCTGAATTCGGAACGACCTGTCATAGCCAATGCACCTGAAACGGCGGCATACCCGTGTAGCGGGCAGGCGCTGATAACCCTTGCTTAGCCATAAGTGGCCATCCTGCGCGTAGGCAAGGCAGGAAAGCGCTGATGGGACAATGCTCTGACCAGCAGCTTAGGCTCGCCCTGAAGAGCAGGCAGTCGATCGAGATGGGCCGCTTCGAATGGGTCAATCTCGACGCGGTGCGCCAGCGGGCCGGGCCCGACTGGGCGCGGCTGAGCGGCGAGATAAACAAGGCGAGTGCGCATTTTATCGAGCGTTGCATCACCTCGCGTGATGTTCTGGTTCATTGCGAGAATGGCTTCATGCTCATTCTCGGCGACTTGGTCGGTGCGGCGGCTGTAGCGAAAGTCGCGGAAATTTCGGTCGCCCTCAATCGTTTCCTTGCCAATCATGCCCCACTCAAATCTTTGAAGGTAAAGGCTGAAGCGCGCTCGGTATCCAAGGCCGAGTTCGCTTCCGTGCTGGCGGCGGCCAAGCCGATCATTCTGAAGGGCGGGCCGGCTGCTGTGCCGGCGCCAACCAAGGCGCCCGACGACCAGAAACCTTTCAATCCCCCGGTGCGTGCGCCCCTGAAATCCGTGCGCACGGAGACCAGCCCGATTGTCGCAAGGCCGGCATGTCCAGCGCAGATCGCCGACATCTCCAAGGGCTGGAATGAGCTGGGGCCCGAGCAGAGCGGCTCTACGGATCAGGATGCCCAAACGACCGGCGAGACCCATCCTGACGCCGACGCACAGCCGGAAGCCCTTTTCGACGAGATTGTTTTCATGCCTTTCTGGGATGCCCGGCGGGAAGCGCTCACGATGCAGGTCACCGTACCGCAGGGCACACGCGACGGGCGGACGGTGTTCGGCCGGGCGCTTTTGTGGCCGGGCGCTGATGAAAGCGTGGTTCGTACGATCGATCATGCCGTCGCCATCGCCGCTCAGCGCGGGTTTCAGGAATTGCACAAGACCGGGGCGACCGGTCAGGTCGGGATCGCGGTGAATTATGAGACCCTTGCCGTGGGGTCTGCGCGTCAGGACTATTTCAAGCTGCTCAACCTCATTCCCCAATCCCTGCGCAAGCATTTTGCGATCTGCGTCGATGGCATTCCTGAGGGTGTACCAGCCGGAAAGCTGTTCGAGATTTTCCACCTTCTCCAGTCTTACGGCTCGACCAACATGGTGCATCTGGACATGCGCCGGTCGGATCTGTCCCGGTTTGAGGGATGTGGTGTGGACTTGTTTGGCTGCCGCATTCCCGAAGGCATGGCGGACAGCCCGGACCTCGATGATGACATCGCTCTCCTGATGGCTTTCGCCAAGGCGGCAAACCGCTTGGGTGCGGGTTGCTATCTCAGCGGCATTGATGTGTTCGACGAGTTCAATCTCGCGGTTGTCGTCGGGGCCACCCACATGGCTGGCGAGGCCATTTGTCCGCCGCTGCAGGCGCCGGATCCCGTGCGTCCTGTGAAGGCGATCGATTTCGCGCCATCCGGCTTTGCCAGTCTGCCCGGCTGACACTTGATCCTCTGGTGACCCACCCTTTCGGGTGATTGTTCCTCCCCCCGTTTTTCGTGAGTTTTGGCACTCAGCGCCGATGGCGCGCCAATAACGAAATGGGGGAGGCGTCGCCAAGGCGGCGTTAGGGGATCATGCCAGGCAAGTCCAAGAACAAGATCGATCAGGCCGATACGCTTTCCGCGCAGGCGGCTAATTCGTCAAACGCGCCTGCTGCTGCCGCTGCAGCGCCTGGGCAGGGTAATCCCAACCGGATTCAGGTCCATATCGGTACCCGCGGTGATGATGTCCTCGAGGGCGGCAATGGCCGCGATCTCATGCTGGGGTTCTGGGGGGATGATGACCTGTCCGGCGGCGGGGGTGATGACCGGATTTATGGCGGCCGGGGGGATGACATCCTCCGCGGTGGTTTCGGGAATGACCGTCTGGATGGCGGCAAGGGCAATGACATCCTGAATGGCGGGGCCGGGGACGACATCCTGGTCGGCGATGACGGTGATGATATCCTGATCGGCGGCGGCGGAAATGATGTGATTTTCGGCGGACGCGGAACGGACACGGTTCTGATGTCCGGCGATTTGCGTGATGCCAACATTGTGAAAGATGGCGTCTATTATCGCATCCAGACCGATGAAGGCACCGTCAGCATGGCGGATGTTGATATCCTGACCTTCGACGACGCCACCGTTTATCTCGACGGTCGCAATAATGGCCCGATGATTGATGCGGACCAGTCCGCCCAAATCCAGGAAAACGGCACGGTCACGGTCGATGTGCTGGCCAGTGCCTTCGATTTCGACGGCGACGACGTCACGCTGTCATATCTGGATACCGTGGCCTTCAAAGGTCAGATCGATATTGATCCGCAGACCGGCGCGCTGATCTTTGACACGCTCACCGGCTATGAATACCTGTCCGAAGGCGAGACGATCGAGGTTGAGATCGCTTTCTCCGTGACCGATGGCACGGACACGGCAGATGGCATTGTCACCCTCACCATTGTCGGTACCAATGATGCGCCGGTCGTTGCCGATCTGTTTGCCGGCACCACCACGGAAGATGCCGGCCTCTATTCGCTGGACCTCGTCTCCCACGCGACCGATCCCGACCAGAACGATGTGCTCGGAATCGAGGAAATCCAGTCTGTCTCATCGACCAATCCGGACCGGACCATCATCTGGGGTCTGGACCCGAACAATCAGAACGCGCTCCAGCTGGATCTGGACCAGTTCAATGATCTGGGTGCTGGCGAGTCCGAGACGATCACCATCACCTATCTCGTCGGTGACAATCATGGCGGTGTGACGCAGACGACAGCGACCTTCAACGTGATCGGTCTCAATGACGCGCCCACCTATGTCGACTTTTCTCCGGTCATTCCGGAGGACGAGCCTTTCTACATCAATCTTCTGGCCGGAGTGGAAGATGCCGATGGTGACACCGTCACCCTGCGTCATCTGGACGTCTACCTGTCCAGCAATAATCGGAGCGTGGCCTATGATTTCGATCCGGAAACCGGCCGGATCTCCTTCCCGGCCGGCCAGTTCGACGATCTGGCCGAAGGTCAGACGGAAACCTTCACGATCGGCTTCTATCTGAATGACGGCAATGGCGGTTCCGTGCCGCGCGACATTCTGGTCACCATCACTGGCAGCAATGATGCCCCGATTGTCGAGGCGATCGATGCGGGCAGTGTCAGTGAGGATTCGGGCCTGTTCTCCGTCGATCTCATGGCCACCGCCAGCGATCCGGACAATGGCGACCAGATCGGTGTCGAGGAAATCCAGTCGGTCTCTTCCAGCAACCCTGGCCGGACGATCATCTGGAGCCTCGACCCGAATAATTATGATGCCGTCCAGCTCGATCTGAACCAGTTTACTGATCTGCGCGAAGGCGAGACCGAAACGGTCACCATCACCTATCTGGTTGGTGACAATCATGGTGGCGTCACGCCGAACACCGCGACCTTTGTGGTCACGGGTACGAATGATTTGCCGACCTTCGTCGACTTCACCCTGAGCCTGACCGAGAGCGAAACACTCTGGGTCAATCTTCTGGCCAGCGTGGAAGACGTCGACAGCGACACGGTCACGGCCACGAATGTGTCGGCTCACACCAGCAATCCGGATCGCAATGTCACGGTGAATGTCGATCTGGAAGCGGGGACGGTCATCCTGCCCTATGGCCAGTTCGAGGACCTTGCCGAAGGCGAAGTCGAAGTCTTGACCATCACATTCAACCTGGATGATGGCGATGGTGGGATCGTCCCGCGTGAACTCAGCTTTACCGTCATCGGCCAGAATGATGTGCCCTATATTGAGCCCTGGAACTCCACGCTCGAGGCGACGGTCGGCGAGAATGATGCGCCCACCCTGGTAACGGCCGGCAGCATCGCCTTCGACGACCCGGACGCCAATGACAATCATGATGCCTGGTTCAGCGGGCTGACCCTGTCGGGCAATGCCGGCGACCTCAACCCCGGCAATCTCTACGGCCTGCTGCGTCTCGACAATGAAGTGACCGATGGCCAGCTCGGCTGGACCTTCATGGCGGATGGCGGTCTTTTCGACTATCTGCAGGACGGTGAGAGTGTGACGCTCACCTATGACGTTGTCCTTTCGGACGGGCGGTCTGAAACCTCCACCACCGTGGCCATCACGGTGACCGGCACGAATGACGCGCCGACCTTCCAGACCTTCACGACCGACGTGAGCGAGGACTCGCCGCTCTGGGTCAATCTCCTGGCTGGCGTGGAAGATCCGGACAGCGACAGTGTCACCGCGACTGATGTCGTCGCCTATTCCAGCAATCCGGACCGGGCCATCCAGGCGAATGTGAACGCGGAAGAGGGCACGGTCATCATCCCGTCCGGCCAGTTCGAGGATCTCGCCGCAGGCGAGGTTGAAATTCTCACCATTGCTTTCAATCTGGATGATGGTGATGGCGCAGTTGTGCCGCAAACTCTCAGCTTTACCGTCATCGGCCAGAATGATGCGCCCTATATCGAGCCCTGGAACTCCTCGCTCGACGCCACATTCGACGAGAATGACGCCGCGACACTGACCACGACGGGCAGTATTGCGTTCGACGATCCCGATGCCAGCGACAGCCAGTATGGCTGGATCAACAATCTGACCCTGTCCGGCGAGACCGGCGATCTCAATCCCGGCAGTCTCTACTGGCTACTGCGTCTCGATGATAATGCCGTCGATGGGGAACTGGGCTGGACCTTCAATGCCGACAGCACAATCTTCGACTATCTGCAGGAAGGCGAAAGCGTCACCCTGACCTATGAAGTCGAGCTGACGGACGGTCGCGACAGCGACACCACCACTGTGTCCATCACCATCACCGGTACAAATGATCTGCCGACCTTCGTCGATTTCACCTTGTCTCTGGGCGAAAGCGAACCGCTCTGGGTGAACCTTCTGGCCAGCGTCCAGGATGTGGACAGCGACAGCGTGATCGTCACGGATGTGACGGCATATACCGACAATCCGGATCGCGCCGTTACGGCCAATGTCGATCTGGAACAGGGCACGGTGACCTTCCCCTATGGCCAGTATGAAGACCTGGCCGAGGGCGAGACCGAAATCCTGACCATCAGCTTCAACCTGGTGGATTCTGATGGCGGCGTACTGCCCCGTGAATTCCACTTCACGGTCGTGGGCCAGAATGATGCGCCCTATTTCGAGCCGTGGAATTCGGAACTCCAGGTCGATGCCGAGACCGATGCCGCAGGCGATCTGACCGCCGATGGCGTGATCGGTATCTGGGATCCCGATGCCAGCGATGAACATACGGGCACGGCGCTCGGCGTGAGCCTGGCTGGCGAAGTCGGCGACCTGACCGCAGCGGACGTGCTGGGCCTGATCAGTTTTGACGCGAGCGAGACCGGTCCGTCGGTTGCTTGGACTTTCACGGCCGATCCTGCCTTGTTCGCCTACCTCTCTACCGGTCAGGTTCTGACCCTGACCTATGATGTCGAGGTGAGCGACGGCCATGACACGGTGATGGCGCCCGTGGAGATCACCATTACCGGGCTGAACACGGCGCCGGACGCACCGGCGCTGGCCGTCAACATGCCGGAGGATGCCGGCTTCTTCTCGGTCGATCTGCTTGATGGTGCCAGCGATGCGGACGGGAATGCCCTGAGCATCAGCAATACGGTGCTTACATTCTCCAACCCGGACCGCACGGCCATCTACAGCCTCGATGAGGACACGGGCAGCATCACCTTCTATCCGGGCTTCTTCAACGATCTGTCGGAGGGCGATAGCGAGACCATCACGCTGAGCTTCGACGTCTCGGACGGGCAGGGCGGTGTGACGCCGCGCACCGTCACCATCACGGTCGACGGGGCCAATGACCCGGTTGCCATCTATGACGGTGTCTCGCTGAACTTCGGCGAAAATGATGCGGCCGTTTTGAGTGAGAGCGGCACGCTGTCCTATTCGGACCAGGACGGAAATGACACGCACACAGCGACTGTCAGCCAGGTCCGTCTGCAGGGGCAGTCAACGGGTCTGGCGGGTGTCGACCTCGCCTCCATGCTGACGCTGGAGGCGTCCGATGGCGTACTCAGCTGGTCCTTTGATGCGGATGCCAGTGTGTTCGATTATCTCGATGACGGGGCGAGTGTCCGTTTGACCTTCGATGTGGAGCTGAGCGACGGTCTCACCACCAGCACGTCCCAGTTCAACATCATGATCTTCGGCAGCAATGATCTGCCGACTGTATCCGCGCCTGTCTCGGTGACAGTGGCGGAGAATGCGGCACCGGTTGTGCTGGACTTGTTCGGGAATGCCAGCGACCCCGAGGGCGATGCCATGGCGGTCACCGGCGTGTCGGTGACCACGGAAAGCGGCGATCCGGTCGACTTCACCGTGGATGCCTTCACGGGCGAACTGGTTGTCGACCCGGCCCAGTTCGGCGATATCGCAGCAGGCGCCACTGAAACCCTCACGGTGGAATACGGTGTCGCCCATGCGGACACCGTCATCACGGGCGGGTCTGAGGCCACGCACCAGATCGGCAATGCCGGCATGTGGTTCGTGGTCGATTTCGACACCGGCCAGGTGTTCAGCGAAGTGCGCACATCCGCCACCTTGTCTGCGCCGGCCGGCTTGCCGTCCAATGGCGTGGTCTTCCACCTCAATGGCAATAATGCCGACTACAACATCATGGCCACGACCTATGTCGATGGTGTCGCCAGCGTCGTCGATCCGAGTGAGTTCGACCTATCGGGCTATACTGGGGGCTATGTCCAAAACGGCGACTGGGCGCGGTATCTGGACTCCATCACCGATGCCCAGGTGAGCTGGTCCGGCACGGTCGACACGGCGGACGGTCCGCTCACGGTCAGTTTCACCTTTGACAGTCTGGACTTTGTGGACAGCCGAGTCGGCAATTCCTCCATTGATGGCTGGTCTGTGGAGGTTTCCGGACCGTCCACTCCGGCGTCGGCCAGCATCATCATCCAGGATGAAGGTGCAGCCAGCGGCGCTGCCGAGGCGATCGCTTTCACCAGCCTGCCCATGCCGGATGCTGAAACCGGGACGGTCAGCAAGACCACCGGCTCATCCCAGGAGCCGGGTCTGGTGAACCTGTCGGATGATTTCAGTCTTCCCGGACAGATCGGCGCATCGGATGTGTCGGCAATGGGCTGGGACAGCGCCATCGATACGCAGGCCTTTGACGGCCTGACCGGATTGCAATCCCTGTCACAGGGGGGGACCGGGATTGCGACCGGGGGCGTGATTCCGAATGACGGGATCACGTCCCCCGGTACCGGCATCTGGCCGGATTCAAGTTTTGATCCATTCGAGGTCGAGATCTTCCTGCCGCCTTCCATTGATACGCCGGAAGGCTGGTAGCTCGAACTCTGTGGATCATGAGCCAGGCGGCCGCCCAGCCGCCTGGCTCTTTCCTGTTGTTGACAGACTTGTGGGCTGGCAGGTCGGGGCAAATCGTCTAGAAGCGTGCATTGACTGATGCCAAGGACGAAATCCCATGATCCCCGACAATCCGCGAATTCTTCTGACCAATGATGACGGCATCCGGGCCCACGGCCTGAAAGTGCTGGAGAAGATCGCGCGGGATCTTTCAGACGATGTCTGGATTGTCGCCCCGGCCGAGGAACAATCCGGAGCCGGCCGGTCCCTGACCCTCCATTCCCCGCTGCGCGTGCGCAAATGGGGCGACCAGAAATTCTCCGTCTCCGGCACGCCGACCGACTGCGTGCTGATGGGTGTGCAGGACATCATCCCGGGCAAGCAGCCCGACCTTGTCCTGTCCGGCGTCAATCGCGGCCAGAATATCGCCGAGGATGTCACCTTCTCCGGCACGGTTGCCGGTGCCATGCAGGGCATGCAGCTGGGCATTCCGTCCGTCGCCCTGTCCCAGGCCTATGGCTTCAAGAAGGATGATCCGATCGAGTGGGAAACCGCCGAGCTCTATGGCGCACCGATCCTGCGCCGCCTGTTCGATCTGAAATGGCCGGACGATGTCCTGATCAATATCAATTTCCCGGACCGCAAGCCGGAAGATGTCACCGAGGTTGAGGTCACCCGCCAGGGCCGCCGTGACCAGCACATCCTGCACGCCGAACACCGTACCGATCCGCGCGGCATGGATTATTACTGGCTTGCCTTCAAGGGTATCCTGTCAAATCCCCCCGAGGGTGTGGACCTGAAGGCGATCTATGACGGCAAGATTTCCGTCACGCCGCTCCACATGGACCTGACCCATGGCGAGACCTTGGGCAATCTGAAGAAAATGCTGGGCGGCGTGCCGCCCAAGAGCTGAGGCAGGGCAACGGACATGCAACTCCCCGATCCGCGCATGATCCAGCTGGTGATGAGCCTACGGGGCGGTGGTGTGACCGATGCCAAGGTCATGGGTGCACTGGAGCGCACGCCACGCCATCTCTTTGTGCCGCAGCGTTTCGGGGATCAGGCCTATGATGACCGGGCCCTGCCGATCGATTGCGGTCAGACCATATCCCAGCCGCTCATCGTGGCCCTGATGACCCAGGCTCTGAAACTGGATGATCGCTGCAAGGTGTTGGAGATTGGTACCGGGTCGGGATACCAGGCTGCTGTGCTCGCGCGGCTGGCGCGCCGGGTCTATTCGGTGGAGCGCTATCGCACGCTCTCCCGTGAGGCGGAGGCCCGTTTCGAGGCGCTTCGCCTGACCAATATCGTGACCAAGATCGGCGATGGCACGCTGGGTTGGACAGAACAGGCACCGTTTGACCGGATCATTCTCACCGCGTCAGCGCCCGAGCGCCCCGACCTGATCCTAGAACAGCTCAAGGATGGCGGCATCGCCGTGGCACCGGTCGACCGCGGGACCAAACAGGTTCTGGTTCGCTATGTCCGTCATGGCGACGACATCGAGGAGAGCGACATCATGGATGTCCGCTTCGTGCCGCTGGTAAAGGGTGAAGCCCGCGCGCTCTGATTGCGCGACCTTCAAGGCTTTGATTTCGCGTTAGAAGTTAGTCCTCCCGTTATAATGGGACTGTGCTAGAAATGAGCATGGGCACGAAACTGGTGGAGAGCCCGGATCCGCGAATCTGGATCCAGGAGCTCGAAGGACAGATCAGTCGGCTGGGACACTCCACCCTGCATCTCCGGATCGGAGATTTGCGGGCGGCAGGGCGTCTGGACGCCATAATTGTCGATGCCCGCGCCATCAGTGACAATCCGCCATTCAGCCTGCTGCGGGAAATCTGGAATGACGGGCTGGAAGTCCTGTCCGGATTGCCCGTCGCCTATCTCCCGCCTCCCGGCCACAATGAGGCTCTGGAAAACCTGCTGATGGAGTATGTCCGCGAGTGGGACGTTAAGTATCAGCGCTTTGACGACCGGGATAAGGCCTACGCTTGGTGTCTCGCGCAACTGGATTCCGCCTGAACCGGAACGCCCCTTGAGGCATGCATAATCTAAAAGCGTGTTTTGTGGTCCTTGCGCGTCATGGATAACCGCCGGTTAAGCCTTGCCATGGCTGTATGTCAGGCAATCTGGCTTCGGAGCGTTCATTCGTCATGCGTGTTGCAAACCTGATCTGCCTTGTCGCGGTCCTCAGCGCCGGCCTCGCGGCCTGTGCGTCGACCCCGCGCGAGCCGGCCCGGGTGGAAAACCGCTATCCGGGTAGCAGCTCCGGCCCGTCCGCCTCATCGCGGATCAGTCGTGTTGAATGCGGCAATGCCTACACGGTGCGCCGCGGCGACACGCTGTCGGAAATCGCCGTGAGGTGTGGTGTCGAGATGGAAGCTCTGGCCAGCGCCAATTCGCTCTATCGTCCCTATGCCCTGAATGTCGGTCAGGTCCTGTCCATGCCGCGGCCGGCGGTGCATGTCGTCCAGCGTGGCGAGAATCTCTACCGGATCGGCCTTCGCTATGATGTGCCGTTCCAGCAATTGGCCGCCCATAATGGCATCCGCCCGCCCTACAGCCTGGAAGTCGGTCAGCAGATCCGCCTGCCGCAGGGGGCGACCGTGGTCAATCTGGCAAGCCGCGACAACCGCGCCGGATCAGCCTCGACGGCCCGTCCGCCGGCCCGCGAGAACCGTCCGCCGCCGGCCCAGGCCGGAGCGCCGGGCTTTGACTGGCCGATCCGCGGCTCTGTCCTGTCGAGCTTTGGCCGCAAGCCGGATGGCGGCCGCAATGATGGCATCAATATCGAAGCACGCACAGGCGACAGTGTCCGTGCCGCTGCAGCGGGTCAGGTCGTCTATGCCGGGTCTGAACTGGCCGGCTATGGCCAGCTCGTTCTGCTGCGCCATTCAGGTGGTTTCGTGACGGCCTATGCCCATAATTCGCGCCTTCTGGTGCGTGAAGGCGATCAGGTCAGTCAGGGCCAGATCATCGCCGAGGCAGGCGATACCGGCTCGGTGGACCGGCCGCAGGTCCATTTCGAGATCCGCAATGGCGTCAATCCGGTCGATCCGATGAGCTATCTGCGCTGATCGCCTGCAGGTTTCCAACAGCCAGGCCTTGTTGCATGACAGGGTGACCCCGATATAGTCCCGCGCACTTTCTTTTTCGGTCGGCCGCGCCTTTGCGCGTGGGTTGGCCCAGCCATCGTGGGATTAGACTGTCATGGAAGCTTTTTTCGGCCCTCAGGTCCTCATGCTCGTCCTTATGTTCGGCGTGCTCTATTTCCTGATGATCCGTCCGCAGCAAAAGCGGATGAAGGAACACAAGGAAATGGTGGAAGGCCTCAAGCGCGGCGATGAAGTGATCACTCAGGGTGGTCTGATCGGCAAGGTCGCCAAAGTGGCCGACGAAGAAGTGACGGTTGAGCTGTCTGAAGGCGTGAAGGTTCGCGTGGTCCGCCAGACGATCGCCTCGGTGAAGGGCCGGACCGAGCCCAAGCCGGCGAATGACGCCAAGGACGACTGATCCACTTCTCGACGACCAACTGAAAAGGCCGCGCTGCCATGCTGTATTTCGGGCGCTGGAAACTTCTCTCCATCATCCTTGTTGTCCTGTTGGGCATTCTCTACACCGTGCCCAACATGGTGCCGGAAGAAGAGCGCTACACGATCAGCGATATCGATGGCAGCCGCGAGGCGCGCGGTATCTGGCGCTGGTTGCCCAGCCGCACGATCAATCTCGGCCTCGACCTTCAGGGCGGTTCGCACATCGTCTTTGAAGTCGACATGGACGAGGTCCGCACGGCCCAGCTGGAAGGCCTCGCCGCCGACAGCCGCCAGACCCTGCGCAATGAGCAATTGCTGCCGCGTTCGGTCTCGGTGATCGGCGATGAAGTCGTCGTCCTGATGATCCGTCCGGAACAGCGCGACCAGGCACTGGAACAGCTGCAGACGTTGAACGGGCCGGTGACGACGGAATTCGGCGGTCCCAGCCTGGCCCAGATGTACCGCATGGCGGCCGATCCGAATGATCCCGGTGCGATCCGCATTACGGTGACGGACGAGCAGTTCGCCGCCATCAAGAACCGCACGCTCAGCCAGGCCATCACCGTGATCCGTCGCCGGATCGATGGTCTGGGCACGACGGACCCGACGATCGCCCGTTCCGGCGAAGACCGGGTCCTGGTCCAGGTGCCGGGCGCGGAAGATCCGCAGGAAATCATCGACCTGGTCGGTACGCAGGCGGCGCTCAGCTTCCACATGGTCGACAGCACGATCGATCCGGGCCCCAACGGTCAGGCCCGCACGCCGCCGGGGCGCACGATCTACCCGGTCGCCAACACTCAGCCTGTCCAGTACCTCGCCGTGGAAACGCGCCAATTGCTGACGGGTGAGAACCTGACCAATTCCAACGTCACTACCCATCCGAGCTATTCCGGACCGGTCGTCGGATTCCGCTTTGACACCCAGGGCGCGCTCGTCTTCGGGGATGTGACAGCCAATAATCGCGGCCGCCAGTTCGCCATCGTGCTCGACGGCGAGATCATTTCGGCGCCGCGCATCAATGAGCCGATCCTGGGCGGATCGGGCGTTATTGGGGGCGGCTACACCTATGAGACGGCGTCCCAGCTGGTCATCCTGCTCAATGCGGGGGCGCTGCCGGCCACGCTGACGCCGGTCGTCCAATACACGGTGACGCCGAGCCTCGGCCATGACCAGATCGAAAGCGGCAAGCTGGCCATCATCATCGGCTTTGCGCTGGTGATCGTCTTCATGCTGGCGGCCTATGGCGTGTTCGGTGCATTCTCCGTTGCCGCACTCCTGGTCAATGTGGTCCTGATCCTGGGCGGCTTGTCCGGCCTCGGCATGACGCTGACCCTGCCGGGCATTGCGGGCATCATCCTCACCATCGGTATGGCCGTCGACGCCAATGTGCTCATCTTCGAACGTATCCGCGAGGAGAGTTTGAACGGGCGAACACCGGCGAATGCCATCCAGGCCGGTTATGAACGGGCCCTGGCCGCCATTCTCGACGCCAATGTGACCACCTTCATCGCCGCCGCCGTGCTCTATCTTCTGGGCGCCGGCCCGGTCCGCGGCTTCGCCGTGACCCTGGGCATCGGCATCATCACCTCGGTCTTCACGGCCTTTGTCTTCTCCCGTCTTCTCGCCGTGCTCTGGCTGCGCGGCTTCAAGCCGAAACAGCTGCCGATCTAAGGGGGCCGGATCATGAAGCTCGCACTCATCAATCTCCTGCCGACGACGGCCAAGGTCCCGTTCATCCGTGTCCGGTTCATGGCCCTGGGTCTGTCGGCCCTTGTCCTGCTGTTCTCGCTGTTTGAATTTGCCAATGTCGGGATCAATTTCGGCATCGACTTCCGCGGCGGTATCCAGGCCGAGGTGGAGACCAGCAATAACACGACCACCGAAGACCTGCGTACCCTCGCAACCTCGCTGGACCTCGGCGATCCGCGGGTACAGGGCGCCGGCAATTCGGACCCTGAGCGCCAGACCTTCCTCGTTTCGCTGCCGCTGCAGCCGGGTGAGGGCATGGAAGGTGAGCAGGCTAACCAGACGGCCCGGCAAGCGCTTCAGGAGGCTCTGGCCTCGGTAGAGGGTCTGGAACTGCGCGGGACGACCGTGATCGGTGGCGCGGTTTCGCGTGAACTCATCTTCACCGGCTTCACCGCCATTGGCGTCGCGCTCTTCCTGATGCTCATCTACATCTGGTTCCGCTTCGAATGGCAGTATTCGGTGGGCGCCATCGTGGCGCTGATCCACGACGTCATCGCGACGGTGGGCATGTTCTCGGTCACGCAGATGACGTTCGACCTGGCAACCGTGGCCGCCATTCTGACGATCGTCGGCTACTCGATGAACGACACCGTCGTCGTCTATGACCGCATCCGTGAGAACCTCCGCAAGTACAAGAAAATGCCGCTGGCGGATGTGCTCAACCTGTCGATCAATGACACGCTGTCGCGCACCATCCTGACCTCTGCCACCACGCTGGTCGCCCTGATCTCGCTCTACCTGATCGGTGGGGCCTCGCTGCAAGGCTTCGCCTTCGCGATGATCTGGGGTGTGCTGATCGGGACCTATTCCTCGATCTTTGTCGCGGCACCGCTGCTTCTCTTCACGAATGTACAGCGTGAGGGCACCCAGTCGGGCGCCTGATCCTGCGCCTTCGGGCGCTTTGCGACATTCCCCTGAAACAAGTGCAGGGCCCGCTGCTTCGGCGGGCCCTGCGACATGTCAGGGGGGACATGTGCGAGACGGGCCGTGAACAGGGAGGGGTCCCGTCTGCCCCCATTCCACGTGCGGGCGGACCCATTCCGTCGCGCCTGCCGCAGAAAGTTTCAGGCAACTCAGTCGAACGCCATCGCCTGATAGGCGAGGGGGCGAATCTGCGCGCTTGTCCGGGGTTCCGGACGGTGGGGGCCAGGCTGGATCTGCGTCGTCGTGATGACGGCCACGCGCGTAGCCGGGCTTACGAAGAAGTCCGTGTCGAACAGGCCACCCCAGGAATAGTCCCCGGGAATGCCGCGCGCGGTTTCGCCGTCCGCGGGTGGAATGACAACATCACCGGCATAGGCAAAACGGCGCGCTTCCCAGCGCTCGCCCAATTGTTCCGGTGTGGTGTGCGGGCTCATCATCAGGGCGGCAGTGTCCGGCTGCAGGATCTGCACATCGCCCAGCGTGCCGCCATTGGCCAGCATCATGGCGAATTGGGCGTAATCCGTGGCCGTCGAGACCAGGCCGCCCCCACCGGACGGCCAGTCGGGAAACGGGCTTTCGGGCACCAGGACCAGCTCGCCAGCTTCGTCATGGACGTAAAGCGGTGCGAGCTCGTCCTCGGTGAAATCGACATCGTCGAAGAAGAAGCCGGTGGAATCCATGCCGAGTGGCGTGAAGATTTCCGTCTCCAGATAGTCCTCGAACGGCATGCCTGACGCGGCCTGCACGATCGCGCCCAGGACGTCGATCGAATAGGAATAGATCCAGGTCTCGCCAGGGTCCGTGTAGAGGGGGAGATCGGCCAGCTGCTCCATACGGGCCATCAGATCGCCTTCACCGTCATACAGCGAGTTATCGAGGTAGAGCTGGCCCAGATCGGTTTCAGCCTCGAACAGATAGCCCAGACCGGCTGTATGGGTGAGCAGGTGCTCCACCGTCATCTCGGTGTCCGGCGCGCGCGTGGCAATGACACCGTCCGGTCCGGCCATCGGGCTGAGGGCTACTTGGACATCCGCGAACGCAGGCAGATACTGGCTCACGGGTGCATCGAGTTGCACCAGCCCGTCCTCGACCAGTTGCATGATGGCGACGGCGGTCACCGGCTTGGTCATGGACGCGATCCGTACCGGCGTATCGATGGTGAAGGCTTCACCGGTTTCGAAATTGGCGGTGCCGGCCTCGGCGACATAGGCCACCTGCTCGCCGCGCGTGATGATCACAGCATAGCCCGGACGGGCATGGGCGGCTGAGAGGTCTTCGATGCGGGCGTCGATCGCGTCCAGGCCGGCCGGGTCAAAGCCCAGGGCGCGCGGATCCTCGACCGGGTGCATGTCCTGCGCGAGGACGGGAAGCGGGCTGACGCTCGTCAGGAGCGCCGCGGCCGCGAGGCTGCGGATGAGCATGGGAGTCTCCCCCGATTGTTTTTATCGACCGGGGAGAAGGGTAGGGCGGGGCCGCCTTGTTGGCGACCCCAAATTCGCGTGGGCGAGCCCAAATTCACGTGATCAGGCGGCAGCCAGGTTCTCGGCTGCGAATTCCCAGTTGATTAAGTGGTCCAGGAAGGTGGAGATGTAGTCCGGACGACGGTTCTGGAAGTCCAGATAATAGGCGTGTTCCCACACATCCATCGTCAGCAGCGGCGTCACGCCGGCTTCGGTCAGCGGCGTTTCGGCGTTCAGCGTCTTGCGCACTTCCAGCTTGCCGTCCTTGACCACCAGCCAGGCCCAGCCGGAACCGAACTGCGTGGCACCCGCCTTGGCGAAGGCATCCTTGAAACCGTCCAGAGAACCGAAGTCACGGTCGATCATCTCGGCCAGCGGGCCGGTCGGGGCACCGCCGCCATTCGGGCGCATGGATTGCCAGTAGAAGGTATGGTTCCAGATCTGGGCGGCATTGTTGAACACGCCGGCCTTGTCGGCGACACCGGCGGTCTCGCAGATGACGTCTTCCAGCGATTTCGACGCCAGGTCCGTGCCCTCAACCATGCCGTTGAGATTGTTCACATAGGCGTTGTGGTGTTTCCCGTGGTGGAAATCCAGCGTCTCAGACGAGATATGAGGGGCAAGCGCGTCTTTGGCGTAGGGAAGATCGGGCAGAGTGAAAGCCATGGAAACCTCTCAATGGGCTGATGGTGGGATGTGGATGAACCCTTACGGGCATTCTTCTGTTGTCCGACATATGGTGTGGGCAGGTCCCATGTCCACCGGTTAGGCACATGCAAGACGAAGATTTCGACATTCTGCTTCAAAAAGCAGACCCGGACCGCCGCCTCGCGGCCTTGTTCGCCACGCCGGAGGTGCGTGACCGCCTGTTTGCGCTCTATGCCTTCAATCACGAGCTCGGCAAGATTGCCGAGGCGACGTCGGAGAGCATGATCGGCGAGATGAAGCTGACCTGGTGGCGCGATGCCGTCAGCGATCTCTATGCGGACAGCCCGAAAGTTCGACGCCATGCCGTCACCGAAGGCCTCGCCCCGCTGACGGATATCATCCCCGAAGCGGAGTTCCAGGGACTGATCGAGGCGCGGTTTGATGACATCTCGGCCCGCCCCTTCGCCACGCTCGACGATGTCATCGACTATGTCGATGCCACAGCCAGCCGACTGGCCCGTCTTGCGGTCCGGATCGCCGGAGCGGACATGTCGGCTGATCACCTCAACGCTGCCGGCCGGGCCTGGGGGCTGACAGGTCTGCTGCGCGCCTTCCCGCACCGTGCCCGCATAGGACGGGCGCCGGTGGGCGGAGATGCGTTGGGCGCTGTCGGCGCGACGCCGGCCATGCTGGCCCAGGGGCTGGGAGAAGCAAAGGTTCGGGACGCGCTGGAACCGGTCCGTGACGCCGCCCGTTCCGCGATCGCGGGCCTGCGGGCTGGCGGTGCCCTGCCAGCAGAGGCCGTGCCGGCGCTGGGCTATGCCGTCCTGGCACCGGCCTATTTCAAGCATCTGCCCGAAAGCCCCTATGCCATTGCGCCGGACCGGCCGCTCCTGGCGCGCCAGATGCGGCTGACCTGGTTGTCGCTGACGGGGCGGTGACTTTTGCGCCTGCACGGATAGAGTTGCAGGACGACGCAGACTGCGCCATCACGGGCGTCTTCAAAGACTCAATGACACGACAGACGATCCACGGGAGAGTTGGACATGCATCACGCGCTCATCACCGGAGCCAATCGCGGCCTTGGCCTGGAACACACCCGCCAATTGCTCGAGCGCGGCTGGCATGTCACGGCGGCTGTCCGCAATCCCGATGCCGCGGATGCCCTGAAAGCCCTGCCGGTGGGCGAGGGCAAGCTGGACATTGTCGCCTATGACGCCACCGATCTTTCCAGCCCCGCCAAACTGGCCAAGACGGTGACCACGCCGATCGACCTGCTTTTCGCCAATGCCGGCATGGCGGCCAGCTCCACGCGCAGTTTCGGCAGCGCCGCCAATGCGGACATGCAGACCGAATTCACCGTGAACGCCATCGCCCCGATCGCTCTGGCCGAAGCCTTTGCCGATCAGGTCGCCGCCTCGGAGATGAAGGTCATCGCCTTGCAATCCTCCCGCATGGGTTCGATCGCCGACAATGATAGCGGCCATGGCTATGGCTATCGCGGTTCCAAGGCCGCGCTCAACGCGATGGGCAAATCCCTCAGCCTGGATCTCAAGGACAAGGGCATTGTCGTGATCATCCTGCATCCGGGCTGGGTGCGCACCGATATGGGCGGCCCGAACGGCCAGCTCACCGTCACCGAAAGCGTGGAAGGCCAGCTCGACCTGATCGCGCGCGCCTACAAACAGCCGGCCATGTCCGGCCGCTTCTTCCACGTCTCCGGCCAGGACCTGCCCTGGTAGGGATCAGGCGGATGGTGTGGTCAGCTCGCTGACCACACCGCCAAATCCTCCAGAGCCCGTGCGCTCATCAGCTTCTTCTTCGCCACGGACTTCGCCTTGCCGCGGATGCGGTTGCCCTCTTCATCGCGGGAGGGGGCCTGCATCATCGGGAAGAGACCGAAATTGACATTCATCGGCTGGAAACTGCCCTTGCCGGCATCCAGATGACCGCCGGTGACATGGGCGATCAGGGCGCCCATGGCCGTGGTCGGCGGCGGCGGTGTGATCGGCTGGCCCAGGCGTTCTGCCGCCGCATAACGGCCGGCCAGCAGGCCCATGGACGCGCTCTCCACATAGCCTTCAACACCGATCAGCTGACCGGCAAAGCGCAGGCGCGGCTGGGATTTCAGGCGCAGCTGGTCATCCAGCAGGCGCGGGGAGTTCAGGAAAGTGTTGCGGTGGATGCCGCCAAGACGGGCAAACTGCGCATCTTCCAGGCCCGGGATCATGCGGAAAATATCGGTCTGGGCGCCGTATTTCATCTTTGTCTGAAAGCCGACCATGTTGAACAGTGTGCCCAGTGCATTGTCCTGGCGCAGCTGGACAATCGCCCAGGGCTTCACCGTCGGATCATGCGGATTGGTCAGACCGACCGGTTTCATCGGCCCGTGCCGCAGCGTCTCGCGCCCGCGCTCCGCCATCACTTCGATCGGCAGACAGCCGTCGAAATAGGGCGTGTTCTCTTCCCATTCCTTGAATTCGGTCTTCGGCGCGGCCAGCAGGGCATCGATGAAGGCCTCATACTGGTCCTTGTCCATCGGGCAGTTGAGATAGGCCTTCTTCTCCGCTTCCGTCTCGCCCTTGTCATAGCGCGACTGGAACCAGGCCTTGTCCATATTGATGCTTTCGCGATGGATCACCGGCGCGATGGCATCGAAAAAGGCCAGCTCGCCTTCACCGGTTGCGTCCAGGATCGCCTTGGACAGGCTTTCCGACGTCAGCGGACCGGTGGCGATGATGACACTGTCCCAATCTTCCGGCGGCAGGGCCGGGATCTCGCCCCGCTCGATCGTGACCAGCGGATGCTCGCTCAGCCGTTTGGTAACGGCGTCGGAGAAAGCGTCCCGGTCCACCGCCAGCGCGCCACCGGCCGGCAGGCGATGATTGTCACCCTCGGCCATGATGATCGAGTTCAGCCGCCGCATTTCCTCGTGCAGGAGGCCCACCGCATTGGTCTGGTGGTCGTCGGAACGGAAGGAGTTCGAACACACCAGTTCGGCCAGCCCGTCCGTCTTGTGCGCATCAGTACCCACCACGCCGCGCATCTCGTGCAGGATGACAGGCACGCCCTGGGAGACGAGCTGCCAGGTAGCTTCGGAACCGGCCATGCCGCCGCCGATAACGTGTACGGGTTTCATCGCTTGATCAGTCATCCGCGGCATATCGATCCGCAGCCCTGTGAAGTCAAGCGAGCGGGGTCAGTGGAGACTTTCTTGCCGTCCGGGTCTGCGCTAGGAATGCGGGCAGGGGGATGTGTTGCATGAAAAAGTTGTGTCTGGTTTTTCTGCTCGGGCTTTGGCTGTCGCAGGTGCCGGTGGCTGCTCAGAGCACGGGCGAGCCGCAGACTATCGAAATTCCAGCGCCCTCATCAGTTGCGCGCCCGTATCGTGCGGCGCAGGCAGCCCTCGATGCCGACGATCCGGAAACCGCCTTGACGTTTGCTCAACGGGCTTTGGCCGCAGCACAGGAGGAGGGGGCCGGCGTAGACATGATCGCGATCATGTCAGGCATGGTGGCGGAGCTGGCGGACTACACGGATCAAACCGAACTGGCGGAAATGCATTGGTCCCTGACTGAAGATGTCTACCGGAGCGCGGGTTGGGACGATGGTGCCGTGTCGTCAATCTGGGGACATAGTGCCAGTATTGCCGCATATACCAATCGGCCGGGTCTGGCCCGCACGCGTCTGGCCCGCGGGCTAGAGATTCTGGGCGAGCCCAACCAGGAAAACTGGCGCTATATAGCCGAAATCCGGCATTTTGATTTGCGTCTGGCGCTCCGGCCTGGCGAACCACCGGAAGGCTACGAACCGGCCGAGCCCGCCTTCCGGCCAACGCCGCCTTTTGGCGCGACGGCGGCTCGGGCTGGCGTGGAAGGCTATGTCATTGTCCGGTTCGATGTAGACGAGGCCGGTGACGTCGAGAATGTAGAGATCGCCGATGCCTATCCGGAGGGTGTTTTCGACACGCCGTCTATCTCCACCGTTTCCGAGTGGCGCTACCGCCCGGCACGGCAGACTGGCCAAGCCGTGAGGGAAGAGGACTTGCTGGTGCGGTTCGATTTCCAACTCGCCGGTCGGCCTGAAGGGGAGTGACGGCATGAACAGACCCAGGTTTTTTAGGGGTTTTGGCGCTTCTTTGCGTCGTCCTTTCCGGATACGCACAGGCCCAGCTCCCGCCCTCGGTGACCGAGCCCTATGTGCGCTACACTCAGGCGCAGGAATCCGGCGACGTGCAGGCCGCCGCCACAGCTGCACTGGAAGCCTGGCATGCAGGTCGGGCAATGCAAGTCGACGCGGACACACTCAAAGCGCTCGGTACAAATGCGGTGAACGCGCATTTTGAGCTTCATGATTGGCAGGTCCTTGCGGAAATCGCGCCGGAGATCGCGATACTGCACGATCTGGCCGAACAGCAGGAAGAGGAGACGGCTCTTCTCCTCGTCGGCATCGCCTTGCAGGCTGCGGACAATGAAGGGGACCATGTCACCTATGGGCAAGCTTTGCCTTTTGGTTTGCGACTGGCTGCCCGTCATGGACATGCGCACCGTTCGTGGACGGAGGGCATGCTGGTTCCGGATCCACCACAGACCGCGGCGGAGTTTGACGGGGCCGGGATTGGAGATCTCGAAGACGCCGTGAACCAGATGCTGGCGGCGGGCGTCCCCGACGCGCGGCGCTACACCAATGTGGTGGTTTCACTGATCGATCAGCTGCAATCCGAAGAGCAGTTTGATCGGGCATGGTTCCATATGGAAGAAGCCATCCAGACCTTGTCTGTTACAGACGAGAATGGGGCGGATGACTATCGCGACACGGTGTTGTCTCGCGTGTCAGGCCTGCTCACTGAGGGGTTCCAGGACAGTGCAAGCGGAGCCGAGAGGTTTGCTCCCCAAACTCGGCCTGTCTGGTGTGCCTATATGCGACGAACACCGGTGACCCTGGAGCCGGGAGCGTTTGTCGAGTTCCCCATGCGCGCCATGATGAATGGCAATCGGTATGCTGTCGTTGAATCGCTTCTGGAGGTTCCGGCCGCCGGCGGCGAACCTGCCATCACCGACATGCATTATGAGGGGCGTGAAGAGCGAGCTTATTTGCGGAGCGTCCGGCAGGCCATTCGCGAGTCTGGGTTCCGTCCGCAGTGCGAGGCTGACGCGTCCGTTTATACTGTCCGGCGTGTCGACCTGTTTGGTCTCGCAGAGCTTTCGGAAGGGCGCGGGGGAGTCCGGTTCACGGCACGGGGGCGGGTCGAAACAGCCTATTTCCTTGATACTGTGCTCTCTGATTAGTGCGCTCGAGGCAACCGCTTCGCCTCATTCTTGCTCTTCACCCGGCTGGGCATCGACTTCGTCAGACACCGCCTCGTCCTCATCCTTGCCCGGCTGGCTCAAGACATCGGCGATCCGGTCCGCTGCGCGTTCCATGGCCGTGTCATTGATGCGCACGCCGGTTTCGCAGACCGCATCCAGGGCGGCCCAGTCTTCATCGCTCATCACGGCGGCACCGGACCAGCTCAGCCCGGCCGCCGCCTCGCGGGCGGTGTCGGCACGGCGGGTCGTGTCGGGGTGGGTGCGCAGCGTGGCGCGCAGCCAGTCTTCGGCACGTTCCTGGTGGGAGCGGACTGAATCATCCTCCGCCGCGTCCTCTTCATCTTCGGCCTCAGCTTCCAACTCCTCGAACACGGACTGCATCCGGTCGAAGAAGTCGGCCAAGGCTTCTGGATTCATGTCGGCGGCCTCCAGATAGGCCAGTGCGTAATCATCAGCCTCGGCCTCGGCGGCGCGGGAATGGCGCAGGCTTTCCAGTGTCGCGCCGGTGCGGGCAATCTCCTGTCCGGCCCCGGTGCCGCCGCCGATCAGGAATTCCAGCAGGACGCCGGCGCCCATCTCGCGCAACTGGGCCGCCATGACATGCCGCTGGGCGACATGGGCAGCCTCATGAGCCAGAACACCGGCCAGCTCGTCCGGGCTTTCCATCATGTCGATCAGATCATCGGTCACCACGATCCAGCCGCCGGGCAGGGCGAAGGCATTCGGGAAGGGGGCGTCGACGATCCGCAGTTTCAGCTCGAACGGGCTTTGGGACACCGTCTCCAGCCGGTCACCCAGCGAATCCAGCGCGGCCTGGGCCGCCTCCGGCGTTTCGCATTCATCGGTGAACCAGGCGACGAACTGGTTGGAGCGAGCTCCCAGGCGCGCTTCCACATCCAGCGGCACGGCATGGGCCAGCGGGGTCGACAGCAGCGGCAGTCCATAGACCATGAAACCGGCCAGCCCGGCGGCCAGGGCCGTCAGGGATCCGCCCAGCATCCAGGTGCCGCGGCGGATTTTCCGGTCATCCAGAAGCTTGGGCAAAAGCGGACGCAGCCGGGCGGCATTGTCCGGATCCAGGCTCAGGCGGGCGTCCGACTGGTCTTCACTGATCACCACGGACCCGTCCGGCCGATCGGGCAGGCGGCGCAGGCGTTTGATCCGCCAATACAGGCGCAGACTGTCGCCCGTCAGGGCGAGGCGATCATCCTCGACCGCCACCGTGACGGTGTGAATCTGGGCCGTGTCGCCGTCGGCGAACTGGCCAATGATGGGTGCCGGATCAGATGACATTGCCGATATCGAAGGCATCGGCGAGACCTTCGCCGGACTTCGGTCCCTTGTCTGCATTCTGGCGGATCGCGGCGATATCGATCTCGCCCTGCGCTTCCAGCCGGTTGAAAATATAGCGCCACAGGCGCATCTGCGCGATCGGCAGGCCAAGGCCGAGGGTCAGGGCGACAATCAGGAAATTCCCGGCATAGATCCAGCCCAGGCCCAGCGTGGTCGCCTTGATCGAGAAGGTGACGCCTTCGAATGTGACGATCTCGGCCTTGCGGCGCAGAAGGGCCGCCGCATAGGGCAGGCTGAACACGCCGACAATGATCATGTAGACCAGCAGGGCGGCATAGATTTTGACCAGAAGGACGATGTCGAAGTCCGGCTGCCCGCCTGCCTCGATCGTATCCCAGACGAGAAACATGTAGACCGCGATGAAGGCGAAATAGCCGACCACGCCGGAAATCCAGGCCAGGGCAAAAGCGCCATAGGTCGGCCCGGCCAACCCCTCTTCGCTGGCAGGCACTTTGAAACGCCGGTCGCCATAGAAGCTGTCAGCCCACAAAAGGCGCGTCAGGCGCATCTCTGCGGCCGGCGCAAACCAGCCCAGCGTGATCGAAGTGAGGATGGAATAGCCGACTGAGGCCCAGGCGAAACGGTTGGCCGATCCGGTCTGGCCCAGACGTATGCCCCGCCAGGTCGTCCGCGACAGGCGATAGCGCCGGGCCACCCAGACCGCCATGCCCAGCAGCCAGGAGAAGAAGAGCAGGATGGGCAGATAGGCGAGGCCGAAATAGAGCATGAATTGCTCGGGCGGCAGCAGGAGCTGGCCGGCGAACATCAGCGCATAGATGGGCAGGAAGATGGCCAGCATGACGATGATGAAGGACCGGAAAAGCTCCCAGCCCGAGCCGGTATATTCCAGCGGCGTGTCATTCACGGTCGTGCTGGACCAGAGATAGCGCCGCACACGGGTCCGCCCCCAGAAGCGCCATAGCGTCAGCGTGATAATGTTGAGCAAGGCATTGAGCAGGGTGATCGGGACAATCCCGCCCCATGTGGCGTGCTGACTGAAAACAAGGCTTTCCGGCGGTTCCCCGGATGCGGTTTCCGCATCAGCGGCGGGTGGCTCTGCAGGCGGTTCGGCTGGCGGCTCGGCGGGCGCTTCCGCGCCGGCACCGGCCGTTGAAGCCTCTGATTGAGCCGCTTCGGGCGTCGTGCCCTCAGCCGGCTGTTCCGCACCGGCCTCATCCCCGCCTGCCGATCCGTTTTCCGTATCACTCATGCCACGCCCCCAACACACTCGGTCCGGTCACGTTAGCCGTGCCGGTGAGCGGGTCAACGGGAAAGGCCGGGCTTGCAAACAACTTGACGTGGTGCGACCTGTCGGCATCCTGTCTGCGACTGGGGGATAAACATGCGCACATTGATCAGACATTTCACGATCATCGCCGGGATCACGCTGGCGATGGGTGCAGCCCACGCGCAGGGGCTTCCGGATGATGTGGCTTCAGCCTATCAGGACTACCAGACCGCGCTGGATGCCGGTGATGCGGTGGCTCTGTTGGAAGCCGCGAGCCGGGCCCATGAAGCGGGTGAGCGCGCGCGCATCGATGAGGGCACGCTGGCGGTCCTGGCGGAGAATCACGGTTTTGCCGCGTCGGCCAATGGTGATCTGGAAACGGCCCAGGATGCTTGGCGCGAATCCGCCCGCCTGTCGGATCGTGCTGAAGTCGACCCGGTCGACCGGGCCTGGCGCTGGCACAATGCCGCTCTCATTGCCCTGCGCAATTCGGATGCATCAGACGCCTATGCCTGTTCGCGCAACGCTGTGCGGGCGCTCGATGATCTGGAGGGCGACTTTTCCTCGGCCAGTGATTTTGCGGGTGATGCCTATCTGACGCGGGCGCTTACCGCGATGGGGCGAGGGCAGATTGCTGATGCGGGCATGGCTGCTACGGAGGCCGTCAATCTCTTTGAAGCCTCTTTGACCGAGCCGGATACGCGCTACGGGCTCGCCCAGCTTTATGCGGGTGTGGCCCAGACGCTCGACCAGGATTTCGAACGGGCGACCTATTCGCTCCACATGGCGCAGGATGTCCTGTCAGACGTGGATCCGGATCATGCCAACGCATCAACGCTTCGTGCCGCCTACACCTCGGCCCGGTTGAATCTGTATCACGCGGATGACGCTGAAACAGACGCGGCGTTCGCGCGGCTCAATGCGCGCCTTGACCAAAATCCGTTCCATGCGGAGCGGTATACCGCAGCCGATGAGCTCGCCTCGAGCGTGGTCGGAGAGCCAGAGCCCGATCGACCCTGTTGCGATGCCGAACCGCTGACGCGCCGCGAGCCACGCTATCCCTACGAAGCCGCCGTGTCTGACCTCGATGGCGTGGTCTATGTGCGGTTTGACGTGACAGCGGACGGCCGGACCGAGAATGTCGAGGTCATCGGGTCATTCCCGCCTGGAATTTTCGACGATGCCTCGGTGGAGGCGGTTCGGCGTTGGCGGTATCAGCCGGCAACCCGGGATGGCGAACCGGTTCCCCACCAAGGCCTCGAAACCCGTTTCGACTACCGCATGAATGAATAGCGCGACCGCGCGTCGCGCTTGATCCCGTGGCGGGGCAGGGTATCTCTGGCGCACATCCAGCGGAGACGCCCATGACCCCGACCGCCATTCCGATCCTGCGCAGCGTGTTTGCCGCCTATGCCTTCTTCCTTGCGCACTGGCGGCCGATCCTGATCGCGGGCCTGCCCTATACGGTGGCCTATGCGCTCTATCTCTTTCTGACGCAGGGACTGGTCACGGGCACGCTGGATCCGGGCTTCCAACCGTTGGTCATGCTGGTCTCCATTGCCAGCATCATCGCCAGTATTGCCCTGTCGGCAGCGGCCTTGCGCATGGCCGTGCGGGGCGATTTCTCCGGCTGGATGGGTTTGCAGCTGGGGCGCGACGAGTTCCGTGTCTTCATCGTTTCGCTTCTGGTCGCCCTGCTGACGGCGATTGTCTTCGTTCTGGTCTTCCTGTTCTGGGGCACGGTGTTCGGCACAGTGGCCGGCATGGCGCTGGAACGCGCCGGTCTGGACCCGGAAGAAACCGGTTTCGACCTGATGGAGGCCGTTTCCTACATGGGAAGGGCTGACTGGGTGGCGGTGATTGCCTTGGGCCTGGGAGCGATGGCGATTGTCGTATGGCTAACCGGCCGGCTGGTACTCTCCCTGCCGGCGACGATCGACCAGCGGGCCATCCGGGTGATGAAGGTCTGGCCGCTCAGCGACCGCAATGGCTGGCGCATCGTGCTTTGCCTCCTGCCCGCGGGCCTGCCCATCCTGATAGAGCTGGGTCTCTACGAAGCCATCAGCGGTTTGCTGGGACAGCGGATCCTCGACGTGGCGCATCTGCTGGGTGAGGAGAATGCAACAGCTCCCGGCATGATGCGGATGCGCGAGTACTCGCTCTGGCTTGGCCTGTTCTCTGCCATTAATGTCCCCGTCTTTTCAGGGCTCTACGCCTATATCTACCAGAACCGGATGAAAGCGCTTTCGCCGCAATAGACCGGGCGGGATATTGGGCGCACACATCCCTCTGGTGCGTGCACGCGAAACGCGCATGATAGGCTCTCACCATGACCGGCGTGGAGGGAGCCATCATGACCGCGAAGCCATTCGATCTCGGTGCAGCCATCCTGCACTTCTTCAATTGTCTCAGCCGCAATCCGCGCGGCGCGATCTGGATCGGCATTTGCCAGCTTGCCCTGGTCGGCGGCCTGACCATTGCCAGCTTCTTCATCCTCTGGCCGGCCATTTCCGGCCTGTTTGAACTGGCTATCGCCGACGCCAATGGCACGCTGGATGAGAGCGAAGCCTTCAGCCGGGTGCTGGGCATATTGGGACCCTTTTTCGGCTTTTTCGCCCTGTCCGTGCCGTTCGGCATCATGGTTTCGCTCGCCGTGCAGGGGGCCTGGCTGCGTTACCTCACCAAGGGTGAGGTGAAGCCGGTCATCCCCTTCCGCTTCGGCGGTGACGAAGTGCGTCTGTTCGGCGTCAACATCATGTATCTCATTCTGATCCTGGCAGGTTATGCCGGTATCATTCTGGTCGCCGTCTTCGCCGGTGTCGGCGGGGCCCTGGTCGGCGCAGACGGGGGTGGCGGTGCCGCCGTCCTCTTGGGCATCTTGGTCTTCATTGGCGTGTTCGGAGCCATTCTCGTCTTGTCGGTCAAACTGGCGTCTGCTCCGGCCATGACCGTGCGCGAGGGCCAATTCCGCTTCTTCGAGAGCTGGACTGCCACCAAGGGTGTGTTCTGGCAGATGCTGGTCGCCTATCTCGCCGTCTGGGTGATGATGATGGTGGTCTCCTCGGTGATCGGGATCGTCACACAAATGGTGCTGCTGGGCGCTTTCATGCCGCTGCTGGAACAGCTCAACACCATGGATGGCAGTGAAGACCCGCAAGTCGTGTTCGACATGTTTGGCGCCGCGCTCAATTCCACCACGGGCCGGATCAGCCTGATCGCGGCCTTCCTGGTCAGCTATGGTTCGCAGATCGTCATGGAAGCCATGTGGCACTCGGTCGGCGCCTATAACGCCATCCGCAATGATGACGATGCCAGCGCCGCCACGGACCCGTCCCACTTGGACAAGGGCCACCCGCTGGGCGCCAGCCCGAGCGAGGGGTAAGTTCACGCTACAAGCTGCGTGCAGCTGGCGCTTTTGCTGGCTCTGATTGCAGGTGCATGTTAGCCCTCTTCTGGGGACAGGAGGGGGAAACATGACCAATATCAACCCGATGAATGCGGTGGCGATGGCATTCCTGGTTGGCCGCATCCGGCCGCGTGCTTTCTGGCTTCTGTTGGGCTGGACGGCTGTCTGGATGACCGGCGGGGTCACGCTGCAACTCTGGATGCAGCCCACGCCTCCGATGGGCAACGGGGCGTCGGAGGGAGCGACTCTGGGCTATATGATCCAGAGTTTTGCCGTGCTGCCGCTGGCCTTCCTGTTCTGGATCATTCCCTTTGTTGCCTGGATGCGACTCCTCACAACCGGTCAGGATGTGGGCTGGCTTCCTGTCCGGTTTGGCGCAGAGGAATTGTGGGCGTTGCTGGTCGCCCTGGCTCTGACGCTGACCGTATTGCTCGTGCCCGGGGTCCTTGTGGCCGTGATACTAAGCCTCTCAGCCATCCATCAGGGCTTCCTCATTCTGAACCTGTTATTCCTGCCGCTGGGCATTGGACTGCTCTACGCCCTGGTCCGCTTGACGCCGGCCGTCGCGCTCAGTGCCATGACGCGTCAATTTGCTGTGCAACGAGCCTGGGATGGCATGAAGGGTCATGTCGGACAGGCTTTTCTCAGTGGTCTTGTCATCGTGGTTGCGTCCTTTGTCGCCAATCTTGTGATCATGGCGGTCGGCTTGTTGGTCCCGGCGCTCTCCCTGCAGCAGGACATGATGCAGGCCATGCTGACCGGCGACCGGCTCGGCCTGGACCAGATCTTTCCCTATGCCGCGGTGTCCGCGCTCATGAACTTGCCGATCGCCCTGCTGGGCTATGGCATGTCGGCCTATTTCGCCCTGGCCATTAGTGGCCGGGATGATGACTGGACACGGGCGATCGCAAGCGAAGAAGCCCGGATCGAGGCCGAGGACTGACGGGCATGACATCAGCCCCCCTTGCACACTTCCCCAAGCCGGGCCTGTCCCGGTGAAATGGCTCGTCTCGACATGGCAGGGCCCCGAAGCCTTGTTCGCACCGGTCGCTGAACCCTGGCGGGTGCGTGCCTGGCTGACGCCTTTCGCCCTGATGGGCGGACTGGCTCTGCTGATCGCGGGGCTGGCCGCTTTCATTATGGCCGCCGTGGCTGCCGCGCCTCTTGCCTATGACTTTTCCAATCAGCGGATGATGGTTGAGATCGAAATTCTCTACATGGCCATCATGGCAGTGCTGGGCTTCTGGATGGTCACGGCCTGGATCCGGCATGTGGAGGGGCGTGGTCGTGACAGTATCGGCCTGCCGGTTCGCTTCGGTTTTCTGCGCCAGATTTCCGGGCTTCTCATCGGCGCCGGAATCGCCTGGCTGATCGGCGTGGCGGGATGGGCACTCAGCTTGTGGTTCGGCGAAGGCGTTGATCCCTATCCGGGCCTGCAGGCCTATTGGCGGACTTGGCAGGCACTGGCCCCGCGCGACATGATCCTGCTGGGCCTGCTGGCGGCCAGTCTTTGGGCCTATGCCTGGTTCGAGGAAATCGTGTTCCGGGGCTGGCTCCTGTCCGCCATGAGCCTGCGCTGGGGGGCTGGAATAGCCTGCTTGGCGAGCAGCCTCCTGTTCGGCCTCTACCACATGCAATTCTACGAGGATGGCTGGTTGATCGGCGGGTTCTGGATTGGCGCCATCATGCTGTCCGGCATCTTCTTCTGCCTGGTGGCGATCTGGCAGCGCTCCCTCTACCTGGCCGCAGGCCTGCATGCCGGTTTCAATATCTGGATCATTGTCGGCCTGTCGCTGGACAATATCGGGCTGTCACCGGACCAGCCTGTCGGAGGCGCGATCATGGACGCGCTGAACTGGTCCGCCGATTACGGGGAGGGTGACACGGTCTTCCTGACCTGGCCCGATCTGGCTGATCCGATTGTTTTTGCCATCTTGACCCTGGCGTTGGCCTGGGTGCTGCGGAAACGTCTGACGCAGGCGCCCCAGCAGGTCCGAAAACCCGGACCTTCTGCTCCTCAAATGGAAACGGAAGACGCGCCGAACGAGGAAGTCCGTCTGATCTGAGGGGCCAGGCCTAGCCTGCTTTCTTCCGCAATTCCTTCGCCCGTTCCAGCATCGGAGCGAGATAGCGGCCGGTCCAGCTTTCCTCGACGTCGGCAACACTCTCCGGCGTGCCCTCGGCGACGATCCGGCCGCCGCCATCGCCGCCTTCCGGACCCAGATCGATCAGCCAGTCGGCCGTCTTGATGACGTCCAGATTGTGCTCGATGACGACGACCGAGTTTCCGGCCTCGACCAGTTCGTGCAGGACTTCCAGGAGCTTGCGGACATCCTCGAAATGCAGGCCCGTTGTCGGTTCGTCGAGAATGTAGAGCGTCTTGCCAGTGGCGCGCTTGGAGAGCTCTTTGGACAGTTTCACGCGCTGGGCTTCACCGCCGGAGAGCTGGGTCGCGGGCTGGCCGATTTTCACATAGCCCAGGCCGACGCGTTTGAGCGTTTCCATCTTGTCGCGCACGGCGGGGACGGCCTTGAAGAAGTCCGCGCCTTCCTCGACCGTCATGTCCAGCACATCGGCGATGGACTTGCCCTTGAACTGGATTTCCAGCGTCTCGCGATTGAAGCGTTTACCGTGGCAGACATCGCAGGGCACGAACACGTCCGGCAGGAAGTGCATCTCGATTTTCACCACGCCATCGCCCTGGCAGGCCTCACAGCGCCCACCCTTCACATTGAAGGAGAAACGGCCCGGCTTGTAGCCGCGCGTCTTGGCCTCGGGAAGTTGGGCAAACCATTCGCGGATCGGGGTGAAGGCGCCGGTATAGGTTGCCGGATTGGAGCGCGGCGTGCGGCCGATCGGCGACTGGTCGATATCGATCACCTTGTCCAGCTGGTCCAGTCCTTCGATCTTGTCGTGCGGGGCCGGCACTTGCTGGGCCTTGGCCAGCTTGCGGGCGGCGGCCTTGTAGAAGGTTTCGATCGTCAGGGTCGACTTGCCGCCACCGGACACACCAGTGACACAGGTCATCACGCCCAGCGGGAAGGCCGCATCCACGCTTTTGAGATTGTTGCCGGTCGCGCCGACGACTTTCACCATCCGCTTCTTGTCGACCTTGCGGCGTTTCTCTGGAACCTCGATCCGGCGAACACCGGACAGGTATTGCCCGGTCAGGCTGTCCGGATTGGCCATGATCTCCTTGGGCGTGCCCTCGGCCACGATCTCGCCGCCATGCACACCGGCGGCCGGACCCAGATCAACGACATAGTCGGCCGTCAGGATGGCATCCTCATCATGCTCGACCACGATCACCGTATTGCCCAGATCGCGTAGTCCCTGCAGGCTTTCCAGCAAGCGGGTATTGTCGCGCTGGTGCAGGCCGATCGAGGGCTCGTCGAGCACATACAGCACGCCGGTCAGGCCCGAGCCGATCTGGCTGGCCAGGCGGATGCGCTGGCTTTCCCCGCCCGACAGCGTCCCGGAGGCGCGGTCCAGGGTGAGATAGTCCAGACCCACATCGACCAGGAATTTCAGACGCTCCCGGATTTCCTTGAGAATCCGCTCGGCGATCTGCATCTGCTTGGCGGTCAGATGTTCCGGCAGGGCGGTGAACCAGGCTTCCGCATGACGGATGGAGAGTTCCGAGGCGTGGGAGATATCCTGGCCATCGATCTTCACGCTCAACGCTTCCGGGCGCAGGCGGCGGCCGCCACAGGTTTCGCAGGGCTGGGAGGATTGGAAGCGGGAAAGATCCTCGCGCACCCAGCTTGAATCCGTCTCGCGCCAGCGTCGCTCCAAATTCGGGATCACGCCCTCGAAGGGTTTCTGCGTCTCGAATTTCCGCAGCCCGTCCTCATAGACGAAGGTGACCTTCTCCTTCGTGCCCCACAGGACGATCTTGCGGAATTCCTCAGGCAGGTCGCGCCAGGCCTGGAACATGTCGCCGCCGAAATGCTCCGCCAGGGCCTGCAGCGTCTGCTGGTAGAGTTTCGACGTCGCCCGGCTCCACGGCGCAATCGCGCCATCGGACAGCGGCTTGTCGCGATCGGGGATCACCAGATCCTCGTCGAATTTGAGCGACTGGCCCAGACCGTCACAGCTCGGGCAGGCGCCGACCGGATTGTTGAAGGAGAAGAGGCGCGGTTCGACTTCCTCGATGGTGAAACCGGAAACCGGACAGGCGAATTTCTCGGAGAAGACGATGCGTTCCGGATTGCCCTTCTCGTCGGTCTTGCCGGCAAACTCGGCGACAGCGATCCCGTCAGCCAGTTTCAGCGCGGTTTCCAGACTGTCGGCCAGCCGGCTTTCCAGCCCTTCCTTGATCACGACCCGGTCCACGACGACGTCGATATCGTGCTTGAACTTCTTGTCGAGCGTCGGCGCCTCTTCCAGCGTGTAGAATTCGCCATTCACCTTCACACGCTGGAAGCCGGATTTCAGCCATTCGGCGAATTCCTTGCGGTATTCGCCCTTGCGGCCGCGCACGACGGGGGCCAGCAGGTAGAGGCGCGAACCGTCTTCCAGTGCCATCAGACGGTCGACCATCTGGCTCACCGTCTGGCTTTCGATCGGCAGGCCGGTCGCGGGCGAATAGGGCACGCCGACACGCGCCCAGAGCAGGCGCATATAGTCATAGATTTCGGTGACCGTGCCGACGGTGGAGCGCGGATTTTTCGACGTGGTCTTCTGCTCGATGGAGATGGCCGGAGACAGGCCCTCGATCGAATCCATGTCCGGCTTGGCCATCAACTCCAGGAATTGGCGGGCATAGGCCGACAGGCTTTCCACATAGCGGCGCTGGCCTTCTGCATAAATCGTGTCAAAGGCGAGGGAGGATTTGCCCGAGCCCGACAGGCCGGTGAACACGATCAGACTGTCGCGCGGCAGCTCGACAGACACATTCTTCAGATTGTGCTCGCGCGCACCCTGTACGCGGATTTTTTCAAGCGCCATGCGGTGGTCGTGTCCCTTTAGAAGAGGAAAGCCGGAAGCGGAAAAGCTTTAGAGAGGTGGTGCCGGAGCGTCCAGCCGCAGCCACCGCACTCCTGACATAACGTAGGCAGGAGGGTGGGGGAGGCAAGGTAGGGTGCTGTCCAGGTTCATCGTTTGATCATGCGAGCGCCATTGCGCTGAAGGGAAAGAAACCCAAAAAAATAACGAGCGCTTGTATGAATCTGATTAGATGTTGACCAGAAGGGGAAGATTGACGAACTTCAATCAATGGTTCCATTTGCTACAGAATTTCCGGTCGCAAAGCGGCCAAACCGTGCGGCCTTCGTTGCAGAAGTGATCGCTTGGCTGCAGGGCACATCTTACAGCAACGTTCTGAATTCTGATGCCTTCAAAGATATGGACGCTGAAAATGCACATTTGCGTTCAAGCGATGGCGAGGAGCTGAGATTTCGAGAGCATTCTGATGGCGATGAGTGGCGAGCGATTGGGTTTCGTCACGACTTTCCCGACTCAGAAGGGCGACTTTGGCGTACCGAAGCAGTGCTGAGACGAGGGCAGTGTGAAACTGATCAAGATCATGTTCGGTTTAGGACGCAATGCTTGGCGTTAGAGCCCGACGCCCGTCTCGAGCGACCTCGAAAGCCCTACTTGATCAAGGCAATGCTTAAGAATGGCTGGGGTGCAGCAGATGGAGAGCTTGCAATCAGCGATTCACCTGTTTTTTTGCCTGACGATGAAGGGGGCTTAGCTACAGCAAAGGCTGTGACGTTGGGGCGTGCGACGCATTGGCTGCCTGTATTGTATGTTTCTGCGGTTGCTGATGGTGCCTGGTTGTTGTCTTCCCAAGAGATAGACAAGTTGGCATATGACCTTGGTGGATTGGCTCACGTGGTGGTTGAGCCATCGAGGTCGTTCTCATTTCAACTCCGTGATGCATGCGAGGCTAGCAATGCCTATGGAGGAACTATCGCACTTTCTGTTCCGAACCTTGGAATTGTTAGGCGCTTTTACCTTGGCTGGCAGATTCAAGACGGTTCTGGACTTGCCGCTGTTGCTAAAGCCGCTGCATCGGACCTTCGTGGAAAAATGCCGGCGTCTGGTTGGGACTGGACTGAGCTACAAGAGCAGGCCCTCAGAGCGCAAAGGTTACGCGACAAGAGCAGGCTTACATCAGACGAGAGCGAACAGTTATTTCTGGAAGAAATCGCAAACCTACAGGACCGCATTGGCGACCTGGAACGTCAAGTGATGAGTTTTCCTTCAACGGGCGTTGGAGCTGACGACGAACAGTTTTCGATGGACAATTTGGTGCGACTGTTGGGGCCAGAAGTCTACTCGGGCGAAATTTCGGACCGTTTGAGACTTGCTGCCAAGGTTAGCCTTTCAGTATCTGACCAAGTCGGGCTCGATCAGAGGTCCAAGGTAGTGTTTGGAAGTTTATTAGACAAATTGAAGGTGTCACCTGCACTGGCAGAGCTTAACCAGGACTTGATCCGTGCTACGAAGGATCCAAAGAAGGTTGCAAAACAAATAGCATCTGTTCTTTCCCGTCATGGCTATTTCGAAAAATCTGATAACAAACATATTCGTCTAGAGGCGCGGGGTGATTTTATTGGGCTAGAATCAATAACGTTGCCAAAAACGCCCAGTGAAGGTCGTGGGCTAAAAAATCTTCGAAGCCAAATAAACAACACTCTTGGGATTACGAAGCTGAGTGAGTAGATTTTCTTCTTCTTTTTAGTTTGATCTGATCATTTCCAGTGAGGTGGTTTTTTGAAGGTAAAAACATCAACAGAGTATGTTGAAATGGAAGGGGAATACCGCGCCGACATTGAGGGTGTTGAGGTCTTATGTGACCGTTGTGGACATACGGTCCAAGCATTTGGAACAGACGAGCCTTCTTTGCGTCGTTGTGCAATTCTTCTGAGGGAGGAATGCCCGCGCGGCGAAAATAACTATTACGAAGTTCTACCATAGCTGCGCTGCCATCCTTCGTGGATTGCCTGATTGCGCGCTCTGGACTCTGTTGGGCCCCTCCGCTCAAACTCCCTGCGACTCGCCGACCTTGATCGGCGGAACAGAATGTGAACAAATATCGGCCGGCCGTAAAGGCCTGCCGCAGAAAATGGAGATGTGGGCGATGGCGGGAAGCGTCAACAAGGTAATCCTGGTCGGCAATCTGGGACGCGATCCGGAGATCCGCCGCATGAATAATGGCGATCCGGTCGTCAATCTGTCGGTCGCCACCTCCGAAAGCTGGCGCGACAAGAATTCCGGCGAGCGCCGGGAGAAGACCGAATGGCACCGTGTCGTGATCTTCAACGACAATCTGGCCAAGGTCGCGGAGAACTATCTCAAGAAGGGCTCCAAGGTTTATGTGGAAGGCCAGCTGCAGACCCGCAAATGGACCGACCAGAACGGCCAGGAGAAATACTCCACCGAGGTTGTGCTGCAGCGCTTCCGTGGCGAGCTGACCATGCTGGATGGCCGCAATGAGGGCGGTGGCTCCTTCCAGAGCTCCGACAGCGGCGGTTATGACAGCTTTGGTGGCGGCGGTTCCGGCGGTGGCGGCGGCCAGCGCTCCATGGACGGCCCGAAGGAAGACTTCAGCCGCAATGACCTGGACGACGAGATCCCCTTCTAGGAGCGTCTCCCGGTACGAAGCATTCGGAAACCCCGGCCGTCCTGGCCGGGGTTTCTTTTTGCCCCTTAACAAGTTGGGCCGCACCGGCAATGCTGCGGCCCAACTTGTTAAGGGGGGAAGCCATGCGGATCATCCTGATCATCATTGGCGTGCTGGGCGTTGTGCTGGGGTTGGCGCTCTACGGGCCGGGCTCGATCGCGGCCATGCGGTTGGACATTGTGCCGGAGCAGGCGGCCCTGACGGCCCGCATGGACGCCGTGACCGAACCGCTGCGCACTGAGCGTACGGATCTGCACGGCGCCGAGGATGTCGAGCCGGGGCCGGATGGCAATCTCTACACCTCGCTCGCCGATGGCCGCATCATGATGCGCACGCCGGACGGTCAATGGTTGGATGTGGCGAACACGGGCGGCCGGCCTCTGGGGCTGGCCTTCGGTCCGGATGGCGATCTCTTCGTGGCCGACGCATTGCGCGGCCTGTTGCGCTGGGACGGGCAGGGATGGGAGGTCTGGCTCGCAGACCGGTCCGCAGGCGGTCCGCTGGTTTTCACCGATGACCTCACTGTGCTGGACGATGGCCGCATCATTCTCACCGATGCCTCGCTGCGCCATGCTTATGGCGATCACATCATGTCCTTCCTGGAGGCCGACCAGACCGGTCGCATCCTCTCGGTCTCGGCACCGGGCGAGTATTCCGTGCTGGCCGAGGGGCTCGCCTTCATCAATGGCGTTGACCATGATCCCGCGACCGGAATCGTCTACGTCAACGAGACTTGGACAGGCCGCATCTGGTCGCTGAACCCTGATACCGGCGTCATGGATGTGTTGGTCGAGGGCCTGCCCGGCTATCCCGACAATCTCGAATTCGATGCGGAAACAGGATTGATCTGGTCGGCCCTGCCATCCCTGCGCTCGGCGGATCTGGATGCCTTGCATGGAAAGCCTCTTGTCAAACGTCTCGTCTGGCGTCTGCTGCAGATCAATGGCCTGCCGGAACTGCCGGATCGTCCCCCTCTCGTTGTTGCCGTAACGCCGGAGGGTGAGGTCCGCCATATCGTCCAGGGTCCCGTTTCCCCGGCGGATGGGGTCACCGGCGTGACCGTCTGGAATGACGAGCTCTGGATGAGCGGTCTGGACCGCGACGGCTTCACGATTTTCGCGACTCCCGACTAGATGCGTCCTCTCAGGGAGGGACGGGCATGCGCATACTGGTTGCCGGAGCGTCGGGTTTCATCGGGTCGCACATTGCCGCCCATCTCCAGGCTGCCGGCCATGAGGTGATCGCGGCTGCGCGCGGGGTCAATCAGGCCCGCCGCCGGCTCCCCGATCTGGACTGGATCGCCTGCGATTTCCGCACCGACCGCGTCGAGGAGTGGCGGTCCCGGCTTGAGGGTGTCGACGCCGTCGTCAATTGCGTCGGTGTCCTGCAGGACGGGCTGGGTGATGACAGCCGCGCCGTCCATGTCGAAGGGGCCGCCGCCCTGTTCCAGGCTTGCGAGGAAAAGGGCGTCCGCCGCGTCCTTCACATCTCTGCCGTCGGCGTGGAGGATGCGTCCGGGTCAGCCTATTCCCGCGACAAGCTGGCCGGGGAGGCGGCCCTCAAGGATCGTGATCTCGATTGGCTCATCCTGCGGCCCTCCCTGGTCGTGGCCCGCAATGTCTATGGCGGCACGGCCCTGATCCGCTCCCTGTGCGGTGTGCCCTTTCTCACGCCCGTTGTCGGCGGCGAGCAGGTCTTCCGGCCCATCGCCATGGAGGATGTCTGCGCGGCCGTCGCCCAACTGGTCGAGCCCGACGCGCCTTCGTGCCAGAGTTTCGATCTCGCCGGACCCGACCCGGTGCGCTTTGACGAGCTCGTCCGGGCCTATCGCCGCTGGCTCGGCTTTGGCGAGACGCGCATCTGGTCCGTGCCGCGCTGGCTGGCCCGGCCAGCATTCTGGTTCGGGGACCTGCTCGGCTGGATGGGTGTGCGCACGTCAATGCGGACCAATTCCCTCAAACAGCTCGATTTCGACGTCGAGGGAAATCCCGAAGATTGGATGCGGATAACCGGTGCGAAACCCTCCGGATTTCAGGCCTGGCTGTCCGCCCATCCCGCCGGCGTTCAAGACCGCTGGCAGGCCCGGCTCGGCTTTGCCCGGCCGTTGGCACGCTGGGTGCTGGGCCTCTACTGGCTGCTCACGGGCGTGCTCTCCCTGACGATTGCGAAAGAGCATGCCTACCAGGTCCTCACCGAGGCCGGGTTTGATGCCGTTTCCAGACCCCCCTTGCTCTGGTTCGGATCCTTGTTTGATATCGCCGTGGGGGTGGCCATGATCGCCAAATGGCGCGTTCGCAGTATCGCGGCGATCATGATCCTGGGCACTTTCGGTTATATCGTGACGCTGTCCTGGACCTATCCCGTCCTCTGGGCGGACGCGCTGGGGCCCATCCTGAAAGTCTTCCCGATGATGGCGCTCGCCCTGATGATTGCCGGCACCGAGGATGAGCGCTGATGGAGCTCTACCCGCTCATCCGCCTGGTCCACATCCTCTCCGCCAGTGTCCTGTTCGGGACGGGAATGGGCATCGCCTTCTTCATGCTGATGGCCTGGCGGTCCAAAGACCGGGCCGCTTTCGGGTTGACCGCTCGCCATGTCGTGCTGGCTGACTGGGTGTTCACGGCCACGGCTGTGGTTGTCCAGCCCTTGTCCGGCATCGCCCTGGCGCATCTGGCTGGTTGGCCGCTGAGCTCGGCCTGGCTGCTGGCGACCTATGCCCTTTATGCCTTCATCGGCGCCTGCTGGCTGCCGGTCGTTTGGATCCAGTACCGGGTAAAAACCCTGCTGCAACAGGAGGCTGATCTTGCACGCATCAATCGGCTCATGCGCGTCTGGTTCATCCTCGGCTGGCCGGCTTTTGCCGCCCTGATCGGGATATTCTGGCTGATGATCACCAAGCCCGGAGGCTGATCCCTACATCCCCGGGCGCGGCTTGGGCAGGCGGATCCAGATCGGCATGTGGTCGGAAAAATCATGCTCGAACTTGGCAAAGAAGCGTTTGCGCTGAGCACTGCTCAGCGTGTCGATGGTTTCGTCCGGACCATGCATTGCGTCCAGGAAGAGCCGCACGAAATCGAACATGCCATAGTCAAACCCGCCCTCCACCGAGCCGGCCTTGGCATTGGCCTTGTGGTTGGGCAGGCGCTTGTCATGGGCGAACAGGCCGATCTGGTCATAGGTCTGGTCCAGCCGGGCATTGGTGCGGAACGGCCCTGGTGTGCCGTCGGGCAGGGGCCAGTTTGGACCGCGCTCCGGATGCGCATCAAAGAAGGGGAAATTCACGCGGGCAGATATTTTGGACTTCAGGAATTCCTGATCGATCGTCTTGATGAAGTCCTCGATCTCCCGGCGGTCCTCAACCGGGTCGTCAAAGTCCAGATTGAGATCTCCCATCAGGATGAAATTGAGGTGATAGGTCCGGTCGCGCTTCTTCACCCGCGTATAGATCCAGTCCAGCAGGGCAAAGAACTCCGCGCGCCTTTCCGCTTTCTGGGCCGAAGCATCGCCATAGAGAAGGTGCGCATTCACGGCCAGGAATTCATAGGGTTCAGCAGCACCCAGCGGCTTCACCCGGAAGGAACAGCAATAGGGCGCGCGGATGAAGGTCAGGAAGTGGGGGAGTTTGAAAGCCGGCATCTCCGGCTCTGACGGGACCTCGACATCTTCGCCGCGCTTCTTCGCCGCCTTTGCTTCCTCATAGAGTTCCCGGTCCGCGGCGAAGGCGGCCAACTCCACTTCCCGGGCCTTCAGCGCCTCGCCGAAATCCAGCCGGTGGGTCAGGAGATTGTCCTGCACGGCGGAGCGGTCATAGGAGATGTCTGACGCGACTTCGGTCCGCTCGATTGTGTCCCAGCGGAAGAGATAGCCCAGTCGTTCGATCAGCCCGTCCCGGCCGGGAATGGCGCCTGTCACATCGGACACCGCCAGGCCGTAGCGGTCGCCGGACAGATCTTTCAGGAAACCCAGCGCTTCCAGATTGTCCTGGATTTCCTGGATGGCCAGCAGGTCGGTGGCCTTCACATAGCGCGCCAACAGCCGAAAGGCGCCGTCCGACTTCGTGCTCAGCGTGCCCAGCTTGCGGATGTTGAAAGAGGACAGGATCACACTGTCATCGCGCCGGGCCGGAAACCCGTAGCGGGCCGGATCACTATCCAGCAACGCATTGATCCGCGTCCATTCCGCTGCCGTGAACTCCCCCATCGCGCCCTCCCGCTGAAATTGTCCGGGCGAGTTTACTCGCTTTCAGGGGGAGGGGCGAGGGGGGATCAGGTCCGGGGCGTGAAGCTTTCTACCAGGCCGGTTGTCTGCCGCCCGGACGCCTGCAGCGCGCCGCCGATGGAATAGATGGTGTTATCGATCGCCACCCCGCCCAAACCATGGCGCGGGCTCCGCATGTCCGGTCCGGCGCTCCAGCTGTCGCTCTGCGGATCATAGACCCAGCAATTCGGGTAGACCCCGCCGCCATCATCAAACCATTCCCCGCCAAAAGCGTAGATCTTGCCGCCCGACACGGCCGCCGCCAGCCCCCCCTGAGCCTGTGGCATCGGTGCCAGGCTCTGCCAGCTGTCGCTCGCCGGATCATAGGCTTCGTGATGGGCCTGGTTGCCATCGGCGACGGTGCGTCCGGCCACGACATGAAAACGCCCGTCCAGCACCACACCCGCCGCTGAATTGCGCGGATTGGGATTGGGCGCAGCGGTGTGCCAGCTATCGGCCCCGGCATCATAGACGAAATGCGCGCCGCTGTCGGTGTGATCGGTCCATTGGGCATTGGCTTCACCCGCTGGCTGCCGGCCCGTGGCGACATGGATCATCCCGTCCAGCGAAACGGCACAAGTCTCCGCAAAGGGTTCCGGCAGGGGCGCCATTTCGGTCCAGCTGTCAGCGTCCGGATCATAGCGCGTATTTGTCGCCAGCATGCCCCAAATCCCGCCCTCGACGGCATGGAAGCCCCCAATGGCATACACAGCCCCGGCATGGCCGACGAGATTGGGATGGTGACGCGGCTCGGGAAGGGAGGAGCGGGCACCCCATGCGAAGTCGCAGATCATGTAGGGTATGCCGCCCGCCGCAATCTCCGCGCCCTGATCATGGACCGTTCGCATGACGTGGAGGGCATCGCTGATACTGTCCACATCATCACCGTTTGCGGCTTGAAGACCGCCGGCGACATAGATCCGACCATCCAGAACTGCGGGATAGATTTCCTGTATTTTCACCGGAAGGTTCGTTCGTGCACGCCAGCCATCGGTCGGCGGGACGGTGCACCGCCTCATCGCCATCACCGGATTCGTCCCGACAAGGGCGGCTCCGGCGCCCAGAAGCGCGCTGCGACGTGAAATCCTGATCATTCCGGTCTCCCCGACCTGTCGTTCTGTCCCAATGATTACAGCAAGATAATCCTGTCCGGACAGGTTTTTTCTCGCTTCGGGACGCCAGTTTTGTTCCAATCAGCGTCGGAAACACGCCAGCTGGACCCCGGGTCCTGTTGGCCCGGCAAGAGAGTAGTATCACCGGATGACACGCCGCGAAAAACAATCTGAATCGCTCGAGATCCGCCTCGGATATTCTGCCAAGCAGGCCTTCATGGAGGCTTGCCGCGAAAAGGGGCTGACCGCCAGCGAAGTGGTGCGCGATTTCGTGGAGGCCTATCCGGTGGCGCCTCAGGCCGGGCGGGGACCCCGTATCCTCAACAAGATTACGGAGTTTCCGATGAGTCTCGCTGCTTCCACGCTTTTGATGTTTTCCCTCGGTGCCAGCGCCCTGCTGACAGTCCAGCCTGCCACAGCGGATGTGCATGATCCCGAAACCAGTTTCGCGTCCATTGACCGGGACGGCGATGGTGCGTTCAACCTGATCGACCTCTATCACGAGGCCGGTTTGACCGAAGATGGCCGGCTCGGGCCGGAACTGCGCGCCGAAGCGGTGGGCTCCATGCAGGACGCCCTGGCCGAATTCGGCCCGCGCTTCCAGGAGGAATTCCTGAGCCCTGAATATGTCGAATCCATCATCGCCGAGGCCGAGGAAAGCGCCCGGGACTCCGTGGCGGAAGCCTTCGACGACATCGACACGGATGGCGATGGCCGGGTGGAATGGGCCGAATTCCTGACGGCTTGGAATTATGACCGGCCGGGCGGCCGCCAGATGACGGCCTCAGACGAGGGCTGACCGGGACCAGGCTATTCTGCCGGGCAGTTGCCGCCGGTGATCCGCTCCACTTCGGCCGGGTCACCGTCGGTCTCGGCCGGGTCCAGGCCCAGCGCACAGGCGATGATCCCGTAGACATTCACATTCTCGAACGCCTCCGGGCGGGTGCCTTGCGGGAAGACCGGGCCGGCACCAATGAAGGTGGCACCCATTTGTTCGGCCCGATTGTCGAACCCGTGCTGGCCATGCAGCGATGAGAGATAGGGGCTGGACAGATTGGCGTCGGACCGGGAGATCAGCCATTCCGGGTCGGCCAGGATGAACAGGTCCGGCCCGCGCGTGGCGTGGTCGAAATGCCAATGATCCGGATACTCATCGGGCCGATAAACCGAGAGATGCGGGTGCGCGTCCTGCAGTTCGGCATAGGCCCGGTCTACAGCCTCCGCATCGCCATAGGCCATCAGGAAGGGTTCCAGGCCCGCACCGTACTGGCCGGCAAATTCCTCGACGAACAGGCCGTCCAGCTCTGAATAATTGTCGATCAGGATCACGCGCTCGGTACCGACAGGCGCCATGCCGTGGTCGGAGACGACAATGATATTGGTCCGCTCCAGCAGGCCGCGCTCTTCCAGACCGGCAATCATCTGGCCGACCAGCGCATCGACGCGGGCGACGGCTTCGCCTTCACCCGGCATGAAGGGGCCGGAGCGGTGGATCACCGTGTCGACATGGTCAAAATACACGGCCGCAAATCGCGGCTGTTCCTCGGCCGGCGCATCGAACCAGGACAGAACCTCGGCGACCCGGTCTTCATAGGGCATGTCATGCTGATAGGGGTGCCAGACAGAGGCATAATCACCATCGAACGGTGCTTCGGAGCCCAGCCAGAACATGATGTGGCTGCGCACATCCTGGCGTTCGGCGGTGATCCAGATCGGCTCGCCCTGCCACCAGAACGGATCCTGCGGGCTGCCTTCCCGGGTGGAGAACATGCGCTCGGCTTCCGCGTCCCAAGGGGAGTTGGAGACCATGCCATGGTGTTCCGGGTAGAGGCCGGTCGCCAGGGAATAGAAATTCACGAACGTCTTTGACGGCATTACCGGATGCATGCGCGTCGGCCGGACGCCTCGGGCTGCCAGCGCTTGCAGGTTCGGGGCGTCCCAGCGGTCGATCGCGTCATAGCGCAGCCCGTCCAGCCCGATCATCAGAACGATACTCTCCTCTGTCTCGCTCCGCGGCGCTTGGGTCGGCAGGTGCGAACAAGCGGCCAAAAGGAGGGCGAGACAGGCAGGCAGGACACGGCGGATCATGGTTTTCCCCAACAAGGATCAATCGGGTTTTCGTGTAAGCGCTGGAGATGACGAATGAAAGACAGGACCCGTCATTTTCTGCGTTCTGCCCAACCGCCCCCGCCGTTTGCGCGCCTTGCCCCTGATTGTTAAGACTTGGCGACAGGCCTGCCGCCTGATTCACGCCCGGAATCCGTCTCGACGGAAACGGGTTGGAAGGGGCGGCGTTTTTCGTGGCGTTTGCATGCGTTCGTGTGCCGCCCGGAAACCAGAGAAAAGAGGACCGCCTTGAGCGATCAAGATGACGACCTGAACCCGGCCGGCGGCGATTCCGGACTGCCCGACGGTATCGGAAATATTGCCATCGAAGACGAGATGCGTTCGTCCTATCTGGACTATGCGATGAGCGTGATCGTCTCGCGCGCCATTCCCGATGCGCGCGATGGTCTCAAGCCGGTGCACCGCCGCATCCTCTATACGATGCATGAGAACGGTCAGACGCACGAAAAAGCCTATCGCAAATGTGCCACCGCCGTTGGTGACGTCATGGGCCGCTATCACCCGCACGGTGACCAGGCCGTCTATGACGCCTTGGTCCGCCTGGCCCAGTCCTGGTCCATGCGCGTGCCGCTGATCGACGGCCAGGGCAATTTCGGCTCGATCGATGGCGATCCGCCTGCCGCTTATCGTTACACCGAAGCCCGGATGGAAAAGGTCGCCCAGTCGCTGCTCGCCGATATCGACAAGGACACGGTCAATTTCGTCGACAACTATTCCGCCGAACGCCAGGAACCGGTCGTCCTGCCGGCGCGCTATCCCAACCTTCTGGTCAATGGTGCCAACGGCATCGCCGTCGGCATGGCGACGAACATCCCGCCGCACAATCTCGGCGAGGTAATCGACGGCACGCTGGCTCTGATGGACAATCCGGCGCTCACCGATGCCGAGCTGCTGGAATACCTGCCGGGTCCGGACTTCCCGACCGGCGGCCTGCTCTTGGGCCGTTCCGGCGCTCGTGACGCGGTCGCCACTGGCCGTGGCTCCATTGTGATGCGCTCGCGCACCACGATCGAGGAAGTGCGCAATGGCCGCCAGGCCATCATCGTCCACGAGATTCCCTACCAGGTGAACAAGGCCTCGATGATCGAGAAGATCGCCGACCTGGTCCGCGACAAGAAGATCGAAGGCATTGCCGACCTGCGCGACGAATCCGACCGCAATGGCCTGCGCGTCGTTATCGAGCTCAAGCGCGATGCCAATGCCGATGTCATCCTCAACCAGCTCTATCGCTGGTCGCCGATGCAGACGAGCTTTGGCGCCAACATGCTCTCGCTGGTGGGGGGGCGTCCGCAGCTTCTCGGCGCACTGGACATTCTCAAGGAATTCCTGCGCTTCCGTGAGGAAGTTGTCGCGCGCCGCGCCAAGTTCGAGCTGAACAAGGCCCGCGACCGGGCCCATGTCATCATCGGTCTGGCCCTCGCTGTCGCCAATATCGACGAGGTCATCGCCCTGATCCGCCGTGCACCGAACCCGGCTGCCGCGCGTGAAGAACTGATGTCCCGTGACTGGCCGGCGGCCGATGTGGCACCGCTGGTGGAACTCGTCGCCGACCCGCGCTCTGTCCTGCGCGATGGCAATGTCCTGCGCCTCACCGAGGAACAGGCCCGCGCCATCCTGGAACTGCGCCTCAACCGCCTGACGGGTCTGGGTCGTGAAGAGCTCGGCAATGAGGCCGCGACACTGGCTGAACAGATCGAGGATCTGCTCGACATCCTGCGTTCGCGCCAGCGCGTGCTCGACATCATCCGGTCCGAACTGGCCGAGGTGAAAGAGAATTACGCGACGCCGCGCCGGTCCGAATTCATCGATGCCGGCTTCGACTTTGAGGATGAGGATCTCATTCCGCGCGAAGAGATGGTCGTGACCGTCACCCATGGCGGCTATGCCAAGCGCACGGCCCTGTCCGACTACCGGGCCCAGCGCCGTGGCGGCAAGGGCCGTTCGGGCATGTCGATGAAGGAAGAGGATTTCGTTTCCACCCTCTTCGTCGCCTCGACCCACGCCCCGCTGCTCTTCTTCTCCAATCGCGGCATGGTCTACAAGACCAAGACCTGGCGTCTGCCGCTGGGCGCGCCGAATACGCGCGGCAAGGCGCTCGTCAACATGCTCCCGCTGGAGCAGGGCGAGACCATTACCTCCATCATGGCACTGCCGGAAGATGAGAGCGTGTGGGCGGAAATGGACGTCATGTTCGCCACCAATAAGGGCACGGTCCGCCGCAACAAGCTGTCTGATTTTGTCCAGGTGAACCGCAACGGCAAGATCGCCATGAAGCTGGAGGGCGAGGACGACCAGATCGTCAATGTCGCCCTGTGTACCGAGAATGACGATGTCTTCCTGGTGTCCGAGACCGGCCGGGCAATCCGCTTCCGGGTCTCCGATGTGCGCGTCTTCGCCGGCCGCAATTCGGTGGGTGTGCGGGGTATCCGCATGGGTGAGGACAACAAGGTCATCTCCATGACCATCCTGCGCCATGTCGATATCGAGCCGTCCGAAGCGACCGCCTATCTCAAGCATGCCGCCGCTGTTCGAGCTGCCGCGACAGGTGAAGAGGAAGAGGCCGTCACGGCGGATGCAGATGATGAGGCCATTGAAGATGCCGCTCTGTCGCCTGACCGTATCGCGGAACTGGGTGGGGCTGAGGAGTTCCTGCTCGTCGTCGGCAATGACGGCTTCGGCAAACGCTCTTCGGCCTATGGCTTCCGCGTCATGAACCGCGGTGGCCAGGGCGTCTGGGCCCATGACCACAAGCGTGGCACGACCCTGTCGGCCAGCTTCCCGGTCGATGACACGGACCAGATCATGGCCGTGACCGATGGCGGGCAGCTGATCCGCTTCCCGGTCGACACGGTGCGCATCGCCTCGCGCGGTTCGCGCGGCGTCCGCCTGATCCGCCTCAATGAGAGTGAAAATGTCGTCGCTGTGGTCCGCATCCAGGATGCGCAGGATGATGACGAGGACGCTCTGGAAGAGGGTGAAGCCGGTCCGGTCGAGGGTGAGGGCGGCGAGCCGCCGGCCACGCCGGAACCCGGCTCTGACGGCGAGACTCCGGAGAGCTGAGACACAGAATGATCTCCCGGGGTTTTGATCCCGGGAGACAATCCCGCTACAAGCGCTTCAGGCTGGCCAGAAAGGCACCGCATGACCCGCATTGCCCTTTATCCGGGAACCTTTGATCCCATCACCAATGGTCATATCGACATCATTGGCCGGGCCGTGAAAATGGTCGACAAGCTGGTCATCGGCGTGGCCATCAACGAGGCGAAGAAGCCGCTCTTCTCGCTGGAAGAGCGCGTCGAGATGGTGAAGACCCAGGTCGCCGAATTTGCCGGCATCGCCGATATCGAGGTTCTTCCCTTTGACGGGCTGCTCATGCATTTCGCTGAAGAGGTCGGGGCCCAGTCCATCGTGCGGGGCCTGCGCGCCGTGTCCGATTTTGAATACGAATTCCAGATGGTCGCCATGAACCAGCGTCTCAATGATGATATCGAGACGGTCTTCCTGATGGCTGATCCGCGCCACCAGGCCATTGCCTCGCGTCTGGTCAAGGAAATCTGCTCGCTCGGCGGGCGGGTCTCCGATTTTGTTCCGCCCGCGATCGAAGCCCGTCTCAAGGAGCGACTTGCGTGATCATGCGTTTTACAGTTTCCGCCTCTCTGGCCCTTGCCCTCACGGCTGCGGCCTGTGCCCGCGAAGCCGGGACCGACACCGAAGCCGAAGCGGCCGCTGCGGCTGCAACAGCCCAGACCCAGACCGAAACCGCCGCGGCGGCACCGGCCTGGAACCTGCCGGATGAAGCCTGGCGTACGGTCGACCAGGACCGGCTCATGTATGTCGAGACGGATCATGGCCGTGTCATCATTGAGCTCGCCCCGGAATTCGCCCCCAACCATGTGGCGCGCATGCGCGAACTGGTGGGAGAGCGTTTTTATGACTTTCTGGTCTTCCACCGCGTGATCGAGGGCTTCATGGCCCAGGCCGGAGGCTCGCGCGCCAATCCCGGACATGCCACGGACAAGGAACCGATGGCCGCCGAATTCACGCTGCGCCGCATTCCGACCGATCTGCCGATGAGCGAGCTGCAGGACCGCCTGGTCAATCCGGGCCTCAGCCTGATGGGTCAGGCCGGCTATTGGCAGGGCTTCCCGGCTGGTACGCAACCGTCCGCCCAGTCCTTCATCTCCATGGATGGCGCGGTGGAAAGCTGGCTCCTGCACTGCCGTGGCGCTGCGGCCATGGCACGGACCAATGACCCCAATTCCGCGCGCAGCCAATGGTATATCACCACCGGTAATGCCGAGCATCTCAACGCTACCTACACGGTGTGGGGCCGTGTCCGCATGGGCATGGACGCCGTTGACCAGATTGCCGTCGGCACCGCGATGGAAGACCCTGATTTTCGCCCGGACGTGATCCGCTCCATCCGCATCGGCAGTGAGCTGCCGGCCGAGGAACAGGTCGCCATCCAGGTGGCGGACACCGACAGCGAGGCCTTCGCGGCCTATCTCGACAGCTTGCGCGATGAAGCGGGTGCACTGCCCGACATCTGCGAAATTCCCGTGCCGACCCGGATTGAGGAGTAAGACCGATGGCCGAAGAACAACTCGTATTCACCCTCGAAGGCGGCGACGTCACCATCAAGCTGCGTCCGGACCTGGCGCCGAAACATGTCGAGCAGATCACCAAACTGGTGAAAGAGGGCTTTTATGACGGCCTGACCTTCCACCGCGTCATTGACGGTTTCGTGGCCCAGGGCGGTTGCCCGAACGGCACCGGCATGGGTGGTTCCGGCACGAATATCCCGGCCGAATTCAATGCCGAGCCGCATGTCCGCGGCACCATGTCCATGGCCCGTGCGGCGGATCCGGACAGCGCCTCCAGCCAGTTCTTCATCTGTCTGGATGACGTGCCCTATCTGAACAATCAGTACACGGTCTGGGGCGAAGTCATCTCCGGCATGGAACATGTCGATGCCCTGCCGAAAGGCGAGCCGCCGGCCAATCCGGGCAAGATCGTCAAGGCTTCGATCGTCGAAGCCTGATTGGTCCGATCCCGACCCTGACAAAAGCCGCGAGGACCTCCGTCTTCGCGGCTTTTTCACATCCGGATTCACCGGGGATTCAAGCCTTCCTGCCAGGGTGGACGCCTGTTGATCGAGGAAGCGTCATGGCGCGTCTTGCCGGCCTTTATGTCGGTCTGGAACACACCCGCTCCTGCCTGCCGCCCTTCCGGCGCTACACGGTGCGGGTCGGGGGCGAGGAAGCCCGGGATGTTTTCCTGCCCGAAAGCCTTGCGGTCCAAATCGAGGCATTGCCCATGGGGCAGAGTGTCAGTTTTGGCCGGGGCTGGCTTGGCGCTTGTCCCATCCTGCTGAGCGCAGAGGTCGGCGGCCGGACCGTGAGGGCTAGTCTGCGGGATTTTGCCTGGGCGAGCTTTTTCGTTGTTCCGGTGATCATTCTGGCACTGATCGCGCTCATGATCCCGGCGCTGCAGCTCGACCCGTCTGCTGTGGGGCCGCAAGTGACGACGCAGCTCTTGCTGCCCGGATGGGGCGCGTTCCAGATCCTCGCCAATATACGGGCCTGGCTCCTCCCGGGCTGAGGCTCAGCCTGCCCGCAAAAGGGGGCGGATTGATGCCGGCCCGTCTGCCGCTTCCTGCCGGCCCACCAGGATCGTATCGACCTTTGCCCATGCATCCCGGTCGCGGATCAAATCTCTGGCAAACTCCCGCATGACCCGGGTCGCTTCGGCCCGTTCTTGCGCGCCTGCACGCCATTGGCGATGCGTGCTTTCCGGGTAATACCGTTTGGTGAGCACACCGCGCGGTGCGTGGACAAAGCGGCCGATCATCGCCAGAGCGAACAGCCAGGCGCGTTCGGAATGCTCCAGTCGGGGCGTTTCGCGCATATAGACCTGGTTTTGCTGCACCACATGCGTGCGCACCAATCCCTTGAAAGCGCCGCCGAAACGGCCGGTCCAGAACAGGTCGGCGGCCGTCTCCGCGGACCAGGGCGCCCGATCAGAGGTGTCTTCAACGTCATGGATCTGGTCCCGCTCGGGCAGGCGGTGACCGTCAAGGCTGATGGCGTGCACCGGCCCGTAGCACAAGACCGCGTCAGGGCAGGCCCGCAGCCGCGCGCGCATGGCCAGGAATGATGACAGGCTGACACTGTCATCATGCGGCACGATGCGGAAAAATTCCGTGCGCACAGCCCGCATCAACCGGTTGGAATTGGACACCCAATTGCCGTCTTCGCGCGCGTCCAGGGCGGTGAAAGTGTCGAGATGGCCATAGCGGTCCCGCAACCGGGCCACGCAATCATCCTCGCCTTGCTGATCCGAGACGATCACCTGTCCGCCCTGCGGCAGGACACAGTCGATATTTTCGCAGATCACATCGAAGAAGCGGCTGGACTGGTAGAGCGGGATCAGAAGGCTGGTATCGCGCATGTCAGGTCCGGAAATTCAAACGCCGCGTATCAGAAGCTGGAAACAGCAGCTAAGCGCAGGGGCTAGTCTGTGTCGAGCAGGCGCAGCGTCGCGATCACCGGGCGATGGTCGGATCCGGTGTCCGGCCCCGTGGTGACATGCACACTCGCCCAGTGATCACTCGCATAGACATGATCAATCCCGATCAGCATCGGATCTGCCGGCGCTGGCCTCCAGCCTGCCGCTTCAAACCGCGAATAGGCAGGATAGGTGGCCAGGCCGATTGTGCGCCGTTCCAGCCCGAAAGCCGCGTCCATGCGCGCCAGCGAGCGTGACGGCGCGGCGGCATTGAAATCGCCCATGAGGACAACCGGCTCATCCGACCATTCCTCCAGGGCACCGGCCAGGCCATTGCGCTGGCAGGCCTGGGTGTCGCCGGGAACCGGCCATGTCAGATGGGTGGAAATGAAAACGGCCTCCCGGCCGTTGGGCAGGCGGACGCGCGCCCAGACACCGGGCGGGATTTCCCACTCGCAGGGAATGGCGGTCGCCCAGTCCGCCGGTTCAGGCGCTTTCAGACAGCCGGAGTCGAGAATTTCAAAACGGCTCAACAGCCGGTTCGAGCGGCAGCGCGCCGCATAGGCATACTGGTCCGCCAGGGCCTGACCGGTGAGGGCCGAGTTCGCATTCGCCTCTTGCAGCGCCATGATGTCGGGATTGATTTCAGAAAGCCGGGCCAGCGTCCGGTGAGGCGCGATATTGGCGATCCACATATTGTGGGTCAGGACGGTGACATCCTCGCCGGGACGCAGGGTCTCGACATCGGCCCGGTTCATCCTTGCCAGGGTCTCCGGCACGCCGGGCGCAATGATTGCGGCCAGGAAGACCGGCTGGACCCATTTCGCCCACGCCAGGCGATTGGGCCAGACCAGGACCAGGCACAGCGTCCCGACCCAGACCCACACCACCCAGAGCTGGCGGAAGACGTCCAGCCAGGGTGACAGGCCTGCCAGCCACAGGATTGCAGCCAGTCCGGCGCAGCCGGTGAGGGCGGCAAGGGCAATAAGGGGATGACGCACGAAGAGGGGACCTGCTGCTAGAAACTTGACCCTGACTACACAGCAATGATTGCGAATGGGTGTGGCGAAAGCTAGACCCCTGCGCCATGCGCGTTTCCGATTTTGATTTCGAGCTCCCCGAGGAGCGAATTGCCCTGCGGCCGGCCCGTCCGCGGGATGCAGCGCGACTGCTGCACGTGAATGCCAGTGGCGAGCTGGCAGATCGAGGCGTACGTGATTTGCCGTCCATCCTGCAGCCCGGCGACCTCATGGTCTTCAATGACACGCGGGTGATCCCGGCCGCACTCAACGGCACACGTCCGGCGCGCGCCGTGGGCGGGGGCGGGGATGTTGCGGTCGAGGTCAATCTGCACAAGCGCGTGGATGCCTCCACCTGGCGCGCCTTCGTTCGGCCCGCCAAGCGCCTGCGCGTCGGCGATGTGATCCATTTCGGCGAGCTGGAAGCACAGATCACCGGCAAGTCGGAAGGCGGCGATACGCGCCTCCGCTTCAACCGGACGGGCGCGGCCCTGGACGAAGCGATTGCCGCCACCGGCGTGCCGCCCCTGCCGCCCTATATCGCCCGCAAGCGCGGCGTCGATGAGCAGGACAATGAAGACTACCAGACTCTGTTCGCGCGCGAGGATGGCTCCGTCGCAGCGCCGACGGCCGGTCTGCACTTCACCGAAGGCCTTCTGGCCGCGCTGAAGGATCGCGGTGTCGAATTCGCTCATGTCACCCTGCATGTCGGCGCGGGCACTTTCCTGCCCGTGAAGGCCGATGACACGGATGATCACCGTATGCATGCGGAATGGTGCACCGTGTCTGCTGAAGCGGCGCGCGCCATCAATGCGGCCAAGGCTGAAGGCCGCCGCGTCATTCCGGTCGGCACCACGGCCCTGCGGACGATTGAAAGCCTGGCCTCCGCACCGGGTGTGATCGAAGCCGGCAGCCGCGACACCGATATTTTCATCACGCCGGGCAGCGAGTTTGCGATCACCGACGCGCTGATGACGAATTTCCACCTGCCACGTTCCACCCTTTTCATGCTGGTCAGCGCCCTGTCGGGCCTTGATGTCATGAAGAAGGCCTATGCCCACGCCATCCGTTCGGAATACCGTTTCTACTCCTATGGCGATGCCTGCCTGCTGGAGCGGAGCGCATGACGACTTTCCCGTACGAGATCCACGCCACCGATGGCGCCGCCCGCACCGGTGTCCTGAAGACGCCGCGTGGCGAGATCCGTACGCCGGCCTTCATGCCGGTCGGCACGGCCGGCACGGTCAAGGCGCTCTATATGGATCAGGTGAAGGGAACCGGGGCGGATATCATCCTGGGCAATACTTATCACCTCATGCTGCGCCCGGGCGCAGAACGGGTGAAGCGGCTGGGTGGTCTCCACAAATTCTCCACCTGGCAGGGCCCCATCCTCACCGATAGTGGCGGTTTCCAGGTCTGGTCGCTGTCCAAGCTTCGCAAGATGACCGAGGAGGGGGTGAAGTTCCGCTCCCATATCGACGGGTCCGAACACAATCTCACGCCGGAACGTTCCATCGAGATCCAGGCCGACCTGCTGGGCGCCGACATCTCCATGCAGCTGGACGAGTGCACGCCTTTTGGCTGTTCGGAAAAGGAAGCCCGCCAGTCGATGGAGCTCTCCATCCGCTGGGGTCAGCGCTCCAAGGCGGCTTTCGGAACGCGCGACAGCCAGGCCCTGTTCGGCATCGTCCAAGGCTCCGTCTTCGAGAGCCTTCGCCGGGAAAGCGCCGAGAAACTGATCGAGACCGGCTATGACGGCTATGCCATCGGCGGTCTGGCCGTGGGTGAGGGGTTCGAGGTGATGTGTGAGGTGCTCGACTTCACGACGCCGCATCTGCCGGCCGAGCGTCCGCGCTATCTCATGGGGGTTGGCAAGCCGATCGATCTGGTCGAGGCGGTGGCCCGCGGTGTCGACATGTTCGACTGTGTCCTGCCGACCCGTTCCGGGCGTCATGGCCAGGCCTGGTCCGATTATGGCCCGATCAATATCAAGCGCGCCGAGTTTGCCGAGGATGAAAGCCCGCTCAATCCGGATATCGATTGCCCGGCCAGCCGGGATTATTCCCGCGCCTATCTGCACCATCTCTTCCGCGCCGGGGAATATCTCTCGGCCATGCTTCTCTCCTGGCACAATATCGCCTATTTCGAAGACCTGACCGCCCGAATGCGCGCCGCCATCGCGGCCGGCGAGTTCGAGACCTTCCGGCGGGACTTCCGGGCGAAATGGGAACAAGGTCAGGCCGAAGCCGCGGACCGGGCGGGCTGACCATGTCCGTGACGCTCCGCCAGCTGGATCACACGCAGGTGCGGGCGGAACTCACCGATTTCGCCCACCTCCTCACCGCCTGCGTTGAGGCCGGGGCCTCGATCGGCTTCATGGCGCCTTTCTCGAAGGATGAGGCCCAGGCTTTCTGGACCGGCATTGCCAACAAGGTCGAAGCCGGTGATCGCCTGATCTGGGTGGCGCAGGAGGAAGAGACAGGCCAGCTCCTCGGCACGGTCCAGCTCATCATCGGTCTGCCAGACAATCAGCCTCATCGCGGTGATGTCGCCAAACTCATGGTCTCGCCTTCGGCTCGGCGTCGGGGTGTTGCCCGTCAGCTGATGCTGGCTCTGGAAGAAGCGGCGAGGGCGCGCGGCCTGCGCACCCTGGTGCTCGACACCGTCACCGGATCCCCCGCCGACAGCCTCTACCGCCAGCTCGGCTGGATCGAGGTCGGCCCGGTGCCGGATTACGCGCTGTTTCCGGATGGCACGCCCTGCTCGACGACCTTCTTCTATCGGGCTCTGGTCTAGCCGGAATAGCGGGTAAGCCCTCCTTCCCCTTGATGGGGAAGGTGGCCCGAAGGGCCGGAAGGGGTGAATCCCGCAGGGATCAGGTCGCCCGCGTAGTCACCCACTCCACCGCTTCACGGTCCTTCGTCACGTCGAACAGTCCCCCGGACTCTTCTTGGGCTCCTCTGCGCCCATCAAGGGCGAGGATGGGGGGTGATTCTACTCCCCGCCGTCTTCCACCAAACCATAGGCTTCAAACGCGCGGCGCATCTGGGCCGGTGGGCAGCCGAAGCCGTCATAGAGACCACGCAGATAGGCGCGGCGGCGCTGGGCCAAGTCGCGTTGCTCGCGGGCTTCGCTTTCAATCTGGCCGGCGCGGCCGATGAATCGGATGATCGGGCGAACCGGGTTCAAGCCGACAATGGAGGAGCGGTAGAGGCTGCGGGCGCCATCGGCCGCTGCATCAGGCGCCTGGGCAGCGATATGGGCGCTCTGGCCCATCCAGGTTTCATGATCGTGTTCACGTTCGTCGGCGAGGCGCTGCTCTTCCTCGACATCGGGACCCAGAACCACGGTCAGGCGGGCAATATCCCGCGCCACGGTGGAGCAACGCCGGTTCGAGCCGTCGCCGCCATAGGGGGTGGGCACGGTGTCATCACCTTCATCCACCATGATGGCACCAGGACGCTCACGCGGCAGGCCGATCGCATCCTCGACGGCCTCAGCGGTTTCGTCGCGCGCCATGCTGGCCGTGTTGCGTGTGGACGAGCAGGCGGTCGCCATCAGGGCGGCCACACAGCATGCACAAATACTCAGATATCCCCTCATGACGTCATGCTTAATCCAAGCGCGCACTGAAATCTCATCAAAAATGCTGAAATCGTATGGCAAAGCCACATTGACCCCCCGGAATCGCGCGTATAGGTTCCGCGCTCCTCGTGAGGGGAGCCTGTAGCTCAGTTGGTAGAGCAACTGACTTTTAATCAGTAGGTCCAGGGTTCGAATCCCTGCGGGCTCACCATCACTCTTCCCCTCGATGCCGGAACCGGATTGAGGGGCTTTCTTTCTGACACGCTTGACGCCCGGCAGATGCCGCCCCAGCCTCCTGATCAAAACGGGGAGGGGTGACATGCATATCCGGAATCTGGCCGTTGGGCTGTTGGGGCTTGTCCTGGCAGCGTGTTCAGGTGGTGAAGAAGCCGCGTTCGTACCGGTCGTCGCTGCCGACCTTGTTCGCCAGATACAACAGGGTGAGGTCGCCGGTTTCGAGACGGAAAGCGGAGCGGCGGCCTGGATGGCCGTGCCCTATGCCGCGCCGCCGGTTGGCGCCCTGCGCTGGCGGGCACCGCGGCCGGCGCTGGCCCGTCCCACGCGTCTTGATGCCCTCATGCCCGGCCCGGTCTGTCCCCAGATCACGAATACGCTCTCCACGGGTGGTGGCGCCGAGGTCGGTGATCTGATCGGTTCGGAAGACTGTCTGACGCTGGATATCTACGCACCCCGGGATGTGGGTCCCGATGAAGCCCTGCCGGTGATGATGTGGATCCACGGCGGCGCCAATGTCTGGGGAAGTTCCTCTGCCTATGACGGTTCCAGCCTGGCCAGCCAACAGGGTGTCATCATCGTCTCTGTCCAATACCGGCTGGGTCCGCTTGGCTTCCTGGCCCATCCCGCCTTGCGGGAGAATGCGGAACTGCCGGAGGATGCGGCGGCGAATTTCGCCTTGCTGGACCTGGTCGCGGCCTTGGTCTGGATCCAGGACAATATCGGCGCCTTTGGCGGCGATGCCGGCCGGGTCACCGTGTTCGGGGAAAGCGCCGGTGCCTATAATATCGCCGGTCTGATGGCGATGCCGCAGGCCCGGGGCCTGTTCCATCGCGCCATAATGCAGAGCGGCGGCACCGCGTCGGTGCCGCTTGATATCGCAGAGCACGGCGGCGGTACGGATGCTGTGGCCGGTCTGGCGGGCGCTGCGGCCATGGCCGGACCGGATGCCGATGGCGCCGCCCTTCGGGCCGTTCCACTTGAAACCGTGTTTGCGCCTTTTCGCGACGCGGCGGGGGAACTCACCTCGCTGCCCCGCATGATCGAGGATGGTGTCACCCTGCGCGAAGGCGGCATTCTGGCCGCTGCTGAAGATCCGGACGGGTTTGCGCCTGTGCCGCTGATCACGGGCACCAATCGTGACGAGATGAAGCTCTACATGGTGTTCGACCCTCAGCTGACCCGCCGTCTGGGCCCCTTGATCTGGCTGCGCGACCGGGACGTCTATGAGGCGGCTGTCGAGTATCCCAGCCGCAACTGGCGCTATAATGCCGTTGATGGCTTGCTGAACCGGCTCGCTGCCCATGGCCGCAATGATCTCTGGTCCTACCGCTTCGATTGGGATGAGGGCGGCTCCGTCCTGATCACCGACACCGGTGCCTTGCTCGGCGCGTCCCATGCCATGGAAATCCCTTTCGTCTTCAATCATTTCGAATTGTTCGGCTCGTTTGACCGTGTCCTGTTCAATGGGCGCAATGAGGTCGAACGGATCGAGCTGGCTGATGCGATGGGGGCATATTGGGCGCATTTCGCTGCCCATGGCGTGCCCGGGGACGGGATCGGCATGGGACCGGAATGGCCGCAATGGACGGACACCGGCACGGCCCTGCGCTTTGATACGCGCGCCGATGGCGGGCCAGAGGTCTTTTCTCGGACCGAAAGCCTGTTAGGCATCGCATCAGACCTGGCTTCGGATGATCGCATCAATGCGGCGCAGCGTTGCCGGATTGCCCATCTGATGATCGCCGGGCAGCCTTCCCTTTCGGGCGTGTTCGATGATGTTCTCGATTGTCCGGCGGACTAGCCGGCTGCTGGCGTGACAACACGGGAAAAAGCCCGGTCTTTTTTCAAATCACGCTGGTGAAGCGGCAAGGGCGCTGCTAGGTCTGGGGTCTACAGACATTTTGCAAGCGGGGCGGCGGCTTTGAACGACCTTCTGATCCAGGCGGCGATCTATTTGGGTGCGGGGGTTTTGGCTGTGCCGATTGCCCATCGTCTCGGTCTTGGGTCCGTTCTGGGCTATCTCCTGGCCGGTGTTGCTATCGCACCGCTACTGGACTGGGTCGGATCCAATCCCGAAAACGTCCAGCATTTTGCCGAGTTCGGTGTCGTTATGATGCTGTTCCTGGTCGGTCTTGAGCTTCAGCCGCGCCTGCTCTGGGAGTTGCGGCTGCGCCTGTTCGGACTGGGTGGGCTGCAGGTTGTGACAACCATGACGATCGTGGCCCTGTTGTGCATCCTGGCCGGTATCGAATGGCGCCTGTCGATCGCGCTGGGGATGATCTTTGCGCTCTCCTCGACCGCTATTGTCCTGCAAACACTGGGAGAAAAAGGCTGGCTGCGGACAGAAGGCGGGCAATCCTCTTTCTCGGTTTTGCTGTTCCAGGATATCGCCGTCATTCCCATGCTGGCCTTCCTGCCCTTCCTGGCCCTGCCGGGCGCGGAGGGGGTGGCAGGGGCAGTGGCCGACGGGCATGGTGCCGGCGATACGCCGATCTCCCACCTTCCAGCCTGGGCCCAGGGTCTGGCGACACTCGCCGCCGTCGCCATCATCATCGTCGGTGGCCGCTACCTCACCCGTCCCGCTTTCCGCATCATCGCTCGTACCGGCCTGCACGAACTCTTCTTCGCCGCAGCCCTGCTTCTGATCATCGGCATTGCCGTGCTGATGAGCCTCGTCGGCCTGTCGCCGGCGCTGGGGACATTCCTGGCCGGCGTGCTGCTGGCAGAAAGCGAATACCGTCACGAACTCGTCTCGGATCTGGAGCCGTTCAAGGGGCTTCTGCTCGGCGTTTTCTTTGTCACCGTGGGCGCGAACATGAATTTCGCGCTGCTCTCTTCGGAAGCCACGCTGGTCATCGGGCTGACGATCGGGTTGATCGCCTTGAAAGGGCTGATCCTTCTGGCCTTGGCCGTTCTGTTCCGCATGAAAGGTCGAGCCCGCTGGCTGTTCACCTTTGCCCTGGCGCAGAGCGGTGAATTCGGTTTCGTGCTGTTGGCCTATGGTACGGGCGTGCATGTCCTGCCGGACCGTGTCGCCGATATCGCGGCCCTCGTTGTGGCGCTGTCCATGATGGCGACCCCGCTCATCATGACATTGTTCGAGCGCGTTGTGTCACCGCGCGTGGCCCGTCGCACGACCGAGCGCATGGAAGACGAGATCGAGGAAGAGGCACCGGTCATCATCGCCGGTATGGGCCGGTTCGGACAGATCGTGCACCGGCTTCTCGTCATGGACGGGATCAAGCCGATCGTTCTGGACAATTCGGCGGAACATATCGACGGGCTGCGAAAGTTCGGCATCCAGGTCTATTACGGCAATGCGCTTCGGCCCGGCCTGCTGGAAGCGGCGGGCATTGCCCGCGCCAAACTCCTCGTCGTGTGCACCGATAACCGTGAGCGCGCCGTGGAGCTCGTCCACCATGTGAAATCGCGCTACCCGCATGTCCATGTCATTGCACGGGCGTCCAGCCGTGAACATGTCTATCAGCTCAGGGCCGCCGGTGCGGACAGTGCGATCCGGGAAATGTTCGGCTCGTCCCTGGAGGCCGCGACACAGTCTCTGGAAGTGCTCGGTCAGCCGCGTGAGCGGGCGGAGCGGAAAGCCGCAGCCTTCGCCAAACATGACGAGGAAAGCCTGCAACAGCTTTTCGAGGTGTGGGATTCCGAGATCGATGTGTTCGACAATGAGGCCTATATCGAAAAGGCCCGGTCGCGCGTCATGTCTCTCGAGGAGATCATGGCGGAAGATGTCGGAGAGCCCAGTCCGGAAGACGCGGATCGGGACTGAGGCTTTGTGAGCCTCTCGCGAAGACGCGAAACGATCCGGTTTCGCCTTTCAACCTCAATCGAACATGGTTAACCTTTTGGTCATGTTATCCGATGTGGGCCGAATCTGGTCGGGCGGGGCTGTGCTGAAATTCTGGCTTTCCGTTCTGATGCTTCTGTCGCTGGCGGCCGGTCCGGTCTTGGCCTGGCAGGATCCGGCTGCGTCCGGAGAGGAAGGTGTTGAAGCGGCTGAAGAGCCTGCACGTCCCGATTATGTCCGTCTGGATGTCTGGGCGCAGCGTCTGTCCGGCTGGACGCCCCAGACCATTGCGACGCTCGCGGACCTGCTTCACGATGCTCCCAGTCATGGTCTGCCGGACCAGGGTCCGGTGGCCGATGCCCTGATGGATCCGAACCGGTCGCTGGCCGAGCGGAGGGATCTGGCAAGCCGGGCGGCCCTGCGCTACGCGGGCTGGCTGGAATACGGGCTGATGGACCCGGAGCAATACGGGCCACGCGGGCTCTACCAGAACGAAGCGAGCTATCTCGTTTCGCGGCTCCAGGACGGGCTGGACGAGGGGCGACTGGTCCCGGTCTTCGCGGAGCGCGAACCCCAGGTCCGGGATTACGGCATTTTGCGCATGGAGATGCTGCGCATGTTGACGCTTCGTCCGATCTGGCCGGAGATCGCACCCGGTTCTTCGTTGCGTTTTGGCGATAGTGGCGTGCGGGTCGACCAATTGCGGGCCCGGTTGGCAGCCGAGGGGCTTCTGCTCGCGGATTGGGAGGAGGGGGCACCCTACGACACCCGCCTGGAGACAGCGGTGCGGCGTTATCAGGGGCGGGTCAATCTGTCGCCGACGGGGCGTCTGGATCAGCCCACTTTACGTCAGCTCAATATCTCTCCGCAGCAACGCATTGACCAGTTGCAGGCTAATCTTGAGCAAAGGCGCTGGCGAACGCGCCAGCTGGGTCAGCGGCATATCTGGGTGAATCTGGCGGATTTCCGGCTCGAAGCCTGGCGTGATGGCCGGTTGGAGCGCGAACACGAGGTCATGATTGGCGGTCAGGCCTCCTCCACACCGGAATTCTCCGAGGAGATGCAATACATTGTGCTGAATCCCTGGTGGGGGCTGCCGGCGGGCTCGGCCCGGTCACGTTTCCAGTCCATGCGGCGCAATCCGCGGATTGCGGACCAGTATGGCTTCCGGATCTTCAACGCATCGGGGCAGGCGATTTCCGTTTATGAGATCGACTGGAGCCGGTGGGGGGACAGCTGGCCCTATCGCATGTCCCAGCCGCCCGGTCCCACCAATCCGATGGGCGAGGTGAAGTTCATTTTTCCCAATCGTCACAATGTCTATATCCACGACACGATTGAGCGGGACCGTTTCGTGCGCACCCGGCGGGATTTTTCCGCAGGTTGCATCCGGGTCCAGGATCCATTGGCGCTCGCGGAATGGGTGCTCGACGGTCAGGATGGATGGTCGCGGGAGCGGATCGATTCTGTTGTTTCCGGATCCGACCCCACTGTGGTCTGGCTGGACAATCGTATTCCGGTTCATATCGCCTATTGGACGGTCGTCGGCGACACGGATGGGCGTGTCCGCTATCTGCATGATCTGTATCGCCGCGACAGCCGCGTCATCGAGGCCTATGCCGAACAGGTCGACGCCTTTGCCGAATCCTTTCCCGTGCCACGCTCCGGGCAGGGTGTGACGGGTGTTTCGGTGCGGCGCTGAGCCGCTATGTCGCAGGGAACGCAACCGGACCGGGAGAAGGCCCGGTGCAGGTCTGCACTATGCGCCTGATGGGGGAGCTGTTGTGACGCTTTTCCCTAGTCCACTGAATCTCATCAGGGAATGGGCGCAATTGCGGCGAAAACCCGTCATGCCTGTCACTTCGTTGCAACGCAGCGATTTTTTTGCATCTCATCGCCCCGGGGGGCGTGATCGCTATGGCGCTCGCTGAGTAATTGTAGTAGGGAAATGAGGAGGAAACGCCCGCGAGGGGTGATTCCTCGTGGTCGGTATTCGACCGATTGCGATCCGTCACACCAAGGAAGCGTCAGCTTCCGGAGGGGGAATGATGAAAAAACGGCTTTTTACGGCGGCCGCCGTCGGGGCCTTGTTGGCAGCGGGTCCCGCGTTCGCTGACGAAGGCTGGTATGTGCGTGGTTCCGTCGGTTACGGCGGCCCGGGCGACACCGACGTCTCTGGCTCGCTGAATGGCGAAATCCAAGGTGAAGGCAATTGGCGCGAAGCCGTGGCCCTCGGTTACGAGTGGGCTGACGGTTTCCGTTTCGAAGGCGAACTGGCCCACCGGTACAATGATACCGGCGCGGTTGGCGGCTTCGAGAACAGCCTGAGCGATTTCCAAATCTGGACGGTGATGGCCAATGCCATCTTCGACTTCAATCCGGATGGTTCCTATCACCCGTATGTGGGTGTGGGTCTGGGTCTGGGCGAAGTGTCCGGCACCCTGGCTGGTTGGTCCGCTGGCACGATGCCGCCGGTCCCGACTCCGGCTGACTACGTTCTGGCTCAGGACAGCGACAACCCGTTTGTCTGGCAGATCCTGGCCGGTATCGGTTGGGAACTGACCGAGCGTCTGACCCTCGACACCGAATATCGTTATTTCTCGGCTTCCAGCACGGATTTTGATCCGGGTGTGAGCGTTGACGCTCTGGCCGGTCACGAGGCCTGGATCGGCCTGCGGTACTCGTTCGCGGCTCCGCCGCCTCCGCCGCCGCCCCCGCCGCCGCCTCCGCCCCCGCCCCCGCCGCCTCCGCCGCCTCCGCCTCCGCCGCCGCCGCCTCCGGCTTGCGACGATGTGAGCTTCCCGGTCTACTTCGAGTGGGACCGTGCGGATCTGACGGATCAGGCTCGTGCCGTGATCGCTCAGGCTGCCAGCCAGCGCGGTAGCTGTGGCGTCACCCGCGTGACCGTCGCCGGCTTCACCGACCGTTCGGGCGCTGCGTCCTACAATGTCGGCCTGTCCGAGCGTCGTGCCCGTGTCGTCCGCGACGAGCTGGTTCGCCTCGGCGTTGCAGCCTCCACGATCTCGATGGAAGCGTATGGTGAGACCCGGAACGCGGTTCAGACCGCTGACGGTGTCCGCGAGCCGCTCAACCGTCGTACGGAAGTGGTCATCGTTCTCGACTAAGGTCGATTGCGATCCCAAACCAAGTGATGCGGCCCGGCTTTCGCCGGGCCGCATTTCTTTTGCGCGCCGTTCTGGCGTGCTGATCTTCCAGATTGGAATATCCGTGCTCAATCCGGGGTGGATGGCAGACGAAATGGTCGCTTTTACCCCGATGCTGAGGACGTGCTTGACCCGGTGAATTCCGGGGTCCACACCGGCAGGACAGGGTGTGGTCCAGGCGCGTCAGCGCCGCATTGCCAGGAGGGCAGAATGAGCAAGCCGGACAAACCGTATCGAAAGCGCGAAGTGGCCGGGCATGTCCTGAGCCCTGGGACCCAGATGATGAGCTATGGCTATGATCCCAAGCTCTCTGAAATGTCGATCAAGCCGCCGGTCTTCCTGACCTCCACTTTCGCCTTCGAAAGCGCCGAAGCCGGTGCTGCCTTCTTCCGCGTCACGCTCGGCCAGGCCGAAGAGGGCGATCCGGAAGTCGCGGGCCTGATGTATTCGCGCTTCAATAATCCGAACATGGAAGTGCTCGAGGATCGTCTCGCTCTCTATGATGGCTCGGATGATTGCTGCGTCTTCTCCTCCGGCATGGCGGCAATCTCCACCACGCTGATGGGACTGGCCCATGCCGGCTCGGTGATTCTCCAGTCCACGCCCCTCTATGGCGGTACGGAGAGCCTGATCCGTAAATTCCTGCCGCACTATGGCATTGAGTCCGTCGACTTCTTTGCCGGGGCGGGTGAAGCGGAAATCGAACGCGCGGCCGAAGAAGCGATGGCCAAGGGCGAAGTCTCCGTCATCTATACCGAGACCCCGACCAATCCGACCAATGATCTGGTCGATCTGCATTTCTGCCGGGCACTGGCAGACCGGATCGCCGAGAAGCAGGGCAAGCGCCCCTATCTCGTTGTCGACAACACCTTCCTTGGCCCGGTCGGTCAGAAGCCGATGGAATTGGGGGCCGACGTCGTCGTCTACTCCCTGACCAAATATATCGGTGGTCATTCCGATCTCATCGCCGGTTCCGCGTCCGGTACGGCTGAGGCCATGGCCCAGGTGCGCGGCCTGCGTGGCTATCTGGGGACCAATCTGGACCCGCATACCTGCTGGATGCTGCTGCGCTCGCTGGAAACGGTGAAGATCCGGATGGAAGCCGCAGCGCTGGGCGCCCGCAAGGTTGCCGAATTCCTGCGCGATCATCCCAAGGTCAACCGGGTGCGCTATCTGGGCTTCCTGGAAAAGGGCACGCGCGATGGTGACATCTTCCACGCCCAGTCCAGCTCGGCCGGTTCCACCTTCGCCTTCGACCTGGCCGATGAAGGCGCGGCTTTCCGCATGCTCAATGCGCTGCAGGTGATGAAGCTCGCCGTCAGCCTGGGCGGTACGGAAACCCTGATCTGTCATCCGGGCTCGACCACGCACCGCGGTGTCGATCCGGAATTGCGCAAGCGCCAGGGCTTCTCCGACGGTCTGGTTCGCATCTCAGTGGGGATCGAGAATCCGGACGATCTGATTGCCGACCTCCGTCAAGCGCTGGAACAGGCCTGATCCCGAACACAAAGCATCCCTGCGGGCAGTCTGTCCGCAGGGGTGGACCTGTTGCCTTAAAGGTCTATCACTGAGACATGCAGGACAGATTGGATCTCAATTCCGACGAAAAGGCCGTGCTCGACTGGGTCGACAGCCGGGCCGACCACATGATCGAGACCGTCAAGGCGTGGTCAGCGATCAATTCCGGCAGCCGCAATACGGACGGGCTGGAACGCATGCGCGCCTGCCTGGAAACGGCATTCGAGGAGCTGGGCGGCGAGATTTCAGCCGTTGATCTGCCGCCGACGACCATTGTCGACCCGGACGGAACGGTCCGCCAGCAGGATTTCACACCGTCCTTCCATTGCCGTCTGCGCCCGCAAGCGCCGATCCGCATTGTCCTGACCGGCCACCACGACACGGTGTTTCCCGCTGACAGCCATTTCCAGTCCACACAGTTGTGGGATGCGGACACGCTGAACGGACCCGGTGTCGCGGACATGAAGGGCGGCATTCTGGTGATGCTGCACGGCCTGCTCGGTCTGGAACGTTCACCCTGGAAGGATGAGATCGGCGTCGATGTCCTGATCTCTCCGGACGAAGAGATCGGGTCGCTGGGCTCCGGTCCTATCCTGGCGGAACTGGGAGCGGGTGCTGATCTCGGCATGACCTATGAGCCAGCCCTGGCGGACGGTTCCCTGGCGGGCGCCCGCAAAGGGTCCGGCAATTGGTCGATCAAGCTCTCGGGCCGTGCCGCTCATGCCGGGCGGGAACACCATCTGGGTCGCAATGCGCTGGCCGCAGCCTGCCAGTTCGGCCTGGGGCTGGATGAACTCAATGGCCGCCGTGAAGGCGTCACTTTCAACCTGGCGCGGATTGATGGCGGCGGTCCGCCCAATGTCGTCCCCGACAATGCTGTGGCCCGTTTCAATGTTCGGGTGCAGACCGAAAATGACCGTACTTGGGTTGAGGCTGAGCTGGAGCGGCTTCTGGACGAGGTTCGGGTCCGCGACGGTATCGAAGCTGAACTGCACGGGGGCTTTACGCGTCCCCCCAAGCCGATGACGCCGGCCAATGCCAAAATGTTCGAATGGACCCGTGCGGCCGGAACGGCGCTGGGTCTGGATATTCGCTGGCAGGACACGGGCGGCGTCTGCGAAGGCAATAATCTGTGGGCGGCCGGTTGTCCGAATGTGGATACGCTGGGTGTCCGGGGTGCAGATATTCATTCCGACCGCGAGATCGTGAAGCTGTCCAGCTTTGCCGAACGCGCGAAACTGTCCGCCATCATGCTCATGAAATTTGCCCGGGGTGAGTTCAACGCGCGCGAAGCGCGGGCGCTCGCCAAGGCGACATAAACACAAGAACAAAAACGATCGGGGAGGGGTTATGCTGATCGTACGTGCAGCCCGGACATCAGATATTGATGATCTGGTGCGCCTGGCCGGTGAAGCCGGCACGGGGTTCACATCTCTGGCGGTCCCGCCGGAGGTATTGGCCGAACGGCTGGAAAAGTCCGAGGCGGCCTTCAAGGCCCAGGATCCTGGCCAGACCGAGGATACCTACCAGCTCATGCTGGAAGATACGGAGTCCGGCCGGATCATCGGCTGCTCGGCCATCAAGGCGATGGTCGGAGTGTCGAAACCCTATTGGGATTTCAAGATCATCACACTGGCCCAGCATTCCTCCGAAGCGGATCGCCGTTTCGACATGGACGCCATGCTGCTGGTCAATGATTTTGCCGGTTCCTCGGAAGTCGGGACGCTCTTTGTCTCCGAGGCCGGTCGTGGCACGGGGGCCGGACGTCTGGTCGCCCAGTCGCGTTATCTGATGATTGCCGCTGACCGGAGCCGTTTTGGCGACCGGGTCCTGGCGGAGCTGCGCGGTGTTGTGAAAGACGACGGGTCATCGCCCTTCTTCGACGCGGTGTCCCGCCCCTTCTTCCGGATGGACTTTGATGATGCCGACCGGCTGTCCGCGGCCACCGACAACCAATTCATCCTCGATCTGGGGCCGCAGCATCTCATCTATCTCGACCTGCTTCCCGCGGCCGTCCGCGACGTGATCGGCAAGCCGCATCCGCATGGGGAAGGGGCTTACAACCTGCTTCTCTGGGAAGGCTTCCACTATGATCGCTATGTCGACATTTTTGATGGTGGTCCTCTGGTTTCCACCTGGACCGAGAATGTCCGCACATTGCGCGAAAGCCGCGAAGTGACGGTGAAGGCGGCGTCTGCCCCCGGTACCGCCGAGGGCATTCTCTCCACCGACCGTTTTCCCGATTTCCGGACCTGCCAGGTCAACGCCATTGATGACGGCGATGTCCTGGGCATTTCCAATGATGTCATGCAGGCGCTCGACCTGCGAGAGGGCGACAAGGCCCGCTTCTGGCGACGCAAGAGGTAACCCCATGCTGTTTATCAATGGCGCTTGGCACGAAGGTGCCGGCGCGGCCTTCACATCCGAAAACCCGGCCACTGGCGATACGGTCTGGCAGGGCAAGGGCGCCGATCCGGCCGATGTCGATGCGGCGTTCAAAGCCGCACGGGCAGCCTTCCCGGCCTGGGGCCGCGCGCCGGTTGAAGATCGCATCGCGATTGTCGAACGCTTCAAATCCGTGCTGGAAGAGCGCAAGCCGGAACTGGCCGAACTGATTTCCCGCGAGACCGGCAAGCCGCGCTGGGAAGGTCTCGCCGAGGCCGGGGCCATGATCGGCAAGGTCGATATCTCGATCAAATCCGCTGCGGAGCGTACGGGAGGCTATGTCAGCGAAACCGCCTTCGGTCATGCCCGTCTGGCCCACAAACCGCTCGGCGTCATGTTCGTGCTCGGGCCGTATAATTTCCCGGGTCACCTGCCCAATGGCCACATCATTCCGGCGCTGATCGCCGGCAATACGATCGTCTTCAAGCCGTCCGAGATCACGCCGGGTGTCGGCGAGGCGATGGTGAAGGCCTGGGAGGCTGCGGGGCTACCGGCCGGTGTGCTGAACCTGGTCCAGGGGGCTCGCGAAACGGGTGCGGCGGCGCTGGATCATGCCGATCTGGATGGCGTCCTGTTCACGGGTTCCTGGACGACGGGACGTTTCATCCACGAGAAATTTGCCGGCCGGACCGGCATCCAGCTTGCACTGGAAATGGGCGGTAACAACCCGCTCGTGGTCTGGGATGCCGAAGATGCTGAAGCCGTGGCCCGTATCGCGGTCCACTCCGCCTATATCACCGCCGGCCAGCGCTGTTCCTGCGCCCGCCGCCTGATCGTGCCGGAAGGCGCGGTTGGCGACGCGATCGCGGAGGCGATCATCCGCATCGCCAATCAGCTCACCATCAACCGCTGGGATGCCGAGGAAGAACCCTTCATCGGCCCGCTCGTCTCGGCCCGTGCGGCGCAAGGCGTGCTCGATGCGCAGACGGATCTGGTCAAGCGCGGGGCCAAACCGCTTCTGGAGGCAGTCCGAGTGCCCGAGCTGGGCGAGGCCTTCATTCGCCCCGGCTTGCTGGATGTCACCGGGATAGATGTTCCCGACGAGGAAATCTTCGGGCCCATGATCCAGCTGACACGCGTTGCCAGCTTTGATGATGCGATCACCGCTGCAAACAATACGGCCTATGGCCTGTCGGCCGGTCTGGTCAGCGATGATGAAGCGCTCTGGGAACGTTTCTGGGTGGAAGCCCGTGCCGGCATCGTCAACTGGAACCGCCCCACCTGTGGTGCCGCCTCCAACATGCCCTTTGGCGGGCCTGGGCAATCGGGCAATCTGCGTCCGAGCGCCTATTATGCAGCCGATTATTGCGCCTATCCGGTCGCGACCCAGGCCGCATCCAAGCCGGAACGCATGGCGGTCAAGGGAGTGGATTGATGGCACGCGAGGCGAATTTCGACGGGCTGGTCGGTCCGACGCACAATTATGGCGGATTGTCGGACGGCAATCTGGCCAGCGCCCGCAATGAAGGTCTGATCTCCTCGCCGCGGGCTGGCGTTCTGGAAGGTCTCGCCAAGATGAAGCGCCTGGCCGATAGCGGCCTGGTCCAGGGCCTGCTGCCACCGCATGAGCGCCCCTATCTCCCGCTCCTGCGTCGCGCCGGCTTTTCCGGATCGGATGCCCAGGTGATCGAAGCGGCCTGGAAGTCTGCGCCGGGTCTCTTGCGCAAGGCGTGCTCGGCCTCGCCGATGTGGGCCGCCAATGCAGCGACCGTCTCGCCGTCTGCCGATACCGCTGATGGACGCCTTCATTTTACGCCCGCCAATCTTCTGACAACGTTGCACCGCTCCATTGAGGGCGAGCAGACCAAGCGGGCACTCGACTGGGCCTTCCCGGATAGCCAGCGCTTTGCCGTTCATGATGTCCTGCCCATGCAGCCGGATTTCGCGGATGAAGGCGCGGCCAACCATGTCCGCCTGTGTGCGGAGCAGGGGGGCGAGGGCGTCGAGATCTTCGTTTATGGCCGAACAGCCGATGAAGCCTGGAGCGGAAAATTCCCGGCCCGTCAGACTCTGGAGGCTTGTCAGGCGGTCGCGCGCTCGCATGGACTGGATCCCAAGCGCACCGTGTATCTGCGCCAGTCGCCTGACGCAATTGATGCAGGCGCTTTTCACAATGATGTCGTCTGTGTCGGCACGCGCACCACGCTTTTCTTCCACGAGTTGGCATTCGCCGACCGCGAGGGCGCGCTGGAAGCCATTCGCCGGGCTGCTGACGGATTGTTCGAGCCGGATTTCGTGGAAGTGCCCCAGGCCGAAGTGCCGATTGGCGACGCCATCACCTCCTACCTGTTCAATTCCCAGCTCCTGGAATGGCCGGGCGAGGACCGTCTGGTCCTGATCGCGCCGAAGGAAACCGAAGAGACGGCCAGCACCCGTGACTATTGTGCCGCCATGACGGCCGGAAATGGCCCCATCGGTCGCGTGGAGTTTGTCGAGGTCCGGCAGTCCATGCGCAATGGCGGTGGGCCGGCCTGTCTGCGCCTGCGTGTGGTCCTGACAGATGCCGAGCAGGCAGCTGTCTCGCCGAATGCGCTGATGTCGGACGCCTTGTATCCCAAACTCGTGGCCTGGGCGGAAAAGCACTACCGGGAAGAATTGGCACCGGATGACCTGGCCGACCCGGCGCTTCTCGTCGAGAGCCGGCAGGCCTTGGACGCTTTGTCGCAACTTCTCGTTCTGGGAGGGGATTACTACCCGTTCCAGCGCGGATAGACTGTCAGGGAATCAAACCCGAATACGGGTCATGCAAGATCGGACGCCAAAGCTATCCAAATCCGAAAATCATGATAGCTTGCGCGCTTCAATTTCGCCGGGGAGTGGCAGATTGAGTGACCGTCAGACCGTAACTGTCATCCTCGTGGATGATGACCCGGACGAGCATTTCCTGTTCCGGGCAGATCTGGAAGATTCCGGAGTCCATTTTGAATTTGAGGCGTTTACTCGCCCGGAGGATGCTTTGGACTGGTTGCGGGCGTCGCCGGGCAAGCCGGTTCTGATCCTGTCGGACCTGTCGCTCGCCGGTCATGACGCGGTGGACTTCATTGCGGCGTCCGGCCCGCTCATGGGCGAAGGGGCTGTCGGCGTCTATTCTGGTACCCGCAATCCGGAGGTCGAGGCCAAGTGCCGCGAAGCCGGCGCCAGCTTCTACATCGTCAAACCGGTGACGCGTTCCGTGTTCGAAAAGACGATCGCGGAAGTCGAGGCCTTCGACCTGGAAGACCGTGATGGCGGGCTTTATCTGGTCCTGGCCAAAAGTGGCGCAGCCTGACCCTTCTCAGTCCGTGTCTCAGACCGCGATAGCGTGGCCTGTCAGGCCGCCGGCATGCGCATATTCCTGCGTGCCGCGCGTATAGACCTTGTCCGTGTCCAGAATATCGCTCGGTGCCAGTTCGGGCATTTGCGGCAGGCGCTCATAGATCGGCGCGAAATCGGCATAGGTGGCTTCCATCAACTCGTCATAGCTGTCGATGACGAAATAGGATTGCTGGAAGTCGTCATAGCGGTAGTCAGTCCGCATGATGCGTTCGAGATCAAAGTGAATGCGGTTGGGGGAACGGGCCTCCAGCGAGAAAATGCTCTCGGCTTTGGAGGAGACGATACCGGCGCCATAGATCCGGCGTCCCTCAGGCGTGTTGATCAGGCCGAATTCCACCGTGTACCAGTAGAGCCGCGCCATGTTCTTGATCGTGTCGAATTCAAGCGAGCGCAGCCCGCCGCGTCCGAAGGCCTGCATATAGTCTGCAAAGACGGGCTGGGTCAGCAGCGGCACATGGCCGAAGACATCATGGAAAATGTCGGGCTCGGGCAGATAGTCCAGCTTCTCGCCATCGCGCATGAAACGGCCCGACACGAAACGCCGGTTGGCCAGGTGTTCGTAGAACTCCTTCTCGGGGATCAGTCCCGGAACCGTCACAACGGTCCAGCCCGTCAGCTTCTCCAGCTTCTCATTGACGCGCCGGAAGTCGGGAATGCCGCCCTCATTGAGATTGAGGAGTTCCAGGCCGCGGAAATGTTCCGGCGCGGCGCGGCCCTTGAGCACACCCATCTGGCGCTCATAAAGCGTTGTCCAGATGGCGTGTTCCTCCGGCGTATAGAGGTCCCATTTCTGGTCGATGGTAAAGTCGGCGGCAGGGGTCTGTTCCGCGACAACAGGATCATTGACGGGCATGACGCAGCCTCCACAGGGCAACTAGTTTCATTTGAAACTAAATATACGCCTGATTTGCCCGTCACCCAAGAGGCCGGTTGCAGAATATGAAAAGGGCCGCGCAAGCTGTGTTGCGCGGCCCTGATCCGTGATCACGAGATGACCTAGTAATCGATCGGTCGTACCGAGGAGATCTCGCGGTTGAGCAGGTGAAGATTGTCCACCTCGCCGGACACTTCATCGCACCGGCCCCGGAAATTGGAGTCCTCACAGACCAACCAGCGGCCGCGACCCCGGACTTCCAGGCTCAGTGCCCGGTCGTTGAAGCCCAGATATTCCAGATTGGTGACTTCATCATCGATCCGTACCGAGCGTCCCGACTGGCTGAACCCGTCATAGAGGATGATTTCTTCGCGGCGATCCCAGCCGCCACCACCGCCCCAATTGCGGTCGATGCGGCGCATGGAGGAGATGCGGTTGGCCAGGCCGTAGCGGGACAGATTGTGCACATCATCGTCCAGCTCTTCACAGCGGCCCCGGAAGTCGGAGTCCTCGCAGACCAGCCAGCGCTGACCGCGCGGGATCTGGATGGAGCTGGCCTGGTCATTGAAGTTGTAGCGGCGCAAATCCCGGACTTCCTCATCAATGGCGACGCTTTCGCCATAGAAGTTCGGGCCGCGGAACAGGATGGCTGACCGGCGGCTATTGCCCCAACCGCTATCATTGTCCCAGCCACCACCATTCCAATTGCTGTCGACACGGCGCAGGGAGGTGATCCGGTTGCGCAGGCCCAGGGCACCCAGATCCCGGACTTCGCCTTCCACGCGCTGGCAGCGGCCGCGCATATAGTCATCTTCGCAGATCACCCAGGTCTCGCCGCGGGCGACGATCAGGCTGTCGGCGCGGTCGTTGAAGCCCATCCGGGTCAGATTGTCCGTATCGCCGGAGACATCGACCCGCTGGCCCTGGAAATCCACGCCGTCATAGAGGAAGACGCCATTGCGCGGGCGGTCATTGCGGTCGCCACGGCCCGGACGCGAGCCATAATCCGGTTCTGCCGAAGAGATCTCGGCCGACATGCCGCCGCCGATATTGGGCATGTCACGATCAATCTGCATGCAGGCGCCGCCGAAATTGGCGTGCTGGCAGGCCAGCCAAGCGCGACGGCCGGAGTGCCGCACGGACCGGGCTTGGTCGTTGAAGTTATACTGGCGCAGATCCGGCGACGAGACCGTGAGGGTCACCGAACGGCCTGTATAGTTCGGGCCGGAATAAAAAGTGATGGCCTCGCCGGACGGGCGGTTGCCGCCGCCCGGGCCGGGCCGGTTTCCGCCGCCGGAGACCGGGCGCAACGAGGTGATCTGGTCATTCATGCGGCCCAGATTCTGGCCATCGGATGAGTAGGTGATGCAGGTGCCGCGATAATCATCATGTTGGCACAGCTCCCATTCCCCGCGCACGACGCGGAAAGAGGAGGTGCGATCATTGAAGCCCCGGGAATCCAGATTGCGGACATCGCCGGTAATACGCACCTGCTGACCGTTGAAATTCGGACCGTCGAACAGGATGATTTCCTGCGCCGAGGCGGTCGCGCCCAGGGTTCCGCCGGCCACCAGGGCCGCCATCGAGATCACGATCTTGCGCATTGCCATTTTGTCCTCTCCTCCGGTGCAGGCGTCGCTCACTACAGGGAGTGATACCGACAAGCGCCTGAATGCTCCCGCACTGACAGGTTCATGCCCCATTCATTCCCCGAACGCTGACCCGGGCCCCGAACGCTGATCCGGGACCGGCCGATCAATTGGGATCGTCCGTTGTCTCCTCATCCTGCTGCTGAGTATCGCGCGAGCGGCGCGAATTCAGAAGGCCTTGCAGGAGCTGTTGGGCCGGATCGGCCTGCGGCTCTTCGTCACTTGCGTCGTCAGTCTGGCTGTCCGGACTGCCCAGTCCGATCGCATTGCGCAGGGCGTCACGGGCCGTGTCCTCCAGGCTTTGGGAGCCATTACCGCCTACAGCGTTGCGCAGGGCACCCTGCAGCAGGGCCTGGCCGACCGCTTCTGTATCCACCCCGATGGAAACCGAGTTGAAGCCGCCGCGAATGCGGATCGGTACGATCACGCCCTGCAGATCGCTGGCGCCACCCTGGCCCTCGATCGAGGCGACGGCACGCGGTCGCAGCCGGTAATCCAATGATTGTCCCGCCAGATTGACAGTGCCCAGGCCTTCAACCCGCAACAGGGGCGAGAGCATCAACAGGTCCTGATTGCTCAATTGCCCGTCCACAATGGTGAAAGTCCCGCCCAGGCTCGTAAAGTCCGTGGTCTGGGTCTCGCCGGTTTCCGCGGCTTCACTATCCTCGTTCGACGTCTCCGCATCGGCGGCATTGTTGCGGTTCAGGAAACTGGACACATTGCGGATCGTCTGGGCGATATTGATGCCGACGATTGCGCCGTCCGCGAAGTTGAAATTCCCGTTCCCGTCCAGCGAATTCATGATCGCCGCCTGGCTGTTGCCGGTGGCGGAGAAGTTCAACGCCATGGAACCGGTGCCCTGCAGGCGGTCAAAGCCTGCCGCCGCTTCCAGGAAGGGATAGGCGTCCAGACCGGTCAGGCTGGCCTCCAGCGAGAAACTGGGCGTGGCCGAGCGTGCATTGGCCACCACCGTGACGGTGCCGGCGCCTTCATAAAGCGAGATGCGCTGCAGGCGGGCGACAAGACGGGAATTCTCGAGCGCGACATTCAGGGCCGCATCGGAGACTTCCAGATCGCGATAGGTGAGTTGGCCGACGGTGAGTTCGAGCAGGGCGTTGACCACGCCTAGGCCGGCCAGGTCGATCGGTTCCTCACTCCAGGGCGGAACGCCGCCGCCGGAAGACGGGGCCTCGTCTGCGGCTTCCGGCAAATAGGGCGTGACGTCCAGCGCCGGCAGGTCCAGCGAGCCCGTTATGCGCGGCTTGCTGCCGGACAGGTCAGCGGCAAGACCGCCCGATCCCGTGATATCGTCCAGACGCAGGCTGTCCGCGGTCAGTTCAAGGCGGGAGGTCGTGCCGGAAATCCTGCCAGATGTGGAAAACCGCTCCAGATTCTCGCCCGGCGGCAATTCGGCGCCGGCGAAGGCGGCCAGGGCCCGGATGTCGGGAATATCGGCGCTGATCGCACCGGCCAGGGCGATGGCCTCGCCCTCGGGAATTTCGCCGTCAAAGCCCAGATCGATCAGCCGGCCACCCAGATTGAGGACGAGCGGGGTGGCCCGGCCCTCGAAGAAGTCTCGGATCGATCCCAGGCGGGCATCGAATTCCAGTGCTTCACCATTGGCTGCCAGTGAGCCATCGATCCGGGTTTCCGTATCCAGCGAGGGCAGGGCGATGGCCAGGTTGAGCCCGGTGATCTCCTGGCTTTGCACACCGTCGGAGAAATAGATGGCCGCATTCTCGATGCGCACATCACCGAAACTGGCCTCGATCGGCAGGGCGCCCGGCTGGCGCACGAACCCGCCTGACGAGGAGGAGGCCGGCGCGGGCTCCGCATCTTCGGCAGCAAAGGTCCAGTTATTGGCACCGCCGCGCTGTTCCAGCCGGATCACCGGCTCGACCAGCACGAATTCGGTGATCTCGACCCGACGGGAGAGGAGGGGCAGCAATTCCACGCCGACCCGCATCTGGCGCATTTGCGCAAAGGCGTCTTCGCCGAACCCGTCCGCATTGGCGATGGAGACATTGTCCGCCTGCACCTGGACGCGAGGAAACAGCGTCAGGCTGACATCCCCGGCCAGCACGACATCCCGGCTCAGCGCCTGGCTGGCCGCCTGTTCCACACGGTCCTTGTAGGCCGAGGCCGGAATGATCGCCGGCAGGATGAACAGGGCGGCCACGATCAGGCCGGCGACAATAATCAGGCCAATGCCCAGGCGTTTCATGAGGAGTGCTCCATCGCGAGTTTTGACGGCATGATAGCAGGGGAATTTATCGCTTTCTTGGCGAGACGAACGCCCACTTCTGGTTTAGTCTAAGCCCGATTGTGTCGGAAAACCAAAGGGGAAGGTGGTATGCCGGACAAGAATTCCAATCTGTCGCTCATGCGCCGTCGCGAACTCATCATTGGCCTCGCTGCCGGAACGGTCGTGCCGTTTGTCGGTGGTTGCGCCGACAATGCCGCTCTCGGCCGGTCCCAGCTCATGCTGGTTTCCGACGGACAGCTGGCCCAGCTCTCCGACCAGGCCTGGCAGGACAGCCTCCAGCGCGAGCGTGTACTGCGCGACCCAGCCTATACCCGCCGCCTCCAGCGCGTGGGGGAGCGCGTCGTGCGTGCCTCCGGTCAGACCCATCATAATTGGGAATTCGTCGTCTTCGACAGCGATACGGTGAATGCTTGGGTCCTGCCGAACGGCAAGGTCGGCTTCTACAAGGGCATTCTGGATATCATGGAGACGGATGATCACCTCGCCACCGTGATGGGCCATGAAGTCGGCCATGTGGCCGGCCGTCACTCCGCCGAGCGCGCCAGCCAGCAAATGGCGGCCCAGGTCGGCGTGTCTCTGCTGACCAGCGCTCTGGGGTCTTCCGGCAGCCAGTATTCGCAATATTCCGACGATATCGGCGCGGCCCTCGGTATGGGCGTCACCTATGGTGTGATCCTGCCCTACTCGCGTGAGCATGAATATGAGGCAGACCGGCTAGGTGTCGACTATATGGTCGGCTCCGGTTACGACCCGCGCCAGGCCGTTGATTTTTGGGTCGCGATGTCAGCCATGAATACCCATAACGTGGCTGAATTCACCTCGACCCACCCTTCCGACGACAACCGGATTGCGGCGATGCGCGCGCATATCCGTGACCGGGGCTATGTCTGAGGATCACAAGGATTGGCGGGCGGCCGGCAAGGGGGCGCAGCACGGGCTGCAAAACCCCTGACAAGCCGGTTGCCAGTCACCCGGTCTGGCGCTAGTTTCCCGCGCCTTACGCCGAGGTGCTTTGCCCTTGGCCAGCGTGCCGCCTTAGCTCAGTTGGTTAGAGCGCTAGATTGTGGATCTAGAGGTCCCCCGTTCGAACCGGGGAGGCGGTACCATTTTCCTTTCCCCCGCGCATACCGCACATTCTGACATCGCCAGTGGTCATCCCGTCCGGTCGCGCTAATTTCGTGGCCAATGAAAAGAGGTCGGCATGGACGGTCAGCTCATCGAACCGGAAGAGACATTCATCCCGCTCGCCGATGGCGAGATGGCGGTGCGGCGCTGGGTCAGTCCGGGCAAGCCGGTGCTTCTCTTTGCCCATGCCAACGGGTTTTGCGGCTCGGCCTATACGCCGCTTCTGGCGCCGCTGGCGGGTGATTACGAGATCATCGTGCCGGATCTGCGCGGGCATGGGCGTTCGCGTCTGCCGGCGAATCCGGACACGCATCGCAGCTGGGACATTTATGCGCGCGACCTTCTCGCCCTGATCGACACGCTGGAGCGCAAGCCGGACATCATGGCCGGGCACTCCATGGGGGCTGTCAGCTCGCTCCTGGCGGCTTCCCAACTGGACAGCGTGCCGCGCCTCATCCTGATCGAACCCGTCGTGATGCCGCCTTCGGCCTATCTCCTGTTTGGCGGCCCCCTGGCACCCTTCTTCAAGAACAAGATGCCGATCGCCCGTCAGGCACGCCGCCGCCGTAATGGCTGGCCGGATCGTGAGGCGGCGCTGGCGCGCTATGGCAATCATCCGACCTTCAAACGCTGGGCCCCGGGCATGCTGGAGGCCTATCTGCTCGATGGTCTGGCCGAGCAGGCCGACGGCACGATCGCGCTGGCCTGTGATCCCGCCTGGGAAGCGGCCAATTACGAGGCGCAGGGGCATGATATCGGCCGGGCTTCGCGCAAGGCGGCCTCGCGCGCCAGCGTGCTCAAGGCGGAGTTCGGATCAACCGTGATCCGGCCGGCGGCGCTGACAGGCCGGGGCGCATCCCTGACCCGGATGGACGGGGTCGGGCATCTCGCGCCGATGGAAGCACCGGACCGGGTGCGGGACTGGCTGAAGGGCGAACTCGCCAGCTAGTCTGCCGCCGCTATTCTGCGCTGTCCTCGGCTTCGGCGCGTTCAGCGATCAGGGCACGGGCCGCATCAGCGCTCTCCACTTCCTCGACCGTGTCGATGAAACAGCGCATCCCGTCATCCAGCGTGATGTATTCATTCATCGGGTAGTGCAGCGTGGTGGTGGCGGGGAAGCTGGTTGCCAGCTCGATACCGAAATTCAGGCCCGGACAGCGGCGGCGAAGCGTCACCAGATAGTGTCGGCTGGCGCCGCCATTGAGCAGGACATGCTCGCGGTCCAGAACGTTATAGCCGTTGACATTCACCAGCCGGACCGGGGCGGACGTTTCCGTGGCGGTGCTGGCGCAGGCGGTCAGGCCGGACAGGCTCGCGGCCACGAGTGCGGACGAAATCAGATGCTTCATGATGGTACCACTCCTCTCGTCCCTCAGCGTCAGGATTTCAACGCGGGCATGGGCCCGGGTCAAGCGGTCTGACGGCATTGTTAACGCGCAATTAGCCATGATGGGGCGACTCTGATCGTCTGATTCGATCCAGTGATTCCCGGAGAGCGATGTGGTCAGTCCCGTCGAAAATCCCAGCCAGGACTTCATGACCCGCACCTTGCGACAGGCTGCGCAGGAAACCGGCACGGATTTCAACTATTTGCTGCAGACCGCTGCGCGCGAGAGCAATTTCGACGTTCGCGCCGAAGCCTCCACATCCAGTGCGACCGGCCTGTTCCAGTTCATCGAGCAGACCTGGCTTGGCGTCATGCATCGCCGGGGTGCCGATCACGGATATGGTGATGCCGCCTCCGCTATCAGCCAGGATGCCAATGGCCGCTATGTCGTGGCCGACCCGGTCCAGCGACAGCGGATTCTTGATCTTCGCTTTGATGCGGAGGCCTCGGCGCGCATGGCCGGTGAACTTGCGGCTGAGAATGGCCGGGTGATCCAGTCCCGCGTCGGACGTGAGGCGACATCGGGTGAACTTTATGCCGCGCACTTCCTCGGCGCCCAGGGGGCTGCCAGCCTGATTGAGGCCGCCGAGGCCGATCCGGGCCAGCGTGCCGATCGCCTGTTCCCGGCGGCGGCGCGCGCCAATCGCGCGATTTTCTATGAGAACGGCCAGGCCCGTTCGGCGCAGCAGGTTCTGGCTGCGCTCACAGGTGAACGCGGTACGCCGGTTGTTCCGGCCAATCTCGCGCCGGCTTCCAATGAGGGGCAGACCATCCAGTTGACGGGGCGCTACACCCCCGTCCGCAATTCGGTTGTGGCGCCGGGTTCTTTCAATGCCGGGACGGGCGAACTGTCACCGACCCTCGTGGAAATTCTGGCGTCCCTGGACGCACCGCAGGCTGCATCGCGCAGCCGCAACTCCTGAAGCCGGGCTTGTCCGGCAAGTTTTCGTTAAGCATGCGGGACCTAGTGTCCGCCTTGCAAAACAATGAGATGGACGTGAGATGAGCGTTGTTGCGCTGCGTAACCGCCTGACCCAGGACGATATTCGCCGCTTGATCAAGGGCGAGAATGATGAGGTTCGGGCCATGGCTGCGCGCAAGGTCTGCCGCCGCATGGACTCGCCCAGCCTGACCCAGGCCGAGCGGGAGGCTGCGCGTACCGTCCTTGAGCTGATCGCCAGCGATGCTGCCGAGCTTGTGCGCCGCGCCCTGTCTGTCACGCTTCGCCAGTCTCCCAATCTTCCCCGTGACATCGCGGTTCGCCTCGCCATGGATGTCGACACGGTTGCCTTGCCGGTGATCGCGGAGTCTCCGATCCTGGAGGATGAGGATCTCCTGGCCGTTCTCGCAGAGGCCGGTACGTCGAAGCGGTGTGCGGTCGCATCCCGGGCCGATGTGTCGGAACCGGTCGTCCACCGGATTCTCGATTCCGGTGACGCGGTCGCGATCGGCGCGGCGGCGGGCAATGATGGCGCGCGCTTTGACGCGGATGCCTATCAGCGCGCCTTTGCCGATTTCTGCGAAAATGCCGAGGTCATGGACGCCTTTGTGGCCCGTTCGCATCTTCCGCTAGACATCACAGAGCGACTGATCTCCCACATTTCCGACACGGCCATGCAGCGTCTGGTGACGCATCATGCCCTGCCGCCGCAGCTGGCTGTCGAGATTGCCGAGGGCATGCGCGAGCGCGCCACGATCGATCTGGTCGACCAGGCTGGCCTGGCGCACGACCCGATGCATTTCGTCCAGCAATTGCGGATGAATGCCCGGCTGACGCCGTCACTCATCTTGCGCGCCCTGTTGCGCGGTCATGTCGCCTTTGTCGAGCATGCCTTCGCCGAACTCGCCGGGGTCAGTCATTCCAAGGCCTGGCTGCTGGTCCACGATGCCGGGCCGCTGGGCTTGCGCGCCATTTATGACCGCACCGGCATGCCGCCACGTCTCTATCCGGCGGTTCGTGCCGCGCTCGACGTGCTGCATGGCATGCAGATGCCGCAGGACGAGGCTGGCCGGGCCCAATTCCGCCGGCGCCTCGCCGAACGCGCCATCACGCGCTTCCAGGGACTGCCGGAAGCCGATGTCGACTACATCCTGTCCCGGATCGACTCCGATGAAGCCGAACTGGCCCGGGCCAGCTGATCCCGCACAGTGTTTCGGACATGAAAAAGGCCGCCCCGAAGGGCGGCCTTTTCTGTTCATGCCGTTGATGTCCGGTTCTAGTCTTCCCAGGGCTGGGCGAAGGCCAGGGACTGGGTTTCCAGTTCTTTGGCCAGCTCGGCGGCAACCGGGTCGTTTTCGTCGCGAATATTCTGGCTGAGCGCGGCACGGATCGCGCCGACATGCGCGAGTGCGAGAGCCAGCGAGGCCTGCTGACGCTTCTCCGGCAGATCGATCATCTTGGTCAGCGATGCGGCCAGGCGGGTCACGATCGGGAATTCATACGTTGTGCCCAGACCGCGCAAATCGTGGGCGCGGACAAAGAGGGTTTCGCCTTCTTCGCCTTTCAGCCCCTTGGACTTCACGTCGGCCGCCGCTGTTTCCAGCTTCTGGACTTCTTCTTCAAGCCAATTGCCGAATTCGGCGCGCATGTCCTTGAGGGCTTCTTCAGCCTTCTCGATCATGTGCAAATCGCCGGCGCTGATCGGGCCGCCGACCTTTGCTTGCAGCAGGTTCGGGACCGAAATCACTTCGACATCATTTTGCTTGGCCATGGAGTGATTCCTCTCAGTTCGTGCAAGCCAGGGCCGGAACCGCATCGGTTTCGGACTGGTTGGTCAGGCGCAAGGTTTCTTGGATGACGGAGGCCAGGGAGGCCGCCGTGAACGGTTTGACCAGGAAAGCATGCACGCCGCTCTGGCGGGCCTCCGTGATCCGGTCCTCCTGGGAATAGGCGGACAACATGATGATCGGCAGGAAGGGGGCCGGGCTGCCGGCCGGGCGGCGCAAGGTGCGCACCAGGTCCAGACCGTCACGCGGCTTCATCTTCCAATCCGTAATGAGAAGATCGACGGGCTTGGCGCGAAGCACATCAAGGGCACGGTCCACCGTGTCTGCCTCAAGAACTTCAGCACAACCGAAGGCCTGCAGCGAAACACGCAGGGCACCGCGCAGGGCTGCATTGTCATCGACAAGCAGTACCCTCAGCCGGGTCATGTCCATACTCGTGTTCGTGCGGGTCATTGCCTGGGCCGATCCGAAAAACCTGCCTGAACGCTAGCGCACCTTGCTTAACACCAGCCTAAACTGGATCAGGATTCGAACTGTTCGGTCAGGATCCGTTCGGCGAGGTCGCGGCCCCGATCATACAGCAAAGTCAGGGTGACGTCGCTGGCCTCAACAATGTTGACCCGCGCGACTTCCCGGAATTCCTGATTGTCAGCCACCGCGGAAACAGGCCGGTGTGTGGGTTCGACGATTTCAAAACCGACACGCGCCGTGCAGGGCAGGAGGGCGCCCCGCCAGCGGCGTGGACGGAAGGCGCTGATGGGTGTCAGGGCCAAAACCTTTGAATCAAGCGGCAGGATCGGACCGTGTGCCGACAGATTATAGGCCGTCGAGCCAGCAGGGGTCGCGACCAGAACGCCATCGGCCTGCAGCTCGCCCATCCGGTCGCGGCCATCAATGGTGATCTTGATCTTGGCGGTCTGCCGGGTTTCCCGCAGAAGCGAGACTTCATTGATGGCCAGGGCCTCGAAGGGCTTGCAATGAATGTCCTCGCCCCAGACCCGCAGCGGATGGATGCGAACCGGATCCGCCGTTGCGATACGGTCCAGCAGACCGTCTGCCTGGAACTCATTCATCAAAAAGCCGACCGACCCGAAATTCATGCCATAGACCCGGGCACCGGTTTTCAGGGAGGTGTGGAGCGCATCCAGCATCAACCCGTCACCGCCCAGCGCGATGATGATTTCGGCCTCTTCGACCGGGACGCAGCCATACATCCGCTCCAGGCGCGTCTTGGCGGCCTTGGCTTCAGGTCGGGGACTGGCCAGAAAGGCAATCGGCTCGGTGATGGGGAACTCGCATAAAGACGTTGGCGAACAAGTCTTTATTCAAGCCCTCGTTCCCATTTGACGCAAGACCTTGGCGGCCTTTTCCGCGCCATACATGCGGAAGACATTGGCGGCGGCAGCCATGGCGTCGCCTTCCAGCGTCTGATGCATGCGGCCGGCACGCTGCAGGGCCTTGTGGATGATCGGGTAGGCCGTGCGGTCAAGATGCGCGGCTTGGCAGGCCATCGCGGCCGCTTTCACGCCGCTCATCGCCAGTGCCACACGCCATTGCGAGGCCTTCACGCCGCACAAATGGGCGATGGCGTGGTCGAAGACGGCCTGATCGCCGCGTTTGGCGGCATCCAGGGCGTATTGGCCCGTCAGCTTCCCGGCTTCGGCGGCGTCTGCGACCGTCTTGGCAGCGGCCTTGTCGACATCGTCCGGCGTGGCGCCAAGGGCCGCCTTCACTGTCAGATTCTCCACCTTGTCCTTGTCCAGGCCAAAGCGCCGATAGAGTTCCTCGCGCCAGTTCTCCGGCAGCATGATGCAAAGCTGGGTCGCGTATTCGGTCGAAAGGTCGTGGCGGCGCGCCAGGGCTTCGCGCAGTTTCGGGTGGTCGCGGGCCACCGTCATGCAAATGCCCAGCGTGTCTTCCGAAATCTCGGCCGTGTCATTATTCGCCAGGGCACGCAGCACGACTGCTTCGCCGGGCTTGGCGAGCGTCTTGGTCACGGCGAGGCAGATATTCGGTCGCATGGCCAGGTGGCGCCGGTGTTCCGTGGTACCGGTTTCGGCCAGCTCGACCATGTCTTTCACGGTCAGGCGCTCGCTCTTCTTGATGATGATGGCGCCGATCTCGATGGGCTCGAAGGCGAAGAAGCGGATCGCCGCATGCGGGGCCCAGTCACAGTTCGCCAGCTTGGTCGCAATTGTGGTCTTGGTCTCGTCATCGGTTTTGGAGGAGAGGGTGACCAGCAATTCCCCGGCAACGGGCTCCGTGCGCGGCGCAAGCGGTTGCGCCAGGCACAGTTCCGTGATGCCCAGAGCCAACTCTTTGCGCTTTCCCGGATCCTTGAGGCGGGCCAGGGTGTTTAGGGTTTCCGCAGTATTAATATTCATCTTTGTCGCGGTGTGCCGGTTGTTGTCAGTCTGTATGAAGACAGCAACGCCTTGAAAACTTGTTAATCCGGCTGCAGGCAGCGCCTCCCACAGTGTTGGATTCATGAATGAATCGTCAAATCTTGTATTTATTGGTTTGATATCAATGCAGGACAAGCATAGGCGGTTATAAAATATCCGGCGCGCTTAAGTCGAAACCGAAGCGTTTGACCTTCGTAGCCCCAGGGTGAATCCTTGGGCGTTGGCGATAAAAACAATCCCCGGGAGGTTTACATGGATGATCAGGCCAATCTGCCAGTGAAGGAGCAGGTGTCTGCTGAGGAGTGGAAGGCGCGCTGCGATCTTGCGGCGCTCTACCGGCTGGTGCGCATGCATGGCTGGGATGATCTCTTCTTCACCCATATTTCCATGCGCGTGCCCGGTCCGGACGAGCATTTCCTGCTCAACCCGTTCGGCCTGCTCTATGAAGACGTGACGGCCAGTAATCTTGTGAAGGTCGATCTGCAAGGCAATGTCCTGCCGCCCTCGCAATACGGCATCAATCCGGCCGGTTTCACCATTCACTCTGCCATTCATGAAGCCCGTGATGATGTGGCGGTGGCCATCCATCTGCATTCTGACGCGGGTGTCGCCGTGGCGGCCCAGAAAGGCGGCCTGCGGCCGATTTCCCAGCTCGCGATGAACATCATGAATGATGTGACCTATCACGAATATGAGGGCATCGCCCTGGAAGCCGAGGAAAAAGAACGGCTTGTGGCCGATCTGGGCGAGAAGAACCTCATGATCCTTCGCAGCCATGGCACACTCTCGGTTGGCGATCACCCGTTTAGCGCGTATATTCGTCTATATCTACTGGAGCGTGCGTGCAAGATCCAGGTCATGGCCCAGGCTGGCGGGGAGCTGATTGAATGGGGGCAGAAGATGCAAGATCGTGTCTTCGGTCAGTCCGACGAAATCTCCTCGAACGAGTTCTTCAAGGAAATCGCCTGGGCCGCCGTGCTCGATCGCGTCCGCCGCGAAAGTCCCGGTTTCGACACCTAACCGGTTTCCTGGCTGCTATCAGCCTGGCAGGCGGTGGCGCTTTCTCGTCGCCTGCCCAGGCTGGTGCCTGGCCCCAGGACAAGGGCAAGGGGCTCCTCATCATCACCTCATTGCTGGACCGGGCTGATCAGGGTTTCGGTCCGGATGGCGAGACGGTGGATGATGGCTATTTCTACAAGGACGAGACGGCCGCCTATCTGGAGTACGGGCTGAGCGCGCAGACGACGCTTGTTGCCCGTATTGCCTGGCAGTCCGTGGACCGCCGACAAGGCCAACGCATCGATGCCGCACAGGGTTTTGCCGCCAGCGAACTCGGACTGCGCCGCCAGCTCTGGTCTTCACCGCGGCAGATCGTATCGGCCCAGGCGGCCGTCCTGCTTCCCGGAGCCGGGGAGAATGTTTCCAACCAGCCGCTGGGATCAGGCGAAACCGCTTGGGAAGTGCGCGGATTGTGGGGGCGACATCTGGGCGATACCCAATTCGTGGATGTTCAGATGGGCCATCGCTGGCGTGGCGGCCAGGACCTGAACGAGGCCCGGCTGGACCTGACCTGGGGCTGGCAACCGGCGGATCGCTGGCAGGTTCTGGCGCAGAGTTTCTCGGTCTGGAGTGTCGAGCCGGCCCGACCCAACCGGCCCGATTTTGAGCAGCACAAACTGCAGCTCTCCCTCGGCCGCCAGTGGGGGCGCATCCAGTATCATCTGGGTGTCGCCGCCACGCCGGCCGGGCGGAATGTGATCAATGAGCGGGTGGTTTTCCTGTCCGCCTGGCGACGCTTTTAAGGTAGGCTATTCGGCCAGTTCGTCGCCGGTTTCCTGCAGGATATAGGCGATCACGTCGCGCCGGTCCGTCGCGTTGCGAAGACCCACAAAACTCATCCGGTTGCCCCGGACCAGTTCGCGGGGGTTTTCGATCCAGGCGTTCAGTGTGTCCAAATCCCAAACCAGACCGGCGTCGCTGAGCTGGCTGGAATAGGCGAAGCCGTCCTGACTGGCCGCCGTATTGCCAAGAACGCCATGCAGATTGGGGCCGATCGTGTGGCGTCCGCCTTCATTGAGCGTGTGACAGGACTGGCAGCGGCGGAATTGGCGCGCGCCATTACCCAGATCGGCACCTGCCAAGGCGAGGACTTCGGTACCTTCGGCCTCGGTCACAGCGGGACTGGCTGTTTGCGTTGCCGCCGGAGCAGGCGTGGCCGATTGTGCGGCTGCCGATGCGGAGGAAGCAGAAGGCTCGCTTGTTTCCGTCTCGCCGCCACAAGCGCCGAGCGCCAGAACAGAGGCCAGGGGAATAAGGCTGCGCAACATGACGAACTCCTGCGGTGTGGCAAAGACGGACTGACGTATAGCGCAATCGCGCTGCAAGGCGATGCGTCAGTCTGCCGCTCGCACGACCGGCTAGCCGGCCGCCCGGCGACCGGCGCGCTGGCGGATCATCCGGTTGAGGCGGGACACACCCAGGCAAGCGCCTGTGTAGACGAGCAGAATGGCGAAGAGAGACGCCAGGCCGGCGATCGTCTGGCCCCAGAATCCGTAGACTTCGCCGGTGTGCAAAAAGCGGATGAAGCGGCGTGCCTGACTGGCCTGACTGGCGGGCTCGCCCGGATTCACGGCGGTCACGCCACTGCCATCCCGCGCAAGCACCAGCGTCGTGATCCGGTCGGCCTGGGCGCCATTGCCAAAATCGACGCGCATTTCCAGCTCCGTATCGGTCGGGGCGGGCAGGGTAATGGCAATGCGGCGCCCCGGTCCGTCATGAGCCACGGCCTGCGCAATCAGGGTTTCCAGTGACGCCGGTGCAGCGAGTGGAGCCGCGGTTTCGGCCGGGGCGGCGGCGTCGCTGACTGTCGCTGGCCCGCGACGTCCGGGTTCTTCTCCGAAAGCCGCATAGACCAGACGATTGGCCCAGGAATAGGAGAAGACGGCGCCTGTAAGGACAATGGCCAGCAATGGCAGGGCGAACCAGAAACCGGCTACATGGTGCCAGTTATAGTGTTTGGCTTTCGTCGTCGGATACTGACGGCGGAACAGGAGGTTGAGCTTGATGAAGCTCCATTTCCACAGCTTGGGCAGCCAGAGATAAAGTCCGGTCAGGATCAGAAGGGCGAAGACCAGGTTGGAGGCGCCGTTGAGGGTGGCGCCCAGTTCGCTGCGGCTCCCGGTGAAGGCCAGCCAGCGGTGAATCCGCATCAGGCGCGAGAAGAAGGCCTGCGTACCAGCTCCGGCCTCTTCCATCACTTCACCCGTATAGGGATTGAGCAGGAAGGAATTGCGACGGCCGGCCGAGACTTCGACGGCATCGCTTGGATTGCGGGGCAGGGTGATGACATGGCCGTCCCGGGCTCCCGCCGCGCGTGCAGCCAGCACCAGCTCATCCGCGCCCATTGGCACGCTGTCGGGTGAGGGGGCTTCCACGGCAGCGTTCTCGGCCCAGCGGATCATCTGGCGCTCATAGGTCAGCAGCACGCCGGTGACAGACATGATCAGGACGAAGGCACCGGTCACGAGCCCGGCGACCAGATGGGTCCAGAAGATGATGTCGCGGAATTTCATGTCTCGCCCCCTTGGATCAGCACGGAGTCAAACGGCCCTGCATGGTGATTCCGTCGCTGTCTGTAACAGCATCCTGTCGCATATGCGACTTGTTCGCATCTTTTGGCTGCAGGTGTTGGATCAAATTATGCCCGAGGGTTGAGCGCACCTGCACAGCGCTGCACAACCGCCGCTCAAAACCGGATTTTTAGTGCTTTTTTCCTTGAGTGTGCGGCGCATTCCGTGGCCAAGTCGAACCGGGCGGTGTTTCGTCAGCGAGGGCGAAATTTTGACCGAGGGGACAGGATGGTCATTTCCACCGGACCGGTGAGCGTGATGATTTGCGGCGCCGGTCATTCGGGATCCACGCTTTTGGGCATGATCCTGGGCAGTCATTCGCGTGCTTTTTACATGGGCGAGGGCGGCAAGGCCCGCTATCTCGGCGATGAGAAAAAGCCGCTCCGCAAGCGCGTTTGCAAGATTTGCGGCGAGGACTGCCCGGTCTGGTCCGGATTTGAATGGGACGGCACAGCACCACTGCATGCCGCCGCGTCGGCGCATGTCGGCAAGCCTGTCATTATCGATAGCACCAAGGATGAAGCCTGGATCCAGGCCCGGGCCGAGGAAACGCTTTCGGTAGGTGGCCGTGCGGTGCTTATTCTGCTCGGCCGTGATGGCCGCGCCGTGGTCAATTCCCGCATCCGCAAATATCCGGACCGCGACCCGGAAGGGCAAATCCAGGACTGGGTCGACAAGATGACGACCAGCGAGGCCCTGTTCGAGGCTTTCGAGGGACCGAAAATCCGCATCCGCTACGAAGACCTGGCAACGTCGACGGAGTCCGTCGCCCGGGCACTCTGTGCCGTGATCGGTCTCGACTACGAGCCGGGCATGCTGCGCTTCGCCGAGACGGAACAGCATGTTCTCGGCGGCAATAGCGGAACCCAATTCATCGTCGCGCGCGAACAATTGAAAGACCCGGAGGACGCCTTCGTCTCTCTCAATGAGCGCACGCGCGGTTATTACGAAAATCACTCCGGCGATATCGAGCTGGACCTGCGTTGGCGCGAGGAGCTGAGCTCCGCCCATCTGGCCCTGTTCGAGAAGATGGCGTCGACCGCCAATGCCGCATTCAAATGGGAAGGTTAGGGGAATGGCGAAAGTAGATTTGGTCTTCCGCCAGATTGACGAAAGAACGCGCGACGTCGCGCTCGAGCTGGCCATCAAGCATATCCAGCCGGAGAATGTTCACGTCATCGATGATGTGCGCCCTTTCACCGAATGCGTGAACCAGATGCTGCGCATCGATCATGATTGCGACTATGTCGTCTATGTCGACGCCGACTGTCTGATCCTGGAGGACATGCGTCCCTTCATCGATCAGTGCGACGCGCCCTATGTCGACGCCTATGTCTCCGACCGCTTCCGTGGCCGTCTGCATTGCGGCGTCCATATCACCCGGATCGATGTGGTCAGGGCCATGGCGGCGGTCGAAGTTCCCAAGGACGACATGAAATACGTGCTGCGCCCGGAGAGCCGTCTGCGCAATCTCGCCATGAAGAAAATGGGCGAGGCCAAGCAGTTCCGGAATTTCGACATCCTGCATGACCACTTCCAGGCCCACACCCATATCTTCATGAAATACGCGCTGCGCGAATTGCGCAGTCGTACCAAGATCCAGCGCACCCGCCTGGATCGTTCCATGATGCGCTGGACCTATGACGACACGGTGTTTTGCGACCTGACCATGGCGCGTCATGCGGTGGAATACGCCCGTCAGGAAATGCCCAAGACAGCAACGCCCGACGAGGTGCACGCCTTCATCGAGGCTCTGCCGGAACATGCCGGGAAGGCCATGCAGCAATTGGGCGTGAAGGAAAAGGGCGAGTTCACGCGTGAAGAACTGGATGCCTGGCTGGAAGCCAATAGCGACCGGATTGCCTATGGCCAGAAAGCCGACAAGCCGAAAATCTTCGGCCTGGGCTTGTCCCGCACGGGTACGCGCAGTCTGACGGCAGCTTTGCAGGTCCTCGGTTTCGATACCTCGCACTACCCGATCGATGAGGACACCTATATCGAACTGGCCAATGCCCAGTATGACCTCACCCTGCTGCGCTTCTATGATGGCCTGACCGACATCACGACCATCCCTTTCTACCAGCAGTTCGACAAACTCTATCCAGGCTCCAAATTCGTACTGACCGTCCGCGACAAGGAGGACTGGCTCGGTTCCTGTGCCCGCCATTGGTACAACCGGCCGGCCTTCAAGGATGTCGAGGATCCCGATGAAGAGGTCCATCTGCGGATGCGCCAATTCCTGCGGGCCTCGGTCTATGGCTGCTACAATTACGACCCGGAGCGTTTCTCCTGGGTCTATGACCACCATGTCGAGCAGGTGAAGGCCTATTTCAAAGACCGGCCCGACGATCTCCTGATCATTGATGTCTGTGCCGGTGATGGTTTTGAAAAACTGGCGCCTTTCCTGGACCGTCCGGTTCCTGCGACACCCTTCCCGCACAAGGGGGCGGTGCTGAGCGCGCAGATGAAGGCGGCAGAAGAGGCCCAGACGATCCGCGTGGCCTGACGGGCCAGCCGGGCAAGCCGAGATGAGCGAAACCGAGGACATGGCGGAGCCGGATCCGCAGGGCGGCCGTCTCGACGGCGTGCGGCAAGCTGCGCGCACCTTGTCCATGGCCGCCTCGGCACGGCCGCTCCTTGTCATCGTGATCACTCTGGTCACCCTGGTCGCCGCACTCCTGCCGGCAGCGGCGCTCTATGTGTCCAAGCTTGTTATTGACGGTGTCGTCACCGCCATTGACACCGGGGCGCAGGCCGATCGCGATATGGCGCTGATCTGGGTCGGCGTGGAATCCGGTCTGCTGGCTTTGCTCCTGGCAGCGCGGCGCGGCCTGGTTTTCTTCAAAGGCCAGCTGCACGCCGAGCTCGGCTTCATCGTGTCCCAGCGCATTCTGGACAAGGCCGACAGCTTTTCCCTCTTCCAGATCGAGGATCCGGCTATCCAGGAAAAACTGGTGATGGCGCGCCAGTTCTCGGCCAGCCGTCCCTACAGCCTGATCAATCGTGTCTTCGATCTGGCCCAGCACGGGCTGACCCTGGTCTTCCTTCTCGCCCTGCTGGTCACCAGCGCGCCCTGGCTCATCCTTCTCGTCGTAGCCGGTGGCCTGCCGGTCTTCATCGGCAATCTGCGCTTCTCCGGGGATGCCTATCGCTTCTACACGGGCCGCACGCCGCAAATGCGCGAGCGCAATTATCTGGAAGGCCTGCTGACCCAGGAAGGCGCGGCGCGGGAACGCCTGCATTTCGCACAGGGGGCGGAACTCAAGCATCGGTTTCGCGGCCTGTTTGATACGCTTCATGGGGATGACACTGCTCTCAAAGGGCGGCAGGCGCTGTTCGGGACGCTGCTCGGCCTCACCGGGTCCGCTGTCTTCCTGGGCGGCAAGATCTGGATCGTTGCGGTCACGATCGGCGGCGCGTTCACGCTGGGTCAGATGACCATGCTGGTCGGTCTGCTCAAACAGGGGCAGGCCGCGGTCAATAATGTCCTCTCCGCCTTCTCTGGCTCCTATGAGGACGTGCTCTACGTCACCAATCTCTACGACTTGCTCGACACGCCCCCGGACCGGTCACCGGGCACGGCCATATCGGGTCCCGATCCACAGGATGGTCTGCGTTTCGATCACGTCTCCTACCGCTATCCCGGCCAGAAACGTCCGGCCCTGAATGCCGTCAGCTTTCAGCTCAAGCCGGGCATGCGGATGGGCATTGTCGGTGCCAACGGGTCTGGCAAGACCACGCTGGTGAAGCTGGCGACCGGTCTCTACACGCCGGACAGCGGACGCGTCACGCTGGACGGGCTCGATCTGGTAGAGTGGGACGCGGCCGCTCTGCGCCAGCGCCTCGGCGTGCTCTTCCAGCCGCATGTGAATTACAAACTCTCCGTTCGGGACAATATCCTCGCTGGCATGGGCTGGCGGGATGTGCCGGACGATCAGGTCGAACGGGCCATTGATGCCGGTCTCGCCCGCAGCGTGGTCGAGGATTTGCCCGGCGGGCTGGATGCTCGGCTGTCCAAACGCTTCCCCGATGGGCAGGAGCTTTCCGGCGGCCAATGGCAACGCCTCGCCATGGCGCGCGCTCTGCTCAATGAGGACGCGGACATCCTCATCCTGGACGAACCGACCGCGGCGCTCGACCCGGCCGCTGAAGCGGCCTTCCTGAACGAGGAAAGGCCCGGCCAGTCCCTCATACTGATCTCCCATCGCCTGTCCAATTTGCGCAATGCCGATCTCATCCTCGTTCTCGACAAGGGGCAGACCGTGGCGACGGGGGACCATGCCACCCTGATGGCCGAGGGCGGGCTCTATGCGGAACTCTTCGCCCTGCAAGCGGAGGCGTACCGCTAGGCGCTCACCCTACTCAGAGAAAGCCGAGCAGAACTGGCTGTCCGGATGGGCTGTGGCGTAGACATTCACGGCGGCAAAGAACTCGGCCCAGTCTTTCGCACGGCTCGGGCCGAAAGCGTGGTCCGGGTCCATGGCCGTCAGGATTTCCACCAGCCGGCCGGTCTCGTCCTTCAGCTCCGCCGCGCTGATTGGGCGAGGACCGATCTCGACGCCATTGTGACCGTGATAATCCGCGTCCATGAGCAGGGGGACATGCTTCGCCGGATCATCGCTTCCATCGAGAAAACAGGCCAGCTCCCAGGCGCCCCGGCCGGAGCCACCCATGAGTTCGGTATCGCGCGTCGTATCGGTCAGGGAATAGGTGCGGCCCATCGTCTGTCATCTCCTTGAGCTCAGACTGGAAGTAAAGACGGCGAGTTGGTTCAAGACAAGCCGTGCACGCAAACCGCTTTTGGCAATTGCTCAATTTCGATCAAGCGGTATGTTTCCGGGGTTGCGGAGCGGCCTATCTCGTTGTGGATGTGGTCGCGCACGCTGCAAAGTTAGAACAATCAGTGCAAGTGCACGTGCGTCCATGAACGGGGAGAGACATGGCGGATACCACCGAGGCAGGCGGCCAGACCGCAACGGATACCATCCAGCCGCTGGCTGAAGGCCCGCGCCGATACGCGCTGGGGCTTCTGCTCGTCATCTATGTACTGAACTTCCTGGACCGTCAGGTGGTGAACATTCTGGCAGAGCCCATCAAGCTGGATCTGGGTTTGGCAGACTGGCAACTCGGCGCTCTGACAGGGCTTGCCTTTGCGCTCTTCTACACCGTGCTTGGCCTGCCGATTGCCCGTCTCGCGGAAAAGGCGAACCGGGTGACCATCATTTCGGTCGCGGCCGGTTTCTGGAGCCTGTGCACCATGGCTTGCGGCATGGCTGGCAATTTCGTCCAGCTCCTGTTTGCCCGTATCGGTGTTGGCGTCGGCGAAGCCGGCTGCACGCCGCCGGCTCACTCGCTGATCTCGGATTATACGCCAGCCCAGAAGCGCGCGTCCGCCATCGCTTTCTATTCGATGGGTATTCCCCTGGGGTCGCTCGCGGGCATGGCCCTGGGCGGTATCATCGCCGACAGTTTCGGCTGGCGCGCTGCATTCTTCATCGCAGGCGCTCCCGGCCTGATCCTCGCTGCGCTTGCCTGGTTCACCCTGCCGGAGCCGCGCAAAACGGTGAAACAGGTCCAGGCTGTGGACCATCCCAGCGTGATGGATGCCATCCGTGAGCTTTCGGGCAAGCCGGCCTTCCTGTGGATGTCCTTGGGCGCTGCCATCAACGCCATGGTGTCCTATGGCCATATCGCCTTCTACGGCTCTTTCTATCTGCGCAATCACTCCGGTGGGCTGCAGTCGCTTGCCGACTTTTTCAACGGCATTCTGGGGACACAGCTCGGCGCGATCGGCTTTACCGGTCTGGCGCTGGGGCTGCTGATCGGCATTTTCGGCGCAATCGGCACATTTGCCGGTGGCCAGTTTGCCGACCGTTTCGTCCACAAGGATGCGCGCGCCTATGCCGCCATTCCCGCAATTGCCGGCCTGATCAGCATCCCGCCCTTCCTGCTAGCCATGCTGGCGGGCCATACCCTGCTGTCGCTGGGTGGTCTGGCCATTGTGACTTGCCTGAATTCGGTCTGGTACGGTCCGGTCTTTGCCAGCGCGCAGAGCCTGGTTAAACCGCGCACGCGCGCGACCGCGTCGGCGGTGATCCTTTTCGTCATCAACCTGATCGGCCTTGGCCTGGGCCCGCTTGCGGCCGGCATCATTTCCGATGCTTTTGCCATCCAGCACGGCGCTGCCGAGGGCCTGCGCTACTCCTTGGTGGCGATCGGCCTGATCGGCCTTCTGGCCCTGCCGGCCTTCTGGCTGGCTTCCCGTACCCTGCGGGATGATGTGGAAGTCTGACCGGACACAGCGTGTCCACGCCGGAGCCTGAACGGGCTCCGGCGCGGCACCTGCTGGCCCAGCAGGATCGCCGCGAAGACCAGGACGGCACCCAGAGCTTGAAGCAGGGTGAAGCTTTCCTCCAGAACCCACCATCCCAGAAGCACGGCTGTGAGCGGGCTGAGAAAGCCCAGAACGGACACGGCTGAAGGTTCAATCCGGGCGACACCACGAAACCAGAGCGCATAGCTGGCCGCTGCACCGATTAGGCCGAGCCAGGCCAGTCCGGCCAGGTGCTGTCCGGTGACCGGTGGCAAGCCGGGCTCAAAGATCAGGGCCAATGGTAAAAGCAGCAGCCCGCCGGCCAGCAATTGCCAGGCCGTGAAGGTCAGCAGGGGCGTGTCTCCCCTCAGCTTGCGGCTGTAGACCGTGCCGGCGGCCATGGAGGCCGCACCGATCAGGGCTGCCGCCACGCCGATCAGGTCCAGCCGGGCCGCAGCCGTCAGCGCGATCATCGCGACACCGGCCAATCCGGTCAGTCCGGCCAGAAGCGCGGTGCGCCTGATAGGTGTTCCCAGCGCACCGCGGGCGATGAAGACGACCAGCAGGGCCTGGCTGGCTCCGAGCGTGGCAGCCACGCCACCGGGCAGCCGGTAGGCCGCGATGAAGAGACAGGTCCAGAACAGTGCGAAATTCAACCCGCCCAGAGCCAGCAGGCCCGGCCATTGGGACAGGGTGGGAAGGCGGCGTACAAACACCAGCAGGAGCAGGCCGGCGGGAAGGGCCCGCAGCAGCGCAATGGTCAGCGGCACGCCGGCCGGAAGCATGGTCTGTGTGACGAGATAGGTGGAACCCCAGACCAGGGGGGCCAGAGCCGTGGCGCCCAGCAGGGACAGGTCGGGTCTTGCCGCACGCATGGCTCACTCCCCGGCCGGACGCAGGGGCAGGGCGACAGGCCGCATCGGTGCCGCATCCGCGCCCCGCAGGCGCAGACCACCGCCAATGAAGGCAAACTCGTAGACCTGATCGCGAGCCAGTTCCTCCAGATTGACCAGTTCGAGGATCGGCGTGCCTTGTTCTGCCAGAAGATAGGTATGGACCGGGACGTAATTGGTGTCGGTTTCCGAGGGGAAGGCTTCGAAGCTCAGATTGTCAGCCCCGACCACCATCGCACCGCCCGTTTCGACCAGATATCGGGCGGCCTCCAGACCCAGGCCTGGCGCGTTGTTCATGAAGTTCGCGGCCGTCTCATAATCCTGCATGCGTCCGGTCCGGATCAGCACGATGTCACCCGTCTGCAATTGCGTACCCTGGCGGGCCAGGGCCAGCCGCAGGTCCCGCTCGGTGACCCGGTAATTATCGGCCAGCTGTTCGACGCCCAATGCAGCCGGCAGATCGATCAGCACGCCACGGGCAATAAGGGTTGGCAGGCGTTCCGCGCCGGCGGCCTGCCAGCCGCGATCCCCCAAATGCGTGTCGGCGTGAAAACCGTTCCAGATCTGCCCGTCCAGTCCGAAATGGGCCAGCGTGTCGATATGCGTTCCGGTATGCGTGTACATGGAGATCGCGCTGCCGGAATAGCTGACATGGTCATTCATGGGGGCGCCGACGCCGAGCGGATCATCGATCTGTGTGCCCCGTGGCGTATGTGTCATCCAAATCCGGTAGTGCGGATCACCGGCGGCCTGCCAGCTTGGCATGCCGATGAAATACTCCACCGACAGGTCATAGCTTTCTCCGCCTTCGATCCGCGCCAGAATTGCGGCCCGGCTGGTCTCGGTCATCAGATTGAGCCGGCCGATCTCGTCATCCGGCCCCCAGGGGCTGCTCCCGACCGACTGGGCGTGTGTGGCCGCGCTGGCCAGGAGCGAGAAGGCAAGGGCGATTGGCAGGGGCGTATGGGGCAGGGATTTCGGCATGACGGCCTCCGTTTGAAACAAGGCCGTCAGGATCATCTCTTTACTCGTGGGTGATAATTCTTCTATTTGTGCAATAACTATTCACCATGGGTGCAAAATGGATCGATATGTCGCCTTGTCCGTTTTCCGGCGCGTGATCGAGTGTGACGGTTTCAGCGCGGCGGCCCGGGATCTGGGCTATTCCAACGCAGCGGTCAGCAAGATCATCAAGGACCTGGAGGCGGATCTCGGGGCGCCCCTGATCGTGCGGACCACGCGTTCGCTCAGCCTGACCGATATTGGTCAGGCCTATTTCGACCGGGCCTGCCGCCTACTGGATGACTGGGCCGACATGGATGAGGCCGCCCGGGCATCGGGCAATGAGCCGCGCGGCTTGTTGCGGGTGAGCCTGCCCATGTCCCTCGGCGTGATCCAGCTTTCCGCCGTCATTGCGGACTTCTCGGCGCGCTATCCGCAGATCCGGATCGATCTGGAATTGGGTGATCGCTATGTCGACCTGGTCGGCGAGGGGTTCGATCTTGCGATCCGGGGCGGCGGGCTTCAGGATTCCAGCTTGCGGGCCCGCAAGCTGATGGCGATCGAACGCGGCGTCTGCGCAGCTCCCGCCTATCTGGAGGCCCGCGGCCGGCCTGAAACGCCCGCCGAGCTGACGCAGCATGAAGCGCTCATCTTCACCCTCGCCGCCCAGCCGCATGCATGGACACTGGAAAGCGGAGGCGCACGCGAAAGCGTGTCCGTGAAGGGGCGTTTCCGCGCCAATAATTCGCTCGCCCTGCGGGATGCGGCGATCGCGGGCAGCGGATTGGCGTTCATTCCGCTCATCTATGCCCGCGAAGCGATGGCCGCGGGGCACCTTGTACGGGTCCTGCCGGACTGGTCCGGCGAGACCCAGCATCTGTACGGCGTCTACCCGGCCCACCGCGAAACATCCCGCAAGCTTCGTCTCTTCCTCGATTTCCTGGTCGACAGCCTCGGTGGTCTCACGGGGCGGGAGCGGGCGTGATTGTTCAGTTCTGGTGAAAAGAGATGGCAGTCATTCGCCAATTATTCCCGGAACTGACATGACCTATCTGTCGGGCCTCACCCAGGAGGACCCGCATCATGATCACCATTTCCGTCGCCTATCACTCCGGCTATGGGCACACCGCGGCGCTCGCCGATGCGGCCGGGCAGGGGATCGAAACCCACCCCCAGGCGGTTGCGCATCAGATTGATGTCAGCCAGATGGATGAAACGGCCTGGCAAACGCTCCACCGGTCCGACGCCATCATGTTCGGCTCGCCAACCTATATGGGCGCCGTCTCCGGCCCGTTCAAAGCCTTCATGGATGAGTCTTCGCGCATCTGGTCCGAACGCGGCTGGCAGAACAAGCTGGCGGCCGGCTTCACCGTGTCGAGCTCCCAGGCCGGCGACAAGTTTGCCACGCTCAGCCAGCTGGCGACCTTTGCCGCCCAGCACGGCATGATCTGGGTCAGCCTGGGGCTTCTGCCGGGCAATAATTCGTCTGCCGGGTCTGTCGAGGACATCAACCGGATCGGCGGGTCTCTCGGCGCCATGGCCCAGGCAAACAATGATCAGGGCGGCGATCTGGCCCCGCCTGCATCAGACCGGATGACGACCGGCCTGCTGGGCGCCCGCCTGGCCGAGCTGACAGCCCAGTTCAAGGCGGGCTCCAACATTGTCTGGATCGACGCGCCGGCCCGCACGCCGGCCAATGCCGCTCCGGCGGATGCCTAGCCAGGGCAAAGCCGCATGGCGGCGTGCGCGCGGCGGTCCGGACTAGCCCTCCGGTTCGGATTCGCCGCGCAATTGCGCTTCCATGAGGTCGCGCATTTCCTTGGCCTTGGCGGTATATTCCGGGTTGAGATGATTGGGTTCGCCCAGCCTGTGCAGTTCGGCAAGCTCGATCATCGAGCGGCGGTCCAGCGCTTCGAAGGTTCGGGTTTTCTGTTCGGCGTCTTCCCGGTTCAGGCCAAGGGCTTCCAGAGCCGAGCGCCCGGCCCGCAGCGAGCTGTCATAAGTCTCCCGGATGATGTCCCGGCAGCCGGCCGCATAAAGTTCATAGACATGAAAACGGTCGAAGGCCCGCGCGATAACGTGGACCTCGGGATGGTGCCGCGCCACATACCCCACCAGTTCGGTCGTCTGATCCTTGTCGTCGATGGCGATCACAAGCAGGCGGGCCCGCTCGATCCCTGCGGCCTTGAGCAAGTCCGGCCGCGTTGCATCCCCGAAATAGACCCGGATGTCGTAGGCGCGCAGGATTTCCAGTTGTTCGGAGGAATAGTCGATCACCGTCGTCTCATAGCCCAGCCCCCGCAGCATTCGGTTCACGATCCCGCCGAAACGGCCATGCCCGGCAATGATCACTTCGCATTCCTGTTCGATCGCATCCGCCTTGCGCTTCTGGCCGTGCAGGAAGCGCGGTGCGATCAGCTTTTCATGCGCGATGAAAAGAAGCGGTGTGATCAGCATGGACAGGGCGACGACCAGAAGGAGCGGGTCGGCTATGGCGTCCGGCAAGACGCCCTGGCCCACCGTGAAGGCCAGCAGGACGAAACCGAATTCCCCGGCTTGCGCCAGTCCCAAAGCGAACAGCCAGCGATCCGCGCCCTTGATCTGGAAGATCAGGCTGAGCACCAAGAGGACGAGGGCTTTCAGCAGGATCAAGCCCAGGGTCAGACCCAGGATCAGGCCCAGTTCGCTGTAAAGAAGCGCGAAATTGATGCTGGCTCCGACGGTGATGAAGAAGACGCCCAGCAGCAGGCCCCGGAAGGGCTCGATATCGGATTCCAGCTCGTGCCGGTATTCGCTTTCCGCCAGCATCACACCGGCCAGGAAGGTGCCCAGGGCCGGAGACAGGCCGACCAGGCTCATCAGCAGGGCTACCCCGACCACCATCATCAGCGCCGTAGCCGTGAACAATTCGCGCACCCGCGTCGCTGCAATCCAGCGGAAGATCGGGGCGGCGAGTCGGCGCCCGATGAAGATCACGGCGGCAATGGCTGCAATCGTCACCAGTCCGGCCTGCCAGGCATTCAATCCCGCCACCAGGCTCAGCCCACCGCCATGCCCGTCATCCGCTGCGCCATGATGGGCCGCCGCCAGGTCGATCGTGGCCAGCAGCGGCAGCAGGGCCAGCATCGGGATGACGGCGATGTCCTGGAACAGCAGAACGGCAAAACCGGCCTGGCCGCCATCCTGGCGCATCAGTCCCTTCTCGTTCAGCGTCTGCAGGACGATGGCGGTGGAGGACAGGCAAAGGACCAGCCCGATGGCCAGCGAGACCTGCCAGGACATGCCAAAGGCGAGGGCCACGGCGGCGACGGCCAGTGTGGTGATTGCGACCTGAAGTCCGCCCAGGCCCAACAACCGCGTCCGCATCCGCCAGAGCAGGTCAGGCTGCAGCTCCAGCCCGACCAGAAAGAGCATGATCACCACACCGAATTCGGCTAGGTGCTGGATCGCTTCCACATCCACATCCAGCCATTGCAGCAAGGGGCTCAGCGCAATCCCCGCCAGCAGATAGCCCAGGACCGAACCCAGTCCGAGCCGCGTCGCAATCGGCACCGCAATCACCCCGCCGCACAGCAGGATGAAGATCAAAAGCAGATGATCCGTCATGAAACAGCGCCTCCCCAGCTCCGCCCCGGACTGTCGCACAGGACAACCGGTAAGGCACAGGGGAGGGGAGGAGGTAGAGGAGAACCGGGCTAGATACCGATCAGCGCCAAAAAAAACAGGGACACCAAAAAACAGGGACACATACCAATTGTGGCCCCAAATTCAGGTTTACATGGCCCGAGTCGAGGCCTTTCGAGAGCGTGTGCGAGAACGCAGATTCAAAGGGTGTGTTTCCGCTGGCGTGTCATTTCCGATCTCGGGCGAGGCGCTCGGGCCTACCTCGTCCCGGACGACGCAGCGCCATGCGCATTTGGGTGATGACCCTGTGCGAGAGGCCGTTGCGTTGACGGGGGCGCTGATCGGGGATGTGGTCAAGGGGACCTAGAGGCTGCGTGATGCTTGGACAAACTTATCCAGAATAGAGCAGCACGCTTTTCTCAAGAATGTCGGGTTCGGTGAAGTCGAGACACTCTCAAATCTGGTAAAATACTGGATTGCTTGTGATTTTATGACCCTTTCTTGTCCGGCTTTGTTCAGGGCGCGTTGGAGTGTTCGCGTGTCCTTTCCGTACTTGTACGGCAGCGGCCGAAGGCTTGTTCATGGCCTCTGATCGCAGAGCGCGGAAACTGCTATTGTTGAAAACGAGTTTCGCACTGTGATGGTCAGCGCCAGAAATGCTGCAAGCGCCGCATAAAATGCCTCTCGACCCGCTTAATTAAATGATTAAAGTACGTGGTAACGCGCCGAAGAGCGTGAAAAATCGGTTTAATCACAAATGAAGGGGAGAAACTGATGAAACTGGGAGTTTGTCAGTCCTTGTTGGCCGGGGCGAGCGTGATCGCACTGGTGTCTGGTGCCGCCTGGGCCCAGGATGATGACACGGCGCCGCGCGGTTCGGTGCAGCGTGTCATGGATGTTATTACTGTCACGGCCACAAAGCGCCCTGATGCGGAAGATGTGCAGGACGTTCCGGTCTCGGTGTCCGCTTTCAATGCCGACACGCTGGATGCGCTGAATGTTCGCAGCCTGGAAAGCCTCAGCTTTTCCGCGCCAAACGTCTCTTTGGACGATATCGGCACGGCCCGCGGTACCGCCAATTTCTCGATCCGTGGTTTGGGCGTGAACTCGTCCATTCCGTCCATCGATCCGACCGTCGGCGTCTTCGTGGACGGCGTTTATATCGGCGTGAATAACGGCCTCGTCTTCGACATGTTCGATCTCGACTCCGTCGAGATTCTGCGCGGACCCCAGGGGCTGCTCTTTGGCCGGAACACGACCGGTGGTGCCGTTCTCATCAATACGGGTTCGCCCACTGACGAACTTGAAGCCGGTCTGCGGATCGCCATCGACGGCCCGATCGATGATGGCCGTGGCGGATGGAACCGGACGGCGCAGGCCTATATCTCCGGTCCGATTGTTGAGGGCCGGCTGAATGGCCGCCTTGCCATGTATGCCAACAGCGATGATGGCTATTTCACCAATCTGGCGACGGGTGATGACCACGGCGCAGCCGATATGAGCGTCATCCGCGGTTCCCTGGAATGGATGCCGTCCGACACGGTGACTTTCCTGGGCCGGATCGAGTTCTCCGAAGGCAGCGGTGATGGCCCGGCCGGCCAGAACCGGGGCGTGTATGAACGCGACACCTTCAATATCGCCATCGATGAACCGGGCAATTACGGTTTCGAGGGGATTCTCGGCTCGCTGCGCACCGATATCGATGTCGATTTCGGCAACGGCCAGATCACCAATATCTTCGGTTATCGCAGCTATGAAACGGAAGCGGGCGCCGGCGATATCGACGCCCTGCCGCTCTTCCTCTTCCACTCGATCGCCGAGCTGTCGCAGGAGCAGGTATCCAACGAGTTGCGCTATGCGGGCACGTTTGGCCGGGCTGATGTGACGACGGGCCTGTATTACTTCAACCAGGATCTGTCCTACACGGAGATTCGTGATCTTCCGCCGCTTTCGCCGCTGACCTTCTATGGCGGTGGCCGGCAGGACCACACGGTTTACGGTGTCTTCGCCCAGATCGACTGGAACTTTACCGACAACTTCATCGGTACGGTTGGCCTTCGCTATTCCAGCGAAGAGAAGGACGCCCAGATCACCTATATCCGGCCGCGCCCGGCCTGTTCGGTGGTGGGCGGGACCTGTCCGTCCACGGGCACCAATCCTTTCATTCCTACCGAGAACAATGGCTTCGAGGATGGGGATGAATGGTCCAATGTGACCCCGCGTCTGGGCTTCCAGTACTTCTTCTCGGACAACACGAATGTGTTCGGTAATTACACGCGCGGCTTCCGCTCGGGTGGTTACAATTTCCGGATCACGGCACCGGCCGCGTTCGAGGCTTTCGTCGCGAATACCGGTTCCTTCTCCTTCGACGAGGAATCCGTGGACAGTTACGAGCTTGGCTTCCGGCACCAGACGGAAGATGGCCGTGGCCAGATCAGTGCCGGTCTCTACATGACCGAGATTGCGGACATGCAGCGCGAGGTGAATGCCTCCAGTGCGACGTCCGGTGTCGTCCAGACGATCCTGAACACGGCGGATGCCACCATTCGGGGCCTGGAGCTGGAAGGCCGCTGGGCTCTGACCGACACGCTCCTTCTGACGGGTAATCTGGGGCTGATCGACGCCGAGTATGACTCGGTCATCTACAACATCTCGTCCGACCCGGGCGGGCTGATCAATGATGAGGATCTGGCGCTGGCTCTTCCGCGTGTGCCGGAGACCACGTGGGGCATCGGCTTGTTGCATGACATGGACCTCGGTGACAGCGGCGCCGTCTCCACCCGTGTCAGCTTCCAGCATCGCGATGAGATCGCCTACACCGACAATAATTTCGGTTGGGTGCAGGATGCGGACATGCTGTCGGCCAACATGACTTGGTACACGCCCTGGAATGGTGTGGCCCTGTCGGTCTACGGCAATAACCTTCTTGATGAAGTTCAGGCCGGTAACGACACCCAGCTGCCCTTCGGTGGTTCGCTGGCGCCCTTCGTTCCGGGCGGTCAAAACCTTTCGACTGGCGTGAATGTTCCCTTCGGCGAGTATCCGGCTGTGGGTACATTCTCACCGCTCAAGAAGGGCCGTGTTGTCGGATTTGAGCTGACCATCCGTCGCTGATTTCCGGACCGGGCTTGTGGAAGCGGGTGTGTTGGACACCGGCTTCTGCAGTGCCGGGGCCGGACGGGAGGGTTGACCGTTTTTCCTCCCGGGCGAACGTCCGACCACCGCCGGTTTCCCGGCACACGAACGCCCGGCTGTTGGATCAGCCGGGCGTTTCCTGTGTCTGGTCCTGGGTGGGCACTCGGCCAATTGTATTCAGACGCCCGTCCCGCGATTGTTCAAAGGCCTGGGGTCAGCCGGCAGAGGGGCTGCCAAATGGTGACCTTGACGATCGAGCCATGGGCCTGCCGCAACGGAGTCAGGCCGGATGGGGTGCGGCTTCGCGCTAAGCATTGTCTTCAGCGATCATCGCGGCAGCCCGCGTGGCGATCATGATGGTTGGTGCATTGGTATTGCCGCCAACAAGGCGCGGCATGACCGAGGCATCCACGACCCGCAGGCCGTCAATTCCCTTCACCCGGCAGCGGCTGTCCACCACCGAGAGCTCGCCCGAACCCATCGCGCAGGTCGAGGTCGGGTGGTAGAGGGTTTCGGCATATTGGCGGACATGCTCGACCCGGTCGGCATGGGTCTTCACGGACGGATCGGGATAGCGCCAGGATTTGAAGTCATCGGACAGGGGAGGGGTGTCCAGCAGGGTTCGGGCCTTTTCCAGCCCGTCAGCGAGGACGTCCAGATCGTAGGGATCGGCCCCATAATTCGGCTGGATTGCCGGGTGTTCATTGGGGTCATCGCTCTTCAGCGCGATCTCGCCGCGGCTCTTCGGATAAAGCTGGCAGACATGAAGGGTCACGCCGTGACCCCACACCACGTCCTTGCCATGCGGGTTGTAGACGGCCGGGATGAAGGCCAGCTGCAAATCCGGCAGGTCGCCCGCATAGCCTGACTTGATGAAGGCCCCACCCTGGACACCATTCACGGTGAGGGGGCCGTCACCGCGCAGGGCGTAGCGGGCGAACTGGTAGAGATTGCGCGGCGTCGCCTTGAGCGAGAAACCCAGCGTCCGTCCCGTCTTCGCCCAGTATTGTGCGGTGACATCCAGATGGTCCTGCAGATTCTTGCCGACGCCGGGCAGGTCGTGTTCGACTGAGACGCCCACAGCGCGAAGCTCGTCGGCGGGCCCAATGCCTGAAAGCAGGAGTGTCTGCGGTGAATTGATCGCTCCGCCGGACAGGATGACTTCCTTTCGGGCATTGATGACCCGGCGCTCGCCATTCACGTCCACGTCTACACCCGTCGCACGCCCGTTCTCGATCACAACGCGACGGACCAGGGCACCGGTCAGGACATCACATGTGTCCCGTTCCAGGGCGGGGCGCAGGAAGGCGAGGGACGCTGAACACCGCTCCAGACCCTTTTGCGTCACCTGATAGGGACCAAACCCTTCCTGGCTGGCTCCGTTGAAATCGGCATTGCGCTTGTATTGCAGCTTTTCACCGGCCGCGAAGAAGTCCTCGGTCGCCGGATGCAAGGGGTCGATGTCCGACACCCAGAGCGGACCGTCCGTGCCATGATGCTCACTGGCCCCGCGGGTTTGGTGCTGGACTTCCTTGAAGGCGGGCAGGGCGGTTTTCCAGTTCCAGCCTTCCGCACCGTATTCCCGCTCCCACTCGTCGTAATTCTCCGGCGCGCCGCGCATATAGTGCATGGCGTTGATGGAGGAGGATCCGCCCAGCGTCTTGCCGCGTGGCCAGATCAGGGTGCGATTGTTGAGATGGCCCTGTGGCTCGGTCTCGTAATTCCAGCTGTATTTCGGATTGGTCACCACGAACTGCAAAAGCATGGGTGTCTTGACGACAGCACTCCGGTCAGAGCCACCGGCTTCCAGCACCAGGACCCGGACGGATGGATCGCGGGACAGGCGTTCCGCGACCGTGCAGCCGGCTGAGCCGGCCCCACAGACGATGTAGTCATATTCGGTGGTCGGCATGGTTTTCTCCCCCGGGAGTCTTTCCCCTATTCGAACTCGATCATGAGTTCGTCGGCTGCGACGGAGTTTCCGGCTTGGACCTTGACGGATTTGATGATGCCGTCAGTTTCCGCGCGCAGCACGTTTTCCATTTTCATGGCTTCCACGATGATGAGCGGCTCGCCGGTCTTGACCTCCTGGCCTTCGGTCACCTCCACCGTGACTACCAGGCCCGGCATGGGGGAGACGACCAGTTTGGCCATGTCCGGCTTTTCCTTCTCCGGCAGGCGCACATGCAGTTCCGCGGAGCGCGGCGAGCAGACGATGGCCGTGGCGGTGAAGCCGCGATGGC
>NZ_JADOTT010000004.1:0-317556 GCF_016817355.1 Maricaulis parjimensis
CGGCAGGGCGTCCGGCCCGGTCTGACGGCACTAAACGCCCGACCTGAGTACCGGCCGGATTGGAAACGGGGGCGAGAGCGTTCGGGAAATCTCCGCGTGCGGGAGGCAAGTGCCTGTCACACACACTCGAAACAATCGCCGGCAGACAGTCGCCGGCCTCCCGCACACCTCTCATACCGCCAGGCGGACACGCCGTGGCGCTATCCTTCATGCAGCGCCCGGATGGCCGCCACCCCCGCCAATACATCCTCCCGCGTGCAATCGAACTGGCCGACCTGGAAACGGATGACAAAGCGTCCCTGGTGCTGGGTCTGGGTGAGATAGGTCCGGCCATCCTTGTTGATGCGCTCGAGCAGGGCAGCTGTTGCGGCGTCGCCCTCTGAGCAGGCAAAGCTGAAAAGGCTGAAAGAGCAGGGCGTTACGACCTCAAGCCCTTCGGTCTCCCGGATGAGCTGCTCCGCCTCCTTGGCCCATTCAATGTGATTGCGGATGCGTTGGCGCAGGCCCTCCAGCCCGTAATAGCGGATCAGGAACCAGAGTTTCAGGGCGCGGAAACGGCGCCCCAGTGGAATGGTCCATTCGGAGTAGTTGACGACATCGTCAAAGCCCGGGGTTTCCAGATAGTCCGGTCGCAGGGTCAGGGTCTTCAACTGGTCGGTCGGATCCTTGAGGAATTGCACGGAACAGTCGAATTGGGCGCCCAGCCATTTGTGCGGATTGAAGACGATGCTGTCGGCACTTTCTACGCCTTTCCAGTGGCTTCTTTGCTCCGGGCAGATCATGGCCGAACCCGCCCAAGCAGCATCGACATGAGTGTAGAGATTTTCCTCCGCAGCGATCTGGAGAATCGCCTCCACCGGGTCACAGGCGCCAATGCCGGTCCCCCCGACACACAGAATGACTCCAGCCGGTTGCAGGCCTTTCCGGCGATCCTCGGCGATGGCGGCGCGCAGGGCGTCCGGGTCCATGCCGAAATCGTCGCGGGTGGGAATCTTGACCAGATTGTCCTGCCCGATCCCGGCCACCCAGATCGCCTTGTCGACCGAGGAATGCGCCTGCGCTGACGCATAGATGCGCGGTGCCTTGTGGCCGCTCAGCCCGGTATGGATGCCTTTGAAATCGAGTACTCTTTCGCGCATGGTCAGCACGGCGGAGAGGGTGGCGGAGGACGCACTGTCCTGGATCACCCCGCGCCAGCCTTCCGGCAGGCCCATGGCCTGGCGCAACCAGTCTATCATCCGGGTTTCCAGCTCTGTGGCGGCCGGAGAGGTCTGCCAGAGCATGCATTGCGCGGCGATGGTGGAGACAATCTGTTCGGCCAGCACGGAGGGCAGGGCGGCATTGGCCGGGAAATAGGCGAAGAAGCGCGGATGCTGCCAATGGGTCATGGCATCAGGGATCAAGCGCTCAAATTCTGCGAATATTGATGAAAACGCCGCGCCATCCTCCGGCGGAGACACGGGGATCTCTTTGAAGGTCTCACCCGGCTTCACATTCGGCCGGACGGGCCGGTCCCGCAGGCTGTCGCGATACTGGGCTGACCATTCGGCGATCCGTTTCGACCAGTCTTCGAATTCCGCGCTGTCCATGGCTTATCCCCGTCCTGATGCCGACTCAGCCAAGTTTCCTGACCTTTCTTGCATCTGAACAGGGTTTCACACGCATCTCATGGGGAAACCCCTATGATGGCGTGGGGGGCGAACAGGGAGTTTGCACATGAAACAGGTGATCCAGGCTGGCTTTGGCGCTGCGGTCCTGCTGGGCGGAACCGCTTTGGCGCAGGACAATCAGACCATTCCTGTCGAGAGCTTTGACCGGATTGATGCCGGTGGCGGTATCGAGGTGGAGATCGTTGTGGGTGACACCGAGTCCGTGCGCCTTGTCGGTGATGCGGATGATTTCGAGGATGTTGAGGTCCGGGTTCGCAATGGCCGGCTGGAAATCGAGCAGGACAGCGGTTTCTTCACACGCCGCCGTTCGCTGGATGTCGTCGTTCAGGTGACAGCCAGGGAGATTCGCGAGCTGGATTTCAATCGCGGCGTTTCGGCCCGGGTGAGCGGTATCGAGGCCGGTGATCTGGAAATTGACGTCTCGACGGGCTCATCCGCCCGGGTGTCCGGGACGTGTGGCACGCTGGAACTGGACGCCTCCACGGGTGCCGCGCTCAACGCGTCGGACCTGGTGTGCGAACATGTCGAGGTCAGCGCGTCGACTGGCGCAGATGCCCGCACTCATGCAACGCAAAGCCTGCGGGCACGGGCCTCCATGGGCGGTTCTGTCCGGGTGGCCGGACGGCCGTCAGACTATGAAACCCGCACCTCGATGGGCGGTTCCATTCGTTTGACGGGTGAAGGCTGAGGAAACCGGCGCGCAAATGCCTGCATTCAAAGCAGACAGGCGCTTGCGCACCCCCATTTCTTCATGTACATCGCGCGGCTCGAACGGATAGCGCTGGCTGTCCGGAGCATGATTCAAGACTGTGGAGAGGCTCATGGCCGTCCCTAAGAGAAAAACCACGCCGAGCAAGCGCGGCATGCGCCGGGCCCACGACAAGCTGTCTGCCCCTGTCTACATCGAAGACAAGGACAGCGGTGAGCTGCGTCGCCCGCACCATGTTGATCTGAAGTCCGGCATGTATCGTGGCCGTCAGATCCTGGAGCCGAAGGACGACTGATCCGTTCTTTCTGCTTTACGGCACAGAAAAACGCCCGGTCAAACGACCGGGCGTTTTTTCTTGCCGGGTTGGCGGTGGGGTCTCAGGCGCTGCGGCGTTCCAGGGAATCCAGGTCGAACCCGTCATCATCATAGGCATCCAGGTCGACGAGGCCGGGGAACATCCAGTTCCGCGCTTCGTCCAGGGACAGCACATCAACGACCTGATTGCCGATGCGGCGATTGGCGCTCAACAAGGCGCGAATGGCGTCCGGGTCCTGGCCGTCATGCCACAAGGCGACATGAAAATGAGGCAGCACGCGGGACGCCTCGATATTCTGATTGGCCAGTTCCGCCAGGTGCTGATGCGGAAAGGAAACCTCGCGCAGATCATAGATGAAGTGGCGCTTTCCCTTGCTGGACAGCCAGTAGACCAGCTTGCGCATCGGCGTGGCAATTTCCATCGTCTGCTCGCCGCTCATCCGGATCAGAACCGCACGGCCGTCAAAAACGGGTTCTACAGCTTCGATCTTCGGCTTCTGTGACATGCGGCCTCTGCGGGATGGGCACCCTTCACCGCTTGGTCCGGTTCGGGTGTCTTTCTTGTCGTGCCCAGTCACCTTGCCAGAGGGGTTTTGAGATTCCTCTAATCCGCTGTTTCAATTTTGATGGAATTGCCGGCTGAGTGACCCTGTTGCAGCAGGAAAGTCGATTGTTTTCGCTAACATGCGGATTCTGCCGCTGACGGTCTTGCGTGCAGGCCCGGTGCGGGTATGAAGCGGCAAGACTTTTCAAGTGTGCGAAGGGGCCGCCATGACCGCCATCATCGATATCGTCGCCCGGGAAATCCTCGACAGCCGCGGCAATCCGACCGTTGAGGTCGATGTCCTGCTGGAAGACGGCTCCTTTGGCCGCGCGGCGGTGCCGTCCGGAGCCTCCACCGGCGCCCACGAAGCGGTTGAGCTGCGCGATGGCGATGAGCGCTATGGCGGCAAGGGTGTGATCAAGGCCGTCAGCAATGTCGAAGGCGAGATCTTCGAGGCCCTGGCCGGCATGGATGCCGAGGACCAGCGCCGTATCGACGAGATGATGATCGAGCTGGACGGAACCGAGAACAAGGCCCGTCTGGGCGCCAATGCGATGCTGGGCGTCTCCCTGGCCGTCGCCAAGGCCGCTGCCGACGTGCAGGGCATCCCGCTCTATCGTTATGTGGGCGGCATGAATGCCCGCATCCTGCCGACCCCGATGATGAATGTGATCAATGGCGGCGCCCATGCCGACAATCCGATCGACTTCCAGGAATTCATGATCATGCCGGTCGGCGCGCCGAGCTTCTCTGAAGCCCTGCGCTGTGGTGCGGAAATCTTCCATTCGCTGAAATCCCGTCTCAAGGCCGATGGTCTGAACACGAATGTCGGCGATGAGGGCGGTTTCGCCCCGAACCTCAACTCCGCCGAACAGGCGCTGGACGTGCTGATGGCCGCTATCGAAAAGGCTGGCTACACGCCGGGCGAAGATGTGGCTCTGGCCCTCGACGTCGCCTCCACGGAATTCTTCAAGGACGGCAAATACGTGCTGGAAGGCGCTGGCGTGACCCACGACTCGGCCGGTTTCGCCCAGTATCTGGAAGAACTGGTCGGCAAATACCCGATCGTCTCCATCGAGGACGGCATGGCCGAGGATGACTGGGCGGGCTGGAAAGCCCTGACCGAGCGCGTCGGCGATCATTGCCAGCTGGTCGGCGATGATCTCTTCGTGACCAATCCGGAACGCCTGGCCCGCGGTATCGAAATGGGTGCCGCCAATGCCATCCTGGTGAAGGTCAACCAGATCGGTACGCTGTCAGAGACGCTCGATGCCGTCGATCTGGCGATGGGCTCGGGCTATGGCGCCGTGATGTCCCACCGTTCCGGCGAGACCGAGGACGCCACGATTGCCGATCTGGCTGTCGCGACGAATTGCGGACAGATCAAGACCGGTTCCCTGGCGCGCTCTGACCGGACGGCCAAGTACAACCAGCTCCTGCGCATCGAATCGCTGCTGGGCGATACCGGTATTTATGCCGGGGATAGCGGCCTGGCCTGAGGGTTTCGCGAACCTCAAAACATGACGTGCCCCTCTCCCTAGGGGAGAGGGTGGCGCGTATGCGCCGGGAGAGGGGGAAATCCCGGTGCTGGCAGATAATCGCGAAGACCTCGCTCTGCCCCCTCATCCGCCCCTCCGGGGCACCTTCTCCCCAGGGAGAAGTGGAACTTTTTCCGCCGGATAAACCCTCCCCAATCCCCACCCCGCCAATCCCGGCCCATACTGTCGCCACGTTTCGACCGAATCTGTGCACGGACCGGGCGGGGCGGGTGGCGCTGGGACGGGTCTGGCCGGATCGTTCCTTAATCAGCTTCACCGCGTTGCGGGCGGTCCTTCAGGATTTTCCAGACTATCTGACAACGTCATATGTCCTGCGGGACCGCCTGTAATGCCTGGCAATCCGACGTGTTTGACACGGTCGGAGCTGCCGCATTTCCTCCCTGAATCTTACCCGATACTGAATCCCGGATTCACGACTCCTAAAGCGTGATCGTGTTGAATCACTCTCAACACAACGCGACAGGGGAAGTCGCGGCTTTCGAGGTGGTTTGGTTTTGGACGCAATCAAGCGATATGGCACGACTGTCTTTCTCGCAGTGGCGATTGCCTATTTCGGCTATCACGCGCTGACGGGTGAGCAGGGCGTGCTCAACTGGATTGTCGTGAAAAACGAGATTCGCATCGCGGAAGCCGAGCTGGATCTGGCCGTTGCCGAACGCGAAATGCTGGAAGATACGGCCTCCCGCCTGCGTTCTGACAGTCTCGACCTGGACTATGTCGAGGAACGGGCCCGCGATATTCTCAATGTCGCCCATCCGCGCGAAATCATCGTTGAGATCGAGCCCTCTCCGCAGCACTGAGTGCTCCGGCGCACCCTTATTCTTCCGGAAATCCTGTGGCCCAAGGCGTGGCCGGCGTATCTAATCGCTTGCTGAAACCGCAGGCAGGCATGCCGCAAAACCTGTCCCTGCCGTTCAATCAATCGCCCGATCCTGCCCTTTTTTGGCCCTGAAGCTTGCCGTCAGGGTCAAGCATCTGATATGGCGCTAACACAGTCAGATGGGAGCGCGGGCTGTTTGGTTCGCGTGCGAAATAATGGCCGCCAAGCGAAATACCAAGTCCTCCGCCGCCAAAGGTGCGGGCAAGGACGAGCTGCTCAAATACTATCGCGACATGCTGATGATGCGCCGATTCGAGGAAAAGGCGGGTCAGTTGTACGGCATGGGGCTGATCGCCGGCTTCTGTCACCTCTATATCGGCCAGGAGGCCGTGGTGACGGGCATCCAGGCCGCGATGGAAGAGGGTGACCAGGTCATCACCGGTTATCGCGACCACGCCCACATGCTGGCCTGCGGCATGGATCCCAATGGGGTCATGGCCGAGCTGACCGGCCGCGAAGGCGGCTATTCCCGCGGCAAGGGCGGCTCCATGCACATGTTCTCCCGCGAGAAAAACTTCTATGGCGGTCACGGCATTGTCGGCGCGCAGGTCGCGCTGGGCACGGGTCTGGCCTTTGCGGATCGCTACAAGGACAACAAGAAGGTCGCCGTGGCCTATTTCGGCGATGGCGCCGCCAATCAGGGCCAGGTCTATGAGAGCTTCAACATGGCCAAGCTCTGGGATCTGCCGGTCATCTATGTGATCGAAAACAACCAGTACGCCATGGGCACGGCGGTCAAGCGCGCCTCGTCCGAAACACATCTCTACAAGCGCGGCGCCTCATTCGGGATCCCGGGTGAAGAAGTCGACGGCATGGATGTCGAGGCCGTGAAACGCGCCGCCGCGAAAGCCGTCAAGCATGCCCGTGACGGCAAGGGGCCCTTCATCCTGGAGATGAAGACCTATCGCTATCGCGGCCACTCCATGTCTGACCCGGCCAAATACCGGACGCGCGAAGAAGTCGACGATATCCGCTCCCATCATGACCCAATCGACCTGATCAAGAAGCGTCTCATCGAGGGCAAACATGCCAGCGAGGAGGACCTCAAGGAGATCGACAAGGAGGTCAAGAAGATCGTCGCCGACGCCGCCCAGTTCGCCAAGGACAGCCCGGAACCGGATCCGAGCGAACTCTATACGGACGTGCTGGTGGAGGTCTGATTTTGAGCCTCAGCGTCCACATCAATCTGGAACGAGCCGGAAAGGCGCTCGGTCTGAGTGAAACACCCCTGGGTGTGTGTTTCGCAGCGGGTGTGGTCGTGTCCGTTTATTTCTTCTTCTGTCTGGCGATAGCTGCGGGTCTGGTCATGCCTCTGACGCAGGACCTTGGGGCCGCGATGAGTGGCAATGATCTCGCCGTGGTTCTTGCCTACATTCTGGTGCCGGGGCTGGCGGTGGTGCTAGCCATACTGGGCCTGGCAAAAGTCATGTTTCTGCTCATCGGAAAAGATGTCTTCGGCCGAGAATTCCTGTTTCTCCAAACCGGTTATTTCGCTGATGAGCGGTTTCTGCCCGCTGGTGGCTATGCTGACAACGACCTTTATGAGGTGGAACCGACCTGGCTCCAGTCGTTTACGCTTGGAATGGGCGCTTTTGCCCTGCCACCGCTCATACTCGCACCGTTTGCCTTTTTGTTCAAAGGCAAGCTCATGTTAATGTTGGGATATCTCAGTTTTTTGTCTTACGGCCTCGAGGGTAGTGCCGTTGTAATGATGCTCGGTCTTACCCTTTTCACGGGTGCCGCACTGACTATTCCCCTTCACCTTGTCTTCGGTGGCACCCAAGTTGTCGACTTCTACATCGCGTCCCGGTCATCCCGGCGCGCGATCGGTTAGGGGAGCGACACGATGACACCGCAAGTGAAACACTTTCTGGAGACCTGGCACCACGCCGTTGAGAAGCGCGATGCCGATCTCCTCAAGGCCATCATGGCCGAGCATTGCGAATTGCATTCGCCCGTCGTCTGGAAACCGTCCAGCGACACCCGATATATCCTGCACATCCTGATGGGTGTGATCTCCATTGTGGAAGACTTTTCCTACCGCAAACAATGGGTTGAAGGGAATGAGCTGATCCTGGAATTCACCGGAACGGTGGATGGCAAGGGGTTGGTCGGCTTTGACCGGATCACGGTTGATGATGCCGGCAAGATGACGCGGATCGAGGTGCTGATGCGGCCCTTGAACACGCTGGTGGAATTTGCGGAACGCATGCGTGAGCATGCGCTCCGATACAAACCCGAGGCAGCCAATGGCTGACCTCGCCTAACGAACAGGACACGGGAAGAAGCCATGTCGATCGAAGTTCTCATGCCGGCGCTTTCGCCCACGATGGAAGAAGGCACGCTGGCCAAATGGCTCATCAAGGAAGGTGACAGCGTCGAAAGTGGCGATGTCATTGCCGAGATCGAGACCGACAAGGCCACGATGGAAGTCGAGGCCGTGGAAGAGGGCGTGGTCGCCAAGCTTCTGGTCGCCGAGGGCACGGAAGGCGTGAAGGTGAATGCCGCCATCGCCATCCTGGCCGAGGATGGCGAGGACCCGGCCAATCTGGATGCGCCGAAGGCTGCGGCCGAACCGGCCGAGGCAGAAGCGGCCCCGGCGGAAGATCCGACCCCGGCCCTTGATGAGCGCCCGGCCCAGATGGCGGCCAATGTGGCCAGCGTTTCTGATCCGGACGTGCCTGAGGGCACGGCGATGAAGGAAACCACGGTTCGTGACGCGCTGCGTGACGCCATGGCCGAGGAAATGCGGCTGGACGACACCGTTTTCGTGATGGGTGAGGAAGTCGCCGAATACCAGGGCGCCTACAAGGTCACCCGCGGCCTGCTGGACGAGTTCGGTCCGAAACGCGTGGTCGACACGCCGATCACCGAGCACGGTTTTGCCGGTCTGGGTGTCGGTGCGGCCTTCAACGGGCTCAAGCCGATCGTTGAATTCATGACCTTCAACTTTGCCATGCAGGCGATCGATCACATCATCAATTCCGCCGCCAAGACGCTCTACATGTCCGGTGGCCAGATGGGCTGTCCGATCGTGTTCCGTGGCCCCAATGGTGCCGCCTCCCGCGTCGGTGCCCAGCACTCGCAGGATTATTCCGCCTGGTATGCCAATGTGCCCGGTCTGAAAGTGATCGCGCCCTATGATGCGGCCGATGCCAAGGGCCTGCTGAAAGCCGCCATCCGCGACCCGAACCCGGTCGTCTTCCTCGAGCATGAGCTCATTTATGGTGAAAGCTTCGACGTGCCGGATGTGGAGGATTGGGTCCTGCCGATCGGCAAGGCCAAGGTGCGCCGTGAAGGCACGGATGTGACCCTCACCGCCCATTCGCGCATGGTCGGATTTGCCCTGGAAGCCGCCGACATCCTGGCGGAAGAGGGCATCTCCGCCGAAGTGATCGACCTGCGCACCCTGCGCCCGCTCGACACCGACACGGTGGTGCAATCGGTCAAGAAGACCAATCGCATCGTCTGCGCCGAGGAAGGCTGGGGCCGCATGGGTGTCGGCGCCGAGATCGCCGCCGTCGTCACCGCCGAAGCCTTTGACTATCTCGACGCCCCGCCGGTCCGCGTCCACCAGGAAGACGTCCCGCTGCCCTATGCCGGCAATCTGGAAAAACTCTCCCTGCCGGGCACGGCGGATATCGTGAAGGCGGCCAAGGCTGTCTGCTACGCGGAGTAGGGTGTGTTCGATTTCTCGAAATCGGAACTGAAAGCATGGAACCCGGCCATTCCGGCGGGGGAATACGAGTTTGTTTCCAGCAAGCTGGAGCTTGGGGAATTAGCTGTGAAACTGGTTCGGAGACATGAAAAGCCGGGCGAAGATTTCGCCTGTGAGCTGACATCCAAGCCGGTATGGCACTGCATCGTCAATGACGAACAGTACCAGGAGCAATTGGTGGCTCACGGACCGGGTGATATGTTCGAGGTCGCGAACTCGCCTGTCATAGCGGGCTTCTTGACCCATGAGTTTCTGTACCGGGAGCAGGGTGTGAAGGCCCGCCATTGGGTCATCATGACGATGCAGGAATGCGTACACATTGTCGCGGAAGATGAACCAGAATTTCGCACGATCTACGGTGAAGCGGCATGACCAACTCCCCCACCAAATCCTGGCGTCATGGCGAATGTCATTGCGGTGAGGTCGGCTTTGCCGTGAACCTGCCGGACAGTGTCGTCGCCCTGTCGTGCAATTGCTCGATCTGCGCCAAGACCGGCTTCATCCACCTCATCGTGGACAAGGCCGACTTCAAGATTGAGCGCGGGGCGGAAAGCCTGACCACCTATACATTCGGCACGCATACGGCAAAGCACACCTTCTGTTCGGTTTGCGGGGTGAAGGCCTTCTATGTGCCGCGCTCGCACCCGGACAGCTGGTCGGTCAATCTGCGCTGCCTGGATGCCGACGCCAACCTCCAGCTCCGCTTCGAGGAATTCGATGGCGCGAACTGGGACGAGAATATCGCCCAAATCAATTCGGAGCGCGGCCACTAGGCCGACCACGAGGACGAGACCCATGTCGATTGAAATCCTGATGCCCGCCCTGTCGCCCACCATGGAAGAGGGCACGCTGGCCAAATGGCATGTAAAAACCGGAGATACGGTCGAGAGCGGCATGGTCATCGCCGAGATCGAGACCGACAAGGCGACGATGGAAGTCGAGGCCGTGGATGAAGGCGTGGTCGGCAAGATCCTCGTCGAGGAAGGCGCCGAGGGCGTGAAGGTCAATGAAGTCATCGCCATCCTGCTGGAAGAGGGCGAGGACGAAAGCGCGCTCGACAAGCCGGCGGAAAAGCCGGCCGCTGCCGAAGCGCCGAAGGTTGAGGACAAACCCGCCGAAGCGCCCAAGCCGGCGCCTGCAGCCAGCAAGGCTCCGGCCGCACCGTCTCAGGACGGCGACCGCATCAAGGCGAGCCCGCTGGCGCGCCGGATTGCCGCCGACAAGGGCCTTGACCTTTCTGCCATCGATGGATCGGGCCCCTATGGCCGGATCGTCAAGCGCGATGTCGAGAACGCCCAGCCGGGCGCTGCTGCGGCACCGGCCAAGGCTGCTGAGGCGCCGTCGGCGGCTCCGGTCGATCTGGATGATCCGCTCAAGGCCTATGGTATTGCCCGCGACCGCTACGAGGTCGAGAAGGCCGACAATATCACCAAGATCTCCGCGAAACGCCTGTCCGAGAGCTTCCGCGACATTCCGCACTTCCCGCTCAACGTGGATTGCCGGATCGACGCCCTGCTGGACTTCCGCAAGCGCGTGAATGCCGCCGCCGAGAAGGATGGTGCCAAGGTCTCCGTGAATGACATCCTGATCAAGGCGTCAGCCCTGGCCCTGAAGAAGGTTCCGGCGGCGAATTCCTCCTGGATCGAGGGCGGCCATATCGCGCGCCACACGCATGCCGACGTCTCCGTCGCCGTGGCCATTGAGGGCGGTCTGATCACGCCCATCGTCAAGGATGCCGATCTCAAGGGTCTCGTGGAGATTTCCCGCGAGATGAAGGATCTGGCCGCCCGCGCCCGCGAGAAAAAGCTCAAGCCTGAGGAATTCCAGGGCGGCACTTTCTCCCTGTCCAATCTGGGCATGTTCGGCATCGACAGCTTCTCCTCCATCATCAACCCGCCCCAGGGCATGATCCTGTCGGTCGGCGCCGGAGAACAGCGCCCGGTCGTCAAGGATGGCGCCCTGGCCATCGCCACGGTGATGACCGTCACCCTGACTTGCGATCACCGCGTGGTGGACGGTGCCACCGGCGCCCAATGGCTCCAGGCCTTCAAAACCTTCGTCGAAGACCCGATGACGATGCTGATGTGATTGGGGGGCGGAACAACTCCTGCCGGAGAGTCCGTCTCCTCGTAGCATCCGCCAGCCTGCTTCTTGCTGCGTGTAGCGCTGCGCCCGACCGGGCAGGTCCGGCTCAGGGGAATTTCTCGGCCTACGCGGGGGCCTGGGTCACTGAAACGGGCGAGGCCCGCATTCGCGTGTCGATGGACCGGCGAGACAGTTGGCGTCCTTGGATCATCAGCTGGGACGAGTATTCCGAACATGCCTGGCAAAGCGTCGCTGAGATGCGATGCGTGCATGAAGATGTCCTCCTGTCAGAGCCCGGCCATGGATCCTATTCTTTATGGGGCTGTGGTGCAGGCGAGTCCCTTAGCGCCCGGCTCGGAATTCCTGGCGTGCGTGTCGGCTATTTCAGGGCCCGAACGTTTGATGAGCCCGGCTTCCCGGGAGGGCGGTCGGGAAATGTGATCGAGCTTCGGGAGATGGTTCCAGATTCGGGCGATGTCGTCCGGCAGATCATCTATCTGGCGCCTCCCGAAGGTGATATGACGTTTTTTGAGCGTTGGCAGCGCCAGGGTGATGGCGGATTGGAACTGACCGGCACAGGCTATCTTTTTCGAACAGCGGACTAGCTCAGATCGAAGATGTGAGACCCATCCTCGCCCTTGATGGGCGAGGGGGACCATTGCGCAGCACTGGTGGAGTGGGTGACCGGCCCACAAACTGAACGCTACGCGTTTCACCCCTTCCGTCTTGCCGCTGTGCGGCAATCCACCTTCCCCATCAAGGGGAAGGAGGGGCGGATCACGCGACCGGCAAGCCCTTCACCTGCAGTGCCGGCACAAGCCCGCGATCATTGCAGCGGTGCCAGCCGGCGATGGAGAAGCGGTCGCGCCTTGCCGGGGTGACCTCATGCGGGATGTCCTCGGAGAGGAAGAGGGCAAGGGTGCCGAATTCCGGTGTGATCTCGGCGATCACATCCTCGCTGTCGGGCGCATAGATACGCAGCAGGCCGCCATCGCTGGGATCCCAGTCCGGATTGAGATAGAGCACGCTGGACAGCATGCGATTGCGGGCGCCGCGGAAACTGTCGACATGGCGTTTGTAGAAACCGCCGGGCTCGTAGACGGCGTAATGGGCCTCGAAGGCGAACAGGCCCAGCATGAGGCGGTAATTTACCTCACGGCGCACGGCTTCGGCGAAGGCCAGATAGCCGGCCTGGGCGGGCGTGCTGCCATCCATCCAATGGGTCAGGTCGCGGCGGATCTTGCGGACGATGTCATGGTCTTCGGCGCGGCCAATTCCGGCCGGGGTCAGGATATCGGCCTGCCAGAGCGTTTCGGCCTCGCTGCGCAGGGCGGCCAGCAATTCACTGTCGGCGAGACGGCAAAGGCTCCAGCCCTGCTGCGAGAGGTCTGCACACACGTTTTGAGCATCGAAGACAGGCAGGCCGGTGGTATCGGCCAGAGCGATCAGGCTCAATAAGGTCAGCGCCCCATTAAACAAGGATGCGCGCGTTTAGGGCCGGTCTCAGGCCTCGTCAATCGAATTCGTATCACTGAGCGTCTGCAGGACGGCCATCGCGTCCTGCGCGCGTTCCTGCGGCACCAGGAGATGGTCGTGGTGATAGCCGGCGATGACATTGCAGCTGATCCCGTGGCGGGCGAGTTCCGGCGCGATGGCCGCGATAAAGCCGACCGCGTCGAGCTCGGAGTGGACGGTGAGGGTAATAAGCCGGCAGGGAAAGCGTGTTGCCAGGCCAGCTGTTTGCGCCTGATCGAGCGGCAGGACCAGGGTCAGGCCTTCGGCTTCACGGCAGGTCATCAGCGGTGTCAGACCGTCGGGCGGGGCGGTGTCCGGGGCCAGGACCGTATAGGCATACAGGCCGGGATCCAGTTTTGGCGCCATGCGCCGGAGGAGACTGGCCACTGTCTGGTCCCGCTTGTCCGTCATCTGGCATCCCACATGGTAAAGTGACAAAACGAATCTCCCGCCATGGCGGGCAGCAGGAGACTAGCATGCCAGTCGAAACCGTTTCCCTTGCCGACAAACACGCCCAATTCCATGAAGCCTGGTCACCCAAGCGCGTGGGCAAGCTGGACAATTACGAGATCAAACTGGCCAAGGCGGTCGGCAATTTTGCCTGGCATGCGCATGAGGATGAGGACGAGTTCTTCATGATCACGCGCGGCATTCTGAAGATCGAGATTGAAGGTCAGGATCCGATCACGCTGGGCCCGGGCGAATTCTGCGTGATTCCCAAGGGCGTGCGGCACCGGCCGGTCGCCAAGACCGATGAGGTCCATCTCATGCTGATTGAGAAGGCCGGGGTGGTGAATACCGGGGATAATCCGGACACGGATCTGACCCAGGTGATCGAAGACCTCTGAGCCTGCGTCCCGGAGTTGCGGCTCCGGGTAGCTTGCCTCTGGGCGCTTTCCTCGTCACGGTATGGAAAAACCGGGAGGAAAACATGGCCGACGATCAGCACGCACCGCGCGCGAAATTCCGTTCAATGACCGAGGGCACCCAGGAAGACTGGGGCACGATCTCGGCCCAGTTCGGTCCCTTTGCAGCCAATCTGCCGGACCGGGTCCTGGCCCATCTCAAATTGCTGGACGGGGATTATGGCGGCTTCCCGATCGACCGCCTGCAGCATTCCCTGCAGACCGCGACGCGGGCCCATCGTGATGGCCGCGACGAGGAATATGTCGTCATGGCCCTGCTGCACGATATCGGTGACACGCTGGGCAGCTATAACCATCCCGACATTGCCGCGGCGATCCTGAAACCCTTCGTGTCGGAGGAGAACCACTGGATCGTCGCCCATCACGGGATTTTCCAGGGCTATTACTTCTTCCATCATCTCGGCCTGGACCGGGATATGCGCGAACAATATCGCGATCACCCGCACTTCACGGCCTGTGCGCAATTCTGCCACCTGTATGACCAGGCGGCCTTTGATCCGGATTATGAGAGTGAAGACCTGGCGTTTTTCGAGCCCATGGTCCGCCGCGTCCTCGCCCGTCCGCGCCAGTCCATCTATGCCGAGGCAACCGACGCCGCTGAGTAGGGCAGACGGCTGGGCCCGGTGTTCCGGTCATCAGGGTGAAGTGGCACGATAAATCAATCTCCCGATCATTGATCGTCGGGGGCAGTCCGGCTATGAAGCGAATACGAATGCCTTAGTTAATTCGCATGCAAACAAAGAGGCCTGCCATGAGTTCCAATGCCTTCGACGTGATCGTGATTGGTGGTGGGCCCGGGGGCTATGTCGCCGCGATCCGTGCGGCCCAGCTTGGTTTCAAGACCGCTGTGGTCGAGCGCGACAAGCTCGGCGGGATCTGCCTGAACTGGGGCTGTATTCCGACGAAAGCGCTGCTGCGCTCGGCGGAAGTCTACCATCTCATGCAACATGCTGCGGATTTCGGTCTGAGCGCCGAGAAGATCGGCTTTGACATCCAGGCCATTGTGAAGCGGTCCCGTCAGGTCTCCAGCCGTCTGACCGGCGGAATCGGCATGCTGATGAAGAAGCACAAGATCACGGTCATTGAAGGCACGGCGAAACTGGAAAAGGGCGGCGACGCCCCCAAAGTCGTGGTCGGCAAGGACAGCTACACGGCCAAGCATGTGATTCTCGCCACCGGGGCCCGGGCCCGCACCATTCCGGCGGCCGGTCTGGAGCCGGATGGCGACAAGATCTGGACCTATCGCGAGGCCATGGTGCCGGATGCCATGCCGAAATCCCTCCTGGTCATCGGATCGGGAGCGATCGGGATCGAGTTTGCCAGCTTCTACAAGACGATGGGCGCGGATGTGACGGTGGTGGAAATGATGGACCGCGTCCTGCCCGTGGAAGATGAGGAAATCTCGGCTTTCGCGGCCAAGAGTTTCAAAAAACAGGGTCTCAACCTGATGACCGGCGCCCAGGTCGAAAAACTCGACAAGTCCGGCAAGACGGTGAAGGTCCATGTGAAGACCTCCAAGGGCAAGACCGAGATTGTTGAGGTCGAGAAGGTCATCATGGCCGTCGGTATTGTCGCCAATATCGAGAATATGGGCCTGGAAGCGCTGGGCGTGAAAATCGACAGCGGCCATGTCGTCAATGATGGGTATGGCCGGACCAATGTAAAAGGCCTCTACGCGATCGGCGATGTCGCCGGTCCGCCCTGGCTGGCGCACAAGGCCAGCCATGAAGGCGTGGTCTGCGTCGAGAAAATCGCCGGCCAGGATGTCCATGCCTTCGAGACGGGCAATATTCCGGGCTGCACCTATTGCCATCCGCAGGTGGCCTCGGTCGGTCTGACCGAAGCCAAGGCCAAGGAAGCCGGACATGACGTGAAGGTCGGCCGCTTCCCCTTCGTCGGCAATGGCAAGGCGATCGCGCTGGGCGATGATCAGGGGCTGGTGAAGACCGTGTTCGACGCCAAGACCGGCGAGCTCCTGGGTGCCCACATGGTGGGGCCGGAAGTCACCGAGATGATCCAGGGCTATGTCGTCGGCCGCCAGCTGGAGACCACTGAGGCTGAGTTGATGCACACCGTCTTCCCGCACCCGACCCTGTCGGAAATGATGCATGAGAGCGTGCTCGATGCCTATGGGAAGGCGCTCCACATTTAATGCGTTCTGTCCTTGAAAGCTCTTTGTGGGTGCTGATCGTAACCCTGGTTCCGATCCTTATCAGCATCATCGCTTATTTCCGGCCAAACGAGCGGGCGGGGTTTGTCCATTTATGGCGTGAACTGGTCCAGTGGTTGGGCGTGCGAAATGACAAGTTCTCGATAGATATTCTCACGCGGTTTGACATTCCCGATATCCGCAATGAGGTGCGCTTTTTTACGGAAGGTGGCCACGGCGCACGTCTGAACGACATCAAAACCGCCTTGCGACCGCGCGCGGATAGACACCCGATAGCGCATGATGAGGAGGCGGTGAGGATAACCGCCAATATCGTCCGCGAACGTATTGAGCGTGGTCAGACCTGCGATAATAATGGCAGCTTCGCCTGCAACGGGTTTCGCGTCGAACGCCGGGATTCCGGGCCTCGCACTAACCGTTACACATTCTTTTTTGAAGAGACTGATTTCTATCGTTTTCTCTATCCCAATCTGTGCCTCGACGAAAAAATTGACTTCGAGAACGGTCGAGCGACACCGCGCCAGCGCTATGGTCTGGACCGATCCGTCCTGTCGCTGGACGCGGCTTATGATCTGGATTGCCAGTTTCGGGGCGGAACGACGGGTGTTCTGCTCACATCGGACAATGCCGTCATCTTGTCCTTGCGATCGGCAAGCCAAGCGATTGTTCCTCATGGCTTCCATCTTTCCGTGGCAGAAGGCATGTACCGGTCGCTTCAGGACCCGTCGGCCAGCGATTGTTATCACCGAGAGCCCAATCCTTTCATCACGATCCAGCGGGCGATGGGCGATGAGCTGGGCCTGCTGAGGAAAGAGGTCGCTGATACCGATCTCGAATTGCTCAGCGTGGTGACTGATACACTCCGCGCCGAGGCCCTTTTCCTGTTCTTCGGTGTGCTGCCCTTGGACCGGTACGCGGTAGCTCAGCGTTGGATGAATAGTGCGGAGGACCGTCACGAGAACCGCGATATTGTTATGCTCGATTGGAAGCGGATGAATATCCAGCGCTTGTTGGAGGGGGCTGACACGTTTGAATTCCCGGTCTTCTCGGCACGCGAAGGGAAAACGGTTCTTTTGAAATTCGGCCCTTCCGGCATCAATTTCGCATCCAATCATGCGCGCGCGGGCATGGCATTTGCCTATCAGCGCTCCTTCGGCGTGGGGGCCTGACCGCTCTGTCCGGTGCTTGGAACTGAAACCTTGCATCCAAAACGGCACCGGCATGCATCCCAGGAGCAAAATCATCTTTGTGAGGATGCTCCGATGAAACATGCCCTGTTCTGCGCCGCCGCCCTGATGTTGCTGCCGGCTTGCACCTATTCCGTCTCCGGCCATGCCGAGAACCGCTCTGTGGAGAGTGCGGGCGTGGTCGCCTCCCGCAATGTGGATGTTCCGGGTGATGCCGAATTTGCCGGCATGATCGTGAATGCCCAAGGCGATATTGGCCGGGATCTGGAACTGGCTGGTGCCAGCGTCCGCTCCAGCGCCAATGTCGGAGGGAATCTGATCGCCGAGGGCGCGCGGGTGCGCTTCACCGGAACGGTGGGTGGCGATGCCGAGATTGCCGCGGGCACGGCCTATCTCAATGCCCGGATTTCAGGGAATACGGAAATTGCCGCTGGCCGCGTCACCCTGGACGGCGAATTGGGTGGCCGTCTGGACATGGATGCCGGCCACATGAATCTCCGTGGCACGGTCATGGGGCCTGTCGCCATCCGCGGCCATGGCCGCAATGACGAGCATAATGGCCGTGTTGAACTCTCCGGCCGCCTGGCCCAGGGCGGGATGATCTGCGCCGCCGAGGTGGAAATTCGCCGCACGGCCCGGATTGAGGGTGATCTTCTGGTCATCGCCGATACGCGGCCGGCCGGTGACGGTTTCCGCTATGAACCGCTCAATGGGCGCGATTGCGACCGGGTCTGACCCCGCACGAATTTCGGGACCCGGCGGGCAGGCCGTCTTCCCTAGGCCAAGCCGGTTCCGTCTCCCTCACACAACCGGCCAGTTCTGTCACCGGGTCCCGAATCCATAAAAAAAGCCCGCCATCCGGCGGGCTTTTCTCTTCGCGGAATTATTCCGCCGGTTCGGGGGCCGGTGCCGGGGTTTCCGCCATCATCGCCTCGACCGTTTTCTGGACCGTGCCATAGTCGGTCTTGCCCGTGCCGAGGACGGGGATGCTGTCGACATGGATGATCTTGCGCGGGATGGCGAGATCGGAAATGCCGTGATTGCGGGCAAAGGCCACCAGATCGGCGCGGTCGGCCTTGTCGTAATCGGTCAGCAGGATGACCTGCTCGCCCTTGCGCTTGTCCGGAATGGCCGCGGCGGCGTGCATATTGTCCGGCCAGAGCGAGGTGGCGCAGTTTTCGACCACGGCCAGGGAGACCATTTCCCCGCCCAGCTTGGCAAAGCGCTTCACCCGGCCGCGAATGCGCAGGAAACCGTCCTCATCGATGGAGACAATGTCGCCGGTATCGTGCCAACCGCCCTCGGGCGCTTCCAGCGCGAGCGGATTGGTCGGCCGGATATAGCCCTTCATGATGTTCGGGCCCTTGATGTGCAGCTGTCCGCCATCATCAATGCCTTCAACCGGGACCAGCTTGGCCTGGCAGCCCGGCATGAGCTGGCCGACCGTGCCCGGACGATTGTTCTGGGGCTGGTTGACCGAGAGGACCGGTGCGGCCTCGGTAAGGCCATAGCCTTCCACGATCTCCAGATTGAACCGCCGGCGCAGGGCCGAGCGGGTTTCGTCCTTCACGCGTTCGGCGCCGCACACCGCAAAGCGCAGGGAGGAGAGATCCCCCTCATCGGCGGCCCGCGCATACTGGTTCATGAAGGTATCGGTCGCGAAAAGAATGGTCGCCTTGGTCTCGGCGATCCGCTTCACGATCGTCTTGGCCTGCAGCGGGGTGGGGTGGCAGATGGCCGGTACACCCAGGCCGATCGGGACCAGGACACCGCCGGTCAGACCGAAACAGTGGAAGGTCGGCAGCGGGTTGAACAGGACGTCGGTGGGCAGGATCTTGATATGGTCGCGCACCTGCTCGACATTCGCCAGAAGATTGGCGTGGCTGAGTACGACGCCCTTCGGGTCGCCCTCCGTGCCGGAGGTGAAGAGATAGACGGCCGGGCTGTCCGGGTCCGGGTGCGAGCGGACCAGGCCGGGCAGGACCGTGCCCACGGCGGCCGCGATCTTGTCCATCAGGGACAGGTTCTCGCGCACATCTTCCAGATAGATCAGCTCGTGATCCTTGGCGAGTTCGGCTTCGAGCTCTTCCAGCTCACCCAGCTCGATGAAACGGTGGGCGGTGATGATCTTCTTGGCCTTGCACGCCCGGCAGGCGGCTTTCAGCGCGCGCTCACCGGCCGTGAAGTTCAGCATGGCCGGAACGCGACCATAGGCGGTCAGGGCGTAAAAGGAGATGATCGCACCGGCACCGGTCGGCAGCAGCACGCCAATCGCTTCGCCAGGCTCGGTGCCCGCCTTCAGGGCATGGCCCAGGGCAAAGGCAGCCTTGGTCAGGTCGTTGAAGCTGACCTCGCGGCCGTCTGCATCGATGGCGGCGATCCGCTTGCCGCCATAGCGCGACTTGGATTCCAGCATGGACGCGAAGACGGATTTGCGGATCCGCTTCAGGTCGAATGGCGCACCATGAAAAATTTCACCTTCGGAAACAGGCGTTTCGGAAGCCGGTGCCGAGCCGGCAGCTGATGTCTCAGCCATGTCATCCTCCCATCACGCCTCGTACTGGAGGCGTTTGTCTTTGGACTGATATTAGCCGCGGCTGACGCATAGGGAAGGCTTGTCTGTAGCACGCGGTTGAGGGCGGGCGGCCGGCATCTCGCTTTTCATAAAGGATTTATCGAAAAACGGAAAAACTTCTTGATATCGTTTTTCGATAATGTATTCTGCGACTCAACGCTGGGGAGCGTAGGTCCGATGCAAAGAACCGCCAAAAAGGCGGCGGGCCGTGAGTAACGGAGACATAAATGGCCAAGTTCTGGCTTGCGGCAACGGCCCTGTCCGGCGCGCTTTTGACCTCGGGATGCGTGATCGTTGTCGGCGATGATGATGACGGCAATAAAATGCGTCACACCACCCGCTCGTCCGACGGATATATCGTGCTGGACCGCGATGGTGATTACAGCCGGTTGAGCGGTGATCTGAAACTCCGCGGCCGCCTGGGTGGCGATCTCAGCCTGGTGTCCGGCGATGTCGAAATCGACAATATGAATATCGGCGGCGATGTCTCGATCGCGGCCGGTGATGTGGATTTCACCGGTTCGGTCGATGGCGAGACGTCCATTGCCGGTGGTGATGTGAATTTCAACGGCCGCGCCGGTGATGAACTCAGCTTGGCGGCAGGCGATCTTGATGTGCGCGGCCAGATCGATGGCCGGGCTGCCCTGGCGGCTGGTGACATGCTGCTGGAAGCCGCGTTCAACGACGGTCTCACCGCGTCGGCCGGTACCATGCGCATGTCCGGCGAAGTCCATGGCCGCATGGTGCTGACCGCTATCAATGAAATGCGCCGCAACCGGGATTATCGCGGGGATGAAGGCCGTATCGTTTTCGATGGCAACGCCCATGATGGCGGTGAGATCTGCGCGATCTCCGTCGTCTTTGAAAGCGGCGCCCGGATCGATGGACCCTTGGTGGTCTATGCCCAGGACGAGCCGGATGTTCGTTCCGGTGCGCAAGTTCCGGGCCTTGAATACCGTCCGCGCAACCGTCGCCATTGCGACGACCTCATCGACGATTAGGGCCAATCGTCAGTTTTCAATTCACGACCTGAAGCCGGGGGGCACAGGGAGATAAAGTGATGAATATCAAGCGTTATGTGATGGCCTTGGGGCTGGCCATCGGTCTGGGGACGTCTGCCGTCTCCGCTCAGATGATTGGTGGTGAAGTCGATATCGACGGTCACCGGTCCGATGTCATTTTCCTCGGTGGCGAACTGACCGTTCGCGGTGATGTGCAAGGCGATGTCGCTGCGCTGGCCGGGGAAGGGGATATCGACGCCAATGTCAGTGGTTCGATCAATTTCCTCGGCGGTGATCTGCGGATTCGCGGCACGGTCGGTGACGAGATTGAAATCGCCGGTGGCGATGTCGAGATTCAGGCCGATGTCGGTGGCGATGTCGCCGTGGCCGGTGGTGATGTGAATGTCTCAGGCACGGTGGGCGGTTCGCTGTCGGCCGCAGGCGGTAGTGTCGAAATTGACGCCATCGTCGAAGACCGGGCGCATCTGGCCGGCGGTGCCATCCGCGTGTCCTCGGCCTCGCAAATGCGGAACGGTGTGGAACTGGCCGGTGGCGAGGTTGAGCTTCATGGCCTGATCGATGGTGATCTGGACGCGGAAGCGGCCGAGATTTCCATCGCCGGCACGATTACCGGGAATGTCGAGATCCGGGCGGAAGAGGTCTACATCCTCGACACGGCCCGTATCGATGGCGTTCTGGAAATCCGCAGCCCTGTCGAGCCGGTCATTGCCCCCAATGCCCAGATCGGTGATCTGGATTACCAGTTCGAGGCGTTCAATTTCGGCGCCAAGCACTGGGACGATATCGACATCGAGATCGATGGTCCGTGGGAACTGATCGGTGCCCCCTTTGCCTTCCTGGGCTTTGCCATTCCGGGTGCCGCCCTGCTGCTGGGCTTCCTGGCTGTGGTGATGGCCCCGAACGGGATCAGCCGTGTGGCACGGACCTTCCGTCGTCAGCCGCTGGTGTCGGGTTTTGTCGGCTTCATCGCCTTCGCCTTCTCGCCGGTCATGCTGGTTGTCCTGACCGTCCTGCTGGCGATCACGGTGATCGGCGTCGTTCTTATCCCCTTCCTGTGGGTGCTGTTCTGGCCCTTCCTGCTGCTGTGCCTGGGCATGGGTGCCATGGCGGTCGGTGATCTGATCTTCAATCGCGATCCGGAAACGCCTCTGGGCCTGGGCATGCGCCTTCTGTCCCTGCTGCTGGTTCTGGCCGGATCTGCAGCACTGGGCGTGATCCCGGGGCTGGGTGCGATTGTCGGCCTGTTCCTGGTCTTCATCGGGTTCGGAGCGTGGATGCTGTCCCTGGGCCAGAAAGAACCGGTCGCTCCCGTGTCACCGGGTGGCACCATGCATCATGACAATACCGTAACGCAGGGGTGACGCCCTGAGGACTGCGCGCTACTTGTTCCCCATACTGGGTTTCGACCCTGGGAAAATTGGGGAACAAGATGCGTAGTTTGAACCTGATCGTTCTGGCTACAGCGGCTGCGACCTTGAATGTCGCGGCCGCTCAGCCGAACCAGCAGACCGTCAATGATTGGCGCGATGCCTTCCGTCAGCTTGAGGACGAGGATTGGCCGACGCCGAACCGCGAACGCCGGGCCACCGGTGCGCCGGGGCCGGATTACTGGCAGCAACAGGTCGATTACGACATCGATATCCGCCTCGATGAAGACGCCAAGCACCTCTATGGCACCGAGACGGTCACCTATACCAATAACGCGCCGGATACGTTGGACTTCCTCTGGTTCCAGCTGGACCAGAACCGTTTCCGCCCCGATTCGATCGCGGTCATGACGGAAACCGTCGGCGGGGGCGGGCGTTCGGCCAGCCGCACTGGCGGAAGTGATCCGGAAGGCGTGTCCGCTTCCTCCGTACGCCGCCGTCAGCAGATTGCTGAAAACGGCTATGGCCACAACATCACCGGTGTCACCGACGCGAATGGCGAGCCGATGGACTTCACCATCGTCGACACGCTGATGCGGATCGATCTGGATGATGTCCTGAGCACGGGTGACAGCGTCACTTTCACCATCGAGTGGGATTACCGCCTGGTGGAGACCCAGGTGATCGGCGGCCGCGCCGGCTGGGAATGCTTTGAGGAAACCGAAGATACCGGCGGCGATTGCATCTACCAGATCGCCCAATGGTTCCCGCGGGCTGCGGCCTTCTCTGATTATGAAGGCTGGCACAACAAGGCCTTCCTGGGCCGCGGCGAGTTCGGTCTGGAATTCGGTGATTACGAGGTTTCCATCACCGTGCCGCAGGACTTCATCGTCGCCGCGACCGGTGAGTTGCAGAATGCGGACGAGGTCCTCAACCAGGTCCAACGGGACCGTCTGGAAGAAGCCCGCACGGCCGATGAGCCGGTCTTCATCGTGACGCCCGCCGAAGCCCGCGCCAATGAGCGCCGGGGCACGCGCTCCAGCGCCACCTGGGAGTTCCGCGCCGAGAATGTCCGCGATTTCGCCTGGGCCGGTTCGCGCAAATTCATCTGGGACGCCGTGGGTGTCGAACAGGACGGGCAGGGCGATGCGCCGGACCTCGTCATGGCGATGTCCTTTTATCCCAATGAGAGCGAGCCGCTCTGGTCGACCTTCTCGACCCGGGCTGTCGAGCACACCCTGGACGTCTACAACAGTTTTGCCTTCCCCTATCCCTATCCGGTCGCGCAATCGATCGCCGGTCCGCAGGGCGGGATGGAATATCCGATGATCACCTTCAATGGCGGCACCTATGGCCGTCCGGTGACGGATGATGATGGCAATCTGACCTATTCCCTGGGCTCCAAGCGCGGCCTGATCGGCGTGATCATCCACGAGATCGGCCACATCTATTTCCCGATGACGGTGAACTCGGATGAGCGTCAGTGGACCTGGATGGATGAAGGCCTGAACTCCTTCCTGCAATTTCAGGCCGAGCGTCAGTGGGAAGAGGATTTCCCGGTTCGCCGTGGCGATCCGCACTCCATCACCTCCTACATGGTGTCCAACAACCAGATGCCGATCATGACGCAGTCGGATTCGATCGTGCAGTTCGGCCCGAATGCCTATTCCAAGCCGACGATCGCCCTGGTCATCCTGCGCGAGACCGTGCTGGGCCGGGAGCTGTTCGACGAGGCTTTCCAGACCTATGCCGAACGCTGGCGTTTCCGCCGCCCGACGCCCTATGATTTCTTCCGCACGATGGAAGAAGTGTCCGGCGTCGATCTCGACTGGTACTGGCGCGGCTGGTTCTATTCCACGGACCATGTCGACATCTCGTTGGACCGCGTGTTCGAGGGGACATTCAACACCGAGAACCCGGAAATCGAAAACGCCCTGGCTGCGGCCGAGGCTGACGCGGCACCGGAAAGCCTGACCCAGGCCTCCAACCGTGAAGCGGGTCTGTCGACCTATGCCGAGCGCAATCCGGAAGTCGTGGATTTCTACTCCCGCACCGACGCCAATATCGTCACCAACCGTCAGGCAGAGGCCTATGAGCGTCTGCAGGGCGAGCTGGATGAGTGGGAAGCCGACATCCTGAATTCCGATGAGCGGATCTATTATCTCGACTTCACCAATGAAGGCGGTGTCGTGATGCCGATCATCCTGGAATTCACCTTCGCGGATGGCGACACGGAAATCGTCCGCATTCCGGCCGAAGTCTGGCGCTATAACCCGGACAATGTGACCTGGACCTACATGACCGACCGACAGGTCGTCAGTGTGGAACTGGATCCGTTCTGGGAAACCGCCGATGCCGACCGTTCGGACAATTACTACCCGCCGCGGATCGAGCCGACCCGGCTGGAAGTCTACCGGTCGTCCAACTCGACGCCGTCGAACCTGATGGGCGACATGGATCAGCGGGTCAGCCGCGATTCCGTGCGGACCCGTCCGCAATAGTCCGCAAGGACAAGGAGAGCGCATGCGCAAGCTTCGGCTTCGCACCTGGATGACCGTTCTGGCGGGGATGCTGCTTCTGGCAGCCCCCGCCAGTGCGCACCGCGTCCATGCCGGCGTGACCGAGATTTCGGTCAATCCGCGCACGGGTGAGATGGAAGTCATCCATCGCGTCTATGGTCACGATCTGCTTGAAGCCGTCGGTGAAGAGTCAGAACCGGCGGAAACCTGGCTGCAGACCGAGGCCGGTCTGGCGGCGATCGGCGAGTATGCCGCGACCTATTTCCGCATGGGTGACAGTGCCGGCAATCTGATCGATCTGACCTATATCGGGGCCGAGGCAGATGGCGAATTTGCCTGGATCTATTTCTCCGCACCGGCACCGGACAGCCAAGCGGAATTCATCGTCGACAATGATTTGCTGGCCGACCATTTCGATGATCAGGTCATGATGACCAATCTGCGCTTCAATTCCCTGGTCCGCACAGCCATGCAGGGCCCGGGGCGCCGGGCGCCGGTACGGGTCAGCTTCGAGCGCTGATCCGCACCTCCCCCGAACAGGGTATCGCCTGGTTGCAAATTGTGACTATGCTGGCCCCCGGACATGAAGGGGATAGGGCATGGCCAAGAAAACACCCATGAATCGACGTTCTTTCCTGACCCGGGTTTCCGGGGCAGGCTTGATGGTGGGCGCTGGCGCCGTGATTTCCGGCTGTGCCACCAATCCCAATTGTTCCGGTGTGACGGATCGGGATTACGGGCGCTATGCCGACCGTGCCGGATGTGGACGCGGGCCCAATGCGCCACGTGCGCCGCAACGGACGCAACAGCCGAGATCGGTGACGGATGTGGATCCGGGGGATCCGGTCAATGGCGGGCGGGGCGGATCGCGAGGATCTTGCACGGACAGCGATGCGCCGCACACGAATAACCGGACAGACCCTGCCGGACGCGGACAGCGCTGCCGCTAAGCGTCAGGGCGTGCTCTTCAGCCGTTCGTCCGAGCGCACCATGACATTCTCGCCCGGCGCATCGCGCAGGGGTTTGAGATCGCCGGCACCCGGCTCGCGGGCCGGGACATCCTCGCCCGCGCGCTGATAGAGCCAGTCGCGCCAATCCTCCCACCAGGATCCGGGGTGCTCGGTCGCATTCTTGACCCAGGTTTCAACCTTGGCCGGCAGCTTGTCATAGGTCCAATGCTGGTACTTCTTGGCGTCCGGGTGATTGATCACCCCGGCAATGTGACCGGAACCAGCCATCAGGAAGCGCACCGGCCCGCCGAACAGTTTGGCGGCACGGTAGACGGAGGGGTAGGGGGCGATGTGGTCCTCGCGTGAGGCCTGCATGTAAACCGGCGTCTTCACGCTGGACAGGTCGATCTTGTGACCATCCAGTTCCAGCTCGCCCTTTGCCAGCTTGTTCTTGTGATAGAGATTGTCGAGATACCACAGGTGCAGGGCCTTGGGCATGCGGGTCTGGTCAGCATTCCAGAACAGCAGGTCGAAAGCCTGCGGTTGGCGTCCGAGCAGGTAATTGTTGACGACGAAGGACCAGATCAGATCGTTCGAGCGCAGCAGGTTGAACGTGTCCGCCATGGAGCGGCCATCGAGAATGCCGCCCTGGCTGTCCATGATCCGCTCGATCTCGCCAAGCCAGTATTCATCGACGAAGAGGCAGAGATCGCCGGCCTGCTCGAAATCGGTCTGGGCGGCAAAGAAGGTCGCCGAGGCGATCCGGTCTTCATGCCCGTCTGCCTTGAGCCAGGCCAGCGCCGTGGCGAGCAGGGTTCCACCCACGCAATAGCCCACGGCATTGACGCTCTTTTCGCCGGTCGCTGCTTCGATCGCATGCAGGGCGGCGAACAGGCCTTCATGCATGTAATCGGAGAAGGTCTTGTCCTTCAGCTCCGGCCCCGGATTGACCCAGGAAATCAGGAAGACCGTGAAACCCTGGCTGACCAGCCAGCGGATCATCGAATTATTCTCCCGCAGATCCATGATGTAGAATTTGTTGATCCAGGGCGGCGCGATCAGCAGCGGGCGCTTCTTCACCGTCTCGGTGCTCGGCGCGTACTGGATCAGCTCCATCACATCATTCTGGAACACCACCTTGCCCGGCGCGGTGGCGAGATCCTTGCCGACCTCGAACCCGTCCATATCAGTCTGGGTAAGGGCGAGCCGGCCATGGCCGGCTTCCAGGTCCTTGAGTAGATTCTGCAGGCCGCGAGTGAGATTCTCGCCCTTGGATTTCCAGGTTTCGCGCAGGACTTCCGGATTGGTCAGGGCGAAATTCGTCGGCGAGAGCGCGTCCGTCATCTGCTTGGTGAGGAATTCCACCTTGCGGCGCGTGCGCTCGTCCACGCCGGGCACGGACTGGACCAGGCCGAGCATGAAATGCTGGTTGAGCAGATAGGATTGCTTGATCGCCGAGAAGAGTGGATTGGCGCTCCAATCCTCGTCACGCCAGCGCTTGTCACCTTTTTCCGGCTCGATCACCGGATCGGCTTCACCGGCCATCACCCGCTTGGTCGTGTTGGACCAGAGATCGATATAGCCCTTCATCAGATCGGCTTGGGCCCGCATCATCAATTCGGGCTGGTTGGCGATCTTCGCCCAGACCTCATTGAATTCCGGAGCGGCGTGGAACGGGTCGGCATTGGGCAGGACAGGGTCACCTTCCAGCGCCTTCTGCATGACATCGCTCATCAATTCCTGCGACATCAGGGAGGCTTGCATGAGATTGCGGGACATGTGGTCCAGCGTTTCCATCTCCGCGTCGGAGAAGGCGGACCAGGCGTCCTGTGCGGATGAAGCCTTGTCCTGCGTCTTTCCGGTATTGCTGCGTGTCTTGGTGTCGGTATCGGACGGGCTCGCCATGGCGAATCCTTGTTCTTCGCGGGTGACTCAGGCAGGCAACAGCGTATAGAAAGCGCAACGCGCGTCCAGCGCGAGGAGTCGCCATGCATCGCTTTGTCACGCTTGTGATCCTGTCCGGACTGATGACCGGCTGCGCCGCTTCCGGCCTCGTGGCCGATGAAGCCGACCGGCCTGACTGGGTTCAAGACCGTCTGGCGGACGGGGATAGACGGGATGCGCCCACGGTGGTACCGGTAACATCGCTTTCACCAGAGGAAGCCCATGCGCTGGACCGGGAAGCCCTGCGACTGATCCAGGCGCGTGAGCAGCTGGATGAAGAGGCCAACCGCCTGATCCGGGAGCCGGGTCAGTCCAGCGCCGATGAATTCGTCAATGAGGGGCAGGCCCGCACCACGCCCCCGCAGGACGAGACAGGACATTGATCAAGACGGACCTGTCCCGGGGGGACCGGTCACTACCGGAGACATGAGATGAGCGATACGAATGCCTTAAGCAGCCTGGCCTTTGCGGCTGTCCGCGCGGCCGAAGCTGCGGCTGTGGCCGCGTCCGACTGGATCGGCAAGGGCGAGAAGGAATTGGCTGACCAGGCCGCCGTGGACGCGCTGCGTACCGGTCTGAATGCCATGCCCATGCAGGGCCGTATCGTGATCGGCGAGGGTGAGCGCGACGAAGCCCCCATGCTCTATATTGGCGAGGAAGTCGGCACCGGCGAAGGTCCGGAAATCGACATTGCGCTGGATCCGCTGGAAGGCACCTCGCTGACCGCCAAGGGTCAGGCCAATGCCCTGGCCGTGGTCTCCTTCGCCCTGCGCGGCGGCCTGCTGCACGCGCCGGATACCTATATGGACAAGATCGCGGTGGGCCCCGGCCTGCCGGCCGGTGTCATCGATCTCGATGCCAGCCCGGAAGAGAATGTGAAGAACCTGGCCAAGGCCAAGGGCGTCGACGTGTCGGAAATCACGGTCTGCGTGCTCGAGCGCGAGCGTCACCAGCCGATCATTGATGGCGTAAAGGCGGTCGGTGGCCGTGTCCGCCTGATCCCCGACGGCGATGTCGCCGGTGCCATGGGCGCGGCCGGTCTGGGTGTCGGTGTCGACATGTATATCGGCCAGGGCGGTGCGCCCGAGGGCGTGCTGGCGGCTTCGGCCCTGCGCTGTATCGGTGGTCAGATGCAGGCCCGCCTCGTTTTCCGCAATGAAGACGAAAAAGCCCGCGCCACCCGCGTCGGTGTGACCGATTTCAATCGCAAATATGATCTGTCCGAGCTGGCTGCCAGCCATTGCCTCTTTGTGGCAGCGGGTGTCACCGATGGTGACCTCGTGGACGGCGTCACCAAATCCGGTGGTCTGGTCAATACGCATACGCTTCTGCTCGACTCAGCGGATTATTCCGTGCGCCGCATCCGGACCGCCCGTCCGGCCTGAGTTGATGCCGAGGGGATATGACGACCACGACGAGCGATGATGTCCTGGACGTGACAGCGGCCCCTGCGGCCGCTGTTGCCCCTCCGGCGGCCGAGGCCCTTCTGGGCGTGGAAACCTCGCTGTGCGGGCGCAAATGGTGCCTGCGCGAGGCCGATGAAAGCGCCGCCACGATCATTGCCCGGCAAATGCAGATTCCCGACGCCCTGGCCCGCGTGATCGCGGGGCGGGGCATTGCGCCAGAAAACGCCCAGGCCTTCCTGACCCCGCGTCTGCGTGACAGCTTCCCCGACCCGTCCAGCTTGGCCGATATGGATCTGGCGGCGGCCACGATATGGGATGCGCTGGAATCCGGGCGCCGCATGGCCCTGTTCGCCGATTATGATGTCGATGGCGCCACCTCCGCAGCCCAGCTCTGGCGGTGGCTGCAGCATTTCGGTCATGAGGCGGAGATCTATATCCCCGACCGTATCGAAGAGGGCTATGGCCCCTCGGCGGCGGCGTTTGAAACCTTGCGCGAACGCGGTGCCGAGCTGGTTGTCACGCTCGATTGCGGTGCCGCCGCCCATGAAGCCCTCAAGCATGGCGCCGGGATCGGGCTGGATATTGTGGTGATCGACCATCACCTGATGGATCATGATTTCCCGCCCGCCGCCGCCCTGGTCAATCCGAACCGGCCTGATGACACATCCGGCTGCGGTCATCTCGCCGCGGCGGGCGTGACTTTCGTCCTGCTGGCGGCCCTCAATCGCGAAGGCCGCCGCCGCGGCAAGATCACGCCGGACAATGAGCCGGACCTTCTGCAATGGATCGACCTGGCCGCTCTGGGCACGGTGTGCGATGTCGTGGCCCTGACCGGTATCAATCGCGCCTTGGTGGCCCAGGGACTGCGTGTGATGGGCCAATGGCAGCAAACCGGCCTGAAGGCCCTGGCCGACGTGTCCAGCGTCGAGGGCGAGGCCTCCACCTATCATGCCGGTTTCCTGCTCGGCCCCCGGATCAATGCCGGCGGCCGGGTAGGCCGGTCCGATCTGGGCGCGCGCCTGCTGACGACCGAAGATACTGCACTGGCCGAAAGACTGGCCCGGGAACTGGATTCCCTCAACGCAGAACGCCGCGCGATAGAGCAGGACGTGCAGGAGGCGGCTCTGGCGCAGCTGGAGCGTCAGGGCAGCGACCGGGCGGTTCTGGTCGCCTCGGGTGAAGACTGGCATCCCGGCGTGATCGGCGTCGTGGCAGGCCGGCTGAAAGAGAAGTTCTCCAAACCCGTCATCATCATCGGCCTCGATCGCAAGACCGGCAAGGGTACCGGCAAAGGCTCCGGACGCTCCGTACCCGGCGTCAATCTGGGCGGTGCGATTTCAGCGGCCCGCGAAGCCGGCTTGCTGATCGCCGGCGGCGGACATGCCATGGCGGGCGGGCTTACCGTGGAGGCTGACCGCATCAATGAGCTGGTCGCCTTCCTGGATGAGCGCCTGGCGCCGGAACTGGCTGCGGCGGGGGATGCCATGGCCCTGCAGCTGGACGGCGTGCTGAGCGCCGCTGGCGTGACCGTGGAGCTGGCTGAGCTTCTGTCCCGGGCCGAACCCTATGGCCAGGCCAATCCGGAGCCCCGCTTCGTCCTGCCGCGCATGCGGGTAGGGTTCGCCAAACGGGTCGGCAAGGATCATGTTCGCTTCACGCTCAAGGACATGGCCGGAACACCGGTCCAGGGCATTGCCTTTCGCTGTGCCGATGAGCCCATGGGTGAAGCACTGCTGAAAGCGGGCGAGGGGCTCTTCCATGCCTCCGGCCGCATAAAACTTGATACCTGGCAGGGGCGCCGGAGGGTGCAACTGCAATTGGATGACCTGGCCACTGCACAAGAGTGACGTTTTTCCGAAATTCCTGCTTGCCAGCCGTCTCGAGCTTTCTTATACGACGGCCCTCATCGCCGCGGGCCCTTCGTCTATCGGTTAGGACGCCAGGTTTTCAACCTGGAAAGAGGGGTTCGATTCCCCTAGGGCCTGCCAGCGGTGCTTGAACTCCCAACATCAATATTCCTTGTTCGGAACAGCAATTGCTGTTTTCCTCGCTGGGCTTGCTAGCTTGGATGGGGTGCGGTTTGAACCCGTATGCGCGGTTTCTCGAAATAGCTCTGAAGACGCTCCTGGGACTTCAATTCCTGTTCGGCATTTTCGTGCTGACCAGTCTGATCCTCGACACGCTCGATCCGCAGAACACCATGCTCGGCCTGCCCACGGCCCAGGCTCTCCAACTGGAGCCGGACTGGCTCCGTTTCGCGATTGCAGGTCGGGAAGCCAGCATTGCGGTGACCGTTGGTCTGGTTTTCCTGACCGGGTATCGCATGGCGCCTCTGGTCAGTTTCGGGATCGCCTTCGTGCTGCGCGTGGCCATGTGGTTCGAATTCACGGGTAATCCCATTTACGAGGGGTTTTCACCGGACTGGATTTTCTTCCTGGTCGATGCGCTTGTGCTATCGCTGTTGCTGCGCCGCTGGCTGCTTGATCAGAAACTGGTCAGCTAGACGCGCCTGGATGCTGCAGATTTGCGATTGCAGGCGTGGCAGGCTATAGGCGCTCTCCGCCCGGCGAAGCTTGGGCAAGCAAGGTTCAGGAGTGCACGGGCATGGCCCATCTTTCCACCAAATCCTATGGCAATGAGCGTGGCCTGACCTGTTGTTCGCGCCAGTGGGCGGCGGACAGTCATTGCAATCTCCTGCATGGCTATTCCTTCGGCTTCCATTTCGTGTTCGCGGCGGAACAGTTGGACAAGCGGGGCTGGGTTCTGGATTTCGGCAAGGGCGGTTTCGGCCTGATCAAGGCTTGGCTGCACGAAATGTTCGATCACACCCTGCTGGTCGCTGAAGATGATCCGGAGCGGCCTACGCTGGAAGCGCTGGGCGCGAAGGGGCTGGCCGATGTCCGCATCGTCCCGGGTACGAGTTGTGAACGCATGGCGGAATTGGCCTTCAACAAGGCTGATGAGATTGTCCGTCAGGCGACGCAGGGACGATGCTGGGTGGAATCCGTGGAATGTTCGGAACATGGGTCCAACAGCGCGATCTACCGCTCCAGCGAGGCCGTGGAGCGCGCCGCGGAGAGCGATCGACTCAGAGCGCAGCTCGATTGATCCGTCTGCTGGCCGGTTTTTTGAATTTTGATCGCTGAAACCGACACGCTCTGCGCGCATTACGGCAGCCTTACCGTTAAGTGAACACCGGTCACTCGCTTATTTTTCGCGTATCAGGCGAAAATTTTCACTTTTAATTAACTATGAATAATCTCATCAGGTAGCGGATGACAATTGTATGAACCCCAACATATTGTGGGTTTTCCTTTGAGAATGGCTCTCAACACCTAGATTTCGAAGTCTTTCTAAGCAACTAATTGGTGGAATCGGCTTCTCTCGGTTTTGATATTTGGCTATAAAAACTTCTCTTGAGGGTTGTCTAAGCGAGTGAAGTTATGGTTCTGGCTCACGAGGTTTTTGAAGACACTGAAGTTCTTCAATTGGAGGGCCGCGTTAAATGGTATGATCCTGCACGCGGCTACGGTTTCATCGACGCGGAGGACGGGCAGGGGGATATCCTGCTTCACGCCAGCTGTTTACGGCGGTTCGGACAGGGACCGGCGCTTCCCAACGCAAAAATCATCTGCAAGGCCGTCAATGGCGACAAGGGTCGCCAGGCCGTGGAACTTGTCGAGATGACGGGCGGGGACAGCGAGGCGGCCAGCCGTCCGCGGCGTTTTCATCCCTATGCTGTCTCCAATGCACCATTCAGTCAGGCCGTCGTGAAGTGGTTCGACCCGCTTCGGGGCTATGGCTTCGTGAATTGTGTCGAGATCGAAGGCGATGTCTTCCTCCATGCCGCCACACTGCGGCGTGCGGGCCTGGAAGATGTCCAGCCGGGCGATCCGCTGGAGGTTCGCTGCGTGGAGGGGCCCAAAGGGGCGCTCGCAGCGGAAATCAAACCGGTTTCGGCAGGCTGATCGCGCCTGTCCTGTCCCGTTCCCTCCGGGACATCTTCAACGGCCGCGGCTGAGCCGCATGGCCGTTCGGCCCGGGTCGGATCGGCGACCTGGGGCCGGCCAAGCTGTAACGGGTCTTTCCAACCGGAGAGACCCGTTTTTTTGTCCCGGCAGAAGCGGCGCAAACCCGCCCGGCCAGTCGTGCTGCACAAGGCGCATTCCGGTTGCGCGAAAGCATTGCACCGCCCGCAGGCTGGGGCTAGCTTCGCCGCCATGCGTACTTTGATCCTTCCGCTTTTCATCCTGGGCCTGTCCCAGCCGGTCTGGGCCCAGACGGAGACGCCTGTCGATCCGACAGCGCAAGAAAGCCTTGTTGAATTCGGCGGTCCCGAACCGGTCATTCTGGCATCCGGGGAGCAGCGCTTCACCGTGATGGCGGAGCTGGCGACCACGCAGGAGCAGATGCAGCGCGGCCTGATGTGGCGCGAAGAGGTTCCGGCCGGTACTGGCATGCTGTTCCACTACAACCCGCCGCAGCGCGCCTCCATGTGGATGGAGAACACGCTGGTCGATCTGGATCTGGTCTATATCGATGAGGCCGGCACGATCGTGAAGATCATTGCTTATGCCCAGTCCGAATCGCGCCGCAGCCTGCCGGCCAATGCCAATGTGGCGGGCGTTCTGGAACTCGCGGCCGGTCAGGCCATCGAGCTGGGCCTGCGCCCCGGTGACACCGTCCAGCATGCCATTTTCGGCAATGTCGAAGCCGAAGCGGCTCCGGTCGCCGAAGAGCCCGCTGCAGAGGATGCATCTGAGGATACGCCTTAGGCTTGCCTAAAGACGGGCGCGCTTACATAAGGGCGCTGAACGGAGCGTGGCGCAGCCTGGTAGCGCATCTGGTTTGGGACCAGAGGGTCGCAGGTTCGAATCCTGCCGCTCCGACCATTGCCAGGACGGGCCGAAACGGTCCACGACTGACGGGATTGAACGGGAGAGCCGCATGTTTGCGAAAATCTATCGTCCGGCACGCAATGCCATGCAGTCCGGTCGCGGCAAGATGAAGAACTGGGTGCTGGAATTTTCGCCGGAAATGGCTCGCAAGCCGGATCCGCTGATGGGCTGGACCTCCAGCTCCGACATGCGCAGCCAGATCAAGCTCAAGTTTGAAAGCCAGGAAGAGGCCGTGGCCTATGCCAAGCGCCAAGGCATTCCCTTCCAGCTGGTCGAGCCACACGAGCCCAAGCGGTATGAAAAATCCTATGCCGACAATTTCTCGGCCGACCGCAAACAGCCCTGGTCGCACTAGGCTCGACAGTCTTCCGCCACACGGCATCCGCCTCCGTAGCTCAACCGGATAGAGCGCCCGCCTTCTAAGCGGATGGTTGCAGGTTCGAGTCCTGCCGGGGGCGCCATTTCCCGATCTCACGGCAATTCGCTTCGCTCACGCCTCCGATGGGGCGGCGCATCAGGCGCCGGCGCGCGGTCGCGCTTGCGCGCCTTTTGGCGCGGGTATGATGACGCGCCAAAGCGTACAGCGCCTCAGCCGTTCGCCGCCGCAAATCCCTTTTCCAGATCTGCGATCAGGTCTTCCGGGGCTTCCAGGCCGATGGAGAAGCGGATCAGCGCGCCCTCATGCTTGTGGGCGGTTTGGGTGCGCTTCAATTGCGGGTCGCAGTGGATGGCGAGGCTTTCGAAACCGCCCCAGGAAAAGCCCATGCCGAAGATATCCAGGGCATCCAGGAAGCGTTCCGAGCGCGGGATATCCCAGCCGGGGAACTCGACCGAGAACAGGCCGCACCCGCCAGAAAAGTCCCGTTTGAACAGAGCATTCTGTGGGTGATCTTCATGTGCCGGATGAAGAATTCGGCCGACCTCGGGCCGGGTTTTCAGCCAGGCGGCCAGCGTCATGGCGGACTGGAAGCTGCGCTCCATGCGAACGGCCAGGCTGCGCATGCCGCGCAGGGCGAGATAGACATCGTCCGGACCGGTATGAAAACCGAAACTGCGCTCCGTGCTCTGCAGGCGCTGGAACAGCGCCTCGTCACGGGCGACGACGGCGCCCATCAGAAGATCCGAATGTCCGCCGATATATTTGGTGAGGGCCTGGGCCGCATAATCCACACCCAGCTGGAGCGGTTTCAGCGTCAGGCCTGCACTCCAGGTATCGTCGATAATGGTGATCACGCCCTTTTCCCGCGCCACTTTGGTAATGGCGGGAATGTCCTGCAGCTCCATGGTCAGACTGCCCGGGCTTTCCAGCAGGATGGCCTGGACATCATCCGTGATCAGGTCCGCGATCTGGGCACCCATGTCCGGGGCAAAGAATTCGGTCTTCACACCGAATTTCGGCAGGACCGTCGTCAGGAAATTGCGCACCGGGCCGTAGATGCAATCGGCCGCCAGCACACGGCCGCCCGCCTCAACCGAGGCCAGGATGGACAGCGTATTCGCCATCAGTCCCGACGAGGTCAGCGCCGTTCCGGCACCGCCCTGCAGGCCTGACAGCGCGTCGCGCAAGGCATTATGGGTTTCCAGTCCGACCCGGCCGTAATGCGTGCGGCCTTCAGGGAAATTGTAGAGCGTCTCGGCAGACGGGGCGAGCATGGTCGAGCCGCGCGCCACGGACGGGTTGATCTGCCCGCGTTCATCATGCGGGCGGCCGAGGCGTGTCAGCTGGGTTTCGTCTTTCATGGTCACTCTTCATCCGTGTGGATCGGTGTGTCGGTACGGCGGCCCCATTCGGACCAGGACCCGTCATATACGGTCGCGACCCGGCCTTCGCGTTCCAGGGCCAGGGCGAGGATGCAGGCGGTCACGCCCGATCCGCAAGTGGTGATGACGGGCGCGTCCGGATCAAGGCCTGCCGCGGAGAAGGGCTCGATCTCGCCATGCGGGTGCCAGTCCGCATCCAGTAATTGCCCGAAAGGGAGGTTCAACGCTCCGGGCATGTGCCCGCTGCGCATGCTGGCGCGGGGCTCGGCCTGTTGCCCGGAAAAACGGCCTGCCGGACGGGCATCCAGCACGGCGTGGGACTTCGTCTCGATAGCCTCGAGCACCCCAGCCCGGTCGGTGACACGGTGAGGCTGGAAGTCTGCCGTGAAGTCTCCGGCCGGCCAGATCGTGGCTGGCGCTGCGTCGACCGGCCCACCCGCTTTGATCCAGGCGGGCAATCCACCGGACAGGACGCGGACCCGTTCAAATCCCATCGTGCGGAACATCCACCAGACCCGCGGCGCGGAGAAAAAGCCGATCCGGTCATAGACGATCAGCGTGTCATCCTGTTTCAGGCCAAGACCGCGCGCATGACGCTCGAACACGTCTGGTGCCGGCAGCATGTGCGGCAGATCGCTGGCCTCATCCTTGACCGTGTCGATATCGAAGGGGCGGGCGCCGCGGATATAGCCCTCGGCCCGGTATTCCGGCCCGCCGCTGAAGGTCCAGCTGGCATCGAGAAAGACCGTGCCGGGCTGATTGTGCAGGGCGACGGCCTCGGCTGCGGTGATGATCGGATCGGTCATGTGTCCAGCCAGGCCGGGTAGGGCAGGCCCTTCTCCTTGAGAAAGGCGACATTGAACAGCTTCGACTGATAGCGCGAGCCATGATCGCACAGCACGGTCACAATGGTGTGGCCGGGACCCAGATCGCGGGCCAGACGTTTGGCACCGGCGATATTCACACCCGAGGACGAACCCAGGCACAGGCCTTCCTCGGTGATCAGGTCGAAAATGATCGGCAGGGCTTCCTCGTCCGGGATGCGGTAGGCCTTGTCGACCACAACATCCTTGATGTTCGCCGTGATCCGGCCCTGGCCGATGCCTTCGGTGATGGAGGTGCCTTCCGATTTCAGCTCGCCATGCGCGAAATAGCCGTAGAGCGCCGCCCCGCCCGGATCGGCAATACCAATCTGGATGTCCGGGTTGAGCGCCTTGAGTCCATCGGACACCCCGCCCAGCGTACCGCCGGAGCCCACAGCACAGATGAAACCGTCCAGCTTGCCATCGGTCTGCTGCCAGATTTCCTGCGCCGTCGTGGCAGCGTGGAAATGCCGGTTGGCCGTATTGTCGAACTGGTTGGCCCAGATGGCACCCTTGGGCTCGCTGGCATTCATGTCCTCGGCCAGCACACCGGAATAGCGCGCATAGTGATTGGGGTTGGAATAGGGGACCGCATCCACTTCGATCAGTTCAGCGCCCAGAAGCCGGATCGCATCCTTCTTTTCCTGGGTCTGGGTGCGCGGCATGACGATCACGACGCGATAGCCCAGCGCACGGCCGACCAGCGCCAGACCGATACCGGTATTGCCCGCCGTGCCTTCCACGATCGTGCCGCCCGGTTTCAGCGAGCCATCGGCCTGTGCAGCGCGTATGATGCCGAGCGCAGCACGGTCCTTGATCGAACCGCCCGGATTGAGAAATTCTGCCTTGCCGAGGATTTCGCACCCGGTCTCCTCGGATGCCTTGTTGAGACGGAGGAGGGGCGTGTGACCGATCAGGTCGATGACGGAGGCTGCAGCGGACACGATTTTGCTCCCAAAGGCTCTCGATTGAGTGCCTATGTCGTCCAGTGGACCGGAAAATTCAATGCGCGAGGCATCCATTTGCACATTCGGAACGTATCCATGAGCATGAAACACGCGATTGTGAGCCTGATGGCCGCCCTCTGGCTGGCCCCTGCCAGCGCCTACGCCGATACCCCGGATGACATCGTGTTTGATGTCTACCGCAATGGCACGCCCTTCGGTGAGCATGTTGTCCGCTTCCGCGAGCTGGGGGACGGAGAGTTGGAAGTGGATGTCGATGTCCGCCTCCGCGCAGGCTTGGGGCCGATCACCCTGTTCCGCTACAGCCATGATTCCCGGGAAATCTGGCGGGATGGGGAGCTGGTCAGCCTGATTGCTGAAACCTTCAATGATGGCGAGGAGACGGGTGTGACGCTCTCGGGAGGCGATTTGCCGGTCCTGCCTCTGTCCAGCCATTGGCGCGGCTATGACCCGCAGCTGGACCGCGTGTTCAACACCGAGACCGGCGAGCCGATGGATGTCGAGATCGAGGATTTCGGGATCGAGACGCTGCAGACGCCGAATGGTGCGGTGCAGGCCCGCCGGATCCGGATCACGGGAACGCTGACGGCCGATCTCTGGTATGACGAGACCGGCCGTTGGGTCGGATGTGCCTTCCAGGCGCGCGGGCAGGATATCCGCTACGTGCTCCGCAACGACTAGGCGACAGCGGTTTTCATGCTCTGATAGGCTTCCAGCGCCCGTTCCCGGCCTTCCTTGAGGTCGACGACGGGACGCGGATAGGACTTGCCCAGCACGATACCCGCCCGCAGCAATTCACCCTCGGACGCCTCCCATGGCGCGTGGATGTGACGGTCCGGCAGACTGCGGAGTTCCGGCACGAATTTACGCACATACTTGCCCGACGGATCGAATTTCTCGCCCTGGGTGGCCGGATTGAAGATCCGGAAATAGGGGGCGGCATCGGCACCGGATCCGGCAACCCATTGCCAGCTGGCCGCATTCACCATCGGATCAGCATCGACCAGCGTGTCCTCGAACCATTTCATGCCGTCACGCCAGTCACAGCCGATATGCTTGATCAGATAGGAGGCGGCGATCATCCGGGTGCGATTATGCATCCAGCCGGTCTGCCAAAGCTGACGCATGGCGGCATCGACCATCGGGACACCGGTTCGGCCCTGTTTCCAGGCTTCCAGCCCTTCCGCATGGTCACGCCAGGGGAAATGGTCGAAATCCCGGTTGAAATTGATCGTGCGCAAATCCTCGAAATGCCAGGCGAGATAATAGGCAAAATCGCGCCAGCCGATCTCGGCGAGAAACTTGTCGGCGGCCTTGAACTGACCCGTGGACTCCGCCTGCAGCTTGACCCGGTGCCAGACCGCGCGGGGAGAGATTTCGCCCCAAGCCAGATGCGGGGAAAGGCGGGAGGTTTCATCCAGGTCCGGCCGGTCGCGATGGGTGGGATAGTCCGCCAGATCTTCGGCCAGGAAGGCATCGAGCTGTTTGTGGGCCGCCGCTTCACCCGGGGTCCAGCGCGGTCCGAACGCTGTCGCCCAGTCCGGCTTGCTCGGCAGAAGCCCCCAGTCTTCCAGATCGGTGCCGGGGCAGTCCGGGCCCTTGGGAAGGCTCTCAGGTGCAGGCAGGACATCCTTGGGCGCCAGATCCTTGAGCGCGGCGCGCCAGAAGGCGGAGAAGACCTTGTAGGGCGCCCCGGAGCCGTTGAGCAGTTTAGGCGGGTGGACCAGGGTGACGCCCTTGAAGCCGCGCGGCGTGATGCCCTCATCCTTCAGACTGTCGGCGATGCGGGTGTCACGCTCGTTCTGGCAAGGCCATCCGGTCTGGTTCCAGAACACTTCAGCGACGCCCAAACGGGTGGCGATTTCGGGAATGACGACTTCCGGATCGCCATCATGAAGACTGATTGCCCGGCCGCCCCGGGCTTCGATGTCCGCATTCAGGGCCGTCAGGGAATGGTGCAGCCACCAGTCGGACGCTGCGCCCGGAGAATATCGGTGACCCGTTTCCAGATCGCGCACGTAGACACAGACGAGCGGTCGCCCGGAGCGTATGGCGGCGTGCAGGGCCGGATTGTCCGCCAGGCGGAGATCGCGTCGGAACCAGAGGAGTGCAGGCGCGGTGGCCGGGGGAGTTGCCATTACTGTACTGTCGCTTGATAAGGGTCTTGCCTGTCTACGACCCCGATCCGATATCGGATCAGACCGGACTGCGATCCCCTGAACGGGGGAGCGGCCTCAACCGCGGAACGCAGTCGCGAAGGAGAATGTGAAGTGAGCCAGCCCAATTCCGTGATTTCCGTCCCGCGTCCGGGACGCGATCCGATCCAGATCGGCAATGACAAGCGCCTGACCCTGATTGCGGGTCCGTGCCAGCTGGAAAGCCGGGAACATGGTCTGGAAGTGTCCGGCCGGCTCAAGGAAATCGCGGACCGTCTGGACGTGGGCCTGATCTACAAGACCTCTTATGACAAGGCCAATCGCACCTCGATCTCCAGCGCGCGCGGCATGGGGCTGGATGCCTCGCTTGCCGTGTTCAACGAAATTCGTGAGACGACCGGGCTTCCGGTGCTGACCGATGTGCACACCGCCGAACAGGCGACGATCGCCGCTGAGGCCGTCGACGTCATCCAGATCCCGGCCTTCCTGTGCCGCCAGACCGATCTTCTCGTCGCCGCCGCCAAGACGGGCAAGGTGATCAATGTCAAAAAGGGCCAGTTCCTGGCGCCCTGGGACATGAAGAATGTCCTGGCCAAGGTGACCGAGGCCGGCAATCCGAATGTGATGGCCTGCGAGCGCGGTGCCAGCTTTGGCTATAACACCCTGGTTTCCGACATGCGGTCCCTGCCGATCATGGCGAGCTTCGGGGCTCCGGTCGTGTTCGATGCGACCCATTCGGTGCAGCAGCCGGGCGGTCAGGGCACCACATCGGGCGGTCAGCGCGAATTCGTGCCGACCCTGGCACGGGCCGCCGTGTCGATCGGCGTTGCCGCCGTCTTCATGGAAACTCACCCCGATCCGGACAATGCCCCGTCTGACGGTCCGAACATGGTTCCGCTGGACGAGTTCGAAGCCCTGATCGGACGCCTGCTGGAATTCGACCAGCTCGCCAAGGGCTACTGATACTGATCAGTATTCGCGCCGGTCCGGGATCGGCACGACGGGCGAGTCTTCCACATCCTCCACATCCATGATGGGCGGCGCCCAGCGCCGCTCGTCCTGGAGGAGTGTGATCAGATTCAGGCTGCGCCGCGCCGCATCCAGGCGCAAATCCTCATAGAAGAGATTGAAGGGTGGAACCCGGTACTCTTCCGCCAGACGGCGGCCATGCTGCAGGGCGGGCGAGGTGGGCGGTTCGATGAAGAGCAGCCCGTCCGCACATTGCGCCCCGGTCTGCCCGGACAGCGGCGCCGGCGTGGCGTCCGGCGGCAGGCCTTCGGCAGCCACAGCACCGCGATGCAGGCGGGCCGAAGCATACTCATCCGTACGTGTACCCAGGATCGGGTTGACGCAGAGCAGACCGCGCCCGTCCACGAAATCCAATTGCCCGGGCGCCGTCCAGGTCATCATGCGTTCGGTGAGGATCCGGATGCGCTGATCATCCGTCTGCTCGACATAGGAATAGGCCATCACGCAGCGCACATCTGCAGGCGTTTCGCAGGGCGGGATATCGGCAAGCGGGCCGGTGAACAGGTCCAGCGGCACCGGGGTTTCCAGCACATAGGCCGCAATCAGGCGGGCCCGCAGGTCTTCATCACCCGATACCCGTTCCATCAGAAGGCCCAGCACATGAAACCCGCCCTGGCCGACCCCTGCGAGCAGGATGGGACGATCCTCGCCAATCTGGGCGAGGAAGGCCTCAAAGGCCATGCGCACATCGCCATAGGCAAATTCGCGGGCCAGCAGGGAATCCTCGCGATTATTCATCAGGGTGTAGAGAGAGGCCTGACGATAGCGGGGTGCGAAGAGGACGCCGGAATTGGCGAAGGGCGCGGCGTAATTGGGCAGGGCGGAACGCTCCACAGCCTCCACCGTGCTCGCCTTGTCCAGCTCACCCACCCAGTTGGAGCCGCCGGAATAGGTGGTGGGGTGCACGAAGAAGACGGCGGGTTCATCGGCATCTGTGAAATCGCCACGGGCATACCAGGCCTCCGCGCTGGCATAATCGGCGCCAGGCGGCGGTGTATAGGTCTGAAAGGGTTCGCCGGGGTCCTGGAAGGTCTGGAAGATCTGGTCCCGCAGCAGCCAGCTGGCCGCCAGGATTAGGCCCAGCAGAATGCCGGCACCCGTCAGGATCATCCATCGGGCCAGGGTTACGGGACTCGCGAGCATGAGAATCTCTCTCTTCCGGGCATTGCCAGCGTGACAGACTTGCGCGCGATTGGCGGCACCGCAACCATCACGTAGTGTATTCCCCGCTTGGGGGAATCATCCAGTTTGCGCTTCGCGCCTTGTTCTTGAACGGGAATGCCATGTTTCGCTGGCTTCGCAATAGTTTCCTGACCGGGATTGTCATCGTCACACCGCTCGGCGTGACCTTCTATCTCATCGTCACATTCGTGAATTTCGTCGACAATGTCGTCAAACCACTGATCCCCGCCCGATATAATCCGGAGAATTACCTGCCCGGTGATTTCACCATTCCGGGCCTGGGCGTGCTGATCGCAGTGCTTCTGCTGACCCTGCTGGGCGCCCTCGCAGCCAATATTTTTGGTCGTTCGATCATCGGCTTGGGCGAACGCATCCTCGCGGGCGTTCCCCTGGTGCGGAATATCTACGGCGCGATCAAGCAGATCGTGGAGACGGTATTTTCCGGAAAGAGCAATTCCTTCAAGGAAGTCGTGCTGATCGAATACCCGATGAAGGGGACTTGGGTCGTCGCTTTCGTCTCGGCCAATGGCAATGCGGAATTGCGCAAGAATATCGCCGAGGATGTGATCGGCCTTTTCGTACCGACCACGCCGAACCCGACGTCCGGCTTCCTGCTCTATACGCCGCGTTCCAATACGGTGCCGATCGATATGTCGGTGGAAGAGGCCGCCAAGCTGATCATTTCCTTCGGCATGGTCTCGCCGGACAAGCTTCCGGCTGACGTGCAGGACACCCTGCCACCTGAAGTCACCGATCCGGAAAACCTAGCCTGATTTGAGCAGGCGCACGCCTTGGTCCTGTTCGAACAGATAGAGCAGGACCCGCAGGGCCTCACTGCGCTCACCCGCCAATTCCGGGTCATTATGGACATCCAGCCGGGCCTGGTCATTGGCGATAGCGATGAGATCGCCATGGCGTTCCATGTCGGCGAGCCGGAAAGCGGGTAAGCCGCTCTGGCGCAGGCCAAGCGGATCACCCGCCCCGCGCAGGCGCCAGTCTTCTTCGGCAATCTCAAAGCCGTTATCCGTGGCCCGCATCATTTCCAGACGGGCGCGGGCGGTTTCGCCCAGCGGCCCCTTGTACAGAAGCAGGCAGGAAGAGGGTTTGTCGCCCCGGCCAACCCGTCCGCGCAATTGGTGCAGCTGGGCCAGGCCGAAGCGTTCGGCATGCTCGATGATCATCACAGTGGCATCGGGAGCGTCGACACCGACTTCGATCACTGTGGTGGCCACCAGGACATCCATTTCCCCGGCGCGGAAGGCCGTGGCCATGGCTTCCTTTTCCGCCGGTTTCATCCGCCCGTGCAGCAAGCCGACGCGGTTTTCCCCCAGCTGGGCCTTGAGATGCCGCCAGCGATCCTCCGCCGCCGAAAGTTCCGACATCTCCGATTCCTCGACCAGCGGACAGACCCAGTAGACGCGGTCGCCACGATCAATGGCGCGCCGGACCCCGTCCACGACTTCGTCCAACCGCTCCATATTGATCAGCCGGGTTTCCGGCGGGATGCGCCCGGCGGGCTTCTCGTCCAGCCGTGAGACGTCCAGATCGCCATATACGGCAAGGGAGAGGGTGCGCGGGATCGGTGTCGCTGTCATCACCAGCGTGTCCGGACGGCGGCCCTTGGCGGTCAGGCGCATGCGGTCGGAAACGCCGAAACGATGCTGCTCATCGATCACCACGAGTCCGAGATCGCCAAACTCGATCCCTTCCTGGAAAAGCGCATGCGTGCCGCAGATCACATCCACCGAACCCTCTGACATGCGCTGCAACAGGTCTGCGCGCGTCTTGCCCTTGTCCCGGCCCGTCAGGGCAATCACGGAAAGCCCGGCTGGTTCAAGAAGTTGTGCCAGGGTCTTTGCGTGTTGGCGGGCGAGAATCTCGGTCGGCGCCATGATCGCCGTCTGCGTTCCCGCCTCGGCCGCCTGCGCGGCGGCAAGGGCCGCCACAAAGGTTTTGCCGGCACCGACATCCCCGTGCAGGAGCCGGGTCATGTGAGCCGGGGATTCCATATCCGCCTTGATCGCCTCAAAGGCCCGCGTCTGGGCACCGGTCGGTGCAAAGGACGCGGCCGCCAACAGGGCTTTCACCTTGCTCCCATCGCCCTGCAGGGGCCGTCCGGCTTGGGCCTTGCGGCGGGAGCGAACGAGCTGCAGCGCCAGTTGGCGGGCATAGACTTCATCAAAAGCCAGGCGTTCGCGCACCGGGGTTTCCGGATCGAGATCGGCGAGGGATTGCGGTGCGTGCAGCTGGCGCACGGCACTTTGGAAGTCAGGCCAGGCATGCTGGTCCTTGAGACTGTCCGGCAGCCATTCCGGCAGGGGCGGGCAGAGGTTGACCGCGCCGTGTACCGCCTTGCGCATCGTCTTGGCGACGATGCCGGCCGTCAGCGGATAGACCGGCTCCAGCAGCGGGGTCTCGTCCGCCTCTTCCTCGGTCATCACCAGATCGGGATGCAGGATCTGGATTTCCGAGCCATAGCGATCACACTTGCCCGAGACGATCCGGGTTTCGCCGACCGGCAATTGCTTTTTCAGATAATCCGGACGGCCATGGAAATACACCAGGTGGAGAAAGCCCGTCCCGTCATACATGCGCACCTTGTAGGGCTGGCCCTGACGGCGGCCGGGAATGTGTTCTTCCACTTCGGCTTTCAGCGTGACGATCTCATTCTCCGGCGCCTCTTCCACCGTGGTCCGGCGGGTCCGGTCGACCATTCCGACGGGCTTGTGGAAGAGCACATCCTTCACCCGCGGACCGGTCAGCTTGGCCAGCAGTGTGGCCAGGCGCGGACCGATCCCGGGCAGGGCGGTCACATCCTGGAAGAGGGGGAAGAGAATCTCGGGACGCATCGTGACCGCACCTTAGCGGCAAGTTCAGCCGCTGCCACCGGTCGACGTCGCGGCTCTGGCAGACTATATCGCCGGACATGAGTGAAAGCCCCGAAATCCTCCGCAAGAAACTTCGCATCCGGGCCTGGCGGCGCGGCTTCAAGGAAGCCGACCTGATCCTGGGCCGGTTCTGCGACGACAATATCGACGGCATGTCGCCGGATGAGCTTCTGGTCTTCGAGCAATTGCTCGACCAGCAGGACCAGGACTTGTATGGCTGGATCATCGGCCGCGAGCCGACGCCGGAAGAATTCGACACGCCGATCATGGACCGGGTCAAAGCCTATCGTCCCCACACCGATGCCGCCTTTGGTGACGGGCCGAAGGGCTGATTGAAAAGAGCAGGGCGCAATGGTCGATATTGAAATGATCGCCCGGGCCAAGGGTGCCGCCACGGTCTGTGGGGCCCCGGAAGGCCTGGATGCCCTGATCTTCGCGGACACGGCCCGCGCCCATGGCGGGCTCAATGTTTTCATTGCCCGTGATGACTCGCGCGCAGCGGCCTTTGTCTCGGCGCTGGAATTCTTCGCGGCTGATATCGAGGTCTTGCGCCTGCCGGCCTGGGACTGTCAGCCCTATGACCGGATTTCGCCGTCTCCGCGCGTTGCGGCCCGCCGCGCTGCGACCCTGGCCCGTCTGGCCTCCGGCGATCTGAAATCTCCCTCCATCCTGGTCACCACCGTCAATGCGATGGCCCAGCGCTGCCCGCCGCATGCCGTGCTGGCGGATGCCGGCATTTCGGTCCGTCCGGGCGCCACAGTCGATGTGGAAGCGCTGAAACAGCATTTCAGCGTCAATGGCTATGCCCGCACCGCCACGGTGATGGAACCGGGTGATTTCGCGGTGCGCGGCGGTGTGGTCGATGTCTATCCGCCCGGCGCGCCGGAACCGGTCCGTCTCGACTTCTTCGGCGATACGCTGGAATCCATCCGCGCCTTCGATCCGGAAACCCAGCGTTCGACCAAGCAGATGGACGGGATCGCCTTCACCCCGGTCAGCGAGGTCCTGCTGGACGAGGCCAGCGTGTCACGCTTCCGCTCCGGTTTTGTGAAGACCTTCGGCGCAGTGCATGACGACCCGATCTATGAACAGGTCAGCGCCGGCGCTCGTCCCGCCGGGGTGGAGCACTGGCTGCCGCTCTTTTACGACACGCTGTCCACGCCTTTCGACTTCCTGCCGGCGGACGCCATGGTCGCGCTCGATCATCTCAGCGAAGATGCGCTGGATGAGCGGATCAGCCAGGTCTCCGACTATTATGAGGCCAGGATCGCGGCCGGCGAAGCCAAGCATGACAATGCGCTCTCCGCGCCCACCTACCGGGCGCTGAAGGCCGACGCGCTCTATTTCACGGAAACCGACTGGCAGTCCGCCCTCAAGGATCGCGTCGTCCGCCGCTATACGGCGTTCCAGGAACCGGGCCCGCAGACGATTGATGCCGGCGGCAAGCAGGGCAAGACCTTCTCCGCCGAACGCGCCGCCCAGGACACGAATGTCTTCGACGCCGCAGCCTCCCATGTCCGCGCCCTGTCCAAGGACGGCAAACGCGTCGTGCTCGCCTCCTGGTCCGGTGGGGCCTCGGAACGTCTGGCCGCCGTGCTGGGCGATCACGGCATCAGCGGTGTCGTGGCCTGCGAGCACTGGCAGGACGTCGCCAAGCTCCAGCCTGGAAAGGTGGCACGGGTCATCCTGCCGTTGGAGCGCGGCTTCGAGACGGCCGAGATCGCTGTCTTGTCCGAACAGGACATTCTCGGTGATCGCCTGGCGCGCCCCCGCCGCCGGCGCAAGTCTGCGGATATCATCGTCGAAGCGGGTTCGCTCTCGCCGGGTGATCTGGTCATCCATGCCGACCATGGCCTGGGCCGTTTCATCGGGCTGAAAACCCTGCCGGTCAGCGATGCGCCACACGATTGTATCGAGCTGGAATATGCCGGGCAGTCCAAACTCTACCTGCCGGTCGAGAATATCGAACTGCTCTCGCGCTATGGCGCGGAATCCGAGACGGCCCAGCTGGACAAGCTGGGCGGGGTCGCCTGGCAGGCGCGCAAGGCCAAGGCCAAGAAACGCCTGCGCGACATGGCCGACCAGCTCATCAAGATCGCGGCGGAACGCCTGGCCCGCAAGGCCGAACCGATCGAACCGCAAAGCGGCGTGTTCGACGAGTTTTGTGCAGCCTTCCCCTATGCGGAAACCGATGATCAGCTGAATGCAGTCGAGGATGTGTTCGGGGATCTGGCCAAGGGCCGGCCGATGGACCGGCTGATCTGCGGCGATGTCGGTTTCGGCAAGACCGAGGTGGCCCTGCGTGCGGCTTTTGTCGTGGCGATGAGCGGCCAGCAGGTTGCGGTCGTGGCACCGACCACACTCCTGGCCCGGCAGCACTACAAGACCTTCCAGGAGCGTTTCCGCAATTGGCCGATCAAGGTGCGCCAGCTCTCCCGCCTGGTCAGTTCCAAGGAAGCCAAGCTAACCCGCGATGAACTCTCGGCCGGCAAGGCCGAAATCGTGATTGGCACGCATGCGCTTCTCGCCAAGACCGTGAAATTCTCCGATCTCGGCCTGCTGATCGTCGATGAGGAGCAGCATTTCGGGGTGAAGCACAAGGAACGCCTCAAGGAGATGCGCTCCGATGTCCACGTGCTGACCCTGACGGCGACCCCGATCCCGCGGACGCTGCAACTCTCCCTGACGGGCATTCGCGACCTGTCCATCATCGCGACCCCGCCGGTCGATCGTCTCGCCGTGCGCACCTATGTGGCCCCCTTCGATCCGGTCTCGATCCGCGAAGCCCTGCTGCGCGAGAAATACCGGGGAGGACAGGCCTTCTTTGTGGTGCCGCGCATTTCCGATCTGGAGGATACGGCAGCCTTCCTGCGCGATAATGCGCCGGAGGTCAGCTTCATCGCCGCCCATGGCCAGATGGCGCCGAGCCAGCTGGAAGACATCATGACCGCCTTCTATGAGGGCCGGTATGATGTCCTTCTGTCCACGACAATCGTGGAATCCGGCATCGATATCCCGACGGCCAATACGATCATCGTGCACCGGGCCGACCGGTTCGGCCTGTCCCAGCTCTACCAGCTGCGCGGACGGGTGGGGCGGTCCAAGACGCGGGCCTATGCCTATCTCACCACGCCGATGCGCCAGAAGATCACGGACAGCGCCGAGAAGCGCCTGAAAGTCATGCAGTCTCTGGACAGTCTGGGTGCCGGCTTCACCCTGGCCTCCCACGATCTGGATCTGCGCGGCGGCGGCAATCTACTGGGCGAGGAACAGTCCGGCCATATCAAGGATGTCGGCGTCGAGCTTTACCAGTCCATGCTCGAAGAGGCGGTCGCCTCCCTGCGCGGTGGCGGCGAGGAAGAGAGCGATGGCGAATGGTCGCCGCAGATCAATGCCGGCGGTGCGGTTCTCATCCCGGATCATTACGTGCCGGATCTCGATGTCCGCCTGCAGCTTTATCGCCGCCTGTCCTCACTCGATACCAAGACCGAGCGCGAAGCCTTTGCCGCCGAGCTGATCGACCGGTTCGGACCGCTGCCGCAGGAAGTGGAAACCCTGATGCGTGTCGTCGCCGTCAAGGCGTTGTGCAAGCATGCCGGTGTGGAGAAGGTGGATGCCGGACCGAAGGGGGCTGTCATCAGCTTCCGCGGCGACAAATTCATCGATCCGCCGGGCCTTGTCGGTCATTTGCAGAAAAATCCGGCGCTCTGGAAAATCCGTCCGGACCACAAGATCGTGCTGCGCGCCGAATGGGACGCGCCGGAAGATCGCTTGCGGGCCGTTGAACGGGCCCTGTCGCCGCTGGCGGATATCGCCGTGCGGGCCCGGAAAGCCGCTGAAGAGACCGTTTGAAGCCTCCCCCGTTCGGGGGATCATCAACAGGCCGCTATTCGCTAATCTCCTGTCAGATCAAACGGGGAGGCAAGCGGTGAAAGACTATCTGGAACCGGTTTTCATGATTTTCACGGGCCTCGGCTTCATGGCTTTTCTGGCCGCCATGCTGCAGGTCCGGGCCCATTTAAAGGGCTTGTCCGGAGCGTGCCTCAAGGCCGCCATTCTCTGCCTGCCCCTGGCCTTGCTGGCCTTTGCCTGGGCCGGCAAGGAAAACACGCTCAACAAGGCCACACCCTTTATCCTCGGCGGTGGCGGAATTGTCTTTGCAGCCCTGCTCCTGCTGGCGGGTGGTCTGGTGCTGTGGGTCCGCGAACAGAAGGCCTGACTGGATCCGGTCGTCAGGTCAGGCCTGAGCCGTAATGAGATTGGGGCGCTGGAGGCCGCGCAGGGCGCGTTCCACGAGGGCTTCCGCCGTTTCACCCGGACGCGGTTGAACCGGTGCAGCCCGGACACTCAGCCGGAAGGGCTGAAGCGGATCATCACTTTCAAAGGCTGTGCATTCCGCAATCGCCGCCACGCGGGCCGCGACGCAATCAATGCCGGGCGTGTCCGTGAAGGGCAGGACGGCGAGGAAGGTATCTTCGGAGAAACGGGCCGCGGCATCTTCCGTGCGCAGCAAATGCCGCAGCATGGCGGCAAACTGGCGGCGGGCTTTCTCGGCCGAGACCGAATCCGGGGCACTGGAGCCCTCTGGCAGCACGACCTGAAGTGCGATCATCGCGAAATAAAGTTCATCCCGCGCTGCGCCATTGAGCAGATCCTGGATGTGCGAGGTCAGGAAGCCGGAATTGAACAGACCGGTCTCGATTTCCAGCGAACGCGGATCGCGGCAGGCTTCCAGGGCGTTCTTGGCGTGGCGACGACGGCGGCGTTCGCGGGTCAGCGTCAACACGCGCTCGCGCAATTCTTCATCATCCGCCTTGGGCGGCAGGATGTCGGACACGCCGCGGGCAAAGGCTTCTTCGGCCGCCTGATTGTCCAGCGTGTCGGCCAGCAGCAGGACCGGCGTGTGATAGAGCCGGGCATTGCGGCGCATGGCCGAGGAAATGGTGAAGGCGATATCGCGCTTGCCGACCGCATTCAGCACCACCGCATCAAACGGCCGTTCATGCAAATAGTCGAAGGCGGAATAGGAGGAGAAAGCGGCGACCACATCGGCATCGGCCGTTTCCAGCGCGTGCTTCAACCCCATGAAACGCGGCGAGGCTTCGCCGACATAGAGGATGGCCGGCGGCGTTTCTTCACGTTCTGCGGCGGGCGTGCGCTGGCCATAGAGCCGGGTGACTTCAGTCCGGCGCTCGGCAATGGTTTCCATCACGCTGAGGCGGAAGAGGGCGCGGATACGCGCCGCAATCTGCACGGCGGGAGCCGGTTCGCGCAGCCAGGCATCGACATGCTCATCGGCGGTCAGACCTGTCGGGCCGACGACCAGAACCGGATAATCCTCACCGGCAAAACGGGAGAAGGCCGCGAGACCATCGCGGACATCATTGTCACAATCGGCGAGGATAATGCCCCCGGCCCAGGACTGGTTGCGCCGGGCCGGCGGAGTGTCGGCGCGTACGATGCGACAAGTCAGGGCAAGGCGACCCAGCTGGTCCGCCAAGGTGTCCACTCGTTCGGACAAACCGAATACGAGGACATCCAGCGTGCGTCCCATGCGTCCCCCTGCCGACTTGATTGCTGATGCCGTATTTCGTGAGTTTGTCACAAGTGCCACGCTTCTGGAACAGACGAATCAAAGGTTGGCGATATGAAACCCCAAGGTCCTCTAAAAGGCGTTAAAGTGCTGGAGTTTGTTGGTCTGGGACCGGCACCCTTCTGCGCAATGATGTTGTCCGACATGGGCGCAGACGTGGTCCGCATCGACCGTCCGGGCGCCCATGGCGGCGGTTCCGGCGATATCATGGGGCGCGGTCGGCGCTCGATTGCCCTCAATCTCAAGGATGAAGACGAGCTGGCCCTGTGCCGCAAGCTGATCGCCAAATCCGACATTCTCCTGGAGGGCTATCGTCCCGGCGTGATGGAGCGCCTGGGCCTGGGGCCTGATGTCGCCCTGAAGGAAAACCCGGCCCTGGTCTATGGCCGCATGACGGGATGGGGCCAATATGGTCCGCTGGCCCACGCCGCCGGTCACGACCTCAACTATATCTCCATCACCGGTGCCCTTGGCGCAATCGGGCCGAAGGAAAAACCAGCCATCCCGCTCAATCTCGTCGGTGATTTCGGTGGCGGCGCCATGTATCTCGGCTTCGGCGTGCTGGCCGCCCTGACCCATGCGCGAACGACGGGGGAAGGGCAGGTCGTCGACGCCGCCATTGTTGACGGCGCGGTTTCCCTGATGGCCTCCCAGCACCAGCTGATCTCCGCCGGGATCTGGAACACCCAGCGCGAAAACAATCTCCTGGATGGCGGCTGCCACTTCTATTCCGTCTATGAATGCGCGGACGGCCAGCATGTCTCGGTCGGTCCGCTGGAGCCGGAATTCTACGCCCTGCTTTGCGAGAAGCTCGGCGTGGACATGGCCGATTATCCCAATGACTGGACCGGCAAGGGCTGGGAATCGGGCAAGGAAAAATTCGCGGAAATCTTCAAGCAGAAGACAAGGGATGAATGGTGCGACCTGCTGGAAGGCACCGATGCCTGCTTCGCACCGGTCCTGACCTATGAGGAAAGCGCCGCCCATCCGCACATGGTGGAGCGCGGGACCTATCAGGACATGGACGGGTTTCGCCATCCGGCACCGGCGCCGCGTTTCTCGCGCACACCGGCCGCGATCCAGGGACCGGCACCTGTGCCCGGATCCGACCGTGAGGCCATTCTGGACAGCTGGGATATCTAGCGGGTGATCGCCGTGCGGGTCTGCTCACCGGGCAGACCCAGTGCGGTCAGGCTGTCCCGGTCGATGCGGACATAGTTGAGGTCCGCACCGTCCAGCCGTGTCTGGTCGAATTGCGCGCCGCTCAGATCCGCAAAGCGCAGGCTGGCCCCGGACAGATTGACCGGTAGGACCCGGCCAGCGCCCAGCATGAGCGGGGACAGATCAGCTCCGGACAAATCGGCATGGGACATCAGCGTGTTCGAAAGGTCGGCGCCGCGCAGGTCCGCCTTGTGCAGGATACAGCTGCGCAGATCGGAGCCAGACAAGCGCGCGCCTTGCAATTGCGCGCCCGTCAGATCCAGGCCGGACAGGTCCGAACCCATCGCGCGCAGCGCGGTGAGGGCGCGTCCCCGGGTTTCTCGGGCCTCGGTCAGATCCAGTCCGGACAGATCCACCTCGTCCGGCTTGCGGCCGGCCACACGCTGTTCATGCCTGTCGAACAGGGTGTCGGCCGGACGGTCCGGCTGGCGGGTCTCCGGCGGTTCGCGGCGAGCGGGATCGGCACCGGTCTGACAGTTCTGCGTGCTCGCCTGTTCGGTCCGCGCCTGGCGCTCATCACTGCCACGCAGGTCCGCACCTTCCAGATTGGCGCTGCCCAGATCGCTGCCTTTGAGACGGGCACCGCGCAGGCTGGCGCCGGACAAATCCGCCCGATTGAGCCGGGCGAGACCGAGATCGGCATCATCAAAACAGGCTTTTTGCGCACTCACACCGGCCAGCCGGGCCTTGCCCAGCGCCGCGCCGGCGAGGTCGGCGCCATCCAGGCGCGCAGGCTTGCTGGAGAATTTCCCGTCAGAATCGCTGGAGGCGAATTCGCGGAAGTCCGTTCCCAGTGCCGTACAGGCAATGAGGCGGGCCTCGGTGAGGTCGCAGCCGCGCAAATCGGCCCCGTCCAGATGGGTGGCGATCAGGCTGGCCTGTTTCAGCGAGGCACCGGCCAGTTTGGCACCCGAAAAATCAGCGCCATCGAGGCAACAGCCATCGAGCAGGCAATTGGAGAAATCGGCATCGCGCCAATCCTGGCCCGACAGGTCGAGCCCTTGCAGACTGTCGCCGCAGAACACCGCACGGCGTCCCTGCGGCTGGCCGGTCAGGAAACGCAGATGCGCGGCCTGGGCCTGGCCAAGCCGGTCCTGTGTCCATTCCTGTTGTTTCCGAGCCGAATTCATTGCGTCGCCGTCACCCGTCCGATTGACCGATAGCCAAGCCGATTTGGCCTGACAAGCAAGCGCATGAAGCCGTAAAAATTTTCGTTCAGCTTTCTGTTCATGTCGGGTTCAGCGCGCAGGACCTAGGGTCAATCTCGAGAACGGCGAACACCCTGTAGTCCCTCGCTCGTTGGCCGGTCTCTATATCGAATAGATAGCCCAAAGCGCCGGTCGCCCCCAACGACCGGCGCTTCTTCTTTTTGGCGTGTCTGCACAGGCCGATTGAGGGGTGACAGGTTTTGTCCGGGCGCTCTGGCATTCTCCAATCATCGAAGAACACACGAGATGGAGAGCCCGATGGCGATCGCAATCAATGCCTATGTCGAAGGTGCCGGTGGCGCACTGCGCAACATGGTCCCGCACCGTTTCCGTGACGGTTTCTATCGCATGCAGCGTCCCGGTGACACGATCGATTGTGTCCATGTGGAAGATGTCCGCTCGATCTGCCGCTATCTGGCCAAGGGCTACCAGCTCGCCATGAGTGCCGCCGACGGCCATTCCATGCCCTCCTGGCAGAACTCCGACCAGGTCCGTATCGCCGTCCGCTGATGCATCGGCGACGGCTCTCCGCTCGGGGCAGTCCTGTTCAGGGAAGTCCGGGAAAGTCGCTGCGGCGGTGATCCCGGACCATGTCCGCCAGGGCCTGCGGCTGGATCACGTCGACCTGATCGCCCCAGGCATAGAGATGCCAGCACATTTCCAGCAATCCTGACGCCATGAAGCGGACCATCAGGGAGCCATCCTCCAGCGTTTCGCTGGTCTGGTCGGGATGAAAGCGGAAGCGCGCCGCATGGGCCGCAGCCCGCGGTGTGAATTTCCAGACCACTTCGCCGAACTCCGCCGCATTCTGGAAGACCCCGAATGAGCGATTGGCATAGGTTTCCAGATCGAAATCCTCATCCCGCGCGAACCAGTCCTCGGTAACCTCCGCCTCCGCGATATCCTCGACCCGGTAGTGCCGCATGATGCCATCACCGCGCACCCGGTCACGTCCCACTAGATAGCGCCGTGCGCCCAGCAGCAGCCCATAGGGTTCCACTTCCCGCGTGCTCGCTTCCTGGTCCTGGCGGCCGCGATAACGGATCTTCAGCACGAAGGGCCCCTTGAGCGCCTCGGCGATGGCGCCATCGATCCGCGGATCGGAGACGGGCTGCGGGCCGGGGCGGGCGGCATGACCCATGGCTTCCAGCAAGGCTTCCTCATCGGCTTCCAGGCCCGGCCGTCGCTTGTCCGGCAGCAGCATATTGATGGTTTCACGCAGGGAGCGCAGCTGGGCGGCTTCGGGACCCAGACCCTGACGCTCCAGCGTGGTGCCGGCCAGTTCCAGCGCTGCCACTTCATCGGCCGTCGGCGCGAAGAATTCGGCGACCTTGCGCCGTGGCACGCGCCAGCGCTTATGGCCCTGGCTGTCGACATAATCCTCGGTGTCCGGAAAGACCCGCACCAGCGCATCCGTCATTCGCTGGGCCGTACGACGCACGCATTCGAATTCCGACTCGATCTCGCTAAGGGAGACGCCGGCATAGTTCGATGCCATTTTCGCCAGTTGCAGCAGCTCCACTGCCTTGGAAAAGGACATGGGGTTATCCTGTCACCGCAATCGGGCCACTCCCGCTTGCACCACGCGACATATTTACCGATTCCCGTAAGATAGCGGCCCCGGTAAAAACGGGGCAGGGGTTTCGGGGCGAAGACATGATCAGGAAGATCAAGATGGACAGGGTGCGGACACACCCTCTGTTTACAGTGGCATCGGTGATCGTGGCAGCGATCAGCCGCTCCATGGCGCGTGATGTCATGCTGTTTGCCGGCGGCGCGTCCTATTTCGGCATGCTGGCCCTGTTTCCGGCCATGGCCCTGGCCATGTCCGTCTATGGTCTCACCAACTCGATCGAAGATGCCGAGGCACAGATCGCGCGTATCGCCGAGATCATGCCGCCCGGCGCGCAGGATTTCGTCCTCGCCCAGTTGGGCCGTCTGGCAGAAGCGCCGATCTCCGCCCTGTCGGTCAATGGCGCGATCGCCCTGGCGATTGCCCTGTTTGCTGCCTCGAGGGGGGTAAAGGCGATCATCGCCGGGCTCAATCACCTCGCTGAAGACCAGGACATCCGCAATGTGATCCATTTCAACATTCTGGCCATGGGATCGGTCCTGATCGGCGGAGCCTTGCTGACGGCCGCCAATCTGGCGGTTCTGGTCATCCCGGTCGTGCTGCGTCAGGTGTTCGATTTTCTCGGCCTGGATCCGCTGGATATCCGGGGCTTCTTCAATGAATGGACCACGGCGGCCCTGGTCATGTTCGTGGCGCTGGAATTGCTCTACCGCATGACGATGCGGCGGCGGCATGAGGCGGTCAGCTGGCGCGCCTCGACGATTGCCGCTCTGGTCTCGACCTCACTCTGGCTGGGCCTGTCGAAGGGCTTCTCCATCTATGTCGCCCAGATCGTGGACTTCTCCGTCTATGGCTCGCTGGGTGCCCTTGTGGTCTTCCTGCTGTGGATTTATTGGTCCGCCTATGCGGTGTTTTTCGGTGGTGCACTGGCCATCGAAGTGGACGCCCGACGGCAGGCAGCGCGGCAAGACAATTCGGCGAACGCAGGGGCCGACTAGCTTTTCCCGCCTGCCGCTATATAAAACATGAACCAGATATCAACTTTGCACAGAGGTCTGCATGAACAAGGTATATCCGGACGCCAAGACCGCGCTTGACGGGCTTGTGTTTGACGGGATGACGCTGATGGCCGGCGGGTTCGGCCTGTGCGGCATTCCGGAAAACTCGATTGCCGCCCTGCACGCCAGCGGCGTGAAGGACCTGACGGTCGTGTCCAATAATTGCGGGGTCGACGGTTTCGGTCTCGGCATCCTGCTCGACGCCAAGCAGATCAAGAAAATGGTCTCCTCCTATGTCGGTGAGAACAAGGAGTTCGAGCGCCAATTCCTGTCCGGCGAGCTGGAGCTGGAATTCAATCCGCAGGGCACGCTGGCCGAGCGCATCCGCGCCGGTGGTGCGGGCATTCCGGGCTTCTTCACGAAAACCGGTGTCGGCACGCTGATCGCGGAAGGCAAGGAACACCGTGAATTCGACGGCGAGACCTACATCATGGAAACCGGCCTGAAAGCCGATGTGTCCATCGTGAAAGCCTGGAAGGCGGACCCGCAGGGCAATCTCGTCTTCCGCAAGACCGCCCGCAATTTCAACCCGATGATGGCGACGGCCGGCAAGGTCACGATCGCCGAGGTCGAGGAAATCGTGGAATTGGGCGAACTGGATCCGGACGAGATCCACACGCCGGGCATTTTCGTGCAGCGCCTGTTCAAGGGCGATTTTGAGAAGCGCATCGAACAGCGCACGGTTCGCGAAAGGGAGAGCGCATAATGGCCTGGACCCGCGACGACATGGCGGCACGCGCCGCGCAAGAGCTGGAAGACGGTTTCTACGTCAATCTCGGTATCGGCATCCCGACCCTGGTGGCCAACCACATCCCGGACGGAATCGATGTCACCCTGCAGTCGGAAAACGGCATGCTGGGCATGGGGCCTTTCCCCTATGATGACGAGGTGGATCCGGACCTGATCAATGCCGGCAAGCAGACCATTACCGAACTGCGCCGCACCTCCTATTTCTCCTCTGCCGACAGTTTCGGCATGATCCGGGGCGGGCATATCGACCTGTCCATCCTGGGCGCGATGGAGATCTCGGAAACCGGCGATATCGCCAACTGGATGATCCCCGGCAAGCTGGTGAAGGGCATGGGCGGTGCCATGGACCTGGTCGCCGGCGTCAAGCGCGTCGTCGTGATCATGGATCACGCCAACAAGGCCGGTGAACCGAAGCTTCTCAAGGAATGCTCCCTGCCGCTGACCGGCAAGGCCTGCGTCCACCGCATCATCACCACGCTGGGCGTGTTCGATGTGAAGGGCGACCATCTGGAGCTCATCGAACTGGCCCCGGGCACCAGCCTCGATGAAATCGCCGCGAAGACCGAGGCGAAGTACACGGTGGCGGAAAAACTGGTCGAACACGAGGCTGCCTGACCCGCCTGTCCAAATCGTAATCTCGGCAAGTTACTGAAATGCAAGGCGGCTCACCAAAGCGTGAGCCGCCTTTACATTGTTTAATTCTACCCGGGAAATCGGGTGGTATGAGAGGCATGCGAGGAGAAACCCCATGCCTTTGACCCGATTGTCCCTGAACAATCCTGCTGCCGTCATGGTGGCTGTTGCATTGATCGTGCTCATGGGCGTGGTCGCGTTCACGCGCCTGCCTGTCCAGCTTTTCCCGGATACGGAACGTCCCCAGGTCAATATCGCGACCTTCTGGCGCTCGGCATCGCCGCTGGAAATGGAATCCGAGATTGTCGAGCCGCAAGAGCAATTGCTGGCCGGCCTTCCGGGGCTGGAGGAGATGCGGGTCTTCACCAGTGAAGGCAATGCCTTCATCAATCTGACCTTCGCGCTGGAAACCGACATGACGCAGACGGCGATCGAGATCTCGAATCGCCTGTCGCAATTGCCGCCCCTGCCGCGCGATGCGGTCGGCCCGAATATCGGCGGGTTCGGCGGCAGTGCCCAGCAAAGCCTGATCTGGTTCTTCGTTCAGGCGCTGCCGGGCAATCCGAATGAAATCCATGACTATTCCGCCTTCGTGCAGGACACGGTCATTCCGCGCCTTGAAGCCATTCCGGGCGTGGCCTCGGTGAATATCGGCTGGGGTAACCGGCCCGAGGAATTGCAGATCACGGTCGATCCCTACCGCGCGGCTTCCCTCGGCGTGACCCTGCCGCAGATTTCCGCCGCGATCGTCAATAACCAGGATGTCTCCGGCGGCAATGCCGCCATCGGCCGCCGTTCCTACCAGATGCGCTTCGAGGGCGAGTTCGAACCCTCCGAAATGGGCGATCTGGTCATCGTCTGGCGCAATGGCACGCCGGTCCGCCTGTCCGATGTCGCGACCGTCGAAGTGGCCTATGGCGAGCGCAATAATTTCACCTACCAGAACGGCAATCCCGCCATCGGGATCGAGATCCGCCGCCAGCCGGGCGCCAATGTCCTGGCAGCCCTGGACGCGGTGAAAGCCGAAGTGGCGCTGATCAATGAGAGCCTGTTGGCGGACCGCCAGCTGGTCATGGCGCCGTCCTTCGACGCTTCGGTCTTCATCATGCGCGCTGTGGACCTTCTTCGGACCAATCTCGTTCTCGGCGTGGTGCTGGCGATCTTCGGCCTCTGGCTCTTCCTGCGCCGGGCGCGCGCCACGCTGATCATCTCTCTGGCAATCCCGGTCTCCCTCCTGTCCACCCTGATCGTGCTCTTCCTGCTGGGACGCTCCCTCAATGTGATCTCGCTGGCGGGCCTCGCCTTTGCCACCGGCATGGTGATGGATGCGGCGATCATTGTGCTGGAGAACATCATCCGCCGCCGTGAAATGGGCGAGGATGCGGACACCGCTTCGGCCAAGGGTGCCGGTCAGGTCTGGGGGGCTTTGCTGGCCTCCACGACCACCACTGTGGCAATCTTCCTGCCGATCATCTTCACGCGGAATGCCGAGGGTCAGATCTTTGCCGATCTGGCGGTCACGATCGCTGTCGGTGTCGCCGTGTCGATGGTGGTCGCGGTGACCATCCTGCCCGTGGTGACGAAATACTGGGTGCGGGACCGCAAGACGCAGACCCGGCAGGTTCTGCTCGGCAAGGTCGCCGATTTCGTCATGATGATCTCGGACTCGCCGATCCGCCGGATCGCCGTTGCGGCCCTGCTGATCTCCATCCCGCTCGCTTTGACCTGGTTCATGCGGCCGGCCATGGATTATCTGCCGCCGGTGAAGCGCGATGCCGTGGACGCCTTCATGATGTTCCCGCCCGGTTCCAATCTGGACTGGGTGGAGGACGAGGTCGCCACCACCGTCATCGAGCGGCTGGAACCCTATATGTCGGGCGAACAGGAGCCGGCCCTGCTGAACTATTATTTCGGGACCTTCCCGGGCGGTTCAGGCGCCACGATCGGTGTACGCGCGCAGGACCAGTCACAGGTTGGCGAGCTGGAGCGGATTGTCCGCGAGGAAATCATCTCCGGCATTCCGGACGTGTTCGGCTTTGCCCAGCAGGGCGATCTGTTCGGCGGTTTTTCCCAGGGCGGCAATATCCAGGTGAATGTCCAATCCGCCGATGCCGACGCGCGCAACCGGGCGGTCCAGACCGGGCTGACCCTGCTGCGTGAGCGCTTCCCGGGCGTCAATATCAACGCCAACCCGCCGCCTCAGGCGACACAGCCGCGGCTGACCCTGGTACCCGATGACCGGCGTATCCAGGAAGCCGGCTGGGCCCGGCGGAATGTGGCCGGCATGATGTCCATGCTCGGCGATGGCGCCTTCATCGGTGAGTATTTCGATGGCGACAGCCGGATGAATATGATCCTGCGCACGACCGGCTGGGATACGCCGGACGAGCTGGCCGGCATGCCCATCGCCACCCCGTCCGGAGCGATCATTCCGCTCGGTGATCTGGTGGATATCCGCGAGGAAGTCGGGGCAGGGGCCATCCAGCGCCTCAACCGCCGCCGGACCGTCACGATCAATATCAACCAGCCCGAAGGCATTTCGCTGGAGGAAATCCTGGAAGTCGTGCAACGCGATGTCGAACCGGCCATGCGGGCGGAACTGCCGGCCGATGGCTCCGTGACCTATGGCGGCAGTGCCGACAGCCTGAACCGGGCCATCAACACCATGCTGATGAATATGGGCATGGCGATGATCATCCTCTTCCTGATCCTTGCCGGCATGTTCCGTTCGCTGCGCGATGCCCTCCTCGTGCTGGTTTCCATTCCGCTGGCCGGGGTCGGCGGGGTGGTCATGCTCCAAATTCTCAACCTCTTTGTCGCCCAACCCCTCGATCTGCTGACCATGATGGGCTTCATCATCCTGCTGGGACTGGTGATCAATAATGCCATCCTCCTGGTGGATCAGACCCGCCAGGGTGAGCGCGAAGGCCTGGACCGGCGCACTGCCGTCGATCAGGCCCTGCGCATGCGCCTGCGCCCGATCTTCATGTCGACCCTCACCAGCCTGCTGGGCATGTTGCCCCTCCTTCTGGTTCCCGGCGTGGGCAGCGCGATCTATCGCGGCCTGGCCGCCGCCATTGTGGGCGGTATGAGTGTCAGCCTCATCTTCACCCTTGTTCTCATCCCTTGTCTCCTGCGCCTGGGCGAAGCCCGTCAGGCCCGACTGGCCGGTGCACCCGCGCCTGTCGCCGCGGAGTAAGACCATGAAAGCCTCAACCATGCTCCGCTCCCTTTTTTCCGCAGCCCTGCTGGGTCTCGGTCTTTCCACGTCAGCGCTGGCCCAGGGCGGTCCGCCGCCGGCCATTGTGCGTCTGGGTGAGATCATCGAACAGGACATGGCCCGCACAGTGATGACGCCGGCCAGCGTCATTTCCCGCAATGATGCCCGTATCGCGGCCGAGCTCGCCGGGCGGGTCACGCTGATCGCTGAACCGGGTGATGTGGTGGAAGAGGGCGGTCTCATCGCCCAGCTGGATGACCGCCAGGCACGCATCCAACTGGAAGAGGCGCGGGCGCGTCTGGCCCGGGCCAATGCCAATGCCCGCTACCAGAATGCCGAAGCGGACCGGTATGAAGGCCTGGCCGCCAATGGCACCGTGCCGGCCAACCGTTTGCGGGAAGTCGAACTGGCCCGCGATCTGGCTGATCAGGATCTGCGTGAAGCCCGCACCGCGGTCATGCGCGCGGAGCTGGAATTGGAGCGCACCCGTATCACGGCGCCTTTCGCTGGCCGGATTGCGGAACGCCTGATCCAGGTCGGGGAAATCTCGGCGCCGGGCCGTGAAATCGTCCGTCTGGTCGATATTGATCACAAGGAAGCCGTCGCCCAGGTGCCGGTTGCGCTGGCCCCCTATCTCGGTGTCGGCCAGTCCGTGTCCCTGTCTTTGGCCAATGGCGAGCGTATGGACGCGCCGATCCGGGCCATCATCCCGGTGGGTGATGCCGTGTCGCGGACATTCGAGGTCCGCATCGATCTGGATGGCTCGCCCTGGGTAGTCGGCAGTGCGGCGCGGGTCGCCTTTCCGGCGGAAACACCGCGCCTTCAGTTTGCCGCGCCCTATGATGCGGTCGTGCTGCGTGCGACAGGCACCCATGTCTTCGTGGTCGACGCGGAGAATATCGCCCGTCAGGTCCCGGTTGAGGCCGGTGTCCGGGAAGATGGCTATGTCGCCATTGCCGGCGACATCGAAGCCGGCCAGCGCGTCGTCGTTTCTGGTGCGGAAACCCTCAGCGATGGCCGCCCGGTCCAGGAGTTGAGTGAAGACGCCTGATCATTGGTCACAGCCCGACAAGAAAAAGGCGGCTCCTTTCGGGGCCGCCTTTTTTGTCGTCAGGGCGGGTTGGAAGGTGCGGCCGCCCTTTCGGACAGGGTCAGCTGGCGCCAGCCAGGCTCTTGGCCGCTTTGGCACTGGCTGCCAGCGTTTCGAAGGCGATGGTCGAGGTTGATCCCGACATGCGCAGCAATTGGATGGGCTGATTGTTGGAGATCAGGACCAAGTCCGGCTTGCCGTCATTGACGACATTCTGCCCACCGATCCACCAATTATTGTGGCTGGAATAGCTGCCCTGACCGAGATAGAGCGTGATCGGTGTGGCGTCCTTGAAGGTCACCGTGACGCCGAACATGAAGTTCAGCTCGTCCGGCGTGCCGCCACCGCCCTTGGGCGCGTATTCATGATACTCGCCGCCGCACATCGTGTTGAACTTATCGGCCACTTCGGACGTCTTGTGCCGGCCGCAATTCACCGTGATTTCCCAGACGCCATTGCCCTGGTTTTTCGGCGTCGGGCCGGATTCATAGGGCTGGCCTTCCGAAATCACGAAACTCCCATCGATATAGGAGATCGACTCGATCAGTTCGGATTCCAGGGTGACGGTATTGCTGTGAGAAGAAGTCATTATCGTTCGCCTTTTCGACTGTGGATTGAACACACAACGCACTGCGAACTACGCACCTGAAACATGTCAGGCGCTAATATACTACTCTACCTTGTCCTTTTGAACAAACCGGGCCAGCCGGGTGTGGCGTCAGCACGCCACCACATTGACGGCCAAGCCGCCCTGGCTGGTTTCCTTGTACTTTTCCTGCATGTCCATACCGGTCTGGCGCATGGTCTCGATGACCTGATCCAGCGAGACCTTCATGTCTTCCGACGTCGCTTTCAGCGCCAACCGCGCCGCATCGATCGCCTTGATGGCCCCAATGGCATTGCGTTCGATACAGGGGATCTGGACCAGGCCGCCGACCGGGTCGCAGGTCAGGCCCAGATTGTGCTCCATGCCGATCTCGGCGGCGTCCTCGATCTGGTGATTATTGGCGCCCATGGCAGCTGCGAGCGCCGCGGCGGCCATGGAACAGGCGACGCCAACTTCACCCTGGCAGCCCGCTTCAGCACCGGAGATGGAGGCGTTCTTCTTGTAGAGCGAACCGATCGCCGCCGCCGTCAGGAAGAAACGCTGCAGGGCTTCCTCATCATCGGGATCGCGATGGTATTTGTCGAAATAGCGGGCCACCGCCGGAATGATACCTGCGGCACCATTGGTGGGCGCAGTGACCACACGTCCGCCGGCCGCGTTTTCTTCATTCACCGCCATCGCCCACAGATTGATCCAGTCCATCGGGGCGAGGGGATCCTTGGCCGGGTCGACCGGGTTTTCCTTCAAGTCACGGTAAAGCTTCGGGGCACGGCGTTTCACATTCAGCCCGCCGGGCAGAATACCGTCCTGGGTGAGGCCGCGATCAATACAGTCCTCCATGGCCCGCCACAGGCCGTCGACACCGGCCCGGATCGTGTCCTCGGGCAGGAAGGTGCGTTCATTGGCCAGCATGATGCGATGGATTGAGAGACCTTCGCGCTCGCCGATGGCCAGGAGCTCGGCGGCGGAATTGAAGGGGAAGGGCTCGCCCTCTTTCACATCGGCCGCGGAATTCTTGCCAGCCTCGGTCTCATCGATCACGAAACCCCCGCCGATCGAATACCAGACTTCTTCCCGGATCACTTCCTCGCCATCCCCATAGGCTTTGAATTTCAGTGCATTGGAGTGGAAGGGCAGGCGGATATCGCCCCGGAAGTCGAGATCCCGGCGTTCCTCGAAAGCGATCTCATCGCCATTGGTGAGCTTCAGCGTGTTCTCTGTGCGGATGCGCTCAAGCCGTTGCGGGATCGTGTCCGGATTGATGCGGGCCGGGTCATGGCCTTCCAGTCCCAGCAGGACGGCCGTGTCGGTACCATGGCCCAGCCCCGTCAGAGCGAGGGAGCCATAGAGCTCGGTCTCGAGCCGGCGGATCTTGGCACTGCCCGCATCGGCAATTGCGCGCTCCACGAAGACCTTGGCGGCCTTCATCGGTCCCACCGTGTGGGAGCTGGACGGACCGACGCCGATCTTGAACAGGTCGAAGACACCGAAATGCATAAGAGTTTCCCGTGTTTTTCCGCGCTGAACCTAGACGGGTCGGCGCGCAAAGAGAATGCCGCTCCGTTTGGTACAGAGCCGGTTTCGCCAGTGCATCAATACCGCAAAAAGGATCAGGTCACCGCAGCGCGCACGCTGTAACGCGCCTCGCGCCATGCTCCGCTTTCCATGATGTCCTGGAGGATTTCCGCGGCCCGCCAGACATCCTCGTAACTGGTATAGAGCGGGGTGAAGCCGAAGCGCAGAATGTCCGGGTCCCGGAAATCGCCGATCACGCCGTGATCGATGAGCGCCTGCATGATCGGATAGCCGTTTTCATGATGGAAGGAGACCTGACTGCCCCGGATGGCCGGGTCGCGCGGACTGGCCAGCTCAAACCCGTGCCCATCAAGCCGGGCCTCCACCTGTTCGATGAAGAGTTCGGTCAGGGCCACCGATTTCATCCGGACGGAAGTCATGTCAGCCTCTACCGCGATCTCCAGCCCGCACTCCAGGGCGGACATGCCCAGAATGGAAGGGGAGGAGCATTTGAACCGGTCGATCCCGGGCGCCGGTTCATACTGGTCGGAGAAGTCGAACGGATGGGCATGACCCAACCAGCCGGACAGGACCGGCATCACTTTTTCCTGGTGACGCTCCGCCACGAAAATGAACGCCGGAGCACCGGGTCCGCCATTGAGATATTTATACCCGCAACCCACGGCCATATCCGCATTGCAGGCATTGAGGTCGATGGGCAGGGCGCCGGCGGAATGGCACAAATCCCAGATCACGAGGATACCCTTTTCCTGGGCCGCCTTGGTGATGGCCTGCATGTCGTGCAGATAACCCGTCTTGTAGTGCGCTTGGGTGATCAGCAATGCCGCAACGTCATCATTGAAGTGCGTTTCCAGTTCGCCTGTGGGCACTATTTGATGCCGGATTGATCCCGAACTGTTCGCACTGAGACCCTGCATCATATAAACATTGGTCGGGAAATTGCCGCTCTCCGAAAGGATCACAGACCGGTCCGGATTGAGTTGAAGTGCTGCACTCAACGCCTTGAAAATATTGATGGAGGTGGAATCGGCCACCACCACTTCTTCGGGCTTCGCTCCAATTAGCCCGGCAATCATTCCGCCCAGACGCCGCGGCAATCCGATCCAGTCATGCCTGTTCCAGGACGTGATAAGGTGCTGACCCCATTGGGTTTCCACCACGTCCTTCATTTTTGCGGGGGCGGATTTGGGCATCACGCCCAGGGAATTTCCGTCCAGATAGATCATGCCCGCAGGCAGTTCGAACCGGTCGCGGAATGCGGCGAGGGGGTCTTCCGCATCAAGCCGTTGAATCTCTTCAAGGTTTCTCATGTTGGGGCCTGTCGGGTCAGAGCGTGGTACGCACGGTCCAGATTTCCGGGAAGAAGCGCAGATCCAGCGCTTTCACGAGATACGACACACCGGATGTCCCACCGGTCCCGCGTCGGAAACCGATAATGCGTTCAACGGTTTTCATGTGGTTGAACCGCCATTGCTGGAATTTGTGTTCCAGATCGACCAGCTTCTCACCCAACTCATAGGCTTCCCAATGGGTTTCGCTGTCGTGATAGATATCCCGCCAGATATCCTCGATGGCCTGAGAGGGTTTGTAGGGTTGGGTCCAGTCCCGCTCCACCGCTTCATCGGGGATGGGATAGCCCTTGCGGGCCAGCAGGCGCAGGGTTTCATCCCACAGGCTGGGCAGTTCCAGGGCCCGCGTCACCATCTTGTGCGCCGGGGGATTATCCGCATGCACACGGGAGAGGGCGGCATTCTTGTTCCCCAGCCGGTATTCCAGCGTACGATACTGGAAGGATTGGAAACCGGAGCTTTGACCCAGCGCATCACGGAAGGCCAGATAATCGGCAGGCGTCATCGTCGCCAACACATCCCAGGCCTGGATCAGCTGTTCCTGGGTGCGGGAGACCCGGGCGAACATTTTCAGGGCCGGCCCGATCTCGTCATCCTGCAAATGGGCGATCCCGCCTTCAACTTCATGGATGAGAAGCTTCATCCACAACTCACCCACTTGGTGGATGATGATGAAGAGCATCTCGTCATGCTCTTCGGTCAGGCATTTCTGGGCACTCAACAGCCGGTCCAGCCCCAGATATCCGCCATAGGACATCGCGTCCTTGAAATCCCAGTGGATGTCCTCACCGGAGACATCAACACTGGATTTGAACTGATCGCTCATGATCACTCCCTGATCGGCCAGGTCGGCCCCGGCTCTTTGAGATTCGCTCTGTTATCCCCGGTGTAACCCGGCTGCGTGAGAACCGCGAGCCGTGCTTGAAGGCGGACCGGTCTGCCCCTAGCGTCCCCCGGCCTGATACGGGGAAAATCCATGCTGGTTGCGCAGGAACAAACACTGCTCGATGTCATCACGCTGTATCTGCAGCTGGGCTACACGCACATCCTGCCCAAAGGGCTGGATCACATCCTCTTCGTCCTGGCGCTTTTCTTTGCCTCGACTCGGCTTAAGCCCCTGATCTGGCAGGTTTCTGCCTTCACCTTGGCCCACACGCTGACGCTGGCATTGGCCACGCTGGGCTTGGTCAGCCTACCGGCCTCGATCGTGGAACCGATCATTGCGCTCTCCATCGCCTTCGTCGCGATAGAGAATCTGGTTTTCAAGGATATGACGCGCTGGCGTCCCGCCCTCGTCTTCGGTTTCGGCCTGTTTCACGGGCTGGGCTTTGCCGGTGTCCTGTCCGAACTGGGCCTGCCCCAAGGAGACCTTGTCCCCGCCTTGCTCAGCTTCAATGTCGGGGTGGAACTGGGCCAGCTGACCATCATTCTGGCGTGCTGGCTGGTCCTGCACCGTTTCCGGGATGCAAGCTGGTATCCCTGGCTCGTCCGGGCCGTGTCGCTGGCCATTGCCGGTATCGCTTTGTGGTGGACCTTCGAACGGGTCTTTCTGGGCTAGACCGTCTCCGCAGCCGGTTTCATGGCCAACCGGAACGCAATCGCCGACCCAAGCCAGAGCAGGCTGAACACGATCGTTGCGGCAAGAATGTCATAGGGCCAGCTGACGCCTTCACGGCCCAACCCCATGATCAGGGCAAACAGGCCGATCAGGAATTGTCCGGCTGCCAGTGCAGCGAAGTTGAGCGCCATGCCCCCGGGCTTCAGCCGCACGGCAAAACTGGCCAGAAAACCCAGTGCCAGCAAGGCGCTATAAGCCAGATTGGCGTCATTTTCGGAAGCACCGATGATCCCGACGGCACCGCTCACCCAAAACAGGATCACGGCCGTGGCGATGCTGAGGGCGCAGCCCATCCGGTAGGCAAGGCACCATCGCTTGGAGAACAGGAAAACCACACCACCTACGAGCAGGGCCAGCAACGTGGCGGCCATCAGATAATCGGCGAGGCTCCAATCCATTCAGCGCTCCGGGCCGGATAGCAAAACGGCCCTGCCAGAGTGACAGGGCCGTTCGGCTTTCAGTTCAGCTCTACCAACCGCAATTGCGATCAGCGTTTTCCGCTTCCAGATGATCCATAAGCGGTTGGAAGTAGGCGATGATCGCCGACCCGTCCATTTCGCGGGTACCGGTGAAGGCTTCCAGCGCATCCGGCCAGGGTTGCGAAGCGCCCATCTCCATCATCGCGTTGAAACGGGCACCGACTTCCTCGTTTCCATAGATCGAGCAGCGGTGCAGCGGACCTTCCCAGCCCGCCATTTCACAGGCGGCCTGGTGGAACTGGAACTGCAGGATATGGCTCAGGAAATAGCGCAGATAGGGCACATTATTGGCAATGTGATACTTGGAGCCCGGGTCAAACGCGTCGGCCGGACGATCAACCGGCGGCACAATGCCCTGATAGCTCTCACGAAGCTCCCACCAGGCGGCATTATAGTCTTCCGGCTGGATCTCTCCGCGCAGCACACGCCAGCGCCACTGGTCCATCATCACGGCGAAGGGCAGGAAGGCGATCTTGTCGAGCGCCGTGTCCATCAGCAGGGACAGGTCAGCATCCGCACCCGGCATGTCGGCTTCATCCAGAAGACCGATCTGGACCAGGTATTCCGGTGTCACAGAGAGCGCGATGAAGTCGCCAATGGCTTCGTGGAAGCCGTCATTGGCACCGCCCTGCAGCAGGAATTCCTGATCATTATAGGCCCGCTGGTAGAAATTGTGGCCCAGCTCGTGGTGGACGGTGACGAAGTCCGTACCATTGACTAGGGTACACATCTTGATCCGCAGATCTTCCTCGCTGTCGAGGTTCCAGGCCGAAGCGTGGCAGGCGACCTGACGGTCGCGCGGCTGGGTGATCAGCGAGCGTTCCCAGAACGTGTCCGGCAGGTCTTCCAGACCCAGCGAAGTGAAGAAGGTCTCGGCCGTCTCCACCATCTGCAGCGGCGTGTAGTCCGCTTCGACGAGGAGGTCATCCAGGCTGTAGGCCGCTTCACCGCTGCCCACACCGGCGACATCGGCCAGTGAGCCCCAACCCTGGGCCCACATATTGCCGAGAAGGTCGGCACGGATGGCACCATCCGGTCCCTGCACCTCATCGCCATACAGCTCGTTCAGATTGGAACGGACATGACAGTGAAGCTGTTCATAGAAGGGCGCCACCTGACCCCAGAGGCGCTCGACTTCCGCTTCCATTTCATCTGCCGGCATGTCGTAGTTCGACAGCCACATCTGGGCGAGGTTGTCGAAACCGAGATCACGGGCACCCTGGTTGGCAATTTCCACCATTTCGGCATAGTCGGTCGCCATTTGCTGCGGGTCGTAGGCTTCGCGCCAGCCATTCCACACATAGGACAGGAATTCGGGATCACGGCTGGTCCGCATGATGTTTTCCAGCTCGTTGTGATCGACCATCTCGCCGTCGATTTCCATCAGACCGGCTGAGTAGGACGACCCCATGCGCGTGGTCAGCTCGGCCAGACGCGCCGCGGCTGCCGGATCATTCGGGGTCGGCAGGGTGATGCCATTGCGCAGGGCATTGATCTGGCGGGACTGGCTCTCGGTCAGATCAAGATCGGCATACTGGCCAGCCTCGGTCGCCATGCGCACGGCCATTTCCGTGCCCTGGGCGCCCATGCGCTGCAGCAGCCAGTTCGTGTCATAGGTGATGAAATTGTTCTGCACCCAGGCCGTCCGCGCACCGAATTCGCTGAATTCGCGCAGTTCGGCGACCGACTCGGTCAGAAAGGCTTCGGCATCGGCGACTGTAACAGCCTGATCCGTTTCAACATGCGGCACAGCGCTTTCGCCGGCCGGAGCCGCGGCGTCATTGGTGAAATAATAGACACCCGCACCAGCAAGAATGGCACCGATCGCGACGCCGCCCAAAAGTGATTTCATAACTCTCTCCCCATGCCCGGCAACCGGGCGATTGGCTTACCCGGCGCCATCCTCACAGGAAGTGGGAAGAGGTCAAGCTTTGCGCACTGAGGCGGCCTGACGCATCACACGTTCAAGCCCATCCAGAAAGCTGGAACGATCCTTGGGCGCGAAAGGCTTTGCACCGCCCTTCGGTCCGTCCAGTGGGGAGGCGGATCTCAAATCCGTCATCAGATCCCGCATGGCAAGCGCCGAGCCGATATTGTCCGCCGTCCAGAGCTGGCCGCGATGATCGATCGCCAAGCCGCCAGCTTTGAGACAACGGTCGGCCAGCGGAATATCACCGGTCACGCAAACATCGCCGGGCCCGATGCGTTCCGCGATCCAGTCGTCAGCGGCATCTGCACCCTGTTCCACGATGACCAGTTTGGCCCATTGCGAATTGGGACGGCGCAGCCCGCCATCGCACACGAAGATGATCTCGGTGCGGTGGCGCTCACCCACGCGGATCGCCTCATCCTTCACCGGACAGGCATCGGCATCGATGTAGAGGGTCAACGCAGCTGGTCCACAAGGGCCAGCATGGCGTCAAGATTGGCGGCGCCCAGCTTGCGGCAGCGCTCCGGCGACCAGCCCTGTTCCTCGTCCGGCAGGTCGGCATTGTCCTTGAAGGGCATTTCCAGCGTCATGGCGAGACAGCGGAACTCATTGGCCAGATAATTGGTGCAGATCGACAGGTCTGCCGTGCCAGGCGCATCAACATCATAGCCATGCGCGGTCTGGAAATCCGGGCTGGCGACGCTCAAGGCGGCTTTGTAGCCATCCAGCAGGGTCTGGCCCTTGGCGTCGAAATTCGGTGCGCCTTCACCACCAGCGATGAAATTGTAGGGCAGGGCTTCGTCGCCATGGACGTCCAAGGCTAGGTCGATCCCCGTTTCCCGCATCCGGTTGAGCACATGGAACACTTCCGGTGAGTTTTCCGGTGTCGCTTTGTTCCATTCGCGGTTGAGATTGACGCCCTTGGCATTGGTCCGCAAATGCCCACGCTTGGAACCATCCGGGTTCATGTTCGGGACGATGTTGAATACGGCCTTGTCCCGCAGAACACGCGCCACCGGGTCCTGGTCATCGAGCAAGCGGGCCAGGAAGCCTTCCATCCACCATTCCGCCATCGTCTCGCCGGGATGCTGACGGGCCGTGACCCAGATCGTGCGCTTTCCGTCTCCGGGCTCGCCCACGGACAGCAGGTCCATGGATTGTCCATCCAGCGTGTTGCCCAGCACGTTCAGGCGCACATCGGCATGACCTTGCGCCCAGGCGATCAGGTCGAGATGGCGCTCCATGGAATAGGGGGCAAAATAAGCAAACCAGATCGTATCCGCCTGCGGCGTGTGGTGCAGGCTGAGGACACCATTCTCATAGGTCGTATCGACGCGGAACCAGGTCTCCCGGTCATAGGAGGCACAGGCGCGATAACCCGGCCAACCTTCCAGATAGGCCGCACCGCCGGCGTTCTCGATGGCCATGGTCAGGGGTGTGCCATGAGCGCCGGTCACCCGAAAATGGAACCATTGATAGAAATCCGACCCGTTATCCTTGCGGATTTCCAGGCGGATCCGATCCGGCTGGGCCGCATCCAGAACGTCAATATTGCCGCTGTCGAAGGCGTCAGTGATGTGCAGGCTCATCTCGAGGGGCTCCAAGCTCGCGAAAGGGTGACTGGCTCGTGACGCTGATAGACCATATTGGCCAAGGCGAACATGGGGCGTCCTGCAGGACGCTGTAACGAGGGAGCTCACTCATGCGTGTCTGGATCAACCGGATTGTCCAAATCGGCCTGCCGCTCTTTATCTGTGCGATTTTCCTGGATTCCCTGCGCTACAAATTCACCGATGCGCCGGAGACTCAGGTGATTTTCGGCCTGTTGGACAGCTGGGCCGCCAGCTGGGGCGCTGCCGGCCTGTTCGGTCAAACCGGTCTGTTCAGCCAGTATGTCATCGGATCCGCAGAGCTCGTCGCATCAGCACTATTCCTGGCCGGCTTCATCCCGTCTTTGCGCCGCCTGCAGGTTTTGGCGAGTGCTCTGGGTCTGGCGATCATGACGGGTGCAGTGAATTTCCACCTCTTCACGCCCCTGGGTATCGACCCGAATGAGGATGGCGGCGGCCTGTTCGTGGCCGCCTGCCTGGTCTGGCTGTCATGCCTGACCCTTCTGATCCTCAAGCGTCAGGACGCAATCGCCCTGGCCTGTGCTCTCTTGCGCAGTGTGCGTACCAGCCGGTAGCCCAGCAAGAGGGCCAGTATCCCGCCATGGACCCAGGGCATGATCTGATTGCCCTTGGCCATGAAGCCGTGGTGCAGGACGGCAATGATCGCCAGCGGATAGACCAGCCAGTGGAGCTGTTGCCAGCGCGTGGGTGTCATCAGCCGGATGAAGGCATTGAATGAGGTCACGGCCAGCGGAATGAGCAACAGGAAGGCGATCATGCCCAACGTGATGTAGATCCGCTCCGCGACATCCTCCCACAGCCCGGCCAGCGCGCCGGTCACGCTCATTCCCGCTGCGATGAACAGGTCCAGTCCCAGATAGGCCAGAACGTGGAGCAGGGCGTACCAGAACGCCGCCACGCCAATCCGGCGGCGGACTTTCACGATGGGAAGCCATCGTGTGATGTCCCGGAACGGCGTTACAGCCAGAGTGATCAACAGGATACGGATCGCCGTATCGCCCAGGAAACGGTGGGTCGTCTCGATCGGGTTAAAACCAAGATCATTGGGCATGCCGGTCAGCAGAAGGGTCCACTGCCAGATCAGCCAAAGGCCCGGAAGTGCGAGAAGCCAGAAGGTGAGGGGTTTCAGCCAGTGTTGCCCGAACACCCGCAGGAATGCGTTGCGCGCCATAATCAATGGTTCTCGATCAGATCCATGCCGGCATAGAGGTGCGCCACCTGCTCGCCATAGCCGTTGAACATTTCGGTTTCCCGCCGTGAGAACAAGGCCCCGCCGATGACGCGTTCGCTCGACTGGCTCCAGCGCGGATGAGCCCGGTTGGGGTTCACATTGGAATAGAAGCCGTACTCATTCGGCGCGGCGATATTCCAGGAGGTCGGCGGCTGTTCGGAGACAAAGCGAATCTTGGTGATCGACTTGATCGACTTGTAGCCATACTTCCACGGCACGACGAGCCGGATGGGCGCGCCATTCTGGTTCGGGAGCAGGTCGCCATAGAGGCCGACCGCCAGGAAGGCCAACTCGTTCATGGCCTCATCCATCCGCAGTCCCTCGACATAGGGCCAGTCGAGCACGGGGAAGCGCGTACCGCGCATTTCCGGACGGTTGAGATAGGTCTCGAACGCGACATACCGGGCATCCGATGTGGGTTCGAAGCGGCGCAAAACGTCGGCGAGCGGAATACCGATCCAGGGGACGACCATGGACCAGGCTTCCACACAGCGCAGGCGGTAAACGCGCTCCTCCAGCGCATTGAAGTCGACCAGGTCTTCCAGATCGAACCGGCCGATATTGGCTGCGTGCCCTTCCACCTCAATGGACCAAGGGTCCACTGTCATATGGTGGGCATAGCGTGCCGGATCGTCCTTGCCGACACCGAACTCGTAGAAATTGTTATAGCCCGTGACCGCGTCGAGCGGGGTGAGGGGATCAGATACGGAATAGGCCGTTTCCCGGTATCGCAGGCCGGTCATCGGATCGGCGGACTGCAGACCGGAAGCGGCACTTTCCGATGCGGCTTCAGCGGTGTTTTCCGCTTGGCTTTCCGAACTGCCGCATCCGAGCAATCCAGTTAGCGCCATGGCGCCGCCGGCCTGCATGATGCGGCGGCGATCCAGAAACAGGTTCTTGGGGGTGATTTCCGAGTCGAGACCCTGCCAGGGCTTGGATCGTTTGATGAACATTGCGCAGACCTTCCATCGCTTGACCCCCTTTATTGTAGGGTGTTTTCGCCAAGTGTCTGTAGGGGCGACGGGATTGTGATCCCGCGTTAGCGCAGCGCGATCCGGCGTCAGATCAGGGGTAATTATATTTTATGAAGCAACCTGATGGTAAATTGGCGTTAACCATATACGAAATACCTTTAGGTTGCACTGGCGAATGGAAACACCTAGCAAGCCGACTTTGCTGAGATATTCTGGAGACTTGCATGCGAGACCTCTTCAATCGAAGCAATCCACGCCTTGAGGCCATAGATCGGGCTTATGCCGTCATCGAGTTTGACACCAGCGGACGGATCCTGAGCGCCAACAAGAACTTCCTGGAGACAATGGGATATGAAGCCGATGAAGTGATCGGCCAGCACCACCGCATATTCCTGTCCGAGCGCTATGCGTCGAGCCCGGAATACAAGACCTTTTGGGATACGCTTCGCCGGGGTGAGTTCCATGCCGCGGAATTCAGACGCTTCGCAAAGGGTGGCCGCGAGGTCTGGATTGAGGCCACCTATTCGCCAATCTTCAAATCCAATGGCCAGGTCGACCGGGTCATGAAACTGGCCACGGATATCACCGAAAAGCGACTGCGCCGTTTCGACTATCAAAGCCAGATCAATGCCATCAATGCCTCGCAATGCGTGATCGAGTTCGATCTCCAGGGAAACATCCTAAAGGCGAATGAGAATTTCCAGGATTTCATGGGCTATGATGCCGCCCAGCTGGTGGGAACGCACCACTCGCAATTCTGTGATCCGGACTATGCCCGGTCGGATGAATACAAGACGTTCTGGAAAACCCTGGCCTCCGGAGAATTCCAGGCCGGTGAATTCCAGCGCTTCACACGCAGCGGCAAGGAAGTCTGGCTGCAGGCCAGTTACAATCCGGTCTTCGACCTGAATGGCAAACCCATCAAGGTTGTGAAAGTCGCGACTGATATCACGGCCATCGCAATGCGCCGCAAGGCGCGCGAGAGTGCCCAGACTGAAATCTATTCCGGTCTGCAGAATGTTTCCGCTGCCGTCACCCAGTCCAACAGTCAGGCCTCGGCCGCTGTTGCCGATGCGAATGGCACAGCCACCAATGTCCAGTCCGTCGCGGCCGGCGCGGAAGAACTGGCCGCATCCTTCGCCGAGATCTCTCGCAGTGCCAGCGAAGCCCTGACCATTGCCCGCGAAGCCGTTTCGGAATCAGAGCGCACCTCGCAGATCATGACGGGATTGTCGGATGCGACCCTGTCGATCGGCCAGATCGTGGAGCTGATCAACACGATTGCCGACCAGACCAATCTCCTCGCTCTCAACGCCACGATCGAGGCCTCCCGGGCCGGAGAGGCGGGCAAGGGGTTTGCTGTCGTGGCCAATGAAGTGAAAGGGCTTGCGAGCCAGACATCCAAGGCCATCGAGGACATCTCCAAACAGGTGCAAGCTGTTCAGGGCACGTCCAACGAGGCCGTTGAGGCGATCAGCCAGATTGCCGGCGTGATCGGCCGGATCGACTCGATTGCGGCCTCGATCGCGTCCGCTGTGGAAGAGCAAACCGCCGTGACCAAGGACATCAGTCACAACATGCAGGATGCGGCGGAGAATGTGTCCAAGATCACCCTTGCGATCGAAGATATTGCCCAGGCGACACGGACCGCGGAAGACTCAACCCGCCAGGTAACGGAAGCGGCCAACGCGATCCGCTAAGCGCCCGTTTCGGGACCGGGCGTAAAACAGGTCAATCCGCTTGACGGCGCGCGCGGAATGCTTCTCTGGTGAGGGCGTAGCGACACGGATTTTCGCATGCCTCGCCAAGCCTCACGTCCCACTCTCAATGTCCGCAAAGCCGAACTGTCTGACATTCCCGGAATTGTCGCTCTGAGCGGCAAGGTCTACCCGGAGATGGGTGCCTATTCGGACAGTATGATCCAGGGCCAGATCATCAATTTTCCGGATGGCCAGGTCGTCGTCGAATATGAGGACGAGATCGTCGGCTATGCCGCCTCCTTCCTCATCGATGAAGAGGCGGCCCTGAGCCCGCACAGTTGGAGCGAGATCACCGGCAGCGGTTATGCCTCACGCCACAATCCGCGAGGTGAATGGCTGTATGGCATGGAAATCTGTGTCGATCCGGATCGCCGCCGCCTGCGGATCGGTCAGCGGCTCTATGATGCCCGCAAGGAATTGGCGGAACGCCATGAGCTCAAGGGCATCGTTTTCGGCGGCCGCATGCCCAATTGGCGACGCAAGCGAAAGCAATACCCCGAGCCTCAGGACTATCTGAACGCCGTGATGGCCCAGGAAGTCAGTGACCCCGTCATCCGGTTCCAGACGCGGATGGGATTTGAGCCGATCGGCGTGCTGGAAGGCTATCTGCCCTATGACCAGGCGTCCGGCGGGTTCGCCACGCATATGGTCTGGCGGAACCCCTATGCCGTCGAGCGCAATCGGGATGATCACCCGACCAAGGGGGCGAAGGAGGTTGTGCGTGTGGCGACGGTCCAGTTCCAGCAGCGGCGCGTCTCCAGCTTCGAAGAATTCATGTCCAATATCGAGTATTTCGTGGACGTGACGTCTGACTATCGCTCGGACTTTGTAGTGTTCCCGGAGCTTTTCACCCTGGCCTTGTTGTCGCTGGAAGAGACCCCGCTGACGCCGGCCCGCTCCATCGAGCGCCTGACCGAATACACACCGCTCTTCACCGAAGCGATGCGCCAGTTGGCGATCAGCTACAACATCAACATTATCGGCGGATCCCACCCGACACGCACCGAGGATGGCGAGATCCAGAATGTCGGCTATGTCTTCCTGCGTGACGGGTCCGTTCACGCGCAGGAAAAAATCCACCCGACACCCTCGGAACGGCATTGGTGGAACATCAAGGGCGGCGACGAGATCATCACCATCCCGACCGATTGCGGCGCGATTGGTGTGCTGATCTGTTATGACAGTGAATTCCCCGAGCTGGCCCGCAAACTCGTGGATGCCGGAGCCAAGCTCCTCTTCGTCCCGTTCTGCACCGATAACCGCCAAGGCTATATGCGGGTACGCTATTGCTCCCAGGCCCGGGCCATCGAAAACCAGTGCTATGTCGTCATGGCCGGGAATGTGGGAAATCTGCCAGGCGTGGAAAACATGGACATCCAGTATGCCCAGTCCTGCATCCTGACGCCCTGCGACTTCCCGTTTGCGCGTGACGGGATTGCCGAGGAATGCACGGAGAATGTCGAAACCGTGTCCATCGCCGATCTGGACCTGACCGATCTGGACTGGGCCCGGCTGGAGGGCACGGTGCGCAATCTTCGCGATCGGCGCTTTGATCTCTATTCAGTGAAATGGGCAAAATAGCTTCTGATCTGAGGGTTCGCCCGGCAAAACGGTCTGACCTGGATGCGATCGACGCGATCGAGACCGCTTGTTTTGATCAGGATCGGTTCCCGCGCCGCAATCTGCGGCGCATGCTGAGCGTGGGGCGGACCTGTTTCTGGTTGGCGAGCGTTGACGATCAGGACGCTGGCTATGCGGCGGTTTGCTTCCGGCGCGGCACCGGCATTGCGCGCCTCTACTCGCTTGCCGTGCTCCCTGGCCAGGCAGGCCAGGGCGTCGGTCAAGCCCTTTTAGACGTGGTCAGCCGCACCGCCATTCAGAAAAACTGCCGCGCGCTTCGACTGGAAGTCCGGCAATCCAACATACGGGCGATCAAGCTTTATGAGCGCCTCGGATTTCGCTTGATTTCCGCACGGCCATCCTATTACGAGGACGGCGAAACAGCCTTGCGCTACGAGCGTATCCTCGTCCGCCCGGCTGACCGGGTACAGGAGACCGACCCATTGTGAGCGACTGGCTCATTCTCGTCGAAAACACGGCCGATCTGGGCCAGCACGAAACACCCCACAAAGTCCTGCGCGTGCGGGATTATCTGGCCAATCCGCGCCTGTTCACCGGGCGCCGTCCCAACATCCTCAACCTGGCCCGGTCCTATGCCTACCAGTCCGAGGGCTATTACGCCTCGCTTCTGGCAGAGGCTCGTGGACACCGTATCATTCCCAGCGCCCAGACCATGGTCGAACTGTCGCGCAAGACGCTCTACGCCCAGGCTCTGCCGGAGCTGGACGCGATACTGACCCGCGATGGCATGGGTCATGTTGAGCCGGGCGAGCATTTCCTTGTGGCGTTTGGCCAAGCGGATCGCAGCGGTCTGAAGAAATTTGCCCGGCTGGTATTCGATTGGTTCCGGGTCCCGGTGCTGGAAATCCGTGTCGACAAAGCCGGTTTGCAGATCGGCCGCATCCGGCCGCTGGCACCGAATGCCCTGAAAGGCGACGCCCGGACCTTTTTCATCAACTGCCTGGAGACGCATACCAAACGCGCCTGGGTCGCCGCCAAGACTAAAACGCCCGCCCGCTGGTCGCTCGCCGTGCTGACCGATCCGTCAGAAGCCCTGCCACCGTCCAGTCCGGTCAGTCTGAAACGCCTGGCGCAGGTCGCAGCCCGCATGGGTGTGGAAGTCGCGCCGCTTGGTCCCGGGGATCTGGCGAGTGTGGCTGAATATGATGCGCTCTTCATCCGGGCCACGACGGCAATCGACAATTATACCTACCGCTTCGCGCGACGGGCCGAGCAAGAAGGCATGCCGGTGATCGATGATACGGCCTCGATGATCCGCTGCACCAACAAGGTCTTTCTCAAGGAGTTGCTGGAGCAGGGCGGTGTCCCCATGCCCCGGTCAGAGGTTCTCGACGAGTCGCAAAGCCTGGACGGTTTGATGGACCGTTTGGGAACCCCCGTTGTTCTGAAGGCACCGGATGGTTCCTTCTCTCGCTCGGTCCACAAAGTGTCCGATCAAGCCGAGCTACGGGAGCGCGCAGCCGCTCTCTTCGAGGACACGGCCCTGATCATTGCCCAGGAATACATGCCGACAGCCTATGACTGGCGTGTCGGTGTGCTGGATGGCGAGCCGCTCTTTGCCTGCCAGTACAAGATGGCACGCGGCCATTGGCAGATCATCAAGCATGGAACGGACGGCTCGGTGAAGGAGGGCGGATCCGCCACGCTGGCGGTGGAGGATGCACCGGCGGACGTTATCGAGATCGCCGTGCGAGCCGCCAAACTGATCGGGGGCGGCCTTTACGGCATCGACCTCAAACAGAATGAACGCGGCGTCTTCGTCATCGAAATCAATGACAATCCCAATCTGGACATGGATGTGGAAGGCGCTGTCTTGAAGGACCGCTTGTGGAAAGCCCTGATCGAGAGTTTCGAACGGCGTCTGGGCGGGCGTATCGGTGGAACAGGCGCACCTGCCTCCCTGCGCGCCAGCTGAGCTGGACGCTCCGGTCGAGTGATGGCGGAGGGGGAGGGATTCGAACCCCCGGAACCTCGCGGTTCAACGGTTTTCAAGACCGCCGCAATCGACCACTCTGCCACCCCTCCGGTCAGCATCAGATAAGGCGTAAACCGGGAACCGCGCAAGCAGCCCACTGCTCACGAGTGATAGCAAAAGGCCGGACCCAACAGGGCCCGGCCTTTCTTGTTTCGGGAGTATCGTCCTGCCTAGAAGCGGCCGGCGATGGAGCCCGTCGTGACATTGATGCCGAAGAAGAAGGTCCGGCCAACCGCGCCAACCGGGTAGGAGATGGAACCATAGATCGGCTCTTCCTCGAACACATTGTTGACGCCGCCATAGAACATCACGCGGTCATTGACCTGATAGGAGCCCGAGATGTCGTGACGCCACAGGTCACCCGTCCAGGCATTGGTGAAGTTGTCCGCGGTCTCGATCTCGATACGCGGCGTGAAGGCCAGGAATTCACCCCAGTAGGAGGCCTGCCAGTTCAGGGTCAGGCGATCCGTCATCCAGCGGGCATTGAGGACATAGCTGTCCGCCGGCTGGCCACCTTCATAAAGCAGGTCATTCACAATGCTCGGATCGGTCGGGTCTTCATAACGCTCGAGACGTTCCACATGGTTGCCGAGGGCGGAGAGCTCCATGGAACCCCAGCCATCCATGGCTTCCAGCAGATCGCCGAAATCGAAGGTATAGGAGATCTGGTAGTCATAGCCTTCGGTTTCGATACCCGCGAAGTTCAGCTGACCCGTGGTGAAGTTCGACAGCCCCAGGAAGGTCGGTGAACCGGACGTCCGGTCACGCTCGAACTGGCCGCAGAACTGGTTCGGGAAGCTGGTGCTGTCATAGCAGGCTTCCAGGATTTCCTGCAGGCCCACCGCGGCGATGCCATCAGCAATCTCGATCGTGTAATAGTCTGCCGTGATCGACAGGCCCGGGATGAAGCTCGGCTCGAAAACGAAGCCCAGCGTAACCGTATCAGCCGTTTCCACATCCAGGTCCGGATTACCGCCGGTGAAACCACCGACGCGGGCGGTCAGCGGATCGGTCCAGCCGACCGGAATACCATCGGCCGCACAATTGGCGACGCGATTGGCAGATCCATTATTGATATTGCCGGCATCACACGGGTCGAGCGGGCGGGCCGTCGTCGAGGTGAGGGGCGAGAACAGCTCGTTCACATTCGGAGCCCGCACCGTCTGGGAGACCGTGCCACGGAAACGCAGATCGCTGTACGGCGCCCAGGTACCGCGCAGATTCCAGCTCTCCGCACCGCCAAGGGTGGAGTAGTCGGAATAACGATACGCACCTTCAACGGTCAGTTCTTCGAAAAAGGGTACCCCGATCAGGAGCGGTGCCGAGAATTCGGCAAACAGATCCGTCACGTCGAAACCGCCGACGACCGGATTAACCGGCGCGTTGACCGGGAAGATCAGCGAGCTGGTCGAAGCGGCGCCGTTCGGGCTTTCCAGCGGGTCCGGATTGAACTCACTGTCTTCCTCACGGTACTCGGCACCAAAGGCCAGTCCGATCGGGCCATAGGGCAGCTCGAAGAAGTCGGATGTGTCACCATAGATGACGCCGGACAGCACGGTCTGCTCCAGGGTGCGCGAGCGCGAGGTCGTCGTAGTGACCCAGTCGATCGCTTCCTGCGTCGGAGCGCCGATGCCGAAGAGATTCATCGGCACACAATTGCCCATGCCCGGCGTGAAAGTGTTGTAACCGGACCAGTAACCTGCACTGGACAGGAAGGAGCCGATCGGCGGCGTCGACGGGTCGATTTCCGAGCGGCAGACAATGTCGCCGGAGACCGGGTCCACGACCGCGTCGGCCGCGGCATAAACCCGGTCAATCAGGAGTTGGCCTTCCTGCGTGGAGTCGATGTCCGTGCGGCCATAGTTCAGGTAGACGTCATAGCCAAATGCGCTGTCGCCGAGTTCACCTTCGAACCCGGTAACGAAACGCAGGGTCTGACGTTCTGTGATGCTGAGCGCCCGGCCCAGATCGGTCATGTCACGACCGACCAGTATGTTGACGTCCTCCAGATTGGTATAACCCGGATTGTCATTGACGAAGGTCGTGATCGCATTTCGCAGATTGCTCGGGATGTAAGGGTTGTCCCATTCGATCACCCAGGAGTCGAAGAAACCGCCAACGGCCTGGGAATTGTTCGTCGTGGTCTCGGAAGCCGACAGTTTGGCTTCCAGATACCAGCGATGGTTCGGCGTCACATCGAAGCGCGTGGTGAAGTTGATCGTGAAGCGCTCATCATTCGGCGTGATACTGCGAAGATCGCGGCCCGAGCCGGTACCGTCGCCGCCAAAGGCGTTCTGCGTCCCGGCGATGAGACCGTCCTGGAAGACTTCAGCCGGACCACCCGGAGAGCGGGCAACGTGACAGCCGGCATAGCCGCCGAAGCGTTGGAGCTGGGTGCCGTTGATCGTCTCCAGACAGTCATCAATGCCATTATTGTTAAAGTCGAAGATCGTGCCGTCTGCGCCGAAGTTCAAACCGGAATTCGGGTCATTCGGATAGTCGGCCAGGAAGGTCCAGCCGAACCAGTCAACACCGATCAGAGATCCATAGCTGGACAGGTTGAAGCGCGGGTATTCCAAGATCGCCCGTGCCGGAACGCCATTGATCCGATCACACAGGGCCGTCTCAGCAGAGACGGGCAGGGAGCCCACACCGCAATGATCGCTGATGCTGTCGCCCAGAAGGATCTGGTCGATGCCATACTGGTCGATATCAGCCTGCTGGATGAAGAGCACCGGGTTAGGCCAGTCAGACGCTGCCCGGTCCCCGGCGGAATGCTCACGGTCTCCGGCATAAATGCCTTCGGAGCGCTCGGCCGCAAAACTCAAGGTGAAATTACCACGGCCTTCAGCAAAGTTTTCGCCCCAGGTCGTCTGCAAGGTGAAATTCTGGGCATCACCATCATCGGAAATACCGAATTGGGCCCGCGATTCCGTGCCTTCGAAATCATCCTTGAGGATGAAGTTGACCACACCGGTCACAGCATCGGCACCATATACGGCCGAGGCCCCACCGGAGAGCACTTCGACGCGCTCAACCAGTGCGGAAGGAATGGTGTTCACGTCAACGGCGGCGGTACCGGCCTGGCCGGAGACGTGACGACGGCCATCCACCAGGACCAGTGTCCGGTTGGTGCCGAGATTACGAAGGTTCAGGGTGGCCGCACCCTGCACACCGACGCCGGCATTGGCGTTGTCAGCGGTGGTGTTGGAGCCCAGAAGGGCCGGTAGGTCGTTCACGACGTCGGCAATGGAAATGTCGCCGGACAGGACCACGTCCTCACCGGACACGGATTGAACCGGGGCCGGGGAGACCAGATTAGGGTCGCGGGCAATCCGCGAACCTGTCACGACAATCGTGTCTTCGGTTTCATCTTCCTGAGCGAAAGCCGGTGCGCCGAGACTGGCCGCGCCGACGAGAATCGCCAGTGCACTGGTACTAGCAGACAGGATGGTTTTCATAGTGACCCCTCCAAGGTTTGCTCCGTCAGGTCCGAAAGAACCTTTCAGGAATATTTCACACGCTTAATGATCCCGAAAATCACATTCGGATGTTCGGCGTTGATTGGAGACATTTTTGCGACGAACAACTGATCTGGCTCTTGGCTTGCGCAATCCTGCGGCAGACATGCACGGGCATGCGGCAGAACGCGGAGGGCGCCCAGGGTTTCGAGGCCGAAAATCTGGTTACGACCCTTTCACCAATCCGCGCTATTCTCGACTCCGGCTTGGTCTTTTGATGCGGTTTTGACGTGCCCGGACTTCGATCTTTATTCGTTCTGCCACTGGCAATCTTCGCTGTGTCCTGCGCCTCTGCGCCGCAACGCAGCTTTTCTGAACCCGCGACCCAATCCTATTCCAGTTCCAGTTACTGGGCGCCGGCGAGCGAGGCAGCTTCAGACCCGGCCCGCCATGTCGATGCTTCGGCTCTTCTGGCCCGGTCCAGCGGCCACCAGAAAGTCGGAAATCCGTATTCCGTGGCGGGCCGCACCTATTATCCCGCTCGCAATGACCGCTATGACGAAATCGGGATTGCATCTTGGTACGGGCCAAATTTCCATGGTCGCCCAACGGCCAATGGCGAACACTTCGACCAGAATCTCATGACGGCTGCGCACACCACGCTGCCGATCCCGTCGATCGCTGAAGTCACAAATCTTGAAAACGGACGCAGCATCATCGTTCGTATCAATGATCGTGGCCCCTTCGTGGATGACCGGATCATCGATCTGAGCCGGGCTGCGGCGACCGAGCTGGATTATATCGGCCGGGGACTGGCCCAAGTTCGCGTGCGTTATCTGGGGCCGGCCCTGGAGCAGGGCGCTCCACCACCCCGCACCTGGTATGCCGCCAATGAGGCAGCTCCCAGTCCCGCTCCGGAACCGGCGACGCAATATGCCCAGGCCGTATCGGAACCGGTGCCGCAGACGCCCGCCTGGATTCCCGAGGCAGGTGAGCGCTTCACCCTGCAGATCGGCGCGTTCAGCGACCCCGACAATGCCCAACGCTTTGCCAGCCGGATTGAGTCGGCCGGCCAGGTCTGGGTCCAGCCCGGACAGTCCGGGAATGCGGCGATCTATCGTGTCTATTTTGGACGCTGGAGCGATGAGGGCTCTGCCCATGCTGCGCGTTCCACACTGGCGGATTGGGGCGTTTATGACGCCCGAATTGTCGACCTTCACTGAGTTCAAGACACGCCGCGCGCTGGACGCCATGCTCTTGCCGCGCTTCTATGCTGGACTTATCGAACCTGACCCACTCGATTCCGGCGGAGGAGCCCAGACGTGCGCAAGATTTTCGGGACAATTGCCCTCATTTTCCTGACCGCGGCCGCTCCGGCCCTGGCACAGCCCGGTTTCCAGACCGAAGCCAGTCATGCCGTGATCATGGACTATGAAACAGGCGAGGTCCTGTTCAACCACAATGGCGATGAAGCCATGCCGCCGGCCTCCATGTCGAAAATGATGACGGTGCTGATGGTGCTCGAAGCGCTCGAAGCGGGCTCCCTGTCCCTCGATGACGAGCTGCCGGTCTCGGTGCATGCCTGGCGCACAGGCGGCGCCGCTTCCGGTTCCTCCACCATGTTCCTCGAGGTCAACAGCCGGGCACGCGTGGAAGACCTGCTTCATGGTGTGATCATCCAGTCCGGCAATGATGCGTGCATTGTGCTGGCCGAGGCGATCGGTGGCAGTGAGAGCGCCTTTGCCGACATGATGACGGACCGGGCCCATGAGCTGGGCCTGACCAGTGCAAGCTTTGCCAATGCGACCGGCTGGCCGGACCCGGGCCAGATGATCAGCGCACGGGATCTGGCCGAGCTGGCGCGCATCCTGATCCGCGACCATCCCGACTATTACGGTCTCTGGTCCGAACGGGAATTCACCTATAACGGCATCCGCCAGTACAACCGGAACCCGCTTCTGGGCGTGTTCTCCGGTGCCGATGGGTTGAAGACCGGCCATACCGAAGACAGTGGCTATGGCCTGGTCGGTTCGGCCGAACGTGATGGCGAACGCCGCATCATCGTGTTCAATGGCATGCCGTCGAATGCCGATCGTGCGACCGAAGCCGAGCGAATGATGCGCGCAGCGCTGAGTGATTACGGTGTCTATCATCTCTTCTCGGATGGCGATGCGGTCGACCATCGCGCCGAAGTTTTCATGGGCGAGGCTGACAGTATCGGCCTGCAGGTGCAGGGTGATGTCACGGCCGGTCTGCACCGCCGTTCGCGCCGCGATCTTCGCGTCACCGTGAATTATGACGGCCCGCTGGTCGCACCGATAGCGGCCGGTGATGTCGTGGGTACGCTGCGCGTTGAGGCACCGGATTATGAAACCCACGAATATCCGCTCGTGGCGACCGAAGATGTGGCGCGCAAAGGCCTGATGGGGCGTATCGGTGCCGCTCTGGCGCACATGATCCGGGGCTGATGCCATCATGCGCGGACGATTTTTGACCCTGGAAGGCGGCGAGGGTGCCGGCAAGACGACCCTGATCCAGGCTCTCAAGCGCTGGCTCGACAGTCAGGGCATTGAGGTCGTGGTGACACGGGAACCCGGCGGAACGCCGGGTGCGGAAGTCTTGCGCGACATTCTTCTCAATGGCGCAACGGACCGCTGGTCCCCCGTGACCGAAGCCTTGCTCATGTATGCGGCTCGAGTGGACCATGTCGAGCGCCTGATCGAACCGGCACTGGCCCGTGGCTGCTGGGTGATCTCCGACCGTTTCGCCGACTCCACGCGCGCCTATCAGGGCGTTGCCGGCGGTGTCCCGGCCGAGCGGATATCCCAGATCCATACCGCCGCTCTGGGAGATTTCCAGCCGGATCTCACGCTTATTCTCGATCTTGATCCCAAAATCGGTCTGGCGCGCACCGTCGCGCGGGGCGAAGACGCGACCCGGTTTGAACGCTTTGATACCCAGTTCCACGACAAGCTTCGCCAGGCCTTTCTTGATATTGCCGCCGAAGAGCCGAACCGGTGCGAGGTTCTCAACGCCCTTGATACGCAGGATGTCGTCGCCAGCAAGGCGATCGCCGCGATCGAAACACGCCTGGGCCAGACGGTATGAGCCAGGATCCGGACATTGGTTCGGACGTTCAACCCGGCTGTCTCGCGCCGCGTGATCGCTATGACCTGTTCGGCCATGAAACGGCTGAGACCAGTTTTGCCCGGGCTTGGGAAAGCGGCCGCCTCCATCATGCCTGGATGATCACCGGCCCCAAGGGCGTGGGCAAGGCAACGCTGGCCTGGCGGGCTGCCCGGCGCATTCTCGGGGCCGCTCCGGACGCAGCCTTTGGCCCCCTGGGGGCCAGCCCGCAGGATCCCGTCTGCAAATTGCTGGAAGCCCAGTCCAATCCTGATCTTCTTCTGCTACGGCCACCCTGGGACGACAAGCGCAAGCGCTGGCGAGCCGAAATCACCGTGGAAGAGGCGCGCAAAGCCCCGCATTTCTTTGAAAAAAGCTCCGGCGCCAAAGGGGGCTGGCGTGTCTGCATTGTCGATAGCGCTGACGACATGAACACGAATGCGGCCAATGCGATCCTCAAGACACTGGAGGAACCGCCTCAACGCGGCGTTCTCTTCCTCGTAACCCATACGCCCGGACGGCTTCCCGCCACGATCCGGTCACGCTGCCGGCGCCTGGATTTGCGGGCGCCCACCCCGGAACAGACGACGCAATGGCTCACCCGCGAGCACGCGATTGCCGGGCCGGATGCCGAAGCTGCGGCGAGACTGGCCCATGGCGCACCGGGGCGGGCACTCGCCCTGTCCGTATCGGGCGGCGTGGCGCTGGCGCGGGATGTCCAGTCTGCCCTCGCACGCGGCGCCACACTGGCCGAGCCGGAAATGCGCACGCTGGCTGACCGGATAAGCGGGAAGGGCGGCGAGGCTCTGCGCGGCCTGTTCTATGAAGCTCTGGCACAGGGCCTCCGCGACCAGGCCCGGCAACGGGCTGCCGCCGGTGAGGACGTCACGGGCTGGCTGAAAGCCTGGCGGGATCTCGCTGCGCTTGTTCGTGATGCCGACGCGCTCTATCTGGATCCCAAACAGACCGCATTGACGGCGCTGGGCTTGGCCCGGAACGCCGCCCGCAAGGAAACCGTCTGAGCGCATGTTTATCGACAGCCACGTCAATCTGCATGGCGAGCAATTCGCCGAGGACCTCGAAGATGTGATCCAGCGAGCCCGCGATGCCGGCGTGCAGCGGATGATCACAATCTGCTGTCAACTATCCGACTTTGAAGCCGTTTCTGCCATCGCAGACGCGCATGAGGACATATACTGCACAATCGGTGCCCATCCTCATCACGCCAAGGACCGCCCGGATATACCCGTCGAGGAACTGGTTAAAATCGCCCAGCATCCCAAGGTCGTCGGCATAGGTGAAACCGGGCTGGATTTTCACTACGGCTATTCGCCGCGCGATGAACAATACCGCAGTTTGAGGACCCATATCGAGGCGGCCCGCCGAACCGATCTGCCACTGATCCTGCACACGCGCGATGCCGATAATGAAATGGCCGATCTGCTGGAAGAGGAAATGGGGAAGGGGGCCTTCCGGCCCTTGCTGCATTGCTATACGGGCGGTGCAGATCTGGCTCGCCGCGGTGCCAAACTGGGTGCCTTCTTCGCAGCCTCCGGCATTATCACCTTCAAGAAGGCGGAAGATGTCCGAGCCGTATTTCGTGACTGCGTGCCGGACGACAAGGTCATCGTGGAAACCGATTGCCCGTATCTCGCCCCGGTGCCGCATCGCGGCAGGCGTTGCGAACCGGCCTTCCTGCCGGATGTGGCCCAAGGACTGGCATCGGTCAAAGGCTGGGACATCGAGACCTGCGCACACCGCACAACCGAGAATTTCTTTGCCCTGTTTGACCGGGTGTCCCGCCCGCAATGAGCCGCGCAACACGGATAACCTTGCTGGGCACGGGATCGTCTGGCGGTGTGCCTCGTGCCAATGGGGATTGGGGCGATTGTGACCCGGCGAATCCGAAAAACCGGCGCCGGCGGTGTTCGGTTCTGGTGGAAGGCGCCGCGAGCCTCGCTGATCTTGAAGCGGGTTCCGCTGTCACACGTCTTGTCATCGACACATCACCCGATTTCCGTGAACAGATGTTGTCCGCTTGCGTGCCGCGCCTGGACGGCGTCCTGTTCACGCACGATCACGCCGACCAGACCCATGGCATTGATGACCTCAGGGCTTTTGCCTACCTGCAGCGGGAACGGATTCCGGTCTGGCTGGACGAAGCCACGGATTCAACGCTGTCCCGCCGGTTCGGCTACACGTTCGAAACCCCGCCCGGTTCCGGCTATCCACCCATCCTGGACAAGCGGGCCATGCCGGCGAGTGGCGAAGCCCTGACCGTCACCGGTCCTGGCGGGCCTGTGGAGATCATTCCGATTACGCAGCGCCATGGCCGGATTCACTCATTGGGATTCCGGATCGGCGCCTTGGCCTATTCGCCGGACATCAATGAGCTGCCTGACAGCTCGCGGCCTTTGCTGGACGGCGTTCAATGCTGGATCGTCGACGCGCTGCGCGAAGAACCGCATCCCACGCATTTCTGTCTGTCCGAGACCTTGGATGAAATCGATCGTGCCGGCGTATCGCTGGGCGTTCTGACCAATATGCACATCACGCTGGATCATGCGCGTTTGTCCGCTCAGCTGCCCGCTCATGTACATGCCGGCTATGATGGATTGCAGATTACATGTGTCGCTAGAGAACTCCGTCTGGAGCCCTGATACGCTCACATCACATTTCTCATAATATTCATTATGCGCGATATGCTGGGAAGTAGCTCGATCTGGATTTTCCGGAAGCGCCGACCAAATTGAGCGCATCATATTCAGCTCTGTCCCCGACCGCGCCACAAAGGAATGCCTCCCTGGTCGTGTTCGCGAACCCTTTTTTGAACCCTTCCAAACCCTCGGCATTTCCTCCATCCGGAACGCCGCCAAAATTGAGGAACCGGTAGCCGGCAAAATGTGACAATGCGAACGCATTGACGGCATAGGCAGCGCCCGCTTTGTAACCCGTAGCCGACGAAGCAGCGAGATGGCTGTACGCCCGGTCACCAGCGCAAGACCATATATGCGCGGACACGAGCGTTTCATCCACGAAGGCCCCAAGTGTCCGAAAACCCACTATGTTCGCCAGGCTCTCAAAATAAGCCTGATCAAAGGCATGCGCTTCTGTCAGTGACTGCCGCTGGATGAGGTTATCATAGAGCCCGCACCAAGCCTCCAAATGGTCCTGGAGATCGATCTCACGGACGCTGCAAAGCTTCAGGGCGCGTTTTGTGTTTCGCTGGTGGATGCCGGGAAAAACAGGATCCCCGCGTTCGCGATCATAGACATGGTGGATTTTGTAGGCCCTTTTGAGGTCAAACCCTTTCGCTTCCGGAGGAAGCACTTCAAACGGGTCCTGAACCCAGGACAGAGTGACAAGTCCATTATCTTTCAACTCGTCCCTGAGCCCCTGAACACAAACAGGCGCCCTCACCCTGGCTAAGGGGTAAGGTCCAATCGCGTCAAATGCTTGCCCGACCGGAGTTGGGCGTACAATGACCGCCGTATTGATGGATTGAAGTTGAACGACACGGAGACCACGAGCCGCCACGTGCGCATAGTCCGGCTTGAAGTAAGGATTCTCATCCAGATTTGCCATCAGCCCGAATGTTCGCTCTCAGGGCGTTTCAGAACAGCGTGAAACCTGTAGCAAGACGCGTGAAGACCGGCTGGCACATCTTCAAACATGCAGTCCAGTCCAACCTCCCGTGCACATCGACGCAAGGTATCGCGCTTCCACCATTCTCCGATTGGATCGGTGCCATCAGCAATTCGGCGATCTCGTTCCGCACGGCGTTCAGGCGTATTGTAGAAGCGGTCAGCTAAGTCAAAATCGGGAATAAAACCAATTAAATAAACCGATTTCGGCTTGGTCAGACCTATCAATTTCTGCAAGAGCACGCGCAAGTCATCTTCTTGGAAATGCTGCAGCGCTGCATACATGATGACCTTGCTGAAACGGGTGTCGGAAGCCAGAGGCAGTGAATCGATGCATCGGGCGTCGGCCGTGTAATAGCTCAAATTCGGAGCCGCATGGTCCGACCGGGCAATGTCGATGAGCTCCGCTGACATGTCGACACCGACCGCACCCTTGGCCAGTTTCGCGAGTCGTTGCGTGAACAGCCCATTGCCGCAGCAAAGGTCCAGAACCCAGTCATCCGGTCCTATATCCAGGATCTGGACGATCTGACTGAAAAGATTCTCGAACTGTTCCTGCGTTATGGGCTGGCCCTGTTCGGTATGGCCGACTTGGGACAGGTAATCCTCACCCGGGCTCTTCAAGATGCGGTCGCGATACTGTTTGTTCCAGTCCATGCCAGGAAGTCATCCCAAACCAGGGTTATCCGACAAGGGCGGCCGATCGCCCTTGTCTGCGTGTTTCAAATGGATTCGCTCCAACAAAGAACAAACTGCCTCAACATCTTCAACCGTCAAGCTGGCACCCCCGGGCAGGACCATGATCCGCTCGCTGACAAAGTCGGTGACGGGAAGGCTGATCATATCACCCACTATTGCCTTGTAGGGCGCAAGCCTGTGGGAGCCTGGGTAAAAGTATCGACGAACCAATACGTTTTCGGAGTGCAGGACTGACACGAGTTTATCTCGTGTAACACCAAACTTCGCTTCATCGACAAGGACAGGAACATAATAATTATTGGTTTCCGCTTTGCTCCGCGGCCTTGCGAGGGTCAGCCCTTCGATAGAACGCAACCCGCGCTCATACGCTTCATAGACATCGCGCGTGCCCATCATAATCGACTCAATGGACTCCAAATTAGCCAAGCCCATCGCCGCATGGACTTCGGACATTTTCGCATTGGTCCCGATACAATCGACTTGATCATATTCAGTGAAGCCAAAATTTCTGAGCTGCCTCAAGCGCTCCGCCAATTCACTGCATTCGGTTGTCACAGCTCCACCCTCGAATGTATGGAAAAGCTTGGTCGCGTGGAAACTGAACACTTCGGCACGACCGAAACGACCAATCATTCGCTCTCCATGACGCGTTCCGAACGCGTGGGCCGCATCGAAGATGAGGGGGATGCCAGCCTCGTCACACAGAGCTTGCAATGACTCGATTTTGGCAGGACGCCCCCAAATATGCGTGGCAATGACCGCAGAGGTCTCGTCGGACAGAAGTTCCTGGCAATGTTCGACCGAAAGATCATGCCCATCTGGATAAATGTCACAGAATACCGGTTCCATTCGCCTCAGGGCCAACAGGTGCGCAGTCGAAACAAATGTGAAGGCCGGCAGGACCACCTTCCCTCCAAGCCCCAACGCATCAATCAGCAACCCCATCGCGGCAGTGCCGTTGCTTGCAAGAACGCAGTGCCCTACCCCCAGATACTTTGCGAGTTCGTGCTCAAGCTCCTGCACCATCGGTCCGTCATTGGTGAACCAGCGCGCATCCCAGATTTCATCAAAACGCGACAAGAAGCCCTGCTTGTTCACCGCCACAGGGCGGTTTACATAGAGAGGCTCATTGATCGTCGACGCGACATGCGCCTTCCCTGACCCATCCTTTTTTGATTTTCTCATGGCATTACAGCTCTTCTGCAATCTGCATTGACCCTAGACGAGCCCTTTGTTCACGAACAAAACCAGCCAATTATCCTCCTTGAAGAGTCCCGAATGAAGCTCGAATTTCTGATCTGCGGCAGTCTCAACGATTCTTTTCTGTCACAGATCGCGTTCTTCCGAAAATGCCTGGATTTTCTGGGTGGCGACTATCAGCAGGCACGCTTGGTCGCATCACTTGGGGACCATCAAACAAACGAGCTTCCGAGTGAGTGGGCCCCCTATTTCGACCGCATTGAGGTTTGCTTCGCCCATGAACCGGGCGCACCAAACCCCTACCATGAAGCGCAGCATGAACGACGGTTTGAACTCATCGATGACAGCGCCGATGTGAGCGTGCTGGTTGATGCCGACGTTGCCATTCTCGCACCGATGGACGAGCTTATTGGCCAGGTCATGACCACGCAGGCTGTCGCGGGTGTCATCGCTCACTACCATTTTCCCTGGGATGCTGGCAGTGGCGATGCGGTGAAGGACTGGAGCTACTTTTATCGTCGCTTGCTTGGACGATCGTTCACGCCTGAATACAGCTACACGCTGAAACGACCTCAGACGGGGGCTGAGGCCCCCTTCTACATCAATTATGGCGTGTTTGCGGGATCGCCAAAGCAATTGCGAGCATTCGACACCCGGGAACGCAGCCTTCGCCCGCTCGTTCGGGCGGAAGTGGGGGATGTCTGGTGTTATCAAGTGGGGCTTGCATTGACGTGCTCATCCTTGGATCTGCCGACCCTGGCTTTGCCCATGCGCTATAACTTCCCCAACGACCCGCTGGCGGATCAGCTCTACCCTGACGATCTCGAACAGATTGTCTTCATGCACTATCTGAGAACGAAACTGTTTTCGCGGAGTGAGATTTTTGCAAGCGCTGAGGCTTTCGACGCATTTCTCAGCATGCAACTCGAAGGTTCAAATGAACGCTTCCAAGCGCACGTCCGCGCCGTGACCAATGGCAAATATCCCTTCCCACGAGTCTCGAATTAGCGCTTGGCTGTTGCATGGGATCAGCGTGGCTAAGGCAACGACCCGTGGAAAGGGATAGAATGCTTTCTATTGGCTGTCAGCCGCACTCGCCAGGATCGCAGCTTCAAGCTCGTTCACGCGCGCATTCAGCTGAGCGATATAAATGTGGGCGTGCTCAAGCTCATTAAGCATGCCACCCATTTTCTGCGACACATTGAACGGTCCGTCTTCCGCCGTGGGGCCAACTCCCGGAAGATAGCCATTATTCCACATCGCAGCTTCATGATCGCTGATCGAGGCCAGTTCATAATCATCGGCGAAGACCCGGTCACAACCGATCGAGCAGGACCCGGCAGTAGTGAGTTCCCCACGGATGGTCAGGTCACCATCGCCTGTAAGGAGGAATTCTGGTCCTGCAGTGTCGTCAGTATCGATGATGAAGCGCTGCGGAGCGGTATCCTCGTGGACCAAATACCAGTTCCGCGTTGTCGCGGAGTTTGTCATGGTGATCCAAGATCCACCATTGTTAGTTAGGTTGAGCATCTCTCGATAGCCGGCGCTACCCACCTCCTCAACCTTGAGGCTTGTGGCACCATCCGTTCCACGGACGTGAAGAGCTGCCCCCGGATTGTCAGTGCCAACACCAACATTGTTATTGGCCGCGATGAACAGTGCATCCGTATCCGCACCCGGCTTGATCCGGAAGGGAAGCTGAGACCCGTTGGTCACGTCGCGAATAAAGAAGTTGGCCTCATTGGCGACGAGGTCGAACGTCTGGGCCGTGAAGCCGGCCGAGCCATCCTGTTCAAGGCGCAGGGTCGGACTGTCACCGTCGCGAACATGCAACTCCACTACCGGATTGTCGGCCCCGATACCGACATCACCAGCAGAATCAATCCGCAGCGAGTTGGACGGAGCACCGGCATCGACACGGAAAACCTGGCGGCCAGCTGTGGAGTCTTCGATAGCGAAGTAGTTGCCGCCACCATTGGACGTATCATTGACCAAAATTCGCCAGTCATTGTTCGGGAAGCTGGCAGAGTTGCTGGTGTCGTCGAAATGGATGCGAAGGTTGTTTTCCTTCAGGCGCAGGGTATCGAAACCGAAACTCTCGCCATTGACGCAGTCAAAGCCGACGCAAAGGCTCTGCTGGATAATCACATCGTCGACGAAGACCTGATCGGCATTCACGCTTGTCGCTGATGCCGCCATGGCCGTCGCCGCGAGAACGCCTGTCAGCGCGGTCCGAGTCAGAAATTTCTTCATGTTGAGCCCCTCCTGGTGCCGAACTAGCCTTCTTGTTCGGACTGGTCGAATTCGATGATGCGTCCGTCCACAACCCGGAACGAACCTGTGTAACTGTAACCGAGATAGGCCGTGCCCGAATTGGGCTCCCGACCGTTGTATGCAGCTTCACGTGGCGAAGCACTTTGTCGGCGCTCCGGCGTCGCCGCCGTCATCTCAAACTGGTAAAGGCCATCCGGCACCTGACCATGATCCGCAAGCCGGAAGCTTGGCGGAACACGGGCCGATGTCACCTGACCATAATACCCGTCCGGCCCGGCCACGCTGAGCGTGAAATTGAAAAGAGCCGGATCTGCATCGAAGCGCAGGCGTGAACCTACAACCTGTTCCTGGATCCGGTACTGCCGAACAGACCGGTCTGACTGGGCGTCAGCTGTCGGGGTCAAGCCGCACATGACCATGCCAATAGCCAAACTGGTGGCAAGGCCAGACAATCTCGTGGCGAAGGGCTTCATACCGAATCCTGTTGCAATTCGACGCTACAATAGACACGGCGCGCAGAAATTGCACACAAATTTTGAGGAATTCGCCTCAGAAACATCGCGTCGTCTTGTATAAACCTAAAGCTGAACACGCTCGGCGCCCTATTCGAATTCCTCTAGATAAGCCTGAACACGCGATTGCGCATGCTCAACCCTTGCGGGAGGCAGTTGAAGCGCCAATTCATCACGCAAGAGAGGAGCCAGGCCCGCCCCCCCATAGGCGGCAAGGCTGAACCAGACATAAGCTTCTGCATAATCCTGCGGCACGCCGAAGCCGTTTGCATGGATGAGTCCGAGAAGAAGACGGGCGCTGCCGAGACCTTGAGCAGACAGTGCTTCCAGCCGAGACAGTCCCGCATAGATATCCTGACGGACCCCATACCCATTCAATTCCCGCCATGCCATGCGATATCCCGCAACAGGGTCACCATTGGCCGCAGCCAAAACCTCATTGGCCTGTGGGGGGCGTGTCCAATCATCCGGCATGATCCGCTGGTCGAACGGCATCCCCAGTTCCTGCAGCCGGGATTGAAGCGACAATCCGCCAACCCGGCGCCCCTCCGCCAATAATTCGCGGGCCCGGGCTTCATCCACAGCAACGCCAAACCCGTTCTCATACATGACGGACAGATTGTTCAACCCGGCTTGAAGCCCTTGATCCGCCGCAGCCTGAAACAGGGCAAAAGCGCGATCATAATCCCGTTCAACATCCTCTCCCCGCACGTACATGAGACCGAGATTGTTCTGCGCCCGCGCATCGCCCGCATCAGCGGCGCGCTCGAACAATTCCAGCGCAGTTTCCGGGTTTCGGGGCACACCACTGCCTTCCAAATGAAGGACACCAAGACTGGTAACAGCCGGGATGTAGTCCTGATCTGCAGCACGCTGGTACCACTCAACGGCCAGTTCTGGTCGCCCGGCTTCGCCCAAACCGGTTTCCAAGGCAACAGCGTAGTCTGCCTGATAACGCGCCTCGCCGGATTGCGCCGCCTGTCGGAAGAGGTCCAGAGCGAGCGCCCGGTCCTGCTCCACACCTAGACCCTCTGCGTAGGCACGCGCGAGCGCATTCATCGCCATTGGATCACCGGCCATCGCAGCAGCACGGTTGAGCTGCGCTGCTTGAGCAAAATCCTGAGGCACCCCCCAGCCCCGCTCGTACAAGCGTGCCAGCAAGGCCTGAGCAGCTGGATTATTGTTCTGTGCCGGCTCGGCCAGAACATCCCGGGCCTGCACGTACTGGGCCTGCGCAATGAGGGATTCGGCGCGTTCCACTGCCTGGGTATTCCGCGTCTGCGCATCGCTCTGCGGTGCCCAAACCACCAGGCTCAGCGCAGCCAGCATGGCAACAAGACACCTAGCCATCGCGGGCATGCTCCTCGCGCCATTGCGTGGCACGCGCCTGGGCTTCAGCCAACTGCTCCGGAGTCAGGAATTGCGCGATCAGATTGCGCTCATTCGTGGCCCCTTCCAGGCCTGCCGCCGCGGCAAGATTGGCCCAGATGTGCGCCTGGACATAATCCTGCTCAACCCCTTCTCCAGCCGCGTAACGAACAGCCATTTCCAGCTGGGCGCGGGCAATTCCGGCCTCAGCTGCCCGGGCGTAATAATCCAGGGCGCGGGCCTGGTTTTGCGGCACGACTTCACCCTCATCATACAATGCGGCGAGTGCGCTGAGCGCATCAGAATTGCCTTCGTCAGCCTGATTTTCCAGCCAGTCAAGCGCATCAGAATTGCCGTGTGTGGCACTTGCCGCCACCCAGACAACGGCCTCTCCAGGCTCACGTGCTGACATGCTTCCAGCCACCACCAGATTGCCCAACAAGGCATCCGCCCCATTGGCACCGGCATCATAGGCATTGAGATACCAGCGGATGGCTTCGGCGAGATCGACATCCGTCCCCTGTCCATTCTGATACATCATGCCCAGGACCGGCTGCGCGCGGACAAGGCCGGCTTCAGCGGCCATACGGTACCATTGGAAGGCCCGCTCGTAGTCACGCGGCACGCCGACACCTTGCATATAGGCATAACCCAGATTGGTCTGGGCGCGCAGATCCCCCGCCTCACCTGCCTGCTCCAGGAGCGAGATGCCCCGGCGCGTGTCCCGCGTAACGGCCGTGCCGGTGAGATAGTAGGACCCCAGAACGGCCTGAGCATCGACACTGCCGCGCTGGGCGGCCCGGTCAAACCATTCCACCCCGTCTTCCAGCGTGTCGGCCTCTGACGCCTTTTCAAGATAGATCTCGATTAGCGGCTCGATCGCATCCTCATAGCCGTTGCCGGCGGACGCCTCCAGCCAACCCATGGCCAGTTCCCGGTCGACCCCGACGCCGAACCCCTGACGGTACATCATGCCCAGGCGGAATTGGGCCAACGGATTGCCGGCTTCCGCCGGTGCTTCCAGGATGCCGGCGACCTCAGCATATTCCCCGCGAGCATAGGCGGCCTCGGCCTCCTGCATCTGCGCGGCGATCGCTTCGGCATCCGGAGCGCCCGATGAACGCACGACCAAGTATCCGGCAATAATCAGAAGCAGAAGGCCTGCACCAGCCATCGCTCCAAGGAGCTCTCGTCTCAACGTCGTCCCTCCTGGGTCAATTCCTCGCCGGACCGCTTAGCGGCTCCGGCGGATAATGTGATAGTTCGCACCCGCTGTGAGGTTATCACTGATTTGGGTCGTGCTGCCGTCAGCCCAGATGATCGTCAGACTGTCCGCCTGGTCCGCATCTCCCAGCCCGAAATGCGCAATGGGCGCATCAAATGACATGAACCCCCCGCCGATCTGCAGCTCGCGCACCTGGCGCGTTTCGCCCTGGCGCAGCTCGAGTCTCGCCCCGATACCGTCCCGATTACCCACATGGTCCTCGAGCGAGACGGACAGTGCATTCTGGCCGGTCTGGTTGTTGATGAAGGCGATCGGCGGGCCGTTCACCGGCACGGTGAACACATCCAGATCACCATCCTGGTCGATATCGACCAGATTGGCGGCGGCCGTAATCAGATAATCATCCAGCCCCCAAGCGGCCGTCTCTTCTTCGAACTGTCCACCGCCTTGATTGCGCAGGAAAATGTTCGACGGCGTGACCTCATTGGGAACCCAGGTTCCGTTGACGATATAGAGGTCTTGCCAACCATCATTGTCGAAATCGCCGGTGGAGACATCCCAGCTCCACCCCCCGACTTCCAGCCCGCGATCACCGGCTGTCTCTGCGTACCGGCCATCACCCACCGGTTCCAGCAGGACATTCCGGGCTAGGATTTGCGGAATGGCCGCGTCCTGTTCTTCCGGCGTCATCGGCCGCGATGGCATGAAATGGATATCGCAATAGGCCCGCGCCCGCTCCTGACCCACCGGGATGAGTTCACACAGGGCCGGATTCTGGTTCTGGATGGCGATATCTTTCACCAGCATGCCTTGGCATTCAGACCGGTAAGGCTCGTTCAGCGTGGCACACCGGCTGGCATAGGACGGATCCAGGCTGTTGCCCGGCCGGTACCAGCGCTTGATATCCATGTTCAGCTGACAGGTTTCCCGGGCCGTTTCATCCTGGATTCCATCGCAATACCGCTCAATCGGTTGCATGTGGAGCCGATTGGAAATTCCCGAAGCGCGGCCTGCAATCTGGGCCGCATAGATGGAATAGCGTCCGGAATTATCCAGATCCGCTGTGGTCAGCGACATCGTGGTCGTTGTGGTTTCCGGGATCAGACCGGACTGACGGGTGATTGCCTCGAAACCGCCCTCGCCATTCCCGAGATAGAAATAATCGGGCACTTCGAAATCATTGGCGACGAGGAGGTCGAGGGCACCGTCCTGATTCATGTCGCTGAACAGGATCGACAGCGTCTCCCCCGGAATGCCGGGCAGATCGAGAAAGGCATCGCCGGTCAGCCCCTCTTCCGTATTGAACACGATACGGTTGCGGCTCTCCTCACCGGGAACACGCCGATACCAGCCCGCTGCCCAGTTTCCGAGTGCAAGATCGAGATCTCCATCACGGTCCACATCGCCGAAACTAGCCGACAGGGCGAGGATCGCATCATCCCGGTTCGTGACCTGACGCAAGCCGTCCGGATTGAACCGTCCATTCTCATTGGGGAGGATATACAGGCCCCGCCGGTAGGTTGTCAGGAAGAGGTCACGCCAGCCATCATTGTCGATATCGACCAGCACGGCATTGAAGACCGGAAGATGGGCGACCTGGCCCAGATCCAGCACGACCGGCTCGAAACGGCCGCTCCCATCATTCGCATAGATGTAGAGCCCATTATGCGTTGAGGCATAGACCAGATCAGTATCGCCATCGCCATCGATATCGCCGGATGACAGGCTGCGACCTTCCCAGAAGGGGGGCCACATGTCGGCGAAGGAAAATTCGATGGGATGATCAATTCCCAGCTCAGCGGCCTCGATCCGGGTGAACCCGTCAGCTCCTAGCCCGGTCGACGTCTGGAAAGGTGTCCGCTGGACCGTCAGGCTTGCCCCCGACGTTTCCGATTGACCGCTGGCCACCGGCACGTCCGCATCAACTGTTTGGGCCAAATCTGTCAGATCCGTTTGAATGTCGGTCTGGGCAAAATCCTCCGTCAGGATCCGCAGGGCCCGTTCGGTCTGGTAGCGGTGCCAGCCGTCCGCACCGAGACCGGCCAGAAAACCCAGAACCATGATGGTTCCGCCAAGGATGAACCCGGCCCGCCAGCCGATCGAGGTCGAAACGACGAAGAAGGAGTAGATCGAAAAACTGCCCAGGCAGAAGACCAGGGTCATGATCATGCCATGGCTGGCACCCCCGTTCAGGAGCGCGCCGGACAGCACGACGTCAAACCCGATCGGCACAGGAAAAAAGGTCCCGACAATAGCCGCAATGGCTGCCTGGAGCGGACCGAAATCCCACGACGCGATCGCCCCGGCCGGCAGGAAACTCGCCGCCAATGCCCCCAGGAATCCGGCCAGAAGCATGAGGGGCAGAGTCGTGCGGACGATGAACCAGAGATTCCGGGCAAAATCCCGCAGGAATTCAATAAAGGACCGAGGAAGACTTCCGTCATCCACGCTGTCTTCCGCATCGGCGGCCAGCATGGGCGGGATGGGTGACGGGCCCGTTTTCTTGACGGAGTGAAGGAGTTTCTCTTCCGGGATGAAGCGGCAGATGATCGGCACAGCGACCAGGATGACGCCGAGGCTGAGCGCGACCTTTGTGACCGCGATGTAGAAAGGCAGCAGCGAGAAAGCCATCGTCAGCACGACCACATTGAGGGTCGGGGATGCGACCATGGCCGACAAGGTTGTCTCCGCCCGGGATCCGCCCTGGTAAAGCCCCTTCGCGATTGGTGCGGCGCAATTCACGCACACCCCCAAAGGCGCCCCGAGAAACATGCCGTAAAGCGAATTGGCAAAGGGTCCGGCGAAATGCCGGCGCCGCAGATATCCGAGCAGGGTCAGGAAGGCGGAGCCGAACAGGACACCGAACGTCATCCCCTTCTTGTTGGTGTCGATCCAGTTCACCGTAGACACCGACACGCGTTCAACAGGCCCCATATCCGGGCTGAGCGGGATAAGCGCCTCGAAACTGAGCGGGTCCTCGAGCTGGATGGCCCCACCCATCATCGCTTTCTCATCGAGCGACGGGTAACGCGATTGGGTCCAGAAAAAGATGGCGAGCACCGCCACCAGAATGGCCGCAAACAGCAGACGCGCGGATGTTCCGCGTTTAATGAGATTACCTGCCTGCACGTTCCAACTCCCCCAACCCGGCGTCCCCAGCCGTGACCTTTAATGCCATGCGTCCGGTTGCGTATCCAGAGCAGACATGGCCTCTTCTCCACAGCTTCCGGACAAAGGCCGGTCAACGCCGAAACTGACCCACTCAAAAGGCCGGTCCTGCCCCCTGGCAAAGAGCGCAAGCCCGGTCATGCTTTCAACGCGCCCGCCCCTTCCCGTCACTCGGGCCCGAAAAACGGTTCGCATACCGTCCATGGTCAGGGCTTCAGCCCCTTGCAGGTCATCCAGTTCCGGCATGCGAGTCGCTCCAAGCGCGGTCACATAAGGCCGCACACACGCCAGTCTTTGCGGATTGACACCAGCCACGCGTCCCAATTCCTCGACACTGACAAAAGGACGGTTCTGAGGGGCGTGATCGCCGTCACTGCCTTCGAAGCCGAGCGCGCGAGGCAGCGTGTCCGGGTCCCGCCAATCGAGAATATGGTCCGCCAATCGCCGGGCGGCCGTCTCCGACTCGCCCAGACGGATCCACAACGCCATCCAGTCCTCATCATTGGCCAGATTGATATCCAGCAGGGTTTGGGAGGGCGAAAGATCCACAAGAACCGTCTGCCCCGCCACGCTGATCGTGCGGGGAAACTCGGCGAGCGCTGTGCGACCGATCAAGGCCGTATCAAACGCCGCAATATCCAGCGCAGAGCGGAGGATTTCACGCGTCTGTGCCGCCTCCCGTTCAAACCGCGCAACCCGAATCTGCGACTGCACCAGCACGGTCACAGCCAAAAGGATCACGGAGAGCAAGAGGCTCAGCCAGAGGACAATCAAAAGGGCGGACCCCCGGCTTCGGGATATCCGGGCCGGGCCGATCATCTAGTCGAACAGATCCTGTTGCCGCGCTTCGAGCGCTTCCAGCTCGCGCCGCAAATGCTGGAGCGCGGCAGCCGCGTCATCATCATTGTTGATAATCCGCGGCGTCAGAAAGATAACAAGTTCACTACGTTCACTGGACATCTGGCGATTGCGGAAGGCATTGCCCAGTCCCGGAACCCGGCTGATCAGCGGGATGGCGGCTTCATTGTCGGAGCGCGTCTCCCGGATCAGGCCACCCAGCGCAATCGTGTTGGCACTACGCACGGCGACCGTGCTCGTGAATTCCAGTTTCTGGATGGTCGGTGAGTCGATCCCCGATGTCGTGGTCGGTCTAACCGTGGACACTTCCTGGTTTACATCCAGGACGACCAACCCGCTGGCATTGATCCGCGGCGTGACCTCCAGGATCACGCCCGTCTCGCGCAATTCGATCGAGGAAACGAGCGGGGCATTGTTCTCGGCAACAGAGGTGGCCGTCTGCGTCACGATCGGCACTTCGTCGCCGACCTGGAGGTGCGCGGTCTGATTGTTCTGGACCATGATCGACGGAGCCGACAACACGGTCACGTCCGTGATCGAATTGAGTGCGCTCAGCGTGGCCTGGAAATTGGTCCCCGTGAACGCATAGTTGAAGCCCGGATAGACCGGTGTGTTCGTGCCGGATTCATTGTCGATGAAACTGGTGACGGAATCCCCTTCCCCGCTCTGGGATTCAAAGAACCAGCGCACACCGAAATCCAGCCCATCCACCAGCCGGACTTCCGCGATGGTCGCCTCGATCAGAACCTGGGGCGGCATGACATCCATCCGCTCTACCAGTTCAATGATTTCGCGATATTCCTGGTCCGTCGCGCGGATGATCAGGGCATTGTTCAACAGATCCGGAATGATGGCGAGACGCCCTTCTTCCTCGGAATCCCCCGCTCCTGGCGCCTGGTCGTCACCGGCAAATCTCGGTTCAGCGCCATTCTGCGAACCTGCTGCGCTGCCGGCGAAGGCGGCTGAAATCTGGGAAGCCAGCGTCGCAGCCGGTGCATTGCGCGCCACGTAATAGCGCAGCCGGCGCGTATCACCGCCCGAAGGACGGTCAAAGCGTTCGATGAAATCCTGAACCTGATTGAAATGGCCACGGTCACGTGTGGTCACGAAGAGAAGGTTGAGACGCGGCAAGGCAATGGTCCGCGCTGCATTGCGAGACACGCCCAGACCTTCCAGCACCGCATCCACTTCCGTCTTCGCCGTTTGCGCATTCACATAGCGAAGCTCAAACATGCCGAAGACGCGATTGGTGAGGAAAGGCCGGTCAAAGGTTCGAATGGCACTTTCCGCAGACTGGACCTCACTGCCCGGTCCCGCCAGCACGATGACACCGGCCTCATCCAACGGAATGGCCTCCAACTGGTCCGTCAGAAAGGGATCGATCAGCAAGAGGATGGATGACGGATCGGTATTGACGACCGGAACGATCCGGCCGCCATAACCCAGCTGGCCGGACTGGGTCGGCAGATTGGGCTGCGCCGTATCCGCGCGCGTCAAAAGATAACCGGTTTCCCGTTCGATCAGGGCCAGACCGGATTCAGCGAGCACGGCTTCCAGCGCCGACAGAGCGACCGGAACGGCGGCGGGCTCCTGAGAGGTCAGGGTGATCCGGCCGCCCACCCCGTCCGACACCATGACGGTCTCGCCAAGCGCCTCTTCCACAATCGTGCGGACAGCTTCGACCACCGGTGCGTCCACGAAATTCAGACGCAGCGTCCGGTTGGGATCGGCGCTCCGGCCGGCTGTCGCAGCCAGACGTGGTCCGTTCGACTGCTCGAAATAGACCAGACGATCCGCGCCACCCTCATCAACCTGCGCCTGACTGTTTGCGGTTTCCGAAGTGTCGGCAGTCTGGCTCTGAGCACTGGAACTGGTCGCCGCTGCCCCGGCTCGATCGGCCTCGGCTTGCGGATAGCGATCCGCGTGAATCCGGCTGGCATCCGGCACCAGGGTTTCACAACCCGAAAGGGCAAGGCTGGCGGCCATCACTGAGACCGAAAGCATGAAACTGCGAAACACCATCACCGGATTCCCCGTATCCGCAACCTGGTCAGCGATTGAGCTCAAAGCTGCGCTGATCCCCGTCTAGGGCGAATACTACCCTGTCTGCAAGGATTTGCACCAATTCATACCCGTTCAGCCAGTCGCCGACTTCCAGCGTATGGCTTTCGCCGTTCCCGGCCATCAGCGCCCATTGCGCATCGCCGGTTTCAACCAGACCGATCAATTCAAACCCGGCGAGCGGGTCCCGGTCCTGTGTGACCGTACGAACCGGCCGTTCCGCCCTGGCAATGCGTCCGGACAGGGCCGGAATCCAGTCACCGGCAACAGGCCCGGTGACAGGCTGCCCCTGCAAGACTGGCTGGTCAGCAAGGTCAGCACGAGATGCCGGCCAAACACCGGCAATGACAATCGCCAGCGAACCGGCCGCCAGAATGCCTGTCAGAAGGTCAGCGGTCCTGGGCATCATCCACCTCCGCGCTGACAAGGCGAAACTCCAAATCGATTTGGACCTGCCCGGGTTCCGGGTGGGCATTGAGGTCAAACCGGACGGTATCCAAGCCTGCCAGATCCGGACGGGATAACAGGGTCAGGATCAGATCCGAATTCCCCTGCATCCGCAACAGGAAGCGGTCTTCCCGCCAGCCATCACCCAATTCATCCTCGATGACCGGACCAGCCGACATCACTTGAATTCCGGCTTCATCCAGAGCGCGGACCAGGGTCTCCATTTGTCCAGCGAAGCGGCTGCGGGCTGCGACCGGGTTCCTTGCGGCCTGAAGGTCGAAATCCGTGGCCGCGGAAATCCCGGCGCGCGATTGCAGCTCGTCCCAATTTTCCTGGATGCGCGCCTCCAGTATCCCGGCCTCCGCGGACTGGCGAGCCAGACTATCATACTGGACCAGCATGTTCACAAAGAGCCCGGCAAGCGGAACGACCAGGCCAAGTGCAACACCGAGAACCAGACTCCAGGCAATCAGGGGCCGCGCAGCGTGCGGCAGTGTGGCGAGAGGCAATCTCATGGTTCGCCCTCGCCGGTCTGAAGTGTCTGTGTGGTCGCTTGTAGCGCTTCGCCTTCACCCCGTGAGAGCAGCAGTTCCAACGAGCCGGCATGCCCCAGACGCGCGCGTTCAAGCCTCTGCTCCTCCGCCAGCGCATCAGGCAGTGTGGCCAAAGCCGACATGACATCGCCCAGATAAACCGGCTCACCGGCCAGTTCGCGCGCCGACTCAATCCGGTCCAGCAACTCGCTTTCACCTCTCAGGACCCGAATGCGTTCAAGCTGGCCACCGCGATCGGCCAGGGCTGCATCGGCGGAGCGCTCGAAACGGTCTGACCAGACCAGAAGCGCAGCCAGGGCAAGCAGATAAACCAATCCGAATTTCAAGAGACCGGATGCGGGCCGGTGACCACCCTTGCTAAAGACATACCGGCTCTCGCCGCGCGGTCCGAGCTCACCGGCAAGTTCCCAGCACACCCCAGGCTGGAACCCATCGACCAACGCGGATAGCTGCGCTTGCCGCGCAATCCTGAGCGAAACGGGGACACGCGCCTCAGCGTCCAGTTCATCAACCTCGAACGCGTAAACACCCTGCCCGTCCGCCAACGGCATGAACCGGTCCTGCCGCAAGTCCAAAGCCTCACGCCCCCGTCGCGCCGCCATCGCCGACAAGGTAAGGTCCGTGCGGAACTGAAAGGCCTCAGCAAGCACCAAGACCTGACGGGGCAGAGCGGCAACCGTCCTGTTGTCGGCAGGCCGGATCCGGCTTTGCCCCATCCAGGATATCTCACGAATGCCGATTGCGTTGCGCGTGCCATCCTCGCCCACGGACCAAAGACCGGCATCGAGCCGCCAACCGAGGCCTTGCAGCCCCTCTGGCAATCCCGAGCGAACGACATCCAGCGCCCAACGCCAGATATCGGCACTTGCCTCTGCCAGCCTGGTTACCTGCGACTGCACACTCAAAAATCCGCCCCCAAACAAATCCCCTGCCCGGAATCATATTCGCAATCAACCGGCGCCTGTCCCCCGACGAGGGCTTCGATCCTGCGTAACTGCCCGTCCTGCCTTGTCATGTCCAGTACGACCAGTCTCGGCATCCATTCCCGGTCCCACTCATCCATCCAGACCGGCGCAAGCCCGTCGGCAGGGTCGCCGAAATAATGAAGGCGCAAGTCCTGGTTCGGCAGGGTGAAACGGGTCCGGAAGGCCGTGCCATCAGGATAGGGAGACACCGAAATTTCAACCCCGTCGGACTGGAGTGCAAGAACGGCCATATACAGTCCGTCATGCCCACGCGGACGGGTCAGGAAGCTGAGTTGGACACTGTCGCCCGCGAGCAGCTGGCCGTGCATGTCAGCGCTAGCCGTCTGGGCCTGCGCCAGCAACTCCCGCATACTCTCTTCCAGCGCAGCGTGCGTGTTTCGTACATCGACCCGTTCGGTCACACGCGTTTCTGCCTGGCTGGCAATACGGATAACCGGCAGCATAAGCGCGGCGATGGCCGCCAGGATTGCGCCTGCCATGAGAACTTCAAGCAGGGTGAATCCAGCCTCGTGATCAGACGCCCGCCTCATGGCTGCCCGCCCTCTTCCTGACCGATCGGCCCGGCCTCCAAAAAAACCAGGAACAGGGTGAAATCGGCGGAACCGGCATGCGGGCGCAGCAAGCGCGCTTGGCTGAGGGTTGCCCCCGTCAGCGGATCGACCGGCCGGTCATGGGGGGAAATGTCGATCTGCCAATCAGGATAGGCTTCGGCGATCTGAGCCGGGTCGATCCCTGCACGAAGCCGCGCGGTAATATTGCGGGCCTCCAAAACGTCCTGACGGGCCATATCCGCGCGGTTGCTTCCACGCGCACTCAGTCCAAGCCCGCCCATGCCTGCCATGATGACCGCTGAGGCGATCGCTCCGGCCACAAGGACTTCGGTTAGGGCATAGCCGGACTGGCGGACTTGCCTTTCAGTCATTCCGGTCATGCCGCACCTCACCACTGATCGGGTCAAGCTGGATGGTCTGCCTCTGATCGCCCTGCGTCAGGACCAGGCGGAACAGGAAGAGCGGGATCCCCTGTTGGGGAATGGCGACGCTGGAAACCCGCTGCCACCCCTGCCCCTCGTCAAAGGCCAAGCTGGCTTCCACATCGGCAGGCCAGGCCATGAGCGCCTGTGCGTCGCCGTCCGTCCAGATCCGGTAACCTGTTTCCGTCACCTCGAGTTGGACATCAACGCCTTGCTGGACAGCATCACGGCGGGCACGCCGCAAATCCTGGGTCAGCCCAGCGGCCGTCCGCTCCAGGACATTCCCCTGAACGGCGCGGATGACAGCCAGCCCGGTAAAGCTTGCCAGAACCGCCATGATCGCCAGAACGATAAGGAGTTCGAACAGCGTGAATCCCGAATTCCGGTCGTGGCCGCCAAGCGCCGGGCGACTAGCTGCGGGTGAGATCGCGATCTTCGCCATCACCCCCCACTTCCCCGTCCCTGCCGAGGGTCGACAGGATATAGCGTTCCGTCTGCGCATTCAGGGCATAGCCATAGGGACGCCCCCACGGATCGGTCAGCCCCGACACATTACTGAAATAGGGCCCTTGCCAGGCGGGATTATCCTCGGGAGCCTCGACCAGGGCGACGAGCCCCTCCTCGGCATCAGGGTATTGCCCCATGTCCAGATAATAGAGTTCCAGCGATGTTGCGATGGAGGCCATCTGGGCCTCTGCCACATCAACCTTGGAGCGTCCCACATAACCGATCACACGCGGCGCGACGATCGTTGCCAGCAAGGCAATGATGACCATCACCACAAGGATTTCAAACAGCGTGATACCGGCGTCCGAACTGCGTTGATTGACCTGTTTCATATCAGAAAACCGCTTCATTGAGACTGAGGACGCCGATGATGACCGAGGCGATCACGCCACCGATGCACAAGGCCAGTATGATGATCATGGCCGGACCGATCAATTCGACATAGGCCTTCAACCGTGCACGGACTTCGCGGTCATACAGGGCCGCCGCGCGCATCAGCATGGTATCGAGATGGCCGGTCTTTTCGCCCATTGAGATCAGTCGCAGGGCATCGTCCGGAAGAGCGCGAACCGCCTCAAGCGAGCTGGAATACACATCGCCTGCCCTCACCCGGTCGGCCGCACGGGCGTGGCGGGACCGCAGGCCGGCAGACTCAATAGCCTCGCGTGCAATGGGCTCGGCCTTTGCCAGCGGTCGCCCGGCCGACAACAACAGGCCGAGCGCCTGACAATACCTTACGGAGTCCAGGCGCAATCGTATCCAACCCCACGCGGGCAAGCGCGCCAGCAATTGGTCCACCTGGCCGGGAAACAGGCGGGCGGCCGCCTGGACCAGAACAGCAAGGCCCACGATACCGACCGGGATCCAGACGCCCCAGCCCCGGATGAAGGCCCCCGCGGCGATCACGAAACCGGTCAGCCCCGGTGGTTCCGCACCGGCATCGGCAAACACCGTCTCGAAAGTTGGCAGGATGAAGTGGGCGAGAAACAGCAAAGTCCCCATGAAGACGACCAGAAGGATGGCCGGATAGACCAGCTGGCCGATGATCTCGCCCCGAAGATCAAGATCACGCTCCAATTGTTCAGCAAGATCCGTGAAATTTCGGGCCAGAAGTCCCGATTCCTCACCCGCCTCGGCGAGCGCGTAGACGGATCGCGGCAGGCCCGCCGGATCTTCCTTGACGGCTGTGCTGAGACTGTCCCCGCGGCGCACCCGGGCCTCCAGCCGGGCAATCACGGCTTTCAGGGCGGGCCGCTTTTCACGCTCACCCAAACTGGCCAATACATCCTTGAGCGGGAGCTCGGCCGACGCCAGATCGGCAATGCCACGTACGAGATCGACGGTTTCGCGTAAAGACAGGGACCGGCGTTGCGCGCGAAAGCTGAATACACCCGTGGCGTTTGCGGGCTGCACCTTTACCGGGATGGCACCCAGGGTCCGGATCTGCTGCACCGCCTCCTGGCGGCTCGCTGCGGTGGCTTCGCCCCGGATGATCCGGCCGTCCGCCTGTTCTGCTGTATACCGCCAGACCTGCATCGTCATGCACCGGTCCATCCCACTGTCCGCCGCACTTCCGCTTCCGACGTTTCGCCCTGCGCAACGCGATCGCGTCCCTCATCCAGCATGGGGCGATAGCCCTGCCGTTTCAGCGTTTCGCGAAGACGCGCCTCATCGAGTCCGGTTTGTATGTCCTGTCTGACGCGCTCATCAACAGCGAACCCTTCGGCCAGGGCCAGCCGCCCGCGATAGCCGTCATGCCCGCACGCCGCACATCCCTCGCCCCGGCAATCCGGACACAGTCGCCGGACAAGCCGTTGGGCAAAGACCGCCGACAAGGTCGAAGCGACCAGATAGTCCTCGATCCCCATATCCATGAGGCGCACGATCGCCGACGGGGCGTCATTGGTATGGATCGTGGACAGGACGAGATGGCCCGTCATGGCTGCCTGGACGGCGGTCCGGGCGGTTTCCGCATCACGGATTTCACCCACCATGACGACATCCGGATCATGACGGAGGAAGGATCGCAGAGCGCTGGCAAAGGTCACGCCGATGGCGGCATTGGTCTGGGACTGGGCAATCCCGGACAGCCGGTATTCAATCGGATCTTCAATGGTCAGGATCTTGCGGTGGCCATCCGCGAGCTCACGCAGGAAGGCATAGAGTGTCGTGGTCTTGCCACTGCCCGTCGGCCCCGTGACGAGCACCAGGCCATGCGGCTTGGCGATGGCCTGGCGTGCCACGCTCAGCACTTGGCCTGAAAACCCCAGATGTTCCAGATCCCGAAGACTGGCCTCGGGGTCCAGCAGGCGAACGACAAGGCTTTCCCCGTGCTGGGACGGAATGACCGACACACGCAGATCCACGCTTCGCCCCGCAACAGGAATGGATATCCGGCCATCCTGCGGCCGGCGTCTCTCAGCGATATCAAGGTCGGCCAACACTTTGACCCGGGAAACAAAGGCGAGCGCCTGGGGCAAGGCGAGCTTTTCACGCGGCCGCAAGACGCCATCAATCCGCAAGCGGACCTCCGCATCGCGACTCCCCGGCTCGATATGGATATCAGAGGCCCCGGCCTCCACCGCGCTGGCGATGGTGGAATTCACCAGCCGGATAATCGGTTCGGCACTGGCGATGTCCCGCAACCGGTCCGTATCCGCCGACACATCCGGCACGTCGATCGCGGTCACGGAACCCGAACTCTTCTGGTTTTCCAGAGCCTGTTCGAGCAACTGATTGAAACGGCTGGCCGTGACCACGACCGGGTCCACCGCCGCCTGCAGCGCAAATCCCAGCCCCGCCAGCCCGGCGGCGTTTTCAGGATCCACCATGGCAATCCGGATGGATGTGTCAGTTCGTGAAACGGGTATGACACGCTCCCGACGGACAAAATCCGGGTTCAGGCAATCCGGCAGCGTGACGAACTCATCGTCCAATTCCCCTTGCCAGACCGAAATGCCGTGCTTGCCGGCAAAACATTCTGCCAGGATCGACTCCGTGACCAGCCCCAGTTGGGTCAGGATGTGGTCGAGCGGTTCATGTGTCCGGCGCAGGACTTCCGCCGCATGCCCCGCATCCGCCGGTGACAGGACACCGTCGTTTTGCAGATCGTGAAGTCGGGCCAGGTCATGGGACATGAGAGCAATCTAACCGAGTTCGCAAAATGTGCACGCCCGGCCTGACGAGCGACCCTGTCCGTACGCAGTTGGCACGGACAGGGCCGGTTCGCCGGTCTATTGCAGGCTGAGCGGCAAACGGACCCGGATCATGGCGCTGTTCGCCTCGAACTCGCCCTCACCCAGGCCGAGAATTGAAATCTCGCCGGAGATCAGACCGCCATTACCCAGCTGGGCATTGACGCCGAGACGCGCATCGCCCCGCATGAAGCCGAGCGATTGCAGCTGGCCACTCAGATTGAACACGTCCGCATCGTCATAATCATAGACAACGTTGAGGTGGACATAGGGTTCCACATAGGACCCATCGGCACCATTGAAGCGGTAGGCGATCTCCGGACCGACATTCAGGCGACCGATCGTCAGGTCCTGACTGGGAATGTAGATGCCCAGAGTGTCGGTATAGGCGTCCTGGGTTTCAGAGAAATAGGCCAGGCCAATCTCGGGCGAAAGCCGCCAATTGCCCCGTGTCAGATCGCCGGTGAGATGGGATTCAAACAGGAAGCGCGTGGTTTCAAACGCATCCGTGTAAAGCCCGATCGGGTTTACCGTATTGTCCGATTGCCCCCAGGCAGCCCGCACATCCAGATAGGCCATCTCGTTGAGACGGGCGACCATGTAGGGGCCAACCATCCAGCCATCCCCCTCAACCCGGCTGCGCCATTCTCCGGTCGTCGTGGCGGCATGGTCGAACTGGACCAGTACACCAACCAGGATGTTCTCCGACGCCATGGCATCGACACCCAGATAGTAGAGACCGAAATCGGTATCAGAATTCAGGCCGGCCCGGTTGTCATTGATGCTGGAGAAGCTCGCCTGCATCCAGACATCAACACTGGTCAGACCCGACTGCCCGGCCAGTGAGAATTGCTGATGTCCCGGGGCCTGCGGATTGTTGGCCTCCGTGGCCTGGCGGATCGCGCTCAGGCTGGTGGAAAGATCCGCGGTGAACCGGCCATCACGGAAATCGGCGGCGAAGCGGGTCGGTGTTGCACCAGCCCGGTCACCCCGCATCCGTGTCGACACATCCGGACCATTCGTCAGGATCAGGTCGGCCCGAGCCGCCATGAAGCTGCGAATGGCCGACAGGGTGATGCCACGGATGAAGTCCTCATTCCGGCGGTTGGCGAAGGTGCAGACGATTTCTTCCTCGGCATCGAGGTCGATCGTCACCATGCCATTGTCCAGATCCACAACCGATCCGCCATCCGTGTCACCGGAACAGCTGATCGAGGCCAGATCCCAGCCTTCCGACGCCAGCTGGGTCAGCTCATAGCTGCCCCGCTCGATTGTCAGGGTGGACGAGGAGGCCGTGCCACCGGACGTGCTCAGGCTCAATCCGTTCAGACCGTCCAAAGTCGAGGCATAGTTGAACTGCCCTTCCCCGGCCTCCATCGGCGCCGTGGTTGCGACAATGGTCAGATTACCCTCGCGCGGCTCCAAGGTGACTGTGACCGGGATGGCCAGCGTGGTCAGGGTTTCCGCGCCCGCATAATCCTTGTTGGACGAACCGCTGGCGGTTTCCGTGATCGTGATCGTAGCCGTGTAGGTCCCCGGATCGAGATCCAGCACCGCATCGGTGAATTCGATCGTGAACTCCAGGGAGCCCTCGGCCGGAATGGCACCGGATGTCGGGTCGATGGTCAGCCAGTCGACATCCGTCGAGGCGGTGAAGAAGAAGGCCTCGCCGCCGACATTATCGAGGCTGAAGCTCACTGTTTCGGTGGTCGGATCATCGGTTTCAACCGGCAATTCGATCGTCACTTCCGGAATCGTCGTCTCGTCAATGTCCGGATCGGCCAGGGTCTGGAAGTCACAGCTCACCGCGTCCGACGGCGTCAGTGTCACGGACACGCTGCCGGCCGCGACATCAACCGTCGTCGTACCGCCGGTACAGACGATGTCCTGCAGGGTGAAACCGTCCGTGGCCGACACGGCAAAGGCGTAAGTGCCTTCAACCAGGTCATCAAAGAATTCAGATCCCGTCTGGCTGGACGTGTCCACCGTGAACGCACCCAGATCACCGGTGAAGGCAAAACTGCCGTCGATCGCACCGTCAATCGTTTCCACGACCTCGATCGAGCCACGACGCATCTCAATGGAGAAGACATCGGCAAAGGTCGCATCCGGCGAAGTATTACCGGCTGCATCCATGGCGCCGCTGACCGTGACATCAACGTCGGCGACACTGGCCCCCTCATCGCTGATCGAGAATGTGGCGGTATAGACCGTGTCGCCGTCAGAGAAGACACCGGACACAAAACTCAGCGTGTCCGAAATACCCGGATCAAACGCGAACTCGGGCGCTTCGTCCGGATCCATGGCTTCGGAGAAACCGACGGTGATGGTGAGGTTCCCGCCAACATCTTCAAGGCGGAGATCCGTATCGGACATCACGAGACTATCGGCTGTCGGCAGACTGATATCAGCCTCGACGGAGAATTGATCCGCCGCCGTATTGCCATTGCCAGCATCGTCAGAGGCCGCATCCGCCGCAACATCCACCGTAACACTGCCATCGGCGGACGGCGTGATCGTAGCGGTATAGCTGTCACCGGATCCGGCAAGGTCTGAGGCCGCACCATTACCGACGCTGATATCGGCCAGGGCAAAGCCCGTGACCTCTTCAGAGAAGGTGAAGCTGGCCGTGAAAGCGCCCGTCTGAATGTCGGAGGGACCAGAAATGACGAGCGCCGGCGTGGTGATATCCGCATCAACCGAGAACTGGCTGGCGGCGGTATTGCCATTACCGGCGTCGTCCGTTGCCGCATCGGCCGCCACATCCAGCGTCACGCTGCCATCACCAGACGGCGTAATCGTGGCGGTATAGGTGTCACCGGAACCCGCAAAGGCAGAGGCCGCACCATTGTTGACGCTGATATCAGCCAGGGCAAAACCCGTGACGTCTTCAGAGAAGGTGAAGGTCGCCGTGAAAGCAGCGATTTGGGCTGCCGAAGGTCCGGTAATTGTCAAACTGGGTGCTGTGACATCGGCCTCGACGGAGAACTGGGTCGCGGCGGTATTGCCATTACCGGCATCATCCGAAGCCGAATCTGCAGCGACATCGACCGTGACAGTCCCATCGGCCGTCGGCGTGATCGTGGCCGTATAGGCATCGCCGGTACCGGACAGCCCCGACGCCACGCCATTGCCGACAGAGATGTCCGCCAGGGCAAACCCGGTGACATCTTCGGAGAAGGTGAAGGTGGCGGTGAAGGCACCCGTTTGCGTACCGGAGGGGCCGTTGATCGCCACGCCCGGCGCGGTGATGTCGGCCTCAACCGTGTACTGGGATGCGGCCGCATTGCCATTGCCTGCCGTGTCAACGACGACATTCGACGGCACATCGATTGTTACAGCGCCATCAGCCGCCGGCGTAACCGTGGCGGTATAAGTGTCACCTGAGCCCGACAGGGATGACACACTGGCATTGCCCACGCTGATATCTGCCAGGGCAAAACCCGTGACGGCTTCGGAGAAGGTGAAGGTGGCCGTGAAAGCCCCTGTCTGCGCAGCGCTGGGACCAGAAATCGTCAGGCTCGGAGCCGTGAGGTCAGCATTGACCGAGAACTGACTAGCGGCAGATGTTCCATTGCCGGCGTCATCAGTCGCCACATCTGCCGCGACATTAACGGTGACCGATCCATCTGCCGCAGGTGTAATCGTTGCTGTGTAGGTATCGCCAGAGCCAGCAAAGGCAGAAGCCGCACCATTTCCAACCGTGATATCCGCTAGGGCGAAACCTGTGACAACTTCAGAGAACGTGAAGGTCGCCGTAAAGGCGCCGGCTTGCGTTGTCGACGGCCCCGTGACCGTGACACTCGGCGAGGTGATGTCGGCCTCAACGGAGAATTGGGTGGCGACCGTGTTGCCATTGCCCGCATCATCCGACGCACTGTCGGCGGCGAGATCGACCGTGACCGCGCCATCCGCCGCTGGCGTGATGGTGGCGGTGTAAGTATCGCCAGAGCCCGCCAGCCCGGAAGCTGTTGCATTGCCGGTACTGATATCGGCGAGCGCGAAGCCCGTCACATCTTCAGAGAAGGTGAAGGTCGCTGTGAAAGCCCCGGTCTGAGTGGCAGACGGGCCGGTGATCGTCACCGTCGGAGCCGTGATGTCCGCTTCCAGCGTGAACTGGCTGGCAGCCTGGTTTCCATTACCCGCATCATCCGTCGCGGCATCGGCGGCCACATCCACCGTCACTGTCCCGTCAGCCGACGGAGTGATCGTGGCGGTGTAACTGTCTCCAGAGCCAGCGAAGCCGGATGCGACACCATTCCCCACGGAAATGTCGGCCAAGTCAAACCCGGTCACATCTTCCGAGAAGGTGAAAGTCGCCGTGAAGGCACCGGTCTGTGCCGCAGACGGTCCAGTGATGGCCAGGGTCGGCAGAGTGATATCCGCATCGACCGAGAACTGGGTGGCAGCGGTATTGCCATTGCCGGCATCATCCGTCGCGACATCCGCCGCAACATCCACCGTCACGGACCCGTCCGCTGCAGGCGTGATATCCGCCGTATACGTGTCCCCCGACCCCGCAAAGGACGAAGCCGAGCCATTGCCCACACTGATGTCCGCGAGGGCGAAACCGGTCACATCTTCCGAGAAGGTGAAGGTGACGGAGAACACACCGGTCTGGCTGGCACTCGGGCCGCTGATCGACACACTCGGCGGATCCAGGTCGGCTTCCACGCTGAACTGGGTTGCCGCCGTATTGCCATTGCCGGCTTCGTCATTGGCACCATCGGCACCGATATCGACGGTCACCGTGCCCGAGGCACTCGGTGTGATGGTCGCCGTATAGTCACCGCCGGACCCTGAGAGCCCGGACGCCGATCCATTGCCCACCGAGATATCCGCCAGGGCAAAGCCCGTCACATCCTCGGAGAAGCTTATGGTCACGACGAAAGCACCGGTTTGTGCCCCGGACGGACCGAAAATGCCCACCGTCGGTGCCGTCAGGTCAGCCTCCACAGAGAACTGGGTCGCGGCCGTATTGCCATTGCCGGCAGCATCCGCCGTGACATCCGCCAGGACGTCCACTGCGACACTGCCATCACTGGCCGGCGTGACCGTCACGCTATAGGTGTCGCCGGAACCGGAGAAGGCGGACAGGCTGGCATTGGTGACCGAGACGTCAGCCACGGTGAAACCGGTCACATCCTCGCTGAAGGTGAAGGTGACCGAGAAGGCCCCATTCTGCACACTCGAAGGCCCCGAAATCGTGACGCCCGGCGCCGTGACATCCGCGTCCACAGAGAATTGCGTGGCCGCCGTATTGCCATTGCCGGCATCATCCGTCGCCGCATCTGCCGCCACGTCAATGGTCACAGTCCCGTCAGCTGCAGGCGTGATGGTGGCCGTATAGGTATCGCCGGAACCCGCCAGGGCAGAGGCCGAACCATTACCGACACTGATATCGGCCAAGGCAAAGCCCGTGACACTTTCAGAGAACGTGAAAGTCGCCGTGAACGCCCCGGTCTGCGTCAAAGACGGGCCGGTGATGGCCAATGTTGGTGCCGTGATATCGGCCTCGACCGAGAATTGCGTCGCCGCCGTACTGCCATTGCCCGCGTCATCAGTGGCCGCATCTGCCGCCACATCCACCGTGACGGACCCGTCCGCAGCGGGTGTGATGGTGGCGGTATAGCTGTCGCCCGAACCCGCGAAGGCGGACGCCGAACCATTGCCCACTGAAATGTCCGCCAGAGCGAAACCCGTCACGTCTTCAGAGAATGTGAAAGTGGCCGTGAACGCACCGGTCTGAGTGGCGGACGGGCCTGAAATGGTGACCGTCGGAGCCGTCTGGTCCAGCGTGGCCGTATCCGTCTCTGGTCCGGCGGAATTGCTGGAAGCATCCTCCAGAGTGACCGAGAGGGTCAGCGTGCCATCGCCCAGGCCGGACACATCGATACCACTGATCTGTTCGCCGGCACTGGCGACGGTGCCAGACCCTGTGACGGCAGAACCCCCACCGGAACTGGAAATCGAGAAGTCATAGCTCGCGCCGACTTCCGCACCCGTGAAGGTGAAACTGGTCGAACCCGCTTCGGCGGCATTGATCGTGCTGTCATCGAACGCCACGGAGAAAGCGGCCGGCGGCGTGATATCCAGCCCCTCACCTTCCACATCGAAGGTGAACGGCGCTTCGTCCAGATCATCATTGGCAATCGAGACCGTCGCGGTACGACTGCCCGTCCCGCTCGGATCAAAGGTGATCTCGAACGTCGTGCTGCCACCGGACGCGGCCACCGTGGTGGCTGGCTGCGAGGTCACCGTGAAGTCAGCCGCATTTGTACCGCTGACGCTGACGGCATCGCTGCCCAGGGTCAGCAGGCCGTCACCGCTATTGGCGATGGTGAAGGTCTGGGCTTCCGATCCGGAATCCTCGTTATAGCTGCCGAACAGCGTCCCATCGGTCGCGACCGGCGTGCTGTCACCATCGCTGATATCATTGCCTTCGCCGGATACCGCGATTTCCGGGGTGGTTGCGAAACCGGTGACCGCAAACTCATAGCGCTGCTCGTCCGGGTCATCAGTACCAAAGGCGATCGTGGTTGCGGAAACCGTGCCGGTCGAACTCGGCGTGTAGGACACGACAAAGCTGGACGTGGAACCTGCCGTGATTGTGGTACTGGGCTGGCTGGTGATGGTGAAATCCGAAGACCCGAACACATCCACCGTCGTGCTGCCGACGCTTTGACCGGAAACCTCGATCGGCGCGGGCGACAGGGTCATGGTCGTGGTGCCGGTATTCTCGATAACAAAGGTCTGAGTAACCGTGTCGCCGACTTGCACCGTTCCGAAATCGGTTCCGTCCGCGGCTGCAGGCGCACTGTCGCCGTCCACGATATCAATGCCATTGCCGGTGAGATTGGCCTCGATACCCCCCGTCCCTTCTGCCTGGATGGCGAACTCGAACGGATTCTCGTCCGCATCGTCACTGGCGATACTCACCGTGGCATTCCGCGCACCCACAACAGTTGGCGTGTAGGTGATCACGAAAGTCGTCGTCGCGGACGCTGCCAGGCTTGTCGCCGGCTGTGTCGTCACCTCGAACTGGCTCTCTGTCTGAATCAGGCTGACCGCGTCGGTGCCCAGGGTCAGAGTGTCGTCACCAGTATTAGTGATGGTGAAGGTCCGGGTCTGGGTAGAACCCAGATCCACCGAGCCAAAGTCCGTGTGATCCGTCGTCGTGGCCGTAACATCATTGTCCGAAATATTGACCGAATTGCCCGATACGGCGATCTCCGGCCCGGTCGAACCGATACCGCGGATCGCGAATGTGAACGGGTCTTCGTCCGCATCATCGGACGCGATGGACACGGTCGCATCATCGGTCGCGGATGTTGTGGGGTCATAAGAAATCTGCAGGTCGAAAGTGCCGCCCGGCGCAAGCGTAGTGGGCTGGCTGACCACGGAGAATTCCGACGCATCCGTGCCGCTCAGCGTCACCGGAGTGCCACCGGTGAAGGTCAGCGTCCCGGAGCCCGAATTGGTGATGACGAATGTCTTCACCAGCGTGCTGCCGGATGTGCCGACGGTGCCGAAATGCGTACCATCATTCAGGTCCGCCGTTGTCGCACCCGAGGTGATGTCTGTTCCGGCCCCTGTCACGTCGATTTCAGGTTCCGCTGCGACGGCCGTCAACGAGATCACGTTGGAAGCCGTGTTGATATTCATGTCGGCGTCTTCTACGGTACCCGCCGGCAGCTGGATGGTCAGCGCACCCGTGGCTGAAGCCGTGGCATCGAATGTGTAGGCATTCTCCCCCGTGACCGCCGCAAGATTGCTCAACACAGCATTGAGGACATCAAAATCCGCGAGCTCGAACCCTGTGACAGCTTCCGAAAAACGGATGGTCACCGAGAAAGCCTCGCCCACGCCCGGCGAGGTCGTGTCGGTCGACAGGGTTACACCCGGAACGAGATTGTTCACGGAGAAACTGTCACTGGCACCGCTTTCGGTGAAGGCTGCAGCGCCACCGCCATCATCGGAGAAACCTGTCAGATCGCTGGTGGTATTCGTGTAGAAACCGGCTGACGCGCCTTCGGGCACGGTCAGGGTGACCGAGAAGGTACAGCTCTCCCCATCGGCCAGATTGCCACCCGTAAAGGTCAGCGAACTGGTGCCGGTCAGGCTGGAGCCTACGCCACACGGTGCCGTCGGCAAATCTCCGGTCACGGCCAGACCGCTGAGCACGGCATCCAGATCATCCGTGAAGGCCGCCGAGCTGAGATCCGTGCCCTCTTCCGGCACAATATGGAATTCCAGGTCGATCTCATCGCCCGGATTCACCTGGTCGGCGGAGAAGGTCTTTGTGAAAACAAGCGGCGAGCCGGCGCCTTCAGCGCCGGAAACCTGCAGCGAGGCACTGGTGGCCGGGCCGCTGATCCCATTGCCATCCAGCGAGTAGGACCAAGAACTCAGACCCAGCACATAAGTTCCACTACTGGTTCCGCCGGGGATGGTCGTATCCACATCAAAGGTACAGCTGGAATTTGCCGCCAGGTTCATGCCGGAAAGGGCCAAATAGCCATCCGCATTGGACAGGCTGGCACCGGAACCGGTACCGCAAGGTTCGGCTGGCGTAGAGGCCAGGCTCATAGTCAGGCCGGAGACGAAATCGCTGGCGAAAAAGTTAAAACTGCCGCCGGTCAGGGCCGCCGTCGCGTTGTCATTTTCAACGGTGAAGCGGACAACGAATGATCCACCCGGATCCACGGGATTGGTCAGAACCTGCATCGACAGTGTGGCCAGGGTGAGAATTTCCACCGTGGCCGACGCCGTATCCGTGTTCGAGTTTCCAACCTGATCGTCGGCCACCCCTGTGGGGATATCAATGATCAGCGTCCCGGGACCATCCGGGGTGATGGTGACGACATACCGCCGCGCATCGGTGCCACCCGCCTCACCGACAACCGGGTCAAAGCTTGTCACACTACCATTCGTGACGCTGATATCACCCGATACGAAGTTCTGGACGACTTCGCCCCAATCAATGCTGATATTGAAAGGCTCATCGGGAAGATCACTCCCCGGTGTGGAAATGACCGGCGTCGGGCCCACCGTATCGGCCACCACCGTGAAACTGGCATCATTCAGCGCCTGCGTGAAACCGGTTTCGGCCATGGCGCCATCAACCGCCGTGGCCGAGGCATCCGATACATCGACTGTGTAGGTTCCCGCCGCAATATCGTCAGGCAGGGTGAAGGTGATGAGTGAGTAACACCCGAACACTTCGTTATTGATATTGAAGGGCTCCAGACCGGAGACACTCACGGTCGGGCCAGGCTGCTGCGTGAAACTCGCCGTGCTGTTCAGGCAAAAACTGCTGAATTGAACGGACTCGATCGCGATATCGGAATCGGCCGTCGAGAAATCGATCGAATAGCTGATGTCCTTGAAGGAGTAGGTCCCGTCCGAGTCCCAGATGTTCACGAGAAGCTGGAGTTCGTCCCCGGCCAGCAATTCACCGCCATCCGTATCCGAGATGACTGAAGTGGTCGAGAAGGCTTGTCCCAGGGCAGCGCCGGAGGCACCGGCCACAACGGCAGCGCCCATAACAAATGCCGGGAGGACTGTTTTTGCCAAACGGGCCAGAGCCGTTTCAGCGGCGCCCATGAGCGACGAGATCTTCGAGACGTTCATATTTCCCCCCAAGCACCCTGCCGGATGCCGCACCATCAATGTAATGCCCGGTTTGCCCAATGCCGGATACGAATCGGATTCGCGTGTGAATCCGGTTTCAAAACAGACACTACATGGAATTGCATTTTGGCAGAAGCATCGATTTACGCCTCATTAGGATTTTTCGCCACTTGCTGCAGCGCAGCAAACAACGCAATTGTCGGACAATAATTCGAAACGCAATAGACGCGACAAACACTCAGGCTCGCGGAAGAGGACACTTTTCTATTGTTTTCTCATTGCTTAAGCCAATCTCCTGATAACCTCAAAGACACTGCTTGAGGTATCAAAGGGGGTTAGCAAGCCTCACGCTTTCCTGCTTGAAGTATGGCGTGCTGGGCAAATCAGGGCATAAGCCGGGATATCACAGATCCGGATGACCGCTATGACCCAGACCGCCCTCACCCCGATCCAGCAACTTCGCGCCATCATGGCCAAGCTGCGCAATCCGGATGGCGGATGCCCCTGGGACCTCGAACAGGACTTCTCCACGATTGCGCCCTACACGATCGAAGAGGCCTATGAAGTGGCCGATGCCATCGAACGGGGCCATTTCGCCGAGCTCAAGGACGAGCTGGGCGACTTGCTGCTGCAGGTGGTTTTCCATGCCCAAATGGCATCGGAACAGGACTTGTTCGATTTCGACGATGTCTGTCAGGCCATCAATGACAAGATGATCCGCCGCCATCCGCATGTTTTTGGGGACGCAACGACACGCGACAGCCAAACCCAGACCGAGGAGTGGGAAGCCATCAAGGCGACCGAACGCAAAGCCTCCGACAAGGGCGATGGTGTTTTGGACGATCTGCCCGTGGCCCTGCCGGCCCTCAAACGCGCCCAGAAACTTCAGAAACGCGCCGCGCGGGTCGGCTTCGACTGGCCGGGCGCAGAACAGGTCTTTGCCAAGATTGACGAAGAGTTGGGCGAAGTCCGCGAGGCCATGGGCCGGCAGCACGCCGATGACATCGCCGAAGAAATTGGCGATTTGATGTTTGTTTGCACGAACTTGGGGCGCAAACTGAAAGTAGACGTTGAAACGGCTACGCGCAGTGCCAACGCCAAGTTCGAACGCCGTTTCCGGCATATCGAGCGCCGGCTCAAGGATCAGGGCCGATCTCCCGACGAGGCCAGCCTGGAAGAAATGGAAGTGCTCTGGGACGAGGCCAAGCGGGCCGACAAGGCCGCGAAGTCGGCCTAGTAGTCATCCTCGGGCGGGGGTTCGGCGATCCCTTGCGGAACCGCAACCTCGGGAAACTGCGCCCGGAACCGGCCTGCCTGAGCTGGCGGCAGGCGGACCTCAACGGTTGAAGCGCCCGTTTCCGGATTGATCTGGGTATCCAGAATATCGCCATTCTCGTGCAGCCAGGCCAGTGCACGGGCCTGGGCCGGCGCAATTTCGATGACCAGCTTCTCGTCATCGCGAGCCAAGGCGCGCTCGACAGCCTCCATGAGCACGTCAACGCCAGCACCCGTTACCGCCGAGATCGGCAGTTTGACGGCCCGTTCCGCCTTCAGATTGGCGACATGGGTCGAATAGGCCAGATCCTCGGCGGCATCCTCGTCCAGGCAATCCGCCTTGTTCCAGGCCTCGATCATCGCCTGTTCATGGCGCGGCCCCGCATCGATAGCATCGAGCACCGACTCCACGTCCTGGATACGGCCGTCCCGGTCAGGATCCGAAGCGTCGATGACATGGATCAGGAGGTCAGCTTCACGCACCTCCTCCAGTGTCGCCCGGAAAGCCGCGATCAGCTCCGTCGGCAGGTCGGTGATGAAGCCCACCGTGTCGGACAGGAGCAAGGTCGTCCCATTGTCCATCTCCAGGGCCCGTACGGTCGGATCCAGCGTGGCGAAGGGCATGTCCTGGGCGAACACCCCCGCGCCCGTCAGGCGGTTGAACAGGGTGGATTTGCCGGCATTGGTGTAGCCGACCAGGGCCACGGTCGGGAATGGCACATCCTGGCGCTGAGCTCGGTGCAGGCTGCGGGTCCGGCGCACTTCCTCCAGCTGACGGCGCAGCTTGGCCATTTTCTCGTTGAGCAGACGCCGGTCGGTCTCGATCTGGGTTTCCCCCGGGCCAGCCAGGAAGCCGCGACCACCGCGCTGGCGCTCCAGGTGGGTCCAGGTCCGCACCAGGCGCGAGCGCTCATAGGCCAGCCGGGCCAGTTCCACCTGCAGCACACCTTCCTTGGTGCGCGCGCGTTGACCGAAGATTTCCAGGATCAACCCGGTCCGGTCGACGACTTTCACATTCCAGGCTTTTTCCAGATTGCGCTGCTGGATCGGGGACAGGGCTGTGTCGATGACGGCGACATTCACCTCGCCGGCCTCGATCCGCTCCTTCAGCTCGGCCAGCTTGCCACGGCCGAAATACTTGCCGGCATCGACCTTCCTGAGAGTCACAACAAAAGCCTCGACCACTTCAAGGTCGAGGGCCTCGGCCAGACCGGCCGCCTCTTCTAGCCGTGCATCGGCACGGCCCAGACCGTCACGGTCCGTCGGATGAATGACAAGGGCGCGGGAAACCGGCGCCTCGCGCTCGATCAATCGGTGGCGCTCTCAGCTACCGTGTCGTCTTCGTCAGCCTTGTCGCCTTCGAACAACTGGACCGGCGCGGCCGGCATGATCGTCGAGATGGCGTGCTTGTAGACCAGCTGGGACAGACCGTCCCGGCGAAGCAAAACACAGAAGTTATCGAACCAGGTCACAACGCCCTGAAGTTTCACCCCATTGACCAGGAAGATGGTCAGGGGCGTTTTCGTCTTACGCACAGAGTTCAGGAAGGCGTCCTGCAGATTTTGTTTTTTATCGTGCGACATGTTGGCTCCAAAAGCGCCGTTGCAAATGCGATTCGCCTGATAGGGTATACAGGCCCTGCTCCACCCTGCAACCATCTCATCTTGCAAGCAGAGTTCGAATTCCCGTCAGTTCGGCCCCAGATAGGCCTGCCGCAACTGAGTTGCGAGAGATCCCGGCGCGCCATTGCCAACAGGTTTGTCATCGATCCGCACGACCGGTGTCACGAATGTCGTCGCGGAGGTTATAAAGGCTTCCCGCGCCGCGTGTGCCTCCGCCAGGGTGAAGCCGCGCTCCTCCACACCCAAGCCCGCTTCACGCGCAATGCGCAGGATGGTGGCCCTTGTAATACCATGCAAAATGGCATTGTCGGCCGGGCGCGTGACCAGCACACCGTCTGCGGTCACGATCCAGGCATTGCTCGAGGCGCCTTCGGTAACCTTGCCGGCCTCATCAACCTGCCAGGCCTCGAAAGCGCCCGCCTCCCGCGCGGCTTGTTTCGCCAGCACATTGGGGAGCAGATTCACGGTCTTGATATCGCACCGCGCCCATCTCTGATCAGGCAAGCTGAGGACACCAATCCCCTGATCCGCCCGGGCATCCGCTGCCGTGAAGTCCACGCGTTTGGCTGTCATCACCAGTGTCGGCAGCGTTCCGGCCGGCGGAAAGGCATGATCACGCCGCGCCGCGCCGCGGGAAATCTGCAAATAGACCAGGCCGTCCCGCACGCGATTGCGGCGGAGGAGTTCCCGAATGACCAGTTTGAGCGCCGGGATGGTGACAGGCATGGCGATCCGCAACTCTCCCAGCGACCGCTGCAGGCGTCCGAAATGCCCGTCCGCATCCAGGAGCTCCCCCTTGCGCACACTCCAGACTTCATAGATGGCATCACCGAACAGAAAGCCCCGGTCATCAATCGAGATATGCGCGTCGCGATGCGGCAGGAAACGGCCATTGACGTAGGAATATCGGGACACAGCGAAGTTCTCAGTTGCGGATGAAAAGCGCCCAGATCGCCGCGACTGCAGCGAGGACTTCAAGACGCCCCAGCACCATGGCGGAAATAAGGATGGGCTTGGCATTATCGGTGATATCGCGCCAGCCATCGCCCGCCTGCACTTCGTTCAGAAGCGGACCGATATTGGCGAGGGCCGATGCATTGGCGAGGAAGGCGGTGACGAAATCCATGTCCGTCAGGCTAAGCAGAAGCGTGCCCAGGCCCAGACAGGCCAGAAAGCCCAGCACATAGGCCCAGATGCCGATCAGGGCGGAATCCCGCGCCTGACGCCCCCGGAACGTCACTGGCGCCACGCTCGACGGGTCGGCCAGCAAGGCCAGTTCAGACCCCATCCGCCGCCACAGCAGCAGGATGCGCGACACCTTGATCCCGCCGGATGTCGAGGCCGCCGCGCCACCGATCAGCGCCACGAAGACCGCCGCGATCGGCACAGGTGACAGGGTACCAGCCACCGAGTAGCCCGATGTTGTCACCATGAAGAGCGCGTCCAGAACATGCGTGTGCGCCTGCTCCGGAGCCGCGACCACATAGAGCACCGCGAGCCCCACTGTCAGGATCGAGATCCCCAGAAGGTCCGGATCCTTCATCACGCGCCAGTCCCGCAGGACGTCCCAGAACAAAGCGATATTGAGACTGCCTGCCAGGCTTCCAATGGCGACCAGAAGCGTTGCCAGGGCCCCGAAAGCGGGCAGCAAACCGCCATCTGCGGGAGTATAGCCACTGGTCGATATGGCGCCCATCGCCAGAACCGTCGAATCGAACAATCCCGTCCCCGACAGGATCAGGCCCAGCCAGATGAGTGACGTGATGACCGTGTAGATCAGCCCGACGCGCTGCGCGGCCTGCGGCAGGTGGGAAAACACATTATCCGGACGGATGGTCAGCAGCGGCGAGCGCCGGATGGCCGGCACGTCCTTGTCCAAGGCAGCCAGGATGGCGATAGCCAGGACCAGCGTCCCGTATCCGCCAAACCAGGCCATGATCGCCCGCCAGAACACCAGGGAGCGCGGCAATTGATCAGCCGGTAAAAGGGTCGCCCCGGTTGTCGTAACGGCAGAATAGGCTTCGAACAGAGAGTCGATCGGATCGAAATAGCCAGAAATCCAGAAGGGCAAAGCCGCTACGGCCGGTGTCGTCACCCAGGCCAGCAGGGCCAATCCCAGCGCGTCCAGCGCGCTGGCGCGGAAGCGGATACCGCGTGTGGCCGACAGGATCAGCAGGCCGGGCACCAGAGCCAGTCCTGCCGAGATCAGGAAAAACGGTGCCAGATGCGGTTCACTGACCGCAAAGGCCGCCAGTGCGGCCAGCAGCGAGATCATCGCCACAAGCACCCAGAGCGCACCGAGGGGCCGGAGGAGTGCGGCCAGCGACATGGTCTAGAAATACTCGAGGCTGACGCGGAAGAGATGCTCGACCTTGGGGATCAGCGCGGTGTTGCAGAACAGCAGAACCCGGTCGTTTTCCCGGATCCGGCCCTCATCGCAGGGCAGGATCACCTTGTCACCGCGAACGACGGCACCCAGGGCGACCCCGTCAGGCAATTCCAGTTCTTCCAGCGTCTTTCCGACCAGCGGCGAGGTGGACAGGGCCACACCTTCCAGCGCCTCCGCCTCACCACCGCCCAGGCTTTGCAGACCGGTGATCCGGCCGCGGCGGATATGCTGCAGGATGGTGGACACGGTGGTCGCCCGCGGATCAATCAGGACATCAATGCCCAAGGGCTCGCGCATGCCCTCAAAGGTGCGATCATTGATCAGGCTCAACGCCCGCTCGCCGCCTTCACGCTTGGCCATGACGGCCGACAGCATATTCACCTTGTCATCATTGGTGACACAGATGACCAGCTCGGCCTGCTCGACACCGGCCTCGCGCAACATCCGCGCATCCAGCCCGTCGCCGTGAAGGACGACCGTCTTCTTGAGCCGTTCGGCCGCAGCTTCAGCCCGTGCCTTGTCCGCCTCGACCAGGCGGACCTTCACGCCGCCGGCGCGTTCGAGCGCCCGGGCGACATAGACACCGATATTGCCGGCTCCGACCACGACCACGCGGCGGATCTGGTCGGCATTCCGGCCGAAAATATCCAGCACACGTTTGACCTGGGCGCTTTCGGTGACGACATAGACATCATCGCCCGCCAGCAGCGGGTCATGCATTTTGGGAATGAAGAGCGTGCGCTCGCGCTGAACACCCACCACGGCAACCCGCAGGTCTGGAAAGAGCTCCATGACCTGTTCCGTCGTGGACCCCGCCACCGGCGAACTGTCTTCCAGGCGCAGGCCCAGCAATTGGACCCGTCCGCCCGAGAACACCGCCGTGGAAAAGGCACCCGGTGTCTCGACCCGCTGAAGAATGGCCCGGCCCACTTCAAGCTCCGGTGAGATCACCACATCCACGGGCATATTGCCGGTCGAGAAGAGATCGCCCCAGGCCGGATCGAGATAGTTCTGGGCTCGCACCCGGGCAATCCGGGTCGGGGTCGAAAACAGGGAATGGGCGACCTGGCAGGCCACCATATTGGTTTCGTCCGAATAGGTGACGGCGACCAGAAGGTCCGCTTCCCGCGCGCCCGCTTTTTCCAGCACATCGGGATGCGAGGCGTGGCCGACCACACCGCGGACATCCAGATCGGTGACGACATTGTCGATCAGCTCGGTCGACCAGTCGACGACGGTGACCGCATTGCCTTCCCGGGCGAGGGCCCGGGCGATACCGACACCAACCTGGCCGGCGCCGCAGACTATGGCTTTCATTCGATTTCCGTCCGTTCCGCGCTAGGCCGCGCCTTCCCGACCCGTATTGCCGACACCAAGCGATTTCAGCTTGCGATGCAAGGCCGAGCGCTCCATGCCGATAAAGGCTGCCGTTCGCGAGATATTGCCACCAAACCGGTCGATCTGCGCTTTGAGGTATTCGCGTTCGAAATTCTCCCGGGCTTCGCGCAAAGACAAGGCAATCATTTTCTCTGCGTCAAACCCGGCTTCCTGATTTTCCCGCGTCACGACTTCCGACGGCAGGCTTTCCAGCGTGATCGGCTCAGCCGCACCACCCGTGGCCAGGATCAGCAAGCGCTCAATATTATTGCGCAATTGGCGCACATTCCCGGGCCAGCTATGCGCCTGCAGGGCCGCCATCACATCCTCGCCGAACTCCCGCTTGGCGAATCCGGCCGATGTGGTCAGACGATCCACGAAATGGTGGACGAGCGAGGGTATGTCCTCGCGACGCTCGGCCAGAGCCGGAACCGTAACCGGCACAACGGCCAGGCGATGGTACAAATCCTCGCGGAAAGTGCCTTCCTGGATGCGCGTATTGAGATCCTGCGCTGTGGAGGAAATCACCCGCACATTGACCTGCACATCCTTGGCTCCACCAATCCGGCGGAAGCGCTGCTCCACCAGAAGCCGCAGAAGCTTGGATTGGGTTTCTCGCGGCATGTCGGCAATCTCGTCCAGATAGAGCGTCCCGCCATGGGCGCGCTCCAGCAGACCGACATGCTTGACCGAACCGTCATCATTTTCGCGGCCGAACAGCTCCAGCTCGACACCTTCCGGTGACATGCCGGGAGCGCTCACCGCGACAAAATCAGCCGCAGCACGCGGCGAAGCTTCATGGATCAGGCGCGCCACGGTCTCCTTGCCCGCGCCCGATGGGCCCCGGATCAAAACCCGGCTATTGGTCGGCGCAACGCGCTCGATCAATTGGCGAACCTGGACGATGCCCGTGCTCTCACCGATCAGCGAACTCTGCACCTCTGTACGCGCCCGCAATTGCGCGTTTTCGCTGCGCAGCCGGCTGGTCTCCAATGCCCGCTTCACCGTCAGCAGAAGCTTGTCGCTCTTGAACGGTTTTTCCAGGAAGTCATAGGCCCCCTTGCGGATGGCTGCGACCGCCGTCTCGATGGTTCCGTGACCGGAGATCACGATGACCGGGAGGTCCGGATCGAGCGCCCGGAACTCATCCAGCAGCTCAATCCCGTCCAGTCGCGAGCCCTGCAGCCAGACATCGAGAATGATCAGGGACGGCTTGCGCGCCCGGATGGCCTCCAGGGCGGCATCGGCATCCCCGGCTTCGCGCGGTTCATACCCGTCATCCTCGAGCAGCCCCCCGATGAGTTCCCGGATATCGGCCTCGTCATCAACGATGAGAATATCCCTAGCCATGCATCATGCCTCCTGCGCAGACGCAAACTGGTCCGTGGCCGTGTCGGTCAGTGGAAAGACAAGGCGCACAATGGCCCCCTCGCCCTCTTCCGGCACATCCAGTTCCAGTCGTCCCTTATGGTCTTCCATGACGCGCTTGACGATGGCCAGGCCGAGGCCCGTCCCCTTCTCGCGCGTTGTCATATAAGGCTCAGTGAGCCGTTCACGGTTGGGAACCGGCCAGCCCAGCCCATTGTCCTGAACCTCGATCACGGCGAAGCCATCCACAGCCCGCAAGCTGACAGCGACCCGGCCCGGCTGATCATCCTTCTCCATGCGCGAACTGACGCTTTCGCAGGCATTCTTGAGGATGTTGGCCAATGCCTGGCTCGACAGGCGCGCGTCACATAGGGCGTGCACATGGGCAGACGGCTGATCGAAGGGAATCTCGATATTCGGTGAGGCCACGCGCTGGGTGAAGACAGCGGATTTGACCAGATCGGTCATTTCGACGCTTTCCACTTTCGGCTGCGGCATGCGGGCAAAGGAGGAGAATTCGTCCACCATCCGGCCGATATCGCTGACCTGCCGAACAATGGTTTCCACACACCGGTCGAAAGTCTCGACATCGGTCTGGATATCATCGCGGTATTTGCGGCGGATCCGCTCGGCCGACAACTGGATCGGGGTGAGCGGATTCTTGATTTCATGGGCAATGCGGCGCGCGACTTCCCGCCAGGCGGCATTGCGCTGTGCCGTGACCAGACGCGTCACATCATCAAATGTGATCACCAGCCCGGCCTCTTCATCCATCGAGGCGCGGACCGTCAGATGGCGCTCCTGCTCGTCATCACCCTGCAGATCAACCTGGCCTTCGGCCACCGAGCCCGGACGGCGGCGGGCCTGCTGCACGATTTCCACGAGGGCGGGCGTCACTTCGCCGATATCTACCCCGATCAGATCATCGGTTCCCGGGCTGAGCAGGGAAATCGCGGAGCGGTTTATCAGCGTGATATGGTCATCGCCGTCCAGACCGATAACGCCGGCCCGCACACCGGCCAGAATGGCTTCCATGAAGGCCCGGCGCTTTTCCGACTCGGCGTGGGATTCGATCAGCTCGCGACGCTGGGAGCGCAATTGCCGGGTCATCCGGTTGAAGGCCCGGGCCAAGGCGGAAATCTCGTCATCATCCCGGCCCATCTGCACGCGTGCGTCCAGATCCCCGCGGCGCACGCGTTCGGCGGCCGCGACCAGGCGGGAGACCGGCGTCGCCACGCGGGTCGCCGCTGTCAGGGCCAGCCAGATCGAACCGATGAGAAGCAGGATACCCACTTCGAAATAAAGGAAATAGAAGGTCTGCCGGATCCGGCTTTCCTGCTGCGAGGCATCGCGCAATTCACGGCGGGCCGCCCCCATCTGGCGGAAAAGGGCAATATCCATCGGATGGGAAATGAAAAGATAGGCGTCCGGATAGGCTTCGATGCGGTAGAGCAGGCGCATCACATCGGCAGCGTCTGCAGAGGTGTCGGGCGTCGTGACCGCCACATCGCCCTCACCCGCCAACTCGTAGAGCCGGGGTGACGGCGCGACATATTCCTCATTCTCCCGGAACTGGGTGCGCGCCAGCAGCGTGCCGCGACCATCCACCAGATAGGCCGCCACGAAGCCGCGCTGGGCCGCCTGGTTGGACAGGTAGCGCACATACTGGATCCGGCTGGAGGTGAAGGCATCTACAGCCTCCGGCTGGCTCAGGTCATAGGCCATGGCGCGCAGCTGGTCGGACGCGAATTCCGCTTCGCGGTTGTAGAAGCCCAGCGCCACCGTCTCCATCTGGTCGACCATGGTGGAGACGCGATTGCCGAACCAATAGTCCACACCCCGGCTGATCACGGCGCCGAGGAAAAGGGCCGAGAGAATGGCTGGCGTGGCAGCCGCAATCGAGAACAGGGCGACGAAGCGCAGATGCAGGCGCGGCGCCGGCTCGCCGAAGCGGCGGGCCCGGAAACGGCGCACAAAACGCAAGGTGACCACGCCGGCCAGACCGGTGATCAGGACGGCATTGCCGATCAGGATGCCGATCGCATAACGGCTGCGCGAACCGGTCAGCCCGCCTTCGTTCAGCAGGATAAAGGCCGCAGCGGAGAGCAGGCTGAGCGAGACGACGAAGCCAATACCGAACAGCGCCGCCGATTGGGGCGAGATGTTGCGGATCAGGGTTCTGGTCGAAGATTGCGGCAAGGACGCTCTCATGCGTGAGTCAGGCACGCATCTTTACGCTCACGTTGCACAAAATCAACAAACGTTACGCATGGGCAACAGACTGGTGTGGCAGGCCTATTCGCCCTCTTCCTCGTCCAGCTCGGCGAGACGCCGGGCCAGGGTGTTGCGATTGAGCCCCAGCAATTCGGCCGCCTTGGAGCGATTGCCATTGCAGCGGTCCAACGCTTGCGAGAACAGGGCCCGCTCCACCGAGTCCACCGCGACCTGACGCGCATCCGGACTGGAAAGTGCCAGCGCCGCCAGGGCATTGGCATGCACGGAGATTTCCTCTGCCGTATCGCCACTATCGGTTTTCAGCGCGTCCACCACATCACTCAACGAGGCAACCCGCCCCCGTGTGGCCAGCGACAGGCGCGACAGGACACTTCGCAACTCGACCACATTCCCGGTCCAAGGCGAATTGGTCAGATAATCGACCGCTTCCTTCGACAGACGGACCACGGCCTGCTGGTCGCGACGGGCGAATTGCGAAAGGAAGGCTTCGCACAGGGCCGGAATATCACTGCGGCGTTCACGCAGCGGCGGCACCGTGATGATGCATTCGCTGAGCCGGGCGGCCAGGCGCGTATCGAGCGGGCTGGACGGCGCCTGGGAGGCGGTGGCGATCACGCGGCCCCCGCCGCCATCGAGCGCATCCCGGGCGGCGCGCTGTTGGTCGGCATTCCATTCTTCCAGCCGCAGCCAGACAACTTGTTTGGCGGCCTGGGTCGAGCCGAAGATTTCCGACGCCGTGTTCGACGGCGTGACGACAACTGCATCGTCCGACGATATGCCGCGCGCGCGAAGCAGGGCTTCGGCGGCCTGGCGCTTTCCGACCCCGGGCTCGCCCGTGATCATCACATGGGCCTGGCTGGTCGCTGCCCGGGCGATCGCCTTGAAGGCAGACTGCATGGCAACGGACTGGCCAATGAAACCGGTCGGCTCTTCGGTCGTGCGGGTGCGCTGCGAGGTCTTCACATCGCCCAGAGCCGCTTCCACGGCGGCGACCATGTCATCAAGATCAAACGGTTTGGGCAGGTATTCAAACACCCCGCCCTTGGCCGCATTGATGGCGGTGGAGGCGGTCGCTTGCGCGCTCATCACGATGACCGGCATTTGCGGACGCAGGCGCGAGACGAGGCCAAGATTTTCCAGGAAATTGGTCCCGTCCAGCAGAACGTCGGCCAAAAGGAGATCGCCTTCCCCATTGCGGATCCAGCCCAGCGCCGTGTCCGGCGAGGCGGTGGCGCGGACCTGGAAACCGGCCGAGCCCAGTGCGCGCGACAGGATGAGTTTCAGGCTTTCATCGTCCTCGAGGAGCAGGATGCGTGCGCTCACGGTGTGACCTCTCTGGCAATCGGCAGCCGCAAATGGAAGACGGTCTGCCCCGGATGACTTTCATAATCGAGCTGCCCGTCATGGAGGGCAGCCACACGGGCGGCAAAGGCCAGTCCCAATCCCTCACCCGCCGGCTTCGTCGTGACGAAGGGGGTGAAGATACCCGATCCCAGCGTATCGGGAATGCCCGGCCCATTATCGCGCACGCTGAGAACGAGCGGCGTGGAATTGGCCCCGGTCCGGCTTTTCGGGCCCGTATCAAAGCGTGTTTCCACGCTGATCCGGGCATCGGGCTGGCCGCGCAGCGCATCGAGCGCATTGCGCAACAGGTTCAGGACGACCTGAAGCAGCAGGTCCCGGTCACCCATGACATTGGGCAGGGAGGGATCGAAACCCTCCCGCAGGATCGACTTGGCATCCGCGTCAGCACGGGCCAGCGATTCCATCGCGGCAACCGCCAGCCGGTTGAGATTGATCTCGCTGAGCTCGCCAAGACGGATATCCCCGACCCGGCTCCAATGGTCGGCCAAACGCGTGATCCGGTCGACATCCTGGATGATGACATGGGCCAGTTCGGCGGCGGCATCGATATCATTCTCGCGCTTGATCAGCTGCGCCGCACCGCGGACGCTGGCGAGCGGGTTTTTCAGCTCATGCGCCAGCATGCGGCCAAAGCCGAGCGCTGGCGCTTCCGATGCGCGGGCACCGGTCTCCCGGTGCGGCAGGACGGACAGGGTGACACTGCCGCTCTCATCCGCCCAGCGTGCGTGCAAATCGAACGGCCCCCCATGGCCCAGAGCCAGACCGAGCCCGACGACCGTTCGTCGGGCGGCACAGGCCTGTTCCACGATCTCGGCCAGATGGGAGCAGAGCGGTGAATGCGTGCCGAACTGCCCCTTGCGCATGACGCGCTTGGACAGGCCCAGCCATTCCTCCGCCTGGGTATTGGCCCAGATGAAGGCCCCCTCCTGCGAGAATTGCAGCAAGGGAATCGCCGCCATCTCTGCCGCCAGTTCGGCCGGATCCGTGACAGGCAGCTCGCTCATGCGACCGCCCGGCCTTCCGGCTGCTCCAACCGGGCCAAGGCATCACGGACCGCCGCCGGGCTGTCAGCCCGGCATAGGGTCGCGCGGATGGCAGTGCGCCATTCTGCATCACAGGTCGAAGCCTCATCATCCATGAAGGAGGCGAAATGCTTGCGCATCATGCGAATGCCGAGATGCTCGCCATAATGCTCCAGAGAGATCTCGAACTGCGCCGCCAAGGCTTTGATCTTCTCATCCCAACTGGCGAGACGGGGCTGCCCCATCAGTTCGGCACCGATCTCGCCGACCAGCCAGGGTCGACCCTGGGCCGCCCGTCCGATCATCACGGCATCGGCGCCCGATTGGGCCAGGGCTTCGCGGGCATGATCGGCGGTCAGGATGTCACCATTGACGATGACCGGGATGGACACGGCCTCTTTCACGGGGCGAACCGCCGACCAGTCGGCCTCACCCTTGTAGAATTGCTGGCGCGTGCGGCCATGCACCGTGACCATTTGCACACCGGCATCCTGCGCCCGCTTCGCCAGTTCCGGCGCGTTGAGACTGTCATGATCCCAGCCCAGGCGCATTTTCAGGGTCACGGGAATCTCCACCGCGGCCACGGTCGCCTCGATCAGGGTCAGGGCATGGTCCAGATCCCGCATCAGGGCGGAGCCGGACAGACCCTTGGTCACCTGGCGGGCCGGACAGCCCATATTGATGTCGACAATGTCGGCGCCGGCATCAGCGGCGATCTTCGCCCCCTCGCCCATCCAGTGCGCCTCGCGGCCGGCCAGCTGGATCACGCAGGGCGACAGGGAGGCATCCAGCGCCGCTTTGCGCACCATGTCGACGCGTCCGCGGGCCAGCGCATCGCTCGCCACCATTTCCGACACGACCATGCCCGCGCCGAAAGCCTGGACCTGACAGCGGAAGGGCAGATCCGTGACACCCGACATCGGGGCCAGAACGGCCGGATTCGCGATCCTGTGGTTCCCAATGGCAAAGGGCATGCGGCTGGACTAATCCTGAACAGGCTGAAAAACAAAAATAAGCTAGCGACTATGCTGCGTTGCGGCAATGGATGAGGATTTGGGATGAAGATCGGCGCCATCATAGTTGCCGCCGGGCGCGGCGAGCGCGCAGGCGGCGGAATTCCCAAACAATTCCGTAGACTGGCGGGAAAGAGCGTTCTGGCGCGCAGCTATGCGGCTTTGCGGGCTCACCCTGCGATTGCTGCAATTGTCCTGGTGACCAACCCGCAGGATACCGCCTTGCTGGAGGGCGTGGACAAGGAAGTCGGCGAAACCACGGTCAAGATTCCTGGCGGGGCTACAAGATCCGACTCGGTACGGGCCGGGCTGGCCGCCATGACGCAGGCCGGTGTCGATGCCGTCATGGTCCATGACGCCGCCCGTCCCTTCGTCTCGGCCGATCTGATCGACCGGCTCGCCACAGCGCTGGAAGACCATGCCGCAATCATCCCGGTCATACCGGTGACGGATGCCCTGATGCGTCTGTCTGCGTCCGGCGAGATCAGTGAACCCGTGGACCGTGAAACGCTGGGTGCCGCCCAGACACCCCAGGCTTTCCGGCTCGACACGCTCATCGCCGCCCATGAGCGCGCCGCGGGGGCCAGCTATGCCGATGACGCCGCGGTCATTCGCGCGGCAGGCGGTGCGGTCTTTGCCGTGCCGGGCGAGAACGGTAATTACAAACTCACCCGTCCGGAGGATTTCCAACGTGCCGAGGCCGAAATGATGTCACCCGCAATCACAGTGACCGGACAGGGCTTTGACGTGCACCGGCTGGAACCGGCCGACAGGATGTGGCTGTGCGGCGTGGAGCTGCAGGAAGGCCTGGGCCTGGTCGGCCATTCCGACGCAGATGCCGGGCTGCACGCGGTCACGGACGCGGTACTGGGCTGTGCCGGAGCCGGCGATATTGGCCAGCATTTCCCGCCCTCCGATCCGCAATGGCGCGGCGCCGCGTCGGACAAATTCCTGCTGCACGCCCTCAAACTCCTGCGCGAAGCCGGCGGTGAGATCGTGCATGCGGATGTCACCCTGATCTGCGAACGCCCGAAAATCGGCAAGTATCGCGACGCCATGCGGACCCGTCTGGCGGAGATATTGGGACTTCCGGAGGCCCGGGTGAATATCAAGGCGACCACGACAGAAAAGCTCGGCTTTACCGGGCGCGGCGAAGGCCTGGCCGCACAGGCCATCGTAACGGCGAGGATGACATGATTTTCAACCACTCCCTGATCGACCAGGCGGAGACCCTGTTGGACCGCGCCCGCACCGCTGGCGTTATGATCGCCACCGCCGAGTCTTGCACGGGCGGGCTGGTGAGCGGATTACTGACGGAAATCCCCGGCTCCTCCGACGTGGTGGACCGGGCTTTCATCACCTATTCCAACGAAGCCAAAACGGAAATGCTGGGTGTTCCGGCCCGCATTATCGAGGGGCATGGTGCGGTCTCGGCCGAAGTTGCCAAGATCATGGCGAAAGAGGCCCTGCTCCGGTCCAATGCCGATATCGCTGTGGCGATCACCGGTGTCGCCGGGCCGGGCGGTTCGGAACGCAAACCCGCCGGACTGGTCCATTTCGGACTGGCCTGCCGGGACCATCCCACCCGCACCATCGTCCAGCGTTTCGGGGATCGCGGCCGCGATGCCGTCCGGCTGGCCAGCGTCGCCACGGCGCTCGACCTGTTAGCCGAGGGCGTCGATCTCTTCCGCTAGGTCAGCGGCGGGGTCACCGGCAACCGCACACCGCTTTTCCGCCTCAGCGGAGAATTTGCCGATCAGGATACGGCCGGCCCGGTCGCGATTGCTCTCCAGCAGCATTTGCAGGATGGCATTCTTGAACTCGGCGCGGATTGTGAAATCCACCAGGGTGGAGCCGTCCGACAGCGCATGGAAGCGCCAGGCATTCTCCAGCACCCGGAAAGGCCCGGAGACAAAGCTCACATCAATGGTGCGGTGGGCGGCATCCGCCACAACGCGCGAGGTGAAGCGTTCGGCGACGAATTTATAGCGCACACGCGCCTCAGCGGTCAGCTCGGTCAGCGGGCCGTCATGCGCCTCATTGAGCACGCGCATCGCCGTGATCTGGGGAATGAAGCCCGGATAGCGCCGCACATCCAGGACGAGATCAAAGACATCGTCCGGTGCGTGCAGCAGCCTCAGGCGTTCACGCGTTTCGACCGCCACAACAGCCCCGTCAGCCGCGCGCCAGCTGCGCGTCACGCGCCTCGCGCAGTTTGCGGAAATCATCACCGGCATGGTGGCTGGACCGGGTCAGCGGCGTGGCCGAGACCATGAGGAAGCCCTTGGCGCGAGCGATCGTCTCATAGGCCTTGAACTCGTCCGGCGTTACGAAACGGTCGACGGCCGCGTGCTTGCGGGTCGGCTGGAGATACTGGCCGATGGTCAGGAAATCGATGCCGGCGGAGCGCATATCATCCATCACCTGCATCACTTCTTCCTTGGTCTCGCCGAGGCCGACCATGATTCCGGACTTGGTGAATTGCGCCGGATCGCGCTCTTTCACGCGCTCCAGCAGTCGCAGGGAATGGTAGTAGCGCGCGCCCGGACGGATGGAGAGATAGAGCCGCGGCACCGTCTCCAGATTGTGGTTGAACACGTCCGGCTTGGCATCGATCACGCGTTCTGCCGCACCCGGCTTGCGCAGGAAATCCGGGGTGAGGATCTCGATCGTCGTGCCCGGCGTGGCCGCGCGGATCGCTTCGATCACATCAACAAAATGCTGGGCCCCGCCATCATCCAGATCATCCCGGTCCACCGAGGTGATGACGACATGGTTCAGCCCCATCTGGGCGACGGCCTCGGCGACCCGGCGGGCCTCGTCATGATCGACGGCGGCCGGCAGGCCGGTCTTCACATTGCAGAAGGAACAGGCGCGCGTGCAGGTATCGCCCAGGATCATGAAAGTGGCGTGCTTCTGTTCCCAGCACTCACCGATATTGGGGCAGCCAGCTTCCTCGCACACGGTGACGAGGCCACCCTCTTTCACGATCTTCTGGGTTTCCGAGAAGGTCTTGCCCAGGGGCGCCTTCACGCGGATCCAGTCCGGTTTGCGCAGAACCGGCGTATCCGCCCGCTTCTGCTTTTCCGGATGCCGGGCCGCACGGGCCTCGGAAGCAGCGCTGCGCGCCGTATTGTCGATCAGATTGGCCATGAGCAGCACATAATCCCGTGCGGGCTTTCCATCAAGTTGATCGGACTGTTGGGCGGTATGCGATTTTGCACAGCAAGACCACCACGACGTTGCCGCCTGGCGATATGAGGAGTGCGGGACGCCATCCGGCATCGTCGCTAATGAAGTTGTGAGTGACACCGCAAGGCGTCCCGCACGCGAAGATTTCCTCCCGCCTCGCGACGGGTATTCAAGACCAGGCGGATACTGGAGCCAAACCTCGGCACTCTTGGACCCCCTGATAGCCGTTCCTTCCCTCTGGCGGTCAGCCCAGACACCCGGAACGCTCCGCGACCGCCTCACCCCCGACCTGACCGGGCCGGGCCTCGAGTGGTGAAGAGGCCGGGGGAGTATGGAGTGGGATGTTGGGGGTGGGGATAAGTTGGCGATGCGGGGTATTCTCTCTCCCTGGGGAGAGGGTGGCGCGTATGCGCCGGGAGAGGGGGAAATCCCGGTATTGCAGGTAATCGCGAAGACCTCGACGATCCCCCTCATCCGCCGCTTCGCGGCACCTTCCCCCCGAGGGAGAAGGAGGACAAAGAGCCTGTCATGCACACGGCCGCCTTTCGAAGGGTAGAAACGGCTGCCCCAAAACAAGAAACGGGCGGTGCCAGAAGCACCGCCCGTCTTGTAGTCGGGTCTGTTCGGTAAGCTTAGCGCTTGGAGAACTGGAAGGAGCGGCGGGCTTTCGCGCGGCCGTACTTCTTACGCTCAACAACGCGGCTGTCGCGGGTCAGGAAGCCATTGGCTTTCAGGACGCCACGAAGGCCCGGTTCGAACAGGGTCAGAGCCTTGGAGATACCGTGACGCACGGCACCGGCCTGACCGGACAGGCCACCACCCTTGACGGTGGCGACGATGTCGAACTCGTTCACGCGCTCGGCGGTTTCCAGCGGCTGCTGGAGCAGCATGCGCAGAACCGGGCGTGCGAAATATTTTTCCTGTTCCTGGCCGTTGACCGTGATCTTGCCGGAACCGCGCTTGATCCAGACGCGGGCGACCGCGTTCTTGCGCTTGCCGGTCGCATAGGAGCGGCCGTGTTCGTCGATCTGCGGCTCGGTCGGGATCGCCTCGTCAGCAACGGCAACATCGCTGCCACCGTCTTTCATGACGTCCTTCAGGTCTTCGAGCGAGCGGGCTTCTTCACTCATATCAGCCTCGCGTATTCTTGGAGTTCATGGACTTGAAATCGACCACTTCGGGCTGCTGAGCCTCGTGCTTGTGGTCGGCACCGGCGTAAACGCGCAGGTTCGAGAATTGCTGACGGGCCAGCGGGCTGTCTTTCGGCAGCATGCGCAGCACGGCTTTCTCGACAACGCGTTCCGGGAAACGGCCGTCCAGCAGCTTGGCCGGAGAGGTTTCCTTGATGCCACCCGGGTGACCGGTGTGCCAGTAGTAACGCTTGTCGTTGCGCTTGTTGCCGGTGAAGACGACCTTGTCAGCGTTCACGACGATGACATTGTCGCCCATATCGACATGCGGGGTGTAGTCCGGACGGTGCTTGCCGCGCAGGCGGGTGGCGATGTAGGCAGCGAGGCGGCCGACAACGGCACCTTCTGCGTCGATCACGACCCACTTTTTCTCGACATCCGCCGGTTTAACGGAATAGGTCTTCATAATAATCCTCAGGCCTTTGGGGGGCTCGGGTTGAATTCGAGCGGGCCGTTTAGAGCTGATTTTCCACTCGGTCAAGCGCTCTTCGGATTTCGGGTGTATTTTTATACACCTAGCAATACGGTGTCATAATACCGCATCGAGCAGAGGCGTCATAATCACGTCGCGAAGCCCTTGTATTTCCGTGACTAAATTTCCAGCCTGGAGCCCGACTCATGTCCCTGTCCCGCCGCCAGTTCCTGCATTCCACAGCAGCGACCTCCCTCGCCTTTTCCGGACTGGCTGCCTGCCAGCGCCAGCGCGACACCGGCGGCGCGATCCGCCAGGGCTATCTCAACCAGGTCGAGGGGCTCGGTGATCTGGTCCGCGATCCGGCGGAAGTCTTCGACCTGCCGGAAGGCTTCACCTACCAGATCCTGTCCCAGACCGGTGATGCCATGACGGACGGGCTGATCGTACCGGGCGATCCCGATGGCATGGCCTGTTTCCAACGCGCCGACGGCAAGATCGTCCTGATCCGCAATCACGAACTGCGCGCCAATGAACTGGCCAAATCGCCTTTTGGTGAGGATGCGGAAGGCCTCGACCAGATTGACCGGGCCCGGGTTCATGACTGGGCATCCGAGAGTGAACCCCATCTGGGCGGCACGACGCATCTCGTCCTCGACCCGGGCACGCTGGCCGTGGAGGAACAATTCCTCTCCCTGACGGGGACCGAAGTGAATTGTGCCGGCGGGCCGACGCCCTGGGGCAGCTGGTTGAGCTGTGAAGAGACCGAGCGCAATGCCGGTGATGGTGCGGGTGTCGAGCACGGCTATGTGTTCGAAGTGCCGGCCGAGGCCCGCGGCCTGGTCGAGCCGGTCCCGCTCAAGGCGATGGGCCGCTTCCGCCACGAGGCTGTTGCCATCGATCCGGCGACCTCGATTGCCTACCAGACCGAGGACCGCTCCAATCGCGCCCTCTTCTATCGTTTCACCCCCAACGTGCCGGAACAGTTTGCCGAGGGTGGCCGCCTGCAGGGCCTGGCCATCACGGGTCGGCCTTCGCTCGACATGCGCAACTGGCAGAACCAGACCGTCCGTGTCGGCGAGTGGATGGATGTGGAATGGATCGATCTGGACGATGTCGAAGCGCCCCATGCCGATCTCGCTGATCGCGGTGTGGTCGCCGGGGCCGCGCAATTCACCCGTGGTGAAGGCCTGTGGTGGGGCGACGGCGAATGCTATTTCGCCTGCACGGATGGCGGCCCGCGCCGGCTCGGCCAGATTTGGCGCTATCAGCCGGGCGAAAATGGCGGCCGGATCCAGCTCTTCTTTGAAAGCGATGATGATGCCGTGATGGAGGCTTGCGACAATCTGTGTGTCGCGCCCTGGGGTGATCTCATCGTGGTTGAAGACGGAGATGCAGAACAGTACATCCGCGGCGTGACGCCCCAAGGCGAGGTGTATACCATCGGTCGCAACGCGGCCTCTGGCCCCGATGGTCAAAAAAGCGAGATTTGTGGTCCATGTTTCAGTCCCGACGGTTCGACGCTGTTCTTCAACGTGCAAAACCATCCCGGCCGTACCTTCGCCGTGCGCGGTCCCTGGCCTCAGCCTGTGCTGTAGGCGTCAGCCTGCTGGCCCTGGCGGCCTGTAGCGACCCGATCGAAGAACCGGATCTGCCCGATCAGGGCCCGGACGCCAATACGGTGGAAGTGCTCGTCACGGCCGCCTTCACCGGCGTGCAGGGCGGTGGCGGCGATGTCGGCTTCCTGCCGGACCCGGACGCCCCCTCGCTGGGCTATGTCGTCGCGGCCCCGCGTGAAGGCGGGCTGGACTTCTTCAATCTGGACGGTGAACTGGTCACCCGCCATGCCGGCGCCCGCCTGTCCGGCATTGCGATTGCCCCGGACTTTGAACTGCGCGGGGAAAGCCTGCCGCTCGTCTTCGGCGCTTCGCCGGACAATGGCCAGATCTATGGCTATGCCGTGGTGCGGGCCGGTGCCCGCGTGCTCGACCTGCCGCTGGCCAGCGTCGAGGCGGCTGACGGCATTGCCGGCATCTGCCTGCTGCGCGAAGGCGCGGGCTATGTCGACCTTGTCATCCTGGGCACAGGCGCCAATGCCGAAATCTGGCGCGTGCGCGATGCCGGCGATGATGCGCTGTCGGTGGAAAGCCTGCGCAGCTTCGCCCTGCCCGCTCCGGCCCGTCAGTGCGACACGTTCGACAGCGATATCTACACGCTCAGCCCGGCCGGCGGCCTGGCCCGTCTGGATGCGAATGGCAATCTCCTTGCCGAAAGCTCCGCTCGTGGCACGTCGATCACCGTGTCGGAATTCTCCGGCACGCGCCTGGTGCTGACCACGGATGGTGCCAGCGACACGCTGATGAGTTTTGACGGCCGCACGCTGGAAGCCCGCGCCGATGTCGATGTCATCGACGGCCTGTCCACGCCCGGTGTCGAACAGCCCGGCGCGATTGACGCCTCCATGGCGAATTTCGGCTTCACAGCCTACACAAACGGCATGCTGGCCGTCTTCGACCAGGCCGATCAGCGGCTCAAAGTGATCTCCCGCGATGCCTTCTCCCGCGCCGTGATCACCGGAGAGAGCCAGACGCCGAACTAGGCCGGCCAGGCTCTCACGCGACACAAAAAAAAGCCCGGGCCAGCGCCCGGGCTTTTTCTGTTTCAATCGAGGTCACGCTCACACGGAACGGCGGGCGGTCCAGGCGGCGCACAGCGTGGCGATGAAGAGCAGGACCGCGCCGAACTGGTGCAGCAAGGACAGGCTCAACGGCACCACGGCCAGCAGGGCGGCAATGCCCAGCCCGATCTGCGCGATCACCAGGGCAGGCAGGATCACCATGAAGGGCTTCAGCGACACCCGCGGCTCAAACCAGATCTTGGCCGCATAGGCGGCCACTGCCAGCGCCACGAGATAGCCGGTCCAGCGATGGTGCATCTGCACGGCGGCATGACTCTCGAAAATGGCCGGGAAGAAATTCATGCCCGCCAGATAGCCCTCCGGAATGAGATCACCATTCATCAGCGGCCAGGTATTGTAGATGCGCCCGGCATCCAGACCGGCCACGAAGGCGCCCAGGATGATCTGCAGGAAGACCAGGGCCAGGAGGCCGAAGGAAATCCCCGTCAGCGTGCCCCGGCGCAGCGGTGGCGGTCCGAAGCGCGCCTCCAGCGACAGCCAGATCGAATATCCCAGAATGATGAAAGCCATGCCCAGATGCGTGGCGAGCCGGTATTGCGACACGTCGAGACGGTCGACGAGGCCGGAGGCCACCATCCACCAGCCGATCGCACCCTGGGAGCCGCCCATCAGGAGCAGGACGAGAAGGCGCGGCTTGAGACGCGCGCTGAGACGGCCTTTCAGCCAGAAGAAGACCAGCGGGATAAAGAAGACCAGGCCGATCAGACGGCCCAGCTGGCGATGTCCCCACTCCCACCAGAAAATCAGTTCGAACTCGGCCAGAGTCATGGCGGAATTCTGTTCCTGGAATTCCGTTGTGCGCTGATATAGGCGGAATTCCTCTTCCCAGTCCGACTGGGTCAGCGGCGGGATGGCACCGGAGATCGGCTTCCACTCCGTGATCGACAAACCACTGTCGGTCAGGCGGGTCGTGCCGCCGACAATGATCATGGCGATCACCATGATGGCGACCACAAGCAACCAGTTCGAGACCGCACGGCTGGTCAGGGAGGTGTGATAGGACATGGCGCGCTAACTACCGCAATCTTCACATCAGGCAAGAGAGCGACTTCACACGCCGCACAAAGCACGGTGATAATCCCCGTTATCCCCTTGCCCCCACGCGCCATGATGCCGCAGGGATAGGGGATAGTGAATCAAGAACCAGACCGGTTCCGCATGATCGGGCCGGCGCGATAACGGGGAGTTGCCATGAGCGGTGAAGACCAGACCGTGATCATTATCGGGGCGGGCCAGGCCGGAGGCCAATGTGCCGCCTCCCTGCGCCGCAATGGCTGGACCGGCCGCATCATTCTGGCCGGCAGCGAACCCCACCCGCCCTATCAGCGCCCGCCCCTGTCCAAGGCCTATCTGTCCGGCGAGATCGGCGAAGACCGGCTCTGGCTGCAACCGCCGGAAACCTGGGACGCGCAGAATGTCGAACTGCGTACCAGCGCAACCGCCACAAGCCTCAATCGCGAGGCGCGCACGGTCAGCTTTGATGACGGGAGCAGCGAGACCTATGACGCGCTGGTGATCGCCACCGGGTCACGCGTGCGCACCCTGCCCGTCCCTGGCGCTGATCAGGACGGCGTGCGCTATCTGCGCACCATCGCCGATGTCGACCATCTCAAGGGTGATTTCATTCCCGGCAAGCGGATCGCCATTATCGGCGGCGGTTATATCGGTCTGGAAGCGGCCTCGGTCGCCAAGAAGCTGGGCGCAGAACCGATTGTGCTGGAAGCCATGGACCGGCTGCTCGCGCGGGTCGCGGTACCGGAGCTCTCGCAATTCTATCTCGACACCCATCGCGATCATGGCGTGACCGTTGAGCTGGGCGCCCAGGTGGCGGAGATCATCACCAAGGGCGGCGGCCTGCTGGGCGGCAAGAAGAAGATCACCGGGGTGAAACTGGCCGATGGCCGCACCCTGGCCTGTGACAGTGTTCTGGTCGGGATCGGCATCCTGCCCAATCAGGAACTTGCCGCCGAGGCCGGTCTGGCGACGGGTAACGGGATCGAGGTGGATTCCCAATGCCGCACCTCCGATCCGGCGATCTACGCCATCGGCGACTGCGCCGAACAGGAAAACTGGCTGACCGGCACGCGGCTGCGCCTGGAAAGCGTGCCCAATGCGCTGGACCAGGCCAAGCATGCCGCGGCCGCGATCTGCGGCTCACCGGCGCCGAAACCGGAAGTGCCCTGGTTCTGGTCGGACCAGTATCATCTCAAACTCCAGACCGCCGGCCTCATCGGCACGCAGGACACCACGATCCAGCGTCGCCCGGCGGACAATACGGAATTGGGCCATTTCTCCCTCTTCCATCTGAAGGATGGCGTGATCATCGCCGCCGATTGCGTCAATGACGCGCATGGCTTCATGGCGGCCAAGATGATGATCGCCCAGCGCGCCAGCCCGAACCCGGATGATCTGGCCAATCCGGAGATTTCCATGAAGGATGTGATGAAGGCGGCGCTGGCCAAATAGGTCCCGGCCCCGCCCGCAAAAGCGAGGGAGACGGACATGGCCAAGGCTGTGGGAATGGGTGGCGTGTTTTTCCGGTCGAAAGACCCCAAGGCACTCGCCGCTTGGTATCAGACCCATCTGGGCATCAATCCGGCCCCGACCGGCATGGAAATGCAGCCCTGGGTGGGGACAGAGGGTGTCACCGTCTTCGCCCCCTTCAAGGCCGACACGGAGTATTTCCCCGCCGGCAAGGCCTTCATGCTCAATTTCCGCGTGGATGACCTCACCGCCCTCACCGCCCAATTGCGCGAGGCCGGGATCGAAGTGACCCACGAGATGGAAGAAGCCGGCCTTGGCAAATTCGCCCGCATCCACGACCCGGAAGGCAATCCGGTGGAGTTGTGGGAACCGCCGGTGGCGGATTGATCCTGAAATCGGGAAGAAATGGTCGGAGCGGCGAGATTCGAACTCGCGACCCCCGGTCCCCCAGACCGGTGCGCTAACCGGGCTGCGCCACGCTCCGACACTCTTTGTTGGACAGGCAGGCCCGTCCGATGGGGAGGCCGGTTATAGGGTGCAGTTTGCGGCTCGGCAACCAGCCTGTCAGCGCAAAATGCGGCTGACGGGTCCAGCCCCTCAAATCGCCTCTAATTGTGCGGTTCGATAGCTGCCTTGAGCTTGGCGCGGGCGCCTTCCAGATCGTCGAGAATATCCTGCAATTGGCGCTGGGGAGATCCGGCCGGGCGGGCGGGCTGCGGCCGCGGTTCGGGTCGCTCGATATCCGAGGCATCCACGGCCTGAGGCTCGGCCTGGGCGGCCACGGGCGACGGCGCGCCATCCCCCAGCTCGAGGACGGAGGCCACGCCATTATCCTTGATGAATTTGCGGGCGCCCTTGATGGTGAACCCGTCCTCATAGAGGAGGCGTTTCACGCCGCGCAGCAATTGCAGGTCCTGCGGCCGGTAAAAGCGCCTTCCACCCGCCCGCTTGAGCGGGCTGATCTGCGGAAACTTGCTTTCCCAAAAGCGCAGCACATGGGCCGGGACGCCGATTTCGTCCGCGGCTTCAGAGATGGTCCGGAAGGCTTCCGGTGATTTCTTGCTGACCGACATGATCACACCGCGCCAGCATCACCCCTGTTCTGTCCGGGCCAGACCCGTTTGAGGCCTAGTCCTTGGACAGGGACGAATCGACGCGCTCCTTGAGCACTTGCGATGGTTTGAACACCAGCACACGGCGTTCCTCAATCGGCACTTCCACACCGGTTTTCGGATTGCGGCCAACGCGGCCACGCTTGTCCCGAAGCAGGAAGGAACCGAAGGATGAAAGCTTGACGTTCTCTCCGGAGGCCAGCGTGTCCGACACCATGGTCAGCACCGACTGGACCAGATCCGCAGATTCCTGCCGCGACAGACCGACTTCCTGATAGACCGCTTCGGCCAGATCTGCTCGCGTTAAGGTTTTATCTGACATAGCTATCCCCGCATAGACGTAAACAGGCTACGCCTCCCGGGGCCGTATCGTCAACGCCAAGACCTTGCAAAAAAGACTGAAATCACGCGCTTGCCGCAAAAAACTGCACGGATCAGTAGCGAACCAGCGCTGCGCCCCAGGTAAATCCGCCGCCCAGCGCCTCCATCAGCACCAGATCCCCGCGCTTGATCCGGCCATCCTGGACGGCACGATCAAAGGCGAGCGGCACGGAGGCTGCGGAGGTATTGCCATGGTCCGCGACCGTGGAAATCACCTTCTCGGTCGGGATGGAGAGTTTACGGGCCACGCCTTCCAGAATGCGCTGATTGGCCTGGTGCGGCACGAACCAGTCGATCTCCTCGATCGTCACACCGGCCCGGCCGGCGATCGTGGTCATGGATTCCGCGATATTGGTGACGGCATGGCGGAAAACCTGGTTCCCGATCATGCGCAACTGCCCCACCGTGCCCGTGGAGGACGGACCGCCATCGACATGGAGGAGATCCTTGAAGCGGCCGTCGGAACGCAGATAGGTGCCCATTATGCCCGGGCTTGCCTCATCACCGGCATCCTGGCCCGTCAGAACCATGGCCCCGGCCCCATCCCCGAACAGGACGCATGTGGTCCGGTCAGTCCAGTCCAGAATGCGCGACATGGTTTCGGCACCGACGACGATCGCCGTCTTGGCCTGACCCCGGGCAATCATGTTGTCGGCAACAGAGAGCGCGTAGACGAAACCCGTGCACACGGCCTGGACATCAAAGGCCGCGCCCTGCGTCGCGCCAAGGCGCGCCTGCAGCAGGGTTCCGACAGAGGGAAAGGTGAAATCCGGGGTCGTGGTGGCGACCACGATAAGATCAACGTCTTCGGCCGAAATACCGGCATCGTCCAGCGCCCGGCGGGCGGCTTGTTCCGCGAGATCGGCTGTGGTGACACCGTCTGGCGCGATATGGCGCTGGCGGATGCCGGTACGTTCACGGATCCAGCTATCGCTGGTGTCCACCATGGAGGAGATTTCCTCGTTGGTGAGAATACGCTCGGGCAGATAGGACCCGATCCCGGCAATGCGGGCCTTGAATTCGGTCATGAGGCCGCTGCCACATCCTGTTCTTCAGACTCGGCGAACTTGTCGAGATTCTTGCGAATCTCGGTCATGAAGTCGCTTTGCGCCATGACATAGCCAAGACCGAGGGCCGAGGCGAACCCCTCCCCGTCTGCGCCGCCATGGCTTTTTACAACAATGCCTTTCAGGCCCAGCAGCACGCCGCCATTGATATAGCGTGGGTCCATGCGCTGGCGCAGCCGGTCGAGCGCGCCCAGCGACAACAGGCCGGCCGCCAGCTTGGCGGTCCAGGACGAGGTCAGCGCATCACGAACCCAGCCCGCCACCAGACGGGCCGTGCCCTCGGCGGTCTTCAGCGCGATATTGCCGGTGAAACCATCGGTCACGACGACGTCGATATCGCCGGTGGAGATGTCATTGCCCTCGATGAAGCCCTTATAGGCCATGTCCAGACCGGAGGAGCGGATCAGCTGGTCCGCCTCACGCACCGTGTCATTCCCCTTGAGCTCTTCCTGCCCGACATTGAGCAGGCCGACGCTGGGATTTTCGCCGCCGAACACGGCGCGGTGATAGGCTTCGCCCAGAATGGCGAATTCGACGAGCTGGGTGGCGCCGCACTGCACGTTGGCACCGACATCGAGCACGACGGTATGACCTTTCGGCGTCGGCCAATTGGCCGAGATCGCCGGGCGGTGAACGCCCTTCTTCATGCGCAGGATGACTTTGGAAATCGCCATCAGAGCGCCGGTATTGCCTGAAGACACAACGGCTCCGGCCTCACCCGATTTCACGCTCTGGATCGCATTCCACATGGAGGAACCGCGCGCCCGGCGCACCGCGTCGGACGGTTTGTCGGTCATCTGGACCAGCGTGTCGGTATGGCGAAGCTCGCACACGGCGGCCACTTTGGGGTGGGCCTCCAGCAAGGGTTTCAGCTGGGCCTCATCACCATGCAGGAGAAAACGGGCTTTCCGGTCCGGCCAGCGCTTGAGCGTATTGGCAATACCCTCAACAACAGCCTGCGGTCCGAGATCGCCCCCCATGGCGTCAACGGAGATCGTGGGGATACCTGTCATGAGCTGCGATTGTATGTCCCTGACAAAGGCGGCAGCCGCCCAAAAATGCCCGCGGAACTTAGACCATGCTTGGTCAGATGCAAGGCGGCAAGACCGTGCTCAGGCCGAGGGGAAGTCCGGATCGGCTCCGGCGATCAGGGCATCCGCCCCCTGCGCCTGCAGCGAGGCGAAGGCCGAATTGACGTATAGGGCAAGGCGTTCCGCCCGGGCATCCGGGCTTTCCTGGGCCAGCGTATTGCGCGACAGGACATCGATCAGGGCCGCACTGTCATCCTGCGCTTCGAGCGCCTCTCCCAAGGCCTTGGCCCGGCCGTAAAAGCCTTCCGCCATGAAGCGAATCTTCTTGCCCACGGCCGAGTCACCCACACCCAGCTCGCGCATAGCGGCATCGAAATCGTCGAACATGGCGTCGAACAGGGCCTGGCTGACCGCCTTGCCCCGCGGATCCTCACCGCTTTGCAGGACCAGAACCACCAGGGCGGTGTGCAGGACGATCAGTTCAAACCGGCCGTCAATCGTGTCCGGAACGCCGTCCTCACCATACAGGGCAGGCTGCCGGGCCGCCTCGACCACTTTGCGATGGAGCGCCTGGGCCGTACGCTTTTCGGGTTTGGGGGAAAACAGACCGCGCAACATGTGATTATGGGCTCCCAACAATCGGCGCTTGAAGCTAAGGTGCGCCTTGTTTAGGTCAAGACATGGCGGCAGGCCGGTTGCGACCTTGCTGCTGTCCACGTCCGGCATGTCGCCGGAACGGCAAGGAGTTCGGTTTACATGAAGCGTCGCCTCAGTGTCTCCCTTCTGGTGCTGGCCTGTGCTCTGGGAGCCTCCGCCTGCAACCCGGTCCTGCGCTCGCACGGCTATCGCTATGCCATCCAGGAAGAACCGAACATCACGCCGGAAGAAGACACGCAGGACACCGTGCTGGCGCGTCTCGGCAATCCGTCGACCCGCGGCACGTTTGAAGAGAACACCTGGTATTACATCTCCACGACGCGCGAGAGCCTGGCCTATCTGCGCCCGGTGACGCGCGACCGCCGCATCATTGCCGTCAGCTTTGACGACACCGGCGTGGTCGAGACCGTGGCCGAATACTCGCTGGAAGATGGCCGTCTGGTCGCCTATGCCGGCCGCGAAACCCCGACCCGGGGCCGCGAGCTGACCTTCATCGAACAGATCCTCGGCAATGTCGGCCGTCTGCCGACCGAACAATTCGGCGGCGAGCAGAACCTGCCCGGCGGCGCCGGCGGTCCGCGCCGGGATCAATAGATTCCACGTCACACAACGCTTCAGCGCATCAATGCCCCGGCTCTCACAGGCCGGGGCTTTTGTTGTTGGCCGCTTTGCTCGCACAGTTCCGACAGTCTCGCCGGCTCCATTTTTCCCGTTCCGGCCACACCATTTTTGACTAATGTTTGCTGATTGCATCCTGGGAGGGAAACATGACGCAATCCGAAATGGTAATGAACACCTGGACACAGATTGCCGGGTGGACAAACCAATACAGTCCGAACCGAAGGTCGGGTCATGACTACGGTCCGACCTATATTCCGGTCGGCCTCATGCGGCCGAACCCGGACCGGTTGGAAGCCTTTGGCTTCAAGCACTTTTTCATTCCTTATCAAAAAGACACATGGCAGGTCAGTCACCAGTGGATGGACCGGTCTGCTGAAGGCGAAAACGCCGACGATGCCTATAAATACTGGTCCAAAGCTGAAGGCCTCGGTCCGGACCGGGACAAGCCCTTGTCAGATCCGATCCTGAGAGACCCGCGCTTCATGACCGTTGGCTACAAGTCCAATGGCGCATTGGAAGCCTTCGTGGCAATCGGAGGCACGGTCTACCATTCCTGGTCGGATTCAGGCAGCGCGACGGGGTGGGCCGAATGGACCAAACTCAAATATCTTGGTGGCCACATCTCCAAGGTACAGGTCGTCTCCAATCAAGACGGGCGCCTTGAGATATTCGCCAAGGTCGATGCTGTCGATATCTACCATGCCTTCGCGGGGCCTGGCGGATGGACGGACTGGTCGCCCATGCATGCCGGCGGCGGCGTCGCCTATGACTGGACGGTGGGCACCAATGGCGATGGACGCCTGGAACTCTTCTTCATCGATGGAGGCGGGATGGTCTGGCACAAATACCAGAACACACCGAACGGTGTTTGGAGCGATTGGCATCAGCTGGGCGATCCCAACGTCGATCTGGGGACAGCAGCCCTGACCACCGTGACGGATGCACAAGGCCATATCCATCTGTTCGTGGCAACGGGCCGGGACGAAAATTGCGTCAAAATCAATGTCCAGAACAGCGGAGAAACCGGTTGGACCGGGTGGCAGAGCCCTAACCCCAAAATCACTGCCGATACGGTTCTTCATCCCACGATCCGCCCGCTTTCGGCGGCCCGGCATCCCGTCACAGGTTCACTTTATCTGGCCGTCGTGGCCGACAATAACGTCAAACTCCACTATCTCGTCGATGGTAGCACAGACTGGAAAATGCAGGACAATGTAAAATTGCCCAAACCACCAGTCGCCTCTCCTCCTACACTGACAGCTACACAGGATGGCATTGCCCTCCTGGCGCGCTCCACGCCCGAAGTCGACCGTATCGACTCCGATTTTGTCTGGTTCATCCCCGCAGTCGGTGATTGATGCCCTCTTGCTCGCATAGGAAAGCCCCGGTCCTGACCGACCGGGGCTTTTCCCTTGCGTGTGACGTGTCGGCCTAGTGGCCGGTCACGCCTTTGGCCAGGAAGGCCAGGAGGAGCAAGGCCACGATATTCGTGATCTTGATCATCGGGTTCACGGCCGGACCGGCGGTGTCCTTGTAGGGATCACCGACGGTGTCACCGGTCACCGAGGCCTTGTGGGCTTCGGATCCCTTGCCGCCATGATTGCCGTCCTCAATATACTTCTTGGCATTGTCCCAGGCACCGCCGCCAACGGTCATGGAGACCGCGACGAAGAGCCCGTTGACGATCACGCCCAGAAGCATGGCCCCGACAGCGGCCAGCGCCTGTTCCTGGCTCGAAATGCCCAGGATGACGAAGTAGAGGATGATCGGCGACAGGACCGGCAGCAGGGAGGGCACGATCATTTCGCGGATCGCCGAGCGGGTCAGGATATCCACGGCGCGGCCGTAATCCGGCTTCGCCTTGAACTCCATGATGCCCGGGATTTCCTTGAACTGGCGGCGCACTTCCGCCACGACCGAGGTCGCAGCCCGGCCGACCGCCATCATCGACATGCCGCCGAAGAGGTAGGGCAGCAAACCGCCAAACAGCAGGCCGACGATCACATAGGGATTCTCCAGGGAGAAGTCCGGATCGAGGCCGAGCAGGTGTTCCACATCCGTCGTATAGGCCGCGAAGAGGACCAGGGCACCCAGACCGGCAGAGCCGATCGCATAACCCTTGGTGACAGCCTTCGTGGTATTGCCCACCGCGTCCAGCGTGTCCGTGGTCTCGCGGACATTGTCCTCCAGACCCGCCATTTCCGCGATACCGCCGGCATTGTCCGTCACCGGACCGAAGGCATCGAGCGCCACGATCATCCCGGCCAGGGCCAGCATGGTGGTCACCGCAATGGCAATGCCGAACAGGCCGGCCAGATTATAGGTGACGACGATCCCGACAATGATGATCAGGGCCGGCAGCGCCGTCGCTTCCAGCGACACGGCCAGACCCTGGATCACATTCGTGCCATGGCCGGACTCCGACGCTTTCGCGACCGACTTCACCGGACGATAGCCTGTACCGGTATAGTATTCCGTCACCCAGATGATGGCGGCGGTCACGGCCAGGCCGACAATGCCGGAGATGAAGAGGTTCTGACCGGTGATCATGCGATCCCCGACCATGCCGATATCACCCATGCCGTTCGGCAGGGCGTAGGTCGTGGCCAGCCAGACACCGCCGATCGACAGTACGCCGGCCGCGATCAGCCCCTTGTAGAGCGCGCCCATCACATTGGTGGACTTGCCCAGGGAGACAAAGAAGGTGCCGATGATGGAGGTCACGATGCAGACCGCGGCAATCGCCAGCGGATAAGCCATCAGGGCCGGTCCCATCTCTCCGGCGAAGAAGATCGAGGCAAGCACCATGGTGGCCACAACGGTCACTGCATAGGTCTCGAACAAGTCCGCTGCCATGCCGGCACAGTCACCGACATTATCGCCCACATTGTCGGCAATGGTGGCGGCGTTGCGCGGATCATCTTCCGGGATGCCGGCTTCGATCTTGCCGACCATGTCCCCGCCGACATCCGCACCCTTGGTGAAGATACCGCCGCCCAGACGCGCAAAGATCGAGATCAGCGAGGCCCCGAAGCCCAGGGCAACCAGGGAGTCGATCACGACCCGGTCCCCGCTGGCATGACCCATTCCGCTTGTGAGAATCCAGAAATATCCGGCCACGCCGAGGAGAGCGAGACCGGCAACGAGCATGCCGGTGACGGCGCCCGAGCGGAAGGCGATGCTGAGACCTGCTGCAAGGCTGGTCGAAGCGGCCTGGGTGGTCCGCACATTGGCGCGCACAGAGACGAGCATGCCGATAAATCCGGCTGCGCCCGACAACAAGGCGCCCACTGCAAAGCCCAGTGCGACTTCCCAACCGAGGAAAACCGCAATGAGGATGCAGACGATGACGCCGACAATGGCAATGGTTGTGTACTGGCGCTTGAGATATGCGTTTGCGCCTTCCTGAATGGCCGATGCAATTTCCTGCATCTTTTCGCTGCCGGCACTGGCTCCCATCAGACGTTGTGTCTGGACGACTCCGTAGATGATCGCGAGCACGGCGGCTGCAATGGCCAACAAAATTATGTTCATGGCTTCCTGCCCCGTTTCTTCACTTCTATTTTTAGTCTTGGAAGGAAAGAGGGAAGCATACGCGTGAGAACCACGCCAACCTCTGCATGCCCCCCGCATTTTGTTATCATTATGCTAGAGACTATGCATAAGACACACGGGCGACGCAACAGACTGTATTAAGCCTGAAAATTCAATTGGTTGGGGAAATTTTCTAGACGGGCTAGCGGCGCAGGAGACGCGTATCGGAGGCCCGAATCTCGACCCAGTCGATCGAATTGGCGCCATAGAAGTCCTGCAGCACCTCCTGCCACAGTTCGATCGCCCGTTCCTCGTCAAGCCCACTGCCGTCTTCTGTCGAGACCGGCGTGCGATAGCAGGCCCGCACCAGCGCATCGAGCGCGAAGTGGAAATTCTCCTGCATGTCCCAGACATTCTGCCCGTCCGTCGCACGAACGCGGACATTCACATAGGCAAAGCCGGTCAGACGGCCATGCGAGGACAGCGGCACCACTAGCGCCGGCAGGTTGAAGGCGCGCGGATCGTCATCCTCTTCTGCATCCGCATCAGCATCCTCTTCAGAATCGCTGCGATTGAAGAAAAGCGAAAACCGGTTGCCACTCTGCTGGGAGGAGGATCCATGACCGCTGCTGGGAGGCGGTTCAGCACCACCCCCGCCCAGGGCATGGGCGCCGGCGCTCACAAGGAGCGACATCAGAAATGCGAGCCAGATACGGGTCATGCGAGGATCTCCTGTCCCCACACTGGCAGATCCGCCTCAAAAATGCGTAAACCCGGGCGTGGCGACCGGTACGGCCCGACCCTCCCCATCCCGGCACACAACGCCCTGCCCGGAGACAGCCCGGCCGATCTGCGTCAGGCGCACGCCGCACAATTCGCCCAGCGCCAGGATGCGCGGGGTCGCGCTGACCGGCGCCGTGAACAGCAGCTCGTAATCATCGCCGCCCGTGATGAGGCGGATCAGCCCGGCATCCCCCTGCCCCGAAACCCAGGCTTCACACGTGGCGGACAAGGGGACGGCGGGCAAGTCGATCTCGATCCCGACACGGCTCGCCGCGGCCAGATGCCCGGCATCGGCCACCAGCCCGTCGGAGACGTCCAGCGCCGCACTGGCAAGCCCTGCCAGCCCCTGCCCGACCGCCAGGCGCGGCTCCGGTTCGCGATAGCGATGGGCGGTTTCAGCGGGCAAGCTGGCATCGCCCTGCTCCCAGGCCAGTCCCAGCGCGGCATCACCGATCGATCCTGAAACCCACACGACATCACCAGGCTGCGCACCCGAACGCGACAGTGCAGCACCGGTCGCGACCTGACCGATAAGCGTCAGTGAGAGGGTCAGGGGTCCGGGCGTACGTGTCGTGTCCCCGCCCAGCAAAACGACGCCATACCGGTCCTGGATTTCGCCCAGGGCCTGCGTGAATTCATTCTGCCAGGCCTCGGAGCGGTCCTGCGGCCAGGAGATGGCGCTGAGATAGCCCAAGGGGTCAGCCCCCATGGCCGCGAGATCGGACAGATTGCTGCCCAGGGCACGCGCGGCCACTGTGTGGGGTGTGTCACCGGGAAGAAAATGGACGCCTTCAACCAGCGTGTCGCACGCGATCACTAATTCGTGGCCAGGCGGGCAGTCCAACACGGCCGCATCATCTGCCAGACCACGGGCAGCGGCATGGTTCCGGGTCAACGGAACCAGGCGCGAGCGGATCCAGTCGAACTCGCCGCGCCCGCTCATGGATCAGAATTCGTCCGGACGGGCCTGACGGGCACAGCGGTCCAGCGCCGCATTGACGAATTTCGGCTCGGAGCCTTCGAAGAAGGCATTGGCGACCTCGATATATTCGTCGATCACCACACGGGCCGGCACATCCTTGCGCTGGAAGAGCTCATAGCCGGCCACCCGCAGGATGGCGCGGACCGTGGCATCCAGGCGTTCCATGCGCCAGCCATCGGCCAGCAGGCTGTCGATCATCGGATCGACCTTGGCCTGTTTTTCCACGACGCCAGCCACCAGGCTTTCAAAGAAATCCTCGTCCGCTTCCACGAACTCATCACCCTCATGGGCGTCACCGAACCGGTGATCACGGAATTCGCGGATCACGGAGGACGCACCACGGCCGGCGATGTCCATCTGGTAGAGGGCCTGGACAGCCGACAGACGCGCCGCCCGGCGCAGACGGGCCCGGGCTTCGGACGGGTTTTCCTTGGCGTTTTCGCTGGCGCTCATCAGGCGGCTCCAAACTTGTCGCGCAAGGCGATCAGCGACAGGGCGGCTTCGACAGCGTCAGCGCCCTTATTCTTGTCCACGGCGCGCTTGAGCGCCTGGGCGCGGTTCTCGACGGTGAGAATGCCATTGCCGGCAATCACGCCATTGAGGTTCAATTCCATCAGGCCACGGGCGCTTTCGCCGCAGACATAATCATAATGCGTGGTCTCGCCGCGAATGACACAGCCCAGCGCCACATAGCCATCATACCCGGCTTCGGCGATTTCCGCCTGCACGATCGCACCGGGGATTTCCAGGGCACCGGGAACTTCGATCACTTCGGCCTCGGCGCCGGCGGCGGCGGCCGCTTCGGTGGCCCCCTTGATCAAGGCATCGGCGATATCGCGGTAGAAAGCACCGGCAATGACGAGAAGTTTCGGCGCGCTCATGCGCTTTCCTCCGGGAAGTGGCGCTCTTCGCGCACGCTCAGACCATAGCCTTCCAGGCCGACAATGGTCTGCGGTTTCGTGGTCAGCAGGATCATTTCCTGCACGCCCAGATCCAGCAGGATCTGCGCACCGACGCCATATTCCCGCAGGCGGCGCGCTTCGCGCTCACCATCGGGGACCGGCGAATGGGCGCCCAGGCGTTCGATAATGGCGGTGTGGGAGGTCTCGCGGATGAAGACCATCACGGCCGGACCATCGGCCTCGGCGATCGCCTTGATGCCCGCCTCGACCAGCGCGCCGCGCGGACCGGCCTCATGCAGAACATCATCCACGAAGGAGACCTTGTGCATGCGCACCGTGGTGGGAGCATTCACCGACGGCGTGCCCTTCACCAGGGCGACATGCTCGGAACCATCCAGTGTATTGCGGAAGACAACGAGTTTGAACGGACCGCCATACTGGCTGGTGAACTCGCTCTCCAACCGGCGCTCGATGAAACGGTCATTGCGGCGGCGATAGGCGATGAGGTCGGCAATCGTGCCGATCTTGAGCCCGTGCAACTGGGCGAAGGCCACCAGGTCCGGCAGGCGGGCCATGGAACCATCTTCATTCATGATCTCGCAGATCACACCGGCCGAACCGGCACCGGCCAGGCGCGCGACATCCACAGAGGCTTCCGTATGCCCGGCGCGGACCAGCACACCGCCATCGCGGGCAACCAGCGGGAAGACATGGCCCGGCGTGGCGATGTCGTCAGCGCCCTTGGACGGGTCTGTCGCCACTTCGATCGTGCGGGCCCGGTCATGGGCCGAAATGCCGGTGGTCACGCCTTCGCGCGCCTCGATCGACGTTGTGAACGCCGTCTGGTGCCGCGAGCGGTTTTCCGTCGACATGAGTTTCAGGCCGAGATGCTCGATCCGCTCCTGGCTCATCGCCAGGCAGATCAGGCCGCGGCCATGCTTGGCCATGAAATTGATGGCATCAGGCGTGGCAAATTTCGCCGGGATGACCAGATCGCCTTCATTCTCGCGATCCTCCGCATCGACCAGGATGAACATCCGGCCATTGCGGGCATCCTCAATGACGTCCTCGATGGGAGAAAGGGGGATATCGCTCACGCGCGCGTCTCCGAAAACTCGTTCAGGCGGGCGGCGTAGCGCGCCATCGTGTCGACCTCAAGATTGACGCGTGCACCTTTTTGCAGCGCACCGAGCGTCGTCACCTCGGCCGTATGGGGAATAATCATCAGATCAAAGCTCGATCGCGTCACCTCATTCACGGTCAGCGAAACGCCGTCCACGGTGATCGATCCCTTCTTCGCGATGAATTGATTGAGGTTTTCCGGCGGCTCGACGGTGAAGACCAGCCACTCGCCCTCCTCGCGCCGGTCCAGAACCGCGCCGACACCATCGACATGGCCGGTCACAAGATGGCCGCCGAGCTCATCACCGATTTTCAGCGCGCGTTCCAGATTCACCCGGTCGCCCTCGGCCCAATCGCCCAGAGTGGTCAGGCGCAGGGTTTCCGGGGAGACTTCGACCGCATACCAGCCGCCCTCACCCGTTTCGCCTTTTTCGACCACGGTCAGACAGGCACCGGCATGGGCGATGGATGCGCCCATATCGATCGTGTCCGGTGCCCAGGGCCCCTCAATCTCGAAGCGCCGCACATCCGTGCCGGAGATGGACCGGATCCGGCCCAGGGCTGTGACAATACCGGTGAACATCAGCGGATCCGTTCGTAGCTTTCCTGCAGATCGGCGCCGCGCTCGCGCACGCCGGTACGCGTGAAGATGGGCGCTGCGTCCAGCGTCTCAAGGCCCAGCGCTGCGATCACGGACAATCCATCCCCGCCCAACAGCATGGGCGCGCGGAACCATTCGATCCGGTCGACAAGGCCTGCAGCAATGGCGGAGGCGGCAATCTGGGCGCCGGCCTCGATCATCACACTCTCATAGCCGGCCATGGCGCGAGCCAGATCGCGGTGCGGGACCAGCACAATATTGCGGCCCGTTTCGGCAAACAGGGCCGCGCCGGACGGGGTGCGTCCCTGGCTGTCCATGACAAGGACATCCGGCTGGCGCTCGCAGCCGCCCTCGGGCCGGGCCGTCATTCGGGGATCATCGGCCAGCACGGTACCGATACCGGTCAGTATGGCCTGGTGGGCCGCCCGCATCTTGTGGACCTCAGCCCGGCTTTCCGGTCCGGTGATCCATTGCGAGGCGCCATTGGCGAGCGCGATGCGCCCGTCCAGCGAAGTGGCCAATTTCAGGGTGACACGCGGACGCGCCGCGCCGGTCATTCCTCGCCGTCTTTCGCCGATTTGCGGATATTGGCGAGGTGTTCGTCCGTGATGAATTCCCGGAAGTCCTCGACCTTGTGGAAGTCCTTGTAGACCGAGGCGTAGCGGACATAGGCCACCGCATCGAGATTCTTCAGGCCTTCCATGACCAATTCACCGACACGGTCGGAGGTCACATCGGTCTCGCCGGTGGATTCCAAGCGGCGGACAATGCCGGAAATCATCTGATCGATCCGGTCCGGCTCGATATTGCGTTTCTGCATGGCCAGCGCGATCGACCGGTTGAGCTTCTCGCGGTCGAACGGCACACGGCGGCCGGACTTCTTCATCACGGTCAGCTCGCGCAATTGCACGCGCTCGAACGTGGTGAAACGGGCCGCGCAGGACGGACACTGCCGGCGGCGACGAATGGCATTCCCGTCCTCAGCCGGACGGGAATCCTTCACTTGGGTATCGGGATGACCGCAAAAAGGACAACGCATGAGCGAAGTCTAGGCCAGTTCCGGGTAAATGGGGAAGCGCGCTGTCAGGGCTTTCACTTCCTCGCGGACTTCCGCCTCGACCTCGGCATTGCCTTCCGGGCTGTCGACCAGCGCATCCAGCACGCGGACCATCATCTGGCCGACCTGCGTGAATTCCGCCTCGCCGAAGCCGCGCGTGGTGCCGGCCGGCGAACCGACGCGCAGACCGGAGGTGATGGTCGGCTTTTCCGGATCGAAGGGCACGCCATTCTTGTTGCAGGTGATGTAAGCGCGCTCGAGCGCTTCCTCGGCGGCATTGCCCTTGAGGCCCTTGGGACGCAGATCGATCAGCGCCAGATGGCTGTCCGTACCGCCGGAGACGATGGCGTAACCGCCCTCGATCACTGCACTCGCCATGGCCGCACAATTGGCGACAACCTGACGGGCATAATCAGCGAATTCCGGCTGCAGGGCTTCACCGAAGGCCACAGCCTTGCCGGCGATGACATGCATGAGCGGACCGCCCTGCAGGCCCGGGAAGATGGCCGAGTTGAACTTCTTGCCCAGATCCAGGTCATTGGACAGGATCATGCCGCCACGCGGACCGCGCAGCGTCTTGTGCGTGGTCGTGGTGCAGACATGGGCGTGCGGCAGCGGGTTGGGATAGACGCCACCGGCGACCAGGCCGGCGAAGTGCGCCATATCGACCATGAAATAGGCCCCCACCTCGTCCGCGATCTTGCGGAATTCGGCAAAGTCGATCTCGCGCGGATAGGCCGAACCGCCAGCGATGATCAGCTGCGGCTGGACCTCATGGGCCTGTTTGCGGACCGCGTCATAATCGATCCGGGCATCATCCTCGCGCACGCCATAGGCATGGGCCTCGAACCATTTGCCGGACATGTTGGGACGTGCGCCATGCGTCAGGTGGCCGCCGGCATCCAGCGACATGCCCAGGATCTTGTCGCCCGGCTTGAGCAGGGCCAGGAAGACGCCCTGATTGGCCTGGCTGCCCGAAGAGGGCTGGACATTGGCATAGGCCGCGCCGAACAGCGCCTTGGCGCGCTCGATGGCCAGCGTTTCCACCACATCGACATGCTCGCAACCGCCATAATAACGGCGGCCCGGATAGCCTTCGGCATATTTGTTCGTCAGCGGCGAGCCCTGGGCTTCCAGCACAGCGCGGGAGACGATGTTCTCCGATGCAATCAGCTCGATCTGCTGTTGCTGGCGCTGGATCTCGGCGTGAATGGCCTGGGCCACATCCTGATCGGACTCCACGATGGATCGGGTGAAGAATGCGGCGGCGCTCCCGCTATCGACCTGATTGTCCGGCATGACGACTCCTTAAGGGGTATTTGCCCCGTGTGATACGGCTGGCGCGGTCGCGATACAAGCCATGTTTGCCCGCTCTCACTGGCAATGTCCCCCGGGACATCTGGATTTCGCATTATTTGATGTCGCCCGGGACAACGTTTCACAACACAATGAAATTTTGTTTATTGTGGTTGAACTTCATATCACGTCATAATAACCAACCTGCAGGCCGCTTTGAATCGGCCTTGGTTGACTGAGCAAAAACAAACAGACGCTTGGAAGGTAAGACAATGTCAGACGACATGCTCCCCGAAATCGATAAAGAAGAACTTCTGCGCATGACCACGGACGTTGTGGCATCCTATCTGTCCCACAACTCCATGCCGGCGGATAATGTCCCCGAACTGATCAAGTCCGTGCACGCCACGATGAAGGAAGTGTCGGAGTCCGCTGTAAAGCAGGAACCCAAGTCCAAGCCGGCTGTCGCCGTCTCCAAGTCCGTCAGCGACGACTACATTGTCTGTCTGGAAGACGGCAAGAAGCTGAAAATGCTGAAGCGCTATCTGCGCTCGCAATACAACATGTCGCCGGATGATTATCGCCGGAAGTGGAACCTGCCCTCCGATTATCCGATGGTCGCGCCCGCCTATTCCCGCAAGCGCTCGCAGTTTGCCAAGGATATTGGCCTGGGCCGCGGCAAGAAAGACTAGGTCCAAGCGCCTCGTCTAGACCGTAATTCCACGGCCGGACCCTGTGTCCGGCCGTTTTTTCTTGTCTGTATTCCGGTTGAGCTTCCAGTTGAGCTTGGCCTTGGCGAGATATTCCACCTCGGCCCGGGGCGTGTTCTTGGGAACCTGGAAGACGACTTCTTCAGCGGTATCGGCATCGATCGCGGCCACGCGCAAAGCGTTCCCGATCCCGATGATCTCGATATAGATTTCGCCGCTCATGGCCATCCCGCTCAAGTCTGGCGGGAATGATGCCCCAGAATCAGGCCCGTGCCACCCCGGTCTGCTCGGACGCCTTCTTCCAGACATCCTCCAGCGCCTCGATCAGCTGGTCGAACATGGCGTCCGTATGCAGCGGTGTCGGCGTCAGGCGCAGGCGTTCCGTACCGCGCGGCACGGTCGGGTAGTTGATCGGCTGGACATAGATGCCGTGCTCGTCGAGCAAGAGATCGGAAATCCGCTTGCACAGGACCGGATCGCCGACATGCACCGGCACGATATGCGTGACGGAGCTTTCCAGGACCGGGAAACCGGCCGCATTGAGGCGGGATTTCAGCGTCGCCGCGCGTTCCTGGTGCTGTTCGCGCAGATAATGGGCCGATTTCAGATATTCCACGCTGGCACGCGAACCGGCCGCCAGAGCCGGCGGCAGGGCCGTGGTGAAGATGAAGCCCGGCGCCATGGAGCGGATGGCGTCGCAGATCGCGCCATCCGCGGCGATATAGCCACCCATCACGCCGAATGCCTTGCCCAGCGTACCTTCAATGATGTCGACGCGGTGCATGACCCCGTCGCGCTCGGCAATGCCGGCGCCGCGCAGGCCGTACAGGCCCACAGCATGGACTTCGTCCAGATAGGTCAGTGCGCCATATTTGTCCGCCAGGTCGCAGACTTCTTCGATCGGACCGATATCGCCATCCATGGAATAGACGCTTTCAAAAGCGATCACTTTCGGCGCGTCCTTCGGAGCCGCGGCCAGCAATTCTTCCAGATGGACAACGTCATTATGGCGCCAGATATGCTTCGCGCAGCGCGCGCCCTTCACGCCCTCGATCATGGAGGCGTGGTTCAGCTCGTCGGAGAAGATGATCAGGCCCGGCAGGATTTTCGACAGGGTCGAGAGCGTCGCCTCATTGGCGATATAGCCGGAGGTGAAGAGCAGTGCGCCATCCTTGCGGTGCAGGTCCGCCAGCGAGCGCTCCAGCTCGACATGATAATGCGTGGTGCCGGAAATATTGCGCGTACCGCCGGCGCCGGAACCGACATCATCGATCGCCTGTTTCATTGATTCCACGACACAGGGCACCTGGCCCATGCCGAGATAATCATTGGAACACCAGACCGTCACATCGCGGACATCACCGCCCTCGGACCGCCAGCGCGCGACCGGGAATTGACCCTTGCGGCGCAGCAGATCGGCAAACACCCGGTAACGGCCCTCGGCCTTGACCCGGCGGACAGCATCCTCGAAGGCGCTCTGGTAATTCATGGGCGGGGCCTTTCGTCAGACGTCTGCCTATTCCAATCACTGACTCGACTCTTTACCGGCATCTTTTGCAGGAGGCGACCGGACAGACCGCCGCACCTGCATGAATTTACACAATAAGACCGGTAGATTGCCTCGATGACCTCAGTATATATGCGGAATCCCGGATGTAAAAAGGGCGCGAGCGACACTGGATCGCTCACGCCCTCAATCTGATCGGGTTGGCTCGATTACATGCGGAAGCGGATATGGTCCGCCCAGAAGCGCTCGATACGGGCCAGTGCCGTATTCATGCCCGGCAATTGCGTCGTATCGACACCGCCGACAGCTTCCAGCGAATTGGCCTGGCGCTCGAACAGCGTGTTGAGCTGCGCGCACACGGCATGGCCGCTTTCCGTCAGGCTGACGCGGACCGAGCGGCGGTCGACCGCAGAGCGCTCGTGCCGGATATAGCCTGCATCAACAAGTTTCTTGAGATTGTAGGAGACATTGGAGCCGAGATAGTGGCCGCGCGTCCGCAGCTCGCCTGCGGTCAGCTCCTGGTCGCCGATATTGAACAGGAGCAGGGCCTGCACCGAGTTCAGATCGTCCAGGCCTTCGCGGTCCAGCTCGTCTTTCACCACGTCGAGCAGCTGACGGTGCAGCCGTTCCACGAGTTGAAGAAGTTCCAGATATTGCCCGTCCGGCGCCGCTTCCGGCGCCATGTTTTCTGCCATTGCCATGTCTACACTCCACCCGATCTTTTGCGATCTTTGGAGTGAGCTTAGGCAAAAAGGACAAAAAACCCCTTAACGGGCCTGCCAGCTTCCGTTGAGCAGTTGGATGATACCGGAAAAATCGGTCGAACCGCCGCCCAGATTGTCGAACATGGCATAGAGCGCTTCGGCCTGTGCACCCAGGGGCGTCGAGGCGCCCGCCGCCTGCGCCGCATCCTGCGCCAGCTTGAGATCCTTGAGCATCATCGCGGTCGCAAAGCCGGGATTGTAGCCATTGTTTGCGGGCGTGGTCGGCACCGGTCCGGGCACCGGGCAATAGCTGGTCATGGACCAGGACTGGCCGGACGCCTTGGAGGAAATGTCGAAGAATTTCTGCGGATCCAGGCCCAGTTTCTCGGCCAGCGAGAAGGCTTCGCACGTGCCGATCATGGTGATGGCCAGCAGCATGTTATTGCAGATCTTCACCGCCTGACCGGCGCCCAGATCACCGCCGCGGATCACCGCCTTGCCCATCACCTGGAGGAAGGGCTCAGCCGCCGCGAAATCCTCTTCGGATCCGCCAACCATGAAGGTCAGCGTGCCGGCCGTCGCTGCCGCCACACCGCCGGAGACCGGCGCATCGACAAAGCGGAAGCCCTTCTCCTTGGCCAGGCCACCGACATGGCGGGCGCTGTCCACATCGATTGTGGAGCAATCCATGAAAAGCGTACCCGGTGCCGCGGCCCCGAAGATCTCGCCTTCATAAACAGCGCGGACATGCTTGCCCGCGGGCAGCATGGTGACGACGGCATCGGCACCGGAAACGGCATCGGCGGCAGAGGATGCGGCAGAAGCGCCCTCGCCCACCAGCTTGGCGACCGCCGCCTCGCTGAGATCGAATGCCCGCACATCATGACCGGCCTTGGCCAGATTGATGGCCATGCCGGACCCCATATTGCCCAGACCAATGAATGCGATCGTCGCCATGGAATTACTCCCCGTGGATTGTCTTTGAAGCCCGGTCTTATTCGCCGAGAAATGTCATTTCATGGTCTGCGTCGAGTGCGTCAAACGCCGTGGCGATCCAGGCATCATCCACCTCACCGATAACCGCCGGCGACCATTTCGGCGCGTGATCCTTGTCGATGATCACGGCGCGCACGCCCTCATAGAAATCGACGCCTTTCAGGCACCAGCTCGACACGCGCAGGTCCTGGCGCATCACGTCCTCGAAGGAGAGATCGCCGCCCTTGCGCAGACAGGCCAGGGTCAGTTTCAGCGCGGTCGGCGATTTGGAGGCCATCACCTTGGCCTGTTTCTCCGACCAGCTGTCACCGGCTGCCGCGATCCGGCTGGCGATTTCCTCGACACTGTCGCCGGCAAAGGCCGCATCGATCAGGCCGCGCGTATGCGCCAGCTCGCTATCGCCCGGATCACCAGAGAATTCCTCAAGCAGGACTTCCAGCGCGTCTTCGTCCGACAGGTCCGCACTTTCCAGCGCGGCAACCAGTTCGTCATAGTGCGCGGACGGACAGTAATGCGTGGCCAGACCGGCCGCGACACTGTCGGCCGCCTTCAGACGCGCGCCAGTCAAACCCATCCAGGTGCCGATCTCGCCCGCCAGGCGGGGCAGGAAAAAGGCGCCGCCGACATCCGGGTGGAAACCGATGCCCGTTTCCGGCATGGCGAACATGGTCCGATCACCGGCCACACGGTGCGAGCCGTGCACGGAGACGCCGACACCGCCGCCCATCGTGATGCCGTCGATCAGCGCCACATAGGGTTTGGGATAGTGATAGATCAGCGTGTTGAGCCGGTATTCATCACGCCAGAACAGCCAGGCCTGGTCATCGCCCGCCTTGCCCGAATTGTGCAGTTTGAGGATATCCCCGCCGGCACAAAAACCCTTCTCCCCGGCCCCGTCGACGACGATGGCCTTGACCTCATCATCCCCGCGCCAGGCCTCCAGCGCCTCGATCATGCCCAGGCACATGCCATGGGTTAGCGCATTGAGCGCCTTGGGACGGTTCAGCGTGATCCGGCCGACCTGGCCGATCTTGCGTGTGATGACTTCGGGTTCTTCGGTCACGTTCGGGATCCCCGTTTCAACTCTAAAAACAGACTAGGAATTACTCGGCCAGCTGCGCTTCATGTCCTTGGCGATGATCACGCGCATGATCTCGTTCGTGCCTTCCAGGATCTGGTGCACGCGCAAATCACGGACGATCCGCTCCATCGGATAATCCTTGAGATAGCCATAGCCACCATGCAGCTGCAGCGCCTGGTTGGCCACATCGAAACACGTATCCGTGGCAAAACGCTTGGCCATGGCGCAATAGCGCGGTGCGGACGGGTCTTTGGCGTCCAGCATCGCGGCGGCGCGATAGACCATCAGGCGCGCAGCATCGAGCTCGGTCGCCATGTCGGCCAGTTTGAACTCGGTGACCTGGAACTCGCCAATGGCGCGGCCGAACTGCTTGCGTTCGCTCGTATAGGCCATCGCCTGGTCCAGCGCCTCGCCAGCCCCGCCCAGCGAGCAGGCGGCGATATTGATGCGGCCACCATTGAGGCCCTGCATGGCAAAGGAGAAACCCTGGCCCTCATCGCCGATCCGATTGGCGACCGGCACGCGGCAGTCCTGGAAGGTCACGACACGGGTCGGCTGGGCATTCCAGCCCATCTTCTTCTCATTGGCGCCAAAGGAGAGGCCGGGCGTGTCCTTCTCGACCAGAATGGTGGAGACACCCTTGGGGCCGTCCTCACCGGTCTTGCACATGACCACATGATAGTCTGACGTGCCCGCGCCCGAGATGAAGGCCTTGGAGCCATTGAGGACATACTCATCGCCATCGCGCACGGCGCGGGTGCGCATCGCCACCGCGTCAGAACCGGAACCCGGCTCGGTCAGGCAGTAGGAAGCGATCTTGTCCATACTCATCATGGGCGGCAGGAAGCGCTGACGCTGTTCCTCATTGCCCCATGTGTCGATCATCCAGGCGCACATATTGTGGATCGACAGGAAGGCCGCCGTGGCGACACAGCCGCGCGACAATTCTTCAAAGATCAGGGCCGCATCCAGACGCGTCAAATTCGACCCGCCGACATCCTCACGCGTATAGATACCCGCGAATCCCAGTTCGGCGGCTTCGCGCATCGCTTCGACCGGGAAATGCTTTTCCTCGTCCCACTTGGCCGCATTCGGCTTGAGGCGGTCATCGGCGAATTTTCTCGCCATATCGCGAATAAGGGTCTGATCTTCTGTAAGAGCGAAATGCACCGCAGCACTCCTGTTGCTGAACACGCCAATGGGAGACAAATATTGCTTCCCGCTGATTTGGCGGGAGGCGTAACGCGGCTTTCCGTCCGCGGCAAGTTTGATATGTGTCTGTCACCCCAGACCGGAAAGAGATCAGCATGTACCCCAATACCCGACTGCGCCGTACCCGCCAGGCCGACTGGTCCCGCCGTCTCGTGCGTGAGAATGCCCTGTCGGTGAATGATCTCATCTGGTCTGTCGTGGTCTCCGACACAGCCGATCCGATCGAGCCGGTGGCCGCCATGCCGGGGGTGGAACGCCTGTCACTTTCCGCACTGGCGAAGGCCGCCAAGGAAGCCCAGGATCTGGGCATTCCGGCCATGGCGATCTTCCCGCACATCGATCCGTCGAAGAAGGATGATGAGGGTTCCGAAGCCCTCAATCGCGACGGTCTGGTGCCGCAGGCGATCAAGACCATCAAGGAGGCCGCACCCAATCTCGGCGTGATCTGTGATGTTGCGCTCGACCCCTTCACCACGCACGGCCATGACGGGATTCTGGACGGCGATGTGATCGATAATGACGCCACGGTCGACCGCTTGATCGAACAGGCTCTGGTCCAGGCCGAGGCCGGCTGCGATGTCGTCGCCCCTTCCGACATGATGGATGGCCGTATCGGCGCCATCCGCGAAGCGCTGGAGAATGAGGGCCACATCAATACAATGATCCTCTCCTACGCCGCCAAATATGCCTCCGGCTTCTACGGCCCCTATCGCGAGGCGATCGGCTCGGCCGCCGCGCTCAAGGGCGACAAGCAGACCTATCAGATGGATCCGTCCAACCGGGATGAATGCCTGCGCGAGGTCGAGCTCGACATTGGCGAGGGCGCCGACATGGTCATGGTCAAACCCGGCCTGCCCTATCTGGACATCGTCCGCGCCCTCTCCGACGCCTTCCCCGTCCCGGTCTATGCTTTCCAGGTCTCCGGCGAGTACGCCATGATCGAGGCCGCCGCCGCAAACGGCTGGATCGATGGCGACCGCGTCATGATGGAAAGCCTGCTGGCCTTCAAGCGTGCGGGAGCGGCGGGGATCATCACCTATTTCGCGCCACGGGCGGCGAAATTGTTGGGGTAAGGCGGTAATGGGCTGGAACCGTCTCATCTGTCCCGACTGCGGTCACGAAATCAATGCGGACAAGGCGCTGGCCGCCCTGGAAGCTGAATATCGTGAGCAGGAAGAGAAGTATGGCGGCATGCCGAGCTTCCGGCGGCCCAGCGTCACGGGCACATTCGATCCCATCAAATGCCCGGAATGCGGATTGCGCGTCCGGGCGGCTTTCTGGCCGGCTCTTTTCATTGTCATTCCCTTGTGGCTGGCGTCGTGCATCGGCTTGTTCGGAATGGCCATAAGCCAGAAGATCGACTTTCCACCTGATCTGGTCGAGCTGGTCGTCAAATTCGGCCTCGGCATATTCATCGCCGGCTTCATCGCCATGATCTGGGGATACAGCGTCGCCAAGCCCATCCGATGCGGGCATTACTGAACGCCCGGATCAGGTCACCCACCCTTTGACGCCTTCCGCGACTTCCGGCATCCATGGTGCATGAGCCAGACACCTGACACACCCACCTCCCGCGAGACCAAAACCGTCCAGGCGATGCATGCGCCGGACACGCAAACCGGGGCGGTGATCCCGCCGATTCATTCCTCCACCACCTATCTGCGCGGGGCGCAGAATGAGTTGGTGGGGCCGACCGATTACCGGCGGCCGGAAGGACCGACGGAGATGCAGGCGGCCGAGGTGCTGGCCATGCTGGATGGCGGCGCGGAGGCACGGCTCTTTCCCTCGGGCATGGCGGCGATTGCGGCGGTGCTGGAAAGCGTGCCGACGGGCGGGCATGTCATCGCCCAATCGGAAATGTATTACGGCGCGCGCATGCTGTTCCAGCGAGCCCAGAAACTGGGCCGGATCACGCTCAATCTCGTCGCGCCGGGTGATCTCAACGCGCTGACGGCGGCCTGTCGTCCCGACACGGATCTGATCTGGATCGAGACGCCGGCCAACCCGTCCTGGGCCATTGTCGACATCGCCAAGGCGGCCGATATCGCCCATGCCGTGGGCGCGCGCCTCGTGGTCGACAGCACCTGCGCCCCGCCCTGCACCACGCGCCCGATCGCGCTGGGCGCGGACATGGTCATGCATTCGGCGACCAAATATCTCAACGGGCATTCCGATGTGCTGGCCGGCGCCCTGGTCACGGCCAAGGCGGACGAAAACTGGCAGACCATCTCCACCCTGCACAGCCAGACCGGCGGCGTGCCCGGAGCGTTTGAAACCTGGCTTCTCCTGCGCGGCCTGCGCACGCTCTTCGTGCGGTTTGAGCGCCAGAGTTCCAGCGCGCTTTTCCTGGCGAAGGCGCTTCAGGACCATCCCAAGCTTTCCGCCGTCCACTATCCCGGCCTGGAAACCCATCCCGGGCATGCCATCGCGGCCAAGCAGATGACAGGCGGGTTCGGCGGGACGCTCTCAGTGCAGTTGGACGGCGGCTATGACGCCGCCCGCAAGCTTGCGGCCGGCACGAAACTCTTCTTCCAGGCCACTTCGCTGGGCGGGGTGGAAAGCCTGATCGAGCACCGAAAACCCATTGAAGGCGCCGAAAGCCCCTGCCCGCCGGATCTGGTCCGCCTGTCGGTCGGCCTGGAAACGCCGGAGGATTTGCTGGCCGACCTGAAGCAGGCGCTGGAAGCGGCGGGCTAGGCCCTCACTCCCCCAGCTTGATCGGTGGCAAATGCCATTTGAACTGGATGGCACAGCCGCGCAGCACGAAGGCCAGACCGGCTGAAACCAGCGTCACCAGGCTGGGATTGAGGTCCAGCGCCAGTCCCGCGACATAGGCCGCAGCACCCGCCAGAGCCGCCAGCGCGTAGATGTCCTCGCGCAGGATGAGCGGCACATCATTGACGATGATATCGCGCAGCAAGCCGCCAAAAGCCGCGCTCATCATTCCGGTGAGGATGGCGATGGTCCAGTGCGCACCCGCCGCCAGGCCGGCCTGGGCACCGATGACGCAGAAAACGGACAGGCCGATCGCATCGGCCCAGATCAGGGCAGCGCGCCGGGTGGCGATGGCCTGGGCCCAGGGTGAGGTGAAATAGCCCAGCAGCGCCCCGCCCACGGCGACGGCGAGATAATTGGGTTCCTCGATCCAATAGACCGGCAGCTCGCCCAGCAGAACATCGCGCAGCGTGCCGCCGCCCATGCCGGTCACCGCACCGACAATGGCCGCGCCGAACGGGTCCAGCGCCTTGCGGGCACCCAGCATGCCGCCGGAATAGGCAAAGAAGCCGATCCCGGCATAGTCCAGCCAGAGGAAGAGGGTTTCGACACTCATTCGGCAGAGGCCTTGTCGCGCCGGGCGGCGTCGTACTGGCGGCGTGCCTGCTCGAACTCGATCAGTTCCACGAGCTCGTTCGCGCGCCAGGACGCGGCCAACATGACCCCGCTGGCCAGCATCCAGATCGCCAGGACGAGGATCAACGTATCCATCTGGGCAAAGCCCAGCCGCACCCAGATACCCGGATCAATCTCGGTCAGACCGAAGACGCCCGCCACCGGAACCGAGACCAGAATCAGGGTCGAGGTGCGGAACACCCGTTCCACCTTGCGCGCATTGATCCGGGCAAAGGCGAGCAGGAAGTCCACCTGCTCATCACTCAGACCGCCCAGCAGGCCCAGCCCGACCTTCCAATGCACCGCCCTGGCCAGAGGCGTCATCTGGTCATTGGAAAATTGCAGCAGGGCGCGCCGCGAAAAACCGGCAAACACGATCATTCGCCAGACCGCAAATTGGGTCGTCAGGCGTTTCCAGACGCCCATCGCCACCGGATCGGTCCGGATGAGGCGGCCATCCTCTGTCACAGATCGCGCTCCAGCCGAGCGATCAGGCTGGACGTGTCCCAACGATTGCCGCCCATGGCCTGCACATCGGCATAGAATTGGTCGACCAGCGCCGCGACAGGCAGGCGCGCGCCATTGCGGCGGGCCTCTTCCAACGTGATGCGCAGATCCTTGCGCATCCAGTCGATGGCAAAACCATAGTCGAACTTGTCCTCGACCATCGTCTTCCAGCGATTTTCCATCTGCCAGGACTGGGCCGCGCCCTTGGAAATGGCGCCAATCACCAATTCCGGATCGAGCCCGGAACGCTTGGCGAAATGCAAACCTTCCGAAAGCCCCTGGACGATGCCGGCAATGCAGATCTGGTTGACCATTTTGCACAGCTGGCCGGCGCCCGCCGGACCGATCAGCGACATCGCCTTGGCATAGGCATCCATCACTTTTTCGGCCCGCTCGAACGTGTCCGCCTCACCGCCGCACATAATGGTCAGCTGGCCGTTTTCCGCACCCGCCTGCCCACCGGAGACCGGCGCATCGAGAAAGCCGATCCCGGCCTCGCGCGCTTCCAGGTCCAGCTCGCGGGCGAGCTCGGCAGAGGCCGTGGTGTGATCGATCAGGATGGCGCCCGGCTTCATGGCGGGAATCGCCTGTTCCGCGACGGCGCGGACATCCGGATCATCGCCCAGACAAGCCATCACATAATCCGCCTCGGCCACCGCCGCCTCGACCGTATCGGCTGCTTGGCCGCCATGCTGGTCCGCCCAGGCTTTCGCCTTGCTGGCCGTGCGATTCCACACGACAACCTCATGTCCGGCGGCGGCGAGATGGCCGGCCATCGGATAGCCCATGACGCCCAGGCCCAGGAATGTACAGCGTGACATAAGCGGCTCCCCTTCTCTTCAACCCCTTGCTAGTCTTCCGCCATTCGGGGAGCAAGTCATCATGATCGCACGTCTTCTTCGCTATGCCGCCTGGACTGTGGCCGGCCTGGCCGGTTTCGCTGTCCTGTTTGTCCTGGTGATGGCCAACCGACTCTACGCCTCCCTGCCCCAGACCCACGGTGAGATGGCGATGGCCGGGCTGGAGGATGAAGCCCGGATCATCCGTGACGCGCACGGCATTCCCCACATCTTCGCCAGCAATGGTCATGACGCCTATTACGCGCTGGGCGTGGCCCATGCCCAGGACCGGCTCTGGCAGATGGAGATCACCCGCCGGGCCCTGCGCGGCCGGGTCGCCGAACTGATCGGACCGCCGGCCGTGGAGACCGACATCTTCTTCCGCACGATGGGACTGGGCGAGGCGGCCGATGAAGCCGTCAACGCCCTGCCCGCCGATGTCATTGCCGCGCTGGAAGCCTATGCCGATGGCGTCAATGCGGTGATCGGGGCGCCCGGCTTCATCCCGCCGCCAGAATTCCAGATCCTGATGGCCTCGCCGGAGCCCTGGACGCCGGCCGATACGGTGGTTGTCTACAAGGCGATCGCGCTGGACCTGTTCGGCAATGCTTTTGAAGAACCCGCCCGCGCTGCGCTGGACGCGCATCTGGGCGCCGAACGTGCCGAGGAATTCATTGGCCGCTATCCCGACGACGCGCCGCGTTCGCTCACCATGGCGGATATCGGGCTGAGCGAGGACATGCCCGACCTGGTGGAACCTGCCCCGGTTCAGGGGCCCGAGGATAATGGCCGCGACGGCTCCAACAATTGGGTTCTCTCCGGCAGCCGAACCGCCTCCGGCCTGCCCATCCTGGCCAATGACCCGCATCTGGGCCTGCGCGCGCCCGCCATCTGGTATCTCGCCCGCCTGACCACGCCAGAGGGCAGTGCCGTCGGTGCCACCCTGCCCGGCACGCCCTTTGTCACGCTGGGGCGCAATGACGACATTGCCTGGGGTTTCACCAATACCGGTCCCGATGTCGGTGATCTCCACGCCGTCACCGCCGATGCCGTCATCGGTGAGCGCGAGGAACACATTTCCGTCCGCTTCGGCGAGGACATTACCCTCACCCGGCGCGAGACCGCGACCGGCCCGGTCCTGGACCCGGCCCATTTCGATTATGCCGTGCCGGAGGGCGCCGATTTCTTCGCCCTGCAATGGATGCTGGATGAGCCGGACGACGCCACGACGGGCGTTGGCCTGCACATTCTGTCCTCGGAAAACTGGGATGATTTCGTGGCCGCCGTCCGCGGCTTCGTCGCCCCGCAGCAGAATATCGTCTTTGCCGCCCGCGATGGCGATATCGGCTTCTACGCCCCCTCCCGCATCCCTGTGCGGGATGCAGACGGAAACTGGGTCTCCACCATTCCCTTCGAGGAATTGCCCCATACCCGCAATCCGGAGCGCGGCTTCATTGCCACCGCCAACAACAAGATCGTGCCGGACGGCTATCCGCACTATCTGACCAGTGAATGGTATGGCGTCGCCCGTATCCGCCGCATCTATGACGGGATTGAAAGTCAGCCCGTGCATGATCTGGACTCGATGGCCGCGCTGCAGACCGACACGGTTTCGGACATGGCGCTGCGCATCCTGCCCGTGCTTCTGACAGCGCAGCCGGATACCGAATTGGGCAGCCAGGCGCTAACCATGCTGGAAAGCTGGGACGGCGACATGGCCGTCGACCGGCCGGAACCGCTGATCTATGCCGCCTGGGTGCGCGAACTGAACCGCGCCATCTATGCCGATGATCTGGGTGAGCTTTTCCCGCGCTGGTATGCCGACCGCCGTGTCCTGTTGATGGATGTGCTGACGGGAGAGCTGTCAGCCTGGTGCGATGACATCAACTCGCCGCAGACAGAGACCTGCCAAGACCTGCTGGGCCCGGCGCTGGACCGCGCCCTGACGCTGACGGCCGCCGACCAGGGCACGGATCTCGACGCCTGGCGCTGGGGCGATGTCCATTATGCCCGCCATGCCCACACGCCGTTTTCCGATTTCCCGGTCCTGCGGGATGTTTTCACCATCACCACGCCCATTCCGGGCGATGGAGCGACGGTGAATGTGGCGCACTATTCCTTCCGCCGGCCGGGCTATTCCGTCTATCACGGTGCCTCCTACCGGGCGCTCTATGACATGGCCGATCCGGACGCTTCGCGCTTCATGATCACCACCGGACAGTCCGGCAATGTCATGTCGCGCCATTATGACGATCTGGCTCCGCTCTGGGGCCGTGGCGAATATCTGGAAATCCCGACGGGATGGACGGCGGACACGCCGCCCGAGGGCGCCAGCGTGCTGGTGCTTCAGCCCGGCTCGCAATAATTCGAGGTGTAGAAGACCAGGGCGGAGACGTCGCGCGGCGTATCGAAATCGACGACATCGCCGATGATGATGTCATGGTCGCCCGCCGTGATCACCGAATTCTGGCGGCACAGGAAACGCGCCACACAGCCCTCGATCAGCGGAGCGGTCTCACCTTCCCAGGCGGCATGGCAGGCGCGCAGATCCGGTTCGATGGCACAGGCATGGGCCAGGCCAGCCTGGTCCGCCGCCAATACATTGATCGCGTAATCCTTGGCATCCACGAAGCGCTTGTAACGCTCCGTCCCGTGCTCGACCGACCACAGGACCAGGCGCGGATCCAGCGAGACCGAGGCGAAGGAATTCACCGTCATGCCGATCGCCTTGCCCTCGTCAAACGTAGTGACGATGGTGACCCCGGTCGGATAGCGCCCGAGTGCGTCGCGGTAGGTGCGGCTGTCGGTCAATGCGGAACCTTTCGCAATCGAGAAATGAAACCTGGCCTTAACGCTAACCGTCTACAGGAGAGACGGACCTAGAAACAAGGTGGGTGGACATGGCGGCCAAGGATCAGCCGATTGTCATCAAGAAAGTCGTCAAGGGCGGCGGCGGCGGACACCATGGCGGTGCCTGGAAAGTTGCCTATGCCGACTTCGTGACGGCGATGATGGCTTTCTTCCTGCTGATGTGGCTCATCAATACCACCACGCCTGAGCAAAAGCGCGGCATTGCCGACTATTTTGCCCCGGCCAGCGTCTCGCCGGCCAATTCCGGCTCCGGCGCCCCGCTTGCCGGTACCGCACCGGGTGATGATGGCGTGCAGGGTTCCGGCGACAGTTCCATGCGCCAGCGCCTCGCGCCGACCGCCCCGCAACTCAATGACCGCGACCGCCAGCAGCAGCCGGAAGGCTCGCCGGAAGCGGTCGAGGAATCGGAAGTCGAAGTCACCGCCTCTGCTCTTGCCGAAGCCCAGCAGCGCCGCGACAGCGCGCAGCTGCACTCTGCCGCCATGTCCCTGCGTCAGGCCATGCAGGACATGCCGGAACTGGCCGAGCTCTCCAACCACATCATTGTCGACGAAACCCCGGAAGGTCTGCGCATCCAGCTGATCGACCAGGAAGGCCGTCCGATGTTCAATCCGGGGGCCGTGGAACCCAATGACCGCGCCGTAACCCTGTTGCGCGCCGTCGCCCGGATCGCCGAACGCCTGCCCAACCGGCTTTCCATTGCCGGTCACACGGACAGCGCTCCGGCGACCAATCTGGACTACACGAATTGGGAATTGTCCGCTGACCGCGCCAATGCGGCCCGCGCCGTCCTGCAGCGCGCCGGCATCTCCAATGACCGGATCTATGAAGTGCGCGGCAAGGCCGGGTCCGAACCGCTCTATCCGGATGATCCCTTCATGCCGGGCAATCGCCGGATTTCCATTGTCCTGCTACGTGAAGCCCCGGTTCTTCCCAACGGTCACGAACTCTGATCCGCGACCAATTCACTCAGACATTCAGGAAAGGCTTCGCAAGTCCGCCGGACGCATGGTAGCGTCCGGGAACGGATGACCCGAACCTGTTTTTCCCGAAATCGAGATGAGTGATTTGGCGGCTGAATTGGCGGCGCTCGGCGCTTGGCAGATGTGGGTGGTTCTGGGCGGTCTGGTGATCGCCGTGGGCCTGTTTATCTGGGACCGGTTCCCGATCGAGATGGTGTCGGCGGGCATCGTCGCCCTGCTTCTGCTCTTCTTCAATGTCTTCCCGGTCGAACTGGCCGGGCATGAGGATGTGAACTGGTCGGCGCGCATGCTGGCCGGTTTCGCCAATCCGGCGCTGTTCACGATTCTCTGCCTCCTCATCGTCGGTCAGGGCATATTCCAGACCGGGGCGATGGAGGGGCCGACGCAATTCCTGCTCTCCTCTTATGACCAGCGGCCCACCCTGACCCTGGTGACGATGTTCGCCTTTGCCTTCATCGTCTCGGCCTTCATCAACAATACGCCCGTCGTGGTGATGTTCGTGCCCATCCTGGTAGCCATCGCCCACCGGATGGAACAGAGCCCGTCCAAACTCCTCATTCCGCTGAGCTATGTCTGCATTCTGGCCGGCATGACCACGTTGATCGGTTCCTCAACCAACCTTCTGGTAGCCGAACAATTGCGCGCGATCTCGGCCCTCGATCTCAACTTCTTCACGCCGACGGGTCCGGGTCTCTACCTGGCCGGGGTCGGTCTGATCTACATCGTCCTCATCCTGCCGCGCCTTCTGCCGGACCGGGCGACGATGGAGACGGAGATCGCCGGTGGTGCCAAGGGCCGTCAGTATATCGCCCAGCTGGAAGTCACTTCGGATCACCCCCTGGTCGGCAAGAAGCCGGTCATGGGCATGTTCCAGGACTTGCCGGACATGACGGTCCGCATGATCCAGCGGGGCGAACACGCGCTCCTGCCGCCCTTCGACCAGATCGAGCTGAAAGCCGGCGATCTCGTCATCGTGGCGGCCACGCGCCAGACCCTGTCCAATCTCTTCTCCAAGCGCGCCGATTTCATGCGCGGCATGCTGGCCGCCTCCGGACCAGGCGAGAACCCGACCCCGGGTGAAAGCCTGTTGATGACCGAGGCGGTCGTCGCACCGGGTTCGCGTCTGACAGGCCGCACGATCCAGCAGATCGGTTTCCGCCACGCCACGGGCTGTATCGTGCTGGGCGTGCAGCGCCGCAGCCGCATGATCCGCTCGCGCATGGGCGAGATCCGTCTGGAAGCCGGTGACACCCTCCTCTTGTTCGGGTCGGCTGAATCCATGCGTCAGCTCCGCGCCGACCGGGATTTGCTGCTGATGGAATGGGCGACCCAGGCGCTGGCCGATCCGCGCCGGGCCACTGCTGCCCGCATCATTTTCGGTGCTGTTGTGGTCTGCGCGGCCACCAGCCTTCTGCCGATTGTCGTCGCTTCCTTCCTGGGTGCGGTCGGGATGATTGCGGCGGGCTGTCTGAATACGCGCCAGGCCACGCGGGCCATCGACATGAAGGTCTTCCTGCTGATCGGCTCGGCCATCGCGCTGGGCACGGCCCTTCAGGATACCGGGGGCGCGGGACTTCTGGCCTCCGCCGTGGTGAGCGTGTTTGCGCCCTTCGGTGAGGTGGCGCTGATGTCCGCTCTCTTCATCGTGGTCGCCGTGCTGACCAATTTCCTGTCCAACAGCGCCACGGCCATCCTGTTCACACCGATCGCGATAGGGGCCGCCGAACAGATCGGATCAGACAATACGATCCTCTTCGCCCTGACCGTGCTCTTTGCAGCAAACACCTGTTTTGCAACGCCGATCGGCTATCAGACCAATCTGCTCGTGATGGGTCCGGGCCATTACCGCTTCTCCGACTACATCCGGGCCGGCGCGCCCATGGTGATCCTGTTTTGGCTGGCCTTTACGATTTACATCTCTGTGCTCTACGCGTTTGGATGGGCGTGAGTTAGTCTGTCCACGAAGCAGTAGCGACAAGCCCGGCCCGTGACCCATCCGTTTGCGACACGCCAGATACCCTTTTTCCTGACAGCGGCCTCGCCCTGTCCCTACCTGCCGGGCCGGTGGGAGCGGAAAGTCTTTACCCGGATCGATGTCGGCGAAGGCCCCGCCCTCAATGACGCGCTGACCCATGCCGGCTTCCGCCGCAGCCAGGGCGTGCTCTACCGGCCGGCCTGTGAAGCCTGCGACGCCTGCAAGTCCGTCCGGATCGATGTCGCCGAATTCGACTGGAAGCGCCGCTGGCGCAAAATCCTCAACCGCAATGAGGATCTGACGGTCTCGACCGAAGCCCAGACCGCCACGCTGGAACAGTTCGATCTTCTGTCGCGCTATCTCAATTCGCGCCATGGCGATGGCGACATGGTGGGCATGTCCTTCGGCGAATACGTGATGATGGCCGAGGAAGGCGCCCAGCGCACCCATATCGCGGAATACCGCGACGCGGCGGGCGAGCTGACGGCCAGCGTCCTGACGGATGTCCTCAAGGACGGGCTGTCGCTGATCTATTCCTATTTCGACCCAGAACAGGACCGCCGCAGCCTGGGGGCTTTCATCATCCTCGACGCAGTCCGCCAGGCCGAGGCGGCCGGCCTGCCCTTCGTTTATTTGGGCTATTGGGTACGCGACAGCCGCAAGATGAACTACAAGGCCCAGTATACACCGCTGCAAGTTCTCACCAGTTCGGGCTGGCAGGCCCTGTCCGAACTGGATATCCATGAGGATGACGAGGAAGAATGACGCAGTGGCGCAGCGCGCCGCCAGTGATTCCCGGGGGAGACGGACATGGATCGACGTACATTCATCAGCGGTGGCGCCATCGCTGCCGCCACGGTTGCGACCGCTTGCGGGGAAACCGGACAGGAAAACACCGGACCGGCCGCTCCGGCGGTCAATCGCGGCGTCACCCGCCTGCGCATGGTGACCACCTGGCCGGCGAATTTCCCGGGCCTGGGTACCGCTGCCAATAATGTCGCCGATTACATCAACCGCATGTCCGGCGGTTCGCTGGAAGTGCGCGTCTACGCGGCCGGCGAGATCGTCAGCGCCTTCGAGGCCTTTGATGCGGTCTCCGAGGGCACGGCGGACATGTATCACGGCGCCGAATACTATTGGCAGGGCAAATCCCCGGCCTTCAACTATTTCACCGCTGTTCCCTTCGGCATGACCGCCTATGAGATCATGGGCTGGGTGGAATATGGCGGCGGCCAGGCGCTCTGGGACGAGCTGTCCGGCGGCTTCAACATCAAACCCTTCCAGGCCGGCAATTCCGGCCATCAGATGGGCGGCTGGTTCAAGCGCGAGATCAATACGCTGGACGATTTCCAGGGCCTGCGCATGCGGATTCCGGGCCTGGGCGGCAATGTGCTTCGCGAACTGGGCGGCGCCGCTGTCACCCTGTCCGGCGGCGAAATCTATCCGGCCCTGCAGAACGGCACGATCGACGCCACCGAATGGGTCGGCCCCTGGAATGACCTCGCCTTCGGCTTCTACCGCGAAGCCCCCTTCTATTACGGTCCTGGTTTCCATGAGCCGGGCGCCTGCCTGAGCGTCGGCATCAATCGCGGCGTCTGGGATGGGCTGGCCGATGACCACAAGGCGATCATCGCCTCGGCCTGCCGCACGGCGAACAATCTCTCCCTTGCCGAATTCCAGTACCAGAACGCGCTGGCGCTGGACGTGCTGCTCAATGAGCATGGCGTGCAGCTGCGTCATTTCTCCGACGAGATCTGGGAACAGATCGGCACGATCTCCGAACAGGTCGTCGCCGATACCGGCAATGCCGACCCCTTCACGCGCCAGGTCTATGACAGCTATCTGGATGCGCGCGACAAGATGCGGGGCTGGGGCCGGATTTCCGAACTCCCCTACATGGCCCAGCGCGAACGCGTGCTCGGCGGCTAGATCATGCGTGACGGCGACCGCCTGATCCTGGCCTGCCTCATTCTCGCTGTGGCGCTGGTCATCCTGGATGGTGTCAGCGGCGGCGGTGTCGCCGGCTGGGCGCAAGCCAATCTCCCCGGTATCGCCCACACATTCGGCCTGTGGGCCGGACGGATCGGCATCGTGCTGGCCCCGCTGGCCTTCCTGCCGCTTGTCACAGGAATTCTCGGCCGTTTCATTAAAATGCGCGGTCTTGTCTGGACCCTGCACGACCGGGTTATCCGTCTGATAGAGACCATCACCCGCTCCATCGGCGGCGCGGCTCGCTGGTTCGCCCTGGGCCTGGTCATCGTCACCGCCGTGATCGTGGTGCAGCGCTATGTCTTCGGTTTCGCCTCGACGAAACTGCAGGAGAGCGTGATCTACATGCACGCCCTGCTCTTCCTGCTCGCCTCGGCCTCTGCCCTGCTGAGTGGCGGACATGTCCGGGTCGATGTCTTCTATTCCAAGGCCTCCGAGAAGGCGAAAGCCTGGATCGATCTGTTCGGCACCTATCTCGCCCTCATTCCGATGAGCGCGCTCATCCTCTGGTCCTCGACCGGATACATGGCCTCGGCCTGGCGCATTCTGGAGCGTTCGCGCGAGAGTGACGGCCTTCCCTTTGTATTCATTCTGAAAACGGCCATTCCCCTCTTCGCCATCCTGATGATCATCCAGGGTGTGGCGATGGCCGCCCGCGCCGCCATGACCCTGGCCGGCCAGAAAACGCCCGACCTTCCGGCATCGCTGGAGGCCGAGGTCTGAGCATGACACTCTTCATCGAACTCCTGCCCTTCCTCATGTTCATCGCGGCCTTTGCCGCGCTGTTGCGGGGCTATCCGGTGGCCTTCACCCTGGCCGGTGTGGCGCTCGTCTTCGCGCTGATCGGGATCAGCCTGAACCTGTTCGACCCGATCCATTTCCGGGCCTTCCCGCAGCGCATCTACGGCAATCTGATGGAGATGGACCGGTCCATCCTCGTCGCCGTCCCGCTATTCGTCTTCATGGGCGTGATGCTGGAAAAGTCCAAGATCGCCGAGGAATTGCTGGAAGCCATGGGCGCCCTGTTCGGCTCCCTGCGTGGCGGTCTGGGCATCTCCGTCGTGGTCGTGGGCGCCTTGCTGGCCGCCTCGACCGGCATTGTCGGCGCCACCGTGGTGACGATGGGGCTTCTGTCCCTGCCCACCATGCTCAAGCGTGGCTACGACCCAGGCCTTGCCGCCGGCTCCATCGCGGCTTCCGGCACGCTGGGACAGATCATTCCGCCCTCCATCGTGCTGGTTCTACTGGGCGACCAGATCTCCAATGCCTATCAGGAAGCGCAACGCGCCCAGGGCATTTTCTCGCCGGATATCGTGTCTGTCGGCGATTTGTTTGCCGGTGCCCTGATCCCGGGCCTGCTCCTGGTCGGTCTCTACATCGCCTATCAGATCGCCATGGCCATCTGGAAACCGGAAAGCGCGCCAGCCACGCCGCGCGATGAGGCCAAGGCGGATTGGGGTGCCATCCTGCACGCCCTCGTACCGCCGCTCGCTCTCATCATCGCCGTCCTGGGCTCCATCCTGGCCGGCCTGGCTACGCCGACCGAAGCCGCCGGCGTTGGTGCCGTCGGCGCGACCTTCATCGCCGGCGCCCGAAATGCCGGTGCCAAGACCAATGCCAAGCGTGGACAACTCCTCGCCTATGCCGGCCTTTTCTCCCTGGTCGCCCTCATCGCCCTCGTCATCATCCCCAACCTGATTTCGGGCGAACGGTATTTCGTGAGCGATTTCGGCCTGCCGGGCATGCTGGCCGCCGGACTTCTCTGCCTCATCACCCTGGCAGGAGCCGGGCTCAGCCTGATCCGCCTCAAGCGCTCCGGCGTGTTGGACGAGGTGATGTCCTCCACGGCGACCATCTCCGCCATGGTCTTCGTCATCCTGATCGGGGCCTCGCTCTTCTCCCTGATCTTCCGGGAGCTCGGCGGGGATGACACGGTGGCCGACGCCCTGCGCGCCGTGCCCGGCGGTGTGTTCGGCGCGCTGGCCGTGGTCATGCTGGTCATGTTCATCCTCGGCTTCTTCCTCGACTTCATCGAGATCACCTTCGTCGTCGTGCCGATCGTCGCCCCCATCCTGTTGATGATGGGCGTGGACCCGGTCTGGCTGGGCGTGCTGATGGCGATGAATCTCCAGACCAGCTTCCTCACCCCGCCCTTCGGCTTCGCGCTCTTCTATTTGCGCGGCGTCGCGCCCGCGAGTGTGAAGACGATGGATATTTATCGCGGCGCCATTCCCTTCGTGATCATCCAGATCCTGGCGATCATCGCCGTCGCCGCCGTGCCCTGGCTGGCGACCGGGCTGCCGGGCCTGCTCTATGACTAGGGCCAAATCCGTCCTTCCCCTTGATGGGGAAGGTGGCTCGTCGCGAAGCGTCGAGACGGAAGGGGTGAATCCCGGAGTGCGCCATTTCATGGATCTCGCCCCCACCCACTCCACCATTGCTGCGCAATGGTCCCCCTCGCCCATCAAGGGCGAGGAGAATAGAGCCCGGCCATGACCCCGCATCGCAAGCTCGAGCTGCAACGCGCTTTCATCGCGGCGCTGGCCCTGATCATTTCCGGCGTTTTCGTCTGGATGATCCGGGACTATCTCGCCGCGCTTTTCCTGGCCGGTGTTCTGGCGCTCTTCCTGGCCCCGCCGCATGACTGGCTGGCGAAGACACTGGGTGATCGCCGTGGACTGGCGGCGGGCCTGCTGGTCACCGTCTCCATCCTGGCTTTCGTCGTGCCCGCCACCATCTTGCTCGGCGTCATTGCCGACCAGGCGATCGAGGTCACCCAGATGGTCTCGCCCTGGGTTCAGGAACAGGTCAATCTGATCCGCCAGGACGGGCTGACCGGCCTGCCGGACTGGCTGCCCTTCCGCGACGAGATCATTGAATACCAGGCCAGCGTCACGGCCCAGCTGGGCAATTTGGCCGGCACGGTCGGCCGTGTGCTGGTGAACTCCCTGCGTGCGGGCACAGGCGGTTTCCTGATCGCCACGCTCAACACCTTCATCCTGATCTATGCGCTCTATTATTTCCTGATGTCCGGCCGCACCCTGGGACGTTCCGCCGTCTCGCTCCTGCCGATGACCAAGGAAGGCCGCGACCTCCTGGCCGAACGCGCCCTGTCGACCATCCGCGCGACAGTGAAGGGTTCCTTCCTGATCGCCATTGTACAGGGCGTACTGACTGGGATCGGCCTCTTCGTGGCCGGTGTTCCCGGCGCAATCTTCTGGGCCGCCATTGCCGCCCTCCTGTCCATCATCCCGATGATCGGACCGCCGCTGATCTGGATCCCGGCTGCCGCCTGGCTGATCGGTACCGGCCACTATATTGCCGGTGCAGGCTTGGTGATCTGGGGCGCGCTCTTCGTGGGCACGTCGGACAATATCCTGCGCCCGATCCTGGTCGGCAAGGACGCCAAAATGTCCGACCTCATGGTGCTGATTTCAACCCTGGGCGGGCTGACCCTGTTCGGTGCGGTCGGCATCATTCTCGGCCCGGTCATCGCCGCCCTCTTCTCCTCGATCTGGTTCCTCTTCCGCGAGACCTATGCGGGCCTGCTGGATGAAGACGAAGATGAGGAAGAAGACGCGGACGATATCGAGGACTAGCCGCTGAACCCGGCTTCCAGCTCCCGCAGGAAGCGGCTCACTTCGCGCATGGTCAAACGCCCGGCCAGAGCCTCGCAATCCATCCGCGGAGCCGGGGCGACATCATCGCGCGCTGCGCGGATCGTCTCGACGAAACGGCTGATCTCGCCCGCTCCGGAGGGCAGGTCCGCAATCCGCCGGCTGAAGGCCTCGAACGCCGCCCTGTCTGCCGATCCCGGCACTTCCAGCGCCGCGTATAGCGCCTCGATATAAGCCCGATAGACCGGCGGCCGCATGGCGACATAATCCGGCGAATGGCCGTCAAAGAGATGCCCGTAGAGCTCGCCATAGGCGCCTTGGTCGCCCCCCACACCCGTCGTATGGGCATAACTGTCACCCAACGCATGGATGATCAGCCCGCTCTGCCAGATGTCGGCATTTTCGCCTGCAGGCCGATTGGCCAGGCTGCGCTGAAGATCGGCGCGCCGCCGGTCCACCGCTTCGGGTCCCCCGCCATGCAGGGAATGCAGCACGCCGACGATCCGGTGGCGGTAAGTCCAGCCGCCAAAGCTCGCCCACACGCTCACCTGGGGCGCCGCAAAGCGCAGGGCCAGATCATCCGCCGCTTCATTGTAGAAAGACAGGAGCGCCGCCTCACGCGGTGAGCGACCGGCCATGACGGCGACCAGATAAGTCGTGTCCTGGTGGCCATCGCGATTGTATTTGGCGTCCGGAAAAGGATCGACGCAGCTGGGATTGAGCGTGCGATAGCCGGGGGTGGAACAGGCGCTGACCGCCAATCCGGCCAGGGCGGCGAAGGCCATGGATTTCCAGCCCGCCATCAGATCAGACCTCCGGCACGCTGGACCGGCCCAGCCCGGGCGTCCCGCCGGCATATTTCACCAGCATCTCGATCCGTTTCGGGATCGGCGGGTGGGTGGCGAACACGCCCATGAAGCCCTGTTTGGGGTTCTCGATGAACATTTCACGGACCTCGTCCGGCGCGTCCTCGATATCGGCATGGCCGGAAATCTTGCGCAAGGCGGAGATCATCGCGTCGGGGTTATGGGTCAGCTCCACCGCCCCGGCATCGGCCATGTATTCGCGCCGGCGGGACAGGGAGAAGCGGATCAGGATCGCCAGGACATAGGCCACGACCAGAATGGCAATCGCGGCCACGATGACCAGACCGCCTCCGCGCCCGCCGGACCGGCGGTCGCCCCCGGCCCGCATGCCGAGCCAAAAAATGCGGCGAAAAACGATCTCGGCCACGAAGGAAATGATGCCGACAAAGATGATCGCGATCACCAGGAGGCGGACATCCTTGTGGCGGATATGGGAAAGCTCGTGCGCAATGACGGCTTCCAGCTCGGCATCATCCAGCCGCTCCATCAAGCCGCGCGTCAGCGTCACCGTATACTGACCCTCATGCAGGCCGGAGGCATAGGCATTGAGGGCCGGCGTCTCGATGACCGCCAGTTTCGGCATGGTCATGCCGCGCGAGATGCAGAGATTTTCCAGCAGGTTCCAGGCCCGCATCTCCTGCTGGCGGGTCACCGGGCGGGCACCGGTCGCTGCATTGATCATGGCCTGATGACCAAACCAGGCGATCACGAACCAGATGCCTGCCAAGCCCAGCGACCAGGCGGCAATCAGGGGCAGGCGCTGCAGCTCGGCCTGCCAGAAATCGGGCACGCCACCGCCCTTGCCGCCGGAGACGGCATAGGGCTCAGCGACCCCGAACATAAGCCAGGTCACCGCCACGCCGAGCAAGATCAGCAGGACCGGGAACCCGGCCAGTAGCAGGACGGATTTGAGATTATTGTTCCAGATATGGGAGCGAAGTCCGGTCGCACCCAGGAACATGGCCTAGAACTGCACTTTCGGGGCGGCGCGCTCGCTCTCGCCGGCTTCGAAATAGTCGCGCGACTTGAAGCCGAAGGAGTTGGCAATCACCACCGCCGGGAATTGCTCCAGCGAGGTGTTGTACTCATTGACCGCATTGTTGAAGAAGCGGCGGGCGGCAGCGATCTTGTTTTCCAGATCGGCCAGCTCGGTCTGCAGTTTCAGGAAGTTCTCGTTCGCCTTCAGGTCCGGATAGCTTTCCGACAGGGCGAAGAGCTGGCGCAGCGCGCCGGAGAGCATGTTCTCCGCCTCGGCCAGGCCTTTCAACGAGGTTGCATCAATCGCGGTCTGGCGCGCCTTGATGACGTTTTCCAGCGTCTCCTGCTCGTGCTTGGCATAGCCCTTCACGGTCTCGACGAGATTGGGCACCACGTCATGGCGCTGTTTCAGCTGGACGTCGATATCACCCCAGGCCTGGTTGCAGGTCTGTCGCAGGGCGACGAGCCGGTTGTAGATGACGACCAGGACAATGCCGAGGCCGATAAGCAAGATCAGAACGATAAGTCCGGCGTCCATGACAAACTCCTGTCGGTGCAACCAAGGGGTTGAGTGTTACCTATTCCGCTTTCGCCTGTGAAGCGAGGAATTCCGAGCCCCGCGGGGCAAAGCGCAGCGAGCGCGGGAAGCCGCGCGGTGCCATCTTGCCGGCCTGGGCCCGTTTCGCGGTCCACAAATGCCAGTCATCCAGATTGAAGCGGCGCCCGGCCCCGTCCAGCCAGGTCAGCCCCTCTTCTGCCGTGAAGGTCGTGGCATCGGCCAACAGGGCCCCCTTGCCGCCGAGCAGACGCACACCCTTGCCGCGCGACATCATCGGGATGTCCTCGAGCGGGAAGACCAGCAGTTTCTTGTTCTCGCCGATCACGGCGCAAGTATCGCCCATGGCCGGGATGCAGAGCAGGGCTTCGCTGCCCTCGACCAGGTTGAGGATCTGCTTGCCGCCCTTCTTCATGGCGACACAGTCCTTTTCCTGGATTCGGAAACCGGTATTGCCGGTCGAGGCGACCAGCAGCGTGCGTTCCGGATCGTATTTGAACAGGCCGATCGGGGCGGCATCCTCGGGCAGGTCGACATGCAGGCGAACCGGTTCGCCATGGCCCCGGCCGCCCGGGAGTTTGGAGGCTTCCAGCGTGTAAAATTTCCCGTCCGTGGCGAACATGAGGAGCTTGTCCGTCGTCTCGCACTTCACGGCGAAGGCGGAGCGGTCGCCCTCCTTGAATTTCAGCTCGGTGACGTCGTTGATATGCCCCTTCAGCGCGCGCACCCAGCCGCGCTCCGACAGAACGGCCGTAATCGGCTCGCGCACCACGAAGGCTTCGATCGGCGCGTCGCCGGCAATGTCCGGCGCTTCGCCGAAGATGGAGCGGCGCTTACCCAGGGGCGTCGTCTCGGCATAGTATTCGCCGACCTCGGCCACTTCGCCGCGCACTTTTTCCCACTGCTTCTCGGTCGAGCCGATCAGCGCTTTCAGCTCGGAACGCTCCGACCGCAGGGACTTGTCTTCCTTGCGGATTTCCAGCTCTTCCAGCTTGCGCAGAGCGCGCAGGCGCATGTTGAGAATGGCTTCGGCCTGGCGCTCGGTAAGCGAAAAGGTCTCGATCAGCTTGGCCTTGGGCTCGTCCTCGAAGCGGATGATGCGGATCACCTCGTCCAGATCGGCATAGACGATGAGATAGCCGGCCAGGACTTCCAACCGGTCTTCCACCTTGGCCAGACGCGTCTGGGCGCGGCGCACGGCCACCTCGCGGCGGTGCTCCAGCCAGATTTCCAGCACTTCCTTGAGACCGATCACGCGCGGCGTACCGGTCGGGTCGAGCACATTCATGTTCAGCGAGATCCGGCTTTCCAGATCGGTCAGCTTGAACACGCTCTCCATCAGCATTTCCGGATCGACGAGCTTGGATTTGGGCACCAGGACAAGACGGATATCCTCCGTGCTCTCATCCATCACATCGTCCAGCAGGGGCAGTTTCTTGGCGTCCATCAACTGGGCGATGCGTTCGACCAGTTTGGACTTCTGCACCAGATAGGGGATCTCGGTGATGACGATCTGCCAGGTGCCCCGGCCGAGATCTTCCTTTTCCCATCTGGCGCGCACGCGGAAACCGCCGCGGCCGGTCAGATAAGCTTCGCGGATCGCTTCGGCCGGCTCGACAATCGTGCCGCCGGTCGGGAAATCCGGTCCCTGGACGTGCTTCAGCAGCGCATCCGTATCGCTCTCCGGATTGTCGATCAGCGCCGTGGCCGCGGCGCAGAGCTCGGCGACATTGTGCGGCGGGATGGAGGTCGCCATGCCCACAGCAATGCCGGTCGAGCCATTGGCCAAAAGGTTCGGAAACGCGCCCGGCAGGACGAGCGGCTCACGCTCGGATCCGTCATAGGTCTCCTCGAAATCCACCGTGCCGTGCTCGATATCGGCCAGCAGCAGCTCGGCCGCCTTGGTCAGGCGGGCTTCGGTGTATCGCATGGCGGCAGCGCTATCGCCGTCAATATTGCCGAAATTCCCCTGCCCCTCGACCAGCGGATAGCGCGAGGCGAAATCCTGGGCGAGACGCACCAGCGCCTCATAAACCGACTGGTCGCCATGGGGGTGATATTTACCGATCACATCGCCCACGACACGCGCCGACTTCTTGAACGCCTGGTCCGGGTTCAGCTTCAGCTCGCGCATGGCGTACATGAGACGCCGGTGGACCGGTTTCAGACCATCGCGTGCATCCGGCAGGGCCCGCTGAGTAATCGTCGAGAGCGCATAGGCCAGATAGCGCTTGGACAGCGCTTCATCGAACTTTTCCTCGACGATATGCCCGCCATCGGGATCGAAATGCTCACCCATGTCTCAACGCCTCGTGATTCGGTCAGTCATCACTATAGCGGACAGGACTGGCGAGGCAGGGCCACAGCGCAGGATTAGCTGTGGGGAAGCGGGGTTTCACCCACCGCCGACCTTACCCGCATTTAAGCTTCCGTCCGGGAAACGGAAAATCCAGCCTGTTACGCAATTGAGTTAGATAATTGGGGAAATGCCATGAAGTTTGGAATATTGCAGGCAGGTATCGCTGCTCTTTGGGGAATTCATGCGTTCAGCGTTGCTGGCGCGCAGGACATGTCGGACCCGGTCCGGGCCGGGGAGACTGCAATTGCCGAAATCGCTGGGCTGATTTCTGAGAATTACTATGACGCAGCGGGCGGCGAACACATTGCCCGGGACATGATCCGCTTTGCGGGCCGCGAAGAGATTGCGTCCCTGGGAGCGGGCGACGAACTGGCCGCCGCGCTCACCGCGCATCTGCAGGAGCAAGACCGGCATTTCGACGTCCGCTGGCGCGGCGTTGAGGAAATTGCCCTCACCCGCGCGGAGTGGGCCGCCCTGGACGCCGCCGAGGCGCAGCCGCAATCCCCCGACATTGACCGCTGGGCCAGCCTGCGGCGGCGCAATTTCGCCTTCGCCGATGTCAGCGTGCTGGATGGAAATATCGGCTATATCAATCTGACCGGATTTGCGCCGCTGGAACCTGCCGAGGCCACGGCGCGCGCGGCTCTGGACTTTGTCGCCTATACCGACGCCATCATCATCGATCTGAGAGAGAATGGCGGCGGCGCTCCGGAAATGGTGCAATATGTGTTGAGCCATTTCCTGCCCGGCGGCGAGAACCGTCTCTACAATACATTCCGGTCCAGAAACGGCGATGTGCAGGAGATGCACACGCTGTCTGATCACCCGGCCGGACATCGCCCGCATGTGCCGCTTTATGTCCTGGTCTCGCCGGACAGCCTGTCTGCAGCCGAAGCCCTCGCCTACCATCTCCAGGCGATGGGCCGTGCCGTCATTGTCGGGGAGGTCACGGCAGGCGGCGGCAATCCCGGGGAGATTTTCCTCGCGGACAGCGGTTATTCCATCTTCATCCCGACGGCGACATCCATCAGTCCGTTCACCGGAACCAATTGGGACGGAACGGGCGTCCAGCCCGACCTGATGATCGAGGCCGGAAATGCCTTCGACCGGGCCTTGATGGAAATCTACGCCCGTATTGCCGAGACCGCCGAGGATCCCGGCACGGCCATGCTGGCGGCCTGGCAATTGGCGCCCCTGCAGGCCCGTTTCACGCCCTGGACTCCAGGCCCGGACGAGCTTGAGGCCTTCGTCGGAACCTATGGCCCGAGGCGGATCTGGCTGGAAAACGGGACGCTGATGTACCAGCGCGAGGGACGTCCGGAAAACTCCCTGCTCCCTATGACGCCCGGAACATTCCGCTTTGCTGACAGCGAGGACTATCTCATCGACTTCCTGAACTATTCCGAGGGTCAAGCTGAAGCGATGATGATCCGTGTCGAGGCCGGTGCCACACCGCCGACGCCGCGCTCCTGAACCCGGCAGGGGCGGTTCTGGCGAAAGCTATAACCGCCCCACCCGCTCCAGCTCGCTGATCAGACGCCCCCGCGCTTCAGGCAATTGCTTGTCGACCGGCCACAAGACCCGTCGTTCCAGGAAATAGCCCGTCAACTCCAGCCCCTTGGCGATATCGCCCTCTTCAATGGCGCCGCGTCCGCGCATGAAGCCGGGCAGCTCCAGGAGTTTGGCGGCATAGGGGGCGGCTTCCTCGCGGCAGACGGCGCGGCCGGTGCGCGGTGAGACATGGGTGAGATCCTCGGTCTCGCCGGTGACCACACATTTAGCGAGGTCGAGCCCATAGCCCAGATCGGACAGCAGGCCCGCCTCCCAGCGCACATAGATGGCCGGCCAGAGATCCGGGTCTTCGAAGGCCTGCAGAAGAAGCTGAAAACCGGCATGCACCGCGGGATGCGCCTCGCGCTCCGGCAGGGCCATGACAGCCAGGGCACAGGCGGAATTGAGCCCGGCCAGGGCGGTGCGGTCTTCCATCACGGCGCCGGCGCCCAGATCATCGGCCTCGATCTGGAACATGCCGAGATGTTCTGACAGACGCGCCCGCCAGCTTGCCAACACCTGGTTTCCCGGCTGCAGCACAGGCCGCAGGGCCCGCGAACGCGCGCCCTTGACCAGACCGGCATGCCGGCCCTGGTTTTCCGTCAGGATATCCACGATGGCACTGGTTTCCCCGTGCGGCCGCACCTGGAGAACAATGCCGCGATCACGCCATTCCATGGGGGTGTTATGCCTGAGTCTCACGGAGGCAGGTATCCGCTGCTTCAGACAAATTCTCCGTCATCCTGACGAAAGTCAGGACCCAGTCGGCCGGATGGACTGGGTCCCGGCATGCGCCGGGATGACGGTGATGAGCGGACTAATCCACATCAAAATCCAGACCGACATCCTTGTAGTGCGAACGCCGCGCCATCCACTTCGCGTCGACCTTCACATTGAGGAAGAGGTGGACCTTGCAGCCCAGGATTTCCTCCATCTCCTTGCGGGCGGCCTCGCCGATGGCTTTCACGGCGGAACCGCCCTTGCCCAGCACAATCGGCTTTTGCGTGTCGCGCTCGACGATGATGGATTGTTCCACACGCAGGGAGCCATCACGCAGCTTCTTCCAGACCTCGGTCTCGACCATGGAGGCGTAGGGCAATTCCTCGTGCAGGCGCAGATAAACTTTCTCGCGCGTGATCTCGGCAGCGAGAATGCGCGAGGGCAGATCGGCGACCTGGTCTGCCGGATAGTGCCAGACGCCCTCCGGCATTTTCTCCGCCAGGAAGCTCTTGAGTTGTTTCACGCCGGACCCAGTCTTGGCGGAAATCATGAAAACGTCGGAATAGACGCCGGTCTCGAAAAGGGCCTGGGACATGGCCAGGAGTTTGTCGCGCGGGATCAGATCGACCTTGTTGAGCGCCAGGATCGCCTTGCGGCCGGACTTTTCCAGACCGGCGGTGACGCGGTTGTCATCATCCACCATCAGCCGGTCGCCGCTCTTGGGTGTGCCGTCTTCCAGACGTGAGCGGGCGCCCGCATCGATTACATGGACCACGGCATCGGCATCCTCGGCCCCGGCCCAGGCGGCGGCGACCATGGACTTGTCCAGGCGGCGCTTGGGCGCGAACACGCCGGGCGTGTCGACCAGGATGATCTGGCTGCCGCCCTCCAGGGCCACACCGCGCACGGCAAAGCGCGTGGTCTGGACCTTGTGGGTGACGATGGAGACTTTCTCACCGACCAGCGCATTGGTCAGGGTGGATTTGCCGGCATTGGGCGAACCGAGAATGGCGGCGAAACCGCACCGGGTTTGATCAGACATGCTGTCCTTCACGTTTCAAAAGCGTCGTGGCGGCCTCGCGTTCGGCTGCCTGTTTGGAACCGCCCTCGCCCACCGCCGGATCGAGCGGGGCGACAAAGACTTCCACCGTGAACACCGGACGATGATCCGGGCCGGAGCGTTCCGTCAGAGTATAGCGCGGCGCGGCATGGCCGACACGGGCCGCCCATTCCTGCAGCGCGGATTTGGGATCCTTGGGCTTGGCTTTGAGAGCCTCGATCTTGGCGCCCCAGAAACGGTCATAGAAGGCCTGCACCGCGGGACGCCCGCCATCGAGATAAATGGCCGCGATCAGCGCCTCACAGGCATCGCCGAGGATGGAAGTCTTGTCGCGGCCACCGCCCTTGTCTTCCGACCGGCCCATTTTCAGCGCCTCGCCCAGACCGATATCGCGCGAGACATCGGCGCAGGTTTCCTTGCGCACGAGCGAGTTCAGTCGCGGTGCGAGGGCGCCCTCATCGGCCTTGTCGAAGAGTTTGAACAGGGCTTCCGCCGTCATCAGGCCGAGCACACGGTCGCCGAGAAATTCCAGCCGCTCATAGGAGCGCACACCCTTGCGGCCATCGCCAAAACTGGCATGGGTCAGGGCGCGGTCGAACAATTCGCGATCCTGGAATGTGTAGCCGATGCGCGCTTCCAGCCGGGCTTTCTCGTCAGCCATGCGCCATCCCGTCCAGATGATGGCCCAGCGGATGCACCTCGATCACCACGAAGGCCTGGGCATAGGGATGGTCATCCGTGATCGTGATATGGGTGAAGGCCTGATAGCCTTGCGGGGTCAGCGCCTGCAAGCGCTCCAGCGCCCGGCCGCGGAATTCCAGGGTCGGCTTGCCCCCGGGCAGGTTCACCACGCCGATTTCCTTCCACGACACACCGCGCGCAATCCCGGTGCCCAGTGCCTTGGCGCCAGCCTCCTTGGCCGCAAAACGCTTGGCATAGCTCGCCGCCCGCATCCGCCGCTTGTCGGATTTTGCCTGCTCTATCTCGGTGAAGACACGCTGCACGAACCGGTCGCCGAAACGCTCCAGCGATTTCTCGATACGCCGGATATCCATCAAGTCGGAGCCGAGGCCGATGATCATTTCGCACCCCGCTTCACGAGACTATCGCGTCCCCGCCAGGCGCTGCCCAGCATGGGGATCGCCAAAGCGAGCAAGGACAGTGCAAATCCATTGAGCATGCCGTAGCGCTCAAATCCCATTGCGAACATCACTAGGCTGGCCACAACCACCAAGACGCCTGAAAGGCCAAAAGCCGGAATCGGCGCTCGAAGACCAAGAAACATGCAGCCGATCAACATCATCTCGATGATGATCAGCATCACGTTCCCTGATGCAAATGCAATCGCTCCGAAAAGTACGATCACCGCAAGCAGCCCCAATAAGGCGACGTGGTGTCGGAATGCGGAATGATGTTGGCCCCGCCAAAACATCAGGAGCGCGCCTCGAGGATCAGTCCACGCATCGTCTCGACGCTTTCGCGCAGGCCGCGGAAGATCGCTTCGCCGATCAGGAAATGGCCGATATTGAGCTCGGCAATTTCGGCGATGGCGGCGATGGGTTTGACGGTGTCATAGGTCAGGCCGTGACCGGCATGGACTTCCAGACCGCGCTCATGGGCGATCTGGGAGGCCTCGATCATGCGTTCCAGCAGGCGCTGTTGTTTGGCGGCATCGCCCTCCAGTGCAGCTTCACAATAGGCGCCCGTGTGGAGTTCCACGACGGCAGCGCCCATGGCTTCGGCGACGGCGATCTGCACCGGGTCCGGCTCGATGAAGAGTGAAACACGACAACCCGCCTCACCCAGCTGGCGGACATAGGGGGCGATATGGTTGTGGCCGGCAGCGACATCCAGACCGCCCTCGGTCGTGCGCTCTTCGCGCTTTTCCGGCACCAGGCAAACCGCATGCGGCTTGTGACGCAGGGCGATTTCCAGCATTTCCGGGGTCGCGGCCATTTCCAGATTCAGCGGCAGATCGATCTCGGCCATCAGCCGGTCGATATCGCTGTCCGTGATATGGCGGCGGTCCTCGCGCAGGTGTGCGGTGATGCCGTCCGCGCCGCTCTCAGACGCCTGGCGCGCCGCGCGCACGGGATCAGGATGCGCACCGCCGCGCGCATTCCTGATCGTCGCGACGTGGTCGATATTGACCCCGAGGCGGACGCTGGACGGAAGCGGCCGGCTCATGCGAGGCCGCGGCTGCCCGGCTTGATCGCCGGAATGGCTTCCAGCTCCGGCGGCAGATTGTCCGCCTCATAGGCCGGCACCTTGTACTCGGTCAGCGCGATCAGCGGCACGCCGACATCGGCTTCGCCGCCGGACCGGTCAACCAGGCAAGCCTCGGCAATCACCGTAGCGCCCGTGGCATTGATGGCCTCGATGCATTCGCGCGAGCTGAGGCCCGTGGTGACGATGTCCTCGACCACCAGAACCTTGTCACCCTTGGAGAGTTCGAAGCCGCGACGCAGGGTGAATTCGCCGCCCTCGCGCTCGACATAGAGGGCTTTCAGCCCCATCTGGCGCGCGGTTTCATAGCCCGGAACAATCCCGCCCACGGCCGGCGAGACGATGACGGTCGGCGTCTCCTTGAGTTCCGCCTTCACCTTGTCGGCCAGCGCCTTGCAAAGCCTGGCCGTGGTCTGCGGATCGGCGAACACCTTGGCTTTTTGCAGGAAGACCGGGCTGCGCAGGCCGGAAGACAGGATGAAATGGCCCTCCAGCAGGGCACCGGCAGCCTTGAATTCGGCCAGGACTTCGTCACGGGTCATTTAGTCGTCGCTCTCTTCATGTTCGGCGCGCTTGCGCTCGGCCGAGACGACCGAGGGGCACATGCGCAGGGCGGCCAGGATATTGGCCAGATGCCGTGTGTCGAACACCTCGACATCGAATTCCATGTCGAAGAAGTCCGTGGCGCGATTCTTGGTGCGCACGCTGGCAATATTGCCGCGGTTCTCGCTCACCGTCTTGGCAATCTCGGCGAGCACGCCGCGGCCATTGTGCAGCACAGCCACGATGCGGGCGATGGACACGGCATTGGCCTCGGCCTCGGCCGTCCAGGCCAGGTCGAGCCATTTGTCCATCTCGTCCTCTTCGTGCTCGGCAAGGACATTGCAGTCGATCGTGTGAACCTCGATCCCCTTTTCCGGGATCAGGAGGCCGACAATCCGGTCGCCCGGCAGGGGCGAGCAGCAATTGGCGAAATGCAGGGTCACGCCGGGCGTCAGGCCACGGCCGCGCACGAAGAGACGCGCCTTCTCGTCCTCGATCAGCTCGCGATTGATGACGTCCTCGCCGCGCTCGTCGAGCCGGCCCGGGAAAGCCGCATTGAGCAGATCACCGGTGGAAATCCGGCCCCGGCCCAGCGCCTCATAGACATCGTCCATCTCTTTCAGATCGAGGCGGGCCCGCGCATCCGCGAGATCCTTCTCGATCAGGGCATGGCCTTCGCGGCGGAAGGCGTGCTCGGTCATGATCCGGCCGATACGCTGGAATTCATCGCGTTCGCTTTCGCGGATCAGGCGGCGGATGGCGGCACGGGCGCGGCCGGTAATGGCCAGGTTTTCCCAGCCCTGCGGCGGCTGGCGCACCCCGCCCTTCACGATCTGGACGACATCGCCATTGCGCAATTGCGTGCGCAGCGGACGTTCGCGGCCATTGACCTTGGCAGCCACCGTCGTGTGGCCCAGCTCGGTATGGACCGCATAGGCAAAGTCCAGCGGCGTGGCGCCGGACGGCAGGGAGATGAGGTCCCCCTTGGGTGTGAAGCAATAGACCTGGTCGGCGAACATTTCGAGCTTGGCATGCTCGAGGAATTCGTCCGGATCGCCGCCCTGATTGAGGATTTCCACGAAGGGACGCAGGCGTTCCAGAGGATCGCCACCGGCTGCCTGGGCGGCTTCCGGGTCATAGCGATAGGTGGAGTTCTTGTAGCGCCAATGCGCCGCCACGCCGCTCTCGGCCACTGCCTCCATCTCCTCGGTGCGGATCTGCAGCTCGACACGGACATTGTGCGGGCCGATCACCGTGGTGTGGAGCGAGCGGTAATTGTTCGGCTTGGGCAGGGAGATGAAATCGCGGAAGCGTTCCGGCATGCAGCGCCAGGCCTGGTGGATCACGCCGAGGGCCCGATAGCACTCATCCGGCGTCTGCACGATCAGGCGGAAGGCGTAGATGTCGGCGATTTCCTCGAAGGTCAGCCCCTTGCGTTCCAGCTTGCGCCAGATCGAATAGGGCCGCTTCTCCCGGCCGAAAATCCGCGCTTCGATCCCGGCACTCTCCAGATGATCGATCAGCGTGGCCGAGACGTCCGCCACTTCATCACTATGCTGCTCGCGCAGCAGTTTGAGCCGGTTATTGATCGATTCATGGGCGGCCGGATTGATGTGCTCGAAGGCGAGGTCTTCCAGTTCCACACAAACCCGGTTGATCCCGATCCGGCGGGCCAGCGGGGCGTAGATTTCCAGCGTCTCCAGCGCGATCCGCTCGCGCTTGTCCTGGCGCGAGATCGCATCCAGCGTACGCATATTGTGCAGCCGGTCGCACAGTTTGACGATCAGGACGCGGACATCCGCGGAGATCGCGACAACCAGTTTCTGGAGATTTTCAGCCTGTTTGGTCCGTTTGGAGCGCAGCTCCATCTGGCCCAGCTTGGTGACGCCATCAACCAGATTGGCCGTTTCCTCGCCAAACTCGCGGACAATATCCTCATGCGTAGCCGGCGTGTCTTCCACCGTATCGTGGAGCAGGCCCGTGCACACGGTCGCCACATCCATGCGCAAATCCGCCAGGATCATCGCAACCGCGGCAACATGCGCGAAATAGGGTTCGCCGGAGGCACGGCGCTGCGGCCGGTGTGCCTCTTCGGCAAAATCATAGGCGCGGCGTACAAAGTCCGCGTCGACCTTGGGGAAATACCGCCGGATACGGTCGATCAGCTCGTCCGCACTGGGAATGGCGGGCGGCGGCGAGGCCAAGTCCGGTGACGTCGCGCCGAGGGTCACGATGGCTTAAAGGCGGCCGTCGGGCGCGCCATCCCTGTCGTTCTGGAGAGCCTTCAGCATTTCCGCTTCGTCCATCTCGACGGGCGGTGCCGGCAGAGCTTCCAGCTCCGGCGTGGCTTCTTCGCGGGCAGCCTCTTCCTCGTCCTCGCTCGGCAGCACGCGCTGCAGGCCGTGGACCAGGCTTTCCTTCAGGCTGTCCATATCCAGGGTTTCGTCAGCAATCTCGCGCAGGGCGACAACCGGATTCTTGTCATTGTCCCGGTCAATCGTCAGCGCCGAACCCGCGGAAATATTGCGAGCGCGATGCGCCGCCATCAGGACGAGGCGGAAACGATTGGGGATTTTTTCGATACAATCTTCGACGGTGACGCGAGCCATGCGCGCGATCTCCTTGAAACAGCGCTGGTGTTGGAACCGCGCTAACTACCCTTCCCGTCTTGCAAAGGCAAGGCTTTCGGGTGTGCCGGAAGCAAGAGTTTGCAGCTTGGACATGGCGTCACGATCCGCTTGCGGCAAGCGCGCGACCAATTCTTCAATACCCATGCCCGAGACCGGGTCCTGCCAGTCCGGCGCAATCTCCTGCAGCGGCAGAAGAACAAAGGCGCGCTGCACCGCCCGTGGATGGGGGATTTCCAGACCGTTTTCCTGCTTCAACACCTGGCCGGAATGATCCAGCAGATCCAGGTCCAGCGGCCGGGGGGCATTGAGCACGCTCCGCTCCCGCCCGAAATCCGCTTCGATCGCGTGCAGCGCATCCAGCAAGTCCCGGGGCGGCAAGCCGGATTCGATCCGCGCCACGGCATTCACATAGGGCGGATCGCTCGGGTCCGGCCAGGCCGGGCTCGACCAGGCCGAGGACGCGGCGACAACCGGCAGCCCCGCCTCATTCAGCGCCTCCAGCGCAGCGGCGATCGTCTGCAAAGGCGTGCGCCCGCGAGATGGAAGATTGGCGCCGAGCGCTATATAAATGGCGGCATCATTCATGTTCAGACCGATATATTTCAGAGGATAAACCCAATGGCATTTTACCCGGACGAGCGCATCGGCCTCTTCATCGACGGCGCCAATCTCTTTTCGACCACCAAGGCGCTCGATTTCGACATCGACTTCAAACGCCTTCTCGACGAGTTCCGCAAGCGCGGCAAGCTGATCCGTGCCAATTACTACACGGCCCTGCTCGAGCAGGAGGATTACAATCCGCTGCGCCCGCTGGTCGACTGGCTGGACTATAACGGCTTCTCCGTGATCACGAAGCCTGCCAAGGAATACACGGACGAAAACGGCCGCCGCCGCATCAAGGGCGATATGGATATCGAGCTGACCGTCGACATGATCGAGGCAGCTTCCTATCTCGATCACATCATTCTCTTCTCCGGCGATGGCGATTTCCGCCGCGCCGTGCAGGCGGCCCAGCATCGCGGGGCCCGCGTTAGCGTCGTCTCCTCGCTCAAGACCAATCCGTCGATGATTTCGGATGATCTGCGCCGCGCCGCTGACACCTTCATCGAACTCTCCGATCTGGAAACCATGATCGGCCGCTCCGGCGGACCGAACTGACGCGATCATGCCTGTTTCGAAATCCCATCCGGCGGAAGCCCCGCTGGACTGCCCGCTCTGCCCGCGCCTCGTCGCCTTCCGCGAAGCGACGGCCGTGGATCATCCTGACTGGCACAATGCGCCTGTGGAGAGTTTCGGCAATGCGGATGCCCGACTTCTCGTGATCGGGCTGGCCCCGGGTCTTCGCGGTGCCAACCGGACCGGCCGTCCCTTCACCGGCGACTGGGCGGGCGATCTTCTCTACGCGACCATGGGCAAGTTCGGCTTCACGCGCGGCACCTATCAGAGCCATGCCGGGGACGGGCTGGAATTGGTCGATGCGATGATCACGAATGCCGTGCGCTGTGTGCCACCGGAGAACAAGCCGGTCGGAGCCGAGGCCAACGCCTGCCGCCCCTTCCTGACCAGCCGGATCGCCGCCCTGCCCCGGCTGGAAGCCGTGCTCTGTCTCGGCAAGATCTCGCACGACAATACGCTGCGCGCGCTGGGACACCGGATCAAGGACGCCACATTCGGGCATGGCGCCCAGGCGGAACTGGACGGGCCGAACGGAAAGCTCCGCCTTTTCGACAGCTATCACTGCTCCCGCTACAACACGAATACCGGCCGGCTGACGGAAGCCATGTTTGACGCCGTCTTTGCTGATATCCGCACCTTCCTGGACCGCTGATCACCGCGCCACGGCGTTAACCATGGCAGAATTGGTGGGCCCAGCCGGACATGGCGGATGGGACGAAAACCCCGAGCGAGCCCGTGAAACAAGGTTAATGCAGCGCCGCTGAGGCATTTTGCACAACTGGCAGTTTCAGCCACTCGCCTCTCCGGCTTGTTCCGCCTCGGCCCGGTCTATGGCTGCGTCGAAATGCGCGATGGCCCGTTCGAACTTGTCCCGGCAGGTTGGATTGCAGAATCCGACCACATGACCGCGATATCGCGTCAGACTGTCGTTCCGGACCGGATTTCCCGACCAGGGACAGCTTGCATTTTTTGATACATCGCTCTTAAGTGCGTTCATACTTCTTCAACCCCTACAGCTCTGAAACCCTTTGCTAGGACAGGCTCCGTCTGGCACAAATGACATAATGTCTACTTTTTCTGCCAAATCTGACACGCTCACGCGGCACATCGCCTTCCTGATTTTCGATGGCGCAAAACTGCTCGATGTCACGGGGCCGCTGCAGGTGTTTGCCGACGCCAATGAAATCCTGGGCTGGCAGGCCTATACGACGACGCTGGCCTCGCTCTATGGCGGGCCGGTAACGACGGATACGGGCGTCTTGTTGAATACGCGTCGCCTGGCCGGTGTCGGACTGGATACCTCTGACACGCTGATCGTATGTGGCGGACAGGGGATTGAAACCGCCTGCCGGGATCTGCGCCTGGTCTCGGCCCTGCAGAAAACCGCGGAAAAAGCCGGCCGGCTGGCGTCGGTCTGTACCGGTGCCTTCTTGCTGGGTGCCGCCGGCTTCCTGGATGGCCGCTCGGCAGTCACCCACTGGAAGAAGTGCGACGCCCTCGCCCGCGCCTGTCCCAAGGCCAAAGTCGATCCCGATCCGATCTTCATCGAGGATGACGGGGTGTGGACGTCTGCTGGTGTCACCGCCGGCATCGACCTGGCCCTGGCCATGGTGGAAGCGGAACATTCCCGCGAGATCGCGCTGGAACTGGCGCGCAGCCTCCTGGTCTATGTCAAACGCCCGGGCGGCCAGTCACAATTTTCCGAAGCGCTGAAACAGCAAACCCAATCGGCCAGCGGCCGGTTCGACGCGCTGCACATGTGGATGCGGGACAATCTGACGGCCAATCTGCGCGTGGATGCCCTGGCCGAACGCTCGGGCATGAGTCCGCGCAATTTTGCCCGGCTCTACACCGACGAGACCGGCCAGACCCCGGCCCGGGCCGTCGAACACATGCGGGTGGAAGCGGCGCGGGCCATGCTGGAAAATCCGGCGGTCAGCATCAAGACGATCGCGGTCCGCACCGGTTTCGGCAATGATGAGCGCATGCGGCGCTCCTTTGCCCGCCTGCTGGGCATCACACCCCAAGCCTATCGGGACCGGTTTGCCGTCGACGTCGCGCAGAGCCTGCGCGAAGAGATCACGGCCTAGCCGTAATTCTTCATCAGGCGGGACTTCTGCTTGTCCCAATCGCGCTTCTTGATCGTCTCGCGCTTGTCGATCGTCTTCTTGCCCTTGGCCAGACCGATCTGGATTTTCGCCAGACCCCGACCGTTGAAATAGAGCTTCAGCGGAATGATGGTCCGGCCATCGCGTGAGACAGCACCCGCCAGCTTCTCGATTTCCTTGCGTTTCAGAAGGAGTTTGCGGTGACGGCGCGGCTCGTGATTGAAGCGGTTCGCCGGACCATAGGTCGGAATGTCCGCATTGATCAGCCAGATCTCGTCCCGCTCCGGAGAGACATAGCTCTCCGCGATATTCGCCCGCCCTTCGCGCAGGGATTTGACTTCCGAGCCCTGCAACATCAGGCCGGCGTCAAAGACTTCCTCGATCTCGTAATCAAACCGGGCCCGTTTGTTGACGGCGACGGTCCCGGTTTCCGTCTTGGGCTTGCTCATCGCTCTCTACGCGTGCGCGCTTTCCAGGAGACCCGCATGCAGCATGGCATAGCGGACCGCCTTCTTTGACGCTTCATCCGGCTCGGTCAGCGGCAGGCGAAGCTCGGTATTCATAACGCCCAGCAGGGACATGGCATATTTCGTCGGGCCCGGGCTGGCGGAGGTAAAGAGGGCATGGTGCAGCGGCATCAGCCGGTCATTCAGCGCCCGCGCCGTCTCCCAGTCGCCGGACAGAGTGGCTTCCTGGAACTGGGCGCACAAGGCGGGTGCCACATTCGAGGTGACCGAGATTGCACCGACCCCGCCCGTGGCATTGAAGCCCAGGGCGGACGGATCATCACCGGACAGCTGGATGAAGTCCTCGCTGATCAGACGGCGATGCTGGCTGACACGGGCCATGTCCCCGGTCGCATCCTTGATGCCGACAACGCGCTCCAGTGTCGCAATTCGGGCCACCGTATCGGCTGACATGTCCACAACGGTCCGTCCCGGGACATTATAGGCCACGATCGGCAGGTCGACCGCATCGTGGATCGCCTTGAAATGCTGGTACAGGCCTTCCGGATTGGGCTTGTTGTAATAGGGCGCGACCACCAGGCCGGCATCGGCACCGAGGGTTTTGGCACGGGCATGGTTCTCGATCGCCACAGCCGTATTGTTCGACCCGGTGCCGGCAATCACGGGCACACGGCCCGCCGCCACCTCGATCACGATCTCGACCACACGCATGTGTTCATCAAAGGTCAGCGTGGCGTTTTCGCCCGTGGTGCCGCACGGAACCAGGCCATGCGTACCGGCCGCGATCTGACGTTCCGCCAGTGCCGCAATGGCGGTCTCGTCAACGGCCCCATTCTTGAACGGAGTGACGAGCGCAGTGATGGACCCTTTGAACATGTTTCAATCCCGGATACGGCAAAATGAGCGCGCGACCATATCCATGGTGGCGGACTCGGCCAAGCCTCATTGTCAAGTCTGGACAGTGAGGGAGGAATGGGACGAATATGGGGTTGTTACTCGATCAGAAAGTGTCCTTGCGTCCATGATCGCATCTTGCTGCCGTCTCCAGGCCCCGCATTTTCGCGGATTGAGCCTCCTGACGCTGAGCCTTCTGGCTCTGCTTTGCCTTGTGCAACCCGCCTTCGCCCAGATCCCGACACCGCGCCAGCGGCCCGAACCGGTGAACTTCTCGCAATACCTGTCCGATGCCGATTTCGAACGCTTCCGGCGCGGCCTCGATGCGGCCGATGACGAGGAATGGGACCGGGTCCGCGACATCCGGCTGGAACTGACCGACACGTCGGCCCGCAATGTCCTGCTTTGGCGGATTGCCCTGGGCGATCCCCGCGCCACCTTCCTGGAACTCGATCTCGCCCTGAGCGAGCTCGACAATTGGCCGCGCGACAGTTTCATCCGCTCCGAAGCGGAGTCCAAGATCAATGAAAGCGGGCTGACCGCCCCCTTCGTCGTCAACTGGTTTGATGCCAATGGCGTGGCAACCGGACGGGGCCGTGTCGCCTATGCCGAAGCCCTGATCGAAACGGGCCGCATCCAGGAAGGCGAGCAAATGCTGCGCGATACCTGGCGCGGCGAATTCCTGCCCCTCGCCGTCCAGCGCGACACTTACCGGGACCACAGCGACTTCTTTACCGAAGACGATCACATGGCCCGGATCGACTATCTGATCTGGTCGAACCAGCGGACCGCGGCCCGCCGCGTCCTGCCCCTCCTGTCCGGCACCAATCGCGATTTGGCCGATGCGCGGCTTCGCCTGGCCGGCCGCCAGAGCGGTGTGGACCGCGCGGTCGACCGCATTCCGGCTTCGATGGCGAATGATCCGGGCCTGGTGTTCGAGCGGGCCCGCTGGCGCCGCCGCTCCGGCATGCGCGACACCGTCCTGCCGCTGCTGCTACAACTGCCCGACGCCCATGGCGATGTGAATGCGCTGGAACTGATGTGGACCGAGCGCAAGCTGATGATCCTCAATCTGATCCGTGACCAGGACTTCGTGACGGCTTACGAGCTGGCCCGGGCCCACGGCCTGTCCTCCGGTGCGGATTTCGCCGACGCAGAATTCATGGCCGGCTGGCTCGCCCTGGTTCATCTGGACCGGCCGGACTCCGCCCTCACCCATTTCACGCGCCTGCGGGACAATGTGTCCACGCCGGTGTCCCAGTCGCGCGGCGCCTACTGGATGGCGCGGGCCAATGATGCGCTGGGCCGGGCCGATGCCGCCGCGGCGCTCTATGCCGAGGCCGGCTCCCACTCGACCGCTTATTACGGCCAGCTGGCCCTCACCCAGCTGAGTGCCGACACGCCCATCCTCGCCCTGGAACAGGATCCCGAGCCGGATGACGCCACGCGCGTGCGCTTCGAAGCGCGGCCCTTGGTACGCGCCATGCGCCTGCTCGCGGAACAAGGGGAGGAGTATTATTTCCGCCTCTTCTCCTACCGGCTGGATGACCAGCTGACCGATCCGGCCGAGGCTGTGCTCCTGTCGGAACTGGCGCGCGACTATCTCTTCCTGCGTCAGGCGGTTCGCGCGGCCAAGGCGGCCCGCTTGCGCGGGATCATCCTGCCGCAATCGGCCTATCCCACGATCGACCTGCCGGCCCAGACCGTCGCGGCCCTGCGACCGGAAGAGGCCCTGGTGCATTCCGTGATCCGTCAGGAAACCGAATTTGGCCAGCACGCCGTCTCCGGCGCCGGCGCTCGCGGCATGATGCAGATGATGCCTGCGACAGCGCGCTCGACAGCCCGCTCCCTGGGAGAGCCCTACCGGTTCAACTGGCTGACCGATGATCTGGACTATAATCTCACCCTCGGCATGCACCATCTGGCCGAAGTGGTGGATGAGTTCGACGGCTCCTACGTCCTCGCCCTGGCGGCCTATAATGCCGGCGCCCACCGCGCCCGCCGCTGGATCGAGGATTATGGCGATCCGCGCGACCCGGACGTGGACCCGATTGACTGGGTGGAGAGCATTCCCTTCTCCGAAACCCGCAATTACGTCCAGCGCGTGCTGGAGAATCTGCAGGTCTACCGGTCCCGCCTGAACGAGGATACGAGCGTGCCGCTGGAGATCGACAATGATCTGCGCCGCGGCGAATCCGTCCGGATCGTCATCGATGACGGGAATTAAGCGCTAGAGCCGCTCCAGCGCCCGGCCGAACATCTCGCGGTCGACATTGCCACCCGTCACCAGGACGCACACGGTCCGGTCTTTCACGGGCACATGTCCGGCCAGCACGGCTGCCAGAGCGGCCGCCCCACCCGGTTCGGTGACGATCTTGAGGTGGCGCCAGGCGAAAGCCATGGCGTCGAGCGCCTCGTCATCACTGACCGCCGCACCACCGGACAATTGCCGGGCATTCAGCTGCCAGGTCAGCTCGCCCGGCGTCGGGGTGATAATGGCGTCACAAATGGATCCGGTCCGCTGCGCATTGGTTTCGCGTTTGCCGCTTTCCAGCGAGCGCTTGTGGTCATCGAAGCCGGCCGGTTCGGCCGCCCAGACTTCGGTCGTGGCGTCATGATGCTTGAAGGCCAGGCCAACGCCGGCAATCAGTCCACCACCGCCTGCGCAGCATACAACGGCATCCGCCCGGGCACCGGCTTCATCGAGTTGTTCGATCGCTTCCAGACCGGCCGTGCCCTGCCCCGCGATGATGAAGGGATCCTCATAGGGCGGAACGAGAATACGGCCCTCGCGCTCGGCAATCTCCCGCCCCATCGCTTCACGGCTCTGGGTCGCGCGGTCATAGCCGACGACTTCCCCGCCCCAGAATTCCACGCCCTCGACTTTCGCGCGCGGTGCGTCCAGCGGCATCAGGATCTTGGCCGTGGTACCGGTCAGGCGGGCTGCAGCCGCGACGCCCTGGGCATGATTACCGGAGGAATAGGCGATCACACCGCGCGCCTTCTCGGCATCGTCCAGGCGGGAGATCCGGTTATAGGCCCCGCGGAATTTGAAAGAGCCGGTGCGCTGCAGGCATTCCGCCTTGATGAAGACCCGTCCGCCCAGGCGCTCATCCAGCACATCACTGCGCAAAAGCGGCGTTCTGACAGCGACGCCCTTGAGGCGTTCAGCCGCCCTGACAATATCACTAGGGGTCGGCGGAGTGAGCGGGACCTGGTTCATACGCGTTTTCAGCCTCTGCATTGGGTGCCCCCCGGAGCCGGAACGAATCCGGTTCAGCCACCGCACCAGAAGCCTTAGGCAAAACAGTAGGATTGAGCAAAGGGATTGCGCTGCCGCCAGTTAGGCCCTTTCATGGGCGAAAATACCAAAACGTCGAATGGTCGATCAGATTAGGGGAGAAACATGACCTTGCGCGCACATATGATGGATTGTCCGTTGATGATTTCGGACATCCTTGTCCATGCAGCCAAGTGCCATGGTGACCAGGAAATCGTGTCCCGCCTGCCTGAGAGCGGCACGATCCACCGTGAAACCTATGCCGAGGCCCACGAGCGCACCAAGCAGCTCGCCAATGCCCTGACGAAAAAGCTCAAGATCAAGGAAGGCGACCGCGTCGCCACCATCGCCTGGAATTCACACCGGCATTTCGAGCTCTACTACGCCATTTCCGGCGTGGGTGCCGTCGTGCACACAGTCAATCCGCGCCTCGATCCCAAACAGATCATCTGGATGCTGGATCACGCCCAGGCCAAGGCCGTCTTCTTCGACAAATCCTTTGCTCCGATCGTCAATGCGATCGCCAAGGCCTGCAAGTCGGTGAAGAATTGGGTGCTGATGACCGACAAGACCCATTCCGATGCGGTCGACGTCAAGCACAAGACCTATGAAGAACTGATCGCCGACCAGTCCACCGATTTCGACTGGCCGGTCTTCGACGAATATGCCGCTGCCGGCCTGTGCTACACATCCGGCACCACGGGTGATCCCAAGGGCGTGCTCTATTCGCACCGTTCCAACGTGCTGCACGCCATGGCCACATCGGCTTCGGACGTGGTTGGGGTGGGTGCCCGCGGCGTGATGATGCCGGTCGTGCCCATGTTCCACGTCAATGCCTGGGGCGTGCCCTATGCGGCGCCGATGAACGGTACAAAACTCATCATGCCGGGCGCCCAGCTTGACGGTGCCAGCCTGCATGAACTCATCGAGAGCGAGGATGTCAGCTATGTCGCCGGTGTTCCGACCGTCTGGCTCGGCCTGCTCAATTATCTGGAACAGGAAGGCAAGCGCATCGACAGCGTCCAGCGCGTGCTGATCGGCGGCTCCGCCCTGCCGGAATCCCTGCTGCGCGCTTACGAAGACAAGTATGGCGTCGTCATGCAGCAAGGCTGGGGCATGACCGAGATGAGCCCGCTGGGCACGGTCAATGTCCTCCTGCCCAAGCAGGAGAAGCTCGATCGCGAAGAGCAGATCAAGATCAAGCTGAAACAGGGCCGTCTGGTCTTCGGCGTCGGCATGCGTGTCGTCGATGATGAAGGCAAGGAACTGCCCTGGGACGGCAAATCCTCCGGCCATGTCCAGGTCCGCGGTCCGTGGATCGCCTCGGCCTATTACCGTGGCGCTGGTGCCGAGAGCTTCACCGATGATGGCTGGTTCCAGACCGGCGATGTCGCCCATCTGGACGGCAATGGATTCATGACCATCACCGACCGCTCCAAGGATGTCATCAAGACCGGCGGCGAGTGGATTTCCTCCATCGACCTGGAAAACGCCGCCATGGGCCATCCCGATGTCGCCATGGCCGCCGCCGTCGGCATGCCGCACCCGAAATGGCAGGAGCGCCCGCTCCTCGTCGTCCAGGTCAAGGACGGTGCCGAACAGAATGCCGAGAGCATTCTGGACTATCTGCGCGGTGAAGTGCCCAAATGGTGGGTGCCGGATGCTGTCGAATTCATCGACGAAATGCCGATCGGTGCCACCGGCAAGATCCTCAAGACCAAGCTGCGGGAAATCTACAAGGATTACGAATTCCCGAGCGTCGAGGCCTGATCCGGGCCTCACAAAAACAGACAAAGCCCCGGTCCTTCGACCGGGGCTTTTTTGTGGCGCAGCTGGGGGGACAAAATCCCGTCTGTTCCCCCCTGCTCCTCCCTTGTGCCCCGCGGCAGACGCTCATACATTCATATCGAAATTCGATAATACGGAGCAGTCGAGATGGAGATCGTGATGTTGGGTGGTGTGGAGACGGGAATTGCGGCACTGGTCGTTTTCTTCCTGCCGGCCCTGATCGCCTTGCTGCGCGGACATGACAATACGTTCGCGATCTTCCTCACCAATCTGCTCCTGGGTTGGACCGGGATTGGCTGGCTTGTCGCCCTGATCTGGTCTTTCACCGCCATCCGCAGACGCGTGCGGGCCTAGAGGGTTGCCCACCCTGAACGAAGGAACCGGTCCCTGCCTCACTCCCGGACCTTCACGGCATACGCGTCCCGACAGACATAACGGTTGGTCGGAAATCAGACGCCCGGATCGCCCCAGATCCGGGCGTTCTTTTTGCCCGTCAGACGGGCCGGTGCAGCTTTCAATTAGACATTCATCAAAATAACTCTTGCCTTCATTTCGATAATTAGCTAATCTTCTACTCATGAACTGATCCGCGCGAAAACGCGCACTTATCGCAATCCGGCCACCCCCGAACGGAGACCGCCCCAACGGGCGAACGGGTCCGGCTTGCCTGAACACAGGAGACTTGAATGGCTCACACTTTCAAACTGGCTACGGCCATGACGCGGACCGCCCTGATGATCGGCCTGGGCCTGGCTGGCCCGGCGCTCGCCCAGGATGACCGTTCGGGCGATTGGCTGGGCACGCTGACCACGCCGAATGGCGCGCTGCGCCTCATGGTGCATGCCCGCGAAACCGATGATGGCGCCATGACCGCAACACTGGAAAGCCTCGACCAGGCGCCCGGACAACGCATCCCCATGTCCGCCTTCCATATCGATGACACAGAAATGCGGTTCGAGATCAGCGCGCTCGGCGCCAGCTATCAGGGCGAATGGGATGCCCAGGCCGGGCATTATGATGGCGAATTCACCCAGGGCGCGACGCTGGAGCTGGACTTCGCCCGCCCCGAAACCGTTCCTGTCGTCGTGATCGACGGCCTGGACGGCAGCTGGACCGGCCAGCTCGACCGCGAAGCCATCCAGCTGGAATTCACCCTCAATATCGAAACCGGCGAAGATGGCACGATTGCCAGTCTGGATTCGGTCACCCAGGGCGCCTATGGCATTCCGGTCGCCGGCCTGGAACGCGAGGGCGACACGGTCCGTTTCCGCATTCCGGCCGCCAATGTGACCTATGAGGGTCAGCTGGACGCGGATGGCCGCGCCCTGACGGGCAGCTGGCAACGCCCGGGCTTTGACGATGCCGTCGTGCGCTTTGAGCGCCAGTCGATGGAAGTGGAACAGCCCAACCGCCCGCAAACGCCCGTCGCCCCCTTCCCCTATCGCGCGTTCGACGTGCGCATCGACAATCCGGCGGCCGAGGGTGTCACCCTGGCCGGCACGCTGACCCTGCCCCAGGGCGAAGGCCCCTTCCCGGCAGCCGTCCTGATCTCAGGCTCGGGCCCGCAGGACCGCAATGAAACCGTCTGGACGCACCAGCCCTTTGCCGTTCTGGCCGACCATCTCACCCGCAATGGCATTGCCGTGCTGCGCTATGATGATCGTGGCTATGCCGAATCCACCGGCGATTTCGCCGCCTCGACCTCCATGGATTTCGCCAGCGACGCACAGGCCGTCACGGACTGGCTGCGCACCCAGCCCGTCATCAATGCGAACGCAATCGGCCTGATCGGCCATTCCGAGGGCGGGCTGATCGCCCCGGTTGTTGCCGCAGACAATCCGGACATCGCCTATATCGTCCTGCTCGCCGGGCCGGGTACGGACGGGCAAGAGATCGTGTTGGACCAGTCCATCGCCGCAGCCCGCGCCTCGGGCCGCAGCGAGGCGGATCTGGAACGTTTGCACGGCATTGTCCTGCAGATCACCGACGCCGCCCGCACAGCCCCGGATGAAGCCGCCGCCCGCGCCGCGCTGGACGAGATCCTGACGCCCGACGTGCTGACCTTCCTGGGGGCCACGCCGGACCAGAAATCCCTTTTCATCAGCCAGAATGTGCGGGCCTGGCAGCGCGCCTTCCTGAACCATGACCCGGCGGATTATCTGGGTGATGTGGACCAGCCGGTCCTGGCCCTCAATGGTTCCCTGGACCTGCAAGTCGTGCCAGGCCCCAACCTGGCCGGCATCGAAGCGGGCCTTGCCCATAATGGCGATGTCACGCTGATGGAATTGCCCGGCCTCAATCACATGTTCCAGACCGCCCAAACCGGCACGATCCCGGAATACGCCCGGATCGAGGAGACCTTCAATCCGCAGGCCCTCGCCCTGATCGAAGACTGGATCAATGCGCGTTTCGGACGGTAGCCGGACCGTCGAACCCGCACATGAAAGGGCCGGCTCATCGAGCCGCCCTTTTTTTGGTGTCAGAGCCAGGACGTGATGTCGCTCAGTGATTTCTTGATCAGCGCATGTTCCGGCACGGTCGCATGCTTGGCCGGATAGCCGCCGACGATCAGCATATAGGGCTTCTCATCAACCGGACGTTCGCAGACCTGATTGAGGAAACGCATCGGATTGGGCGTGTGGGTCAGGGTCACCAGTCCGGCCTCGTGCAGGGCCGCCAGCAGGAAGCCACAAGCAATGCCAACGCTTTCATTGATGTAGTAATTCTTCTTGGACTGGCCGGCCTTCTCGCCGCCGCGCTTCTGGGCGAAAACGGCAATCAGGACAGGCGCATGCTCCAGGAAGGGCTTGTTGGCATCCGTGCCCAGCGGGGCCAGGGCTTCCAGCCATTCATCCGACGCCTTGCCGGCATAGAAGGCCCGTTCTTCCGCTTCGGCGGCTTCGCGCAGGGCGTGGCGCTTGGCAGGGTCCTGGATGACGGCGAAATGCCAGGGCTGGTGATTGGCACCCGACGGGGCCGAACCGGCCGCCAGGATGGCCTGTTCGATGATGGACTTGTCCACCGGCCGATCATCGAAATCACGCACGGTGCGGCGGCGGCGCAGATTCTCGGAGAATTCCGTCACCCGCGCGGACATTTCTGCTTCGGGATATTCGATGAACCCTTCCAGAGGGACGCGTTTTTCAGCGGACATGATCAACCCCAGTCCAGCACGACCTTGCCGGATTTACCCGAGCGCATGGCCTCGAAACCCTTGGCGAATTCATCGGCCTTGTAGTGGTGGGTGATAATGCGGGAGACATCCAGACCGCTCTCCAGCATGGCGATCATCTTGTACCAGGTCTCGAACATTTCCCGGCCATAGACGCCTTTCAGCGTGATCGCCTTGAGGACAAGCTGGCCGAAATCGACCTCGATCGGCTTGGCGGGCAGGCCCAGCATCGCGATCTTTCCGCCCATCACCATATTGTCGAGCATGGAGCCGAAGGCCTTCGGCGCGCCGGACATTTCCAGCCCGACATCAAAGCCTTCCGTCATTTTCAGCTCGGCCCGGACATCATTCAGGTCTTCCTTGGAGACATCCACGGTGCGGATGTTCGGGGCGACCTGGCTGGCCAGGTGGAGACGGTGGGTATTGATATCGGTCAGCACGACATGACGGGCACCGACATGGCGGGCAATCGCGGCGGCCATGATGCCGATCGGACCGGCACCGGTGATCAACACATCCTCGCCGATCAGGTCGAACTGGAGCGCCGTATGCACGGCATTGCCGAGCGGATCGAGGATCGCCCCCATTTCATCCGATACATCAGAAGGCAGGGGTACAACATTGAAAGCCGGGAGTTTCATGTATTCGGCGAAAGCGCCGGGGATGTTCACACCCACGCCCATCGTGTCGGGATCCAGGTGGAAGCGTCCCGCCCGGGCGGCGCGGCTGGACGCGCCCACGACATGGCCTTCACCAGAGACGCGCTGGCCGACTTTGACGCGGGTGACATTGCCGCCCACCTCGACGATCTCGCCGGAATATTCATGGCCGACCACCATGGGTGTCGGCACGTTTTTCGCGGCCCAGTCATCCCAATTATAGATATGGATATCGGTGCCGCAGATGGCGGTCTTGCGGATGCGGATAAGCACGTCGTCCGGACCGATCTTCGGTGCGTCGACATCTTCCATCCAGATGCCTTCTTCCGGTTTGGCTTTGACCAGCGCTTTCATGGACTTCCTCGGGATTGGGGTTGCGGCCGCGTCTATCGGCGGCGCTTTTTATGACCCAGAACATACATCACCGCAGCGACGGGAAAAGTGAGCATGAAGGGGATCAGCACAAGCGACATCAGTTCCGCCGCTATCCCCGCGCCTGTCCCCGTCATGACCGCCACCCAGCAGGCGCCCAGCGACAGGGCTGCGAGGGTTGGCGGGATGGCCAGAATGGGCCGTTTGGCCAGGAAAAACAGGATGGCGAGCCAGCCGGCATAGGCGGCGATCAGCCCCCATTTGATCCAGGTGTCTATGCGCAGCATTTCCACCCGCAGGGGCAGAAAACTATCCAGAGCAAAACTCGCAATATCCAGCGCCGGCGAGGCCTCGGCCAGCGCGTCTTCGCCCAGACAATCGCGCAGGACATAATCCCCGGCCCGCTCCGGCGGGATGGTCGCCTCATTGCAGACGGGGTTCTCGATCTCGTCGAGAATGGCATTCATCGTGGCGTTCTCCTGCCAGTCGGCGGGAATCGTCGCCAGCGCCAGACCTACCCCGATCAGGGCCAGGAAATTGCCGCGCAGGGCCAGTGCCATGAAGAAGCTGGCGGCCATGCCGGCATAGGCGACGGGGAAGAACCAGTCGAGAAACTGGACATGGCGCAAATAGGTCCGCATCTCCGCGCCGGCTTCGCCCTGCAGGAAGGCGAGATGCTCCACCCGTGTGGCGAATTCAAAGGCGAGGATGGGTGTCTTGAACCCGTCCTGCAGCGGTGCGGCGGGTTCCGGCGGCGAACCGAACAGGGCCAGCGGAAAGGCCAGTGTCAGAACGGCCAGTAGAAGCGTGAGCCCGAAAACCCACAGGCTTGCCTTGATACGCATGCGGCCCCATCCCCCAATGAAGAGTTGCACGGGGAATGAGGCCGCAAGCCAGAGTTCAGGTCAAGCAATGCCTAGCCGACAGCGCCATTGGCCGGCGGGAAAATGCGGGCCAGCGGGCCCTCGCTCGGCAGCGGCGTCAGCAGGATCTTGCGGACCGGGTTCCAGGCCGCGCCCAGCAGGACAACAATCCCGCCCAGGACCAGCATGGTCACCGCGACGACGGCACCGACACCCAGACCGGACGAACCGACCAGGACACTGATGGCGACACCGGCAGTCAACAGGCCGGACACGATCAGGGCGCGGCGATTGATCAGCAGGGAGATCACGGCGAAGACGCCAATCACCGCCAGGGCAATCGCGGCCAGACCGGTCGCTTCAGCCCCGTCATTGGCCATGGCAGCCAGCAGGGAGAAGGCTTCCGGGTTCTCGAAATCGGCTTCCGAGAAGCTCCAGCCCAGCTGGGCGACATTCAGCACGGCCGTCAGCAGGATCGGGGCGGCAAAGAAGTGCAGCCAGAAGGCCGTGCCCGAAATGCGCGTATTGCGGTCCGGGTCGCGGCTGTCGAACATGATGCCCGCCAGCAGCAGGGCGGCACCGGCGGCGACATTGACGGCCGGCATCCAGATGATCGTGGTGTAGGGATCGATCGTGAAAACCGTGGCCACGGCCAGACCGACCAGGCCGACGCCCGTCAGGCCACCCGCGAAGGGCAGGCGGAAATTCAGATAATAGGCGATCATCGGCGCCAGGGCTGCCAAGGCGGCGACAATCGGCAGGATGCGGACCCAGACCGGCAGGGCATTGGCGACAGCCAGTACGGCTTCCCGGCCGAACTCCATGTCCTCGACAGGCGCCACGGCGGCTTCCAGCGAGGCTTCGCTGATGCCGACACCGTGGATCAGGAACTGCACATAGGCCCAGACCAGGACGATCATCGAGGCGACGGCGAAAGCGCCGCTCAGCACGATCCCGGGCAGGATGCGGCGTTGCTTGCCGACCAGCAGGGCGGACAGCGCCCAGACGATAACCGCGATACCGCCGATCAGGCCCATCAGCACGGCCTGCCAGCCCTGCTCGCCTTCCGGCAGATCCAGCGAATTGAGCACCTGGACTGCGCCGGCACCCAGCCCGCCCAGCAGGATCAGCACGCCGATCGTGGTGAAGATGTCGTGGAAATTATTCAAGAAGGGCAGCATTTCGTCCTGGGGACGTGCTGCCAGGTTTTCCGTCGTGTTCGAGTCCGTCATGGCTCCCCTCCAAACAGGTTACCGTTGTGATGCCCCCAAGCGATCAAACGGATGCAAATTCGCCTGATTGGCGAACCACACACCCTCACTGTCTACGCCGCTTTGTAGCAAGGGTCACCGGGAATGAAGCCAGGCCTGTCCCCTCAAACGGAAACGGCCGGCCCGTGAAGGACCGGCCGCACCGCTGTGTGTTTCGCCTATTGGGCGATGTGGCGGCTGGCTTCCAGAATGGGAAGTCCGGCCTCGGTCGGGATGTAGATCACATCCTGCGCGTTCTCGCCGAGCGACTGGATCCACAGATAGCGCAGATAGCCATCCGGCCCGCCCAGCCCTTCCGCCACAATGGCATTGGCTTCCGCCACACCATGAGCGCGGGCAATCTCGGCCTGGGCATTGAGCTCTTCAGCTTCCAGGCGCGCCTGGGCTTCCAGAACGGCAATGCGGCGGTTCTGCTCCGCCCGCACCAGTTCGGCGCGGCCTGCCAATTCCTGCTGCCAGACCCCGTATTGGGGCAGGCCCCACATCAGTCCGGCGATGAAGACGGCGGCAATCGCCGCACCCGTCACAAGAATACCAATTCTCATGGACGTCCCTCCTTTGAAATCTCATGAACACGGACAGATTAGCCTGTCATAGCAGGTCATTTCAGAGGGAATGGAAACGTTTGAATCCGGGAGGGATTGGACAGTCTGCAATCCGGGAGGGAATGGAAGACCGGGAATCCGGGGTCAGGCCCGGCCCGACACCTGGCAGAGCTCGCCGGCCACCGCTTCGCCGATCGCCAGCGATCCCGTCAGGCCCGGGCTTTCAATCCCGAACAGGGTGATCAGGCCCGGCAGTCCATGCACCGCCTGGGTGTCGATCCGCCAGTCCGGCATGGCCTCACCGGGTCCGTGCAGCTTGGGGCGGATGCCCGCATAATCCGGCACCAGCGCCCCGTCCGGCAGGTCCGGCCAGAAACGCCGGATCGTGTCGTAGAAAGCGTCCGCGCGCGCGGGATCGACGCTGTAATCTTCTGCCTCGACGAATTCCAGATCAGGCCCGAACCGCCCCTGCCCGCCCAGATCGCGCCGGTAATGCGTGCCCAGCGCGCCGGGGATCGGCAGCGGATAGACCAGATGCTCAAAGGGCGCCTTGCCGGTCAGGGCGAAATAAACGCCCTTGCCATAATGCAGTTCCGGGATCTGTGCGGCCGGATAATCCGTGATCATCGCTGCCGCCGCCTGCGCGCCCAGTCCGGCGGCAATGACCAGATAGCGGCAGACGACTTCGGTGGCCTGATCACCGCCCGTGCGCACCACGAACCCGCCTTCCGGACGCGCCTGCGCCCCGGCAAAAGGCGTGTTGAGCGCGATGGCACCGCCCCGGGCACTCAGCTCTCCGGCGAGCGCTTCCATATAGGCATGGCTGTCCATCACCCCGCTCTCCGGGGAGAGCAGCGCCGCCTCGGCGCGCAGGCTGGGTTCCAGCTCGCGGGCTTCATCACCGGAGATCAGCTTCATGCCCGGCACGCCATTGGCTTCGGCCTGCTGCAGGATGAGCTGCAGGCGGGGCACTTCGTCGGGCTCGGTGGCCACGACCAGCTTGCCGCATTTGGCGTGATTGACCCGGTGCAGATCGAGGAAGGAATACATCAATCCCCGCCCGATATTGCAGAAACGCGCCTTCAAAGAGCCGGTCGGATAGTAGAGCCCGCCATGGATGACCTCGGAATTGCGCGAGGACACGCCCTGGCCTATCCCCGCTTCGCGCTCGAGGACAATCGTCTCATAACCCCGCGCCGCAAAGGCCCGCGCACAGGCCAGACCGACCGCTCCGGCCCCGACAATGATGGCATCCGTTTCAAACGCCATGACACCTCAATCCATGCGCAAACACCGCGCATTTTAATGTAATCGCGCCAACGGCCATGCGTCACCCCGCAGACGGGGTCCGGATCAGTCCGCTGCGGCGCGGAAGCTGTCCCGCGCATGCGCTTCGCCGTGCAGGATCACCGTGTCGATCCGGTTCCAGGCCGTCACATCCTCCAACGGATTGGCCTCCAGAAGAAGCAGATTGGCGATCTTGCCCGGCTCCAGCGTTCCATAATCCGCATCCAGTCCAAAACGGCGCGCATTATTGATCGTGCCGGCCTCGAAAATGGCCTGCGGCGACACACCGGCTTCCGCCATCAACAGGATTTCCCGATAGGTGCACAGGCCGGGCTGGTTGGCATGGTTCGGGCTGCCGGGGCAGTCGGAGGCCAGCAGCAGCGGATGACCGGCCTGGTGGAGATAGGCCGTGGCCTGCTGGTCCCGCCGGATCGCGAACCCCATGATGTCGGCCATCTCCTCGCGCGGCATGGCGGGCGGGAAGTCCGACGCCAGTTCCTCGGTGAAGAAATCCGAACCACCAGCGCGGTAGAAATCCATCAGGGCGGACGGCACGACCGGAAGCAGATCCGGATCATCCAGCGAACCGGGGCGCAATTGCGCGGAAATCCCGCTCATCACCATCAGGGTCGGCATATAGCCGGTGCCGGATGCTGCCAGACGGTCCAGGGTTTCCACGACCGGCGGGTCGCCCTCCGGCCAGTTCCAGTTCCACAGACCATGGGCGAGAATGTCCAGCTCGGCGTCCAGGGCGATCTGGTACATGTCGATGGCATTGGCATGGGCCAGCACGGGCAAGTCCCGGGCATGGGCGGCCTCGCGGATCTCGCCGAGGGTTTCGGCGTCAAAGACCGGCCAGTCACTCGCCGCACCGAACCCGTCCTCGATATAGAGTTTCACGCAGATCGCGCCGTCTTCCACCATCCGGTCGACCAGCGGACCGGCGGCTCCGGCCTCATCCGGATCGAGTTCATAACTGTGCAGACCGGCCTCGGCGCCCTCGTCCTGCTGATTGCCGGGATAGCCGCCCGGCGTGGGGATTTCCCCGCAGCGGAACAGGTCCGGCCGCACGTCCGAGGCTTCAAAATCGCGCCAGGCATTGAGCGGCGAGGGATCGAGGATCTGGGTCACACCATGATAGAGCAGGCTGCGCGGCTGCTGGTCCATGTAGAGCGCGACGAGATCGGGATTGTCCGCCGCGACCGTGATCCCGGCCGGACCCATGCCGGGAACCAGCGAGACATGATGGTGCGCATCCATCAGGCCGGGCACGAGATAGCGCCCCGCCCCGTCGACAATCTCCACCCCGGTCGGCAAATCGGCATCGGCCGTCAGGATCGCCTCGATCCGTCCGTCCCGGATCCAGACAGACTGGCCGGCCAAAGGCGCCTCGCGTTCCGGCGAGATGAGAACAACATCGCGCAACACCCATCCATTATCGGCCTGGGCGCTGCAGGCAGCGAGGCAGGCGGGGACCAGGGCGGCCAGAATACGTGTCATCATCATCTCCCATGCGTTCGGACCGCAGGGGATCGGTGATCAAGCCCCGCAACTCAACACAAATAGTTGTAATATTTCAGATATCTGACCGGGGTCAGATCACACCCAGCTCCTTGCCGACCTTGGTGAAGGCGGCGACGGCGCGGTCGATCATTTCCGGCGTGTGGGCGGCGGACATCTGGGTGCGGATACGGGCCTGGCCCTTGGGCACGACCGGGAAGAAGAAGCCGATCACATAGACGCCCTCGCCCATCAGCTTGGCCGCCATGTCCTGGGCCAGTTTGGCGTCGCCCAGCATGACCGGAATGATCGGATGCTCGCCCGGAAGGAGGTCGAAACCGGCCTCCGACATGCCCTTGCGGAAACGTTGGGCATTGTCGAACAGGCGGGCCCGCAGATCATCGCCCCCGGCCACCAGCTCCAGCGCCTTCAGCGAAGCACCGGCAATCGCCGGAGCAATGGAGTTGGAAAAGAGATAGGGGCGCGAGCGCTGGCGCAGCATGTCGATGATTTCCTTGCGCGCCGCGGTGAACCCGCCCATCGCGCCGCCCAGCGCCTTGCCCAGCGTGCCGGTGATGATGTCGATCTCGCCCATCACACCGCAATGCTCCGGCGTGCCGCGCCCCTTGGCGCCCATGAAGCCGTGCGCATGGCAATCATCCACCATGGTCATCGCGTCATAGCGCTTGGCCAGGCTGACGATCTCGGGAAGCTTGGCGATATAGCCATCCATCGAGAAGACGCCATCGGTGACGATCAGGATGTGGCGCGCGCCATCGGCCCGGGCCTGTTTCAGCTGGGTCTCCAGATCATCCATGTCCGAATTGGCATAGCGATAACGCTTCGCCTTGCACAGGCGCACGCCGTCGATGATGGAAGCATGGTTGAGCGCGTCGGAAATGATCGCATCCTCCGGCCCCAGCAGCGGTTCGAACACGCCGCCATTGGCGTCAAAAGCGGCCGCATAGAGGATGGCATCCTCCTGCCCCGTGAACTCCGCGATCTTGGCTTCCAGCTCCTTGTGGAGGTCCTGCGTGCCGCAAATGAAGCGCACCGAAGCCATGCCGAAACCATGACTGTCCAGCGTATCCTTCGCCGCCTGGATCAGCGCCGGATGATTGGCGAGGCCGAGATAGTTGTTGGCGCAGAAATTGATGACATGGCTCTCCTGCCCGTCCGCCGTCACATCGATCTCGGAGAACTGCTCCGACGTGATGATCCGCTCGCGCTTGTACAGCCCGTCCGCCTCGATCTGGGCGAGCTCGGCTTTGAGATCAGAGAAAAACGCGTCGGACATGAAGGGGCTCCTGCGGATGAGTCGGGGTTTGGGGCGTTCTATCCACCCACCATGAGCTTGTCATCCCTGGGCCTATATCCTGGCCTCCAATCATCCAAACACCGTCATCCCCCGGCTTGTCCGGGGGACCTGAGCTCACCCGTCGTCAGGATGGATGAGGTCCCCCGGATGCCCTGCGGGCACCGTGGGATGACGGGTCAGAGGTGTAGAGGGAGAAGGAGTTGGATCACACCGACGGCAGGTCCAGCCCTTGTTCCTTCGCGCAATCCTTGGCGATGTCGTACCCCGCATCGGCATGGCGCATCACGCCTGTGCCCGGATCATTCCAGAGCACGCGGCCGACGCGTTCGGCGGCTTCCGGCGTGCCGTCGGCCATGACGACCTGGCCGGAATGCATTGAATAGCCCATGCCGACGCCGCCGCCATGATGCAGGGAGACCCAGGTGGCGCCGGATGCGGTGTTCAGGAGGGCATTGAGCAAGGGCCAGTCGGCGACGGCGTCGGAGCCGTCCATCATGCCTTCGGTTTCGCGGTTCGGGCTGGCGACGGAGCCTGAGTCCAGATGGTCGCGGCCGATCACGACCGGGGCTTTCAGTTCGCCCTTTGCGACCATTTCATTGAAGGCCAGGCCGAGCTTGTGGCGCTCGCCCAGGCCGACCCAGCAGATGCGCGCCGGCAGGCCCTGGAACTGGATGCGCTCGCGCGCCATGTCGAGCCAGCGGTGCAGATGCGGATTGTCCGGGATGAGTTCCTTCACCTTGGCGTCGGTCTTGTAGATATCCTCCGGATCACCCGACAGGGCCGCCCAGCGGAAGGGGCCGATGCCCCGGCAGAAGAGCGGGCGGATATAGGCCGGCACGAAACCGGGGAAATCGAAGGCGTTGTCCAGACCCTCATCGAAGGCCATCTGGCGGATATTGTTTCCGTAATCCACGGTGGGAATGCCCTGGGCGTGGAAATCCAGCATCGCCTTGACCTGGATGGCCATGGAGGCCTTGGCCGCCTTGGCAACCGCCTCCGGATCGCTCTCGCGCTTGCTCTCCCACTCATCCAGCGTCCAGTTCAGCGGCAGATAGCCGTTTACCGGGTCATGGGCGGAGGTCTGGTCGGTGACGATGTCCGGACGCACGCCGCGCTTGACCAGTTCCGGGAAGATCTCGGCGGCATTGCCCAGCAGGCCGACAGAGACCGCCTCCCCCTTGGCGCAGGCTTCGTTGATCATCGCCAGCGCTTCGTCCAGCGAGGTCGCGCTCTTGTCCAGATAACCGGTCTTCAACCGCATCTCGATCCGGCTGGGCTGGCATTCCACGGCCAGCATGCTGGCACCCGCCATGGTCGCGGCCAGCGGCTGGGCCCCGCCCATACCGCCCAGACCACCGGTCAGGATCCATTTGCCGGTGAGATCGCCATTGTAGTGCTGGCGTCCGGCCTCCACGAAGGTCTCATAGGTGCCCTGAACGATGCCCTGCGATCCGATATAGATCCAGGACCCGGCCGTCATCTGGCCGTACATCATCAGACCCTTTTTATCGAGCTCGCGGAAATGCTCCCAATTGGCCCAGTGCGGCACGAGATTGGAGTTCGCGATCAGCACGCGCGGGGCGTCCTTGTGGGTGCGGAAGACACCGACCGGCTTGCCCGACTGGACCAGCAGGGTCTCGTCTTCCTTCAGGCGTTTCAGCGTGGAGACGATGCGGTCAAAGCTCTCCCAATCCCGAGCGGCACGGCCGATCCCGCCATAGACCACGAGTTCTTCCGGCTTCTCGGCCACCTCCGGGTCGAGATTATTCATCAGCATGCGCAGCGGGGCTTCGGCGGCCCAATGCGTGGCGTCGAGTTCGGTGCCGTGCTTGGCGCGGATGATGCGGGAATTGTCGCGGCGGGTCTGGGTCACTACTTCACCTCTCCGGAATACAGCATGGCAGCGGCATCCAGGGCCGCCTTGATCGTGTCTTTCAGGGCCGCGCGCAGGGCGTCGGCCTTGGTCTCGTCAAAGGCCCAGGGGGCGCTTTCGGTTTTCATGTAGGCGGACTGGGCCAATTCCATCTGCAGGGCGTGGACATTCTGGCTGGGCCGGCCATAGGCCCGCGTGATCCAGCCGCCCTTGAAACGGCCATTGACGATGGAGGCGTATTCCTCGTGATCCATCATGGCTTTCACGGCCCAGCGCTCGATCGTGCGATCACAGCTCTCACCACCATTCGTGCCCAGATTGAGATCCGGCAGCACGCCCTCGAACAGGCGCGGCACTTCGGACGCGATGGAATGGGCATCCCAGAGCAGGACATAGCCATGCTCCATGCGGGTCTGCACGATCAGCTCGGTCAGGGCGCGGTGATAGGGGTCGTAATACTCAAAGCGCCGCTGCTCGATCTCGTCTTCGTCGGGCTCTTGGCCGTCCTTGTAGATCGGCGTGCCATCAAACAGCGTGGTGGGAACCAGCTCCGTCGTGGCCTGGCCGGGATAGAGCGAAGTGCCGGTGGGATCACGATTGAGATCAATCACATAGCGTGAAAAGTTCGCCTTGATGACCGAGGCCTTGAAGCCGGAGAGGAAGTTGTAGAGCTGCGGCACATGCCAGTCCGTATCGGGCAGGCCCCGGCCCTCGCCCGTCAGGCGCGCTTCAAGACCCGGCGACAAGGCCGTGCCCGAATGCGGCATGGAAATGATCAGCGGGGAATGTCCCCGGTGCAGCTCAAAAACGTCCATCAGACGATCCCCGGAACCTCGCCCGCCGCCGCTACCAGCCCACCGCCGGCAACCAGATCGCGGGCTGCTTCGATATCGCTGGCAAAATAGCGGTCATCGCCATAGGCGGGAACGGCCTCGCGCAAGCTTATCCGCGCTTTTTCGAGCCGGGCGGAGGATTGCAGGCCGAGATGGAACTCCATCCCCTGCACCGCGCTGAGCGCCTCGATACCGACCACGGCATGAAGATTGTCCGCCATTTTCAGAAGACGGAAGGCGCCATGGGTGGCCATGGAGACATGGTCTTCCTGATTGGCCGAGGTCGGAATGCTGTCGACCGAGGCCGGATAGGCTTTCTGCTTGTTCTCCGAGACCAGGGCAGCGGCCGTGACATGGGCGATCATGAAGCCGGAATTGATACCCGGATTGGGTGTCAGGAAGGCCGGCAGGCCGGAGACGGCCGGATCGGTCAGAAGCGCGATACGCCGCTCGGAGATCGAGCCGATCTCGCAGGCGGCCATGGCGATCTGGTCGGCGGCGAAAGCGACCGGTTCAGCGTGGAAATTGCCACCGGAAATGGCTTCGCCCGTATCGGTGAAGACGAGCGGATTGTCGGTCACGGCATTGGCCTCACGCTCCAGCACCTGCGCGGCCTGGCCGAGCAGATCCATCACCGCGCCCATCACCTGGGGCTGACAGCGCAGGCAGTAGGGATCCTGGATCTTGTCGCAATTCTCATGGCTGGCGAGGATGTTCGATCCGTCCAGCAGCGCCCGCAAACTACCGGCCACGGCGATCTGGCCGGGATGGCCGCGCAGGCTGTGAATGCGCGGATCAAAGGGCGCAACCGAGCCCTTGGCCGCTTCCACGGAGAGCGCGCCGGAAACAAGAGCCGCCTGGAAACCGGCCTCGACGCCGAACAACCCGGCCAGAGCCAATGCTGTCGAGGTCTGGGTGCCATTGAGCAGGGCCAAGCCTTCCTTGGGGCCCAGCTGGAGCGGTTTCAGACCCGCCTTGGCCAAGCCTTCAGCGGCCGGCAGGCGTTCGCCCTTGTATGTCACCTCACCTGCCCCGATCAGGGCCGCGGACATGTGGGCCAACGGCGCGAGATCGCCAGACGCACCAACCGAACCCTGGGAGGGGATGACCGGCAGGCAGTCGGCATCCAAAAGGGCCTGGATGCCCTCAATCGTGGTCCAGCGCACACCGGACGCGCCGCGGCCCAGAGAGGCCATTTTCAGCGCCAGGATGAGGCGGACAATCGGCGCCGGCAGCGGGTCGCCAATCCCGGCGGCATGGGAGAGGACAAGGCGCTCCTGCAGCGTCGCCAGCTCATCATCCGCGATCCGCGTCTGGGCCAGCTTGCCGAAACCGGTATTGAGACCATAGACGGCCTGACCGGAGGCGATGAGATTATCGACCGTCTGCGCGGCCGCATCGACCTCGGTTTTCGCCGCCGGATCAATCGTGACCGAGGCACCGCGATAGATCGCGGCCCAGTCCGTCAGGCGCATTTCGCCCGGTTTCACGACAACAGATGTCACAGCCATTCTCCTCCGAGGATACGGCCATGCAGGGGCCGTTTTCCCATCCATTGCACCAGCTCGGCCGGGCGTTCGATGTCCCAGATCGCCAGATCGGCCATCTTCCCCGGCTCCAGGGTTCCGATCTCGTCCAGCTTGCCCAGGGCCCGCGCCGCTTCGCGCGTAATACCGGCAAAGGCCTCTTCCACGGTGAGGTGGAAGAGCGTGCAGGCCATGTTGGCGGCCATCAGCAAGGAGACCATGGGCGAGGTGCCCGGATTGGCATCCGTGGCTACCGCCATTTTCACCCCCGCCGCGCGCATCGCCTCGACCGGCGGACGCTGGGTCTCGCGCAGGGCGTAGAAGGCGCCCGGCAAGAGCACGCCCACCGTGCCCGCCTTGGCCATGGCCGCGATCCCGGCCTCATTCGTGTATTCGATATGGTCCGCCGACAGCCCGCCGAATTCAGCGACCAGCTGGGCCCCGCCGGTATCGGACAATTGGTCGGCATGGAGTTTCACCGGCAGATCGGCTGCCTTGGCCGCAATGAAGAGACGACGTGTCTCTTCCGGGCTGAAACCAATGCCCTCGCAATAGGCATCCACCGCCTCGGCCAATCCGGTCTTGGCAATCTCGCGGACCAAGGGAATGCAGACCTCGTCGATATAATCGCCCGAACGTCCCTCATATTCCGGCGGCACGGCATGGGCGGCCAGCAGGGTCGGAACAATCCGCATGCCCGAGGCCAGGCCAACACCCCGCGCGGCTTTCAGCTGGGCCAGCTCGGCTTCAACCGTCAGCCCATAGCCCGACTTGATCTCGATCGTGCCGACACCTTCGGCCGCATAGGCATCCAGCCGCGTCAGGGCGAGCGCTGCCAGTTCGGCAGCCCCGGCCTTGCGCGTCGCGGTCATCGTCTTGCGGATACCCCCGCCCTCACGCGCGATGACTTCATAGCTCTCGCCCGCCAGCTTGCGCTCATACTCGTCCGACCGGTCACCGGCGAAGACGAGATGGGTGTGACAGTCGATCAGGGCCGGCGTGACCCAGCGGTTTTCCAGATCCTCGGTGATATCCGCCGTGCCGGGAATTTCATCCATCGGCCCGACCCAGGCGATCTTGTCGCCGGAAATCCCGATCGCACCATGACCGATCTCGCCATAGGGCGTGCCGGTCTCGGCCAGGGTCGCAATCCGGGCGTTGGTCAGCAATCTGTCGAAGTGCATCGCAGGCACCCTTTGCAATCGGCTAATTGTCTATACAATAAAAACCCGGAAGTGAGTCTGTCCAGCCGGGTTGAACCGTGATGACTGAATTTTTCGCCGAGTGCGCCCTTCTGCCGGAAGGTTGGGCTGATCGTGTTGCGATCAGTGTGGACGCCCACGGTGATATTGTTTCAGTGACGCCGGACGCTGATCCTGATCCCCATTCGATACGTCTGCGATGCTGTTTGCCCGGCATGGCGAACCTGCATTCGCACAGTTTTCAGCGTGCCATGGCCGGTCTGACCGAGCGCCGTGGACCCGGTTCGGACAGTTTCTGGTCCTGGCGGAAACTGATGTACGCCTTCAATGAACGCCTCACCCCGGACCATGTCGAAGCGATTGCCGGCCTGGTCCAGGTGGAGATGCTGGAGGCGGGATACACATCCGTCGGCGAATTCCACTATCTCCACCATGCCCCCGACGGGTCGCGCTATGACGACCCCGCGGAAATGGCGGGCCGGATCTGTGCCGCGGCGGGGACAAGCGGCATCGCCCTCACCCTCCTGCCCGTCTTCTATCGCTGGTCCGGTTTTGGTCAGCAGGCGCCCAGCGAAGGCCAGCGACGCTTCCTCAACACGCCGGACAGCTATGCCGAGCTGCACGCCGCTGCGGCCCGTCATGTGGCAGTGCTGGAGCATGGACAGATCGGGATCGCGCCGCACTCCCTGCGCGCGGCAGACCTGTCGGATATCGACGAGATCCGGCCGCTGGCAGACAATGCGCCCATCCATATCCACATCGCCGAACAGGTGCGCGAAGTGGAGGATTGTCAGGCGACGACCGGGGCGCGGCCGGTGCGCTTCCTGCTGGACCATCAGCCGGTGGATGAGCGCTGGTGCCTCGTCCACGCCACCCATATGGACGCTGGCGAGACAGGCGATCTGGCCCGCAGCGGGGCTGTCGCCGGCCTGTGCCCGCTGACCGAAGCCAATCTGGGCGACGGCCTCTTCCCGGCCGTGGATTACCTGGCCGCCGGCGGCGCGATCGGTATCGGGTCGGACAGCCATATCCGCATCGATCTGGCCGAGGAAATCCGCCTGCTGGAATATGGCCAGCGCCTCACCCGGCGCGAACGCAATGTGCTCGCTGAGGCGGGACAGAGTACGGGCCGCCGCCTGTTCGAGGCCTGTCTTGCCGGCGGTGCCCGGGCGCTGATGCAGAAACAGGGCAGGCTGGCGACCGGTTATCGCGCCGATTTCGTGGAACTGGACATGGACCATCCCAGTCTGATCGGGCGTCGTGGCGACTCGCTGTTGGATAGCTGGCTGTTCTGCGGCGAGCGAAGCCTAGTCCGCTCCGTCCATGTCGGCGGGACAGAATGCGTGCGCGAGGGCCGCGCCCTCGCCCGCGACAGCGTGGACAAGGCCTGGCGCCGCGCGATGACAGACGTGATGGAGGGATTGGGATGAGCAATGTGATCAGCGATATCCGGCTTGATGGCGAGGGACCGGTCTATGACCAGATCAAGCGCGCCATCTCCGGCCTGATCCGCTCGGGCCACTGGAAACCCGGCCACCGCCTGCCCGCCGAATCTGAGCTCAGCGACGCCCTCTCCATCGCCCGCATGACCGTCAATCGCGCCCTAAAGGAATTGACCGAGGATGGCCTCCTCGTCCGCAAGCGTCGCGCCGGAACCTTCGTGGCGCAGCCGGACGCTCCAGCCGCCATTTTGCAGATTGTCGACATGGCGACGGCCATTCCCGCCCGGGGCGAGACCTATGGCTACCGGCTTGAAATCAATGAGACCATTCCGGCGCCGGACGCGATTGCCAAGCGCATGCGCCTGCCCTTCGGGACACGGCTGCAGCATGTGGAATGCCTGCACACGGCCGATGGCAAGATCGTCGAATACGAGCAGCGCTGGATCAATCTCAATCTCTTGCCGGAAGCCGCCCGGGCAGACTTTTCAGAGGTCGGGCCGGGCAGCTGGCTGTTGCGTGCAGCCCCCTGGACCGAGGCGGAACACACGGTCTCCGCCGTCAATGCCACGCCCGACCAGGCCCGCCGCCTGGGCACGGCCCCGGGTGACGCCCTCCTGGTCCTGGAACGCCGGACCTTCCAGGGCGAGGACGTGGTTACCTATGCCCGCCTCATCCACCCGGGCAACCGGCACTCCATGACCGAGCGTTTCGGCCCGGGGGCCTAGGCCCGGCTCAATCCCGCGGCAGGGATGGCAGATCCATATTATTGTAGGCCGCCGACCAGACATTCGGTGAGATATCGCACTGCACTTGCGGCGCATTCGGGTCCGAAGGCGTGCTTTGCGGATATTCCTGACCGACCTGATAGGGACCGTCATAGGTCGGACAGGTACACGTCGTCTGGCCGTTCTCGTCAGGCCCCGTGCACGGGGCCGTCATGCAGCCGGCATAAAGCGGGTCCGCCTCGCTGGAGCAGTCGGTCGAGCCGAAATACATCACATCCTGATAGGCCATGGAGAAGGTCGAGATCAGCTCGACATCGGGCTGGTCGGGATAGAGCGTCTGCGGCGTACCGGTGACGACATCGCCGAGATAGCTGCAGACCGGGGCCGGCTGGCAAGCCTCCAGCGCCGCAATGATCGGATTGTCGCTGTAATCGCACAGCCCCGTCGCCAGGCTCGCCATGTTGAGACAGTTTGAGCCGTCCTCGTGACAGACCTCAATCGTTTCCGCCCGCACGCGCGGGTTCAGGATCGAACCGATCTCCACGAAATTATAGACCAGCGGCTCGCCATCCTCGACATAGACCCCGTTTGTCACCGCAAAACAGGTGCAGTCGGCCGCCGTTTCCGTCGAATTCGGATTGCAGGGCAGGATCTGCGTGCTGCCATCCAGCGTCGGCTGGGCACCCGGAGGACCGGAATAATAGCAGAGCGCATAGGGATTGCCGCTGCAGGCAAGGAAATTCGAAACATGCTCGAAAGCATCGGCCCGCGGGGGCGGATCATCGCTACGGACCGCCTCGGCAGGCGGTTCGGCTTCGGCGGTCGCCGCTTCAGTCTCGGGCGATGAACACGCCGCCAGAAGCCAAGTCCCCAACAGAACCACACTCAACGCACGCAGATCCCGCATATCCATGCCACGCCCCTCCCATTGTCGCGAGACCCGGCAAGGACTCGCTTCTGAGGCGTATTTTGGAGTGAACGGGCCCGCGAAGCAATTTCAAATTGAAAGCGCCAGTCAAGCAACCCTGACGGCGAAGCGCCCTACTCGTCTTCGATCGCCGCCATCAGCCGGCGGATGAATTCATTGCGCTCGGAGGCCTGGATCCAGCGGACCACGGCAATGATGTCGTGCTCGGGATCGATATAGATCATGTTCGCGCCGGCACCCAGATACGCAAAGCTTGAGGCCGGGGCTTCCTCGACCGAAATGGCGGCGCGATCATCGCTGGGCGTGTTGAGGAAGAAGTTCATATAGCCATAGGACGGCATGACATCGGTCGGCGTGGTCGCCGCCGTGTAGAACGCGTCCGGCACGAGCTGCTCACCGCCCCAATTGCCGCGGCGCAGACCCAGCAGGCCGAAACGGGCCTGGTCATAGGCGGACAGCATCATCCCGCCGCCCCAATGCCCGCCGCCGGACACGGACCACATCTCCTCGCCATTCAGCGTGACATAGCTGTTTTCATAGCCGTGCCATTCCCATGTCCCGGAGGAACCGATCGGATCCATGATGCGCTCGGCCAGCACGTCCGGCAGTTCACGCCCCCAGACATGCAGCCCGGCCAGGGCCAGGGCGTTCACACGGACATCATTATACTCCCAGGCCGAACCCGGCTCCGGCGGACCAGCAACCAAATCGCGAGCGGGATTGTCACGCGCCGGACGGTCCGCCCAGGCCGGCTTGTCCCAGAGCGTGCCCCACCAGCCCGAGGTCTGGCGCAGCATCTGGTCCCAGGTGATCGGTGCGTTGTGGTCTGTGTGGAAGAGCGGGTCGGCGACGTCGGACGAGACCGCATCGCTGACATCCCCGATCAGCCCATCGGCCAGGGCCAGGCCGATCGTGTGGGAAAGGAAGGTCTTGGAGATGGAGAAGGTCATGTCGACCCGTTCCAGCTCGCCCCAGGAAGCCACAATATAGCCGTCACGCAGGATGATGCCGGATGGCTCGCCGCGCGGACGCAGCTCACCGACCGGGCTGGAATGGGGTTCATAGGCCCAGGTCAACGGCACCATGAGGGAGAGATCACGGACATCAATCCCGTCATAGCCTTCCGGCGCAGCGGTCTCATTGGCGATGGCGAAATCGATGGCGTCCTGCAGAGCGACCGGATCAAGTCCGAGCGATGCCGGGTCGCGATGTTCCCAGTTTTCATCCCCGCGGGGCGGGACATAGTCCTGGGCGCAGGCTGGAAGGGAGACCAGGAAAAGGGCTGACAGACCCAGCGCTGCGGACTTCATCATCGGTCTGATCCTTATTTCTCACCCGGTTTGGAGGCCCGCACGGCATGGCGTTTGCGCAGAACGGCCACGACATCATCCAGGCTGAGATCGCGGGATTCCAGCAGGACCATGAGGTGGAAGAGCAGGTCCGCCGCTTCGCCCTTGAGCGCGGCCTTGCTTTCCGACACGGCGGCCATGGCGACCTCGACGCCCTCTTCGCCAACCTTCTGGGCCGGGCGTTTCGGGGCGCGGGCCATCAGGCCTCCGACATAGGAGCCCTTGGGCTTGTCCTTCTTGCGCTTGCGGATGATCGCCCGCAAATGCGCCAGGAAGCCCAGGCCCGGAGCCGGGTCATCGCCGAAACAGGTCACCGTGCCGGTATGGCAGGCCGGGCCTTTCGGCTTCACCTCGACCAGCAGAGTGTCATTGTCGCAATCAGCCGCCAGGGAAACGAGTTTGAACGTGTTTCCGGAGGTTTCGCCCTTTTTCCAGAGTTCCTGGCGCGAGCGGGAATAGAAATGCACCTTGCCGGTCTCGACCGTCCGGGCGAGCGCCTCTTCATTCATATAGCCCAGCATGAGGACCTGGCGGGTGGCATGGTCCTGGATAATGGCCGGGATGAGCCCGTCGGACTTTTTCCAGTCCAGGCTTTTGGCATCAATCATGGTCTGACTCTGAGTCCCTCATCACCGAGATAGGCTTTCAAATCGCCGATTTCGATGACCCCCTTGTGAAACACGCTGGCCGCCAGCGCTCCATCGACATTGGCCAATTCGAAGACGGATTTGAAGTGCTCTTTCCGTCCCGCGCCGCCCGAAGCGATCAAAGGTGTGGAACACACGGCCCGCACGGCGGCCAATTGCTCGATGTCATAGCCATCGCGCACACCGTCCATGTCCATGCAATTGAGGACGACCTCACCGACACCGCGTTCAATGCCTTCGCGCACCCAGTCGAGCGTCTTGCGATGATCGGTCAGCGTCTTGTCGGGATCGCCGGTGAACTGGTGCACGCGCCAGGCCCCGTCAATGATGCGGCTGTCCACTCCCAGCACGATGCACTGGCTGCCGAATTCGCGGGCCAGCGTGTCGATCAGGTCCGGGTTTTCCAGCGCCGGCGTATTGATGGAAATCTTGTCGGCCCCGGCGAAGAGACGCGCGCGGGCATCCTCGACAGAGCGGATTCCACCCGCCACGCAAAAGGGAATATCAATCTCGCGGGCCACCCGGCTGACCCATTCCGGTTCGACCGTATCGCCGCGCGCCGAAGCGGCGATGTCGTAGAAGACCAGCTCGTCGGCCCCTTCGCGGGCATAGCGGCGGGCGAGTTTGACGATATCGCCGACATCCTCGTGGTCGCGGAATTTCACGCCTTTCACGACGCGGCCATCGCGCACATCGAGGCAGGGAATTATGCGCTTTGCGAGCATGCCAGCGCCTCTTCGATGGTGAAGCGTTTCTCGTAGATCGCCTTGCCGGAAATGGCCCCGGCCACGCCGGTTTCCCGGGCCGCTTCGATATCTTCCAGCGAGGCAATGCCGCCAGAGGCCTGCCATTGCACATCCGGAAAGCGTTCGACCAGACCACGATAAAGCGCCAGATTCGGACCGGACAGATCACCATCCCGACCGATATCGGTCACCAGGGCATGGGCCAGCCCCGTCCCGTCATAGGCTTTCACGACATCATCCAGCGTGGTCATCATCAAATCGGTCCAGCCGGACAGGGCCGGACGGTATTGGCCGCCTGTGCGTTTCACATCCAGTGCCAGGGTGATGTGGTCGGGGCCATAGCGTTCCAGCCAGCGCGAGACCTGTTCAGGCTCGGTGACGGCGAGCGAGCCGACAATCACCCGCTCAACGCCAATGGCCAGAAGGCTCTCCACATCTTCCGCGGAACGCACACCGCCGCCCGTCTGGACGCGCAGACCCGTGCGGCAGAGCTCGCGGATCGTATCGCTCTGGCGGCGTTTGCCATCGCGGGCGCCGGAGAGGTCGACGACATGCACCCAGCTGGCCCCGGCCTCGCCGAAGCGTTCCGCGACCGCCACCGGGTCGTCGCCATAATCGGTGACCGCGTCAAAAGCGCCCTTGTGAAGACGCACGACACGGCCGTCGAGCAGATCGATTGCAGGATAGAGGATCACGGGACTAGCAACTCGCGAAGTTGGAAAGGATACGGGCACCGACACGGCCGGAGCGTTCCGGGTGGAATTGGCAGCCGGCAATGTGTCCGGAACGGACGATGGCGGAGACTTCAGCGCCATAATCGGCCTGCGCCACCGTGGCGGGCCCGACCGGGGCATAGAAGCCGTGGACGAAATAGGCGTATTCACCCAGCGACACATGGCGCAGAAGCGGCTCGTCACTGGCAAAGGCCTGCAGGGCATTCCAGCCCATATGCGGCCAGACCAGGCCTTCGGTCAGAGGCAGTTTCTCCACCCGGCCCGGGATCAGACCCAGCGTATCCACATCGCCTTCCGCGGAGTGTTCGAACAGGAGCTGCATGCCCAGGCAAATGCCCAGGAGCGGCCGGTCATCCGTGCGGAAGGCCTCCGGCCAGCCGCGCTCGTCCAGCCGCGCCATGGCGGCACCGGCGGCACCGACACCGGGCAGGATGAGCCGGTCGCAATCGCCGGTCTCGGACGGATCACGCACCACGACATGATCCAGCCCGGCCCGTTCCAGGGCAAAGCGGACCGAGGCAATATTGGCACAGCCGGTATCGATCAAACCGATGGTCATGCCAGCATGCCCTTGGTGGATGGCAGGGCATCGCCCTCAATGCGAACCGCACCGCGCAGGGCCCGGCCAAAGGCCTTGAAACAGCCTTCCACCATGTGGTGGGCGTTCTCGCCCTCCACTTTCACATGGATGGCCGCACCCAGGCTTTCCGCGATGGAGCGGAAAGCGTGCGGCGTCATCTCGACGGGAAAACCGCCGACCATCTCGCCCGGGATCTCGCCCTCGAACTTGGCGTAGGGCCGGCCGGACAGATCGATCCAGACCGAGGCCAGCGTCTCGTCCATCGGCAGTTCAAAGCCGAAACGGGCAATGCCGCGCTTGTCACCCAGGGCTTCGCGCAGGGCTTCCCCGAAGGTCAGGCAGACATCCTCGATCGTGTGGTGGGCATCGATGTGGAGATCCCCCTCCACCGCCACGTCCAGCGCAATCCCGCCATGGCGGGCGATCTGGTCCAGCATGTGGTCGAAATAGCCCACGCCGGTCTCGATCCGGTTGGGGCCATTGCGATCCAGATTGACCGTGACCGTGACATCCGTTTCGCCGGTCTTGCGGCGCTTGGTGCCCGCGCGCGGACCGGCGGCCGCCGTGGACTGGACCTTCAGCGCTTCGGCCTTCTCGCGGCGCAGACGCATGGCCGTGGCGTGGGCTTCCAGACCTTCCAGGGCGGCGAGCCGTTCCACGGTCGGGGCGAGCCCGGCAGCGCCTTCGGCCGACGCGCGCAGGATGGTCGTGGTCTTCTGGAAGCTTTCCACCGACACCCCGCCATAGGCGCGGCCGGCGCCCGAGGTAGGCAGGGTGTGGTTGGGTCCGGCGGCATAATCACCGGCAGCTTCCGGGGTCCACGCGCCCACAAAGATCGAGCCGGCATGACGCACCAGATCGACCAGGCGTTCCGCACTTTCCGTCTGCAGGATCAGGTGTTCCGGCGCATATTGATTGGCGACCTCCGCGGCGTCTTCAAGACTCTCGCAGATCACGGTGCGGGAATTCTCCAGAGCCGCGCGGGCAATCTCTTCGCGCGGCAATCGGGCGAGCTGGGTTTCTGTGGCCGCCAGTACGCGGTCGCGCGTGGCGGTGTCGAAACAGACCAGGACGACCTGGGCGGACGGATCGTGTTCAGCCTGGCTCAACAAATCGCTGGCAACGAAGTCGACATCGGCCTCAGCATCGGCGATCACCATGACCTCGCTGGGTCCGGCGGGCAGATCGATGGCGGGTCCGCCCGGCAGGCCAGCGACATAGGATTTGGCGGCCGCGACATAGGCATTGCCCGGTCCGAAAATCTTGTCGGCACGCGGCAGGCCGGCCGTACCCGTCGCCAGGGCCGCCACGGCCTGGGCCCCGCCAATGGCGTAGACTTCGTCAAGGCCGAGGATTTCGGCGGCGGCCAGAAGAGCCGGATTCACCCCGCCCTGCCCGTTCGGCGGCGCCACGACGACAATCCGCGGCACGCCAGCCAGCTGGGCCGGCACGGCCAGCATGATCAGGGTGGAAACCAGAGGCGCGCTGCCGGCCGGCACATAGAGTGCTGCGACATCAACCGGGGTCGCGCGGCGAGACGCCTTCACACCGGACCAGGTCTCCACGGAATAGGACGAATACCCCTGCTTGATGTGGAAACGGCGCACCGCATCGGCAGCGGCCTTGATGGCTTCGACATCCGCCGCGTCCATGGCTGCGCGGGCTGCAGACAGGGCCTCAGCCGGGATGCGGAAATCCTCCGGCGCATAGCCATCCAGCCGCGACGCATAGGCCCGCACGGCGGTCTCGCCCTGGGCACGTACGGCATCGACGATCTCGCGGGCGGCCGCATCGGCCGTTCCGGTCTCGACCGGACGGGCCAGAGCCTGGCGGCGCTGCGCCTCGGAGGCGTCTCTCCAGATCAGGGTTTCAAGCATGCTCATGATCAGGCCAGCATTTTCTCAATGGGCAGGACGAGGATGGCGCGGGCACCTTCCTTTTCGAGGGCTTCCAGGGTTTCCCAGAAGACCCGCTCCCGGCAGACCGCGTGCAGGGCGACGACATCATCGCGGCCGGCGATCTGGGCCACGGTCGGGGCATCAGCCCCCGGCAGAAGCGAGCGGATGGCTTCCAGACGGTCCACCGGCGCGTTCAGCATGATGTATTTGGTCTGGGCGCAATCGATCACGCCGCGGGCGCGACGCATGAGGATATTGGCAATCTCGTCGGCGGTCGCATCCCGGCCGGATTTGCGACGGATCAAAACCGCCTCGCTCTCCAGCACGGTCTCGAAAGCCTTGAGCCCATTGGCCTGCAGCGTGGCACCGGAAGAGACCAGGTCACAGATAGCGTCAGCGATGCGCAGACGCGGGGCCACTTCCACCGAACCCCGCATTTCCACGATCTCGGCTTTCACGCCATTATCGGCCAGGTATTTCGCCGTCAGCGCGGGATAGGATGTCGCAACGGCCTTGCCGTCCAGATCCTTCACCGAGGTGATCTCTCCGCCTTCAGCCGCAGCGAGTTTCAGCGTGCAGCCGGCAAAACCGAGACGCAGGGCGATCTCCAATTCCTGGGCGCGGCCACCGGCGGCCTGCTCCTCGGCCAGAACATTCTCACCGACAATCCCGTAATCACAGGCGCCGGAGGCGACAAAGTTCGGAATGTCGTCATCCCGTACCAGCATGAGATCGACATCCATGTTCTCGGCGCGCTGGTGCAGCTTGTCACGGCCATAGGCGAAACGCAGACCACAGCGCTTGAGCAGATCCATGCCGCCCTCGGCGAGGCGGCCCTTGCTTTGAACGGCAATACGCAGACGCGAACTCACGAGTCCTGCTCCTTCAATCGGTTGAGAATGGTGCGATAGCCCTGCCAGGGTTCCTGGCTGAGAAAACGGGCGACCCGGGTGACCGTGGTGGTGGAGGCACCGGTCATTTCGGCGATCTCGCGATAGGAAATCCCGCCCTCATTGAGCAGACGGGCGACGCGCCAGCGTTCGGTCAGCGTCTTGATCTCCCCCGGTGTGAGAAGATCACGCAGGAAGCGTTCGGCTTCAGCACGGTCCTCGATCAGCAGGATCGCCTCGCAAAGTGGGCCCAGATCAGGCTGGGCGGAACGGGTATCGGCAGTCATTTCGGCCATGGATTTTGCTCCTTGACCGCCGATATAGCGTGTTAGCGCGCTAACACAATAGCTCAACTGCGGTGAAATGCAGAAAGGCGGCCCGAAGACCGCCTTTCCAAGCATCTCATTTCCGAATGAGGCCGGTGTCAGCCCAGGCGTTTCTTCACGACCTGAAAGGCCGGCCTGGCTTCCGGCATGACCCCGCTGAGGCCCATGAAACCGTGCACAGTGGTCTCGAAACAGAAGAGTTCGGCCTGGCCGCCCGCGCGCCGGACGCGGCGGACAAAATCAGCACCCTCATCCCGCAGCGGATCATAACCCGCCGTGATCACACTGACCGGCGGCAAACCGGTGAAATCCTCCGCCAGAAGCGGCGAAACATCCGGTGTCGTCGCCAGATCAGGATCGGCGAGATAATTGCCCGCCGCCCAGCTGACATCCTCCCGCGAAAGGAAATAGCGGCCATCGCCCAAGAGCTCACGGGAGGCATGTTCCGGCAGATCCGGGATCACCATCACCGGATAGAAAAGCGCCAGATGGGCCAGCGCAAACTCCGGCTGTTTGGCCAGCCGCAGGGCAAGCGCGGCAGCCAGCGTGCCGCCGGCACTGTCGCCAGCCAGGCTGATCGCGTCCGTCTTCAGCTTGCGCCGGACCATCTCCTCCCGCGCCCAATGCACAGCCGAGAGACCGGCCTGCAGGGCGAGTGGATATTTGTGCTCCGGTGAGAGCGGATAATCGACACTGGCGACAATCTGGCCGGTCGCCTGGCACAGGCGGCGGGCAAACCCGTCATAGGAGGCCACACCGCCCAGCGTCCAACCGCCACCATGAAAGAAGACCAGAATGCCACGCGCCCTGCCCTTGGGCTCATAAACGCGCAAGCTGGCAGACTGACCCTCGACCTCCGGCCCCGTGACGTCCGCTACGGATTTCACGGCAGGTCCCGGCTGGTCGATCTCGCCCATCATGGCGTCCATCACGGCGCGGGCCTGGTCCAGCGGCATGTCCCGGATCGGCGGCGCGTCGGGATCCGCACTGTCCAGAAAGGCCCGGGTTCCCCGAGAAAGAGGCCGCCGGCGTGCCTCACGCACGCCGACGGGCCGAGAGGAGTAGGGTTTGAACCACATGGGTCCGGCCTATCGCCGCAGGACGAGCCGCACATCGAAGGTGCGGGGCGCGCCGTAATAGGCCAGCTGATAGCCGGGGAATTCAGCCAGATCGAAAGCCTGAGTGACATAGTGTTCGTCGAACAGATTGCGCACACCGGTCCGCACTTCCCAGGCATCATCGCCCGCGCCGAAGGCGATGAAACCGTTCACCACCGCATAGCCGTCCTGGGCCAGGGTCTCCGAGCTGGACACGGTGGGATAGGTCTTGGAGCGCCAGGCGGCGTCGGCATGGACCCGGGCGAAGAGGTCATTGTCCAACACCCATTCATAGGTCGCGGCCAGACCCCCGCTCCAGGCGGGCGCATTCACCAGTTCGCGCTGATCAGAAATATCGATCCCGCCGGGGCCGATATATTCCTCGTAATGGGCATCCATCACGCCGACATGGCCGCTGAAGGTCAGGCCCGGTGCCGCGCGCCAGATGGCTTCAGCCTCCAGCCCCTGGATCACGGCTTCACCGGCATTGGTGAACTGCGCCTCGAAGGCGCCGGTTCCCGGATTGGCCGTGAAACTGGAGAGCTGGAGATCGGTATAGTCATTGCGGAAGAGCGCAAAGTTCAGCGTGACATCGCCATCTGCCAGCGTGGACTTCACCCCGGCCTCATAGGACCAGACAAATTCGGGATCATAGGGTTCTGCGTCGAAAGGCGTATTCGAGCGTCCGTCAAAACCGCCACTCTTGAAGCCCCGCGAAGCGAGCGCGTAGAGCAGGAGATCATCATTGACCCGATAGTCGAGGCCGATGCGCGGCGTGAGCGCTTCAAAGTCTTCCTCGACATCGACATTGGTGACCTCAAATCCGGTTCCGTCCCGGAAGGGCGGCGGATTGGGCGTGCCCGGAGCATAGAGTTCCTGGATGCGGGCGAAGGATTTGCTTTCCCGCGTATAGCGCAGCCCACCGGAGAGACGCAGATTATCGCTCAACGCGTAGCTGGCGTCGAAATAGGCCGCCCAGGCCTGCGTGTCCTGGTCATTGGTCGAGGCGCTCTGCAGCGGATAAGGGAAGTAGACACCCCCGCCAAGCGGCAGGGCGATGGAGGCACCGGCCAGACCGTTGAACGTGTCATCGGCATCGTCGAAATAATAGACACCCCCGGTCATCTGCAGCGGGCCACCGGCATCATATTCAGCCCGGAATTCCTGGCTGAACTGCTCGGCTTCCTGGCGCACGAAAATCTCGAAAATCTCCAGCTCGGTCGCGTCGAGATCCAGATTGCTGTCATAATCCATCTGGCGCAGCGCGGTGATCGAGGTGAGCTTGATCGCATCGCTGACCTGCCACTCGGCGCGCGCGGTCACGCCCCAGCTGGACAGGTCGTCCAGATCATTGAAGCTGGCGCGAATGGAATAGGGATCATCCTGGGCATCGAAGATTGCGATATTGCCCGTGCCCGGATCGACACCGGCCACCGCCGTTGCCCGTGCCGGGGTCCGTGACGTGTCGGGCCGGTCGACCATGCCTTCCAGCGTGATCTCGAATTCGAAATCATCACGCGGCGTGAACAGAAGCCCCGTCCGGCCCGCAATCCGGTTCACATCGCCATCATCCGTACCGTCCAGCTCGTTGGTGGCATAACCGTCACGGGCCGAATAGAAGAGTGCCAGCTTGCCGGCGACCTGATCCTCGACGAGATCACCGGACAGGCGCGCCCGACCGAAGACATGGTCATAACTGCCATAGCCCATCTCCAGCTGGAGACCGGGATTGTCGCCGGGGCGTGTGGAAATGAATCGGACGGCGCCGCCGATCGTGTTGCGGCCATAAAGCGTACCCTGCGGGCCGCGCAGGACTTCCACGCGCTCGACATCGAAGACATCGAGGATCGCGCCCTGGGTGCGGGCCAGATAGACATCATCCAGATAGACGCCGACCCCGGGTTCCGCGAAAGCCAGCGAATCCACCTGACCGACACCGCGGATATAGATCACGGCATTCTCGGCATCGCCGGTATGGATGGTGAGATTGGGAACCGCATTCTGCAGCGTGGTGATGTCGGTCGCCTGCAAGTCTTCCAGCTGGGTCTCGCCGAAAGCGGAAACCGAAAGCGGCACGTCCTGCAGCGATTCCTCGCGGCGGCGCGCCGTGACGGTGATGACGTCCTCGCTGGCGCGGCTGGACGGCGCATTGTCCTGTGCCACGGCCGGAGCCGTGGTGGCCAGGCCCAGGCCTGCAGCCGCCAATGCCAGAACGCGCAAAGATGCGGATTGAGTGAGTTGTTTCTTCATTTTGCCCTCCCTGCGTTCCGATTCATCGCCGGAACTGTCCAAGTGGCGCCATCATCGGGAATGAGGGCTGATCGGCTCAACGGGAGATATAGCGGAGAGAATAGCCGCAAAATCTGCGGGTATTTCCGCGCACCGCTTGCGGGCATCCGCAAGCCGTATCAGATCCGGGGCAGAACGCCTTTCGCCATGACCAGGGTGCGTTCAAAATGGGAGCGCAGCATGTCTTCCAGGCGCGGGGATGGCATCAACACCGTCTGGCGGCGGTCATCCCCGGCTTTTTCCTTGCTCAGGAAACCATCGGATACCGCACGATTGATCCGCTCTTCCCGCGTCCGGTTGGAGCCGGTTTTCATGACCTGGCAGGCCTGGGAAATCGTCAGCGGCGCACCGCGCCATTTGGCGCGAAGGCAGGCCACGAAAAGATACCAGAATTCCTGCGTGAAATAGTGCGGTTGACCGGCAAAGGTCGCATCCCAATCACGGGCATAGTCTTCCAGAAATTCAGTCCAGTCTGCCAGTTCACCCGGTTCGGCGGTGTCTACACTCGTCTCGACCATGTTGTCCTGTTTCTCCCCATTTGAGGACAAAGTACCGCCCGGAAAAGCGGGATGACAAGCAGGCTGACCGCCGCTTCCGCTGCACCCGGCCCGGCGAGCCCTGCTATTCAACATCACTTCTTATTTGCACAAGTCTGCACATAAGCGCAGAATATGCGCCATGAACTACCAGACCATGCTCCCGGTGGCCGAAGATGTCGCCGAACTGATGAAAACCCTGGCGCACCCCAACCGTCTGCTCGCCCTTTGTGCGATGACGGAGGAAGAACGCTCTGTCGGGGAACTCGCGGAGCAATTGGGACTGACCACGCAGGCCATGTCGCAGCAATTGGCGATCCTGCGGAACAAGGGCCTGGTGAAGACGCGCAAGTCCGGCCAGACCGTGTATTACGCCCTGGCGGACGAAAAACTGCGCAGCATCATGTCCGCCCTGTACGCGACCTACTGCCAGACCTAGCTGGCCCAATTGCCGATCAGGCGGGCCAGGATGATGACGGCGAAAAAGCCCAGGATCCAGGGCAGGCCCGGCAGGGAGAGACCGCCTCCCCCCTTGCCTTCCACCGGCAGGCCCGCCGATTTCCAGGCCATGATCCCGCCGCGCATGTGACCGGCCGGTTTCAGTCCCTCCTCACGCAGGCGCTGGAAGGCCGAACGCGATCGCATGCCGGACCGGCAATGCAGGATGACGCTCTTCCCCTTGGCTTTAGGAAGCTGACCCGCCTCCAGTTTGGACAGCGGACAGAGAATGGCGCCAGCAATGTGTTCGCGCGCATGCTCGCCCGGTTCCCGGACATCGATGAGAAGGCAGCGGCCAGCGTCCAGCTCCGCCTGCACTTCGGCGGGTTCAAATTCTCGCAGGTCTGTCATAGTCACTCATCTTTCCTGTCCGGACGGCCCGGCCGTTCCGGATATCCGCAAATCGCATACTTGCATAACTCTGCAAGTACACTATATCAACAGCGAGATGCGGTGCATCGCGTTTGACCGAAAGCAGAGACGACATGGCACAGACTCCCCAGATCAAGGCCTTCTTCGACCCGGACACGTTCACCGTGAGCTATGTCGTAAGCGACCCTGAGACCGGACGGGCCGCCATTGTCGATTCCGTACTGGACTTCGATCCGGCCTCCGGCCGCACCTCGACCCGTTCGGCCGACCAGCTTCTCCAATATGTGAAGGACAAGGGGTTCACGATCGACTGGATCCTGGAAACCCATGTCCATGCCGACCATTTGTCCGCTGCCCCCTATCTGCACAAACAGGTCGGCGGAACGATCGGCATTGGCGGCCATGTCACCGATGTCCAGAAAGTTTTCGGCGATCTGTTCGATGCCGAACCCGGTTTTGCCCGGGACGGCTCCCAGTTCGGCCATCTCTTCACCGATGGCGAGACGTTCAGGATCGGCAATCTGGAAGCGGAAGCCATCTGGACGCCGGGCCATACGCCGGCCTGCATGGTCTATCATATCGGTGATGCGGCCTTTGTCGGCGACACGCTCTTCATGCCGGATTTCGGTACGGCACGCTGCGACTTCCCCGGCGGCGATGCGGCGACGCTCTATCAGTCCGTCCAGAAAATCTACGCCCTGCCCGACGAAACCCGCCTCTTCATGTGCCATGATTACAAGGCCCCGGGCCGGGACTATTTCGCTTGGGAGACCACGGTGGCGGAGGAAAAGGCGAAAAACATCCATCTAAATGCCAACACCACGCAGGAAGCCTTTGTCAAAATGCGCGAGGAACGGGATGCGACCCTGTCCATGCCGCGCCTGATCCTGCCCTCGGTCCAGATCAATATGCGCGCCGGCAATCTTCCGGAGCCCGCCGATAATGGCGTGCGCTATCTCAAACTCCCGATCGATGCTGTCTGACCTGAAACCCAGCCGATATCTCCCGCTTCTGGGATGGCTGCGATCCTATGATCGTGCCACGCTGGGCGCTGACGCGCTGGCCAGCATCATCACGGCCATATTGCTGATCCCGCAGAGCCTGGCCTACGCTCTGCTCGCCGGATTGCCGCCCCAGGCCGGGCTCTATGCCTCCACCACACCACTGATCGCCTATGCCCTGTTCGGCTCGAGCCGGGTGCTCGCCGTGGGGCCGGTGGCCGTTGTGTCCCTCATGACCGCCGCCGCGATCGGATCGCTGGGATTGCAGGACCCGGCCGAGATCATGGCGGCAGCCGGAGCGTTGGCCCTGCTGTCCAGCGGCTTCCTCTTTCTGTTCGCGATTTTCCGTCTGGGCAGTGTGGCGAACTTCCTGTCGCGCCCGGTCGTGCATGCCTTCATCACCGCCTCGACCATCCTGATCATCGGCAGCCAGCTGCGCCACATTCTGGGCCTGGACATGCACGGCGCCACCGTGCCCGAACTGGTCCATTCCCTGTTTCAAAGCGGACTTTCGGTTCATTGGGTGCCGCTCATCGTGGGCGGCGCCAGCCTGGCCTTCCTGCTGGGTTCGCGGGAGGTCCTGCCCGGCCTGCTGAAGCGTGCCGGCCTGCCATCGGCAATCGGCGACGCGATCGTGCGGGCAGCCCCGGCCATTCTCGTTGCTACGGCCACTTTTCTGGCCTGGCAGCTCGACCTGCATGAAACCACCGGGCTGGCGATTGTCGGCACCCTGCCCACCGGGCTGCCGCCCCTCGCCTTCCCGCTGATTGACCTGACCACGTTGCGCGCCCTGATCGGTCCGGCCGCCCTGATCTCGCTGATCGGTTTTGTGGAGAGCGTGTCAGTCGGTCAGTCCCTGGCCGCCCGCCAGCGCGAGCACATATTGCCCAATCGGGAATTGGTCGGGCTGGGCGCGGCCAATGCGGCCGCCGCCCTGTCCGGTGGTTATCCGGTCACCGGTGGCTTTGCCCGCTCCGTGGTCAATGATGCCGCGGGCGCCCGTACACCGATTGCCGGGATCTTCACCGCTCTCATCATCCTGGCCGTGGCGATCTTCCTGACCCCGGCCTTCCACCATCTGCCCAAGGCCGTGCTCGCCGCGACCATATTGGCAGCGATCTGGAAACTGGCGGATTTCAAGGAAACCTGGGAGGCCTGGCAATATGCCCGGGCCGATGGCGCGGCGGCCTTCCTCACCCTGTTCGGCGTGCTTTTCCTGGGCGTGGAGTTCGGCCTCACACTGGGCGTGACCGTCTCGGTCGGCCTGATCCTGCAACGGACGATGGCCCCGCACTGGGCGCGGCTGGGCCAGGTCCCGGGCTCACACCATTTCCGCAATGTGAACCGGCATGATGTGGTGGTGTCGCCCCATGTCTATTCGCTGCGCGTGGACAGTGCGCTCTATTTTGCCAATGCCCGCTTCCTGGAAGACCTGGTGGCCCGGCTGATGGCCGAACATCCCGACACGACAGACCTCGTCCTGATGTTCCCGGCCGTCAATTTCGTCGATGCCAGCGCGCTGGGCTCCCTGCGCGAGATCAATGACCGCCTCAAGGATGCCGGCGTCCGCCTCCATTTGTCAGAGGTGAAGGGCCCGGTCGCGGACGGGCTCATCAAGGCCGGCCTGTTCGAAGACCTGACCGGAGATGTCTTCCTGTCCCATTATGCCGCCCTGCGCAGCCTCGACCCGGAGACAACGCTGCGGGCCGAGGGTGTCACGCCCGCCGAGGACGCCTGAACCGCCTGCCTAGAAACGCCAGCCGAGACGGGCTGTGGCTTGCTGGCTGGTCTCAGAGCCCAACTGGAAGGCGTCCAGCGCCAGACGGATCGTCAATTGACGGCCCTGGCTTTCCAGCCCGACAAATCCGCCGGCATGAACACCCAGATCATCCACATCGCTGGCCGGCCCCCGCACATCGAACGGGTGCGTCGCGCCCGGGACCATGGCGGTCGCGCTGGCGGCATCCTCGCCACGTCCTGTAAGAACGCCACCTGACGCGCCATAGAGCCAGGCATGGCCGGACGCCCCGCGCTCCGAGCGATGCTCGTAGAAGGCATCGAGAGACCAGGTCTGGCTGCGGAAACCATCGGTCTGCACCGCCAGATCAAACAGGCCACCGCCGGACTGGGTATGGGCATCCATTTCCGAATAGGCATAGCGGCCGCTGGCATCGAGGCCGACCACGTGCGGGCCGACGACATGCTCTGCCCGGACGTCCAGCTCAGCAAAGGTCACCGAACCGCCCGTTTCACCCTCTGAAAACCCGCCCGGTACCGGACGCAGGGTTTCCAGATCAAGATCGGAATAACCGGCAGTCATCGCGACCGTGAAACCGCCCAGTTTCGCGCGGCCATAGACGCCGGCACCCAGGCTTTGGGAATTGCCGGAACCCAGCCCTGCACCAACGCGAACCTGACTGCGGCCACCAGCCAGGAAACCGCCGAGGGAGAGCCGGTCATTGAGTGCGAAATTGAGCCCCTGGGCCAGAACCGAGACACTTTCTTCCACCGCGGCGGCATTACCGTCGCTCTCCAGATCGGCTGATCCGCTAGTATAGGCCGTCCAGGTGCTGATCCGGCCCCGCTCTTCGCTTGAGTCGCAGGCCGCACCGAGACGCCCGATGGCACAGTCGGAGACCAGCCGGGCCAGTTGGCTGCCCTGACGGGCGGCCGAACGCGTGATCGCGGCCGTCTCTTCAGCCGAATAAGCCGCCAGGACCGGCGCGGATGAGGCCCCGGCATTGAGCGAGAGAATGAGATCATCCACCGCACTCGCCCCGGCATTCCAGCGCGATTGCAGGCCCAGCGCGGCCTGGGTCTGGTTATAGGTCGAGGCGCCCAGCGCCGTGTCAAAATTCTCGGTCAGGAAATTCAGGTCGAGTGTGGTCGCCCCCAGAGACAGATAGGGCGTAAAGAGCACGCCTGTCGCTGCGTTCAAGACGGGCGAACCGGAGACACCGCCACCAGCCGTCAACAGGGTCACACCCTGCCGCGCGCGGGCCAGTTCGCTCCAGTCGCCATTGATCAGGATTTGCCCGCCAAGCGTCGCTGAACCTGCCACCGTCATCGAGTCGACCAGCAATCCAGTGACGTCGAACCGCAGAGCCCCGGAATTGACGAGCTGGCCAGTGACATGAAGACCGTCGACATCAACAAGCGCCTGATTGTCGAGATTGCCGTCCAAAATCCCCTGACCGCCCAGGAGGAAACCCAGATTGAGCGTATCCTGAGCCAGCAGAGTGTGGCCCGCGAGGTCGGTTGTGCCGAGATTGGTGAAAATGTCGAAGGCCCAGTCGTCCCGCGCCAGGGTCAGCGAACCCGCGACGCCAACGACACCCTCTTCAAATTCGGCAATGCCGGCTGTTCCTGTCCAGCTTCCCTGGACGATGAAAGTGTCATGGCCATCGCCACCCAGGATATCGCCATCGACCTGCCCGCCGTCTGACATCGCGAACATATCATCACCATCACCCAGACTGACCGCAACGCCCGATCCGCCGGTAATCAGACCTGCATTGACCACACTGTCCGAGCCGGTATCACCCACAATTCCGCGTCCGCCTTCGATCACGCCGAAATTGGACACAAGCGTATTCGTCCCCTGGATTCGCAGACCGATCGAACTGTCTTCATCGACATCCGCGCCGACAAATCCGGAATAGGTATTTTCGAACCGCACGGTGCCTTCACTGGCCGCGTACGCGCCGTTCTGATTGCCGTAAATATGGCCGGCATTGAGCACGTGCAAATCACCATCTGGATAGACGTAGAGCCCGCGATAGCCGCCATAAATGGTGCCCGTCGCACCATTGAAGAGGGTCAGTTCGTGCGGCGCGAAATTCCATACGGACAATCCATTGCCGGTTCCGCCGTAGATTTCTCCCGCATTGAATACGAATTCGCCCAGATAATTCTGCAGCTGTGCCCCGTCCCAGGCGCCGGCGATCACACCGCCCAATTCATTGGAGAAATTGCCCTGGATATCGGTCATGACGAGTGCGTCATCCGTCATACTCAGAATGGTGCCTGAATTGACGACTTCGCCAGCGACGCCGCCAATTGCGAGAACACCGCCATAACCCCCGATGATGTCGCCGGAATTGTAGAAATTGCCGTCCACGCCGGCGAGGAAGACCACGCCATAGCTGAAATCATCGGGATCACCGACGATGGCGCCATAATTGACGAAATCACCCCCGAGCGGCGTCGTCGTGCGAAGGAAAACGCCGCCTTCCGCGCCATAGATCAAGCCGCGATTGATCAGGTCGCCGCCAATACCGGCCCCCGAATCCACGACCAGGCCAAAGCCGACCAGATAGTCCGTATTGTCCGTCGTGATGACACCAGTCGCATCATTGATGAAGTCGCCGCCCACCGTTCCGAGAATGTGGACGCCAGTGCCCGCTGAATCGATCAGTCCGGAATTGCGGAAATCCCCACTTACGGTGCCTGCCAGATAGATGGCGCTGGCATCCGGATCGAAACTCGTGATGGAGCCCGTATTCACGAACTCCCCGACCGTGACGCCTGCTTCCAGCTCAACCCCGTGCATGTCGTCGCTCGTCAGAACGCCTTCATGGACAAAAGCCTCAAAATCGATACCGGCACGGATGAGGATGGCGGACGTCCCAATCGAGCCATTCGTGTCGGTCGTGCCGCGCACGGTCAGGACACCGCTATTGTCGATGAAGACCAGGCCGCGGGAATCAAAACCGGCTTCCAGCGTCACATCATGAAAACCGGGAATGTAGAAAATCGCGTAGTCGAGACCCGACGTACACGTCACATTGTCAGCGCCCGCTTCGGCATCCGGTTCAAAGCTGCAGGTCTGAGCCTGCACCGCCGCCGAAAGAGCCAACGCACTCACGCCAGCCGTCAGGCCGGACTTGATGACTGTCAATGCACGCATGATCGTCCCCGAACGCCAAAACACGGCCACCTTGTTCCACAAGGACGCGTTGAGAAAAAGGTTTAACTCGCCTAATTCGCGAAACGACAATCACCGCGTTGCCTCAAAGCACCACATTGATTTTGCATATGTTTATGCAAGCGACCGCGGTCAGAAACGCCAGGCGATCCGGGCGCTGGCCTGGCTGCCGCTCTCCTCACCCAGCCGATAGCCGTCCAGGCTCACCCGAATGGTCAGATCGCCGCCAGCACTCTGCAATCCGACAAAGCCACCGGCTTGCATCCCGAGATCACCGATACCCGTGGCCGGCCCCCGGACTTCATAGGCCTGACCAGCACCCGGGATTTCCAGAATACCGCTGGCCGCATCTTCGCCCGTACCGGACAGGAAGCCGCCCGAAGCCCCGAAAACGAAGTGGTGGCCAGTTTGGGTGGGGGCCGCCGTGTACTCAACGAACGCGTCTGCCGTCCAGGTGAGGCTGCGGAAGCCGTCGGAATGGACATCCAGCGTGTACAGGCTGGCACCCATTTGCGAATGGGCATCGATCTCCGAATAGGCATAGCGTCCGGACAGGTCGATCCCGTAACGGGCCGCCCCGGATTCACGCTGAAGGCGGGCATCGAGGCGCGCGAAAGCGACACTGCCGCCTGTGCTGCCTTCAACCCGTCCACCGGGCGTGGCGCGTCCGGTCTCGATATCCAGGTCTGCATAGCCTGCCGTCAGCGCCAGGCCGAGCCCGCCGAACCGGGCGCTGCCGTAAAGGCCGCCCCCGAGGCTGTCCACCGTGCCATTGCCGATAGCATCACCGACCCGCGCCTGACCCCGGCCGGCCGCGATGAAGCCGCCAACGGCCAGATCGCCCGACAGCGCGTATTGGACGCCCTGCGTCGCAACGCCGAAACTCTCTTCCACGTCAGCGGCATTGCTGTCCGCGACCAGCGTCGCCGATCCGGTCGTGTAGGACGCCCACAGGGTCACACCCTGGTCGTTTCCGGCCGAATTGCAGGCGGAACCCCGACGACCCAGTGCGCAATCAGACACGGCTTGCGCCACATGGCTGCCCTGCCTCGCCCCGGCCCGCATGACGGCTGGCACTTCCTCGGCCGACAGGCCTTGCAGAACCGGCCCGGAAGCCAGGCCCGCATTCAGCGCCAGGATCAGATCATCCACCGCGCTCGCGCCGGCATTCCAGCGCGCCTGCAGACCCAAGGCTGCCTGCGTCTGATTATAGGTCGATGGCGCCAGTGCGGTGGCGAAATCTGCGGCCTGGAAAATCAGGTCCAGACTGTTGGCCGAGAGGCTGAGCTGAGGCGTGAAGAGAAGGCCCGCTGTAGCGACCAGGTCCGGCGAACCGGACATGCCACCCGCCGCGGTGATCAGGCTGGCGGTCTGGCGCGACCGGGCCAGCTCGGTCCAGTCACCCCGCAAGGCAATGGTGCCGTTGATGGACGCGGCCCCGCCGATGATCAGCTGGTCATGCGTCGTACCGGACACATCGAAAATGAGTGTCCCGTCCTGAGGAGAGGTGATCGAAGCGGGCGTGAGGGGTTCAGCCGACGCGGTCATCCCGCTCGATTGTGAGGGCAGGCTGAACTCTTCACCTTCTGCCAGATTGAAGAAGTCGCCCTGGAAAGTGAAGGTTCCGATCCCGGTTCCGGCCGGATCAATCCGGGTCAGATTGATGACATCGCCGGTGACAGTGAGCGAGGAGCCGAGCAACTCCCCGGCATTGAAGAGGGAGGCATCAATGGTGCCACCGCGACTGACAAGGGTGCCGTAATTTTCGAAGTTTTGCGCCTCGAACGTGTGATCGGCGATATCGAGCCAACCCGAATTGCGACCCTCTTCGAGCGCGATCAGGTCCCGACGCAGCGCGACATAGGTCTGCCCGGCACGCGAGCCGGTGCCGATGCCCAGGAAAACCACCTCCTCAAAGCCGTCGATCAGCATGTCCAGAAAGTAGGTACCACCGTTCAGGACCAACTCATCCCGGCCACCCCCGCCAATCAAATCGCCGACCAAATGGCCCGTCGACATGTTGATGACAAGACTATCGCCATCGCCCAAATCCATCGCCGGCCCCGACAATCCCCGGATCGTGCCAGAATTGACAACCACGACCTGACCGTCAGACGCTTCGATACCCACTTCGCCTTCGATCACACCACCGAATCCATTGAAGACCTCAACAATGGAATCTGCCGCTGAGATGGCGACGCCATCGGGATTGGTGGCCTGGATGATACCCAAGTTTAAGATGCTGACTTGGTCATGCCCCGCGGTGAACACGCCCTGATCCCCGCCCTGGATCAACCCCCAGTTCTGGATAAACGCGGTCTGGGCGCTGGCCGGATCCGTGGATACGAGGGCAAGGCCGTACAGCTGTTCGCCCAAAATGGTTCCGGTATTCTCGATGAACGACTGACCCAGGTAGGAATTGTTCAACGCAACCCCGAAGCCACTGGCCTGGATGAGACCATCATTCAGGAAAACCGGCCCGCCGAAGTCCCCGATGTACACACCCGAGTTGTTGCCGACGATCTCACCGGTTCCACCATTGTAGAAATACCCGCCCAGCGCGTTGATGGAGACCGCGTAATTGCCTGAAATCCTGCCGGTATTCTCGAAACGACCAGCAAGGCCCGTGAAGAACTGCAAACCAAACTGATTGCCCAGCTCGCTGGTGCCTCCGATATAGCCGGAGTTCTCAAAATTTCCCGACACGAGCCCGCTGATGTAAAACGAACCATATCCGGCACTGATACTTCCCCTGTTCTCGATCGAACCGAGCACCCGGCTCAGCTGGATGCCGCCGGTATATCCGGTAATCGTCCCTGAATTGCGAAACCCGCCAACACTGGAATCGGAACTGATACTGGCGACGGCCACGTCGGCAATAATATCGCCAGTATTCTCAAACACGCCGGCAATACTGTCGCTATCAATCAAAACACCGAAATAATTGCTCGAAATTATCCCGCCATTGTAGAAAATGCCGCCGATATTACCGCTAAGCTGAACTCCGAGACCGAAAAGAGATGTGTCCGATGCAATCGTCCCCGCATTGAATACATCGCCCCCGACGTCACCCAGAACCACCAAGCCAAAGGCACCCGCTGTCAGGTCTCCGAAATTCAGGATACTGCCCCCGACCGGCCCGCCCAGCCGGAGTCCCGTACTGCCCCGGATCGATCCGTTGTTCACGACATCCCCCGTCACGCCGCTCAGCGAAACAGCAATGCCATCGCCGGTGATATCTCCATTGTTCAAGAAACCGCCGAGCTCGTAATCCCCTGCGACCTGCACGGTCGTTCCAAACCCTGAAACCAGACTTCCCCGATTGTGGAAGCTATAGGTCGAGCCGCCCGCTCCTCCGGTGAGGATAACGGCCGATGCCAGCGAGGCGGACGTGTCGATATCGCCGTGGATAAACACCTGGTAGGGAATGTCCTCGAAGATCGCTGTCGCCGTTGACGTCCAGTTCCCGTCCAGGACGATAAAATCGCCTGTATCGAAGGTCACGGGCGTGCTGCCTTGGTCGCCCGTACATGTCAGTCCGAAGAGGACGTCCTCAAAGGTCGGTGTACAAACCGTCTGCGCCTCGGCGCCCGCGGAAATGGCCAGACTGGCGACACCGGCCAGCAAAGAAAGCTTCATCGTTTGACATACAGACATGGTTTCCCCCTCCGACGGTGAACGCCCCCGCGTTAACCTTCATCCGGTCTTTTCACATTTCCCGCAGCATTTAAAGACCAAACGGGACATCATTTCGCGGACCGCGCGATTGCCTGGCCGCACTGAATCAGTATCGTGCCGTCTCCTGGCGACCCACGGAGCCCGCTATGTCCCACCATGACCCCAACGCCCTCTATCCCGTGCCCGCTGATCGCGCCAAGACCACGCTGATCAACAAGGCGCAGTATGAAGAGAAATACCGCCAGTCGATCGAGGATCCGGACAAGTTCTGGCGCGAGGAAGCCCGCCGGATCGACTGGATCACGCCCTTCACGGAAATCTCCGATGTGAGCTGGGACAAGGATGATCTCCATATCCGCTGGTTCGGCGATGGCCGGCTCAACGCCTCAGCCAATTGCATTGACCGCCATTTGCCGGAAAAGGCCGATGATACGGCCATCATCTGGGAGGGCGATGATCCGGATGTGTCCAAGACCATCACCTATGGCGAACTGCACGAACAGGTCTGCCGCCTGGCCAATGGCCTGAAATCCCTCGGCGTCCAGAAGGGCGACCGGGTCACGATCTACATGCCGATGATCCCCGAGGCCGCCTATGCCATGCTGGCCTGCGCGCGGATCGGGGCCGTCCATTCCGTCGTTTTTGGCGGTTTCTCCCCGGACGCGCTGGCGGGCCGCATCACGGATTGCGAGAGCCGTTTTGTCATCACCGCCGATGAAGGCGTCAGGGGCGGCAAGCCGATCCCGCTGAAAGCCAATGTCGACAAGGCGATTGCGTCGGCGGGCGATGTCGACCGGGTGATCGTCGTGCGCCATACCGGCAATGATGTCGCCTGGGACGAGACCCGGGATGTCGACTATACCGAGCTGACCGCCGCCCAGGACACCGATTGCGAGCCGGAAGTGATGGGCGCGGAAGATCCGCTCTTCATCCTCTACACCTCCGGTTCGACCGGAAAGCCCAAGGGCGTGCTGCACACGACCGGCGGCTATATGGTCTGGGCGTCGATGACCCATGAATACGTGTTCGATTACAAGCCGGGCGACATCTACTGGTGCACGGCCGATGTCGGCTGGGTCACCGGCCACACCTATATCGTCTACGGCCCGCTCGCGAATGGCGCAATCACGCTGATGTTCGAGGGCGTGCCGACCTGGCCGGGACCGGACCGGTTCTGGCAGGTGGTGGACAAGCACAAGGTCAACACCTTCTACACGGCACCGACCGCGATCCGCGCCCTGATGCGCGAAGGCGATGAACCGGTGAAGAAGCATTCGCGGGCCTCCCTGCGCCTGCTGGGCACGGTGGGCGAACCGATCAATCCGGAAGCCTGGACCTGGTATCACAGCGTCGTCGGCGATGAGCGCTGCCCGATCGTGGATACCTGGTGGCAGACGGAAACGGGCGGCGCGCTGATCACGCCCCTGCCCGGCGCAACCGACCTCAAACCGGGATCGGCCACGACGCCGATGTTCGGTGTCACGCCGGCCCTGGTGGATGCGGAAGGCCAATTCCTGCCGGATACGGGTGCTGCGGAAGGCAATCTCGTCATCACCCGCTCCTGGCCGGGCCAGATGCGGACCGTCTATGGCGATCACCAGCGTTTCTTCGAGACCTATTTTTCCACCTATCCCGGCCTTTATTTCACCGGTGACGGTGCCCGCCGGGATGCGGACGGATATTGGTGGATCACCGGCCGGGTGGATGATGTGCTCAACGTGTCCGGCCACCGTCTGGGCACGGCGGAGATCGAGAGCGCGCTGGTCGCCCATGATGATGTCGCCGAGGCGGCCGTCGTCGGCTATCCGCACGATGTGAAGGGTCAGGGCATTTATTGCTATGTCACCCTGATGGGCGGACGCGAAGCCGCCGACGAGGATGTCGCCGCGCTGAAAGCCTGGGTGCGCCAGGAGATCGGCCCGGTCGCGACGCCCGACCTGATCCAGTTCGCGCCAAGCTTGCCCAAAACCCGTTCCGGCAAGATCATGCGGCGCATCCTGCGCAAGATCGCCGAAAATGAGTTCAGCAATCTGGGTGACACGTCTACACTCGCAGACCCGAGCGTCGTCGACGAGCTGATCGAGAATCGGAAGAACCGATGAAGCGTGTCCTGTTTGCCTCCCTTGCCGCCAGTGCAGCGATCCTGACCGGCTGTGCCACCGAAACCGTGCCCGCCTGCCGGGCTCCGGCGAGTTATGAAATGGAGGCCTTCCGGGCCATCATGAGCCATGACCGCGCCGCGCTGGCCAATGCCACAGCCCCGGGTCCGCTGCGCGATGCCGTGAGCTATTCCGATCCGGCTGTGACCAGTCATGTCTGGGGCTCCCAGGGCATAACGCGCGGGTCGGTGACCGGTCTGCTGGCCCGCCCGCCCCTGTGCATCCTGGATGATATGCGCACGCCGCCGACCGATGCGATGCGCCAGATCCTGGTCTATCCGCAGGAGAATTTCGACCGCGTCGCCCCACTGCCGGAAACACCGCTGGTGGATGCACCGCCGCCCTATGGCGTGGCGCGCCGCGATTATCTGTCCTGCCGCTTCGAACAGACCGCGTCCGGCTGGAAACTGGCCGATCTGTGCGGCTATACACGGCCCGTCGCCCCGGTGAATACCGGCGCGCGCTGATCGCAAATCTGACATCCGGACACACAAAAAGCGGGGCCTGAGGGGGCCCCGCTTTCCGTTTCGCACGCCTTCGGCGTGGTCAGTCCTCGAATTCGGCCAAAGCCATCGGCTTTTTCAGATCCGAGGTGATGCGGTCATAGGCCGGCAGGGTCAGGAATTCGGCGAATTCCTCGTTCAGCACCAGATCAGCCAGGATGTCGGCAGCCGTCTGGATACGGGCGATGAGCTCGTCCTGACCGGGAACCTCGTCCTGGATGGCCGCGCAGATATCCGCGATCTTGTTCTCCAGGAAGGCCGCCGTCAGAGCCGTGCCTTCCTTGGTGGAACAATCATAGGTGCGCCACTGCCAGAGCTGGGCCCGGGCAATCTCGGCGGTCGCCGCATCTTCCATCAGATGATGGATCGGCACGGCACCACGGCCACCCAGCCAAGCGGCGATATAGCGGATCGCCACATCGATATTGCCCGTCACACCCTGATCGGTGATGTCTCCCTCCGGCGCGGCCAGCAATTGCTGGGTCGTCACCGGGAGTTCATGCGGATCCGGAGCGCGGTCGACCTGATTGGCCTTCGGCATGAATTCGTCGAACACCGCCTTGGCGACCGGAACGAGATCCGGGTGCGCGACCCAGGTACCGTCATGGCCCATTTTCACTTCACGCAGCTTGTCCTGACGGACTTTTTCCTGCGCGGCGGCATTGGCTTCGGCATCACCCTTCACCGGAATGAAGGCCGACATGCCGCCCATCGCATGGGCGCCCCGGCGGTGGCAGACCGCGATCACGCGACGCGAATAGGCATTCATGAAGGGCACAGCCATGGTCACGGCCGCACGGTCCGGCAGGACATGCTCTTTGCGCGACTTCAACCGCTTGATGTAGCTGAAGATATAGTCCCAACGGCCGCAGTTCAGAGCGACGATATGGTCTTTCAGCTCGTAGAGGATCTCATCCAGCTCGAAGGCCGCCGGCAGGGTCTCGATGAGCACGGTGGCGCGCAGCGTGCCGCGATCCAGGCCCAGCTCGTCCTCGGCATGCTGGAAAACCAGGCTCCACAGACGCGCTTCCAGACGGCTTTCCAGCTTGGGCAGGTAGAAATACGGACCCGTGCCACGCTCTTTCAGAGCCGCGTGATTGTGGAAGACATAGAGGCCGAAATCGAACAGCGAGCCGGACATGGCGACGCCATTGATCAGGACATGGCGTTCGTCCAGATGCCAGCCGCGCGGGCGGACGATCAGGACGGCGGCGTCATCATTGACCTGGTAGCGCTTGCCATTTTTCGGGTCGGTGAAATCGATCTCGCGACGGATGGCATCGCGCAGATTGATCTGGCCTTCGACCAGGTTCGACCAGAGCGGGGCCGTGGCGTCCTCAAAATCGGCCATGAAGCATTTGGCGCCGGAATTGAGCGCATTGACCACCATTTTGCGGTCGACGGGGCCGGTGATCTCGACACGGCGGTCCTGCAGATCGGCCGGGGCCGGACGCACGGTCCACTCGCCGGCACGGATGTCGGCGGTTTCGTGCGGGAACATGAGCAGAGCACCCTGGTCCAGCTCGGCCTGGCGTTCCTTGCGGTAACGCAGCAGGGATTGACGGCGCTTTTCAAAGCGGCGGTGCAGACCCGCGAGGAAGCTCAGCGCCTCGTGAGAGAGAATGTCGCGATAGCCGGGTTCCAGATGGCCCAGAACTTCGACACCGGTGGGAGCAACGAGAGTCATGACAGGCTCCTTTGGGGTTGAGGCAGAGAGGTGGGGCGGCCGCGCCCGGCGGCGCGCCCCAACCTGTATGGCAGACCGGAAACGGTCTTATTCAGCGGCGGTGAACTGGGCCGTTTCGGTCGATTCACCCATGGCCGTCGTGGACGACTTGCCCGCGGAGATGGCCAGATTGACCTTGTCGAAATAGCCGGTGCCAACCTCGCGCTGGTGGCGCGTTGCGGTGTAGCCATCGACTTCCGACGCAAACTCGGCCTGTTGCAGTTCCGAATAGGCGCCCATGCCGCGATCGCGATAGCCCTGGGCCAGCTGGAACATGCCGTGATTGAGCTGGTGGAAACCGGCCAGCGTCACGAACTGGAACTTGTAACCCATCGCACCCAGCTCACGCTGGTAGGTTTCGATCGTGGCCTTGTCCAGATTGGCTTCCCAGTTGAAGGACGGCGAGCAGTTATAGGCCATCATCTTGCCCGGATAGGCTTTCTGGATGGCTTCAGCGAAGCGCTTGGCCTCTTCCAGGTTCGGCTTGGAGGTTTCCCACCACAGCAGGTCAGCCACTTTGGCATAGGCCAAGCCGCGCTTGATGCAGTGATCAACGCCAACGCCCTGCTTCAGACGGAAGAAGCCTTCCGGCGTACGGCCAGCGTCGAAATCGATGAATTCATGATCGCGCTCATCGATGTCGGAATTGATCAGCGTGGCGGATTCAGCGTCGGTCCGGGCGACGGTGATCGTGGAAACACCCATCACGTCAGCCGCCAGACGGGCTGCTGCCAGATTGCGCTCGTGCGCGGAGGTCGGGATGAGGACCTTGCCGCCCAAATGGCCGCACTTCTTCTCTGCCGCGACCTGGTCTTCGAAGTGAACGCCCGAGGCGCCAGCTTCGATGAAGGCCTTCATGATCTCGAAGCAGTTCAGCGTACCGCCGAAACCGGCTTCAGCGTCGGCCACGATCGGGGCGAACCAGTCACGGGTCGTCTTGCCGCTTTCGGACATTTCGATCTGGTCGGCGCGCTGGAGCGTGCGGTTGATCTTCTTGGCCAGTTCCGGAGCGGAGTTCGCCGGATAGAGCGACTGGTCCGGATACATGGCACCAGCGGTATTGGCGTCGGCGGCAACCTGCCAACCGGACAGGTAGATGGCTTTCAGGCCGGCGCGCACCATCTGCATCGCCTGGTTACCCGACAGGGCACCCAGCGCATTGATGTAGGGCTCGGTCTTCAGCAGGTTCCACAGCTTCACGGCACCCTGTTCAGCGAGCGTGTGCTGGATCTGCACGGAGCCGCGCAGCTGCAGGACATCTTCCGGGGTGTAGGGGCGCTCGATGCCATCGAAGCGACCAGCCGGGGCGGAGGGAACCAGATCCGTGAATTTCGTCATCATTTTTCTCCCTGACGGGTTTTTGAACTGACGCGGTATGCGTTGCGTCGAAACTGTCAAACGGCAGGGATGGTGTCGATACAGCTTTTCCTATAAAGAGGATCAGATGTATGATAATTACATTGTGTAGAAGTAACTCTGTAAATTTTGGTACAAATCATGAGTGAGAACCAGGCCCTAGAAAAAATCTTCGCCGGCGCCCGCCTGCGCCGCCTGCGGCGCGAGCGCGGCCTGACCCAGGCCGAAGCCGCCGAAGCCCTGGGCCTGTCCGCCAGCTATCTCAACCTGCTGGAACGCAATCAGCGCCCGGTCACGGCCCGCGTCCTTCTCTCACTCGCCGACGCTTTCGATGTCGATGTGCGCGCCTTTGCCAATGAGAGCGACCGCCAGCTGATCGCCGATCTGCAGGAAGCGGCCGCGGACCCGGTCCTGTCCGGCATGGAAATGGACCGGATGGAGCTGTCGGAATTTGCCGACGCCCAGCCGCGTGCGGCCGAAGCCTTTGCCCGCCTCTTCCACGCTTTCCGCGAAGTGAATGCCGCCACGGCGGACCTGGCCACACGCATGGCCGGCCCTGGCGCGACCTCCGGAGGACCGGGAGCCGTGCTGGAAAGCGTGCGGGACGCGCTGGATGCCCGTCAGAACCATTTCCCCGAACTGGAAGAGGCCGCAGAAGCCCTGAGTCAGCGGATCGGGCTGAAGCCCCGCAATCGTGATCGCATCCTGTCGGACTATCTGCAGAGCCAGCACGGTTTCACCGTGCGTGTCCTGGACGAGGAGATCATGGCCGGCGCACGGCGCCGGCTGGATTTCCACGGACGCCGCCTCCTCCTGTCCGAGGCCCTGGCCCCTGGCTCACGCGCCTTCCACATGGCGGTGGTCCTCGCGACACTGGAACTGGGTGACACGCTGGATGCACTGACCGAGGCCGCCAAGCTGGAGGCCCCGGAAGCAAAGAAGCTCTACCGTGTTGGCCTGGCCAATTATTTCGCTGGCGCCGCCCACATGCCCTATGCCGCCTTCCTCAAGCATGCGGAAGAGACGCGCTATGACATCATCCGCCTGCAACGGCGTTTCGAGGTTTCCTATGAACAGATCTGCCACCGGCTGACGACATTGCAGCGCCCCGGTGAGCGCGGTCTGCCCTTCTTCATGATCCGGGTGGATGCGGCGGGCAATGTCTCCAAACGCTTTGGCGGCGGCATCATGCCCTTTGCCCGCGCCGGCGGCGGCTGCCCGAAATGGAATCTCTATGACGCCCTGCGCACACCGGAACGCATCCTGGCCCAGCGGTTCGAATTGCCGGATGGCGCCTCCATGCTCTCCCTCGCCCGCGGCCAGGTCAGCGCCGCGCCGGCCGGCCAGCCGCCGGTGATCCACGCCATCGCCCTGGGCTGCGACTGGGAGCATGCCGGGCGCATTGTCCACGCCGACACAATCGCCGAGGCGGAAGCCGCACCGGTGGGAATTGCTTGCCGCCTCTGCGACCGGGAAAACTGCGCCCAGCGCGCCTTCCCGCCCATGAACCGCAAACTCGTCCTGGACGCCCACATGCTGCGCGCCTCCCCCTACGCCTTCAACGAGGATTAGGCACAAAAAAGGGCTCCGCAAGCGGAGCCCTTTCCTGTTCTGACAGAGCGCGCAACCCGGTGCGCTGCCCTGCCCTATTCGGCGTGACCTGCCACAGCCTGGACATAGGCGGTACGGACATCCTGGTGCTTGACCAGGTCGAGTTCCTTGGCGATTTCCTCGTCCTGCTTGGCCAGGACATCGAGATCCTGGTCGGCATAGTGGAGCACGCCCATATCGGCATAGGCCTTCTGGATCTTCGGACCCCACAGGCCGATATCCTTCACCACCGGCACGATGCGCTGGAAGAGGAGTGTGCGGAAGAGCTTGTTCATCTCGGAGTTTTCCGCCCACTCGATGCATTCCTCGACCGGCAGGCCCATGACTTCATAGACTTCCCGGGCCTGGAAGCGGTCGCGCATGTGATAGCAGGCCTCGACCAGGAATTCCTCGCGCTCATCGCGCTCGGCCTGGGTCAGGTGCGGATAATAGTCACGCAGGGACAGACGACCGAAGGCCACATGGCGGGCCTCGTCTTCCATCACATAGGCATTGACCATTTTGGCCAGCGGGTTCTGGGCCAGGTCGCGGATCGTACCGAAAGCGGCCAGAGCCAGACCTTCAATGACGACCTGCATGGCCAGATAGGTGAAGTCCCAGCGGCTATCGCGCAGGGCCTCATCGACCAATTGACGCAGCGGTTCGGTCATCGGATAGGCGACGCCGAACTTCTTCATGAGATTCTTGTAGGCCTCGACATGGCGGGCCTCGTCCATCACCTGGGTGGCTGCGTAGAATTTGGCGTCCAGATCCGGCACCGATTCCACGATTTTGGCAGCACAGATCAAGGCCGCCTGCTCACCCTGCATGAATTGGGAGATGTTCCAGGACTGGGCGTGACGGCGGAACTCGATGCGTTCCTTCTTCGTCATCTTGTCCCACATGGGAGAGCCGTGCAGCGCAATACCTTCATCGGGCAGCTGCATCGGATTCTCGAAATCGAGCTCGAGCGTCCAGTCGATCCGGTTGACCGCATCCCACTGCATGTCCTTGCCCTTTTGGTACAAGTGCATGAGCGTGGACCGGCCTTCGTCATATTCGAAATCGAAGGTGGCGTCGAATTGCTGCGGGATCGACCAGTGCTTGTCGATGTCCGGCATCGGATAGAGTTCGCGAAGCGATGCCATGGCGCTATTCCTCCCCAGGGGCGACCAATCGTTGTCAGGATGAACTTGTTCTTTGGTGAACAATGTTCACATTCACAACGTGATTCAAAATCGCTCGCTTGGCAAGGGAAAACCGACAAATGTGATGAATGTAACGAACAGCGTTCGCTTAAAGCCGCCCACCGGGACAATGCAGCGCGTGTTCACACAGCTCATCCGTGATGTATTTGAAGGCTTCATCGACACTGTCGGTCTTCACCATCAGCTCGACATCCTCCGGACTGATCGTGCCGAACTCGACCATCGCCTCAAAATTCATCACCTTGTCCCAGAACTCCCGCCCGAACAGGATGATCGGCAGGCGTTTGCGCATTTTGCGGGTCTGAAGAAGCGTCAGTGCTTCGAACAATTCATCCATCGTCCCGAACCCGCCCGGCATCAGCACCAGCGCCTTGGCCAGGTAGAGGAACCAGAATTTGCGCGTGAAGAAATAGTGGAATTCCAGGCTCAAGGCCCGCGTCACCCAGGGATTATTCCCCACTTCAAACGGCAGGGAAATGCCCAGGCCGACATTCTCGCCCTGCGCTTCGGAGGCCCCGCGATTGGCGGCTTCCATGATGCCCGGACCACCGCCCGTGCAGATCACGAAACGCCGGCCGCTTTCATCGCGCAAATCCTTGGACCATTGGGTCAGCCGATTGGCCAGTTCGCGCGTGGCTTCATAGTATTTGGACATCTCGACACGGCGCTTGGCCGCCTCGACGTCCCCACCCTCTTTCTCACAGGCTGCGAGTGCTTCCTCGGCCTCTTCGCGCGACAGGATGCGGGCGGATCCGTAAAACAGGATCGTGTCCTGGATGCCGTATTCCTCGAATCGCGTCTGCGGCTCGATATATTCCGCCAGCATGCGCACCGGGCGCGCTTCCGGGGAATTCATGAAAGCCTCGTCCTTATAGGCCTTCGGCGGGAATTGCTGGGGTGGTTTTTTCGACATGGCTCGACCGGTTGAAATCTGGACGGCCAGCCACCCTGCGCTCTTTAAGCGCGTGACGCAACAGATTGAGACCTAAGGCTTACTCGGCCGCCTCGGGGGCAGGCGCCGCCGTCTCCTGGCGCGCCTTCCAGCGATCGAGAATCTGCTTCGATGTGGCACGGGATCCATCGGGAGACCAGCCGGGCGGTGCCAGCAGGTACATCAACGCATCCCTGGGGTTCTTGGCCGTCGCCATGTCTTTCACGATCCCCCACCATTCATGCAGGCTGATCTTGATCGGATTGTAGGTGCCCAGGTTTTTCACGATCCCGTAGCGGCAGGCCTCCTCGTCCAGCTCCGGCTGGAAGGTGCCGAACATCTTGTCCCAGATGATGAAGACACCGGCATAGTTCCGGTCGAGATAGAGCGGATTGGTGGCGTGGTGGACGCGGTGGTGCGAAGGCGTGTTCATCACGGCCTCAAACCAGGGCGGCATTTTCCGGATCGCCTCGGTGTGGATCCAGAACTGGTAGATCAGGTTCAAGGAGCCAACAAAGGCGACCATGGCCGGATGGAAACCGATGAAGATCAGGGTCGAACCCAGCCAGAGGAATTTCAGCGTCAGCGGGCTCAGCCAGGGCTGCCTCAACGCCGTGGTCAGATTGTAGTGCTGGGAGGAGTGGTGGACGACGTGATCCGCCCAGAACCAGCGCACGGTGTGCGCCCAGCGGTGCGACCAGTAATACAGGAAATCATCCAGCACGAAGGCCAGGATCCACGCCCACCAGGCAAACCCGATCGTGGTCAGCCGGTGTTCATAGACAAAGACGGCCCACAGGCCGATCGCGCCGCCGAAGATCACGCCGGACACGGTATTGCCGAACCCCATCATCAGGCTGGCGGCGCTGTCATGCGCCTCGAAGCGCGCCTTGCCGGTCATGCGCGAGAACAGCATCTCGGCGAACACCGAGAGCACGAAAAAGGGAATGGCGATCCAGACCGGATCGAAATTCTCGACGAAGGCGGGCGCGTCCATATCCTACCCCTGCAGGGTTTCCAGCCGGCCGGCCCATTTACGGGCCTGTTCGGGCGTCTCGAAAGCAAGGCGCGCCGGCGCAAAGGTGAAATCATTGAGTTTGAGAGCAATCTCGCTGCCCTCGGTCGCCACGGATTTGACGATGCCGGGTTCCAGATAGCGGATCACGAAATCGCTGCCCCGGGCCACCAGCATGGCCAGACGCGGTTGGGTCGCGTCGGAGACCAGGGCACTGCGCCCGTCGGGGGCCATTTCCCCCTCGCCGGCTTCAAACCCGACCGAGTCGGTATCCAGACGCGCGATCGCGTCATCCAGACTGTCCAGCTTGGCGGGCGTGTAGAGCCCCAGCCAGGCATTGACCGCCACCATGGCGGAAATCCCGACAACAGAGCCCAGCAGGACCCAGAGAATGAGCATGTTGGTATCCGCCTCAGAAACGACAGCCAAAACAACAACGGGCGAAGGCTAACCTGCCTTCGCCCGCCGTCAATGTCATTTTTGAACGATGTTCACTAGCCGCGGATGCGGAGCGTCACGCCATAGGTCTGCGGGTCGCCCGGATAGACATTGTAGGACGTACCCAGATAACCGACCGACGGGAAACCACCCTTGGTGTAGTCCTCATCGGTGATGTTGCGGCTCCACAGCTGCAGGGCCCAGCTGTCCGTATCGCTGCCGATCGTGACCGACGCGTTGAACAGGGTGAAGGCATCCTGCATCGCGAACGGACGCGGATCCTGCGAGGTGGTGTGCAGGAATTCGGAGACATAGGTCGCCTCACCGCGCCAGTCGATTTCCCAGCCATTGGACAGGGGCATCGTATAGGTGGCGGTCAGGGCGCCGACGAGTTCCGAATTGCCGCGATCACGACCGGTCAGGTCGTTGAACAGCGCGGTCACACCGGCATCATTGGTCCGCTCATTGCCCAGTTCGCAGAGGGCGAAGTTCGGATCACCCGCAGCCCACACGCCAACACCGCCGAACCCGTCCGGGCACGGGGCGAATTCATAATCGCCATAGGAGCTGTCGAACAGGTAGGTGAAACCACCCGTGAAGAGCAGATTGTCGACCGGCGACCACTGGCCTTCGAATTCGATACCGGACACATCAATCGAACCGGCATTTTCAAGCGCGAAGCCATTACCGACGAAATTATTGGTCTGGAAGTCTTCGATGGTCTGGTTGAAATAGGCCACCGCATAGACAAAACGATTATCGAAGAGCGTGCCCTTGGCACCGATTTCGAAGCTCTCGGAAATCTCTTCCTCAAACTCGAACACACCGGTAAAGGCCGCATTGGTCGAGACGTTGAAACCGCCCGGCTTGAAGCCCGTTGCGTAGGACGCATACAGGTTCAGCTCGTCCGACACGTCATAGGACAGGATGATATTGCCCGAGAAGTTCGTGTCGTTCCGCGAGGTCGGGAAGTTGCCCGCATTGACCGGCGGGAAGTTCTGGAAGGCCGTGAAGCCCAGCAACGGGTTCAGCGCCGTACCGGCGAAAATGGCCGGGAGCGGGCTGGTCGGGTCGATCGGGGACCCGTCCGGATACAGCGTCAGGCCCTGGCCCAGAAGCAGGGTCGGAACCAGATAGGCACAGGCATCACCGCCCACGATCGGGAACAGGCCCGGATCACAGGTCGCCGGCGAAACCAGACGCAGGTCCTGGCCCAGATCCACGAAGGAGAAGGCCGAGAGCGGATCCGGCTGGTCGATGGAGGTCACCATCTCCTTGCTTTCATCCGAGTAACGGCCACCCACGGTCAGGGTGAACTGGTCCGTGAAGTGGAAGTCGAGCTGACCGAAGACCGACCAGGCTTCGGTGTCGTACTGGTATTGCTCGGAGATCAGGCCATGGCTGGTCGCCACGAAACCTTCAGCCGGGACACCCGGCAGAGCGGCATTGCCCGACGGCAGCGGCACGAAATTGCCGACACCGGCCGCCGCATTCATGTTCAGGAAGATCTCGAGCAGGCTCACACCACCCGTACCGGCCGGCAGGCCCAGGCCTGCAACGATCGGTGCGACCGACGGCGCGGACGCGGCGTCGAAGAAGGTGCGGGCATCGGCGCCGTAGGGCGTCGTGTTCGCGAAGTTCAGATCATTGCGGTAGTAGAAGGCACCGCCCATCCAGTCCATGAAGTTGTCGCCCGTGGAGGTCACGCGGAACTCCTGGGTGAAGCTTTCATAGCTGTTCATGATGTTGCGAATGCTGACCAGGTCGAGATCGGAGAAGTCCGCGTCGAAATTCTGGTCTTCATCATAGGTGCGGAAAGCCGTGATCGAGGTCAGGGTGAAGGCATCGAAATCATGGTTGATTTCAGCCGAGATACCCTGGGTCACGAGCTGCGTGTTCAGGTCGCCGTCAATGGCGATACGGTCGCCACCATCCGGATCGGCCGGAACCGCGGTACCGCCCAGGCCCACCAGGGCGCCGAGGTCGATCGGGTCGTAATAGCCAAACGGCGCCGCGCAGCAATTCTCATCGATATTGCCATAGTCGGCGATGATGCGGACTTCCGTGGCATCGCCCGGATTCCACAGCAGCTGACCGCGCCAGGAGTGACGGGCGCGATTATTGGCCATGCGGCCGTCTTCGATTTCGATATAGCCGTCATTCTGGTGCATCGTGCCGTCAAGACGGATCGCCATCGTGTCATTCAGCGGGCCGGTGACGGAGGCGCGCGCCAGACGCATGCCGTAATTGCCGGCGCTGATCTCACCGACATAGCCGAATTCGAATTCCGGCTCCTGCGTGATCACGGAGACCACGCCGGCCGGCGTATTGCGGCCGAACAGGGTGGATTGCGGGCCACGGATCACTTCGACGCGCTCAACCGACAGGAGGTCGTTGATCGCGGAACCGGAGCGCGGACGGTAGACACCGTCGATGAACACGCCGACAGACGGTTCCAGACCCGGGTTGAAGCTCGACGTACCAATGCCGCGCAGATTGAATTCCGTATTGGTGGAGGTCGCGAATTCCGAAACGCGCAGCGAGGGGACCAGGGTCTGCAGGTCAGCCGCATCGCGGATCTGGGATTGCTCGATCTGTTCGCCCGTTACAGCAGCCACCGATACCGGGGTGTCCTGCAGGGTCTGCTCACGCTTCTGCGCCGTCACGGTGATGACGTCGACTTGCGCCATTGCACTGGTGGCCCCGATAAGACCAGCCAGAATTGCGGTCGTACCCAGCACGGCCGCCTTGTTGAATTTACTCATGGATTTCTCCCCTCTAAACGCGGGTTTTTTTTGCCAACCGTTCCGCGTTGGTATCCGATATATGAACACCGCTCGCGGAAATTGTCAGCCGCTTTATCCCAAATCCCGAAAAAACCCGGCCTATTGATGCACGTAATCCTCACACACGGGTAAAGACGCGCCGCGCCAAACACCTCTTTTCAATACGTGCATCTCTGCTAGGCTGCCCGGTGAACAGCGTTCAAAAAAGCTGTCACTGGGGAGAAAAATGAAGAAAATTATCATGGGGTTGGTCGCCCTTGCCGTGGCCGTGGGCCTGGCGGGAGCGGGCTGGTTCTACCGGCCCTGGTCGGAATATTCACCCGCCGAGATACAGGCGGCCACGCAACCGGACCGCTTGCCGGAGACCTTCCGGAACATGGCGGACGTATTTCCCTACAGAGAGATTCATCCCGCCGAATCGGCCCAACCCCTGCCCCGCCGGATTGCGCCTGCGACGGTGAGCTACAGCTTTGACGGAACCACCCGTCCCGTCGATGACTGGCTCGCGGAATCGCGCTCGACAGGGCTCATGGTCCTGCACAATGGCGAGGTCGTTTACGAGAACTACCTGCTGGGCTCGACGCCTGACACACGCCACACATCCTGGTCGGTCGGCAAGAGTTTCGTGGCCACGCTGATCGCCATGGCGATGGAAGACGGCCGCATCGCCAATCTCGACCAGACCGCCGAAATGTTCGCGCCGCAATATGCCGGCAGTGATTTCGGTGCCACCACGCTGCGCCACCTTTTGATGATGTCGGCCGGCATGGATTTCGAGGAAGACTATGATGCTCCCGATTCCGATATCCGGCGTCTCTTCCTGGGCGCCAATATCTACGGCCAGAATATCGACACGCTCGTCGCCGATATCGAACGCAATCGTCCGGCCGGTGAAGACCTTCACTATGTCTCGGCCAATACGCAGGTTCTCTCTGCCGTGGTCCGCGGCGTCTGGAACGCCCCGCTCGCCACGGTGATGGAACAGGAAATCTGGCAACCGCTGGGCATGACGGGCGACGCCTATTGGAACCAGAACATTCCGGGCGAGAACGGTATGGCGATTGGCTATTGCTGCCTCAATGCCACGCTGGAAGACTATGCTCGCTTCGGTCAGTTCTACCTGCAGGACGGGGTTTGGAATGGCACGCGGCTGCTGCCGGAGGGCTGGGTGCAGAGCGCCACTCGCCCGAATGCCGATTTCCAGGAACCCGGCCCTGATGGCGTCTATGACCATCGCGGCTATGGCCTGCATTTCTGGGTGCCGGAGGGCTATGACCAAGAATACTTCATGGCCGGTGTCTACGGCCAATATGTCTGGGTGGATGAACGCCGCAATATCGTGATCGCCCGCACCGCAGCGGACACGCAATGGGGCGAACGCTTGGCCGAATCCATCGCCGCCATGCGCGCCCTCTCCGCCCATTTCGGAGATCCGATCGAAACCCCTGCCCCGCAGGACAATGCCGAGGCCCAGGGAGGCGAGAATGAGTAATACCGAGTTTGATTATATCGTCTGTGGCGCCGGGTCGGCCGGCTGTACCGTCGCCGAACGCCTGTCGCGTGATCCTTCGGCCAGCGTCCTCGTCCTGGAAGCGGGCGGATCCGACAATAGTCCGATCATCCGCACACCCATGCTGCTGCAATACGCGGTGACCGGCGAACAGTTCAACTGGGGTTATTGGACCGAGCCGCAAAAGCATCTCAATGACCGCAAACTCCTCTGGCCGCGCGGCAAGACACTGGGCGGGTCCTCTTCGATCAACGCCATGCATTACATGCGCGGCGCACCGGAGAATTATGATGAGTGGGAAAGCGCCTATGGCGCGGAAGGCTGGAACTGGAAGTCCGCCCTGCCCGCCTTCAAGGAAGTCCAGCACCAGACCCGTGGCGAGAGCGAGCTGCACGGAACGGGCGGTCCGCTCTGGGTGCAGGACATCGAAAAGCTGAACCCGCTGACCGAGGACTTCTTCAAGGCCGCGGACCAGCTTCAGTACAAACGCAATGACGACTTCAATGGCCCCCAGCAGGAAGGCTTTGGCCCCTACCAGGTCACGCAGCGCGGATACAAGCGCTGTTCGGCCGCGGATGCCTTCCTCCGCCCGGCCCTGGAGCGCGAGAACTGCTCCGTCCAGACCGGTGCCATGGTGCGCCGGGTCATCATCGAGAACGGCCGCGCCACCGGTGTGGAAGTGGAGATCGAGGGCGAGGTCAAAACGCTCAATGCCCGCAAGGAAGTGATCCTGTCAGGCGGCGCGATCAACTCACCGCAAACCCTGCTCCTGTCCGGCGTGGGGCCGGCCAATGAGCTGCGCGAGGCCGGTGTCTCTGTCGAGCATGACCTGCCCGGCGTCGGCAAGAATCTGCAGGACCATCTGGATGTCACGGCCCAGGTCTGGACGAAATCCGCGACCTCGATCGGCAATTCCCTGCGCTCACTGCCCCAGCACATGTATATGGTCGCGCGTTGGGCGCTGAAGGGCGATGGCCCCTTCACGCACAATCCGGTCCAGGGCGGTGCCTTCATCAAGTCCGCCTATGCGGAGAACGATCTTCCCGACCTGCAACTGGTCTTTATTCCGGCCATTTCCAACGCTCACGGCATGGAAAAGGCCCGGGGCCACGGCGTCACGCTCCACGTGTGCCAGCTCTATCCCAGAAGCCGCGGCGAGATTACCCTCAAGACAACGGATCCCAATGATCACCCGGCGATCCAGCCCAATTATCTTGAGGACGAGTTCGATCTCGATGTTTTGACCGATGGGCTGGCCAAGGTTCGTGATATCCTCAACGCTCCGGCCTTTGATCATGATCGCCGGGAGGAACGCTTCCCGGGCGCGCATATCACCACCATGGCCGGTCTGCGGGATGATGTCCGGGCCCGGGCCGAGACGCTCTACCACCCGACCTCGACCTGTGCGATGGGTTCGGGCGAGCTTTCGGTGGTGGACAGCCGCTGCCGGGTGAAGGGAATTGAAGGCCTGCGGGTCGTGGATGCCTCGGTCATGCCGCGCCTTGTTGGCGGCAATACCAATGCACCAACCATCATGATCGCCACGCGGGCTGCCGCGATGATCGCTGAAGACAATGCTTAGGGAGACGGATGATGAGTGAAGCCGAAGCCAAGCAAATCGAACGCATGAAGCAAATGCTGGAGGCCCAGAAAGCGGCCTTCAAGGCCGAGCGCCACCGTCCCATCGACAAGCGCAAGGCGGATCTGGACCGCGTCGCCCAGCTGTGCCGGGACAATGCCGAGGCCATCGCAGAGGCGATCAGCCGGGATTTCGGCAATCGCGCCCGCGAGGAAAGCATCATCGCGGAGATCGCCTTCGTCATTCAGGACGTGGCCCACACCAAGAAGCATCTGGCCAAATGGATGAAGACGCGCCGCGTCGGCGTGCCCATGACGCTGATGCCGGGCAAGGCGGAGATCCGCCGCGAGCCCAAGGGCGTGGTCGGCATCGTGGCGCCGTGGAACTATCCCTTCCAGCTGGCCATCGCGCCGCTGGTGGCGGCGCTGGGCGCGGGCTGCCGGGCGATCATCAAACCGTCCGAATACACACCCGCCACGGCAGAGCTGATGAAGACCCTGCTGGCTTCTGCCTTCGAGGAGGACCATGTCGCCGTCATCACGGGTGGTCCGGCCGTGGGCGAGGCCTTTACCGGCCTCAAATTCGATCATCTCTTCTATACCGGCTCGACCCAGGTGGGCCGTCTGGTCGCCAAGGCGGCGGCGGAGAATCTGGTCCCTGTCACGCTGGAACTGGGTGGCAAATCGCCCGCCATCGTCACGCCGGACTATCCGCGCGACAGTGCCGCCAAATCCATCGCCTGGGGCAAGTTCTTCAATGCCGGCCAGACCTGTGTCGCCCCGGATTATGTGATGACGCCCAAGGGCTCGGAAACCGCGATGGGGGAAGCGATTGTCTCCGCCGTCCAGCACCAATTCCCCGATGCCTCCACCGATGACGCCTATACCGCCATCGTCTCGGACCGGCATTATGAGCGGCTCAATGCGATGATTGACGAGGCCCGCAAGGGCGGCGCCACCGTGCTGCAGCCGGAGCATGATGCCCAAGCCGCCCAGGCCGCCCGCAAGATCCCGCCGACCGTGCTGATCAATCCGCCGGCCGATTCAAAAGTGATGAGTGAGGAAATCTTCGGCCCGGTCCTGCCGGTGATCGGCTATTCCGAGCTCGACAGCGCCATTGGCTATGTCACCGACCGCGACCATCCGCTGGCGCTCTATGTCTATTCCACGGACAAGGTCCAGGCCCAGCGCGTGCTGGATGCGACCCAGTCGGGCGGTGCCGGTGTGAATATCAACCTCCTCCACCTCTCCGTCCCCGACCTGCCCTTCGGCGGGATCGGTGCGTCGGGCCAGGGCGCCTATCACGGCAAGGACGGGTTCGACACTTTCACCCATGACCGCTCAGTCTTCTCCACCGGCAAATGGCACCCCTCACGCCTGCTGGCGCCGCCCTATGGGAAACTGTTCGAGCGGATTTCGAAGAAGCAGCTGAGTTAGGGCAAGCCGCAGGCACCCCTTCTCCCCCACAGGGGAGAAGGTGGCGCGCATGCGCCGGATGAGGGGCAGAGGGACATGTACCTTGGGTACGTGTCCCGGAGAAAACCGCGCAGCGAATGCCTTTGGATACCCCTTCCCAGGACACGTACCCAAGGTACATGTCCCTCGCAGCGCGCCCAACTTATCCCCACCCTCAAAACCTCAGGCACAATACAGGCGACTTCCGGGAAGAGAGGCGCGAGCTCAGTCCCTTGTGCCCGGAGGTTTGCGGAGCCTGTCCGCGCGAGGGGGTGACATCCCGAGCTCCGGCAGGGCGTCCGGCCCGGTCTGACGGCACTAAACGCCCGACCTGAGTACCGGCCGGATTGGAAACGGGGGCGAGAGCGTTCGGGAAATCTCCGCGTGCGGGAGGCAAGTGCCTGTCACACACACTTAGAAAACATGCCGGCAGGCAGTCGCCGGCCTCCCGCACACCTCTCATACCGCCAGGCGGAAACGCCGTGGCGCTGAACGCCGTGAAACACAAATGCATTTTCCCCGGACTTGTTCCGGGGCCAACCGAAGGCGCCGCACCCTCATCCGATGAAAAGACGGAACACCCTGTCGGCCCCGGGACTGCGCCCGGGGAAAATGAAGTTCTGAGGCATCCATCCTGGATGACAATCAGACGCTCTTCTTCAGGAGAAAGAGGCCCCATACCCCGCACCCACCGCATTTTTTTCGGACTTGTTCCGGGGCCAACCGAAGGTGCCGCATCCTCATCCGATGAAAAGGCGGCACGCCCCGTCGGCCCCGGGATTTCGCCCGGGGGAAAAGGAGATGGAAGCCCTCCTGCACATCTCCACCCCCGCCCTCAGCCAGCAGCGATATACTCGCACCAGATTCGCAATCGAGGACCTGTCCCATGTCGCTTCCGCTCTCCGGCAAGAAAGCCCTGATCACCGGTTCCAGTCATGGTGTCGGTCTGGCGTCGGCGCATCTGTTTGCGGCGCAGGGGGCGGATGTGGTCTTGCATGGCAATGCCAATATGGCGGATGCGGATGCTGCGGTGCAGGCCATCGGTCCCAAGGCGCTCGGCGCCGTCCAGGCGGACCTCTCCCAGCCCGGGGCGGGGCGAGACCTTTACGAGAAAGCGCTCCATCTCGCCTCCGGCCAGCTGGACATCATCGTCAATAATGCGGGCATCCACTGGGCCACGCCGCTGGACAGCAGCGATGCGGAGTGGGAGGCGAATTGGGCGGTGACGCTGCAGGTCAATCTGATGGCCGTGGCGGATATCTGCCGGGCCGCCATTCCGGAAATGGTCGCCTCGGGTGGCGGCTCGATCATCAATATTGCCAGCCGGGCCGGCTATCGCGGCGAGGACCGCAATCACATGGCCTATGGCGCCTCCAAGGGGGCCCTCCTCTCCCTCACCAAGACGATTGCGCGGCAATGGGGCAGTGACGGCATTTATGCCTATGCCCTGGCGCCAGGCTGGATCGACACGCGGATGGGACCGCAACATGAGGAAGACCGGGCCCGGGCCAAGGCGGAGATCCCGATCGGCGATCTCGCCCAGCCCGAAGAGATCGCCGCCATGTGCGCCTTCCTCGCCTCCGGTGCCTGCCGCAGCGCGACCGGCTCCTGCATCGACATCAATGGCGCGAGCTATGTGCGCTAGCTAGTCCTGTGCCTAGTCGTCATCCTGCTGCCCCATCCGGGCAGCCAGGAAATCTCCTGCGACGATGACCAGGACAAACGCAATGCTGACGACGAAACGGCCTTGCGTCTCATCGCCCAGCCAGCCCTGAGTTTCGGCAATCCGGCTGCCCAGGGCGGAGATCAGCAGTGCGCCACCACCCACCATGGAGGCCCGCACAGCGGCCGTGCCGCGTTTCGAACCCGTACGGCCCCGGATGCGGGCCACGGTCTGCATGAAAAAGGCGGCGAAGGGCAGGAAGATGATGGCGATCAGGGCCACCGGCCAGCTGGACGGATCAACGACAAGAAGCGCAATGGCACAGGTCAGAATGAGCCCGGCCACCAGGACCACAACGCCCGAAAACACTTTCATTCAAGACTCCCCAGCCGCCGCGTCCTGCCGGGTGACAGGATCGATTCCTGTCACCCTTAGCAGCTTCCGTCCGGGAACCGGAAATGGCGAGCGTCAGGGCATGCCGGAGGCCCGTTCCGCCGTTGCGGCCAGGAAGGCCCTCACCCGACCGGCCATCTCGTCATGACCGTGCGCGTCCAGCTGACTGGCCAGCTTGCCCAGAATGGCATCGCTGGGCAGGTCATGGGCCGCAACGCCGCCGGACAGGAAAGCACTCGTACTGGCATCCGCCGAGATAGCCCAGTGTGCCTCATCGGCAGCATCGATCAGGGCGACGGCATCGATCTGTGGCCAGCCCGGCGTCTGAGCTGTTTCCAGTTCCAGACGGACAGTGTCAGGACCGGTGCCACCTGCGAGGGCAAAGCGGACAATCGGTGCCCCGGCCTCAGAGGTCAGCCGCACGGCCGCCCCCGCATCGAGCACCACACCGGAGCTCAACCGCACCGACTGCAGCGCGTCGGGGATCTGGGTAAAATGGATGTCGAGATAGCGCGCATCGGCCACGGCCGGAAAGCCCAGCTCCAGCCATTCCGCACCGGCATCCGCCGTGGCGGGGGCCCAGGCGAGCGATGTCTCTCCGACGCCGCCATCCGGCTCGCCCAGAGCCTGGAAATCCGCAGCGCTGGCAACCGGCGCCCGGCTCATGTCCAGCGCATCCCGATAGTCGCGTGCCGCCTCGACACCAACCGTATTGAGCGCCGACAGGAAGTCATCCAGTGGCGTGGGCGGAATGGCCGCGGACTCAGGACTGCCCAGCTCGGTGATGTAGATCACGCCCAGCAAGAGGCCGACCGAGCCGGACCGTCCGGCCCGCGTATTGTTTTGCACGGATGCGGCAAACACGTCCGCTTCCAGATTGTCGATCATCAGCAGGGACAGATAGCCATCCGATGCGCCGGTCGCCGCCCAGGCATAGGACTCATCCCCCAGGCCCACACGCATCCAGCCCATGGAATTGGTGCCGTCCGAGCCCGGCGCCTCGATCCCGGCCAGCATGATGGCAAGACTGTCGACAGAAAGGAGTTCCTCATGCTCCAGCGCCTGGCCGAACCGGACCAGATCGCGGGCCGTTGAGAAAATCCCGCTCGCGCCGGGCAGACCGCCTCGGAAACTCGTCGGGTCGACCGGCACGCGGCTGACCAGGTCGGGCATGTCCAGACCAACGGCCAGAAGCTCCGGATCACCCGGAAGACCATAACTGGTAGCCGCCAGGCCCGCTGGCGTCAGGATGCGATCCTGCAGCAGGTCGGCATAAGTTTCACCCGTGGCGCGTTCCAGCACCAGGGCCAGGAGCGCATAGCCAGAATTGGAATAGTTATAGAGCTCGCCGACAACGGATTGCGGCCCGACGGAATTGAGAGCCTCGATCATCGCCTCGGGCGAGTTATCCGCCCCACCCAGCGCTTCGGTATGATCGCGCATCAGGCCGCTGGTGTGTTCCAGCAAATGCCGGAGAGTGACATCCCCGTATTGCTCTGCATCCAGCTCCGGAATCCAGCGCGCGGCCGGATCCTCCAGCGACAGCTCGCCCCGCTCCATCGCGCCCAGCACCAGCGTCGCCGTGAAGGCCTTGGTGATGGAGGCAATGTGGAAACGCATGTCCGGCGTATTGGCCCGGCTCTGCTCCACATCAGCATGGCCATAGGCCCGGTCGATCAGCGGCCCGTCTGCCGACACGATATGGATGGCACCTTCATACTGGCCGCTCTCGACCAGTTCGGCCATGAAGGTCTCCAATTGCGCCGGCACCGGCTCCGGCTCGCTGGCGGCAGCCGCCTGCAGGCCCAGAGCCAATCCGAGCATTGTCCCGATCATCATCACCTGTCCCCTTCCCTGATAACGGGAAAGGGATGCATCCGGCGATGAAACCGGATGCGTCCGTGGGATTAAATCTTGGACAGGCTATTCCGCCGCGACGGCCGCATGTTGACCCGCGCGATACAGCGTACCCGGACGGGCACCGGTGAGTTGGCCCTTTTCCATCACGACTTCACCGGACACGAGCGTGACGTCATATCCGCGCGCACCCTGCAGGAGACGCTGACCGCCGGCGGGCAGGTCCTGCTCCATGTGCGGCGGTTCGGACTGGAGCTGGTCGAGATCAATGACATTGATGTCGGCCTTGAGCCCTTCACGCAGATAGCCGCGATCCTTCATGCCCAGATAGTCGGCCTGACGGCCGGTCAGCATGTTGACCACGGTGGGCAGGTCCAGCTTGCGGCCGCGTTTGCGGTCGCGAGTCCAGTGGGTGAGCATGTAGGTCGGCATGGAGGCATCGCACACCGTGCCAACATGGGCACCGCCATCGGACAGGCCGTAAAGCGCTTGGGGGTGCTCCATCATCTTGAGCACATTGTCGTAATTGAGCTCGGTGTAATTATAGAGCGGCAGATAGATGAGCTCGTGACCCTCGCGTTCCAGCAGGGTGTCATAGATCATCTCCATCAGCGGCACGCCCTTCTCCCGGGCCCGAGCGGCGAGCGAATTTTCCGGCGGCTGTTCATAGTCCGGCGGATCGCCCAGCTGGAAGAATTTCTCCGCCACGAACTCGATATGCTCCATCAGGAGATCAGCCAGCGGCGGAACGGACGAGCCTGGTCCGGACAGTTTGTCAGTCTTCTCGGCCAGGACTTTCGCCTTGAATTCCGGATCCTTCATCTTCGCGACCCGCTCTTCCAGGGAGAGGTGCGCGATCGTCTTGTAGGTCGGATAGCCCATGAAGGGGTGGAAGGTGCAGTTGAAGCCCAGGAAGACACCGATGGCGCGCGGCGCGACCTGCATGCGGGCATCCACGCCCTCGGCTTTGAGCTTCTCGGTACGCTCGATCAGTTTAAGCCATTGATCCGGCGCGAAATCCCGCTGCATCAGGGAGAAGGAGAAAGGCCGGCCGGACGCCTTGGCGTAGTCGGCGATAATCTCCCATTCCTCGTCGAAATCCTGCTCGCCCCGCTCCAGATTGAAATCGGAGACAGCCTGAACGACGCCGAAATCGAGCCCGTCAAATGCCTTGGCAATACCGGTGAGTTCCTCGCGCGTGGATTCCGAGGACGGGGTCCAGTCCCCGTCGGAGGTCTTGTGGACATCGGACCGTCCGGTCGCGAACCCGATCGCACCGGCTTCCAGCGCCTCGCGGGTCAGGCGGCGCATCTGGGCAATGTCGTCATCATTGGCCGGCTCGGAGAAGACAGCGCGATCACCCATCACATACATGCGCAGCGGATCATGCGGCAGCATGGCCGCGATATCGATCGTGCGCGGGATTTTCGCCAGCGCATCGAGATAGTCGGGGAAGCTTTCCCAGTCCCAGGTCAGGCCTTCATGGAGCGCCGTGCCGGGAATATCCTCCACGCCTTCCATCAGCTTGATCAGCTTGTCATGGTCGGTCTCGCGGACCGGGGCGAAACCGACGCCGCAATTGCCCATGATGGCCGTGGTGACGCCATGATCGATGGAAGGACGCAGCTCGTCATCCCAGCTCGCCTGGCCGTCATAATGCGTGTGAATGTCGATGAAACCCGGCGTGACGATCTTGCCGGTGGCGTCGATCGTCCGCGCCGCCTCGCCAAGATCCGAACCGATGGCGGCAATGCGCCCGTCCTTGACGGCAATATCCGCGACACGGCCCGGCGCACCGGACCCATCATGCAGGATTCCGCCTGTGATTTTCAGATCATACATGGTCTGACCTCCCCGTTCTGGTTGTTATCCCGCACCTCTTTTGGGCGCGTGTTTCAGGATGATTTCACTGTCCGCCAATCGAGCAGCCGGAACAAGCCGACAAGTGCGCTTCCCGCAATCAGGTGCCACAAACTCCACATGCCGGTGATGGCGGCGGCCCCGCCGAGCCCCTCGAACTGGCTGAGTAGGATGAGCAGGCCAAGACCGGAATTCTGGATCCCGACCTCGAAAGTCAGCGAGCGACGATGCGGTCCATCAAGCCGCATCAGCCGGCCGGACAGATTGCCCAGGCCGAAGGCGGCGGCATTATGAATGACGGTGAGCGGGATGATGATGGCGCCGGACAGGACGATGATCGTCCAATTGGTCGCGGCACCGACCACAATGAGAACGGCTATCCCGATCATGGCGAGCGGCATGAGGACCTGGCGGATCCGCGCCGCCGGCCCGGGAAAGCGCGCCGCCACCAGCATGCCGGCCACCAGGGGAATCGCCAGCAGGCCGACCGTCTGCGTGATGAAGGGACCCGGCTGGACATCAAGACGGTCGATTAGGCTTGCGGTCGGGCCGTAGACCGAGCACCAGACGAAGATCGAGACCGGCGTCAAAACGGCAGAAATGACGCTGGAGATAGCGGTCAAACTCACCGAATAGGCCGTATTTCCGCGGGAAAACATTGTCAGAAGATTGGAGACATTACCGCCCGGGCAACAGGCGACAACGATCATGCCCAGAGCGATGCTCGCCGGCGGCTGCAACAGGAGAATCAGGCCGAGTGTGAGAATCGGCAGGCCCAGAATCTGGGTCAAAACCCCGCCAAGAACCCGACCCGGGGCATTCCGGACGTTCGAAAAATCACTGACACGCAAGCCGAGCGCGACGGTGAACATCATGCCGACCAGGATGACCGCCATGGCAAGCCGTGTTTGGTCATCAACTATTACCCTGAGGGAATCGATTTCTTCCGGGGTCATAAATCCTCGCCCTATCAACACGTTATAAATTTTTTTCTTTGAACCATTACGAGCCTAGGTCAGATGCAAATGGTTGTCATTCCAATGAGGGGCTCGCCAAAACGGTTCGACCATGTATTCTGTCTGGACATTTTTTTATGCGCAGACCCGCCCGATGAGGGCTAGTCTGTTTGAGTAGACCAGATGAGACCCCGAGGGCCAGGGCCGGGATTTCGTTTGGTTTCGCGTATCAATCCAAAAGGCTACTTGGGCAGTAGCCGTGATTTGGGGGACCTTCGAATGGGTCGGAAACGTTTCGATGAAATGTCGTGCGCTATCGCACAAACCCTGAACCAGGTTGGGGACTGGTGGACGCTGCTGATCGTCCGTGACGCCATGAAAGGCGCTCGCCGTTTTTCAGATTTCCATGAAAGCACGGGAATTGCGAAGAACATCCTGACCGACCGTCTCAACAAGCTTGTCGATAATGGCATCATGGTGCGTGAAGAAGTCGGCGTCCGCGGCCAGCGTCAGGAATATGTCCTGACCGAGCGCGGCGAAGCTCTCTTCCCGATCCTCATGGCCATGCAGCAATGGGGCGACAAGTGGATCTATGGCGATGGCGACGTGCCGATCGAGGTCTTCGATAATCGCACCGGAGAAACGCTGGCTCCCATCCAGGTCGCCAATGAAAGCGGCCAGGAAGTCACGCACCGCGAACTGGGCTCCCGTGAGCGCAGCTCGGGCTCCATGCGCGAGGCTGGCTAACCGCCGCCTCACCGCCTGCCCCCGCTTGGCAGACGCTTCCCGAATCGACATGAACATTGTTCACTCCTAGTCTGAAGCCCTGTAAAAAGGGCTCAGACGGGGAGAGTTGATTGTGAACACGCACCACGCCATGTGGGCACTGGCCGGGTTCAGCCTGGCCGGAATGGCCCTCACCGGATGCGGCGGTCCTGCCGAGCGGGACCTCGCCAGCGCCGACCGCGATTACCAGAGCCAGTTGATCGAACAACTCATCGACGCGCAGCCGGGCGATGTGATCGAGATTCCCGAAGGCGTGTTCGCCTTCGACCGCTCGCTCAGCCTGACGGTGGACGGCGTGACAATTCGTGGCCAGGGCGCAGACCGCACCATTCTCTCCTTCCAGGACCAGGCCCAGGGCGCTGAAGGCCTGCTGGTGACCGCCAGCGATTTCACCATTGAGAACCTCGCGATCGAAGACACGGTCGGCGATGGGCTGAAAGTGAATGAGGGCGAGAACATCATCATCCGCGGCGTGCGTGTGGAATGGACGAATGGTCCGGACACGAATAACGGCGCCTATGGCATCTACCCGGTGCAGACGACGAATGTGCTGGTCGAGAATTCCATCGCCATCGGTGCTGCCGATGCCGGCATTTATGTGGGCCAGTCCCGCAATGTTGTGGTCCGCCGGAACCGGGCGGAACGCAATGTCGCCGGTATCGAGATCGAGAACACGATCGGAGCGGACGTCTATGAGAATGTCGCCACCGAAAACACCGGCGGCATCCTGGTCTTCAACATGCCCAACCTGCCCCAGCCGGGCTATTGGACGCGCGTCTACAACAATCACGTCTTTGCCAACAATACCGGCAATTTCGGCCATGAAGGCACGCCGGTCGCCTCGATCCCGGCCGGATCGGGCATTGTCGTGAACTCCAATGACCAGGTCGAGATTTTCGACAATCAGATCGCCGACAACCGGACCGCCAACATCATCATCTCCTCGCTCCACTCCACGGGCTATTCCGACTACGCCGTGCAGGAGGATTTCGATCCTTATCCCGAAGGCATCCATATCCATGGCAATGCCTTCTCCGGCGGTGGCAATAATCCGGACGGTCTGGATCTGCAGGGCCTGAAGCTTGTCGTCGCCGGCCCGCTCGGCCGAATGCCCGACGTTTTGTGGGACGGGTATTATGACGCGGAGAAAATGGTCGATGGTGAAATGCCGGCCGAACTCCGTATCTGCCTCGACAATGGCGAGGCCGGACTGGTCAATGCGGACGGCCCAAACAGCTATGCCAATCCGTCCGTGGTGACGGATGAACACCAATGCTCACTGCCGCCCCTGCCCGCCGTGGACCTGCCGCTCGCGGCTGAATGATCATGCGGTTCGGACTGATCGCGCTGTCCCTGTTGCTGGCCGCCTGTGGCGGCCCGCGCACGGCGACACCCAGCTTCATCGCAGAAGGCAATCCGCCCCTGCTGAGCGATTGGGGCATGATGGTCTCGGACGGAGCAAGCCTGACCCTGTCGGAGGGCGTCCTGCCCTATGACCTCAACACGCCGCTCTTCTCCGACTACGCACACAAGCAACGCACGATCTGGATGCCCGAGGGGGTCAGCGCGGAATATCGCGAGGGAGACGTCCTGGACTTTCCGGTCGGCACGGTGATCACCAAAACCTTCTACTATCCGCGCGGTGAAACGCCGGGCGAAGTTCTGCAAACCACGTCACGGGCGCCGGGGTGGCGACCGGACGGTCTGGATCTCGCTGACATCCATCTGGTGGAGACCCGGGTTCTTGTTCACCGGGAAACTGGCTGGCTGGCCCTGCCCTATGTCTGGAATGACGCGCAGACGGATGCCGAGCTCCGCCGCGCCGGCGATCTGCAGCATTTCACCCTGGTCAGCGAGGATGGCGAGCGCCAGGCCCTGCCCTATGCCGTGCCCAATGCTAATCAGTGTGCCGGCTGCCATGCCATCAACAACACGACGCGCCAGATCCAGCCGATCGGCCCGGCAGCACGGCATATCAATCGTGACTACGATTATGGTACCGGCACGCAGAACCAGCTCATCGCGCTGGTGAATGCCGGCTATCTGGACGGACACCCTGATCTAGCGGACACGCCGCAAGCGGCCGTCTATACGGATCCGGATGCACCGCTGAATGACCGGGCCCGCTCCTATCTCGACATCAATTGCGCGCATTGCCACAACCCGGTTGGCCCGGCGGACACATCCGGCCTGCACCTCAATGCCGACGCGCCGGAGGGCCCCAATCTGGGCCTGTGCAAACTGCCGATTGCGGCGGGGGGCGGAACCGGCGGACGGCGCTTCGGCATTCAGCCGGGACATCCTGAAGAATCCATCCTGGTCTACCGGCTGGAAATCAATGATCCCGGCTCGATGATGCCGGAGCTGGGACGCAGCGTCCGGCATGAGGAAGGCATCGCCCTGATCACTGACTGGATTGCCCGTATGGAGACGCAGTGCGGCAGTGACGGCTAGTCCTCGCCTGTCACGCGAATTTCTCAATTTTCTTCATTGAGCAGGCGAAGTCTTTGCCGTAGCGTTCCGCCTCCGGACCCAAAACAGAACAACCGGTCCGGACTTCCAAACCACATTTCCAAGGGGGAAATCATGATTGTCACGACAATGGCGATGGCCATTCTGCTGCAAGGCTCCGCAGCCGATATCCTGGTCGAGAATGCGCTGGAAATCTCGACCAGCGCCGGCTCCTACATCACCTATTTTAATGAAGACGGTACGTACACGACCACGATTGGCGTGGAAGGCACCTGGTGGCTGGAGGGCTCCGACCTGTGCGTCCAGCGCTCCACGGGCGAAGGCGGCTGCCAGCCCCTGCAGGAAGGCCTGGGCCTGGGTGACACCTGGGACGCGGAAAACCCGACCATGGGTGTGACCGTCACCTACACGATCGTGCCGCGCGGCTGATCCGGATTTCCAACGGGCGGACCGGTGTCCGCCCGTCATTCCTCAAAGCGTACAGCCTCGCCCCGATCCACGACGAACCAGTCCGTTCCGGGATAGCGGCGCTCAATCGTCCAGCGATACCCGTCCGGCCCGTGGCGCGTTCTGACCCGCGCCTCAAACGCCCCGAACGGATCCTCTCCCTCAAACGCTTCGTCATACCCGCCCGCGACGATTTCAATACGGCGGCGGGTTTGCGACCAGACCTGTCCGTTGGCCGCATACCAATGCTGAACCAGCTCACCGGTTTCAGGGTCCTGCGTCCGTGTCAGCTCCCCAAAAAAGCGACCTGTCCCGGCTTCACGCCAGACCGTTCGGATGCCTTGCCCATCCAGCACCGGGCGGGTGTCGACAAGAAAGTCGAGCTCCACACTCTGGCCCGGTCCCCTCATCACCCAATTGGTCACCGCAAAGCGCCCCGTTTCAGGCGTCATGAGGTCAGACAGGTTCCAGGAAACCGGCTCGGAAAGCTCGGAATCGGTCGTTTGCGCACTGGCTGAGACCGGTGCCAAACAGCAGGCTGCCAGAAGGCAAGCCGCAAAAGCCCGCGAGGATCTATTCACCGAACGACCCCGCCGGCCCCGGGAAGACGACCGGGGTTTCCGAACCGTCCAGCGCCACTGCTGACACACCGAAATAGTAATTGTCGATCACCACATTCTCGAGCGTGAAGCTGTCGACCCGGCCAACAAAACGGCTCCACTGCCATTGCGGCTGGTCCGTCAGGCGCCAGTAGATGCGATAGCCGGCGAGGTTTTCGGCGGCTTCGCCGCTGGCCGCGGTCCAGCTTAGCGTCGTGGACGGCTGCACCGCCCCCTCGATCGTCACATCAGATGGGAATGGCGGCGCCCCTGCCATCTGCGCCATCACGGCGACATTCAGCGAGGTCAGACGCGCCGCATGATCGAAATCGACCCCGTCGAGCGTATCCCCGAAAGGACGGCCGTCCTCGGTGCGCAAATCTTGGTGCTGGCGATCATAATGCTCATTGGTCTCCATGATCCGCACGCCCGGAATGCCCACGGCATTGAAGGGGCGGTGGTGACCGCCGCGTCCGAACCGGTCGAGGCGGTAGACCATCATCACATCAAGATTGGGGATGTATTGATCGGCTGTGCGGTCCACGAAACGCGCCAGATTGCGGGACGGGCTGTCGACCTCACCACCCGTGAAGCGGCGGATGCGCGCCTCTTCCGGCGTTTCCACATCGCGTGTCCCCTCGGAAAACACCCGGGCCGTCGTATTGTTCGTGACGCCATTAATGCCCGAGATATTCCCGATCATGTCATTATTGAGCACGCCCTTGATGCGCCAGCCCTCTTCCAAGGCATGGGCCGCCACGATCTGGCCGCCGAACAGGCCCTGCTCTTCCCCGGACAGGCCAGCATAGATGATCGACCCATCGAACTCGTGCTGCGAAAGGACACGCGCGGCCTCTATCACACCGGCCATGCCGGAAGCATTGTCGTTCGCGCCGGGGCTGTCGGATGTTCCGTCAAGCGGATCCGTGACCCGGCTGTCGATATCGCCCGACATCATGACATAGCGGTTCGGATCGATCCGGCCGCGCTGAATGGCAATGACGGAGACAACTTCAGTCGGCTCGGGGATGCGGCGCTCACCGGAGATCGTGTCAGAGACATACATGACTTCCAGGCAGCCACCGCATTCCGCGGAAATGCGCTCGAATTCGTCAAAGATCCAGCGCCGGGCCGCACCGATGCCGCGCGTGTCACTTTCCGTTTCCGATAGCGTGTGACGCGTGCCGAATTCCACCAGGGTCCGGATATCCGCTTCGATCCGGTCCGCGGACACCGCTGCCACGTAATCATGCACGGCGAGGACCTCCGATGGCGGAGCCTGGGTCTGGGCCAGGGCCGGTGCCGACAGACAGGCCAGAAGGGCCGGAGCAAAAAGATGACGCATCACGAGACTCCCCAATTGAGCTAACCGGAGTGTGGGCCGACAGAGAGCGAGGTCAAGGCGCAGACTGTGCCTGCCTGCGAGGAGTTTTCCCCAACAACCACGTTATGGCGCTTGCTTTTTCGCCGCACACGGGAACACAGTAATCCTGCAATTCAACATGGGGGGAGCATATGGGCTTCGTCGACGCCGTAAAAAGCGGCTTTTCCAACTACGTGAATTTCCAGGGCCGCGCCCGCCGGAGCGAGTACTGGTTCTGGATCCTGTTCACCTTCCTGCTTGGCGTTGTGGCCGGCATTATTGACGGAATTATCGGCACCTATCTTCTGGGCGGCCTGGCCACGCTGGCCACCATCCTGCCGAGTATTGCCATGGGTGTCCGCCGCCTGCACGACACAGGCCGGTCTGGTTTCTGGATGTTCATTGCGCTGATCCCGCTGGTCGGTGCGATCGTGCTGATCATCTTCTATGTCGGCGACAGCGAGTCCGGCTCCAACAAATACGGTCCCAATCCGAAAGGGGCCTAGGCGCACCCCGCCAACAAAAAGAAAGGGCGGCCCTGCGGGACCGCCCTATTTTTTGTGTCTGGTTTCCTGATCGGGATCAGGGCACCAGAACGACCTTGCCGATCGCACGACGCCCCGACAGCTCGTCAAATGCAGCCAGGAAGTCTTCGAACTTGTAGGTGCCCGCGACGTGCGGCTTGATCTGGCCCTTCTCGAACATGGCGAACATTTCTTCCATGTTCTTGACGTGCTCGCCCGGCATGGCACCGGCCCAGGCACCCCAGAACACACCCACCACGCTGGCCACTTTCAGAAGCGGCAGATTGAGCGGGAGTTTGGGAATGTCGCCGGCTGCAAAGCCGATCACCAGATGCTTGCCACCGAAGGCAATGCCGCGGAATGCCGCTTCAGAGTAATCGCCACCGACCGGGTCATAGATCACGTCCACACCCTTGCCGCCGGTCAATTCCTTGGTCCGGGCCTTCAGGTCTTCGGTGGAGTAGTTGATGACCTCATCCGCGCCGTGCTCCTTGCAGACGGCCAGCTTTTCGTCGCTGGAGGCTGCCGCAATGACCTTGGCGCCCATTGCCTTGCCCAGCTCCACCGTGGCCAGGCCGACACCGCCAGCCGCACCCAGCACCAGCAGGGTCTGACCCGGCTTGAGTTCGGCCCGCTGTTTGAGTGCGTGATAGGAGGTGCCGTAGACGATGGTGAGACCGGCAGCCGCCTCGAAAGACATGCTGTCGGGAAACTTCGTCAGGGCCTCGGCCGGACAGACAGCCTTTTCGGCAAAAGCGCCGGTCGCGCCGCGGAAGATGACTTTGTCACCCACCGCATAGCCTTCAACGCCCTCGCCCACTTCAGCGATGACACCCGCCCCTTCCGTGCCGGGCACGAAGGGCAGTTCCGGCTTGAACTGGTACTGGCCGCGTACGCACAGCAGGTCGGGGAAGTTGAGCCCGCCGGCCTTCACATCAATGAGGACATGACCCGGCTTGATTTGCGGGTCCGCGACCTCTTCCACGGTCATGTTCTTTTCCGGTCCGAATTCCCGGCACAGAAGCGCTTTCATAGGAGACCTCCGTCTCTTTGCTGTCAGGTCCGGGCGATCAGCCCAGTTTCACACCGTGATGGGCCGCAGCCTTGGTGAGGAATTTGATCGTCTGCTCACCACCCGTGGTGAATTCCTTCTGGGCGGACGGGTCCAGGATCGCGTCGAACTGGGCCGCGACATTTTCCGGCGTCAGCTCTTCCGGCGGCAGATAGATACCGTCGGTCTCGTAGATCTTGGTCGCAGCGAAGCCACCAGCACCGGCGCAAAGGATGGTGCGCGAGGGACCATCCTCGGAAACCAGGAAGACCAGGCCCGTGGCCACGGTTTCCGGCTTCATCAGCTCCAGGGCGGCCGGCGGCAGCAGGCCTTCCGTCATGCGCGTCGCGGCCGTCGGGGCCAGGCAGTTGACGCGGATGTCGTATTTCTGGCCTTCCAGGTGCAGCGTGTTCATCAGGCCGACCAGGCCCATTTTCGCAGCACCGTAATTGGACTGGCCGAAATTGCCGTAAATGCCCGAGGAAGACGAGGTCATGGCGATGCGGCCGTAATTCTGCTCGCGCATGATCTCCCAGACAGCCTTGGTGCAGACCACCGAGCCCATCAGGTGGACGTCGACGACCATTTCAAAATCGCTGAGTTCCATCTTGGAGAAGGACTTGTCGCGCAGGATGCCGGCATTGTTCACCAGCACGTCGATACGGCCCCACTTGTCCATCGCCTGGGCGACCATGTCGGCGACTTCGTCGGCCTTGGTCACATTGGCCTTGTGCGAGATGGCCTCGCCACCCGCGGCCCGGATTTCCTCGGCCACATCTTCCGCCGCCGAACCGGAGCCGGCGCCATCGACCGAGCCGCCCAGATCATTGACCACGACCTTGGCACCACGGGCTGCCAGCGCCATGGCATGGCAACGCCCCAAACCCAGACCGGCGCCGGTGACAATGGCCACACGGCCGTCATAACGAATTTCACTCATGCGGGTGTCCCCTTCACTCGATTGGTTGTCAGCCGACGATCTGAAGCGTCAGCCATTCGGCCATCAGGGCCGGTTTTTCCTCGCCCTCGATCTCCACGGAGACCGCATATTTCAGCATCCACTGGCCCGGCTTCCGCTCGGTCGCCTCGGCCAGGGTGAACCGGCCGCGAATCTTCTTCCCGGCCCGCACAGGCTGCAGGAAGCGGATTTTCTCGAAGCCGTAATTGATGCCCATCTGGATGCCGTCGATGACCAGCGAAGTCCCGCTGGCCAGGGCCGAGAGCATGGAAAGGGTCAGGAAGCCGTGAGCGATCGTACCGCCGAACGGCGTCATCTTGGCCTTCTCTTCATCGATATGGATGAATTGATGGTCCTCGGTGACATCGGCGAACACATTGATCCGCTCCTGGTCAATCTCGATCCAGTCGGACACACCGACTTCCTGGCCGACCATGCCGGCCAGGTCCTGTGCCTTCACTACGGCCATTACGTGCTCTCCTTGTCCGTCAGAAGCATTTTGCGAAGTCCCGGCTTGTCGATCTTCGACGTTCCGCCCCGCGGCAGCGGTTCGTCCATGCGCCAGATCGTTTCGGGAATCTTGAAAGCCGCCAGGTGCGGCTTGAGAAAGGCGCGAATGTCCTCATCGGACAGGTTCGCCCCTTCACGCAGGTAAAGGGCTGCACCCACCGTCTCGCCGAGACGTTCGTCCGGCACGCCGATAACGGCGGCCTCCTGAATGTCGGGGTGTTTGGCCAGAGCGCCCTCCACCTCAAGACAGGAGACATTCTCGCCACCGCGCAGGACCATGTCCTTGATACGGTCGACGATGAAGAGGAAACCGTCCTCGTCGATATAGCCGACATCGCCCGTGCGGAACCAGCGATCCTCGGTCAGGACATCGGCGGTTGCTTCAGGCTGGTTGAGATAACAGCGGAACACGGCCGGAGACTGGATCCAGACTTCGCCCGGTTCGCCCACCGGGGTCTCATTGCCCTCAGGGTCCACCGTCTTGATGAAGGTCACCGCCGGCAGCGGTGCGCCCGCCGAACCCGGTTTGGCCTGGTATTCCGCCAAACCATTATAGGTGCCCAGCGCATTGGTCTCGGTCAGGCCATAGCCCGAGGCGGACCAGGCTTGCGGAAAGACCTCGTTGATCTTCTTCACATGGGCTTCCGGACGCTTGGCGCCACCGGTCCCCAGGCTCTGCAGACTGTCCAGCGTGACGCCTCGGCGCTCCGCTTCCAGCACGATCTCGTGCGACATGGTCGGCACGCCAGTCACATCGGTGATCTTCTCCTTCTGGATCAGATCCACGGCAACGGCCGGGTCCCATTTGCGCATCAGCACCATTTTCCGGCCGGAAAAGACCGACAGCATGAAGACGGCGTGCGAACCCGTGCAGTGGAAGAGCGGCAGGCAGACCAGGATACTGGGCGTGCCATCGGTGAAATCCTGGTCGCCATTGGCCAGACGCAGGGCCGCGCCCAGCAGGGCGAAGGACAGGATGGTCGTCACCGCCCCGCGCTGGGTCAGGACGGCACCCTTGGGCTTACCGGTCGAACCGGACGTGTAGAAAATCGCGAAATCGCTGTCGGTATCGATTTCGATCTCCGGCAAGGGCTTGCCGGCACCGGCCGCCATCACGGCTGCCAGCGTATCGTCGACATCCTCGGCTCCGCCGCGCCCATCGATCAGGGTCAGCCCCAGGGCGTCCTTGTGGGGACGGATACGCTCGATCTGGCGGCCGCCGGCGATCACGATCTTGGCTTCGCAATCCTTGAGCGCGAAGGCCATTTCCTCGCTTGTCCACCAGCCATTCATCGGCACGATGACACCACCGGCTGCCAGCACGCCGAGGAAGACGGCCATCCATTCCGGGGAATTGCGCATGGCCAGGGCCACACGCGTTCCCGGCGTGACGCCATGCTTCTCGATCAGACCATTGGCCACGGCGACGGACTTGCCCGCCAGCTCGTTGAAGGTCCAGCGCTGATCCTCGAACACGACCGCTTCCGCATCGCCATGCTCCAGGCATTTGGCGAGCAGGAAGCGCAGGTCCGGCGGTGCGTTGACATAGGCAAGCTGTTTGACGCCGAGAACATCCGTCTCGCCGACATTCAGCACTTCCTCGGCCTGGGTGACCTGTTTGGCGATGGCTTCAAGCTGTGCCCTGGGGGGCGCGGGTTTGCGTTGGGCCATGAGTCGTCAGCCCTCCAGGGATTCGTTGATGTATTGCTTGAGTTCCTTGCGGCCGATCACCATGCGGTGGACGGCATCGGGACCATCCGCAAAGCGCAGCGTGCGCAGACCGGTCCACATGCTGGCCAGCGGCGTATCCTGGGACACGCCGACACCGCCATGCATCTGGATGGCTTCGTCCACGGTATCCAGCGCAACCCGCGGTGCGATCACCTTGATCTGGGAAATCCACGGTGCCGCAGCGCGCGGATCGCCCTGATCCATCATCCAGGCGGCTTTCAGGCAGAGCAGACGGGCCTGTTCAATCGCCATGCGGCGCTCGGCGATGATGTCGTAATTGGCACCCAGCTTGGCCAGCGGCTTGCCGAAAGCCTCGCGGCTCAGCGAGCGGCGGCACAGGAGTTCCAGGGCCCGTTCAGCTTGGCCGATGGCGCGCATGCAGTGGTGGATCCGGCCCGGCCCGAGACGACCTTGTGAGATCTCGAAACCCCGGCCACGGCCGAGGATGAGCGCATCCTTAGGCACGCGCACATTGGTGAAGCGGATATGCATGTGGCCGTGCGGTGCGTCGTCATGGCCGAACACCATCATCGGACGCAGGATCTCGATGCCAGGCGTCTTGGCATCGACGAGGAATTGCGAGTGGCGGCCATGGCGCGGGGCGTCATCGCCTTCCGTCTTGGCCATCAGAATGTAGACGGCGCAACGCGGGTCGCCAGCGCCCGAGGACCAGTATTTTTCGCCATTGAGGACCCACTCATCGCCATCGAGCTTGGCATCAAAGGCAATGTTGGTGGCGTCCGAAGAGGCCACGTCCGGCTCGGTCATCAGATAGGCGGAGCGGATCTGACCTTCCAGCAGCGGCTTGAGGTATTTGGCCTTCTGCTCTTCATTCCCGTAGCGCTCGATGACTTCCATATTGCCGGTGTCCGGCGCGGCGCAGTTGAACACTTCCGGAGCCAGCGGGGACCAGCCCATTTCCTCGGCTAGGTAAGCGTACTCCACGGTGGAGAGACCATAGCCACGAGAGCTGTCAGTGAGCCAGAAATTCCATAGGCCGCGCTCACGGGCCTTGGCTTTCAGGCCTTCCAGGATTTCCGTCTGGCGGGCGGTGAAGGACCAGCGATCCCCCTCGCGGCCGACTTCGCCATGATATTCGACGTCGGCTTCCATGATCTCGTCCCGCACCATGGCGCGAACCTGATCGATAAGCGGCTTCACTTTTTCGCTGACACCAAGATCCATATTCAACTCCCCTTATCGTCTCTCTCGTCACTGGTTTCTGTGTGTATTCGGCGTGATCAGACCGGACGGCCCCGATCGCCCATCATCATGCGGCGGAATTTCCGCATTCCGCCCAGCCAGCGATCCCGCTGACCGGCCCGGGCCTGTTCGTATCCGGCCACCGTATCATGCGGCAGGGCGAGGAAGCGCTTTTCCTCGATCGCCGCGAGCATTTCATTGGCCACGTCGGCGGGCTCCTTGATCCCGTCCGCGCCGGCGATGCCACCATCACTCTCGCTATTGCCCAGCATGTCCGTACGAACCGCCTGCGGACAGACGCACACGACCTGCAGGCCGTCATCACCATGGGCGACAGCCAGGCTTTCGGCGAAAGCCACGGCGGCATGCTTGGTCGCGGTATAGGACGTCGCACCGATCTGGGCGAGCAGACCGGCAGCGGAGGCCACGAGGACGAAGATGCCGCCCCCGCGTGGCTTCATGCGCGGCCAGACCTGGCGCGCACCATGAACTGCGCCCATCACATTGACCTGGAAACTGTCGAGCCAATCCTTGTCTGACGCGCCTGCAGCATCCCAGCTGGGTTCATCCGTGCGCAGGATTCCGGCATTGGAGACATAGACGTCGACCGGGCCGAGTTCGGCCTCGACCATGTCCAGGAAGGCCTCGATATCGGCTTCCTTCGTCACATCCACTGTGGCGCCGACGCCGCCGAAATCCTTGGCAGCCTCTTCCGCACCGTTCAGGTCCGCCAGCGCGATCTTGGCACCGCGGTCATGAAAGGCCATCGCCATGGCATAGCCGATGCCGCGAGCCCCGCCGGTAATGGCAACAACTTTTCCCGTATAATCCATCGATCTCTCCCCGATCTCGTGGATCAATAATTACGCATGCGGGCGAATTTGTCGGCGTGGAAATTGGCGTCTCCGTAGAGCGCCTCAGCCACGCGAACACGCTTCATGAAGAAGCCGATATCGAACTCGTCCGTCATGCCGATCCCACCATGCATCTGCAGGGCTTCCTGGGTAGCCAGCTGGGCGACCTGCCCCATCTTGGCCTTGGCGGCGCAGACCAGAAGCGCGGCATGGTCCGGCGCGACGTCCAGCGTCTGCAGGGCCTTGAGCACGATGGACTTGCCCAGTTCGACCTCCGAATAGAGATGCGCCGCCCGGTGCTGCAGCGCCTGGAAGGTGCCAATAATGGCGCCGAACTGTTTGCGTTCCTTGAGATAGTCCGCCGTCGTTTCCAGGCATTGCTGGGCCGAGCCGGACATTTCCGCGGACAGGCCTGCACGGCCGGCATCCAGAATGCCCTCCAATGCCTTCAGCCCCCCATCGACCTCACCCAGCACCGCGTCGGCTGTAACCTCGACATTGTCCAGCGTGATGCGGGCCGAGTTGCGGCTGTCGACCATGTCACTGCGCTCGACGGCGACGCCGGCGGCATCGCGCGGCACGAGGAAGAGCGTGATCCCTTCGGCCTCGGCTTCGCTGCCGGCGGTGCGCGCCGACACGATCAGCATGTCGGCGACATGACCTTCGGCGACAAAGGTCTTCTTGCCGTTCAGCTTAAACCCATTGCCCGAGCGTTCTGCCGTAGCAGTGACCTTGGACGGGCTGTGTTTGCCGCTCTCGTCGACCGCAAGGGCCGTGATCGCATCACCAGCCGCAATCCGCGGCAACCATTCCGACTTCTGGGCATCCGATCCGAACCGGCTGAACGCCGTCGCGCCCATGATGGCGGTGGACAGGAAGGGCGATGCGGTCAGCGTACGGCCCATTTCCTCAGCAATGACGCCCGCAGCGACATAGCCCATTTCCACCCCGCCGTGCGCTTCCGGCACGAGGACACTGGTCCAGCCCATCTCCGCCATGGCGGACCAGGTTTTGCGGTCGAAACCGTCTTCAGACTTTTCATCACGCAGTTTGCGCAACTGGCTGACCGGCGCGCTGTCGGTCAGGAATCCCTTGGCGGCATCCTTGAGCATGCCGGCTTCTTCATTGAGCACCATGGCCATAGGTCAATTCTCCGTTGAGTGGTGCGTCTTAGGCAGACGGCAATTGCAGGATGCGTTTGGCAATGATGTTGAGCTGGACTTCACTCGTCCCGCCCTCGATCGAATTGCCTTTTGACCGCAGCCAGCCCCGGGCGACGTCTTCCTCGCCACCCCACTCCAGGCCCTCGGAACCGGAACTGTCCATCATCAGCTCCAGGCGGCGCTTGTTGAATTCGGTGCCATAGTATTTCAGCACGGAAGAATTGGCGCCCGTGCCCTGCCCGGCTTTCGCCTCGTCGGCCACGCGTTCCATGGTGAACATGAAGGCCATGCCGTCGATCTCGGCCCGGGCCACGTCAGCGCGCAGGAAGGGATCTGCGAGCTGACTGGCCTCGTTGAGGCCCACCTGCTGGACCGCGACATCGCCCATCGGACGCATGCCGCCGGAGCCCATGCCGCCGATCATCTCGCGTTCGTGCGTGAGCAGATATTTCGCCACATCCCAGCCGCGATTCAGCTCGCCGACGAGATTGTGCTTCTCGGCGCGGGCATCGTCGAAGAAGGTCTCGCAGAAGGGCGAGGCCCCGGAGATCAGCTTGATCGGCTTGGTCGTGACGCCAGGCTGATCCATGTCGACGAGGATAAAGGAAATCCCATTGTGCTTGGACGCCTCGAAATCGGTGCGGACCAGGACGAAGATCCAGTCGGCCTTGTCGGCATAGGAGGTCCAGATCTTCTGGCCATTGACGATGTAATGGTCGCCCTTGTCCTCGCACTTGGTCATCAGGGAGGCCAGATCAGAACCGGCATTCGGCTCGGAATAGCCCTGCGCCCAGCGGATCTCGCCACGCGCGATCGGCGGCAGGTGTTCCAGCTTTTGTTCGTGCGTGCCGTATTTCAGAAGAGCCGGGCCGAGCATCCAGATACCGAAAGATTGCAGCGGGACGCGCGCATTGATGCGGCGCATTTCCTCGCGCAGAATCTTGGCTTCTTCCTTGGACAATCCGCCACCGCCATATTCGGTCGGCCATTCCGGCACCGTCCAGCCTTTTTCGGCCATCCGGTCAAGCCACAGTTTTTGCGGTTCGGAAAACTTGAACTTTTTGCCACCCCAGACCGCATCAGCCTCAGACTGCATTGGCTGGCGCATTTCATCGGGACAATTGGCCTCAAGCCACTCCCGCGCCTCCTGGCGGAATGCTTCAAGATCAGCCATGCGACTCCCCTTCCGTCTATTTTTCGAGCATTCGGTATGATGCACTTGCGAAGACGTTAGCGCCCTTGCAGCAAACCGTCCATGGGGAGATGCGGCGATTTCAGCGGATTTATGGTCGCAGGCTGTCCAGCCCTTCCTGCACAAACGAAAAAGCCCCGGCCGATGGGCCGGGGCTTTCAAGTATGCGAAGTCTGATCCGGAAGATCAGGCAAATTGCGGCGCAATTTCCAGATTCTTGGCCAGGCCGAGACGGCGCAGGACCAGAAGCATGGTGCCATTGTAATCGACGATCCGGTTCCAGATTCCCTTCTTGGGAAGGTGCAGGGCGGAACGCGGGTAATCATGGTGATGATCGTGCAGAGCCTCACCGCCCGTGAGCAGCGCCAGGACGTAATCAAACCAGAGCGGCGTTTTGAGGTGGCCGAACACGTTCACACCCAGCGTGGTGGCGTGGAACTGGATGGCCCGGCCGATGATCACCGAAGCATGGATCAGGGCCGTGAAGATCAGCGAACCGCCGCTCAGCGCCACGATCAGATAGATCACGGCGGGCACGGCGAGGTGCATGATCAGGGACAGGGAAATGTGGAACTGGTCGGCAAAGCGGACCACCGCATTATCCTTGAGCCACATCGGCATGGGGCGGGCGAGATCCTTCTCGTCGCGCCACAGGATCCAGCCAACCCAGGCCCAGCGTTTGGACTCGAACGGATTGTGCGGATCACCCGGCTTGTCGGCGAAACGGTGATGCTGGGAGTGGTAGTTCACCCAGTCCCGCAGCGAGCCCTGCATCGCCAGGATGCAGTTGAACATGATCAACACCTGGGCCGGCCATTTGATCTCACCGGCGCGGTGCTGCCAGATCCGGTGCAGCGGACCGATGCCCTGATTGCACAGAAAAATGGTGAAGGCGACAACGCCCAGGCAAATCGGGGCATACCACCAGTGCAGGGTCAGCCCGTTCAGCGCCAGGCCGAGAATCAGCATGGTGGTGAGCAGAGCCACGCCGAGCGCGGGATAGATGAAGGCGGAGAAAGCGCTGGCCCAGTTCAAAGTCTTCCAAGACTTCAAAATGGCCTCGGAGCGCGCAACGATCCGTCGGTCAAGATTCATGGGGTTCACTCGTCAAGAATTCGGTTGTCGGGTCCTGCGACCCGGCCGCAATGTCCGGTCTCCCGGGCGGTGGGTCAATTATGATTCTGATCCTAGCCGGAGTCGGGTGCAGCAAAGGTTATCGATTCCCTCCCCGGGCTCATAAGTGAATACCGTTCAGAATCGGGCTTTTTCGTGGCACGAAATCCGTACAAGGATGAGTAGCTTGCGGTCCATCGGGAGCCGTAGAGCGTGTATCCGCTGCCCGATTTGCTCGAAAAAACGACGATTTATCGTTTCTCGCGATAGACCCCCGTCCGACATTACGCTTTCGTAAGCATACGCAATGCTCGATTCACGGCCTGGGGAGGCACCGATGCGCGGCAGCATGTTTGTTCTTGGAGGACTGGCCATGGTCGGGGCGACCTTTGCCCTCACACCGCAGGCCGTTCGTTCGGATGTCGCCGAACGCACCAATCTTCCCGAAAATGTCTACCTGGAAGCCGAGCGCCAGCTTGGATACTTCATCAACTGGGCCCTGAGTGACGGCGAACGTCCCAAGCGCAACGAAGAGACGCGCGAGGACGACGACGAACAGGACGGCATCCAGGTCTAGTCGGCCGGCGCTTCCCGCGCTGCAGCCAGACGATCCTCAATCATTGGGCGATACCCCGCGTCATCTGGCGCATCCTCTAGCAGCGCTTGCCATGCGGCGAGCGCTGCTTCTCTATTTCCGGACTGGTATTGCGCTTCAGCGAGGAAGAAGCGGGCCCGCACATCCGTCGGGTCCAGATCCAGCGCCCGCGAGAAGGCTTCGCGCGCTGCCGGCGTGACGGTGCCCTGCGCCTCGAACAGATAGGCCTGCCCCAGGGCGGAAAACAGGAAAGCGCTGTCCGGCACACCATTGATGGCGTTCTCGAAGGCGACAACGGCTTCGCTATAGCGGCCCAGTGTCGTGTAGGCCTGGCCCAGAACCGCCCAGCCCTGCGGATTGTCCGGATTGGCCATCAGATCAGCTGCCAGCGCATCGATCTCGGCCATCACGGCCTGGATTTCCTGTGGCATTTCCGGCTGTGCGGGCGCCTCACGCCCGACCAGAAACGGGCTGCCGATCGCCATATAGATGACGACTGCCAGCATGGATGCGGCCACGCTGGACAGGATGAGGGATAGTCGCAAACCTGGCCGGACACTTTCAGCGTCCGGACCGATGGCCTCGGCAGCCGCCTCGCGGCGACGGATCTCGCGCTCCGCGGCCTGGGCCGCCTCCGGCTCTACCAGACCCAGTTCAAGGTCCCGTTTCAACTCATCCAATTGTCCGGCAAACACGCCGAGCCCCCGGCGTGTCACGTCGGCACTGTCCCGGCGCATCACCGGCAGGACCAGAGCGAGAACCGCCAGGCTGGCCAGGATCGCAATCAGCACCCAGATCATGACAGCCCCTCTTCCTCGTCCAGCGCCCGAGCCCGTTCGGAATCAAGGCCGTCATCTTCATCTTCGCCACCCCGCCCATGCTGACTCAGCACGAAAATCACGAGCCCCGCAGCTCCGCCCAAGAAGACCAGGGCCGGGACCAGCCAAAGGCCCAGCGTATTTGCCTGCAGCGGCGGCATCATCAGGACATAGTCGCCATAGCGCGCCTGGAGATAGTCCAGCACTTCGGCATCACTTTCCCCGGCCAGGAGACGCTCGCGTACGACAGCCCGCATATCTTCAGCCAGCGGCGCATTGGAGTCGCGAATGCTTTGGGACTGGCAGACCACGCAGCGCAATTGGGCGTACAGGGTCAGGGCCCGGGCTTCGAGCGCCGGATCATCCAGCCGCTCGTCTGGTCCCGGCGATGCCAGGGCCAGGCTGGTCAGGGTGAACAGGGCCAGAAGGGCGCTCAGGAAGGCTTTCATTCTGCGGCCTCCGCCTGAAGATGTTCGACCAGTGGGCGCAGCCTGTCGGTCCAGACCTGTTCTGTGATCACGCCGACATGGCGGTAACGCACACGTCCAAGATGATCGATGATGAAGGTTTCCGGAGCGCCGGTAATGCCCAGATCAATCGCCGTCCGGCCGGACGCGTCATCGCCGACGCGTTGATAGGGATTGCCATTGCGTTCCAGCCAGGCCGAACCGGCGCCGGGCGGGTCTTTCCAGTCGATGCCGTAGATCGGCACGACGCCACTGCGGGCGATCTGCATCAGCATGGGATGCTCGACGGCACAAGGCGGGCACCAGGATCCGAACACATTGAGCAGGCTCACCTGCCCCACCAGATCCGTATTGGACAGGCCTTCGACATCGCCGGAAATCGCCGGAAGGTCGAAAGCAGGCAATTCGCGGTCAATCAGCTGCGAGGGAATTTCCGACGGGTCTTCACGCAGACCCATACCGAAATAGACCGCCATTACGGCGAACAGGACCAGCGGCAGAAAGAGTACGAGACGGCTCATGCCTGCACCTCATCAGACCCGGCCGCAGCCTTGTCCTTGCGCGCAATCAACGCCCGGCGGCCACGGTCGGCAATCGACAGAAAGCCCCCGAGCGCCAGAATGGCCGAGCCGATCCAGAGCCACACTGCAAATGGATACACATAGGCGTGAACAGGCCACCCGCGATCCTGAACAGGCTCACCGATGGTGACATAGAGATCACCGGTCAGGCGCGTACGGATCGCGCTTTCCGTGGTGGACATCTGGCGCACCGGATAATAGCGGCGCTCAGCCACCATCTCGCCCATGGGACGCTGCCCCCGCGCGGCGCTGAACTGCCCCATCTCGGTGATATAATTGGCCCCGTCCTGGCGCTGCACATCGTCCAGGGTCAGCGTGTAGGCCCCCATCCGCATGGACTGGCCTGGCATGAGGAAGGCGCTGGCTTCCTGCTTCCACGCACTCACGCCGGTAATCGCGAATATGGTCACCGCCAGCCCGAGATGCGCGACAATCATGCCCCAAATGCCCAGAGGCAGATTGCGGGCACGGGTCAGGCTGGCTCCAAGGGGCAGATCGAACAGTTTGATACGCTGGGCCAGATCGATCAGCACGCCAATCCCGACCCAGACGGCCAGGCCCGTACCAAGCGCCCCTGCAATGCGCACGCGATCTGCAATCCAGAAGGCCAGTACCGCAGCCGCCAGCGCCGCCATCGCTGCCGGCGTCAGGAGACGCAGGATGCGTTTCAGCTTTCCACGCTTCCAGGCCAGCATGCCTGAAATGGGGACCAGCAAGATCAGAACGCCCATCAGCGGGTTGAAGGTCGCGTTGTAGAAAGGCGCCCCCACCGTGATCGTCTCATCGGACACGGTCGTGACGAAGAGCGGATAGAAGGTCCCGAAGAAGACCAGGAAACAGGCCGCGCCGATGAAAAGGTTATTGACCAGCAGCGTGCTTTCCCGGCTGACGATCGAGAATACGCCTGTCGGCCGCAAATGACCGGCCCGTAGGGCGAACAGGGCCAGCGAACCGCCAATCACGACGATCAGAATGGCCAGAATGAAGACACCGCGCGCCGGGTCGACGGCGAAGGCATGCACCGAGGTGATCACGCCTGAACGCACCAGAAACGCGCCCGCCAGTGAAAGCGAGAAAGTCAGCAGGGCGAGCAGGATCGTCCAGGCCTTCAGCGTGTCGCGCTTTTCCATCACCCGCAGGGAGTGGATGAAGGCTGTCCCCGCCAACCAGGGCATGAGGGAGGCGTTTTCGACCGGGTCCCAGGCCCACCAGCCGCCCCAGCCCAGCTCGTAATAGGCCCAGCTGGCCCCCAGGGCGATGCCGATGGTGAGGAAGGTCCAGGCCGTCAGCGCCCAGGGCCGCACGATCCGCGCCCAGCGGGCATCCACGCGCCCTTCAATGAGCGCGGCAACCGCAAAGGCGAACGTAATCGAGAAGCCGACATAGCCCGCATAGAGCATTGGCGGGTGCGAGGCGAGCCCCGGGTCCTGGAGCAGCGGATTGAGATCCTGTCCATTCTCCGGCGCCGGCCAAAGCCGGGCGAAGGGGTTGGAGGTGAAAATCAGGAAAGCCGTGAAGGCAGACGTCACCAGGGACTGGACGGCGAAGGTCAGCGAGACAAGCCGCGCCTCCACGGGTTTGGCCGCGAGAGCAAGCGCGGCGGTATAGGCTGTCAGGATTACCGACCAGAGCAGCATGGAGCCTTCATGATTCCCCCAGACACCGGTCAGCTTGTAGATCAGAGGCTTGTCCGTGTGGGAGTTCTCGGCCACCACGAGGGCCGAGAAATCGGACACCGCGAACAACAAGGTCAGACAGGCAAAGGCCGCGGCCAGAAGCACGAATTGGGTCAGCGCACCGGCGCGGGCGTATGCGTGAATCACGGGGTCACGGAGCTTCAGCCCCACCAGGGTGAGGACGGACTGCGCCAGCGCGACAACAAAGGCCAGGATGAGGGCAAACTGCCCGAGTTCTGCAATCATGCGGGGGACTTCTTACGGGAAAGCCCGCAGGTCAAGGCGCACGGTGTCGCAGGGGTGATGTCAGCGCTCTCTTCCACCCAGCCAGAGAACAAACAAGGCCGGAATCCAGGGGACCACCCGTTCAAACGGATCCCCCGGCGCATGGGCCCATTGGATCAGGAACATCGACCCCTCCGGGGCCAAAGGCAGGCTGCCGAGGAAATTGAACACCACGGTCAGGCCGAAACCCAGACACATCGCACTGCCGACTGCCCAGCCCTTGGGCTCAAAACCCAGGACGCGCATGGCGATGATCGGTCCGAAGGCCGCACCGATGGCCGACCAGGCGAAGAGGACCCGAGCGAAGATCGTCGAGGGCACGCTCAGTGTCATCCACACCGCGATCGCCGCAATCGACACCATGACAATGCGTGAGACCAGGACTTCCCGCCCCTTGAACCGTTGCGCCACGCCCAAATCATGCGCCACGGCAGCCGATGCCGAGAGAAGGATGGAATCCACGGTCGACATGACGGCCGACAAAACGGCGGCGATCACCAGGCCTGCCAGGATCGGCGGGAAGAGCTGGTTGGACAGGGCATAGAAGAGCGACTCGCCATTTGCGCTGCCGCCGACAAGGGCGCGACCGGCAAGGGCCAGCACCGTCATCCCGGTGAACACCATGACGGCCCAGATGATGGCAATGGAAAAGCCGCGCATGCGGGCCTGCTCATCCTTCACCGCCATCAAACGCGCCGTCAGTTGGGGCTGGCCCATCGCATTCACGCCGACCCCCCATACGCCGAGGACGAAACCGAGCAGGACAAAACCGCCATGCCCACCGGTGATGTCGAGATAGCCGTCCGGCGCAGACTGGCTGAGCGCTTCGGCAATGCCGCTGACCCCACCCGCTGCCAGGAATGCGGCCACAGGCAGGATCACGGCCACCAGCGCCATCAAGGCGCCCTGCAACATGTCGGTCACGCTGACCGCCCAGAAACCGCCCAGGACCGCATAGACCAGGACCACCGCCGCGCCGATCAGCACGCTTTCCGTCACGCCCAAGCCGAACTGGGTTTCAAAGGCGGCCGCCGCAGCCCCGAACTGGGCCGCTATATAGAAGATGAAACAAAACAGGATCATCGCCGAGGCAATCGCCGCGATGATGCGGCGCGACTGTTTGCCCAGACCGGCAATGATGAAATCCGTCGGCGTGACATGGCCTTGCGTATGGGTTTCCGCGCGCAGCCGCTTGCCGAAGAACAGCCAGACCGCGACATAGCCGCCCCAGATACCGGGCACCATCCACAGGGCGGACAAACCATTGGCGTAAACGAAGCCGGAAAAGCCCAGCAATACCCAGGCCGACGAGGTGGAGGCTGCATAGGACAGGCCCGCGACCCAGGCCCCCAACCCCTGGCTGGCCAGGAGGAAATCCCCCTCGGTCCGGTTGCGTGATGATGCCCAGATCCCCACACCGACCAGGACGAGCTTGTAGGCCACCAAGGTGACCAGCACGATCCAGTTATCCCCGCTCATCAAGCCCTCCCCGGCCCGTTCGCGCAAAACGCAGCTGGTGCGTTTCCTGCCCAGAGCACGAGGTTTAAGCTGGTTCGCAGCCAATCACCAACCCGCCGACCGACCGATCCAGCCCTCATGACGACTTCTGAACCCTTTCTGATCCGGCATGCCGGCGACCGGGCCGAACTGATCCTCAACCGGCCGGAAAAACGCAATGCGATGACCGAGGCCATGTGGGCCCAGCTGCCCGACCTGCTGGCCAGTCTGGCCGAGCGTTGCCGGGTTCTGGTCGTGCGCGGCGCTGGCGAGCATTTTGCGTCGGGCGCCGACATTTCCGAATTCGAAGCCATCTATGAGACGCAGGAACGCGGCGAAGCCAATTCGGCCAGCATTGCAGCGGGCCTGGAAGCGCTGGCACGCTTCCCCCACCCCACGATTGCGGCTGTACGCGGCGCCTGCGTCGGCGGCGGTTGCGGCATTGCCTTGGCCTGCGATCTTCGTTTTGCCGACACGAGCTCCCGCCTGGCCATCACGCCCGCCAAGATGGGCCTGCTCTATCCGTTCGGCGACACGAAACGCCTGGTGGAGACCGTGGGGCCCGCCATGGCCAAGGACATGCTGTTCTCCGCACGGGTCCTGGCCGCCGAGGAAGCCCTCGATTGCGGACTGATCGACCGCCTGTTCTCGCCCGATGCCCTGGATGGAGAAATCGAGGCCTACTGCAACCGTCTGCTGGACATGTCACCACGCTCGGCCACATACACCAAGGCCATGATTGCGCGGATTCTGGACGGCCAAGATCATGATGATGACGACACTCGCGCCTGGTTCGCGAATGCGTTTTCCAGCGCCGATTTCAAGGAGGGCTACAAGGCCTTTCTGGAAAAGAGAAAACCGGACTTTTCGGGAAGAAAAGCCGACCATTGAGGGGAAGAGACGAAGCGATGAGCGACAAGCCCGCACTGAAAGCCAAAGACAAGCCCGACCTGGCCGATTTCAAGTGGGACGATCCGTTCTACCTGGATGACCAGCTGACCGAGGAAGAACGCCTGGTCCGCGACACGGCCCATGCCTATGCGCAGGAAAACCTGCAGACCCGCGTGATCGAGGCCTTCCGCGAGGAAAAGACCGATCCGGAAATCTTCCGCGAAATGGGTGAAAGCGGCCTGCTGGGCTGCACCCTGCCGGAAGAGTATGGCGGGGCCGGCCTGGGCTATGTCGCCTATGGCCTGGTCGCCCGCGAGGTCGAGCGCGTGGATAGCGGCTATCGCTCCATGATGTCGGTTCAATCCTCCCTCGTCATGTATCCGATCTATGCCTATGGCTCCGAAGAACAGCGCCAGAAATACCTGCCCAAGCTGGCCTCGGGCGAATGGATCGGCTGTTTCGGCCTGACCGAACCGGATGCCGGTTCCGACCCGGCCGGCATGAAGACGCGCGCCGAGAAAACCGCCACCGGCTACAAGCTGACCGGCTCGAAAATGTGGATCTCCAACTCCCCGATCGCGGATGTCTTCGTGGTCTGGGCCAAGTCGGACGCCCATGAGGGCAAGATCCGTGGCTTCGTGCTGGAAAAGGGCATGAAAGGCCTCTCAGCTCCGAAGATCGGTGGCAAGCTCTCCCTGCGCGCCTCGATCACCGGCGAGATCGTGATGGACGGGGTCGAGGTTGGCGAGGACGCACTCCTGCCGCATGTCTCCGGTCTGAAAGGCCCGTTTGGCTGCCTCAACCGCGCCCGCTACGGGATCGCCTGGGGTGCCATGGGGGCCGCCGAGTTCTGCTGGCATGCCGCCCGCCAGTACGGTCTGGACCGCAAGCAGTTCAACAAGCCGCTCGCCCAGACCCAGCTCTACCAGAAGAAGCTGGCCGACATGCAGACCGAGATCACGCTCGGCCTCCAGTCTGCCCTGCGCGTGGGACGCTTGATGGACGAGGCCCGTGCCGCTCCGGAAATGATCTCCCTGATCAAGCGCAATAATTGCGGCAAGGCCCTGGATATCGCCCGGATGTCGCGTGACATGCATGGCGGCAACGGGATTTCCGAAGAATTCCAGGTCATCCGCCACATGGTCAATCTGGAAACCGTCAACACGTATGAGGGTGCCCACGACGTGCATGCCCTCATCCTGGGCCGTGCCCAGACCGGCCTGCAGGCCTTCTTCTAGACGCCTGAAAAGACAAGGTGCCGGGCCGGTATGGCCCGGCACGATTGCGCGCTTGTTGGCTGGCGTGTCTCCCCGTATCAAGACAATCACCGGTTCAGGCGAATCGGGATTGCCGGGGGGGACCACATGCCAATTCTGTTCGGGGCACACATTCTGGTGGCGCTGCTGTGCGCGGTTCACGTCGTGAAGACCGGCCGTGCCATGTACTGGTTGATGATACTCTTCATCTTCCCGGGTCTGGGCTCGGCAGTCTATGTGATCGCTGAAATCCTGCCGGACGTTTTCGGTTCATCCACCGCACGCAAGGCTGGAACGGCCGCCCGCAAGGCACTCGACCCCGGACGCGAAGCGCGTGAGGCCCTCACCCAGCTGGAGATCAGCCGCACGCCGGGCAATCTCATGCGGGCCGCCCATGCCCTGCTGGCCATCGGCAAGATGGGTGATGCCCTGATCCTGGCCGAGGAAGCCGCTTCGGGTCCGTTCGCGGAAGATTCGGCCATCATGTTCACGCTCGCCCAGGCCCAGTTCGCGAATGAACGCTACGAGGAGGCGCGCCTCCAGCTTGAAGCGATGAAAGCGGCTCAACCTGACTTGCGCCATCCCGAAGGCCATCTTCTCTATGCCCGCACACTGGAAGCGCTCGGCCGTGTTGAGGACGCGCTGGAAACCTACGAGCAGGCGGCCAGCTATTATCCCGGACCGGAAGCCCGCGCGCGCTGGGCCATGCTGCTCGAACAGCAAGGCGCAAGGGAATCCGCCCGTTTGCGCTGGCAGGAAATCCTGACCGGCGCCAAGCATGCTCCCGGCTTCGTGCGCAAGACTCATCGCAAATGGCTCGACATGGCGCGCTCGCGAAGTTGATCGCTGCAAGCTGATGCAATCCGTTGGTGTTTAGCGGCAAGTCAGACTTGATGCACCCGCGCCGGACGACTAAACCGGCAGGTGGAGAGGTGGCCGAGTGGTCGAAGGCGCTCCCCTGCTAAGGGAGTAGGCGGTGTCCCCGTCTCGTGGGTTCGAATCCCATCCTCTCCGCCAGCCCCTTTTAAATCTTCAAGCACAGCATTGTCAGCCGGGCGCTTGGCGGCCATGGTCACGGCATGATGCGGTTGCGATCTCTCCTTGCCGGGTTGGTCCTGTTCTGTCTGCCGAATCCGGTTCAGGCCCAGACACCGATGGATTTTATGTATCGCGGACCGGTTCACTCGGCTGACGACCTGGACGCTATGGCCGAGCGTGGAACACCCGTCCCGCCCGGCCTGCTCAATGCCATGCTGCCCATGGACCGGATCGCCCGCTTCGCGCCGGGATCCGATTTACGCCGGACTTTCGACCAGCTCGCCACCGCGCTCGACCCCGTCGCGAACCCGCCCGACGCGCGCATGCTCTGCCAGTTCGACCAGACGCGGCTTGGCTGTTCCGGTGCGCCGCTGGATGCAGAGGCCCGCCTATTGCACCGCGACGGCTATTTCGACCACCACCACGCCTTTCTGCTCAATGTCCGAGCGGTGCTCGAAAATCCGCGGACACAGGCGTCAGACCGGACGAATGCCTTGCACCAGCTCGCCGCTTTCTGGCGCCTTCACCAAGAAGTCACCGACAGCGCCATGGCGCTCTCCACCGGCGTGCTGGCCGGAAATGTCACCGAAGCGCCAGCCCTGGGCCAACTCCTGCGTCAACGCATATCCCTGGACGGCGAGATCCGGGAAACCGGCCGGGTGTCAGCGCGCCTGACCCTGGTGGATCAGCCCATTTCCAGCCCTCTTCCCCTGCCCCGCCCCGCCGGAGACAGCCGCGCCGATATAGCGGCTGAATTCACCCTGGAGTCGGGGGATACCCCGGATCGCATCCGGGCCCGCCTTAGTGCTGACCTGCCCTTTACGCTCCTGCCGGGCAGCGCTGCGTGTGAGCCGGTCTCGGACAGGGAATGCCTTCTGGAGAGTGACGGCTCCAATCTGCCCCTGCGCCTGTCCCTTCGGTTGGACACACCGGAAGAGCCGCCTGCCGACCTGCCCAATGGCGCCCGGCTCCAGCCCAGTATCCGCGCCTGGAGCGAAATCCAGGATCGCGATAATGCCGCTTGGCAGTCACAGGCGCCGGATACACTCGCGCTGGATTTCGCCTGGTGCGAAGAAGCCTTCGGCCCGGCACTTCAGCAAGTGACCCGGCAGACCGGATCGGTCGAGGCAGCCCGTACGGCCCTGGCCAATGCCCTTCGGCCCAACGACCAGCTCGACGGCGAATGGCCCTTGGCCCGGCCCGGCGTGGTCAGCGACGCGCTGGTTGAGCGCTTCGCCGAAGATTCCAGCCTGCGCACGAGCATTGATGTGATGGGCGTGATCGATCCGATCGTGTACAATCGTGGGATCCTGCCGGAATTGCAGCGCTGGCCCTTCCAGGGCGGTGTTTTAAGCGCCGGTCAGGAACGTCTCGACATTCTGCTCGCCGCGATCCAGACCGGCGACTGGTACCGGACCTGCGGGCGCGAGGCCGATTTGCGCGATGCGGAGCTCGAGGAAGCCCGGCAGGCCGCCCTGTCCGCGGCCGAACGCTACCGGACCATTCTCTACACAGCCCAACAGATCCAGGCCCATTGGCTGCGGGAGATCGAACGCGATGTCCGGCTGATGGAGGATGAACGCTTCATCCCGGTCGGGAAGGATCATGACTTCGGCAATAACTTCGCCAGCTGGACCGCCTCAACTGCCTTCTCAGCCGCCACGCCCGTGCTCAATGACCGCATCCTGCCTCCCCTGCAGCTGCTGCGCCCCAGCCAGATTGATGTGGCCCGACTGATCTCCACGGAAATGGATCGGGTCAACGTCCTGACCGTCACGCTGCAGGCCGCCGAGCTGGCACAGGATGTCCTGCTCACCTGGCCGGACATCGAGATCAAGGCAGAGGAAGTCCAGGCCTGGATGCTGGTCGGCGCCCACGCGGAAGTGGGCGCGCGCCGCCTGTTCGATCTGGCTGACCGGATCGCGGCCGTTCGCGCTGATCTTGGCGTGGTGGAGCAGGACTACTGCATCTGTTCCCAACGCTGATCGGGCGAACGGCCAACAGGTCCGTTGACGCCAGGCTTGCTAACCGGCGCTCACCTGCACATCTCGAAGCTTCGGCTTGCGGATGCCCACGAACAGCAACCAGATTGCCGCAACCCATTCAAACAGGGCGCCGGGCAGGAAGAAGAGCATGACCTGGTCTTCGGCTTCCGGGAACAGGACGACCAGGGCGGCCACCGTGCCGATCACCAGATAGGTGAACATGCCCCAGATTGACAGCCAGCGAGGGATGAAGCCCGAGCGGTGGAACAGGAAGAAGTAGAGGATTCCACCCACGGCCATCGGCATCAGCAGGAAGTACAAGCCGGACCCGTAGATGTCCCGCAACAGCATCATCAGCGAAACGCGCTGGTCATCGGTGAAGCCCGGCGTCAGTTCCGGATGAACAAGCACTGAAAACGTCGCGTATTTGAACAGGATGAAGGTTACGCCCAGCGCGCCCTCGATCAGCCGACAGAAAGCGGCCACCAAGGCGCCCGCCTGGTTGACCGACCTGAGCACGCCATACATCGCTGCCGCCGAGACACAGACGAAGATGTACATCAGCGTTTCGGCCAGAAAGCCCGTGCGGAACAGGAATTCCAGCGGCTCAGTGGCGGCCGAGAGTGTTGTGAAGGCGCGCAGGGGCGGGATCGGTCCGAAGGTGATGTAGATCCCGGCCGCGCTGTAGATCAGATAGGACAGCCCGGCCAGCCGGGCCATGCGGCCGGCGGACGGGCTGGGGTGGTATTGGGCAGACATTGAGTGAGCACCCCTGTCAGGAAGCAGTGAAACAATCCGGTGTCGATCACCGGTGCTTCCTGATGGCTCACGCCCAGTCCTCCTGTCGTCCGGATGGGGCTATTCGGACAGGGTCGGGGCCGGTTTTTCATCCTTGGCCCCCGCGCGGTACTGGCTGGGCGGCATGCCCACATGCTTGTTGAAGGCCGCATTGAAAGTGGAGCGGGAGTTGAACCCGACCTCCAGCCCGATCTCCAGAATGCTCAGATCGGTCTCGGTCAGAAGACGTCGGGCCTCGGCCGCGCGATGACTGTTGACGAAGTCGAAGAAATTCATCCCCAAATGCTGGGAGAGCGTTTCGGAGATGTGGTTCTTGGTGACGCCAGTGACATCGGACAGAACGCGCAGCGACAGATTGCTGTCTGCATAAAGCCTGTCCGTATTGAGGGCCCGCACCAGCTTGCCGGCCGTGCGGGCGAGGCGCTCTTCTGACAGAATGGGACGCCGGTCCCGGGTCTTGTTTTCAGGTGAAGCCTCGAAGGGCAGATCCGGTTGATGCAGGCCGAGATAGGCCAGGGCCGCAATCGCAACAGCTTCGGTGAACGCCAAGCCGATATTGAAAACCGGTATCGAAATACCGGAAAGCCAGAGCAATTGCTTGATGGCGAAAAACAGCCAAGCGGCGGCGAAGACGTAAAGCAGGGTCCGCAGCCAATCGAGCGAGCGTCTCTCGACATTGGCGAATTGCTGCATCATGGCCCGGCGGTGGCGGGCCTGCAGCCGGAGGGCAAAGACCAGGTAGAAGGCCGTGAAAGCCAGGAAAATGACCAGCGCTGCGGTGCAGGTGAACAGGGCAATCCTGAAATGGTCCGGGTTTCGCGTGGCCGGATCAACAAGGGCGAGCTTTTCGGCCGCGCTCAAGCTGGCAAAGGGGAGGCTCGCCAGAACCACAAGGACAGGCGCCAGCAGGGCCAGCCAGTCCAGCCCGCCCAGATGCGAGCGGTCCGGCGAGATCAGGGAGCGGGTGTAGAAATAGACGGCCGGCCCCAGCAATGTCTTGATCGCCAGGTCGAACCCCACCAGATGCGGCGCGAGTTGATAGGCCTCCGACACGATGAGCAGCTGACCCAATATGTGATCGAGCAGCACGATCAGGAGCAGGCAGAAGAAGCCAAGCCGGTCGACGCGCTGACCCGGCTTGGTCAGCGCGATCGCCAGCGCAAAACCGATGGATCCCGCCGCGATGGCATAGGCAATGGTCAAAAAAGTCCCGGTCATCGCGCCTCTTCTCCACCGGATCGCAGCCGGGTGCAATGCATCATCCCGGCAAGGCGTGCCCCGGCAGCTCCAAACACTTGAGACATCGGGCCGGATGAATACGATCCGGCGGCATGACATTGAGCTTTCTCGATCTGACCCAATTGCTGGCGGCCTATCATGCGGCCCTGCTGGCGCTTCACCTGGCACGCCGGCCCCGCCTGGCCGGGCTGACCTTGTTTTGCGGGGTGTTCGCGGTTCACATGGCCACCAATCTGGGTGTCAGCACGCAGATCATCGGGCCTGAACTGGACATCACCAGCGCCTTTGGCCTGCTCTACGGTCCCGCTTTCTACCTTTTTGTACGCGGACTGACGCGGGAGGGCTCGGACTGGTCGGCCCTGACAGGACTGCACGCCCTGCCGGCCATCATCATTGCCGTCTGGCAGCCGGAACCGCCGATTCCTTACCTGTTCGGCCTGCCCAGCCTCCTCATCTATATCGGCCTCGCCCTGCGGGCCCTGTATCGGCACCGCGCCCTGCGTGGCCAGTGGCGCTCGGACGATCTGGCCATCTCGCTCGACTGGGTTGTCTATGCGCTGATCGGATTTGCCGGTCTGGCGGGACTGGACATTCTGCGTGAGGTTATCGGTTTTACCAGCCAGGCCATCGCCGATGATCTGGCCCTGACCGGCGTGATTGCGGGGGTCATCGCCCTGCTGACGGCGATGATGGTCGCCGCCTGCGCCCATGATGATGCACAGGGTGCCCTGCCCGACCTGCCCATCGCGCCAGCGGATCCGGACACCCCGGGCGAAGACCCCGGCCGCTACGGCGAAGCCTTCCAACGCATCCAGCACGTCCTGCAGTCCGAGCAGACATGGCGTGAACCGCGCCTGTCAGTCGCCGACCTGGCCAAACGTCTGCAAATCAGTCCGCGCGAAGTCTCCCGTGCCGTCAATCTCCACACCGAGGAGAGCTTTTCCCGCTTCATCAATCGCTACCGCATCGCGGCGCTGGACACGCTCATGGCGGATCCGGCCAACCACCATCGGACACTGATGGATATGGCCTTCGATGTCGGTTTCAATTCCAAATCCGCCTTCAACCGGATCTACCGGGAGATGACGGGCCAGACCCCGACCGACGCCTTTCAGGCGGCCCGAAACAGGAAATCGGTCCCGAAACAGGATCAGGAGCGGCCAGAAACCTGAATCGGGACGACGCCGCTCCGATTGTGCGCTTTCAAGATCGCAGATTGCGAAACCTGAAAGGACATGACCATGCGATCCCAGCTTCTCTCCACCCCGACCCTGGCCTCCCCGATTCTGGCGGCCCTGCTGCTGGCTGCCGCCTGCGCTCCGGCCCAGGCCGATGATCTCGACCTGCCGGCCGCCATTGAATTCGGAGCCGGACTTGAGGCCCTGACCCCGGCCTTCGACACCTTGTGCGAGAGCTATGACGTCCGCACGCTGGATCCGGCCGAGCTGCCGATCGCCGAGACAAGCCATGTCCAGATCGACTGCCAGGGCTTCGATCATGCCGGCGCAGAACGCCTCGCCGAATTCGTCTTTGCGGATGATCAGCTGGCCTTTATCTGGGTCCTGACCGAAGCCTCCGAGGAAAGCGGCCACCTGAGCGCCCTGTCGAACCGGTTCGGCGCGCCGACCCATGACACGGCCGGATTCGTGGCCTGGGCGGACGATCATGTCGCCCTGCGCCGGGACATCCCGGAATTTCTCTACTATGGCGAAGCCGTGGCCCCGATGTATCGCGGCTGGTTTGACCAGATGGCCGGCTAGAACCGCGTCAATGCGCCCCGGGCAAGTCCATGGACAAGCCCGGGGCGGGACGTCATAGGAACGGGCTCAGTGTTCAAGGAGTCCGGACATGAGCGAGCTTCCTCCCTGCCCCAAATGCAGCTGCGTCTACACCTATGAGGATGGCGCCCTGTTGGTGTGCCCGGAATGCGCACATGAATGGTCGGCGGATGCACCACCTGCCGAGGCCGAGACTGGTCCGATCTGGCGAGATTCAAACGGAACTGAGCTGGCCGATGGCGACACGGTCACCGTGATCAAGGACCTCAAGGTGAAAGGCTCCTCACTCGTGGTGAAGGTCGGCACCAAGGTCCGAAACATCCGCCTGATCGAAGGTGATCACGACATCGACTGCCGCATCGACGGGATCGGCTCCATGCAGCTCAAATCGGAATTCGTGAAGAAGGCCTGAGCCTCACAGATAGGCGTCGCAGATTTCCCGCAAGCGCTCCTGGAAACACATGTCCGGACGGATGCCGGTCTCTCGCCAGAAATCAGGCAGTCCGAACCGGTCGGCGATGGCCCACATGCGCGGGGTCGCCCACAGGGGTGCGAACTCGCTGTAGTGCAGGATGATGCCGATACCAGCCGCCTCGGGGTCGAAGTCTTCCACCAGGCGAAGGGCGCCGTCGACATCGCCCAGGATGGCGTACATCTGGGCCCGATGGGAAATGTCCAGCCGGTCGCAATTGGTTCCGAACCCGTCTGCTTGTCCGAACCGGGCATTATTGAAAGCTTGCATGCAGTCGACGATATGTGGCGGCGCTCCCGCCACGCCGCGCGTCCGCGCATCCTCCTCCGGACCGTAAAAGGCCAGTTGCCGGTCCAGGGTCGCCGAGAAGGCTGAAATTTCGGGCAGCAGAATCCCGGCGTCCGCAAGCGTTGCGGCGGCATCTGCATGCAGGCCCTGCATGGTCTGGGTGAGACTGAGAATGATGCGGAGCTCGGAATGGGTCGGCCAGCGCGCCCGGGCCTGGTCCAGCAAGTGTGCGGCTTCGGCCAGTCGACCGGTCCGGCGCAACAGGACCACACGCCAGAACAGGAGCCGCAAGGCGACCCAGTCGTTGAAGGGAGCGGTATCAAGGAGTGCAGCCTGGTCGACTAGACTGGCCTGGCGGGCCGCCAGGAGACGCTCGCCCATGGCGATGGCTGTCTCCGGTCCGCCTTCCGCGCGGGCATTGGCCAGCAAATCGGAAATGCGCTGCTCCAGCTCTTCGGCACGCGGGTCGGTCCGGCCGAACAAGTGCTGGTCCGGCCGGCTGGCGAGCATGATCGCTTGCAGGGCCATGGCACCGGGATCATCGGGAATGGCGCTCAGCAAGGTCTCCGAAGCGTTGACCCGATCATAGGGTGACGACGCCACCCGGCTGGTCTCGCAGAGCGCAAAGACCAGGCTAGCCACACTCCGGTTCCGCCGGTTCGCGGGCAACAGCATGGCTTGCACATCTTCTGCACAGTGCAGTAGGTCCGTGGTGATCAGGATGATGCGACGGGCCAGGCCCTCACTGTCGGTTCCGGTGAGATCCAACTCAAACCCGTGCTCCGGCACGGTGTCATCCGCGCCAAGAATGCGGACGTTCAACCGGTCTTGCCCGTCTGCCACGTCCAGATCCAGGACATGGTCGGACGGCTCGCCGCGGCTTACGAAGGCGGAACTTCCGCGGGCTTCGCTCTGCAAATGCCGGTCGAGATCGGGAAACCGTGCCGTGACAGTGTCCGGCAAGCTGGCGGCCAGGGCTGCGCGATACGGCGCCTCACCGTCCTGCGTGAGCATCCCCGCAAGCCAGGCCAGGGCGAGCCCACCTGCCATGACAAGCCCTGCAATCAGGCCTGCCGGGAGCCAGGATTTCATCTGAACCGGTTCTGGCTGGGCGGCGTCCTCGATTCCTTGAGGGCCGGTCTGTACGGGCTGAATGAAAGCATAACCACGACGCGGCACGGTCCGGATAAAGTGCGGGTCGCGGATCTCTTCGCCCAGGGCCCGGCGAATGTCGCGAATTGCCGTCGTCAGAACCTCATCCCCGACCACGACACCGTCCCAGACCGTCTCGAGAAGGTCGCTCTTGGACTGCACCTGCGGTGCTGAAGCCATAAGCGTCCAGAGAAGCTTGAACGGGGTGGGCCGCAAGGCGACAGGCTGTCCATCAAGTGTGACGTTGTGATTGAGGCGGTCGAGCGTCAGTCTGGACGTCGAGAGTATCGCCGCGTCCCGGGCATTTCCTGTCGGGTTGGAAGCATCCGAAGACTCTGACACGGCTCACTCTTTTGGCTCACGGGGTGTGGGTTGCATATCGCATTTTATCTCCCGCCGCGAGCAAGGCTTCGGCCCAGTTCTCAGAAATTTATCAGAATTCGCTCGGGACGATTAGCTCGCTCCCGGACAGCGTCTGCCCACCTGCCAGGCGCCGGGGAGGTCCGTGTCGGAGGCGCAAAAGGGAGAGAGCCGTGGCAAAGTCCAAACCGATTCAAACCGAATATGTCGACCCGATCATGTCAGCACTGGCTGATGATCAGATAGTTCTGGAGCAGGGACAGATCATCCTGTTGACCGAAGGCGATCCACCCGGTGGCATCCTCTCGCTGGGAGCAGGCAGCACGATCACCCTGGAAGCCGGCTCATCCATCGAGGGCGCGCGCAATGGTGATGTTGGCATCCTGGCTCTTGGCCCGGACACAAGCATAGACATTGACGGCGCGATCCGTCTGCTCGGTTCAGGGGCCGTTGGCGCAGCCGTACGAGACGGACACATCAGCCTGTCGGGCGGGATCGACATGGGCGGTGCCGGTGCCAACGGGCTCGTCCTGAACGCCCCGACCGCCTCCGCCGATATCGGGTCTGGCGGTTCGATCCACATGAGCGGGGATGGTGCGGCAGCCGTGTTTGCGGTCCGTGCGGGTCCGGTCAGCAATGCCGGCAGCATCATGACGACCGGCCAATACGCGACCGGGATCTTTTCCGGTGATGGCGACATCGTGAATTCCGGGACGATCCTGTCCACCGGAGACGGAGCCACGGGTCTTTATGTTGCCGGGGCGACCCAGCTGACCAATACCGGCCTGATCGCCGCCGAGGGTGAAGCCCTGGACGCCACATTCGGCAATGAAGGCCATGCCGCCGCCGTGTTCCTCAACTGGGACGGCGCTGTGGTCACCAATTCCGGGACGATCCGTTCGGATCATGACGCCGCCATCATCGTCGACCCCGGCGCCGGCTTGGGCGTGTTCGGCTACCCAGCCCCGCCGGCTGGCACGACCAATACGATCATCAATGAAAAAGGCGGACTGATCAGCGGCGTCACGGCGATTGAGGGCAGTGACTTTGTCGAGATCGTCTCGAATGCTGGACGCATCGAAGGCGACATACATCTGGGTGGTGGCAATGACACCTATACCGCAGTCGGCAATGGCCGCATTGACGGCGTGATCGATGGCGGTGCCGGTGATGATGTGCTGATCGCCGATCACGGCCAGGACACCCTGCTAGGCGGCGATGGCAATGACTGGCTCGATGGTGGCAAGTCCCGCGACTATCTCGACGGTGGTGCCGGAGATGATGTGATGATCGGCGGCCAGGGCAGCGATACCTTCGTCTTCAGTGGCGGCAATGACATCATCATGGACTTCACGGATGCCGATGTGCTCGAGCTGAACGGCTATTCCCTGTCCGATGCGACCGTGGAAACCGATGGCGATACCGTGATCTATCGCTGGTCCGACACGGACAGCCTGACCGTGATGGGCGGCGCAGACGCAGAGCCTGCCATGGAGATGGGCGAAGCAGCGTTCGAGCCCGTACCGGCTGTGGACATGATGTGGGTCGCCTGATCCGGCCCCGCGGATAATCCCTCCGTCGGATGGCGGCCATTCCCAAGCGGGTGGCCGCCATCTGACACTCCGGTTGCACCCGGCCCCGCTTTCGCAAGACTCCCTTCCAGAAGAATGTTAACCCGTTGGCCATCTTGAACTTCGGGGGAGTTTCCATGTCATCCCATATTCGCCCGGCCCTTGCGGCCGTCGTCCTGGCCGGACTGGCCGCGTGCAGCGCGCCGTCCACGCCGGATGCTTCGAGCGCGGCCGCCTCGGCCAGCGAGGAAGCCACGCATTTCGTTGTCCTGGTCGGCGGCACACCGATCGGCGCCATGGACGTCACGCCGGGCGAGGGCGGCTACACGGTCGAATTCGAATACCGCAATAATGGCCGCGGCCCGACCCTGGCCGAAACCGTGACGCTGGACGCGGACGGCCTGCCCTCCAGCTGGAGCGTGGAAGGTGCGGAAACCTTCGGCAATCCGGTGGAAGAGAGCTTCGCCATGGTCGACAGCGAGGCCCGCTGGACCGATTCAACGGGTTCGGATCAGGCCCTGCCTGCCGGACCGGCTTTCTACGTGCCGAACAATGCCAGCCCCTACTGGCTGGCCATTGCGGCCCGGGCGCTGATGAATTCGGAGGATGGCACCCTGGCTGCCCTGCCCGGTGGCACGCTGAGCATGAGCGAAATCGACCAACTCACCGTCAATGGTGAGGGTGGTGAGCGCGACGTCACGGTCTACGCCCTCTCCGGCACCAGCACCAACCCGACTTATTTCCTGATGTCCGGCGAGGCCTTTTTCGGCCTGATCACGCCGGGCTTTGCAGTTCTGGAAACCGGTTATGAAGGTGAGGATGAGCGCCTGCGCGGCCTGGCCGCCGGGTACGGGGCGCAGCGCTATGCAGACATGCAGGCCCGTTTCGCCCATGACTATGACGCGCCGGTGCGGATCCGGAATGTGCGGATTTTCGATCCGCAAACCCAGGCACTCGGCGAACCGGTCTCCGTGGTCGTGAGCGGAGAACGCATCACCGCGATTGATCCGCTGGATATCCCCACCGCAAACGGCGAAGTCGAGATCGACGGTGCCGGCGGCACGCTCCTGCCCGGCATGTTCGAAATGCACGGACATATGGGCGAAGGATCGGCCATGCTGAACGTGCTGGCCGGCGTCACCTCCGTTCGGGACATGGGCAATAACAACGAAGTCCTCGGGGCCCTGATCGACCGGATCGAGGCGGGCGAGATTGCCGGCCCGCGCATCACGCGCTCCGGCTTCATCGAGGGCCGCTCCGAGTTCAATTCCAACAATGGCATCCTCGTCTCCAGTGAGGCGGAAGCCGTCGCGGCCGTCGACACCTATGCCGATGCCGGCGATTTCTGGCAGATCAAGATCTACAACTCGATGAACCCGGATTGGGTGCCCGCCATGATCGAACGGGCCCATGAACGGGGCCTGCGCGTCGCCGGTCACGTACCCGCCTTCACCAATGCCGACACGATGATCATGGCCGGCTATGACGAGATGACCCATATCAACCAGGTCATGCTGGGCTGGGTGCTCGAGGATGGCGAGGATACGCGGACCCTGCTGCGCCTGACCGCCCTGCGCCGCCTTCCGGCTCTGGATCTGCAATCGGAGGCGGTTCAATCCACGATCCAGGAAATGGCGGATCGCGGTATCGCCATCGACCCGACCTTTGCCATTCACGAAGCCCTGCTGCTCTCCCGAAATGGCACCGTTTCGCCGGGTGTTGTGGACTATGTCGATCACATGCCGGTCGACTTCCAGCGCCAGGCCCGTTCAGCCTGGGCGGATATCGCAACGCCGGAGGATGACGAGAATTATCGCGGTGCCTTTGACCAGATCACCGAGACCTTGCGCATGATGCGTGAAGCCGGGATCTTCATCGTGCCGGGTACGGATTTGGGCGGGTCCTTCAGCTATCACCGCGAACTGGAACTCTATCAATCCATTGGCATGACGGCGCCGGAAATCCTGGCCTGGGCCTCCCAGGACATGGCGAGTTATCTGGGGGTCGGCGATGAACTGGGCTCGATCGAGCCGGGCAAGCTGGCCGACTTCTTCCTGGTGCCAGGTGACCCGACCGCAGACCTGCGGGAAATCAAGACGATCTCCCTGGTCGCTTCCAACGGGACTTTCTACTACCCGACAGAAGTCTACCCGGAATTCGGCATCCAGCCCTTCACCGACATGCCAGCGGTCGCCGTTCCGGCGGAGTAGGACCGGGCCCGTCGCCACACAGAGCAAGGGGAATCCATGGCTGACAGGAAACCGGGAGAGCGCCTTGCCCTTGTCGTGAACACCTCGTCTGGCCGCTTCGTCCGCGGCGGCGCGGACGAGGTGGCCGACGCTGTACAATCGCACAACCGGATCACAGAAGTCTGGCCGCTTGACGATTTCAATGCCGACAGGCTGGCAGCAGGCTGGGAGTCCGGCATCGGCGGGATCGCCATTGCCGGCGGCGACGGCACGATCCGGTCCGTCGCACAACATGTCTATCGGCACCGGCCGGATTGCCCCCTCCTGCCCTTGCCTTTCGGGACGGCCAATCTCCTGGTCAAACGCGTCTACGGAGACCGCGACCCGATCGATCTGCTGGACCACATTTGCGAAGGCCCCATGCGCGAGTTCCGTCCAGGCCTTCTCAACGACTCCGTGTTCCTGGTTGCCGCCGGACTGGGCTTCCCATCCACGATTGCCCGGGCCCGAGAGCGCCTGCGCGAGTTCGAGGGCCCGCCACCCCTGCCCTCCTTTTCCAAACGGGTAGCCGCATCGATCCGTCAGGCTTTCACGCCGGGGATCCGCTACACGACCAATGATGGAAACCGGCGTCATCGGGCCAGCGGTGTTTATGTCGACCTTGCGGATCTCGACGCGCACTCCATGCGCTACATCGCGGTGCACTGGCGCGAAATGGGCGATATTGCTCGGACCGGCTGGACATTGCTGTCAGACCCCGACCGCCTGCCGACCGGCGAGATCGAAAGGCTCGAAGCCCTGGCCCGGAAACCCCTGGCCGCGATGATTGATGGCGAGCCTGTCTTCACCGAAAACGCGGTCAAACTGAGCCGAGCTCGAACCCCTCTCCAGCTGATCCCGGTGTCGTCATGACCCGCATCCTTCACATCGCCGATCTGCATTTCGGCGCCGAACACCCCTCTCTCGTGGCGGCATTCAAGGACACTGCCCGCACTCTGAAACCTGACCTGATAGTCGCGGCCGGAGATTTCACGCAATCGGGCCGCAAACGCGAGTTCGAACAAGCTGCTGACTTTTTCGCCGCGCTCAACGTCCCGGCCATCGGCATGCCCGGTAATCACGACACACCGGTCAGAGCCCTGCACGAGCGCTTCACTCGGCCCTGGCAACGGTTCGAGTCCCGTTTGCGGCCCCATTTGCAGCCGCGCCATGACAGCGAGCAGGTCCGGATCGAGACCTTGCTGACCGCGCGCCGCGCTCAATGGCGGCCGGACTGGTCTCTCGGTCGCGTCGCTCTGCCCGCTCTGAAACAGGCGCTAGACCGTCTCAATCCGGCAGGCGAAATGGCTGCCCTGCGTGTCCTGACCTGCCATCACCCTCTTCTGGCGCCGGGTGGTGCAAGGGGGCGGGCCCGCACGGCACGCGCTGCGCAAGCCGCACGCCTGGCTGCACAATCTTGTGATCTCGTCCTCACCGGCCATTTGCACGAGACTTTCGCGGAACCCTGCACCATCGACCAGCGCACGTGCTGGTTCGTCGGAGCCGGCACAACCTTTTCCCTGCGAACAAGAGACGAGCCGGCCGCTTTCAATTGCCTGGACGTCACTCCTGGCATGATCCGGATGGTGCCATGGGAAGCGCGCTCCCTCGCCGAAGGCTTCCAGCCCGCCAAGGCGCGGGACCTGCCCCTTGGGGGCTGACGCGACCCAATCAAGTCTGCGGGCTATGCAGATTTGCAAACCCGCCGATCAGCTCTTGGTACTGGCGCATGCTGATGGCGATACCGATCTGTGCTCCCCGAACAGGAGACACATCATGCGCTGGACCGGTTTGCTATTGTCGATCGCCATTCTGGGCATCACGACCACGCTTTTTCTATCCTTTGCCCCTGACAGCGGGCATTCTCTCGTTATTCGCGGCGCAGACGGCGTTGTGGAGTCAATGGAGGCGGTCTGACAGAAAAGCCGAACCGAATTGGGCATGGATATCCAGATTTCTCTCGAAGAGACCGGCAGCAAGGGCCGCTATGTCGCCCGCATCGCCGGGCAGCAGGCTGAAGGCGAAATGACCTTCAGCCGCATCAGTCCGACGCGGATCATTGTCGACCACACGGGCGTGCCTGACGAACTCCGCGGCATGGGCATAGCCCAGGCCCTCGCCCTGCACGTCGTGGCCGAAGCCCGGGCAAATGGATTCATCATTGTTCCGCTCTGCCCCTTCCTCAAGACGCAGGCCGACAAGCATCCCGATTGGGCCGATGTGATCGAGGGCGTGAAAGCCTAGTCTTCCGCCCACTGACGCAGCAGATTGGACTTGGTCTTCAACAACAGATCCAGTTCCTGCGTTTTTCCGGATTTTTCAAACAGGCTGCGGCAGACCTGGTCGAGGTCGAACAGGATCTCGCGTTGGTCAGCCCGCCGGACCAGGCTGCGCACCCAGCCGACCACTGCAAGACGCTCCCCCGCAGTCACCTCTGCAACACGATGCAGGGCTGCAGTGGGATAGATCACGGCCTCACCCGGGGCGAGCTTGATCTCGGTCTCCCCGTCCGTGCCTTCCATGACAAGCTCTCCGCCCTCATAGCTGGTCGGGTCGGACAGGAAGAGGGTGAAGGAGAGGTCCACACGGCGCCCGCCCATCAGCGCGTCGTCGACATGACGGCCATACTCCATGCCGGCCGTGTAACGGGAAACCAGCATACGGGTGATCGCCTTAGGCTGGGCAAAACTCTTGAACAGCGGATGACGCTCCAACGCCTTGCGCACCGTCGTACGGATCAGGTCGATCCGCGGGCCCGCCTCGACCTGTTCATTACGCTTCACCTCACGCGCAGCCCATCCGGCCGTCTTGCGCCCGTCCGCATACTCACTTTCCTCAGCCAAACGGCGCAACTGGGCCACTTCCTCCGGGGAACAGAGATTTTGCAGACACAACAGCATGATTTCACCTGCGACTAATTGTCATTTACTGAAAATGGGTTTAGGCGGTTTCCTACGTCCAACACAAGTCATGCCATCGGCAAGGGGAAGTTTCATGGGCATCAAGCGTCGCACGCGTATCTGGACCACTGTCGGCACAGCCGCTCTGGTGGGCGGACTGGCCGCCTGCAGCGATCCGGCCGGTGAAGTCGGCGAGTCTGGCGCGCACAACCCTGCCACCTCCGAACACGCACAAAACGGCTCCTTCGAGGCCCCGTCCACGCCGGCCTTCTCCGAAGGTGAAGGCGAGAGCGGCGAAGGCGAAGGCGGCGGTGGCGGCGGTGAATTCGGCATTGACCCCGTCGCGGCTGAAAACGACCCCGTGGTCTATGGCATCGCCATTGAAGTGATGCGGGCGCACTATCTGGCCGGTATCGACGCCTTTCAGGCGGGTGACCGAACGGCGGGTGCTGAAATGTTCGCCCACCCGATTTCCGAGATCTACATCGATTTCGAACCGGTTCTGGAAGCGCTGGGCTCACCGCTCTTCGGCGAAACCATGACGGCTGCAGCTGTGGCGCCCTATAGCGGTGAGAGCGATGAAGAGATCGCCGCAAAGGTCGAAGCCGTGATCACCGCGCTCGACGACGCTGAAGCCTATGCCCCGCAGAACGACGCGAGCGCCGGTGCCGTCCAGGCACGCATCCTGGCCGACCTGGTCGAACGCGCCGCCCTGCAATACCGTCTCGTGGCCTCCACACCGGATGCGGGTGAGGCCTATCTGGATGGATATGGCTTTACCAAGGGCGCCGAACGCTATGCCGACCGCCACATGAACACTATCGCACTGGCCGACCCGACGGCCGCGGCCGGCTTGGCAAGCGCGATCGCCTTGTTGCAGACCGCTTTCCCGACGCCTCTGCGTCCTGAGACGCTGTCCGCCGATGCCGATATGATCGTGGCGGCATCCGATACCCTGAAAGCGGCGCTGCCGGCGCTCGACTGATCCGGCCCCGTCATAATTTTGAAACGGCCCGGCGTGATGCCAATCACGCCGGGCTTTTTCTTGCCCTGATGGCGTTTGCGGCGAAAGAAGAGGTCGGAGCGGGCAAGCCGGTGACCGCACCTCATATTATATGAACTTGTGGTATTCCCTCGCCTGAATGTCCTAGATTGACCGCCGCACTCACCAGGTATCCGCCCCGGCCTTGAGCCGGGATCGTTGCGGGGGGCAGACGATCCATGGACTATTTCGACATCAATAACTTCATGCCCCATGGCATGTGTTATCTCTGGCGCCCCGAGCTTGTCGGCATGCATGTCATCGCCGATCTGGCCATCGCCCTCGCTTATTTTTCCATCCCGATCACGATCCTGGTCTTTCTGCGCCGTCTCGACCGGCCGGTGCCCTTTCGCTGGGCATTCATCATGTTCGGAATTTTCATTCTCTTCTGCGGCATCAATCACGTCATGAATATCGTCGTGCTCTGGCACCCGCTCTACTATGTCGAAGGGATACTGAAACTGATGACGGCCGCTGCCTCCGTTGCCACCGCAGTCCTCATGCTGCCGCTTGTGCCGGTCCTGATAGACCGGTTCACCCGCATCCGTGACACGGCGGACTAAGGCCCGATGACCCAGCAGGCGCCAGGAAAGGATCCGGAAGTCTCGCCGCATCAGCGCTATGAGACGCTGACCGGCTTGCTGGATGCCTACCGCACGCCTGTAACCATCATCCTGTTCGGTCTCATCGTGTCACTGGCCCTGTTCTTCGCGACCCTGGTCAATCAAAGCCGCGCGCAGGAACGCGAATTCCGGGCGGCCGCTGAAGGGCTCAGCCGGGAATTCGAATCCGAACTGAACCACATGGAAGTTCAATTGAACGCCTATGCCCGTGCCCTGGACGCTGGTCTCAGTGCCGAGGTAGTTCAATCCGTCTTCGCCTCATCCAGTACCGAGGGCTTGCCACAACTTGGCCATCTACCATCGCCAAGCGATACCCGACGGCCCCTCACCGGCGTGCAGGATGAGATCGCCCATCAGATTGACCTCACTCTGTCTTCCTCCGCCCTGCCGCCTGCACCGCCCGGTGAACACAGGCTGATCGCCTTGCCGAATGACGGTGTGTCGAGCCTTCGTATTGCGCTGGTGCGCCACAGACCGGAAAGCCTGCCATCGCGCATTTACGCTGCGGCTCCCATGGAAGACCTGTTGCCGCCCGACACCAGCCCATCGCCCATCCTGTGGGTCATCGCCAGCATGCCGGGCGATGATCCAGTTGTCGTGACCACCGGCGGTTCGGATGCTGTGCCCGAAAACTTGCCGCCTGTGAACGAGCTGCTGCGTTCTGCGCCCTTCCGCGTCGGCTGGACCGGGCCAAACGCCTTCGAAGGTTTGGAACTCTCTCTCATTCCGAGGCGTTCTTTCCTCCTGAGCATCGGTCCTCTGCCCTGGCTGGTCCTGGCTTTTTCCATGTTCGCCACGATGACACTGGGCGCGCTGGCGCTGAAAGATGCCCGCCGCGCTGTGGACATCCGCATCGAGGTGGCGCGCAAGACGATCGAGTTGAAGGAGAGCCACGCCATTATCGAGGCCAAGAATCATGACCTCGCCCGCTTCGCCTCACATGCCTCCCATGATCTTCAGGCGCCCTTGCGTATTATGCAGGGCATGTCAGCCCTGCTCGTGCAACGGCATGCCGAGCTGGACGACCGAAGCCAGGACATGCTGGCGCGGATCAATCGGGGGGCCGAACGCGCCCAGCGCCTGGTTCAGGACCTGCTGTCCTACACAAAGGCCGATGCCGCCCGGCTCAATCCGGAGACTCTGGCCCCACAGGATCTGACCCAGGAAATCGAGGAATTGCTGGAAGCCCCGATTCAGGAAAGCGGTGCCAGGCTGGAATGGGATTTCGACGGTCCCGTCCAGGCCGACCGTTTTCTCTTGACCCGAGCCCTCCAGAACCTTGTTTCAAACGGTCTCAAATACCGGGGCGATGCCATGCCCCATATCCGCATTTCCAGCCGCCAATCAGAACACGGTTGCACGCTCTGCGTGGAGGATAACGGGATCGGCATCGAGCCGGAGCATTTCGGCCGTATCTTCGAGGTCTTCGAACGCTTGCACACCGCCGAAAAATACGAGGGCTCGGGCATCGGCCTTGCCCTGTGCCGCCGCGCCGCGGATTTGCATGGCGGACGGATATGGGTCGAGTCCGAACCGGGACTGGGCAGCCGCTTTTATCTGTTTATCCCGCAAACTGCCGCCGATACGCCCGGGGACGCGCAACGCATGGCGTCCAATGATCATTGAGCACACCGGGCGATGACGGCGAGCGCCGCGCCCGTTATACAGGCCGCCCGCTACCCTTGTGCCCGACATGTCCGACTATCTGATCGCTGCGCTCTACAAATTCACGCCCCTCAAAGCCGATGCCGATTTGCAGGCGCGCATTCATGATGTCTGCGCCGAGAACCAAGTCGCCGGCACGCTCTTGCTGGCGCCCGAGGGGCTCAATGGCACGATTGCCGGACCGGAAACGGGCCTGCGCACAGTCCTCGAATTTCTCCGCGGCCTGCCCGGCTGTAGGGACCTGGAACACAAGGAGAGCCGGTCCGAAGACCAGCCCTTCCTCCGACTGAAGGTCCGGCTCAAGCGGGAAATCGTCACCATGGGTGTTCCCGGCATCGATCCGAACGAGACCGTCGGCACCTATGTCGAACCGGAGGACTGGAACGACCTCATCCAGGCGCCGGATGTCGTCACCATCGATACGCGCAATGATTATGAAGTGCGCATCGGCCAATTCGCCGGAGCTGTCGATCCGCACACCACGACCTTCCGGGAATTCCCCGACTGGTTCCGGCGCTTCCGGGAAACGCGTCCCAATGCCCGGATCGCTATGTATTGCACGGGCGGGATTCGGTGCGAGAAGGCCACGGCCTTTGTGAAGCAGGAAGGCATCGAGGATGTCTTCCATCTCAAGGGCGGCATTCTGAAATATCTCGAGACCGTACCGGCCGAGGACAGCCTCTGGCAGGGCGAATGCTTCGTCTTCGATCGCCGGGTGGCGGTTGGTCATGGTCTGGCGGAAGGCACGCACAGCCTCTGCCATGCCTGCCGCGAGCCGCTGGGCGCCGAAGATCGCGCCTCGCCTCTCTTCATCGAGGGCGAGAGCTGCCCCTATTGCCATGACGCGCGCGATGCCGCCCAACGCGAGGGCTATGCCGAACGGCACCGGCAGGAAATTCTGGCCCAAGCACGGGGCGAGCGGCATGTCGGCCGCAAGGCCGAGGCGGAATGACGGGCAGCCGCCCCATTCTCTATTCCTTCCGCCGCTGCCCCTATGCCATGCGGGCGCGTTTGGCCCTGCATGCCAGTGAAATGGAGTTTGAGCATCGAGAAATCCTGTTGCGCGACAAGCCAGCCTCCATGCTGGCGGCCTCGCCCAAGGGGACTGTTCCCGTACTCGTCATGCCGAATGGACAGGTCCTGGACGAAAGCCTGGACATCATGCACTGGGCGCTGGAACAATCTGACCCGGAGGGTTGGCTGGACGATGATCGCGCCACCCGGGAAGAGCTGATCGGCCTGTGCGACGGCCCGTTCAAGCACCATCTCGACCGCTACAAATACGCGACCCGATACGAGGATGCGGATCCGGACACCCATCGCGCCAGCTGTTTCGATATTTTGCGCAAATTTGAAACCCTGATCGCAGATCGAGGTCAACTCAACGGATCGATGATGACGCTCGCCGACGCCGCCATTTTTCCCTTCGTCAGACAGTTTGCCCATACCGACAAGACCTGGTTTGACGCTCAAGACCTGCCACATCTCCAAGCCTGGCTGGCCAAGCATCTGACATCAGAGAGGTTTGCGGCCATCATGGGCAAACATCCGCTCTGGCAGGACGATAAGGACCAAGACTGAGCCTGCCAGCCCACCGGTTGCTGCAGCGCAACACCACCCGCGGATTCGCACACCCTGCCCGCCCGGAACCTGTCATAAATTCTCAATATCCGGTAACGGAGCAAAATCACTCACCGGTACGCCGCTCCCGGCCATGCTCGGGCCTTTGCGGCGTTCTGCTTCGACCGGCCTCGAAAGGGATATCCATGACCCGTCCGCCCCTCTCCCGCAAAGCGATCATTCGCACGGGTGCCAGCGCACTCGCCCTGACGCTCTCCGCTGCGCCTGTTGCTCTGGCGCAAGGCGCTCCGTCCACCTCCACGGTGGAAACCATCATCGTCACGACCACGCGCCGTGAAGAAAACGTCCAGGACATCGCCAATTCCGTCACGGCAGCGTCTGGCCAGGAATTGGCCCCCTTCACCGAGGGCGGAGCCGACATCCTGTCCCTGGCCGCCCGCGTGCCGAGCCTCTATGCCGAGAGCTCCAATGGCCGTGTCGCGCCGCGCTTCTACATTCGTGGCTTGGGCAATACCGATTTCGACCTCGCCGCATCCCAGCCGGTCTCGGTGATCATTGATGATGTGGTGATGGAGAATGTCATCCTGAAATCCTTCCCGCTGTTCGACATCCAGCAGGTGGAAATCGCCCGCGGCCCGCAAGGCACGCTGTTCGGCCGCAATACGACGGCCGGCACAATCTCCTTCAGCTCGGCCCGTCCAACGCAGGAAACCGACGGCTATTTCCAGGTCGCAGCCGGCACGCTGGGTACGGTCAATGTAGAGGGTGCCATCGGTGGCGGCCTGATCGAGGACGTCCTGTCCGCCCGCATCTCGGTGATGACACAAAACCGCGCCGACTGGATCGATAATGCCTTCACCGGTGAAAGCGACGCCCTGGGTGGCCACCAGGAATGGGCCGGCCGTGCGCAATTCCTGTTCACGCCGACAGAAAGCCTGGAAGCCCTGTTCAATGTCCATGCCCGCTCGCTGAACGGCACCTCCGCCGTATTCCGCGCCAATATTGTGGGCCCGGGCAATAATAATCTGAACGGCAATTTTGACCGTGACACGGTCTGGTTCGACAGCACGTTCAATAACCCGCAGGCCTATGACAGCTGGGGCACAAGCGCCAATGTGAACTATTATATGGACGGCCTGACGCTGACCTCCATCACGGCGATCGAGCGCGCTGAAGGCTACAGCCTGGGCGATATCGATGGCGGCAATCTGGTCACCGGCCCGGGCTTCATCCCCTTCCCGTCGGAAACCCAGGACGGGATCGACGAGCTGGACCAATTCACCCAGGAAATCCGGCTGGCGTCTGCTGACGACCAGGCCACGACCTGGCAGATCGGTGCCTATTATTTCGACAGTCAGTTCAATATCACCACGGTCGGCCCGAATGGCGGTTTCCCGCCCTCCACCACGGTGCGCCACAAGAACCAGCTCTGGTCGGCTTTCGCCCAGGTCAGCCACCAGGCCACTGAGCGCCTGGAACTGTCCGGCGGCATCCGCTTCACCAATGACGAGAAATTCCTGACGGGCATCGTCACGAACTTCCCCGTCCAGCCGGTATCGGTGGAAGACGAACAGATCAGCTGGGACCTGTCGGCCTATTATGATCTGGACGATGACCAGGCGGTCTTCGCCCGCATCGCCCGCGGCTTCCGTGGCCCGTCCATCCAGGCCCGTGACGTCGCCTTCTTCAATCCGCCCTCTATCGCCGACAGCGAAACCTCCATCTCCTATGAGATCGGCTACAAGTCCGAACCGTTTGACGGCCGGGCCCGCTTCAATGCCACGGCCTTCTACTACCAGGTGGATGATCTTCAGCTCTCGGCCGTCGGCGGCGGCGGCAATCTGGTCCAGCTGATCAATGCCGATCGCGGCGTGGGCTATGGTTTCGAAGTCGACAGCGAATTCTTCGTCACCGACAATCTGTTCGTGACGGCCGGCTTCTCCTGGAACGAGACCGAGCTGCAGGACAATACGCTGGAAGTCGGCGCCTGCGCCCAGTGCACCGTGCTGGACCCGGATGCGGATCTGGACGGCTTTTATGAAGTCGACGGCAATCCCTTCCCGCAGGCCCCGGACATGATCCTGTCCTTCACCGCCCGCTATTCCATCCCGGCCGGTGAAAATGGCGAATGGTTCGCCTACACGGACTGGTTCTACCAGGGTCACACCAACCTCTTCCTATACGAGTCCGAGGAATTCTATTCCGAGGGCAATTTCGAGGGAGGTCTGCGTCTGGGCTATGCCGGCACCAGCGAAGCCGGCCGCGATTACGAGGCCGCCCTGTTCGTCCGCAATATCACGGATGAAGAGAACCTCGTCGGCGGGATCGACTTCAACAACAATACCGGCTTCGTCAACGAGCCGCGCATCATCGGCGTCTCCTTCCGCTCCACGCTGAACTGACGACCCGAAAAAAGGTTAACGAAAGAAAAGCCCCGGGCAAAAAACCCGGGGCTTTTTTTATTCAGTGCAATTACCGGGTGAGGATGACACATAGGGATTGTGAAGACACCGGAGTTCTGATCCCCCTCGCGCTCCGGAAGACCCCATAAAAACCGGCCGTCTTCAGCCGGCATTCGATCCCCCCGAATGATGAAGGGCGCCTTTCCCCCGGGCGCCCTTCTTTCGTTTGGGCTATTGCGCCGGCGTCAACTCTGCAGCAGACGGCTGCGTCCGCGGCGAACCGCCTGAACTGCAAGGGCAAATCAGCGGATAGGCGGCCGTGTCCGCGATCGTGGGAATACCCAGATAATCCACCAGCACGGATTCCGCCGTACAGAACGCGCCCTCCACCCAGGCCTGGTCGTTGGAGAAGGCAGAGCCAACCAGATAGACCGGACCGGTGGCTGCGCCCGCCAGCAAGGCCGGCGCGCGAATATCATTCATCACAGCGCAGATGTCATAATCTGACGCCCAGGCATGATAGCCGGCCCCGAACGGGTTGAGCCCCCAATCCATGAACACGGTTTCCAGCGGCTGCGGGATCTGCCAGGCCGCGTCCGGGTCATTATAGTGAACCTTGGCCAGTTGAAGCAGGAGCATTTTCTCCATCGACGGCGGAGCCGCGCGACCGCCTTCCAGAGGCTGGAGATCCTCCGAAATCGGCAGGGTCCGGCGCTGATCCAGCGGTAATTCCATGCCCCGCCAGAACCCGTCAAAGCGCATGTCGTCATAGGATGCCAGCATGCCGTAAACCGGCGCGCCGCCGCCGGACGGCGCGTTATTGCCGAAATAATAGATCTGGCGCAGCGGAATGTCCGTGATGGTTGGTCCGAAAATATTCGTGTCGCCCTGCGAGCTCACCAGTTTCGGCGGATATTTCGCTGTCTCCCACCAGGGCGTGTCGAAGAACATGGCGACCTTGTAGGACGGCTGTTCCATGACGGCCTGGAGATTGTTCTGGACCGTCTGCGCGTTGAGGAAGTCCAGCTTGCCCGTCATGTCAGCATAGCGGGTCGCGCGGGCGACAAGTTCCACACATTTCGGCGGCATGGCGAGAAAGGCATGATCCGTCGACTGAGCCGGCCCGTCCGCGTGATCAGGATCACTGGCCGGTGCCGTGCAATAGGTCGGCACATCATTTTCCAGCCAGATGGAGTGCAGGCGGCGCCCTTGCGTCAGTGTGAAGCTCACGCCCGCTTGCCCAGCCGCCGTCTGTGCAGCGTTGAACAAGGATGTGAACAGGCTGGAATAGCCGGTCTTAAGCGTCTTGAAGGCCCCGCCAGGCGCGAATTCGCCATTATAGATGGCCGCGTCCGCCGCATTCCAGTTGATCACGTTTGAGGAATACCCGCCGGCATCGGCCGCATAGGAGAAGCCCTCATTGCCGGCCTGGTCATAGAAGAAGTTCCAGTAGCCGATATTCGACACGGTATCGCCCGCGCTGTAGACGAAGGAATTCGTCGTGTCCGGGAGCACGCCTGACGCATAGAACTGGCACTGCTCTGCCCGGGTTTGGGGATTGGCACCGGACGTCATCAGGGCCGAGATGTTCCCGAACAATGTATCCGCCGGCTTGGCGTTGTTTCCCGGCGTATTGTAGGGCGCGACGAAGCCGTTCACCCCGAGATCGTCCTGGTAGAAATTCACACCGCGCAGATAGAAGGCCGGATTGTCCGTTGTCAGGAAAGGCACGACCTCGTCATCCAGGCCCAGGGCAGAGATCGTTTTGGTGACAAGCTGGTGCCCCTCTCCCGGATTGCTTTCACTCCATTCCAGATAGCGCATACCGCCGATCTCGATATAGGAATTGCCGGCATCACCCTGATAGTGATGCGTGCAGATACGGCCAGCGGGCAAGCGCGTCCCGCCATCGCCGGCTGCAAAACTGTACTGGCCCCATTCAATGAGTTCGATTGCATCGCCCGCCGCCAGCTTGCCGCTGCTGGCCAGCCGCCAGGCGGTGTAGAGGCCGCCCGGCCCCGCTCCGAAAATCGTGTAACGCGCCATGACTACCTCCCGATTATGCGACGGGGACAAACACTCCGAGATCGCTTTGTTTCATGAGGCTATTTTAAGTTGTTTTCTGTCACAACCCAAATCGGAATTGGTCGGGACAAAGAAAAGCCCCGGACCAGCGCAACAAGCCGGATGGTG
>NZ_JADOTT010000004.1:317566-391543 GCF_016817355.1 Maricaulis parjimensis
CGGCCTATCGCGCCGGACCAGCGGTCCGGGGCCTTCCATAGTCTGACGCGGAAAATCTATTCCCAGAAATAGGCGCTGCGGCCGCCTTCTCCGGTAACGACTTCCTGCATGCCCTCGGCCTCGTAAAGACGGCCATTGAGCATGACGTACTCGATCTCGTCCGTATTGCCGATATCATCCAGCGGGTTCTCCCGCATGATGACGAGGTCGGCCAGCTTGCCGGCCTCCAGCGAGCCCAGATCCCGGTCGAAACCAAGATGGCGGGCCGGCATCACCGTTGCCGTCATCAGCGCTTCCAGCGGCGAGAAACCACCGCGCACGAAAGACCACATCTCCCAATGGGCGGCGAGACCTTCCTGCTGGCCGTGGGCGCCAATGGACACGTCGACACCGCGCTCGAACAGCATGTGCGCCGTCCGGGCATTGTCATCATCGACGAAGTCCTCTTCCGGCGCCGTGGTGCGGCGGACAGAGCCGGCCTGAAGAATGCGCGGCGGCACATTCTGCGACAGCAGCGGATGTTCCCAGACATTCATCGCCTGGCGCCAGTACGGGTCACCGGCCAGACCGCCATAGGTCACGACAATGGTCGGCACATAGGCCACTTCGGTCTGCGAATACATTTGCAGAACGTCTTCATAGATCATGGCTTGGGGCAGATTATGCTCAATGGACGTATTGCCATCGGCCACCATCGCCATGTCCATGTGATAGTTGGAGCCACCCTCGGCGACCACTTCCAGACCCGCTTCGATCGCCGCAGCGACAACCTGCTGACGCTGGTTCCGGCGCGGCTGGTTGTAGTTCTTGATCGAGTGGGCACCCTGGGATGCCAGACGGAAGACATGTTCCTGGGCATCCTCATAGGAATTGATCTCGGCATAGACCGAGGCCGCCCGGGCACCATAGACAATCTCACCGGTAGAATAGATGCGCGGTGCCAGAAGACGACCGGCCCGCTGGTACTCCCCGGCCGTGAAAATATGGCTCGCCCGGCTCGACGGGTCATGGATCGTGGTGACGCCAAGCGCCAGATGGGCCAGGACGGACCAGTTCTGCTCCGGAACAAGATCGCCCGTCCCCTGCGGGCCGTGGGCGTGGGCATCGATGAAGCCCGGCGTGATCGTCATGCCGCTGGCATCCACGACACGCGCGCCTTCCGGAACCGCAATGTCCGCACCGACAGCCTCGATCCGGTTACCATTGATCAGGATGGTGCCGTTCTCGATCACGCCACCCTCATCATCGGCCATTGTGATGATGCGGGCACCGGTGATTGCCGTCAGGCCGGTCGGACGATCGGCCGTCGCCGTCATGGAGATGCTGATGCCATGTTCCGGCGGCGTGTAGTCATTCTCACCGGTCGGATCGGGACGGAATTCCGCCACGGTCGCGGTGAAGAATTCAGGCCCCATCGTCCAGTGCAGCGTGTCACCGGACTGGTTCCAGTGGAAATAGGTCGCGCCATTGCCCGACACTTCCACCGTCGGCAGGGCCGAGCCACCCGCACCGCCAGCCACGGATTGCGGTCCGGGTAGGACCGGCATGACGAAGACATCATAATTCTGGCGGAAGGCGACATGGGCGCCATCGGGTGCCATCTGATACTCCGTCACCAGATCGCCGGTCACATGCGTGCGCTCTTCATGACCGTTCAGGTCAACCGAAACCAGGCTGGCGCCATTGCCACCACGGGTGAAGAAGATCCGGTCATTGGAGGCCGCAAAGTGCGGCAGGGACCCGCCATCGGTCACCTGGACAATGTCGCCACCCGAAGCCGGGACACGGAAGATGCCGGTCGTTTCCGACCATTCCGGTGCCGTGAGATATCCGCCGGACTCCTTTTCGAAGACCAAGGTCTCACCATCCGGCGAGAAGCGCGGATTGGCGTAGTGCCCCGGCTCTCGGGTCACGGTCCGCTCGCGGCCACCACGGGCGGAAATCGTGCGGATCGAACCAAGTTCCTCATCATCCCAGGCCACGAAAGCAATCGTGCGCCCATCCGGCGACCAGGTCGGGGTGATCTCGCGGCGCTCGGACGCATCAGCCCGCGTCAGACGCCGCTGATTGCTGCCATCCGCATCGGACACCCACAGCACACCCAGGCTCTCGAACACGATCTGAGAACCGTCCGGCGAAGCCGTGGCGAAGCGCGGCATGCGCGTGGCGAATTCCTCCGGAGCGACCTGAACCTGTTCACGCGGCGGATCGATCACATCGCGCGTATCATTCACTTCGAACGGGATGTTCGTGACCTCGCCACTGGCCAGATCGACGGACTGGATATGGCCATCGGCCCAATAGACGATCGCCGAGCTGTCCGGCATCCAGTCCATGTTCGGATAGAGACCGGTGACACCCCAGGTTTCCTGCATGTCCTGATCGACCGTCTCGACCAGCCGGCGTTCCTCACCCGAGGTCAGATCCTTGACCCACAGACCGGACTGGATGCGGTCGCGCCGGATGAAAGCCATATAGCGGCCATCCGGTGAAGGTGCCGGACGCACAGCGCCGCCGGCCCCTTCCACCACGGTATCCGTCTCGCCCGTTTCCATGTCGTAACGGCGGATATTGAACAGTTCGGTATTGGAGTCCTGGGCGTAGATGAAGGTGTTACCCGGCGTTACATTCTGCGTGTAATAGACGTAACGGCCATCGGGCGAGAAAATCGGCTCACCCAGCTCCTTCTGGAAGTTCTCGTTCGGACGCTCGACCAGCTGCACGCCATTGCCGCCCAGCACGTGGTAGAGCCAGATCTCGCCCGTACCGGCCGAACGCTGCGTCGTGAAATGCTTGCGCGCGGCGATATAACGGCCCGACGGATGCCAGGTCGGATTATTGAGCAGACGGAAGCTTTCCTGCGTGATCTGGCGGGCATCGGTCCCGTCCGTATTCATCACCCAGATATTATCGCCGCCCCCGCGATCCGAAGTGAAGGCGATGCGCGAACCGTCCGGCGAGAAGCGCGGCTGGATTTCCCAGGGCAGGCCGGAGGAAATATTGGTCGCTGTGCCGCCCGTGATCGGCAGGGTGTAAATATCGCCGAGCATGTCGAAGGCGATGGTCTGACCGTCCGGGCTGACGTCCAGCGACATCCAGGTGCCCTCGGTCACATTGATGGGAATCGCGCGGGTCGGCAGCGGCGGATTGGCCACATCCCATTCCGCGGTGCTGGCTTCGGTCTCGGCGGCCTCTTCAGCCTCGTCCTGCAAGGCCCAGACAGGTGCTGAAGCCAGAATGGTGGACGCGGCAAGCGTGGCAAAAAATCGGGTCATGTCTCTCCCCCAAAGATAGGTGGGGCAGAGCATAGGGTCCGGAAAAGCCTGCGACAAACTTACCTTTCCGTGAGGCGCGGGTTTTCCCGCGCCACCACGCAAATGGTCGTCAGTGAGACCCGCCCATGCGGCCGGTGCGGATTTGATATTCCACCGCCAGGCCATAAGCCGGGTCATCATCACTGTCGATCATCAGCTGGCCTGCCTTGGACAGGAGACGGTGGCAGTCGCGGCTGAGATGGCGCAGTTCCAGGCGCTTGCCCGCCGCTTCGTACTTGGCCGCCAGATCCTCGATCGCCTGCAGCGCGGACTGGTCCACCACACGGCTGTCGGCAAAATCGACGACCACGCGTTCCGGGTCCTCTTCCGGCTTGAACAATTCCATGAAGCTGGCCGTGGAACCGAAGAAGAGCGGGCCTTCCATCTTGTAGACCAGCTCACCCTCCTTGCCGGCCTCCTGGCGGGCATGGATGCGCGAGGCGGCATTCCAGGCATAGACCAGGGCGGAGACAATCACGCCGACAATTACGGCGATGGCGAGGTCGGCATAGACGGTCACGCCGGTCACCAGGATGATGACGAAAGCATCCGATCGCGGAATGCGGGTAAGGATGCTCAAACTCTGCCAGGCGAAGGTCCCGATCACGACCATGAACATCACGCCGACCAGCGCCGCGAGCGGGATCAGCTCGATCACGCTGGATCCGACAAGAATGAAGGCCAGCAGGAAAAGTGCGGCCGACACGCCGGCCAGGCGCAGACGCCCGCCGGATTTCACATTGATCATGGACTGGCCAATCATGGCGCAGCCGCCCATGCCCCCGAAGAAGCCCGTCACCAGATTGGCGACACCCTGGGCGACGCATTCCTGGGAAGCTCCACCCCGGCGGCCTGTGATCTCGCCGACGAGATTGAGGGTCAACAGGCTTTCGATCAGGCCGATCGCCGACAGGATGAAGGCATAGGGCAGAATGATTTCCAGGGTTTCCAGATTGAGCGGCACCATGGGCAGATGGAATTCCGGCAATCCGCCCTGAATGGACGCCATATCGCCCACACGCGGCACCGGCAGGTCAAAGCCGATCACAAGCGCCGCCACGACACCGATGGCGACCAGCGGCGCGGGGATGGCTTTCGTGATTTTCGGCACGGCCCAGATCAGCGCCATGGTCAATGCAACCAGGCCCAGGGTCAGGACCAGCGGCCAGCCGGTCATCCAGACATGCTCGCCGGCCTCATTCGTCATACGGAACTGTTCCAGCTGGGCGAGGCCGATGACGATTGCCAGCCCATTGACGAAGCCCAGCATGACCGGGTGCGGCACCATGCGGATGAATTTGCCTAGACGCAGCAGACCCGCAGCAATCTGGATAACCCCCATCAGGACGACGGTCGCAAACAGGTATTCGATCCCGTGCTCAGCCACCAGGTGAACCATGACGACAGCCAGAGCCCCCGTGGCACCGGAAATCATGCCCCGACGGCCGCCAACCAACGCAGTGATCAGGCCAACAATGAAAGCCGCGTAGAGGCCGGCCAGCGGCGGTACGCCTGCAACAAAGGCAAAGGCCACAGCCTCGGGAACCAGGGCCAAGGCAACGGTCAGCCCCGCCAGCAATTCGATCCGGATCCGGCGCGGCGTCAGCGGCGGCAATTCACCGCGGTCTCCGATCGATGCGGAAAGACGCTCGGTGAATGCAGCAAGGGATGTCCGGATCATGGTGTCTACCTGTCGTCTGAAAGCTGCCCGCCTCATATGCTGCATCGCAACAGATGGCCAGCCTTGCACCGCAATTGGGGGCGAAAAGCGTTTGTTTGGCGATTGTTAACCACGCTTCTCAACGAAATCTTTGAGCTGGCATGCCCATATTAGCCCATCTTTGATGGGGATGTGACGTGGACTTCACGAACTCGACACGCTCAGCACCGACCGGTCCGGCCAATGATACCAATGAGGTTCAGCGTCCGGTGATCGGCGACAAGGCCGCCAAGACACGCGCAGACATGCGCGCCCAAGCGCGCGCGCCGCAGAACCGCGTCAACCGCAAGGCGCTCGGTCACATTCTTCAATCCGTTGATATCTTCGCGACGCTCATTCTGGCTGCTGCCGGTTCTTTTGCGCTTTCGGGCGGAAATGTCACCCAGGTCGCCGCCGGCGAATTGCTGCCGGTTCTGGCCCTCGCCGTCATGGCTCCGGGCTTGATGGGGACAATGCGCCTCTACAAGGTCGAACCGCGCGAAATGGCAGCTTTCCGGCTCATGCGCGCCTTCATCGCCACCGGCCTGGCTGGTTCGGCCGCGATTGGTCTGGCCATGGTGACAGCCCCGAATGCTACAGACCTCGTTGCCATGTTTGCCGTGACCGCTGTCGGTGCCCTGACGCTGTTGCACGTCATCTATGCCGGTTTCATCGCCCATTGGGCCAAGGCCGGCCGGCTTGCCCGCAATGTCGTCCTGGTTGGCGCGACACCCAATGCCCGCAAACTGATCAAGGCCAATACCGGTTCCGGCACGGTCAATGTCGTCGGCATTTTCGACGACCGCAAATCCCGCTCGCCCTCAGCCCTGGGCGGCGCGCCCTATCTGGGTGACACGAATGATTTGCTCAGCTGGCCGATGCTGCACGAGGTCGATCGCATCATTCTGACCGTGTCTCCCAAGGCGGAACAGCGTGTCCAGATGCTGCTGGCCAAGCTGCGCACCCTGCCCCATTCGGTCTGCCTCTTGCTGGATCTGGACCAGTTCGATCCGGCCGCGACGTCGCTGGACGACATTGTCGGTGTCCAGGCCGCCCGGATGAGCGGCGATGAGGAAAAATTCGGCCATCTTCTGGCCAAGCGGTTGCAGGACCTCGTGATCGGGTCACTGATGCTGATAGCCGCCCTGCCCGTCATGGCCCTGATCGCTCTGGCTGTGAAACTGACCAGCCGCGGTCCCGTGCTCTTCCGCCAGGTCCGTGAAGGCTTCAATGGGCGTCCGATCGAAGTTCTGAAATTCCGCACCATGCGGGATGATCCCCAATCAGCCGAAGGACCTGTCCGCCAGGTTGAACGCGATGATCCGCGCGTCACGCCGATCGGCAAATTCCTGCGCCTGAGTTCGCTGGATGAGCTGCCTCAGCTCTGGAATGTGCTGATGGGTGAAATGTCTCTGGTCGGCCCCCGCCCGCACGCCCCCTCCATGCGGACGGGTGGTACCGAAACGGCCAATCTGGTCGCCGAATATGCCCACCGTCACCGTGTGAAGCCGGGCCTGACCGGCTGGGCCCAGGTCAATGGATCCCGCGGTCCCCTGCACACGCCGGAAGCGGCCCGCGAGCGTATCCGCTGGGATCTGGATTATATCGCCAAGGCCAGTTTCTGGTTTGACCTGTGGATCATGATCCGCACGGTTCCCGCCCTGATGGGCGACAAGATCAACATCCGCTAAGAGGGCATCCCTTTGCGGAACAAGAAAGCCGGCCAGGGCGATCCTGGCCGGCTTTTTCGTGCTTGATCATTCGGTAATGTCAGGCGGCGTAGAAGCCGGCGAGACGGTCAATCTTCCGCATGGCCTTGCCGGTAAGACGCGACAGGGCTGTCTCCGGCTTTCCCTCAAAACTCCGCGTCAGCGCAGCCGAGCTCTGGCGAACCATGCCCATGATCGACGGATTGGCGACAAAGCCCGAAGCAATGCCGATCTGATAGCTCGACATCTCTTTCTTGAAGCGGAAATCACCCGGACCCAGCTCAATCGCGCTCATGCCCATGCCGGCACAGGTCTTGGCCGTTTCAACCAGCATGAGCAGACCCGGGCTGACCTGATTATAGTCCCGGTCAAAGGCCGGGAACCAGAACTGGCACTGGCGACGCGAACTCATGCCGACATGGACGGCGGCAATCTTGCCGTCGATCTGAAGGGTCGAGCACATGCCGGAGAATTCATCGCTTTCGCGCTTGAGCACCGCCTCCAGAAGGCGTCGCGTCCAGCGCACGGAGAAGACGTCAAACACGCCCGTCTCATTATACTGCGCGCGCTTCCAGCCGATCATGGCCTCCAGCGCTTCGGGACGATTGTCGGCCATGACGAAGGAATACTCCGTCGCGATCTTCTCAAGCCGGTTATAGCGCGTGCGCACATTGCGCATCGCCTTGGCCTCGACGGCCTGACGCTGGGCATACCAGGCATCAAATCCGTCAGTCAGATCCACCATCCACGATCCCTGGCGCGCCAGTGCATGGCTCGCAAAGGCCGCTTGGGAAGACAGGGCCGCATGAAACTCGAAAACCGGGATATGAGCCGCCTTGAGCCAGGCAGCGAGATCCACGAGATAGCCCGGCTCCGCGATCAGGCCCTGGACATCGCCCAGTGGCCCGGCCAGCGGCCGCGCATAGCCGAAATGTCCGGTCTGTAGCGGCAGGAAGCCTTTGATGACGCCTTTTTCGCGAGCCACAATGACCCGCGTATCATCGCGCGCCTCTTCGCAGCACTCGGCAAACTCATGGGTGAAATACGGGCTGCCCATCGCCGGGTCGGCGTCCGTGAAGGCGCGCCAGGCCTGTCGCTCGGCATCGCTGAGCGTGCTCGGTTTTTTAAGCTCGATCTGCATGACGCCAATCCCGCACCATTCCCCTCAACCTGCAGAATAGCGCAAACGCCTTAGCATCACGTTTACAAGAGCTTCGTCCTGAAATGGCGGATCTGGCATCGCCTGCCAAGCGGCATCCAAATTGCAAGCTTCGCCTGTGAGGCGAGCGGAGCGTATCATGCTTGGACGACATCTTTTGGGCTATCTGCCGGTCCAGCTATCCCAGGCCCTGGTCGGGTTTGGCAGTGTGGCGGTCTTCACCCGCATCCTGCCGGCGGAGTCCTATGGCCGCTATGCGCTTGTCCTGGCAGCACTTTCACTCGCGCACATTCTCATTTTCACCTGGCTGGAAGCCGCCGTCGCGCGTTTTCATGCCCGAGCCGAGCGCCGCGGCCACACCCGCGCCCACCTGATGACCGTCTACTCGGTCTACGGCGTGGCGGCCCTTCTCGGTGGCGGCGCGATGGTCGGGTTGATCCATTTTCTGCCACTCGACCTGCCGCTCAAGACGGCTCTGGGCTTCGCCACGCTCTCGCTTCTGCTGCGCGCCCTGATGCAGATCGGCATGGAAACTCATCGGGCCCGTGGCGACGTCGGCCGCTTCTCGGCGCTGGAAGCCTCCTATCTCATGCTGGGCTTCATGATCGGCGTCGGCCTGATCCTGACAACCGATATCGGTGCCGCCGGCGTGTTCGCGGGCACCGCCCTGGCCGCCGCCCTGATGCTGGTCTTCGACCTGCCGGTGATGTGGTCACGCTCGCGCGGTGGCAAGCGCCAGCCCAGCCGGGCGCGCATCTATGCCGCCTATGGCCTTCCCATCAGCCTCTCCCTGATCTTCGAACACCTTCTGTCCATCGGTGACCGTTTCCTGATCGCCGGTTTCCTCGGCGAGAGCTCGGTCGGCATGTATGCCGCCGGCTATGGCCTGGCGGACCGGCTGCTCGATATCATCTTCATCTGGTTCGGTGCCGCCGTCTGGCCGCTGACGATCAAGGCCTTCGAGCAGGAAGGTCCCGATGCGGCCCGCGCTGTCGCCGGACGCGCGGCCGGTCTGATGGGATTGATCGCCTTCCCGGCGGCCGCCGGACTGGCCCTCGTTGCCGAGCCGCTCACAACGGTTCTGGTTGGCGAATCCGTTCGCGCCGAAGCGGCGGGAATCCTGCCCTGGATCGCCCTGTCCGGTCTGATGAACGGCATGATGACCTATTATTTCCACGAGGCTTTCACGCTGAAGCGCCGGACCGGCGTCATGGCGGCCCTGATGACCGGAGCCGCCTTGCTGAACCTGGCGCTCAATCTGGCTTTCATCCCGCTGTTCGGGCTGATCGGTGCCGCCATGGCCACCGTGCTGGCCTATGCCGTCGCCCTGGTCATCTGCGTCATCATGGGACGCCGCTATTTTGTCCTGCCCCTGCCCTGGGCCGAATGGATCAAGGCCGGCGCTGCGACGGCCATCATGGCAGCAGCGGTCTTCTCTGTGCCTGATCTGCCCTTCGCCTGGCTTGATCTGGGCGTGCAAGCATTTGTCGGCGCTGCGGTTTACGGGATTTCAGCCTATTTGCTGAATATTGCCGATTGTCGGCAATGGCTGCGCGATGCCCGCGCCGGCCTGACCCCGGCGGAGGCTTAATCATGACGGTCATGATCGACAACCCGGTACGCGAATACGCCAATGCTGCTGCACGCGAAGCACGGGTGATCAAACTCTCCGTGCTGATCCCCTTCTACAAGGATGACCCGGCCGATCTGGTCCGCAGCCTGGCCGAACAGGCTGGTAGCCGCGGTGATGTCGAAATCCTGCTGCATGATGATGGCGAGCCTGACCCGGTGCTCAACGCCCAGCTGACCCGCATCATTGCTGCCATGACCCAGCCAGTGCGGCTGCTGACTTCAACGCGCAATCGCGGCCGGTCCGGCGGACGCAATCTGCTGGCCCAACAGGCCCGCGGCGCGTGGCTGCTCTATCTCGATGCCGACATGCAGCCCGGCCATGCCGGCTTCCTCGATACCTATCGCGAGGTGATGGCGCACACCGCGGCAGACGCCGTGTTTGGCGGCTATGAAACCGACTGGCCGGAAGACCGCGCCCTGCAACTTCACGCCGCCCTCTCCCGCACCAGTGACCAGAATGATGCCGAGGCCCGCAATGCCATCGGTGCCAGCGCCTTTTGCGCTTCCAACATCCTGGTCAGGGCCGAGGTGATGGACGCCATACCCTATGACACCGATTTTACCGGCTGGGGTTGGGAAGACGTCGACTGGGCGGTCCGCGCTGCGGCCCGCTTCAATCTCCAGCATGTCGACAATCCCGCCGCCCATGGCGGATTGCAGGATGCGTCGACCTTGCTGGCCAAGTTCAAGGAAGGCGCCATCAACTACAAGCGCCTGCTGGACCGCAATCCTGAACTGGCCAGCCTGCCGGGTGCCCGCACGGCGCGCCTGATCGGCCAGGTCCCCGGTCAGGGCCTGATGCGGGGTCTCTGGTCGTCCATGAGCCGCATGAATGTCCTGCCTTTGCGCTTGCGTACGCTGGCGCTGAAGCTGTGGCGGGCAAGCTGGACCGCAGAGGTGATCTGATGAACGCTCCCTATATTCCGGGTGCCGGGCTCTGGGCCGGGCTGAACCGCCGCTGGGCCCGCTTTGCCAGCCGTGTGCCTATGCGCGTGCACACCGATCATGCCATCGTCAGCTTCAGCTTTGACGACTTCCCCAAATCCGCTGCGATCGCGGGAGCCGCCGCCCTGGAAAAGCGCGGTTGGCGCGGCACCTATTACGCCTCGGCCGGCTATGCCGGTGGCATCACGCATCACGGCACCATGTTCGATGCCGGCGATCTCCAGCGCCTGACCAGCAAGGGACACGAGATTGGCTGCCACACTTACAGCCATCTGGACGCTGCTGCGGTACCGACCTCGGAACTCCTTGCCGATGTCGCGCGCAATGCCCGGGCCCTCGAAGCCATGGGTCTGGAAACCGAGCTGGAAAGCTTTGCCTTCGCCTATGGCGAGGCCACGCCGGCTGCCAAACAGGCGCTGCTGGAACACTTCTCCAACCTGCGCGGGGTCCGCGCTCGTATCAATCGCGGTGCGACGGATCGGGGTCTGCTGCAATCCGTGCCTCTGGATGGCGGCGAGGCTGGCATTGCACGCGCGGTGGATGCTGCCCATTCATTGGTCGGCCACCCCGGCTGGCTGATCTATTACGGCCATGACGTCCAGGACACGCCGACACAATGGGGCTGCACACCGGACCAATTGGAACAGGTCTGCGACGCCGTGGAAGCCTCCGGGGCCCGCGTCATGACAGTCGCCGAGGCTTTGCAAACACTGGATGCGGACGCATGAGCATTTCTGTCATCATCCCGACTTTCCGGCGGCCGGAGGGTCTGGAACGCGCACTCCGCAGCGTTTTCGGCCAGTCCCGGCTGCCTGATGAAATCGTCGTCGTCGACAATGCACCAGAAGCCCCGGCCCGCGACTTGATCGCGGCCCTTCAGGCTGATGCGCCCTGCCCGGTCATCTATGTCCACGAACCCCGCTCTGGCGTGTCCAGTGCCCGAAATGCGGGCTTCGCGGCAGCCAAGGGACGCTTCATCGCCTTTCTGGATGATGATGAAACCGCCGATGCCGGCTGGTTGGAGGCTTTCTCCGCCACGGCGAAAGAACAGGATGCCAGCGTGGTTTTCGGACCGCTTCGCGGCAAGGCGGTCGATTCAAACGGGATCCGGGGCGATCTCACCCTGCGCCTCTATTCCCGGGTCGGCCCAACAGAGGACTGCCGGATCGAGGAACCCTATGGCTGCGGAAATTCCTTTATCGACCGGTCCGCTTTCGACCTGCCCAACGACCCGTTCGATGAGCGCATGAACCTGTCCGGCGGCGAGGATGATGTATTCTTCCTCATGCTTTCCCAGCAGGGCGCCCGCTTTGCCTGGTCGGTGAAAGCCTCCGGAATTGAATGGGTTGACCCGAAACGATCCAATTGGCGCTATCTCTCCGCCCGCGCCTTTGCCTTTGGGCAGGGCGCGACCCAGACGGCCCGCTATGCCGGCAAGCCAGCCAAGGTTCTGTTCTGGATGGGGGTCGGCCTGGGCCAGGTTATGATCTATGCACCGATGGCGGCTCTGGCGGCCCTGTTTATGCCCCGCAAGGCGGCCGGGCTTATAAACCGGACCATTCAAGGCGCAGGCAAACTGTTCTGGATCGATGCCTTCCAACCGCGTTTCTACGGTCAGTCTCTTACCGCTCCGAGCTAGGCGTATCGGGATTTCCTGTCGGCCAGTTTGGCCGCGGTCGCGACAAACAGGACCCAGCCCAGCGAGTTCTGCGACATGAGATTACTCTCGGACACGGAAACCACGGCAATCAGAGCAATATAGGGCAAGGCCCAATAGGCTTCGGCACCGCGGAAGAGGCGGGAGAAGGCGCGGATGACAGATTGCAGGAAGACGATCGCCATGAGGATAGCGCCCGGAATGCCGATGGACAGCGCCACCTCAATCCAGCCATTGTGCGCCGTCGGGACCGGCCAGGATGTCCCCGCACGGACCCAGTAGACCGGCCCTTCGTCCACCGCCCAGAACGCGCGATAGCCGAAACCCGTCCAGGGATGGGCGGCAACCTCTCCGGACAGCAGAACCCAGATATCGGTCCGGCCGGTCAGCGTGGCGTCGCGGCCCAGGAGTTCCAGGAATTCGACAGGCGCGACCAGCAGGATCAGCGTGAAAAGAAAGACGCCGGTGATGCCCAGGACAAGAATCGTCGTGGCAAAACCGAAACCACGGCGGCACAAGGCAATCGCCACCGCCCCGCCCGTGCCCAACAGCCAGGCCAGCAGCGCAGTCTTGGAGGTCGAGAGCAGGACGAGCGCGGTGCACAGCACGGCCAGTCCCATCCAGATCCATTTACGTTGAGGATCAACCCGCAAGGCGGCATAGGCCGACACGGCGCCCCAGCCCATCACGGCGCCCAGGGCATTCTTCTCCCACCACAGGCCCTTCCAGGCCCCGGCATGGACGTCATGGTCGACACCCAGTGACGGTACGGCCAGCGCCATGAATGTGCTGAGCACGCCCAGGATTCCAAAGGTGAGCGCGATCAGCAGGACCATTTCCCGCCAGTTCCAGCGCGAAGCCAGCCACAGGCCGAACAGGGTCGTCATGATCAGCGCGAAGGAGCGGCGCAGCGTCGTGTCCGGCGCGATCGACCAGACCACGGAGAGCATCGTCATGCCTGTCACAAGGAGGATAAGCTTGTTCTGACCCAGAGTGCCCAGGAAACGGCCGGGCCGGGACAGGATGAGCGCCAGGGTCACGCCATAGACCGGCAGCCAGATCAGGCGCAGCACGACAGAACTCTCCGGATTTTCCGGGTCGGCGAAGAGCGGCCCGATCAGGCCCTGGGAAAACAGGAAGAGGCAGAGCACGGTCAGCCCGCCTTCCAGAAATCCAGCAAATCTCAGGGGCGGAGCGGCGCGCAGGGCCGCCAGGAAGGGCGGATCATGGGCAGCAGCGAGGCTCATGCCACGCTCCGTTCGAACCCTGCCCGATTGAGGATAACACCCGCCACTATCCCGCCCCTGGCCTCAATGGACTGGCGGCGGGCAAGAAGACCGTCCGTGCGGGTCAGGCGGGCATCGGCCACGAGGATCACCCCGTCGACATCCCCGACCATGGCCAGCGGTGCGCGGCTGGACGCCGGCGCATCAATCACGGCGAGGTCGATCGACTGACGGACGGCCTGCCAATATTCCGGCGCAGCGCGCAATCCCACCTGCTCCACCGTGCCGCGCCGGGCCTGAAGCTGGGTCACGAACAGGTTCGACACCACACTCTGGCGCGCCACGATCCGGGCCGGATTCTCCCCGGACTTGATCGACCAGAAAGGCTCACGGCCAAAACGCGCATCGAAGACCTCGCCCCGAACATGGGCGGCTTCGCTCTGCGGATTGCCATTGAAATCAAGATCATAGAGCCAGACCCCGCGGCGTGAACGCTGGGCTGACAAGCGTGCAAGCTCCCGCGCGACGGTGGATGCACCGGCGCCACGCGATCCGCCCATGACCATCAGCACACGCCCCTCACCGCCCGGTCGGGCAATGGGTTCGAGCTGATCGACCAATTCGGAAAGGTCGTGGGAGAAATTCATGACGCAGCGTGTCCGGGACGATTCGCACTATTCCCGTCCAGACTGCCCACTGCGTGGTTAACGTCGCGCTTACGCTGTGCGATCGGTTATGCGCGCCAGGACCGGCAAGCCGTCAAACGGATCATTGGCCGGTCTTTCAACCTCCGGAGCCCGGGCTACAAAGGCCGGAGCGGCGGGCGGAGCCGAGGTCGGAGCCAGGGTCTGGGCCGGGCTGCCATGTCCCGCACGCTCCCGCATGCCCGGGGCCAGATAAGTCCGCCAATAGCCGCGCAGCAGGCCCAGGAAGAGCGCCACACCGAAGGACAGGACGGCAGAGGCCAGCAGGGCCAGTTTCTTCTTGGACGCGCCGTCCAGCGGCGGTGTCGCCCGGTCAATCACACGAACGAAGTCGGCTGCCCCCGGCGCATCGGACCGCGCAGACAGGGCCGACGCCTCCAGACCGGCAATATTGGACGCAGCAGCCTCGGCCGCCTCCACATCCTGGGCGAGGCGTGTGTATTCCGGCCCCAGGGCGCGCAGGCGCTGAATGTCCTGGCGGGTCGCGGTCAGCTGTTCCTGAAGCGAAGTGATCAGGGAGGCCTCGGCGCGGGCATTCGCCTCGCGTGTGGCCAATTCCGATTCCAGTTGCTGGCGGACCGGGTTCGGGCCAGAGCGCGACTGGCCCTGGCCTTCAGTCGCGCCGGACTGGATGAAGCCCTGCAAGGCCTCGATTTCACGATCAACGGCGGCAACGGCCGGTGCGCCTTCCTGATAGCGTGACAGCAGGCTGGCGCGCTCGGCACGCAGATCGAGCAGACGGCCCGACACACCGTTTTCAACATAGAGTTCAATCTGTTCCGGGATCTGCTCGAGGCGCTCCCGAAGCGCGGCCGCCCCTGCCAGATAGGCCTCATGGCTGGACCGGGCCGTGTTGATCCGATCGGTCAGATTGCCCAGCAGATTCTGTGCCGTCTGTTCCTCGGTCTCGAAATTCGACAGCCCGTTGGCCTGCAGGAAGGCTTCCAGTTCCGCCTCGCTCTGAGCCAGGGCGACATCCGCCTGTCGCCGACGTTCGCCCAGGCCGGACATGCCGGTCTCGACCAGGACCTGCTCGCGATAGGCCAGGTAGGAGGCGACGATTGTGTTCAGGATCATCGCCGCCCGTTCCGGGTCACCGGTCACATAGGAGGCGTTGAGCGCAGAAGAATTGGGTGCCCGTGAAACCGAGAACCCGTCACGCAGCGCTTTGAGAGCCGGAACCCGCCCACTGCCCAGAACCGGCTCGCCCAGAATGGCCTCGGCGCCCAGCGTCTCGAAAGCCAGCGTGCGAACGGCATTGGAACTCATCAGTTCGCTTTCCGACTGCATGACCTGGTTCAGCATGAAGCCATCACCCCAGCCGGCAGCAGCCGGGGTCGGATCCTCATTGAGCAGGACGAGAAGCCGGGAATGCGCGGTATAGCTGGGTTTCAGCAGGGTCAGCGACGCCGCGACACCGATCGCCATCATCACCGCGGCCAGCAGGACAATGAAGCCGCGCTCGGACCAGGCCAGGGCCAGCACGTCAAACAGGTCCAGCTCCTTCCGCGGCTGTGCCGCAGACAGGCCGGACGCTCCGGCCGGGTGACCGGAATTATTCCACGCGCGAGTCATGCCCGCATAAGAGCGTGCTCGCGCTTAAAAATTTGTTATCCAAGCCAGAGGAGTATCGGCCCGAACACCCTGACGGGAAGGATATTTCATGCGCGCCCTCAAGTCCGGCCTCTCCCTGGCAGTTCTCGCCCTTGCGGTGAGCGTCGGCGGCTGCGCCAGTTCCGGCCGCAATGCCACCCCGCCGGCCGCTTGGGGACAGCCCCAATTTGCCGCCTGGCAGGAGACGGATGCGCAATACCGTTTCTATCCCGGCGACCAGATCGAGGTGACGGTGCACTCGGCGCCGGAGCTTTCGCGCACCGCACTGATCGGGCCGGATGGCCGGGTTTCCCTGCCCCTGCTGGCGAATGTGATGGTGGCGGGCCAGACCGATTTCGAGATCGCCAACACAGTCGCCGATGCCTATGCCCGCAATGTCCTGGTCGATCCGATCGTGGAGGTGCGCCGCGGTGACCTGGGTCCGCAGAACATCATTGTCGGCGGTGAAGTGAACACGCCGGGCCTGGTGGAAGTCAGCGGACCGGTGGGCGCGCTGGAAGCGGTGATGATGGCCGGCGGGTTCCGTGATACGGCGGCCCGCGGCGAAGTCGTTGTTCTCAGACGCATTCCTGGCGGCGATTTGATGATGCGCACGGTCAATCTGCGCGACGCCCTGCGCGGACGGGACGGCGCTGATGCGGTCCAGATCCGCCGTCACGACATCATTTTCGTGCCGCGCTCGACCATTGCCGAAGTGAATGTCTTCGTGGAGCAATATGTGACGGGCATCATCCCGCTCGACCAGGCGATGTCCTACGCCATCGCCAACGCGATCAACAATAATTAGAGCGCCCTGCCTATCCGGCGGATTTCCTGCCCGTCGGGCGGGGATAAGCCCTGCTCCACCGGGCCGCATCCTGCGTGCAAACCGCGTGAAATGATCGCGCATATTAATGAAACATGGCCCAGAATGGGATCAATCCGATATCAGGCTGGGGTCAGAACCGGTGCGGAACGGGCTCAGTAGCCGCTCGGGATGGGCTCACCCCATGTCTGAAACGGCATCACAAAGCCCACCTCAGACCACACCCCACACCTTATACAATTTATAATTGTATTACTGCCCTCGTGCACCCAAGATGAATGCATGCGCGTTCCGACCCTGAAGGCTCAATCTGCTCTTGGTGGAGCGTACCTTTTATAGTACACCTCCGCCTTGGATGGGCTCGGCTGATGAATCCCGCCCCCAAGCACATTCAAGCCGTCTTCTATCGGTCTGCATCGGGAGCTGAACCGGTCAGGCAATGGCTGAAAAACGCGCTCGATACGGCAGACCGAAAAATCGTCGGAGCTGATATTGCGACGGTCGAATACGGAGGGCCGATCGGGATGCCCGTCTGCCGGCCGCTGGGAAACGGACTTCGGGAGATACGCTCCACCCTGTCTGGCGGGCGTTTGGCCCGGATCATATTCTGCATTGCCGGGAACCAGATGATCCTGCTTCACGGCTTCATCAAGAAAAGCCGGAAGACACCCCGGACCGACCAGGAAACAGCCAACTCACGCAAGAAGGAGCTGGAGACGTGACAGACAAGATCGCACAGCCGAAAGCCTCAATCGGCGCCAGCCTGGATGAGTTTCTGCGCGAGGAAAACATCTACGAGGACGTGCAGGGCATTGCGATCAAACGCGTGGTCGCCTGGCAGATCGCCGAGGAAATGAAACGCCAGTCCATCACGAAAGTGGAAATGGCCAAACGCATGCAAACCAGCCGCAGTCAGCTCGACCGCTTGCTGGATCCAGACAATGACAAGGTGGAACTGGCCACGCTCGGCCGCGCAGCACGGGCGCTGGGCCGCGAATTGCGGATCGGTCTGGCATGAGCCCGGCCGATAAAGACCGGACAGATCGTGCCCCGCAGAAAGGCGTCACGCATGCCAAGGTCATGCATATGCAGAACCTGGTCACCGAAGCGCTGACGCAAGGCCCCGGCTGCCGCTCGATGAAGCAGATCAGGGATGAGGCGCGAGCCCAGATGGGCCGGCCATCCACTGACTAGCCCCCGAACACACCGCAAAGCGGTAACCGGCGAATGCCCCCATTCGCCGGTCACATCCGGTGCGTCATTCAGCTTTTGCCTTAGTGACGGGTCGAGAGCCACTCGCGCGCGGCGCGCTGGGCGGCGGCGACTTCAAAGGTCGACATCTGGTCGGAGATTTCCTGGCGATAGTATTTCGCCGGTTCCGAACCCATCAGGGCTGCCAGATTGAACCATTTGTGAGCTTCGACATAATCGATCTCGCCGCCCTGTCCCGTGGAATACAGGATGCCGAGCTTGCAAAGATCTTCGCCGGTCGGATCGGCGAACACTGCTTGATGGGCCTGGGCCGTTTCTACGTCCGTAAAAGCCATGGGTCTTTCCCTTACTCTACACTGGCGAGCTCTGCCTTTCTGGCTTGTCACTCGCTAACCACCACCACGTCCGAATGCCTTCGAACACGGGAGAGCTTGAGCAAAGAGGATTGCTTTAAGGTTAAGCGATTTCAGGAAAATCCTGCCTTAAATGCTTACGCGCGTTAGGTTTTCCTACCAAGCGTTAAACGCGACATCCACGCATCAGCAAGGTTTGTCCAGCTTGCACGCCGCACATGGCGGGGTGTGATCAGGCGGATCAGGGTTAAGAGGAGCACGCAAGCTGCGCTGATCAGGGCAAGCATGGCATTGCGCTGGGCGACCGGATCGCCCGTGAGGATTTCCGGCGTTTCCGCGTCCAGCACGGTCAAGGCCCCGGGCCCCAGAAGCTGGCGGGCAGCCAACGTCCCCTCGCCCAGGATTTCCGACAGCCGGCGCAGCTGGCGGACATCCTGATAGTTCTCCAACCCCTCGACCAGACGGATCGCCTGCACCGGTGTCGTGGCCTGACGCAGGGCGGCGAGATCGCGCAGGAGTTCGGACAGGGCCACCGCGCTGTCCGCGGTGCGCAAGTCTACTGCGAGATAGAGTGTGCGACCGGCGCGGTCGGGCGCGGCGAAGGCGAGATCCGCCCTCACACCCCGCGCCTGCAATACATTGAGTACGCGATCTGGCGGCAGAAGGCTGGCCAGATGCCCGGCCAGTTCCGCCTCCAGCGCCGGCGACAGCCAACCCGCCTCGCGGGCCGCCTGCAGGGTTTCCGCACCGGCACGCACCTCGCTGGAGGCAATATGGAGCTGGACCAGGCCAGCCTCGAGCGCCGCCAGGGCCAGTTGGATGTCTTCAGACGGTTCGGACGGGATGATGCGGGCTTCACACCCCTCCAGCGCCGCATCGGGACGGGCGCACGCCTGGATCATGAGATGGCGCACACCCCCGAAGAGACGCGCCGGACCGCGGACCTCGGGCGAGACCAAGCCCGGCAGGGAGCGCATGGCAAACTCGCCCAATTGCTGGCCGCGGAAAAAGCCGCGCGCACTGGTCTCCGCCACGGACCAGCGAAATTGCGACGCTTCATACTGATCCACGAGACCGGGATCAGCAAAGACGAGCTGGGGCGGTTGCAGCCCCCTCGCCTCGCCCTCGATCAGAGCCTCGCGCACGGCCGCCTCCAGACGGCGTTCGCGTTCGCCCGGCGCGCCGGCGCGCAGACGGGCATCCAGCCAGTCCGGCCCGGCGGCGCCCGACAGGAGCGACAGGGCCAGCTGGTCCCGCCCGACCATGTCCGGTCCGATCCTCGCCCAGGAGCGGAACAGATCTATATCCGCTTCGCGCCGCCCACCCGATGTCAGCGCGGCCGCCATTTGCGCGTTCCAGAAATTTTCCGGCTGAGCGGTCTGCGTCAGCGTGGCGGCCTGCAGGGCCTGGCTCACCCTGTCCACCTGGCCCGGCTCGACCCGGGTCACCCCGGAAACGCCACCGGCGCTGCCCAGCCAGATCAGGAGGTAGTAGAGCGCGATCAGGAGAGAGGCGATCAGCCAGGCCGGCTGGAAGCCCTTGAACACGGCCCGCCAAAGCGACCAGATGACCAGACCGCCGAACTTCGCTTCCCAGGGGGATTGGGTCTCGTCACGCCAGGCATCCGTATGGGCACGCCGCTCAGCCTCGCTGAGCCAGCGAGTCCCGCCGGTCTCCGGCGTACCGTCAGCACCGTCACCGATGCCATCCGGTTCATCCTGAAGCGTGTCCGCCACTTGCATCCCCCTTGCCCGCGCAACTTCCCGCTGATCCGGCCAAGAGGCAAGCGCTTGCACCGCTGAGGCGAATGCATTCCCGGCGCACTGTGGAGGACGGGTCACTGCGACCATTGGGCGCTTGGCAGGACAGCGGGGAAGGCCTATCTCAGGCGCAAACGACTGACAGGCTTTCCATGACCGACACGCTTTCCCGCTTCCCGCCCGTTTCCATGTCGCTGCAAGCGACGGACAAGTCCCGTTTCGCCAAGGAGCTGGGCCGCAGCTTCCGTGAATTCGGGTTTGCCGCGATTGCTGATCATGGCCTGGACGAAGCGCTGATCGCGGACGCCTACAAGAAGGCCGCCGCCTTCTTTGCCCTGCCCGAAGCGACCAAGATGAAATACTTCATCGAGGGCGGCGGCGGCGCGCGGGGCTATACGCCCTTCGGCAAGGAGATCGCCAAGGACGCCAAGCATGTCGATCTGAAGGAATTCTGGCATGTTGGCCGCGACCTGCCGGAGGGGCATCCCTATGCTGCCGACATGGCGCCGAATGTGGTGCCGGACGAAGTCGAAGGCTGGCTGGACACGGTGCACGGCCTGTATCAGGCCTTTGATGCGCTGGGCGTGAAAATCCTGCGCGCGATTGCACTGGATCTCGGCCTGGAAGAGACCTTCTTCGACGACAAGGTGAAGGACGGCAATTCCGTCATGCGCCTTTTGCATTATCCGCCGGTCCAGGGGGATCCGGGCGGTTCGATCCGTGCCGAGGCCCATGGCGATATCAACACGATCACGCTTCTGCTGGGCGCCGAGGAACCGGGCCTGCAGGTGAAGACCCGTGACGGCGAGTGGATCGACATGAACCCGCCGGCCGGCTGCCTGGTGGTGAATATGGGCGACATGCTGGCCCGCTCGACCAATGATGTCCTGCCCTCCACCCAGCACCGTGTGATCAATCCCAAGGGCGCGCGCACGGATCATTCGCGCTATTCCATGCCCTTCTTCCTGCACTACCGGCCGGATTATCTGATCGAGACCCTGCCGGGCTGTTCCGGCCCGGGCAATCCGGACAAATATCCCGAGCCGATGCGGGCAAATGATTTCCTGAACCAGCGCCTGCGCGAGATCGGCCTGCTGAAATAGGCGTAACGCCGCGCCACCGGGCTTTGAAATGAAACCGGGCCTGAAATGAAAAAGGCGAAGCGCGACCCCATGCCAACGCTTCGCCAGGTTTTCAGGCCGTGTCCGGGTCGGCTGTGCCTCCGCCCGGACTTCAGGCATGACCACTATCCTGTGGTTGTATTACGTAATTCCTAACGCAAAACGATTCCAGACCCCGCACGCGCGACATCCTTTCGCGCGTGCACTATTGGCATTTCCGATACCGGCCATAGCTGCAATTGATTTTTCTTCGCGACAGGCTCTGCATATCCTGATCACAGAGCTTTCGTTTGTGCCTGTGGCCGCGTGTCGGACCTGACCAAAGCCATTGTCTTGCACAAACCCTAGGACGCGGAGCCCTCTCCATCTCCGCGTCCTTTTTTCTTTTTCAGGATGAAGCGGGGCCTAGTCCTGCGGGTCGGCCAGGCGCTTGATGGCGCCGGCGGGCATGTCCTTGAGGTGGACATCGACCTGCGGATACGGGAATTCGACGCCGTTCTCGTGGAAGGCTTCCCAGATCGCGATCAGGACTTCGGAGCGCACATTGGCCAGCCCGTTCTGCGGGTCGGAGATCCAGAAGCGCAGATCGAAATCCACCGAGCTGGCGCCATAGGACATGAGATTGCAGACCGGTTCCTTGTCCGGCACGACGCGCTCGACCGTCTTGGCCGCCTCGATGGCGAGGTCCTGGACGCGTTTCAGGTCGCGGGTCTCATAGGCCACGCCGAAAGGCGCATGCATGCGCACGATCCGGTCCGACTTGGACCAGTTGATCACGCCATTGGCGATGAAATGCTCGTTCGGGATCAGGTGTTCCGTGCCATCGCGCGTACGCATGGAGACATAGCGCGACTGCATGCCGGTGACCCAGCCGAACGTCCCGTCCACTTCCAGCGCATCACCAGGCTTGATCGATTTGTCGGCCAGCAGGGTGAAACCGGCGGCGAAGTTCGCCACGGTCTTCTGCAGCCCCAGACCGACGCCGATACCGACAGCACCGGAGAAGATGGCCAGCGTGGCCAGGTTGAATCCGGTCAGCTGCAGCGCAATCAGCAAGGCAATGATCGGCAGGACAAAACCGAGCACTTTGGCGATCAGGGCGCGCAGGGCCGGCGAGATTTCCTCGGCGCGTTCCAGCTGGGTATTGATCGCCCGTCCTGCAAAACTGGCAGCCCAGAACAGGGCGCCGAAATAGATCATGGTGCGCAGGATATCGAACAGGGAGAGATCAACCGGCTCGCCATCCGCCGTTTCGCCCAGTGGAATGGCCAGCGCCTGCAGCTGCATGACGACATCATCGAGCAGGCCGAACACGTCCAGCGCGGCGACCGGCCAGGCGATATAGAAGGCCAGTTTCGACCAGAAGCGCGAACGGATGACCAGGGTGACCGCCCGGATCACCAGCCAGGCCGTCATCAGGCTCATTGCGGCATCGACAAGGTGCACCGGCCGCTCGACCGCGCCCAGCACGACCCGCTCGATCGCCAGCACGGCCAGCAGGGCGAGCGGCGTGGCCAGGGTGATCCCGGCCGTCAGCAGGCGGCGCGTAAGCCCGGTCTTGATCCGGCCGCGCGTCAGGCTCTCCACCACATGGCGCAGGCGCGGCCCGAAGATCAGGGCGGGAATGAAAGCGACCAGGACCAGACCCAGCTGCAGCGCGACATTGATATCCGTCGCCGTGGCCAGCGCCCAGTCGAACAGGGCCTGCACCTTCTCCTGCAACGCCTCGGTCGGCAGGAGTTCATCAAGGGCACTGTCATCCTGGGGGGTGCGCATAACCACTCCGGCAATCTCAGGGTTTTGAGAGGGTTAGCATGGTGAGCACAGGATGTGGAGGGGAAGGACGCGAGGACCTGTCTGATGCCCTCCTTCTCCCCGGGGAGAAGGTGCCGCGAAGCGGCGGATGAGGGGGGTCGGCGAGGTCTTTGCAATTATTCCGGGCACCGGGATTCTCCCCTCTCCCGGCGCATGCGCGCCACCCTCTCCCCGTGGGAGAGGGAGTGTCATCAAGCTCTGACATCACTAAAAAGCTGGACCGTACTGGCGTTCAGGCCAGCGCCATCCTAACTGTCAGGCATGAAATCGCTTTTGATATCCGCTCTGGTCGCAATCGCGGCCCTGCTCCAGGCCTGCGCGCCAGATACGGCGGGCAATACCGTCGCACAAAGTACATCCTGTGCCGTCTACGATGCTGTGCTGGAGCATGTCTCCGCCGAACTCGCAGGCGCGACCGGTCCTCTGCCGCCCATCATCGTTCTCTCAGACGCGAGCGATCCTGCGCCAGCGTTTCCCGCCTGGTCAGACTGGCGCCCGACGGATCAGCCAACGCAGCGTGCGGGCAACGCACTGTCCGACGAAGCTTTCATCGCCGAACCGGAGCACGAACTTCTGGCCTGCACTTGGTCCCGTGCCACCGACTGGCAGCCGATCGAGGCGCGATCAACCTCCGGCGGTCGTGCCTGGATATGGCAAGGTGGCGAAACGGCCACCCTCTCAGGCGAGCATCTCGTCGCCTTCATCAATCTCAGCCGTGTCTATATGGCCCCCAATCGGAGCCTGTCCGTCGTGCAGCTCCACATCAACCAGGAAGCGGTCGATGGCGCGTGTTGGCACCTCTGCATGCCGTGGAGTGAGAGCTATCGCATAGAGCGCGTTGAAGCGGATGCCTGGATTGTCACCGGCACGCACCGTCACTGAAGCTGACCCTTCTTGTCATCCCGGTCGGTCGCCTTGCGAAAGCAGGGCATAGAACCGGGACCCATCGTGCCAGGAGGCGCAAATGGGTCCCTGATCTGCGCCCGGCTCGAGGCCGGGCAGGAGCCTGCGCCCGCGAAGGCGGGTGTCAGGGATGACAAATGGGGGTGAAGCTGCAGCGCGGGGGCGGATGAGGGGGAATGGTCAGGCTTTCCTGCCAGCCCCCTCCCGTCATCCCACGGTCGGTGCGAAGCAGCGATCCGGGGGACCTCCGCTATCCGGTCGGCAGGTGAGCACAGGTCCCCCGGATGCCCTGCGGGCACCGGGGGATGACGGGGAAATTGATGGGAAAACGGAAAGACTGGCTCCCTACCCCAACAGCTTCTTCTGCAGGATCTCGTTCACGGCTTGCGGGTTGGCCTTGCCTTGCATGGCTTTCATGACCTGGCCGACGAACCAGCCCATGGCCTTGGGCTTTTCCTTCACCGAGGCGGCCTGGTCGGGATTGTCGGCGATGAGCTGGTCGATGACGGCTTCGATGGCGCCGGTATCGGTGACCTGTTTCAGGCCGCGATCCTCGACGATCTTCGCCGGATCACCGCCCTCGGCCCAGAGAATCTCGAACACATCCTTGGCGATCTTGCCGGAAATGGTCTTGTCCTCGATCAGGCCGACCAGACCGCTCATCTGCGCGGCAGAGACCGGGCAGTCGGTGATGGTCAGGCCTTCCTTGTTGAGGCGGCCATAGAGTTCGTTATTGACCCAGTTGGAGGCCAGTTTCGCGTCGCGGCCCTCGGCCACTTCCTCGAAATAGGCGGCGCGATCCTTGTCGGCGGACAGCACGGAGGCGTCATACTCGGACAAACCCATTTCGGAAACGAAACGTTCGCGCTTGGCGTCGGGAAGTTCCGGAAGCGACACGCGAATCTGGTCGATCCAGTCCTGCTGGAGTTCCAGCGGGAGCAGATCTGGATCCGGGAAGTAGCGGTAGTCGTGGGCTTCTTCCTTGGAGCGCATGGAGCGGGTCACACCGGTATTGGCGTCGAACAGGCGGGTTTCCTGATCGATCTTGCCACCTTCCTCGATGATGTCGATCTGGCGCTGGGCCTCATACTCGATGGCCTGGCGGATGAAGCGCAGCGAGTTGACGTTCTTGATCTCGCAGCGCGTGCCCAAATGGGAGAAATCGCCCGTCTCGCGGAATTTTTCGTAAGCGCCCGGCTTGCACACGGAGACGTTCACGTCAGCGCGCAGCTGGCCCTTTTCCATGTCGCCGCCGCACGTGCCCAGATAGCGCAGGATGGTGCGCAGTTTGGAGACATAGGCCGAGGCCTCGTCGGGCGAGCGGATATCGGGCTTGGAGACGATTTCCATCAGCGCCACGCCGGACCGGTTGAGGTCGACATAGGTCGAGTTCGGATCCAGGTCATGGATCGACTTGCCGGCATCCTGTTCCAGGTGGAGACGTTCGATGCGCACGGTGAAACGGGAGCCGTCATCCCGCTCGCACTCGATCTCGCCCTCGCCCACGATCGGGAACTGGAACTGGGAGATCTGATAGCCCTGCGGCAGATCCGGGTAGAAGTAATTCTTCCGGTCAAAACGCGACCAGGTATTGATCTGGGCATTGAGGCCGAGACCGGTCTTCACCGCCTGTTCGACGACATGTTCATTGATCACCGGCAGCATGCCCGGCATGGCCGCATCGACCAGGGAGACCTGGCTGTTCGGGGCGGCACCGAAAGCGGTCGCCGCGCCGGAGAAGAGTTTCGCCTGGGACACGACCTGGGCATGGATTTCCAGACCCATCACGACTTCCCAGTCACCGGTCGCGCCCGGCAGGGTATAGGTGTCAGCGCTCATCTTAAGCCCTTGCCTCTCAGGTACTCGCCGATGGCATCCATAACGCCATCGAAATTGTCATTCACCTCATGGTTCCACATGCGCAGAACCGCAAACCCTTGGCGCTCCAGCCAGGCGTCGCGTTCCCTGTCGCGCCGCGCATGGCTGTCCAGCGTGTGCTGGCTGCCATCGACCTCGATCACCAGTTTCGGATCGAAACAGGCAAAGTCGACAATGTAAGCCCCCAGCGGCACTTGCCGCCGGAACCGTATCCCCTGTGAGCGCAGCAAACGCAGCGCGGCCCACAGCTTCACCTCGTGCGGCGTCATCCGCTTGCGCAGCAGACGCGCCGTCCGGACAGAACGGACTGTCATCCCGGCCTCCCTCGCGATCCGGTCAGCCTGCCCTGAAGGCGGCGCCCGAAACCGTGACGGCCGTTACAGCCCTCCTTCCCCTTGATGGGGAAGGTGTCCGGCGCATGCCGGACGGAAGGGGTGAATCCCGGTCTCACCGGAAACACCTCGCCCCCACCCCCTCCGCCAGCCTGCGGCTGGCACCTCCCCCATCAAGGGGGAGGAGGGAATTCAGTCCTCATCCTCGTCGTCCCAGGTGGGACGGTCTTCTTCCGGCGTGTTCATCGCCGCAACCAGGACCCGGCCCGCCATCATGACGGTCAGGCCAAAAAACAGAAAGCCCACACCCGGCGTCACCAGGAGGATGGCCCAGAGATTTCGCGGCTCCAGCTCGATAGTGCCGCGGAACACGACCGCCGCCGCCAGAACCAGGAGCGCGCCGACCAGCAGGGTCGGGCGTGCCAGTTTCATGGCCGGATGGGCAGGCGCCTCACTCATGATTTTGCCTTCGGGTTCGGTACGAAGGCGCGCCAGGCGATCACGAAGCCGAAGGCCGTCACGGCCAAACCGATCACCAGGGCCGGGATCGCCCAGGGCGTCGGCCATTCCCCGGCCATCACCAGGGTGACCAGGGAGATCGCACTGCCGATCGTCAGCGGCACACCGAAAATCATGGCCATGGCCGCGATCACCAGGACGATGATGCGGTTGAGCCAGTCTTCCGGCGAGCGTTTGGGCGTATCCGGCGTCTCAGTCACCGATCTACCTTTCTTCAACATCCGGCCCCACACTCTCGGAACCGGCCTTGATGCGTCGCTTGCGCATGAACAGCGCCTCGGAACTCGCCCGGGCGCTTTGCTCGCCCCGGTCAAAATCCGGTGTCCGCAGGAGAACCCCAGCGAACGCCATCAAAAAAACCACCACCAGCAGTCCGACGACCCCGTAGATGCCGAAATACCAGAGGCTGGCGAACAGGGCCGCCGAAATCACACTGGCTCCCACGACACCCAAGCCAAGCCGAACCAACATGTCCATTCCGCCCCCCCCCCGAAACGAAATCAAATGCCTACCACCACTTCGCGGCCTTGTGCGTGAAGCCGGCGCTGTCCTCGATGGCGGCACCGACCTTGAACATGGTCTCTTCGTCCAGGGCGCGGGTGATGATCTGCAGGCCCAGGGGCAGACCCTGGCTGTCCAGACCGGCCGGCACGGACATGGCGGGCACGCCGGCCAGATTGGCCGTCACGGTGAAGACGTCATTGAGATACATCGCGATCGGATCATCCGACTTCGACCCCAGCGCGAAGGCGGCAGACGGGGCGGACGGCGTCAGGATGGCATCGACCTTGTCGAAAGCCTGGGTGAAGTCTTCCAGGATGCGCGTGCGCACTTTCTGGGCGCGCAGGTAATAGGCGTCGTAATAGCCGGCCGAGAGCACATAGGTGCCGATCATGATGCGGCGCTGGACCTCATGGCCGAAACCGGCGGCGCGGGTCTGTTCATAGGTGTCGGTCAGATCGACACCATCGACGCGATTGCCATAGCGCATGCCGTCATAGCGGGCCAAGTTCGACGAGGCTTCCGCCGGGGCGACGATGTAGTAGGCCGGCAGGGCGTATTTCGTGTGCGGCAGGGAAATGTCGACGATCTCGCAGCCGGCGGCCTTGAGCCAGTCAATGCCCTGCTGCCAGGCCTTCTCGATCTCTTCCGGCATGCCGTCGACGCGGTATTCCTTCGGCACGCCGATACGCAGCCCCTTCACGGACTGGCCACAGGCAGCGACGAAATCCGGAACGGCGTTCGGCAGCGATGTCGAATCCTTGGGGTCATGGCCCGACATGGCCTGCAGCAGGACGGCACTGTCCTTCACCGTTTTCGCGAACGGGCCCGGATGATCCAGCGAGGAGGCAAAGGCCACCACGCCCCAGCGCGAAGTCCGGCCATACGTGCCCTTCACGCCGACCGTGCCGGTGAAAGAGGCTGGCTGGCGGATCGAGCCGCCCGTATCCGTGCCCGTGGCGCCAAAGCAAAGGTCCGCCGCCACAGCCGCAGCCGAGCCGCCGGAGGAACCGCCCGGCGTCAGGCTTTCATTGCCACCGGAGACTTTCCACGGGTTCACAACGGGACCGGTATTGGCGGTCTCATTGGAGGAGCCCATGGCGAACTCGTCCATCGAGGTCTTGGCCACGAAGACGGCGCCCTCACCCCACAGCTTGGCGGTGACGGTGGATTCATAGGTCGGCTTGAAGCCCTTGAGGATGTTGGAGGAAGCCGCCGTATCGACACCCTCCACAGCGAACAGATCCTTGATCGCCAGCGGCACGCCTTCCAGCAGACCGCCCTCACCCTTGGCCAGGCGCTCATCAGCGGCCTTGGCCATGGCTTGCGTCTTGTCCTCGTCAAATGCCGTGAAGGCATTCAGCGCCGGCTGGGCGGCCTTGCAGGCCTCAACCGCCTCGGTCGCCAGTTCGGAGGCGGAGACCTCCTTGGCCTTCAGCTTGCCGGAGACATCCGTCAGGGAGAGTTTGAGAAGATCGCTCATCAATCCTACTCCACGCTCTTGGGCACGACGAAGAAGCCTTCATCGGACTTGGGCGCATTGGCCAAAACCTTGTCGCGAATGCCACCATCGGTGACCTTGTCCTCGCGCATGGGCAGCGGGAAAGCGACCGGCGTGGTCATGGCCTGGACGCCTTCGACATCGACCTCATTGAGCTGCTCGATCCAGTTCAGGATTCCATTCAGCTCACCCACAAGGGCATCGACCCGGTCTTCCGGTTCGGCAAGACGGGCCAGACGCGCAATACGGCGCACATCATCGGCGGTCACGGACATGGCAAATCACTCCGGGAAAAATCAGTCCCAGCTGACTAGCAATGGTGATGTGGCAGCGCAAGAAAGCTTGACGGCATCACGTGCAGGGCGCATCCCGCTGACATGCCGATTTGCTCGCTGGAAGACCTGCCCGCCGGGGCGCTGATTGCCCTTGACCCGGGCACGAAAACCATTGGTGTTGCCGCCTGTGGCGCTTCACGCGGTCTGGCCACCCCGGTGGAGACGATCAAGCGCACCAAATTCACCCAGGATGCCGAACGCGTTTTCCAGCTGATGGATGAGCGCCAGGTTGTCGGCCTGATCATGGGTCTGCCGGTCAATATGGACGGGACCGAAGGCGCCCGCGTGCAATCGGTCAAGGCGATGGCCCGCAACCTGTTGCGCCTGCGCGATTTTCCCCTCGTTTTCCAGGATGAGCGTCTGTCGACCTTCGAAGCGGAAGAAAAACTGATCGAGGCCGGTGTACGACGCGACAAGCGCAAGGCGGTCATCGATGCCCATGCGGCCGCGAACATCCTGCAGAGCGCGCTGGATCGCTTGAAAATGCTGAAAAGCTAGCCTCGCACCCCCTTCCCCCTGGGGGGAAGGTGCCCCGAAGGGGCGGAAGAGGGGGACATCCCGGTGCTGGCGGACTAGCCACCCCCCTCGAATTCCGCCTTCCGCAAACCCCAATGCACAGCGTCGGCAATCTCCTCCACCACAGCATCCGTCTCGTACAGGATCTGACCGTTCCAGAACCGCAGCACGGTATAACCTCGCCATTCCAGAAACGCGGACCGCGCCCCATCCTCTTCGGTCTGTTCCGTGTGATGACCGCCGTCAGCCTCAACCACGATCCGCGCCGTCCGTGACGCAAAATCGACGACATAGGGCCCGATCGGCACCTGACGCCTGAATTTCACGCCCATCACACGACCACTGCGCAAACGCGACCACAGCTTTGCTTCCGCCGGTGTCAGCCGCTGCCGCATGGACCGCGCAAGGCTGAGATTTTTGTGTCGAGCCTGGTCCGCCATGAACGGTGCTTCCCCCCTCTCCCCGCCCTCTCCCCAAGGAGAGGGAGATATGAGCGTGAGGAAACGTATGCGTGAACTCGCACCCATGAGCGTGACACACTTCACACACTCCTCTCCCCAGCGGGGGAGAAGGGATGGAACCAGCCTTCCCCATTCCAACGCGCTTCAAACACGCGTAAACAGCGCGCATGAACCCAATCATCACAGCCCTTGTTCCGGTTTTCGGTGTCATCTTCGTGGGATGGCTGCTGCGGCGCTCGCATTTGCTGCCGGAGGCCAGCTGGGGGCCGATATCGCGGCTGGCCTATCTGGGTCTGTCGCCGGCCCTGCTCTTCTCCTCGATCTCGCATGCGGATCTGTCGGAGATCCAGTTGGGGACATTCATGGCGGCGGCGATGCTGGGCTTTCTGGGCATGGCGGCGCTGACCCTGGCCATCAAACCCTTCCTGAAGATCCCGGACCCGACCTTCACCAGCCTCTTCCAGGCGACCTCGCGCTGGAATGGTCTTCTCATCCTGGCGCTGGGCATTTCCCTGTTCGGCGATGAAGGCGAGATCCTGGTGGCGCTGATCATGGTGGCCTCCATTCCGCTGGTGAACATGGAATGCGTCGCCGTGCTGGCCGTGTGGGGCGATGGTGCGGCGCCAAAATGGGATTCCATCATCTACCGCATCCTGACCAATCCGCTCATCCTGGGCTCGGCCCTGGGCGGGATTGTCAATCTGGGCAATATCCCGCTGCCGGAGATGGTGGGGCTGACCATCGACCTTCTGGGCCAGGCCGCCCTGCCGCTGATCCTGCTCTCGGTGGGTGCGGGACTGAACTTCACGGCGATGAAGGCAAGGCCGCGCCTGCTGGGCTTGTCCGTCTTCATCAAGCTGATGATCGGGCCGCTGGTCTTCTACGGGATCGGCAAGGCGTTGGGCATTGAGGGCGTGCCGCTGACCATTCTCCTGCTGACCGGTGCCTCACCGGGCGCCGCCTCGGCCTATGTCCTGGCACAACAAATGGGCGGGGATGCCCCCTATTCCGCCGGGGACATCACGGCTAGCGCGCTGTTCTGCTTCATCACCATCCCGTTCTGGTTGGCGGTGTTGGGTTAGTCGGACAGACACACCCTCTCCCCCTCATCCGCCAGGCCATACCCGGCCTCCGCCACGACATCGCGTTCCGGCGCATCCGGGTAGCGGACCGGATTGGTGTGGTTGACGTGGATAAAGCGGGTCTTGGCGCGCTCTTCATCGGGCAGGCCAGCGAAACGCTCCATGGAATGGGTGATGAAAGGGTGCGGGAAACCGCTCATATCGCGGCCGGGGATTTCACCATTGGCGTAGAAGGTGGCGTCCAGATAGGCGATATCGACGCTGGCGATGATGTCCTCGATCCGGGCGGCCGGCCCCTCCTCCCACGTGTCCCATTCCTCCCAGCTGTCGATATCCGGCAGGAAGAAGACCGAGCGTGAGGGGCCCTCGATCCGGTAGCCGACGACTTCGCCATACTCCTGGCGGTGCGGGACGAGAACGGGGGTCACCGAGAGGCGGCCGACACGGACCGGCTCACCATGCGTCATGGGTTGAAGGTCCACATTGGAGTAGCGGACCAGCTGGTCCCAGGGACCGTTGGTGGAGAGATAGTCAGCCATGCGCTCCATGGCGAAAAGCGGCACGCCCTGTGCGCCCATGCTCTCATGACCCAGAAACATCAGCCCGGCATAATGGCCGATATGGGCATGGGTGACGAAGATACCAGCCAGGCCCGGCTGGCTGTCCGGTGCCAGGACCTGGTCGAGCCGGTAGAGCTGTTCGCGCATGTCCGGCGTGGCTTCAAACAGGACACGCGCGCCGGTCTCGTGATCCACCACCCCCAGTGCGGTGGCCAAGCGCCGCAAGGATGGATCAGACCAGGCCGGATCTTCCGGATGCCCCATTTGCGGTGAACCGGCATCTTGGGAGGTGCCCAGCACGACAAGCTCGATGGCGCACTCCTGGGCGAGGACGGGCGACGCAAGGGCGGCGGCGGCCGCGAGGGCGGTGATCAGGGTTTTCATCTTGCGAGGAGAGCCGTGATCGGTCGACGCGTCAATCCACGCCGACGACCGCGCTGCGCCGCTGCAGCAGCAGGACATCGCGCCATTGGCCCGCCATGGGACCATGGCCCATCCTGCCGAGCCCTTGCTGGACACCCAGGCGTTTGAAGCCGCAAGCTTCGTGCAGGGCGATAGAGGCGGTGTTCTCCACGAAGATGCCGGCATTGAGCATCCAGATGCCCTCTTCCTCGGAGCCCGCGACCAGCGCTTCCAGCAGGGAGCGGCCAATACCCTGTCCGCGGGCGGAGCCGGCGACATAGACGGAGACCTCGCCCACCCCGCCATAGACACAGCGTGAGGAGACCGGGCTGAGGGCGGCCCAGCCGAGGATCTGGCCATCCTGTTCGGCGATCAGGCGGGGTGCCGCCATTTTGCCGGCATCGAAATGGGCCCAGTCCGGCACGTTGCTCTCGAAGGTCGCGTGACCGGTGGCCATGCCCTCGCCATAGATGGACAGAACCGCTTCAGCATCCTCCGGCCCCATGGCGCGCAGGCTGACCATGAGGCTCAGGCCTCACCCAGCTTGATGAGGCTTTCCGCGCTGGCCAGGATCATCTCGCGCGGCGGGATGAAGTCGATGCCCAGGACTTGCTGTGCCTTGGTGTGATCAAATCTGTGGTACCGGCCCAGCCGGTGGACCGAGCTTTTCAGGGCCGGGATGAAGATCGCCATGATACGCGCCACCCAGACCGGGACTTCGCCCTTCTTGATCTTGCGATCAGGATAGGCCTCGCGCAGCACATCACCGACTTCGCGGAACCACATCTCATCGGCGGACATGATGAAGCGCTGGCCGGCGGCTTCCGGACGTTCCATCGCCTCGACATGGGCCTTGGCGATATCGCGCACATCCACCACGCCAAAGGAGAGCGGCGGATAGGCCGGAAGATCATTGGTCAGCGGGCGGGAAACCAGGGCGATGGAGGTGGAGACATCCGCGCTCATCACCGGCCCCAGAATGGCGGACGGGTTGATGACGGCCAGTTCCAGCCCCTTCCCCTCACCCTCGACATAATCCCAGGCGGCACGCTCGGCGATGGTCTTGGACTGGCTGTAGAAGGGCACGGGTTCCGGCCCGTCCAGCTGCGTCCAGCAGGTCTCGTCATAGGTTTCGGGACCCTCCGGCCCCCAGCCATTGTCCACAGCCGCCACCGAGGAAGTCAACACGACCCGTTTCACACCGGCCGCCTTGGCGGCTTTCAGAGCCCGCAGAGCCCCATCACGCGCCGGGATGATGAGATCATCGGCGCTCTTGGGTTCGGTCATGGGAAAGGGCGAGGCGACGTGCTGGACATAGTCGATCCCCGCCATCGCCTCGGCCCAGCCCTCATCCCGGGTGAGATCCAGGCTCACCAGCTCGATCTCAACGGGCTTGCCGGCATAGTCGGACAGGATCCTGTTCAGCGCCTCCGCCTTGTCGGCCGAGCGTGCCGTGCCGCGGACCGTATGGCCGCGCGCCAGCAATTCGAGCACTACATGGGAACCGACAAAGCCTGTGGCTCCGGTGACCAATACATGCGCCATCTCACTCTCCCCGCGATCTGTTCGGCGTTCACCCTACACGGAATTGCGATTGACGTCGGCTGCCTCCAAGACCTCCAACCCCGGCAAGCGATAGACTGTTTCCAGCCCTTCAAAGTCGATGAAACGAAACTTGTCGCCTTCCAGATCGAAGCTCCCCGGTATGTCGGTCAGAATTGCCTGCGAGATGATGTCGCCTCGGCTAGAGAGACAAGTGGCCTGCAGCTCTTCAATGACAAGCACTACCTGGTCCAGTGGCCTCACGCCCCAGATCGGCCACCCGCCCGGACCGCCGTAAACCCAGTGAGTTCCCGCCTGCAAACCAACCAGCCAGGATTCACTCCACAGATAGAGTGCAGTCGCAGTTTCAAGCGTCCGGATTTCAGACGACGACGAAAGCCGCGGTATTTCGAAACTGTCTGCATCTGAGCGAAATCTGATCCGATCAGGGCCTTTTTCGATCTGCCAGCCCAGGCGCTCTGTCTTGCCCGTATCGTTCAACATGCTTCCATCGCCAAGCTAACCGGCACGAATCCTGTTCAGGCCTTTCACGCTTGTTTCTCTAGCAAAGAAAAACCCTCAACAATCAACCCGCAACCGATAGGGGAATCTAGAGATCACCCTACACGGATTTGCGATTGCGGGTGCACCCGGCCGCCATATCTGTAGGATTGAGGAGACGTGGCAAGGGGACGACAAACGAATGCGAAACCAGATTTTGGCTGCAGCCGTGTGTGCCGGTGTCACCGTCGCGGTGGTGATTTCCGCCCCGGCCCTCGCCCAAGATCCGATGCTACCACCCATGTTCGGAGCGGTGGAACTGACAACGGCCTGGGAAGACGACCCGTTCGTGGCGGAGGTTCAGGGCGGCGGCTCGATCCGTGCCAGTGAGGCCAGTCCCGGCTGTGCCGGCTGGATCGCCAACCGGCCGGACTACTGGGTCCAGTATCGCAGCCTTCGCGTCTACGACCTGACCATTACAGCCCGGTCGGACGACCCGGTCACACTCGTGATCAACCTGCCTACCGGCGAATGGTATTGCACGGACGGTTCGAACGGGGTCCATGCGCCTGTCATCACGCTGGATGATGCGATCAGCGGCGTCTATTCAATCTGGGTCGGCAGTTTCTCGCCGGACAGCTTCCCGGAAGCGCAGATCCTGGTTTCCGAGCGCGGCACGACACGCGTCCCGTGATGAGTTTGCCGGCTGGGCGGGGATCTGTTTCCCCGGTTTTGGAACACCCGCCCTTGCCACACCCGGGCCACGCTCCTATACCGCCGCAAACCCGGTTGCGGGTGTAGTGAATTGGGAGACGGCATGAGCCGCGCGGCGTTTTCCTACGACTTTCCCCACCGCCACCTGATTTCGGTGGCTGATCTCAATCCCGTTGATATCCAGATCATCTTCGAACGTGCCGCCCACTGGAAGGCGCTGAACCGGACGACGAACCGGTCTTCGGACCATCTGGCCGGGCTGACCGTGCTCAACCTCTTCTTCGAGGCCTCGACACGGACCCAGGGCTCGTTCGAGATCGCGGCCAAGCGCCTGGGCGCCGATGTCGTGAATTTCGCGATCGAGCATTCCTCCGCCAAGAAGGGCGAGAGCCTGTCGGATACGGCGCGCACCCTGGCCGCCATGCGGCCGGACATCATGGTGGTGCGTCATTCCGCAACCGGCGCGCCGCAATTCCTGGCCGAGCGCACGGGCCTGTCCGTGGTCAATGCCGGGGACGGCATGCATGAACACCCGACCCAGGCCCTGCTGGACAGTTTCACCCTGGCCCAGCATTGGGGCGAGGTCGGCGGCCGCCGCATCCTGATCGTCGGCGATATCCTGCATTCGCGCGTGGCCCGCTCGAATATCGGCCTGTTGAACATTCTCGGTGCGGAAATCCGCCTATGTGCCCCGCCCACCCTCTTGCCGCCGGATGTGGATCAATGGGGCTGTGATGTCTTCAATGATCTCGACCAGGCGCTGGAAGGCTGCGACGCGGTGATGGCCCTGCGCCAGCAGAAAGAGCGCATGTCCGGCGGGTTCGTACCCTCGGCGCGTGAATTCTTCCACCTGTTCGGCCTGACCCATGAACGGCTCGAGGTCTGCTCGCCCGAGGTTCTGGTGATGCATCCCGGCCCGATGAACCGGGGCACGGAAATCCATACCAAGCTGGCCGATGATCCGGAGAAAAGCGTGATCCTGGAACAGGTGGAAAGCGGCGTGGCCGTGCGCATGGCCGTGCTGGAACTGATCGGCGATGTGATCCGTCGGGAGGACGCATCATGAGCGAGACCTCGCTGGCCATCATCAATGCCCGCCTGATCGACCCGGCCTCCGGCTTTGACGGTCCGGGCGGTGTCCTGATCGAGGATGGCGTGATCGCGCAATTCGGTTCCGAGATCGATGTCGATGCCGCCGACGAGGTGATCGACGCCCAGGGCCGCATCCTGGCCCCGGCGCTGATCGATCTGCGCGCCGCCAAGGAACCTGCCCTCACCCCGGACGGGGAAACCCTCTCCACCCTCACCGCCGGTGCGGCCAAGGGCGGATATGGCACGGTTGTGCTGGCCCCCAATCTCCGCGCCCCGCTGGACAAGGCGGACGGGTTTGACGGCATGACCAAGGGGTTCGGCCGCTATGGTGTGCGGGTCCTGTCGGCCTGTGCCGCGACCCAAGGCCTGGATGGTCAGCACATGTCCGAGATCGGGCTGATGGTGCGCGGCGGGGCGGTCTATGCCGGCCAGGGCGATCATCCCATTGCCAATGCCCTCACCATGCGGCGCCTGCTGGCCTATACCAGCCAGTTCGATGTCTGGCTCTCCGTTCGCCCGGCCGATGCCGCGCTGAGCACCGGCACGGTGGCGCTGGAGAGCGATTGGTCGGCCCGGATGGGTCTGCCGGCAGAGCCCGCCATCTCCGAACGCATCGCCATCGAGCGCGATACCGCACTGGCCGAACTGACCGGCGGCAAGCTGATGATTGACCGCCTGTCGACCCAGGCCGGCCTGAAAGCCCTGCGCCAGGCCCGCCGCAGCGATCTGGAAATTGCCGCCACGACCGCCGTCGCCCATCTCACCCTCAATGAGGTGGATGCCGGAGCGTTGGACTCTGCCTTCCGCATGGATCCGCCCCTGCGCGCCGAAAGCGACCGGCTGTCGCTGGTGGCAGCGCTGGCGGATGGCGAGATCGATGCCATCGTCACCGATCACCGTCCCACACCCTTTGATGACAAGGGCGAACCCTTCGCCCTCGCCATTCCCGGTACGATGGGTCTGGAAACCGCGCTGGGTGCCCTGCTGGCCCTCGCCCATGATGGTGAGGTGGAACTGATCGACCTGTTGCGCGCCCTGACCTGTGGTCCGGCTGATCTTCTGGGTCTGCCGCAGGGCCGTATCGCCGTGGGCGCCCCGGCTGATCTGGTCCTGATCGATGGCGATCAGCCCTGGGTCTGCAAGCCGGAGGATTTCGAATCCGCACGCGGCAATTCGGCCTGGGCCGGACGGCGTTTCCAAGGACGGGTCTTGCAAACCCTCGTGGGCGGCGTCACAGTATACAACTCCAAGGTGTAATCATGCAGCCCGTCTATTTCGCCCTGGCCGCCATCGGTGGCTATCTCTTCGGATCCATTCCCTTCGGTCTCGTGCTGACGCGCCTGGCCGGGCTGGGCGATATCCGCGAGATCGGCTCGGGCAATATCGGGGCAACCAATGTCCTGCGCACGGGCCGCAAGGACCTCGCTGCAGCGACCCTGATCCTCGATGCCGGCAAGGCGGGCATTGCCGCTGCGGTCTTTGCCGCCCTGCTGGGCACGACAGCCGGCCTCATTGCCGGTGCCGCGGCCCTGATCGGGCATTGCTTCCCGGTCTGGCTGAAATTCAAGGGCGGCAAGGGTGTCGCCACCTATGTCGGAACCATGCTGGTCGTGTTCTGGCCGGTCGGACTGACCGTGATCGGTACCTGGCTGCTGATGGCGGCGATCTTCCGGATTTCCTCCCTCTCCGCCCTGGTGGCCGCGCTGGCGGCCCCGATCGCGGCCTGGGCCTTCGGCCGCCCCGATGTGGCGATCATGGCCGGTGTGCTGACCGTGCTGATCTACTGGCTGCACCGCGCCAATATCGGCCGCCTTCTCAAAGGCGAGGAACCGCGTATCGGCGGCAAGAAGGACAAGGCCGAACCGGCCGATCCGCCGGCCGGCAGTGAGGACGGGTGACGGGCGGGGCTGATACGCCCCTGATTGACTGGCTCCGCCTGGCGCGGACGCCCGGCCTCGGCCCTGTTGGCATTGCCCGGCTGATCGCCCATTACGAAACACCCTCTGCGGCCATCGAAGCCCTGCCAGAACGTGCCCGCCATGCCGGCCGGAGCGTGCCGGTCATCCCTGCCGCCGACCGCGTCCAGCGCGAGATCGACATGGCGGACCGGGCCGGTGTCCGCCTGATCTGCCTGTCCGACCCGGACTATCCGCCCGCCCTCGCCGCCATTCCCGACGCCCCGCCCGTGATCGCGGTGAAAGGGCGGGTCGAATTGCTCGACACACTGGCCTGTGGCCTGGTCGGTGCGCGCAATGCCTCGGCCGCCGGGCTGAGACTGGCGCGCGAACTGGCGCATGGGCTGGGCACGGCGGAAGTCTGTGTCGTCTCCGGTCTGGCGCGCGGGATTGATGGCGCCTGCCATGCCGGCGCGCTGGAAACCGGGACGGTGGCGGTGCTGGCGGGCGGTCTGGACCATGTCTATCCGCCCGAGCATGACCGCCTGCACGCGGCCATTGCCGAACAGGGTGCCCTGGTCAGCGAAATGCCGCTGGGCCATGTCCCCAAGGCGCGGGATTTCCCGCGCCGAAACCGGCTGATCTCCGGCCTGTCCCGCGGTGTTCTGGTGATCGAGGCGGCGCTGCGCTCCGGCTCGCTGATCACGGCAAGGCTGGCCGCGGAACAGGGACGCGAGGTGATGGCCGTTCCCGGCTCGCCCATCGATCCGCGTGCCCGCGGCTCCAACCGCCTGCTGCGCGATGGGGCCCATCTGATCGAGAGCGTGGAGGACATTCTGGCCATCCTGCGCGACAGCCCGCCCCTGCGGGTCGATGTCCGCGAACCGGCAGTGTTTGCACAGGACGGGCTGGACGCCGACGATATGGCCGGTTTCTGGGAGCATGAAGTGATGAGCCCGCCCGACGCGCTCCCCGCCGAACCGGAGACGCCACAGCGCGATGACCCGGTCGCCTGCCTGCGCGCCCTGCTCTCGCCTTCACCGGTCTCGCCGGATGAGTTGGCCCGCCAGTCCGGCCTGCCCGCAGGCCAGGTGGCCGCAGCTCTGATGGAATTGGAACAGGATGGCGCACTGGCCCGCCTGCCCGGCGGGCTGGTCCAGGCCTGCTAGGCGCTAGAGGAGCCCGAAATCATCCGGCTCTTCGTCCATGTCGACATCTTCCGGACAAAAGCGCGCCTGGATATCCACGACGAGGGCCGCCACTTCGATCAGGGCGGCAGCGCGTTCCAGATCAGCCTGGTGACAGGTTTCACTCAGCCGGCGCAGATCCCGTACTAGGGCGTCACACGCGGAGCGGGACAAGGGTTTGCGCAAGGGATTACGCGCCTCGCCGCGGGCCGGAAAGAGCTCAGCCTGCGGTTCCGGCGCCAGGACGGGCGGCGAAGACGGATCATCCGGCTCTGCCACGCGCAAACGCGCTGTCACTCCCGGCAGGCGATACACCTGTTCCGGCCGCTCACAGACATCATCCAGTGCCATGACCGCTCCCCCTCGGGGCACGGGTAACCGCGTTCGGGATGCAACGGTGTGATCGCCGTCACGCCTTGCCGTCCAAATGCGCAGCCAGCACGTCGCGGGCCTCGTGAACCTGGCGCGCAAGGGCGGCCGAGCCCTCTCCGGTATCGGGATGAAGCTTTTTCATCAAACGCCGGTGGGCCTGCTGGATTGTGTCCATGTCCGCGTCCTCGGCGACACCGAGAATCTCCCGCGCCTCGGCAAGGCTCATCCTGCGCGATGGCGCAGGCGGCGCCTGCCGCTGTCCCGATCCGCCGCCGCCCATCCGGAAACCGCCCACGCCCTGACCCAGCAGGCCCAGGCCGAACAGGCCGATTGGACCGCCCAGCATGATCGCGCCGCGCAGGCACAGCACGACACCGGCCAGCAAAGCGCCACCACCGAGCAGGTAGCGCACCATGCGTGTGGCATTCTGCGTCTTCTGCCGCGAAAACCACCAGGCAGCGCCGAGAAAGGCGCCCAAGGCGAGAACTCCGTAGAAGAATGGCGTCATGATCTAGAAGGGAATGGTTTCGCCCTCGAGGCCGGGCAGTTTCAGCACGATGAGCAGGTCGCGCAATTCCTGGCGTGCCGCGACATGCGACATGGTGAAAGTCACGGTAGACCCGTTCTCGGTGAGATCAAGCAGGGTCAGGCCCAACGGGAAAAGCTCGCGATAGATGACGCGTTCGGCAAAGCCTGGCGCCAGGCGGAAACCGATCCGCTGGGAGAGCATTTTCAGCCCCTCCCCGACGCGTCGCTTGTTGCGGGCATCGAGCATGGAGATGCGGTTGCGCATCACGACCCAGTCGATCGAGCGTTTCTGGGTGGCCGCCTTCTGCTTGCGGCACTCCCACAGCATTTCCGAATACAGGCTGGGCTTGCCGACCTGGAAGGTCTCCGGATCGATCTCGGCCAGGAGGTCGAAATCGATGAAACTGTCATTCACCGGCGTGATCACCGTATCGGCGCAGGAATGCGCCAGGCGCGAATAGAGTGTGTCCGCCCCGGGCGCGTCGATAATGATGAAATCACAGCGCGTGCGCAGATCGCTGAGCGCATCGGAAAAGCGTTCGGTTTCCTCCGCCTCGGCCAGATCGAGATCGCGCAGGACGGAGGGGGCGAGGATGATTTCCTCGGGACGCGGCAGGCTGAGCCCGTGCTTCTCGCACCAATTATTCCGGTTGGAGAGATAGCGGCCGAATGTGCGCTGGCGGACATCCAGATCCATCGCGCCAACCGTCTTGCCCATGCGCATCAGGGCGACAGCGAGGTGCATGGCGACGGTGGACTTGCCGGCACCGCCCTTCTCATTGCCCACGACAATGACATGCGCGGCCTTCACGCCATCGCGCACCCGGCCCAGCGGCCGTGAAGGAAGTCGAAATCCGGAACCTTGTACCATAACGCCCAATCCTCAGGTGATCCCGGCGGGATCACCGAACCCAGTTACTCGTGGGCGTTTGCCCCCGGACCGAAGTCCCGGCCGGTAAAATCCGTGGCCCGGCAGTACTGGCCCCGCGCTTCCAGCTCGGCGCAGACTGTTCGGGCCTCGGCCGCATTGTCGAAAGGACCGGCCTTGAGACGCAGAAAATCGCCCTGGTCCGGGATATGGGCGAGTTCGAGACGCGCGTCCAGACCAGCCAGCACGGGATGGCTGGTCTGTAATTCCTGCCAGCCGCGCTCAGCCATGTCCTCACGCCGGTAGGAGGCCAGGTGGACGGCATGCAGAAGACTGCTGCCCCGGGCGGGCTGGGGCATGGGCTCAGGCACCGGCGGGACCGTGTCAGTCCCCGTGTTCATCGCCATGTCCGGCAGGGTCACCGGCTCGCCGGCCTCGGCGGCCGCACTGGCGCCGACAAGCGCCGCAGCCAGGGCGCGAAGCTCTGGATAGACGGTTTCCAGCACGTCCGGATCGAAGCGCGCCAGGTGTGACAATTCACGGGCCGTGGCATCGCCCAGACGGGCAGCATCGGTGGGCGCGACCCGGGCCTGGGACTGACGGAGGGCGGCCTCGTCGGGTGAGGTGCTGGTGGCACAGGCCGTCAGCCCGAGGGCGAGCAAAAAAACCGGGAGTGATTTCATGGGCCTGTGTATAGACCGAGTCGGAGCGCTTGCCTCAATCATCGCTTATGATTATCCCCCATCCGGCCTGATCTGCGGGACCTGACATGCAAAATCTCCAAATTGCCCACGCCACGACGATCTCCGCCCTGCGCACGCGCATCCGCACCTGGCGCGAGGACGGGCTGCGCATCGGCTTCGTGCCGACCATGGGCGCTCTGCATGACGGGCACATCTCCCTGGTCCGCCTGGCCAAGGCCCATTGTGATCGTGTGGTGGCGAGCATTTTTGTCAATCCGAAACAGTTCGCCGCCGGCGAGGATCTGGACACTTATCCGCGCACGATGATCGAGGATGCCGAAAAGCTGACGGCCGCGAAATGCGACCTGATCTATCTGCCCACGAACGAGATCATGTATCCGCAAGGCTATTCCGCCTCGGTCAGCCTGCAAGGCCCGGCCCTGGGTCTGGAAAGCGAGGCGCGGCCGCACTTTTTCCATGGTGTCGCCACGGTGGTGGCCAAGCTCTTCAACCAGGTCGGCCCGGACATGGCCTTCTTCGGGGAGAAGGACTACCAGCAACTTCTCGTCATCAAGCAAATGGTGAAGGATCTGGATTTCCCGATCGACATCATGGGCGGCGGGACCATGCGCGAAAAAGACGGGCTCGCCATGTCCTCGCGCAATGCCTATCTCTCCGCCGAACAGCGGGCGACAGCGTCCCGCCTCAACGCGATCCTGAAGGATTTCGCCACGGCGCTGGAAGCCGGCCGTCCGGTGGCGGAAGCCCGGGCTGAAGCCCTTTCCACCGCGCAAGCCGTGTTCGACGGCGTGGACTATGTCGAGGCCCGCTGCGCCGCCACGCTTTCCGCCCTGCCGGACGGAAAGCTGGAAACGCCGGCCCGCGTGCTGGCAGCCGTCCGTCTGGGCCAGACCCGGCTGATCGACAATATGGCGGCAAAAACGCCTTCCTGACGCCCCAATTCACGCTAAGCTGGGCGCGAATTTGCAGGGGATTTCCCATGTCCACGCGTGTCCTTCTGGCCTGTTTTTCCCTGGCCGCCCTCACCTATCTGCCGGCCCAGGCCATGGCTCAGGCGCCAGCGCGCCAGAATGCGCAGATCGTCGCGGAATATCCGCATGATGCGGACGCCTTCACGCAGGGGCTCTTCATCCATGAGGGCGACTTGTTCGAGACCACGGGCCGGGTCGGAACCTCCAGCCTGCGCCGGGTCAATCTGGCCAATGGCGAAGTGGCACAATCCGTCTCCATCGACCCGCCCTATTTCGGTGAAGGCGCGACGCAGATCGGCGACCGGATTTTCATGCTGACCTGGCGCCGCGAGACCGGCTTCATCTTCGATGCCGACACTTTCGAGCCGATCGGCGAGTTCAGCTATCCCGGCGAAGGCTGGGGCCTGACCCATGACGGCAATTCGCTCATCCTGTCGGATGGCACCGCCGAGCTGCGCCGCCTGGACCCGGAAACCCTGGAAGAGACCGGACGCCTGACGGTCCGCCTCGGTGGCCGCCCGGTGCGGCGGCTGAATGAGCTGGAATGGGTGGATGGCGAGATCTGGGCCAATATCTGGCAGTCCGACCTCATCGTGCGGATCGATCCGGAAAGCGGCAATGTAACCGGCCTGATCGATCTGGGCGATATCATTCCGGAGGCCGTCGCCGGCAGCCTGGACGCCGTCCCCAATGGCATCGCCTGGAATGCGCAAACCGGACAGGTCTATGTCACCGGAAAACTGTGGCCGGCCCTCTACGAGATCAGCCTGTCACCACCTGACTAACCCATTGCTCTCGTTTCGAAACTGATTGTGCAAGAAGCGGCGGCGTGACAGATTTGCGGCTTATCGATCTCTGGAACCTGCCTCCTTGTCCACCCCCCTGCCGCCCCGTTTCCTGAATACCGCATACTGGATTTCCCTTGTCCTGCTGGGTGTCCAGACGGTCTGGCTTCTGTCCATGGTTGCGCTTTACCAGCTCACCCGGTTCGGCGTGATCGAGACCCGTTTTCTCCAGACCAATGATGCCCAGCCCAGCATTGCAGGCGACCCGCTGATCCAGATTTTCGGCTATCTCTATGTCATCTTGGTCATAGCCAGTTTTCTGGCTGTCCTGCGAAAACACAAATGGGCCTTCTGGACCTATTTGGGCGTCTTGATCTGCCACGCCGTGATTTGGATCGGACTGACTGACAACCCCTTTGTCTTCTCCTATGTCACACTTGTCCTGATCGTGGTGGAGAGCGGTGTTCTTCTGCTGATCCAGCTGTTGGGAAATGCGGGCAAGCTGCGCTGATGTCCGCCTACCAGGCGCCGATTTCCATCAGCTTGGCGCGCAGATCGTCCGGCAGGCCGTCCCCGCCCTCTCCCGGCGCGGAGAGATCGCGCGGGGCATCATCCGGCTTGAGATAGCGCCAGCCCTGGAAGGGCCGTTTCGGCGAGGGCGCCGTGCGGATCACCTCGGGCGACATGATGATGGCGCAGCGCTTGATCCCGTCGGAACCCTGGACCGGTTCCAGCGAGATGATCTCGGAACGGCACTGGATGGAGCCATTGATCACCCAGTAAAGCGATCCGCCATTCTCCACCTCGTCCTTCTTGGCCGGGGTCATGCGCGTGACATGCATCATCACGGCCGGCTCGCCCGCCGCCTGGCGCGCCGCGATTTCCCGGGCGCGATGCTCTTCCAGCTGTTCCACCGAGGAAACGCCGACACAGAGTTTGACCAGATGCATGACCATGCTGTGGATGTAGGACGACTCCGCCATACCGTCAAAGCCTGACCTGTAATGGAACTTTTAGCCGTTCATGCTGGTTTACCACTTGGTCTTACCAGCTAGCATAGGCTCGTCGAATTCGCGTCCACCAGCTAGGTTCGCCGTGCAGGGCCCCAGGATTGACATGCCGAACGCAGACCGCCGTACTCTGGCAACAACCATCGCCCTTACACTCCAATTGGGCTGGGTTTCGATCTGGACGCTGATGGGCACACGCGCCTTACTCGGTGAAGCAAACGTCCACTTTCTGGGCAACGACCTCAACACCATCGCGGCAACGACGCCAGCTTGGTACATTGCCAGTCAATACGTGGCTGTGGGCTGCATTCTGGCAACGCTGCTCTTGCACGCGCGTTCCCTGAACAGCGCCTTGGCCCTCGCCGCCTCGACGGTCCTGCTGTTCCTGATCCGGCTGGTCTTTATTCCGGGCACGGCGACAGATGCTATCCCGCTCTGGTTCCACATCGTTCCGATCGCGCTGGGATGCGGGATCGTCGTGCTGCTGGTCCAAAGACTCACGGAACGCAGACCGCTGGACTGAAGTTTCAGGCCGCGGCGCGATCCACAAACCCGTCCGGGGCGTCCGGGTCGATATCGAATGTGCGCTCGCTTTTGGGCATGGGACGGACGCGTTCACCGAAGAGTTTGACCTTCAGCTTCACGGCCAGGGTCAGCATTTGCTTGGCGAATGCGCCAAGCCCTTCCGTCTCCACCGATTTCGGCGTGTAGCCGAACTGGCGGCGCAGGACGCCATTGGCATAGAGAATGGCATTCTTCGCGCGCGATTGCGGCGTGGAGATCTCGAAGGGTACGGAGACATTCAGCCCGGACTGGTTCTCGATCCGGTGCGGCCCGTGCAGCGGCCAGTTGGCCGCCATGCCCGGATGCAGATCGACCGTGAACGCATCACTGTCCCAGGCCGGGTCGTAGGGAATGTCCTCGGTCTTGTCCTTGTGAAGCACGGCCTCGACATCGTCGAGATTGAGATAGGGCGCCTGCGCCGGATAGGTGCGGAAGCGCTTGATGCCGCGCATGTGCCACAGCATCGTCTCGGACACGTCGGAATGCAGGAAGACCTGGGCGCGCGGCGAGGAAATCAGGATGCCCGCCTCCGCCGAAAGCGGCTTGAAGGACGGGTCGGCCTTCTTCATGTCACGCAGCATGGCTTCATAGATCGGCCGGTATTGCGGGTCGGTATCCATGGCATGGCGCAGATTGATCCACAGCTTGCCATTGCGGACCGCCTCGATCAGCTCCATCCCGGTCAGCGCGCCGGGATCGCCCGCCCGCCAGCTGTCATGATCCGTGGCATCATCGCCCATCGTGCAGAAATCGATCAGATCACGCGGGTGACGATCAATGAGAGCCGCCAGAGCCATGTCGGAAAAGGCGTGGTGCTCATTGTAGTTATGACGGATCACCACCGGCTGTTTGCGAAAATTCCGGCGGCTATCCTCGCTCCAGCGGCTGGCAAATTGCTGCAGATAGGTGTCACGCATTGAAACCACTCCCTCACTCTTGCCGGGAGAGGAGCAATTCGCGTGCCGGTTTCGTGTGAGAGGGGAGCGGCGTGCTAAGCTGCTGCTTCCGCCTCGTCCTCGGCCAGGGCCACCAGAACGTCGCCTTCGGAAACCTGGCTGTCGACGCTGACCGTCAAGGTCTCCACGACACCGTCCCGCGGAGCTGTCAGGGCGTGTTCCATTTTCATGGCTTCCAGCACGACCAGGGCCTGCCCCTTGGTCACGCTGTCACCCTCGGCGACGTTCACCGCGAGCACCTTGCCCGGCATGGGCGCCTTGATCGCACTGGACGCGTCGGCCGCGTCGGCGAGCGCATCCGGGCGGACTTTGGGGAATTCGCCAAACTCGCCGCGCAGGCTGATCCGGATCGTGTCCGGATCGCGCTTGAGCCGGGAATACATGGCCACAACCGGCTCGCCCTCGAATTCGAAGTCGAGATAGCCGCTGAAAGCGTCGGCAGGGCCATATTCGCTGCCGGCAAAGCGGACCTTGTCCAGCTGCAGGACCGCATCGCCAATGCTGACCTGCCAGCTGTCCGGCCCGACCGGCGTGCAGACCGAAGCGAAAGCTTCGTCCTCGAACTGGTGGCGGGTCAAGAGACGGGCCGGCGCATTGATGCGGAAACCGCTGCGCTCGGACCAGATATCGGTGCGACCCCGGTCCGTGGACCGGCGGCCCGCAGACGGCGCCCGCAGCTCGACCAGGGCACAACAGGCCTGCATCAGCGTGCGCGTCCCATTGTCCAGAAGGCTTTCGAGCCGTTCGTCGATAAAGCCGGTATTGAGACGGGCATGGCGGAAATCTTCCGTATCCAGAAGGGTGCGCAGGAAGCCGGCATTGGATTTCACCGGATGCACCCAGCATTCCTCGTCGATGGCGCGCACCAGACGGTCGATCGCGTCACTGCGCGATTGCGAGGAATGGGTGATGATCTTGGCGATCATCGGATCATAGAACATGGTCACTTCATCGCCGCGCTGAACGGCGCTGTCGACGCGGACCACACTGCCCTCCGGATGCGCTGCCAGGGCAAAGCGCAGGCCTTCGGGCAGGCCGAATTCTTCCAGAACACCGATGGAGGGCAGGAAACCACCCTTGGGATCTTCGGCATAGAGGCGCGCCTCGATGGCATGGCCATTGGCGCGGATCGCATCCTGTTCGGGCACAGACCCGCCGGCCGCGACTTTCAGCTGGAGCTCGACGAGATCGAAGCCGGTGATCATCTCGGTGACCGGGTGTTCCACCTGGAGACGCGTATTCATCTCCATGAAGTAGAAGCCGTCCTCGCGCAGCTCCCCGGACCCGTCGACAATGAATTCCACCGTGCCGGCGCCGACATAGCCCACGGCCTTGGCGGCATTGATCGCCGCGGAACACATGGCCTGGCGCACATTCGGCGTCATGCCCGGCGCCGGGGCTTCCTCGATGACTTTCTGGTGGCGGCGCTGCAGCGAGCAGTCGCGCTCGTAGAAGTGCACGACACGGCCGCGCTGGTCGCCGAAGACCTGGACCTCGATATGGCGCGGATTGGTGATGAATTTCTCGATCAGCACGCGGTCATCGCCAAAGCTCTTGGCCGCTTCGCGCTTGCAGCTGTCCAGAGCTGCCGCGAAATCGCCGGCGCTCTCGACCTTGCGCATCCCCTTGCCGCCGCCGCCGGCGACCGCCTTGATCAGAACCGGGAAACCGATCGTCGCGGCGGCTTCGGCCAGGAGTTCGGGATCCTGATTATCGCCATGATAGCCAGGCGTTACCGGCACGCCGGCCTCTTCCATCAGAGCCTTGGCCTTGTCTTTGAGCCCCATGGCCCGGATTGCGCTGGCCGGCGGACCGACGAAAATGATGTCATTCTCGGCACAGGCCTCGGCGAAATCGGCATTTTCCGACAGAAAGCCATAGCCCGGATGGATCGCATCCGCGCCCAGGCGTTTGGCGGCCTCGATGATCTTGCCGCCGAGCAGATAGCTTTCCGACGCGGCAGGCGGTCCGAGCAGGACGGCCTCGTCAGCTTCGCGCACATGGGGCGCATCGGCATCGGCTTCCGAATAGACGGCAATCGTGCGGATACCCATGCGTTGGGCGGTGCGCATGACACGTCGGGCAATCTCGCCGCGATTGGCGATGAGGAGCGTCTTGATCATGGGGTTCCGGACTCGCTCTGTTTCCTGTCGCGACGGTATTGCACAGCTGCGACCAGGACAAAACTGATGATCATCAGAAGATACCAGGAACCCAGCTTCGCCAGGGAGACCATGTGCCAGCTCACCTCCTGTCCGGGATAGGACCAGGCGCGCGCAAACGTGCCGATGTTTTCGGCAAACCAGATGAAGAGCGCGACCAGCAGGAATCCGATCACCAGCGGCATGGGCCGGTGAGCCCGATCCGGCCGGAACCAGACCACGCAGCGGCCATAGATCAGCACCGTTGCCGCGAACAGGATATAGCGGATATCGACGGTGAAATGATGCGCGAAGAAGTTCACGTAAACCGCTGTCGCTAAACACAATTGCAGCCACAAGCTCGGAAATCGGTCGAATCGGAATTCGAAGATTCGCCAGACCCGGGCGAGATAGGATCCGACCGCCGCATACATGAAGCCGGAGAAGAGCGGCACATCGGCAATCCGCAGCAGGGAGGGCTCCGGATAGATCCAGCTGCCCGCCTGCGTCTTGAAGATTTCCATCACCGTTCCGACCACATGGAAGACGGCGATCACCTTCGCCTCCTCCCAGGTTTCCAGCCGGGTCGCGATCAGCGTGACCTGGATGGCCAGCGCCGCCAGCGTCAGGAAATCATAGCGCGCCAGCGCCCAGTCGGCGGGATAGAAAAGGAAGGTTCCCAGCAGCAGCGCCAGCATGAGCCCACCGAACAGGCAGGCCCAGGCCTGTTTGATCCCGAAGGACACAAACTCGAAGATACCCAGCGTCCACGGCCCGCGCACGAACCAGGCCCGCAGGGCTTCCCGGCGCGTATGGAGAAACTGGCGGGGGTCCGGAAAACGGTCGGGCTGTCTCACGCAAAACCTGAACGGCTGTCAGCCGCAGGAAGGTGCCACTCCGGCCGGGGGATTGCTTACCTTAGTGAGTTTGTTGGTCTTGGCCAGAACCGACACCTTGCCCACGCCGGGATTTTCCGGATCGAGCCAGATCATCACGTTGGAAAATTTGGGCTTGAGCTTGCACAAGCGACCGATCCGGCCGGCATTGCCGCCCGTGCCGATACGCACGATTTCACCTGTCTGGAACATGTTTTGCCCTCCCGATCAGTCCGAGCCACCGGCATCGGCCGGATACCCATCCAGCTTCATCAAGTTTTCCCAGGCATCGAACTGGGCGCGGATGGACGCATCGGCCCGGTCCCGGCTTTCATCTGCTCCCGCACCGGACGCGGAGATGGCGTCTTCCTCGGACAGGATGGCCATGCCCATTTCCAGCAGAGCCCGCCGCCGTCCGGCGGACATGGCTTCACGCGTCAGACGGGTTTCCTCGGCATCGGCCAGCGCCGAATTGGCCTGAGCCAGATGATGGCTGCCACTGCCGGATGACTGGGCCGGCACGCCCGCAATCTGGGCTCCCAGCAAAACTGCCTGCGTAGAGACACGGCTGGCCACCGACGCCACGGTTGAGGGGTCGAAGGTCAGCCCTTTTACCGAGAAATCGCCCTGCGAGTTCAGCCGGATGACAATATCGGTATTGCCCATGAAACCGCCGCCATAGGCCTGGTTGAAATTGTCCTGCCAGTGTTCTGCCGGCACCGAGCGTACGGCATAGGCATAACCGCTGCCGACCAGCGATCCATCGCCGATGATCGAGCGCACGGTGGAGCGCAGATCCTCCAACTGTTGCCGCGCCTCTGCCAGAGCCTCTTGCGTTGCATTGTCCGCTTCACCCTCGCCCGCCTCTGCTGCCGGCGCACCCGCCAGTGCCGGTTCGGCTGCGGCGATGAGGCTTGCATTGGCGTCCAGGCTTTCCTCCATACCGTCGATCAGATCGCTGACGCTATCGGTCAACATCTGCTGGGCGGCGATACGCTGCTGCAACACCGTCGAAAAAGTGCCGGCCGAGTAGAATTGCTCACTCCGGTCGGCCCGGAGATAGGCCTCCCTCAGCTGGTGATTGAGCAGGACGGCTTGCGTCAGATACGTCCCGCTATCGGCCATAGCCTCGTCGCGGAACAGGCCGATATCCGAGATTGCAGCTTGCAGCGTCGTCCGTGCCGCCGCGTTCCGGGTTCCGTCATGAGCGGTCTGATAGACGCCCCGCAATCCCGCATAGGCTTCGTTCAGTGCGGCACGGACATCCGCGACCTCACCGCGCACATCCGCTTCGCTTTGGGCCAGATAGGTGAAGGCCTGCCGCCGGCTGGCACTGGCCGCCACATAGGCGCGAACCTCGTCGGCATCGACCACATCGACATTCACTTCCATGCTCGCACAGGCCGCCACGCTCCAGGCGGCGATACACGCGCAGAAGACTCCGAGAAGGCGCTGTCTCATGGCTCCATCTCCTCCATGGCGCGCGTGGACTGGGAATCAAACCAGCCTCTCGCCTCCTCAAAGCTCTCGAACGGCGCTGTGCGGCCCAGACTGCGGGCCAGCAGGTAGAGAGACCGCAGATATTCTTCCCGCGCCTGGTCTCCTGTTTCCGCGCCGGCTGCGCGCTCCAGCGATTGATCGAAGGCCGTGGTCAGGGCGCTGGCGATGGAGGATTGCGTGCTGGCCTGGGCGTTCGAGCGATTGGCGGCCTCGATCCGGTCGCGGCTGAGCAATTGGGTGATCGACTCAACGACCAGCTGGGATTCCGAAAATGCGCCGATCGTCCGGGCCACCGAATCCGCATTGGAACTGAGGATCAGGACGAAGGCACCATTCTTGTCGGTCGGTTGGAAAATCTGGACAGCATCGCCACCCCCGTTTCCATTGCCACTGCCGCTCCCCTCTCCCTGACCCAGAATGGAAAGCTGGCGACTGTCAGAGGTCACCCCTGTTTGGGTGGCATCCTCGGTCCGCAATTCATCGAACAGGAAGTCGACAGCCCGTTCGTCGTAATAGCCGGCGACAAAACGGGATGAGGAAAAAGCGGTATTGGCCCGGACCTGGAGCCGGTAGAACTCAACCGGTTCCCGGCTGCCCTGTCCTTCCGAAGCTTCCGGATAGGCCGCGAAATAATGGGTTTCCCGCACCACGGATCCGCATCCTGCCAGCGCGAAACTGCACAGTGCGGCGACCCAAAGGCTTTTCGGTAGATACGCCAAACCACCCCCCATCTCTGTTTGGAAGGCAGCCTAAGGCAAAGCCTGGCGCATGTACAATTTTCGGTAGTCTACTCCGCCCAGCTTGGCTTGCGGCGTTCCAGGAAGGCGCTGAGGCCTTCCTTGCCTTGTTCACAGGCCCGGCGCTTGGCGATGGCCTTGGCGGTGTGCACGCCCAGGCCGTGATCGATCTCGCGGCCATAGACATCATCGACGAGCTGTTTGGCATCGGCGACAGCGCCCGGAGCCGCGGCAAAGGCGAGCTTGGCGAGGTGTTCCTCCATCGCCGTCATCTCTTCCATGTTTTCCACCGTGTACTGGGCCAGGCCGATCTTCTCGGCGAATGCGCCGTCAAACCCCTCGCCCGAGGCAAACAGGGCGCGCGACCATTTCGGTCCGATCGCCCGAACCACGAAGGGGGAGATCGTCGCCGGGGTCAGGCCGAGGCGAACCTCGGAGAAACGGATCGTGGCATCCTTCATCACCACGCCGACATCACAGGCGGCCAGCAGGCCGGCACCGCCGCCCATGGCCGCACCATGCACCAGGGCCACGGTGAGCTGGGGCAGTTCGTAGAGTTTGCGCAGCATGTTCGCCAGGGCCAGCGCGTCTTCCTCATTGTCCGCCTCGGTGTAGAGGGCTGCCGCCTTCATCCAGTCCAGATCAGCCCCGGCCGAGAAGCTCTTGCCCGATCCGCGCAGGAAGACGATCCGCACCTCATCCTCATTCGCCCGCAGCGTCTCGAACACGTCCGACAGGGCGGAAATCACCTCGGCATTGAAGGCATTGTGCTTGTCGGGACGGTTCAGCGTGACGACAGCGACACCGGCCGGGCTGACATCGAGCAGGACGGGCGTTTCCTCGGACATGGAATTCTCCTGGCAGGGGTTGGTTGCATCTCAGGATTAACGCCGGTCGCCGGACCGGACAATGGGCCAGGGTGCGGCCTTTTGGTGAGACGTGCCCCGCAGCCAAAGAAAAAGGGCTGCCGTTGGGAGGCAGCCCTTTTCCGTTTCCCCTGTCTGCCGCGATCAGTCGCCGCGGAAGACCAGCCCTTTGAGAATGGACAGGATGGTGATGGCCACGAGATAACCGATCGCCATGGCGCCCAGATAGAGCAGATAATCCATTTGCGTGAATTGCTGGGCAAAGACGGCAAAGTCGAAACCGTCAGCCCCGCCGCCACGCACCATCGGCATCACGGTGTCGACGATGACGTGGATGATCACACCGACCACGGTGAAGATCAGGATGGCGCCGAACTCGCGCATGAGCAGGGCCAGGACAAGGGCGATCACGCCCAGTTGGATCCCCAGCGGCATCCAGTCCACAACAGCCCCGTCACCGGCATAGGCCAGAAGGCCCGGCATGAAGAAGTCGATGGCGGGCTGAATATAGCCCATGATTTGATCAAGATATTCCATTTGCGCGGTCCCCTTCCGCAACTACATCGGCCCTACCTTACCCCGTAGAGACCTCTGCGTTAACGATCCTGTGAAACTCAATCCTTGGAAAGCGGGTTCTCCTGACAGGCGAGTTTCATGAACTTTTTATCACAACCCGTTTGATCGCGAACAAAATTCCAATGACGATCAGATAGCCGACAAACAAGACAGCCAGATAACGCCAGTAATGGGCTTCAAGCAGGGACGGCAGGCGCAATCCTCCGGATTCCGCGATCACCGGCGCCAGGATTTCCAGACCCGCATGCGCCAGCACCGCCCCGGCTGCGATCACGGGAAGGCGTGTCCATTTGTTCAGCAGAAAAGCCGCCACGGCCGCGACCAGCAGGCCCAGGACCGCATTCACTTCGGCAAAACCCTCACGGGCAAAGCTCAGAACGACTTCCAGCATGAAACCGGCACATCTCCCCGCCCGTCTTCCGGGCATTCACGGGGAGAAGCTTAGCCAAGATTAACTCTTTGTCACGCGTTTTCCCGAACGGTGTTCAAGAGCAACACTTTGAAATTTCGAGAAGACTTGCGCCACTGCGCGCAACTACTTGGCCTGGCTGCCCCATTTTTTTATGCGCGCCAGCATGCGTGCCCGGCCCTTATCTCCGGCCGCCTCGACCCCGCCGAACACGGTGCGGCGAACAGGCTTGAAGCCGGACATGCCGAACACGCCTTGGGCCAGGCCCTTCAGGCTATGCCCGCCAAAGATCAGCCCATAGGCAAAACCGGGCATGCCCATGGTCACGATGAGGCGGGCCGATTTGCCCTTCATCTTCTGCTCAGGCCACTTGTTGGAGTCCCCGCTCGTATCCAGGAAGAAGGCATTGCGGCCAACCTGTTCGATGAAGGCTTTCAGACGGGCCGGCACCATGCCCAGCCAGAGCGGGAAGACGAGAACGACATGATCAGCGGCCTGGATCTTCTCCTGGGCGTTTCGCACGGGCTCGGAGGGCGGGGTGGCGAATTCCTCGGCCGAGTGCATCAGGTCCAGCGGGATGTCGGCTACCCGGATGCGGGATACGGCATGCCCGGCCGCTTCGGCGCTCTGGGCATAGGCATCCGCCAGGGCCGAAACGAAATGCCCCTCACCCGGATCGGGATGGGCATTGATGACGCAGATCGATTGGGACATGGCCGCACTCCTTGTGCGGTCTTTCTAGCAAACCCCATGACGCCCGCCTGTGTGGCAGGGCGTCGCGCTTACATCCGAAAGATGCCGAACTTCGTCTTCTCGATCGGCGCGTTGAGCGAGGCGGACAGGGACAGGCCCAGCACGCGGCGCGTATCGGCCGGCGCGATGATGCCGTCATCCCAAAGGCGGGCGGTGGAGAAATAGGGATTGCCCTCTTCCTCATAGCGCTCGCGGATCGGGGCCTTGAACTCGGCCTCTTCTTCGGCTGACCACTCCCCGCCCTGGGCTTCCAGTGCATCGCGCTTGACCGTGGCCAGCACGGATGCGGCCTGTTCGCCGCCCATCACGGAGATGCGGGCATTGGGCCACATGAAAAGGAAGCGCGGGGAATAGGCGCGGCCGCACATGCCGTAATTGCCGGCGCCATAGGAGCCGCCAATGATCACGGTGAATTTGGGTCCCTTGAAAGTGGAAACCGCCGTGACGAGCTTGGCGCCGTCCTTGGCGATGCCGCCGGCCTCGTATTTCGAGCCCACCATGAAACCGGTGATATTCTGCAGGAAGACCAGCGGAATGCCGCGCTGGGCGCACAGCTCGATGAAGTGGGCGCCCTTCTGGGCACTCTCCGAGAAGAGAATGCCATTATTGGCAATGATGCCGATGGGCATGCCGTAGAGCCGGGCAAAACCGGTCACCAGGGTCTCGCCATAGAGTTTCTTGAACTCGTCGAATTCAGACCCGTCGACAATGCGGGCGATCACTTCGCGCACATCATAGGGCGCACGCACATCCGTCGGGATGACGCCATTGAGTTCCTGCGGGTCGTATTTCGGTTCGCGCGGCTCGGTGACGTCCAGCTCGACCTTTTTCACGCTGTTCAGCGTGCCGACAATGCGGCGCGCCGTGTCCAGGGCGTGGTCGTCATTGGCGGCATAATGGTCGGCGACACCGGAGGTGCGGGCATGGACATCCGCCCCGCCCAGATCCTCGGCCGAGATCACTTCGCCCGTGGCGGCCTTCACCAGCGGCGGCCCGCCCAGGAAGATCGTGCCCTGTTTGCGCACAATAACGGTTTCATCCGACATGGCCGGGACATAGGCGCCGCCCGCCGTGCACGAGCCCATCACGACGGCAATCTGGGGAATGCCCTCTGCTGACATATTGGCCTGATTGAAGAAGATGCGGCCGAAATGGTCGCGGTCCGGGAAGACATCGGCCTGGTGCGGCAGGTTCGCCCCGCCACTATCGACCAGATAGACGCAGGGCAGCCGGTTCTGCATGGCGATTTCCTGCGCCCGCAGATGCTTCTTCACCGTCATCGGGTAATAGGCCCCGCCCTTGATGGTCGGGTCATTGCACACGATCATGACTTCGCGGCCGGACACACGGCCGATCCCGGCGATCACGCCGGCACCATGCACATTGCCCTCATACATGCCATTGGCCGCCAGCGCACCGATCTCCAGGAAGGGCGAGCCCGGGTCCAGCAGGCGTTCCACCCGGTCGCGCGGCAGGAGCTTGCCGCGGGAGACATGGCGCTCGCGCGAGCGCTCCGATCCCCCCAGCGCAGCCTCGGCCGAGCGGGCTTTCAGCTCTTCAACGAGCGCCGACATGGTGTCGGCATTCTCCCGGAAGGCGGCGGAGTTGGGGTCGATGGCGGAAACGATCTGGGTCATGGATTGGGGCCTGAATTGATCCGTCTTGTCCGCTGCTTACCCTGCCCGCCCCCTCAAACGCAATTGCCCCTGCATCCGTTCATCGAGGTTGAAGCATCCCAAAGGTACCAAATCGGAGGGAAATTCATGCTCAAACACACCGCCATCATCCTGCTGGGCCTGGCCCTGACGACATCCGGAATGGCGCAGGCCCAGGACAATCCGCCGCCCGGCCAGATCATGGTGCTCGGCACATTCCACTTCACCGGCGGCGGCCAGGACATGATCAATCCGGAGGTCGATGATTTCCTCGCCCCACATCGCCAGGCCGAGATCGCCGACGTGCTGGACCGACTGGAAGCCTTTGCACCAACGCGGATCGCCGTGGAGCTGATGCCGGAGCATGAAGCCCGCTTCAATGAGCGCTATGCCGCCTTCCGGGCGGGCGAGCTGGAACTGGGCGTGAATGAGCGCCAGCAGATCGGCATGCGCCTGGCCGCGCGGCTCGGCCATGACCGGCTCTATGCCGTGGATGCCCAGGGCGGGATGGATTTCGAGGCCATGATGGGCAGCGCCGCCGAGGCCGGTCAGGACGCTCTGATGGCCGATTGGGAAACCTATATCGGCGAGGTCCAGACCTATATGTCGGCGATGGATTCACTGGACAACACGATCCTGGACCGGCTCATCCAGGAAAACAGTGCCGAAACGTCTCAATACCACGACCTCTATCTCCTGCTGGCGCAGATGGGCAGCCAGGAGAATTCCGCCGGTGCCCGCGAGATGACGAATTGGTGGGGCCGCAATCTGGAAATCTTTGCCAATGTCGCCCGCATTGCCGAGCCGGGCGAGCGCGTGCTGGTGATTTATGGCTCCGGCCACAAGCGCCTGCTGGATGATTTCGTCGACAGTGCCCCGAATCTCCAATGGGTCGATCCACGCCCCTATCTGGAAGGCGAAGCGGCCGAATAGGCCCGCACCGGCCGGTCATCAAATATTCTTCCGCCGCGGTTTTGCCCGGGCCGCGGCGGATGCACGCCTCCTTCCCGAGCGCGATTTCGAACGCAATGCCTTGGAAGAGACACACTTCTCCCGTAAGGTTTCGATCAAAGACCGGCCGAAAAAACGGGCCGAACCGGGTTTGGGGGGAATGTCAGAATTAACGTCTGATTCAGTCCTCCCACACACGCTGATGGGGATTGAAAGCCGCGGCCTCTATGATGGAGACCAGGGTTTCAAAGGGAGGTAGCAATGAAGCGATACATTGTTGTTTCCATAGGCGTATTCGCCATGGCTACTGCGTCCGCACAGGCGCAGACCTCGGTCGATTCCCAGGCCTGGCTGACCGCTCCGGCAAGCCCGGATGCGAGCGGCTCGATCCGCTGGCGCCTCAGCACGGAAACCAGCACACCCGCCCCTGTCATCCTGTCCGAATCGCATCTGCAGGACCGCGAAGTTTCCGCGATTGCCAGCCAATTCGACTTCTATCCGTTTGGTGAGGAATTCTATCTCTCCGCCGGTACGGTGAGCCGGAATGACCGCGTCCAATTCCCCGGTTCCCAGATCAATGAATCCCAGCCGGCCTGGGCCGCCTTCCCGCATGCCGAGCTCGCTGAAGACCTCGATCGCAACTCCCTTGAGACGCTGACCCGCTATTTCGGTGCCGGTGTCACCGTCCGCACGATCGATGACTGGAGCCTGACCGTGGAAGGCGGCGCTTATTTCCAGGACACGTCCCAGGACCAGATGGTCCTGTTCGACCCGGAAACCGGCGAGCGCATGCGCTTGCTGGAAGATCTCGACCGCATGGATGCCGACGCCGTCGGCGAAACCCAGTCCCGCACGGTCCGCCCGGTCGGACACCTGGTGCTGCGGCGTCGGTTCTAGATCTCGCCAAGACCTCCCGACTTCTTTGATATCGTCATCCCACGGTCCCTGCCACGCAGGGATCCGGGGGACCTGCGCGAACCTGTCGACAGGCGAGTCGAGGTCCCCCGGACAAGCCGGGGGATGACGCGTTGAAGGATGATCAAGGACGATGGATTCAGACCGGAACAGCGCCCCTGTCCCATCCCCCTTCATAAGCAGCGAGGACGCGCCTAGACTGCCTGACGATTCAACAGGCTGCCCCGTCTCATGCCGCTCAACCTCTCCTTCCTGCCCTTCCTGAACCGGGTCGAGAAATCCGTGCTGGATGCTGTCGAGCACGAGGTGGAATGGTTTTGCCTGCCGGCCGGCCAGCTCCTGTTCCGGGAAGGCGATGATGCGGACGCCTTCTATCTGGTCCGCTCCGGCGCGCTGGCGGCCTTCAAGGCCGGCCCGCTCGGCCGGCCCGACCTGCTGGGCTATATCCGCGCCGGTGAACCGGTCGGGGAAATGTCCCTGCTGGACGAGACCCCGCACTCCGCCAGCGTCTATGCCCTGCGCGACAGTGAGCTCGTGCGCCTGCCCAAGGCGAGTTTCGAACGGCTGACGGACAAGCATGCCAGCCTGATGCGCGAGCTCTCCAAGATGATGCTGGCGCGCCTGCGGGGCGGCAACCGGACGGCCGGGTCGGAACCGCGCGTCTTTGCGCTGATCAGCACCTCGCCGACCATTGATTTGGACTATCGCGCCAGCGAGCTGAAATCCGCGCTGCAGACCTTGGGCGTGAGCTGCGCCATTGCCGATGAAAGCTGTGCCGACTGGTCGGGTCAGAAGCTCGACAAGCTGGAGCAGAGCCATGACATCGTCCTGCTGACGGCGCGCTTCTCTGATCCCAATTGGGCCCGCCGCGCCATGGGCCGGGCAGACCGGCTCTGGCTGTTCGCCCGCGCTGATGCACGGCCCTCCCGCCCGCTCCTGCCGGATGATCCCTCACCCGCCATGCGGCTGAAACTCCTCGATGTCGTCCTGCTCAGCCCGCAGGGTGTCTCGGCCGCCTCGCGTCCGCAGGAATGGTCCGACGCCTCCGACGCCTCGCGGGTTTTTCACTGGCGGCAGAAACAGCATGCGGCCGACACGGCGCGCCTGGCCCGGACCCTTGTGGGCAAGTCTGTCGGTCTGGTCGTCTCAGGCGGCGGCGCCCGCGCCTATGCCCATCTCGGCGCGATCCGCGCCCTCCGCGAGGCCGGCATGCATTTCGACTTTGTCGGCGGAGCCTCCATGGGCGCCATCGTGGCGGCTGGTGTGGCGCTGGACTGGAGCGATGACGAGCTGGAAATGCGCATCCGCAAGGCCTTTGTGGAAAGCAATCCGCTGGATGACTGGGCCCTGCCCGTCGTCTCCCTGGCCAAGGGCGAAAAGGTCGACCGGCGGCTCAAGGAGCATTTCGGCGATGTCGAGATTGCCGACATGGCCCGCCCCTATTTCTGCCTCTCTTCCAATCTCGCCTCGGGACGGCCGCATGTGCACCGGTCCGGACGCCTGCGTGACGCCCTGCGCGCCTCGATCGCGATTCCCGGCCTTTTGCCGCCGGTCGTGCATCACGGCCAGATCCTGGTGGATGGCGCCGTCTTCACCAATTTCCCGGCCCGCGAAATGCGCGCCTTCCATCGCGGCCCTGTGGTGGGCAGTGATGTGACCCGCGCCCAGGGCCTCAATCCGGATGACTTCATCGACCCGCCCAATTTCATGGGCTGGGTGCGCCGCCACGGGCTGAAATCCCCGCCACCGATCGCCTCCTTGCTGATGCGCGCGGCCACGGTGGGCGTCGCCGATCATCGCGATATCGGCCGGGAAGCCGCCGACCTCCTCATCCTGCCCAATACGCCGATCGATATCCGCGACTGGGACCGCTTCGACGAAACCGTCGAAGCCGGCCATGAAGCCGCCACCTCCATGCTCGCCGGCCTGGACGACACGATGCGGGCACAGCTGGGCTTGCCTATCGGCTGAAACGCGCCAGTCTTGTTGCCGGGGATCGCGTGAGCGGGGAATCCGGTAGGCAGTGCACGCAAGCGGCACGTAAATTGCGATTTGCCACCAAACGCTTGTGCCCGGGGGAGCAAAACGGGAAGCCGAATGAGGGGTTGGACTGCACTCGTCCTTGCGATCTGCGCACTGCTGAGCCTTGCCGGCTGTCAGCCCGCGGACCGGTCTGCGCGCGAGTCCAATGCCTATCCCCCCGTCGTCGAGGAACGCGTCGCTCTCGTCATCGGTAATGGCGGCTATCGCGAATTCCTGCGACTGCCAGCCGCCCGGGATGATGCTGACATCGTCGCCGATGCCCTGCGGCGTCAGGGTTTCCACCTGATCGGAGGCGGTGCCCTTCACGATCTGGATTGGGCTCAAATGGTTCAATACATGCGGGTTTTCGAAGCCCGTATGCGCGAGGGTGGGGTCGCTGTCTTCTATCATTCCGGCCATGCCGCCCAAATCAATGGCGAGAATTTCCTGGTACCGGTGGACGCCGGCGCGTGGGAAGCCGACACGGTCGATACCGAACTGGTCCGGCTGGCCGGCAGCTTCCGTCCGCCGGCAGGCCGGGAACCGCGGATCAAGCTGGTCATGCTGGACCGCACCCTGCCCGGTCCGCTGCTGGGCGGACCTGTCCCGGTCCTGGACATGACCCTCGCCGAGGAAGTCCTGGAAGCGAACGAAATCCAGATTTTCGCGGCCGCCCCCGGCAGCCGGATCGAGGCCGCCGAGGCCATTCTGGGCAATACCATGTCCAGCAACAGCCCGTCGCCCGACACCTCCGCGGAAAACCCGTCCATCCTGGCCCAGGCATTCGCGGATGCCCTGCGGACGCCCTACGCCCCCATCCTGTCGGTCGCCTATCAGGTCAATGTCATCGTCGCGGATCACACGGATGACCATCAGCACGTGATGACACGCTTTGGAGACGGTCTCGCCGAGGCCGGTCCGCTGGTCGGCTCGGAAGATTCGCGCAGCCTGCTGGCCCGGCTCGATGAGGCGGAACGGCGCGTCCTCTCAACCCAGCGCGCAGAGCGTCAGCCCATCCGCTCCTCGATTTCCGAACTGATCGGGTCGGAAACCCGCTCCATCCAGGCCGTCAGCGATACGGTCGCCACCCTGACCGTCCTCAATATCGACGAGACCTTCCCGCTCTCGCGCTCCGGCCGAATTTTCGTGGGGGATGACGAGACAGAGATCGCCCGGCTGGAAGCCTGGCGCAGGGTGTTGGAGGAGAGCCGCGCCTCCACCCTGGACGACTGGCAGAAATCCGCAGTCCTCTCGGTAACGAGTTCGACCTCGTCCAACCGTCTGCACGCCGCCGGTATCGATGCCATGCTGGAAAATGGCGAGTTCGCCGGCCTGCCGGATGCCATTGAAAGTCTCGCCGAGGACGTCTCCGCTGCGACCCAGACCGCGCGGATCAGTATCGAACGCCGCCGCATCATCGAACGCGCCCTGTTCGAGCTGTCCGGTCGGGGTCACGGCGCCGGGGCCATCGTGTCGGAATTCGACCCCTTGCCGGGCGTGAACGAGCCGGACGGCGGCATCCTGCTGGATGCCCGCCTCAACCGGGCCCGCTCAGCCGTGGCTGATTGCTCGCCGACACCGCTCAATGCCAACCAGATGGAAAGCCTGGCTTCTTTTGCCAGTTCAGTCGGCGTGGAAGCCTTCCAGAACTCCTCGATCTGCCGCCGTCTGGGCGATGGGCAAATGCTCGAAGTCGCTCGCGAGCTGGCTTATTCCTCCTTCACGATCCAGGACGCCACCATTGTCCATGACACCAGGCTGATGCGCCGCCGGGCCTATGAGACCGCCCTCTTCCTGGCCGTCACGGAAGGCGCGGCCCGCGACCGTCTCCACGAGGTCCGTCTCGCCCGCTCCCTGCAGGAACAGGGGATCGAGGTTGCGGCCAATGCCACGGAACAGGAGCTGGAGGCCGCGGCCGTACCGCAATTGGTGACGCTGGAAGCGCCGACGGCCGCCGTGGCACAAGCCTTCTCGGCTGCCGACGGATTGCGCAATGCCGCCTATTTCATCCGCATGTTCGAGGGCCTGGAACTGGACGCCTATCAGGACATTGTCGGGGTCTGGACGATCGGCTTTGGCACGACGGGCCCCGATATCGGTCCGGGCATGCACATCTCTCCAGACCAGGCAATGCGCTACCTGCTCGACTATATCGATGCCGACTGGCGCGCACTGGATGCAGGGATCGACCCGGAGCTCGCCCCCAATGAGCAGGCGGCCCTGCTCTCCCTGTCCTACAATGTGGGCCGGGGACGCGTGGCGGGCAGCACGCTCCTTGCCCAGCTCAATCAGGAGAACCGGGACGAGGCGGCCGAGGAATTCCTGCGCTGGAACCAGGCCCGTGTCGGCGGCGAATTGCAGGTCGTCCGCGGTCTGGACCGCCGGCGCCACGCCGAACGCGCCCTCTTCCTCATCCAGCGCAATCCGGACATCGCGGAAACGGTGATCATGGATCACACCTCGCTGACAGAACGCCCTCAGGATCTGCGAAGCGGCCAGGCCCTGATCGGGTTCGGCCATGTCGGTGATCCCGGCGATCTGCCCCGCCGCGTGGATGCCGTCGCGGCACAGGACCTGTTGCGGACCGAACTCAACGCCACGCGTGCGGACATTTCCAACCGCCTGACCCGCCCGCTCGAACCGCTGCAGATCGAGGCCCTGACCATCATGGCCTATGCGATGGGCATGGACCGGTTCCAGCGCACGCCCATCCTGACCTATATCAATGAGGGCAATACCCAGGCGGCCCTGGCCGCAATCGGCTACTGGGATGACAGCCAGATCGGGGCCGGCGGTCGGCAAGTCGAAAACTGGAGCGCATTGCGTTCCAATGCCGCCGCCCTGTTCACGATGGGATTCCGCTCATGATGCGTTTGCCCGGTCTTTTCCCGCTCAGTCTGATGGCCCTGCTCGCCAGCCTGTCCCTGACCGCTCCGGCGCTGCCCCAGACGGACACGCTGGCCAGTGTCCGGGAACGCGGACATTTGCGCTGCGGCATCAATCCCTTCCAGCAGGGCATGGCTGTTGAGGATGGCGGACGCTGGCTGGGCATGGGGCCGGATTTGTGCCGCGCCTTTGCCGCGGCCACGCTGGGTGACCCCAATGCGGTGATCTACATCCCGGTCACGGCGCGCACGCGTTTTCCGGCCCTGCAGTCAGGCGAGATCGATGTCCTGGTGCGCACAACGACCTGGACCTTCACCCGCGACACTTCCCTCGGCGCCGATTTCATCGGCCCCTTCTATGTCGAGCAGGAACGCATCCTGGTGCGCCGCGATACCGGCCTGACCGAATTCGAACAATTGGACGGGCAGCGCATCTGCACGATCGCCGGCAGTCTCACCGAATCCGTGATGCAGAATCGCGAACAGGCGACCGGCATCGATATCGAGACCGTGCCGGTCGGTGACACGATCGAATACCGCGCAGCCTATGAGGCCGGGCGCTGTATCGGCGTGACGGACGGCCAGGCGGGGCTGACCGCCTTGCGCGCCCTTATGGATGATCCGGACGCGCATGTTTTCATCAACGGCAATATGGCGATCTCTCCGCTCTCGATTGCCGTGCGCCATGGCGATGATCACTGGGAAGACATCATCCGATGGACGTTCAATGCGCTGGCAAGCGCGGAGGAGCTGGGGATCACCCAGACCAATGTCCAGCGCCTGTCGACCCAGTCACGCCATCCCATCATTTATCGCCTGATCAATGCAGAGGGCGGGTCCGGCGACAGTCTGGGCCTGGACACGGACTGGGCCTTCCGGGCGATCCAGGCCGTGGGAAATCTGGGTGAAATCTATGAGCGCGCCTTCGGTGAGGGCAGTGACCTCGTGATCCCGCGAGGCCCGAGCGCGCTGTGGCGGGATGGTGGCATGATCGTCACCCCTCCCTTCGAATAGGCGGATTGATGATGACCCGTTGGATCCCGTCCTTCCTGATCGCCCTTGTCGCGCTGACCGCGGCCGGACAACCCGCACACGCCCAGCGTGACCGGCTCGCTGCCGTGCAGGAGCGCGGCTATCTGCGCTGCGGCGTCAATCCGGGGCAAATGGGGATATCCATGGCCAATGCGGCCGGCGAATGGATTGGCATGTCCGCCGATCTGTGCCGCGCCCTCGCCGCCGCCACGCTGGGCGATCCCGATGCTAATGAATTCGTGCCGGTGACGGCCGGCAACCGGTTTGAGGCCCTGCGCAATGGCCAGATCGATGTCCTGCTGCGCAATACGACGTGGACCTTCACCCGCGATGTCACCCAGGGCACGCAATTCATCGGCCCCTTCTTCGTTGACGAGGAGAAGGTGATGGTGAGCCGCGATAGCGGAATCGAGGACCTGTCCCAGCTGCACCAGCGCACTGTGTGCGTGATCACTGGCGGGCCGTCCGAAGTGATCATGAATGACCTCGCCTTCTCGGCGAATGCCCAGATCAATCTCGTCCCCGTCGGCAGTGCGGAACAATACCGCCAGGCCTATCTGGACGGGCGCTGTGTGGGGATTTCCGACGGCCAGGCAGCCCTGCAGGCCATGCGCGTCTCCCTGCCCGACCCGGACCAGCATTTCTTCATTGGCGAACGCCTCGCCTATTCCCCGCTCTCCATCGGAGTGCGCGAAGGCGATGACCGCTGGGCCGACATCGTGCGCTGGACCTTTTACGCGCTGGCCACGGCAGAGGAATATGGCGTCACCCAGGAGAGCGTCGGCAACCTCATGCCGGACATCTCCAACCCAGCTCTTTATCGCATGCTGAACCCGGATTCCGGCGCGGCAGACGCAATGGGGCTGGAGCCCGACTGGGCCCGAAGGGCCATTCAAGCGGCTGGAAACCTGCAGGAAATCTATGACCGGGCCTTCGGCGAAGGCACGGTCATGGCGATCCCGCGTGGCCCGAGCGCCCTGTGGCGTGATGGCGGCATGATCCTGCCGCCGCCCTTCTAGCGGGAATAGGACTCCACCCAGTTCCGCAGGAGCAGCGCGCGTTCGGCGGTCCGCTCGGTCCGGCACTGGGCGGCCTGCGCATTGGCCAGGGGCTCGTGCGGGTGGAAACTGCCCACGAAGTCACAATCGCGGACCGTCGACTGAACCCAGGCCTGCTGGGCCTGCATCAGCACGTCCCGGCGCTCGCCGCTGATGGCCGGCATCAAAACGTCCAGGCTGGCGCTCATGCGCGACGACCAGGCCTCCGCCTCGGCCTCATAGCAGGACTCGCGAATGGCCGCCGTCGGCAAGTCACCGGACAGGTCAATGCAATTGGACGCGTATTCGAACACACAGCGCGCCGGATCACCCTCACCGCGTTCCCGGTAGAGGCACATTTCGATCGTGTCAGAGGCTGACAATTGCGGCATGGCTGGCGCGCTGTCCGACGCGGGCGGTGCGGCCTGGGCACAGGCAGAGAAAGCCAGAATCGACGCCAAACTCAGGACAGCACGCATGAAAAAGCTCCGGACAGAAGGTCTGCCCAGAGCCTAATCTTGCGCGGTGGTGGAGACCAGCCCTAAGCGGTCTCGCCGAACAATTCCCGGCCGATCAGCCAGCGGCGGATTTCCGACGTGCCGGCGCCGATCTCGTAGAGCTTGGCGTCGCGCAGCAGACGGCCCGTCGGGTATTCATTGATATAGCCATTGCCGCCCAGCAACTGGATCGCGTCCAGCGCCATCTGGGTGGCATTCTCGGCCGCGTAGAGGATGGCGCCAGCGGCGTCCTTGCGCGTGGTCTCACCGCGGTCACAGGCCTGGGCGACGGCATAGACATAGGCGCGCGTGGCATTCATGCGCACATACATGTCGGCCAGCTTGCCCTGGACCAGCTGGAATTCACCGATGGAGCGGCCGAACTGGTGGCGCTCGCGGACATAGGGCATCACGACATCCATACAGGCCTGCATGATGCCGACCGGGCCGGAAGACAGGACGGCGCGCTCATAGTCGAGACCCGACATCAGCACTTCCACACCGCCATTGAGCGGGCCCATCACATTCTCTTCGGGCACTTCGCAGTCCTCGAAGACCAGCTCACCGGTTTCCGAACCGCGCATGCCCAGCTTGTCGAGCTTCTGGGCAACGGAGAAACCCTTGAAATCCCGCTCGATCAGGAAGGCCGTGATGCCGCGCGAACCGGCATCCGGTTCGGTCTTGGCATAGACGACCAGCGTGTCGGCCGCCGGCGCATTCGTGATCCACATTTTCGAGCCGTTGAGCACATAGCGATCGCCGCGCTTCTCGGCCTTCAAACGCATGGAGACGACATCGGACCCGGCCCCCGGTTCGGACATGGCCAGAGCGCCGACATGCTCGCCGGAGATGAGTTTGGGCAAATAGCGGGCACGCTGTTCCTCACTGCCCCACCGGCGCAGCTGGTTGACGCAGAGATTGGAGTGCGCGCCATAGGACAGGCCGACCGAAGCCGAGGCGCGGGAAATCTCTTCCATCGCCACGACATGTTCCAGATAGCCCAGACCGGACCCGCCCTGCTCTTCCTCGACGGTGATGCCGAGCAGGCCCAGATCGCCCATCTTGCGCCACAGATCGGCGGGAAAGACGTCGCTCTGGTCGATCTCGGCCGCCCGCGGGGCGATCTCGTCGGACGCAAAGGAACGGACGGTGTCACGGATCATGTCAGCCGTGTCACCGAGGTGGAAATCAAGCGTGGGGTATTGGTTCGAAATCATGCTGCGCGATGTATCACGCGCGCCGATCCGGTCAAGATGAAAGGGTGAAACCGTTGAAATACTTTGCCGCAATCAAGCGGGTTTTCTGCGGTTTCCTTTCAACCTTCCGACAATTGCCGAGACCATCGGCCACGCAGAGGCCAGCATGAGAAAGACCCCGCCGATCGTGGCCCAGCCATCAATCGTCAGATTTCGCTCGCTGAGCATCCAGCCCCAATCCCCATGGGTGACAGCCAGGCCGTAGCCCGCCACCACACAGCCGGCGATGAAAATGGAGAGGAAGCCCCAAATCCCGTCATCGGCCCGGCGCAGCGGTTTTTCGCGGCTCGGCGGCACGTCGGAGGCCAGATCCTGCGGCGAGAAGTCCTCGTCCAGCAGCGGATCGACATCTTCCACCAGCGGATCATGGTCCGGACCGGTCAGGGCCGGCTTGGCCGAGACAGCCCGGGCCTCACCCGCCACTTCACCAACCGCACCCTGCGCTTCGGCATGGTGGTCGGCCGGATGCGGCGGCGGATTGTCATCACCGGCCACGCTGACCGCGCGCTCGACGATTTCAGCGACCACACCCGTCTGGGCATCATCCTCTGCGACCGGCTCATCCGCGACAGCCTCAGCGTCCGCGGTCGGCTCGATTTCAGGCTCGGTCTCCGGCGCACTTTCAACCGCGGGAACCGCAGCGGCCGTACCGGCCGGTATCAGGCTGGCCGCCTGGACCGAAGAGCGGTGCGGGCGCGCCTCTGCTTCCGGTGCGACGTCCGGGGCGACGTCCGGGGCCGCTTCAGCGACCGCTTGACGGTTGGCCGCCTGCGGGTGTTCCCGCTCGGGCTGCGGACGGAAACGGCCGGCCATGATGGCGGTGAAGGCATAGCCCAAGGGCGTGCCCGCCGGCAGGTCCAGCGCGTATTCGGCCGGGCGTTCAATCCGGGCAGCCGCTTCGGCGGGCGCTGCCGGAATGTCTGTTTGTGCCGCCGGTTCGATCACCCAGTCCGGCGCTGTTTTGGCTTCCGGCTTGGGGGCAGGCTCGACCGGCGCGCGGCGGCGCAGCGGGCCATTCTTCACGAAGGCAAAACCCAGACGCGTATCCGCCGGCAGCGGCTCGACCGGTTCAGCCAGCGCTTCGGCCGGCTCGTCTTCGGTCACGGCCTCGACGGTTTCTTCGGCTGCAACCGGCGCCGTATCGGCTTCGATGGCTTCAGAAACGCGCGCCAGAACATCCGCCTCAATGGCCGCCGTATCGGTCTCTTCAACCGTGTCGGCGTCACCCTGCGGGATTTCAGCGACCGGCTCGTCTTCGGGCTCAACCGCCTGGTATTCGCCCTCAATCGGGTCATCCCGGCGGTCGGAGAGTGCGGCTTCGATGGAATCGACAGCGGTTTCAGCCGCCAGGGCTTCACGCTCTTCCAGCGGCATGGCTTCGACCGTGGCCAGGATGCGGGCAATCTCGGCTTCCGCCTCACGGCGGCTGGAGATGCGGCGATCCGGCATGGGCGGCGGCGGCGGCGCGAAATCCTCGACGGGGGCCGGCGGCGGACCACCGGCAACCGCGCCTTCCAGCACACGCTCCTCATTGGGGTGCTCGACCTTGATCACCAATTCCACCGGCTGCGACTTGGCCGGAACCGGCTGCAGCGCGTCCAGGAACATCGTGCTCTCGGCCTCACGGCGCGGATTTGTGCCATCGCCATGGGCTGCCAGCGCCTCACCGGCCGCTTCCAGCCGTCCCTCGAAGAGATAGCGTGCCACATCGGAGCGCTTGAAGGCGTTCAGCCCGATATCATGGACGAAGGAAATCAGCGCATCGCGCTGGCCGCGCGACACCGGAATGGACAGGGTCTCGTCGATCGCCTCTTCCGCCCGCATGACGTCATAGATCAGCAGGAGGGAGGCTTCTTCCTCGGACACGCTGATCCCGCCCCGGGCCGCAGCGCGATGGCCATAGCCGACAACCCAGCGGCCATCATCACCCCGTTCAGCGGTCTGCCGGAAGGGCTCGAAGCGCTTGATCAGGTCGCGGGCGGCCGGAGAAGATTTCAGTCGCGGTTTCATCATGTACCGTTTCGGGACGTCACACAGCTTGTTCCCGGCCTGCCCTGCAAGCCCGGCACCGCGGCGTCAGCTGGCGTCGTCTTGGAAGACATCTGTTGCGTCCAAAGCCGTGAAGGGCGCGAAGAAACCGCCACCCGATCCGCCACCCACCAGGAATATGCCCCGTTCCAGCACGACAGCATCGGCGCCGGTGCGCGGAGCCGGCAGATCCGCCTCCGCCGTCCAGCCGGTTTCACCCGGCGCCCAGGAGATGTGGGTCTGCAAAGTCGTTCGCCCGTCCGCCGATTGGCCACCGAACAAATGCACCCGGCCCTGATACAGAGCCACAGCGCTGCCCGAGCGGGCTTCCGGCAAGGCCGGGCCTTCACTCCAGCTGCCGCTTTCCGGATCGAAAATATCGTGGCGGATGCTGGCACCGTCCGCGCTGATGCCGCCGATGACATGGATCCGACCGTCCACCGCCAGCGTGGCCGCTGCCCGGCGCGTCACACCCGCCGGCGCGTCAAGACTGTCCCATTCGCGCGCTTCGGGATCGAAGGCGAAGACGGTTTCGTCATCATGCAGGCCGCCAATGGCGTAGAGCTGCCCGTCCAGCGGCACGAGGGCGAAATCCGCCTTCGAGCCCGGCATGGCAATCTCGCTCTGCCAGATATAGCTCTCGGTCGACCAGGACCACATGGCGGCACTGGGCCCCACCATGCCATCCTCGCCGGGCGCATACCCGCCGGAGGCATAGATGCGGCCGTCCAGGCTGGCCATGCCGAATTGTTCCAGACCGCGCGGCAGCGGATTTTCCGGGAACCAGCGGTCATATTCCGGATCATAGCTTTCAAACTCGGCGCGCGGCGTGGTCAGGCCGGAACCGCCGGCGGCGTAGACACGCCCCTCATGCACCACAACCGCCAGACCCGCGCGCGGCGCGTCCAGCCGGGCCGCGGTTTCCCAGCGTCCCTGCGCCTCAACGGGCGACAGGACCATGAACGACATGATCGCCGGAAGCATCCAATTACGCACGAAACCACCCTGTTGTTATCTGACGCACCCTTGCCGGGTTGCATAACATCATAACAGAACCAGCGTCGCCAGTCCCAGGAAGGCCAGGAAGCCCACCACATCGGTCACCGTGGTCACGAAGACCGAGGAGGCCACGGCCGGGTCGGCCCCGGCCCGCACCAGGCCCAGCGGCACCAGAATGCCCGACAGGCCGGCACAGGCCAGATTGACCACCATGGCAATGGCGATCACGCCGGCGAGCTGGAAGTCCTGGAACCAGACCAGGGTCACCAGACCCATCACGACCGCAAAGATCAGTCCGTTGAACGCGCCCGTGGCCAATTCCCGTCCCACCACGCGCATCGTGTTGGCAGCCGTCAGGTCGCGTTCGGCGATGGCGCGCACGGCAACGGCCAGGGATTGCGTCCCGGCATTGCCGCCCATCGAGGCGACAATGGGCATCAGCACGGCCAGGGCGACGACCTGGGCAATGGCGCCCTCGAACAGGGCAATCACGCCGGAAGCCAGAATGGCGGTGAACAGATTGACCAGAAGCCAGGGCGCCCGCGAGCGCACGGAACTCCACACGGTATCGGCCAGACCGGCCTCGTTCACGCCGGCCAGGGCCAACAGGTCTTCCTTGTTCTCGTCCTGGATGACGTGGACGATATCGTCCAGCGTCAGCATGCCGGTCAGGCGCCCGGCCGTATCGACCACCGGGGCCGAGACGAGGTGGTATTTCTGGAAGAGATAGGCGACCTCTTCCTGGTCGGTTTCCGGATCCACCAGGATGCGCGGCGTTTCCATCAGGTCCGAGAGGGCGACATCGCGCTTGGCCGATAGGAGACGGCAGACCGGGATCTCGCCGACCGGACGGAAGCCGGTATCGATCACGAAGAGATCGTGGAACTTGTCCGGCAATTCCTCGTCCGTGGCGCGCATATGGTCCAGCGCATGACCGACGGTCCAGAATTCCGGCGCCGCCACGAATTCGCGCTGCATGAGACGACCGGCCGTCTCATCATCAAAGGCCAGGCTCTGCTCGACGGCCTGACGGTCAATGTCGGAGATCTCGGCCAGAACGGCGGCGCGGATATCATCATCGAGTTCCTCGACGACTTCCGTGGCGTCATCCGAATCCAGTTCCTGGATCGCCGCCGCAAGGTGCGAGGCGTCCAGATAGGACATGACGACTTCGCGCGAGCCGGGCTCCAGCTCGGCCAGGACTTCACCGGTGAAGATATCCGGCGTGATCGTGGCCAGGACTTCCTGCTGGCCCGCCGATAATTGCTCCAGCACGTCGGCGATATCGGCCTCGTGCAGGGGGGCCAGCATGCGCCGGATAAGCTCGGCATCCTGGTCGGAAATCGCCTGGCGCAGATTGGCAACGAATTCAGGGTCGGTATCCGCCCGCGCGGGGGAATCCATCAGGAGATCGTCTTCCAAAGCGGCTTCGCTCATATCTCCCTCCCCGGCTGGTTGAATCTGCGTCACAGACTAGGGCCCGCAACGCGCAAAATCGAGTGCGGTATCAGGTCCAAACACGACAAATTTCAGGTGGAATCACGCCTTTTCAGCGTTTGCCCCTGCCCGACCGGCACAATCCCGAGCCGGGCAATCAACCATTGGCAGCCGGTCAGACCAGAAACGCGTTGACCCGGACGCCCCGATAATCTTGGGTTGCTGCGTTTTTGTATCGGGGGCGTCACGTGAATTCTGGTTTCGAACAATATATCCCGCTGGCTCTGGGCGGGCTGGGCGGCGTTCTGGTCGGCATGCTCATCATTCTGGTTTGCGGATTGAGCGGGGTCAGCCGGATGGCGGACGGGACCAAGCTGTATAGTGGCAGCCTCTTCCTGGAAGGGCTCGCCGGACTGCGGGTCAATGCCGGGCGAATTTTCGCACTCTTTCTGGCCATCTCCTTCCTCTTCGCCCTGTCGACGGGAATCACGGCCCTGACCGGCATCCCGCTTGGCATCATGGATTTGTTCACCAGCTGTGGCGCGGTCTTCCTCGGACACCGGTTCCTGCTGGAAAAACCCTTCCAGGAAACCGGGCACAGCCTGCCGGAGCGCGGCTTCTTCTCTGTCGTTCTGCGCTGGATCGTGGGCGGCATCATCGCCCTTTTGATGTTCGCCTTCCTCCTCCTGCCCTATGCCATCATCAATGCCCTCCTTGTGAACTCCGGAGCGCCGACCACCCTGTTCGATATCGGGCTTGGCTTCCTTCTGGGCCTGGGCCTCACTGTCATCTCGCTGGTGATGACACGCTTCACCTTCGCCTTTCCGGCCGCTGCACTGGGTCGCAAGACCTGGTTCGGCACTGCGGTCCAGGAATCACAAGGGATGAGCTTCGGTCTCGCTGGCGCCCTGTGGAGCAATGCCCTGGTCATGATCGTCCTGACGGTCGTGATCATGGCCACGCTGGAAATTCTTCGCAGCGCGCTGAATTTGCCAGTCGGAACGTCGGAATGGGCGCTGCAAGCCGATGACCCGGCTTTCATGTGGGAATTCCTGCTGGTGGAATTGCCGGTCATCCTGATCACGACCGCCTACTCACTGGTCGCCATCAGCATTGTCTCAGCGGCCTATCGCCGGGCCGTGATCGATCCGATGCGAGGCTAAACACCCCTGCCCGCAGCCAGCGACTGACCGGCACACCGGCCCTGCTGCGGCAGGGCCAACCCGTCGCAGTCATGTGCGAGCGCAAATTCCATAAACCCGGACACGCACGCTGTGCACAGCCCTGAGCCGCGTATCATGTAAGCATCGACCCCAGCACCGTCAGTGGGTGCCGAAGCTCGGGTCGAGCGGAGCGGGAACATCTGAAAACCCCGGGCCACAGGCCCGCAAGCGCGACCGCGCGTCGGCCCCTTATGGGCCGCCCATCGGAGGCGTCCGCAAAGCGGACTGCCGTGAGATCAAAGAGATAAAATGGTGCGGTCGAGAAGACTCGAACTTCCACGGGTTTTACCCCACAGCGACCTCAACGCTGCGCGTCTACCAATTCCGCCACGACCGCACGTCATGGAGGCGCGGGAGATAGCAACATCCCCGCGCCTTGTGAAGAGTGTTCTGCAACCCTTTATGCAGCGGCGAAGAACTCGTTGGCGTCGGCAGGTCCCGTGATGGACACGGCGATGCGATCGCCCTGGATCACGACATCGCCACGCGCAATGGGATGATTATTGGCCAGAATCCACACCTGGTCGTCCTCGCCGCTGTCCAGCGGGATGACGGCACCACGGCCCATGCGCAGGAATTGCTGAATCGGCATCTTGGATCGGCCGAGAAGGACCGATATTTCGACGTCGACGGATCCGACCTGTGACACGGGAGCGCTCCTGACTTGCGATTCGATGGCTCGGACACGATGTTTGTCGCATTCGGTTTCCGCAGTGTTAAGAAGGGCCGATATGACATTACAGCCTGATCAAAACGCTCCCGCCGTGGAGTGGGCCGTTTCCGAAGGCTTTGTCCCCTATCCCGAAGCGGTCGCCTTCATGGAAGACCGCGCCGCCCGAATCGCAGCGGGTGAAGCGCCGGAACTGATCTGGCTGCTGGAACACGCCCCGCTCTACACGGCCGGGACCAGCGCCAAGCCGGATGATCTCCTCATGCCGGACCGGTTTCCGGTCTTCGAGACGGGGCGTGGCGGGGAATACACCTATCACGGACCGGGCCAGCGCGTGGCTTATGTCATGCTGGACCTGACCCGGCGCGGCCGCGATGTGCGCGCCTTCATCCAGTCCCTGGAAAAATGGCTGATCGGCACGGCGGCCCAGTTTGATGTCGTGGCCGGTCCGCGCGAAGGCCGGGTTGGCGTCTGGGTGGACCGGGGCGCCGGCCGCGAGGACAAGATCGCCGCCATCGGCGTGCGCCTGCGCCGCTGGGTCTCCTTCCACGGGATCGCCTTCAATGTCGCGCCCGACCTCTCCCATTTCGGCGGTATCACGCCGTGCGGCATTTCCGATCCGCGCTATGGCGTGACCTCGCTGAAGGATCTGGGCCTGGATGTCAGCCTGGATGACTTCGATTCGGCCCTGCACCTGGCCTTCACGGAGATTTTCGGGGATGCCCGGCGCGTCGGGGCGCCCGCCCTCGGAACAACCGCCTGAGCCGCTCAGCCGGCCCGTTGCATGCGGGAAAACCAGATCGCAAAACCGGCAATGACCAGCCAGAACCCCAGGAAAGAGCCGCTGCCGGAGGCCGAAGCAATGTGCTCAACCAGCTCCGGATTGGCTTCCAGCTGACGCTGGAACTCGGTCTGGAAGCCCGGATCGGACAGGGCTTCCTGAAGGGCCTGCGGATCGGATGTGTCCACGCCATTGCCGGAGGCGAACTCCATCATGGCGCTGTAAATGCCCGGCATGAGGGCGATGAAACTGCCCAGCATCTTGCCCAGGATCGCCAGGCCTACCGGCAGGAAAGCCAAGGCGATGTCACGGCCGGCATGACGCCGCCGGTTCACATGCAGGGACAGGACGAAGAACCAGATCGCCAGCATGCCGAACACCATCATCAGGCCCGGCAGGCCGGATTGCAGGCGCAGGAAGTCGAACACAGCCAACAGGGCAATACCGCCGAGATAGGCCGTCACCGAAGCCCGATAGACAGGCAGGAAAAGCACGAGCGGGTTCATGGAACGTCCTGTGTGACTGCGCGGCCTATTCGTCGCCAGCCGGGGCGACATCAATGATGCGGATCGGGGCGGGCCCATAGGCATTGGCGCCGGCCTGTCCTTCGGCCAGCCCCAGCCAGAGCGTATAGCCCAGCCAGACCAGGGTGGAGAGACCGGCCAGGCCGGACACGACCCCGCCAGCCGCCAGCAGGCTGAGCACATTGACGTTCTCGCCGGCCAGAATGGCCGCCAGGATCGCACCGCCCAGAATGATGCCGCTGATCAGGGAAGTGACCAGGCTGACGCCCCAGGGAATGAGATGCAGCCAGGCGGAACGTCCCGTATCATGCAGGCGCTTGCCATAGACGCAGATGCCCACCCAGATCAGACCGAGCCAGACCAGCCCGCCCAGGAGCGGCACCAGTCCGGAGGCCAGATTGCCGCCGAAAATGATCAGCACGCCGATCCAATAATCCCGCGGCGCGATGCGGCCGTTCGGGTTCAGCAAGACGTACTGATAATCCATGGCGCTTTTTCCCTATTCGAACTCGATCATGAGTTCGTCGGCTGCGACGGAGTTTCCGGCTTCCACCTTGACGGATTTGATGATGCCGTCAGTTTCCGCGCGCAGCACGTTTTCCATTTTCATGGCTTCCACGATGATGAGCGGTTCGCCGGTCTTGACCTCCTGGCCTTCCTCCACTTCCACCGTGACCACCAGGCCCGGCATGGGGGAGACGACCAGTTTGGCCATGTCCGGCTTTTCCTTCTCCGGCAGGCGCACATGCAGTTCCGCGGAGCGCGGCGAGCAGACGATGGCCGTGGCGGTGAAGCCGCGATGGC
>NZ_JADOTT010000005.1 GCF_016817355.1 Maricaulis parjimensis
CCCGCCCCCCCGGACCGGGGGGGAATAGGCAAAGCGGGTGGATTGATCGGAGCGGGCCTCTCTTGTCTGAGCTGGGCTCAGGCGGATGATTACATCATGCCGCCCATACCGCCCATGCCGCCCATGTCCGGCATGGCCGGAGCAGCGGACTCGTCTTTCGGAGCGTCGGCGACGGCGGCTTCCGTGGTGATCAGCAGGGAGGCGACGGAGGCCGCATCCTGTAGAGCCGTACGGACAACCTTGGCCGGGTCGATCACGCCGAAGGACAGCATGTCGCCGTATTCTTCGGTCTGAGCGTTGAAGCCGAAGGTGGCGCTGTCATTTTCCAGCACCTTGCCGACCACGATGGAGCCTTCAACGCCGGAATTCGTGGCGATCTGGCGGATCGGAGCCTGCAGGGCGCGAGCGACGATGGCGATACCCTGGGTCTGATCCGGGTTGTCACCTTCCAGGCCGGCCAGCTTCAGCGTGGCCTTCAGGAGGGCCACACCACCGCCCGGGACGATGCCTTCTTCCACCGCAGCGCGGGTGGCGTTCAGGGCGTCGTCGACGCGGTCCTTCTTCTCTTTCACTTCGATCTCGGTGGCACCGCCAACCTTGATCACGGCGACACCGCCGGCCAGCTTGGCCAGACGCTCTTGCAGCTTCTCGCGATCGTAATCGGAGGAGGTGTCTTCAGCCTGCTTGCGGATCTGCGAGACGCGGGCTTCGATCTGGGCCTTGTCACCGACACCGTCGACGATCGTCGTGTCGTCCTTGGTGATGTTGACGCGCTTGGCAGAGCCCAGCATGTCCAGCGTGACGGTTTCCAGCTTGATGCCGAGATCTTCGGAGATGACCTGGCCACCGGTCAGGATGGCAATGTCTTCCAGCATGGCCTTGCGGCGATCGCCGAAGCCCGGAGCCTTCACGGCGGCGATCTTCAGGCCACCGCGCAGCTTGTTGACCACGAGGGTGGCCAGGGCTTCGCCTTCGACATCTTCCGCGATGATCAGCAGCGGACGGCCCGACTGCACCACGGCTTCCAGGATCGGGAGCATCGGCTGCAGGGAGGTCAGCTTCTTTTCGAACAGCAGGATGTAGGGCTCTTCCAGCTCGGCCTGCATCTTGTCCGCATCCGTGATGAAGTACGGGGACAGATAGCCGCGGTCGAACTGCATGCCTTCCACGACGTCCAGCTCGGTTTCGAGGGATTTGGCTTCCTCGACCGTGATGACGCCTTCCTTGCCGACCTTGTCCATCGCCTTGGCGATCATTTCGCCAATGTCGTTAGCGCCATTGGCGGAGATGGTGCCGACCTGGGCAACTTCACCGCTGTCTTTGACCGGCGTGGAGATCGCCTTGATGTCTTCGATGACCAGGGCGACGGCCTTGTCGATACCGCGCTTCAGGTCCATCGGGTTCATGCCGGCAGCCACCGACTTCATGCCTTCGCGCACGATGGCCTGGGCCAGAACCGTGGCGGTCGTGGTGCCGTCACCGGCGATGTCGTTCGTCTTGGACGCGACTTCGCGCAGCATCTGGGCGCCCATGTTTTCGAACTTGTCGGTCAGCTCGATTTCTTTGGCGACGGAAACGCCGTCCTTCGTGGTGCGCGGAGCGCCGAAGGATTTCTCGATCACGACATTGCGGCCTTTCGGGCCCAGCGTGACTTTCACAGCGTTGGCGAGGATGTCGACGCCGCGCAGCATGCGCTCGCGGGCGTCAGAACCGAAAAATACGTCTTTAGCAGCCATGGGATTGGTTCCGTTGTTCTGAGTGGATCGCTGGGTGGACGGGCCGGTTAGGCCATCACACCGAGGATGTCGGACTCTTTCATGATCAGGAGCTCGTCACCGCCGAGGGTGACTTCGGTGCCGGACCATTTGCCGAACAGGATGCGGTCGCCGACTTTCAGGTCGAGCGGACGGACAGAGCCGTCATCCTTGATGGCACCGCCGCCGACAGCGACGACTTCGCCTTCCTGCGGCTTTTCCTTGGCGGTGTCCGGGATGATGATCCCGCCTTTGGTCGTGGACTCTTCTTCGACGCGCTTCACCAGCACGCGGTCGTGCAGAGGACGAAAGGTCATCTTGGTTCTTCTCCAGCAAGAGGACTGTGATTTCTGCAGGACCGGGGTGCGTTAGCACTCACCCCAGCCGACTGCTAACAGCGGCGGAGATAAGGGGCGGGTGAGGGAGCGTCAAGGGGCGGCGGGTGCGTTTTTTTGCAGGCGGTGCCGCGCGGGCCGGAATCCCCGATCGCGCTGCGCTGCAGGAGAAATCGGTTCGGCACACCCCTTGGGTCACGGCATTCATTAGCGCCCAGGCGCGGTGCCTGCGAGTCGGGGCCGCAGGAGTCAGCGACGGAATACCAGTCAGCCTGCGTTCATCTTCACCTGCGTCCAATTGGCGTTGGAATGCCTGTCACATTTCAGGCTATGATCCGTTTAGTTGCATCGCTGAGAAGGTATACCCATGAAACTCCGCACTGCCGCCGTCTCTGTCACGGCCCTGGTGGCAATGACCGCCTGTACCACCACGGATCCCTACACAGGCGAAACCCGCGCCAACAATACCGGACGCGGTATCCTGATCGGGGCTGCTGCTGGCGCGGCCCTGGGTTATCTCACCAATACCAGCGACAGCAGTGAAGGCCGGACCAATGCGCTGATCGGCGCCGGTATCGGTGCCCTGGCTGGTGGCGCCATTGGCAATTACATGGACCGCCAGGAAGCGGCCATGCGCGAGGCCCTGTCCGATACGGGCGTCGGCGTCCGCCGTGAGGGCAATGATCTGCGCCTGATCATGCCGGGCGACGTGACCTTCGCCACCAACTCCTCCGATATCCAGGGCCAGTTCTATGGCATCCTCAATGATGTCTCGACCGTGCTGAACCGCTATCCGGCGACCTATATCGACGTCGTCGGTCACGCCGACTCCACCGGTCCGGACGCCTATAACCAGACCCTGTCGGAACAACGGGCCATTTCCGTCGCGAACTACCTGATTGCCCAGGGCGTGCTGCGCGACCGGTTCTACGTCGCGGGCATGGGCGAGCGCTCGCCGATTGCGGACAATTCCACCGCCTATGGCCGGCAGCAGAACCGCCGCGTGGAAATCCTCATCCGTCCGCACGCTGCGTCGTAATTCCCGCGATTTCGTCGCGGTGACATTGAAATACGTCTGAAGCGGCCCGCCTGTGTGCGGGCCGCTTTATTTTATGCATGGCCTGAAACTTCAATAAGTTAGATAAGAAACCCCTCAATAGGGTTTACCTTCGTTAACCAAACGACAACCGGGCCCGACACAGCTTAACCTTCAAGCCCATGTGACGATTCGCTGTCTGGAAGACCGCCATGCCCCGCGCGCTCGATATTCTTATCCTCATGACCTATGTCGCGATTGCGACTGTGGCCGCGATCGGTTTTGAACGGCTCGGCCTCATGCCGACCATGACGGCCTGGATGATGGGCGCGATCGTTTTCATCGTTGCCGGCATGGCGCATTCCGCGGCGTCGCGCACCCAGGAGCGCCGGGCGCTGGAACAGGAAATCCACAATCTCAAAGCCTCCAACCTGGCCTTGGCCGAGGAGTTCGAGGCCGCCCAGAAACGCCTGGACGAGATCACCGATGATCTGCGAGCAGAGGCCGTCGAGCGGGACAATGCCCTGGTCCATGAAGTCCGTGTCCTGGAAGACCTTGTGCGCCGCGTTGGTGGTCCGGCCGGTATGGATGGCAAGCCGGTCCAGACGGAGACGGCTGAAGCCGGTATCGATATCGAGATCGTCCGCGAGGCACTGTCGGCCAATCGCGTTGACCTCTATTTGCAGCCGGTCGTCACCCTGCCGCAGCGCCGCATCGCTTTCTATGAAGGCTATACCCGGCTGCGCGACACGACGGGCCGTGTGATTGCTCCGGCCACCTTTATCCAGGCCGCTGAACAGGCTGGCATCATGACCGAGGTGGACAATCTCCTCCTCTTCCGGTGTGTCCAGATCGTGCGCCGTCTGACCGGCCAGGACCGCAAGGTCGGCATCTTCTGCAATATCTCGCTGAACTCGCTGTCGGATGAGGATTTCTTCCCGGAATTCCTCGACTTCGTCCGCCAGAACAAGGACCTCGCCGGTTCGCTGATCTTCGAGATTTCCCAGCGCGCCTTTGAAGAGCGCGACGCCGTCGCCGCCCGCAATATGGCCCGCATGGCCGATTTCGGTTTCCGCTTCTCCGTTGACCAGATCCAGCACGTCGATCTCGACCTGGAAACGATGGAGCGCGCCGGCGTGCGTTTCGTGAAGATTGGCGGCCAGCGCCTGTTGAGCGCGATCAATGAGTACGAGCCGATTGCCGGATATGAACCGGGGGCGATTTCCCACGAGGACCTCGCCGGTCTCTTCGCGCGTCACGGCATCGACCTGATTGTCGACAAGATCGAGGACGAGGCCACTGTGGTCGAAGTGCTCGAACTGGATGTCGCCTATGGCGAAGGCCATCTCTTCGGAGAGCCGCGCCCGGTGCGCGATGAGGTGCTCGAAGAAGCGGCCCAGCCGGCCGGCCTGCGTCTCGTCAGCTAAATTCCTGCAGGCCGATTGACGCCGTCGCAAGTGGCTGCTTCAAGCGCGGCATGACACAAGCTGCGCATCTGGCTCCGCTGCGGGAGCATTATGACACCCTGTATTGCGATGTCTGGGGCGTGATCCGCGACGGTCGTGCCTTGCTGCCCGAGGCGGTCGAGGCCTTGCGCGCATTCCGCCAGGCCGGCGGTGCCGTCTGTCTCGTCTCCAACTCCCCGCGGCGCAGTTCCAGCCTGAACACGTTTCTGACCCAGATGGGGCTGCCGGATGATGCGACGGATGCCATGGTCACATCCGGTGATGCCATCCACAGCGAACTTGTGGATCGCGTGCCGGGCAAGGCCTGGCATATCGGACCGGACGAGGATCACAGCCTGTTCAAGGGGCTCGACCTGGATTTCGTCGATGTCGGGGAGGCGGACTTCATCGCCTGTACCGGGCCGGACGATTACTGGAATGGAAAGCCGGAAGACTATCGCGAGCGGCTCGAATCGGCTTTGTCGCGTGGTCTCGACCTGGTCTGTGCCAATCCGGACATTGTCGTTCAGGCCGGTGACCAGCTGATCTATTGCGCGGGCGCGATTGCGCGCATGTATCGCGAGATGGGCGGGCGTTCCATCGTGGCGGGCAAGCCGCACAAGCCGATCTATGATCTGGCCCGGTCCGCTCTGGAAGCCGCAGGCTTCGCGGTTGATCTGGGCCGGACCCTGGCCATCGGCGACGGTCCGGAAACCGATGTCGCCGGGGCTGACCGTATCGGGATTGATGCGCTTTTCATCGCGGACGGTATTCTGGGCGCCAATGTGAAAAGCGACAGCTTCGATGGAGAAGCTGTCGCTCGCGCACTGGACGGTTATGGGGTTTCGGCGCGCTGGTTGGCGCCGAAACTCGTCTGGTAGTCCCGCGTGTCCTAGTCGAACAGGGAGTCGATCGAGGACTGGTCGAGATCCGGCACGCTGCCGGCCTCGGCGAACATCGCGTCGATGTCGTCCTGACTCGTTTCCGGACCGCCAAGAGCGGGACCGTTGAGCAGGTTTTTCTCGTTGCGCTCGCGTTCGGCTTTTTCCTGTTCGGATTCGAAGCCGTCGGCATCGCGGACACCCATCACCTCGGCAAAGCGGGCGACGCGGCTTTCCACGTGACGCAGTGAGTTGACCACTTTGGACACACGCTGTCCGGCCAGGTCCTGGAAGGAACAGGCTTCGATGATGGTCATCATGCGCGCCTCGACGGCGGCCCGATACTCATCATAGTCAGTGGAGTCCTCACAGAGCACGGCCTCGGCCTCGCTCATGATGGTCTCGGTTGCTTTTTCCGTGTCACCGACGACGGCTTCCAGCTCTACGCCGGCAGACGGGATGCGTTCCGTCTTGATGTCGTTGGGACGCAGCGCCGCAATCTCGTCGCGGGTCCGCGAGATATAGTCGGCGATGTAGTTGAATTCCTGGCAGATCGACTGGTCGAGAGAGCTGAAGAACAGCTTCATCGTATCCGTCAGCTGGTGGGCCAGCTTCAGGACTTCCATGATCTGCGCATCCTGCAGGTCGCTGGCTTTCAGTGACGCCAGGGACGTGCGAACTTGCGCTGCAACATTGGCGGCGGGCATGGGGCCCTCCTTCCTTAGCGAACTCAATGGGCGGTTGGGGCAGTTCACGGGGGTTTCGACTAGAAGTCGCCCAGAACTGCGGCCATCTTCGCCTTGAGGGTGCCGGCGTTGAAGGGTTTCACGATGTAATTGTTTACACCGGCCCGCTTCGCGGCGACCACGTTTTCGGTTTTGGATTCGGCGGTGACCATGATGAAGGGCGTCGCCTTCATGCTCTCGTCAGCACGGACCTTTTGCAGCAGTTCATAGCCGGTCATCGGTTCCATGTTCCAATCGGAAATGACCAGACCGTACTTGTTTTCCTGCATTTTCTGATAGGCTTCCTGGCCATCAGCCGCTTCATCCACATTCTCGAAGCCGATTTGCTTGAGAAGGTTGCGAATGATGCGGATCATGGTTTTGTAGTCGTCAACAACCAGGATAGGCATCGTCATCTCGACAGCCATATGTAGTCTCCATCCACTCGGCGCGTTTACACACATAAGGACGGCTTGTTCCGCCGTCTTCAGCACGGACCCTAGACATTCGCGGATAAAAATCGGTTAAAGCGGTTACAAAGATGGAGTCGCCCATGGCAGAAGTGCGCGGTATCGCCCTGGAAGAAATGGAAATTGGCCAATCGGCTGAGGCGGTTAGAACGGTTACCGAGGAAGACCTCGATCTGTTCGCAAAAGTCTCCGGCGACTATAATCCGGTGCATATGGACGAGGAATTTGCCCGTTCGACCCCATTCCGGGGCCGGATTGCACATGGTGCTTTGGTGGCCTCATTCATTTCCGGCGTGCTTGGAAACCAGCTGCCCGGACCGGGCGCGATCTTCCTGGGCCTGAACATGCGTTTCTTCCTGCCGACCCGTATCGGTGACGAAGTGACGACCCGCGTGACGGTGAAGTCGGTCGATCTGAAATCCCGCAAGGCCGTGATGCAATGCATCTGCACCGTGGGTGACAAGACAACGATGGAGGCCGAGGCCGAAGTCATGGTCCGCAAGCGCCGCCGCAAAGCCGACGATTGATCCGCATGCAGGTTTTCCAGGGTTTCCAGTCCATTCCCGATGATGGCCGAGGCTCGGTCGTCGCGCTGGGCAATTTCGATGGCGTGCACCACGGGCACCGCCACGTGATTGCGCTGGCCAGCGGTCTGGCGGAGACGCTCGACGCGCCGCTCGGCGTGGCCCTGTTCGATCCGCATCCGCGCCGTTTCTTTGCGCCGGACGCGCCAGCCTTCCGCCTGATGGGCGAGCATCGCCGCAACCGGACGCTGGAATCGCTGGGCGTGGAACGCCTCCACATCCTGCCTTTCACGGCGGACATGGCCGCCATGACGCCGGAGCAGTTTGTCGCCGACGTGCTGGATGAGGGGCTGGGTATCAAGGGTGTTGTCACCGGATCCGACTTCCGCTTCGGCGCAGGCCGGGCTGGCACGATCGGTGAGCTGGAACGCCTGTGCGCAGCGCGCGGGATCAAGACCGCCTTTGCCGACTTGCACGGCAATGGGGCTGACAAAGTGTCCTCGACGCGGATCCGCAAGGCGATCCTGGATGGCGACATGAAGGCGGCCGCCGAACTCATGGGCACGCCCTGGGCCATCGAGGGCATCGTCCAGAAGGGTGACCAGCGGGGTCGCACGATCGGCTTCCCGACCGCCAATATCGATCTGGGTGATTTCGTCCGTCCGGCCTATGGCGTCTATGCCGTCCGGGTGGGCCTGCCGGGACAGGATGCAGCAGTCGATGCCGTCGCCAATTTCGGCAAACGCCCGACGGTGGATGGCCTCAGTGAATTGCTGGAAGTCCACCTGTTCGATTTTGCAGGCGATCTGTACGGCCAGGCGCTGGAGGTCGAGTTTCAGGCTTTCATCCGTCCGGAACGCAAGTTTGACGGGCTGGACGCCCTGAAGGCGCAAATCGCCGAGGATGCGGCGCAGGCCCGCCGCCTGCTGGCGGCTCCATCTGGCCCTTCAACTGGACCGGCCTGACGGGCTCTGTTACACGCGTTTCCATGGTCAATAGACACGGTCTCAACCGCCGCGCGGCTCTCTTCTCCGCGTTGAAGACGGGGCGAATTACCAGCCCGGCCCGCTTGGGGTGATCCAGGCGGTGCCGGGAGATGTTCCGCTTTGAACCCTGAGATGACCCCCACCGCAAGGACATGATCCGATGACGGATAATTCGCACGAGAACGGCCAGACTGCCGACGCTCGCGACTACAAAGACACGCTTTTCCTGCCGACCACCGAATTCCCGATGCGCGCCGGCCTGCCCAAGAAAGAGCCGGAATGGCTGGAGCGCTGGGCCAAGCTGGATATCTACAAACAGCTGCGCGCCCGTTCCAAAGGGCAGGAGCGTTTCGTTCTGCATGATGGTCCGCCCTATGCGAACGGCCATATCCATATCGGCACCGGCATGAACAAGATCCTCAAGGATTTTGTCGTGCGGTCACGCCAGATGGCCGGCCTGGATGCGCCCTATCGTCCGGGCTGGGACTGCCACGGCCTCCCGATCGAGTGGAAGGTCGAGCAGAATTTCCGCGCCAAGGGCCGAAACAAGGACGATATCCCGAAACAGGAATTCCGGGCCGAGTGCCGCAAATACGCGTCCGAATGGATCGATGTTCAGCGCGAGGAATTCCAGCGTCTCGGCGTGGCCGGTGAGTGGAATGATCCCTATCTGACCATGTCCTTCGACGCCGAAGCTCGGATCGTCGAGGAATTCCTGAAATTCGTGGAAGAGGGCCTGGTCTATTGCGGCTCTGCCCCGGTGATGTGGTCGCCGGTCGAGCAGACCGCCCTGGCGGAAGCCGAAGTGGAGTATCACGACAAGGTCTCCACCACGATCCACGTCAAATTCCCGCTGCGCGGTGTGCGCAAGGATGGTTCGGCTGTGCCGAAATCCTGCATCGGCGCAAGTGTCGTCATCTGGACCACCACGCCCTGGACGATCCCGGGCAACCGCGCGATCTGTTTCTCGCCGGAAATCAGCTATGGCCTCTACAAGGTGGTCGGCGTTGATGGCGGGGATTTCCAGCCCTGGGCGGCGCCGGGCGATCTCCTGATCGTGGCCGATGCCCTGTGGGAAGAGACCGCAGCGGCTGCGAAGATCGTCAATGCCGAGCGTCTTGAGACCGTCGACCCGTCCGGATTTGTCTGCTCGCACCCGCTGGCCGAAGCCGACAAGTATTGGAGCTATCCGGTCCCGCTTCTGCCCGGTGAGCATGTCACGGACGAAGCCGGTACCGGATTCGTCCACACCGCACCCAGCCATGGTGCGGAAGACTATGTTGCCTGGATGGCCTTCCCGGAATGGCATGACAAGCACGAGGCCGTGCCGCATGTCGTCGGCGCGGACGGTGCCTATTACGAGCACATCCCTCTCTTTGCAGGCCTGCACATCATCCGTCTGGATGGCAAGAAACAGGGCCAGGAAGGGCCGGCCAACAAGGCGGTGATCGACCAGTTGATCACGTCTGGCCAGCTTCTGGCGCGTGGCCGGCTGGAACACTCCTATCCGCACTCCTGGCGGTCCAAGGCCCCGGTCATCTTCCGCAATACGCCGCAATGGTTCGTCGCGATCGACCGGCCGATGAAATCGGGCGGCACGCTGCGCGAGAAGGCCCTGAAGTCGATCTCCGAAACCGGCTGGACGCCCTCAGTGGCCGAAAACCGCATCCGCTCCATGGTCGAGCAACGCCCGGACTGGCTGGTTTCACGCCAACGCGCCTGGGGCGTGCCGCTCACCCTGTTCGTCGAGAAGGGCACGACCCGCGTGCTCAATGATCCCAAGGTCAATGCGCGCATCGTGAAAGCGGTCGAGGCCGACGGCGCGGATGCCTGGTTTGAACGCCCGTCCGCCGAATTCCTGGGCTCCGAATACGATGCGGACAGCTATGAGAAGGTCACCGACATTCTCGATGTCTGGTTCGACAGCGGCTGTACCCATGCCTTTGCACTGGAGCCGCGGGCTGACCAGAAATGGCCGGCGGATCTGTATCTTGAAGGTTCCGACCAGCACCGTGGCTGGTTCCAGTCCTCCTTGCTGGAAAGCTGCGGCACGCGCGGCCGGGCACCCTATGACGCCGTGCTGACCCATGGTTTCGTGATGGCGGGCGATGGCCGCAAAATGTCGAAATCCCTCGGCAATGTCCTCGCCCCGAATGAAATCGCCAAGAAATACGGCATCGAGATCATGCGCCTCTGGGTCGCCGCGCAGGACTTTACGGATGATCTGCGGATCTCCGAGGAAATCCTTCAGACCTCCGTCGATGCCTATCGCAAGATGCGCAACACGATGCGCTATCTGCTCGGGGCCCTGCACGGATATGACGAGACCGTGGAGCACCTCCCGGTGGATCGCATGCCGTCGCTGGAGCGTTGGGTGCTGCACCGTCTGCAGGAGCTCGATGAGGTCGTGAAGTCCGGCTATGCCGCCTATGACTTCAAGAAGGTCTATGCCGCCCTGTTCAATTTCTGCGTGGTCGACCTGTCCGCCTTCTATCTCGATGTGCGCAAGGACAGTCTTTATTGCGACCGGCCGGACAGTGATCGCCGCCGGGCCTGCCGTACCGTCATGCATGAAGTCTTCATGCGTTTGACGGCCTGGCTCGCTCCGATCATGCCTTTCACGATGGAAGAAGTCTGGCTCAGCCGCTTCCCGTCCGAAGATGACAGCGTGCATTTCCGCACCTATCCGAAAACGCCGTCCAGCTGGCACAATGGGGCCCTGGCCGAGAACTGGCGCACCATTCGTCGCCTGCGTCGCGTCGTGAACGGGGCGCTGGAAGTGGAACGTCGTGAAAAGCGGATCGGGTCCTCCCTGGAGGCGGCACCGCGTGTCCACATCACGGACCCGGTCTATCGGTCGGCGATGGCCTCGGAAGCCCCGGGCGGGGATGTCGATGAATTCCTCGCCGAGATCACCATCACCAGCCAGGCCTATCTGGTGGACGGTGCGGCGGACGGTGAGGCTTTCCGGCTTGATGATGTCGCCGATATCGCCGTCGTGCCGGGTCGTGCCGAAGGGAAGAAATGCGCCCGCTCGTGGAAATACTCCACGGCGATCGGTTCCGATGCGCGTTATCCGGATGTGACACCGCGCGATGCCGATGCCGTGGCCTTCTGGGATGCCCGGAATGGCTGATGGCCTTGCCGCGTTTCGCCAGCGCCTGAGCCAGCCGGTCACCCGGATCGGTCTGGCGCTGGCGGGCGGGATTCTCGCCCTCGACCAGTTGACCAAATACCTGGTGCTGGACCGTCTCAATTTCTCGCCGCCCGGCTGCCTGGATTTCCAGCGCGCGGAGCCGGCGGAACGGGCGGTGATGGCCAATACGTGCGGCCATATCGAACTCTCACCGGTTTTTGATCTCACCATGGTGTGGAACAAGGGTGTGAGCTTCGGCCTGTTCGGAGCGGATACTTGGGTTGGCCGGCTCGTCCTGATCACCTTCTCCCTGGCCGTCGCCGCCGGCCTTCTGGCCGGCCTGTTCCAGACGGGGCCGTTGAAGGCCCTGCGCCCGCTTCAGGGCGCGGCTTTCGGCTTCATCATCGGGGGCGCTGTCGGCAATGCGATCGACCGGGGCCTCTACGGCGCCGTGGTGGATTTCCTGAATTTCTCGGACATCCATTTCCCCTATGTCTTCAACATCGCCGATGTCGGGATCAATCTCGGTGTTGCCGCGATCATCCTGGACATGCTGCTCAGCGACCGGAAATCCGAAAGCACGCGTTGAACGGGTGGGATGCGGGCTGGCGATTGGGCCCGGTCTTGGCTTATACTGACAGCAACAATCCACGGAGTTACGTCCAGATGCGTTTGCGTACAGCCCTTATTGCCTTCACCGGTGCCGCCATCACCCTGTCCGGGTGCTCCAGCGCTCCGCAGATTCTGGCGTCCGGCCGGACCACGCCGGACGAATTCCGCACGGTGACGATCGCGCCGCTGACGGTTCCGCCGGAATATAATCTGCGTCCGCCGGCCCCGGGCCAGCCGCGCCCTGACGAAATCTATCCGGACCAGCAGGCCCGTGCCGCCCTTCTGGGTGAAAGCGGTGCTTTTGACGGGTCCGACGGGGAAGCCCTGCTCGTCGCCCAGGCGGGTGGTGGTGCAGCCGATCCCTTCATCCGCTCCATCATTGATGGCGAGACGGCGGGCGTGGTCCGCAAGTCGCGCAGCTTTGCCGACCAGATCCTGTTCTGGCGCGATGGCGAGTATCAGCCGCCGGTCGATGCGACCCCGCTGGACGCTGAAGCCGAGGCCGAGCGCCAGGAGCGCATCCAGAATGTGACCGGTGGTGGTGATGTCGAGATCGAACGCGATCGTCGTCTGCTGCCGAAACTGCCGGGTCTCTAAGACCTGGACAGGTGTCCGCACTTGACCGACTCGGGGCCAGCCAAGAGGCTGGCCCTATGTCTTTGACCGCCACCCAACCCATCATCCGCCGCCTGCCGCCGGAGACCGTCAACCGCATTGCGGCGGGCGAAGTCGTCGAGCGTCCCGCTTCCGTGATCAAGGAATTGGCGGAGAATGCGCTGGATGCCGGCGCCCGCCGGATCGATATCACCGCCGAGGGTGGGGGCCTGGTCCGCCTGGTCGTCGAGGATGACGGCAAGGGGATGAGCGAGGCGGAACTCGCGCTCTGCATTGAACGCCATGCCACGTCCAAGCTTCCCGTTGGTGAGGATGGCCAGGATGATCTCCTCAATATCGGCACGATGGGTTTCCGAGGCGAGGCCTTGCCCTCCATCGGCTCGATTGCGCGCCTGACCATCACCAGCCAGGCGAAAGGGGAGGGCGATGCCTTCACTATCGCCGTTGAGGGCGGCAAGACGCATGGCACGGCACCGGCCGCGCCGCTGGGGCGTGGCGGTACGCGGATCGAAGTGCGCGACCTCTTCTACGCCACACCCGCCCGTCTGAAATTCCTCAAGAGCGAGCGCTCGGAAAACCAGGCGATTTCCGATGTCGTCAAACGCCTGGCCATGTCGCGGCCGGATGTTGGCTTCTTCCTCACCCTGGATGGCCGCAAGCGCTTCTCCGTCGCGGCCGAGCGCGGTGATGACAGCGAAGCCCGCAAGGCGCGCATGTCGGCCATGCTGGGGACGGATTTCGGGGATAATGCCCTGGAGGTGGACCAGGAGCGCGAGGGCATCCGCGTTTCCGGCTTCGCCAGCCTGCCGACCTTCTCGCGCGGCTCTTCCCAGCACCAATATCTCTTCGTGAATGGCCGCCCGGTCCGCGACAAGCTCCTGCACGGGGCGATCCGCGGCGCTTACCAGGATTTCCTCGCCCGGGACCGCCACCCGGTCGTGGCGCTCAATGTCGACCTTCCCACGCATCTGGTGGATGTGAATGTTCACCCGGCCAAGGCCGAAGTCCGCTTCCGGGACTCCGGGCTCGTGCGCGGCCTGATCGTCGGCTCGCTGCGCCATGCCCTGGCAGCGGCAGGCCACCGGGCCTCGACCACCGTGTCAGGCTTTGCCCTGGGCCGCGCCCGGCCGGAAGGCTTCCAGGACGGGCCGCGCCATTACCAGTCGGCTGCCGGTCAGGTCGCCGGTTGGGGACGTCCCGCCGAACCCATCCAGGACCGGGTCTTCGATCCAGGCATGTCGGCCCGCGTCGAACCGGACATGCCGGGCTTTGTTCCGCCGGCTGATGTCGCTTACCAACCAGGCGCAGCCGCACCCTCCGCGCCGACCGAAGCGCCGCCGCCGGACTGGCCGCTCGGTGTCGCCCGCGCGCAATTGCACGAGACCTATGTCGTCGCCCAGACGCAGGACGGGATCGTCATTGTCGACCAGCATGCCGCCCATGAACGCCTCGTCTATGAGCGCATGAAGAAGATGATCGCCGAAACCGGCGTCCAGCGTCAGCAACTCCTCGTGCCGGAAATCGTCGATCTCGATGAGAACGAAGCCCGCCGCCTGCTCGAGCGCACCGAGGAACTGGAAGAACTCGGCCTGGTCATTGAGGCTTTCGGCACCGGTGCCATCGCCGTACGCGAAACACCGGCCCTTCTGAAGAAGCTCGATGTCCAGGGTCTGATCCGCGATCTCGCCGACGATCTGGCCGAATATGACCAGGCGCTCTCGCTCAAGGAAAAGCTGGAAGACGTGGTCGGCACGATGGCCTGTCACGGCTCCGTCCGCTCCGGCCGCCGCCTGACCGGCGAGGAAATGAATGCCCTCCTGCGGGAAATGGAAGCCACGCCCCATTCCGGCCAGTGCAATCACGGCCGCCCGACCTATGTCGAGCTCAAGCTGAGCGATATCGAACGCCTGTTCGGGCGGCGCTAGGCCCGCGTCAGGAACAGCACCTTCGCCGCGCCGTATTCCTTGACCACCTGGGCCTCCCAGCCCGGCGTTTCCGGCTCTTCCTCGACACCGACTTCCAGCACCGCCACGGCATCCTCGCTGACCCAGTTCCCCTTGAGCAGATTGCTCAGCGTCTTGGGGCCCAGATCATGGCCATAGGGCGGGTCCAGGAAGACCAGGTTGAAGGGCGCGCCCAGATTGGAGGGTTTCTCGCCCAGCGCGGTGGCGTCGCGGCGGTGGATACGGGTGTTCCCGAACAGCTGCAGCGTGTCGACATTCGTGCGGATCGCCCCGCGCGCCTCGGCGGCCATTTCCACGAACAGGCAGAAGGCGGCACCCCGCGAGACAGCCTCAATGCCCAGCGCGCCGGAACCAGCATAGAGATCGATGACCCGGGCATCCTCGATGGGCGGGCACCACTCGGCATGCTCGATCACATTGAACATGTTCTCGCGCGCCCGGTCCGAGGTCGGACGGGTGGACCGGCCCTTCGGCGCGACAAGCGCGCGATTGCGGAACTTTCCGCCGACTACCCGCATGGCCTAGCGGCCCCCGCGCGGCTTGCGTGGCCCGCGATCCGGTCCGCCGGTGCGGGAAGGTCCACCGCTGCGGGACGGCCCGCCTGAACGTAAAGGGCCGCCTGACCGCGATGGGCCGCCCGCTCGGGCTGGGCCATTCGGGCGTGGCGCATCGCCGGATGCGCGTCCGCGAGCCGGCGCGGGACGACCGCGCGAGCGCTTGAGCGGTTTGGCACCGTCCAGATCTTCCGCTTCGCGCGGCAGGCCGGGCTGACCCGGACCGCCCATCTTCCGGCCCATGGGTTTGCGGCCCGGGCGTTGTGGCTTTTTCTTGGCGACGGCTTCACCGGTCGTGCTGGCGATCTCGACGAGATGGCCGCACTGGTCCTTCAGCACGCGTCCCGGCACCGGCTTGATCTCGCCACGCGCCAGATCGCCCAGCTGGAACGGGCCATAGGCGGTCCGGATCAGCCGGTTGACCCGCAGGCCGACACTGTCGAGTGCCTTGCGGACCTCACGGTTCTTGCCCTCGCGAATGCCGACATTGAGCCAGATATTGGAGCCGGTCTCGCGTTCGATCTCGACATCCATCGGGCCATACTTGATCCCGTCGACCGTGACGCCGGCCTTCAGCTTGTTCACGGCAGCCTGGTCGACCGTGCCGAAAGCGCGGGCGCGATAGCGGCGCATCCAGCCGGTCGAGGGCAATTCCAGGGCGCGGGCGAGGGCCCCATCATTGGTCAGCAGGAGCAGGCCTTCGGAGGTCAGGTCGAGACGGCCGATGGAAATGACCCGGCCGATATCATCCGGAATTGCGTCGAACACGGTCTCGCGGCCTTCCGGGTCGGCATGGGTGGTCACCAGTCCGGCGGGTTTGTGATAGCGCCACAAACGGGTCGCGGCCGGCGGGTCCACGCGCTTGCCATCGACCTCGATCTGGTCGGCGGCAGAGACCTTGAAGGCGGGCGTGTCCAGCTTCTTGCCATTCACTCGGACGCGGCCATCCTCGATCATGCGCTCGACCTCACGGCGCGAAGCCACACCGGCGCGCGCCAGATATTTGGCGATGCGTTCGCTGGTTTCGTTTTCGCTCACGCTTGACCCTTTCACTCGGTCGCTCTAACCCGCCGCAGATGACGGACCTGCGCGATACACGTTTTATGGAACAAGCGCTACGCCTTGCTCATGCGGCAGCTGAAGCAGGCGAAGCGCCGATTGGTGCCATTCTGGTTGATCCGGCCACGGACGAGATCATTGCAGAGGCCCATAATGCGCCGATTGCCGGCCATGATCCAACCGCCCACGCTGAAATCCTTGCCCTGCGGCGCGGTGCCGAAAAGCTTGGCAATTACCGGCTCACCGGGCTGGAGCTCTATATCACGCTGGAACCCTGCGCCATGTGTGCTGGCGCCATCAGCCATGCGCGCATCGGGCGTGTCATCTATGGCGCGCCGGACGAGAAAGGTGGGGCCGTGGCCCATGGTCCGCGCTTTTTCGAACAGCCCACCTGCCACTGGCGTCCCGAAGTGACCTCCGGCATTCTGGCCGAAGAGAGCGCGGACTTGCTGCGTTCCTTTTTCAGGGCAAGACGCAAGGCGAAGAGCGATGGCGTTTGATCCGGACCTGGCAGACCGGCTGGAAGCCGAATTGCGGATGCAGGGGGCTGATCCGGTCCGCAAGCGCATGTTCGGCGGGATCGCCTTCCTGATGGGCGGGCATATGGGCTGCGGACTGGTTCAGGGCGAGATGCATGTCCGCGTCGGACCGGATGCCTATGCCGAAAACCTGGCCAAACCCGGCGCTCGTGAAATGAATGTCACGGGCCGTGTCATGACCGGCTGGGTGACGCTGGACGGGCCGGAAGATCTGGATGATGACGCCTTGTCAGACTGGATATCCACGAGCCTCGCCTTCGTCCGGACATTGCCGCCCAAGCCCTGACGGTATTTCGACAAATTCCGTATGATGGAACCTGTCATAAAACCTTGTCTTGAGTTGAATCAGTGCGCGGACGAATAGGGGCCTGAAGCTCTGGAGCGTCCGCATCATGCGTGCACTGACCAAATTCGTGACCGGGTTCGTCCTCGCCCTTTCCGCGGGAGCTGCCGCGCAGGCGAACACCACGGTGTGTGCCGACGCGCCCCTGCTGATCCAGGATGTGACCATCGTCGATGCCTCGGGCAGCTGGGACCACCAGGACATCTTCATCGAGCAGGGCCGGATCTCCGCCATCGGCGAAGGCCTGATGCTGGAAACCGCTCAGGCTGTGACCGTGATGCATCGTCCGGGCTCTATCGTGCGCCCGCGTTCGCAAGCTCCGGCGTCGACGGGGGCCATTTTCATTCGCACGTCGACCGGCGCGTCCGGTTCGGCGTCCGCGCGCCGGACCATCCTGATGCCGGGCGTTCCGGCGGATCTGGTCGTCTACGCTGCACAGTCCGATGATGTCATCATGGATCAAGTCGAGCTGGAAATCAGCGAAGGCCGCATCCTCGGCGCACCGCTGACCTGCCAAGGCTAGTCAGCCCGTCAGGCGTTCAGCCGGGCCTCCAGCCCTGCCTTCACGCGGGGCCATTCTTCCCGCAGGACCGAAAACCAGACCGTATCCCGCCATTCGCCGGTCCAGCATTTCAGATGCCGGCGTAGCGTGCCCTCCCGCGTCGCCCCCATCTTGGTCATGGCGGCCTGGGAACGCAGGTTCCTGTGATGCGTCTTCAGTTCCACCCGTTCGGCACCGCAGGCAAAGGCCCGTTCCATCAGCAGGTGTTTGCAGGCCGGATTGATTTTCGTGCCGCGCGCCTGTGCGCCATACCAGGTCCAGCCGATCTCCAGGCGGGCATGTTCCGGCACGATGGAGAGCAGCGCGGTATGGCCCACTGGCTGACCCGTTTTGAGGTCCGTTACGCAATGGGAAATCTGCGTGCCGGAGAGCGTGTTGGCCAGCATCAGATCGAACCAGTCATCAAAATGCTCGCCATCCCCGCGCAGCGAGGTCAGCGCCCAAATCTCCGCCTCCTGCGCCAAAGGCCGCAGGGCTTCGCGATGGGCCTCGGTCAGCGGGTCCAGCCGGACATGAGTGTTTTCGAGCACGCGCGGTGAAATCTGCATTCCGTCATCCTGCCAGCAGAAGAAGGCCGCGCACGATGTAGACGAGACCGATCGCGCTGACGATAAATTTCGTCCACTGGCGGAACTGGATATCGCTCATCATGGCCAGGAAACGCGCGCCCAGCGTCGTGCCGAGAATGGCCAGCGGCGCGGCGACCAGCAGCCATTGCGCATTCGGCAGGGCGTTCGCGGCCAAGGCTGGCAGGATGTAATAGCCGATCTTTACCGCGTGGGCGATGACCTGCGTCGCCGCCTTGGTCGCCACGATGCACCGCCGGTCGCGCTCGGTGTCGGCGAAGAAGACATCCAGCAGGGGGCCGGAGACGCCGGCGACCGTGTTGAGGCCCGTCACGATGAAGCCGCACAAGGCGGCATGGACCGGCCGGGCGGCATCGAAATGGATCAGCGTCTTGGGTAGCCAGATCACGCCCGGCACCAGGCCCAGCACGATGAAGAGCCAGGCCTTGTCCAGTTCGAAGGCGATGAAAACCAGGAGGGCTGCCGCACTGGCCGAGCCCAGCAGGTAGATGCCCAGAATGCGCCAGTCGATCCATTTATAGTGCAGGACAGCGCGCCAGCCATTGGAGACGCTCTGGATCACGCCGTGAACCACCATGGCGGAGGCGACGGGCAGCACAAGCGCCAGCACGCCCATCAGGATCAGCCCGCCAGCCATCCCGAACACGCCGGAGATGAAAGCCGTGACAAAAGTGGCGAGCAGGATCAGGGGCATGCTTGTCTCGTTTGAAAAACGCCTATTTCTTGAGGGCGAACATACAGGGGAAGACCATGTCCGTTACGGTGATTGTCAGTGGAGTCGCAGCTGTTGTGGGCGGCGCGTTGGGGTTGGGCAGCCTGATCAGCCCGTCCTGGGGCGCCAAAGTCGTCCGGCTGCAACCCTCATCCAAGCCTGGAGGCTGGGCCGAGTTCCGGGCGACCTATGGCGGCGGGCTTCTCCTCCTCCATGGTGCGGTATTGCTGACCATCGCCATGCAGGCCCAGGCCGGAATGGCCAGCGTCATTGCCACGGGATTTGCCGCAGGGGCCGCTTGGCTCGGCATGGCGATCGGCCGCACGACCTCCATTCTCCTCGATCACGACAAGCGCCAGACCCGTACCGGTTACAATCTCTTTTCGGTCGGTTTCGAACTGGTCGTCGGTCTGGCCCTGATGGCGCCTTGGCTGGGCCATGTCATGGGCTGATACCGGTTCTGACCCGCTTGCGGAACACAACAGGAACATCTATAAGTTGTTGTATGTGGGGAGCCGTCAAAAAGCGTGTCATGACCTTCTGGCGGAGCCTGCTTCGCTTGCGTCTGGCCTTCAGTCCCAATCGCTCCGTCTGGCAGAGCTGGGAACAGTCGACACGCGCGGCCGGGCTGGGCGCAATCGGGGTGTCGGTCTTCGCCTCGGGTGACCAGGTGAACCCCTGGAGCTTGGGGTTCGGAATTGTTCTCCTGGTGCTCAACGCCTATATTGCAAGGCATCTCGGACAATATGACAGGGTGGAGGACTAGCTGATGGACGTCACGATCTGGCCGCTCGGTGTGTTCACTGCGCTCGCCGTTGTCGTCGTCGTGTGGGCCAGCTGGGTCGAGAAGAAGCAAAAGGCGAAGACGTCCGAAAACCGGGACAGGTCTGGCGCCTGAGCCCCTGTGCCGTGTATTGCCGCCACGCGACCATGCCAGTTTGAAGACCTGCGTCCGCACCGGATCAAGGCGCGGACGCGTGAGCTATCGCATGATGCCTGATCAGGCCCCGGCATTCTTCGCAAAACCCCAGGCCGCTTCGGCCAGCGGCACGACGGCCGCGCCCATTTCCTGGGCCCGGGAATTGGACGCATTGCCCTGCAGGGAGCGCGCATAGACACCCTGTACGATCGAGGCGAGGCGGAAGATATTGTAGGCGAAGTAGAAGTCCAGCTCGGGGATGCTGTCCCGCCCTGTCCGCTCGCAATAGGCTTGTGTGTATTGCTCGATCGAGGGAATGCCGAGGGCTTCCAGATCAATGCCCAGAAAGCCATTGCGCACTTCCTGCGGCATCACCCAGCCCATCAGCTGATAGGTGAAGTCCGCCAGCGGATCGCCCAGCGTCGACAACTCCCAGTCCAGCACCGCGATGACGCGCGGTTCGGTGGGGTGGAAGATCATATTGTCCAGCCGGTAATCGCCATGGACCACGCTGGTGCGTTCCTGTTCGGGCGCGGCCTGCGGCAGCCACTCGATCAGATTGTCCATGGGCGCGATCGTGCTGGTCTCGGCGGCCCGGTATTGTTTGGACCAGCGGCCGATCTGGCGCTGGAAATAATCACCCGGCTTGCCGTACTCACCGAGGCCGGCTGCGACCGGGTCGATGGAATGCAGATGCGCCAGTGTGGCATTGGCCGCGTCGTAGATCGGCCCGCGTTCCGACTTGTCCAGATCGGGCAGAAGCGGATCCCAGAAGATCCGGCCCTCCACGAAATCCATGACGTAGAATTCCGTGCCGATCACATCGCGGTCCATGCACAGGCCCTGCATGGCCGGAGCCGGGAAGCCGGCGGCGCCAAGCTTGCTCATCACCTCGAACTCGCGGTCAACGGCATGGGCAGACGGCAGCAGCTTGCCCGGCGGCTTGCGTCGCAGGACATAGCCCTTCTCAGGCGTGGAGACTTTGTAGGTCGGATTGGACTGTCCGCCCTTGAACTGGCTGACGCTCAGTGGGCCGGCATAGCCGTCCACATTCGCACTCATCCATCGGGCCAGGGCGCCTTCATCAAAGGCGAGGGCATCGGCAACCTGTTTGGTGCCGGAGAATTGGTCGTCGATCTCGCTCATTCGCCCAGATAAACCTCGCCGCCCTTCATCACGAAATCGACGTCGCGCAATTCCGAGATGTTTTCCAGGGGATTGCCGTCTACGGCGACGATGTCGGCAAACTTGCCGGCTTCGATCGTGCCGATCACCTCATCCATCTGGACGTGGCGGGAAGCATTGATCGTGGCCGTCACAATGGCTTCCATCGGCGTCAGACCGGCATCAACGAGGAGTTCGAATTCGCGGGCATTGAGGCCATGGCGGGACACGCCGCTATCGGTCCCGAAAGCAATGGTCACGCCGCCCTCATGGGCCCGGCGCGCCATGTCCAGCATGACCGGACCCACTTCGCGCGATTTGGCGCGCTGATTGTCTGTCATGAAGTCCGCCGTCTCGGCCAGTTCTGCCACGGTGACACCGGCCAGAACGGTCGGCACGAGATAGGCACCATTGCGGCGCATCAGGCGGATCGACTCGCGGTCCAGATAGGTACCGTGCTCGATCGAGTCGCCACCGGCTTCCAGGAAGGAATTGATGCCGGTCACACCATGGGCGTGCGCGGTGACGCGGCGACCCATCATGTGCGCGGACTCCACAATGGCCGCCAGCTCGTCATCAAAGAATTGCTGTTCCACCCCGGCAGCCGTGTCGGAGAGGACGCCGCCCGTGGCGGTGATCTTGATCACATCGGCACCGCCGCGGATCAGGGTGCGAACCGCTTCGCGGCACTGGGCCGGGCCATTGCAGGCGGTTTCCGACGCAAACATGTGCAGCACGTCGAGCGAGAAGCCGTTGATGTCGGCATGCCCACCCGTCGGCGTCACGGCGCTGCCGGCGATCCGCATGCGCGGGCCGGGTACATCGCCATCATTGATCGCGTCCCGCAGCGCCAGGCTGGCTTCGAAATTGCCGCCGACATCCTGAACCGTCGTGAAGCCGGCGAGCAGGGTGGTGCGGGCATTGACGGCGCCGTCAAACGCAAAATCCGCTGCCGAGTGCGTGAAGTCATTGAAGCGCCGGCCCGGGCCGAGTTCCGATTGCAGATGCACATGGCTGTCGATGAAGCCCGGCATCACATAATCGTCGGATAGGTCGACAATGGTCGCGCCCTCCGGGCTGACAAAGCCAGCTTCCACGCTTTCGATCCGGTCGCCACGCACCAGAATGGACTGGTCCTCAAGCGGCGCTTCACCTGGAACAGCCAGCAGCCAGCCGGCATGGATGACGGTCAGCGGCGCCTCGTCGGCGGCGTCCTGTGCCTGCGCCAGACCGGCAGCAGCGGTCAGGGCCAGGGCGGAAATGGCAGATTTGAGCATGACGTCTCTCTCCCCAGAAAATACGTGGGGGGAAGCTTGATCATGCCCATCGGGAAGTCAAATGCCGGGAACGGCTAACGCGCTTAAACCGTAATGTGTTTTGAGGGCGCGCCAGGCGATGTCGCGGCGGCATAGGCCCGGTCCACGGCATAGTGCAGGCTTTCGCCCGAGGCCGTGACGTTGAGCACGCGGCCACCGGCGGCGGTGCGGCGGCCTTGGCTGTCGCGGGATGTAAAACACAGGTATACACCAACTACCCTGAGAAATCGGGACACACACCATTTAATCCTAGTTCTCATCATCAAAGAAAGTCTGCTGACGCCGATTGCCACGCTGCGTGACGTGGTGCGGGTAGCCGGGAAGGATGATGCGCGCTTGGCGAGGCATGCTCGCAAATTGGGACAAGCGCGCCACTTTTGCAGCCTATGGGCGTAGGGCGGGGCTGAAAATTGGTGTATGTCACTGTTTATTCGGGGCACGTAGGGGCGCTCGCGAGGCATCGGCTTGGCTCAAGCGGGCCTGAATGCCAAGCCCACTAATGGGTGTGTGTCCCTGTTTTTCCAAGCAGCATCGACAATTGACGTGTGTCCCGGCTTTCACACCGGTTTTCACGGATTGGGTACTCGTATCGCATAACTACCTTGTCTACCTTCCTCTAATTTAGTGCAGCTTGGGATAACAAACTCAACAAAATAGCTCTTGGGAACATCGTCATAAGAAACATAAACACTCAAAAACGCAGAAGACAGCAAGCATCCGTATTTCTTTAAATCCAAACGAACGATCGAAGACCAAGAAGTTTCAAACGAATCCCTATTTCCTTCGATCTTTAGTCCATCATCTGAAATAGAAATCTTATAATCCTCCAAATACCCTTCAATTAAGCTGAAAATATGAAAGAATCTTCCCTTAAAAAATCTAATACGAAAATGCCTATGAATAACTACAAACAAAGCAAGAGAGGCGTTGAAGGCAATAGCAACATCTGCCCACAGGCTTGCAATTTCAAAATAAATAAGCACAAGGTACAATAAAGCATTCACAATAAGGAGAGTTAATAAAAAGACCCGCCCCTCCGAGAAGCTAACAACTCTTTCAGCTATATCAGATACATAAATAGCACTTTTTTTCGATTCATAATCTGATGTAACTACAAATTCAATTGGCATCATTTTCCATTGATCCCTGGCAGTATAATTCGCATCTAGTTTAAATACGGCGTTATATGCCCAAGGCAAAACGAAATTCGGAAAAACAGGAATACACACCCTTTGTTCTGCGCCCACGCAGGGACGCTCGCAAGGCATCAGCCCGCCTCATGCCGCGGCACCCATCTTCCCGGTGATACAGCGTCCGGACAGGCTCGCGGCCTAATGCGTTTTCAGGGCGCGCCAGGCGATGTCGCGGCGGCAGAACCCGTCCGGCCAGTTGATCTGGTCAACCGCGGCATAGGCCCGGTCCACGGCATAGTGCAGGCTTTCGCCCGACGCCGTGACATTGAGCACGCGGCCACCGGCAGCGGTCCGGCGTCCCTGGTTGTCGCGGGATGTGCCGGCCTCGAAGACCTGAACGCCTTCCATCTTGTTGGCCGCGTCGACGCCTTCGATCAGCGTGCCCTTCTTGTAGTCGCCCGGATATCCCTTGGCGGCCATGACCACGGTGATGGCGGGTTCCGGGGTCCATTGCAGCGGTTCCATCTCGCCCAGCGTGCCGTCTGCAGTGGCGCGCAGATAGGGCAGGATGTCGTCCGCGATGCGGAACATCAGGACCTGGCATTCCGGATCGCCGAAACGGATGTTGAATTCGACCGTTTTGGGACCGTCCTGGGTCACCATCAGACCGGCAAACAGCACACCTTGGAAGGGGTGGCCCTCGGCGGCGAGACCCTTCGCCACCGGTTCGATGATCGTTTTCATCGCGGTTTCGATCAGGTCCGGCGTGGCGATCGGGGCCGGGGAATAGGCGCCCATACCGCCGGTATTCAGGCCGGTATCGCCTTCGCCGACGCGCTTGTGATCCTGGGCTGCGCCACAGAACAGGACATCCTCGCCATCGCACAGGGCGAAGATCGAGACTTCCTCGCCATGCATGAATTCTTCGATCACAAGGGTTTTCGAGGCCTCGCCGAACTTGCCGGACAGGAAAGCATCGATCTCCGATTCCGCTTCGGCGCGGTCCGACAGGATGACCACACCCTTGCCGGCGGCCAGACCGTCCGCCTTGAGCACATAGGGTGGCTCGAACTGGTCCAGGAAGGCTTTGGCCTCGGCGGCGTCGGAGAAGGTGCCATAGCGGGCGCTGGGGACATGGTGTCGGGCGTAGAAATCCTTGGCGAAAGCCTTGGAACCTTCCAGCCGTGCTGCACCCTTGGACGGGCCGAAGGTGGCGATGCCGGCCTGGCGCAGCTTGTCGCCCAGACCATCGCACAGCGGGTTTTCCGGTCCGACCACGACGAGGTCGATCGATTCGCGCTTGGCGAGGTCGACCAGGCCCTCCAGGTCAGAGACAGAGAGGTCGTGGCAGGTCGCCAATTCCTCGATGGCGGCGCTGCCCGGAACGGCGTGCAGGGCCGTCAGCAGGGGGCTTTGCGAAATCTTCCACACCAGCGCGTGTTCGCGCCCGCCAGACCCGACAACGAGAACCTTCATGTCACCCTCTTGAATTCGTCGGCCCTGCCTAACCCAATCCTGCGCCAATCGCGAGTCTGCCGGGCCGTTGCGGAGATGCGGGAAGCATCCTACCAGAGACAGGATGGAACAGCCTGCCGGAAACCTCCACGAATTCTCCGTGTCCGAACTGGCCGGTTCGCTCAAGCGAACGGTTGAGGATGCGTTCGGACATGTGCGTGTTCGGGGCGAGCTGGGGCGGGTCGTGGTGGCCAAGTCCGGCCATGTCTATTTCGACATCAAGGATGAGCGCGCCGTCATCGCCTCCATCGCCTGGAAAGGCACGGCTGCCCGTTTCCGCTTCCGCCCTGAAGAGGGGCTGGAAGTCATCATCGAGGGCAAGCTCTCCACCTATCCCGGCCGCTCGCAATACCAGTTGATTGTCGAGAGCATGGAACCGGCCGGCGCCGGCGCACTCATGGCGCTGCTGGAAGAGCGCAAGAAACAGTTCGCGGCTGAGGGCCTGTTCGATCCGGCGCGCAAACAGCCCATTCCCTTCCTGCCGAAAACCATTGGCGTGGTGACCTCACCAACCGGCGCCGTGATCCGCGACATCCTGCATCGCCTGCAGGATCGCTTCCCGCGCCATGTCCTGCTCTGGCCGGTCCTCGTCCAGGGCGAGAAGGCGGCTGAGCAAATCGCTGAGGCCATTCGCGGCTTCAATGCCCTGCCCGTGGACGGGCCGGTGCCGCGCCCGGACGTGTTGATCGTCGCGCGGGGCGGGGGCTCGATCGAGGACCTCTGGGGATTCAATGAGGAAATCGTTGTCCGTGCCGCCGCAGAGAGTGAGATCCCGCTGATCTCCGCGGTCGGGCACGAAACCGACACCACGCTGATCGATTATGTCTCCGACCGCCGCGCGCCGACGCCGACCGGTGCGGCTGAGATGGCGGTTCCCGTTCGTGCCGAGTTGAAGAGCGATATCGACGCTTTGGCGGCCCGCCTTGTCTCCGGCCTGTCGCGTCATATCGAGCGCCGCCGGACCGAGCTGCGCGGTGTGGTGCGGGCCCTGCCACGGCCCCAGGCCCTGCTGGACCTGAAGCGCCAGCGCTTCGACATGGTGGCGGATCGGCTGGACCCGGCCCTCCTCAACAATGCCGCGGAAAAGCGCGCGCGGCTTCTCGTGTTGGAAGCGGGTCTGAAACCGGAAGCCCTGCGGCGGGATATCCGCCAGCGCCGTGATCGCATCGCGGACCGGTCTGCGCGTCTCGGGCCCGCCCTGCAGCGCAGCGCGCGCGACCAGCGACGCCGGCTGGAAATGCTGGGAAGCCGGATCGAGGCCTTCAACTATTCCAAGATCCTGGACCGCGGCTTTGCCGTGGTGCGCGATGCCGACGGGGCCATTGTCCGTGCCGGTGCGGCACTGGCGGCCGGCAATGCTGTTGAGCTGGAATTCGCGGATGTACGTCGCAAGGCCGTGATTGATGGGACGCCATCGGATGCACAAGCTTCTGCGCCCGCGCCAACACCAGCGGCGAAGCCGCGCCCAAAACCGAAGCCCAAGGCCAAGACGCCGCCGGCCGGTCAGGGCACCCTGTTCTGACCCGGTTTTGATCAGGCGGGGCCTCCCCCTTTTTGCAGTGTCATGCTAGAGCGGCCTTATGAGCGATTTCACTTTCGACAAAGAGTTCCAGGGCGAGGCCATACTCGAGTATGGCGACAGCGATTTCATCATCCTCAAGGGTGGTGCCTATGTCACCTGCGCCGTAACGGGCGACAAGATTGGCTTGGCCGAGCTGCGCTATTGGAATGTCGATGAGCAGGAAGCCTATCGCGACGCCCAGATCGCCAAACAGCGCTGGCTCGAGCTGAACGCAGGTCCGGGCCAATGATCGCGCTTGCCCTTGCACTGGCTCTTCAGTCTGCGGGTGAAACGGCGGACCCGATTGCGGAGCTGATCGCTGCACGTGAGCCGGACATGTCCACCCTGGCGCAGGCTGAGCCGGCCGCGGCCCCTGTTGGCTGTGTGGGTCAACGCCGCGAAGGCGGTCTGCTGATCTGCCGTTATGCGCCGGGATCAGAAATCAGCCTTGGCGAATTCTCGACCACGGCGGATGCGGACGGCTACGCCATTGTCGGCATCCAGCGCGATGCCCCGGAAACGCTCAGCTTTTCTGTGCGCGCACCGGACGGAGCCGGCTTCACGCAGGAAGACTGGGCCATCGAGCAGCGCGAATACCGGCTTCAGCATGTGAATGGTGTGCCTCAGGCCACGGTGACGCCGGATGAGAGCACGCTGCCCCGCCGTCAGCGCGAATACGCGCAGAAGCGGGCGGCTCTGGCCACGCGCTGGAACGGGCAGGGCTTCCTGGACGGTTTCATCCGCCCGTCCGAAGGCATCACGACTGGAGTCTATGGCTCCGCCCGCGTCTATAATGACGGCCACCAGGGCAATCCCCACTGGGGTCTGGACTGGGCCAATGAAACCGGCACGCCGGTGATCGCGCCCGCCAGCGGCCGCATTATCCTGGCCGAGGACGACATGTATTACGAAGGCGGACTGGTCTTTCTGGATCATGGCCAGGGCCTCGTCAGCCTCTTCCTCCACATGAGTGCCGTGCATGTCAGCGAAGGCGACATGGTGGAACAGGGCGATCTGATCGGTGAGATCGGGGCCGGTGGCCGGGCCACGGGTCCGCATCTGGACTGGCGCGTGAAGATCAATGACAGCTTCTATGTCGATCCGGCCATGATGCTGGAGCTGGACCTGTCATCCCTGCAGGACTGACGGCTCAGCCCTTGTAGACGGCCTTGGCCCAGCGGCGATGCACCCAGAACCATTGTTCCGGGGCCTTGCGGATTTCGCTTTCCACCCATTGATTGATCCGCGTCACCGTCTCGACGATGGCGGCGGTCTTGTCCGGATTGGTGGAGAGTTCGATCGGTTCGTGGGCTTCCACACGGAAACGTGCACCACCCAAGCGTCGAACCGACAGGGGTTGCAGCGGGCAGCCATAGCGCATGGCCAGGCGGGTCGGCCCGGGGGCTGTCATCGCGGGATGGCCGAAGAAGGGCGCTTCCACCCCGTCATTCATCTTCTGATCGTTCATCAGCGCCACGCTCTCGCCGGCCTTGAGCGCCTGCATGAGCTGTTTGGCGCCATCGCCGCCCTTGGCGGTCAGCGTCTTCACACCATAGCCCTGGCGCATGCGGGAGATGCGCTCATCGATCAGGACATTATTGGCGGGCCGATAGGTGATGTGGCAGGGCAGGCCGGTCTGGCTGATGGCGGCCGCCGCAATCTCCCAATTGGCGCTGTGCGTGCTGATGATGACGAGGGGCTGGCCCGTGTCGCGCGCCTGTTCCAGACGTTCGCGGCCAATGAATTCAACGCGCTCATTGAATTCCGGTCCGGCAAATACGTCGAGGTGGGGCATCTCCCCGGCCAGGCGTCCGAAGTTTTCCCACATTGCGCCCAGCAGCCGGTCGATCTCGGCATCGGCGGCTTCGGGGAAACAGCGCTGCATATTGATGCGGGCGACCGTGTGGGTGGGCATGAGCGGGCCCAGCTTGCGCAGGAGGTCGCCAGCGGCATCGGAGGCCTTGTCGATCCCTTTTGCCCGGTACCAGGCGGCATAGGCGTCCCAGGCGGTGGCTTCGAGCCGCCAGCCCAGTCGGGTCAGGAAAGATGCGTTACGCTGTGCCTCGATCATGAACCGGATTTACCGGGCTTCCCCGGCGCCGTCCATGATGTCCCGCAACAGGCCGTCCAGCGCGGCGGGATTGGCGAAACGGGCTTCCACGGGCCAGGACAGGATGGCGGCGCGGGCGTCAGCGGGCAGGCGGACCCAGTCTTTCTCCGTCGTGACCAGGCGCGCATCATGGGCCTTGGCCAGCGCATTCAGCCGGTCCAGATCACCGGAGCTCCAGGGGTGATGGTCAGGAAAATCAGCGACTTCTGCCAGATCAGCGCCGGCGGCCGTCAGGGCATCGAAGAATTTCTGCGGCCGGCCGATCCCGGCAAAGGCGACCAGCTTGCCCGGCGGCGGAGGTGCGGTAGGGGCTAGCCAGGCGTGAAAGACCGGGATTTCCACCGTGTCGAGACCCAAGCCTCTGTAATCCGGGGCTGTTTCGCCATCGGGCATCATGATGACCACGGCATCGGCGCGGGCGAGGCCGGTCTTGACCGGTTCGCGCAGTGGCCCGGCGGGGAAAAGCGTGCCCGGACCCCAGCCGGCCTTGCCATCGACAACGATGATAGACGCGTCCTTGGCGAGGCTGGGATTTTGGTGGCCATCATCCATCACGATGACCGAAGCCCCTGATCCGGCAATGGCTTGACCGCCGGCGACGCGGTCGCGGCTGATCCAGGCGGGTGCCGTGCGGGCGAGGAGAAGCGGTTCATCGCCGCAATCGGCGGCGGTGTGGATATCCGGATCGACGCGGACCGGTCCGGCCAATTTTCCGCCATAACCGCGCGAGAGGGCGGCCGGTGTTTGCCCCATCTCTGCCAGTCTTTGCAGAAGAGCGAGGACAATCGGCGTCTTGCCGACACCGCCCACGGTCAGATTGCCGACGCAAATCACCGGAATGTCGAGCTTTTCCGGCACGGTCTTGCGGATGCGGCGGGCCACTGTCCAGGCATAAAGATGGCCCAGCGGGCTGAGCAGGGCCCGCACCAGCGAGCCCGATCCGCGTCCGCCATCCGTGCGCCAGAAGGCCGGTTCCCTCATGAGGTGGCCTCCGCACTGTGCAGCAAGGTCTCCAGGGCGGTCACCGTCTTGGCCATGGCCCCGCCCGAAGCGGCCGCAAGGGCTGCTTGCGAGGCGGATGGTGTGGGGCCCTGACCGGACCAGACCCGCATCACGGCGGTACTGAGATCGGTATCTGACTCAACCTCGATGCAGGCAGAATGGGCCTGGTAGGCGCTGTAGAGGTCATCAAAACTGGATCGGAACGGTCCTGTGATGACACCGGAACCGGCCTGGCTGGCTTCGACCGGGTTATGGCCGCCAATTCCCGGGATCAGACTGCCGGCGATCAGTGAGGCCGGAGCGAGGGAAAACCAGATCGCCATCTCGCCCAGCGTGTCGGTCAGCCAGACTTGTTTGTCCGGCGTCGGCGCGGAGGCATCCTCGGAGCGCTGCAAGACGGAGAGGCCGCGCTCTTCGATCTGGCGGCGGATTTTCCCGGCGCGTTCCGGATGGCGCGGGGCGAGGATGAGGAGGGCGCCGGGCGATTGCTCCAGCAGTTTCGCGTGGGCGGCCAGTACGATCTCGTCCTCACCGGGATGGGTGGAGGCGGCGAGCCAGACCGGGCGGCCATCGAGGGCGGAGCGGAACCCGTCCAGGACTTGCGGGTCCGGCGGGGCGAGGCGGGCTTCCAGTTTCAGATTGCCGGCCAGGGTGACGTGATAGCCGGTCAGGTCTTCCAGCCCGTCGCGGGTGCGCGTGTCGGCGGCACCGATCCAGGCAAACTGGCCCAGCAGCCAGCGGGCCGTGTCGGGACGGCGGCGCCAGGACTGGATGGAGCGCTCATTCATCCGCGCATTGATCAGGGCCAGCGGCGTGCCGCGGCGCGAGGTCTCGATGATCAGATTGGGCCAGAGCTCGCTTTCGGCGAACACGGCGAGATCGGGCTGCCAGTGTTGCAGGAAACGGCGCACGGCGGCCGGTGTGTCGACCGGAATGAATTGGTGGAAGGCGCGCTCGGGCAGGCGGTTGGCCAGCATGCGGGCGGAGGTCAGTGTTCCCGTGGTGACGAGAAAGGAGAGGTCCTCATGCCGCGCCGCCAGCGTGTCGACCAGGCTGGCCAGAACGAGGCTCTCCCCGACACTGGCCCCGTGCAGCCAGATCAGCCCGCCCTCGGGACGGGGCCGGGAGGCCAGTCCGAGGCGTTCGCCGCGGCGGTCCGGGTCTTCCTTGCCCTTGCGGGCGCGATTGTTCAGCAGGGCAGGGGCGACGGGCGCGGCCAGGCGGGTCAGGCCACGATACCAGGACAATGCCGGGGGCAGGCTCACGCGGCGTCCCCGGGCGCGTCCGGCCCGGTGCCGGGGCGAAGGCGCTCATCCGGCTGCATGACAGGGCCGCCAACGGCTTCGTCGGCTTCTCGTGTGATCCGGTTCAGTTCCGCCTCGAGCTGGGCGCGAGCGGCTTCCAGGTCTTCCTGACTGGCATCGGGCGCAACATGGATGGGGTTGCCCCAGACGATGACGCCACGGGTGAAGAAATGGGGCAGGCAATGCTTGTCCCAGGCCTTTTCTAGAACCCATTTGCCCTTGGCTGACCAGGTGAAGGGCAGGATCGGCACGCCGGTATCCCGGGCCATGCGCACAGCCCCGAAGCCGGCGCGCATGCGCGGGCCGCGCGGGCCGTCCGGCGTGACGGCGCCACAGCCCCCGCTTTCCAGGTGACGCAGCATGGCGCGATAGGCCGCTTCCCCGCCCTTGGTCTTTTCCGGCTTGCCGGGATTGCGCGAGGAACCGCGCACCACACCCACCTTGTACCAGCGGGCGAAACGGGAACCGATTTCGCCCTCGCGGGACCGCGAGGCGAGGGCCACCATCCGGTCATATTGGCGATGCCAGCCCTGGATCGCCATCAACACGCGGCCATGCCAGACGCAGCCGATGATGGGAAGCTTGTTGGCCCACACGGACTGGACGTATTCGCCATTGCGCACTTCCCAACGGATGGAGCGGCGCACCCCCTCGATGTAGAGAAGGACGAGGAAGGCGACGACTTCCTGGGCCCAGGGCCGCGAGAGCAGGCGTTTCAACATGAATGATAGCTCGCCTCCACAGGCAAAAAGGTCAAGCATGGGGCGCGGTTGCTTTGAAAGCGCCGTCGGCCTAAATGCGCGGTCGGAACGGAAAGATGACGATGCCCTACGACCTGAACGACCCCAAAGACCGTGAACGCGCCTGGCAGGATTTCCTGTGGAAGGACCACGGCATCCTGCGCCAGAAATTCCACAATCTGCATGAAGTGGGCGGCGGCATGTGGCGGTCGAACCAGCCGTCGCCGCAACGGCTGGAAGCGTTGGCCGAGCAGGGCTTCAAGACGATCCTGAACATTCGCGGCACCCAGCCGGGGGTTTGCTATTACGACCTGGAAAAGGATGCCTGCGAACGCCTGGGCCTCGTCATGATCGACATGCCTTTCGGTTCCCGCGAGGCGCCCTATGTCGATCGCATGCAGCGGGCCGTGAAGATTTTCGACGAGATCGCCTATCCCGCCCTGATCCACTGCAAGTCGGGCGCGGACCGGGCCGGCATCATCTCCGTCCTCTTTGCCCTGACCAAGCTGGGCCTGCCCTATGAGGAGGCGATCCAGCACCTCTCCCTGAAGTATCTGCACGTGAAGGCCGGCAAGACCGGTGTGCTGGATCACTTCTTCGAGACCTACCGCCAGTACAATGAAACCACGCCGATCGGATTCATGGACTGGGTGGAGACGGTTTATGACCGTGAGGTGGTCCAATCCTCCTTCATGGCGAGCTGGTGGGGCAGCTTCCTGACGGAGCGCGTGCTGCGCAGGGAGTAGCGTGACGCTGATTCTTTATGAGCAGTGAATCCGCGGGGATTCATCAGATATGACGACTCTGTCCACAGCTTTGCGGCACATTAAGACCCGTTAACCACGTTGGGAGACCGGAAGGGCCGGTCGAGCGCTGGAGGGGCAAATGCCGGATCTCGCCATACGAGCGGATGTAACTCAGGATCGGTTGAACCGTCTGAATTTTTTGTTGTCTCGTGAGTGTGGTCCCGCCTTTCTTCAGGCCTTCGTGAAAAACACGGCCGAGATTTTTGCGGCGGACAGCGTCTTCATCGCCCGGATCGACGCCACCAATAGCCGCATGCGGACCCTGCGTGTGGCCTCCAATGGCGTGATCTCGGAAAACTACGGCTATGAGCTGCGCGGCACGCCCTGTGGCGAGACCATCGAAAGCGGCGCCACCATCTATGAATCCAATCTGTCCGCCCGCTTCTCCAAGGATTTCATCCTCTCCGAAGCCGGTGTGGAAGCCTATGTCGGCCTTCCCCTGTTCAATGGCGCCCAGACGGTCGGCATCATCGCCGCCACTTTCAACCGCCCGATCGATATCGGCGATGAATTGCTGGGCGTGTTCAACCATTACCGCCGCCGCCTGACCGGTGAAATCCTGACGCTGGAATCCGGCGACCGGGCCGCCCTGGCGATCAAGGGCACATCGGATGGCATCATCGACTGGTGCCTGGAAACCGACCAGATCTATGTCTCGCCCCGCGGCCGGGAATTGCTGGGTTATCAGGCCCGGGAATTCACCGCGCCTTCCTCGCACTTCCTCGCCCTGATCCATGAAGACGACAAGGCGCGCTTTTCCTCGGCCCTGGCCACGCATTTCAAGACCGGGCGCCCGCTCGACCTGACAGCGCGCCTGCGCATTGTCGGCGGCCATCACCGCTGGTTCCGCCTGCGCGCCGAAGCCGTGCGCTCTCCCGATGGCGAAGCGACGCGGGTCGTGGGCGCACTGACCGATATCCATGACCTGGTCGAGGCGCGCCAGCAGGCTACCGAGGCCAGCCGCGCAAAATCCAAATTCCTGGCCACGATGAGCCATGAGGTCCGCACGCCGCTCAACGGGGTGCTGGGGATGTCCAGCCTGCTGCAGGCGACCGAATTGGAGGACTCCCAGCGCGAAATGGTCGAGCTGATCGAAGCGTCGGGCAAAGCCCTGCTGGATATCCTCAACGACATTCTGGACCTGGCGAATGTGGAATCCGGCCGGTTCGAGATCGAGGCGGGCGAATACAATCCGTCAGACGTCGTGCGCACCGTGGCGGGCCCCTATCGCATGAAGGCGATCGAGAAGGGGCTGCAATTCCATATCGAGGTCGACCCCTGCGCCGACATGACCGCCCATGGTGATCCGATGCGGGTGCGTCAGATCCTCTCCAATCTTCTGTCCAATGCCGTGAAGTTCACGGACAAGGGCAGTGTCCGGATCCGCTGTCTGGCGCGCCAGATGGATGATGGCAACCGGGCCCTGGTGTTTGAAGTATCCGATACCGGGATCGGCATGGATGGCGACATGATCGCCAAGGCCTTCATGCCCTTCAGTCAGGCCGAAGCCGTGCTGCAGCGCAAATGTGGCGGGACCGGGCTGGGCCTGGCCCTGGCCCAGAAACTGGCTGAGCTGATGGGCGGTTCGATCAGTGTGGAAAGTGCGCCGGGTGCCGGTGCGATCTTCACGGTCAATCTGCCAGCCGATGCCCGCGCGGCGGACATTGCCGCTGAATAATCAGCCCTCTTCGCCGAACTGCATGCGGCACAGGCGGGCATAGAGGCCGTCTTCTGCCACCAGATCGTCATGGCGGCCCTGTTCGGCGATCTGGCCGTTTTCCAGCACATAGATCCAGTCGGCATTGCGCACGGTGGAAAGCCGGTGCGCGATGACCAGGCAGGTGCGGCCTTCTGACAGATGTTCCAGCGCTTCCTGGACGCGGCGTTCGCTCTCCGTGTCAAGCGCGGAGGTCGCCTCGTCGAGCAGGAGGATGGGGGCGTTCTTCAGGATCGCCCGGGCAATGGACAGACGCTGGCGCTGGCCGCCGGACAGATTGCTGCCGCGCGGTCCAACGGGCGCATCATAGCCGCCGGGCAGTTTGGTGATGAAATCATGGGCATCGGCCGCCTTGGCCGCGGCGATGATCGCCGCCTCGTCCGCGTCCAGATCCCCGAAGCCGATATTGGCGCGCACCGTGTCGTCGAACAGGGTGACGTCCTGGCTGACCAGGGCCATGGCCCGGCGCAGGGAGGGAAGGGAGACGCCGCGAATGTCCTGGCCGTCAATCGAGACCGTCCCGTTCTGCGGGTCATAGAGGCGCGGCAGGAGGTTGAGGATGGTGGACTTGCCCGAGCCGGACGGGCCGACCAGGGCGACAGTCTGGCCCGGCTCGACTGTGAGGGACACGCTTTCCAGCGCGGCCGTTCCGTCCGGATAGGCGAAGCCGACCTGGTCGAAGGCCACCGCGCCGTTTTCCACCTTCAGCTCGGGCGCATCGAGTGCTGTGGTGATCGTCTCCGGCTCGTCGAGTACGGCAAAGACGCGTTCCAGAACGGCAAAGCCTTCCTGGACGACAGCATTCAGCGTGCCGATTGCGCGGATGGGCGAGGCGAGCAGGGCGACACCGGTCAGCACGCCCATCAGATCGCCGATCGAGCTTTCGCCCTGCATCAGGCGCCAGCCGGCGACCAGGATGAGGATGGAGAGCGCCAGTCCGCCCACGGCTTCCAGGATCGGGTCGACGCGGGCCTTGTTCTCGGCGATGCGGAACAGGAAGGCGAAGCGGTCGGCAAAGGCCTTGCCGGCGCGCTGGGTCTCGAAATCCTCCAGCCCGTAGGTCTTCACCATGCGCGTGCCGGAGAAGCTCTCCTCCAGCTGGCTGGTCACTTCGCCCATCTGGGATTGGGCCTTGTTGGACGTCTTGCGCAGACGCTGGCCGATCCGGATCACGGGCCAGGCGGCGACCGGATAGACGACCAGGATGAGCAAGGTCAGCATCCAGTCCAGCCACAGCATCCAGCCAATCGTGGCGATCACCTGCAGGATGTCACGCAGGAGATTATTGGTCAGGCGGATCAGGGTCTCACGCAGCAGCGTGATGTCATTGGTGAAACGCGAGACCAGGGAACCGACCGGCTCGTTCTGCAGACGGGTGAAGTCGGAGCGGACCAGTTTCGCGAACATCGCGTTCTGCAGGTCCTGCATCACCGTCAGGGCAAGCCGGTTGGTCTGGACGGTCTGGAGATAGAGGCTGGCCGAGCGCAGCAGGGCCAGGCCGACAATCGCCAGCGGGCCGATCCAGTCCAGTCCTTCCACGCCGGCTTCCAGCGTGTCGAACACATGTCCGACCACACCCACATAGGAGGCGGCAGCCCCCGCTGTCACGGCAGAGAGCAGGACGGCGAGGCCGACCAGGCCGCGATGCCGGGAGAGGCCGTCGCGCCAGAGCCGGCGGCCGAGCTGGGCCGTGGAGGAAGGCGTGGTCGAACTCAGGAGACTGGCCTAGTGCTTGTCCGCGGACGGATCGAGCAGTTTGTGCGCGTGGATGATGAAATAGCGCATATGGGCATTGTCGACAGTGCGCTGGGCAGCGTTCTTCCAGGCCTTGCGGGCATCTTCATACGTGCCGTAAGCGCCGACGAAATCGACGGCCTTGAGATCCTTGAATTCGCAATTGGTCGGGTCGACACAGACCAGTTCGCCGCCAATGACGAGGTGGAGGAGCTGGTTGTTGATATGGGTCGTGGTATCGGTCATGTCAGTTTTCCTGCGGCAGGGGGCGATGGTCACAGACCACCGACGGAAATCGCGTCAACGCATACGCTGGGAGCGTTAACGGCGCCTCTAAACTCCAGATCGCTCGCCGGGACAAGTTTTGCAAAAATATCGAGCAGGTTTCCGGCCACGGTGATCTCGCTCACGGGATGGTCGATCTGTCCGCCCGTGATGCGATAGCCCGATACGCCCACCGACCAGTCACCCGTATTGGCGTTCAGCGACGGACCGAACATTTCGGAGACCAGCAGGCCTTCGCCGATGCCGGCGATCAGATCGTCACGGCTGGCAGAACCAGCGGCCAGGTGGAGATTGGTCGGGCCGGCGCCCGGAGGTCCGCCCATATTGCGGCGCGCATGGCCGGTCGGGTCCAGCTTGAGCTGGCGTGCCGCGGCGGAGTTGAGGAACCAGGTTGTCAGATGCCCGTCGGAGATGATCTCACGGGCCTGGTTGACCGTGCCTTCCCCGTCGAACGGGCAGGAGGCATGGCCCCAACCCCGGTGCGGGTCGTCCAGGATGGTTATGCCGTCGGCGAAGATTTTCTCGCCCATCTTCTCGCGCAGGAAGGACACGCCCCGGGCCACGGCCGGGCCGGAAATGGCGCTGCACAGCGCGCTCAAAAAGGCGGTCGAGACACGGCGGTCGAACAGGACGGGCATGGTGCCGCTGGCGATTTTCTGCGGGCCGACCCGGCGGGCCGTGCGTTCACCAGCTTCCGTGCCGATCTCCTCGATGGATTTCAGGTCGGAGACGCGGCGGGCGCTGGTCGCGGCATAGTCGCGCTCCATGGCGCCATTCTTTTCGGCGATGACACTGGCGCCATAGCTGAACTGGCTCTTGCGCCAGCCGGCATTGAAACCGGTCGAAGTGGCATAGGCGGCTGCGCCCTGGCCATAACCGGCAAAGGCGGTGTCCGTCATCGTCACGCCTTCAATGGCGCGGGCGGCTTTCTCCACGGCGACCGCCCGGCTCTCCAGCTCTTCCGGGCTCCACTCCACCGCCTCGAACAGGTTGAGCGCGGGCGGGTCCTGGCACAGGCGTTCCGGCTCGGCGAGGGCGGAATAGGGATCCTCCGGCGCGGCCTTGGCCATGGCGACGGCGCGCTCGATGGTGAATTGGCGGCCCTGGTCGGAAAGGTCGGAGAAGGCGACCCCGGCCTGGCGCTGACCGACAAAGACGCGGACACCCGCATCCAGGCTTTCGGAGCGTTCGATATCCTCCAGCTGGCCATCCCGCACGGACAGCTCGGTCTGGCGGGATTCACCGACAGAGGCTTCGGCGGCATCGGCACCGGCCTTGATGGCGCGCTGGATCAGGTCGCCGGCAATTTCCTGCAGGCGGGCGGAATCGGGAGCGGACTGGGCTTGGGTCATGGTCTCGCTATAGCGCTGGGGCCCGCTGGGGGGCAATTGCTCAGGTGAAGGCGTGGCCGATCAGAAGCAGTGCGCTGACCAGCAGCATCAGCCAGGTCAGGCCGGTTCCGGTGATGCGGCCCAGGCTCGGTCCCGGCTTGGACAGGAGGCCATAGCTGTAGAAGCCGCGTCCGAAGGTGAGGGCGAAGCCGAGGGCGTGGACCCAGATCGGGCCGTAACCGATCGTCACCAGCAGCCAGAGGCAGATCAGGCCGAGGGCGACATTCTCGATCCCGTTGGCATGGGCGCGCACGGCGCGTTCCAGCAGATCATTGGATCCGGTGCCCAGGCTGACCTTGTCGCGGCGTCGGATGCGCGAAACATTCAGGGCCAGTCCGATCAGGAGCAGCGTGTTGAGGCCGGCATAGAGCGCCAGGGCTTGGAGTGCAGTCATGATATCCCCTTTCGCGGGTCGATGATCAGTCGTCCTCGTCGTCCGCGGCGGCGGGTTCCTTGACCGCCTGGCGGATCGCATCGGCCAGCATGGCCGGTTCCTGGGCGCCGGACACGGCAAAGCGTCCGTTGAAAATATAGGTCGGAACGCCGGAAACGCCGAGTTTGCGGAAGAAGACCTCTTCCTCCCACACGGCTTTCTCGTCGCGATCCGTGGCCAGCAGGTCGGCGATGATCGCCGTGTCGAGGCCCGCCGCGCCGGCGATCTCGGTCAGCACGTCAATGTCTCCGATATCGCGGCTGTCCTGGAAAAAGGCCTGGAACAGCCCCTCCGCCACGGCGTTGGCCTTGCCCTGGCCATTGGCCCATTTCATCACCCGGTGGGCGTTGAGCGTGTTGGGGCGGATCTTGATGGCGTCGAAATTGAAGCGGATGCCGGCACCCGGTGCCGCCTCTTCCAGATAGGCGCGCATCTGTTTCCAGCGCTCGGTCGCCTCGCCGGAGAATTTGGCTTTCATATAGTCGGCATAGGGCTGGCCGCCGCGCGCAATGGTCGGGTCCAGCTGGTAGGGCCGCCAGACCGTCTCCACCTTGACCTCGGGCACCTGGGCCACGGCCTGGTCCCAATTGCGTTTGCCCAGCCAGCACCAGGGGCAGACCAGGTCAGCGACGATATCGACGGAAATCTTCTCGGACATGGGCCTCAGTTAGGCCCATTCGGGTGCAAAAGCGAGGGGGGAAAGCGACAGGGTCGGTGGCCGGATCGTCATCCCCCATGCCGCACAACACGCCAATGGAGACATCGACAGGGGGATGACGCCCACCGGCCATCCACCGACCGAGAGCGGGCTGCTAGACCTTGATGTCCAGCAGGCGGTTCGTCATGTCGTTCACCGTCTGGATGACGGCCGCCGAAGCTGCATGGGTCTTCTCGGCGCGAATGACGGCAACGGCCGGTTGGATGATATCCTGGCCCTGCGCGGCATTGCGCACCATTTCCGCACCGGCCTCGTGAGCCCGGTTTTGCGCGGCAATCATGCTGTTCGCGGCGGTATTGAAAGCGACATTCATGGGGAGAATGTACCGTGCGGACGTTGGTAGCGGCAGCCGAACTTGCGCTCAGGGTTAAGGGCGGATTACCGTCGGTGATGACCGGAACGTCCTGTCCGGCTGTCCCCGGGGACGCGATCATATCCGTTCCCGCTACACGGCGCGCCGGTCGTGTGGGACACAGTCATCATTGTTCAACGGCCAATGAAGGTGCCTTACTCAAAATGACCACGACCAACCAACCGACCCTGAAAGTCGAATTCGAGCTGAACGAAGCTGATCTCGACTTCTTCCGTGCCCGTCTCGACGAGGCGCGCGAATCCCTGGGGGCGGCGGATGAGAGCCGGATCCTGGCCGGTGTCGCGGACATGCTGGAAAAGGCCCGCAAGTCCAACCCGCCCGCTTTCGTCACCAAGCGTCTCGACCAGCTCGGCCCGATGCTGGGCATGCTCGATGATGATGACTGGAAGCTGGAAGGCGATGACCGCAAGGCCGTCATCGATGCCCTGGCCTATTTCGCGGACCCGGAAGACCTGATCCCGGATGCCACGCCGGTTCTGGGCTATGTCGATGATGCGATCATGATCGACCTCGTCGCGGCCAGCCTGTCAGCGGAACTGGAAGCCTATTCCGACTTCATCGCCCACCGCGAAGAGCTCAAGACCGAGCCGAAAGCCGATCTTCCGAGCCTGGATGAAGCGCGCAATGTCATGCAGTCCCGCATGCGCCGTCGCCGCCTGCGTTCCAAGGCCGGCGCGAAATGGCCGCACTCGACGGGCAGCGTCCATCACTATTTCTAGGGCCCGGCTTTCTAGAGCCCTGTCCTAGACAGCCCGAATGGCCGGTCGGCGGGTTTTCAGGAACTCGCCGACACTGCGTGCGGCCTGGCGGATGCGTTGCTCATTCTCCACCAGGGCGAGGCGCACAAAGCCCTCGCCATGCTCGCCGAAACCGACGCCGGGTGCCACGGCGACCCCGGCTTCCTTCATCAGCTCGATCGAGAATTCCAGTGAGCCCATCTCCTCGCAGCCTTCCGGCAGCGGGGCCCAGGCGAACATGGAGGCTTCCGGCGAGGGGATGTTCCAGCCGGCGCGGCCGAAGCTCTCCACCAGCACATCGCGGCGGTGCTTGTAGATGCGGCGGGTCTCGTCGACACAATCCTGCGGACCGTCCAGCGCAGCACACGCCGCCACCTGGACCGGCGTATAGGCGCCGTAATCCAGATAGGATTTCACCCGGGCCAGGGCGCTGACCAGCTTGGGTGAGCCACAGGCAAAGCCGACGCGGAAACCGGCCATGGAATAGGTCTTGGACATCGAGGTGAACTCGATCGTTCGCTCCTTGGCACCCTCGACCTGCAGCATGGACGGGGTCGGCTCATCGCCGAAATAGATCTCCGAATAGGCCAGGTCCGACAGGATCAGGAGGTCATGTTCTTCCGCGAAGGTCACGACCTTCTTGTAATAGTCCAGCGTCGCTGTTTGCGCCGTCGGATTGGACGGGTAGCAGACCACGACCGCGATCGGCTTGGGAACGGTATGGCGCACGGCATATTCCAGCCCGCGCAGATATTCCTCCGGCGAAGGCGCGGCGACATGGCGGATCGTGCCGCCGGCAATCAGGAAGCCGAATGTGTGGATCGGATAGGAGGGTGAGGGGGCCAGGACGACATCGCCCGGCGCCGTGATCGCCTGGGCCAGATTGGCAAAGCCTTCCTTGGAGCCCAGCGTGACGATGACCTCGCTGTCCGGATCGAGATCAACATCAAAGCGGCGCTTGTAATAGCGCGACTGGGCCTTGCGCAGTCCGGGAATGCCGCGCGAGGAGGAATAGCCATTGGTGCGCGGCTTCTCCGTCGTCTCCTTGAGCTTGTCCAGGATGTGCTGCGGCGTGGGCAGGTCCGGATTGCCCATGCCGAAATCAATGATGTCCGCCCCCGAGGCCCGCAGCTCGGCCTTCAGGCGGTTCACTTCTTCGAAAACGTAGGGCGGCAGGCGCTTGGTGCGGTGAAATTCCATCGTTTGATCCGGCATGCTCGAATTATCTCCCACTTACACACGCTGAAGGCCCAGCTTCAAGAGCTTAGCGGCAGAGTGAGGTGTCATTTCGGATGCATGGCGGCAGAAATGGGGCTTTTGGGGGGTGCGGAGGGTGCGGGCTGCCATCCTCCTTCTCCCTTGGGGAGAGGGTGGCGCGCATGCGCCGGGAGAGGGGGAAATCCCGGTGCTGGCAGATGATCACGCAGACTTCGCCGTCCCCCCTCATCCGCCCTGCGGGCACCTTCTCCCGAGGGAGAAGGGGAGCTTCCCTTTGCCTGTCAAAGAGAAGCGGGGACGAGTGTCGCAAGCCATGACACGTCCTTCAAACCCCACTAACCTCCGCCGCAAACAGGGGAGAAAAACATGTTTCAATCCATGATGACGCCCGTTCTGGGCCTGGTGTGCTGGACGCTGGTGATGTGGCTGTGGATGTATGCCACGCGGATTCCGGCGATGCAGAAGGCCGGGATCGATGCCGGCAAGATCCAGCAGAAGGGTGAGCTGGATGTCCTGCCGATCGAGGTGAAGCGGATCGCGGACAATTACAATCACCTGCACGAACAGCCGGTGATCTTCTACGCTTTGTGTGTCTATTCCCATCTGGTCGGCGTGGCCGATGAGCTGATGGTGATGCTGGCCTGGGGCTATGTCGCCCTGCGGGTCGCCCACTCGCTGATCCAGGCCCTGTGGAATTTCGTGCCGGTGCGCTTCCTGGTCTTCATGCTCAGCTCTGTCGTGCTGATCGTGATGACGGTGCGGAACGTTCTGGCGGCGCTGTAACAGCCCGTCAGGATTTTCTTCGCTCGCGCTTGGTGCTAACCGAAGCCCATGCACGCACCCGAAGCCCGACTCTCCCAGGTCATCGACCGGTTCGAACAGGTGGAAGCCCGCCTGGGCGCCGCTGGCGATCCCGATGAAATCGTCAAACTCTCCAAGGAACACGCGGAGCTCAAGCCGGTGGCCGAAAAGGCCAGCGAGCTGCGCGCTGCGCGTCAGGAACTGGATGATCTCGCCGAGATGATGGAGGGCGGCGACGCCGAAATGGCGGAGATGGCGCGCGAGGAATATTACGAGCTCAAGGAGCGCCTGCCGGAACTCGAGCACGAAATGTCCCTGCTTCTCCTGCCCAAGGACAAGGACGATACCGCCGACGCCCTGATCGAAATCCGCGCCGGGACCGGTGGGGATGAGGCCGCCCTGTTCGCGGGCGATCTCTATGGCATGTATCAGCGCTATGCCCAGCTGCAGGGCTGGAGCTGGGAATTGGTCTCCGCCTCCGAGGGCGAGCATGGCGGCTATAAGGAAGTCATTGCCGCCGTGTCCGGTAATGGCGTGTTCGGGCGTCTGAAGTTTGAAAGTGGTGTCCACCGCGTCCAGCGGGTTCCGGCAACGGAAAGCCAGGGCCGCATCCATACCTCCGCCGCCACGGTCGCGATCATGCCGCAGCCGGAAGAGGTCGATTTCGATCTCGATATGGGCGAGGTGCGCGTCGACACCATGCGGGCCTCCGGGGCCGGCGGCCAGCACGTCAACAAGACGGAATCGGCCGTGCGCATGACGCACTTGCCGACCGGGATCATGGTCGTGTGTGCGGAGAAGTCCCAGCACCAGAACCGTGCCCGCGCCCAGGAACTCCTCAAGGCCAAGCTCTATGACATGAAGCGCGAAGCCGAGGCGGCTGAACGCGCGGCCGAGCGCAAGGGCCAGATCGGGTCCGGCGACCGCTCCGAGCGGATCCGCACCTATAACTATCCGCAGGGCCGTGTCTCTGATCACCGCATCAATCTGACCCTCTATAATCTCGACAAGATCGTGGCCGGGGATGAGCTCAATGAGGTGATCCAGGCGCTGATCGCGGAAGACCAGGCTGCCCGTCTGGCAGCGCTGGAAGACGCCTGATCCATTGTGACCGGGCCGTCGGACAGCAACGGGCCTTTCGACAAGCTGGTCGGTGATGCCCGGGCGGAATTCGACCGGGCCGACAGCAAGCCCTTGCGGGAAGCCTGGCTGGGGCTCGACCTGCCGGCCATCCGCATCGATCTGGTCAAGCGTCTGCTGGATGCCGGGATTGAAGAGGCGGAGATCGAGACCCGCCATCTGCTCACCCACATTCTGGCGCCGGCCAGCCTGGCCGAAGCCCTGGCCGATCCGGCCCTGGTGTCCTGGCAGCGTGTGGCGCATCTGGCGGATCTCGCCTGGGAGCGCCTCAAGCGCAAACCGCTCAGCCAGGTTCTGGGCAGTCAGCCCTTCTGGACACTGGACCTGATCGTCACCGGGGATGTCCTGACGCCGCGTGCGGATACCGAAACCCTGGTCGACACCGTGCTCAACGCGCGCAAGGACGGGGCGCTGGACGTGCTGGATCTGGGCACCGGGTCCGGCGCCATTCTCCTGGCCTTGTTGAGCGAACGTCCGGACTGGCGGGGGGTGGGCGTGGACCTGTCTTCCGCAGCGCTCGCCGTGGCTCGCAGGAATGCCGAGGCCTGCCAATTGGCCGGTCGGGCGCGTTTTCTCGAAGGGCGCTGGGCGGACGGTCTGGCCGATCAGTCCTTCGATATCATTGTCTCCAACCCGCCCTATATCGTGTCCGATGTGATGACCGGCCTGGATCCGGAAGTGCGCGATTTCGAACCGGCTCTGGCGCTGGATGGCGGGGCCGACGGGCTGGAGGCCTATCGGGCGATTCTCGCTGACCTGCCGCGTATCCTCCGTCCGGGCGGGCTGTTCGCCTGCGAGATCGGCTATGATCAGGGCGCATCGGTTTGCGACCTGGCAGCCGGGGCAGGTCTGGCCGGGGTCCGTGTCGTCGCAGACCTCGCCGGACAGGACCGTGTGGTCATCGGATACAACAGTTAAAAGGACTTGGAATGCGCGGCGGGGGAGTCTAGGGTCCCTTCAAGGCAGGTGGATCGCGCCAGTACGGGGGTCTCGCGCAGCCGGATAAACCACCTGCCCGTATCCGGTAAATTTGACGATCCCCAGACTGAATGGCGCACAGGCTTGCACCTGCCAACGCACAGCAAGGTCAGAGCAATTGAAACAGCGTCGCTCAAACAGGGATAGCGATATGAAGCGTCAACGCGGTCGAGGGCGTAAGTCCGGCAATCCGGCAAACCGCAGCTATGAGAGCAATGGTCCGGAAGTGAAAATCCGGGGCAACGCATCCCAGATCTACGACAAATACCTGCAACTGGCGCGGGACGCATCGTCCGCTGGTGACCGGGTGCGTGCAGAGAATCTCTACCAGCACGCCGAACACTATTACCGCATCGTCCAGGCCAACCAGCCCAAGCGTGATCCGAACCAGGATGACAATGATGATGTCGAGGCCAATGGTGAGGGCGAGGACGGGGAAATCACGTCCGAAGACAACAGCCAGGGCGACGGTCAGTCCAATAATCGCCGCAGCCGCGATCGCAATGACCGGGGCCGTGGCCGGAGCCGTCAGCCGCGCAATAATGACGCGGAGAAGGACGATCCGCTCGGTGTTGTGACGCCGGAAGGTGAAGCCGCCGCCGACGCCCCGTCTGCCGCTCCGGATGGCGAAGCGTCAGAAGAAGACGCCCCGCGCCGCCGCACGCGTCGCCCGCGCCGTACCAAGGCCGAGATCGAGGCTGACAAGGCGGCTGCCGCTGCCGCGCTCGACAATGCCGGTGCGGCTGCCGATGGCGACAGCAAGGACGGTTCGGACAGCGAAGCGGCCTAGGCCGGTTCAGCATCACCGCAAAACAGGGATGGCAGGCTTGGCCCGCCATCCCTTTTTTGTGCCTAGGCGGTGGCGGGCTTCGGAATGAGGCCGAAGCGATAGCCGCGCGTGCGCGCCGTCTGGGTCAGCACGATCAGGGTCAGGCCCAGCATCAGGACTTCCGCTGTCGGCCCGGCCACCCACACCCCCCATTCACCCAGCCAGACCGGTAGGGTCAGGGTCAGCGGGATGGCGAAGAGATAGGTCCGCGACAGGCTGAGAATGGCGGCGCGCGGCGCATCCCCGATCGCCTGGAAATGCGTCGAGATCATCACGGCCGGTCCGGCCAGGACATAGGCGGCGACGATGACCGGCAGGATGCGGCCCACCTCGGCGATCACGGCCGGGTCCTCCACAAACATTCCCGCAAGCGCCTGCGCCCCGAAATGGAAGATGGCTTCGGCACTGGCGGCATAGAACAGGCCGCAGATCACGCCGAGGCGCAGGCTCTGTGCCACACGGTCCTGACGACCGGCCCCGTAATTGTTGCCGATCATGGCCTGCAGGGCCTGCGCCATCCCCATCAGTCCGAGAAAGCTGAAGGAGAGCAGGCGCATGGCGATGCCATAGGCGGCGACCACGGTCTCATAGCTGTCTCCGGATGTGGCCTGAACCATGATGATGATCGTGCCGGACCCCAGGGACAGACCCAGGAAGGACAGGCTTTGCGGGGCGCCCAGGGCCAGGAAGGATTTCCATCCGGTCCGCCAGGCCGTCCAGGGCAGGGCGAAGGCCGGCAGGGGTGTTTCGCCCCGCATCCGGAAAATCAGGACAATGACCAGGCCGACGGCCTGGGCCACCGCACTGCCGATTGCGGACCCGGCCACGCCCCAGCCCAGTAGCGCAATCAGGACATAGTTCAGCGCAATATTGGCGACGGTGACCAGGACACCGATCCCGGCCATGAAACCGACCCAGCCTTCCACGCGCAGGGCGGTGGTCTGCAGGCCGACAGCAAAGGCGAGCGGGGAGGCGATCACGGTGATCAGCAGATAGCGATAGCCCGGTTCGGACAGGTTCTCCGATCCGTTCGCCGCCAGCGCCACCAGCGGCGCGCCGCCGATCAGGAAGAGGAAAAGCAGGATGAGGCAGGTCAGCGCGCTCAGCCCGTGCGCACCGGCAAAACTGGCGCGGGCTGCCTCCAGATCCTCAGCGCCCAACTGGCGGGCCATCACGCTGGCCATGCCATTGGCGACCAGTGAGGCAAGGGCGACGAAAATCATCACCAGGGGAAACATCAGTGTGACACCGGCCAGCGCGTCCGGACCGACAAACCAGCCCAGGAAGATCGCGTCGACGACAGTGAAAAGCCCGTTCACGCTCATCAGGAAAACGATCGGCAGGGCCGTCTTGAAAAACAGCGGCACAATGGGCGCATGGGTATAGTCGGCCATTCGGCCGTGACTTTGTGACATGTCAGCCGTCCTCATCCCGCTCCGCTTTGGCGGCGCGGATTGTCTCTGCACACATGGGCCAGTTTCGGGGCTCGCATTACCGGGGCCCGGGCAGAGTGTCTGTGATGTGAGAAAACAGGTTTCACCGGACAAAGTCTGCGAACGGCGGGCACCCTTGAGCCCATGCATCGGGGTTAAGCCCCGATCCCTCAGCCGTCAAGCAAAACCGGAGCTCCGGAGCTCAGCGTCCCGTCCGTCAGCACGCTCAGATAAATCCCGCAATCCATGTGGCCATAATGGTCGAACAGGGCTTTGGGCAGGTCGATATCGCGGATGCCGGTCTGCAGATTGACGCTGGTCGCCGCACAGCGCCGGATCCGGCTTTCGGCGCGCAGCCGGATATCCCCGATCGCGATCTCCTGGCCGATCCAGTCGAATTCCGACCAGGCCGGCAGACCGTCGATCAGGAGATTGCCGCGAAAGCGGACCGGATCGATGGCGTGACCGGTCTTCTGTGCGAGGTCGCGGACCGAGGCGAGATTGATCAGGGAAATGTGCGGCTGGGAGATGTCGGTCATGGCCTGACCCGGCGCATGGACGATGCGGAGCCGGCCGCGCACCTGGTCGCCCAGAAGCGCCTCGATCCGCTCGAACAGGGGGGCATGCGTGCTGGCGTCATCCAGCGTGACGGAAATCGCGTGTCCTTCCGGGAAGTTGCAGCGAAATTCACAAGAATGCGCGATGAATTCACACGCGATGCGCGCCAGTTCCGCCTGTCCGGCCAGCATCAGGAAATGCTTTTTCTTCACATGGCCCGGCTCTTGCGGGTTGAAGGGGCCGGGCCCGTTTTCAATGGCCCAGGACCGGTCATGGGGCAGGGTTTCACCCGCGGTCAGCTCGACCGTTTCGAGGATATCCGGGCCAAAGCCTTTGACGGGAAAGCGGTGGATGGCAGCGAGTTGTGGCATGATGGACAGGCTTTATCGGGACTCGGTCAGAATGTCGCGGCTGGTGCTCTTGTGTGACATGGGTGCAACACCTACATGCCAGTCAGACACCGTGCTGGCCGTGCTTGATGAAGGCGGTTTTCGGCACGTTATCTCGCCACTATCGGGAGATCGACATGGATTTTGAAACCTATACGGACCGGGCCCGGTCCATTGTCCAGGCCGCTCAAGGCCTGGCCCTGAAATCGAACCATCAGCAATTCGCGCCCGAGCATGTGCTAAAGGCGCTGCTGGATGATGAAGCCGGCCTGGCGGCCAATCTGATCGAGACGGCCGGTGGCCGTGTGCGTCAGGTTCAGGACGCCGTGGACCAGGCCCTGGCTGCCCTGCCCAAGGTGGAAGGCGGCGAAGGCAAGCTCTACCTTGCCCCGGACACGGCCAAGATTTTCGGCGCGGCTGAGGAAGCCTCCAAGAAGGCCGGTGACCAGTATGTCACCGCCGAACGCCTGCTGCAGGCGATCAGCCTGACCGCCGGCAACAAGGCCGCCGATGCGCTGAAAGCCTCCGGCGTAACGCCGCAAGCCCTGAACAGTGCGATCAATGATCTGCGCCAGGGCCGCACGGCGGACAGCCAGTCGGCTGAAGACAGCTATGAAGCCCTCAAGAAATATGCCCGCGACCTGACCGAGGTGGCGCGCGAAGGCAAGCTCGACCCGGTGATCGGCCGTGACGAGGAGATCCGCCGCGCGATCCAGGTCCTGTCCCGCCGCACCAAGAACAACCCGGTTCTCATCGGTGAGCCGGGCGTCGGCAAGACCGCCATCGCGGAAGGTCTGGCCCTGCGCATCGTCAATGGCGATGTGCCGGAAAGCCTGAAGGAAAAACGTCTCCTGGCGCTGGATATGGGCGCGCTGATCGCCGGTGCGAAATATCGCGGCGAGTTCGAGGAACGCCTGAAATCCGTGCTCAATGAGGTGCAGTCGGCCAACGGCCAGATCATCCTCTTCATCGACGAGATGCACACCCTGGTCGGTGCCGGCAAGACGGATGGCGCGATGGACGCGTCCAACCTATTGAAGCCGGCCCTGGCGCGCGGTGAGTTGCACTGTGTCGGTGCCACGACGCTGGATGAGTATCGCAAGCATGTGGAGAAGGACGCGGCCCTGGCCCGTCGCTTCCAGCCGGTCATGGTGGAAGAGCCGACGGTGGAAGACACGGTCTCCATCCTGCGCGGTCTGAAGGAGAAGTATGAAGTGCACCATGGTGTGCGCATTGCCGACAGCGCGATTGTCGCTGCGGCCAATCTCTCCAACCGCTACATCACCGACCGTTTCCTGCCGGACAAGGCCATCGATCTGATGGACGAGGCCGCCTCGCGCCTGCGCATGCAGGTCGACAGCAAGCCGGAAGAGCTCGACGAGATCGATCGCCGCGCCATCCAGCTGAAGATCGAGGCGGAAGCGCTCAAGAAGGAAAATGACGACGCCTCCAAGGAGCGCCTGAAAACGCTCGAGAAGGAGATCGCCGAGCTGGAAGGCCGGTCAGCCGAGCTGACCGCGGCCTGGCGTGCCGAGAAGGACAAGCTGGCCTCTGCCACCACGCTCAAGGAAGAGCTGGAGCGGGCCCGCAATGAGCTGGCCGATGCGGAACGCCGCGGTGATCTGGGACGGGCGTCCGAGATCAAGTATGGCCGCCTGCCGGAGCTGGAGCGCAAGCTGACCGAAGCGGAAACCGAGGCCGATGGTGCGGATGGCCAGATGGTGCAGGAAGTCGTCGATGACGAGCAGATCGCCCATGTCGTCTCGCGCTGGACCGGTGTGCCGGTCGACAAGATGCTGGAAGGCGAGCGCGACAAGCTGCTGCGCATGGAAGACAGTCTGCACAAGCGGGTGGTCGGCCAGGATGCTGCCCTGCAGGCCGTGTCGGACGCGGTGCGCCGTGCCCGGGCCGGTCTGAAGGATCCGGCGCGTCCGATCGGCTCCTTCCTCTTCCTGGGCCCGACGGGTGTCGGCAAGACCGAGCTCACCAAGGCGCTGGCGGAATTCCTGTTCGACGACGAGTCGGCGGTCACCCGCATGGACATGTCGGAATACATGGAGAAGCACTCCGTCGCCCGCCTGATCGGCGCGCCTCCGGGCTATGTCGGTTATGACGAGGGCGGGGCCCTGACCGAGAGCGTCCGCCGCCGGCCCTACCAGGTCGTGCTGTTCGACGAGATCGAGAAAGCCCACCCGGATGTCTTCAACGTCCTGCTGCAGGTCCTCGATGATGGCCGGCTGACGGACGGGCAGGGCCGTACGGTCGACTTCCGCAATACGATCATCATCATGACCTCCAATCTGGGGGCCGAGCATCTGCAGCTGGTTGATAATGCCGAGGATGCCCGCGACGCGGTGATGGGTGCGGTCCAGCGTCACTTCCGGCCGGAATTCCTGAACCGGATCGACGAGGTCATCCTGTTCCGCAAACTGGCGGAAGAGCATATGGGTGCGATCGTGGACATCCAGATCAAGCGCCTGGCCAAACTGCTGGAAGATCGTCGCATGACGATCCAGCTGGACCCGGCGGCCCGCGACTGGCTGGCGGCCAAGGGTTATGACCCGGCCTATGGGGCGCGTCCGCTGAAGCGCGTCATCCAGAAAGAGCTGCAGGACCCGCTGGCCCGCATGCTTCTGGAAGGCGAGATCAAGGATGGTGACACGATCACGGTCGGATCCGAGGACGGTGTCCTGGTCGTCAATGGCAAGGCCATCGGCGCCAAGAAACCCAAACTCGAAATCGTCGAGTAACAGAGACGGGGCGGGCCATCAGGTCCGCCCCGTTTCGTTTGTCTAGAGCCGCAATTCCAGATGCGGCCGTCCATCGGAGGTTTTCGACGCGGAGCGGCCATCGCGGTTGACGGTGCCGTTGATCCGTTTCCGGAAGGCCGAAAAACTCTCGAAGGTGACGACATCCACCGCCTCGTCGAGATCGAGGGTGAGGCGGTAGTGCGCGCCGTCATTGAGCTGGGTCAGCGCTTTCACCTCGGCCGAGAAATCCTGGCCCAGATAGGCACCGGATACTTTCGCGCCCACATGGAGCGGCGTGGCCGGACGATTGCCGGCCGCCGCGTGAAGCGTGTTCCAGTCCCGGCAGCCATACTGGCCGGCGATCAGTTCCAGCGCTTCGGAATGGGAGATGAAATTGCCCTCGGCTTCGAGGGATTTGCGCAAGCGTTTGGCCTGGGCCTTCAGGGCCGCAAGCGGGGGCAGGGGGGTATTCGACATGGTCTTCAGCCTCATGCAATCAGCATGCGGTCTTCTCGATGGGGCCCGCCTTGCCATCTCGCCGCACGATAATCGCTGTGGCAAAGATCAGTCTTCAGGAGATTTCACCATGGCTTGCGCCTGCGGGCGGCCGGTATCTCCCAAACCGTTTGCGCCGTGTAGCGCGGCGTGAGGGGCGGGTCAATCGCGGGATTGAGGGATTGGGATGTTTCAATTCCCACCGTCATCCCCCGGCTTGTCCGGGGGACCTCGCCCAACAAGCAGACAGGTTAGCGCAGGTCCCCCGGATGCCCTTCGGGCACCGTGGGATGACGGATCAAATGGTTTGAAACGCCCTTTTCAAAGCCGCCTGATCATCCCCATCCAGCCCCGCCAACAGCGTCCGGATGCGCTTCGACAGGGCTTGATAGGTTGCCTCGAACGCGACCCGGCATTCGGCGTCATCCTCGATATAGGCCGGGTCCTGCAGCCCCCAATGGGCTTTGACCGGGGCGCCCGGCCAGACAGGGCAGACCTCGGCGGCGGCGCTGTCGCAGACGGTGATGACGGCATCAATGCGCGGGGCATTTTCGACGGTGAATTCATCCCAGGACTTTGAACGCAGGCGGTCGATGGGATGGCCGTGGGCCTTGAGGGTTTCCAGCGCAACAGGGTGGGGCTGGCCCTTGGGTTGGGAGCCGGCGGAGAAGCCTTGCAGGCGGCCTTCGCCGAGCGCGGTGACCAGGACTTCGCCCAGGATGGAACGGGCGGAATTGCCGGTACACAGGATGAGAATGTTCAACATGAAAACGTCCGGGTCAGAGGAAGTTTGCCTCTAACCCGGACACGCCGTCATTTCAATATTCAATGAAGTGTTTTGGAGGCCATCAGCCCCGGCGTTGCGGTTGCATCGGCTGGGCATCGCCCCAAAGCGCATAACGCTCATGGGCCCAGTCGATCTCCAGCTGCAGACCGCGCAGCGCGCCGCTGCCGATATTGGCCATTGCCCGCTCGAAGAAGAGGACATTGCTCACCGGAATATCGGCATCGCCGGCCTGGAAGCTTTCGCTGATCGGAGCGCCGTAGATATCCATCGTGCCGTCGACCATCCGCGCCTGGCCGACCACCTGGAGCGGGGCGTCCAGCGGCAATTGGTCCGCGACATCGCGCGGCAGCATCAGCCCGCCGGGATTGCCCGTGTCGATATGGGCGGGAATGCGCGCATCACCGATCGTGAGCATGACGTCGAGCAGGGGCGCATCATCGCCGAAAGCCTGCCAGGCGACATCATCCGGCTTGTTGAAGCTTCCACCGATTTCAATGCGCTGGTTTTCGAAATCGAAGGCGACCCGGTCGAAAGCGCGAAACTGGACCGGTCCCAAGACGCCATATCCACCCATTTCCACGGGCAGGCCCATATCAACGATGCGCGCCTCGATATCGCCGACCTGAGCCGTCCCCAGGGACACGGTATCCAGATTGACGAGGTCGACCGGGAAGGCCTGACCGCCGGGGCTGGAGATCTCACCTTGGCCGGAGATTTCCAGTCCGAGCGTTTCAACCAGTTGCGGGTGGACGGTGAAAACGCCGGCGCCCGTGTCGAAGATGAAGGGATAGGGGCCTTCCTCATTGATCATCAGCTCGATCATCGGCCGGCCGGTCGACAGGTCCATGTCGATCTGTTCAGCGGCAGGCTCCAGGGCCTGGGCTGCAGTGGTCAAGGCGATGCCGGCGGCAATTCCGGTGGCAATGGCGCTTGCGAAGGGGCTGAAACGGATCATGAAAACCTCAATGCTGACTGTTCGCGGTGCAATAAGCAGGCGTCAGCTGACGGGTATATGATCGTCGCGTGAAAACTCCGTCATCTCGCCAACATCCTGAGAGAACAACAAGAACCCGCAACTCACAACGGGCAGGTCACCAGCGCAGATGAGAGAATGTTGGGCATGAAAACGTCCGGGTGAGGGGATTTCCCTCTGACCCGGACGCGCCTTCATTCCAGCAAGTGTGGCAGCCTCTACTGCGCGCCGTTTCCGGCATCGGCCACGAGCGGGGTCTCGCTCGGCTCGGCGGCCGGGGCGGCGGCATCGCGGATGGCGATGATGCGATCACGCTCGGCTTCAAACAGCGGGATTTCGTCCTCATTCAACTGGCGGCCCGTGGGCAGATCCAGCGTCATAGGATTCACCGGCGTGCCATTGTGATGGACTTCATAATGCAGGTGCGGCCCCGTGGACCGGCCCGTCGTGCCGACATAGGCGATGACCTGGCCCTGGGTGACGCGGGTGCCGGCACGCATGCCGCGGGCAAAACCGTTCAAATGGGCATAGGCGGTCTGATAGCCATTGGCGTGACGGATACGGACATAATTGCCGAAACTGCCATAGCGGTCGGCGCGCTCGATGACGCCATTGCCGGCCGCATAGACCGGCGTGCCGCGCGGCGCGGCGAAATCGGTCCCGTTATGGCGGCGTGTATAGCCCAGGATCGGGTGGCGGCGCGCCCGGGAGAAGTGTGAGGACAGGCGGGCACCATTGATCGGTGTCAGCATCAGCAGGCGCTGGGCGCTGGCCCCTTCGGAGCTGTAATAGCCCACAATGCCGTCGGGCGTTTCATAGCGGAAGAATTCCTTCGGCTCGCCGCGGCCCTCATAGCGGGCATAAAGGATGTCGCCGGTGCGGGCGGTTTCGCCCTCTTCATCGACGAAGCGTTCAAAGACGATATCGAACCCGTCGCCCGGCTGGATGGAGCGCTGGAAGTCGATGGCATAGGCCAGCACGCCGGCCAGTTCGACGACAACCCGGTCGGTGGCGCCGGCATTCAGGGCGTCAACATAGAGCGAGGTGGTGATTTCGCCGGAGGAGCGCACCATTTCGCGTTCGAACTGGGCAATGGTTTCGCGGGCGCGGTATTCACCGTCCCAGGTCCGTGCCACCGTGATGGAGCGTTCCACATCGGGGCGGAAAGACAGACCGTTCAGGCGCAGCGTGTCGTCTTCGCCTTCGGCTCCCGGCGTGGTCTCCACATAGATGCGGATATTCTGGCCGGCGCGCAGATAGCGCAGATCATAGAGCGTGTTCAGCGCGGAAATGGCGCGGGCGGCCTCGACCCGGTCGATGCCGGAATCATCCAGCAGTCCGGCCAGCGTGCCGCCGCGCGGCACTTCGCGCTCGACCTGGATGGTGGTCGCGCAGCGTACGCAGTCAGCAAAGGCCGCCGTGTTGAGGGCAATGATGTCGGTCGGGAAGGCGGGGCTCAGGCCTGGCGGCTCCAGGGCGCGTTCGCGTTCCGTGTCTTGGGCCGGTTCGATCGTGGCGGGGTCGGTGGAGACCTGGACAAGTTCGGTCACCGGCTCGCGTTCGAGCGTGGCGGCCTCGCTCTGAGACTCGCGCCCTGTCATGAGGGCGAACAGGAGGATGGCCGACAGGCTCAGGCTCGCTGCGGCCACCAGGCCGCGCGTGCGGTGGGCATCGGCGCGGGATACGTCAAATCCGGACATTCGGTGTCCATACTCCGGTCAGCTTCTAACGCCACGTGGCTTACGCGGTCTGTCTAGCAAAACTCGCACCGAACGGAGTGTCTCGTATCGGTTCGAGTGCCCCCTCCAACCGGGAACGAATCATGTCTTGGACTGATCCGGTTGCCAAGACCTTTCCTCTGAATGTTTCATCACAGGACGCTGCGAAAACGCGGGAGTGCAGGGGAGAATCGTGTATGCCTTGCTCCATGCTTGATGATTTTCCGTCCGAACTCGCCGCCGAACAGCTCTCCGCACTCCTGTGCTCCCGGCTGTGTCATGATCTGGTCAGCCCGGTGTCCGCACTCGGTGCAGCCCTGAGTGTGATTGATGATCCGGACTCCAGCGACATGCATGAAGATGCCATGGACCTGGTCCGCGAGAGCTCGCGCCAGGCCCAGGCCAAGCTGGAATTTGCCCGGCTGGCCTTTGGTGGCGGCGGCTCGGCACCGGGCGTTCTCGATTGCCGCGAGCTGCAGCGTCTGGCGGAAAACATGTATCAGGCCTTCAAGCCGGAAATCGTCTGGAAGGTTGAGGCTGCCGGTCTTGAAAAGAATGCCGGCCGTCTTCTTCTGAATCTGTGTTCGCTGGGTGTCGATGCGGCACCGCGCGGCGGCACGGTCACGGTTGAAGCCACATCCTCTGCCGGTGGCGCGCGCCTGCGCGTGGTTACCGAAGGACCGCGTGCCCGCCTCGAGGAAGGCACGGCTCTGGCCCTGGAAGGCAAGGCTCCGGAGAATGGTTTCGATGGCCGTTCCATCCAGCCCTATTACACGGCGCTGATCGCCCGTAGTGCCGGTGGTCGCGTCAGCGCTCACGCGGATGGTGAGCGGGTCGAGTTCCAAGCATTGCTCAAGCCCGTTGAAGGAATGATCGGCTAAATCCGGTCTTTGCTCATATCCTATTCATGCCCAGTTTCAGGCAGGCAGGAGTCCGTTAACTAAGGCCTGCCAGTGTGCGGTGAAATCACTACCGTATACGGGGCATGCCATGGACGATCTCATTAGCGAGTTCCTGACCGAAACGGCCGAGAGCCTGGACGTCATTGACGCCGAACTGGTGCGCTTCGAGAACAACCCGGAAGACCGGGCCATTCTCGACAATATTTTCCGCCTTTTGCACACCGTCAAAGGGACTTGCGGCTTCCTCGGACTGCCGCGACTTGAAGCCGTCGCCCACGCTGGCGAGACGCTTCTTGGCAAGTTCCGCGATGGCGAGCTGAAGGTTTCACCGCCGATGGTGACCCTGGTTCTCCAGGCGATCGACCAGATCAAGGAATTGCTCGAATCACTCGAAGCCACCGGCCAGGAGCCGGAAGGTGAAGACTCCGCGCTGATCGGACGTCTCGAGGATGCGTCCATGGGCAAGCTGGAAGGTGCCGAACAGGCCGTTCCTGAAAAGCCCGAGAATTGGGACGAGGATCTCGGCCGTGAACTGCGCCCGGGTGAAGTCTCCCTTGCCGATCTTGAAGCCGCTTTCAATAACGCCGAAGTGGATCCGGGCATGGCACCGGAACCGGTGGCGGAAGAGCCGGCTGAGGTCCAACATCTCGGTGTTGGCGATTTCGATCCTGAACTGGGCCGCGAGCTGCGCCCGGGTGAAGTGTCGGCCGCCGAGCTGGAAGCTGCGTTCATGAATGCTGAAGCCGACCCGGCTGTTGCCCCGGCAGCCCCGGCCGCTCCGAAAGCTGACTTCATCACCGCAGACATGAGCCAGGAAGAAGCCCTGCAGTCCGCCATGGCGGAACTCAAGGGCGGTGCCGATGCCAATCACGGCGAAGGCGGTCCGCGCGTCCAGCAGACCGTCCGCGTTGGCGTTGATGTGCTGGAATCCCTGATGACCACGGTGTCGGAACTCGTTCTGACCCGGAACCAGCTGATGCAGACCATTCGCGGTCTGGAAGATGACGAGCTGAAAGGCCCGCTGCAGCGCCTGTCCGCTGTCACCGGCGAACTGCAGGACGGTGTCATGAAGACCCGCATGCAGCCGATCGGCGATGCCTGGCGCAAACTGCCGCGGATCATTCGCGACGTGTCCACCGATCTGGGCAAGAAGATCGAACTGGTCATGGAAGGCCAGGACACCGAACTGGACCGCCAGGTTCTTGAACTGATCAAGGATCCGCTGACCCATATGGTCCGCAACTCGGCCGATCACGGTCTGGAGATGCCGGCCGACCGCGCTGCCGCCGGCAAGCCGGAGAAGGGCACGATCAAACTGTCCGCCTATCATGAAGGCGGTCACATCATCATTGCGATTTCGGACGATGGCAAAGGCCTCGACACCCAGCGCATCGGCGAGAAGGCCCTGGAAAAAGGCCTGACCACGCATGATGAGCTGGAGCGCATGACCGAAGCGCAGATCCATCGCTTCATCTTTGCGCCGGGCTTCTCCACGGCGGCGAAAGTCACCAATCTGTCCGGCCGCGGCGTCGGCATGGACGTGGTGCGCACGAATATCGAACAGATCGGCGGCGTTGTGGACGTGTCCTCGACGGCCGGCCGCGGTTCGCACTTCTCGATCAAGATCCCGCTGACCCTGGCGATTGTTTCCGCCCTGATCGTGGGCTGTGACGAAGAACGCTTCGCCATTCCGCAGCTGTCGGTTCGCGAACTGGTCCGCGTCGGTGCCGGGTCCGAGCATTCGGTCGAGAACCTGCACGGTGCCCAGGTCATGCGCCTGCGTGACCGTCTGATGCCGATCATTGATCTGCACAATGTTCTGGGTGTTGGCGAGGCCAAGCAGACCAGTGACGAACAGGCGGCCTTCGTGGTCGTGCTGGACGCGGGCGGCCGCAATGTCGGCCTGGTGGTCGACAATGTGCTCGACACCGAGGAAATCGTTGTGAAGCCGCTTTCGGAATCCCTGCGCAATGTGCAGGCCTATTCCGGTGCGACCATCCTGGGCGATGGCTCCGTCATCATGATCCTGGATCCCAATGGCCTGGCCGGCGAGATTGTCTCCGCCATGGACGAAGAAACCGCTGCAACATCCCAGTCCGCGACGGTTACCGAGCTGGACCAGCAGACGCAGCGTCTGCTTCTGGTTCGTGCCGGCGGCGAGGAGCCCAAGGCGGTTCCGCTTGCCCTGGTCACCCGTCTGGAAGAGTTCGACCTGTCCGCCCTGGAGAACACGAATGGCCGCCGGGTGGTCCAGTATCGTGGCCGCCTCATGCCGATCGTGCCGCTGGGCGCGGAAGTCACGGAACGCGAAGGCCAGCGCCAGCCGGTGCTCGTCTTTGCCGAGAACCACACCTCCATCGGTCTGGCCGTCGACGAGATTGTCGATGTGGTGGAAGAGCGCGTCGACCTGCAAATGTCTTCGGACCGTCAGGGCGTCATCGGCTCCGCCATCATCAAGGGCAAGGCGACGGACGTTGTCGACATCGCCTGGTATCTCGACCAGTCGCGTGCCGGCGAGATCCAGCGCCGCTCCGCCTCGCGCCGCCGCAAGGTCCTTCTGGTCGATGCCGACGCCTTCGCGCGCCGCATGATCGCGCCGCTGCTGGCCGCTGCCGGCTATGACGTGACGCCGTCGGGCGGCATGCACGAGGTCAAGGCGATTGCCGAGGCTGGTGAGCATTTCGACGCCCTTGTCGGTGATCCGGGTGCTCTGGACCGTATCCGCAAGGAAGGCCTGTGGGCCGACCTGCCGGCCCTGGCCGTCACCGACTGGCCGGAAGACACCCAGGCTGAAGGCCTGACCATGGTTCTGCCGCGATCGGATCGCGGTGCCCTGATTGCGGCCCTCGATGAGGTGTCCCAAGAGGAGAAAGTGGCATGAGCACGCAGCACACCGCTTCCAATGAATTGAGCGCCGAGGCGATGAATGAATACGTCTCCGTGCGCATTGGCGACCAACTCTTCGGTGCCCCGGTCGACCAGATCCGCGAAGTCTTCGCCCCGCAATCGGTGACGCATGTCCCGCGTGCCCCCGATGAGGTGGCCGGACTGCTCAACCTGCGCGGCCGGATTGTCACGGCCATCGACGCCCGCCGTCGCATGGGCCTGCCCCCGCGCGAGAAAACCGAAACCGGCATGGCGCTGGGTGTCGAGCGCGGCAACGAAATTTTCGGACTTATCGTGGACAGTGTCGGTGAAGTGCTTCGCCGTCCGCGGTCGGAGCTGGAACCGGTCCCCGCTCATGTCGACGCCAATTGGCGTTCCATGGTGAAGGGGGTTCACCGGCTGGAAAAAGAATTGCTCGCCGTGCTGGACGTGTCGGCTGTGATTGGAACGGTCGCGCGCAAGAATGAAGCGGCCTGAGGAGGGGTAAGGGCATGAAAACCTGTCTCGTTGTTGATGACTCCCGGGTGATCCGGAAAGTCGCTCGCAAAATCATCGAAGAGCTCGAATTCAATTGTGTCGAGGCAGCGGACGGGTCCGAAGCGCTTGAGGCTTGCCGCAAGCAAATGCCCGATGCCGTCCTCCTCGACTGGAACATGCCGGTCATGAACGGTCTGGACTTCGTGAAGGCGCTGCGTCGTGAAGAGGGTGGCGACACCCCGGTCGTGGTGTTCTGCACCACGGAGAACGACATGGCGCACATCACCGAAGCCCTCCGGGCCGGTGCCGACGAATACGTCATGAAGCCGTTCGATGGCGAAATCATCGAGTCCAAGTTCCAACAGACCGGATTGCTCCGCGCCTCTTAAGGAGTTTTCCATGCCGGAACTCGCCCCCAACGGCGCGCCTGCAAATTCCATCGCCAAAGTCCTCGTCATCGATGACTCCGCTGTCGCGCGGGGCCTGATGACCCGCTGGGTCGAAGAAGACCCGGATCTTACCCTGGTCGGATCGGCGGTTGATGGAGAACAAGGCCTGAAGAAGGCCCAGGAACTCAAGCCCGACCTGATCGTGCTTGACGTCGAAATGCCGAAAATGGATGGCCTGGCCGCCCTGCCGCTTTTGTTGAAAGCGGTTCCGGGCTCCAAGGTTGTTATGGCGTCAACGCTGACCCGCCGCGGCGGTGAGGTGACGATCCGCGCCCTGTCCATGGGAGCTGCGGACTATGCGCCGAAACCGCAAGCCGGCCGTCTGGCCGGTGCCGAGGAGTTCCGCCGCGACCTGCTTGCCAAGCTGAAAGCTCTGGCACCGCGTCCGATTCCCCCGGTTCCCACACAGCGTGACATTCCGGCTCGCCCGGCCGCCCCGACGCCGCCGACGGCGCGTTCGGCACCGCCGGCGGGGGCTCCCGCCGCATCGGCTCCGGTTCGCCGGCCGATGGCCCCGGCCCGGGCTCCGGCGCGCGGTCCTGGCCAGCGTCTCAACTGCAAGCCGGAAATCATCGCCATCGGTTCGTCCACAGGCGGTCCGCAGGCGCTGCGTGACGTCGTGGCCGCCTTCAGCGCCGACATGCGCGCGCCGATCGTGATCGCCCAGCACATGCCGGCCCTGTTCACCCGCATCCTGGCGGAACACCTGACCAAGGCCTGTCCGCTGCGCTGCAAGGAAGCCGAGGATGGTGAGCGTCTCACCGGTGGCGGCATTTATGTGGCCCCGGGCGATTTCCACATGACGGTGCGCAAGGATGCGGCGGGCTTCTATGCCGTGCTGGACCAGACGCCGCCGATCAATTTTTGCCGTCCCGCCGTGGACCCGCTCTTCCAGTCCGTGGCGGAAGTCACGGGTGGCCGGGCCCTGGGTGTGATCCTGACGGGTATGGGACATGACGGGCGCGAAGGCTGCCGCCATCTGCGCAATGCAGGCGGCACCATCCTGGCCCAGGACGAAGCGACCAGCGTGGTCTGGGGCATGCCGGGAGCCGTGGCCGAAGCCGGCCTGGCCGACGAAATCCTGCCCCTGGCGAAAATCGGTGCGGGCATTGCCACGCGCGCGAAGAATGGAATGTAGCCATGATCAGTACTGACGACATCAAATTCGTGGCCGAACAGGCCTACAAGCGGTCCGGTCTGGTCCTGTCTACCGACAAGGGTTATCTGCTCGAGAGCCGTCTGGCACCGCTCGCCCGGGCTGAAGGCTATCCGTCCATTGAAGCGCTGATCGGTGCGGCCAAGCGGGATCCCAATGACCGGATCCTGTGGCAGATCACCGAGGCCCTTGCGACGCACGAGACCTTCTTCTTCCGCGACAACACGCCGTTTGACCTGTTCAAGCAGGAAATCCTGCCCGTCCTTTCACGCGCGCGCGGCAGCAATGGTTCGATCCGCATCTGGTGTGCGGCCTGTTCTTCCGGTCAGGAGCCCTATTCGCTCGCCATGATGCTGGAAGAGGAGCGGGCCCGTCTCGGCGGTCTGCGCTTCGAGATCGTGGCGACCGACATGGCGCCGCGTGTCCTGGAAAAAGCCAAGGCTGGTGTCTACTCGCAGTTCGAGGTCCAGCGTGGCCTTGCGATCCAGCGGCTGGTCCAGCATTTCGAGCAGCAGGGTGACCAGTGGCGGATCAAGCCGAATATCCGCGCCATGGTGAATTTCCAGAAGCAGAACCTGCTGGAGAATTTCTCCAATCTGGGTTCCTTCGACGTGATCTTCTGCCGCAATGTGCTGATCTATTTCGATGCCGATACCAAGAAGCGTGTCTTGTCCCGCTTGGCGAGTCAGACGGCGACGGACGGCTATCTGATCATGGGCGCGGCCGAGACGGTTGTGGGCCTGTCCCAGGACTATACGCCGGTGGAGGGCCGCCGCGGCCTTTACGGCAAGGCGGGTGCGGCGAAGTCGGCCGCTGCCTAGGCCTAAAGCGACACAGAATCTGAGACAGGGCGCTGCATCGAGGGATGCAGCGCCCTTTTCTTTGGGTCAGTCGTCCACCGAGGCCGCGCTGACACTGTCCATGAGTGTGTTCAGCAGGGCGGTGGCAGTAGGTGCCAGGTCTTGGACATAGGCCTCATCGGGCGAGTGCAGGGCGATACCAAAGCGAAGCCAGCGGTAATTGCCGTCACGACCGTAGAGCAGCTCTGAAAAATCGATGAAGTAGTAACCCGTCTCGTCGGATTCGAACCAGCCACAGCGTTGCCAGCTTGCATCGGCCGTGGAGCCTTCAGAAAGCGGATAGGCGACGGCCGGATCACACTGGTTATCCGGCTCCGGCATGAGGTCGTCACTCTCCAGCGTGGCTGGGTCGAGGGGAATGGGATTGCCATCCGCATCATGCCGCTCGACTTCGCTGGCGTTGAAATCCATCCGGTAGCTCGTGGCCCACTGGACACCCCGCGCATCCGCCTCATCCGAAAACGGCTGGAGATCCGTTGCGAGCACAGCGCGAAGGTGCTCGGGGTTGTCGATGGTAACGCCACTCACGTCCGACAGGCGAGACAGAATTTCGGTGACGATCGCCTCTGCATCGTCCATCTCATCGGCCCAAACGGACGATGACAGACCCAGGCTCAGGCAAAGTGACATAAACCAGCGCATCGGCTTCCCCCTTGATTGCGAAACAACACTAGGTGTGAATTGCGGGGGTGCCAAACCCCTGAACGGGGGAGGCGGCCGGAGATGCGCATGAAAAAGCCCGGGCGCAGGCGCCCGGGCTCTTCAAGGTCGAGATGTGAGGCCGGTCAGGAGGCGGCTTTTTCCTCGACCGGGTCACGCAGCACATAGCCACGGCCCCAGACGGTTTCGATGAAATGCTCGCCCTGGGTGGCCGCTGCCAGCTTCTTGCGGAGCTTACAGATGAAGACGTCGATGATCTTCAGTTCCGGCTCGTCCATGCCACCATAAAGGTGGTTCAGGAACATTTCCTTGGTGAGCGTCGTTCCCTTGCGCAGGGAGAGCAGCTCCAGCATCTGGTATTCCTTGCCGGTCAGGTGCACGCGCTGGCCTTCGACCTCGACCGTCTTGGCGTCGAGGTTCACGGCAATGGAACCGGTACGGATGATGGACTGGGAATGGCCCTTGGAGCGGCGGACGATGGCGTGAATACGCGCGATCATCTCATCCTTGTGGAAGGGCTTGGTCATGTAGTCGTCGGCGCCACAGCCCAGACCCCGGACCTTGTTGTCGATGTCGGCATTGCCGGTCAGGATCAGGATCGGCGTGTCGATTTTCGACATGCGCAGCGTCTTCAGGACATCGAAGCCCGGCATGTCGGGCAGGTTCAGGTCCAGAAGAATGATGTCGTAGTCGTAGAGCTTGCCGAGATCGACACCCTCTTCGCCCAGGTCAGTTGTATAGATATTGAAGCCGTCAGACTTCAGCATCAGTTCGATGGACTGGGCAGTCGCCCGATCGTCCTCAATCAGAAGAACCCGCATTGGTTCGCCTCCGGTTTGCCTTACCGGACGAATCAGTGCCGCCCGGCCTCACCTCGTGATTAACCTTATTTGGACGCTAGGCGGAAACCCTTAACGAAAGTTAACTGCGGCTTGACCCTGTTTCAGAATCGTCAGGAAAGCTGAATCGCGCTGGGCGGCTTGATTCGCAAATCGCGTTAACCATTCAAGGGTTAACGCGGCCGGGAATGCCGGAAATGACTCAAATCATTGTGGATTGATCAAATATAACACGCATAAAGTATAGCCAGTTGCGGCCCCTCAAGTGCGGGTTTGAACACGGGTTTGACCGGTTTTCAGGGCTCCGAACCCCCGATTCCGTTTTCCACACCTGAATTCACTCTATTCGGGACTCGAATCGGGAATCGGAGTCCGGCCGCACTGATTTCAGTCGAATTTAGCCTGCAAAAAATGCCGGGTGTTTACACGAACGCAACCGGCTGGGCCGTAGAGTGCGTCCTGTCCGGTACCCAACACCGGGTGTTGATGAGGCGGGCTGACCCGTAATGATGCAAACTTTGATCGATCGCGTTGAGCGCCTGGATGATCGCGTGCTGGAAGGCCGCGTGAGTGCGCTCAATGGTTTGCTCGTTGAAGCAGAGGGTCCCAAGGCGGGCCTCTCTCTCGGCGCGCATGCCTGTATCGAGACGTCTGCGGGCACTGCCGAATGCGAGATTGTGGGTTTCCGGGGTGAGACGGCCCTGATGATGCCCTTCGGCCCGTTGGAAGGTGTCCGGCCGGGCGCGAAAGTTCTTCTGCAGCCCGAAGCGGCCCGTGTCCGGCCTTCGCAGTCCTGGCTGGGACGCGTGCTGGACGGTTTCGGCCGGCCGCTGGACGGGCAGGGTGCATTGAGTGAGGGGAGCCATCCCTATCCGCTCAAGGGCAATCCGCCGAGCGCTCATGGACGGGCCCGTCTGGGCGACCGTCTGGATATGGGCGTCCGGGTGCTGAATGGTTTCATTCCGATGCGGCGCGGTCAGCGTCTCGGTATTTTCGCCGGCTCCGGCGTTGGCAAGTCCGTGCTCATGTCGATGCTGGCGCGGGCCTGCGATGCCGACGTCATCGTAATCGGCCTGATCGGCGAACGGGGCCGTGAAGCCCGTGAGTTTGTCGAGGATGTGCTGGGCCCGGAAGGCCGCAAGCGCTCCGTCGTTATTACCGAGACGTCCGATGCGCCGGCCCTGGCCCGTCGCCAGGCGGCCCATCTGACCCTGACCACGGCGGAATATTTCCGCGACCAGGGTCTCGACGTCCTCTGCCTGATGGACAGTGTCACCCGTTTTGCCCTCGCTCAGCGCGAGATCGGCTTGGCCGCCGGTGAACCGCCGACGACACGCGGCTATACGCCGTCTGTCTTTGCGGAACTGCCGCGTCTTCTGGAACGGGCCGGTCCGGGACCGGAACGTCAGGATGGCGGCAAGACCGGCACCATCACCGGCCTGTTCACGGTTCTGGTGGATGGTGATGACCATAACGAGCCGATCGCCGATGCCGTGCGCGGTATCCTGGACGGTCACGTCGTGATGAGCCGCTCGATCGCCGAGCGGGGTCGCTATCCGGCCATTGATGTTCTCAAATCGGTCAGCCGGACCGCGCCGGAGGTCTATGACCCCGAGCAGCGTCCCTTTGTGGCCGAAGCACGCAAGCTTCTGTCGGCCTATGCCGACATGGAAGAATTGATCCGACTGGGGGCTTACACCCAGGGATCGAACCCGGTGGTGGACCGGGCAATTGCTCTCAACGAACCGTTGGAAGCATTCCTCGGACAGCAAAAAGACGAGGCGGCGGATATCCCGTCGACCTTCGCCATGCTGGCCGAGATTTTGGGTGGTGGTAAAGGAGAGCGCTCATGACACGCTCGCATGAACCCCTGATCCGGTTGGCCCGGTTCAAGGTCGAAGAATTGCAGAAACAGATGGCCGAGCTTGATCGTTCGCGCCAATCCCTGATCGACCAGATCGAACGCCTAGAAGCGTCCGTTCCGGAAGAACAGGCGGCGGCGACCGAATTCAAGGAAGGCTTCATCGCCTATGGCTCCTACGCCCAGGCCGTGATCAAGCGGAAAGAGAATATCCGCCTGTCGCTGGACGAGGTCGAGGTTCAGGCCGATGCGCTGCGCGCCCGCCTGTCGGAAGCCTTCCAGGAGCTCAAGAAGTATGAGCTGCTCGAAGAGCGCCGTCTGGCCCGGATCGAGGAAGCGGTCCGCCAGGCCGAACAGGACGAGCTGGACGAGATCGCGCAGATCCGTCACTCGCGCCCGCACTAAAAAAGTCCCGGACCTTCACGCGGAAGGCCCGGGAGTTTGAGCTTTCACAGTTTCCCACCTGCGAAATGAGCCGGTCTGCATGGACCGGCCGGGCGAGGCTGCACAACACGCTGCCCCGCCCAGCCGCGTTCGCGGCTAGAAGTTCCGTGACCAGCCGATATCGAAGCGGAAGGACCGCCCCGGTTCGCTGACCCCGGCGAAGACGCGGTCAAAGTCATGGTCAAGCACATTCTCGACACCGGCATTGAAGGTCAGACCCGTCTCGGCAAAAGGCTGCCAGCGTGCATACAGGTCGGCGACGACATAGCCGGCCCGGTGCTCGTCCGGATCGGTCGGCGCATCATAGTCGTCGGCCGCCTGGATCCGGCTCCCGACCAGGAAGCGCCGGTCCTCGAACTGCCAGCGCGCATCCACGAAGAGGCGTGTCGGCGCCAAAGAGCCCAGCGGATTTCCGGTCTGCGTATCTTCCCCGTCAATTCCTGTCAGCGAAGCGTCGATGGCGAGCGGTCCGTTGGCAAAGCCGAACTGGGCTTCATACCCGCTCAGTTCTGCGGACCCGACATTGCGGCTTTGCGTCGTGCCGGCCGAGCAGGGCGAGAAGAAGGGCGGCACGAAACAGGTCGCGTCGAAGGAGAAGTCGACAAACAAATCGATCAGATTGTCGGCCTGGGTCTCATAGACCGAAGCGCGCAGGTCAAGCCGGTCCACGCCGAGCTGATCGGCCAGGTCCAGGCTGAATCCGATCTCCAGGGTTTCGGTCTCTTCCGGCAGCAGGTCCGGATTGGCGATGAACTCATTGGAGATGAAATAGGGCGCGCCCAGAATGATGTGCGGGAAGGAGAAATGGGTCCCGTCGATATAGAGCTCATTGATCGAGGGCGCCCGGAAGGCCTCGCCCCAGCTGACGAAAACATTGAAGGTCTCCGTCGGGGCATAGGTCAGGCCCAGACGGGTTGAGGTGGCGTCATTGGAAACGGCGGAACTTGTCGGCGTGGAGGTCTCGAAAGAATCATAGCGAAGGCCGGGCAGCACGATCAGCCGGCCGGGCAGGCCGAGCGGCGCCGGGCCGTCAATTTCCAGCTGGGTCCAGCCCGCCGCGAACTGGCTGTCGGCATCCGGAGCGCCGCCGCGTGTGCCGGTCGCATCGCCACTGTCGAACCCATCCTGGCTGTCTTCATAATATTCACCGCCCACCACGAGTGCGGCCTCATAGGCGCCGAGGTTGAACTCAAAGCGCTGGTCCCCGCGGATGCCCAGGGTTTCCAGATCGCGCCGGAGCTGGCGGCCGGACGCCAGTTCCAACTCGTCGACGCCGGACGTGTTGGAATAGACGGTCAGGTCCAGGTCCAGCCAGGGCAGGCTGGGCGGTGCGATGCTGGCATTCAGGGTCAGGTTCTCGGCGTCGATCTCCTTCTGGGCGAGCGCATTCAATGACCCGACCGTCGCAACGCCCTGGGCATTATTGGGCTCGACCGCTTCGCCATCAAAACTCTGCCAGCTCAACTCAGCGCGAATACCGTCGGTGACATCATGGCCCAGCTTGAGAAGGGTGGAGAGGCTTTCATCGCTGGCCGGAAGGCTGTCGCCCGAACCCAGCGTGATATCTGAGGACGAGCGGCGGGAGACAGAGACGAGGCCGTCGAAACGTCCGTGGCGGCCATAAAGACTGGCCGATCCGCGCAATTCTTCATCCACCGTGCGATAGCCCGCGCCCAGGCTGTAGCCCCAGTCTTCATCCGCGCCGAGAAGATCATCGGTACCGGCGGTCCGGAAGGCGACAACACCGCCCGACGCGCCCGAGCCATAGAGGGCAGAGGCCGGCCCGCGCACGGCTTCGACGCCAACCAGAAGGGCCGGGTCGATGAAGAAGACGCCGTCATGGGCTGAGCCGTAATTCTGGCGGGCCCCATCCAGCAGGAGTGTGGTGTTTTCCCGGCCCTGGCCCCGCAAGGCAATCGTCTGGCCCGTGCGGCGCGGTCCGCCGCTGGCCTCCAGGCCAGGCAGCTGGCGCAGCAAATCGTCCAGGTCGGACGGGCGGTAGAGGTCGATCGCTTCGGCGTCGATCGTGGCGGTCATGCCCGGATAGACGAAGGCGTCCAGATCGGTCTTGGTCGTCTCGACCACGATGACGTCGATCGCGTCGTCTTCGTTTCCATCCTGGGCCAGAACAGGCGTGGCCAGTGCCAGCGCCGCAGCGCCACTCAACAACACGGATCTCATCTCGCTTCCCTCTGTTTGAGAATGATTTGCATTAATGTGAGTTCTGCCCCTTGCTTTTCGCGAATGCAAGTGAGAATCTTTCGCGACTTACACCGGAAAACTTTCCGGGTTTTTAGACGGGGCATGAGGACACCTATGAAAATCGCTTACTTCTCCGCAGCCGCTGCACTGTTGATGGCGGGCTGCGCCACCACGGATACGCAGACTGTTTCGAGCGCACCGGCTGGCCTGACGCATACGCAGGCCCAGTATGAGCAGGACCGGGCCGCGATCCTGGCCATGCAGGGCGAGTACGCCGTGACGTTCGATTTCCGCGAAACGGTTCCGGTGGCCGAGGGTTACGAGCTGGCCGAGCCGAAACTGACACCGGCCCGGGAAGTCGTGATCGTGGTTGAGGACACTGGCGACTTCATCATGCTCCAGCACTTGCTGATCGTGGGTGAGGAGGACAATCCCTTCATTGTGAAGCACTGGCGCCAGGACTGGGAATACCAGCCCGCGACCGTGCTGGCCTTCCAGGGACATGATGACTGGACCGTGGAGCCGGTCTCCGCAGACGAGGCGGCCGGGGCTTGGGCGCAGACCGTTTATCAGGTCGATGACAGCCCGCGCTATGCCGCCGTCGCGCCGTGGTCGCATGATGCAGACGGTGTATCGACCTGGGAGCCGCCGGTCTCCTGGCGTCCCCTGCCGCGCCGCGATGACACGACCCGTGATGACTATGATGTCATCGCTGCCGTGAACCGCCACACGATCACGCCCTGGGGCTGGACCCATGAGCAGGACAATTCCAAGATCGTGGTGGAAGCGGATGGTTCCACGCATGAGATTGTTCGCGAGATCGGCGTGAACACCTATCGCAATACCGATTTGTCCAACGACCAGGCCGCCCTGGATTACTGGGCTGCGACCCAGGATTATTGGGCGCTGGTTCGGGCCCGTTTCGACTGGCTGGAAGACAATACGCAGCGCTTCCATATCGAGGATGATGCCGAGGGCACGCTCCTCTATGGCCCGGTTCTGGAGGCGGGGCAGCGGGTCTTGTTCGGTCTTGCGACTGTGGAAGAGGCTTTTGCGGAAGCCGAGACCTATCTGGACAGCCAGATCACCGTGATCGAATAGCGCTGCGCATCACGGACACGAAAAAGGCGGGCCCGAGGGTCCGCCTTTTTTGTTCAGTTCCGGCCGTAGCGTCGCTTCGTCCAGTAAATTCCGCCGATTAGGACCATGTAGAAGGTCAGGCGGAGCAGGACGATGATCCCGCCGCGTTCGTCCAGGCGGGACACCGCGAAGTCGAAAGCAAAGTCAGGCGGAATGCCCATGGCCCACCGGTAGAAGAAGGGGGCTGCGGCATCGACGAAAAAGGCAATCGCGGCGGCGGCCGGCCATTGCGGCCATTTGCGCATGATCAGCGCGGCGACCAGCGACAGCACGATGATCAGCCACCAGTCGAACAGGGTAAAACCCGATGCCAGCCTGTCTCCCCAAGTGTCGTACATGATGCTCCCCGGTCTCCTTGCCCCGTGGGCAGTTTAGGCCGCTTCCTTGCCGCGAGCGAGCGAACCGGCAATGCCGCGCATATCCTTGGCGGCATCACAGGCCGGTGCGCGCTTGGCGACACAGGTCTGTTGCCGGATGGCGGCTGGGACATTTGCGTCACGGCGAATGATGCCGGCTAGGGTGGGTGTGAATGACAGGAAGGCTTCGCAGGTCTTGCGGAAGGCGGCGAAGGCTTCGCGGGCGGTTTTTGAATCCGGTGCGTTATTGACGACGACCAGCGGCGCGGCGCCATCATCATGCAGACGCAGTGTTTTCACGAAGGCATAGGCGTCGGTCAGCGAGGTCGGCTCATCATTGATGACGACCACGACATCGTCGGCGGTCAGGGCGAGACGGATCGTGGCGCGGTCTGCACCGGCAGCCAGGTCCAGCACGGCCCGGTCATAGGACAGGGAGAGGGCAGCAACGCCGCTGGCCAGCTTGGTCAGGCCCGGCCCGGACAGATTGGCCAAGGCCCCGGATCCGGAACGGCCGGAGATGACATCGAAACCGCCATTTTCGCCCGCACCGCCCAGGGCCGGTGTGACGGCGTCCTTGAGATTGACGCGGCCGTTGAGAACGCTGGTGATGTCGGAGGTCGGCTGCAGGCCCAGCTGCACGTCGATATTCGCCATGCCCAGATCGCCATCGACCAGGAGGACGCGTTCGCCCAGGCCGGAGAAGGCGTGCGCCATGCCGATCGAGCAGGTGGTCTTGCCGACCCCGCCCTTGCCGGAGGCCACGGCCAGGATGCGCCCGGCGGAACGGTCTTGTGGTGCGGATGCGAGCTTCATCAGTCCGCCTCTTCGAACGGGGAATTGCGATCTTCGATCAGCGCGCGCGCCAGGCGCAGGGGCGTGGCCGGAGCCAGGCCGCCGCCGATGAAGGGGGTTGAGGAAATCTGGGCGAAGGCCAGACCGGTTTCACCGACGCCCAGAATGGCGCCGAGGCGGCGGGCACAGTCCAGCTTGACCGGAATGCAGCGGCTCGCGCCGATTGACGCGAACAGGGAGGCTCCGTCTTCGGCATCTTCCGGCGTCAGCCCGGCATCAAAGACATAGACGATCTCGGCCTGGGCGCTGTCAGCAAAGGCGAGCGTCATGTCCAGATCGTCCAGCTCGAACGGGTTGATCGCCGGGCTGTCGACCAGGATCGGACCCTCGATCGCGTCCACGGTTTCGATCATCTCGCGCGGATCGTCGACGGACTTGAACTGTGCGCCCATGCGTTCGGCCAGCGCTGACAGGCGGCCGGCGGCACCGGCCCGCTCGCCATCGCAGGAAATCAGGGTGGGTGTTGCGCCGGCCGTGATGGCGCGGGCGGCAATCTTGGCCAGGGCGGATGTCTTGCCGACACCCGGCGTGCCGGCGAACAGGACCGGATGTTCCGGGATCGCGGGCAGCGGCTGGAAGGTGTAGCGGGCCTCGATCGCGTGCGCGAGGCGCGACACGGCATGGCCATCCGTCAGGTCATGGGCCGAGCGGATCAGCGCCTGTGCCGAGATGCCGGGCGCGCGGTGGAATCCGAGCGCGCGGATCACGCGGTCCAGATCATTGTCTTCGCGCAGGCCGCGTTCGATATCGGCTTCCGCCTTGAGGCGTTCGGAGCGTTCGCGCACCGGTTCGGCCGGTTCGCGGATCAGCGTGGCTTCCGCCGCAGCGCGCACCTGGACACCCCCGTCCGGACCATCGCTGGTGGCGATGATCACCGCTTCGGGGCCCATTTCACGGCGGACGTCCGCCATGGCCTGGGTCAGGGATTGGGCAGAGAAGGTTCTAAGTCGCATCGTTCAGATCAGTTGCGGGCGGTCATGCGGCCGTTCAGCCGACATGGCCCAGGGTTTTCAGCCGGGCGCTGGGGTGAATCTCGTTCTGCGACATCACCACAGTCTGCGGGCGGAAACGTTCCACCAGCGAGCGGACATACGGACGAATCATCGGGCTCGTCAGCAGCACCGGTACATGACCCTGCGTTGATGCGGTTTCAAAAGAGTTTCTGATCGCGGCGACGAAATCATGCAGTTTGGACGGCGCCAGGGCGAGCTGGCGGCGATCGCCTTCCCCGACCAGGGATTCCAGGAAGGCCTGCTCCCATTGCGGGCCCATGGCCAGCACCGGCAGGACCCCGTCGGGCGCCTTGTTGGAGTGGCACAGCTGGCGCGCCAGCCGGGCACGGACATGTTCGACAATGGCGTCGATATTCTGCGTCGTGGCGCTGGCCTCGGCGACGCCTTCCAGAATGGTCGGCAGATCGCGGATCGAGACGCGTTCCTTGATCAGCATCTGCAGGACGCGCTGGATGCCGGCACGGCTGATCTGGGCCGGCGTGATGTCGTCGACCAGCTTCTTGTGTTCCTTGGACAGCTTGTCGATCAGCTTTTCGACCTCGGCATAGGACAGCAGGTCGGCCATGTTCTCGCGCAGCAATTCGGTCAGATGGGTGACCATGACCGCAGCCGGTTCCACGATCGTGTAGCCGCGGAAAGTGGCTTCCTCGCGCAGGCCTTCCTCGATCCAGGTGGCCGGCAGGCCGAAGGTCGGTTCCTTGACGTGGTCGCCCGGCATGTCGATCGGCAGACCGGACGGATCCATGACCAGAAGCTTGTGCAGCTGCAGCTGGCCGCGGCCGGCCTCCAATTCCTTGATGCGGATCGTGTACTCGTTATTGCCCAGCGTCATGTTGTCGATGATGCGGACCGCCGGGGTGATGAAGCCCATTTCCTCGGCCAGCGAGCGGCGCAGCGCCTTGATCTGGTCGGTCAGCTTGCGGCCGTCGACATCATTGATCAGCGGCAGCAGGCCATAGCCCAGTTCGATCTTCAGCTCGTCAATGGCGAGACTGTCCTCGATCGGCGCTTCTTCATTGGCCTTGCTGGAGGCTTCCTCGGCCACTTTCTCGGCTTCGGCCTCGGCTTCTTCCTGGGCTTTTCGTTCAGCAATGTCCCGGTTCATCCAGGCCAGGGCGCCGGCACCGGCGGACATCAGGGCGAAGGGCAGGAAGGGCATGCCGGGCAGGACGCCGACCATGAAGGCCACGGCGGACACCAGGCCCAGGCCCTGCGGGTTCGCAGTCAGCTGCCCGAACACGGCTTTGTCGGCTTCGCCATCCACACCGGCCTTGGAGACCAGCAGGCCGGCGGCAACGGAGATGACGAGGGCCGGAATCTGGGAGACCAGGCCGTCACCGATTGTCAGGGTGGAATAGGCGGCGGCGGCGCTGCCGAAATCCATGCCCGACTGGGCGACGCCGATGATCATGCCGCCGATCAGATTGATCGCGGTGATCATCAGGCCGGCCATGGCATCGCCACGGACGAATTTGGAGGCACCATCCATGGCGCCGAAGAAATTGCTCTCACCTTCCAGTTCGGCGCGGCGCTTGCGGGCCTCATCCTCGGTGATCAGCCCGGCCGAGAGGTCGGCATCGATCGCCATCTGTTTGCCGGGCATGGCATCCAGGGTGAAGCGGGCCGCGACTTCCGCGATCCGGCCGGAACCCTTGGTGATCACGACGAAGTTCACGATCACCAGGATCGCGAACACGATGATCCCGATCACCACATTGCCTTGCATGACGAAGGCCCCGAAGGCCTCGATCACTTCGCCGGCGGCGTTCGTGCCCTCATGCCCGCGCGACAGGATCAGGCGGGTGGAGGCAATGTTCAGGCCCAGGCGGAGCAGGGTGGTGATCAGCAGAACGGCCGGGAAGGCCGAGAATTCCAGCGGCTTCTTGATGAAGAGCGCCGTCATCAGGACGAGAACGGAGACCGACACGGAGATCGCCAGGGAGAAGTCCAGCAGCATGCTGGGCATCGGCAGGAGCAGCATCACCAGGATGGCGAGGATGCCCACGGCGAGTGCCACATCGCCGCGCATGACGCGGTTCAGCAGGGCGCGGAAATCAAGTCCACCGGCCGCGTTGGCAGTGGGTTCGGAGGCAGCGGTGTCGGCCAAGTTCGTGTCCTATCAGGCTACGTTGACGCCAGCAGTCTGGTTCGGGGCGGGGATGTCCAAGCCCTGGTCAGAATAGAGTTTCAGCTTGTTGCGCAGGGTACGGATCGAAATGCCGAGAATGTTCGCGGCATGCGTCCGGTTACCCAGGCAATGATCCAGCGTGTTCAGGATCAGGTCCTGTTCCACTTCCGCCACCGTGCGGCCGATCATGTCGGTCTGGACGGTCTGAGCGGCATCGGCCGCTTGGCGGGCGATGGAATTGCCGGATCCCGTAAAGGCCGAGCCGTCAGGCATGCGGATCGCGTCCGGCGTGATCTCCCGGCCCGAGGCCAGCAGCACGGCGCGGTGCATCGCATTTTCCAGTTCCCGGACGTTACCGGTCCATTCGCGGGCCAGCAGTTGGGTGCGGGCGCTGTCGGAGATCGGACGATCCTCGATACCATTGGCCGCGGCGTATTTCTTCGCGAAGTGTTCGGACAGGGCCAGGATGTCGGCCGGACGCTCGCGCAGCGGCGGCAGGGCCAGGTTCACGACATTCAGGCGGAACAAGAGGTCTTCGCGGAAAATGCCTTCGGCAACAGCCTTGCGCAGGTCCCGGTTGGAGGTTGCGAGGATGCGGATATTGACCTTCACCGGCTTGGTGCCGCCGACACGGTCGATCTCGCGTTCCTGGATGGCGCGCAGCAGCTTGGCCTGGAGACGAATGTCCATTTCGGAGATTTCGTCCAGCAGGAGCGTACCGCCATCGGCCTCTTCGAACTTACCGACCCGGCGGGCCACAGCGCCGGTAAAGGCGCCTTTCTCGTGACCGAAGAGTTCGGATTCCAGCAGGTTTTCCGGGATGGCGGCACAGTTGACGGAAACGAAGGGAGCTGCAGCGCGCTTGGACTTGGCGTGGACGTAGCGCGCCATGACTTCCTTACCGGAACCGCTTTCACCGGTGATCAGGACGGAGGCATCGGATCCGGCAATACGGTCAGCAAGCTCGATGACCGCCTTCATGGACGGGTCGCGGGCAATCATCGGGCGTTCGTCGTCGGCAATCGCTTCCAGGACGGCGGCGATCAGGTCGGCATCCGGCGGCATCGGGATGAATTCCTTGGCGCCTGCACGAATGGCAGCCGCAGCCGCTTCCGGGCGGACATTGACGCCGCAGGCCACGACCGGAACCGTGATCCGCTCGGCTTCATTCGCCGCGATCAGGGATTGGACGTCCAGATTGAGATCCACCATGAGCAGATCGGCACCGCGACCGGCCCGCAAATGGGCGGTCGCTTGCTCGATCGTGTCGACCTGGGAGACTTTCGCTCCGCGGTCCAGGGCGATCTTGGTGGCGGTATGAAGCTGTCCGCCCAAGCTGCCTACAATCAGAATTCTCATGGTTTAGCTCCGTCCTGACCGGCCTTAGGCCGAGTCCCCGTCCTTGATGATTTCCGTCATGGTCACGCCCAGCCGGTCTTCCACCACGACGACTTCGCCGCGGGCTACCAGCCGGTTGTTGACGTAGATGTCGATGGCTTCGCCGATCTTCCGGTCCAGTTCGACGACCGAGCCGGAGGTGAGTTTGAGCAGCGAGTTGACGTCGATATGCGCCTTGCCGAGCACCGCCGAGATGTTCACCGGAACGTCGAAGACCGGGGCCAGGTCGGCGGCCGCCTTCTCTTCTTCTTCCAGCATGGAGTCGGCGCGAACCGGGTCCTGCGTGGCCGGCACTTGCTGGCCGGCATCAGCACCGAGATCGGGCAGGTCGAAATTGTTTTCGTCAGCCATGAAAGGCCTCCCTTAGGCAGCGGACGCGCCGGACTGATGTCCCGGGGCGCTGTCCTCACTGGTCTCTTCCGGTGCAGCGTCCAGCCAGCGGGCCACCACATCATTCAAGCGTTGATCGATTTCCTCGGCGCTGCGCTGGATGGCGCCGGCACCCCATTCCAGGCGGACATCGGCACTGCGCATGCCTTGTTCGCCGCGCACCATGATGGCGCCGTCAAATCCGGCCTGGCGGGCGGTCTGCTCCAGTCGTTCCGAGAGCGCTTCCACCAGTTCCGGCGCGCAGCGCACGGACAGGCGGGGTTCGGAGCGCAGGTCCTGCACGGCTTCGCGGGCCACTTCCTCGATCGTGTCCAGCGGATACTGGTTGAGGGCATGGCCGGCGATCTTGCGGGCAGCCGCGATGGCCAGGGCTGCGGATTCCTGGCGCAGCGCGTCGGATTCATGGGCGAGGCGGGCCAGGATCAGCTGCATCTGGGACGCGATGGCCTGGAGGTTTTCCGCGCAGCGGCCCTCTTCCATCTCGCGGCCTTCCTCGACGCCCCACATGCGGGCGGCATCGACATCGTCCTGCGTGAAGAAGCGCTTATAGCTCTCGCCTTCCCGCAGGATTTCGCCGTTATGGTCGAACTCTGTGTCGAAATCGAATTTCGTCGGATTCATTGGTTCGCCCACCCGTTAGTAGATCAGTTCGTCGTCGGCACCGCCATCGGCGAGCATGATCTCGCCCTTGGCAGCCAGGTCCTTGGCCACGGAAACAATGGCCTGCTGGGACTGGTCGACGTCCTTGAGGCGCACCGGCCCCATTGCGTTCATGTCCTCGCGCATGATCTTGGCGGCGCGTTCGGACATGTTGGAGAAGAAGAGATCGCGCAGACTGTCCGAGGCACCCTTCAGAGCCAGGGCCATCTGTTCCTTGTCGATGGCGCGCATCAGGGTCTGGATGCCACCCGGGTCCAGCTTGGACAGGTCTTCGAACACGAACATGAGAGAGCGGATCTTCTCGGCGCTCTCGCGATTGCGTTCTTCCAGGGCGGCCAGGAAACGGTTTTCCGTCTGGCGGTCAAAATTGTTGAAGATCGACGCCATCATCTCGTGGCTGTCATGCTTGGAGGTGCGGGCCAGGTTCGACATGAATTCCGTGCGCAGCGTCTCTTCGATCCGGTCGAGGATTTCGCGCTGGACCGGTTCCATGCGCAGCATGCGGGTCACCACTTCCAGGGCGAAATCTTCCGGCAGGGCAGCGAGGACGCGGCTGGCATGCTCGGACTTCACCTTGGACAGGACCACGGCCACGGTCTGCGGGTATTCATTCTTGAGATAGTTGGCGAGGACGACCTCGTTCACATTGCCCAGCTTGTCCCACATGGTCCGACCGGCGGGACCGCGCAGCTCTTCCATGATGGATTCGACCTTGTCGCCCGGCAGGAAAGAGGTGAGCAGGCGCTGGGTGGCCTCGAAGGAGCCCATCAGCGAACCGGTGGACGACATCTGGCCGACAAAGTCGACGATCAGCTTTTCAACCGCGCTGGATGTGACCGTGCCCAGATTGGACATGGCCTGCGAAACCTCGCGGATTTCCTCTTCGTCCAGCTGCTGCCACAGCGTTTCACCCTCATCACCCAGGGCGAGGAGCATCACAGCGGCCTTTTCAGGACCGTTGAGCCGGGCAGGATCGTCGACAGCGCGTTTGTCAGCCATGTCTCAAATCAACCTTCATGCAGCCAGGAGCGGAGGATCGAGATCGATTCTTCCGGGTGGGAGTCGACAATGTTGGCGACCTTTTTCAGGGAGGAAGCTTTGACCTGACCATCGATCTTCTCGATGTCGATGGAGTCATGGCCAGCCGCCGCAGAGGGTAGGGCCGGAGCACCACCGCTGGACGGCAGGGCAGCCGGTGCCGGAGCCGCGGCGATTGCCGGTTGCGGTCCTGCGCCTGCGCCGGCACCGGCCAGGGCCAGGCCCTGGGGCATCGGTGCGCCACTGGCACCCTTCACCAGCGGGCGGGCCACCAGGAAGATGATCAGCAGGGCGGTCACGAACAGGACGACGATTTCCGCAACCCGCATGATGTCATTCTTGGAGAAGGAGAAGCCGCTCGTCGCCGCGGTGCCCAGCAGCGGGTTGGCGCGGGCAAATTCGATCTGGCGGACCGTCAGGCTGTCGCCGCGGGTTTCTGCATAACCCATGGCGGAGCGGACCAGGGCCTCGATCTCGTCGATCTGGGCCTGCGGGCGCTCGCGCCACACCGTGCTGCCGTCTTCCTGCAGATCAACAATGCCATCGACGGCCACAGCGACGGACAGGCGCTCCAGGGCACCGGCCTCGATCACCTCGGTCCGCGTGGTGGAGGAGAGGCGATAGTTGACGACTTCCGAGGAGGTCTCACGGTTGGACTGGCTGGCCGGGTTGCCGGCCCCGGTTTCACCTTCGGTGTCCGGCAGGTTTTCGGAGGCGGAGACGCGGTTGCGGCTGCCGTCCTGGTCGCTGGAAATGTCTTCGGAGCGCTCGCGGGACAGCAGGACGGAGCCTTCCGGATCGAAGGTTTCCGAGCTCTGCGTGACGCTCTGGCGGTTCAGTTCGGCCGTGACCTGGACGCGGGCAGCGCCCGGTCCGACCACGCCTTCAACAATGTCCAGAATGTTCTGGCGCATGGCCGCTTCGATCTCGGCGCGGCGCTCATCCATGAATGCGGAACCGGCCATGCCGTCCTCGGTCGCATTGGCCAGGACACGGCCGCGATCATCGGACAGGGAGATGTGGCCCGGCTCCAGACCGGCACCGGAGGCGACGATGTTGCGGATCACGCGAACCTGTTCGCTGTTCAGGCGCTGGCTCGCGGAAATGGTGACAGCGGCGGTCGGGGCCTGTTGGTCGCGGGCGAACAGGCGGCGCTCCGGCAGGTTCAGGTGAACGCGCGCGGAATTGACGAAGGCCAGGGACTGGATCGTGCGGGCCAGCTCGCCTTCCAGGGCGCGCTTGGCATTGATGTTCTGGACGAAAGAGGTCTGGCCGAAACTGTCCTGGCGGTCGAAGATTTCATAACCGACCGAGGCACCGCTCAGCGGGCCGGACGAGGCGAGGCGCACACGGGCTTCATCAACCTGGTCGCGGTTGACATAGATGGCGGTGCCGCCTTCGCGGATCTCGTAGGCGATATTCGCCTGGTCCAGCAATTGGGAGGTGGATGCGGCGTCTGCCGGGTCGAGACCGGAATAGAGAAGCGCCTGGCTGCCGCCGCCCACGGCACCGGAAAAATACATGAGCGCGACGGCAACGCCGACGGCCAGTCCAAAAATGGCTGTCAGACGACCGGCACCAAAAGCCCTGAATTGTTCGAGTATCGCGTTCACAAGGAAGTCCTGCCTGCTGGTTCGCGCTTCATCAGCGAAGCACTGGGCAGAATTTTCCTACCTGTGTCGTAAACGAGACTTTAATGGCGCCGAATACGAAATGCATCCCGCCGGGAAAACCCGGCGGGACGCCTGTATGCATAGGGGTGGTGGTTCCCGTACGGAATCAGTCCGGGGGCAGGACTTTTCCCGTTGATCAGCGAATCAGTGCGCTTTTAGGCGCGATATTGCTGGAGACGCGTGGTGCGCAGCCCGGCCAAACCGTGACGGTCGATCGAGCGCTGCCAGCCGAGGAATTCCTCGACGGTCAGCGAATAGCGAGCACAAGCATCTTCAAGAGAAAGCAATCCGCCTCTCACCGCTGCAACGACCTCCGCTTTACGGCGAACAACCCAGCGCTGGGTGTCCGGCCGCGGAAGATCCGCAAGGGTCAGAGGGCTACCATCCGGTCCAATGACATAATTTTCTTTTTTAAGGCGCGGCTGCATGTCCGTGTCCCCGTGTTTTTTGTTTGTAGGGTGACACTACACGCGGGGCTTTAACATCCACCTAAACCGCTGGGTAAATTTAAGTTTAAACACAGCCTTAAAATTTGCCGCTAAATCGACTCGAAGCGGTGAGATGGCAGTCATAAAAAATGGGCCCCGCCAGAGACGGGGCCCAGATTACGGATCAGCGTGGGTGGTGGTTAGCGCTTCATCCGGATGGCTTCGTCGAGCATCTCGTCAGCCGTGGTGATGATCTTGGACGAGGCGGAGTAGGCCCGCTGCGTCGTGATCAGGCTGGTGAACTCGGTGGCCAGGTCGACATTGGAGCTTTCCAGCGTCGAGGCGGCGATATTGCCGGACGTGCCCAGGCCCGGAGGCGAGAGCGTGTAGGCACCCGATTCCGGCGTCACGGTAAACGTACCGCCCGACTGGGCTTCCAGACCGTCCGGGTTCACGAAGGTCGCGACCGGGATCTGGTAGATCTTGCGCACAATGCCGTTGGTAAACTTGGCGAAGACGAAACCGTCCTCATCCACGTCCACGCTGGCGAAGTTACCGAAGGCCGAACCGTTCACATTCGTGGAGAGCAGGGCCGACGGGCTGTCATACTGGGTGAAACCGCCCGGGGCGTTCGGGGAGCCGAAGTCCAGTTCGATCGACTGGGCATCGACGCCGGTGGCGGCAGCCCACTGGAACTGGTTGGCACCCAGAGCGGCCACATTGGTGGAGGACAGGAAGTCCAGCGTGGTCGGCAGGGTCGTGTTGGCGGTGTCCAGGCGGCCCTGGGCGTCAAAGGCGACAATACCCGTGGCCATCTGGCCGTCGACCAGGCCGGCGCCCGTGGAGATGTCCGTCGCCGGAACCATGTGCACTTCGGCGTGCCACTGGTTCGGGGTGGAGCTCTTCAGCAGCGAGATGGTGAGCGAGCGCACGCCACCGACACTGTCATAGAAGGGAACCGAACGCTGGAAGTCCGGCGTCACAGTGCCGGATGCCATGTTCGTGGCGGAAACACCGGCAGCATAGGTCGCTTCGGCGGCCGACACGGTCTGGCTGGATTGCAGGTTGGCGTTGATCGACATGGTCGTTGTCGCTTCCGCTGCACCACCGATGGAGGACAGGTTGATCGTCTCCAGCGTGTTCAGGTCGGACGGGTTCTGCGGGACGGTGCCGTCGGCGGCCACCGGCCAGCCCGACAGATACATGCCCGCATCATTGCGCAGGTAACCTTCATCGTCCGCTGTGAAACGGCCGGCGCGGGTAAAGGCGACCGGGTCGTTGGAACCGGCGGTCGGCGTGTCACGAACCACGAAGAAACCGCGGCCGGAAATGGCCAGGTCGGTCGTGGACGTACCCGCCGTCAGCAGGCCGCTCTCGCCGATGGCGAGACGGGCGACGGACCGGACGCCCGCTGCGGAATAACGCGTCGTGGTGCTGCCGCCGGCGTCATAAAGCGGCGTGAAAGTGGCATTGGCTCGCTTGTAGCCGACCGTGTTCACGTTCGCGATATTGTCCGAGATCGCAGCCAGGGCGCTGGAGTTCGAAATCAGGCCGGAGGCGCCGGCCAAAAGCGCGGAATTGATGCTCATTATGCATGCTCCTTGCGATTTTGGTTTTTGTCGGAGCTTTCTGCTGGGTGTGGTTCACGATCCGTCTTCTGGCAGATCGTTCAGGCCGGCGGGCCTGGGAATCAGCTAACGGCTTCCTCTGCGGGGGGCTGAGCCGTGCTGGTGGCTTCGCGGACAGACAGGATGGAGGACAGCGGAACGCTGATCGAACCCATCTGGACGCTGACTTCATTGCCGGACATGTCCACTCCGGTGACGCGCGCCGCGGCCCGGATCGAGGTGTTGAGGGGTTCGCCCTCGGCATCCTCGGCAATAATCTCAAGGGTATAGACACCGTCATCCAGCGCGGAGCCGGAATCGGACAGGCCATCCCAGGTGAAGGTGTGATTGCCGGTCGTGGTTTCGCCGGTGGCGCGGGCGACAATCTGTTCGCCATCCTTGATCAGGAGCGTCACTTCGGCCGCATCGGACGGCAGGGTGTATTCCCATTCGGCCTGACTGTCGGACAGGACGGCGTCCGGCGTCAGTGCGGTTGCAACCCGGCCGATATAACTGACCGAGTCAGCCTGAGCGGCCGCGGATTGCAGCAGAAGCAGGCTTTCCAGATTCTGGTTCTGGGCGATCTGCTGTTCCACGCTGGAGAAATCGACCAGCTGGTTCACGAACTGGGTGGAGTCGAGCGGGTTGAGCGGATCCTGGTTCTTCATCTGCTCGGTCAGCAGGGTCAGGAACATCTCGAAATTGTCGGCCAGGCCGGTCCGCGAGTTCGCAAGGGCCGGGCTGGAAGCGCCAATGGAGGTAATATCGGTCATCTACTCTGCTCCTAGACCCGCATGTCCACGCCTTCGCGGCGCGACAGCAGGAAGCCATAGGTGGATCGCGGAGCGGCAGGCTCGATGGCCTCGCTCAGCGCGGAAAGGGTGTCGCTCTCGGTGAAAACCGGCATGGAAGACGCATTCTCGCCCGACGCATCATCGCCGGCAGCCTGTCCGTCTTCCTGCATCTGGAAGTCCAGCCCGTCTTCGCCCAGTTCCAGACCGGCCTCATTCAAGGCGCGCTCGAGTTCGCGGGCATTGCGCTGCAATTCCATCAGCGTGTCGGGGCGTTCGGCCGTGAGGACCGCATGGACACGATTGTCGGCCCGCATCTCAAGCCGCACGCCGACCTTGCCCAGCTCGGCAGGGTCGAGGCGGATGTCGAAGACGCGATTACCGTCACTGACCTTGCGGCTGATCTGCCCGGCCAGGTGTTGCGTGGTGTGGGCAGCAAAGCGCGGCAAGTGGGCGCCATTGCGATCCGCAGCGACGCGGGCATCCAGCATGCGTCCGGTCTGCAGGTCGATATCGGTGGTGGCGGTCATGTCAGCATTTTCACCCTGACCCAGAACCGGAGCCGGCGTCAGGCCGGTCGTCTGGTTCAGGCTGGCCTGAAGCGTCAGGGGTTGCGCTGTGACCGGTAATTCGCGCTGGACCGGCAGTGACGGTTCAGCACCGGACGTCATGGTGGTGGACATGGCGGCCGTAGTGTCGGGTTTCGCGGCTGCAGATGCCGACGGGGACGGCGTTGCGCTCTGCGTATTGGATGCGGACTGGCCAGCTGCCATGGCGGAGGCACCGCGCGGTTGCAGGATGGCGCGCGTGTCTGCCGGCTCTTTGAGACCCGGCTGTTTCAGGGCCGGCATTTCGGCTTGAACACTCGTGGTAGCGCTGCCGGCCTGACCATTGGTCTGGGCCTGGGCGATGGCTTGCGGTTGGGCTTGGGCCGCCTGAGCCAGCGCTTGTGCCGGATTCAGCGCACCGGCTTGCTCTGCGGCGACCGGGTTGGTGACAGCGGGAGCGGGCACGGATGCCTGCGCCGGAACGGCTTGCGTCGGCAGCTTGTCCAGGACCGTGGATTTCATGCCGGCCTTGGCATTGTCCTGGGTCGCGGACTGGGCGGCGAGAGCCGTCTGTGCCGGCAGTTGGCGCTGTACAAGGGCGTCAGCCGGATCTGCAGTGCCCGTGTCGGTCATACCCGCCAGTGCTGGCTCAACCGGCAATTCGCCCATCGTCTGACCTGTCACGGGAAGCGGTGCCGTCATGCTGTCAGGCGCCGCGGACACCAAGGTCACCGGAGCGGTCGGAGCAGGAGACGCTGTACTGCTGGTCGTCGTTCCGGTCGCCGCCGAGGGGTCAGCCGCCATCGCGGGCTGTCCGGCCGGCAGGGGTGCGGATTGCGCTGTGGCAGTCTGGACCGGCAGTTTCGGGCTGGCAGAAGATTTGGCCTGGGTGGGCGTGCTGTCTTTCGCCAGAACCGGCGGGACCGGTGTCTGGGTTTGGATTTGGGCCTGCGCCTGCGCTTGGTCGGGCGCCGTCATTGTCGCGGGTGTGGGCGATGGTGCCGTCACGGCCGCAGCGGATGACGCTGTCGCGGATGACGTCGTGTTGGCCGACGCGGCTGTCACATCAAGAAGCGGTGCTTCGGCAGACACGATCGGTTGTGCCGGGCCATCAAGGCCAGCCGTCAATTGCGGTTGCGGCGCTGCAGCCGCGATCTGTCCGGCGAGCAGCAGGCTGGCATCCGTAACGGGCGCGTCGCCGCTTTGACCGGACGTCATATCCTGAGCGAGCTGCGGTGCCAGGGCCGCCATGCCGTCAGCCAGGACCGGTTGCGCATTACCATTCGTTGCGCCCGGAAGGGCGGCGCGGTTGATTGCGGCGGGCAGGGCGCTGTCGGTGTGACCGGCCAGGCTGGCCAGCAATTGGTTGAACTCGCTGGTGACGGCAGACGCGGCTGTGCCGTTCACCGGCGCAGACGGGCTGGCACCGGCGGACGCATTCGCTGCGCTTCCAAGAATGGACAGAATGGAAATCTGACCGGGTTGCATCGTCACCTTCACTCACATTGATGGCGCAGTTCACGCCTTGGTTCGCCAGATCTGTCGCAAGTGGCATGCCAGTGTGAAATTCACCCAAGACATTGAATTTATGCATTAATTTTCCGGAAATATTTGCTGGGAGGCAGGCTTGCCCGGCTATTCCTGCCCGGTGGTGGGCGGAAGCTGCCGGGCTGTCCTTCCGGGCGGAGCCGGGCCGCCGGATACCGGTCCCAATACCTTGTAAATCGCGCGTGAGCACGGGCGCGCCTACGCGTGCGCGCGGTGAAGACGTGATCGCGACCGGCCTGGCTGACGGTCTGGAATCCGCGTCGGAAAACTGGCCCGGCGCTTGCGATGTTAAGGGCAGGTCTGCTGGGCAACCGGCAGCGGAAAAATTCAGAGATTGAGCCAATAAACCAATGACGCCAGTGCTTTACAGCCAGATTTGCAAAGAAGGACGCACCGGAAATACCTGGTTTGCGCCCGGCAATTCCTGCCGCTTTGCCGGAATCTTTGGCCGGGCAGTTGGCGCGTTGGCTCGTCAGACCGGGAGCGCGACATGTCGCTGAGTGGAATTCTGGGCAATGCCCTTTCGGGGTTGGCAGCGAGCCAGGCCGGCCTGCGTGCCGCCTCCAACAATGTCGCCAACGTCAACACGCCCGGTTACGCCCGCACAACGGCCAATCTCCAATCCCGCGCCGTCGGCGGTGTGGCGATGGGTGTGGAAGTCGTCGGCATCACCCGGATTGTGGACCGGCATCTCCAGTTCGCCTCCCTGCGTGCGATCAGCGAGGCCGGGTCGGCCGAAGTCCGCGCCGATGCGCTGGACCGCCTGCAGGCCCAGTTCGGCAATCTGGACGATAGCGGCTCGATTTTTGCCCGTCTGAACAAGGCGTTCACCAGTCTGTCCCAGGCCAGCGTGGATCCGTCCCTGTCCGTGTCCCGTCTGTCGGCCGCTGCCGATCTGCAATCCTTTTTTGACGAGACCAGCCGTCTGTCGACCGAGGTCCGCAATCAGCGCCAGGAAGCTGACGCCAAGATCAATGCGACGGTCCACCGGTCCAATGAGATCATCAATGAGCTTTTCGAGCTCAACGCCAATGTTCAGAGCCTGTCCTCGGGAGGCGGGGATGTGTCGGGGGCGGAAAACCGCCAGTCCGAACTTCTCGACGAATTGTCGACCTATCTGGATGTCCGCGCGGACTTCCAGGGCGATGGCCGTGTTGTGGTCCGCACCACGGACGGTGTCCTCCTGCTCGACAATTTCCCGGCCGAGATCACTTACAAGCCGACCGGTACGGGCGCTTATGGCGTGAAGTATGGCCAGATCTATGTGCAGCCGCCCAATGGCGGTTCGCCCCAGCAGCTGGACAGCCATATCAAGACCGGTGAGCTGCGCGGCCTTCTGGACCTGCGTGATGGCGATCTGGCTGAAGTGGCCGAAGAGCTGGCCGAGCTGGCTGCCGGTGCCGCCGATGCGCTGAACGCGGCGCACAACAATGCCACCTCCTATCCGGCACCGCAGACCCTGACCGGGCGCAATACCGGTCTGGAAGGCACGGACCTGCACAATTTCACCGGTGCGACCACGCTCGCCGTGACGGACAATACCGGCCTGCTCGTGCGCCGGGTCGATATCGATTTCGACGCCGGCACGCTCTCCGTCGATGGCGGGGCACCGGCCGCGATCGGCACGACGGTCAACAGTCTGACGACGGCGATCAACACGGCCCTGGCCGGTGTCGGCTCCGCCAGTTTCGCCAATGGCCAGATGGAGATTTCTGCCACGGCCGCCACGAATGGCGTGTCCACCCTGCAGGACGAAACCAATCCGTCTGATCGTGCGGGCCGGGGTTTTGCCCATTTCTTCGGCCTGAATGATCTGGTGCGCTCAACCCGTCCCGGCTTCTTTGAAACGGGGCTGACGGGTGCGGAGCTGCACGGGTTTGCCGGCGGATCGGGCCTGGAATTCACCATCAAGACCCATGATGGCAATTCGGTCGGCACGGTGAATATCGCCATGGTCGCGGGTGAGACCTTCAATGATGTCATCACCGCGCTCAATGACCCCAATACGGGTCTGGGCCGCTATGCCACCTTCTCGCTCGATGCGAATGGCGAACTCTCCTCGGTTCCCCAAGCCGGCTATGAGAGTTTCCAGGTCAATATGACGGGCGATGACACATCGCGTCCCGGTTCCGGTATCGCTTTTTCCCACCTGTTCGGTGTGGGTCTGGAAGCCCGCGCCTCGCGTGCCGAAAGCTTTGATGTGAACAGCGAGGTGCGGTCCGACGCGTCGCGGCTCTCGCTGGGCCAGCTCGATATCTCCGCCGCGACCGTGGTGGGCGATGTGGTGATCACGGCGGGCGATAATCGCGGCGGCTCTGCCCTGCAGGCGGCGCTCGACAATCAACGCAGTTTTGATGCGGCCGGGTCGATCTCGGCCACTTCGGCCAGCCTGGGCGACTACATGGCCCGTCTGGCCGGTACGGTCGGTTCGCGGGCCTCGCGGGCGGAAAGTGAAGCGGGCTCGGCCATCGTCCTGCGGGAGACGGCGGCGCAGAAACGGCTCGATGTTGAGGGGGTGAATCTGGATGAGGAACTGGCGTCGATGACCATGTTCCAGACGTCCTATAATGCCTCGGCGCGCATGATGCAGGCGGCCAAGGAAATGACCGAAACCCTGCTCAATATTGTCTAAGAGGAATAGGCGATGACGCGGATTTCCACCTATGCAGCCAATCAGTCCGCCCTGATGGACCTGATGCGCGCGCAAAAGAACATGTTTGACGCCCAGCAGCAGCTGAGTTCGGGCAAGCTGGCGACGGATCTCAAGGGCATCGGCTACCAGGCTGAATCCCTGTCGGCTTCCCGCGCCGCGCTCGAACGCGCCAAATCCTATGAGGAAGCGGCGATGCGCACGGGGGCCCGCCTGGAAGCCCAGAATATCGCCCTGGAACAGATGGGCGATGCGGTATCCAATTTGCGCACTTCCGTGACGTCCAAGGAAGGCGATTACATCATGCACCAGGTGCGTGAGGCCTTCTACGAGATCACCAACGCGCTCAATACCAAGCATTCCGGGGTCTATCTCTTCGGTGGTACGCGTTCCGATGTGACGCCGGTCAATGTGTCCAACCTGTCGGACCTGGTGCCGCTGGCCAGCGCGAATGATGTGTTCGAGAACAATCAGCGCACGCCGGTCGTGCAGCTGGACCAGGGCTACACGCTGGATGTCGGCATGCTGGCCAGTGATGTCGGCGGCGAAGTCATGGCGGCGTTCAAGCGCATTGCCGATTTCGATGCCGGCGCCAATGGTCCCTTCGCCTCGCCCCTGACGGCGGCGCAGGATGCCTTCCTGACCTCGGAAATCCAGAATGTCATCACCGCGCTGGACAATCTCTATGTCCGCGTCGGCGAGAACGGCTCGAAACAGACCCAGGTGGAAAACCTGAAAAACTCCCATGTCGACCGCCAGGACTTCCTCACCCTGATGATCTCCGACATCGAGGATGCCGACATGGCCGAAGCCGCCAACCGCTTCCAGCAGGCCCAGACGGCCGTGGACGTCTCCGCGGTGACTTTCTCCACCCTGAACGATGTTTCCCTGCTGCCGTACCTGCGATAGGGGACCGGCCGTTTCGCATTCCCTTTGGGCTTTGACGCGACGGGCTCTAGTCTCGCGGCATGATCGTGATCCAAGTCTTCGCGGAGCACATGCGTGAACGGCTGCTCTCAGGCCTGCCTGACAACATTGCGGTCATCATGGCTCGGGGGTGGTAATGCCAGAACGGGACGAAGAAATGACCGAGCGGCCTGAGGAGGGATTGCAATCAGGCGATTACGACCGGTTGGGCGGATGGGCGGCACTTATTGGTGGTCTGATCACCAGCATTTGTGCTTTTCTGATGATCCGATTCAATGCTCATATTCTCGTTATCGCATTGGTTTCGTTGCTTGTTTTTGGTGTGTCGCTGGGTGCGGCATTCTACTTTTTGAAATATCCAAAAAGCTTCATCAGAGACGTTCTGGAAGCCTTGTTCAGGCAGGGCTGGTAGCGTCTCAGGGCTGTATTTCCCGACTGCCTTCGACTATATACCCGCCTCCCATAGACGTTTGCTGCGGGCCTTGACCCCGCTGGAGGCGAGAGAATGACGACGCTTTTGACCGGCGACGCGGCGACGCGCGCTGATGCACTCCTTTCCGAATTGAACCTGTCCGGCGATCCGCTGGGGCTGGGTGGCCGGCCCGGTGATCATCGGGTCGTGGTGGCCATGTCCGGCGGCGTGGACAGTTCCGTGACTGCGGCGGTCCTGCACCGGCTGGGCTATGATGTGGTCGGTGTGACGCTGCAGCTCTACGACCATGGCGCGGCGATCGCCAAGAAGGGCGCCTGCTGTGCCGGCCAGGACATCTATGATGCCAAGCGCGTCGCCGAGGCCTGCGGCTTTCCCCATTATGTGCTGGATTATGAAAGCCGCTTCCGCGAGGCGGTGATCGAGGAATTCGCCGACACCTATCTGGCCGGCTATACGCCGATCCCCTGCGTGCGGTGCAACCAGACCGTCAAGTTTGCGGATCTGCTGGAAACGGCCAAGCAGCTGGGTGCCCGCTGCATGGCCACCGGTCACTATATCCAGCGTGTCGAGGGCGAGAACGGGCCGGAACTGCGCCGCGCCGCCGATGCCGGCAAGGACCAGTCCTACTTCCTGTTCGCGACCACGCATGAACAGCTGGACTTCCTGCGCTTCCCGCTGGGCCATCTCAACAAGGACCAGACGCGCCGTCTCGCCGAAGCCTTCGGCCTGATCGTCGCCGACAAGCCGGACAGCCAGGACATCTGCTTCGTGCCCAATGGCCGCTATGTCGACATTGTCGAGAAGGTCCGCCCCGGCGCCTCCCGTCCAGGCAAGATCGTGCATGTCGATGGCCGGGTGCTGGGCGAGCATGAGGGCGTGATCCGCTACACGGTCGGCCAGCGCCGCGGGCTGCAAATCGCTGTGGGCGAACCGCTCTATGTCGTGCGCCTGGATGCCGACAAGGCCGAGGTGATCGTCGGTCCGCGCGAAGCGCTGGAAGTCGACACGATTGCCTTGAAGGACATCAACTGGCTGGGCGATGAGGCCCTGTCGGACGGCGCCCCCGTGCGCGTGAAAGTCCGCTCCACCCGTCCGCCGGTCCCCGCTGCCCTGTCTGTGGATGGCGACATGATCGGTGTCGTCCTCGCCAAGGGCGAGGAGGGCGTCGCGCCGGGCCAGGCCTGTGTCTTCTATTCGCCGGACGACGAGGACCGAGTGCTCGGCGGTGGCTGGATTGCCCGGACAAGCGGGCGTGGGACTGGCGGAACGGGCGTTCGGTTGATTGGCTAACCGCCCAACACCGCCTTCCACCCCACCACCGTCAGCCAGTGGACCACCACGGCCGGCCACACTGACCCGCCCATCCGCCAGGCGAGCGTGCAGGTCAGGCCCAGCGCCGTGGCGATCAGCAGGAAACCGGGTTCGAGGAAAGCCGGTTGCGCCATGGGCAGGCCGAGCCAGACCTGGACCGGGTGCCAGAGCACGAAGAGGGCGAGCGCCAGTGCGGAGCGCCAGACGCCCCTGCGGCCGGCCAGTGCGACTCGGAACACCATCTCTTCGCCAAGGGCGGGGATGAAAAATCCCAGTGCTGCTATCGCTAACAGCTCGCCCCAATGCGTCGTCACTGAAAAGTTGAACGCAGTATCAAGTTTGGCTACAACAAGGGCGAAGCTTGCGAAAAGTGCAAGCAGAAGAAAGGTTTGCCACCATTTTTGCAAATCGGGCCAAGCCCGTGCGGCGGATGCCGCATCTGCGAAAAAACTTGACGCTGTGCCGCATGTTTTGATCATGCGCGCCAGACTATCGAGACTTTCAACCCCTGAGGAGACACGACATGAGTGCTAGCGACGATCCCATCGTCATCGTCGGCATGGCCCGCACCCCGATGGGCGGCCTGCTGGGTGAGCTCTCGCCCCTGTCCGCGAACGAGCTGGGCGCCATCGCCGTCAAGGCTGCCATGGAAGAAGCCGGTCTGGCCGGTGATGATGTCGACCAGGTCCTGATGGGCAATGTGCTGATGGCTGGTCAGGGCCAGGCCCCGGGCCGCCAGGCCGCGATCAAGGCCGGCCTGCCGAAATCCGTCGAAGCCACCACGCTGAACAAGATGTGCGGCTCCGGCATGCAGGCGGCCATCATGGGCCGTTCAGCCATCGCGGCGGGTGATGCGGAAATCATCATCGCCGGTGGTATGGAATCCATGACCAACGCGCCGCACATGCTGCCGACCCACCGCGGCGGCTTCAAATACGGCCATGACGTCGTCAAGGACCACATGGCCCAGGACGGTCTGGAAGACGCCTATGAGAAAAAGGCGATGGGCGTGTTTGCCGACATGATCGCGGAAGAACACCAGTTCACCCGCGAGCAGCAGGATGCCTATGCGCTGGAAACCCTGGCCCGTGCCCAGCGCGCGACCAAGGAAGGCGATTTCAAGCGCGAGATCACGCCGGTGACCATCCAGACACGCAAGGGCGATGTCGTGGTCGATACGGACGAACTGCCGCGCAAGGCCATGCCGGAAAAGATTCCGAGCCTGCGTCCCGCCTTCGGCAAGGACGGCACGGTGACGGCCGCCAATGCCTCGGCGATCTCCGATGGCGCCGCCGCGCTGATCATGATGCGCCTGTCGGAAGCGGAACGCCGCGGTCTCAAGCCGATCGCCAAGATTGTCGCGACCGCCGCACACGCTCATGAGCCGGCTTACTTCACCACCGCTCCGGTGCCTGCCATGCGCAAGGTCGTCGAGCGCGCCGGCTGGCAGATCGAGGATGTCGATCTGTGGGAAATCAACGAGGCCTTTGCCGTGGTGCCGATGATCGCGATGAAGGAGCTGGGCATTTCCCACGACATCATCAACGTCAATGGCGGCGCCTGCGCCCTGGGTCACCCGATCGGCGCTTCCGGTGCCCGCATCATGGTGACGCTGCTGGCTGCGCTGGAAAAGCACGGCAAGTCCAAGGGTGTGGCTTCGCTCTGCATCGGTGGCGGTGAAGCCACTGCCGTCGCCGTGGAGCGCATGGCTTAAGCCAGGCTCCAAGGCTGAAAACAAGAAGGGCGCAGCCATCGGCTGCGCCCTTTTTCTTGGCATCTACCAGCCTGCCGGATTGTCCGAAAAGCGGCAGGTCTCACTGTCGGCATGCCAGCTGCCATTGCCATCCAGGCAGGCCTCACGCTCCGTGGTCGTGAACAGGGCAAAGCGCAAGGCGATAGCCAGAACAATCCCGACCAGCGTGATCGCCAGCCAGGTTCGCGGGCCGAGGCGGGCGCGTTTCATGCGCCGCCCCGGCGACAGGGTTCATGCTGCACTGGCGAAAAACCGCTTAGCTGTCGATGTGATTCAGCGGAAGGCCACGGCCTTCCTTGACGTTGCGCACCTGGACCGAGGTCTGGAATTCGCCAACCACGTCGAGCGGAATCATCTTCTCGTACATGAAGGTGTTGTAGGCATCGATGTCCGGCGCGACGATCTTCAGCAGATAGTCGTAGGGGCCTGTCATCGTGCAGCCTTCCACGACTTCCTCGAAGTCCTGGATGGCCTTTTCGAACTTCTCGTAATTGGCCTTGCGGGCCGGCTGGATCTTCACTTCCAGATAGGCCGTGAACATCAGTCCAACCGCGCGACGATCCAGCTGGACCGAGCGCCGTTTGATGATACCTTCGGTCTCCAGGCGGCGAATTCGGCGCCAGCAGGGGGAGGGCGTCAGACCGACGATTTCCGCAATGTCCGCAACGGAGCGGCCCGCATCTTCCTGCAGGGCTTCAAGAATGCGAACGTCGATCGTATCTAGGGTAGCCGTCATTATTTCCTCAAATCAGAATTTTCTGAGAAAATAATCTAAGCTTTCGCACTTGCGAACCCCAAAATGGCACCGCATTCCAATGGTGGACAAGACTAGCGCTTCCGCGTTAGAGCCCGTCGCGCAATATCGGTCGCCTGAGGCGTCCCGTTTGCATGTCCGGGGTATCTCGCCCCGCCAGTCCAGATGAGAGCTCATGGCCCAAGACGCACCTCGCTTTCATGTCCCCGCGCCGCATGCGCGTCCCGGTGACACACCTGATTTTTCTCACATCGAGGTCCAGCCGGCCGGTGAGGCCAAACGGCCGGATGTCGCTGTGCCCGGCATGGAGACCCGCGATCTGGCCCTCGGCCTGATCGGTGTGCTCGACCATAACCACCAGGCGGTTGGCGAATGGGACCCGAAACTGGACGCGGATGTCCTGCGTGAGGGGCTCAAGCACATGATGCTGACCCGCGCCTATGACGACCGCATGCTGAAACTGCAGCGCCAGGGCAAGATGAGCTTCTACATGAAGTCCACCGGCGAGGAGGCGATTGCCGTGGCCGGGGCGATGGCGCTCGACAAGGGCGACATGGTGTTCCCGTCCTACCGCCAGCAAGGCATGCTGTTCGCGCGGGGCCGCGACATTGTGGAGATGATGTGCCACTGCATCTCCAACAGCCGTGACAATCTCAAGGGCCGTCAGCTGCCGGTCCACTACACCTGGGCCGAGGGGAATTTCTTCTCGATCTCGGGCAATCTGGCGACGCAATTTCCGCAGGCTGTCGGCTATGCCATGGCCTGCCGCTACAAGGGCGAAAGCCAGATCGCAGCCAGCTGGATCGGCGAAGGCTCGACCGCTGAAGGCGATTTCCACGGCGCGCTGGTCCTGGCCTCCACCTACAAGGCGCCGGTCGTTCTGAATGTCGTGAACAATCAGTGGGCCATTTCCACCTTCCAGGGGATCGCCGCTGGCGACGCTCCGACTTTCGCCGCCAAGGGGCTGGGCTATGGCCTCGCCTCCCTGCGTGTGGACGGCAATGACTTCCTGGCCGTCTACGCCGCCACCCAATGGGCCGCCGAGCGCGCGCGCAAGGGGCATGGCGCCACGGTGATCGAGAGCTTCACCTATCGCGCTGATGCGCACTCCACCTCGGACGACCCGTCCGGCTACCGGCCGAAAGGCGAGGGGGAGGCCTGGCCGCTGGGTGATCCGATCGCGCGTCTGAAGAACCATCTCATCGGTCTGGGTGAGTGGGACGAAGAGCGCCATGTCGCGCTCGAGAAGGAGCTGAACGAGCTGGTGATTGCCTCCTACAAGGAAGCCGAAAGCTACGGCACGCTGCATGACGGTCCGCTCTCGCCGGTCGAGTCGATCTTCGAGGATGTCTATGCCGAACAGGACTGGCGCCTGCGCCGCCAGCGCCAGGATCTGGGAGTCTAGGACATGGCCAAGATGAACATGATCCAGGCGCTCAACTCGGCGCTGGATGTGATGATGGAACGCGATCCCGACGTCATCAGCTTTGGCGAGGATGCCGGCTATTTCGGCGGTGTGTTCCGGGTAACCGCGAACCTGCAGAAGAAATACGGGCTGGACCGCTCCTTCGACGCGCCGATCAATGAAGCGGCCATCGTGGCGATGGCGATCGGCATGGCGGCCAAGGGCCTCAAGCCTGTCGCCGAGATCCAGTTTGCCGACTACATCTTCCCGGGGCTCGACCAGATCGTCTCCGAATTGTCGCGCATCCGTTATCGCACGGCCGGCCAGTTCACGGTTCCCGCCGTGATCCGCACGCCCTGTGGCGGCGGTATCCGCGGTGGCCAGACCCACTCCATGAGCCCGGAAGCCTTCTTCACCCATATCCCGGGTGTGCAAGTGGTGATGCCGTCCAACCCCTATGACGCCAAGGGCCTGCTGATCGCCGCGATCGAGAGCCCGGACCCGGTCATCTTCTTCGAGCCCAAACGTCTCTATAATGGCCCGTTCGAAGGCCATTCCGGCGGTGCGCTGGCCTCCTGGGGCAATCATCCCAAGGGCGAAGTGCCTGAAGGCCATTACTCCCTGCCCATCGGCAAGGCGGAAGTGGTCCGTGAGGGCAAGGATGTCACCGTGGTCGCCTATGGCACGCTGGTCCTGGTCGCCCAGGCAGCCGCCGAACGCGCCGGTATCGATGCTGAAGTGATCGATCTGAAGACGCTGGCTCCCTACGATATCGAGACGATTGCCCGTTCGGTGAAGAAGACCGGCCGCTGCGTCGTCTCCCAGGAAGCGCCGCGGACCTCGGGTTTTGCGGCCGAACTGGCCGCGCAGATCCAGGAAGAGTGCTTCTACGCGCTCGAAGCCCCGATCCAGCGTGTCACCGGTTGGGATACGCCCTATCCGCATGCCCATGAATGGTCCTACTTCCCGGGACCGGACCGTTTCATCAACGCGATGAACGCCGTGCTGGAGGCTTAAGCGATGAGTGAGTACCGCTATAAAATGCCTGATGTCGGCGAAGGGATCGTCGAGGCGGAAATCGTCGAATGGCACGTCAAGGAAGGTGACACGGTCACCGAGGACCAGCACGTGCTGGACGTGATGACGGACAAGGCGACGGTGGAGATTCCCTGCGCCGTGAACGGCACCGTGACCAAGCTGGTCGGCGCGCCGGGCGATGTCATCGCTGTCGGCACGGAAATCATGTTCATCGCCACGTCTGGTGCCGCTCCCGTCGAGGAGGAGGCACCGGCCGAAGCGCCCAAGGAAGAGCCCAAGCCGGCCGCCAAGAAGCCCGTTGAGCCGGAAGTCTCCGCCGAGGCTCCGTCCGTGGCAGCGCGCCCGACCGGCGAGCGTCCGCTGGCCAGCCCCGCCGTGCGCAAGCGCGCCCTGGATGCGGCGATTGATCTGGGTGTGGTTCCCGGCACGGGCCCGGCCGGCCGGATCACGCATGACGATCTGGATGATTTTATCAAATCCGGTGGCCGCCTGGCCGCGCGTTCCGGAGGCGGTTCCGCCATCCGTTCGGCGCGCACGGCGGTGACCGAGGAGAAGGTGATCGGCCTGCGCCGTCGCATCTCCGACAATATGTCCCGTGCCCAGCGTACGATCCCGGACATTGCCTATGTCGAGGAAATCGACGTCACGGCGCTGGAAGAATTGCGCGCGCATCTCAATGCACACCGCTCCGAAGACCAGCCCAAGCTGACCTTCATTCCCTTCCTCGTCCTGGCGCTGACCAAGGCCCTGCCGGACACGCCCCAAGCCAATGCCCATTTCGATGGCGAGGCCATGGTGCTGACCAAGTATGAGGCCGTGCATTGCGGCATCGCGGCCGCCACGCCGAACGGTCTCATGGTGCCGGTAATCAAGCATGCGGAAAGCCTGGACATCTGGCAGATCGCCTCGGAACTCTCGCGCCTCGGCCAAGCGGCTAAGGATGGCAAGGCCTCCAAGGACGAGCTGAGCGGGTCCACCATCACCATCACCTCGCTGGGGGCAATCGGTGGTCTGGTCACGACGCCCATCCTGAACGCACCAGAAACGGCGATCATCGGCGTCAACAAGATGCAGACCCTGCCGCGCTTCGATGCGGATGGTCAGGTCGTGCCGCGCAAGCTGATGAATCTGTCCTCCTGCTTCGATCACCGGATCGTCGACGGGTATGACGCCGCCATGCTGATCCAGCGGGTCAAATCCCTGCTGGAAAACCCGGCAACGCTGTTCATGTGAGGCTGACCCCGGTCTGCTTGACCGGACCGGGCAAAGCGCCCAAAAGCAAAAGAGGGGAGTGAATGAGATGACGCCAAGTGTGAAACAGACCTGGTCCGATTTCATCTCCGCCGTTGCCGTTTGGGCGGCCGGCGTTTTCATCCTCATGTTCTATCACGGGAAGATCGGCATCCAGTCCGAATGGATGCCCCAGATCGTGTTCGGCTCTTTTGCTGTGGTTGCCTTGGGCTCCGTGATCGGTTCCCTGGTCTGGCGCCGCCTCAGTCGTCCGCAAGAAGCCAACACCTGATACCCCGTCCGGAGCCCCGCGCTCCGGTCATTTCTCGATTTTGCGCTGATACACTCAAGGAGCGCCTGTGATGCAGACACGGTCTTGCCAAGTCCTCATTGTCGGGGGTGGTCCCGGCGGTTATCCGGCCGCTATCCGGGCCGGCCAGCTGGGCCTCGACACGATCATTGTCGACAAGCACGGTCTGGGTGGCACCTGCCTCAATCGCGGCTGTATCCCCTCCAAGGCGATGATCCATGCCGCGACCGAGTACGAGCATATGAGTGCTGCGGCCAAGGGCGACCGGTTCGGCATTTCCCTGTCCGAAGAGCCCAAGCTGGACATGGGCAAGCTGATCGGCTGGAAGGACGGCATCGTCTCCAAGCTGACCGGCGGCGTGGCGCAGTTGATCAAGGCGGCCGGTGCCGAGCATATTGCCGGCTGGGCGAACTTTAAGAATGCCAAGACCTGCATCGTCACCACGGATGCAGGCGAGGAGATCGAGATCACGGCGGAGAATGTCGTGCTCGCCACCGGTTCGGTGGAAGTCGAACTCCCCTTCATGCCCTTCGGCGACAATGTCATCGGCTCCACCCAGGCGCTGGAACTGACGGAAAAGCCGGAGAAGCTCGTCGTTGTCGGTGCCGGCTATATCGGCCTGGAACTGGGCATCGCCTATCGCAAGCTGGGCACTGAGGTCACCTTCATCGAGGCGCTGGATCGCATCCTGCCGCTCTATGACAAGGAGATCACCCGCCCGATCACCATGTGGCTGAAGAAGCACAAGGTGGATGTGAACCTGTCCTGCAAGGCCAAGGGCGTCACGCAAGGCAAGGACGGCAAATCCGTTCTGGAATACGAGGACGCCAAGGGCGCCACGCAGACGATCGAGGCCGACAAGATCCTCGTCGCCGTCGGCCGCAAGGCCTGCCTGGACGGCTGGGGCCTGGAGAATATGGGCCTCGATCTGGACGGCAAATTCATCAAGGTCGACGCCCAGTGCCGCACCGGAATGCGCGGTGTCTACGCGATCGGTGATGTTGTCGGTGAGCCGCTCCTGGCGCACAAGGCGACGGCCCAGGGCGAAATGGTCGCCGAGATCATCGCCGGTCATCGCCGCGTGCATGATCCGGTCGCCATCGCTGCTGTCTGCTTCACCGAACCGGAAGTCGTTGGCGTCGGCCTGACGCCGGATGAGGCCAAGGCGAAGGGTGAAGAGGTCATCACCGGCAAATTCCCGCTCGCCGCTTCGGGCCGCTATCTCTCCATGGATGCCGGTACGGATGGCGGTTTCGTCCGCGTCACGGCGCGCAAGGATGACCATGTCATCCTCGGCATCCACGCCGTTGGTACGCATGTGTCTGAGCTCTCGGGCGAGTTTGCCCTGGCGGTCGAGATGGGTGCACGCTTGGAAGACATTGCCGGCACGATCCACGTCCACCCGACCCTGACGGAAGGCTTCGCCGAATCCGCCCTGACGGCACTGGGCCACCCGATCCACATCACGGCACCGAAGGCGGGCTAGGCCCGGCTTTCCGCCCCATGGAAATCACGCTCTTCCTCCTTGCCGCGGCCATCATTCTCTTCTTCCTCTTCAGGGGCCGGAAGACGAAAGCGCGTGATGAGACGGCGGAAGCGGCCCGCAAGGCGGTGGAGGCGCGGCTGGGCGACAGTGCTGCGGCGCAGCGAGATGAGGACTCGCGTGCTTGATTAGACGGGCCCCGTTGCCTAGTGTCCGGCCAATTTTCTGAACGCGTTTATTTCCGCCGGGACAATACGATATGGCCGCTTCACCTGCGCCGTCCTTCCAGGACCTGATCCTGCGTCTGCAGCATTACTGGGCCGAGCAGGGCTGCGCCATTCTCCAGCCCTATGATGTGGAAGTGGGGGCCGGCACGCTGCACCCGGCCACGACGCTGCGCTCGCTGGGGCCGCGCCCCTGGCGTGCCGCCTATGTCCAGCCCTCGCGCCGTCCGGGCGATGGCCGCTATGGCGAGAACCCCAACCGCCTCCAGCACTATTACCAGTTCCAGGTCCTGCTGAAGCCGTGCCCGGCCGATATCCAGGACCTCTATCTCGGCTCGCTCGACGCGATCGGCATCGACCGCGATTTGCACGATGTCCGCTTTGTCGAGGATGACTGGGAAAACCCGACCGTGGGCGCCTGGGGTCTGGGCTGGGAGGTCTGGTGTGACGGGATGGAAGTCTCCCAATTCACCTATTTCCAGCAGGTCGGCGGGCTCGATGTCGATCTCGTCTCCGGCGAGCTGACCTATGGGCTGGAACGCCTGGCCATGTATGTCCAGGGCGTGGAGAATGTCTACGATCTGGACTTCAATGGTGCGGGCCTGAAATACGGCGATGTCTTCCAGGAAGCCGAGCGCCAGTATTCCGAATTCAATTTCGAGCATGCCGATGTCGACATGCTGATTGAGTGGTTCAAGGGCGCGGAAAGCCAGTGCATGGCCCTGCTCAATCTCGACAAGCCGCTGCCCCTGCCGGCCTATGATTTCTGCCTGAAGGCCTCGCACCTGTTCAATCTGGTCGATGCCCGCGGCGCCATTTCGGTGGCCGAACGCGCCAGCTGGATCGCCCGCGTCCGCGAACTGGCCAAGGGCTGCGCTGAAGCCTGGGTGAAGTCCGAACGCGCGGCGCTGGAGGGGTAGGGCGATGCGGTTTGCAGCCCTTCTTGCCCTGATCGCCGCGCTTGGCGCCGGTGTGCTGGTGCTGCGCATGAACTCCGATGACGGCGTGACGGAACAGGTTGCTTTGCCGAGTGCCGAGGACCGCTCGCGCTATGTCGAGTTGGGACTGATCCCCGCGTCTCTTCCGGAGGGGGCTGAAATCACGTCCATTCTTCGCAATCAAGGCGAGGAGAACTCGGCAAGCATTTCATTCGAACTGTCTGCACGACCGGCCCCGGAATGGCTTGCGCGCGTCCTTCCCACACGGCCCATGCCGGGCACGGAAGCATCCGCCCCTGATCGGGTGAGCGGTCAAACCCAAGGCAGTGTTTCCATCATTGCTTGGGGTGATTTCTGCGATGGGGACCAGGCCTGGCGCTATACCATTGCCGAAAGCGGGGCGGGCCTCGCCCAAAATGTGACGGGGCGCTCGGGCGCCTGTTTGGCAACGGAGACCGCCTCATGAAACTCCCCCTCCGCGGCGGCTGCCAGTGTGGTGCGATCCGCTATGAGATCTCCAAACAGCCGCTGACCCTGTATTGCTGCCATTGCACGACCTGCCAGCAGCAATCCTCCTCGGCGTTCGGCCTGTCCATGCTGGTGGAGCGGGACGGTTTCCGCTTCACCCAGGGCGCACCGTCGGCCTTCTCCATTCCCACCGACAGCAAGTCCAACAAGCTGGGCCTGTTCTGTGACAAGTGCGGCACGCGCATCGCCAATGATACCGAAGGGCGTCCGGCCCTGTCATTGAAGGCGGGTTCGCTGGATGATCGCGCCCGTCTGCGTCCGGTCGGGCATATCTGGGTGAAATCGGCCCAAGACTGGATGGCCTTCGAGGATGACACGCTGATCTATGAAGGTCCGCCGGACGACAGTTATTACGCGCTCATGGAGCGCTGGACCTCCCAGGAACTGACCGACAAACCGACCTCGTGACGGGACACAAAATGTCTGAACTGCTTTTTGAAATCTTCTGCGAGGAAATCCCGGCCCGGATGCAGCCGCGCGCCGAGGCCGACCTGGAAAAACTCCTGGGTGACAAGCTGAAGGCCGCCGGCATTGCCTGGACCTCGTTGACCACCTTTGCCGGTCCGCGCCGACTGGGTCTCGTGATTGAGGGCCTGCCGGTGAAGACCGAGGATGTCCGCGAAGAACGCAAGGGCCCGCGCGTCGGTGCGCCGGACAAGGCCGTTGAAGGCTTTCTGCGTGGCGCCGGTGTTGCCTCGCTGGACCAGTGCGAAAAGCGCGAAGACAAGAAGGGCGAGTTCTGGGTCGCCATCATCGAAAAGCCCGGCCGCACCACGGCCGATGTGATCGCCGAGGCGATCCCGGAGGTGATGAAAGCCTTCCCCTGGCCCAAATCCATGAAGTTCGGCGAGGATGAGAAGGCCCAGCGCTGGGTGCGTCCGATCCAGCGCCTGCTCTGCCTGTTTGATGGCGAAGTCGTGGACTTCGACGTGTTCGGCATCAAGTCGGGCAATATCACCGAAGGCCATCGCCGCATGGGCCGCGGTCCCTTCACGATCACCGATTATGCGCAATACACCAAAGTCCTGCGCGAAGAGGGCCATGTCATCCAGTCGCGCGCGGAACGCGAAGCGCTGATCCTGGACGGTGCCCGCAAGGTCTGCACGGATGCCGGTCTGGAACTGGTCGAGGATGCCGGTCTTCTGACGGAGGTTGCCGGTCTGGTGGAATGGCCGGTCCCGCTTCTGGGCGAGATGGATCCGGACTTTCTCGATCTGCCGCCAGAAGTCATCACCCTGACCATGAAGACGCACCAGAAGTATTTCGCGGTGAAGAAGCCGGGCGAGCCGGGCGTCACCTCGAAATTCGTCTGCATTGCCAATCAGGTCGCGCCCGATGGCGGCAAGGCGATTGCCGCCGGTAATGCCCGCGTCCTCTCCGCACGCCTGTCGGATGCCCGCCACTTCTGGGATAATGACCGCAAAACGCCACTCTCGGACATGGCGGCCCAGCTCTCCAAAGTCACCTTCCACGATCGATTGGGCAGCGTGTCTGACAAAGCTAGGCGAGTGGCGGAACTGGCGGGCAAATTGGCTAAAAAGCTGAATGCTGATGCGTTGCTTACAAAAAGGGCCGTAGAGCTATCTAAAGCCGATCTCGTTTCGGAAATGGTCTATGAGTTTCCTGAGCTGCAGGGGGTCATGGGTCGATACTATGCTGAACTACAGGGTGAAAGCCCGCTTTTGGCAGATGCGGTTCGGGATCACTACAGGCCGCAAGGGCCAATGGATGCTGTACCGTCTGAGTCGGTCACTGTCGCTGTCGCGCTCGCAGAAAAGATCGACACACTTGTCTCGTTTTGGACAATTAATGAAAAGCCAACGGGATCGAAGGATCCGTTTGCGCTCAGGCGAGCAGTACTTGGTGTAATACGCATCTTGCTTGCAAATGAACTAGATTTGCATCTGTCTGAAATTTTACAAGAGCATGGCAAACTCGTCGAAATATATGCTGATACTCTCGTTCAAAGAAATGGGCGAACTTTCTATAAGGGGCCTGGAGACCATGCCGTCGCCTGTTACGAAGAGGCTCGCGCGGCTGATCCTGATGGCCTCACAATCGACCTAGCTTCGTTTGATAGCCATGACCTGACTGACCTCCTCGCCTTCTTCGCCGACCGCCTCAAAGTCCACCTGCGCGATGAAGGTATCCGCCACGACGTGATCGATGCCGTCTTTGCGCTGGGCGATGACGACCTTGTCCGTGTGACCGCCAAGGCGCGCGCCCTGCAGGCCTTCCTCGACACCGAGGACGGTGCCGCGCTGCTGGCCGGGTTCAATCGGGCGGCCAATATCCTCAAGGCGGAAGAGAAGAAGTCCGGTGAGAGCTTTGCCGGTGATCCGGATGCGGATTATCTTTCCGGTGCGCCGGAAGCCGATGAGAAGGCGCTGATTTGCGCGCTGGCACAGTCGGGCGAGGCGGCCAAGTCCGCTTTGGCGAAAGAAGACTTCACGGCCGCAATGGCTGCTCTGGCAGGCATGCGTGCTCCGATTGATGCATTTTTTGAGACCGTGACCGTTAACACGGACGACGAGCGGTTGCGTCGCAATCGACTGCTTTTATTGTCGCGAATTCGCACGGCCGTCTGCGCCGTCGCTGATTTCGACAAGATTTCAGGCTAGGGGCCAAACAGAATGAGCGCTGATAATAAATGGGTTTACGCCTTTGGTGGCGGGGATTCCGAAGGCGAAGCCGGGATGCGCGAACTCCTGGGCGGCAAGGGCGCCAATCTGGCCGAAATGGCCAAGCTGGGCCTGCCCGTCCCGCCGGGCTTCACCCTGACGACCGAGGTCTGCACGGCCTTCTACGAGAATAACAAGGCCTATCCGGAAAGCCTGGATGGCCAGGTCGAGGCCGCTCTGGCCCAGCTGGAAAAGACCGTCGGCAAGGCCTTCGGCGATCCGGCCAACCCGCTTCTGGTCTCCGTGCGCTCCGGTGCTCGTGCCTCCATGCCGGGCATGATGGATACGGTGCTCAATCTGGGCCTGAATGACGAAACCGCTGCCGGCCTGGCCGAATTGTCGGGCGACAAGCGCTTTGCCTATGACAGCTATCGCCGCTTCATCCAGATGTATTCCGATGTCGTTCTGGGCGTGGACCATGCCGTGTTCGAGGACATCCTGGACGGGTTCAAGGACGATAATGACTACTCGCTCGACACCGAGCTGAGTGCCGATGACTGGGTCGAGATTGTCGCCGAGTACAAGAAGGCCGCGGCGCGCGAGCTGGGCTATGAATTCCCGTCCGATCCGCGCGAACAGCTCTGGGGCGCGATCGGCGCCGTCTTCGGTTCCTGGATGACCGAGCGCGCGAAAACCTATCGCCGCCTGCACGACATCCCGGCCAGCTGGGGCACCGCCGTCAATGTCCAGGCCATGGTGTTCGGCAATATGGGCGAGACGTCCGCCACGGGCGTGGCCTTCACGCGTGACCCGTCCACCGGTGATCCGGGCTATTACGGCGAATTCCTGGTCAATGCCCAGGGTGAAGACGTGGTGGCCGGTATCCGCACGCCGCAATGCCTCACCGAAGCCATGCGCGAGAAGATGGGCGATGATAATCCGTCCATGGAAACCGCCATGCCGGCCAGCTATGCCGAGCTGATCAAGGTGTTCGACATTCTGGAACGCCATTACCGCGACATGCAGGACATCGAGTTCACGGTCGAAGCCGGCCGCCTCTGGATGCTGCAGACCCGCAATGGCAAGCGCACCGCCAAGGCCGCTCTCAAGATCGCCGTCGACATGGCGACCGAGGGCCTGATCACCACGGATGAAGCCGTGATGCGCGTCGATCCGGCCCAGCTGGACCAGCTGCTCCACCCAACGCTCGATCCCAAGGCCGAGCGCGATGTGCTGACCGCCGGCCTGCCGGCTTCGCCGGGTGCGGCTGCGGGCAAGGTCGTGTTCGATAGTGACGAGGCCGAGGAGCGCTCCAAGGCGGGTGAGAAGGTTATCCTGGTCCGCATCGAGACCTCGCCGGAAGACATTCACGGCATGCACGCCGCTGAAGGCATCATCACCGCACGCGGTGGCATGACCTCGCACGCCGCTGTGGTGGCGCGCGGCATGGGCCGTCCCTGTGTCTCCGGTGCCGGCCAGATCAAGATCGATTACGCCGCTAAGCAATTCACCGTCGGCCGTCGCGTCATCAAGGATGGCGAACTGGTCACGATCGACGGCGCGTCCGGCCAGGTCCTCTATGGCGAAGCCAAGATGATCAAGCCGGAACTGACCGGTGATTTCGGCAAGCTGATGGCCTGGGCCGACACGCATCGCCGCATGAAGGTCCGCACCAATGCGGAAACCCCGGCCGATTGCCAGACGGCTGTCGATTTCGGGGCGGAAGGCATCGGCCTGTGCCGTACCGAGCACATGTTCTTCGAGGCCGACCGGATCGCTGCCGTGCGCGAAATGATCCTGTCGAACGATCAGGATGGCCGCGTCACCGCGCTGGACAAGATCCTTCCGATGCAGCGCGAGGACTTCAAGGAAATCTTCCGCATCATGGCGGATCGTCCTTGCACGATCCGTCTGCTGGATCCGCCGCTCCATGAATTCCTGCCGCACACGGCGGAAGATGTGGAAGACGTGGCCAAGGCGACCGGCCTGCCGGCGGACCTGCTGATGGCCCGCGCCCGCGATCTTGCCGAAAGCAATCCGATGCTGGGCCATCGTGGCTGCCGTCTGGGCATCACCTATCCGGAAATCTACGAGATGCAGGCCCGCGCCATTTTCGAGGCGCAGGTGGCTGTCGAGAAGGAGACGGGGTTCCGTCCGCTGGCTGAAGTGATGATTCCGCTGGTCGCCACCCCGGCCGAGCTGTCCATCCTGAAAGCCCGGGTCGCTGGCGTTGCCAAGGCCGTCGCCGAAGAAACCGGCGGCCAGCCGCAATATCTCATCGGCACGATGATCGAATTGCCGCGCGCCGCCCTGATGGCCGGCAAGATTGCCGAGGATGCCGAATTCTTCTCCTTCGGCACGAATGACCTGACCCAGACCACATTCGGTCTGTCGCGCGATGATGCCGGCAAGTTCATGAATGACTATCTGGAAGCCGGGATTTTCGAGAAGGACCCCTTTGTCTCGCTCGACAAGGACGGGGTCGGTGATCTCGTCGCCATCGCCGCCGAGCGCGGCCGCGCCACCCGCGAGAGTCTCAAACTGGGCATTTGCGGCGAGCATGGCGGTGACCCGTCCTCGATCGATTTCTGCGAGGAAACCGGCCTGGATTATGTGTCCTGTTCGCCCTATCGCGTGCCGATCGCGCGTCTGGCGGCGGCCCAGGCCCGTCTGCGTCGCGCCTCCTAAGTGGCTGAACAGTCAAAGTAAAAATGACCCTTCCTGGAAACGGGGAGGGTCATTTCTTATTTGTAATTTGCCTCAAAGCTTGACCAATTTCGCGGCCTCCCATAGAGAGGCGCGCTCTTTGCATGGCAAAGGGGTGCCGCTTTTTAGTGGTACATTAGCAGAATCCACAGAGTGATTCGGTCATAACCGAACGCAAGAACGAAGACCGGCAGGAAAGAGTTCCATGAACTTGGACGAAGCCCGCAGCCAGCAGAAACAAGTGGCGACAGCATTCTATATGCTGGCGGCGCTGGTGCTGTGCGCGATGTCCATCCTGGTCATGAATCTCGCCTCCGAGCGCGCACGTGTTCAGGACGAGACCCTGCAATGGCAGCGTCTGGCCTCGCAGTATCTGGATCGCGGTGACACGCTGGATGCCGACACCTCGGCTGAACTGGTCCGCATCGCCTCGATCTCCCTGGCCTCCGACCCGCTGCAAGGCGCGGTCCTGACGGTGCGCTCGCTGGATGATCTGCGCACGTTCGATACCACTCACTTTGATCACGCGGCCGATATCACCGCGCAAATCGATTGCCTGGCCGAGGCTGTCTATTACGAAGCCCGCTCCGAGGGCATTGTCGGTCAGCTGGCCGTGGCCCAGGTCGTTTTGAACCGGGTGCGCAACCGCAATTATCCCGACACGATTTGTGACGTGGTCTATGAGGGTTCCGAGCGCACCACGGGCTGCCAGTTCACCTTCACCTGTGACGGCTCCCTGATCCGGGCGCCGCGCGGCAATGCCTGGCGCCGGTCCCAGCTGGTCGCCCAGCACGCCTATCTCGGCTTTGGCCGCGATGTGACGCGCCGCGCCACCCACTATCACACGGTGGCCGTGGATCCGTACTGGAATGAAAGCCTGGTCCGCACCCGCCGGATCGGCACGCACATCTTCTACCGTTTCGCCACCCGCCGGGAACGCGAAGCCGGTATCGTCCGCGAGCGCGACGCCTAGGTCTTTGACCTTCCTGACATGATTGGCTGAACTTCGCGCAGGACGGGTCCTTTTCCTCCTCAGCGCGCGATAGTCATTGTTAATGTCTTGTGCCGATACTGTGCGGAAACCATAAACGCTTGAATTTGCAATCCGCGGAGAGCGCATGGCCCTCGCCGATCTCGATCAGACACCGGAACGCATCTGGTTGTGCATGACCGACAGCAATCGCACGCGCGTGGTGTCCCGCGCGCTGGCGAAGGGGTTGGGCATGACGGTCTATATGGGCCCGACCATGGATGATGAAGGTCCGGTCGCGCTCGTCGTTGCGGATGATGCCAATGGCAAACGTCTCGCCGAGGCCAAGACCAATGCCGCGCCCATGCAGCATTCGCTCTGGGTGACCGGCAATGCCCGCCGTTCAGGCGCAGACGTGTTTCTCGATGCCGATACCGATGCGGGCACGCTGACCAATGCGATCGAAGGCCTGCGCGCCTATCGTGAATACGCCATGGCGGTCCCGGCCAGCCGTGATGTCGGTCTGGGCGCCATCACTGCGCTCGCCAGTGGCGAGTTCTCTGTGCAGACGCTGGAACAGGCGCGCGACGTCTCGGTCTTCCTGGGCCGGGCCTGTCCGGAGCCGTGTGCGACCAGCGTCGGCCTTTACGTCCTGCTCGCGAACGCCATCGAACACGGCAATCTCGGCTTTGATGCCACGGAGAAAGCCAAAGGGCTCGCTGACGGGTCCTGGGCCCGCAAGCTGGCCAAACGGATGGATGAGCCGGAATTCTCCGATCGCCGTGTCCGCCTCAGCGTGCATCGCGGCCTGAAAGCCCTGACTTTCGTCATCCAGGATGATGGCGAGGGGATTGATGCGGAAACGGCTGAAATGGCCAATCCCGCGCGCGCCGGCTATCGCGGCAAGGGGATCAAGCTGGCCAAGTCGATGGGCTTTACCCAGGTCAATTATCTCGGCGTGGGCAATACGGTGGAAGCGTCCATCCTGCTGCCGCAAGCCAGCGAGGAAGACCGCTCCTATCGTGAGCAGGTCGCCCGCGCCTGACCGCGCGGTTTGTATGAACGCGGGCTGAACCCGCCGCTCAGGCTCAACTCATCCCCCATTCGCTAGATGTGTCTGCAACGCCCGCAACGGGCCTGCACACAGGAGCGAATGATGCGCACGATGAAGAGCCAATTGACCGCGGCCCTGGTTTCGGCCGGACTGCTGGCCGGTTTCGCCGCGCCGGCCCAGGCCCAGCTGCCCTCCGGTATCGATCTTCACCCCAATGCCGATTGCGGCATTCAGGTCTATATGAGCAATGCCGGTGGTGTTGCCATGGCCAAGGCGGATCGCGCGTTGAGTGGCTCCTACCGTTTCACGCTCTACCAGGCGATCCCGACCAGCCAGGTCGACATCAATCTGAGCGGCCGTTTCTCCGGCGGTGGTCCGCGCGATACGACGCTGGCCCGCAACCCGTTTGCCCTGGGCTATGCGGTTCCCAATGGTTATCGCGGCATGCATGAGCTGCGCGATGCGGAACTGGGCCAGGACGCGCATCTGGAAGGCTCGCTCCAGGTCTATGATGATCGCGGACGCCTGGTCTGCTCGACGCGGCAGGTCTCGATCATGCCGATGAGCCTGATGCAGGCGGCAGCCGATCCGCCGCAGCGCCCGTCGCCCAGCGCCTCCCGCTATAACCAGTACGGCGCCGTGGTCCAGCAGCCCGGGCAACGGCCCGCCGCGCGCCAGGTCCAGCCGCAGCGCCAATACACGCTTACCCGCGCCCAGTGTGAACGTCTGCGCAGTGCCCGTCCGGCCCAGTGCCGATACGACGACTGATCCCCGTTTCCTGTTCTCCCGCCCCTTGTGGCCCGAGCCTGTCCGGCTCGGGCCTTTCTTTTATGAACGAAAGCCGGAAATCCGTTCATCTAGCTGGTTCGATTATGAATATCCCGCTCAGCAACCACTCATCCGCGCCTCGCTAGAACAGGGTCAGGCTTCGATGCACAGGGCGTCGGCCAGACACAGAATGGAGTATCGATCATGAAGACCCGTCTTTTCATCGCCAGCGCCCTCGCGGCGATTTCGGTCATGGGTACGGTTGGGGCTGCAGAGGCCCAGTCGCGCAATCGCGTCAGCGTCGCCCAGCAGGGCTATCAGAATGAGATCGCCGGCCGCCAGAATGGCTATCGCCAGCGCATGGTGATCAACCAGAATGGTGACCGCCAGTATGTCACGGTGATCCAGGATGGCGCCCGCAATGGCACCACGGTGGGTCAGACGGGCCGCTACAACCAGGCCCATGTCGACCAGTATGGCCGCCGCAATGACGCCGTGATCGGTCAGCAGGGCCGCAATAATTACGGCGCCAGCGTCCAGACCGGCAATCGCAATATCTCGGGCATCGCCCAGATGGGCCGCAACAATTACGCCGTCACCGATCAGTACGGCTCCAACAATGCCGCCGGCGTGATCCAGGTCGGCAACGGCCAGACCGCCACGGTCCGCCAGACGGGCAGCGGCAATGTGACCCTCGTCATCCAGGGCGAGCACTGATCCGAACCGGTCCCCGGGGGGCGCGTTGTGTCCCCCGGTTCCGGCCGGTCCGCCCAGACCTCTAACCCCCGGCAGCAAAGGAGGCTGTCATGTCTGTGAAACTTGCACTTTTTGCCTCGATCGCCGCGGCGACCGGCCTTTTCGTTTCCGCCCAAGCTGAGCTGGACCCGGCACTTGCCCCCGACTTTGCGCCGGCCTGTGGCATTGACCGGGCCGACAATGCCGACGGGTTTGTCCTGACGGCGTGGAATGAGCTTTCCTCGGCCAGCAGCTGGTCGCTTCTGGTGACCCAGTCGACCGGCGGCGGCGGTTTTGACATCTCCCAGAGCGGGGATGTGGAATTCCTGGAAACCGGTGACCCGGTTCTCTCCGAGATGGAGATCTATGCCGGATATTCCGTCTCTGCACGGCTGACCGTGTGGGATGCTGACGGCCTGGCGGTCTGTTCCGACCGGCTCGAGGTCTGAGGCGGCGTTTCCAAGCGACCCTCGCTAGGCGAAGCCTGGCCAGACAGCTAGTGTGACGGGAAACTCATGGGGGTTCCGTCATGCTGGCTTTTATTGCGTCCTTTCTCCTTGTTTCCTTGCAGGAGGCCCAACCGCTCGAACCGTTCGAGGTCCAGGGCTTCAACGCCTCCATCACGGTGGAGATCGACGCGCCACGGGAAACCGTGTTCGACGCGGCGACCGGCGATGTGACCGGATGGTGGGATCATTCCTTCTGGCCGGATCCGGCGGAAATGGTGATCGAGCCGGAGATCGGCGGGCGTTTCTATGAGCGTTTCCAGGACGGGTCCGACAATGGCACCCTGCATGCGCGCGTGATTTTCGTGCGCGCCCCGGAACAATTGCGCCTGCACGGCCCGCTGGGCCTGTCCGGCCGGGCTGTGGATCTGGTGTCCAGCTGGACGCTGAGTGAAGGCGATACGCCGGACACCACGGTGTTTCGTATCGATCTGGCCATGATGGGTGATGTGGATGCCGAGCTGGCTGGTGTGGTGCGTCAGGTCTGGGTGCATTTCATCGAAGGCCGGCTGAAACCCTATGTCGAGGCGGGCTGTCATGAGCGTCCGGACATGCCCTGCAGTGCTTTCGCGGAATAGACCGGCCTTGGCGGATCACCGATCGCGCCCTATCTCAAAAGCATGACCGAGAGTAAAGCCCTTCCAGATCAATTGCCGCTCTTTCCCCTGGGCGGAGCCATTTTGCTGCCTGGTGAGTTCCTGCCGCTGAACGTGTTCGAGCCGCGCTATCTCAACATGCTCGATGATGTCCGGCAGGGCAGTGGTCATATCGGGATCATCCAGACCCGCCAGGGCGGCACGCCGGACAAGCCGACGCTGAGCCGGATCGGCGGGGCCGGGCGGCTCGTGCATTTCGATGAAACCCCGGACGGCCGCTATCTGATCACGTTGAAAGGCGTCAGCCGTTTCGTGCTGACCGAGGAATTGGAGACGCCGACGCCCTACCGGGTCGCACGGCCGGACTACACGCCCTTCAGCCAGGACCTCGAACCGCGCTCGGAGATCGAGGGAGATCGGGGCCGGCTGGTGCAGATGCTCCAGGCCTGGTTCCAGGTCGAGCATGTTGCGGCGGATTGGGAAAGTGTTGGTGCGGCACCCTTGGTGACGCTGGTCGACCAATTGTCGATGATCGCGCCCTTCGCTGCGGCGGAAAAGCAGAAATTGCTGGAAGCGGAAAATTCGGCTGAGCGCCTGGTCACGATGGAGACCATATTGGCGGAACATCTGGCCGGAGGCGCTGACGGTCCCGTCCAGTAATTGGGCCGATCAGGTCCGGGCAACCATGTCTTCCAGCCATTGAAGCGCTTTGGCGCGGGAGCGGAAAACCCGTCCCTTGCCACCCCGTTCCCGGTGGATTTCAAGCACAAGACGCGTTTGTTCTGACTGGTCATCGCGATCAACGACGGACATCACGCGTCCCTGGCACATGCGCGCCAGTGAGCGGGCGCGCTCCTGCCATTCCAGATCAGAGAACAGATAGTGGGCACCGCGTATATCGAACAGCACGGCCGGTGGATCCATTGCCGTCAGGAAGCTTTCGAACGTATTGGCGGCAGCCGAACCGTTTGAGTGAGTGCGCTCACCCTCGGTGCGGATTTCCAATACGCTGCCGTGGATCCGCATATCCACGCCTTCCATCGAATAGGATCGGGTCAAACCAACCCTCCGTGCTGCCACGACCCCCTCTTGGCCGCGAGAGCGCGCTTTGTAAGGATAAACATGCCGGGAATGTGGCGAAACCGGGCGCGGGCCAAAAAATGGCCCGCATATCCGTCATGCGTGAGCGGGTAGCGCTATTCCGGGCGGGCCCTGAGGCAGGCGCAATTGCTCATTTGACCCTCGCACAAACGGTCCAGCCAGTCGTCCAGCGCGTCTGAGAGGATGCGTTGCTGGGGCCAGTTCATCTGGACGGCAACCGTACGCAGGCGACGTTTTTGCTCCTGGGTCAGGCGGACCTGAGCGCGGGCCGCCCGGTCGATGCCGGCATGCGGATCATCCGGCAGTTCAAGCTGAGCGCCGCAGCAACCCCGGGCCTGTTCGTCGGGCTGCGCCGGGGCGGCGGGCTCGACAGGGGGTACGGGTTTGCGCGCCAGGAGTGGCTGCGGCGTGTCCGGAGCTTCTATGTCACGCCGCTGCAGCAGGCTGCGGCGCGGGTCTGCTTCAGCCTTTGGGGAGGCTGACCTGGCCGGCATAGGGGAAGCATCCGGCGAGGGTGCGTCGACATAGCTGGCTCCGGCAAAACTGGACGGGATGGCAGGGGAGGCTTCTCCCTTACGGGCGAGCAGCCCGGCGTGGAGGCTGGCATATTTGGCCATGATCGTATCGTCTCCCTATGCCATGTGGCGGCGGCCGAAGGGCTGGTGCGCCCGGCGCCGGTCTGCTTGTCCCTTGGGCGGGCCCATGTCCGACTTGCGCCGGTCGATCCCGTCCCAATTGGAATTTGAAGGGGGCGGCGGTGGTGCTGCGTCCGCAGTGGGCGGGGGCGTCGCGCCAAAGCTCGGGGCCTGTCCCGGCAGGGCATAGCCTGGCTGGTTCTCGATGCGGAATTCTTCATCATCCTCATCGCTGGTAGCCATGCCGGCCGAGGCAGGTGTGAGAATGTCCTGTTCGAACGTCCTCCGGGGCGGGTGGCCCATAATTTCCAGCTTGTCGCCGCGCATCCGCATCAGCCGGTCCTCGAAATAGCGCCACAGGGTGGCAACTTCCTCGGCAGACCGGCTCGCCTCATTCACTTCGCCCACCGTGCGGCCATCAATCATGGAGGCAGCAAAGTCGACGCGGTGATGCAGGGTAATCGGAGCAACGGTTCCGTGCTGGGACAGGGCCACGGCGGTCTCGCCGGTGATCCGTGCCCGGGCGGTGGCCGAATTCACGACAAAGACGAGCGGCTTGCCCTGCATCTGGACGATGTCCACCGTCGGACCGACAGCGCGCAGATCATGCGGGCTGGGTCGGGTCGGCACCACGACCAGATCAGCATGGGTGATCACTTCAGCAATCGTCGAGGTCACGGCCGGCGGCGTGTCGATGATGATCAGACGATAGCCGGCCTTGGCCAGGACCTTGATGTCGCGGGCCAGGTCGGGAACCGAAATCTGAGCAAAGGCGGGCGTGTCGCTGGACCGCGCATTCCACCATTTCGCCATCGAACCCTGCGGGTCGGTGTCGATCAGGGCCACGGGGCCGGCGCCGGCGCGTTCAGCCTCAACGGCCATATGGGCCGAAACAGTCGTCTTGCCCGAGCCCCCTTTCTGGGACGCGAACACAACGACCTGGCAGCGATTATTCGGGTCTTCCTCGGTCATCATCCACCTCTTATGCCGACCGCCTTCGGGCCGATCCCCTTGGTGCGTGATGTCCATTAAAATCGAACATGTCTTGCGCGCTGGATAAGCCGCGCCGCCGGATTTGAAGCGAATTTGCGCGTGATTTTAGGCGATTGCGATCTTTGCCACGCATGGGGTGCCGGGCGTGCATGCCCGCCATACGCTTCACACCCCGGCGGTCTTGCCTATATGTATTGTGCAGGTGCGAAGGAGACAGGCATGGACGACGCCACCATCCAGCTGGCCGGAATCATCGGCCCCGACCAGGCGGTTCCGGGTGAGGGTATTGGTGCGGCGTCCTTCGAGACGGCCCTCGTGCGCCGGGTCGAGCCGGGCCCGGGCGATTTCGACGTACTCGGCCATGTGAACAATGTCGTCTATCTGCGCTGGGTGCAGGACATCGCCATCACGCACTGGAACGCGGTCGCGCCGAAAGACCTGGATGATCGCTATTTCTGGATCGCCCTCAAACACACGATCGAATACCGCGATCCGATCCTGCCCGGCGAACAGGCCGAGATCCGCACCTGGTTCGGAAAGATCCACGGCCCGCGCTTCGACCGTCATGTCGATATCCGCAAACCGGGCGCCAAGCGCTATTCCTCCCGCTCGGTCACCGAATGGTGCTGTATCGACAAACAGACCAAACGCCCCGTCCGCATCACGGACGAAATACTGGACCCGTTCGGTCTGGTGGGAGTGGAGCTGGGTTAGGCGTTTTCCAGCCGCGTCTCCAGCCCCAGCTTCTCCGCCGCCTCATTCAGCAGGCTGCAGGTCTTCTCATCCAGCGGAATGCCCTCCCGGGTCCGCTTGCCAGCCATCGCGCGTTCCGGATCGCCGGGATAGAGGACGGGGCTGTCCCAATCCATCAGCGGTGAGGCGAGGGCATAGTCGGCCATCGCCTGGACCTCGGTCTCCATCCAGTCCGGATCCCCGAACTTCTCCGGATTGATATAGACAGAGAACATCCGGTTCTGCAGGCCACCGCGGCGCGGATTGCCCGGCTGGATCGTGCCGGAGCCGGACAGGACTCCGGCCAGGATCTCCGCGGCGAAAGCCAGGCCATAGCCTTTGTGTCCGCCCATCGGGGTGAGGGCACCCTTGAACTCGAACCCGGCCATGCCGGTCGGGTCGGTTGTGGGCATGCCCTTTTCGTCAATCAGGCTGCCGGTGGGGACCCGTGTCCCGCGATTGGCGGCGACGCGTACCTTGCCCAGGGCGATCTGGCTGGTGGCGATATCGAGCAGAAAGGCCGGACGCTTGCCGGCGGCCGGATAGCCGATACAGACCGGATTGGTCCCGAAACGGGCATCCGACCCCCGATAGGGCGCAACCAGCGGCCCGTGATCCGTGACATTGACGAAGTGGAGCGAGGCCAGTCCTTCCGCCGCCGCGCGTTCCGCATAGGCGCCGATACGACCCAGATGGTGACAATTGCCAATCGTGGCCGCGGCCAGGCCCTGTTCCCGGGCCATGGCGCAGGCGCGCTTGGTCAGCCGGAAGCCGCTGGGCGCGCCCCAGCCGCCGCCGGCATCGATTTGCAGGATAACCGCGGTTTCCTGGATGACCCTGTCTTCGGCGTCCAGCGTGACCAAGCCCTTTCGGGCATGGCGGACATAGGCGGGCAGGAGGCCGACGCCATGGCTGTCATGACCTTTCAGATTGGCGTCAGCGAGATGGGCGGCAACGCAGACCGCATCATCCGGACGGGCGCCGGCGGCTTCCAACAGGGCTGTGGCAAAGCCCTCCAATTCCGTCTTGTCGAACCGGTATTCAATCATGGGGCTCCTTCGGCGGACAGGCTTGTCCGGACCCGGGAAATTTAATTCGAAAGTATTTTAACCGCTTAGCGGTTTGTTAACCAAGAATGCGGTCGCGATGTGTCGCGTTTTGGCACAGTAACCTAATTTTTGACGAACATTTCCCACAACATATTGAAATTACGCAAAAAAATATTCTGCGATAAAGCGCAAAAAACGAATCGCACTTAAGCGTTTGGCAAGAGCTTTGGGGCATTCTTCATCACGTCGGGCAGCAATGACCCGCACGAAATCAGGACGGCGCTCGAACACGGGGAAAATCCCGGGCAGTGCCACAGACTATCGGATGAAGGGTAAGTCTATGAACAATACGGGCAAAATGTTCCTGGCGGCCGCAATGACGGCCATGGCTTTTTCTGCGGCTCCGGCGATGGCGCAGGATGATCGCGAGCGTACGGCTGTTGAGGCACCGGAGTATCCGCGTGGTGCTGAACGTCGCGGCATCGAAGGCTATGCGGTGGTCGAGTACACCGTGAATGCCGACGGCGCTGTCGAGAATGCAACCGTTGTTGAAGCCAATCCGGAAGGCGTGTTCGACCGCGCCGTGCTCCGCGCCATTGAAGGCTGGGCCTATGCCCCGGCTGCTGCGGCCACGGAAGGCGTTCAACAGCGCTTTGACTTCAATCTGGGCGGCTAACCAAGACCCGGAAATAAAACGCAATTCAGCGTCAGAACTGAAACGCGTAAAGCATAATAAGAATTCATTTACGGCGGCGCGGTAGCGTCGCCGTATCTTTATTGTCCAAGGCCATTAACCCTAAGGGGCCGCCGTAATGAATTCTGTGCTCGCCAAGTTTCTCGACAAAACTTCCAGTATCCGGGTCCGCCTCCTGGCGGCCTTCGGTCTGGCATCGGCCATGACGCTGATCTCTGCGGTCGTCGGCATTTCCGGCTTTAATTCGGCCAATAGCGCTGTGGAACAGATCGCTGAACGGGCCATCCCCGAAATTCAGGCTGTGGACGCGCTCAGCGAAAACACCCAGGGCCTGTCCGAAGCGCTCAACGCGTTTTCCCTGTCCCCGACGGTTCTGGCTCGCCAGGACAATTACGCACGGGTCGTGGAACTGCGCGACAGCCTGACCAGCGATCTTGCGAACCTGCAACGCCTGTCGGGTTCTGAAGAGACGGCTGAGCTTGCCGCTTCGGTCGCGGAAATGTCCGAATTGGTCGAAGGCATGAATGATGTGGTCGACCGCCGACTGCAGATCCGTGACCAGCGATATGACGCAACCGCTGCTGCGCGCACGGCCCGGACCAATTTTGCTGCCAGCGTTGAAAACGCGCTGGATTCCAGCGATGAGGCGGATATCGAGAGCCTTCTGCGGGCTCTGCTGGCCGCCAACCAGATGCTGATCCAGTACACGGAAGTTGATATCGCCGCGACCAATCCGGACGTGGACGGCGTTTATGACTTCTGGGATGAAGCTGTCGGCGAACTGGATGTGAACCTCGCCATTCTGGGCCCGATCGTCTCCGACGTGATGCGCGGCCAGGCTGATACGCTGATCGCGTTCGGCGATGGTGATGAGGGGATTTTCGAGCTCCGCAAGGCTGAGATTGCCGCCGTTGCCGCCGCTGAGATCGTGGCCGACGATGCGCGCTTCGCCGCAGAAGACCTTGTCGCGAATGTCCATGCCTTCAAGGAAGCCGTGAACACGCGCGTTGAAAACGCCACAGACGCTGCCAATGGTGCCGTGACCGCCGGTCGCGTCCTGATGATTGCCATTGCCATTATCGGCCTCTTGGTCGCTACGGCGATCGGCTGGTTCTACGTCAACAATATGTTGCTGCAGCGCCTGAGCGCGATGGCCCGCACAATGCGCGCCCTGGCTGAAGGCGATGCGGACGTCAATCTGGGCTTCACCCCGGGCAATGACGAGATCGGCGACATGGCGCGCTCGGTGGATGTGTTCCGCCAGAACGCCAAGGAGCGCGAGCGTCTGGAAGCCGAGACCGAAGCCGAGCGCCGCATGAAAGAGAAGCGGTCGGCCGCTGTCGAAAGCCTGATCCAGGCCTTTGAACAGGCCTCGTCCGATGCGATCGGCCAGGTTGGCGAAGCGGCGTCCCGCATGGAAAGCGCGGCTCGTGCCATGAGCTCGACCGCGGCTGCCACGACCGGCAAGTCCGCCGCTGTGGCCCAGGCCTCCGAAGGTGCCTCCCAGAACGTCCAGACCGTGGCCGCTGCGGCTGAGGAAATGGTGTCCTCCATTGGCGAGATCTCCCAGCAGATTGCTCGCTCGACGGAGATTGCCGGTTCCGCCGTGGACCAGGTCGAACAGACCAATGGCGATGTGCAGCGTCTCGATGATGCGGCCAAGTCGATCGACAATATCGTGAACCTGATCAATGACATTGCCGAGCAGACCAATCTGCTGGCCCTGAACGCGACCATCGAGGCGGCCCGCGCCGGTGAAGCCGGCAAGGGTTTCGCGGTCGTGGCCTCTGAAGTGAAGGCCCTGGCCAGCCAGACCGGTGCCGCGACGCAGAATATTTCCGAGCATATCGGCGGTATCCAGAGCGCCACGGCCAAGGCTGTCGAAGCCATGGGCTCGATCGGTGGCACGATCCACGAGATGAGCGAGATCGCCACCGCGATTGCTGCCGCCATGGAAGAGCAGCGGGCGGCTGCCGGCGAGATTACCCGCTCGGCCCAGGAAGCCGCTGACGGCACGCGCGACGTGTTCTCCAACATCCAGGAAGTTGACCAGGCGACCTCGGAAACCGGCGAGAGCGCAGGCGAGGTTCTGGAAGCCTCCCTGGCCGTGTCCCGCCAGTCCGGTGAGCTGAAAACGGCCGTCGAGCAATTCCTGCAGGAAGTGCGCGCCGCCTAGACTGCACACAACTGAAATCGGGTAGCGCCCGCGGCTTGCCAGTCGCGGGCGCTACGCGTATATGGCGTCCCTCTCCCGCATGGGAGAGACATCGCGTGGCGAGGTAGCTCAGCTGGTTAGAGCGCACGACTCATAATCGTGAGGTCGAGAGTTCAAGTCTCTCCCTCGCCACCACTTTCCCCTCCGAAAACATCGATACTGCGCCTGCGACAAATCCGCTTTCACAGCGGGTCAGGCGTGAATTGCGGGCGTTTTGGTCTACATAGAGGCCCAGCAAGCGTGCGAGGCCCGGATCGTGACCCGAACCACATTCCTTTTGATCAGCGTAGCCGTCATCGCCGTCCTGGCCTGCGGCCTCTATCTGGGTTTTGGCTATTTCCGCCTGCCGGAGGTGTCCATGGGCCTGCATGGCTGGATCGCATTGGGCCTGGGCACGGTCCTGTCCATCATTGTGGGCGGCGGACTGTCGGCCATCCTGATCATCAGCCGTCGCCGCGGCTTCGACGAGGCGGCCCACGAAGTCTATCGCCAGATCGATCCGGACCGGTTCGACTAGGCCGCGTCACTCAGCCAGCCGTCTGCTCGGCAATCCATTGCAGGAAGTCAGCATGGCTCGCCTCGGCCTCGACGGGCAGGGCGAGCAGGCAGGGCGTGTCATAGGGGTGCAGGGCCAGAATGCGGGCCTTCAGCGCGTCTATGCGGGCCTCCTGCGTCTTCAGGATCATTACGCATTCGCTGGCGGTTGCGATGGTGCCTTCCCAGCGATAGACGCTGATCATGCCCGGCAGCAGGTTGGCGCAGGCGCACAATCCGGCTTCCACCAGCTCACCGGCAGCCGCTTCGGCAGAGGCCGTGTCGGGCCAGGTCGTGTAGATCCATGTAAAACGCATGATGGTCATCCCTGCTGGTCTCATATTATAAGCCGCTCATGACGACCCGATCGACCGCCTCTTCCGCTCTTGTCCTGTTTTCCGGTGGACAGGATTCTGCCACCTGCCTGGCCTGGGCACTGGACCGCTATGAGCGTGTCGAAACCGTCGGCTTCGATTATGGCCAGCGGCACAGTGTTGAGCTGCAAGCCCGCCAGGATGTGCGGGCCGCCATGGCCAAGCTGCACGGCGGTGAGCGGCTGGGCGAGGATTTCGTGATTGACCTGACCGGCTATGGCGCCATCGCGGACAGCGCGCTCACGGCTGACCGGGCGATCGAGATGGAAGCGTCCGGCCTGCCGTCCACCTTTGTGCCGGGCCGCAATCTTGTCTTCCTCACGGTGGCGTCCGCTCTGGCCTATCGCCGCGGGCATGGCGTGCTGGTCGGTGGCATGTGCGAAACGGATTATTCCGGCTATCCCGATTGCCGCCGCACCACGATTGACGCCATGCAATCCGCCCTCTCGCTGGGCCTGGATACCGGCATGGCCGTCGAAACGCCGCTCATGCATCTGGACAAGGCGGAGACCTGGGCGCTGGCAGAGAGCCTGGGCGGGGCCGATCTGGTCGAGATCATCCGCACGCAAACCCATACCTGCTATCGCGGCGAACGCGGTGAGCTGCATGATTGGGGCTATGGCTGTGGCACCTGTCCGGCGTGCGAGCTGCGCGCCAAGGGCTGGCAGGCCTGGCCCGGTTCGGTTCCGGCATGAGCTATTCGGTCAAGGAAACCTTCCTGACCGTGCAGGGAGAGGGCGCCCAGGCGGGCCGTCCGGCGGTCTTCCTGCGCTTTGCCGGCTGCAATCTGTGGAACGGGCTGGAGCGGGACCGGGACACTGCGGTTTGCAATTTCTGCGACACGGATTTTGTCGGCATGGACGGGCCGGGCGGTGGACGTTTCACCACGCCGCAGGATCTGGTCGACCATGTTCGCGCCTATTGGCCGGATGCGCCGGGGCGCAAGCTGGTTGTCTGTACAGGCGGCGAGCCCTTGCTGCAGCTGGACGCGCCCCTGATCGACGCCCTGCATGCCGCCGGGTTCGAGATCGCCGTGGAGACGAATGGCACCATCGCCGCGCCGGACGGGATCGACTGGATTACCGTCAGCCCGAAGGGGACGGCCAAGGTCGTCCAGACCTCGGGCGATGAGCTCAAACTCGTCTATCCCCAGGCCGGTCTGGACCCGCAGGATTATACCGGCTGGAATTTCCGCCGCTTCTCGCTCCAGCCCATGGACGGGCCGGACATGATGGCCAATGCCCAGGCCGCCTTTGAATACTGCCTGGCGAACCCGACCTGGGCGCTCAGCCTGCAGACCCATAAATGGATCGGCGTCGACTAGGTGCCGGACAGACCCGGCATGGGGGCATCTCCCAGGCTTTGCACCAGGCGTTCGGAGAAGTGGGCGAAGGCCGTTCTCGTATCCGTCCAGACACCGGAGTCACCATCATTCGACGCGTCCGGATCGTGCCAGCTGAACGTATAGCGGGCGATCACTTCACCGCTTTCATCGACCAGCTCTGCCGTCAGATCAGCGCCGCCCGGCGTATGACTGGCATAGCTCAGATTGGGCATGCGCTGCAGCTGGGTCAGGGTTGGCCGGTTTGGCACGACATCGATCAGCGTGACGTTCAGCACGGTCGCCTGCAGGGCGATGCCATGCCAGTCGGTGGAAATCAGGGCCGCCTCCAGGTCTTCGCGGAGATAGCCGGCCAGTCGCGTCAATTCGCTTTCGCCCAGAAGGGCGGCCTTCTGGCGTAATTCATCGGAATATCCGATCCGGCCGATCTCGATCGATCCGGGTGCCAGGCTCTCATAGCGGGCGTCGAAAGCTTCCTGCGAGAGGGCCTGGGATGACAGTGTCAGTCCCATCAGGACAACGGCGAGAATGCGCATCTTGCACTCCTCCTATCCGCGTCCCCCTTTATGGTCGGAATCCTAGCACGCGGCGGCAGGCCCGTGGAGCGAAGCTTGTTGTGCACTGCGCAAGAAAAACGGGGCGTTCCGTCTGGAAACGCCCCGTTCTTCAATCACTTGTCCGTCGGAAATCAGGAGCCGGAAGCGTCCCGCTCCTCGATGCTTTCCCCGATATCATCGGCGAAGCGGCGGATCGTCCGGCGGGCATCCGTCCAGGTCGAATAACCGATCACGTCGCGGATATTATGGGTGCGCCAGGAATAGGCATAGCTCTCCAGCTCGACCCCATTGGCGTCCAGCAGATGGGCTTCCAGGCTGGCACCGCCGATCGAGACGGAGGAATGGTGCAGGCCGCGGCTGGCGGCTTGTTCCATGGTCGGACGGTTCGGCGTGGCGTCGAGGATGACGACATCCAGGACGAGGCCGTTCTCTCCGAGATGGTCACCCAGCTCCCGCTCGAGCGCTTCGCGCATTTCGCTGGCCAGATACTCCAGCTCGCGCTGGCCGTACTCGTCGGCCTTCTCCTGCAGCGCCTCGCCGAAACGGATCTCGGCAATCGATACCGGCTCACCGGCCAGCGTCGGGGCTGTCAGGGCAGCCATGGCAAAAAAGGCAGTGATGGTGCGCTTCATGTGCGCCTCCTTGTCGTCTGCAACCCGTCCCTCGAGGGGCAGGTTAACAGAGCCGGGCATGGAGGTGAAATGAAAGCCTGGAAAGGATCGGTTCGCGCGACCTAGCGGTCGTCGTCATCATCCCCGTCCGGGATCACGACATCGACGGCCTTGCCGGCCACGCCGACGGCCGCACCGGCCGTCCCGATCGCGACATCGGCCGCCAGTGCGGTTGCCCCGACGACAAGACAGCCCTGCAGGAGCGGGGCGAGAAGGCAAACAAGGACAAGGCCGCGGACAGCGCGCATGATCGGTCTCCGGTCAGATCAGCGTCCGGTGTGCCATGCACCGGGTTTCCGCAAGGTGAAAACAGTCTGACGCGTGGCTCTACCGTCCCTCGCGCCACCAGCCCAGGCCCAGCAGGAAGGCCAGGACCAGCACGACCGGCAAGCCCGGCAGGAGCGGGATACGGGTGGAGGTCCGCACGATATAGCGCTCGTTTCGGGTCAGGCCGAGCCAGTTGCGGCCGGCCTGGTCGGCACCCGCCCGCGTACGGCGCAGGTTTGGCAGATTGGCGTCGGCGCCATCGCCCACGGCAAAGCTTCCGCCCAGCCCGGCGGCCACGAAGGGTTCCAGAAGATCGCGGGTCGGTCGCAGATCGGCATATTCCGCCGGATTGATCGGACCGAGGGCGGCCACAGTGGTCAGCTGGCCGGAGCGCAGGCGGACCAGGCCGGAGCCTTCCGCCGACAGGCGCGTCTCATAGCGGCCATTGCCGATCTCCGCCATCGTCGCCGTGTCGGTCCGGCCATCGGGCCAGGTGATCTCCAGCGGCGGGGCTTGGTCGGCCAGGGTGACCCGGTCGACATGCAGCTCGCCATCCGTGGCAAAGGCGGTGAGGCGTTCCTCATCCAGTTCCGGTTCGCGCATCAGCCAGTGGGCGACCCGGCGGAACATTTCCGCATAGGGACCGCCGCCTTCGAAGCCGCGCGCCCAGAGCCAGGTCTGGTCACTCATCACGATCGCGGCGCGGCCCTCGCCAGAGCGCTGCACAACGAGGAGCGGATCCCCGTCCGGGGTTTCCAGCAGGGTTTCCCCGCCCAGCGCCGTGCCATGGATGTGGCGCAGCCAGCGGCCCCATTGCGGCGTCTCGGCACCACCATCCAGACCGGCGGTCACCGGGTGGCGCATGCCGGTATCGGTGGTTTCCGGCGTGAAGCCGTTCTCGGTTATATAGCCCGTCGGACGCACCGGCAGCACAGCCGCCAGCGGCGTGCGGTAAAGGCTCGGCGCACCGGCAAAGGGCGGACCCGCCGTCACCAGCAGCGCCCCACCATTTTCCACATAGCGAGCGATATAGTCGAAATAGAGTGGCGGCATGATATTGCGCCGGCGATAGCGGTCGAAAATGACCAGATCGAACTCGCTCAGACGCTCCACGAAGAGTTCCTGGACCGGGAAACCGATCAGGGCCAGCTCTTCCACCGGGGTGGCGTCCCGCCGGTCTGGCGGCCGCAGGATGGTGAAGTGGACGAGATCGACGGACGGGTCGGACTTCAAGAGGTCGCGCCAGGCGCGGGCCCCATTGTGCGGCTCGCCGGTAACCAGAAGGACACGCAGACGGTCACGCACACCATTCACCGAGACCGCGGCCCGGTTATTGATCAGGGAAAGCTCCTGCGGTCCGGCTTCCACCTCGGCTTCGATGACATTCTGGCCGCGGCGTTCCACAGGCACTTCCACACGGGTGGAGCGGCCGATCGGGATGCGGTGGGTCTGCGGATCGCCGCCTTCAAAACGGAAGGACACCATGGCCGTGCCCTGCATCGACTCATCCTCGACGCGGATCACGAACTGCACCGTATTGCCGACAATCCCGTAGCGCGGGGCTTCCTCGATCACCAGGCGGCGGTCTCCGGCAGAGACATCCCCCGTCATGACATGGTGGAAGGGCGCGTCCAGATTGATGGCGTCCGGACTGGACGGCGCATCATGGATCTGGCCGTCCGTCACGGCGACCACACCGGCAATCCGGTCCGGCGGCGCACTGGCCAGCGCGGCATTGATCCCGTCGAACAGCATCGTGCCATCGGCGCTCTCGGAGGCTTCCACCTCGATCAGGTCGAGCAGCGGATCGCTCTCGGCTTCCCGGCGCAGGGCTTCGGCCATCGCCTCGGCGGCTTCATTGCGGCCGCCCACATTCATCGAGGCGGAGCGGTCGGTCACCAGGATGGCGACATCGGCCAGCGGATCGCGTTCCTCTTCCACCAGCGAGGGATTGGCCAGGACCAGCGTGATGCCGGCAATGGCCAGGCTGCGCCAGATCCAGCCGGACAGGCGCTGCAGAGCACCGGCCAGCGTCGCCAGCAGGGCAAACCCGGCCAGGCCGGCAATCACCGTCCAGGGCAGGAGCGGCGCAAAATCGAGAGCTGTCACACTCGCACTCATTGGCCCAGCCTCTCGAGAATGTCGGGAACATGGACCTGGTCGGCCTTGTAATTGCCGGTCAGCGCGTACATCGCGATGTTCACGCCGAAGCGCACAGCCATTTCGCGCTGGCGTTCGCCGCCCTCAACGGGCGCCATGGCCTCACCGCGATCACCCTGGGCCCAGGCCGAAGCCCAGTCATGCGCACCGATGATCACGCCGGACGTGCCATCGCGCGAAGCCCCGTTGGGATTGGCTTCCACCCAGACCGGGCTGCCGGAATAGCGGCCCGGGAATTCCTGCAGCAGATAGAAGGCACGCGTCAGGACATGATCCGGCGGGATCTGCGCCAGCGGCGGCACATCGATGCTTTCCAGCACATTGATCAGGCCAGGATGCGGCGCACCGGCGCGCAGCATGGCGACATCGGCATCCTGCGTGTCGAACACGATCAGCCCGCCCGATTGCAGATAGGCACTGACGCGTTCCGCGGTTTCCGGGGCCAGGGGCTGGGCGTCCGTCGCGACCGGCCAGTAGATCAGCGGGAAGAAGAGCAGCGGGTCGGTATCGATATTCACGCCCATGGGCTCGGACGGCTCCATCGCGCTGCGGCGTGTGATCTCGCGGCTCAGTCCGACCAGGCCGGCCTCGCTACGTTGGTCGAGTGCGGCATCACCGGTGCGCACATAGGCAAAGCGCAGGGCGAGGGCGGCCTCCATGGCGAAACTGTCATCGCTGGGCGCATCCTGGGCGCGGGCCTGCGGGGCACCGGGCAGGGCGGCCAGGCCCAGCAGTACGGCCGCTGCCGCGCCACCGATCCGCAAATTGGCCAGGCGTCCGGCCAGCAGAAGCGCTACCAGTACATCCAGCGCCAGCAGGACCAGGGCCGCCGCCAACAGGCTGGCGTCGAAGCGGATCGGGCGCGGACCATCCAGTCCGGCAAAGACCGCACCGGGCAGATCGCGGGGCAGGGCCTCCACGCGTGTATCATCCTGGATGACATTGAGAGCCGAGGAGGCTGGTCCCAGCCGGTAGAGGCCGGGCGGGGTCGCCGGGCTCGGACGGGTATTCGCCAGGGCGTCCGCCGGAACCGGACGGGCTGAGGCGGGGGCGTTGGCCAGCTGGCCCTGCGCATCCAGCGCACGATCCAGCACCCAGGCACCATTGGCCGGCGTGGCCGCAGAACTGCCCTGGGCCAGCCCCATCAGGCGCTGCATCATGCGCGGGAAAAGACCGGTCAGTGGCAGATCGGACCATTCCGGGCTCGCTGTGACGTGGAAGAGCACGATCCAGCCGCGGGCCCGGCGTTCAGCCGTCACCAGCGGAGTTCCGTCTTCCAGCCGCGCCCAGACCTTGTCCGGTGTCGCCGAACCCGGCTGAGCCAGGACCTGGCGGTCCACGGTCGCAGACCGGTCCACCGGCAGTCCGGAGAAGGGCGAACCGGCCGGGAAGTCGGCCAGGTTCTGCGGCTCTTCCCAATTCAGCGCACCACCGAACAGGCGTCCGCCCTCACGCAGTTCAACCGGCAGGAGATCATCACCCCGTGCGGCCAGACGCGGGCCGGCAAAACGGATCAGCACACCGCCTTCATTCACGAAAGTCTCGATACGCTCATCATCAGAGCGCGCCTCGTCTGTCATGATCAGGATGGAAGGCTCGGCGGCCAGCAGGTCGTCGAGATGACCGCGGATCAGCTCGGCCCGGTCGGTGAGGGCACTCTGGATATAGTGCAGATCGGACAGGAGGGGCTGGCCATCGCGGGCGGTCAGTTCAATCAGGCCGACGCGCGGACGCTGCCAGCTATCGCCCAGCAGGTGCACGGCGGCGGCCGACGCGCTGCCATCCAGGCGCAGGCTGGCAATCCGGTTGCGCAGGTCCAGCGGCAGGGAAATATTCGCCGTTGCCGAGCCCGACCCGGCCTCAATGGTCACATCGCGGCGTGCCAGGGCGCGGCCATCACTGCCGATGGCCGTAATGCCCACGGTCCGCGGCAGATCGGTCGGCGCGCGGCGCACATCCACCGTGAAACCGTCAGCCGAGGTTTCCGGCGGAGCAATCGCCAGGGCCGCGCGTCCGCTATCGGGTTCCAGCACCCGCAGATCGCCCAATTGCGACAAGGTGCGCGCCAGGCGGGCATCATCCGGCGAGGCCAGACCATCGCTCAGCCAGGTCACGGCCAGCTCGCCGTCCAGCTCGCCATTCTCGCGGGCGGCCATGACACGATCAGCCAGATTGTCCCGATCTGCCGGCCAGGATTGCGGCTCGGCGGTTTCCAGGATGCGGCGCGCCGTGTCGGCATCGGCCAGGCGCAGGGTCGGGTGGGCCTGACCGGTCTCGGCTGTCGTGGCCAGGGCCACCGGCCGGCCTTCGCGGTCGGCTTCATCGATCAGGCGGTTCGCTTCGCGCTGGAGATCACTCCAGGCAGCCGCACTGCCCCAGCCATTATCCAGCACGATCAGCGCCGGACGCGTCTCATTCTCTACGCTCGGCGGAGTCCAGACCGGACGGGCCAGGGCGATAATGATCAGCGCGGCGATCAGCAGGCGGAACAGGATCAGCCACCAGGGCGCGTGCTGCGGGGTTTCCGCATCATCCGGAGCGCCCAGCAGGAGGCGCAGCGGCGGGAAGATCGCGCGGCGCGGGGCGGGCGGTGTGGCACGCAGCAGGAACCAGAGTGCCGGCAGGGCCAGCAATCCGGCCAGGGCCAGCGGAGCGGCGAAGGAGAGAGGGCCGAGCGCAAACATGCCGGTCAGACGTCCTGTGCCAGGGTTCGATAAAGGCTCAGCACGGCGCTGGTGGCCGGCCGGTCCGTCCGGTGGGTGATCAGCGTCCAGCCGAACTGGCGGGCCAGGGCGGTCAGGCGTTCCCCCTGTTCCTGCCAGCGCGCGCGATAGGCCTTGCGCGCCTCTTCGGCGCGGCCGAACAGCAGCGTCTCGCCGGACCCCGGGGCTTCAAACCGGGTGCGGCCGGAATAGGGGAAGTCCTCTTCCGCCGGATCGACAATCCGCAGCAGGACACCATTGGCTTCCATCGCTGCAAAGCGGGACAGGCGCGCCTGCCAGGTTTCCGGCGGGTCCAGGAAGTCGCTGGCGAGCACGATGCGGGAGAAGCGCGCCACATGCGGGGCTTCCACGGAACTTGCAGCGCCAGGTCCGGTGACCAGGCGGCGCGAGACGCGTTCCAGGCCGAGTGCGCCGGTACGGGCAATCGCGCTTTCGCCGAGTACGGACACGCGCTCTCCGCCCTGGGTCAGCAGGGCTGCGACAGCGATCAGGCAGACCGCGGCGCGATCCGCCTTGCTGGCCAGATTGCGGCTGGAGGCAAATTGCATGGAGGGCGAGCCATCGCGCCAGAGGGAAACCGTATTGGCAGCTTCCCATTCATTTTGACGCACAAAGAGTTGGTCGGTCTTGGCGGATTGACGCCAGTCGACCGCGGCACGGCCGTCTTCGGGACGGTGATGGCGATATTGCCAGAAGGTCTCACCGATACCGGAGCGCCGGCGGCCATGCACACCTTGGGCGACGGTCGCGGCAATGCGATCCGCCTCCGCGAGCAGGGAGGGCAGGCGTGCCGCGGCATCCTCGCCCTCATGGCGAAGTGCAACGACCCGGGCCTCGGTATGACGATCCGTGCCCTGGGACATGGATCAGGCCGCCCGGTCAGCCAGCGATTTGATCAGGCCTTCCAGCGTGTGTCCGTCGGCGCGTGCGGCGAAGGACAGGGCCATGCGGTGTTTCAGGACTGGTTCGGCCAGCGCCGCCACATCCTCGGTGGACGGGGCGAGGCGGCCGCGCAGCAGGGCACGGGCGCGGCAGGCCAGCATCAGGGCCTGGCCGGCACGCGGGCCGGGACCCCAGGAAACACCTTCGCGCACGGCTTCCACATCCGAATCATCCGGACGCGCCAGGCGTAGCAAGTCGAGAATGGCATCCAGCACGCGCTCACCGACCGGCATGCGGCGCACCAGGGATTGCAATTTCAGGATTTCGTCCGGGCTGAGCACTTCGACGGCGTCCTGGCTTTCGGCGCCGGTCGTTGCCATCAAGACGGCGCGTTCGGCGTCGCGCGACGGGTAGGGAATGTCCACGCGCAGCAGGAAACGGTCGAGCTGGGCTTCCGGCAGCGGATACGTGCCTTCCTGCTCCACCGGGTTCTGGGTGGCCAGGACGTGGAAGGGCTGGGGCAGGTCGTGGCGTTCACCGGCGACGGTGACATGGTGTTCCTGCATGGCCTGCAGCAGGGCCGCCTGGGTACGCGGGCTGGCGCGGTTGATCTCGTCAGCCATCAGGAGGCGACAGAAGATCGGGCCCGGCAGGAAGCGGAAATGACGCTTGCCGTCATCGCTTTCCTCGAGGATTTCGGAACCGAGGATATCGGCCGGCATCAGGTCCGGCGTGAACTGGATGCGCTTGGTGTCGAGGCCGGTCGCGATGGCGATCGTCTGAACCAGGCGGGTCTTGGCCAGGCCCGGCGCGCCGACCAGCAGGGTGTGACCGCCTGCCAGGATGGCCGCGAGGCACAATTCGATCTCGTCCTCGAGGCCGAAAATGACGCGTCCAATGGACTCCTTGACCGCTTTCAGTCGCTCGGTTGCGGCATCGGCTTCTGCAATAAGCTCCGCCCCGGGTTCATTCGTGTCGGTCATCGTCCTACATTCCCTTGCGATACAGACATGATCTATAGGCCATAATGCTCAAAACGAGCATGGCGTCGCACATGAAAGCTGTCCATGCCTTCCACCGCTACAACACGTGATCCGATGCAGTCCCTGCTCAAGGCCGCCCGCGAAGCGGGGGACGGCCTGCCGCCGGTCGAGCGCTGGCATCCGGAGTATTGCGGCGAGATGGACATGGTCATCAAGCGCGATGGAACTTGGTGGCATGAAGGCACGCGGATTACACGTGACCGTCTTGTAAGGCTTTTTTCCACCATCCTGCGCAAGGACGAGGACGGGCAGACCTATCTCGTCACCCCGGTCGAGAAGATCGGCATCACGGTGGAAACCGCGCCTTTCATTGCCACACGGGTGGATGCGGTCGGTTCCGGACGGGAGCAATCCCTGGTTTTCACGACCAATATGGGGGATCTCGCCGAGGCTGGACCGGAGCATCCGATCGATGTGCAATTTGATGCAGAAACCGGCGAACCGACCCCGCTTGTCCGGGTGCGCGGGCGTCTGGATGCGCTGATGGCCCGCCCCGTCTTCTATGAACTTGCCGAACTGGCCGAGGAGAAGGATGGGGTGATGGGAGTCTGGAGCGGGGGCGAATTCTATCCGCTGGGGGGCGTCGATGGAGACAGCTGACGCTCTGATCGAACGGCTTAAATCCCGTCTCGACCCGATTGATGCACCGCTGGAGCCTCCGGCACGCAGTGATGGCGATCTCAATGGCGGTTTCCCCACGCCGCAGGGGGAGTTGCGGCAGGCGGCTGTGCTGGCTCCTTTGATCCTGCATGCGGGAGCACCACGCCTTTTGCTGACCGAGCGCGCCGCGCACCTGCCCAAACATCCCGGACAGATATCCTTCCCCGGTGGCAGTATCGATCCGGGCGGGGAAAGCCCGGCGGAGGCGGCCGTGCGTGAACTGGAAGAGGAAGTCGGGATCAGCGCGACCCATGTCGAACTGATCGGGCGTTTCGACGGGTACCGGACCGGCACAGGATTCCACATCACACCCTTCGTGGGCGTGCTTCGTCCCGGTTACACGGTTCGGCCCGACCCCAGTGAAGTGGCGGATGTGTTCGAAACGCCCTTTGCCTTTCTGATGGATCCGGGCAATCACCAGAAACATGCCCGTGAATGGCAGGGCGTGATGCGTCACTATTACGCCATGCCCTGGCAGGACCGCTATATCTGGGGCGCCACCGCCGGCATGCTGAAATCCCTGCACGACAGGCTATATGGATAGATCATGGTTCGTATCACACTGATCGAAATCGCCTCCTTCCTGGTGCCCTTCCTGCTGTTCTTCGTTTGGCGGTGGCAGACCCGGGCGGATGTGAAACTAACGGCGACACCGGCCCTGAAACTGGGTCTGGCGGGAGCCCTGCTGGCGATCCTGGTGCTGATCATCATGGTTGTGCTGGAAAGTGTCCGCGGCGGTCATGCCGGGGACCAGTACGTGCCGCCGCGCCTGGAAAACGGCCGTGTCGTGCCGGGGCATTTCGTGCCCGAAGATGAGCCGGATGATGATGACAGCCCGGTGGATGACGAGCCGCAATGAGCACAGCAGCGTCGGTTCCGCACCGCCTCGATCCCGCAGACCATGACTGGATGAGCGCCCCGGCCACGCGCCGCGTGATGGCCGCGCTTGAGGCGGCCTGTCCGGGGGGCAGCCGGTTTGTCGGCGGCTGCGTACGCAATGCGCTGCTGGGAAAACCGGTCGCCGATGTCGATATCGCCACCCAGCTCCTCCCCGATGAAACGATCGCTGCGGCCCGGGCTGCCGGTCTCAGGCCGGTGCCCACGGGCAAGGCGCATGGCACCATCACCATTGTCTGCGATGGGGAGCCCTTCGAAGTCACCACCTTGCGCCGGGATGTGGAGACGGATGGTCGCCGCGCCGTGGTCGCCTTCACGAAGGACTGGGCGGAGGATGCCCAGCGCCGGGATTTTCGTCTCAACGCGCTCTATGCGGATGCCGACGGCGTGATTCTCGACCCGACCGGCGGTCTCAAAGATGTGGAAAACCGGCGCTTCGTTTTCGTCGGATCTGCAGAAAACCGCATCCGTGAAGATTATCTGCGCATCCTCCGCTTCTTCCGTTTTGAAGCCTGGTACGGGTCCGGTTCGCTGGATGTTGCCGGGCTTGAAGCTGCCGCCAAGCTTCAGGAAGGCTTGGATAATCTTTCGGCAGAACGGGTCTGGTCCGAGTTCAAGAAACTGCTCGCCGCCCCCGACCCGGGTGCCGTGATTGCCGTGATGTCCGAGGCGGGAATCCTGACGCGAATTCTCGGAGTGAACGGATCCTTAAGAGTCCTGACCGGTATCATTGCCCAAGATGTAGAATACGGTTTAGCGCCCGATTCGCTTTTGCGGTTTGCGGCGCTTGCCGATGGCGGACCGGAAAGGATCAAGACCATGGCAGCCAAGCTGAGAATGTCGAATGCCGAAGCGCGCCGGCTTTCGGGTGCTGTTGACCCGTCGGCCCGTGAAGATGTCACCGAAGCCTTCTCCGATCTCGCCGCCGCCGAGCGTGCGCTGATGACGCTGGGGGCCCGTGCCTTTGAAGACCAGGTCCGCCTGCAGGCCGCCGGGGAAGTCGCCCCGCCGCCGCGTGACTGGACCCTGCTGGCCAAGTTTGCCCGCGAATGGAAAGAGCCGGACTTCCCGGTGAAGGGTGGCGATCTCATCCTTCTGGGTTACGAACCGGGCCCGATGCTGGGCGATGCCATGGACGAGCTGAAAGCGCACTGGATTGCCGAGCGCTTCGAGCCGACCAAGGAAGAGCTCCTTGCCAAGCTGAGCCAGCACTGAAAAACAGGCGGTTCAATCCACAGAAAAACCCCGGCTCTTGAGCCGGGGTTTTTTGTGTCTGGCTGCTGGCGTGTCGTCAGATGTCCAGGTTCAGATACATCGCCGTGAAGGCCAGCGTGTCGACGATGCCGTGGGCCAGGATGTTCGGCCAGAGATTGCGCTTGTTGAGCAGGTAGAGCGCACCCAAGGCCAGGCCGATCATGCCGGTCGTAAAGAGGCCCTGGATACCCTGATAATAGGCATGGGCGATACCGAAGATGAGGGCCGGGATCAGGATCGAGACGAAGCTGGCCCAGCGGGCGTCCGGCAGGAGCTTGCCGACCCGGTCGATCAGATAACCGCGGAAGAAGATTTCTTCGCCAAAGGCGGCACTCGTCCAGGCAATCGCCAGCCAGGTGAGATAGACGGGCAGATTGCCCTGGATATTGCCCCAGCGCGCTTCCACGCCCTCGGCATCCCCCTCAACCGACCAGAAGCCCAGGAAATCGCCCAGATAGGCGGTGCCGGCCCCGATGCCGATAATGGCGATTGTCGCCAGCAGGCCCTGGGGCAGGATCAGCGGGAAGGACCACCAGCGGCGCAGGCGGCGCAGGCCGAAGCTGGACCAGCTTTCTTTCCGCAAACAGGTGATCACGCCGATCGTCGCCAGGGTGAAGGCGAGGGAGATCGGTCCGGCATATTTCCAGGCGACCTGGTCGAAGATGAGCTTGGTCGAGATCAGCACGCCCATTACCAGGGCGATCTCGAGAATCAGGCCGAGTCGTCCGGGCTGGACGGGCGCGGTCTGGGCGGGGGAGGCAGCAATCATGTCTTTTTGTCCTTCAAGGCGCGCGCGGCGCGATCAGTGAAGGACAGTCTGATCCAGGCGGCCCGTCGGGTCTTGAATGATCGTGCGGCGCCATTGGCCCGGCGAGATGCCATAGGCGGCCTTGAACTGGCGCGTCATGTGGGCCTGGTCGGCAAAACCGGCATCCATGGCGGCATCGGCCAGCCGGTCGCCCGACAGCACGCCAGCCCGCACCCGGTCCAGACGGCGCAGGGTGAGATAGCGGCCCGGCGAGGTGCCGCGCACGGCCCGGAAGCCACGACATAATTGCCAGCGATCCAGTCCGGTCTCCTGTTCCAGCCTGGCCAGGGAAATCCCGTCTTCCAGATGGTCCTCGATCAGCGTGCAGGCGAGATCGACCTGTTCGCGGACAAAGCGCTGCACCGGGGCCGGCGCGTCGCACAAGGCATCCAGCGCCTGGGCGAGGTCGATCAGGGCGGTTTCGGTTTCCAGCGCGGAGGCGGTGTCCGGCAGGGCGTGCAGTGTCTTCACGGCGCGGACCAGGTCCGCGTCGCGGCTGATCCCGCCTGGCAGGAAGGGCAGGCCCTGTCCCGGGCGCAGTTTGACCAGCCAGTCCGGACGCAGGGTCACGGCCAGGTAGCCGAACCCGTCTTCCGTGCCCGGCCGTCCGTCATGCAGCTCGTCCGGATGCAGGACGACAACGCCGCCCGGCTGCGAATGGCGTGTCTCACCGCGATAATCAAAGCTCTGTACGCCATGCAGCGTCAGCGCCAGCGTGTAGGTGTCATGCCGGTGCGGCGCAAAGGCCGTATCGACCAGTTCCGCGCGGAAACGCTGGAAGGGGCGGTCGGTCGGCAGGGTTTCGGTCGGCTCGGGCACGTCTCATCCATTCGCTGTGAGCAGCTTAGATGATCGGCAGACCGTGTTTGGATGCAATCGGGATGCTGTTCCGTGCAGTCCCGCCTAGGGCCACTTCGCCTCGGGCGGCATGGAGGACAGGATGGATTTCACATTCCCGCCGGTCTCCAGACCGAATTTCGTGCCGCGGTCATAGAGGAGGTTGAACTCGGCATAGCGGCCGCGGCGCACGAGTTGTTCCTCACGGTCCTCCGGCGTCCAGGTCTCGCCCATGCGGCGGCGGACCAGCATGGGATAGGTTTTCAGGAAAGCCAGGCCGACATCGCGGGTGAAGGCGAAATCCGTATCCCACTCGCCGGTATTGTGGCGGTCGTAGAAAATCCCGCCAATGCCGCGCGGCTCGTCGCGGTGGGGCAGGTAGAAATACTCGTCACACCAGGCCTTGAACCGGGCGTGGAAATCCTTGCCATGCTGGTCGCACACCGTTTTGCAGGCGGCGTGGAAATCCTTCGCATCGGGATGATCCTGGGTGCGGGCCCGGTCGAGCACGGGCGTCAGGTCCATCCCGCCTCCGAACCACCACTGGGTCGTGGTGATGAAGCGCGTATTCATGTGAACGGCCGGGACATGCGGGTTCCACATGTGGGCAATCAGGGAAATCCCGGTGGCAACGAAGCGCGGATCTTCGGCGGCCCCGGGGATCTGCTTGCGGAATTGTTCGGAGAACTCACCCTTCACCGCCGAGACGTGGACACCAACCTTCTCGAACAAGCGGCCCTTCATCAGCCCCATCGTGCCGCCGCCTTCATCCTTGGACCCGTCACCCCGTTTCCAGTCCTCGAAGGTGAATTTGCCCGGCTCACCGCCATAGAGATGGGCGGGGGCCTCGGCTTCCAGCGCTTCGAATTCGGCACAGATCTGGTCGCGCAGATCCTCGAACCAGGCCTGGGCGGACTGGCATTGCAGGTCAGAGCCTGCGGCGGCGGGTTTGGATGAAGTCGTCATGGCGATGTTGTTTAGCGAAGCGCGGGGCGAGGGCAAGTGGGAAGGCGGGTTCAGCCGCCCAGACCCAATTGCCGCGTCATTTCGGCGAGAGCGATTCCCCCGCTGACCGAGACATTGAGGGAGCGGGTCTCCGGGCGAATCGGAATCCGGACGCGACAATCCGCCGCGTTATGCACATCGTCGGGAACACCGGCACTTTCGCGTCCGAAAAGCAGCCGGTCGCCCGGTTGGAAAGAAAATTCCCACAGGTCTGTTGCGCCCTTTGTCGTGAACAGGACGAGCCGGCCGGAAGCGGCCTCAGCGCTTTGTGTGTAAGACGTCCACGAGGCATGGCGCACCGGGGAAATCGAGGCGGAATAATCCATCGCAGCGCGACGAATCCCCTTGTCTGTCAGGGGAAAACCGCAGGGCTCGATAATGTCCAGACCCGCCCCGAAACAGGTCGCGATCCGCATCGACGCCCCGAGGTTTTGCGGAATATCTGGTTGAAAAAATACGATCCGCATTCTAATCCGCGCACAGTCCGGACGTGTCCATGTGCATGCGGCATTGCGCCGCCTACTGGCCAGTGCGTCCGGGAGTAGTTTATACCGCGTCAAACCCCGCGTTGGCGGGCTCGTCAAGTTTGACGTGATTTCTGGGGCAGGGGACGCATCCCGCGGACCCGTAGATGATAAGAGAAGAGGTCGGCTCGTGACGGAAGAGAACGGCGCGCCCGGCGGACAGGGTGAAGAACCAACCCGCCGCGACTTCATCTATATCGCTGCTGGCGGCGCGGCCGCTGTCGGTGGCGGTCTCGTGGCTTGGCCGTTTATCGATCAGATGAACCCGGCAGCGGATACGCTGGCTCTGGGCTCCATCCGTTTCGATACTGCGCAGGTTGAGGAAGGGGCCTCCGTCACTGTGATGTGGCGTGGTGGTCCGGTCTTCGTCCGTCGCCGTACCGAAGCCGAGATCGCGGAAGCCCGTGAGGCAGGCCTGAACAGCCTGCCGGATGATCTGGCCCGAAACGACAATCTGGCGACATCGGCGCCGGCGGTTGATGCCAACCGCGTGCTGCGCCCGGAAATCCTGATCGTCAAAGGCAATTGTACCCACCTCGGCTGCGTGCCGCTGGGTCCGGGTTCCAATACCGGCGATTATGACGGCTGGTACTGCCCGTGCCACGGTTCGCACTACGACACGTCCGGTCGTATCCGCCGTGGCCCGGCTCCGGAAAACCTGCCGGTCCCGGATTACTATTTCGAAGGCGGCGAAGAGAGCACGATCGTCAAGATCGGCCTGTCGCCTGAAGAAGCCGCCTCCTCCGGCTGGCAAGAAACTGACGCTTCGGGAGCAGTGGCATGAGCGGACCCTCGACCTACAAGCCGTCCACCGGCATCGAGAAGTGGCTCGACAGCCGACTTCCGATCATCCGGCTGGGCTATGACAGCTTCGTCGACTTCCCGACGCCGCGGAACCTGAACTACTGGTGGACGTTCGGCGGGATCCTCGCCGTCTTCCTGATGATCCAGATCATCTCCGGTATCGTTCTGGCGATGCACTATGTCGCGCACGAAGATTATGCCTTCGAGAGCGTCCAGCGCATCACCCGCGACGTGCCCTTCGGCTGGCTCATCCAGTCCATGCACGCCAATGGCGCGAGCTTCTTCTTCGTCGCCGTCTACCTGCACATGTTCCGGGGTCTATATTACGGATCCTACAAGGCACCGCGCGAGATCCTCTGGATCCTCGGTGTCGTGATCTACCTGCTGATGATGGCCACGGCCTTCATGGGCTATGTGCTGCCGTGGGGCCAGATGTCCTATTGGGGCGCCATGGTGATCACCAATTTGATCGGCGCACTGCCCTTCATCGGCGATGCGATCCGGGAATGGCTGTGGGGTGGTTTCTCCGTTGGCCAGGCCACGCTGAACCGCTTCTTCTCCCTGCACTACCTGCTGCCCTTCGTGATCGCCGGCGTTGTCGGCCTGCACATCTGGGCGCTGCACGTGCCGGGCAATGGCAATCCGGCCGGTCTGGAAATCAAGGACCCGAAGAAAGACGCTCTGCCCTTCCACCCGTACTACACGGTGAAGGACGGCTTCGCGATCATCGTCTACCTGATGGTTTTCGCCACCTTCGTCTTCTACATGCCGGGTGTGCTGGGCCATGCCGACAACTATATCGAGGCGAACCCGCTCTCGACGCCGGCCCACATCGTGCCTGAATGGTACTTCCTGCCCTTCTACGCGATCCTGCGCGCTGTCACCTTCGACATCGGCCCGATCGACGCCAAGCTGGGCGGCGTGCTGGCCATGTTCGGTGCCATTGCGATCCTGTTCGTCCTGCCCTGGCTGGACACGTCCAAGGTTCGCTCCATGCGGTACCGTCCGCTGACGCGCTGGTTCTTCATCTTCTTCGTCATCGCCGCCCTTGGTCTGGGCTGGTGTGGTGCGAAGAACCCGGATGATCCGGTGCCGCTGCTGGGCTTCAAATTCGTGTACCTGGCGCAGTTCCTGACGCTGTACTACTTCGCCTACTTCGTGGTGATCCTGCCGCTGCTCGGCATCATCGAGAAGCCGAAGGATCGTCCGGCATCGATCGAGGCGTCTGTCCTCGGCAATGACAAGTCCTAAGGGAGCGACGAGATCATGATGACCCGTATTTTCGCCGCTGCCGCTCTGGCTCTTGGTCTGTCCGCCGGCGCTTCGGCGCTTGAGGGCGATGCCCACGCGCCGGAAAAGCATGAATGGCATCACGCCGGTCCGTTCGGCGTCTATGACGACCATGCGGTCCAGCGCGGCTTCCAGGTCTACCAGGAAGTCTGCGCCTCCTGTCACTCGATGAACCTGATGCGTTTCCGCAATCTGGGTCAGCGCGGTGGCCCGTTCGAGTCGGAAGACTTCCCGAACCCGAACGACAACCTCGTGGTGATGCAGATCGCTGCCGGCTATCAGGTCGAGGACGGTCCGAATGAAGATGGTGACATGTTCATGCGTCCCGGCCTGCCGTCCGACGCTTTCGTGGCACCGTTCGCGAACGAGCAGCAGGCGCGTGCGTCCAATGGTGGGGCCTACCCGCCGGACCTGTCCCTGATCGTGAAGGCCCGCGGTGGCGGTGCCGACTACATCCGCTCGCTTCTGCTGGGCTATGAGGAAGCGCCGCATGACGCTCACCTGTCGCCGGGCCAGTACTACAATGCCTATTTCGAAGGGGGCGCCATCGCCATGGCTCCGCCGCTCTCGGAAGGCATTGTGACCTATGCCGACGGTACCGAAGCGACCGTTGAGCAGATGGCGGAGGATGTCGTCACCTTCCTGACCTGGGCCGGTGACCCGCACATGGAAGCCCGCAAGCAAATGGGCCTCATGGTGCTGATCTACCTCTTCATCTTCGCGATCCTGGTCTATCTGGCCTACCGCCAGGTCTGGGCGAATGTGAAGCACTAGGGCCTGAAGCCCGAACCGATTTGAGAAGGGCCGCGAGCGGGAACGTTCGCGGCCCTTTTCGCAAGGGGACCAAGATGACGACCTGGAAACTCGGCATTATCGGTGGCTCCGGCCTCTATGCGCTGGACGGGCTGGAGGATGTCCGCGCGCAAGGCGTGACAACGCCCTGGGGATCACCCTCCGCGCCGCTGACCCATGGACGGCTCAACGGGGTGGACCTCGTCTTCCTGCCGCGCCACGGACCCGGCCATGCCATCCCGCCGACGGACATCCCTTTCCGCGCCAATATCGCGGCCCTGAAAATGGCGGGCTGCACCGACATTCTTTCGATCTCGGCATGTGGCTCCCTGCGTGAGCATCTGGCGCCCGGCCATTTCGTCATGGTGGACCAGTATGTCGACCGCACAGTGGCGCGTGAGCGCACCTTCTTCGGCCCGGGCTGTGTGGCCCATGTGCCGCTCGCCCGGCCCGTCTGTGCGCGTCTGAGCGGACTGGCGGCCGATGCGGCGGAGGCTGAAGGCATTCCCACCCAACGCGGTGGCACCTATCTCGTCATGGAAGGCCCGCAATTCTCCACCCGCGCCGAGAGCGAGCTCTACCGGCAATGGGGGATGGATGTGATCGGTATGACCAACATGCCCGAAGCCCGGCTCGCCCGCGAGGCCGAGCTGCCCTATGCCGCCATCGCCATGGTGACCGATTATGACTGCTGGTATGACGAGGCCGGTGAAGTCGACGTTGCCGAAGTTCTCAAGGTCATGCAGGGCAATACGGTGAAGGCCAAGGCGCTGCTGCTCCGGATGACGGGCAGCCTGTCCGGCCAGGACCGCACCCCGTCACCGGACGGGATCGAGACCGTCCTGGACACGGCGATCATCACCCCGCCCTCCGCCCGGGATCCGAAAATCCTCTCCGACCTCATGGTGGTTGCCGGGCGCGTTCTCTGACGCGACTGGACGGACCCCGCCTGCCGGACCTAGAGTGGCGGCATGACATGTCTGCGCCCCGGTCCCCGACTGGCCTGCCTGCTCCTGCCTCTGCTTGCGCTGATGGCGGCACCGGCCTTTGCGCGCAGCGACGAGGTCAGTTTCACACCCCTCGATGATGCCCAGTACGATGTCTCCCGCGAAAGCGTGGTCCAGCTTCTGTGCTGGCATGACGATCCGACCCAGCTGCATCTCAGCCGGGCGGTCGTGCTGGCCTATCACCCGGTGGGCGCGGAATTCGACCTGCTTCTGGCAACCCGCCATGGCGTCTACGGCTCGCAGGGATTGCGCAATTGCCGGGTGAGGGGGGTTCCGCTCGAGATCGGCGAGATCGTGGCCGTTGAAACGGGGCATCCCGGCACAACAGACACCTCCCAGTTCAGTCAGGACTGGGCCATTCTCACAACCCGCGGGCGTCTGCCGGCCTCTGTTCCGCGTTTGCGCGTCCTGGTCTCGGACAGCCAGCCGGACGGCCAGCTGACCTTCCTGCGACGCCCGGTCGACCAACAGGCCTGCAGCCTGCCGCAGGCGCCGGACTATCTCACCGAGCCCAGCCTGATCTTCCATGATTGCGACCGGCGCCCGGGCTTGTCGGGCACGCCGCTCGTCACGCAGATCGGCGATGAGCCCTATATCGTGGCGCTGCATGTCGGCCAGTATCTGATCCTGGATGGGGAGCGGCAGGAATATGGCGTGGCCCGCCGGGTCAGTGATGATTTTCTCGACGCACTGAACACGGTCCTCGTCCGCGCCGACATTGCGCGCCGTTGACCCCTTTTCCCGCTTCCCGGCCTCGTCCATAAAGACCTCCGAGTGGATGGAGAGGACGACATGCTGCTTCAGCTTGCCGCCGGATTTTTGCTGGCCGGTGCCCAGCCGCAATTCGAATTGCCGCGCCCGGCCGTGGAATGTGCCGAACACCTGACCAATTGGCCGGCGCGCCGGTCTTGCCTGCGTCGTCTCCTGTCCGATGCCGAGGACCAGCTCGAGACCGCTGAGGCAGGAGCTCGCGAGGAAGCGCGCGAGATCGATCTGGATACGGCGGGCCAATTCCACGCCGTCGACCAGCTGGACGCCGCCCAGTCGGCTTGGCTGACCTATCGCGACAGTGAATGCGACCGGCGGGTCGCCCTGATGTTCATCTCCGAGGATTCGCGCGAAGAGATCGGTCTGGACTGCCGGATCAGCCTCACCCGCGCCCGGGCCGGCGAATTGCGGGACATGTAATGACCCGGCCTGTCCTGCACATCGGCAATAAGCGCTATTCCAGCTGGTCCCTGCGGGCCTGGCTGGTTCTGCGCAAGGCTGGTATCGAGTTCGAGGAAAACATGGTGCCCCTGCACGGGGATGATCTGCGTCAGCGATTGTCGGCCCTGTCACCGGGCCATACGGTTCCGGTGCTGGAATGGCAGGGCGGCGTGTTCTGGGATTCCCTGGCGATTGCCGAATGGGCGGCCGAACAGGCCCCCCATCTCTGGCCCCGGGATGCGCAGCAGCGTGCCCTGGCCCGATCGGCAACAGCGCGGATGCATTCCAGCTTCATGGCCCTGCGCGGCCAATGCTCCATGGATCTGGCCCGAACCCCCAAAGCCATCGGGCTGAAGGAAGAGACACGCGCCGACATCGCCACCATCCAGGCGCTCTGGAATGATGTGGCCAGCATGGACGGCCCCTTTCTGTTCGGCACATACTCCATTGCCGATGCCTTCTTTACGCCGGTTGCCGACCGGTTCCGGGCGTATGACATTCCGCTGCATGCGTCGGCGCAGGCCTATTGCGACGCGCTGCTCAGCGATCCCGACTTCCTCGACTGGCGCAAGGATGCGTTGGTGGAGACCTTCCCCTACAGTGAAGCCCAATAAGCCTTCCAGCCCGTGAGCCTGCCAGGATGACAGAGATGGACCTGAAAAAAGCGATCCGCACGATCCCTGACTATCCCAAGCCGGGCATCATGTTCCGCGATGTCACCACGCTGATCGGGGATGCGCGGGCCTTTCGTGTGGCGGTGGATCGTATGGTCCAGCCTTGGGCCGGTGCCAAGATCGATCTCGTTGCCGGGACTGAAGCCCGCGGCTTCATCCTGGGCGGAGCCGTGGCCCACCAATTGTCTGTCGGCTTCATCCCGGTGCGCAAGCGCGGCAAACTCCCCCATCGCACCCTGATCGAGGAATATGAGCTGGAATACGGCCAGGACGCGATCGAGATCCATGTCGACGCCGTCCAGGAAGGCGACCGGGTGCTTCTGGTCGACGACCTGATTGCGACCGGCGGCACGGCCGAAGCCTCCATCAAACTGCTTCAGCGCGCAGGCGCCACGGTGGTCGGCGCCGCCTTCGTCATCGACCTGCCCGATCTCGGTGGCGCCAAACGGATCGAGGCGCTGGGCGTCCCGGTCTCCAGCCTGATCGAATACGAAGGCGAATAGGAAAGGGCGGGACCATGTTTGTCGGCCATTACGGACCCGCCTTCGCCGCCAAGTCCCTGGCCCGCAGCGTGCCGCTGTGGACACTCTTCCTGGCCGTCCAGCTGGTTGATGTCGCCTGGGGCGTGTTCGTTGCCAACGGGATCGAGCATGTCCGCATCATTCCCGGTTTCACCGACTCCAATTCGCTGGACCTCTACGACATGCCGCTCACCCATTCCCTGCCGGCGGCGCTCGCCTGGGCGGTGGGAGCCGGCCTCGTCTACGCGATCTGGGCGCCGCGCGAAAAACGCAGAGGCGGTGCTGTCATCGCGCTGGCCGTTTTCTCGCACTGGATCATGGATCTTCTTGTCCATGTGCCCGACCTGGCGCTCTGGCCGGGTGGTCCGAAAGTCGGGCTGGGCCTGTGGAATAATTACCCACTCGCCCTGGCCCTCGAGTTTTCATTACTTTTCGCGGGTTTTGCGCTCTATCTGCGCGTCACCCGGGCGAAGAATCTCGTGGGTCGGATCTGGCCCTGGATCTTCTTTTTCCTGCTGATCGCGGCCGAGCAGGTCAATCATTCCATGCCCTTGCCAGACAGCATCGCCCAGGCCGGCTATATGGCCACCGCGACTTTCATCCTCATCACGGCCCTCGCCGCGATCTGCGATATCACCCGGAAACCGGCGGACAGCTAGGCGTGAAAGACGGCCGGCACCCGCCCGGGCGCCAGCCTCTCTGTTCTGTCGACGATCAATCCGTGATCAGCTCACGCACATCCTGTGTCACCGCCTCCAGCGAGGGGTGGTGGATATACATCATGTGCCCGGATTCATAATACTCGAAGCGGACGCGGTCCTGAACGAAACCGGGCTGGTTGAACATGAGTTCCGCCGCGAAGAAGGGCGTCGCCAGGTCGTAATATCCCTGGGCCACCAGGACTTCGAGATCCGAATTCTGGCGCATGGCACGGGCAATCCAGGGCGCCACATTGATATAGTTGTTATTGCCCGTGCGGCCGGCATCCCAGTTCCAGCCGCGCACGCCACCGATGGTGGAATAGTATTCGGTGATGTCCACGCCCAGCGAGCGTCCGAAATAGTCCAGCATCGCGGCGGTATAGCTGCCATCAATGCCGTAGAAGCTCGGATCGGTTTCCGGACTGTCGCCGATCCCGTCCACCTCGACACCGGTATAGCGGCTGTCCAGGCGGCCTACGGACAGGCCCTCATCGCGACGCAGCTCACGCTGGAAATGACGCAGGGAGACGCGCATGTTCGCCCGGCGCAGGAAGTCCTCGGAGAGGCCGGTGAAGCGGGACAGGTCGGCGATGACCGCGGCTTCACGCTCGGCCGGCAGGGTAACGCCATGCATCAGGGCCGGCATGTAGTCTTCCACCGCGAACTCCCGGGCAGCGGCCAGGAAGGCTTCCAGATCATTATTCCAGGCGGAACGGTCGACCTTGCCGTGATACCAGGCCGTAGCGGCAAAGCCCGGCATCAGGCCGACATAGCCGATATCATTGCCCGCCGATGTGTCGTCATAGCGGAAATCCAGCACGGTGGAGATCAGGGCGACGCCATTGATCGCCACATCGGTGAAACTGCCTTCCAGCTGGTTCAGCAGCGAGCCGATGCGCAGCGTGCCATAGCTCTCGCCCAGCAGGTATTTCGGCGAATTCCAGCGCTGGTTCTCCGACAGCCAGATACGGATGAATTGGGCCAGGCTTTCTGCGTCCTCATTGACGCCCCAGAAGTCATCGCCGGAGCTTTCGCCCAGGGCGCGGCTCCAGCCGGTGCCGACCGGGTCGACAAAGACGAGGTCGGCGACATCCAGGATGGAATAGACATTCTCGACCACGTCATAGGGGGCCGCACCATCATCGCCGACATCCGGCAGGACGAGGCGCTGCGGGCCGAATACGCCCATGTGCAGCCACAGGCTGGCCGAACCCGGCCCGCCATTGAAGACAAAGGCGACCGGGCGCGTGCGCGGATCGGTCATGCCGTCCGCGATATAGGTGGTGGAGAAGATGGAGGCGGTCGGATTGCCGTCCTCGTCGCGCAGATAGGTCTCGCCCGCAATGGCGCGGTAGCGGATGCGCTCGCCATTGACGGTGACCTGGCCCCGGCTTTCATAGACGCGCGGTTCGGAGGCCGTATCGCTGTCCTGTGCGAGGGCGGGAAGGGTGAGGCTGACGGCGGCGAGGGCCGCGGCAAACAGGCGGATCATGGAATACTCCCCAATCTTGTTCCGGCCGGAGATTAGGGGGGCGGGCAGGCCGGGGAAAGGGCGCGGCTGCAGGCGTCCGCATTCCGCGCAATTGTCTTGGGTCCGGGGGGCAAAATGCGCTAAGGGCAGCGCCATGAATTACCGCCACGCTTTTCATGCCGGCAATTTTGCCGACGTCCTCAAGCACTGCGTTCTCGCGCTGTGCCTGGAACACCTCAAATCCAAGCCCAAACCCTTCCGCGTGATCGATACGCATGCCGGGATTGGCGGCTATGACCTGACCTCCGACGCGGCCCAGCGTTCGCCGGAATGGAAGGACGGGATCGGCCGCCTGCTGGACGCCGACATCCCCGAAGAGGCCGCCGAAGCGCTGGCGCCCTATCTGGACCTGGTGCGTGAGCTCAATCCGGGCGGGATGACGCAATATCCCGGCTCACCGGAAATCTCCGCCCGTCTCTCGCGCAAGGATGACCGCATCCATCTGTGCGAATTGCACGAGGCCGACTCGGTCACGCTGGATGCTCGCTACCGCCGCGATGCCCGCGTGAAGGTGGAACGCCGCGATGGCTACAAGGCGCTGAAATCACTGCTCCCGCCGAAAGAGAAACGTGGCTTGGTCCTGATCGACCCGCCTTTCGAGGATCGTGATGAGCTGGCCCACATGGCCGAGGCCGTGATCGGGTCTTACGGTCAGTGGCCGACCGGCACCTATATCTTCTGGCGCTCCCTGAAAAACCTTTGGGCGGCGGACCGGTTCGACAATGGCCTGGCTGAATGGCTGATCTCGGAAAAGGGTCTGGAGCCGGAAAAGGTCCTGCGCGCTGATCTGTGGATCCGGGACCTTGCCAGCGAGGGCAAGCTGGCCGGTGCCGGTGTGGTCATCGTCAATCCGCCCTTCACCCTGGAAGAGAAGCTGGTGAAGCTTCTGCCCTGGCTGGCCGACACCCTGGCCCAGGGCGATGGCTATGGCTGGCGCGTTGATGGCGCGCTGACCGATGAAGACCTGGAAGACCTCGCCGAGGAATAGGAGCCGATCCGTGAGCTTGCGTTACGCGATTTATGACGTCTTCACCGACACGGCGCTGGCGGGCAATCCGCTCGCCGTCGTGTTCGGGGCCGATGGATTGGACGACATGGCGATGCAGGCCATTGCCGGCGAGTTCAACCTGTCCGAGACGGTCTTCATCACCGAACCGAAGGGCCGCGATGCCGATTATGGGCTGCGCATTTTCACGCCGGTGGATGAGCTTCCCTTTGCCGGTCATCCCACCGTGGGGGCCACTGTGGCCCTGACGCTGGCCTCCGGTGCCGCAGAGGGCGATCGCCGCCGCTTTGTGCTGGAAGAGACGGTGGGCGATGTCACGGCGGACGGGCGGGTGAATGGACCGCGTTCCGGCTCGGCCCGTTTCTTCGCGCCGAAACTGCCGGAACAGGTCGGGGAGCTGCCGGATTTTGGCGCCATTGCCGATGCGCTGGACATCATGCCCGGTGATCTCATGGACACCTCCATCCAGGGCGGAATCTGGTCGGCCGGTGTGCCCTTCGCCATCGTGCCGGTCCGCAATGCCGATGTCCTGGCCGACATCAAGCTTGATCTGGCGGCTTTCGAGACGGCGTTCGGTGGCGAGATGCCGGTCTGTGCCTATGTGGTGGCCAAGGCCAGCGCGACCGAGCACACGACCGATTGGCGGACCCGCATGTTCGGGCCCAATCTGGGTATTCACGAGGATCCGGCCACGGGTGGTGCGGCGGCGGCTTTCGCCGGTCTGCTCGCCGAACAGACCGGTTTGGGCGAGGGGGAGCACGGGATTGCCCTTTATCAGGGCGTCGAAATGGGCCGACCCAGCCTGATCCGCCTGCGCCTGCGCATGGAGGGCGGAAAGCTGGCCGAGCTCATGCTGGGCGGGGATGCCGTGAAGATCGCCGAGGGCGAGCTGCTCGCCATTCCGGGCGAGGACGCCTAGTAGGAATCCTCGGCCTCATCCCAGAACGGGTACCAGGACGGCATGTCCTCGCTGACCCGCATCGGGAAGTCCGGATTGCGTTTCTCCAGAAAGGACATCACGCCCTCCTTGGCATCCGGCCCCATGCCGGCATGCAGGATGCCCTTGGTCTCGACCCGGTGCGCCTGCATCGGACTGTTCTCGGTCAGCATCCGCCAGGCCATCTGACGCATCAGCGAAACCGAGACCGGCGAGCATTTCTCGGCAATCAGCCGCGCGCGTTCGCGGGCCTCCGGCAACAAATCCTCTGCTGGCAGAACCCGCGCCACGAGCCCGCTCTCGAAGGCCTCTGCCGCTGTGAAGGTGCGGCCGGTGAGTCCCCAGTCCATGGCCGTGGAAATTCCGACCACGCGCGGCAGGAACCAGCTGGCACAGCCGTCCCAGACAATGCCCCGCTTGGCGAAGGGATAGGCGAATTTCGCGTCCATGGAGGCCAGGCGGATATCCATCGGCAGGATCATCGTCGCGCCGATCCCGACAGCCGCGCCATTGATGGCGCCGATGACCGGTTTGGCGCTCTGCCAGATGCGCAGATTCAGCGTTCCGCCCATGTCCCGCCATTTCGGGTCATTATCGTCGAAGGTTCCGCTCTGGGCTTCATCGGCCACGCGGTTGAAGGTATCCGCTCCCGTCGACAGGTCGGCTCCGGCACAGAAGGCGGGTTTGTGGCCGGTCACGATCACCGCGCGAACATCATCATCGGCGTCGCTGGCATCAAATGCCGCCTTGATCTCCTCGCCCATCTCCAGCGTGAACGCATTGAGCCGATGCGGACGGTTCAGCGTGATGGTTGCGACGTGGTCCTCGACCTCGTAGCGAATGGTTTCAAACGACATATCGACCTCCCCTTATCATTGCGGAGGAGGCTAGCACCTCGATTTCCGGCTGGCATCCGCTATTGCGGCAGGGTGAAGACGTCCGGGTCGTCCAATGAATTCAGGCTGATTGAATTGAGCTGGGTCCACTGCACGCGTTCGCCAGTATCGAGGTCGAATTTCTCGGTCCGGAAGGCGTAGCGCACACCTTCGATTTCGCGGAAATCGGAATATCGGCTTTCAAACCGGCGCACTTCCGGATCCACCGCAGGGTGGAGGGCGTGGTCGCTGCGGCTGCGCACGACATCATGGGTGTGAGGGTCCAGATAGAGTCGTTCGGCAAACCCGTCCGGATGAACAAGGTCCAGCGTGTCCTGCCCGGTCTCCTCGTCCCGGCCGGCGGTTATGTCCACATCATGGGCGGCGTATTCGTGCAGTCCGTAGACATTGCCCAGAACCCCGCGCCAGAGAATGCGCGCTTCCTCGTCCGTGATCGGGCTGCCAGCCATCCCGCCTTGTCCCATCGACCAGGCAGAGCCTTGGTCCAGCGCTTCGGTGAAGACCCGCTGGCCGTCAATGCTGACATCAATCCGCATATTGCCGCTTCGAGTGGCACGGTAGACAGCCTCGGCCTGCCAGCCTTCATTGATCGTCAGGTGAAGCTCCACACTGTCGACGGCTTCGATGGCGGCTTCACCACCACGCGCCTGCGTATGGGCGTCGATCAGGGCCTGGGTGGCTGCATCGGGCTGTTCCACGAGCAGAACAAGGGCGGCAAGGCTGAGCAAGGACATGGTGTCTCCCTTCACGTCTTGAAGGGATGAGTAGCGGTCGGCACCTCGCGGCAGTTTGGCGGCGGCGTTAATTCGCCGTCATGCGTTCTGCCTATTCGTCCTCGTCATCGATAACCGCGAAAAGCTTGCCGCGCTCGGTCCAGAAGACCAGGGCCAGGGCCAGCGCTGCCATGACGGCTTGGCTGAGGATGAGCGGGACAGGTGTGCCGTCATACATCTGGCCGATCACGGACCCGATGAAGGCGCCGACGACGCCGGTCAGAAACCCGTAGAGCGCCGAGGCGGTTCCGGCGACATGACCCACCGGCTCCATCGCCAGGGCCGAGAAATTGGCGGCGATCAGGCCTAGGAAGGCCATCGCGGCCGCGAGCAGGGCGAGGAAGATGTAGAGATTGTCGACGCCACTCAGCAGCACCACGCTGTGAATGGCACTGATCACGACGAATGCCACCAGGGCGCTGTGGGACAGTCGTCTTTGGCCAACCCGCATGACCAGGCGGGAATTGGCATAACTGGTCACACCAATGCCGCCGGCAATCGCCGCAAAGGCGAGCGGGAAATGCCCGTCACTCAGGCCGAAATGGTCGACGAAAACCTGCTGTGATGTTCCCAGGAAACCATAGAGGCCACCGAAGAAGGGCATGGCGGCCAGCGTATAGCCGATCATCAGCCGGTGCCGGACTGTCTCGCCGAAGGCCGCAATCAGAGACCGCAATTTCAGCGGCACCCGGAATTCCGGATGCAGGGTTTCCGGCAGGCGCATTTGCAGCCAGACCATGAGGCCGGCCGCGAACAGCATCAGAAAGGCGAAAATCCACCGCCAGGGCGCAAAGCTCAGAATGATCTGACCCAGCGTCGGGGCGAGGACGGGCACGGCCATGAAGGCCGTCATCACCATGGACATCACTTCTGCCATGCGCCGGCCAGACGCCACATCCCGGGCAACGGCGACCGCGATCACCCGGCAGGCCGCCGCGGCGGCGCCCTGCATGAAGCGGGCGATCAGCAGCAGGTCAAAGGAGGGAGAGAGCGTGCAGATCAGCGTGGTCAGCAGGAACAGGGCCAGCGACACCATCATCACGGGTTTGCGGCCAAACCGGTCCGAGAGAGGGCCGTAAAAGAGCTGGGCGGCACCAAAACCGGCCAAATAGGCCGAGATCACGAATTGCTGGTCATTGGCTTCGGTCACGCCCAGATCCAGGGCGATATCGTCCAGCGCCGGCAGCATCATGTCGATGGCCAGGGCGACGACGGCGGTCATGGCCACGAGAAGCGCGACGAATTCGGTCAGAGATAGCGGGAAGCTGTCACCCAAGGGGTGTTGCTGTGTCGTCATGACGATCTCCGGGAGCGGGTGCAGACCTGCACGGGTCTGGAATGCGCTCTTCGCCGGGAAGATGCAAGGGCGGGCCGTGCATGGCCGCCATGTCCTACTCGTAGGGAGAGTAGAATAGATGCATCTGGAAGCTCTGTCCGATGCGCTGTGCCCGGGCGAGGAAGGCCGCGTGCGCCGCCTCACTGGCCCCGATCTCCGACAGGGTTTGCTCGAACAGTTTCAGCCAGCGGGTGAAGTGGTCCGGCGAGATATCCGCCTTGATCTTCATGTGCGCCGGCATGGGTCGTCCCGAATAGCCGCCATCATGAAAGACAATGGAGGACCAGAAGCGCTTCATCGTTGCCAGGTGCGGATCCCAGTCGCCGGCCACGGCCTTCTCAAAGACCGGGCCGAGCATCGCGTCGTCCCGGACATGCCCGTAGAAGGTCTCGACCAGGTCGGAAATCAGTGCCGGCGTGATCCCCATTTCTGCAGCTTCCGCACGGGCGGCTGCCCGCGCTTCGGTTTCACGCAAGGGCGTAGGGGAGGACACCGGTCCGGCGTCCTAGACGTTGAAGCGGAAGTGCATCACATCGCCATCCTGGACGATGTACTCCTTGCCTTCCGCGCGCATCTTGCCGGCTTCCTTGGCCGGGCCTTCACCGCCGCAGGCGACATAATCGTCATAGGCAATGGTCTCGGCGCGGATGAAACCCTTCTCGAAATCCCCGTGGATGACACCGGCTGCTTGCGGCGCGGTATAGCCTTCGCGGATCGTCCAGGCGCGGGCCTCTTTTGGGCCAGCCGTGAAATAGGTCTGCAGGCCCAGCAGGGAGTAGCCCGTGTGGATCAGGCGATCCAGGCCCGGCTCTTCCAGTCCCAGGGTTTCCAGATATTCCGCGCGCTCGTCCTCGTCTTCCAGCAGGGCCAGTTCGCTCTCGATCTTGGCCGAGATGACGACAGCCTGGGCGCCTTCTTCCTCGGCGCGCTTCATGACGATTTGAGAATAGGCATTGCCTGTGGCGGCCGAGTCCTCATCGACATTGGCGATGAAGAGGACGGGCTTCGTGGTCAGGAGCTGCAGGCCCTTCCAGGCCTTCTGGTCTTCCTTGGACACTTCGGCGAAACGGGCCGGCTTGCCATTGTTGAGCTGTTCCAGCGCCAGATCGATCAGGGCGAGGGCGGCTTTGGCTTCCTTGTCACCGGTCTTCGCCTTCTTCTCCAGATTGGAGCGGCGCTTGTCCAGGCTCTCCATGTCGGCCAGCATCAGCTCGGTCTCGACAGTTTCCAGGTCGGCCAGCGGGTCGATCTTGTTGGCGACGTGGGTGATGTCATCATCATCGAAACAGCGCAGCACATAGGCGATGGCGTCGGTCTCGCGGATATTGGCCAGGAACTGGTTGCCCAGGCCTTCGCCCTTGGAGGCGCCCGCGACCAGGCCGGCAATGTCGACGAAATTCATGCGCGCCGGGAGGATTTCCTTGGAACCGGCGATCTCGGCCAGTTTCTTCAGGCGGGGTTCCGGCACCGCCACATCACCGACATTCGGCTCGATCGTGCAGAAGGGATAGTTCGCGGCCTGGGCGGCGGCGGTCTGGGTGAGCGCATTGAACAGGGTCGACTTGCCGACATTGGGCAGTCCGACGATGCCGCATTTGAATCCCATGGCGCTAAATCCCTCGTGTGTTGAGCGCCGCCTTATAGGGATTTTGAACGCCGGGGTCGACTGTCCTGTCAGTGGCTCCGGCTCCCGGGGATGCGGACTTGAGGGGGCGAGCAATCCCGGGAACCGGAGACCGAAGCGCCGGGTGATGGACAGATCCCCGGTGCCCCACCGGCAACAGGCCGGTCCTGAACATCCCATTCCCGCCAGCCCCGGAATATCCGGACAGGACAGCCAACCGGCCCGGTCGTCGGGCAGGCGAGGGAGCCGGTTGTGACCGGCGGTGCAGGGGTGTGAGTGGGCTCGCCGGGAAGGGACAGCCGGCGAGCCGATGAACCTGACGTCCGTCGGGGGATTACAGGGCTGCCGGCGCGGCCTTCAGGCCTTTGCGGCGGCCACGCGTCGGGTCGTCCGAGTTCATCATGCTGTTGTCGTCATGCATCATGTCCTCATCGGACATCATGGCGTCGTCCGCCATCATGGCGTCGTCGTCCGACATCATCGTATCGTCCGACATCATCATGTCGTCGGACATCATTTTGTCGTCGTCCATCATCATGGAGTCATCGTCCATCATGTGGTCGTCGGACATCATGGAATCGTCGTCCTGCATCATCGTGTCCTGTTGCAGGGCGAGGGCGGGCAGGGCGATGCCGGCGGCAAGGCTGGCGGCAATCAGGCTCTGGCTGAAAAGGCGTGGCATGGCAGTGTCTCCCGTGGTTTTGACGGGAGAAGGAATGCGCGGGCCAGTCCCCTTTTACCAATCAACTCGCCGCACGGAGCGATGCCGGGTTTTCACTGTGGTGTGAGGGCGGCGCGATCAGTCCGCGTCAGGCCGTCCACGCTTGATCACCTCAGGCGCCGGGGCCTTGTGGGTGACGCGGGTCTGGAAGGCGTCGACATCGCCACTGGCCAGCAGATCGACGGAATCGGCGATGGCGTCCAGCAGGTCGATCAGCCAGCTCTCTTCTGCCTTGGCGAAATCGGACAGGACATAGCCGGTCACCCGGTTGCGGTCGCCGGGATGGCCGACGCCGATGCGGGCGCGGCGGAAATCCGGGCCGATCTGCGAGGTGACGGACTTGATGCCATTATTGCCGGCCGCGCCGCCGCCCAACTTCATGCGGAACTTGCCCGGCGCCAGATCCAGCTCGTCATGGAAGACGACGACATTCTTGGGCTCGACCTTGTAGAAATTCGCAGCCTCGCCCACGGCATGGCCGGAATTATTGTAGAAGGTCTGCGGCTTGAGCAGGAGGAGCTTGTTGGAGCCGACAGTCAGCTCACAGGCCAGTGACTGGAAGCGCTTGCGCCAGGGACCGGCACTCCAGGCCTGGGCGATGACATCCATCGCCATGAAGCCGACATTGTGGCGGTTCTTCAGATATTTCGGCTCGCAATTGCCGAGCCCGGCCAGGATCATCATCTGGGGCAGCTTCCTTGGCAGTGTCCGGATACAAAATCAGCGAAGCCGGTTTCGGCTTCGCTGACAATGTGGTTCGAACCAGGAAGAGGCGAGGGATTAGTCCTCGTCTTCGCTCTTCTGGTTGATGACTTCCGTTTCCGGCGTCTCGGCGTCTTCTTCCGATTCCGGCGTCAGGACGGCGCGCGAACCCTGCAGGGTGGCAACCGTGAAGTCGCGATCGGAGATCGTCGGAACCACGCCCTTCGGCAGGGCGATGGAGGACATGTGGATCGTGTCGCCAATGTCCAGGCCGGACAGGTCGGCTTCGATCGCATCCGGAATGGAGCCGGCCGGGCAGTTCAGTTCCACCGTGTGACGCACGATGTTCAGAACGCCGCCGCGCTTCATGCCCGGGGATTTCTCTTCATTGATGAAGTGCACGGTGACTTCGACGTCGATCTTCGTGTCTTCGTCAACGCGGAACAGGTCGACGTGCAGCGGCGCGTCGGAGACCGGGTGGAACTGGATGTCGCGCGCGATGACCTGCTGGCGCTTACCTTCGTGGTCCAGCTCCATCATGTTGGAGATGAACTTGCCGGTCAGCAGAGCCTTGCGGATTTCATTGCCGCGCAGGTTGATCGAGACCGGACCCTGCTTGCCGCCGTACAGGACGCCCGGGACCAGGTCTTCACGGCGGGCAGCGCGAGCCGCGCCCTTGCCGGTGCCTTCACGAACGTCAACGGTGAGAACGATGTTGGAGCTCATCGGTCCTGTTCCTTAAATGCAAACGCCGCCTCCAGCCCGGAAAACCCCGGCGGGCGGCGATCTGTCATGGCTTCATGCCACAGTTATATTTCGAGCGGCGGGCTATAACCGATCCCTGAGCGCCGCGCAACAGCATCAGCAGCGAAGAGTCAGCTAATTCACCCGTCGCGTGAAACGGCCGGGATGGCCTTGGCCGTCTAGTCGAACAGCTTGGACACCGACTCATCATTGGCGATGCGGCGGATGGCTTCGCCCAGCAGCGGGGCCACGGACAGGCGGCGCACTTTTTCCGTCTGCGTGGAGTTGGGCGGTTCGACGATGGAATCGGTGACGACCAGCTCGCGCAGGCGGGATTTGGCCACCCGGCCCTGGGCGTCCTTGGACAGCACGCCGTGGGTGACGTAGGCGGAGACTTCCACTGCGCCTTTTTCCAGCAGGGCTTCGGCCGCATTCACCAGCGTGCCGCCACTGTCGCACATATCGTCGAACAGGATGCAGCGCCGGCCTTCCACCTCGCCGATGATATTCATCACCTCGGCCACGCCGGCCTTCGGACGGCGCTTGTCGACGATGGCGATCTCGGCATCGAGCAGTTTGGCGAGGGCACGGGCCCGCACCACGCCGCCGACATCCGGCGAGACGATGAGCAATTCATCGGTCTTGTAGTTCCGGCGGATGTCTTCTTCCATCACCTTGGTGGCGAAGAGATTGTCTGTCGGAATGTCGAAGAAGCCCTGGATCTGGCCGGCATGCAGATCGACGGTCAGCACGCGGTCCGCGCCGGCCTTGGCAATCAAGTTCGCGACCAGCTTGGCGGAGATCGGCGTCCGGCCACCGGTCTTCCGGTCCTGGCGGGCATAACCGAAATAGGGGATGACGGCTGTGATCCGGCGCGCACTGGCGCGAACCAGGGCGTCGATGATGATCAGCAATTCCATCAAATGGTCATTGGCCGGGGAGGAGGTCGATTGGATGATGAAGACATCCTCGCCCCGGACATTTTCATCGATTCGCACGAAGATTTCGCCATCCGCGAAACGCTCGATCTCGCTCGCGCAGAGCGGTGCGTCCAGATAATCGGCAATCGTCTTGGCCAAATCAGTATTGGCCGTCCCCGACATCAATTTCATGGCTGGTGGTCCCCGGCTGCCCAAGACGCGCGCTGATTAACAGAGGCGGGCGCCAGATTGAAGCCGAAATGATCAGCTTGCAGAGAATCCTGCGGGTGGTGGCAATCCCGCACTATCCAGGCAAACCAGCTTGAAAAGCTGTCCCATCTGGTCCGGATCGGTCAGTCGCCAGACCTGGCGGGCAATCTTGGCGCGCTGCTCCGGTGCGCTCTGGCACAAAACGGCGGCACGCTGTTCGATGCCCAGACCGAGCAGGAAGGGGCCCTGCTCGACAGGGCCATAGCCGGTCAGGCTGTCATTTCGGGCGGCATGCAGGAGTGACTGGAAATCCACCCGGGCCGTCAGGTCCGCCGTGCCCGGCGCCTCCAGAACCGCCACTTTCTCATGCGCCTTGATCGCTTGCAGCGTGTCGCCGGTCTCGCTGGCTGCCGGACCATAATCGATGAAGAGCGCGCGTCCGGGCTGATCCGCAAAGCGCTGTGCCAGGGTTTCCACAACCTGGCGGTCGCCTGGGCGAATCTCCACCAGACTGCCCTCCGGCGCGTCCTGCAGACTGTCCGGAACGAGGCTGGCATCCACACCGATCGGCGGTCCCATCAGGAAGACGAAGGCCTCATCATCCTCGGCCAGTCCGACCATGCGCTCGCACCATTCGCCTTTGTGGCGGATGACCTGGCGGACAGGCAGACAATCGAGGAATTCATTACCCAGGATGATCGCGGGGCCGGAGGGAACGGCTTCGAGACGGTCCACCCAGCGGATCTGCGCTCCGGTCGGGCCCAGGGTCTGGGCCTGGACAGCTTTCAGTGCGGCGCTGGCCTCGATCAGATTGATCCGGGCGGCTTCCATGAAACCGGGCACGGTGCGAGCGGCGCGCAGGGCGTCGGCCATCATCGTGCCGCGCCCCGGTCCCAGCTCGACCAGCTGGAATTCGACGGGCGATCCCATATCCATCCAGGACTGGGCCGCCCACAAGCCCATCAGCTCGCCGAACATCTGGCTGATTTCCGGCGCGGTGATGAAGTCCGATCCCGCCCCGATCGGATCCTTGGTGGCGTAGTAGCCATCCTTGGGATCAAACAGGGCCTCGGTCATGAAGGCGGCAATCGAGACCGGTCCCGTTTGCCGGATCCGGTCACGCAGGCGATCAGTGATCATTCGCTCAGGCTTTCGCGCTGTCTTGCTTCATGGTGCGGTAGATCAGCCAGCAGCCCAGCGCAATCATCGGCAGGGAAAGCAGCATGCCCATCGTCACATAGCCGCGCAGGGCTTCGGGCATGTGGGCGTCCGGCTCACGCACGGTTTCCAGCAGGGCCCGGAAGAGGCCGTAGAAGACCAGGAAAAGGCCGGCATTCAGACCCGGCTTCTCCAGCGAGCGGAATTTCCAGGTCGCGATATTGATGATCGCAAACAGGGCCAGGCCCTCCAGCGCCGCTTCATAAAGCTGGCTGGGATGGCGGGGCAGGCAGAGCCGGTCCGCCGCAAATGTCATGCCCCAGGGCAGTTCGGTCGGGCGGCCCCATAGCTCGCCATTGATGAAATTGGCCAGCCGGCCGAAGAACAGGCCGATCGGGGTGACGACGGCGGCGGCATCGGCGATGCGCCACAGATCGATCTTCTGGCGGCGGGAATAGAAGAAGAGCGCCAGCGAGACGCCGATCAGTCCGCCATGGAAGGCCATGCCGCCATCGGTAATGCCCAGGATGATGTCCTGTGGACGCTCCCAGATCATGTCCGGCATGTAAAAGATGACATAACCCAGACGGCCGCCCGCGATCACGCCCAGTGTCGCCCAGATCAGGAGATCATCGACCTGTTCCACGCTGAAAGGCGATTTCGGTGATTTCGTGCCCGGCGGATTCCACATGTGCGGACGGCGGGCCAGCGCCATCATGTAGCGCCAGCCAATCATCAGACCGGCGATATAGGCCACCGCATACCAGCGCAGGGCGAACCAGCCGAGATCGAAAATCTCCGGCTTGAGGAGATCAAAGCTGGGGGTACAAATGTCCATCAATCACTCTGTGTGTCGGCTTTGGGCGTCGGCGACCTGCATGTGTGACGGAAGCACGCATTGCGATTTTTCCGCCTGGGCCGCATATAGGCTCTCGTTGAACACTCTAATGGCTTTCTTTGATGCAAACGCGCAACCCGCTTCTGAATGATTTTGCCGATCTGATGACCGATGCCTTTGGCGCGGCGCAGGCGATGGGCGAGGAAGCCCGTGCGGTATTCCGGGCCCGCGCCGACCGCATGGTCGCTGAAATGGACCTGGTCACGCGTGAGGAATTCGACGCGGTGAAAGCCGCTCTGGATGCCTCCCAGGGTGAGGTCGATGCCCTGAAAGCCCGTATCGAGGCTCTGGAAGCCGCGGCCAAGCCGAAACCGGCCAGCCGTGCCAAGAAGCCGGCTGCGAAAACCTCGGCCAAGGCGACGCCGAAGGCATCCGGCAAGGCCAAGTCCTGACCCGATCCTGATTTCCCGCTTTTGATTGCGCCTGTCGCGGCGCGGACATACCGTCACGCTACGGTGTGAGTCGCCGCGCAGACGAAGGAGACACCTCCATGGACCTGCTCTTTGATGAATACGCACCGTCGACGGTTGATCCGCTCGATTCGGTCGAGCAGGCGGTCATTGCCGAGCAATATCCCTATGACCGTGACGAGAATGGCGAGCTCCACCTGACAGCGACCGGCGCCTGGCGTGATCACCAGATCTGGTTTGCCTGGCGTCCGGAACTGGAAGCGCTTCACATCTGCGCCAGCCTCGACCTGAAAGTGCCTCAAAAGCGTTTTCGTGATGTCTGTGAATTGGTTGCACGACTGAACGAGAAGCTCTGGATGGGACATTTCGATGTCTGGTTCGAGGATGGCTCCATCGTCTATCGCCATTCGCTAGGGCTGCCTGCGGGCGAAACTGTCTCTCCGGCCCAGGCGGCCGGCATGATCACGGCTGCGCGAGACGCAGGCGAACGCTTCTATCCGGCATTCCACTTCCTCGTCTGGGGCGGTAAAGGTGTGGAAGAAGCCGTAGCCGCCGCGATGTTCGAGACGGCTGGCGAAGCCTGACACGAGCATGACACAGACCTTGAAGATTGCATTGATCGGCGGTGGCCATATGGGCGGTGCCCTGGCCTCCGGATGGTTGCGGACCAAACGGTCTGGCGTAAGTGCGGACAGTCTCACCATTGTGGACCCGTCCCCGGGCGAACCCGTCCAGAACCTGGTCGAAAAGCATGGCGTACGCTGTGTCGCCGAGCTCGATGCGGCGGACGCGGCCGGCATGGATCTCATCGTCCTCGCCGTGAAACCGCAAACCCTGGAAGCCGTGGCCGCACCGCTGGCACCGATGCTGTCCAAGGATGCGGCTCTGGTCTCCATCATGGCCGGTGTGACGCTGAACCGCCTGGCCATGGCCTTTGGCGATCGTCCCATTGTGCGCGTCATGCCGAACATGCCGGCGTCCGTGGGCGCCGGTGTCAGTGTTTGCGTGGCGAACGAGGCCGGTGAGGCTTTTGAAAAGACCGCCAACAAGCTCTTCAAACCGGTTGGGTCCGTGGAATGGGTGAAGGATGAGCGCCTGATCGGCGCCGTCACAGCCGTATCCGGGTCGGGGCCGGCCTATGTCTTCCTGCTTGCCGAAGCCCTCGCCGGTGCGGGCACGGCCGAAGGCCTGCCGCGTGAACTGGCCGAGAAACTGGCCCGCGAAACCATTATCGGTGCCGGTGCCCTCCTGGCCTCCAGCGACAAGTCCCCGCAGGAATTGCGTCGCTCCATCACTTCACCGGGTGGTACCACCCAGGCGGCCCTCGACGCCCTGATGGGTTCGGGTGGCGGTCTGCCGGAACTGGTCCGCAATGCGGTGAACGCCGCCGAACGCCGCTCGCGCCAGCTGGGCAATGGCAATGGCCGCTAGCGCCTGATCAGCCCGGCAGGCTGATTGTCGCTTTCAGACCGCCCAAATCCGAGGTTTCAAGCCGGATATCGCCGCCATGATTGCGCGCGACATCGCGGGCAATGGCGAGGCCGAGACCGACGCCCTTGCGGTTCTGGTTGCGGCTTTCGTCGAGGCGGTTGAAGGGTTTCATCGCCTCTTCATACTGGTCTTCCGGAATGCCGGGACCATTATCCTCCACCACGATTTCAACCCGTGTACTGGTCCGGCGCACGATCACCCGCGCCTTGTCGCCATAGGACAGGGCATTGCCGATCAGATTGCTCAGCGCGCGGCGCATCGGGCCGGGGCGGATATCGGTCTCGATCGCCCCATCGGCCAGGAATTCAACCTGACCCTCCTGGCGCACGGCATTGTCCACGACATCGCGGGCGAGGGCGACCAGGTCCTGGCGCTCGGTCTCCTCGCTGGCCTGGCCGCGGGCAAAGTCGAGATACTCGTCCAGCATCTCTTCCATCTCCGCCAGATCCTTCTTGGCATCCTCGCGTTCCGGGCTTTCCGGCATCAGGGCCAGCTGGAGTTTCAACCGGGTCAGCGGGGTGCGCAGATCATGGCTGACCCCGGCCAGCAGGGCCGTGCGCTGTTCCAGGTGACGGCGGATACGGGCGCGCATCTCCAGGAAGGCATGGGCGGCCTGGCGGACCTCGGTCGCGCCGGCCGGACGGAAATGCGCCACATCCTGACCCCGGCCGAATTGCTCCGCCGCATCGGCCAGGCGCCGGATCGGTTTGACCTGATTGCGGATGAAGACGATGGAGACGGCGGTCAGCAGGCAGGTTGCCCCGATCACCCACAGCAGGAAGATATGGCCGGTCGTCGCAAACACCCGCTCACGCAGGGCGATGAAGCGCAGGACGCCGCCATCCACCTCGACCCGCACATCCACATAGCTGGGATAGCGCGTGGTATCGAACCAGACCGGATTGTCGATCTGGGCCGAGAGCGCCGCCCGCAATGTCCGGTCCAGCGTGCGGAAAAAGGAGGTGCGGCGCGAGGTCGGCAGGCTCTCTCCCGGCCGGAAGTCCACCGAGAGCCGCATTGTCTCATAGGCCATTTCGGCATGGCGCTCGAACGTGTCCGGCGCGTCCTCGGAAGCCTCGTAGAGCCGCGTCATCATGGCGATATCGCCCGCCACGCCCTCGGAGAGCCGGCTGGTGACGGTTTCCCAATGTTCCTCAAAGAAGGACCAGGCCACGGCGACCTGCATCAGCGCCACTGGCAGGACAATGATCAGCAATGTCCGGGCAAACAGGCCCTTGGGCAGATAGCGGCGGAGCACGGCCATGGCGCGTCAGTCCTCAAAGACCGGGTCGGCGACCAGGCGATAGCCTTCCCCGCGCACGGTCTGCAGGTGAAGCGGCTCCTTGGGATCCGTCTCGATCTTGCGGCGCAGGCGCGTGACCTGGACATCGACGGCCCGCTCACCGCCGCCCGTGCGTTCTGACAGGGAGAGGCGCGATACGGTCTGCCCCGCCGAGGCCGCCAGCGCCGCCAGCAGGGCTGCTTCACCGCCGGTCAGGCGAACGGGTTCGCCGCCCCGGGTCAGGCTCTCGCGTTCCACATCAAAGGACCAGTCACCGAACATGACCTGCCGGATCGCCGCCGCCGCCGGACGGGCCCGGCGCAAAATGGCATTGATCCGCAGGACCAGCTCTTCCGGCTCGAAAGGTTTGGCCAGATAATCGTCCGCGCCCAGGCTGAGCCCCTTGATCCGGTCCTCCGCCTCGCCGCGGGCGGTGAGCAGGAGGATGGGCGTGTCGCCGCGTTGGCGGATCGCTTCGGTCAGTTCGAACCCGTTCATGCCCGGCATCATCACGTCCAGCACCAGAAGGTCGAAGGCGAGCGAGTTGAGGGTCGACAGGGCCTTGTCGGCATTGGGGGCGGTGGAGACGCGATAGCCGCGCTCCTGCAGGAAGCGTTTCAGCAGCGTGCGGATGCGGTCGTCATCATCGACCACCAGGATATGGGCGTCATCGCCGGCCAGGTCCGCCATGCCGTCTCCAGAAGCTTGAGGGTTTACAATGGCGCGGACTGTCCCGGCGCTCAAGCTTGCTGGTCCGGCTTGCGCCGCACATAGCCCAGCCCGGTCGCCAGGCTGAGCGCGGCCGTCAGCCACAGCGCCGCCATCCAGCCCAGCAACAGCCAGTCCGCTCCGCCCAGTCCCAGTGGGAAGGCGATCAGGGGCAGGGCGGTCACCAGGAAAGCAATCAGGGTTTTCAGCTTGGCCGAGGCCGACACTGGCAGAGCTTCATGGCCCGGCTTGTTCGACACCATGCGCACCAGGGTGATACCGACATCGCGCAGCACGATGGCGAGGACCGGGACCAGGATGTAGACCGACACCCCTGTCTCCGATCCCAGATTGAGGATCAGCACATAGACGAGGAGATAGGCATCCACGAGGACCTTGTCGGCGATCGGGTCGAGCAGGGCGCCCAGGGCCGATTGTGCCGAGAGGCGCCGGGCCAGATAGCCGTCCAGCCAGTCACTGGCCGCGGCGATGATGAAGGCGGCCACGGAATAGGCCGCCAGCGTGCGCGCCGCGACCGACGCATCGCCCAGCCAGAGCGGGACATTATAGTCCACCGACCAGAAATAGGACTGCCACAACGCCCAGGCGCCCGACAGGGCCAGGACAATGCGCAATACGGTGAGAATGTTCGGGACAGCTTTCAGCACTTGCCTTGCCTAGCTCTGGAACCAGTCGTGGATCTTTTTGGCCATGGCTTTGGACACGCCGTCAACCGCTTCCAGGTCGGCGAGTGCAGCATTGCGCACCGCCTTGGCCGATCCGAAGTGGGCCAATAATGCCTTTTTTCGCGAAGGACCGATGCCGGGAATCTCGTCCAGCGGGTTGTCCGTCATCTGCTTCTTGCGCTTGGCCCTGTGCCCGCCGATCGCGAACCGGTGCGCTTCATCCCGCAGCCGCTGGAGATAATACAGAACCGGGTCCTTTTGCGGCAGTTTGAACGGCGCTTTGCCGGGCAGGTAAAAGGCTTCGCGTCCGGCATCACGCTCGGGTCCCTTGGCGATCGCCGCAATCGGCACATCGGTGATGCCCAATTCCTCGGCGACCTCCAGCACGACCGACAATTGCCCCTTGCCGCCATCGATCAGAACCAGATCCGGCACCGGCGCGCCGTCATCGCGTTCTTTCTGCAGGCGGGAGAAGCGCCGGCGCAGCATGGCTTTCATCATGCCGAAATCATCATTCGTGGCGGCGTCATCCCCCTTCATGTTGAAGCGGCGATAATGGTTTTTCTCAAAGCCTTCCGGCCCGGCCACAATCATCGCGCCCAGCGCGTTCGTGCCCTGGATGTGGGAGTTGTCATAGACCTCGATGCGCTGGGGAATGTCGTCCAGTTCGAAAACGCGCTGCACGCCTTTCAGCAATTGGGTCTGGGTGGCGCTTTCAGCCAGGCGCCGGGCCAGCGCTTCGCGGGCATTCGTTGCCGTGCGCTCCACCAGTTTGCGCTTTTCGCCGCGCTGGGGCGTGGCCAGTTGCACCTTGCGCTCCGCCTTCAGGGACAGGGCCTCGCCCAACAGTTCGGCCTCCTCCAGCTCATGACTGAGCAGGATCAGGCCGGGGGCCGGTTTGTCATCATAGAATTGCGCCAGGAAGGCCGCCAGCACATCGGCCGGTTCCGCATCCGTCTCATGGCGCGGGAAGAAGGACTGATTGCCCCAGTTCTGACCCGCCCGGAAGAAGAAGACCTGCACGCAGGACTTCCCGCCATCCTGGGCGATGGCGATGACATCGGCTTCCTCCACCCCGTCCGGATTGATGCCCTGGTCGGTGGTGACAGCCGCAATGGCGCGGATCCGATCGCGCAGCTTGGCTGCGGTCTCGAAGTCCATCGCCTCGGACGCCTCGCCCATGCGCGTCTGCAATTCCTGGCGCAGCGTATTGGACCGGCCGCGCAGGAAGTCCGTGGCTTCCTTGACCAGCTCGTCATAGGCCGCCGGCTCGACCAGATCGACGCAGGGGCCGGCACAGCGCTTGATCTGGAAGAGCATGCAGGGGCGCGAGCGGCCCTCATAAACGCTGTCACTGCAGGTGCGGATCAGGAAGGCCTTCTGCAGCGTGTTCAGAGTCTGGTTCACCGCCCCGACCGACGCAAAGGGGCCGAAATAATCCCCCTTCGTCTTGCGCGAACCGCGATGCTTGAGCAATTGCGGCGCCGGATGGTCCTTGCGGATCAGGATATAGGGGAAACTCTTGTCGTCGCGCAGCAGGATGTTGAAGCGGGGTTTGAGCCGCTTGATCAGATTGGCTTCCAGCAGCAGGGCTTCGGTCTCGGTCTGGGTGACCACGAATTCCATCGACCGGGTCAGCGCGATCATCAGGGCGATCCGGTTGGAATGCCCGCGGCCCGCCGCATAATTGGAGACGCGGTTCTTCAGATTGCGGGCCTTGCCGACATAGAGCAGCGTGCCATCTTCCCCGATCATGCGGTACACGCCCGGCTTTGAGGGCAGGCGTTTGACATAGTCCGCGATGATTTTCGGTCCGCTCAGCGATTGCGCCTTGGCGTCGGAAGGGTCATCTATCGGACCGGATTGAGGATTTGAGGTGGCCATGCCTGACAAGATCGCGCTCGTAACCGGCGGCGGCAAGCGCCTGGGTGCCAAAATTGCCAGTGCCCTGGGTGCGGATGGCTGGCATGTGGTGATCCATTATAACCAATCGGGCACGCCGGCGCGCGCGGTGGAAGCGGCAATCCGTGAAGCCGGCGGTTCTGCGGAAAGTGTTCAGTACGACATGGCGGACACGACCGGTATCCGGGATTTCATGGATCGGGTGGGGCGGGTCGATGCGCTGATCAATTCCGCCTCCATTTTCGAGATGGACCGGCCGGAAGATGTCGACGCGGCGACGCTGGAACACACGCTTTCCATCAATCTGGTCGCGCCCGTCATCCTGGCTTCGGCCATGGCGCAGCACCATACGGAGCGCGCCTCCGGCTGTATCATCAACATTCTCGACCAGAAGCTCTTCAACCTGAACCCGGACTTCTTCTCTTACACGCTGGCCAAGTCGGGCCTCTTGTCGGCGACAACCACCATGGCGATGGCGCTGGCGCCGCGTGTGCGGGTCAATGGCATAGCGCCGGGTATTACCCTGCCATCGGGCGGGCAGAGCCAGGCCGAGTTCGAGCGCGCCCACCGCATGAACCCGATGCAGGGCGGTTCCACGCCGGATGACATCATCCGCACAGTGCGCTTCATCCTTGCGACACCGTCCATGACGGGCGAGACGATCATTGTGGATGGCGGACAGCATTTCGACGCCCGCAATGGCGATGTCATGTACGCAGCCGGCGTACCGGAGGATGAGAGCAAGTGAGACTGGATCAGGTCATCGAGAACGCGCTGGTCAATGCCACCGGCGAGGATGCTTTCGTCTATCGTCTGGAAGGCGTGAAACTGGATGTCGAGATCGGCATTCACGACTATGAGCGCGGCGTGAAACAGCGCGTCCTGGTCGATGTCGTCACCGTTGTGTCAAAGGCCTGGTGCGGGACCGACGACATCGCCACGGTCGTCGACTATGACTACATCCTGCACGGCATCAAATCGCTGGAGGAGAAACAGTTCGATCTCCAGGAAACCCTGTGCGGAACAATTCTCGACATCGCCTTGGGCCCGGACATCGTCTGCGCCGCCCAGGTCACGACCCGCAAGGTCGACGCCTATGCCGACGCCGAAGCCGTCGGCCTGACGCGTTTTCGGATGAAGCAGACGACGTAGGCGGGACTAGTTGTCCCGCAGTTCGATTTCCGCCGAGTAGGGCAGGAAGATCGACAATTCCAACGGCCCTGTCTGGGTCAGGCTGACACGGTTCTCGAAACTCGTTTCCACGAAAATCCGGTACTCATTGCCGAAGGTCGAACGCAGGAAGCGGATATCCTGGGCAATCGCCTCGACCACGCTGTTGCGATACTGGTCGGCCCCGCCGGACAGCGTGAGATTATAGCTGGGCGAGACCTGGAGCTCGGTCCGTCCGGTTGTTTCCAGGCCCTCAACAAAGCTGGCGATCCGATTGTCCGTGTCATCAAACCCGTCATCCGCGCGGACCGGCGTCTTGATGAAAAGTGTGACCGTGGACACGTCCTCGCGGCGCGGATGTTCAACAATATCCACCTGGCCGATCATGTCGGGATCGAGATCCAGCAGATTGTCGCCCGCCAGGGCAATGGTGATGTCCGGATTGCGATCGGCCGCGGCCAGAACGGTTTCCAGCGTAGAGCGCACTTCCTCCCGCCGGGCGTCCTGTTCGCGGGTGTCCGACAATATGGTCAGCTGGATCAGGTAATTATCGGCACGGCGCACGATATGGACATGGGGGATGTTCTGATTTCCGCCGACGCTATCCCGGCTGATCCGGGACCCGGTGACGACAATCACATCCTCCTGGAAAGCGAAACCGGTCGCCGGCAAGGCCAGCAGCAAGGACAAGGCAAGAAGCAGGGATCGCATCGGTCTGAAACTCCAGCTGTTTTAGGACACGCTAGAGTGGGTTTGAAAGCCTGTCACCCGGATTCGGAGTGGGAGGGGCGTCGTGCCAACTTATCCCCACCCCTGACACCCAGCCTCATACTTCCCCAGCCTCTTCACCACTCGAGGCCCGGCCCGGTCAGGTCGGGGGTGAGGCGGTCGCGGAGCGTTCCGGATGTCTGGGCTGACCGCCAGAGGGAAGGAACGGCTATCAGGGGGTCCAAGAGTGCCGAGGTTTGGCTCCAGTATCCGCCTGGTCTTGAATACCCGTCGCGAGGCGGGAGGAAATCTTCGCGTGCGGGATGCCTTGCGGTGTCACTCACTCAGTTTCCTAGACGATGCCGGATGGCGTCCCGCACTCCTCATATCGCCAGCGTGGCAGCGCGTGGCGGATTTACGCCTGCCGTTTCAACAGCTTCTGCGCTTCACCATAGGTCAGCGTGCGCCACACCCATTCCAGGGGACCGAAGCGGAAGAAGTGCAACCAGATCGGTGACCAGACCAGTTGCAGGGCCCAGACCAGCAGGACCAGCTTGGCTTGGTCCACCCGTTCCACGGTGCCGAACAGGCCCAGACCCGGCATGCCGACAAAGATGAAGGTCATGATCAGGCTCTGGGTCAGATAGTTCGTGAAGGCCATCCGTCCCGTCGCCGCGAAGAGCTGCACGATCAGGCTGAACACGCCGATCTTGGAAACCAGCATCACGAAACAGGCGTAGCCGAAGGCCAGGACAAGGCTGCCCACATAGGACCAGGCATTGCCGTGTGCCATCGCCCAGCTGTCGAATTCACCGGCGATCATCGTGTTGGTGGAATTGTCATTCATCCACCAGCCGACGCCCAGGAAGATGACCGACAGGATGGCATAGCGGGCCATCGACCAGCTGGCCGAGAGGAAGCCGGACTTCATCAGCGCCATGCCGATGAACATCAGCCCCATGGTCCGCGCGCCCAGCATGATCATGCCGGCGACCTGGCCCATTAGGGCAAAGCCGGCATTCCAGGGCAGGCGATCCAGAAAACCGGCCTGGTAGGCGGCCGTCGTATTGTTGAGCATGTCGGTCATGAAGGCTTCCTGCTCGGCGGAGCCTTCACCGCCCATCATGGCGCCAGCATAGGTGCCCCCCACCATGACAATGCCGCTCACGGCGATCAGGACCAGACCCCAGATCACCAGGGGCAGGCTGTTCATGCGCCGGGCCTTCACGGCCAGCATGCCGACCAGGGCATAGGTGACCAGAATATCGCCCCACCAGATGAAATAGGCGTGGATCAGGCCGATCAGGAGCAGCCAGCGCATGCGCGGATAATGCCGGCCTGTATCCTCGCCCTCGCCAGCCATGAGTATGATGCCGGCTCCGAAAAGCGTGGAGAAAATGGTGATGAATTTGAAGGCGAAGAATGTGTGTGCCAGCGCCCAGACCGTCAGATTGCCGCCGGTCAGATCCATTTGCAGGGTGGGATTGTCATAGGCGAAGGGCGCCATGGCGAAGCCCTGCACATTCATCATCAAAATGCCCAGCACGGCGATCCCGCGCAGCGCGTCGATCGACACAAAGCGATCGGTTTTCGGTGCAGCCATGTCATCTCCCCCTGACCGGTTCGGCGCGCACCCTACAGCGCGAAACGCGGCCTGTCTCGGGGACATCTTGTGTCCGCGTCCCACCCTCTGGCGAAACCGTTTGCGGCACGTCGCGCCTATGCCAAACTCGTCCTGCGTTTTGAGGAGACTTGCCATGCATCGCCGCACGCTTCTGCTTGCCCTGGCCGGACTGGGCCTGTCGGCCATGCCCGCCGCCCGTGCCGCGCAATGGGGGCTCAGCGAGAGCCAGGCCAGTGATGGTGTGCGCGCCGCGCTGCGCCAGGCCGCCCGGCTTGCGACCAATCAGCTGGGGCAGCGCGATGGTTTCTGGGGCGATCCGCAAGTGCGCATTCCTCTGCCCTCACAGATCCGCAGCGCGCAATCCATGCTGCGCCGGGTGGGCATGTCCCAGCAGCTCGATGATCTGGAATTGTCGATCAATCGCGCGGCCGAGGCCGCCATGCCAGCGGTGCAGACCATCTTCCTCAATGCGGTCCAGTCCATCACTTTGCAGGACGCGCTGGGGATTGTCCGGGGCGGGGACCGTTCCGCCACCGAATATCTGCAGAACCGGACCTCCGACCAGCTCTACGCCCTGGTCCGTCCGCGCATGGCGCAAACGCTGGAAAGTTCCGGCGCCTATCGCGCGCTGCGCCCGATCGACCAGCGGATCAATAATCAGGGGGGCTTCCTGGGCGGGCTGATCCGCAGCCGGTCCTCCGGCCGTTCCCTGTCCGAACAGGTCACCGATGACGCCACGCGGCGCACGCTGAACGGTGTGTTCCACTATGTCGGGGAAGAGGAGGCGGCGATCCGCCGGAACCCGGTCAACCGGACGACCGATATTCTGCGCCGGGTGTTCGGCTAGCCCATCACGCCGCGGGCGAGGACCGCGATATAGGCCAGATAGCTTCCGAACAGCAGCACACCGAACAGGCGGTTGATCGGTTGCTTGGCCAGGATGATGCCCGCTATCGCCACGCTGGCGCCCAGCATGACGAAGAAATCCAGCGTGAAGAAGCTTTCCGGCACGGGCAGGGTATGACCGGACGCAGCAGCGGCCAGTCCGGTCGCGCCACCCACGGCAAACACGTTGAAAATGTTCGAGCCCAGAACATTGCCGATCGCCATCTCGGCCTGGCGGCGGACCGAGGCCATGACGACGGTGGCCAGTTCCGGCAGGGAGGTGCCGAACGCGACAGCGGTCAGGCCGATAATGGCTTCATCCACGCCCAGCGTGGCAGCGGCTTCCGTGCCGCCGACGACGATCATCTGGGCCCCGACGGGCAGGGCGACCAGGCCGATCAACACGGTGATGACGCTTTTGCCCAGGCTTTTGGGCAGGCCGTCCATGTGTTCCAGATCGGTCAGTTCAGCGAGGCTGGGATCATCCTTCTCACGGCCGGCCAGAATGCCGAGCAGCGCGATATAGCCGATGATCAGGGCGAACAGGATTCCCCCCTCCAGACCGTCGATCTCATGATCGCCCCAGCTGACCACCATCAGGATCATCGCTGCGACGAGGGCAAAGATCGCATTGCGGCGCACGCCGGGCGTGGTCGTCGCGATGGCGCCGAAAATCGCTGGCAGGCCGAGAATCAGGAGGAAGTTGGCAATATTGGATCCGACGATATTGCCCATCGCCAGTCCGGGCGCGCCGGACAGGGCCGACTGGATCGAGACCACCAGTTCCGGAGCCGACGTGCCGAAGGCAATGATCGTCAGGCCGACCAGAAGCGGCGGCAGTTTCCAGATCCGCGCCAGGGCCGCACCGCCACGCACCAGCAAATCGCCGCCAAACAAGAGGACGACGATCCCACCCAGGATGAGGCCGATGAAAACGGGAGCAGCCATGTCAGGAACCTATGGTTCGCGGACTAGTCGAGGCGGCGGTATTCGATAAGGTTGAGCAGACCGAAAATGATGGCGACACCGCCAATGGCAACCAGAGCAAACATGCGAAACCTTCCCACAATGTCGTGTACTGGACCCGTACATAGCGCGCTCGTCCGGCACTGGCTAGCGGGGTTTGCGGCATGAACTGGAGGCGGCGCATTGAACCCTTTGTCCGGCCGGTTCTGCAGTCTTGGTGGCGGCAGGTCCGGGGCATGACACTCGGTGTCCGCGGGATAGTCCGGCGTGAGGACGGACATGTCGTCCTGGTCAAGCACACCTATGTCCCCGGCTGGCATCTGCCGGGCGGCGGTGTCGAGCGCGGTGAGCCGGCCCAACTATCGCTGCAGCGCGAGCTTCAGGAAGAGTGCGGCGTCGAACTGACCGGTCCGGCGCGGCTCATGGGGATTTATTCCAATGAGTCCCGTTTCCGGGGCGACCATGTCCTCGTCTATGTCGCCGAGCACTGGCAGGCCTGCCAGTGCGACAATGATGGCGAGATCGAAGCCGTGGACTGGTTTGACCCGGATGACTTGCCCGAAGACGTCACGCCTGCCACGCGCCGCCGGCTGGAGGAGTTGGGGTCCGGCGTGTGCTCGCAGACCTGGTGAGACGGGAAAATTGCGCCCGGCGTGGTGCGGTGTACCGGCCCGGTTTCTGGCAAAGCGAGGGTTGTCACCAGAGCCCGAACCGGCACACCGCGGGGCGCACGCTGCCGAAACTAGGTGTGGCCGGCTGAACCCTGGCTGAAGCAAACCGGCATTTTTTCGCCGCTCATGTGGCGAGATTGCGCGACACGTGCAACAAATTGACTACGATAACGGTCAGGTGAGGCCACAGAGTCGAGCGGAATGACTGCCCAGCCGGACAGCGACACCTATTTGCAGAGTGAGGATGGGAGTGTGGAAACACGCTCACCCTTCCAGCGTTTGGCAGAATCCGATGGCTGGGTCGGCCAGGTGCTGCCCGGTCTCGTTGCTGTCTTTTTCATTGTGATTGTGGCGCTGGCTGTCATGGCCGGCGAAGGCGCGCTGATGGCTTCGGCACGCTCCACCAATCTGTCGACGCTCGAGGCTGTCCTCTCCAACACGATCCAGCGCTTCCAGGACTGGGCGCAGGACCGGGAAAATGATGTCCGTGTCTGGGCCCAGGATGACGGCGTGGTCTCGGCCCTGGAAGAATTGTCCGCCTCGCCGGTCCGCGCCAGTCTGGAAAGCGCGCCGGCCCAGCAATATCTCCGCGACCGGCTGGGCCCATGGCTGACCGAGTACGGCTATCGCGGTTATCTGCTGATTTCCAACAATGGCACCACGCTTGCGTCCGTCCGTGATAGCGATCTGGCCGAACCGGCACTGATGCTGGACCTGGTCAATCTGGAGCGTCTGTCGACAGCGGGCGCCCTGCTGACGCGTCCGCACATTGTCGATCTGGTGACCATCAATCCGGGCGAGGAGAATGGTCAGGTCGACGAGGAAATCCTGATGTACTCGATCGCCGAGGTCCGGCGTGACGGTGAGCGCATCGGATATCTCGCCCTGCGTATCGATCCGCATGCCGAATATACGGCCACCTTCCGTGTTGGACGGACCGGCGTGTCCGGCGAAACCTATGCCATTGACCAGACGGGCCGATTGTTGACCGACACGCGCTATGGCGAGGAATTCGTCAATGCCGGCCTGCTGGCGGAGGGGCACCCCTCCATGCTGCATGTCGAGGTGCGCGATCCCGGTGTCGATGTCACACGCGGCGCCATCCCCTCGCGTCCTTATGCCCAGTGGCCGCTGACGGTTGCCGCACGCAGCGTGATCGAAGAGGGGCGGGGGCACAATCTGCGGGGCTATCGTGATGGCCGCGGTGTGCTCGTCATGGGCGCGTGGCGATGGGATGATGTGCGCGATATCGGGGTGATTACCGAGATCGATGTGATCGACGCGCTGGCCGGTGCCAATCAGGCCCGGGCCGTGCTGCGGGTCTTCGCCGTGGCGATGGCCCTGTCCTTCATCCTGCTGGCCGTCCTGTTCAGCGCCCACCGAACGATCACCCGAAGACGGGCCCAGGTCACGGCCGCGGCAAACCAGCGTCTGTCCCAGATCCTGATGACGGCCGCGGAAGGCATTTACGGCATTGACGGCAATGGCACGATTACCTTCATCAATCCGCGGGCCTGCCAGATGCTCGGCTATGCGGAGCATGAGCTGATCGGCAAGGACATGCATGCCACCGTGCATCATTCCCGCCGTGACGGTTCGATTTATCCGCGCGAGGAATGCGGTATCCACTATCCCGGCCTGCCCGGTGAATCGGCGGATGGGGATGTTTTCTGGACGAAGGCCGGCCAGCCCATTCCGATCGAATCGGCGTCTTCGCCGCTGGACCCGACGGACAAGAGCAAGGGCGCGGTGATCACCTTCCGGGACATCACCAATCGCAAGCGCGACGAGCTGGCCCTGCGGCGCTACGCCCAGGAGCTCAAACGCTCCAACTCCGAACTCCAGGAATTCGCCTATGCGGCCTCGCATGACCTGCAGGAACCGCTGCGGAAGATCCAGGCCTTCGGTGAGCGTCTGAACAACAAGTGCTATGATGCTCTGGATGATACCGGCCGGCACTATCTGGAACGCATGGTGGATGCCGCGACCCGCATGCGCCGGCTGATCGATGACCTGCTGAGCTATTCGCGGGTGAATTCCAAGACCACCTCTTTCCTGCCGGTAGAGCTGTCGACCGTGATTGCCGACGTCCTCTCCGACCTGGAGCCGCGCATCACGGCGGAAGAGGCCAGCATCCGCGTCGGCGAGCTTCCGGCCATCGAGGCGGATCCGGGCCAGATGCACCAGCTCTTCCTCAACCTGATCGCCAATTCGCTGAAATTCCGCCGTCCCGGCGTCAGTCCGTCCATCTCCATTGAGGGCAGTGTTGAAGTGGGCGAGAGCGGCGCCATGGCCCGTATCGCTGTCGCCGACAATGGCGTTGGTTTTGAGCCGCGTCATGCCGAGCGGATCTTCGGCATGTTTGAACGCCTGCACGGGCGCGACGAGTTTGACGGTACCGGGGTGGGCCTGGCCACCTGCCGCAAGATCGCAGAACGCCATGCCGGCGAACTGACGGCTTGGGGTGAGCCCGATGCGGGCGCCGTCTTCACCCTGCTCCTGCCCGTGCGGCAAGGCAGTGTTACCTGATAGAGGCCGGCCGCCCTTTCGCGGCCGGAAAACCGCGAATGTCCGACGCTCCGCCCGAATTGCCTGCCTGGCGCGCCCGGCTGGTCCCGATCCTGTCGGGGGTCGGGCTGGCCGTTATGCTGGGCGCAGGGCTTCCATGGGCGTGGGGCAATGTGCCGGCGCTGGCAGGCATAGGCCTTGTTTCATCGCTTCTGGCAGCGATCCTTGTCATCGCCTGGCGAGAGCAGGACGCCCGCGAGAACCAGCTGCGCCGTCTCCAGCGTGAAAATGCGGACCTGTCAGAATTCGTCTCGGTGACGACGCATGATCTGCATGAGCCCTTGCGCAAGATTGAAATGTTCGGACAGCGCCTTCTGGACAGTCTCGGGCCCGTGCCGGATGAAAAACAAGCGCGCTATCTGGAGCGGATGACCGACGGGGCGACCCGTTTGCGTGACTTGCTGGACAAGCTGAAAACCCATGCCCGTATTCGTGATGACCTGACCCGGACCGGTCCGGTGGCACTGGATGACATCCTCGCCCGTATTGCACAGGATCGTGTCCAACAGCCCCATAGCATCACGGTGGAGCCTTTGCCGACGGTTGAGGCAGACCCGGACCAGATGCGCATTCTGTTCGAAAACCTGATCGATAATGCCTTGAAATATCGGCAGTCGGACGCGAATGTGGATATTCGAATCTCTGTCCGGTCAGAGGCGGATACCACGGGTGGGCTAGCCGTGATCGAAGTCAGCGACACCGGGATCGGTTTTGACAACCGCTATTCCGAGCGCATTTTCGGTCTGCTGGATCGCCTGCACTCCCGGGATGCCTATCCCGGTTCCGGTGTCGGCCTTGCGACCTGCCGCAAGATTGTCGAGCGGCATGGCGGGGGCATCACTGCCCGCGGCGAGGAAGGAAAAGGTGCCTGCTTCACCTTGATCTTGCCGCGACATCGGGCGAATCTGGAAGAGACATGACCCGTGATTGACGGGTTCAGCAGGACGGGGCCTAAAACATGAGCCAGGAAAACCGGCTTTTCACCATTCTGATGGTCGATGACGATCCGGATGATCGACTGCTCTTTAAAGAGGCCTGCGAGGAAGTCCGTCTCCGCAATCCGCTCGAATTCCTCGAGAATGGCGAGCAGTTGGTCGACTATCTGCGCCGCAAGGGCCCCTATGCCAGTCTTGAAGGGGCACCCTATCCGGGCATCATCCTGCTCGATCTCAACATGCCGTTGAAGGATGGCCGCGAGGCTCTTGAAGAGATCAAGAATGACGCCGAACTGCGTCATATCCCGATCATCGTCCTGACCACATCCAAGGATGAGGATGACATCCTGTCGAGCTACGGGCTCGGAGCCTCGTCCTACATCGTCAAGCCGATCTCGCTGGACCGGCTGATGCGCGTGGTCAATTCGATCGGTGAATACTGGGTCCAGATCGTTGAAGTGCCGCAAAGCGAAAACGGCGACGGTGATCTCGAGGACTGACCGGCATTTCCCCTGACAAGGGAATGCGCTAGTCTGGTTTTCGCGCAAGGGGGCGCGATGGCCGGATTGGCCATTCATGCGGGGAGGAACCCATGAAACATCTCGTACTGACGGGCTCGCTTTTGCTTGCCCTGTCTTCGCCTGTCTGGGCCGATGGTATGGACAACGCGGTTGGTCACACCGTTCGCGTCACTGTCGGGGATCAGTATTTCGACGCCTGGTTTGCCGAGGATGGCAGCTATTCCGACAGTCGCGGAATTGCCGGAACCTGGAGCCATGATGGCGAACTCTGCATTCACGTGCAGACCGAACAGGGCCCGTCTTCGGAGTGCGGCCCCTGGAATTCCGACCTGGCGGCCGGTGAATCCTGGTCGACCACGGGCTGGTCTCCCGATGGCAGCTCGGTGACGGTCGAGATTATCGGCCACTGATGTGTCAGGCGCCGGAGGCGTGAAGAACGCCTCCGGCTCGCCTTGCGCGCGATCTGCCGCGACTCTGACATGATTTGCCGCTAGGCTACCCGTCATCGCGTGTGCGATCTGGGGGAAGTCATGTTCTTGTTCGGGCGTCTTACAAAAATTTCCGCCACCTTGTTCGTGTCCATGATGATGGCCATGGCGATGCTGGTCCTGCTCTGGTTCTACCTGCCCCACTGGCTGGGTTGGGTGCAGGACGGTGCGGATCTGGTCGAGGACGCAGTGGCCAGCCTGCCCATTCCCGAGCAGTACAATAATCTCGTCCGGATCTATGCGAGTGACGACAAGATCGTCCTGCTGATCTTCACCATCATTGCACGGATCATACTGGGCATTCTGGGCACCGGATTTTCCACGCTGACCGGCATGGACAAGATCCGGGTTGCTGAGCCGCCTTTTGTGAGCCGAATCTCATCCATGATGGCGACACTCTTCCTGTCCTTCGTCCTCGCCATCATCATGCTGGCCTTCATTGCCCTGACGATGGAGCACGTGCTTCACACCATGCTCGATGCGGCGGACTGGGTGGAAGATCAGCTCTCCCATCTTCCTCTCAGCGGGCGCTGGCAGTCCGGCGTGCGCTTTGCGGTGTCGGATGACAAAATCCTGCTGCTCTTCTTCACCATCATTGCGCGCATCCTGATCGCGCTGGTGGCGACCGCCTTCACCCAATCGGTGCGCGCGGCCACGGGCGGCAAGAAGACCCAGACCATCAAGGTTCCGGCCTGAGGCCGGAGGAGCCGCGTCAGTCGCTGAGCACTTTGGCCAGATAGGGCAGGGACGTATCCATCCGGAAGTCGATCGAGGAGTGCGTTCCGGCAAACTCCTCATAGACATGCGGAATGCCGCGTGCAGCGAGCTGCTTGTTCATGCGGCGTGCGCCATAGACCAGATTGTATTGGTCGATATCGCCGCAATCGATGAAAAGGCCCTTGAGGATTTTCAGCCCGTCGGCATGCTCATCCAGCATTTCCAGCGGATCCCAGCTCATCCATTGCGCCCAGCGTTCCGGGATGCGTTCACACGTATCCATTGTCACGGGAAGGCGGATGCCCAGGAAAGCGTCCGGATCGGGATCATAGGTCGCGGCCATGGCCAAGATCATCAGGGCGTGAAGATCATCACCACTGACCTTGATCTGGCTGTCCTTCTCCCAGGCCTCGATGAAGCTTTCGATCGTGCCTCCATGCTTGGCGATGCGACGCAGTGTGTGGGCGAAGTCGGCCGCGAACATCAGCTCGAACCCCATATCGCCGGAATGACAGGCCGCAGCTGACCAGAAGTCCGGATGCAGGAGCGCGTGGACCATGGCACCATAGCCGCCGGAGCTCTTGCCGAAACAGCCGCGTTTGCCAACGCCACCGCAACCGAATTCGGCTTCCACGGCCGGGATCGCTTCCTGGAGCAGGAAGTCGTCCCAATGGCCCATGGCCAGCGAGTTCACATACTGGTTGCCGCCCAGCCGTGTGAAACAGTCCGGGAAGGCGATCACGCAAGGCTTCATCCGGCCCTCATGGATCAACCGGTCGGCGCGCTCGGGAACATTCTCGCCGAAATTCCGCCAATTCGTGTGACCCGGTCCGCCCGAGGTAAAGCCGACCAGATCCACCAGAAGCGGCAAATCCCGGCCCTCATGTCCGTGCGGGACATAGACGTCGATGCGGCGGTGCGGGCTGTCGCCTAGCATATTGCCGGCGACGGCCTGGCTGTCGACATGGATGGTGTGAAGGGTTCCGGCGGGGATATGTGCGTGTCTCATGGCGGCAGATTAGGCGGGTTCGCTGCCAGCCGCCACAGGCCGTCTGCCGTGAACACGGCGGAGCGGAGGGATGAGGCCCTTGTGCGCTGCATCCCTGTGGTTGAAGCTGGGCGAATGAGTACTGACAAGACCTTCATTTCTGCCGACCAGCTTTTGGCCCAGAGCTTCCAGCTGGGTGCCAAAATCCTCGAGACCGGTTTTCGCCCGACTTACATTGTCGGCGTCTGGCGCGGGGGTGCCCCGGTCGGGATTGCCGTACAGGAATACCTCGCCTGGAAAGGCGTCGAGACCGACCATATCGCCCTGCGCACCTCGGCCTATACCGGGATTGACCAGATGGCACGCGAAGTGCGGGTGCATGGCGAGAGCTATCTCGTTGATGCCCTCAATGCCGATGATCGCTTGCTCATCGTCGATGATGTGTTCGACAGCGGCAGTTCCATCGAGGCCATCATCGATGTGCTCAAGGCGAAGTGCCGACGGAATTTCCCGCAGGAGACCCGGATCGCCACCGTCTATTACAAACCGACCCGCAACCGGTCATCCATGACCCCCGATTTCTACGTAGAAGAAACGGATGACTGGCTCGTCTTTCCGCATGAATTGTGCGGATTGAGCCCCGATGAGATACTGGCGAAGGGCGAAGTGGGGCACAGCGTGCTGGAGACCTGACGCCCCGGCATGATCGGAGAGTGATTTGGTCAAGACGGCACATACGGCGCTGGCGCGGGATACCTGGCTCTACGGCGCGACGCTTCTCTTGATGTTCCTGGAACTGGCCTATTCGCTGTACTGGGCGGTGAGCGACATCCTGATCCGCATCCTGCCGCGACCGCACACGATTTTTCCGGCGGACATGGTGAATTTCGTGCTGACAGCGCCGCTCTGGCAGGAGGCGGTCTATTTCTCCGGTGTGGCCCTGATCGTGTCCAGTTTCACGCTTGCCTGCCTCAGGCAGCGGGCGGTGATTCTGACCTATCCACTGGCCATGCTCATGTTCAGCGTGGACTGGGTCGTGGCGGCTGCCAGTGGTGCCGATTTCCTGACCGTGGCTGGCTATATCTCACTCGTCTATCAGGCGCTGGTGATCACGCTTCTTTTTATTGCGTTGAACCGCAAGCTGATCCGCTGACCCTTGGTGTCAGGCTTGCCGGAGGCGGAGACACAGGCCATCCTTTGTACCGGGCAAGGGTGCAGGGCAGGATGAGCGCATGCGGATCACCTATTTTCAGGGGTTGTCGGCCTGGAAGATCGTGCTTCTGTGCAGTTCGCTTCTGCTCATGCTGGTCGAGACGGCCTACTCGGTGTGGTGGGGGATCGGAGATATCCTGATCCGGGCCTTCCCGGGGACTCATCCCTTCTTCAAGGACAGTATGGTCGATCTCGTCCTGGGCACCAGCCTGGCCCAGGACTCGATCTATTTTCTGGCGACAATCATTTTGACCGCCAGTTGCATCGCCCTGATTCTCCGCAAGGCGTGGGCTTTCTGGGCCTATGCGGCGGCAGCGCTCCTGTACAATCTGGACTGGGTCCTGATGGGACTGAACGGGCTGGATAACCAGCCCGCGGCTGGCTATTTCTCGATGGCCTATGCCTGTCTGCTGCTTTTTCTGCTCTGGCTGACCAACCGGTTCGGTGTCTCCCGCTAGCCCGGGCGGTGAATGGCGCAGAGCTTGTGGCCATCCGGATCGCGGACATAGGACAGGTGCACAGTACCCAGATTGCCGGTGCGCGGACCAGGCGCATCCTCGATCGAGGTTCCGCCCTGTTCGACAGCGACATCATGAAAGGCTTTCACCTGTTCCGGCGAGCTGCACTTGAAGCCGATCGTGGCACCATTGGCGTGGGTCGCGGCCGCCCCATCAATCGGCTCGGTAATGCAGAAGGCATTGCCGTCATGAAGGAAGAAATAGCGCACATGCCCGGTCGGCGCTTCATTGCGGATCGGCTCGCCGGCACCCAGCGTGCCGAGAACGGCGGTGTAGAATTCCTTCGAGCGTTCGATGTCGTTCGTGCCGACCATGATGTGATTGAACATAGTGTGTCCTCCCTCTGATTGACGGGAAATTCCCAGCCTAGGCTTCGTCGAGCCCGATGTCGAAATTCGGCGCTGAATGGGTCAGCGCACCCACTGAAATGATATCCACACCGGTCTCTGCAATACCGCGGACCGTGTCCAGATTGACCCCGCCAGAGGCTTCCAGCGTGACCTTGCCTTTGGCCTTGGCCACGGCGGCGCGCAGATCGTCCAGCGGGAAATTGTCCAGCAGAATGCTTTCCGCGCCTGCTGCGATGGCGGCGTCCAGTTGGTCCAGCCGGTCGACCTCCACGGCGATGCGCGTCATGTGACCGGCGCTGTTGCGGGCTGCTTCAACCGCCTCGGCAACACCGCCGCACACGGCGACATGGTTGTCCTTGATCAGGATGGCATCATCCAGACCATAACGGTGCAGGGCACCGCCGCCGGCTTGCACGGCCTGCAGTTCAAAGGCCCTGAAACCGGGCGTGGTCTTGCGGGTGTGGACAATGCGGGCATTCGTACCGGCCACCGCCTCGACATAGCGTGCGGTGAAGCTGGCAATCCCGCTCATCCGGCCCATGAAATTCAGCGCGATCCGTTCAGCGGACAACAGGCCGCGGGCCCGGCCGGTGACGCTGATCAGGATATCGTCCGGCTTGACCGCGGCGCCGTCCTCGACCTGTGGGCTGACCAGGGCTTCCGGGTCGCATTGCCAGATCGCTTCCAGCGCTGGCTGCAGACCGCAGATCACGCCGGCTTCGCGGGATTTGAAGTAGAATTTCGCGTCGGCATGGGCAGGGATGCAGGCCAGTGATGTGACGTCTCCGCGTCCGCCCTGATCCTCGGAGATGGCGCGGGCGACCGCCTCGGTCACGACATGGCGGGGCAGGGGCATAACGGGCATGGTGGGGTCCTGTTACTCGGCCGGTGTCTGATAGCGGCGTTGCGGGGATTGTGTCGATGCCAGATCGGCCAGTGTAAGCTGTGTGTGTGCAGCTTCGGCCGCTGCTTGCGGGCAATCCGTTCGGAAATGTCCGCCCCGGCTCTCGCAGCGGTTCAGCGCGCCCGTGACAATGAAGTCCGCGGCCAGCAGGGCATCGGCGTCTCCGTGCTCTGCGCGCAGATCCGTGATCAGGGCTTTCAGCGCCGCCAGTCCGGTCTCACTGCGTTCCACGCCGCAATGCTGTGACATGGCCTGGCGCAAGCGGGCGAGAGCATGGGGCGGGAGGGGCGTCCACGTCGCGCTGCCTCCCGGGACGGTTTCGCGCGGCTTTGCCGGTTCGGTGCCAGAAGTGAGAGCCATGGCCACCTGGGCCGCGCTCACCAGACCTTCGGCCAGGGAGTTGGAAGCGAGGCGGTTGGCGCCGTGCAGGCCGGTCGAGGCACATTCGCCGATGGCGTAGAGGCCCGGAACATCCGTGCGGCCATCAATATCGGCCTTTACGCCGCCCATATGATAGTGCGCAGTCGGTGCCACCGGGATCGGCTCGATGCGCGGATCGATACCGGCCTTTTGGCAGGCGGCAAACACGGCTGGGAATTCTTCGGGGAAGGCGTCGCCAATGGCCGTGCGGCAATCGAGGAAGGCCCCTTTGCCAGTGGCATTCTGGCGGTGCACGGCCCGGGCCACAACATCGCGTGGCGCCAGTTCGGCGTCGGCATGGACCGCTTTCATGAAACGGTGGCCAGACCGGTCGATCAGGGTTGCCCCTTCACCGCGAAGCGCTTCGGTGCACAGCGGCGCCGGATCCAGACCGGCATTGAGCGCGGTCGGGTGAAACTGGACGAATTCTGGGTCTTGCACCGTCGCGCCCAGACGGGCCGCCATCACCATGGCCTGGCCCTGGGCACCCGACGGTGTTGTGGTCAGGGCAAACAGGCCGCCGGCTCCGCCCATGGCGAGGATCGTGGCGTCAGCTTCAATCGTCTCGGTCCTGCCATCCGGGCTTTGAGCGACCGCGCCGGTACAAGCGCGTGTATCACCAAGCAGGGACACGGCTTTCCAGCCATTCCGGATCTCGATGTGGTCCGCCTGACGCACCGCCGCGATCAACGTCGCCATAATCGCGGCTCCGGCGCCATCACCCTTCACCCGGGCGACCCGGTGGCGGGAATGGGCGGCTTCGCGGGAGAGCGACCAGGTCATGCCCTCGCGCTCGAAGGGGGCACCCAGCGCTGCCAATTCTGCGACTTCCGCTGCGGCGCCTTCGGCCAGCGCGCGGGCCGCCTCGGTATTCACCAGGCCCGCTCCGGCGCTGATCGTATCGGCCGTGTGGAGATCGGGGGTGTCATCCGCCGCCAGAGCTGCCGCGACACCGCCTTGCGCCCAGCCGGAAGCCGCCCCTTCACCGAGCGGCGCTCCGGTCAACAGCACGACCCTGCTCGGCGCCAGTTTCAGCGCCGCCCAAAGGCCGGCAATGCCGGCACCACAGATGAGGACAGGGCGGGGCATGGCCCTAGATCGCCACCAGATCCACGGGCTTTTCCTGCTGGGTCGGATCAAAGCTGGCGGGCTTGTCCGGCTTGGGCAGGTCGAGCATGGCCTGGACGGAGGCGCGGGCGCCTTCGATGACGGTGTCCGGCACGGTTACTTCATGCTGTTCCAGACGCAGGCAGTCATAGATGTTTTCCAGCGTGATCCGTTTCATGTGCGGGCAGAGATTGCACGGGCGGATGAACTTGATCTCCGGCACATCGGCGGCGACATTGTCGCTCATCGAACACTCGGTCAGCAGGACGGCTTTCTTGGCGCCGCTATGCTTGGCCCAGTCAGCCATGGCCGCGGTCGAGCCGGCATAATCGGCAGCCTGGACCACTTCCAGCGGGCTTTCCGGGTGGGTGATGATCACCACGCCCGGGTGCGCGTCGCGCAGGTCCTGGATGTCCTGGGCAGTGAATTGCTCATGCACTTCGCAGCTGCCGGCCCAAGTGAGGATTTTCACATCGGTCTGGGCGGCGACATTCTTGGCCAGATACTGGTCCGGCAGGAGAATGACCGTGTCCGAGCCGAGGCTTTCGACAACCTGGACAGCGTTCGACGAGGTGCAGCAGATATCGCACTCCGCTTTCACATCGGCCGAGGTGTTCACATAGGTCGCCACCGGAATGCCGGGATAGGCGGCCTTGATACGGCGGACATCCTCGCCCGTGATCGAGCTGGCCAGCGAGCAGCCGGCCTCGGTATCGGGGATGAGGACCTTTTTCTCCGGAGCGAGCACTTTGGCCGTCTCGGCCATGAAGTGGACGCCGGCCTGGACGATGATGTCGGCCTCGCTCTCGGCTGCCATGCGGGCCAGGGCCAGGCTGTCACCCATCAGATCGCCGACGCAGTGGAAAATGTCGGCGGTCATGTAGTTGTGGGCGAGAATGACAGCGTTTTTTTCTTTTTTGAGCTGGTTGATCGCATGGATCAGCGGCGCCTTGGCCGGCCACTCCATGGGCGTCACCACATGCTTCACCTTCTCGTAGAGATGGTCCGTGGCCGCCTTGACCTCATCCGTATATGCCAGTTCCGGCCGGTCCTGATCAAAGCCTTCAGGCGTTCCGTCCCAATTCAATCCGTCCATTTTCCCCTCCCTTTTGCTCGCAGTGAGCATTAGTGGGATCTGAAAATAGGCGGCTCGTCACAGGGCCGCCCCCTTTTGCTCGAAATGAGCTTTAGTCGGGAAATATATAAATGCTCACATTGAGCAAAGCAAGCGATTGCCTTGCATCACGGCAGTGATAGCCAGATTTCTTGGGACGATCAGGCTTCGGGGATCTGGAAACCGCGGCTGTGGAGTGTCCAGATTGCGTGGCCCAGGCCGGTCAGGGCGAGGCCCAGGATCAGGCAGACCGGGAAGCCGACACCGGCGGCGACCAGCGCGAACGTGATCGCGCAATTGGCGGCGGCGGGCAGAAGGAGTTGGCGTTTGGTGATCCGGTTCATCGGCAGGACGCACAGGCCGACCATCAGCGCCATGACAAGGGGCAGGCCCAATTCATAGCGTTCCAGGCTGATGAATTGCAGGGCCAGCGCAGTCAGACAGCAGACCAGAAAACCAGCCCCGGTTTCGATCAGCCATGCCTGCCGCATAACAACCCCACTACGCATCAAACGATATTGCCATGCAAAACCAGATTGTTGCGCAGCGCAAGGAAAAAATTGTGCAGCGCAATATAGTGGGGTGCCGCTATTCCGGGCTGTCAGTCTCGTTGGGCAGAATTTTGTCCACGTCGAGGCCTGTGGCTGCGGTGTCGACATCCAGCAGGGTCGAGACCCCTTGGGTCGAGGACGCCTGTTCCAGAACATTCTGATTTTGCTGTGCGTTGGTCGCATTGTGAGCGGCATTGCCGAGGGCTTGGCCCGTTGCCTGATAGAGATTTCCCATCGCCATTTCCGGCGCATCACCGACCACTTTGACATTGGCCTGCGTGACCGCATCAGTGATCTGCGGGTTGACGATGTCAGCGTCCTGGGCGGCTGCGCTGGCCGCCAGGCCCAGAGATGTCAGGCCCAGCAGGGTCCAGTGAAGGGGGTGAAGCATGATGTCCTCCTGCAATTCGCCGCAAGGTCTAGCACAGAAGGGTTCCGATCCGCTTAAATCGCTTGCCGGGCTTGCTAGCCTTCTTTCAGGCGCGGCGTGGAAAGACCCAGCGAGGGCAGGCCGGCGAGGGCTTCGCGGCGATAGCGGTAGAGTTCGGCAGGGCGGCCGCCCGTCTGGCTTTCTACCTTGCCTGTGCCTTCCACGAAGCCGGTACGGTCCAGCGCTCGCCGGAAATTCTGTTTGTGCAGACGGTATCCGATAATTGCCTCGACGCCCTGTTGCAGGCCGGAGAGGGTGAAGAGGTCGGGCATGAGCTCGAAGACGATGGGCCGGTATTTGATCTTGCCGCGCAGGCGAGAAATCGCGGTCGCCAGTATGCGCCGGTGATCGGAGGCCATGGACAAGCCGAGGGCAGGGCACAGGGACGGATCGTCGACCTGACCATCCCGGGCGGCCTCCGCGACAAGACCAGCCTCGTAGAGCAGTTCATAGCGGTCCAGGACGCGTTCTTCATTCCAGGTTTCGCCACCCATGGCGAACGCCGTCTTGAGGCGATCATGCCGGGAGGCGCGGCGGCCGGGCACGCCGGCTTCATCGGCCCAGGCTGAGAGGCGGGGAATGATGTCGGTCTCGATCACATCCGGCTTGCCCTGGCGCCAATCTTCCCAGGGGAAGAAGTCATACCAGTCGCGCCAGCGACCCCCGCCATCCGGCGGCGTGGCCGTGTCGGCCGTCAGGGCGAGATAGCCGATCGAGATGATACGGGCATCTTCCGACCCGGTGAGGGCCGCCAGCGGCGCTTCGCGGCCGCGGTCGCCGAATGTGTAGAGCTGTTCGACATAGCCCAGCTGGAAGCGGGCCTGTTCGGCCACCCAGCGGCGAAGGCCGATCTCGAAAGTGCGATGGCGGGCCGGATCGAACGGACCGAAGGGCAGGGCAACGCCGCCGCCCGCCTGCGGCACGATCAGGACGCGCGGCGCGTCGCTGTCGACGGACAGGATGACCGCATTGAGGCCGACAGAAAGGGACTGACCGGCCAGTTCCATCAGCGCCCCTCGACCTGGGCGAGAACCGTTTTGAACGTATCCAGCATCAGGATCTGGGCCTGTTTCACCGGGCGCGGCTTGATCGTGATCTCGAGATCCGCTGGCGGCCGTCCGAAATATTTCAGCGCCTCTTCCTTGGTGAAACCGGCAATCTGGGTGGCCTCGAAATAGGCACAGATCACATCCGCACGCTTGATCTTGCGCTTCACCTCGGCCGGCAGTTTCGGCGGCAGGCCGTAGCGAAGATGGATGGCGCGTTCCAGCCGGTCCTCAAACTCGCGGTAGTTCACGCCGAGAGCCGCCTTAAACGGGCTGATCATGTCACCGATCACATATTCGGAGGCGTCATGGAGGATGGCGGCCAGGCGCCATTTCGGTTCCAGCTTGGGATAGAGATGGTCGAGGATCTGCAGCACCACGACAGAGTGTTCGGCGACGGAGAAGGCATGGTCGCCATGCGTTTGCCCGTTCCAGCGCGCCACACGGGCCAGGCCATGGGCGATGTCCTCGATCTCGACATCAAAGGGAGACGGGTCCAGCAGATCCAGCCGGCGGCCTGAAATCATGCGCTGCCAGGCGCGCGGAGCCGTGTCTTTTTTGCGGGCTGCAGCCGGCATGGTCGTCCTTCCCAAAAATCGCGGAGTGGGGAGATAGCATTCTTGCCCGGGCATCTCCACTCCACCGGTCCTGCCTTTTCACAGCCGATGTGCGTTCATGCCGCATCGTGCTGCGAATTGACCTCCAGCGCAAAACCGGGATGGATAAGGCCATAGAAATACTCGGGAGACTGGCATGAGCCTGACACGTGTTGTGATGAGACTGGGACGGAATCCGGATGCGGGTTTCCCCGACGGCGATGACGAGCAGGGCTATGTGGTCGTGGCGCCGCTGGACGGGGATGGCCGTCTCGATGTTGAGCTCTGGCGCGCGAACAAGGCCAAATGCACGGTCGACCGTTTCTCGCCCGACCCGGACGAAAAGGCTGATGGCTGGCTCACGCATCGCGGTTCGCATTGGTTCTTCCATTATGACGAGGAAGGCGAAGGTCCGGATGAGCCGGTCTACCGTCTGGGTGATCACACGCTGCGAATGGGTGACTACCTCACCATCCACGAAGCCGATGGTGATGATCTGACCTACAAGATCACCGAAACCACGCCGGTCTAACCGGTCCTTTCCCGTTTCGGGGCGAGGCGCGCCACCATTGCCTTGCCCCGGTTCAGGAGCGGCCGTTCCAGCAGGACATGCGTCAGTCCGCCCAGGATGAGGCAGGCGATCAGGCAGATGGCATGGAAGGCCAGCCCGGCCAGAAGCGATCCTCCGATCAGATCCGGCACGATGCGCGCCAGAACACTGATGACCAGAATGTGCGAGAGATAGATCGCATAGGACCAGTCACCGATCCGGGCCAGCAGGGCCGGGAAGCGGGGTGACCAGGCGAGGAAAGTCGCGACCAGCCCAATCGCGAAGGGCGCCAGCACCGCCACGCGTTCGGGGGCGGCGGCCAGGCCATCAATTCCATTGAAATGGGTCCAGACCAGGCCGCCAGCCAGTCCCGCTGCCAGCACAAGCGGTGCCACGATGCGAAGCCTGGCCATCACGGGCAGGAGCGCAGCCAGACCGATCCCGGCCAAGAAGAGAAAGTTGAACGGGCTGAACATCATGTCCAGCCAGGCCGATGCGATCGTGTGCGGTGCCAGGATGTAAGCCAGGCTGGATACAGCCCAGAGCGCCGCGGCCCAGCCGCGCCAGCTGCGCGGAAGCAGCAGGCCCAGTCCATAAACCAGGTAGAAATAGAGTTCGTGCGTCAGGGTCCAACCGACCGGGAGGATGGGTGTCTGGCCGGTCGGGATGAGGGTGAGCGAACCGATCAGGTCGAGCTCGTCACGGGACCGGGTCAGACTGTCGCCCATGGCGAAATAGCCCGCGACGGCGAAACCCGTGAATATCCAGTAGAGCGGCAGGACCCGGTTCATCCGGTTGAGGAAGTAGTGGGCGTCAAACCCGCGATGCGCACGGTAGATGTAGTGGATGATGAAGCCGGACAGGACGAAGAACACGTCCACGCCGGCAAAGCCGAACAGGCTGGCCTGGCCCAGCACGGGCGTCTCGAAAAACCGGTCATTGGCTTGGTGGACATGCGCCACCACGACCATCAGCACAGCGATGGCCCGCAGGAATTGGATTTCGATCAGCGTCTTGTGCTGCCCGTGTTCGCCCATGCCGGAAATCCTTGCCGCTAGTGCGGGGCGGGTTCGAAGGCGACCAGGGCGATGTGCGACCGGTCCGGGCTGACGGCCATGCGGCTGACGCCGTCCAGGCCGGCTTCACCCAGATCGGCGATGGAGGACCAGGGAAGATCCCGTGTCCGCATCATCAGCACACCTTCATCCACCGCGAAGAAGGCGTCGCGACCATCGGCCAGGGAAAACACGGCATAGTCCTGGGTCTCACCCGGCAGGTCGAACAGGTGCTGTGTGCCCTCTCCGTCGAAACCGGTCTCGTGCACGGAGAAGCCGCCATCCTCGCGGGACTGGGTGAACAGGACACTGGCATGATCGGGTGCAGCATAGAGCGCCCGGCCGATCTGTTCGGCCACGTCGACCGGCTCATCATCGGAGAAACGGTCGAAGACTTTCAGGTGGAAGACCTCGTCCAGTGCAAACACTGCCAGCCGGGTCATGTCCGCATTGAAAGCGTAATAGCCATTGGGGCCGACGGAAGAGGCCGAACGGGGCTCGCCGCCCTCCAGCCGGTCAAGCCAGACTTCGCCGCCATAACCGCCCGGTGCCTGGTAGATATAGGAGAGGGCTTCGCCGGCCGGGGTCGGTCGCGGGGAGTATTCGCCGGAGTCCGGCGTATCCGTGATCCGCACGCGTTCGGAACAGTCCAGATTGCAGCGCCAGATATCGGTCAGCGGTCCATCGCCGGACGCGTAATAGAAGGATTGGCCGTCAGCCGTGAAGGCCGGCTGATTGTCATAGCCGGCACGCTGCGTGGCATTGTGGATAGCGCCCAGTGCGGGAATGTCTTCAACCCAGCTCAGCGGCGCGATGTAGATGTCGACGCCCGGAAGGGCCGCCGCATCGGCTTCATCCGCATCTGTTTCTGTTGTTTCAGGCGCCGCTTCGGCCTCTGTCGCCGTTGCATCCATGTCGGCCGGTTCCGCCGGCTCCTGCGGGGCCGAACAGGCGGTGAGCAGGGCCAGGAGGCCGGTCGTGCCGGCGAGGAGAAGTCGGGTCATCAGCGCTTCCTTACGGCTGCCGCTCCCACGCCATAACCGGCTCCGAAGGCGCACATCACACCCGTCTCGCCTGCCGCCATGTCGTCGGAATGCATCTGGAAATTCATCACGACGGAAGAAGAGGATGTATTGCCATACTCGTCCAGTATGGCCGGCGCATTTTCTTCGGTCCGGTCGCGGCCGAGGATGCGTTTCGCGATCATGTCGACCATGCGGATATTGGCCTGGTGCAGCCAGGTGCGGCGGACATCTTCCGGCTGCAGATCGATCTTCGTCATCAGATTGCGGGCCACTTTCGGGGCGAAGCCGACCACATCCTTGAAGACGCGGTGTCCGTCCTGGTCCAGATGCGGCTCGTAATCGGGATCAATCTGGCGTTCGGCGCGATTGATGAAGCCGAAATCGGAACGCAGGGCGGAGGACCATTTATTCTCGGCATGCGTGCCCAGAACATCCCAGCCTCCCGGGCGGCCGTCATCGGCCTCCACGATCATGGCAGCAGACGCGTCACCGAAGATGAAGTGCACATCGCGGCGCGAATGCACATTGATACAGGTCATGATCTCCGGCGAGCAGACCAGGATGCGTTTGGCTTCGCCGGACTTGATGAAGCCATTGGCAATGTGCAGCCCATACAGGGCGGAGGCGCAGGCCATGGTCAGGTCGAAGGAGAAGCCCTTGGCGCCGATCGCGTTCTGGATCTCGCAGGACACGCCCGGGAAATTGCGTTGCTGGGCGGAGGAGGCGACGATGACACCGTCGATATCCTTGCCGTCATAGCCCGCGCGTTCGAGCGCTTCATTGACGGATTTCAGGGCAAACTCGGCCTGGGTGGAGATTTCCTCGATCGGCCTCGGCGCGATCTGGGGCACCATGCGCTCAATGTCCAGAATGCCGTCCTTTTCATAGACGTGCCGCCGTTTGATCCCGGAGGCATTGACGATGAAATCGGAATTGGAGAGCGGCACTTCGTCGATTTCACCGGCCGCAATGGCGGCCGCGTGCTCGGCGTTGAAGCGCTCAGCATAGGCGTTGTAGCTGGCAACGAGTTCATCATTGGTGATGACATTCGACGGGACCCAATAGCCCGTCGAGCGGATGAGGCTGTTTGGCACGGTGTGTCCTGCTTTCCTTCCCAGACGGCGCCAGCCTACTCCATGAACCTGTCCGATCAATGCAAAGCCGCATGGCGGCCTCGCAGGCCCCGCACAAGAATCGAGCAAACCTGCACACTTGTGCAGCGCAAAATAAGCAAATGCAGGAAAAACCGGGCGGATAGTCGACTCTTCTTCGCGCGGGCTTCTAGCTCTTCGGCAGATCGCAAAAAGCGGCAACAACCCCGCCGGAGGCCCCACAGATGGACAGTGGTAACAACGCCTGGATTTTGACTTCGACCGCCCTGGTCCTGCTCATGACGCTGCCAGGGCTTGCGCTGTTCTATGGTGGCATGGTGCGGCGGAAGAATGTGCTCTCCACCCTGATGCAAAGCCTGGGTGCAGCGGCCATTGTTACCGTTGTCTGGGCGCTGATCGCCTATTCGCTGGCCTTTACCGATGGCGGCGGGCTGAACGCCTTCGTCGGCGGTCTCGCCAGTGCCGGTCTGGCCGGTATCACACCGGACAGCATGTCCGGCGACCTGCCTGAAAACCTCTTCCTGATGTTCCAGCTCACCTTTGCCATCATCACGGTGGCCATCATCGCGGGTGCGGCTGTCGAACGGATCCGTTTCTCGGCCTTCATGGTGTTCGGTGCCGTGTGGATCGTCCTGGTCTATGCCCCGATCTGTCACTGGGTGTGGGGTGGCGGCTTCCTGGGTGATGCCGGCGTGCTCGATTTCGCCGGTGGTGCCGTGGTCCATATCAATGCCGGCGTAGCCGGTCTGGTCCTGGCGAAATTCCTGGGTCCGCGCAAAGGCTATCCGGGCTCCAACATGGCGCCTGACAATCTGGTCCTCACAGTCGCCGGTGCCGGCTTCCTCTGGGTCGGCTGGTTCGGCTTCAATGGCGGGTCCGCCCTCGCTGCGGATGGTGCTGCGGCTCATGCCCTGGTGACCACGCAGGTGGCCACGGCGACGGCCGTCATCGTCTGGGTCTGCCTGGAATGGATCCTGCGCGGCAAAGCGTCTGTGCTCGGCGCGGCCTCGGGTGCCGTGGCAGGCCTGGTGGCGATTACGCCGGCAGCCGGCTTCGTCCCGGCCTGGGCGGCTTTCCTGGTCGGTGCCGGGGGCTCCTTTGGTGCCTATTGGGGCGTCACCGCGCTCAAGAAGGCGATCAAGATTGATGACACGCTGGATGCGTTCGGCCTGCACGGTGTGGGCGGGCTGGTCGGCGCTGTGCTGACTGGTGTCTTCGCCAGTGAGGCGATCGGCGGAACGGCTGGCGCGATCGAAGGCAATATTCTGCAGGTCTGGACCCAGGCCTGGGGTGCGCTGGCGGCTGCGATCTACTGCGCCGTGGTCACCTTTGTCATCCTCTTCATACAATCCAAGCTTATGACGCTCCGGGTGGATGAAGAATCCGAGGTCTCGGGCCTCGATACAAGTTTGCATGGTGAGTCGGTCGGCAATTAGGCCGGCTTCACCACCCATCTTCGGCCGGTTGGGGGCCGGAGAGCGGGAGCGGGTGCTGTAAGGGGTTGCGGCGCCCGCTCCCGACCCCAAATTGAGTTGCCCTTCGGGGCTTGACCCGTTATTGGGTTTCGCACGTCCAGGCCTGTCCTCCCCGGCTTGAGACGCATACTGACCCGGCCCTGCCAGTGCGTTGTTACTGGACAGGGCCGGGTCTTTTTTTGGCACCGGTGTCAGTTTTGCCGAGTCCGTTATGCGTTTTTGTATGGAGTTGGTGGAGGCCGGGAGGCGCGCTTCTCCAATCCGTCATTCGCGATCCCCTGAACCGCGCGCAACCACACCCATTCCCCAGTCAAGCGACGGGGGATGATAGGCGGGCCCGGATCGGGTGGGGATTAAAGTTTTTCGACGAAGACCGTGCCGGCGGAATAGCCCGCGCCGAAGGAACAGATCAGCCCCTTCTCGCCGGCGGCGAAACCGTCATTGTGGCGGTGGAAGGCGACCAGGGAGCCGGCGCCGGCCGTGTTGGCGAACTCGTCGAGGATGACCGGAGCCTCCTCAACCTCGAACTCGCGGCCGAAGACTTTTTTGGCGACCAGCATGTTCATGTTGATATTCGCCTGGTGCAGCCAGAGGCGTTTCATCTGGTCCGGCGTGAGACCGAACGTCTCCATGTCGGACAGAATCATCTCGGCGACCATCGGGCAGACTTCCTTGAAGACCTTGCGGCCCTCCTGCACGAAATAGCGATCCTCGAATTCCGGCTCCGGGTCTTCCGACGCGTTCAGGAAGCCGAAGTTCGATCGGATATTGTTGGAGAATTTGGTCATCATGTTGCGGCCGAGCACGCGCCAACCCTCGCCGCCGGCGACATCTTCATGCTCGATCAGCATGGCCACGGCGACATCGCCGAAGATGAAATGGCTGTCGCGGTCGCGGAAATTGAGCTGCGGCGTGGTGATCTCCGGCACGATGACCAGAACCGATTTCGCCATGCCCGTCTCGATCATGTTGATCGCATTGACGATGCCGAACGTTCCCGAGGAGCAGGCCACGGTCATGTCAAAGCCGAAGCCTTCAATGCCCAACGCGTCCTGCATTTCGATTGCCATACAGGGATAAGTGCGCTGCATGGAGGTCGCCGAGCAGATCACCGCATCGACATCCTTGGGATCGCGGCCAGCCGCGGCCAGCGCGTCGCGGGCGGCGGCAACACCGGCTTCCGCCGTCAGGGCCAGGGCCTCATTGGGGCGCGGCGCCACGCGGGGGCGCATCCGGTTGACGTCCAGCACGCCCGCCTTGTCGATCGTGTAGCGGGATTTGATGCCCGAGGCCTTCTCGATAAAGGCCGAGGAGGAGGGGTTCAGCGGCTCGACCGTGCCACGCGCAATCGCGTCGGCATTGTCGGCGTTGAACTGTTCCACATAGGCGTTGAAGCAAGCGACGAGTTCGTCATTCGAGACCGACTCTTCAGGTGTCCAAAGGCCGGTCGACCGGATCACAACGCTCATTCATTTCACTCCGAAACGGGCAGACAGGGCGCGCAACCTAGTACCAAGCGCCAGCAAGGTCACCTCGCGAACTGCGCAAGCGGTGTCATTGTCTCTTTGACCTCTTGATCCAAATCTGTTCGAAACACCCTGACCAAACCTAGCCCGGAGATGCCCCATGAAGACCCGTGCCGCTGTTGCGTTCGAAGCTGGAAAGCCGCTGGAGATCGTCGAGGTTGACCTGGAAGGGCCCCGCGCGGGCGAAGTCCTGGTCGAGATCAAGGCGACGGGGATCTGTCATACCGATGAATTCACTCTGTCGGGTGCCGATCCGGAAGGCGCCTTCCCGGCCATTTTGGGCCATGAGGGCGCCGGTGTTGTGGTGGAGTGCGGCCCCGGCGTGACCGGCCTGCAGCCGGGAGACCATGTCATTCCGCTCTACACGCCGGAATGCCGGGAGTGCGAATACTGCCTCAATCCCAAGACCAATCTGTGCCAGTCGATCCGCTCCACCCAGGGCCAGGGCGTGATGCCGGATGGCACCTCGCGCTTTTCCTACAAGGGCGAGAAAATCCTGCACTATATGGGCTGCTCGACCTTCTCCAACTACACCGTCCTGCCCGAGATCGCGCTGGCCAAGGTCCGCAAGGACGCGCCCTTCGACAAGATCTGCTATATCGGCTGCGGCGTGACGACGGGGATCGGCGCGGTCACCTTCACCGCCAAGGTCGAGCCCAATTCCACCGCCGTGGTTTTCGGTCTCGGCGGGATCGGCCTCAATGTCATCCAGGGCCTGAAAATGGTCGGCGCCCGTCAGATCGTCGGTGTCGACCTCAACCCGTCCAAGGTGGAGATGGCCAAAAAGTTCGGCATGACCGACTTCGTCAATCCCAAGGATGTGACGGGTGATCTGGTCGGCCATCTGGTCGAGCTGACCGGTGGCGGCGCCGATTACACCTTCGAATGCATCGGCAATGTCGATGTGATGCGCACCGCGCTGGAATGCTCGCACAAGGGTTGGGGCACCAGCGTCATCATCGGCGTTGCTCCGGCCGGTGCGGAAATCCAGACCCGCCCCTTCCAGCTGGTCACCGGCCGAAATTGGCGCGGCTCGGCCTTCGGCGGCGCACGCGGCCGCACCGACGTGCCCAAGATCGTCGACATGTATATGGACGGCCGCATCGATATCGACAGCCTGATCACCCACAAGCTGAAGCTGGAAGACATCAATAAGGGCTTCGATCTGATGCATGCCGGGGAAAGCATCCGGAGCGTGGTGGAGTTCTAGTTCATGACCTTTCCACCCGACTGGTTCGAGATGGAGGATGAGCAGGCCATCGCCTTCGAGGATGAGCTGCGCCGGGAATGCATGCCTGGTCACGTCCTGCACGGGCTGGAAGTGCGGGCGGTCGCGGTGGCGGACTGGTCCGATGACAGCCTGTTCGAGATCGAGGATGGCCGCTGGGCGCTGGTCCACCTGACCTGGAAGGCCGAGACCGACCCGAAATGGCCGGCCACGGAGATCTTCAAGGATTTCGAGACCGTGCTGAAACGCCTGCACGAGGATTTCGAGGAAAGGACAGGTGCTTCGGCGGGAGATTAGTCGTCGAGCACGCTGTCCAGGCTGACCAGTTCGAAATCATGCATCTGGTCCAGATAGGCCTCGAAATAGGCCTTGTGCGAGGACCCCACGATGACCAGGACCCGGGCGCCGGGCTGGTTGCCCGCGGCTTCCACGACATTGGCGGCCATGCGCAGGCCGCGGGTCTGCCACCAGGCGAGATATTGCCGGGTGACGGCATCGTCCCGGCCGGAGGCAGCGGCTGCGCCGAAATCCTTTTCGATGGTGAAACGCTGATAGGCGGCGCTGTTCAGGAAGCGGTAGCCGTCCAGAACAGCGTCCGGTGAGCCGAGAAAGCCCGGCTCCATGGCGGCATATTCCGCTTCCAGCGGGTGTTCCGTGCTCCATACGGACTGGATGGCCGGACCCAGCGTGTCAGGCGAGCGCGTGTAGATGTAGTCCGCCGTATGGTCATCCATGGTGGCGAGCTCTGTCAGGCCCAGTCGCTGGCCCAGTTCCACGCCAATCAACTGGTTTTCATTGCGTGATTCCTGCAGGCGTTCCAGCCGGACCAGGAGGGCGTCATCCACCCCGTCGGCGGCAATCTGTTCGGCTTCATCCAGCTGGGCCCATTGCAGGGCGGCCGACCAGGGTTCGCCGGCTCCGTAGAACAGCGCGGCAAGGTGACGGCGTTCGGCCGGGGAAGGCGCGTCCGGCCAAGTGTCCAGCGTCATCTCCACGGCCAGAGCGGCCTCCGGCTGGGATATGCCGAGGGCATTCAGGGCGGGTTGCGGATCGGTGCAGTATCGGTCGGCAGCACCATCATGCAGCTCCGCGAAGCCGCGCATCTGATAGCAGGTGCGTCCGCCAATGCTTTCCAGCGCGATGACATCCGGCGCGAATTCCTCCAGTGCGTCGAGCAGGAGGGAAAGATGGGCCGGATCGAAAGCCGCTTCGGGGAGGTTGTTGAGGTGTTTCGTGCCGAGGATGAGGACTTGGGTTGGCTCACCGCCGAGCGTCCGTTGGACACCGGCGAAATCGATCGCAGGGCGGGTGTTTTCCGTATCAAACACCGGGGAACCGGGAAGGGTGTCGGCATTGACGGCCTGGGCGATGGCCGGGCTGGCCAGGCTCAGACTGCCGGCCAGCAGGGATGCCAGGGACAGGGTGGTCTTCATCGGTCTTTCCTCCTTGGGCGGCAGTTTCCGCTCGATTGCCACGTTAGCGGGCTGCATTCGGGGCGGAACCGGGATTGGAGATGTGTGCGTTCCTCGCCTATGTCTGATGGCAGCGACGCAAGAAGGACGCTTTCGATGAGCCTCACCACTGTTTCTTCCTGGGCCAGTTTCGGCGGCACGTTGTCCGTCCATGACCATGACAGTGAGGCCTGTGGCTGCACGATGCGGTTTGCGGTCTTCACACCGCCCCAGGCGAAGGACGGACCGGTGCCGGTGCTCTGGTATCTCTCCGGCCTGACCTGCAATTGGTCGAATGTGATGGAGAAGTCCGGCCTGCAGCGCATGGCGGCGGAGCTGGGCCTGATGGTGATTGCGCCGGACACCTCGCCGCGTGGCGAGGATGTCGCCAATGATGACAGCTATGATCTGGGTCAGGGCGCAGGCTTTTACATCAATGCGACCGAACATCCCTGGGCGCCGCACTTCCAGATGCAGACCTATATCCTGGAGGAACTTCCCGCCCTTATCGGCTCGGAATTCCCGGCCGACATGGACCGCCAGGGCATATTCGGCCATTCCATGGGCGGGCATGGCGCGCTGACCCTGCATTTCAAACAACCGGGCCGCTATCGCTCTGTTTCGGCCTTTTCACCCATTGTCGCGCCGGCGCAAGTGCCCTGGGGACAAAAGGCCTTCTCCGCCTATCTGGGTGATGAATGTCCGGACTGGGGCGAGCATGATGCCTGTGAGCTGGTGAAGCGTCAGCCCAGCGAAGCCCATATCCTGGTCGACCAGGGTGAGGCGGATCAATTCCTGGAAGAACAGCTCAAGCCGGAATTGTTCGAGGCGGCGTGCCGGGAGGCGGGCCAGTCCCTGACCCTGCGCCGCCATCCCGGCTATGACCATTCCTACTGGTTCATCGCGACCTTCATGGAGGATCACCTCCGCCATCACGCCAAGGCGCTGACGGCCTAGCGATTACTGGATGCCCAGTTCGGAGATGGACAGGGTAGCCTGGGCATATTCGCCCTGACGGTAGGAGCCGACCCAGACGGAATAGGCACCCGATTGCGGGCGGTTGATCGTGATCGCCGGGTTGAGGCCGGGCCCGCTGTCATCATCGCAATAGAATTGTCCGTCCGGGGCCCGAACGATCAGCGTCGTGTCGGCATTGGAATTGGCGGAAATCGTCAGGTTGAAACTGCCCGCCTGGTAGTAGACGGCAAAGTCCACCGCATCGGCGACCCAGCCGCGGCAATTGGAAAACAGATTGCTGGCCTGGATCGTGCCGCCCGAGGTGATGTTGGTGCGCCACGGGTCCGGCGTGAAACCGGCGCGCAGATTGACGGAACCGAAAGTCTGGGCCGAAGCCGGTGCGGCTGCGGCGAGGGCCAGCAGGCCCAGTGCGAAAATGCGTTTCATGGCGGTGATCTCCCCCTGCCTGTGAATGGGGGGACGGCACCAGCCCGGATGAAAAGGACCGGAAGTCAGACCGGCACCGCCCCGTGACCCCAACGCTATGTCTGGCGGGGAAAAACGGGCATCCCCTGTTCCGGGGAGGGGGATGAGTTGGGTTTCGGGCTCCATTTCCCAACACACCATTTTCCCCGGGCGCAGTCCCGAGGCCGACAGGGTGTTCCATCTTTTCATCGGATAAGGGTGCGGCGCCTTCGGTTGGCCCCGGAACAAGTCCGGGGAAAATGCGGTGGGTGCTTTCACGACTTTCAGCGCCACGGCGTTTCCGCCTGGCGGTATGAGAGGTGTGCGGGAGGCCGGCGACTGTCTGCCGGCGATTGTTTCTAGTGTGTGTGTGACAGGCACTGGCCTCCCGCACGCGGAGATTTCCCGAACGCTCTCGCCCCCGTTTCCAATCCGGCCGGTACTCAGGTCGGGCGTTTAGTGCCGTCAGACCGGGCCGGACGCCCTGCCGGTGCTCAGGATGTCACCCCCTCGCGCGGACAGGCTCCGCAAACCTCCGGGCACAAGGGACTGAGCTCATGCCTCTCTTCCCGGACGTCGAGGAGGAGTCTGGCACAGGTTTTGGGGGTGGGGATAAGTGGAGCTCGGTCGGCACCCCCTCTCCCTTGGGAGAGGGGGGTGAGCCTGAGTTACCGTCCCATCGACTTCACAACCTCATGCCGATGGCATCCTGTCTCATGGTCATTGACCATGCCGACGGCCTGCATGAAGGCGTAGACGATCACCGGTCCCACGAATTTGAAGCCTCGCTTTTTGAGGTCCTTGGACAGGGCCTGGCTGGCTTCGGTCTGGGTCGGGGTGTCCTTTAGGCTGGGCCAGGTGTTCTGGATGGGGGCGCCGCCGACAAAGCTCCAGAGATGGTCGGAGAAGTCGATGCCGGCCTCGCGCATGTCCAGATAGGCCTGGGCATTGCCGATGGCGGCCTCGATCTTGGCTTTTGAGCGGATAATGCCGGGATCGGCCAGCAGGCGTTCGCGGTCGGCATCGTCGTAGCGGGCAATGATCTCCGGATCGAAACCGTGGAAGACCTGGCGCATGTGCTCGCGCTTGCGCAGGATCGTGATCCAGGCGAGGCCGGCCTGGAAGCCGTCCAGCATCAGTTTTTCCCAGAGAGCGCGGCTGTCATATTCCGGCACACCCCATTCGGTGTCGTGATACTCGGCATAGATCGGATCGGGCGTGTTCACCCAAGCGCAGCGTGTCGTCATGGTTCTCTGTCTAATCCAGGCCTGCTGACAGCGTCATGGCAGGATTATTCCATCTTCCGTCATCCCACGGGCCCTGCAAAGCAGGGATCCGGGGGACCTCACCCATCCTGTTGGCCGGTTAGCCGGGGTCCCCCGGACAAGCCGGGGGATGACGATTGGAAACGGGCGGGATCAAACCGCTTGCGGCGGCGCGTCCGGGATCAGGGCTTGCGGCACGGTGATATGGGCTTCCTGGCCATCGGCTTCGGCGTAGCGTGTGGCCGTGCCCAGCTTGTCGATGCGGGTCAGGATGATGGCGTGGTGTCCGGCGGCGGAGGAAATTGCGCCGACCTTGGCGTCGCCCGCCATGACGGCGGTGCCACGCGGCGGGGCCTCGCTGGCGAAGACGGCGGGGATGGAGCGTTTGCGGATCGTGCCGCGGCGCTTCATGCGCGAGACGACTTCCTGGCCGATGAAACAGCCCTTCTTCCAGCCCACCCCGCCATAGGCGTCCAGATTGACGTCGGTGGGAAAGACTTCCGCCTCGCCATAATCGCGACCGAAGGCGGGAACGCCAGCTTCCAGTTCCAGCGTGTCGAGGGATTTTTCCGGTCCGCCCTGCTGGGCAATGCCGCGATAGACCCGGCCTTCCAGGCGGGGATCGGCGGCCAGGCCCGGATGGGGTGTGGTCGCCCACACGGCACAAAGATCAGTATTGTGCACGATCTCCGCCTGGGCGCGCAGTTTGAACAGGGTAAGGCGTTTGACCAGGCCGGGTGCGGCCTCGGCCGGCACGTCCAGCCAGACCGTCCGGTCTTCGGCAAAAATCAGGAAATCCACCAGGATCTTGCCCTGCGGGGTCAGCAAGGCACCGGGCCGGCAATCGCCTGCTTCAAGCGCGGAGACGTCCGCCGTGATGACGCGTTGCAGGAAGGAGCGGGCCTCGTCTCCGGCGACGGAAACAATGGCGCGGCCGGGCAGGGTGTGCGGGAGAGTGTCGGGCAGGCTCATGACACGGATATGGCATTGTGCTCGCGTCTGGCCAAGACCTCTCATGCGCGCTATTGGCGGCAGCCATGGAACGCGTGCTTTTCATCACCTCGACCCGGATCGGTGACGCGATCATCAATTCGGGCGTCCTCAATCATCTCGTCGAGACCCGGCCCGAAGCGCAATTCACCATTGCCTGCGGACCGCTGGCCGCGTCCCTGTTTGCCGAAGTGCCGCGACTGGAACGCCTCATCGTGATGCGCAAGAAGCCGATGGGACGTCACTGGATTGATCTGTGGCAGGAAACCGTGGGCACGCGCTGGGACCTTGTGGTCGACATGCGCTGTTCCGCCACGGCCTGGACTTTGCGCGCAGAAGAGCGCCGCATCCTGAAACAGGCAAGCACGCCGACGGCGAAAGTCATCGAGGCGGCCAGTGTTCTCGGGCTGGAGACGGATCCGCCGGCACCGCGCCTTTGGCTGTCGGACGCGCATCGCGCCGAAGCGCACACGCGTCTGCCCGATCTGCCGGACGGGCTGCCCTATCTCGCGATCTGCCCGTCCGCCTCCTGGATTTTCAAGGTCTGGCCGGCGGAGAAATTCGCCGAATTCATCCTCAAATTCACGGCACCGGACGGCGTCATGCCCGGCGCCCACATCGTCATGCTGGGCGGACCGGGCGACGAGAAATATGCCCAACCCATCTATGATGCCCTGCCGGAGCTCGATTTTGTCGACCTGCTGGGGCTCGGCTTGCCGGAAACGGCAGCTTGCCTTGAGCGCGTCCGTCTCTATGTCGGCAATGATAGTGGGTTGATGCATATGTCCGCCGCCGCCGGCACGCCGACACTGGGTCTGTTCGGTCCGTCGGATGACCGTTGTTATGGCCCCTGGGGTGATCATTGCGACCTGGTGCGCGGTCCGGCCTCCTTCGAGGAGATCGACTCGGCCCATTCTGACCGCCGCAAACACCCGGAAAGCCTGCTCGCCGACCTTTCGGTCGAGACTGTGTATGATGCCGCCAAACGCCTTTTTGAAAGGACTGCAAAATGAGCCAGACCTTCGACCTCATTCTCAAGGGTGGTGATGTCGTCAACCATGCCGGCCGGGGCATTGCCGATATCGGTGTGATCAATGGCAAGACGGCCGCGATCGGTGATCTCTCCCAGGCCTCGGCTGACGAGGTGATCGATTGCACCGGCCTGCTGGTCGTGCCGGGCGTCATCGACACCCAGGTCCATTTCCGCGAGCCAGGAATGGAATGGAAGGAAGACCTGCAGTCCGGTTCGCTGTGCGCCGTGATGGGCGGTGTGACCGCCGTATTCGAAATGCCGAACACCAATCCGACCACGACCTCGCCGGACATGCATCTGGACAAGCTCGCCCGGGCCAAGGGGCGCATGCATTGCGACCACGCCTTCTATGCCGGCGCGACCAATGAGAATGCCGACGTTCTGCCCGAGATGGAAAAAATGCTCGGCTGCTGCGGTGTGAAGGTTTTCATGGGCGCGTCCACGGGCTCGCTCCTGGTCGCCGATGATGAGGGTGTTGAGCGGGTGCTCAACGCGATCTCGCGCCGCGCGGCCTTTCACTCCGAAGATGAGTTCCGGCTGGAAGAGCGCCGTGGTCTGGCGGTGGATGGGGACTGGACGAGCCACCCGGTCGTGCGCGATGCGGAAGCCGCCATCCTCTCGACGAAACGCCTCATCCGCTTGGCCCGCAAGACCGGCAAGCGCATCCACGTCCTGCACGTCTCCACGGCGGAGGAAATGGACATTCTGGAACAGCATCGCGATGTCGCTTCGGTGGAAGCCACGCCGCAGCATCTGACGCTGGAAGGCCCGGAAATCTATGAGCGCATCAAGGGCCGGGCCCAGATGAACCCGCCCGTGCGCGATGCCTATCACCGCGCCGGCCTGTGGCGGGGCCTGCAGCGCGGCATTGTCGATGTGATCGGCTCCGATCACGCACCGCATACACTGGAGGAAAAGGCCAAACCCTATCCGCAAAGCCCGTCCGGCATGCCTGGCGTGCAGACCCTGGTTCCGATCATGCTGGATCATGTGAATGCCGGCCGCCTGACCATTGAGCGCTTTGTCGACCTGACCTCGCACGGCGCCCAGCGCGTCTTCGGCATCGCCAATAAGGGCCGCATGGCCGCCGGCTGGGATGCCGATTTCACCCTGATCGACATGAAGCGTTCGGTGGAGATCACCGATGACTGGTCGGCCACCAAGTCAGGCTGGACACCCTTCCACGGCATGACCGTGACCGGCTGGCCGGTCGGCACGATCGTGCGCGGCAAATCCATCATGCGTGAGGGCGAACTCGTGACCGAAGGGGCCGGCGAACCGGTCACCTTCATGGAAGCGCTGCCCAAGCGCAGCTAAGACAGGAAACAACCCCGTGACCACAACCATCATGACCGCGATCGCTCCGGGTGAGCTGATCGACAAGATCACCATTCTGCGCATCAAGTCCGAGCGGATTGCCGATGAGGCCAAGCTGAAGAATGTCCGCACCGAGCTGGATATCCTGACGGCGACGCAGAAAGAGCATGTGCCGGCCAGCGACGAGATGATCCGGCTGGAAGAGGCGCTCAAAACGGTCAATGAAGCGCTCTGGGAGATCGAGGATGATATCCGCGATTGCGAGCGCCAGGGCGATTTCGGCGCGGAATTCATCCGTCTGGCCCGCGCCGTCTATGTCACGAATGACAAGCGCGCAGCCCTGAAAAAGGAGATCAATCTCCTGCTCGGCTCGACCATCGTGGAAGAAAAATCCTACGCCGAGTATTGATCCGGCAGGCCCAGCCGCGTATCCGGCCCTCATCAAGCCCGACTTTGCAAGGAACACAGTGTGGACCGGAAGAGCTTCTATTTCTTCGATATCGACGAGAACATCCTGCATCTGCCGACGCGGATTCACCTGCTCAACACGGTGACCGGCGAAGAGCGGGCCATGCGCCAGCATGAGTATGAGGACATCAAGGCCTATCTCGGCGTGCCGGGCATCTGGGAAGACTGGGCGGATCCGCCGGCACGTTCCTACCGGGAATTTGCCGACGGAAAGGACCGCAATGGCGAGGAATACTTGCTGCGCGACGTCCACCGGGCGCTGGACAGTGCCCACTGGAAGGGGCCGTCCTGGGAGATTTTCAAATATGCCGTGCTCAAGCGCCGTCCGGTCGCCATCATCACGGCGCGCCAGCACTCCCGCGAGACCATCAAGGAAGGCCTGCGCATTCTGGTCGAGGCCGGGCATCTGCCGGAAGAACCGAATTATCTGGCGATCTATCCCTGCTCGAATCCGGAAATCCGGGACGAGCTGGGTCCGCACCTGACCACGGCCGGGCTGAAGCGCCGGGCAATCCGTCAATGCGTGGAGAAGGGGCTGGAAGAATACGGCCGCAAACAGCCGCACTCCTTCGGCATGTCCGATGACGACCTGAAGAATGTCGACCTGATCACCTCGGCCATGCTGGAGTGCAAGCTGGACTATCCGGACAAGCGCTTCTTCGTCATCTCCACCAATCGCCGCCGGCATGTGAAGATGGAAATCCTGCCGCCGCACAAGGATGAGGAAAAGCTCCGTGCGGCCGAGGATGCCTATTACGGCTAGGGGTGTGACGGCCTAGTCGAAATAGGCCGAGCGCATCATTTCGGAGAGATCGCGGCCGCGATGGGCCAGGGCCCGGCGTTCCGTGTCCGCCTCGACGCCGCAGCGGGCGCGATAGCGTTGCTGGGCGCGATAGCCTTCATTGAAACTGTCGATCAGACGATCCCGGAAACGGCCATTATCAGCGGCTTCCATGGCCAGCAATTCCACCATCCGGTCACGCCAGGTCTGCACGTCGGGCCCTTCGCAGGCATAGGCGAGGTAATGCAGTTCGCCCAGCGTGTAGGCCAGATAGGGCAGGGTGCGCTCTCGATCGACGAGGTCCTCGACCGGCGCTTCGGTCAGCACGCTGGGGTCTGTTTCACTCTGGCCACGCGGTTTTTGCGCCAGCGAGGGGCTGGCGAGCAAAAGGACAGACAGGCAGACAAGAAGAAGCGTGCGCATGGCGCGCATCATGCGCCGGAATGTGGCGCAGTAAAGGCCTCGACGATTTCGCGGGCCCGGCCAATGACATCGCGGGTCTTGTCCCATTGTGTCAGGGCGATGGCGTCCTCATAGGGGAAGAAGGCGGCTTCGGTGACGTCATCATCGGGGATGGGCTCGCCGCCGGTCCAGATGGCGGCAAAATCGGTGAGGACGTAATGCCAGTCGCCCGGCTGGCCCGGCTCACGCAGGCCGATACTGTCGATCACATCGATCAGGCCGAGGATCTGCGCCGTGGTGGACGTCTCTTCGGCCAGTTCGCGCAGGGCAGCCTCGGCGGCCGTCTCGCCATATTCGATCTTGCCGCCGGGCAGGGACCATTGGCCCTTATAGGGCGGTTTGCCCCGCTTGATCAGCAGAACATCCTCGCCGCGAAATACCACGATCCCGGCTCCGGCGATTGGCCGAAGCGGTTCAGCAGCCATGCCGCAAACGCGTGAATCTCGTCACTTCGCCGTCCATCCGCCGTCCACCGTGATCTGCGTACCATTCATATTGGCACCGGCATCGGAGACAAGATAGAGCAGCGCACCAGCGAGTTGTTCGAAGGTTACGAATTGCTTGGTCGGCTGGGCGGCGAGCATGACATCGCGCACGACTTCCTCTTCGGAAATCCCCCGCGCCTTGGCGGTGTCGGCGATCTGGTTCTCCACCAGCGGCGTCTTCACATAGCCCGGGCAGATCGCATTGCAGGTGATGCCGGTCTCGGCAATCTCCAGCGCCAGCGTCTTGGTGAAACCGATCACGCCATGCTTGGCGGCGACATAGGCCGATTTGAAGGGTGAGGCGACCAAGCCGTGGACGGAGGCCAGGTTCACGATCCGGCCCTTGCCCTGCTTTTTCATGACCGGCACGGCTGCCTTGCAGGCATGGAAGACGGAGGAGAGATTGATGGCGATGATCGCATCCCATTTCTCGGTCGGGAATTCATCCACCGGGGCGACATTCTGGATGCCGGCATTGTTCAGCAGGATGTCCAGACGGCCGAATTCGCGCTCGGCATAAGCCACCATGTCGGCGATCTCGTCCGGCTTCATCATATTGGCCGGGTGATAGCGGACCTCGACGCCATGATCGGCGGCGATCTTCGCGCGCAGCGCCTCGATCTCCCCGGCATCGCCCAGTCCGTTGAGGACCACATTCGCCCCGTTCGCCGCCAGGGCCTCGGCCATCGCCGCGCCAATCCCGCTCGTCGAGCCGGTGATCACAGCCACCTGACCCGTCAGATCCGTACGAATTCCAGACATGAATGACCCTTCAACTTTGTGCTCGCGCCAAGAAAGGGGATTGGCGTTCGCGGGTCAAGCCAGCGTGCAGGACATCCGCGTGTTTCGAAGCGAACACACTCCATTTTTCCCGGAAGCGCGGCAGCGCTGTCCGGGATCAACCGGAGACTCATCGTCTGAAATTACGTGCGGTTGGTCCCGGAACTCCGTCCGGCTATCGCCGGACTGCGTCCGGGAAAAATGAGTCAGTCCTGCATGCAGGCGAGCACAGGTCCACCGGACAAGCCGGGGGATGACGGCATGAGGGGGGCGATAATCTACGCCGCTTTCGCTGGCGCCGGCTGGGGCCGGGTGAAGAGCAGGTTGTCGCCCTTGCTCCCGTCCGGCTCGAACCGGTAGCCGCCGGCGTCGAACTTCACCAGGTCGGCCGGGTCGGAGATGCGGTTTTCGATCGCCCAGCGGGCCATCATGCCGCGGGCTTTCTTGGCGTAGACCATGAGGGCGCGCAGCTGGCCGTCTTTTTCTTCCTTGAAGACCGGCGTGATGATGCGGGCTTTCAGCGTCTTCTTGTCGACGGATTTGAAATACTCGTTGGAGGCCAGGTTGAGGACGACGGGTTCAGCCTCACCCTCCATCAGGCCATTGAGTTCTTGGCCGATCTTTTTGCCCCAGAAATCATACAGGTTCTCGCCGCGGCGCGTGTGCAGCTTGCGGCCCATTTCCAGGCGGTAGGGGTGGATGGCATCCAGCGGACGCAGCGCGCCATACATGCCGGACAGGATGCGCAGATGATCCTGGGCATAGGCCAGGTCATCCTCGGACATCGTCGCCGCATCGAGACCGCGATAGACCTCGCCATTGAAGGCCAGGGCGGCCTGTTTCTCGCCCGGCTGATCGGCATCGAAGACCTGGAACCGCTCACGATTGAGCTGGGCCAGATCCTCATTGATCCCCATCATGGATTTCAGCTTGGAGACGGTGAGCTGACGGGTCGTCTTGGACAGGATGCGCGTATCATCAATCAGCGACGGGGTCGTGGACGGCAGGGCGCGCTCGACCGGGTCGAAATTCATGTTTTTCGCGGGCGACAACAGAATCAGCATGGACATTCTCCTTGGCCTCCAAGGATAGGGAGGGCGTCCACGGGTTTCCAGTCGGGCAGCCGCTGAAATGATTTATGGGGTGGATAGAGGGAGGCTATGGGGCCGCCGGGGTGCAGGGCATGAGCGTACCGTCGGGCAGGTGATCGCCGCGAACCCGGCGGAAGCGTCCGCCATCGGCCGGCCGCTCCTCGCGGGAGGCGAAGGTGAGGCCCCTGAATTCACCGCCGAGATAGCGCACGGAATAGCGGTCGCGCACGAAGAGGGCTTCGCCGTTTTCATCGAGGCGATACCAGGTCCAGAAAGTGCTCTCCAGCCGCCCGTCCACGCCCGCCATCCGTTCAGCATGCACGAGTTCGCGCTCATACAGGGGGGACGTGTGGACGGTTTCACCGTCCCGGATGAAGTCGATCCGCTCTTCGCTGAACCGGATCAGGTCGCGCTCACCGGTGCAGCCGGCCCCGTTTTCCCAGCCCCAGTCTCCCAGGGCGAGAGCCTGTTCGCCAATGTCTGAGGGCTGGCGGGCCTCGCAGGCCGTCAGGACGAGGGAGCAAATCAGGACGGCAAGCAGACGCGGCATGCGGATCTCCAGGAACCGGCTGAGAATATCCACGCAACAGACGTGGAGCGCCATCCCCGAAATGGGGGGCTTGGCGCTTCACTCACGCATCTCTCTTTCTTCCCGTCATCCCACGGTCGCTGCGCAGCAGTGATCCGGGGGACCTTAGCTAACGGGGTTGCGAGTTGTCGCCTGTGGCGGAGTTCGCCTTTCCAACAGGCGAGCGCAGGTCCCCCGGATGCCCTTCGGGCACCGTGGGATGACTGTGGAGATTGTCCGGCCTACCCCAACAAAACCCGCGGATTCATGATGCCCTTGGGGTCCAGTGCGGTCTTGATGGCGCGCATCACGGCGACATCGACCGGCTTGCGGCCGGAGAGTTCCTCGCGCTTGAGGATGCCGATGCCGTGTTCCGCCGAGATGGAGCCGCCATAGCTGTCCACCATGTCATAGACGCGGGAGGAGATGGCCTTGGCGTTTTCCAGGATGTCGGCACCGGCGGTATCGCGCGTGGTGACATTGAAGTGGACATTGCCATCGCCGACATGGCCGAACGCAATGACCAGCGTGTTGTCGAACTCGGCCTCCACGGCTTGTGTGGCCTGCGCCATGAAGGCCGGCATTTTGGAGACCGGGATGGAGATGTCGTGTTTCACGGCCTTGCCCTGGGCGCGTTCGGCCTCGGCGATGGTTTCACGCAGACGCCAGAAATCGTGGATCTGGCTGTCATTTTCGGCGAGGGCGGCATCCTGGACGAGGCCGGCTTCGAATCCGGCTTCCAGAGCGGCTTCCATCGTCTCGCGCGCGCCTTCCGGCCGCCCGAAACTCATCTCGCAGACGACATACCAGGGATGAGCCTCGCCCAGCGGGTCGCGCGTGTTGGGAACATGGTCGAGCACGAGTTCCAGCGCCATGCGCGGCATCAGCTCGAAGGCCGTCACGGCACCGCCGGAGACTTTCTTGGCCATGCCCAGGAATTTCACGGCCTCGTCCGCGGAGTTGAGGCCGATGAAGGCCAGTTCCATCCGGCCCGGACGCGGGAAGAGTTTCAGCGTGGCGGCGGTGATAATGCCCAGCGTGCCCTCGGCACCGATCAGCAATTGCTTGAGATCATAGCCAGTATTGTCCTTGCGCAGGCCCGTCAGCCCGGTCCAGATCGTGCCGTCGGGCAGCACGGCTTCCAGGCCAAGGACCAGTTCGCGCGTCATGCCATAGCGCAGGACATGCACGCCGCCGGCATTGGTGGAGATCAGCCCGCCAATCATCGCCGAGCCCTGGGAGCCCAGGGAGAGCGGGAAGAGACGGTCCACGCCCTCAGCCGTCTTCTGCAGGTTTTCCAGAACGCAGCCGGCCTCGACCGTCATTGAATCATTGTCGACATCGATCTCGCGCACGCCGGTCATGCGCTTCAGCGTGATCAGGACTTCGCCCTGCGGCGTGGCGGCCCCGCACAGGGAGGTATTGCCGCCCTGGGGCGTGATCGCGACACCGGCCTCGGCGCAGAGCTTCACCGCGGCGGCGACCTCCTGCGTAGTGGCCGGTTTGAGCAGGATGGGCGTGGCGCCCTGATAGCGGCCGCGCCAGTCGGCGACATGCGGTTCCAGCTCGTGCGGATCCTGGCTCCAGCCTTTCGGACCGAGCGTCTCTTTCAAACGGTCGAGCAGATCGGTGGGCAGGGAAACAGGCGCGGTCATGGCAGGTCAGTCCTTCGGGGCGGCAGCACGCTGCAGCCGGTCATTGATGGCTTCACCCAAGCCCCGATCCGGGATGGGCGCAACCGCGATTGCGTCAGGATGGCGGGAATCGATCTCGCGAAGTGCAGCAAACAGGCGGGTTGCCGCTTCGACGAGATCACCGCTCTCGGACAAGTTGAGATCGCCACCGATCTCGCCAAACCCGATCAGGAGTTCGCCGGGGCGTTTTTCTGTCGCGTTGAGGCGCACTTTCGCATCCGGCGCGTAGTGGCTTTTCAGCATGCCGGGACTGGCCAGCGGCGCATCGGCCTCCGGCCGGGCCAGCGGGCCGGTGATCGGTTCGATCTGCACGCGATCCAGACCGCCGGGGCGCAACAGGATGGCCCTGTCGCCATCAATGGCCACGACCGTGGATTCCACGCCGACCGGACAGGCCCCGCCATCGAGGATGAGGTCGACCTTGTCACCCAGGCCTTCAGCAACATGCCGGGCCGTGGTCGGGCTGATCGAGCCGGACGGGTTCGCGCTGGGGGCGACAAGGGGTTTGCCGAATTCGGCGAGCAGGGCTTTGGCCGCCGGATGCGCCGGTGCGCGCAGGGCAATCGTGTCGAGGCCCGCATTGGCAATGTCGGCGATGTCAGCGTCCGGCCTCTTCGGCAGGACAAGGGTCAGCGGGCCGGGCCAGTAGGTGCTGGCCAGTTTCGCGCCGAGTTCCGGCCAGTCTGCGACCGTTTTCGCCATTTTCGGGCCGGTGACATGGGCGATCAGCGGATTGAAACTCGGCCGGCCCTTGGCGGCGTAGAGACGTGCTACGGCGTCGGCATTGGCGGCATCCGCGGCCAGGCCATAGACCGTCTCTGTCGGCATGGCGACAAGCCCGCCGCGCCGCAGGATGTCTGCGGCTTCGGCGATGGCTTCGGCGTTGGCGGGTTTGATCGGCGCGGTCATGAGGCGTCAGCTAGGCCCGCCAGCGCAGGCTGGCAAGCCTGTTTGCCCGATTATTGCGCGGCGTCCGCTTCGATATGCAGGATGAGGGTGACTTCGCTGGCCGCCGACCCCCAGCTGGATGAGCCGACACCATAGTCGGCGCGGGCGAGGGTATAGCGGCTGTCGGCGACAGCGCGCCCATCGGTGATCTCGAGCGTGAAGGGCAGGATGATGTCCTGGCCGGAACCGGCCATGCTCAGCACACCATGCGCTTCATAACCGGTCTCCGTGGCGCGGATATCGTCGGAGATGAAAGTCGCGGCCTCGTGTTCAACCGGGTTCAGACCGGAATTGGACAGCATGGACTGATCCATCTGGACATTGCCGGTCGAACCGCTGGCGGTCAGGACGCGCGCCTCGATACGGGCTGCTTCCAGATTGTCCGGGTCCAGCGTGATGTCCGCATGCCAGTCCGGAAACTCGCCCGCGACCATTGCACCGGACACACGCGTTTCGAAACCGACCGAGCTGGCCTCGGTGTCGACGGTCCAGTCCTGCGCAAAGGCCGGCGCGGCAACGAGCAGGGGGGCGAAAGCAAAAACGCGACGCAACATGGTTCAGCCTTTCAGGAAGGGCAGCGGGATCATGCGGCCCAGCAGGCCGTCCTTGTCCAGGAATTGGTGTTTCAGCGCGGCGCCCGCATGCAGCACCCACAGGATCAGGATCGGCCAACCGCCCGCTCCATGTATGGAGCCGGACACTTCGTGCAAGCCCTCGCTCTGCGGCACGGGCAGGCGCGGCATGGTCATGTCGGGATTGTTGAACAGGAACGAGTCGAACTCGGAGGCCGAGGCTGCGATCCAGCCCAGGATCGGCATGCCGATCATGATGACGTAGAACAGGCCGTGCACGGCATGGGCGGCCATTTTCTCCCAGGGCTTCATGCCCTCGGGCATGCCCGGTGCCTTGTGTGTCAGCCGCCAGGCGAGGCGGGCCAGCGAGAGAAAGAGGATCAGCAGACCGATCGTCTTGTGCCAGTTATAGGCCTGCAGGACCTGGTCGATCGGGACAATGCCCTCGCGGAAGCCATGGCTGAGGTCTTCCATGTACCAGCCGAAAAAGACCATGCCGATCAGCAGGGCCGCGATGACCCAGTGCAGGATGATGGCGATGGCGGTGTAGCGGGGCGTGTCGGTCATGTCGGTCCCTTTCGCAAGGCAGGCGAAGCTGCGCGTTGCGTTCAGGTATGCACCCTGTCGCCGCGTCCGAAAAGCCACAGCTTGTCGCAGCTTGAACAAAACACTGTTTCCGGATTCGCATCATCCGGACGAAACGCTATGTTCCCGCGCAGACAAAACAAGAAACAAACCCCAGAACACTGATCGGAGGTCGGCCATGACTTATCGCGCACCCGTGGATGAAATGCGCTTCACGCTGGAAGAAGTGGCGGCCGTGGAAGGCCTGAAAGCCACTGGCGCCTTCGCTGATTTCTCCGCCGATCTGACAGCGGCCATTCTCGATGAGGCGGCCAAGCTGGCCGAGAATGTCCTCGCCCCGCTCAACCGGGTGGGTGATGCCGAGCACTGCAAGCTGGAGGGCGATGTCGTCACCACGCCGACCGGGTTCAAGGACGCCTATGCCCAATTCGTCGAGGGCGGCTGGCAGGGGCTGCAATTCCCGGCCGAGCTGGGCGGAATGGGTCTGCCGCGGGCGCTGGGCGTGGCCGTTCTGGAAATGATCCAGGGCGCCAATTTGGCCTTCGGTCTGGGCCCGATGCTGACCTATGGCGGCATCGAGGCGCTGATCGAGCACGGTTCCGATGAGCAGAAGGCGATGTATCTCTCCAAACTGCTGACGGGTGAGTGGTCGGCCACGATGAATCTCACCGAACCGTCGGCCGGGTCCGATGTCGGGGCCCTGCGCTCCAAGGCGGAACCCAATGGCGATGGCAGCTGGGCCGTGTCGGGCCAGAAGATTTTCATCACCTGGGGTGAGCATGACTGCGCCGAGAACATCATCCATCTGGTGCTGGCCCGCACGCCGGGTTCGCCGGAAGGGACGAAGGGGATCTCGCTCTTCCTGGTGCCGAAAATCCTGCCGGACGGGACGCGCAATGACCTGCGCGCAATCGGGGTGGAGCACAAGCTGGGCATCCATGGCTCGCCGACCTGCACGATGGAATATACCGGCGCGAAGGGCTGGCTGATCGGCGAAGAGAATGCCGGCATGCGCTGCATGTTCACGATGATGAATTCGGCGCGCCTGAATGTCGGTGTCCAGGGTGTCGGCATTGCTGAGCGCGCCTATCAGCAGGCGCTGGACTATGCCCGCGAGCGCAAGCAGGGCAAGGCCATCGGGGCTGACGGCCCGGCCCCGCACGCGATCATCCATCATCCCGACATCAAGCGGACCCTGGCCGGCATGCGCGCCAAGATCGCCGCGTCACGCGCGATCTGCATTTCCTGCGCCGTCGCCGCGGACCTGGCCCATTATTCCGAGGATGCCGACGAAAAGGCCGCTTTCAAGCGCCGTGAGGATTTGCTCACCCCGATCGCCAAGGCCTGGTCCACCGATATCGGTGTCGAGGTCGCTTCGGCCGGCATCCAGGTACATGGCGGGATGGGCTATGTCGAGGAAACCGGTGCGGCCCAGCATTTCCGCGATGCCCGCATCACGCCGATCTATGAGGGCACGAATGCGATCCAGGCGATCGATCTGGTCGGCCGCAAGCTGAGCATGGATGGCGGCGCGGCCTTTGACGAGCTGTTCGATGATATCGAGCAGACGATTGAGGCCTGTGACACCTCATCCCATCCGGACCTGCCGCCGCTGGGTGAGCGACTGCGCGACAGTCTGGAATCCATGCGCGAAGCCGTGGACTGGCTCAAAGAGGCGGACATGGAAGACCGGCTGGCCGGTGCCACGCCTTTCCAAACGCTGGCTGGCGAGACTGTGGGCGGATGGCTGCTCTGCGTGGGCGCGGTCGCCGCACGGCGCCGTCAAAAGGAAGAGATCGGCGATCCGGCCTTTGCGGCGGAACGCATTGCGCTGGCGAATTTCTACGCGGAATCGGTGATGACGCTGGCGCCCTCGCGCGTTGATGACATCACGATGGGCGCCGAGATGATCGCCGATGTGGGCTTCTGATCCGCGTTAGCGATCAGACCCACATGCCGTGCGGATCCGGCTGGCCACGTCCGTCGACGAGGCGGACCAGCCCCATGACCGAGCGGACCGCCATCCAGATCCAGACCAGGGCCAGGCCGAGCAGGCCGATCGGCGACAGCACGACCGAGAAAATCATCACCGTACAGGCGACGACCGCGACCAGGGCCGCCCAGAAACTCTTGATCTGGTAGGTGTAGTGGGATTGCAGCCAATTGGGCGCCGCATCGCGGCGGGCATAGGCGATGACCACGGCGATCAGGCTGGACACGCCGATGATATTGCCGACCAGGAAGAGTACATAGTTCAGGCCGGTCAGCCATTTGTCGTCGCGGTCCGCAGCCGGGGCGCGGTTGGGTTCATAGATCGTATCACTCATCATGCTGGCCCTTATGATCCGCGATGATGGCGAAATGGGGACCAAAGAATGGGGATTGCGCGCCCGTTTTTCCCCATTCCCGGCTGTGCGGCGAACAGGCCACGCTTGTCTGAAAATGCTGTCATGATGCGGCCAGTGCCTTGGTTGCGTTCCCGTTTCGACGTATGCCGAACATGCGGCTTGCCGCTTTGAGGAGAGTTCGGATGACAATGGCGCGCCTGTCGGATGTTCTGGGCCCGGTCTTTTTGCTGCTGGGACTGGCCGGTTATGCCGTTCTGGTCGCACTGGGCTGGTTCGCGGACTGGTATCTGACCTATCCGGCGACCTATGTCTGGGCCTGGCCCCTGCTTCTGTCGGGTTTCGGGCTGGCCATCATGTATCTGCGGGCGCCCGCGCATCGCGTGCGCATTGCAGAGGGGGAGGAAGAATGAGCCTGATCGTTTCCATGGCGGACACCATTCCGGGCCGCGAGATCGACCATATTGTGGGCATTGCCCGCGGCAATGTCGTGCGGGCCCGCTTTTTCGGACGTGATTTCATCGCCGGCCTGCGCAATCTGGTCGGTGGCGAAGTCCCGGAATATACAGACCTGCTCGCCGAATCCCGCGAAACCGCCCTCGACCGCATGTGCAAGCATGCCGAAGAACTGGGCGCTGACGCCATCGTTACGGTGCGCCTGTCGACCTCCTCCGTCATGGAAGGGGCCGCGGAAATCCTGGCCTATGGAACGGCGGTGAAGCTGAAATGAATCCCCTGATGAAACGTCTGGCTGGCCGTGCTGCCGGTGAAATCATCGAGACTGCCCGTTTTCTTGGCGGTGTCGCGGCTGTCTGGCTGGGTCTGGTGACCTTCGGCTTTGCGGCGTTTCACATTCCTTCCGAAAGCATGCAGCCCTCTTTGGAAGTGGGCGACCGCGTGGCCGTGTCCAAATGGGCCTATGGCTATTCGGTGCATTCCCTGCCGCTGGGGATTGGCTACATCCTGCCGGAGAGCTGGAATGGGCGTCTGGCCTGGCACAGCCCGCAGCGCGGTGACGTCGTCGTCTTCCGCGATGAGCGCCAGTCCCCGCCGCGCAATCTGATCAAGCGCGTCATCGGTGTGGCCGGTGATGTCGTGGAAGTGCGCGAGGGCCGTCTCTACCTCAATGGTGAAGCCGTGGTGCGCGAGTTCGACGAGATCCGCACCTATCGCGAACACCCGTCGGGCCTGCCGGTGACGGTGACCCATTACACGGAAGTCCTGCCCGGCGGTCGCGAGCATCCGATCTATGAGCAGCGCGACAATGCCCCGCTGGATGATTACGGCCCGGTGACCGTGCGTCCCGGCACCGTCTTCGTGATGGGTGACAACCGTGATGCCTCCCGCGACAGCCGCGCGCCGGAAGGTCCCGGCCTGGTGCCGCTGGAGAATGTCGTCGGCCGTGCCGAGACCGTGCTCTTCACCTTCGAGCGCTGCCGCCGTGAAGAGGGCATGTATTGTCCGCGCGGCCGGGTCTGGCAGGGTCTGTAGGACCGGACTAGTCTCTCCCCAACACTCAAACGGGGAGAGCGGTCATGAGTCTCAAGGGCAAAACGATTTTCATCACGGGTGCCAGCCGCGGGATCGGTCTGGCGATCGGTCAGCGTTGCGCGCGCGACGGGGCCAATATCGTCATCGCTGCCAAGTCGGACCAGCCGGATCCGCGCCTGGAAGGCACGATCCATACGGCGGCTGAAAGCATTGAGGCGGCCGGTGGCCAGGCGCTTGCGGTGAAGTGCGACATCCGCGACGAAGCCGCTGTGGAAGCCGCAGTCGAGGCGGCGGTGGACCGGTTCGGTGGCATTGATGCCGTGATCAACAACGCCTCCGCCATCTTTCCGCGCGGGACGGCCGATGTGCCCATGAAACGCTATGACCTGATGCACCAGGTCAATGGACGCGGCACCTTCCTGACGACGCAGAAATGCCTGCCCCACCTGATGAAGGCGGAAAATCCGCACATCATTGCCCTGGCGCCGCCGCTGGACATGCGCGGGATGTGGTTCGGTCCGCACGTCGCCTACACCTCGGCCAAATACCAAATGAGCCTGTGCATTCTGGGCTGGGGTGAGGAGTTCAAGGGCAAGATTGCCGCCAATGCGATCTGGCCGCGCACGGCCGTCGCGACCGCCGCCATCTCCAATGTCCTGGCCAATGAAGAGGCGATGAAGAATTGCCGCAAGCCGGAGATTCTCGCGGACACGGCCTACAAGGTGCTCAACAAGCCGGCCGCGGAATTCACCGGCAATTTCCTGATCGATGACAGCTTCCTCTGGGAGGAGGGCGAGCGGGATCTGGACCAGTATTCCTACGACCCGTCCGTGGAACTCCTGCCTGATTTCTTCGTGCCGGAAGAGCCGCCCGCCCCGCCGGGCGTGAAGATCATGAATGTCTCACTGGGGCATTAGCGCCACACCCGCGCCCTTCGAACAGGGGGTGTGATCTGGATCACGCCGTGAATGGGATTCACCCCTAATTTCCCCCCGAAAGCTAGAAGTGGCAGGGGTGGACAATGAAGACGCGCTCAGGTTCGGGATGGTTCAGTGTGGTGGTGATTGCAGGTCTGGCCGTGGCCTTTGCCGTGGCGTGGGTGCGCGCGGGCTCGCCCTATAATTTCTGACCGGCCGGGCGCGTTTAGAATCCCGCTTGTATTTCCCCCAAATTCGCCAATATGGGCGCTGGAGCGTCGCACTCTGCGGCCGGGACAACCGCCGCGTGATCCTCGCCGTCCGTCGACGCGGCCGGCTGGAGTGTCCGGCCCATGTTCCTGGTCGAAACCTATCTCTCACCCAGCCCGCTGGAAGGCTTGGGCGTGTATGCCGCGCAATTCATTCCCAAGGGCCAATTGCTCTGGGTTTTGGACCGTGATGTCGACATTCTCCTGTCGCCGGCCCAGATCGCGGAACGGCCCGATGTCTACAAGGGCTTCATCCGGCGCTATGCCTATTTCGACCGCACGCTGGGCGCCTATCTCCTGGATGGCGACCATGCTCGTTTCCTCAATCACGCCGATGATCCCAATCTGGACTTCTCGGCCGTGGATGGCAGTGGCTGCGCGGCGCGCGATATCCAGGCGGACGAGGAAATCCTCTGCGACTACAGACAGTTCATGGAGGATGTCGTCCTGCTCCCGGCGCGCTCGAACGCGTTCGGGGTCCAGCTTCCGGCCTGAATCACGCTGTTTTGGGGCTGGGCAAGCCGGCCGGATTTCGGGACAATCGCCGTCATGAAAACCGGTATTGTCGACAGCCCCGCCAGCCTTGAACACCGCCTGCCCGACGGGCATCCCGAACATGCCGGCCGCTACAGCGCCGTGCGTGAAGCGCTGGAAACCGTGCCGGTCAGTGAATGGCTGACGGCCGAACAGGCGCCGGTCGAGGCGCTCGCCCGCTTCCATACGGTGGAACATGTGGATCGCGTCCTCTCGGCCTGCGCTGAAGCGGGCGAGGGGGAGTGGGTGGCGCTGGATGCCGACACGCTGGTCTGCGGGCTTTCGGCCCGGGCTGCGCTGAGTGGTGTCGGCGGTGCGCTGATGGCGGTGGACCGGACCGTGGAAGACGGGGAGGGGGCCTGGTTCGTCCTGGCCCGCCCGCCGGGTCACCATGCCGAGCCCGATCGCGCCATGGGCTTCTGCCTGTTCAACCAGATTGCGCTGGCTGCAAAGCATGCACTGGACGTGCACGGCCTGCCTTCGGTCACCATTGTCGATATCGATGTGCATCACGGCAATGGCACGCAATGCCTCGCCGAGACGGATGAGCGTGTCACCTTCATCTCCCTGCACCAGGCGCCGCTCTATCCGGGAACCGGCAATGCCGGGGAAACCGGTCTCAACGGCAATATCGTCAATATCCCGCTTCCTGAAGGGACAGGCAGTGCCGACTGGCGCCGGGCCTTCGAGGCCGAAGCCTTGCCGGCCCTTCGCCGCGCCAAGCCGGCCCTGGTCCTGGTGTCGGCCGGATTTGATGCCCATCGCAATGATCCGCTGGCCGGTTTTGCCCTGGATGAGAATGATTATGCCTGGGTCGCCGGACAACTGGCTGGCATTGCCCGGGAATTTGCGTTTTCCCGTCTTGTCTCCGTGCTGGAGGGCGGATACGACTGCCCGGCTCTGGCGCGCTCGGCCTGCGCCTTCGTGCAGGCCCTTGGCGAGGCCTGACTTGTGACAGGATTGAATTGGCAGGCAGCGGCGGGGCGCGCCTTCCGGTCCCGATTGCCCCGACCGGCTTCCTGAGTGAATGACAGCGTCCCTTCCCGATAAGCCCGATAGCGCTCCCGGCCGGATCATCATCGCCCGGCATGGCCGGCCTGATGCGAATCGCGAGGCCTGGCTGGACTGGCGGGGCTATGAGGATTGGTGGGACAATATCTATCAGCCGGCGAGCCTGGCTGAGGGGCAGACGGCGCCGGATGCGCTGAAGGAAGCCGCGGCAGCGTCGCACACTGTTTTCGCCTCAACGCTCCAGCGCGCCATCGAGACCGCCCAGGCCGTGGCGCCGGGCCGGGAATTGGTGATCGACCCGATGTTCGTGGAGGCCGAACTGCCGCCACCGGCCCTGCCGGGCAAGTTCATGGCCAAGACCTGGGGCGTGTTTGCACGCTGTTCCTGGTGGATGGGGCATGCCCGCGGTCGCGAGAGCCGTCCGGAGGCGGAAGCCCGCGCCGAAGCTGCTGTTGTGCGCCTGATCGAGGCCGCTGCCGCCGGACCGGTTGTCCTGTGTGCCCATGGCTGGTTCAACCGCATGATGCGGCCGCATCTGCGCAGCCGGGACTGGGCCTGTGTGCTCGATGGCGGTGATACATACTGGTCCTGGCGCCAGTATGAATACCGGCCGGAATAATCGCCAGACCCACCGCCTGACATATCGGCTGAATAATCGGGTGCACCGGCCATTGCCGGGCCTGATCCCGCTTTCTATGCTGCCGGTCACACGAGGAGCCCCACCATGTCCCAAACCCCCAATGCCGACATTGAGAGCCTGAGCTTCGAACAGGCCGCGGCCGAGCTTGAACGCATCGTGCAGCAGCTCGAATCCGGGGAAGTGGAGCTGGAGCGTTCCATCGAGATCTATGAGCGGGGCGCTGCCCTGCGGACCCATTGCGAGGCCAAGTTGAAAACGGCTGAGCTGAAGGTCGAGAAAATCGTGAAGGGTGAAGACGGTCAGCCGGCCACCGAACCGGCCGGGCTGGACTGATCCATGTCCGAAACACCCACGCCGCCGGCCAGTATCGAGGACTTCCTGAAACTGGACATCCGTGTGGGGACAGTCGTTCAGGCCGAACCCTTTCCCGAAGCCCGCAAGCCTGCGATCAAGCTGTGGGTGGATATGGGCGAGGATTTGGGTGTCAAAAAGAGTTCCGCCCAGATCACGGTGCATTACACACCGGAACAGCTGGTCGGCCGCCAGGTCATGGCCGTGGTGAATTTCCCGCCACGCCAGATCGGGCCCGTCCGCTCTGAAATTCTCGTCCTCGGTGTCTCCGACGCTGAAGGCGCCATCATTCTCCTCGCACCCGATCAGGGTGCGCCCAACGGCTCACGGATGCATTAGGCTCGCCATGGATTCCTTTGAACAGCGTCTCAATGAAGCCGCCGACCGCGTGACCGTTGCCCTGGATGCGCTCCTGCCGCGCGCCGAGGGTCCGGAAGCCCATCTCAATTCCGCCATGCGCTATGCCGCGCTGGGGCCGGGCAAACGCCTGCGTCCCTTCCTGGCGGTTGAGGCCGGCAAGCTGGTCGGTGCGGATGATCGCGGTGTGCTGCGCGCCGGCTGCGCGCTGGAATGCATCCACGCCTATTCGCTGATCCATGATGATCTGCCCTGCATGGATGATGATGACATGCGGCGCGGCCGTCCGACCGTGCACAAGGCCTATGACGAGGCCACGGCCGTGTTGGCCGGTGACGCGCTGCAATCGGTCGCCTTCGAGATCCTGGCGCATCCCGACACGCACCAGCGCGGCAGTGTCCGTGCCCGCCTGGTCGAGCGCCTGTCCCGCGCTTCCGGGCCCTATGGCATGGTCGGCGGGCAGATGATCGATATCCGCGCGGAGACCGAGCAGTTCGACATTTCCGTCGTCACGCGCATGCACCGGATGAAGACGGGTGCGCTGATCTCTTACGCCGTGGAGATGTGCACCATCCTGAAAGAGGTGGAGGATCATGTCCGCCGGGCGCTTGAAGGGTTTGCGCACGATCTCGGCTTGGCCTATCAGATCACCGACGACCTTCTGGACGCGACAGGCGACCAGTCAGAAATGGGCAAGGCAGCCGGCAAGGATGCCGGTCAAGGAAAAGCCACCTTTGTCACCATTCTGGGGGTCGAAGGCGCAAAAGAGCGTTCGAGGCATTTGGCCGCACAGGCCAAGGAACACCTTGATCCCTTCGGCGCACGGGCAGATGTATTGCGCGAGGCTGTCGACTTCGTCGTGGCGCGGCGCTCCTGAGAGGCGGGAACCGAATGGCACCCATAACCCCGGCACTTGATCGCATCCAGACTCCGGCGGATCTGCGCAATCTGAGCGTGGAACAGCTGCGCGCTGTCGCAGACGAGCTGCGCGCGGAGACGATCGATGCCGTGTCGGTGACGGGCGGGCATCTGGGCGCCGGCCTCGGTGTGGTCGAACTGACCACGGCCCTGCACCATGTTTTCGACACGCCGCGCGACACGCTGATCTGGGATGTCGGCCACCAGTGCTACCCGCACAAGATCCTGACCGGCCGCCGTGACCGCATCCGCACCCTGCGCCAGGGCGGTGGCCTGTCCGGCTTCACCAAGCGCGCGGAGAGCGAATACGACCCGTTCGGTGCGGCCCACGCCTCCACCTCGATCTCCGCCGGTCTCGGCTTTGCCGTTTCGCGTGATCTGAAGGGTGAGGACGACCGCAATGTGATCGCCGTGATCGGTGATGGTTCCATGTCTGCGGGCATGGCCTATGAGGCGATGAATAATGCCGGCCATATCGGTGGCCGCCTAATCGTCATCCTCAACGATAATGACATGTCCATCGCCCCGCCCGTTGGCGCGATGAGCCATTATTTCGCCCGCCTCGTTTCCTCGCAGGGCTATCGCAGCCTGCGCAAGCTGGGCAAGGGCGTGGCCAAGGCGCTGCGTGTCGAGGAAGCCGCGCGCCGGGCCGAGGAATACATGCGTGGCATGGCCATGGGCGGCACGCTCTTCGAAGAGATGGGCTTCCGCTATGTCGGCCCGATCGACGGTCATGATCTCGACCAGCTCGTCCCGGTCCTGCGCAATGTGCGCGACGGGGATAACGGCCCGGTCCTGATCCATGTCGTCACCCAGAAAGGCAAGGGCTATGCCCCGGCCGAGGCCGCCGACGACAAGTATCACGGTGTCGCCAAGTTCAATGTCGTCACCGGCGAACAGCAGAAATCCAAGGCGGATGCGCCCTCTTACACCAAGGTCTTCGCCCAGCAGCTGATCCGCGAGGCGGAAACGGATGAGCGCGTGGTCGGCATCACCGCCGCCATGCCGGGCGGTACCGGGCTGGACCTGTTTGCCGAACGCTTCCCGGACCGCATGTTCGATGTCGGTATTGCCGAACAGCACGCTGTCACCTTCGCAGCCGGTATGGCGGCGGACGGGATGAAGCCCTTTGCGGCGATCTATTCCACCTTCCTGCAGCGCGGTTATGACCAGGTCGTCCATGATGTGGCGATCCAGAACCTGCCGGTGCGCTTTGCCATCGACCGGGCCGGACTGGTCGGTGCCGATGGCTGTACCCATGCCGGATCCTTCGATCTGGGCTTCATGGGCCAGCTTCCGGGCATGGTGATGATGGCCGCGGCCGACGAGGTCGAGCTGGCGCGCATGGTCGCGACGGCGACGCAGATTGACGACCGGCCTTCCGCCTTCCGCTATCCGCGCGGCAATGGCACCGGGATCGAGATGCCCGAACAGATCACCCCGCTGGAGATCGGCAAGGGCCGCATCGTCCGCGAAGGCTCGCGCATTGCCATTCTCTCCCTGGGTACGCGCCTGGGTGAAAGCCTCAAGGCGGCTGACGCGCTCGCCGCGCAGGGCTTCTCCACCACGGTGGCCGACGCCCGTTTTGCCAAACCGCTGGATACCGATTTGATCGCTCGCCTGGCGCGTGAGCATGAAGTCCTGATCACGGTGGAAGAGGGCGCCCAGTGCGGCTTCGGCGGCTTTGTCCTGCACTGGCTGGCCGATGCCGGCCTGCTGGATCGCGGTCTCAAGGTTCGCACCCTGACCCTGCCGGACATTTTCCAGGACCAGGACACGCCCTACGCCATGTATGAAGAAGCCGGTCTCAACGCCCGCCACATCGCCGCCAAGGCGCTGGAAGCCATGGGCCAGGACGAGGCCGCTGCCGAACGCATCGCTGCAGCGCTGGCGGCGGGTTGAGCGAGGGCGGAGCCGAAACGGGCCTGAGTCCTATCCGGAGGATCCGGGCGCTTCTGTCGTCCAGTCCGGCGCTTCTTGTTTGCCTGTGCGGCACACTGCTCTTCTTTATCGGCTATAGCGTCGTCTTCCGCCTGACGACATCCAACCCCTTGATGGAAGATATTGGCTCGGCCTTGGCCAATGCCGGGTCGCTGGGCTTGTGGGCCTTCGGGACGATCACGCTCATCCGGCAGCGCGTCATGTCCTGGCCGGTCTGGCTGCAGGGCCTGTTTCACGCCGTGGCAGCCCCGGTTTTTGCTGTCGGCTGGTATGCCAGTGTCATCATCCTGCTGGGTTGGTCGCACGGGTCCTTGAGTGCCGGCTTCTCGGTCCAGCCTTTCATCGGTGCAGCCTTCATCTGGCAGATGTTCCAGGGGATGGGGCTGTATGGCGGCGTGGCCGCACTCGCCTATTCCATCGCCTTCCGCGAGGAGCTGCTCGCGCTGCAGGCGGTTGCTGGCGCAGAAGCGGCGAGACCGAAAGATGCGGCGCAGCGTGTCATGGCCCGGATCGGGGATGAGTGGATGCCCCTGGCGCTTGACGAGATCCTCCTGGTCTCCGGTGCGGGGGATTATGCCGAACTCACAACAGCGAACGGCCGCCATCTTTCCCGCAAGAGCCTGAGCGAGTTCGAGGCGCTGCTGCCCGAGGCGAGTTTTGTCCGGGTTCACCGTTCCCACATCGTCAATCTGGAAGCGGTGCTGCGGGCCGAGCCGGCCGGCAATGGCTGTATGAGCCTGCAATTGCTTGGCGGGGAAAGCGTGAAGACCAGCCGCGCCGGCGCGCAGAAGATGCGGGCCCTGTCGATTTGACCGTTTCTTGTGTCGCTTCACCGGCAATCTCGCAGATTTACAGAGTTTTTCCGGACCGCTCCCGGCACCGGTCTATCCCTCGTTGAACGCCGCGATATCGGATCGTGGATGCTTTGCGAATGGGAAATGACCATGTTCGACTGGATGGGCCGGCTGGCCGGAGGCGTCTGGCACGCCGCAATGACACGCTCTCTGCCCCTGGCCATGGCCGGCAGCGCGCTGGGCGCAGCGGTGCTGATGGCGGGCAGTGTCACACCGCCGCTGCCAGCCCAGGAAGTGGCGGTTGAGACGGTTCTCTACCGGGACGCTTTCGTGTGGACCGGGGCGGGGTTCGAACAGCGCGATTTTGCGGTGGCCGGCGAGCGCTTTGTCGACCCGGCCAGGGTCCGGGCCGACCGGGTGGTGACGCTGGACGGGCAGTATGTTCTGCCGCCCTTTGGCGAAGGCCATACGCACAAATTCGAGACCGAGTGGACCGTGCAGCGCTTTTCCCCGGAAATGCTGCGCCAGGGTGTCTTCTATGCCCGCAATCCCGGCGCCTATGCGCCGAACATCGCGCGCATCCGTCCGCTCCTGGCGACGCGCGACACGGTGGATGTCAGCTTTTCCATGGGCGGGCTCACAGCGCCCCATGGTCATCCCGAGGGCGCTTATATCGAGGTCATGACGCAGTTCTGGTATAGCGGCTTTACCCGTGAGGATTTCGTCGGCGAGGCCTTTCATCCGGTCGAGACACGGGATGAGGTCGAGGCGGCTATTGCACGTGTGCAGGCGCAGGGCGCGGATTTCGTCAAAATCTTCCTGCAAAATTCCGACACGCATGCCGAGCGCGCGCGCTTGCTGGCCGACCCGGACTATCGCAATGCCCGCGACTATCCGGATTTTGACTCCATCGTCGGTCTCGATCCGGCCCTCGCCGCCCCCGCGGTGCAGATCGCCCATGCGCGCGGGCTGAGCGTCGGTGCCCACGTCTCCAACGCGGCGGATTTCCGCGTCGCTGTCGAGGCGGGCGTCGACATGATCCTCCACATGCCGGGCGCGTCCTGGGAGCCGGGCTATGGTCTGCCAAGCGAAGTCCCCGCTGCCGACGTGCTGGCGCTCGCCGCTCAGCGGGGCATCCCGGTCGTGGCGACGGCTGCCGTCCGCCTCAATCCCGAGCATCAGGACGTGATGGATGAGGTCCACCACACCGTGCTGGCGGCGCTGCATGAAGCGGGGGTTCCGATCCGCATCGGCATCGACAATTTCGGCCTCACCACGCGGGATGAGATCGACTATCAGCGCGCGGTCGGCATTCTGGATGACCTGGCCCTGATCCAGGCCTGGATCGCGACCGGTCGCGAGATTTTCCCGGAACGGGCCATCGGCGCCATTGAACCGGGATTTGAGGCCAGCTTCCTCGTGCTGGACGCCGATCCGCTCACCGATTTCTCGACACTCGACCGGATCGTCGTGCGCGTGAAAGAAGGCCAGGTGCTGGAGCTGGAGGACTAGTTGGCGGCCGCCATCCGTGCTGCCACCGCCCGTACCGCGGCACCGTGTGACGCCACCGGGTCCGCCGGGTCGAACACGGTGAGCGGCCAGTCCGGTTCCAGGCCGATCCCCTCGTAGACCATGCCGTCCGCATCCGCGAATATCTCGTTGGCCAGTTCGACATACCAGCCATTGGGCAGGGGTTTGGCGAGCGGGGTGGAGAAGGCGCCGCGTGTGGTCTGGCCGGCCTGGGTGACATGGGGCAGCTGGCGCAGCATCAAGGTCGTGATCTCGCCGGCGGAGACGGTGACGTCGCTGGTCAGCACGGTGACAGGGCCGCTGTATCGTACACCTTCGGCCGGTTCGATCCGGTAGGTGATGTCGGGATTTCCGTCCCAGTCCGTTCGCACTGAATAACCGTCAAAGGCCTCAGTGGTGAAGTGGCTGGCGATGGCACGGGTCACGGCGTCATAACCGCCGCGATTGTTCGACAGGTCCAGGATCACGCCATCAAGCCCGGCGAATTCGGTCAGGGCCTCGTCGAGCATGGTGTGCAGGGCGGCCAGCTCCCCGGCGGCCCAGTCTGGCGTGCCCGGCTCGAGCGTGTCGTCGAACCCGCCCATGGTGAAGATCTGGATATAGCCGATCCGGCCATCAATCGTGCCGACGATCACCCGGTCATTGAGGATGTGGCGGGCGCCCGGATCGAGCACGTCATTCATCAGCCCATCGATGATCCCGATCAGCCAGGGTGTTTCGCCCATGCCCGCATGGATCATCGGCAGGGTCTCGCCCAGCCCGTATTGCGCCCGGTGGCGCTCCCCATCGAATTGAGCAATCAGCTTGGTATGGCTGTCGCCCAAGGGTTCGATCATGGCGGAGAGGAGGGCAAAGAAATCCGCATCGCTCTCCACATCGGCAAGACCGGCGCGGGCCTCGTCGATCCGGGCGGTCCAATCCACGCCGCGACGCTCGAAGAAGGCATAGTGCTGTTGGAAAATCGAGGCGAAGATGTCCAGAGTCCCGGCATGGCCGGACAGGTCCCGGGCACCGCAGCGGCCGGGCAGGGCGTCGAGCCGGTCGAAGATCGTGTGACCGTCACCGGGCAGGTATTCGAATTGGGCGCGGTCCGGGGAGACCGGCGTGACATAGCGGTATTCCACCTGGCTCATCAGGGTGGGGCCGTCCTGGGCCGTGCGATAGCAGCCGGCCGGCGTGTCCTGCCAGCGCGTGATCCCGGCCGGGCCGATCTCCAGGATCCAGCCATAGTCGCCATTGTGCCAGACACCCTGCGCCGCAGGCAGAATTCCGGCTTCATTCTGGATTGGCTGGCGGCCGGCTGGCGGCGTCATATCCATCTCGCAGGCCGACAGACCCAAGGCGGCGATCAGGCAAAGCGGTGCAGTCGGGGACAGGCGAAACACAGGCACACTCCAAAAATGACTGCGGTCATCTTTAGTCGCTTCGCGCCGGGCAATCAAGGGCCTGTATAGCCGGCGAGGGTGCACAATGTGCGCAGGCGTTCTCCCAGCCGGTCGTCCAGACGATCGGCCTGTCCCGTGACCTGCGCTTCCCGGATCGTGCCGGTGATCAGGGTCAAACCCAGATCGGCCAGTGCGGCCGGGTCGGTCGCACGATCAAACCCGGCGTTTCGGGCCAGCTGTGTCATCCGTTCCAGCAGGGCAACGTCAATCTCGCGCTCGACAGCCTGGATGGACGGCGTGGCGGGTGCCTGTTCCGATTTGGCCGTCCACATGCGCGGTGAGGCCGCCGCGCCGCTGACACTGGCGCGCGCCAGGGCCAGCCATTGCTCGGGCAGGGAGGGTATGCCGGACAGGTCGGTTTCCAGCCCGCCCTGCATGGCGGCGCGGTACCAGTCGGCCAGCACATCCGCCTTGCCGGGAAAATGGTTGAAGAAGGTTCCCTTGGCGACGCCGGCGAGCGCGACGATCTGGTCGACACTCACCGCTTCATAGCCATGGTGTTCGATCAGCTGCACCGCAGCCTCGTAAAGGGCTTTGCGAACCGCCCGCTTTTTGGTTTCTCTCTTGCCAGTCATGGCGTGACTATGCGCTGCGTCGTGACCCCAGTCACTTTTCATGGACACGCCATGCGCGCCGATCGCTATCTTGTCGACCACGGACATTTTGAAACCCGGGCCAAGGCCCAGGAGGCGATTGCGGCTGGCAAGGTGGTGGTGAATGGCCAGGTCCTGACCAAGCCTTCGCAGAAAATTCCCGACGGCGCCGAGGTGACGGCCGAGGCGGCCCATCCCTGGGTGTCGCGCGCGGCGCTCAAACTGGTCGCAGCGCTGGACGAATTCGGGATCGATCCGGCGGGGCGGGTCTGTCTGGATGTGGGCGCGTCGACCGGGGGCTTTACCCAGGTCCTGCTGTCACGCGGGGCGGCGAAGGTCTATGCGGTCGATGTCGGCCGGGACCAGCTGCACGCCTCGCTTCAGGCGGATGCGCGGGTCGTGTCGATGGAAGGCACGGACGCCCGGTCATTGGCGGCGGACATGTTCTGCGAACCGCCCTCGCTGCTGGTCTGCGATGCCAGCTTCATATCCTTGCTGAAACTGTTGCCGCCCGTGCTGCCGCTGACGGCGGCGCGCAGCGATTTGATCGCCTTGATCAAGCCCCAGTTCGAGGTCGGCAGGGCCTCGATCGGCAAGGGCGGCCTGGTGAAAAGCGACAGCGACCGCGAACGGGCGGTCGCAGACGTACGCTCAGGCTTCGAGGGGCTGGAGGGCGTCTCGGTTACTTCGGTCATCGACAGTCCCATAAAAGGCGGTGACGGCAATCAGGAATACCTTATGGCCGCCACGCGCCGTTTCCAACCGGATTGATCCGGTCCCGCAGCACTTACTCGCCGTATGTGTCCGCGGGGCGCCAGATCCCGTCCATGCCCTGGCACATGTAGACCTGGTCGGTATAGGCCTCTCCATAGGCATTGAGCCGGCGCGTCTGGGACCATTGGCACTGGCCATTGGCCGGCGCCGCGGCCGTATTGTAGATGCGGGCTTCGGCACGCTGTTCCGATCCGCCCAGCAGCTCGCCCGAGGAACCGTAATCCTCATAGGCGTAATTGCCACCGCCGCCATTGTCGTCGGCATAGTAATACTCGTCCGAATAGCCGTCGTCGTAATAGCTGTCCTGATAGCCATAACCGGAGGGCTTGCCGGCATAGGGATCGGAAGCGCGATAGGTCTGGCGGCCGCAATCATCACCACCGGCGATACCGGCCCCGATCACGGCACCGACACCCGCGCCGGCAATCGTGCCGACTTCCTCGGCATTGCCGCGGTCGCGGTGTTCATAACGGCGGTCATAGCGCGAATGATGGCGGGCGCGATCATCCCAGCGGGCACGGCGGTCATACCGGTCCGGGCGGCCATGGCGGTTATTATTGCTGTCATCGGCCAGTTCATTGCCGATCACGGCGCCCAGAATGCCACCAATGATGGCGCCGGCGACCTGACGGTTCTGACGGGCATTCTCGCATTCCTGGTAGGATTGCGCCTGATAGGACTGGGCCTGGGCGACGGCCGGAACACAAACGGTCAGGGCCGAGGCGGCGAGCAGGGCGGGGGTCAGCAATTTCATCATGTGCCTCCAGAATGGGACGGGACATATCATCCCGGTGTTGACGCCACACTCGCACGGGCCCGATGAGCCCAGCATGAACAGCTTCCTGAACAATTCGCAAGATTCAGGCCGCTCCGGAGGCCGGGCTCCGGACAGCAAAAAGGGCGGGTGTCGCCACCCGCCCTTTTCGGCATCCGGTCTTTGGACAGATCCTATTGCCGGTAGGCGACCTGCCAGTCGCCATAGCCATCCCGGCACATGCGGACACGGTCATAATTATAAGTGCCGTCGGGCATGTAGATTTCCGCATCCCCCCAGCGGCATTCCACGCCGGCATTGTAATAGGTCTCGCGGATGATGATGGCCCCGCGGACACCGGAATACGGGTTGGCCCAGTAATAGGGCTGGCCGTAATCGAAGGCGTAATTCATGGCGTAGTGATACTGCGCCCGGTCGCAATCATCGAACCGGTCCAGGCTGGAGCCCAGCACGGCGCCGAAACCGGCCCCGACCAGGATGCCTGCGCCGACATTGTCGTCACCGGCGGCATAGCCTCCGACCAGGGCGCCCAGCAGGGCCCCGACCACGGCGCCGTCACCATTGCCATTATAGCGGCACAGACCGTCATAATAGGCGAAGTTCCGGCTGTTATAGCCATGATTGTAATAGGTGCGGTGATAGCGCCAGCGGCTCGACGGGCCCCAATGACCGTAATAGCGGCTGGAGTTCCAGCCATGGTTCATATGGCGGATCCAGCGCAATTGCTGCTGGCGGCGGGCGCGGTCCCGATAGAAGTTCCGGCGGCGCTCCGCATATTCCCAGCGGCGGCGGTCATGATGCGCGCCCGGACGGCGGTTCGGTCCCCGGTCCCAGCGATTGTCGCGGCCGGGACGGCGATCATACCGGCTATCGCGGCCGGGACGGCGGTCCCAGCGATTATCCCGGTCCGGACGGTGCCCATAGCGGCCATCGCGGTCGCCGCGGCCGGCGAAACGATTGTCACGATCCGGGCGACGGTCAAAGCGGTCATCCCGGCCCGGATTGCGGACGCCATCCCGGCGGCTGTCGCGGCCCGGATTTCTCACACCATCACGGCGCGGACCCCGGTCCGGATTGCGCACGCCATCCCGGCGGCTGTCTCGGTCGCTGGACCAATTGCCGTCGCGGCGACCCGGATTTCTCACACCATCCCGGCGCGGCCCGCGGTCCGGATTGCGGACATCATCGCGGCGCCCCGGTGTCCGGTTGGCGACGTCCCGGCGGGGTGGTTGCTGCGTGCGTTCAACCGGCCGCATGACCGGGCGGCGCGCGCCCCGGTCGGCCTGCTCGCGCGGTGCGACGGCGCGGTCCGTATTGCGCGGATTGCGGCCCGGGCCGCGGGCATAATCGCCGCGTCCGCCCCGATTGTCAGCGGTCTGGCGATTGCCGCGATTGCCACGGTCACCGGAGGATTGTCGATTGTCACGCTGGGGCCGGGCCTCGCTGCGCCCCTGGCGCTGAGAGCCATCGCGGCCATCCTGACGGCGGCCACCACGATCCCCGCGCGCGCCACGATCGCCGCGATCACCGCGCTCGGCCCCGCGTTCCTGGCGCTGGGCTTCGGCCGGCGCCACATCCAGCAGGGCCGGTGTGAGAAGAAGGGCTGCGAGTGCCGCGCCCATCAGACGGATTTTGCGTGGTGTCATGGGACACGCCTCCGGGTCTACACCGGGGCTTCCCCGGCCAGGTTAACCGAAAGCTAAAACCCCGCGCATGAGCCCAACATGAACGGTCCAGTCATGTTGGGATTTGGGGGGAGGGGCGTGTTGTTCTCCTATACCCATCCACTCGTCATCCCGCGGTGCCCGCAGGGCATCCGGGGGACCTCACCCAACCGGCCGGCGGGTAAGCGCAGGTCCCCCGGATGTGCGCTACGCGCCCACCGTGGGATGACGGAGGTAAGGTGATGACAGGAAAGCCGGCCCTAAAACGCCGACTGCCCCGTATGCCGCAGCTTGTGATCCGCCAGCACCAGCGCGGCCATCGCTTCACCCACCGGCACCGCGCGAATGCCGACACACGGATCATGACGGCCCCGCGTTTCGATCGTGGTTTCCTCGAAATCGCGGTTGAGCGTGCGGCGTTCGATGCGGATGGAGGAGGTGGGTTTGACGGCGAAGCGGATCACGAGGTCCTGGCCGGTGGAAATACCGCCCAGAACGCCGCCATTGAAATTGGACTGGAAGACCGGTCCGTCCTGGCTCATGCGCATTTCATCGGCGGCATCCTCGCCGCGCATGGCGGCAGAGCCGAAACCGGCGCCGATCTCGACGCCCTTCACGGCGTTGATCGTCATCATTGCCATGGCCAGGTCACTGTCCAGCTTGCCATAGACGGGCGCACCCCAGCCGGCCGGCACGCCGGACACCACGACTTCAACAATCGCGCCGGTGGAGGAGCCGTCCTTGCGCAGGGCGTCCATGTCGGCTTCCCACAGGGAAGCGGTTTCCGCGTCGGGGCAGAAAAAGGGGTTTTGGCTGACCGCATCCCAGTCCCAGCGCTCGCGATTGATGGCGCGCTCGCCGACCTGGACCAGGGCGGCGCGGATGGTGATGCCATCGCCCAGCACCTTGCGGGCAATGCCGCCGGCGGCAACGCGCATGGCGGTTTCGCGGGCCGAGGACCGGCCGCCGCCGCGATAATCGCGCACGCCATACTTCATGTCATAGGTATAATCGGCATGGCCGGGCCGCCATTTGTCGCGGATATCGCCATAATCCTTCGAGCGCGCATCCACATTCTCGATCAGCAGGCTGATCGGCGTGCCGGTGGTGATCGGGCCGCCCGTGCGGTCATCCTCGAACACGCCGGACAGGATGCGGACCTGGTCGGTTTCCTGGCGCGGGGTGACATGGCGGCTCGTACCGGGACGGCGCAAATCCAGCCAGGGTTGGAGATCAGCCTCGGTCAGGGGAATGCCGGCCGGGCAGCCATCAACGACGGCGCCGATGGCCGGTCCATGACTTTCGCCCCAGGTGGTGACCCGGAAAAGGTGTCCGAACGAATTGTGAGACATGTGGAACCCGCGTGTTTTGCGCACACTAGACGCGGAATTTCGCCCCGTTAAGCGGCCGACTGCGCTTTGCGGATCCAGCGGGCCAGGCGGGCATGGGCCGAAGGGCGGGAATATTCATGGATGAAGGCATCCAGATCCGCGCTTTCGACCAGCGGTGCAGCCGGGCTTTCCGGCACCGGTTCGCTGGCCGTGATGCGGATCGTGATCGTGATGTCCGGCTCGCCGACAGCGTGGATGATCTCTCCGTCCAGTACACCGGCGGGTATGCGCACCAGAAGGGGACGCTCGCCATGCCGCACTGTCCGTGTCAGGCCCGTGGCGGCCTGGTTGGAACTGATCTCCAGGTCCAGACCGGTCGGGCCGACCGCCTTGATCAGCTCCATCGCGGCAACAATGCGCGCCAGCTGGGTCAGGGTTTGCGGCGTGGGCTCCGTGACGTCGGGATGCAGGGTTTTCACCAGCGTGCGAAAGGCCGATTTGGCCGCAAGGGGGCCGTCACCAGGCTCAAGGCCCAGCGCCGAATAGGCGTCCCTCAAACTCGTAACACGCGATGTCATGCGCCAAATCTAGCGCGAGAAGATTCCCGAAAGGTTGACGGGCTGCGGGAAAACTTGACCCGGCGCATCAGGCGCTTAACTAGGCGGGGAGCGCTGCAGGAGGCCCGCAATCCCATGTCCAAGAAGGATGATCTCATCCCGCCCTCACCGGACGCAGAGGCCTATGCCAAAACGGTTGAGGCGAATGCCGCCGAGATTTTCGACCGCGAGGACCCGTTCGCCCTGTTTGCCGACTGGCTCAAGGATGCCAAGCGCAAAGAGCCGAATGATCCCAATGCGATGGCTCTGGCCACGGCGGACGAGACCGGTCTGCCGGATGTCCGCATGGTGCTCCTGAAGGATGTCGATGCGGAGGGCTTCGTCTTCTACACCAATCTGGAAAGCGCCAAGGGACGCCAGCTGGCCGAGAACAGCCAGGCGGCCCTGTGTTTCCACTGGAAGAGCCTGCGCCGCCAGGTGCGGGTACGCGGTCTGGTGGAGGCTGTCAGCGAGGAGGAGGCGAATGCCTATTTCGCCTCGCGCCATCGCGACAGCCGGATCGGCGCCTGGGCGTCCAAGCAATCGCGTCCGCTGGAGAGCCGGTTTGCGCTGGAAAAGTCGGTCGCCCGGGAAGCCGCGCGCTTTGGCTTGGGCGAGGTCCCGCGTCCGCCGCACTGGTCCGGCTTCCGCATTCGGCCGCTCTCCATGGAGTTCTGGCGCGACCGTCCTTTCCGCCTGCACGACAGAATGTCCTTCACACGGCCCGATTTGGGGTCGCCATGGGGCGTCGACCGGTTGTATCCTTAGGCTGTAGGCATCGCGGGGGCGACACTCATGTCACGGGTTTTGGACATTCTGCGGGCGATCATTCTCCCGCTGGGGTGGATTTGCGCCTTGCTGGCGCTGGTCACACCGGTCTGGTTCCTGGTGGCCGCCTTCGGCACGAAATGGGAATTCCTCTCGCTGGAGTTCGGCCTGGGCTGGATGACCCGCGAGATGGGGCAAAAACTCCTGCTCGCCTGTATCATCGCCGGCGTGCTGGGCGCGATCTTCATGCTGCTGCACCGTCTCCTGGCCAAGGAAGTCTTCGGTGTCGTGTCCTCACCCATTCTGGTGCTGGCCATCGGCCTGGCCGGGCTGGGCTGGACCTGGTCGATCGACCAGGCCCGTGCGGCCACGCGGCCCTTGCTCGACATCACTACGGATCCGGCCGACCCGCCGAATTTCTCAACCAGTCTCGTCGCCCGGCGGGGGGCGAATGCGGAGAGCCTGGACTATGCCGCCAAGCAGGATGAGGCCGGGCGTCCCCTGGCCGAAGTGCAGGCGGAACTCTATCCGGACCTGACCACGCTGCAGCTGGACCGCTCGCCGGACGTCGTGTTCGACGCGGCCATGACCTATGCCCATGAGAATAACTGGCGGGTCGGATCGGCCTCGCGCAGTGCCGGCATGTTCGAGGCCGGTGCGGAGAGTTTCTGGTTCGGCCTGCGCGATGACATTGTCGTACGCATCCGCGAGGACGGGCAGGGCGGGTCCCTGGTGGATATCCGCACCCTGGCCCGGCGTCCGGTCCACGATCTGGGCCGCAATCCCGCGCGGGCTGCCGACTTCCTCGCCGCGATGGCGGGCGAGGACTAGGTCGTCAAAGACCAGGCGTTTTCAAAAACTAGGCGTTTTCCGGCAGGCGGTAGGTATCGGCCAGGCCCGGCTCGTCCGCGTCGCACAGGACGCGGCCGGTTTCCACCAGATGGATGATATGCGCCAGCACGGAGTGCGCGGCCGCCGGATGGAGGCGCTTGTCGACATCGGCATACATGGCCTCGACCATGTCGCGCACACCGGTCCGGCCCGCCTCGATCTGTTCCAGGATTTGCGCTTCGCGCTTTTCGCGGTGATCGATATAGGCCTGGATGAAGGTCCGCGGCTCCGTGACGGCCGGTCCGTGCGTGGGCCAGAGAACGTCGAACTCGCGGTCGCGGATCCGGGCCAGCTGTCTGAGATAGCTGCCCATATGCCCGTCCGGCGGGCTGATCACACTGGTCGACCAGGCCATGACATGATCGCCGCAGAACAGCGTGTTCTCTTCCTTGAGCGCGTAGCAGACATGGTTGGAGGTGTGCCCGGGCGTGTGAAGCGCCTCGATCGTCCAGCCCGCGCCGTTGAAGACTTCCTCGTCCGCGACCTGGATGTCCGGTTGGAAACCGACATCATCGCCCGCTTCCAGACGCACTTCCCCGCCGGCCGGTGGCGTGATTTGCGGGCCGAAGCCGTAGACTTTCGCGCCATGCTTCTGCGCCAGCGGATGGGCCATGGGTGAATGGTCCAGATGATGGTGGGTCACGAAGACATGGGTGACGGTCTCGCCCTCCAGGGCCGCATCCAGCGCGGCGATATGGTCCGGATCCACGGGACCCGGATCGATCACGGCGACCTTGCCATGGCCGATGATGTAGACGCCGGTCCCGGTATAGGTGAAGGGCCCCGGATTGGGGGCCACGACGCGGCGGATCAGCGGCGACAGCGTATCGCAGCGGCCATATTCAAACTGGAAGTCACGGACAAAGGGAATGGCGGTCATGAGGCTTTGGCATTCTGTGTAGCGGTGTTCGCCTGCAGATGTTCGAGGAAAGCCTCGGCCAGGCTGCGGGTCACGGTGATCTTGTCATTCAGGGCCATCGCGATCGGCGGGCCCATATCGGTCTTGTTGACGTCGACGACGTAGAGGCGGCCATCACTGCGGTCGCGCAGCACGTCCAGCCCGCCCCAGTCCAGCTTCATGGCGCGGGCGAACTCGCCCAGCTGTTCCACTTCCTGCCGGGAGAGCACATCGCCGGTCGCGGCGATCTCGACCTCGTCATTGGAATTGCAGAAGCGCGTCTCGACGCGGCGGCGCTTGTACATGACCAGCGGGATTTTCCCGCCGATCGTCGGGCAGCGCAGGTCCTCGACCAGCCCGTTCTCCGTGCGATTATCGATCACGCGCTGATAGACATGGCCGGGCTTGGCCGGGCAGGGGCCCTGCACGATGCGGCCATCATGGGCACCATTGATCTCGGATTTCTCCACCATCGGCCCGGTCCAGCTCTCCGGATCGACGGCGAGGGCATAGCCGAAGCATTGCTCGAACACGCGGGCGACATGGCTCTTGGCGATGGACTGGCAGTCCCGGTTCACCACCGGCACACCGGGCGGAACCGGCATGGCGGAACAGGTCGTGCTGTCATCGAAGACAAAGACGGCATCGGCTTCTTCCGGTGAGCGGGCGATGCGGGCGCCGGCTGCGTGCAGCACGGACCAGATCAGATACCAGGGCCGCGGCCGGTCCGGTGTGAACCAGATCCGCGGTCCGGTTCCCGCTGCCGCCTTCAGGCGCCAGCCTTCGGCGACGAAATAGAAGGGGAACCAGGCCAGGACTTCGCCGATCAGACCGGGTTCGATGGGCAGGCGGGCTCCCGTCTTCTTGACGGTGACAACACCGTCCTGGAATTCGAAATCTCGCCACCACAGCGCACTGTGCATGGATCGGCCCTTCCTGACTCAACCGGTCCGCATCCTAGGCATGAGTCGAACACATGCAATTCACGCTGGATCACACACGGCGCGGATTTTGCGTGACCGGGACATGGCCGGAATGCGGGAGGCGAATGTGAACGGCGGACAATTCCTAAGCAAGCGCCTCGTGCGGCTGGGCTGGCTCGTTCTGGCTGTGGCAACCTTACAGTTTTTTATCAGTCCCGCGACAAGCGAGACAGGGCTGTCCCGGACGGCGCCCCTGCCGCCGCTGGACAGCGCAGCGACTGCACACGAACGGCACACACTTCATTGACAATGAGTGTCTCGCATTGAAACTGCCCCAATTCTGGGAAGAGCCGGTTCATTCATGTTTGGTTTCGTAATCCGGCGCATCGGCGTCGCCATCCCGACGATTCTGGTGATCATTACGGTCGCCTTTTTCATGATGCGCGCAGCTCCGGGCGGCCCGTTCGACCTGGAACGCCCCATGCCGGAAGAGACCCGGCAGACCATCCTCGCCAATTACGGCATGGATCAGCCCCTCTGGCGCCAGTATGTTGATTACATGGGCAATCTCTTCCAGGGAGATCTCGGCCCTTCGCTAAAACTGCGTGACAAGCGGGTCGCTGAAATCATTGCGGAAGGCTTCCCGGTCTCCGCCACGATCGGCATTCTCTCCATGGCGCTGGCCATCGCGCTGGGATCCCTGCTCGGATCCATTGCCGCGCTCAGGCAGAACACATCCGGCGATTTCTCGATTATGACCTTCGCCATGGTGGGCATATCCATCCCGCCCTTTGTCATGGGTCCGATCCTCGCCCTCGTCTTCGGTCTTTACCTGGGTTGGGTGCCAACCGGTGGTCTGGATCCACGCTTCGGCATGACGCCGGATCGTCTCATCCTGCCGATCATCACCCTGGCCCTGCCGCAGATCGCCATCATTGCGCGCCTCATGCGTGCCTCCATGATCGAGGTGATCCGCTCGAATTACATCCGCACGGCGCGGGCCAAGGGCCTGTCGGCGACGGCGGTGATTTTCAAACACGCCCTGCGCTCCGCGATCCTGCCGCTGGTCAGCTATCTCGGCCCGGCTTCCGCGGCCGTCCTGTCCGGTTCGCTGGTCATCGAGCGCGTCTTCCAGCTGCCGGGTATCGGCAAGCATTTCGTCGACGCCGCCCTGCAGCGTGACTACACGGTCGTGATGGGTGTCGTGATCATCTACGCCTCGCTCATCATCCTGCTCAACCTGCTGGCCGACCTGCTTTACGGCGTGCTCAACCCGAAAGTGAAGTACGACTGATGAGCCTGATCTCGACCCCTCAGGAAAAGGCCGAGCTTCTCGAGACGGCGGCCGTCAAGGGCCGCTCGCTCTGGGATGATGCGCTGGCCCGTCTGCTGCGCAACCGTGCGGCCGTGGCCTCGATGATCGTGCTGGGCATTCTGGTTGTGCTGGCCACGATCGGCCAGCTGCTCTGGGTTCATGATTATGACACGATCTATCGGGATCGGGTCTGGATCGGTCCGACGCTGGAAAACTGGCATTTGCTGGGAACCGACGCCCAGGGCCGCGACATGGTCGCGCGTATCCTGGTCGGTCTGCGGGTCTCGCTCATGGTGGGCGTGGTCGCCACCATCGTCTCCCTGGTCATCGGTGTGACCTGGGGCGCGATTGCCGGCTTTGTCGGCGGCAAGGTGGACCAGGCCATGATGCGCGTGGTCGACATCCTCTATTCGCTGCCCTTCATCTTCTTCGTGATCATCCTGATGGTCGTGTTCGGCCGCAATATCGTGCTGATCTTCGTCGCCATCGGGGCGGTGGAATGGCTGACCATGGCGCGGATCGTGCGCGGCCAGACCCTGGCCCTTAAGGGGATGGAATTTGTCGAGGCGGCCGAAGCGGCCGGCGTGTCCAAGACCAATATCATCTCGCGCCACATCATTCCCAACGTGCTGGGCCCGGTCGTGGTCTATGTCACGCTGATGATCCCGGTCGTCATCCTGGCGGAAAGCTTCCTTTCCTTCCTGGGACTGGGTGTTCAGGAACCGCTGACCTCGCTGGGCCGCCTGATTTCGGCTGGCGCCCAGGACATGGAACCGGCGCCCTGGACGCTGATCGGTCCGGCCGTGACCATGATGATCACGCTCTTCTGCCTGAACTTCATCGGTGATGGTCTGCGCGACGCGATCGACCCGAAGGACCGCTGATACCGGCATACACCGGACAAGAGAAAGGCCGCCCACCGGGCGGCCTTTTTGCTGTCTGGCTTCGGGCGCGGCCTAGTTCTGGCGGCGCACCCGGATGGCGCGGCCGCGGCCATTGATCCGCAGCAGGTAGGAATCCATCGCGCCGCGGCGGATTTCCGCATAGTGCGGGCCATCGCCCCAGATGCGGACACTGCCATCATCGGTCTGGCGCCAGACCTGGCCATTCGTCATGTAGAAAATCGTCGTGTCATAGCCGACCGTGCGCGTGCGCTCGATCCGCATGGTGACCGTATCGACATTGCCATCGCGGTCACGCGCCGTGATGCGGACTTCCTCTTCCGCCATCTCGGTTGCGTCTTCCGGTTCCGGCTGCACGCCGGTTTCCGGATCGACGGGCGGCACGGCCGGGCGCTGCGGCGTGGCTTCGGCGACCTGGACCGGTGCCGGAGCGGGCGTCGGAGCCGGAGTGGGAGCTGACGTGGCGGGGGATGCGGGCGAGGCGGGCTGGGCCGGCTGCGGTGCCGGGGTCGGCGCAGGCGCAGGATCGGCACTGGCCAGCGCATCGTGCGAGCTGGGCCGGCGCGAGGCCAGGCTTGGCAGGCTCAGCGAGGGCAGGCTCGGCAGGGAGAAGCCGAAACTGTCGCGTTCGACATTCTCGACCGCTTCGCGTTCCACAATCAGGATATCGCCGGTCGAGCGTGCGGTTTCCAGCGCGGCCGAGGTCTGGTCGAAACAGGCCAGGCGGGCCTCGATATCCGCAATTGCGCGGCAGGCCAGGACATTGTCGACCGGATCACCGGACTGGGCCTGCACGCCAGCCGGCAGGGCCAGGCTGGTCAGGGCGGCGGAGAGCAGGAGGCGGGAAGTCAGGGACATGGGTTACACCTTGTTGAATGAGCTTACTGGACGCGTTCCGCTCGGAACCAGCGACCGCCATTGTTGAATTGCATGAAATAGGATCCCAGGGCGCCGCTGCGGATATTGGCCGTCAGGCCCGGGCGGGCGCCGCGGCTGATCCCCTGGATCCGCGTCGTATCGGTCTGGCGCCAGACCTGGCCATTGGCCAGGGTGATGACGATCTTGCCGTCGCGCCGTGTGGTGATCTCGGTGACCGCCAATTCCTCGATGCGTTCGATCCGGCCATCATCATCGCGCGTGACGACACGGTCGGGCGAATGCACTTCAGCGGCTTCCGCCTCTGCCAGATCTTCATGCTCGCCGCGCAGGCTGGGCAGGGAGAAGTTCGGAATGCTCAACCCGAAGGTGGATTCCTCGGCCGCTTCGATCTGGCCGCGGTCCACGGCAACCACTTCGCCGGCCTCCGCATCGCCATAGAGTGCCTCGACAGCAGCATCCAGACAGGCGAGTCGCGCCGAATCATCTTCGATGGCGCGACAGGCAAACAGGGGTTGCAGCGGCTGGCCGCCGGATTGTGCCTGAACAGTCGGCGTCAGGAATAGTGGTGCAAAAACAAGCAGTAATCTGGATTTCATGGGGTTTCCATACATCTCGGAATTGCTGTGACTATGCGACACCGGCTTGCAGCTGTCGACCGCTTGGGCATGTTCGGCTAGAAGAGTGAATTCAGTTGAGTTCCGCCGCATCGGAGGGGAGACCGATACCGTGATCCGCAAAGTCTTTTTGAAGTCCGTTCTTGTCACCGCGTCGGCCCTGGCCCTGGCCAGTTGTGGCGGCGGCAGCCCGGTTGAATCCGGCAATATCATCCTCCACCGCGGCAATACCGCGGAACCGCTGTCGCTCGATCCGCACAAGGCGAGCGGCACGTGGGAGAACCACATTATCGGCGACATGTTCATCGGCCTGTTCACCGAGGATGCAAACGGCGCTCCGGTTCCCGGCATGGCGGAAAGCTATGAGGTGTCCGAGGACGGTCTGACCTGGACCTTCCATCTGCGCGAGGCCAGCTGGTCGGATGGCGAGCCGGTGACCGCGAGTGACTTCGTCTTTGCCTGGCGCCGCATCGCCTCGCCGGCGACGGGTGCGCAATACGTCTCCCTTCTGTACCCGATTGCCGGCATGGAAGCCGCCACGCGTGGGCTGGCTCCGGTCGAAAATATCGGTGTTCGGGCGATCGATGATTCCACGCTGGAAGTCTCGCTCGAGAACCCGGCGCCCTACCTGCCGGGCCTTCTGACCCACTACACCAGCTTCCCGCTGCCGCAGCACGTGGTCGAGCAATATGGTGATGAATGGGTGCGTCCGGCCAATATCCAGGTCAATGGCGCCTACCGTCTTGAAGACTGGCGGACGAACAACTTCGTCCACCTGGTGCGCAATGACACCTTCTTCGACAATGACAATGTCTGCATCGATGACGTCTACTACTATCCGACCGTGGACAATTCCGCTGCCGGCCGCCGCGTGCGTAATGGCGAGCTGCACATCAACAACAATTTCCCGGGCCAGCAGCTGGACTTCCTGAACCGCGAGATCCCGGACTATGTCCGCATCGCGCCTTACATGGGCACGATCTACTTCTCCGTGAACACCACGCTGGACGGTTTCTCCGACCCGAATGTCCGGAATGCTCTGGGCATGTCGATCGACCGTCACTTCATTGCCGACGAGATCCTGCGGGCGGGCTTCCAGCCGGCCTATTCCCTGGTGCCGCCGGGCGTGAATGGCTATCCGGGCGGTGTGTCTGCGCAATGGGCGGACACGCCGATCGAGGAGCGCCGGGAACAGGCGCGGGCCCTTCTGGAAGCGGCGGGCTTCGGTCCGGACAATCCGCTCCAGTTCGAATACACCTACCGCGCAACGGGCGATAACCCGCGTATCGCCCCGGTCGTCCAGAATGACTGGTCGGCCATCGCCGACTGGGTCCAGCCGCAGCTCATCGTCAACGACACGCAGATCCACTACGACAATCTGCGCGCCAACGACTATCAGGTCGCCGATGGTGGCTGGATTGCGGACTATAACGACGCCTACAACTTCCTCTTCCTGGGCGAGTACCGCTCGGTGCCGATGAATTATTCGCGCTACAACAATCCGGAGTATGACGCGATGGTCACGGCGGCTAATCAGGAGCTGGATGAGACGCTTCGCGGCTCTATGCTGGCCCAGGCCGAGCAGATGCTGGTCGATGACATGCCGATCATCCCGATCGTCTACTATGTGTCGAAAAACCTGGTGAATCCGGACGTGGTTGGCTGGGAAGACAATATCGTGGACATCCACCGTACCCGCTATATGTGCCTGGCGAGTGCGATGGAGGATGCGGCGGAATAGACACCGCCGCTTGCCAGACCAAGCCCCGTCGACCTAGCTTGTGCGTAACAGGTTCAGGTCGCGGGGCTTTTTCATGTCTGGTGGGGATACAATCACGGATGCCGTGATCGGCGGCGCGGCGGAAGACGCGGTCGGCGATGCGATCAGCGCCTCAAAGCGCAAGAAGACCCAGCATTTCTCCATGTTCAAATCGCCGACGGCGGCCGGCGATTGCTCCAATTGCGGCACCCATTTGTCGGGCCCGGTCTGTCACAGTTGCGGCCAGACCTCGGACACCTTCCACCGTCCCATCTGGGATCTCTTCATGGATGTGGTCGACGGGCTGCTGGGCCTGGAGGGCCGGCTCTGGCGCACCTTGCCGGCGCTTATGTTCCGTCCCGGCGCTGTCACCAAATCCTATCTGACCGGCCAGCGCGCCCGTTATGTGATGCCGTTCCGGCTCTATCTGACGGCCAGCGTTCTCTTCTTCCTGGCCTTTTCCCTGGTCAATTCCGGCGGCGGCGATTCGGAGGGTGCGGTCGGCCTGGACGAGGCAACAATCGCTGCGCAACAGGTCGGCATTGAGCGGGCACGCGAGGATCTCCAGAATCTGCCGCCCGAATTACGCGACCGGGTGATGGAACAGCTCGATAATACCGAAGCGAATCTGGAAGCCTTGGAGAACACGGGTGATCTCGTTCCCGAGGAAGTCCGGGAGTTGCAGCAGCAACAAACCCGCAATGAGATGAAGCTCTCCATCCGCCAGGCGCTGCTTCCGGAAGACTATCCGGAGGAAGAGCCGGCGACGGATGAGGACCCGGATCTGGTCGACATGGATGGTTGGACGATGAGTGTCGGTGATGTCTCCGGCGTCCCCTACTGGATGCGTCACCGTCTGGCCGATGGCGCGGACCGGATCATTGATACCCAGGGTGAGGCATTGTGGACGGCGATGAAGACCTGGGCACCGCGCCTCCTGTTTGCACTACTGCCGATTTATGCCCTGCTTCTGGCGGTGACGCATTTCTACAAGAAGGGTCTGTTCTTCTACGACCATCTGGTCGTGTCGCTGCATTTTCACGCCTTCATCTTCTTCCAGTTCATTCTGCTAGGCGTGATCAGCCTGGCGATCGGGCCGGGCTGGGCGATTCTCGCCTTCATGTTGTGGTCGAACTACTACCTCTATCGCATCCACCGCTCGGTCTATGAGCATGGCCGGATATCCTCGGTCTTGCGCACGCTCTTCATGGATTTCGTCTACATGTTCGTGCTGAGCTTCGGCCTGTTGATCCTGCTCTTTATCGGCGTGCTCACCGCCGCCTGAGCCCAGAAAAAAGGGCCCGCCGAGGCGAGCCCTTTTCCTGGATCAAGCGAAGCCCGGCCTATTGCGGGACGCGGGTATCGGTGCGCATCTGGACGCCGGTCTGCTGGGCGGCCTGGCGGGCCTGCAGGGCGGCCTGCACTTCCGGCAATTCCATCAGCGCATTGAGACGGGCCGCCGTTTCGGCCGTCTCGGCCGACACGCCGAACATTTCCTGGAAGGCTTCCAGCGGGGTGCGTTCGCGCGGGAAGCGGCGCAGGCGCACATCGCTCTCCGGATCGATTCCGGCCAGTTGTTTGGCCACGGCGACGGCATCGCGGAACCCGCCGATCTCGTCGACCAGGCCCAGATCCAGCGCCTGTGCACCGGTCCAGACACGGCCGCGGGCGATCTCCAGCACGCGCTCCAGCGGCAGATCGCGGCCATCGGCCACGCGCTGGGTGAAGTCCTCATAGATATGGGACATCTGCTCGCGATAGGCGGCGCGCTGGCTGTCGGTCCAGGCCTCCGCACTGGACATGGCGGTCGTGAACTCGCCGCCGACTGAGACAGTCTCGACATTCAGCCCGACCATCTCGAACGTGCCGTCCAGAACAACCTTGCCGCCCAGCACGCCGATCGAGCCGGTCAGCGTGGTGGCGTGGGCCAGGACATAATCGGCCGGGGCCGCGATATAATAGCCGCCCGATGCGGCCAGCGAGGCCATCGAGACGACGACCGGCTTGCCGGCTTCGCGGGCGCGGTTCACGGCGAACCAGATCTGGTCGGAGGCAATGGCCGAGCCGCCCGGGGAATCAACCCGCAGCACGATGGCGCGGACATTCGGATCCGCGGCGGCATCCAGAATGGCTTCGGCCATGAAATCGCCGCCGATCATTTCCTCACCGCCGAACGGGCCGCTCTGGGCGGAACCGGTGACGATGGCACCCTGGCCCTCGATCAGGGCGATGACCGGAGCATTGCTCCAGGCCGGGGTGGCCTCGGCATGATAATCGGACAGGCTGATGAATTCGGAGGCGGGGCCGGCCTGGGCCAGCGCCGCTTCGCGGGCTTCCACGACATGGCCGAGCCGGTCGACCAGGCCAGCGTCCAGCGCTTCCTCGGCCGAATGCGGTGCCGTCTCGAACAGGCCGCGTACCGTGTCGCTGTCAAAACCGCGATCAGCGGCAATGGCATTCACGGCCGTATCATAGATCGACCCGATATAGCTTTCCGCGGCTTCGCGGTGCGCCTCGGTGAAATCGGTCTCGGTATAGGTGTTCGCCGCATTCTTGTATTCGTGGAATTGCTCGAATTGCGGCTGTGCATTGAAATGCTCGAACAGGCCGCCCAGGAACATGACTTCCGAGGCCAGGCCGGCCGGGGTGAAGCTGGCCGTGTCCTGCAGCCAGATCTCGTCCGACCCGGACACTGCGAAATAGCCGGTGACGCTGGTGCCTTCGAAGCCTTGCGCATGGGTCAGCACGAATTTCCCGCTATCGCGGAAATCGGCGAGGGCGGTGCGCATTTCCTCGGCCATGCCCGGTGACAGGCCGAATTCATTGGCGCGGATGAACAGGCCCTGCACCCGGCTGTCGGCTTCGGCGCGTTCCAGCGTGCGGACAATGTCGACCACGGAGAGCGGTTCGGCGAATCCGAAGGGCGAGCGGGTCGGTGTATCAAGGCGGGCCGTACGCAGGTCCAATTCCAGGACAATGCCGCCACGGGGCAGGGCGGTTTCGTCCGCCGCCGAGCTCAGCGCGCTTGTGATGATCAGGCCGATCAGGAAGAAAAAGGCAAAGCCGGCCAGAATCGCCCCCACGACGACACCGACAACCGACCCGAAAAACGTAATCCAGAACTGTTTCATGGGAGCCCTTTCCGACCCAGGCGTGCACACTCAGCGGACCGTCGTGCAAGATGCGGTCCTGTTTGCGAAGATAATGTAGGCAGATGGCTGTGATGGGTCGAGGGAAAGCCGGCCCTGTCATCCCGCCCGGACGCAGTGCGGCTGCGGGCTCACGCAAGCGTGATCAGATGTGTGGGATGGGGCGGGAAAGTGAATGGTCGGAGTAGCAAGATTCGAACTTGCGACCCCCGCCTCCCGAAGACGGTGCTCTACCAGGCTGAGCTATACTCCGAACCGAGGCGCGGCTTATAGCCAACTCTCTGTCGCGGCGCAACGCGGGAAACGCAGGCTTTCGCAGACAGATTTCAGTGCCGGTCCGCCGCGCCCGGCCTGTGTGCAATCGGTTGTATTATATGCATGCGGTTTTCTGCACTTCGCGCTGCATTCGACCGTTTTGCGGCGTTGCATCCGGGCGAGGGGTTATGTATTTACCGCGCTCCGTCCTCGCTGACGGGCCCGGTTGGGGCGTCGCCAAGTGGTAAGGCATCGGTTTTTGGTACCGACATTCCCAGGTTCGAATCCTGGCGCCCCAGCCAATCTCCTATCTCTCCCGTACATAAAGTGATGCGCGGCGGATGTTGCGCCGCGGCAGAGCTCCGTCCTACACTCGCTTCGGGCACTAAAAGGTCTTCACAACTGGGTGTTTCGGAGTGCAACCAGGCGTCGCTGGCGATACCATTTTTGGGCGAGCTGCGATTGCGGGGTAAACGTGTGACGCGAATCCGGCGCAATTCAGCGCAGTTCGGGCCGCATTCCAGCCACAAAGATGTATTGATCGTAGTGTAATGCTGGTGTTAGCGTTCCAGCGATTTTTAAGAGGCGTGCGAGCGCCTATAAGATGATGGGCCAACCATCGCGGGGTATCTCGGGTGATCCGCAGTTGCGGTAACCACTCGGCTAGACTTGATCGCTAAGCCGCTTCGGCGGCAGCTGTCTTAGGCCGCTTGATTTAGGCTAGGGGGCCAAACCGGCAGGCCTGTGCCGGGTCAGCATCGAAGTTTTTTTGAAGCGGGAAGCTGCGAGCGACCCGCATTGACCATTGTGAGGCGAGAAATGGTGAACTTGAAGAATTTGGTTCGCGCGTCGCTTATGGCGACGGTTGCGGCGGGCGCCTTTGGGGGGGCCGCCGTTGCGCAGCTGGACCAAACCCTCAACGTTGCGCGACAGAACACGACCGATGGCGCTCAGACGCAGCGTCGGATCGATCAGCTGGATGACCAGCGGACCGATATTGAACTGGAATACCGCGCTCTGCTTGAGCAGATTGAATCCCAGCGCCTGTTCGTGGAGCAGCAGGAAGTTTTCATCCGTTCCCAAGAGAACGAGATGGAATCCCTGGAAAGCCAGATCGAACGCGTTGACGGCATTCAGACCGATCTCGCACCGATGATGCGCGAAATGGTTCAGAACCTCGAAGAGTTCGTGAGCCTCGACCTGCCCTTCCGCCTGGAAGGCGAAAATGGCCGCCTGGCCCGTATCGAAGGTCTCTATGAGCTGATCGACGATCCGGCCATCTCCCCGGCTGAGCGTTACCGCGTCATCCTGAACGCCTACGACATCGAAGCGTCCTACGGCCGTTCCCTGAACGCCTATGACGACACCGTCCTGGAAGACGGCGTGCCGGTGAACGTCAAAGTCCTGCAGATCGGCCGCGTTGCCATGATCCGCCAGTACGATGATGGCCGCATGACCATCCGCCATAACGGTTCCAGCGACTGGGAAAGCCTCCCGGGCAGCTACGAAGCCAACGTGACCCGCGCCATCCGCATCGCCGAAGAAGTGACGACCCCGTCTGTCTTCCTCGTGCCGCTGCCTGGCCCGCAGGTCGCCCAATAACGGCTCGGAACGGAGAGTAGGATTATGAAAACGACCATCAAAATGCTCGCCGCTGCCGTTACGTTTGGCGTGGCACTCACTTCCGGCGCAGCGTTCGCTCAGTCCGAGCCGGCCGGTTCCATCAGTGAACTTCTGACTCGCGTGCGTTCCGACGCCCGCGAAGCTTCGGCGGAAAACCAGGCTCGCCTGCGTGAATTCCAGTCGAGCACCAACCAGCAGCAAGCCCTGCTGAACCAGGCGCGTTCGGAACTCGCCGGCCTGCGCAACCGCGCTGACCAGCTGACCGCCGAATTCGAAGCCAACCAGGTCCGCATCGACGAACTCGACGCCGACCTGCGTGAGCGCCAGGGTGCGTTCGGTGAACTCTTCGGTCAGGCCCGTCAGGCCGCCGGCGAATTCGCAGCCCTCATCGACGCGTCGATCATCTCTGCCCAATTCCCGGGCCGTGCCGACGCTCTGGAAACGCTGGCTGAAAGCCGCACGCTGCCGACCCGCGACGAACTGAACTACATCTGGCGCCGTATCACGGAAGAGATGATCCAGCAGCAGCAGGTTGTCACCTTCAACACGGTCGTCACCGGTCTGGGTGATGGCGCTTCCGTTCCGACCACGCGCGTCGGTCCGTTCATCGTCTTCACCAACCACAACAACAACCAGCGTTTCGCGTCCTGGACGGAAAACGAAACGACGGGTGCCTGGGGTCTGCGCGACCTGCCGGCTCAGCCGCCGGCCAATTTCGTGGGCGGTGCTTCGGCCCTGTTCAACGCGGATCCGGGTGAAATCGTGATGGGTGTTGTTGACCCGTCCCGTGGCCCGCTCCTGGACATCTACAAGGACGTTCCGGACATCTCCGAGCGTATCGAACAGTCCGGCAATGTCGGTAAGGTCATCATCGGCCTGCTGATCATCTCCGCTGTCTTCGGTATCTTCCGCCTGGTTGTCCTGCTCGGCACGCAAGCCGCCGTCGGTGGCCAGAAGCGCAAGTCGAAGGGCTCCAAGTCCAACCCGCTGGGCCGCGTGATGCTGGCTTATGAAGCGGCCAAGGACAAAGACGTCGAGACCATGGAACTGAAGCTGGATGAAGCCATCCTGCAGGAATCGCCGAAGCTCGAATTCGGCCTGAACTTCCTGAAGCTGGCTGCCGGTATCGCTCCGCTGCTGGGTCTGCTCGGTACCGTGACCGGTATGATCAAGACCTTCACCCAGATCACCCTGTTCGGTACGGGTGACCCGCGCATCATGGCCGGTGGTATCTCCGAAGCCCTGATGACCACGGTTCTGGGTCTTATCGCTGCTATCCCGCTGCTCTTCATCCACTCGTTCGCCCAGTCCTTTGCTCGTGGCGTTCAGCAAGTGCTCGAAGAACAGGCCGCTGGCATGGTCGCCCGTCACGCTGAAGAGCGTCACGGCTAATCGGAGGAACCGCTATGGATTTCCAGGCCGTATCAACCGGCCTTCAGGAGTTCCTCGAGCGGGGAGGCCCCGTCCTCGTTGTCATCATGGCAACAACATTTGTGATGTGGGCCTTCATCCTCGAGCGCTTCGCCTTCTTCTTCTTTGCCCAAGATGGCATTGCGAAGACGGCGCAGCGGGAGTGGAATGCGCGGGCAGACCGGAAGTCTTGGTATGCCCACGCCATCCGCGACCAACTCATCTCGGAGGTCAAACAGCGCTGCGAGCAGAATGTCGAGCTGGTGAAAACCCTCGTCGCTGTCGCACCGCTCTTCGGACTGCTCGGGACGGTGACCGGTATGGTCTCTGTGTTCGACGTCATGGCGATCTCAGGTTCGTCCGATGCTCAGGCCATGTCGGCCGGTGTGTCGCGAGCCACGATCCCGACCATGGCCGGCATGGTGGCCTCGATCTCGGGTCTCATCTTTACCAACCAGCTCGAACGTCTGGCCAAATCGCGTACCGCGAAACTGGCTGACAGTCTCGAAATCGGTGAAGGAGAGCTCTGATGCGTCGTCGTCAACAGCACAAGGATGAAGCCGCAGAAGTGAACATGACGCCGATGCTCGACATCGTGTTCATCCTGCTCATCTTCTTCATCGTCACCGCTACCTTCCTGTCGGAAGAAGGTATCGATATGCGTCCGCCACCCGACAGCGACACGCCGCCGGATTCCAACGCACCGCCGCCCATCGTGGTGCAGGTCGACAATGAGAACCAAATCTTTGTCAACCAGGTCCGGACCGACGTCGATCGTGTGCTCTCGGCTGTGAACCGTTTCCGTGCGGAAGCGCCGAACAGCGCCGTACTCCTGGAAGTCCAGGACGAGGCCGAGCATGGCATCATTGTCCAGATCTGGGACGAGATGGGCGCCAATGGCGTTCCGGTTTCGATCCAGCGCTCGGACAGTGACACTTAGAGCGGGAGGAAGTTATGGCGAGACGCGTTAGTCGCGTGAATACCGACGAGGAAGAAGTCGAGCTGAACATGACGCCCATGCTGGACGTCGTCTTCATCCTGCTCATCTTCTTCATCGTGACCTCCGTCTTCATCAAGGAGCCCGGCGTGGATACCTTCCGCCCGGACGCCATGACGGAAGAGGATCTGAACCCGTCCATGCTCATCGCGGTGACCGCAGACAATGAAATCTGGGTCAATCGCCGCGTCTACGAGATGACGGAATTGCGCGGGGTTATCGAGCAGCTTCTGCAAGAGAACCCGAAGGGACGAGCCGCCATCCAGGGCGATGAGGGTGCCAATATCGGCATTATCCTCGACGTTCAGGAACTGCTCATGGAACTGGATGTCGAAGTGCAAATTTCGACGCTCCAGACCTAAGGGAGGAAGACAGAATGGGAAATCTTGTCCGCCTTCTGATTGGTGTCCCGATTGCCGGTATCATTACGGTCGCACTCTTTTTCATCATGACCCGCCTCATCCTCGTTGAGGGTGCGCCGGTGAATGAAGACGTCGAGGATCGCAATTTCACGATCAATGACGAGGTGGCTGAGGTTGATGCCCGCCGCCGCGACACGACGATCGAGGATGTGCAGCAGGTTGATCCGCCACCCCCGCCGCCGCAGATCGAACGTCAGCGGGCCGAACAGCCCTCTGAAGGTCTGGCGACGGTGATGGGTGAAATCCCGGCTTTCGAAGCCCCGCAGCTGAACAGCGACAGCGTCAATTTCTCGGTCTCCGACCGTGACGCCCAGCCGCTGGTCCGTATCGAGCCGCAATATCCGATGCGCGCTGCGGAACGTGGGGTTGAAGGTAGCTGCTGGGTCCGTTTCGACGTGACCCCGGATGGAACGCCGACGAATGTTTCCGTCTACCGGTGTGACAGCTCGCTCTTTGAGCGTGCGTCGATCCGGGCGGTGGAGCGCTGGCGCTACAATCCGAAAGTCGAGAACGGTGTGCCGGTCGCACGCCGGGGCGTGGAAACGCGCTTCGACTTCCAGCTGGCCGATTAATCGCGATCGGTGCGGGCGGCGCTCAAACGCCGCCCGCTCCAACCGCCGCGGGACAGCCGGGCAAAGCATCGCCTGGTGAGATCCGCCAGATCTTGTCAAAGCCGGTCCGGGGAGTTGGGCCGGTATGAAGGAGCCATCGATGATCCGTTTCCAGGGATTCGATACCTCGGGCCTGCTGCGTTCCGTCGCGACGCTGGCCCTCGCCGCCTCACTGGCTGGCGTGATGGTCGTGGATGCCGACGCCCAGCGTCGTAATCGCGATCAGGAAGAAGAGAATGACGGTACCGAGCGCACCTTCTCCGCCCGCATCGGCGAGATCGTGCTCGAGGCACAGGAATTTCAGAATAATGACCAGTTCCAGCCGTCCATCGACGCGCTGAACCGGGCTCTCGGCATGTCTGACATCAACCCGTATGAGCGCTCTGTTGCGCTGCAGCTGCGGGGCCGGGCCTATTACGAACTGGAACAGACCAGCCGGGCCATCCAGGACTGGCAGGCCGCCATTGCAACCGGCGCGCTCCTCACCGAGGAAACCGTCAACCTGCGCATCAATATCGGTCAGCTTCTGATCGCCAACGGCCAGTATGACGAAGGTATTCGTTCGCTGGAGCAGGCGGTTTCGCTGGGCGGTGAAGCGGCTGTGAATGTGGGCGTCGCCCGCATGCTGGCCCAGGCCTATGGCCAGGCCGAGCGCTTCCGTGAAGGTCTTCGCTGGGCCGAACGCTTCTGGGAACTCCGCCCGGCAGCCGAGCGCCAGCGCGGCGACTATTCCCTGATGCTGTTCTACTACCAGCAGCTGGAAGACGTCCCGAACCAGTTCCGCATCATCGAAGGCATGGTGCAGCGCTGGCCGACCGAGAAGAATAACTGGCGCTCCTACGCCTCCCTCCTGGCCCAGACCGGTCGCGAGCAGGATGCGTTCGAAGCCAACAAGATCATGTACATCAACGGCATGTTTGATCAGAGCCGCGAGATCGTGGCCCTGGCTCAATACTATTCCTTCTACGAGTATCCCTACCGCGGTGCGGTGATCCTCGAGCGGGAATTGAATGCCGGCATGGTCGAGCGCACGCAGAACAATCTGCAGCTTCTGGCCAATATGTGGCGTCAGTCCCGTGAATGGGAACGCGCCATTCCGGTCCTGCGTCAGCTGGCCCAGCTCACCGGTTCCGGTGATGACTATCTGAAACTGGCCGAAGCCCTCTATCAGGTGCGTCAGCTGGCTGAAGCCGAAGACGCCTTCCAGGAAGCCCTGAACCGCGGCGGTCTGGACCGTCCGGGTACGGCCTGGACGCTGCTCGGCAATGTCCGCGTGGAACTGGATCGTACCGACTCGGCACTCGCCGCCTTCCGTGAGGGTGCGCGCTATCCGTACTCGCGCCGGACGGCGAATGGCTGGATCACCTTCATCACCAACCAGCGGGCGGCTGCCGCCGACCGTGTCCGCATTCGCGAGAGTGTGCGTCAGGAAGAGTGCCGCTTTGCGGTGGAAGACCTGCGTGAAACGGCGATCCTGCTTGGTGATGTCGACGATACCGGCCGCATCGTGATCGGTGTGCCGGACAATTGTACGGACCTCTACAACCAGTATGGCGAACTTCTCGATCAAGTTGCCGGTGGTGATGCGCCTGCGGATGAGGATGCGGGCTAGTCCCTCCCATCCCTGACAAGATCTGCGAAACGCCCCGGTCCTTGGCCGGGGCGTTTTTCTTTGTCCGTCCAGGGCCGCGCCGGTGAACGGCGTTCACGCCTCAAAGTTTAGCCGGAATCGTCCTCGCAACCTCCGCGCGCCTCATTCTCGCCCGAATGTGACCGGAAGCTTTCCTCTTCATGACGGCATGCACCGGGGCTGGGGAGTTCAGCGTCATGATGGGGAGGTGCACATGCGAGGACAGACACGCCACTCCGGCCTGACCGGAGCCATCGGCGCATTGGCGGCACTCTGCCTGGGTTTCACCCTGGCGACGCCGATCAGTGCCCAGACTGAAGACCGGCGCGAACGCAGCGAACGCCAGGAGCATTCGCTCTCATCGCGCGTCGGCCAACGTATTCTCGAACTCATGGAAGCCGAGGCCGAGGGCCTCTGGACGATTGCCCGTGACGGGTATCGTGACTTGCTCGCCAGTGACGGGCTGAGTGCCTATGAGCAGGCCACCGTGCTGAAACTGCTCGGCCGGGCCCGCTATGAACTCGACGACACGGCAGGCGCCATCACCGCCTGGCAGCAGGCTGTGGACCTGGATGCCCTGCCGGACGAGGACGCCAATGTCCTGCGCATCAATTCGGGCCAGCTTCTGCTGGGGGAGGGTGAATACCGCCCGGGCGTGGACCTGATCGAAGCCGCCCTGACCCGCGGGACCCCGCTGAATGCGGACCTGGCCCTGCGCCTGGCCCAGGGATATGGCCAATTGCAGGATTACCGCACCGGCATGCGCTACGCCCGCCAGGCCTTCGAGATGAGCGAAGCCCCGGACCGGCAGCATTACTCCATCTTGCTTTTCTTCTATCAGCAGCTGGACCTCGTCCCGCAGCAGACCGAGCTGATGGCCCAGATGATTGCCCGCTGGCCGGACCAGAAATCCTACTGGACCAGCTATGCCTCGCTCCTGGCGCGCAGCGGGCGCGAGCAGGATGCTTTCGAGATCAATCGCATCCTCTATCTCAACGGCATGCTGGACACGAGTGCCGAGCTGATCCGTCTGGCCCAGTACTATTCCTATTATGAATACCCCTATGGCGGGGCCACCATGCTGGAGCGCGAGCTCAATGCCGGCCGGGTCGATCCGACACCGGAGAATTACCAGGCCCTGGCCAATCTCTGGCGACAGGCCCGCGAATGGGATCGCGCCCTGCCGGTCTTGCGCCGGGTTGCCACGCTCACCGGGGCCGGGCCCGATTATGAAAAGCTCGGCGAGGCACTCTACCAGTCCGGCGATTATGCCGAAGCCGAAGCCATGTTTGTCCAGGCCCTCAATCGCGGTGGTCTGTCCCGTCCGGGCGATACCTGGAATCTGGTCGGGACGGTGCGGGTCGATACTGACGATCTGGAAGGCGCTGTGGACGCTTTTGAAGCCGCGCTTGCGTGGGAATATTCACGCGCGGGTGCCCAGGGCTGGATCAGCTTCGTGGAGCAGAAGATTGCCATTGAGCGTCAGGGGGAGGAGTTCCGCCAAAGGGTGGCGATCGAGGGATGTGAGCTCGACATTGAACGCATGCGCCGGTCGCCTCCCCTCGGGCCCGAGGATGTCGACAGTGAAGGTCGCCGGATTTTCCCGCGCATGGATGATGTCTGCCAGACCTATTTCAATCTCTACGGCGAGCTGCACCCGGAATTCGAACGCTCCTGATCCGGTTTCAATCCGCAGAAATCACGGCCGGTCCATGTCTGGGCCGGCCGTGATGGCATTCCGGTCAGGTCTTGAGCGGTCCTTGATGCCGTTTTGAACCCGGTCTGATGCTGGCGTGGACCCGAAATGACCCTCCCTCTGCCCCATTTCGTCCCGCTTTCATCCCGGTTTGGCCCCGGTTTTCATTAAAATAAGCGATGTTGACGCGGTGTTGTCGCGTTTGCACCCCCGGCCGGACCGGAGCGCGCGTTGTGCGTTTCCGGTCCCTCGGCGGGTTTGTTGAAACGGGGATAGCTGTCTGGGGCCATGCAGGATCTCGCTAGAGAGGGGAGCCTGTCCTTCCAATGACGATCGCTTTGAATCCGGTGCGCACACCGGTCGTTCTTCCGGTTGCCGGTGCCGTCACCGTCGGCCTGTTTGTCCTGATGAATAACCTCATCGATATCGGTCCGGTCACGCCGGACCCGGTGGTGGAAAGACCACCCGTCCAGATCCGCTTCGAGCCGGAACCGGTCAGGATCGAGGATCGCTGGGAAAACATTGAAATCACGGAGCTTGATCCGCCGCCGCCCGTACCCCGCCTGGATATTGAACACTCCGCGGTGGAGGGCATGCCGGAGGGGAATAGCTGGACCCTGCCGCCCATCGAGGTTGCGGGGATAGAAATCGGATCCGGCCTCGCCAATATCGACCGCGCCCAGCCGGTTCCGCGCGTTCGCATCGACCCGATCTTCCCGGCCAGTGAGGCCTCGCGGGGCCGCTCGGGCGAGTGTTCGGTGACCTTCGACATCACGCCGGAGGGGCGGACAACCAATATCCGTCCGGGCACATGCACCAGCCGCGCTTTCGAACAGGCGACGATGAATGCCGTCAGCCGCTGGCGCTATGATCCGCAGGTGAGAAACGGCGAACCCGTCCTGTACCGGAATGCCGTGACCCAGCTGGTCTATAACCTTGATCAATAAATGAAAATGGGCGCCCCGACGGGGCGCCCATTCTGCTTCCGGTGGCTTTGCGCAGGGCCTATTCCGCCGCCAGCGCTTCCACTTCCTCATCGGCCAGGCCGACGACCATCAGGGTGAAAGCCCAGTTCAACGCAGTTTCCCGCAGACTGTCGAACCGGCCCGACGCACCACCATGGCCGGCCCCCATATTCATCTTGAGGAGAGTGAGTCCGTCATCGGTCCGCATCGTCCGGAGACGCTCCACGAATTTCGTGGGTTCCCAATAGGTTACACGCGGATCCGTGAGGCCGCCCGTGGCCAGGACATGGGGATAGTCCATGGCCTGGATCTGATCATAGGGGCTGTAGGCCTCGATGGTCTGATAGTCCTCCGTGCTCTCCAGCGGGTTACCCCATTCCGGCCATTCCGGCGGCGTCAGCGGCAATTCCGCATCCGACATCGTGTTGAGAACATCCACAAAGGGCACGGCCGCGATGGCGCCGGCGAACAGGTCCGGCGCGATGTTGATCGCGGCCCCGACGAGGAGACCCCCGGCGGAACCGCCATAGGCGACGATATTGCCCCGCGAGGTATAACCCTCGGCGGCGAGGGCTTCACCGGCAGAGACAAAGTCCCGGAACGTATTGGGTTTCAGCTCCAACTTGCCGTCCAGATACCATTGATAGCCATTGGCCATACCGCCGCGGATATGGGCGATGGCATAGACCATGCCGCGATCCACCAGCGGCAGCGGCGTCACCCGGAACGAGGCCGGGATGGTGATGCCGTAGGAACCATATCCATAGAGAAGCAGCGGTGCGGAACCATCGATCGGCGTGTCGCGGTGATAGAGGATGGTCACCGGGATCTGCACCCCATCATGACCGTCCGCCATGATGCGACGGACGACATAATCCTCCGGATTGTGACCGGAGGGGACTTCCTGCCGCTTGCGCAGAACACGCTCGCGGGACGCCATGTCGAAATCATAGGTTTCTTCCGGCGTGGACGGGCTCTCATAGGAGAAGCGCAGCGTGTCGGTCTCGAATTCATAGCCCGACGAAATGCCCAGCGAGTAGGCTTCTTCGTCAAAGGCGATGTCATAGCTCTCACCGCTCTCATAATTGAGCACAACAATGCGGGGCAGGGCGTTTTGACGCTCCATGCGGACCTGCCAATCCGCGAAGCCGATCAGGGCGTTGACCAGCGTGCCCGGGCGGTGCGGTACGAAGTCTTCCCAGTTTTCGCGGCCCGGTGCATCGAGCGGTGCCGAAACGATCTTGAAGTCGACAGCGCCGTCCGCATTGGTACGGAAGTAGAAGCGGTCGCGGGCTTCGGTGAGATAGTATTCGACCCCGTCTTCACGGGCCGAAATCAGCACGGGCTCCGCTGCGGGATCATTGGCGTCCAGCAGGCGGATCTCGTTGGAGGTATGGCCGCCCGCATTGATAACGACGTAGTTATTCCCGTCCGACAGGCCGACGGAGACGAAGAAACCGTCATCGGGTTCTTCATAGATCAGCTCGCTGGCACCGCCATTGCGGGACTGGCGATAGACCCGTTTGGAGCGGCCATTATCGTCACGCCACACCCAATAGAGGGTCTGGCTGTCATTGGCCCAGGTGAAATCGCCCGAGCTTTCATCCGTCAGCGTCGCGACAATGGCACCCGTCGCGATCTCGCGGATGCGGATTTCATAGTATTCCGAACCTCGGACATCGACGCCAAAGGCGACGTATTGGTGGTCCGGCGAGTGTTCCATGATGGAAAAGTCGAGATAGTCGAAATCGGCGGCCTCGACATCGCCGTCGACCAGGATTTCCTCTTCGCCAATGGCTTCACCGGTTTCCGGATCGAGCGGGCGCCGCGAATAGATCGGATACTGTCCGCCTTCGCGGTAGCGGGTGAAATACTCATAGCCGCCATCGCGTTCCGGCACGGAGCTGTCATCTTCCTTGATGCGTCCGCGGATTTCCTGGAAGAGCTGTTCCTGAAGCGCTTCGGTCGGCGCCATAACCGCATCCAGATAAGCGTTTTCGGCGTCCAGGAGTTCCCGGATATCACTGTCCAGCGTCTCCGGCTCGCGCATGACCTGCTGCCAGTTCTCGTCCTTGATCCACTGGTATTCATCCACGCGGGTGAAGCCCAGCTGCTCAATCTCCACCGGCCGTTGTTCGGCGACGGGGGCTTCCAGGCCCTGGGCCCGGGTGATCAGGGCGGAAACCGGTGTTTCGGTCGTCATCTCGCTCTCCTGGCTGCAGGCGTTCAGTGCCAGGGCGATCAGCCCGGCACCGGCAAGCCCGGCAAACTTGGTTGAAGTCATCATTCCCCCTTTAGGCCGCACCGGGCCCCTCTGCTAGCTCTCGTCCTCTGCCGGACGGAAGTCCAGGACAGTTCCATTGGTACAATAGCGCAGCCCGGTCGGTTCCGGACCATCCGGGAAAACATGGCCCAGATGGGCGCCGCAATTGGCGCAGTGGATTTCCGTTCTTGGCGCGATCAGCTTGTAGTCCGTCTTGGTGTCAACAGCCTGCTTGTCCGCGGCATCAAAGAAGGATGGCCAGCCGGATCCGGATTCGTATTTGTGGTCGGCCTCAAACAAGTGCTCGCCACAGACCTTGCAGTGATACTGGCCCGACCGCTTTTCGAGATTCAGCGGGTGGGTGAAAGCGTGCTCCGTGCCTTCCTCGAAGGCGATGGCATAGGTCAGCGGGTCGAGCTGCGCCTTGAGAGTCTCGATTTCGCTATCTGTCAGTTTCGGCATGGCCCGTCTCCTTGTCCGCGGGCGCGGCCAGATGGGCCTGGCCGCGTCTCACTGACAATATGGGCGTTGTCAGGCTGATGACCACTAGGACGACACCCAGCCCGATCGCCGGGAGAAGGGCGGACCATTGCGGGCCCAGCCCGCCGATCATGAAACCCATCAGGATGGCGCCGGCCGGCATGCCGCCGAACAGGCCCAGCTGGTAGACCGACATGACACGCGCCAGCTTGTCCGGTGGTGCCTGTTCCTGGACCACGGAGCGGGACAGGGAGATCGCCACGCCGGCACCCAGCCCCCAACAGAAGACGAGGACGTAGAGGGACCAGAAGGGCAGGGGCAGGGCGAAGGCTGCCGTTGCCAGAACGGTGACACCCTGGGCCAGGATCAGGGCGCGTCCCGGCTTCTCGATCTGCGGAAAAACAGCCAGGGCGACATTGGCGATGAAAGCGCCAATCCAGAAACAGACCATGAGGCTGGCGATTTCCTGGAAGCCGCCGCCATAGGCTTCGCGAATGACGAGGGGGATCAGCACGAGGAAGGCACCGCCCACAATCAGCAGGCCCAACACGATCATGATCGCTGTCATGGGCATCAGCACGGGCGAATGGATGACGGCGGAAATTCCGTCGCGCAGATCGTCAAGCGGATGCGCGGTCGACATGTTCCGCTTGGAACCAAGCCGGGGCAGGAAAACGGCCGAGAACCCACCCACAAGCAGACCGATCCCCTGGACCAGGAAAAGCGCGCCTGGTCCGGTAAAAGCCGCAACATATCCCAGGGCCATGCCGGCGATCTGGGCGCCGAACTGGACGGCGGACGCCATCACGACGGCCCGCTGCAAATCTATGCCGCCATGCCGGGTGCGAGCGGAAATCCGGACGATAGGATTGATGGCGCTATCGCGCGCCGGCATGACGAAACCGCCAGCCACACCGATCATCAGGGCAAAGGAGACCATGATCCAGTAGGACAGCCGGTCTGCCAAAAGCAGCCCGCCGAGCACGGCCGCTGCGACCCCGGCGAAGATGTAGAAATAGAAGATGATCCCCCGTCGGTCCGTGCGTTCGGCCAGGACACCGGCGAAGGGCAGGAGCAACATCATGGGGGCGGTCAGGGCTGCCTGGGCGATGCCGAGCCGTTCCGGGCTTTCGCCGAGCGTGAAGGTGATCACGCCGGGGAACAGCGTGGTCTGCAGCCCGAAGCTGAAGAACCAGGCGGCGATCAGAACCAGATAGGCCCCGAAAGGAGGAAGCCGGAGATTGCGATTGCCCGCGAGGGGGCGAAAAACTGGCAAGGTCTGAACTCGTTCGGAACCGACTGTGGATAGATCACCTGATTGTGTTCGGATGATCAACAAGGTGCGCTATCTCTAACAAGCTGAAGCGCTTAGGCAAGATGCGCATTATTCGGGAGGAAAACATGCGGTGGCTGCACATCGGATTGACCGGGCTTCTGGCCCTTTTCATGGTTTTCATGGGTGCACAGAAGTTCGGCGGAGCCAATCCGGTCTTCCAGTATATCGCGGAACAGTCCGGGATCGGGCTTTTCGAACCGGTTATCCGCATGGCAACTGGCGCAGCTGAAATTCTCGCCGCGGTGCTTTTGGTCGCGGGCCTGTTCGTCGCGGCCGTACGCTCCTGCGGCGGCATGTTGTCGGCGGCGATCATCGGCGGAGCCATCGTGTTCCACCTGTCGCCCTGGCTGGGGATATCCGCACCGGTCGCGTTTGATGCTGAAGGCAATTATGTGCACTCGCCCATGTTGTTCGGCATGGCGGTGGTCTTCTTCCTGATCTCGCTCGCCGTGATCTGGCTGACGCGGAAAACGGGCTCGCAGAAACCGGCGGCCTGACGCGCGGGAACACCACAATTCGTTAACGCCCACAGGGCATTCTGGGCATTGACCTGAATTTCGGGATCGAAGACGCATGGCCGACGCCCAGCCCCTAGACCTGACAGAACCCGTCGCGACGCCCAAGACGCGCGCCATACTGGCGCGGCGGCTGGCGGATATTGTCGGCCTGCCGTCCAGTCGTATCACGCCGCGCGAACGCTGGATTGTCGGCGATCTCCTGTATGATGTGATCCGCGCGAGTGAGCTTGAATTGCGTCAACGCTGCGCCCAGCGTCTGGCCGGGCTGAGTGACGCGCCGCATCGTCTTTTGCGGACACTGGCCTGTGACAAGTTCGAGGTGGCGGAACCCATTCTCGAGCAATGCCAGGCCCTGACCGATTTCGACATGCTGGAAATCGTCAGTGCCGGTTCGATGCAGCACCGATTGACCATTGCCAAGCGGGAAAACCTGTCTGAGACGGTCGCCGCCGCGCTGGCGGCCTATGGCGAGCCGCCGGTTGTCGAGCGCCTGTTGAGAAACAAGACGGCCAAGCTGGCCACGCCCACACTTGATCATCTCGTCGGGGCAGCCCTGGAAGAAGCCAATTATTCGCTGCTCCTGATCCGCCGCGAGGAATTGCGGCCGACCCAGGCCTTCCGCCTGTTCTGGGGCTGCGATCACATGAACCGGTTCCAGATCCTGGAACGCTTCGCCGTGGACCGCACGATCCTGCTTGAGGCGTCGGAAGACATTTTCCCGATGGCATCGGCGGAGAGCTGGTCGGATCCGATGGTGGCCCGGGTTCTGCGCTATATCGACCGGCGTCAGCGGGATCGGGAAGCCTCCGAAGTCAGTGCCTATGGATCGCTGGAAGGCGTTTGCGAGGCCATGGCACTGGATGGCGCGCGTCCGGAGATCGTGTCGGAAATCGCAAAGCTTGCGTCCATCGACCGCCGTCTGGTGATCCGGATGATCGAGGACATGGCGGGCGAACCCCTCGCGATCCTGTGCAAGGCAACGGGTCTGAAATGGCCCTCCTTCCAGAATATCTGGCGGGGGCTGGGGCGGCGTGAGGACAGCGACCCGTACATCCAGGCGCGCAAGGTCTATGACAGCCTGTCCGTGGAAAAGGCGCAGACGGTTCTGCGCTATTGGAACTTGTCCATGGAAGACAAGAATTAGCGCCGGTATTGCCCGCGGCTATGGCTGCAATCAAAACAATTCATGTCTGAACGCCCTGAAAAACTTTGAACAATCCCAATGTGAGAATTATTCTCAAGAATGAGTTTTTTGGAGTTTCAGACATGGCGCGACTGGCGCAATCCTGCCTTCAGGTTCTGACGCATGGCCATGGTCATTGCTCCGTCCTCAAGACGGTCACCTATGCCCTCATGCATTTGTGTGTGGCCATGTTGGTGGCCTTTGCCCTGACCGGTGATTGGCGTGCCGCCCTGGCGATCGGATTGGTGGAGCCCTTCATCCAGACATTTGCCTACTCCTTGCACGAACGCGCCTGGGGGCGGCGGTCGAAAGCCCATATGCAAACTGGGTGCATCTGACCCACCGGTTCATCTGGTCAAGGCTCGCCTCTCCCGCTAATAACCATGCGACAAGCGTTATCGCGCGGGGAGTTTCCATGTTCTACGGCGTCAGCCTCACCGCCTTTCTGGTGGCGCTCTGGCTTACCCTGTCAGGGCCTTTTACCCTGTCTGGCGATTATCCGATCGTCATGACGGTCGGGGTCATTTCCATTGCCGCGACCGTGGCTTTGACCTTCCGAATGCGAATCGTCGACCGCGAGACGGTGCCTGTGGGGCCCATGGTTCCCCTGTTCGCTTACTGGTCCTGGTTGGGCGGTGAAATCTTCAAAGCCAATCTGGCCGTTCTGCGCATGGTGATGAAGCCGGAGATCGACATGGAGCCGCGTCTGATCCGGGTTCCGGCCGAACAGCGCACGGATCTGGGCCGGTGCGTGTTTGCCAATTCGATCACCCTGACGCCGGGTACGGTCACCGTGGATATCGAGGATGACGGTTTCCTGGTGCACGCCCTCGATGGCGAATTCACTGATCCGGCCGGTTTTGCGGAAATGGGACAACGCTCCGATGTCGCGACCGATGGCCGCCGGGAGGCGAAATAATGGATGTTGTGACTTTCATCATTGCCCTGGGCCTTACCGCGTCCATGGCGATCATGCTGGCCCGTCTTTTCGCGGGCCCGACGCTTTATGACCGCGTGCTGGCCGCCAATTCCTTCGGGACCAAGACGGTGCTTTTCCTGCTCGTCTTCGCGGCCATCGTGGACCGCCAGGATGCAATCGATATCGCGCTGCTGTACGCCCTGATCAACTTCGTGGCGACCATCGCGATCCTGAAATTCTTCCGCTATCGCTCGCTGGAAATCGCCCTGGCGCAGATGTCGCTGCGCAAGGCGCTCGATGGGGAGTATGACGAATGAGCCCCGCCGAGATCTTTCACTACGTGCTGTTTGCGGCATCGGTGGCCGCCATGTCGGCTGGCCTCGTTTTCGTGTTGGCCGGCGCCATTGGTGTGAACCGCCTGCCGGACTTCTATACGCGCATGCATGCAGCCGGTGTCACGGACACGCTGGGCGCGGAATTGATTGTGCTGGGATTGCTGCTGCAATCGTCCGACTGGCAGACCTTCGCCAAGCTGGCGCTGGTCGGCCTGCTGCTCTTCCTGACCAGCCCAACGGCAACGCACGCCATTGCGAATGCTGCGCACCGGGCCGGGCACAAGCCGATGCTGTCACGCTTCAAGCCGGCGCATCCCAAGGATGCCGGCAAGCCGGCCGGGGAGGGGTGATCCACCATGCCGTCTGATCTGACCCAATATCTGGATTATGCCCTGATCGCGATGCTGCTGGCCGTCGGCTTTGCCATCGTGCGCCTGCGCAATCTTTTCGCTGTTGTCATGCTGACCGGCGTGTATTCGCTGCTGTCGGCGGCCTGGTTCGTCTCGCTGGACGCCGTCGATGTGGCTTTCACGGAAGCCGCTGTGGGTGCCGGTATTTCCACCGTGCTGATGCTGGGCGCGATGCTCCTGACCGCCCGCGAAAGCGAGCCGGCCGGGAAAAAGCGCCACTGGGCTGCCTTTGCTGTCGTTGCGGCGGCCGGCGCGGCCCTGTTCTTCGCCATCCCGGACATGCCGGTCTATGGCGATCCGGATTCGCCGGCGAACTCCTATGTCGGCATGGACTATATGGACCGCACGCCGAATGAGATTGCCGTGCCCAACGTCGTGACCGCTGTGCTGGCCTCCTACCGGGGCTATGACACGATGGGCGAGACGGTCGTGGTTTTCTCCGCGGCCCTCGGCGTGATGCTGCTGCTGGGCTTCGGCACGGGGCGGCGTGAAGAAGACGAGGAGGACGAGCTGTGAGCCCACACCTGATCCTTCGCATTGTTTCCAAGCTTCTGATCCCGCTGATCGTCGTGTTCGGTTTCTACGTGCACTTCCACGGCGATTTCGGTCCTGGCGGTGGTTTCCAGGCGGGCGTGATCATCGCCGTCGCCGTGATCCTCTATGCCCTGATCTTCGGCATGGATGAGGCGCGCCGCGCGGTTCCGCCCGTGGCTGTCCGCTATGGCGCGGCACTGGGTGTGCTGATCTATGTCGGCACCGGCGTCCTGACCATGTTCATGAATGGCGCCGGAGAGCCCCTGAATTTTCTCGACTATGACGCCCTGCATCCCGACCAGTCGCACCATAGCGGCCAGCACTACGGCATTTTGCTCGTCGAGCTGGGCGTGCTGACCACGGTGACGTCGGTGATGCTGGCGATTTTCTACGCCTTTGCCGGCCGCGTGCCGGACATCAAGGATGAGGATTGGTGATCATGGTGGAAATGCTTCTCGAGCGCTTCAACTACATCCCGATCATCATCCTGATGATGACGGGACTCTATGTCGTGATCGCGACCGGAAACCTGGTGAAACGGCTGGTCGGGCTCTCCCTGTTCCAGACGTCGGTCTTCCTGCTCTACATCACGATTGGCAAGGTCTTCGGTGGACAGCCGCCCATCCTGGCGGACGGACATGGTGATGAAGGTGGGCATGGTGCCGATGCCGGTTATGGCGCGGCTGAAAATGCGGCCCACTCTGCGGATGCGGCTGTCTCACATGCGGCTGAAGCGGCAGGTGATCACGGTGCCGACTATGGGGTCGAGCATGGCGCCGATCACGCTGCAGATGCCGCCCATGGCGTCGCGGACGCGGCCGGGCATGCGGCAGACGTGCTGTATTCCAATCCGCTTCCGCACGTCCTGATCCTGACGGCGATTGTCGTCGGTGTCGCCACTCTGGCCGTCGGCCTCGCCCTGGTGGTTCGCATTCGCGAAGCCTATGGGACGATTGAGGACGATGAGCTGAACGCAGCTGATTATTCTGTCGAGACCGGGGGTTCCGCCTAAATGGACATGCTGGCCTCTTTCCTTCCGGCGGGTGTTGCTCATCACGCGCCGGTCCTGATTGTCGTCGTGCCGCTGATCGCAGCGGCTGTCGCCGCCTTCATGCCCCGGGGCGTCATGGCCTGGAGTGTCGCTCTGGCCACGTCTGTGATCGTCGCGATCCTGGCCTTCGGCCTGCTCGGGCAAGTCGGTGCCCATGGCGTTGTTTCCTATGATGTGGGCGGCTGGGCGCCGCCGCACGGGATCGAGATCCGTCTCGACCGGCTGAACGTGCCGATCCTGCTTCTTCTCGGCGTGTTGGGTGTGCTCAGCCTGATCTACGCCCTGCCGAGCGTGGCGGACGAGATCGCCAAGAAGCAGCAGGCGCTGTTCTATTCGGCCTTCCTGGTCTGCTTTTCCGGCCTGATCGGCGTGACGATCGCCGGCGATGCGTTCAACGTCTTCGTCTTCCTCGAGATTTCCTCGATCGCCACTTACACCATCATCGCGATGGGGGTTGGCAAGGATCGGCGGGCGCTGACGGCGAGTTACAACTATCTCGTCCTGGGCACGATCGGTGCGACCTTCTTCGTGATCGGTGTCGGCTTCCTCTACATGGCGACCGGTACGCTCAACATGGCCGACATGGCGGCCGTGCTGGAGCAGAATGGCCATAATCGTGTCACGCAGGCGGCCTTCGCCTTCATCGTGGTCGGGCTGGGCCTGAAAGCGGCGATGTTCCCGCTGCATGTCTGGCTGCCCAATGCCTATGCGTTCGCGCCGAATTTCGTGACGGCTTTCCTGGCCTCGACGGCCACGAAGGTGGCCTTCTATGCGCTGGTGCGTTTCGTCTTCTCGATTTTCCACCCGGATGTGGCCTTCGTCTCCATGTCCTTCACCTGGCTGTTTGCCGTGGTGGGCGTGATCGCGATGATGGTGGCGTCCGTGCAGGCGGTCTTCCAGACCGATGCCCGGCGCCTGCTGGCTTATTCCTCGGTGGCGCAGGTCGGTTACATGATGCTGGGCCTCGGCATGGGCACCGCGGCGGGCCTGTCGGCCGGCCTTCTGCACCTGATGAACCACGCCTTGATGAAAGGCGCGCTCTTCATGGCGCTGGGTGCTTTCGCGCTGAATTTCGGCGTGCGACGGGTCAAGGATCTGGCGGGGTTGGGCAAGACCATGCCGGCCTCGGCCATGGCCTTTACCGTGGCGGGTCTGTCGCTCGTCGGCGTCCCGCTGACAGTCGGTTTCACCTCCAAATGGTATCTCGTCACCGCGGCGCTTGAGCGCGGATGGTGGTGGGCCGTCGCGGCTTTGATGATTTCTTCGCTGCTGGCCCTGGCCTATGTCGCGCGCCTTCTGGCCGCGATCTGGATGGAAAATCCGCCGAGCCATCATGGCGAGGTCGCGCAACGCCGCCTCGCGCCGTGGATGGTCCTCGTCCCGATGCTCATCCTGGCTGCTGCCAATGTGTATTTCTTCTTCCACGCCGACCCGCTGGTCGGTCTGGCCCAAGCGGCCGCCGATGCCGTGATGGGAGGACGCTAAGCGATGTGGACGCCTGAACTTTCCCTCGCCCTTGCGCTGGCGATCCCGGCACTCGGCGGCGTCGCCGTCGCCTTGCTGGGGCGCTATCCGAACCTGCGGGAAGCCGCGACGCTGATCTCGGCCGTCCTGCTGGCTTTCAATGTCGCCTATCTGGTGGAAGTGGCCCAGAGCCATCCGACCCTGGAACTGGCGACGTTGGCTCCGGGCCTTCACCTGGTCTTCCGGCTGGAACCGCTGGGAGCCGTCTTCGCGGCCGTGGCCTCAGGCCTGTGGATCGTGAATTCGCTCTATTCCATCGGCTATATGCGCGGCAATGGCGAAAAGAATCAGACCCGCTTCTATGTCTGTTTCTGTATCGCGATCGCCGGTGCCATGGGTGTGGCCCTGTCCGGCAATCTCTTGACCATGTTCCTCTTCTACGAGGTTCTGACCCTGTCGACCTATCCGCTGGTTACGCACAAGGGGGATGCCAATGCGAAACGCGGTGGCGCCATCTACCTGTCCATCCTGCTGGGTACGTCGATCGGTCTGCTCCTGCCGGCCGTGATCACGACGCATTTCCTCGCCGGATCGACGGATTTCGTGGCGGGCGGTCTGTTGGCCGTCAATGACGTCACCCCGGCCATCGCCGGCGTCCTCCTGGTCCTGTTTGCCTTCGGGATCGGCAAGGCGGCCCTGATGCCGGTCCACCCCTGGCTGCCCAACGCCATGGTCGCGCCGACCCCGGTTTCGGCCCTGCTGCACGCTGTGGCCGTTGTGAAGGCCGGTGTGTTCGCCATGCTGAAAGTCGGCGTCTACATTTTCGGCTCCGACCTGATCGCGGCCACTCCCGCATCGGATGCCCTGGCCTGGATTGCCGCCATCTCCATCGTGCTTGCTTCCGTCGTGGCGATGACCAAGGACAATCTGAAAGCCCGACTGGCTTTCTCGACCGTCTCCCAGCTGTCCTATGTGACGCTGGGCGTGATGCTGGCTTCGCCGCTGGCCATGCTGGGCGGGGCCTTGCAGATCGTGATGCACGCCTGGGGCAAGATCACGCTCTTCATGAGTGCCGGTGCGATCTATACCGCCACCAAGAAAACCGAGATCTCGCAAATGGCGGGTCTGGGCCGTTACATGCCCTGGCTCTTCATTGCCTACACGGTCGGTGCCCTGTCGATCATTGGTCTGCCGCCGCTGGGCGGGACCTGGCCCAAACTCTTCCTCATGGAAGGGGCTTGGGAGAGTGGCCATGGTCTCCTGATCGTGGCCCTGATCGCCTCGTCCATCCTGAATGTGGCCTATCTCCTGCCGATCTCGGCGCGCGCCTTCTTTGCGCCGCCTGAAGAGGCCGGCCTGAAGAAAAAGCCGCCCATGCTGGTCATTCTTCCGCCGGTCATCACGGCGTGCGGTGTGATCGTGCTCTTCTTCCTGATCGGACCGCTGCGCGACTATCTCGCGCCGGTCTTCCTGTCGTCATCCCTTGCTGCGGAGGCCGCCCCGTGAGCGATCAATCCGGCAAACATGATGAGCGTATCCACCCGGCCGCCCGGCCTTTCCTGTGGCTGGATGCGCCTTGGCTGAAATCCTCCATGATGTGGATCCTTCTGGTTCTCGCCGTGGGTTTTGCCGCTGTCGATTTCTTCCACCATCGCCATGAATATGTGCACCTGGCCGAGACCACGGGCTTTTATGCCCTGTGGGGGTTCGGCTCCTTTGTGCTGGCTGTGATGGTGGGCTGGTTCGTGATCCGGGGGCTGCTCGGCCGTTCCGAAGACTATTGGGACGGGGAGGGTGACCAATGATCGAGGCCTTCTACGACGTTTCTCCGGCTTGGCCGGTCATCATCGGCGGCCTGATTGCGGCTGCCATCCCGCATCATCTGGTTCGCAAGGGCCTTGCCCTGCTGGCACCGATCCTGGCCGGTCTGCTCTGGTTCAATGTGCCCAGCGGCGGTCATGTCGGCGGTGTGTTCGAACTGGGCGGTTTCGTGCTGGAAACCTTCCGTTTCGATGGCCTGTCCCGCATCTGGGGCCTGATCTTCATCATCGCGGCCTTCATCAACGGGCTGTACGGCTTCCATGAGAAGGACCGGGTCGCCGATGCAGCCGGTCTGATCTATGCCGGTGCCGGCCTGGGGGCCGTCTTCTCCGGTGACCTGCTTTCGCTTTTCTTCTTCTGGGAACTGACCGCGATTTCATCGGTCTTCCTGATCTGGGGTTCCAAGACGCAAGCGGCTTTCAAGGCCGGTCTGCGCTATCTGGCCATTCACGTCCTGTCGGGCGTGATGTTGCTGGCCGGTGCGGTCATCCATGCTTCTGAAACGGGAAGCTGGGCCTTCGATAACAGCCTTTCCGTGGACACGCTGGGCGGCCTGCTGATCTTCCTGGCCTTTGGCATCAAGTGCGCCTTCCCCTTCATGCACAACTGGCTGCAGGACGCCTATCCCAAGGCGACCGTGACCGGCGCAGTGGTGCTGTCGGCCTTCACGACCAAGCTGGCCGTGTATGCGCTGGCCCGCGGTTATGCCGGCACGGATATCCTGATCTGGATCGGTGCCATCATGACGGCCTTCCCGGTCTTCTTCGCTGTGGTGGAGAATGATCTGCGCAAGGTTCTGTCCTACTCGCTGAACAACCAGCTGGGCTTCATGGTGGTGGGTGTCGGTGTCGGTACCGAGCTGGCCATCAATGGGGCCGCGGCCCACGCCTTCGTGCACATCATCTACAAGGCGCTGCTTTTCATGAGCATGGGCGCTGTCCTGCATCGTGTGGGTACGGTGAAGGCCTCGGAACTGGGCGGGTTGTTCAAGTCCATGCCGGTGACGGCGGTGTTCTGCATCATCGGTGGTGCGGCCATCTCGGCCTTCCCGCTCTTCTCCGGCTTTGTCGCCAAAGCCATGACGCTGGCGGCCGTGGCGCATGAGCACCACTATCTGGTCTGGCTGATCCTGTTGTTCGCCTCGGCCGGTGTGCTGGAGCACTCGGGAATCAAAATCCCGTATTTCGCTTTCTTCTCGCATGATCGTGGTCACCGCGTCCGCGAGGCTCCGGCCAATATGCTGATGGCGATGGGCGTGGCGGCACTGCTCTGCCTCTATCTGGGCTGGCCTGACATGTTTGGCATCCCGGGCGGATACCGGGCGCTCTACAATCTGACGCCCTATCCTGAGGTGGCGAACGCTTATCCAATGTGGACCTTCGATCATGTCGTCGGGCAGATGCAGCTACTCATGGCGGCGCTCTTCGCCTTCGCCTTCCTGGTCCGGATGAAATGGTATCCGGATGAGAAGCGCTCGGTAAATCTGGACTTTGACTGGGTCTATCGCCGGGCCTTTGACGGGCTGGCGCGTTGGGGCTTTGCCATGTTCGGCCGGCTGTGGTCCTCGATCGGCAATCTGCTGGATGGAGTGCGCACGCGCCTGGGCGGACGCTTGTTCCAGACCTTCAGCCCGATGGGGGCTTTGAGCCGGGATATCCCCAGTGGTCTCCTGGCGATCTGGACCAGTGCCCTGTTGGCGATTGTCCTGCTGATCGCCTATTTGGCCCCTTAAACAACAAGGCCTTGTGGCAATAAAGAGCACCACCCGCAAAGGTGGTGCTCTTTTTCTTTGCGGCTATAGTAGGAATAATATCCCCGGGCCAAGGGCCGCCTCCTAGCATGAGTGGGCGCGCGGTCATCGGGGCCGCGCCGAACCGGGAGACGACCATGCCGCCCATAGAGATGAACAGGCTTCACGAAGACCTTGCCCGCGCCCGTTTGGCCCAAGGCGCTGCCGCTTATGCGTTCGGGGTCCCACCCGGGGAAATCGAGGCGCCTACTCGCCGGTCCCGCGAGGTCTCGCTCGCCCGGCAGGTCGCCATGTATCTCACACATGTGGCGTTCGAGCTGTCGCTCTCTCGGGTGGGGCAGGCCTTTGGCCGGGACCGGTCGACGGCCGCCCATGCCTGCCATTGCATCGAGGACCGCCGGGATGATGCTGTGTTTGATGAGCAATTGGATGCGCTGGAAGAAAGCTTGCGGGCAACCCCGCGCATTGCCGCCGGCCTTCTCGCGGCCAGCCGCTCATGACCCCGCCCCGCTGGATCCGCCTGCTGGCGCGGCCCGATCATAGCCTGGTCCCTCTCGCGCCACCCCAAGATCGCTTCGCGATTTATGCCGGAGGGGATCGCCGTCGCCGCGCACGGGCCCGGATTTCAATGGGGCAGGTTGAAGCTGCCCTGAAGGCCGGCTGGCTGGAGATGATCGGGCCGGACTATCGGCTGACGTCAGCCGGGCAGGACAGCGTGCGACAGGACACCACGCCTCCGGGACAGGAAAGGGTTGAACGTCTGATCGCTGATGGCGCCGGCGGGCTTCGCCGGGTTTCGGTGAACCCGGATGAGGGCCCCTTGGCCAAATGGCGAGGATTTCTGTCCGTGGAAGCCCAGACTGCCGCTGAGCGCTTCCTGTCTGATTATGTCCGCTCCACGCTGCGCCAGTCCGTCACCCGCAACTGGTCGCCAACAGCGCCGCGCAGGGGGGAGACGCCGGTGAGGGGCCCGGAGGATGCGGCCCTGACGGCATTGGCAGCCAAGGACAGGGTGATGAATGCGCTCGACGAGCTGGGACCCGAGTTTGCGCGTATTGTTGAGGCGGTGCTGATCCGCGAGGAAAGCCTGGCCGCGATTGAACGCCGGTTTGGCTGGGCGCGACGTTCCGGACGGACCGGTGTCGTGCTGGCGCTTAACCGGCTGGCCCAGGTCTATGGGATGGTTCACCGCTAGGCGCTGGCAGAATTACGGATCCGGGTGATCATGGACGCCAGGCCATTGGAACGCTGCGGCGACAAATGCTCGGCCAGACCGATGCGCTTGAGAACCTCACGGGCATCAACGGACAGGATTTCATCGCGCGTACGCCCGGAATATATGCGCAAGAGGAGGGCGGCCAGTCCCCGGACGATGTGCGCATCGCTGTCGGCCCGGAAGACCAGACGGTCGCCATCGGTCTCCGTGATCAGCCAAACCTGGCTGACACAGCCTTTCACCTTGTGGATATCGGTACGGTCGTCGTCCGGCAGGCCGGGCAGGGCCTTGCCCATGTCGATGAGATAGCGGTAGCGCTCTTCCCAGTCGCCCAGGAAGTCGAACTCGTCGACGATTTCGTCGATTTCCGATTGGATGGAGGTCGCTGTCATATCAGCGCCGAATTAGTGCCCGCACGTCGGCGAGGCAAGCCCCGATACTGCCCTTGCCGGATCGGAGCGCCTGACTGGATCAGGACTTGGAAGCGGTTTGCTCGTGTTCGACGAGCGCAGTCTCGATGCGGTCGGCAGCCATTTCAGTGAGGAAGCCACCAAAGCGCATGGCTTCGCGGCCGGCATCGCAGAGAGCGGAATTGTCTTCGCAGAACTGGCTCACCGGTTTTTCGGCGTCGATATGCGTGTCTGCGAGTGAGATCGGCAGGTCGAAGGCATCACCGGCAAAATTGCTCGGCACAAATACACTCACCACTCCAAGCCAGAACGCGGCACGGATGAGAAACATCATTTTTAGCCTCCACTTCTTATTGGCGCAGAAGGACCGGTTACGGAGCTTCTTTGCAGGATAGAGGCTAGGTCAGAAATGATGGAATTGCACGCTATAGCTGGGTTTACAGCCAACAACGTCCAAAATTGACGCAGGATTTTTTCGTAAAATTTGCGCGCAATTTTATGGAGTCCCAGAGCGGGACACGTCTTGTTAAGAAATCAGGCCCCGAAAGCCCGCGGCTATTCCGATCCGCTATGGGTATCCAGGCAACGGGATACGTCCAGAAGCGCATGTTCCGCGATGCAGAAACTGTCTTCATATTTGAAGTGCCCGGCTGCCACGCACTGCGACAGGTCCAAGCGCACCCAGGCGAGGCATCTTTCCACTGCAGGATCGGCCAGAAGGTAGTCGATTGCCGCTTCGGTGTCGGTCATGCCGTCCAGGGATTGCAGGGCGGCGACCGACAGAATGCGTCCAACCCGGTCCCGGTCGGCATCGACGGCAGCATGGCCAACATTCAGGGTCAGATCCGGGCTCATTGCGTCATTGATGCCCGCAGCATCGGACTGATGGAAGAGTGCCGAGGCTGGAATGCCTTCGGCGAAACCTGTGTCCAGCGACATGCGGACATTGTCCGGCAGCTCGATCGGGCTGTCATCGATGGCGCTCAGGCGCGCCAGGCGTTCCTCACGGTCGCGATAGACCCGATTGGCCCAGCGCTCGGACTGGAGCTCATAGGCTGCGGTGCGATAGCGCTCGGACAACTGGACGATTTCGGAATTGTCCTGTTCGATCGCGTCGACCACGGAATCCTGTGCGCCATCGGCCGAGCGGAAGCTGGTTGCGAAGGCCGGGTCATTCATCAGGCCGGAAATCGCTGCTTGCGGACCGTAATAATCGGCGAGCTCGCGCACTTCATCGATGTATTCCGGATGCCGGGCGGCGACGATGGCCGCATAGGCAATCCAGGCCCGGACAAGCCGCTCTTCGCCATAAAAGCGCGACAACTGGTCCATGGCGTAGTCGAGATCTTCTGCCGAACCGATCGGGGCGGTGTGGAGATCGGAAACCGTGTGGTGGAACGCCGCATAATCCCGGGCGGAGGAGCGGACGATATCCTCGTCTTCCACGGGGGCTGCATCCAGCTGAAGCTGGGGTGCAGTTTCAGGGGCGGCGTCCGGCACCACAGTGTCCTGAGCGACGGGATCCTGAACCAGCGCCGTTGTAACAACAAGCGCAGCAAGCCAACTGGTGAACATCGTGAACTCCTTCCCCGATAGGAGTCATATTGCCTTGTCGGGCGAACAGCTCCAAGTACTCAGATGCGATGAATTATTCGCAGGCTTTCCGAGAACCATCGGTAAATGAACAAAGTTTAAGATTCAGCATTTGTTAACGCCGTGAGCGAAGATTCCGGTAAGCAAGCTGAGCGAGTCGCAAGACACCAAGATGAAGCCGAAAAAGCGTGACATAACTGGCATGATCGCCCGCCGCGGAGGCGCGCTGGTCAACCTCGTCTGGTTGGGCACGCTGGGTGCGGCTGCGCCCCAGATCTGGCCGTTTCTTAATGGGCCGGACTGGATGCGGGTGCTCGGCCTTCTCGCTGTTGCCGCCCCGGCTCTGATCGGTTTCGTGCTGATGCCGCGCATGGACCGGCCGTTTGAGCGTTTCGCGCTCGCGATTGTCTGGACCGGTTTCGCCTCGGTTGTCGCCATTCTGGGCGGCGGGATCACCGGTATCGGTGTTCTGGCTTTTCTGCTGGCGCCGGCTGTGGCCGCGGCGAGCGGGGAGCGCGACGGTGTCGTCAAGGCGGCGGCCCTGTCCGGTTTCGCGGCAGTGGCCATTGCCATCCTGCAGGCCGGTGGTTTCATCGCACCGGCCCCGATGGCTGTTGAAATCTATCTGCCCTTCGTGACCGGCTGCGCCCTCATGATGGCGGCCGGCTTTGGCCTGGGCGCTCTGCGCGCGGTGAAGGAAAGCGATGTCATCCGCGAAGAGGCTGAACGCGGCCGCGTTCGCGTTCGGGCTTTTGATGCGGCGCCGGCCCCGCTGCTGGCCTGTGACCAAGACGGAAACATGCTGGCCGTATCGCAGGGCCTGCGTGAAATCTCGCCGGGACTGCCGCGTGATCTGACCGGTCTGCCGATTGCCGATCTGGGCTTTGATGATGATGACCGCGCCGATCTGGCGTCTGCCGCGCGACGCGCTGCGATCCGTCCGCTGGACCAGACGCTGACCCTGCGCGGTGAACGGGGCCGGGAAGAGGATGTGCGCCTGATTGCCCGTCCGATGCATGGTGGCTCTGTGGCCATCCTGTCGCATGATGCCGGTCCGGCGCTGGAACATCGTGTCCGCGAAGCTGAAGCTGCCCGCGAACTGGCCGAAGAAGAATCCCGCGCAAAATCCCAATTCCTCGCCTCGGTGAGCCATGAGCTGCGGACACCGCTGAACGCGATCGTCGGTTTCTCCGACGTCATGAAGGCGCGTCTGTTCGGGCCGCTGCCGGCGCGTTATGCCGAGTATGCCGACCTGATTCATGAGAGCGGCCAACACCTGATGGAGCTGATCGGCGATGTGCTCGACATGTCGAAGATCGAGGCGGATCGTTACGAGCTCGTGCTGGAGCGCTTCGACATTGACGAAGCTGTTGGTCTCGCCGTGAAGATGATGCGTCTGCAGGCCGAAGAGGCCGGCATCACCCTGTCGGTGAAGCGCAATGACACGCCGGTTCCGGTGAAAGGTGACCGCAAGGCCCTGCGCCAAATTCTGCTGAACCTGCTTTCCAATGCTGTGAAATTCACACCGAAAGGTGGCGCCATTGTCGTGATGGCCCGTCCGTCGGGCGGCCAATTGGTGCTGGCTGTTGGCGATAGCGGTGTCGGTATTGATCCGGAAGACGCCCGCCGGCTGGGCCAGCCCTACAGCCAGGCCGCCAATGCCCGCGATATCGACAAGCGCGGTACGGGTCTGGGCCTGTCCCTGGTGCGGGCTCTGGCCGAGCTGCATGGCGGTCAGATGAATATTGCGTCCAGCAAGGGTGTCGGCACCACGGTGACCGTCTCCCTGCCGATCCTTGCCAAGGATGAAGGCCAGGTCGAGCCGATGGCTCCGGAAGCGGCGTCGTCGGAACTGGATGTGCGCGGTCAGATCGAGCGGGCGCGGGCAGCCTCTGAAGATATCAGCCAGGCCAAGTCCGGCGCTGCCTAGGCCTGAGGTCTAGCTGCGAGGCATCAGCGGAACACCGCCATCAATGAAGGCGCGGGCCGCGGCAAAGTCCCCAACTTCGAAAAAGAAGCGGGCGAGCACAGCGCCATCGCGTCCAAGCACCTCAATCAATGCGGCTTCGCGCGGATCCAGAGTCGACAACTGGTCGCTGGCCCGGTTTGAGAAGTGGAAGACAAGACTGTTTTCCTCACCACCCAGACCTTCACGTTCCGCTTGGTCGCCTTGGCCAGAGGTCCAGACGACCGAACGGGCAAAGCCGGGCGGGGTCCAGTCGGCCCATTCCGCACCTTCCGGTGCGGGAAAATGCCCGTCCATGGTCGGGTCATAGAGGTCCGGAGCCTGACCGGTATCGCGCGTGACCAAAACGGCACTTGCGGCACCGGGGATGGCGGGCAGGGCGGCAGAGAAGCGGTAGTCACCATTGTCACGGCTCAAGCCGAGGGTCATCGCCCCCGCTGTTTGCCGAACAGCCCAGTGCGGCGCGCCCGGCATGATTGATCGCGTTGCGTGCCAGTCATACTGACCGCCGGGGAAGTCCATGTCGCGAATGGTCTGCCAGGCTAGGAAGGCTTCACCCACGCGTTGGCGCAGATCAGCCACTTCGGGCAGGTCGCAGGCCGTCCGGGCTGCCTGGGCGTGCAGGTCCTCGGTGTAGTCGTCCAGCGCGGCCGTGGAGACACCTTCCCGCAGTAGTGTGCCGCGGGCCTGAAGGCGGGCGGCATTCAGCGCCATGCGCTCGCGGTCCGTGAAAAGCTGGCAGCGATCATCAATGGCCAGGGCGAGAGCGCGCTCGCCATAGATTTCCCCGGCCGTGCTGGCTTGGCCTGCGCCCGTCAGGGCGAGCGCGGCCAGTGCGGCCGACAGGAAATGCTTCGTTTGAACTGGCATGTGTGATCCCGATCCGATGATCAGGACCCTACACATTCCGCTTTTATGCCGCGTGAAGAAGCAGGGTTAATCCTGGGCTAACAGACTGATTAAAATCAGGCTTGAACCCGGCGACGCCGTGCGAAACCGCGCAGCAGCATCAGCAGGGCCGCCCCGAACAGAATGAAGGCGGCATCGCGCGTATGGTCGATGGCGAACTCGCGGGCACGGTCCGTCAGCGTCGGCGCTTCCACGGAGAAGTCCAGCGGCGTAACACCGCGCGAGCTCCAGACCGCGGCGCGGCCTTCCAGGGCCTGCCACAGATCGGAGCGGGCCAGGCTGCGGCCGGCATCGGCGAAGGAGGCGACATCCGGAGCGGTCAGCGTGCCAATCCAGCGCTGATTGTTCTGACGGTCACGGAAGAGCGAGGCCACGCCCACGCCGGTTTCGCGGGTATTGCTGCCCGGTGCCGCGGCCGCCTGGTCACCGGCGTCGGCATAGGCGGCAGCGGCGAGGCGCATGAGGCCGCGCTGTCCGCGGGAGCGTTCGGCCGCACGCAGGGCGGCGCGCAGCTCTTCAGGCGCGCTACGATCGACATCGGCAATCTGGGTCGAATTCGGACCGATGATGAGAAGGTTATGGTCTGCCGGTGCCGTTTCGCTGCTGTCGCCATACCAGGCATAGAGCCAGGCTTGGTCGCCGATCAGGGCGGCGCGGGCCAGGACCGACAGCGCGCCATAACGGTCTGCATCATATTGGGTTGAGAACTGGACAGCCGTACGGGCGCCCTGGTCGGCCGAGAAAGGCAGGCCGGACGCGGCAAAGGTGCGAAGGTCGGCATTGGCCGAGAACTGGCGTGCATCGCGGACTTGCTCGCTGCCAAGGCGGCGGGCGCTGATCGCGTCGGCGGCAATGAAATTACGGCCATAGCCTTCAAAGGAGCGGGCACCCATCAGGCGGGCGGCAGCCGTGGCTTCGTCCAGATTGCGTCCCGTTACAATCAGGTGCGGGACGTCGGCATGACGGAAGGCCACTTCAGGACCCTGACTGTCGCCACGGCGCAGGGCGGCGCGGTCTTCCTCGCTCAGACGAGCGGTCTCGGCGATGCGGACCACCAGGTCGGCCTGCTCGGCTTCGCCCGTGAACAGCGGGACTTCTCCGGCGCGAAGGGCAATGCCCTGGGCGGTGAGGGCTTCCAGCGTAATGCGTTCACGGCCCGGATCGGTGATCAGTGCGATACGGCGCGGTGCGGCAAAGTCGGAACCCAGAGCGTGTTCCAGCTCACCCAGTGTCTCCAGGGGACGAACCGGCTCCAGCGTCAGGCGAAGCTGGGAACGGCGGGCGTCGACAATCCAGCCGGGGGCCGGGGTCTGCGTGGAGTAGGCAATCTCGAGCGTGTTGTCGCCAGGGCGGATATCTGCAGAGAAGAGCGAGAAGCGGGCTTCCATGGCGCGCGGCTGCGGACGGATGAGAATGGCCTCTCCGCCATTGACGCTGACTTCGATCACACCGGCTGTCGTATCGCTGGCCGGGCGGGCCGCCAGGCGCAGCCAAGCCTCAGCCGTCTGGACATTGGGCGGAAGTGTGAAATGAATGCGGGTTCGGGGCTGGGAGGTGGAGAGGACGAATGCGTCGCCACTGCCTTCCAGGTCCGCGAGTGCGCGTTCCTCGGTATTGGTAGAAATAGTGGCCACAGCCGCTTCGCCGCTTTCCGGCGCTGCAGCGGATTGTGCGACCGCAGTGGACCCCAGTGCCATTCCGCCAGACAGAATGGCAATCACAAACGACATCACCCGTACGAACATGGAACGCTCCCTCACCCGTTTACAGATTATTAAGCAATTGAGCGGCCATCAACGGGAATGAGTGTGCTGAAGACAAAAATATGGGTGGATGCCCTTGTCAGGCGGGCTGAAACGGGGTTCGCCTCTGCCTATGTGATTCGCCGGGGAGACGAAGATGCAGGCGCTGTTCTCGTCAAAGTGGTGGCGGCGGACAGGTTGGCACGGCTTTTTGTCCCGGCGCGGGACGAACAGGGTGAACGGGTCTGGCAGCTGTTCCGAAAGGACGCCGTGCCGGAATCGGAGGCCGATGCCTATTGCGCGCGCCGAAGCGATGACGATCCCGATATCTGGATCGTGGAGATCGAGGACCGCGAAGGGCGGCACTTCCTGACCGAGCCGGTAGAAAAGCTTTAACGGCGTCGGCCTATTCTGCGCGGCATCAACGGTTCCAGCCTGTATCGATCAGTCCGATGTTGTTTTTGTTCAACGATGTCGTTTTTGACCTGGGTGACCTGAAGAGTGTTCTTCGGGGCGGGGATATTCCGCTGAGTTCAGCCCAGATCGAAGCGCTCACGCCCGGCCAGTTGACCACGCTGGTTCGCGAAGCCGTGTTTGCAGACCCGAATGTCGCGCACAACCGGCCCAAGAATATCCGGGGCCTGGTGGCGCTGGTCTCCTACGTCATCCCCGGTACCAATGGCATTCTGGCCGTTCGTCCTGATGAGGCGAAGTCCTGGGTCGAGGTCGGTTTGCGCCATGCCCAGATCCCGATTGAGACACTGGCCTTTCTGTGGCGGCAGCAGGACGCACGCCCATTGACGGCGGCGGACGTGAATTCCGCTGTCTGGATGCGGAGCAGTGGGCCCTTGCCACCCGCTACTGGAACGGGGTAACCCCGCGGCTTGCACTGACCGTGAGCCAAAATGACCGCCATCGACCCTGCTGCCCCGGAATGGGCGCGCCGCCGCTCCTTCGCCATCATCTCCCACCCGGACGCCGGTAAGACCACGCTGACCGAGACACTGCTCCTGTCGGCCGGGGCCATTCGCTTGGCCGGCCAGGTGCGTGCGCGGGGCGAGAACCGGCGTACGCAGTCGGACTGGATGAAGATCGAGCAGGAACGCGGGATTTCGGTTTCTGCCTCCGTGATGACGTTTGAGCATCGCGGACTGCTCTTCAACCTGCTCGATACGCCGGGCCACGAGGACTTCTCCGAAGACACATATCGTACGCTGACGGCCGCCGACAGCGCGATCATGGTTCTGGACGCCGCCAAGGGGGTCGAGCCGCGGACGCTGAAACTGGTCGAGGTCTGCCGTCTCCGCGATATCCCGATTGTCACCTTCATCAACAAGATGGACCGTGAGGCGCTCGATCCGGTCGATCTGCTGGAAGACATCCAGGAAAAGCTGGCGCTGGACACGGCGCCCATGCAATGGCCCTGCGGGTCCGGCAACCGGTTCAAGGGTGTACTGGATATCGCGACCAATGATTTCCTGCCCTATCAGAAGACGGGCGAAACGGATCCGTCCGAACCCAATCCGCGCATCGCTCTGGATGGAAACTCGATCTCCCAGGTCCTGTCGGAAGAGGAAGTCGCCGAACTGCAGGAAGGCGCGGAAGTGGCCCAGGAGCTTTGCCCACCCTTCAACGCGCAGAGCTTCCTGGAAGGCCATCTCACACCGGTCTTCTTCGGCTCGGCCCTGCGGCATTTCGGTGTCCGCGAATTGCTGGAAGGCCTGGCCGACAAGATCCCCGGACCGGCTCCGATCGAGGCGATCGCCAACAATCAGACGATCGAAGTCGAGCCCAGCGGCAAGGAAGTCGCCGGCTTCGTCTTCAAGGTCCAGGCCAACATGGACCCCAATCACCGCGACCGGGTGGCCTTTGTGCGCCTGTGCTCGGGCAAGTTCCGCCGTGGCATGAAGCTGAAGACCGAGGCCGGCAAACAGCTGACTGTGTCTTCGCCCATTCTGTTCTTCGCGCAGGATCGCGAGATCGCCGACGAGGCCTGGGCTGGTGATGTGATGGGAGTTCCCAATCACGGCACGCTGAGGGTCGGAGACAGCCTGTCGGAAAGCGGCAAGCTGCGCTTCTCCGGCATCCCGAACTTTGCCCCTGAAATCCTGCGCCGTGCCCGCCTCGCGGACCCGCTGAAGGCGAAGCATCTCAAAAAGGCCCTGGAAAGCCTGGCTGAGGAAGGCGTAACCCAGCTCTTCCGGCCGATCATGGGCGGTGACTTTATCGTCGGGGCCGTCGGTGCCCTGCAGATCGATGTGATGCGCGAACGGGTTGCCGCGGAATACGGGCTGGAAGTGGATTTTGAGGCCGCGCCCTACGAAACCGCGCGCTGGATCACCGGCGACCGGGACAAGCTGGAAGCCTTCGCTGATCGGCATAAATCAGCCATGGCCGAAGACATCAATGGCGACCCCGTCTTCCTCGCCAAGAGTGCCTGGGAAGTCTCCTATTCCGAGGAGAAATTCCCGGACGTGAAATTCCATCGCGCCAAGGAAAGATCGGCATGAGTTCTGCCAGTTCTGTCACCGACAGCATGCCTGAACAGGTTCAGGAGCTCTGGGGCATCGTGATGGAGGTCTGGCAGACCTCCTTTCTCGGTATCAATGTCGGACAGGGCGTCGCCGCCCTGGCTGTCCTGGTGCTGGGCGTCCTGGTCCGCGGCCTGATTGCCAAATGGCTGATGGGCACGCTGCGCCGCATCGCCGGTCGATCCGAGACCAAGCTGGACGATGCCGTGATCGCGGCGCTGGAAGGGCCCATGAAAATGGTGCCCACGGTCATCGCGCTCTTCTTTGCGATCAATATTCTCAATCTGGGCGGGGATGGCGAACTACGCGGCCATCAACTGGTCCAGTCCCTCGTGGTGATCGTGCTCTTCTGGGCGCTTCACAACGCGGTTGGCCCACTGGCTCATGCTCTGGAAGCGCTGCGCGGCGCGTTGACGCCGGTCATGATCGACTGGCTCACCAAATCCCTGCGGATCGTGTTCATCATTGTGGGGGCTGCGGCCGTCCTGCAGGTCTGGGACATTCCCGTTGCCGGGATCGTGGCCGGTCTGGGCCTGTTCGGCGTGGCGATCGGCCTCGGCGCGCAGGATCTGTTCAAGAATTTGATCTCCGGCATTCTCATCCTGACCGAGAAGCGCTTCCTGCCGGGTGACTGGATCCGGGTGGATGGTGTTGTCGAAGGTACCGTGGAGGAAATCAATTTCCGTTCGACGGTCGTGCGCCGTTTCGACAAGGGGCCGGTCTATGTGCCGAACTCGAAACTGTCCGACAATGCCGTGACGAATTTCTCGCGGATGACACACCGCCGTATCAAATGGGCCATTGGTGTGCGCTATGACACGACGTCGGACCAATTGCGCGAGATCCGGGACAAGGTTCTGGCCTATCTGGACAGCCATGAAGCCTTCGCCAATCCGCCTGAAGTTTCGACCTTCATGCGGGTCGACGCCTTCGGGCCGTCATCGATAGACTTCCTGCTCTATTGCTTCACCAAGACGACCAATTGGGGCGAATGGCTGAGCTTGAAGGAAGAGCTGGCGATTTTCCTCAAGGAAACAGTCGAGGGTGCCGGTGCGGAATTCGCCTTCCCGTCGAGCTCCGTCTATCTGGAGCCGGGCGCAGATGTCTTCCAGCCTCCTGCCGACGCATCGGCCAGCGCTGTTCTCGCGGCCGGCCAAGCAGACTAGGCCGGTTTTCGGGCGCTCTGCCTGAGCTGGTAGGCCAATCCGGAATTCAGTTGCCACTCCAGGTCCGGAATGACATCGGGCCAGTCATCCAACGCGTCCATCAGCCGCGTGCGTGTGGCCATGTTGCGGATGTAGGCCGCCTGGGCTTGCGGCGTATCCGGCAAGCAGTGTGCACGGTGCCAGGCCCGGTAATCGTCTGCATCGTCCAGCTCTCCCAATTCCTGGGCGCACAGGACGCAAAGCAGGCGCGGATCGCCGGTGGCCGCGTCGTCATACTCGTCGAAGACTGTCAGGCGGACATCGCCGCGCGCATCGGAGATCAGAATGTCGACAGCATCCTGCCTGGCCAGACCGGTGTCGGTCGGACGGACAGCCAGTACAAGGGCATGATTAATCAGGAAGTCGTCGAGTTCTGTGAGCGCGGGGTCTGTCATCAGGGCCGCAGTCTAACCGCGCCCGGCGTGCCAGGGAATGATCAGGCCGCGATATCCCGGCGCATGCGCCAGAACCGCATGGCCCGTTCCGCATCATTCGGCGTGATGCGGTCATAGAGCTGGCCCAATTCCTTGGCGTCGCGGAAGGCTTCACTGTCGGCAGAACCGCGCAGGACAGCCAGGGTGACGAACAGCGCCTTGTCGAAGCCGGCGGATTTGCAGATCAGCGCCAGCGGATCGATGCAGGCTTGTTCGATGGCGCGTTTGGCTGTCGGGAAGTCGACCCCGGCCAGTTCGGCAAAAGCGACATTGAACTTGGTGAACTCGCGTTCGCGCAGAAGGCGGGCGAGCAGGCTGCCGTCGAGTTTCTTGCGGACGGCCATGGCCCGCACGAATTTCTCGGCTTCGGCAATCGCCTTGTCTTCCGCCATTCGGGCCGTGATCCGGGCGCGGGATGCGGCCATGGCCTGTTCCAGGACGGCCGGATCCACATTGTCGAAACGTTCCATGATCCGGTCGCGCAGGTGATTGCCGACCGTGACCATCAGGTCTGCGAGAAGGTCATTCGGCGTGTCGGCGCGATCCACGAGAGGGGCCTGGAGGCGGGTGGAGGTTTCAGCGCGCTCGGTCACGGCCTCGAAAGCTTCTCGCGACAGGCGGGCGCCATCATTCTCGATCAGGCTGGCGACCGTGTCGTCATCGCCGTGCTGCACGATCGTATCGGAGACACGCTCGGAGACTTCGGCGCGCTGACTGATGGCGCGGAGTTGTTGTTGGCCACCTTGTTCGGCAATCGAGACCAGGTCGTCATCCGAAAGCACGCTGGACCGGCTGAGGATCGGGGCTGCGACCTCAATTGCATCCTGGGCGAGCTGAAGGACAAGGCCCGACGGTGCCATCGGCGAGTCGGCAAAGCGTTCTGCCAACTCTTCCCGGGCTTCCTGGGCTGTTTGCGCAGCGAGCGACGAAAGGACTTTGTCAAATTCCTGGGACATGGCGGTGTCGCGGGCAGGGGGTTCTTCGAAGAAGAGGTCCGTCACTTCGCGCAAGAGCGTACGCCGGCGTTCGGAGGACTTTTCCTTCGCCAGATCCACAAGGTTGTTCAGCTTACTGATGACGGCCATTGCCGGACTCCGCACCATGCTCGGTTCATCATCCTGCCGCAAACGCGTAAAGAAAGCGTACGCGCAGGGATCGAAGTTTTAGTTCAAATCGCAGCTAGTGCGGGCCATCGACGGCATCCTGCAGCGCGCGGGTCTCGCGCGCGCTGGGTGCCCGCTCCATGGCCGCATCCAAGCGGTCGGACAGGATCGGCGAAAGTCCTGTGACCTGGCCGGGCGCCCTGTAGGGCGGCAGGGCTGCACTCAGCAGGGAACAGGTTTCATAGCTTCCCGTCAGTTCGGCGCGCGTCCAGACCCAGGCTTCGCATTGCCGCTCACCCGCACACAGGGCTGCGCAAGCCTGCGGTGTCCCGGCATCCATGTCGATGCGCTGATAGATGGCACCGCGTCGCGCCCAGCCATCGAGAACATCATCGGCAAGGGCAGGCGCGCTGGTCGCGCAAGCGAGGGCCGTGAGGCCGAGAATGCGCAGCATGGCGGTCACGAACGGGCAGCCCGGGCGGAATTGTCCTGCGGGCGGCTGAGCGCGCGCGGCGAGAAGTCGAAACGCCGCTGCAGCACGTCGCGTATCTGGTCTTCCGGCATGGGCTGGCCGATCAGATAGCCCTGGATGTGGCGGGCCCCCATTGTGCGCAGGATGTGCAATTGGGCTTCGGTCTCGACGCCTTCGATCACGCAGCCCAGATCCAGTGTCTGGGACAGGGACAAGAGGGTGCGGACGATCTTGTAGGACGAGCTGTCCTCCAGAATGCTCGACACGAAGGAGTGGTCGATCTTCAGCTTGGAAACGGGCAATTGCTGCAAGTATTGCAACGAGGAATAGCCGATCCCGAAATCGTCGAGGGCCACAGAATGGCCCGCCCTGTTGATCTGGTCGATGGCCCGGCGCGCCTGGTTGAAATCGCTCATCATGGCGGTTTCGGTGATCTCGAACTCTATCCGGCTGGCCGGTATCCCACTGTCGCGAACGGTCGCCAGAATGGCTTCGATGGCGTTTGGCGACATCAGGTCGTGGGTCGACAGGTTGAATGAAAGCTTCGTGCCGGACGGCCATTCCGCCATGGCTGTCAGTGCTTTGGTCAGCAGAACGCGCGTCAGAGGCCGGATCAGGCCGGCGCGCTCCGCGGCCGAGATGAAGACATCCGGTGCGACCGGACCCAGCTCCGGAGACTCCCAGCGGGCCAGCGCTTCAAACCCTGTGATACGCGATTTGGTCAGGTCGAACTGGGGCTGGAAAACAAGGGAGAATTCCTTGTCATGGTCACTCTTGCGCAGGGCCTTGTCGACCTGGCTCGACGTCATCATCTCGCGTTCAAGCGCAGCGTTGAACAGGACTGCGCGGCCCTGCAATGAGCGCTTGGCGAAATAAAGGGCGTGGTCCGCGCGTTCCATCAGGTCGTGCGCGGAGAGTTCCGGATTGTCGCAGATCAGCAGGCCCACCGAACCGGAGCCCTCACAGGTATAGTCGCCCAGGTCGTAGGGCTCGGAGAGGCGGGCTTCAATGCGGTGCCCCAGAGTCAGGATCGCCTCGGCGGACTTGGGTTTGGCGGGGGCCAGGATCGCGAACTCATCTCCGCCCAGGCGGGCCGGGAAAGCGGTCGCGCCGCCAGCATCCTCCAGCCTGCGGGCAACGGCGCGCAACATTTCGTCGCCGGCGGCATGGCCATAGGTATCATTCACCGGCTTGAATCCGTCCAGGTCGACCAGGCCCAGAAAGAAGGCATCACCGGTCTTGCGCAAGTGTTCGACATGATGGTTCAGGGCCAGGAAGAAGCTGCGCCGATTGGGAAGGCCGGTCAGGGCATCACATTCGGCCAGGTGGCGCGTTTCACGAGCCAGATCTTCGGCCTTTTCCCGATCGCGCACCGCGGCCAGCCGCGCCTTGACCGAATTGAGCACGGCGGTACGGATGATCTCGGAAATCGCAACGCCAGCAGCGACACCGGAAACACCGACCCAGAAATAGTCGGCAACCTGTTCCGGCATATTGGTCTGGACGAGCCAGACGAGGCTCGCGAAACTCAGTACGATCCCGGTCAGGATGGTGCGGCGCGTGGGAAGGATCGCGGCGAATATCGGCATCATCAGGACCGAGTAGAGCAGGTTTTCGACCTCGAAATACAAGCTCTGCTGCAGGTTGGAATTGATGAACAGCGAGAGGCAGATCACCGAGGCGACCACTTCCAGATGCCAGACATCCTTCGTCGTGCGCAGTGCGTAGATCATGCCCACTGAGCATAGGGCGCCGGTGGCGACGGCTGCCAGCATCACGCCGTGATAGGCATCACCGGGGAAGAAAATGCGCGAGACGAGGTCAAACAGGAAATAGCCCAGGACCGCGATTGCGGCGCCGCGCACAATCGGCAGGTAGGCGATCATCACCTCGTCCTGGCGCGTATCAGCGTCTGCTGCCGCGCGCGCGTCCGGTTCCGGATGATTGTTCTGCTGCATCAAACGCATGTGTTGGGCCACCCTTGATGAGGGCGTTATGCGGCTGGCCTTGTTAAATCGCGGATAAGTGTTCTTATAAAATTTGATCGATCGTCCGATTTTCTTTCCGGAACAGTGGCAAGGGCCGATTGAAATCCTCGGCGGGCAAGGTTAGGAGCAGGCCTGTCACGCTTGGCTGATCAGCCCGGGCGCCGACTGTGCAGGGGGTAATGTTGACCGCAATTGTCGAAAGCGCGCTGTTCCGCAATTTCATCATGACGCTGATCGTGATCAATGCGGTGACATTGGGGCTGGAAACCTACCCCTATGACGGGGTCTGGTTTACCAACTGGATGCCCTTGCTGGACCGGATCATTGTCAGCGTATTCGTGATCGAAATCGTGATGAAGCTGATCGCTTACCGGCACCGCTTCTTTCTCAATGGCTGGAACTGGTTTGATCTCGCCGTGATCATCATTTCCGTGATGCCGTCAGCCGGTGGATTCTCGGTCCTGCGGGCCCTGCGCATCATTCGGGCCTTCCGCCTCTTCTCGGTCATGCCGGACCTTCGCAAGGTCGTGGAAGCCCTGCTGCGGGCAATCCCGGGCATGGGGGCCGTGATCGCGGTTCTGGGCTTGATGTTCTACGTGTCTGCCGTGATGGCGACCAAGCTGTTCGGGGCCGAAGCCCCCGACCGTTTCGGGACGCTGGGTGACAGCGCCTTTGCCCTGTTCCAGGTCATGACGCTGGAAGGCTGGGCTTCGGACGTGGCCCTGCCGGTGATGGAAGATCATCCGTGGGCGTGGATATTCTTTGTCGTCTTCATCGTGCTGACCAGCTTTGCCGTCCTGAACCTGTTCATCGCCATCATTGTGGACAGTCTGCAGGCCAAGCATTTCGATGATGAGGAAGCGCGCGACGCGGAAGCGGATGCGGACCGCGATCTGCTGCATGCGGAAGTCGCAGACATGAAGTTGCAAATCATCGAGCTCAAGGAGCTCGTTCAGCGTTCACTGTCAGAGACTTCCAGCACGGACTCGAAGGCGGACGACAAGTCCGAATAGAAGGCCGCCAGGCGCTCTTCCCGTTCCGACCGCGTGCGCGGGGCGGGGGCGGAGAGGTTGCGGGGGGGGAGATTCTGGTGGGCGGATTGCATGAAGCTGCGCCAGATCTCGGCAGGCAGGCCGCCGCCGGTGACATCCTGCATCGGACTGTCATCATCATTTCCGACCCAGACTCCGGCGGTGAAGTCGGCCGTGTATCCCACAAACCAGGCGTCGCGGAAGGACTGGCTGGTGCCGGTCTTGCCCGCGGCTGCGCGGCCCGGCAGCGCTGCTCGGCGGCCCGTCCCGGTCAGGATCACATCTTGGAGCATGGTGGACATGGCTTGGGCCTGGGTCGCATTGAGCACACGCTGGGCCCCGATCTCATCATGCTCGTAGAGGCTGTCACCGCGTGAATTGGTAATGGATGTAATGAAATAGGGTTCGCGATAGGCCCCGTCATTGTTGAAAACGGAATAGGCGGCCGTCAGTTCCAGCAGATTGACCTCGGCAGCGCCCAAGGCGATGGCCGGCAATTCGGGCAGGTTGGACCGGATGCCGAGCCGGTGGCCCATTTCCACGATCCGGTTGATGCCGACCTCATTGGCGACCTGGGCGGCGACCGTATTGATCGACCGTTTCAGCGCATCCTGAAGAGTCACCAAACCCCTGTAATTCCCGCCGAAATTCTCCGGCGTCCAGCCTTCCAGGTCGACCGGTTCATCCCACACGGCAGACGAGGGGTCATAGCCGGCCTCAAGCGCTGCCGCGAAGACGATGGGTTTGAAGGCCGAGCCGGGCTGGCGCTGTGCCTGGATGGCCCGGTTGAACTGGCTGGCCTCGTAATCCCGCCCGCCGGCAAAGGCGCGGATCGCCCCGTCCGGCGCCAGCAGCATGATCGCCGCCTCACCGGCATTGAGCGCCGCCCCCTGTTCGTCCAGTACACGGGTCACCGTCTCCTGGGCTGCGCGGGTGAGTTGGGGGTCCAGCGTGGTCTGGATGACCAGATCCGGCACGTCCGCGTCGAGAAGGCGTTCGGTCTCCACCATGGCATAGTCGAAGGCATGGCCCCAGTTGGAGGTGGCATTGGGGTCGCTGGTATCTGCCACGGGCTCCGCCGGATTGGCGAGGGCCTCGGCGGCGGCTTCTGCGGAGATGTAGCCCGCCGCTTCCATGGCCGCGAGCACCTGGGCGGCGCGGGCACGGGCCGCCTCGAGATTCTGGGTCGGGTCCAGCCGGCTGGGGGCTTTGGGCAGGGCGGCGAGGAGAGCCGCTTCAGCCAGGGTCAGCTCGGTGGCCGACTTGTCGAAATAGCGCCGGGCTGCCGCCTCGATCCCGTAGGCACGGGCGCCCAGATAGATGCGGTTGAGATAGAGTTCGAGGATCTCGGTCTTGGTGAGATTGTTCTCCAGAGCCAGGGCGAGGCGCATTTCCTGGAGCTTGCGGCGCAGATGGCGGTCGGGGGAGAGGATGAGGTTCTTCACCAGCTGCATGGTGATGGTGGAACCGCCCTGGACAAGTTCGCCAGCCGCCAGATTGCGCCAGCTGGCGCGGACAAGGCCGCGCATGTCCACGCCGCTGTGCTCGTAAAAGCGCTGGTCCTCGATGGCGAGGAAGGCCTGGGGCACATAGTCCGGCAAGGCATCCAGGGCTACGGCGCGGGCATAGAGGGGGCCGCGCACGGCCAGGACATGGCCTTCCCGGTCCAGCAGGGTCACGGACGGTTCGCGCCGGACAGACCAAAGCTCCGCAGCGCTTTGAGGTGCCGGGGGAATGTCATGGAAGGCCCAATACCAGCCTGTCACCACTGCGATCAGGGCAAGTAGAAGCAGGCCGCCAGCGCCGGATCCGAATATGATCCGGTTCCGTCGCTCACGGCGGTCACGTTCCATCATGTGATCCGCGCGAAACGGCTCCTGATACATGCTATAGCCACCCTCAATGGCTCCACCGGCCTATCCCGAGTGTAAAGCCTCTCAATAACGGCGGAATTCAGGCGAGAAATACATGTCAGCGGCTTTCTGGAAGGTGAAATCTTTGTCGGAAATGACGCGGCGGGAATGGGAATCCCTCTGCGATCATTGCGGAAAGTGCTGTTTGATAAAGCTCGAAGATGAAGACACGGGCACCCTGTTAAATACTGATATTGCTTGCAAATTATATGATTGCGACAGGGGCGGATGCCGGGATTACATCCAGCGGAAAAAGCATGTTCCCGATTGTGTGGTGCTGACGCCTGAGACTGTGGACAAGCTGCCTTGGATTCCGAGGACATGTGCCTATCGGCTGATCGCGGAAGGGCGGGATTTGTACGACTGGCACCCTTTGATCACCGGTGATCCGGACAGCACGCGCAAGGCGGGCATGAGTGTGGCCGGCATGGTTCGCCCAGAAACCGAATTCCAGGATGTCGACTGGGAAGACCATATCGTGGAGTGGGCCGGCGAAGAGGATGAGGACTAGCGGCGCCCGCCCGCCAGTTTGACCGCTTCGGGCTGGGCCCGTAGCCGGGCCATGGCCCAAACGCCGAGAAGGGGGCCGATGGCGAGCGGGGCGAAGGCCCATTCCCAACCGGCAAATCCGATCCAAAGCGGCAGGAGTTGGACGATAAGCGCGGTGAGCGCAAAGCCCATGGCTGTCTGGATCGTCAGCAGTGTGCCGGTCCATTCCGGCGGGCTGAGTTCGGCAATGCTGGCCGAGAATTGAGCACTGTCCGCGATTACCGCCATGCCCCAGAGGAGAAGCAGCGGGATCATCACGATGGGGGGCGTGTGGAAGAGAAATCCCGATGCCAGGGCGCAGCTGCCCGACAGGCCCATGGCGATCATGGTGATGGTGGTCCGGCCATGGCGGTCCGCGGCCCGGCCGGCGAGCAGACAGGCCAATGCCCCGATCGCGACGACGCTGAACGCGGTGATGTCGGCCCAGTTCGTCGAGCGGGTGCGCGAATGCCAATAGGCGTGGCAGAAAGGGCCGATCCAGGCCCACAGGGCGTAGAGTTCCCACATGTGGCCCAGATAACCCAGATTGGCGAGGCGCAGGGCAGGAGCCTTCCAGGCGAGGCTGGCCGCGCCGAAGCGGAAGGCGGGAGCTGGTCGCAGGCCCGGTCCGCCGCGGCCAAACTGGATCAGGACCGCGGCGAGCAGGGCCGCGGCCGCTGAAGCCAGGAAGGGCCAGTGCCAAGCGATCCCCCAATTGGCCGCTGCGAACATGAAAGGCAGGGCTGATCCCAGCGTCAGGGCGCCGACCAGAAGACCCACAAGAAGCCCGGCATCGCCGCGCGCCCAACTGGCGGCCAGTTTCATGCCGACCGGGTAGCAGGCGGCAAGACTGAATCCGGCGAGAAAGCGCGTGGCGATCATGCCTGCACTGCCCGGGTCCAGAGCCAGCGCCATCAGATTGGCCAGCGCGGCCAGGCCGGCCCCGGTCGCAAACAGCCGACGCGGTTCAACCCGGTCTGCCAGGCCCAGCAGGGCGCTGGTCAGGGCTCCGGCGACAAAGCCGATCTGGACGGCACTGGTCAGCGCGGCCTGGCGAAGGGGAGACAAGGCCGCGGACGTAATCATGTCGGGAAGTGCTGCGGCGGCCGAGAACCAGACCGACAGGGCGGCAATCTGTGCCAGCGCGATGAAGGTGAGGGCGCGTGCCTTGCCGGAATACTCTGAGACGGTGGCCATCAGCCCTTGGCTGGTTTGACGCGCCGGACCTGACAGGTGGAAGAGCCGCGGGCCGCAATCTTGCCGTCCGGCGTCCAGATCGTGCCTTCCATGAAGGCGACCCGGCCGCCAATGCGCACGGCTTCACCGCGGCCGCGGCAAGTGCCGAGCGGCAGAGGGTTGTGGAAAGTGGTCTTCATTTCCAGCGTCGGCACGCCACAGGTGAACTGTTCGGATACCAAAACGGACATGGACATGACTTCGTCCAGCATCGCGGTGATGATGCCACCTTGCACACTGCCGCGCAGATTGGTCATCATCTGGGTCGGGTTGAACTCGGCCTCGATCCAGCGCTCCTCGATGGAAAAATCGATCAGGGAGAAACCGAGCATCTGGAAGCAGTGCGGGATTTCGGAGCGTGCCGCGAGATGTTCCCGGATTTGCTCAGCGCTCAGCGGTTCCGGCGGAGGGCCGTCCGCCAGATCCGGTGCGACGATGGACGGGATTTTCGTCACTTCTTGCGGAAGCTGTCGAGGGACACGACCTGGGCACCATCACCCGATTGGGACGTATCCGACTTGGCCGGGCTGGGTTTGCCGCCCGCGGCCGCTTTGGGCTCGCTGCCGGTTTCGATCTCGGCTTCGTCACTGTCGCCATCCTGCTCGAATTGCAGGTGGAAACCGACGGACGGATCATGGAAGCGGGAAATCGCCGAATAGGGCATTTTCAGGTATTTCGGGACGCCGGAGAATTTCAGCGTTACCTCGAACCCGGTTTCGGTGACATTGAGGTCCCAGAACTGGTGTTCCAGCACGATCGTCATCTCTTCCGGGTATTTTTCCAGCAGCGTCGGATCGATATCGACGCCCGGCGCGGTCGTGCGGAAGGTGATGTAAAAATGGTGCTGACCGGGAAGTCCTTCACCGCCTGCGGCTTTGCGCAGAGCCTGACGGACCACTCCACGAAGTGCGTCCTGCGCCATTAAGTCGTAGCGCATCAGGTCCTTAGCCATTTCACACTCCCCCGAAACTCCCTCAATGAAAGGGTACTCCATGCCTAGGCAAGGTCAACGCATATCGGCGGTTCCTCTGCACATGGCTTAAACTGGCGTGAATCCCCAATTAATCGCGATAGTTGGCCATCAGGGCCGCCCGGCCTGCCGATGATTGGCCGGCGCTGCATCCGGGCCGACATCGAGACGCGGACTGATTTGGGGTTCCCGGCTGGCCACTGCAGGACAGGCCGATGTGTAGGCTTCCGGACAGTCCGGCCCGCATTGAAGGCCCAGCTCGGAGCAATGTGTCGGGTGCGCCTCCAACCAGGCCAGCGCGCGGTCTTCATGCCGGAAATTTCCGATCACATAGCCAGCCGCGCTCAATCGGACATGAAACTCGGCTTCACAATCACTGGGGGCCTGACCGGCCGGACGCAGCAAAGCGATCGCGGTGCGGGCCGGAATGAATTGCAGGAAAAACTCGGCGAGGTTTTCGTGATTGGGGCCGCCACAAAAACTGATCGGACCGGTCAGCTGGATCAGATAATTCAAGGGGCGGCCAGCCAGATTGGTTTCCGACAATTCTTCAACAGCCGCCACCTTGTCTAACCAGGTCATGGCTGGACCGAGGGTCAGGGACACCAGGTCTTCGCTGAGCTTGCGGACAGGTTTGTCGGCTTGCGGCATGATAAACCAGAGCGAGTGAAATGGCCGGAATTGACCTGTTGGTAGTATAATATAAAGGCCGGATCCGCTCAGGGCCAGACGTGTTCTTGGTTAAAATATACAAGCTTCCGCTTAACCAAGCAGAAGGGTTTTGCCCGGTCGGAATCTCACAACCATGCGGAGAGTAGTGGAGGCTTCTGTTGCCAGGTGCCTCCGGACCCCGCCTGGTTCGGCTAAAGGAATCAGGACTTTAAGGCGAGATTACCCGCACTGCATTACGCAGCGAGAGCGACCTCTTCAGCAAAGTTGTCGTTGGCAACTTTCATAAGCGAGCCTGTAACGGGCCTCACCCGAGCGAAAGCCATCTCCTTTACCCGTCTGTCAATCCTGTTTCGGCCCCAAGCATGTCTGCCAACGCAGAGCAGTTATGGTGGAGCCGCCGGGTACTGCCCCCGGGTCCAGTCCGGTTATTACGAGCGCGTTTATCGCCATAGCCGGCGAACCGGCACACGTGAATATAGGGGATCAAAAGGGGGATATGAAGGGGTGGCCGCAGGATCGGATGCGGGAATAGATCGAACCGAGTCCGGGGGAGAGGCGTGTTTTGCGGTCCAGGACTGGCGCTGTCAGGGCGCGCGCAAACACCGCTTATTTTAATGTTGAACCTGCGAATAGCGTCACAGAACCGGCAAAAGGATCAGCCCCATGGAGGTGACGCCAAGGGCTGCGAGATAGCCGACCGCGACCACGGGGAGGCGCAGGGCGGCGCCGTACCAGCTGGACCGGTAGAAGGCGCGGTCTGCACGCCAGACCTGGATCATGACGGCGATCATGGCGATGGCTGCGATTATGACAGTGGACACCGGTGCGCCCGGTGTGACCTGTCCCACGCCCAGGGACAGGGCGACGACGGGCAGGAAGGCGGCATGGAAATAGAGGCTGTGGATGACATGCTCGATCACCCGCGTCCGGGGATGGAGGATGAGATTGAGCAGGGCCAAAAACCCGACCATCAGGATGAGGGCCTGGCCCGTCGCGGCGGAGGCGCGGGACTCGAAGCCGGCCGGGTCGCTGAGTGCGGCAATCTCGAGCTCCGCAAAAATCGGGTGCAGGCCGCTGGCCGCGTTCTGGGCGGCAAGGCAGCGCCGGTCTTCCTGTGTGATGCGCCGGGGTTCGGGCGGTTCGCTGCCCTGGAACAGGGTGATGACGATGCCCGTGTCATGGGACAGGCGCAGCACGCCATCAGGCTCAATCTCCTGAGGTCCGGGCGGTACGCCGCACGGGCTGATCGTCAGGCCCCGATCTTCAAGGCGCCCAAGCGCCACGACCACAGCGGCCTGGCGTTCTGAGATGCGATTTTCGTCCTGGGCGCGGATCGTCTCGTCGGAGGGCAGGATCTGCGCGGCAAGCACGCGTATGCCGCCCAGGCTCATGGCCGCGAAGAAGACCAGGCTGACGAGCAGATAGAGGCGAATGGGGGGCGTCCAGCGGGCTCGCTGGCCGTCGGCATAGTGCCGGGCAAGGCTGCCCGGATTGATGAAGAGGCGTTTCATCGTGCGCCAGAGCCGGCCGTCCCAGACAAAGGTATCGCCGATGAAATCGGTCACCAGAGTGCGGACGGGGCGGCGGATGTCGGCAGCAGACTGACCGCATTGCGAGCAATAAGGTCCGTCCAGCGCATGGCCGCAATCGGCGCAGGCTGCCGGTGTCGTTTCCGTCCCCATCGATCGGCTCTCCCCGTGAATCGGTCTGACTATAGCGTCTCGCACAAAAAAGGGGCGCACCGGCTGGCGCGCCCCCGTTTTTCTGGTGTCAGGATGGTCAGGCCTAGAAGGAGGCCTGCACGCCGACCGCGATGATGTCGGTCGTGGCATCACGCTCCGACCAGGTGGCGCCATTGGGCTGATTACCACCAGACAGGAAGTTGAGCGGCACCCAGCCTTCGGTGTGGATGAATTCGCCGAACAGGCTGACCGACGGGGCGACCATACGGTTCAGGCCGAACACCCACTGGTCCTGGCGCTCCCACGGAGCACCATCATCCCCGGCCACAAAGCGGGAGAATTCCAGCGAGATGTCGATCGGTGCGCCGTCCGCCATGGCGTAGGCATAGCGCCCGCCCAGGGTGAAGGCGGAGGTTTCGGTGGCTTCGAACACGCTGAGCGGATTGGTCGGATCCGGCACGGCGGAACCCGGCCAGACTTCCGTGGTGCGCGCGAACTCACCCAGCAGGGTGAAATCGCCCAGCTCGGCGACCGAGTAGACGGCCCAGGCCGGGTTGTTGTCCGAGCACGGCGTGAAGTGGACGACCGGGTAGGGCTGGCAATAGGCGGAGGCGTGGATGTAGCTGGCACCCAGCATCACACTGTCTTCGCCATTGCCCAGCGGCATGGTGTAGTTGGCGTCGAGCGCGAAATTGTTGACGCGCGACGGAACCGCCGTGTCCTGCACGGGCGAATTGGCTGAGCGGAACTGGGCACCACCCTGCACAGCCATGGCGCGCAGGTGGAGATTGCCATTGTAGTAGCCGACCATGCCGCCATAGGCGAGCGGTGCGAAAGCGTGCCAGCTGGTGGAGTTGGTGAAGGGGCTCACCGTGTCCTGCAGGCCGAAGGGCACATCCATCTTGCCGAGCGAGGCGTAGATCGGGCTCTCATCCAGATTGCCGAACAGGACATAGCCCTTGCGCAGCTGGATCTGGTTGCGGGTCAGCGTGGTGATCGTACCGGCACCGAAGCTCTGTTCCGGATCATAGAGCAGTTCGGCATAGGCCGTGATCCAGTCCGTCATTCGGGCGGTGAAGGCCAGCTGGGCGTTGTGCACAACGATTTCCGACACATCCTCACCGATCTGGTTGGACGAGGTCGGGTGGCGCATCAGCCAGCCGAACTTGGTGTCGGAATTGGAGCGCTGCATGTTGGCCAGAACGGTGACGCCACCAGACAGGGTGACGCGGTTCGGCAGCTCTCCGGCTTGGATGGCCTGCAGCTGCATCAGCTGGCGTGTATTCACACCCTCGGCGTGATCCAGCATGCGGAAACCGTATTCCGGGCTGATGCCGACGAGGCCGTCGGAAATGCGCGACACCATGTCGGTATGGTGGTCGGCCATCGGGGTGGCGGCCGCATCGCCATGATGCGCTACGTGGTGACCAGCCATGTCGCCAGCCGGAGCCGCCGGCGCGTGATGGGGCGCATGGTGCGGGGCCGGCGCGCTGGCGCTGCCATCGACCGACACGCCCTGGGCAGCGAGGTATTCCAGCAGGAGACGATTGGTCTCTTCGAGCTGTTCAATACGGGATTCCAGCGCTTCGATACGCTCGGCTTCGTCATCGGCCAGGGCGGGTGCACCCCAAACAGAAACGGCCAGAACGGCGCCCGCGGCGCCGCACATCAGATTTGTTTTCATTGATTTTTCCCCTCAGGGCTTCCTGTCCTTGGCGCCTGTCCCGCGCCCCTGTGCGAACTCTGGTAGTGAGATGCGCCCGAAGGAGCAAGCGGGGAACCCGCAATTCCCATAAAAAAATGCGTGTTAATTCACTTCGTGGTGAAGAAACCACACAGGCTTGGGTCGAGACACCGGTGACAGAACGGGGATCAGCCCTCGGCGGGCTCGTTGATCCGGCGCAATTCGAGGGGCTCGCCGGAGCCGGCAGAGGCCGCCAGTTCGGCCCCTTGAGCGGCCAGCATGCCGTAGAGCGGTTCCGGATCCTTGGCGCGAAGATCCAGGGCGGCCTTTTCCATGCCCTCGGCAATCACGATCTCGCGTTCGCCGGTTTCGATCTGGTCGAGGATGCGTCTGGCGGCTTCGGCCGGATCCATGCCGGCTTCGATATTGGCATCGGACACGCCGCGGGCCGCGCCGCTGCCGGTGAGGGCATTGCGAGATACGCCGGTCTTCACCGAGCCGGGCAGGATGACGGAGACGGTGAGGCCATAGGCTTTCTCGGTCTCCGCCCGCAGGCTGTCGAACCAGCCGACACAGGCATGCTTGGCGGCGCAATAGCCGGAGCGGACCGGCGTGCCGATCTTGCCGGCCAGCGAGGAGACGATGGAGACATGGCCGGAGCCGGCAGCGATCATGGAGGGCAGGACCAGCTTGGTCAGGGCGACCGGCGCGAAGAAGTCCACCTCCATGATGCGGCGATACACGTCCATGCCGGTATCGACGATCAGGCTGCGCTGGGAAATGCCGGCATTATTGATCAGCCCGTCGATCCGGCCTTGCCAGGCCAGGGCCTGGTCCACGAGACCGGGCAGGGCGTCGTAATCCGTGGTGTCGAAGGCAAGGATGAAAGCGTCGGTGGCCAGCGCGGACCGGGTCTCTTCCAGCGCATCTCTATTGCGGCCGGAGAGGATGAGTTTGGCGCCGCGCTTTGACAATTCGATCGCCAGCGCCTGGCCGATGCCCGAGGAGGCACCGGTCACCCAATAGATCTTGTCCGCGTAGAATCCGTCGCTCACCTGGTCTCTCCCCTTGTGTGTGGCGTGTTCGCCGTCTTGGGGAGCAGACTAGGTGAGCGTTACGGGTTTGGGTAGTCAGCCCAACCGGCGCGCTAGCTGCGGGGCGGTTTGGGCTTGCGGGCGGGTTTGCCCTTCGGCTTGCCGGCGAATTTGCCGCCCGGCTTTCCGCCGGACTTGGCCGCAGGCTTTCCATCCGGCTTGGTTTTGCGGGGCTTGCGGCGCAGCGGATAATCCTCGCCGGCGAGCGGAGAGTCGGCGCGCTCATAATCCGGCTTCGGCTTGGATTTGAAGGGGCGCTCCCCCTCATCGGATTTGGCGAAGGGTTTCTTGTCGCCATAGGGCTTCTTGCCGCCCGGCTTTTTGTCGCCGTAGGCTTTCTTGTCCCCGAAGTCTTTCTTCTCGGCGTAGGGCTTCTTGTCGCCGAAATCCTTCTTCTCGCCATAAGGCTTCTTGTCGAAGGACTTCTTCTTGAAGCGCGGCTTGTCATCGCCTTCCGGCTTCCAGTCATCGCGCTTGCGGTCGAGCGGATAGCCGTCGCTGTCGGTCTGCTCCTGGCGGCGCGGGCCCTTGCGATGACGCATTTTCGGCGTGCGGCCATCGGTCGGCCCGTCATTGGGACCGGCGCGCTGGAGTTCCGACCCGTCACACGGGGTGACGCGGATATTCTTCTCGCCGCCGCCATTCTCGGCCAGGGATTTGGTGAAACGCTCGGCATGGGCCGCGTCGATCTCGAAACGGGTTTCCACTTCGCCGATCTGGATGGAGCCGATCTCGCGCTTGGTGACATGGCCCAGGCGGCAGATCAGCGGCAGGAGCCAGCGCGGCTCGGCCTTGGCGCGGCGGCCGGCAGAGAGGCGGAACCAGACGCTCTCCTTGAAATTCTCGCGCGGCTTGCGTTCCGGCCGGTCATTCTGCGCGGCCGGGCCGGAGAGGAGATCCTCGGCAGAGGGCAGATTGGCCAGGCGCGTGCGCAGGAAGGCGGCGGCCAGTTGTTCGGCGGTGAAAGCCTCCATCAGCGCGTCGACATCGCTCTTGAGGTCTTCGTCGACGGCTTCGGTGAGGACGGGGTCCGCCATCAGGCGTTCGCGGTCCTTCGCGCGGACATCATCGGCGCCGGGGGCCTCGGCCCATTCCACCTGCAGGCGGGCATCGCGCAGAAGGCGCTGGGCGCGGCTGCGGCGGGTAAAGGGCACGATGATCGCACAGACACCCTTGGCGCCGGCCCGGCCGGTGCGGCCGGAACGGTGCAGGAGGACATCGGCATTGGTCGGCAGATCGGCATGGATGACGAGTTCCAGACCCGGCAAGTCGATGCCGCGGGCGGCGACATCGGTGGCCACACAGACGCGGGCGCGGCCATCGCGCAGGGCCTGCAGGGCATGGGTGCGCTCATTCTGGGTCAGCTCGCCGGACAGGGCGACGGTGGCAAAGCCACGATTGCCGAAACGGGCGGCCAGACGGTTCACCGCTTCGCGCGTGGCGCAGAAAATGATGGCGCGCTCGGCATCATAATAGCGCAGCACATTGATGATCGCGTTTTCCCGGTCGGACGGGGCGACGGTCAGGGCGCGGTATTCGATATCGGCATGCTGGCCGCGTTCGGAGACCGTGGTGATGCGCAGGGCATCCTTCTGGAAACGGCGGGCAATATCGGCAATGGCGCGCGGTACGGTGGCCGAGAACAAAAGGGTGCGGCGGCTCGCCGGAGCAGCGTCCAGAATGTATTCCAGATCCTCGCGGAAGCCGAAATCGAGCATTTCGTCGGCTTCGTCCAGAACGACGGCCTTGAGCTGGGACATGTCCAGCGCACCGCGCTCGATATGGTCGCGCAGACGGCCCGGTGTGCCGACCACGATGTGACAGCCACGTTCCAAAACACGGCGTTCGGCGCGGGGATCCATGCCGCCGACACAGGAGGCGATCCGGCCGCCGGCCTCGCCATAGAGCCAGGTCAGTTCTTTCTGGACCTGCAGTGCCAGTTCGCGCGTCGGCGCGACAACCAGGGCCATGGGCAGATCGGGCGCGTTGAAATTCGTGTCGTCGCCCAACAGGGTCGGGGCGATCGACAGGCCGAAGGCGACGGTCTTGCCCGAACCGGTCTGGGCGGAGACGAGGAGGTCGCGCCCCTCGGTCTCTTCCGCGATCACGGCGGACTGGACTTCGGTGAGGGCGGCATAGCCCTTTTTCTCAAGCGCAGCGGCAAGGGCCGGCGCAATGCGGTCAGTCTCGGTCATATAAAGCTGTTTCCAGTGCCAAAATGCCGGCCACACCCATCACGGGCCGGGTTCCATCAGTGTCCCGGTAAGGACGCCGATGAGTGGCGACTGGCCGGAATAGGGCAGCGTGTAGCACAGCTTGGAGGAAATGCACGCATCAGCGGCGGCAGGGCGGGTATGCAGTTGTGGGGGTGAGGTTTGGAGAGCCGTGGCCCCTACCGCTTGTCCGCCTGCAGGATCAGTTTGCGGTAGTCATTGAGGTCGCCGTCATAGCGGCTGGCGCGGCCGTCCTTGACGAGCCAGAGCTGGTCGGCGGTGCCTTCGGCGAGGTAGACGTCGTGGGTGATGAGGACGACGGCGCCATTGTATTCGTTGAGCGCGTAGATCAGGGCTTCGCGGCTGTCGATGTCGAGGTGGGAGGTCGGTTCGTCCAGGATGAGGATGTGCGGCTTGTCCAGGGACATGAGGCCCAGGAGGAGGCGCACTTTCTCGCCGCCGGAGAGTTTCTCGATATTGGTCTCGACCTTCTCGTGCGGGAAGCCCATGCCGGCGGCGACGGCGCGGCAGCGGGCCGGCGTGGTGCCGTGGGGCAGGGCGTCGCGGACATGGTCCAGCACGGTCTCGCCCTCATTGAGCTCGTCCATCTGGTCCTGGGAGAAATAGCCGATGCGCAGGGACCGGGCCGCGGTGCGCTCGCCGCCCATCAGCTCCAAGCGCTGAGCGATGGATTTGACCAGCGTGGTCTTGCCCTGGCCATTGGCGCCGACAATGGCGATACGGTCATCGGGATCCAGGCGCAGATCGACGCGGTCGAGGATCTTCGCGCCCTCGCCATAACCCACCGTGGCATCGCGCAATTGCAGGAGCGGCGCGTTCAGCTTGTCGGTCGATGTGGGGAAGGAGAAAGGCGTGGTGCGTTCGGCGATCGGGATGGAGATGTCCTGCATCTTCTCGAGCATTTTCACGCGCGACTGGGCCTGGCTGGCCTTGGACGCCTTGGCGCCGAAACGATCCACGAAGGCCTGAAGGCGGGCGCGGTCGGCATCCTGCTTGGCGCGCTGGGCTTCCAAGAGGGCGGTCTTGGCGGCGCGCAGTTTCAGCCAGGCATCATAGCCGCCCGGCGTGATGGAGAGCTGTTTGTGCTCCAGCGCCAGCGTATGGGTGACGCAGCGGTTCAGCATTTCCCGGTCGTGCGAGACGATCAGCACGGTGTGGGGATATTTCTTGAGATAGGTCTCCAGCCAGGCCGCGCCTTCCAGGTCGAGATAGTTGGTCGGCTCGTCGAGCAGGAGCAGGTCGGGCTCGGAGAAGAGCACGCCGGCAATGGCGGCGCGCATGCGCCAGCCGCCGGAAAACTCGCGCGTCGGGCGCGACAGGTCGGCATCGGTAAAGCCCAGACCCATGAGGACTTCCGCCGCCCGCGCCTCGGCCGTCCAGGCGTCGATGTCCGCGAGGCGGGTGAAGATCTCGGCGATACGGTCGGGATCGGTGGCGGTCTCCGATTCCTGCATCAGGGCGTGGCGCTCGGCATCGGTGGACAGGACCACTTCGAGGATCGTCTGCTCGGAGGGCTGCACCTCCTGGGCGACCCAGCCGATGCGCGCGCCGCGCTGCAGACGGACAGGCGTGTCGGAGGAGGGCTGGTCGATCTCTTCGCGGATGATACGCAAGAGGGTCGACTTGCCGGTGCCATTGCGGCCGACCAGGCCGACCTTCCAGCCGCCGGAAATCTGCGCGGACGCATTCTCGAACAGGGAACGCTCGCCGATGCGATAATCAAGATTGGAAATGGTCAGCATCGGACGGTCGGGCTTTCGCGGCAGGTGAGGGCGGCAGGTTGGGCGATCAGGGGCGCCTCATACCTGCTGCGCTGCAACAAGCCCAGTCTTGTCTGCGGTGGGGTGAGGCCCACAGCAAAACGCCCCGCCTTTCGGGCGGGGCGTTTCGTGTCGGCCGGGCCGGTCTTCCTACATGTGGAAGATGGCGAGCTTGTTGCCGTCCGGGTCGCGGAAATAGCCGGCATAGAAGCCTTCATCGCCGCGCGGGCCGGCCGCGCCTTCGTCCGGAGCGCCGAGCTCCATGGCAAGCTTGTAGATTTCGTCGACCTGGGCGCGGTCCTTGGCCTGCAGGGCCACCATGACGCCATTGCCGACCGTGGCCGGCTGTCCGTCAAAGGGTTGGGTCAGCGCGACACCGGCCCCGCCACCGGGCTGGCCCCAGGCGATGAAGGTGTCGAAATCCATCATGCGGCCGACGCCCAGCGCGCCACAGATCTTGTCATAGAAGGGCGCATTCTTCTGCAGGTCGTTCGTGCCCAGGGTCACATAGCCAATCATATTTGTCCTCCAATGCAATCCCGCCTCGGGATGGAACGGGAATTGCCACATTGTTCTGCAAATGTTCCGCCTGGTAAATTATCCGAACCGGTGGCGAAGGCAAACAGTTTTTCGGGGTGATGCACGCGAGGGGGGGCTTCTTCATCGAATGGGGATGCGGCGCCTTCGGCAGGTCCCGGGACTGTGCCCGGGAAAAATGCGGGTGGATGTTTCACGGCTTTCATCGCCACGGCGTTTCCGCCTGGCGGTATGAGAGGTGTGCGGGAGGCCGGCGACTGTCTGCCGGCATGTTTTTAAAAGTGTGTGACAGGCGTCTGCCTCCCGCACGCGGAGATTTCCCGGACGCTCTCGCCCCCGTTTCCAATCCGGCCGGTATTCGGGTCGGGCGTTTAGTGCCGTCAGACCGGGCCGGATGCCCTGCCGGAGCTTAGGATGTCACCCCCTCGCGCGGACAGGCTCCGCACACTTCCGGGCACAAGGGACTGAGCTCGCGCCTCTCTTCCCGGAAGTCGAGGAGGAGTGTCTCACGGGTTTTGGGGGTGGGGATAAGTTTTCCTCCCCCGCCGCGCGGGGGAGGTGCCGAGCCTGCGAGGCGGAGG
>NZ_JADOTT010000006.1:0-213215 GCF_016817355.1 Maricaulis parjimensis
AAATCGGGAGGTCATTGATGGGTCTGTTCACCGCGCTTCAGCGCGAGTTTGACTATGTGAGCGGCATGCTGCGCGTGTTCAGCGCTGTGAAGAAGGTGCCCACCGCCGGCTTTTTTTGTGCCGGAATGTCCGGGGTCCGGGATCAGGCCTCGTCCTGGTCCTCGCCCCCGACGCGGGCGGCCAGGGCGGCCGCCATGAACTCGTCCAGATCACCATCCAGCACACCGCCGGTATTGGACGTCTCCACATTGGTGCGCAGATCCTTGACCATCTGGTAGGGCTGCAGGACGTAGGAGCGGATCTGGTGGCCCCAGCCGATCTCCGTCTTGGCATCGGCCTCGGCCTGGGCTGCAGCCTCACGGGCCTGCAGTTCGACCTCATAGACGCGCGCCCGCAGCATGTCCCAGGCCTGGGACCGGTTCTTGTGCTGGGAGCGGTCATTCTGGCACTGGACCACGATCGGCTTGTCCTGGCCGGGCATGTCATAGGTCAGGCGGACAGCACTGTCCGTCTTGTTGACGTGCTGACCACCCGCGCCGGAGGCGCGATAGGTGTCGGTGCGGACCTTGGACTCGTCGATCTCCACCTCGATGGCATCATCGATGGACGGGAAGACCCCAACCGAGGTGAAACTGGTGTGGCGGCGGGCCGCGCTGTCGAAGGGCGAAATGCGCACCAGACGATGCACGCCGCTCTCCGTCTTCAGCCAGCCATAGGCATTCTCGCCCTTGACCAGAAGGGTCGTGGATTTCAGGCCGGCTTCCTCGCCCGCCTGCTCTTCCATGATCTCCACCTTGTAGCCATGGGCATTGGCCCAGCGGGAATACATGCGCGCCAGCATGGCCGCCCAGTCCTGGCTCTCCGTGCCACCGGCACCGGAGTGGATTTCCACGAAGGCGTCATTGCCGTCAGCTTCACCGGAAAGCAGGGCTTCCAACTGGGCGCGGCGCATGCGTTCGGCGAGACGGTTGAGGCCGGCAATGGCCTCCTCGACCATTTCCTCATCGCCTTCCATCTCGGCGAGTTCGACAATCTCGACCGTGTCGGAGAGCTCGGTCTCCGCTTCGCGAATCGTCGTCATCGCATTGTCGATGCGATTGCGCTCGCGCATCAGGGCTTGGGCTTTCTGGGGGTCATTCCAGAAGTCGGGCGCTTCGGACTGAGCGTTCAGCTCATCAAGGCGTTTCTGGGCAGTATCCCAGTCAAAGACGCCTCCTCAGCAGGCCAACTGCCTGCTGGATTTCGTCGGACAGGGTCTGGATGTCAGCGCGCATGGCGTGGCACCTCACTCTTCATTCGGATGAATCGGCAGAACTGCCGGAACAGGACAGCAGGGATTATAACCGCGCCCGCAGCAAGACAAGATGGTCAGGGCAGATGGGTCAGTACAGACCGCCCAGCCCGTCATCCTCGTCTTCCTCTTCCTCCTCGCCATCGCCCTCTTCGGAGAGCAGGACGGCGAGCGGATCATCGCTGACGGAGGAGCGGGCAAAGGACAGGCCGCTCTCTTCTTCTTCGGTCTCGCGGGATGGTTCCGTCCCCGGGCGGAAGGCTTCGAGGAGCACACCCGGCTGACCCAGCGCGCCCGGCTCACCGGACTGACGGTCGATCGGCACAAGGCGCACGCCTTCGGGCACACGGAAGGGCGCGACCGGATAATTTTCCAGAGCAACCGCCAGGAAATCGCGGGCGATCGGAGCCGCCACCCGCCCCCCGGCCTCGCCCGGCCCAAGCTGGTAGGGCGTGTCGAAACCGACATAGACGCCGACCACGAGGTCCGGGCCGAAGCCGACAAACCAGGCATCGCGGAAATCATTCGTCGTGCCGGTCTTGCCGCCGAGCGGACGGCCCAGCGGACGCAGTGCCGTACCGGTACCGCGCTGAACCGCACCTTCCAGCATGTGGACGACCTGATACGCGGTCACCGGATCGACGATTTCCTCACGCATTTCCGGGAAGAGCGGTTCGAGCAGGGAGGGGTCCCATTCGGCCTCATCACACGTATCGCAGGGCAGAACTTCATGGGCGTAGATCGTCGCGCCGGTGCGGTCCTGGACACGGTCCAGAATGGTCGGCTGGACCTGGCGGCCGCCATTGATCAAAGCCGCATAGGCGGTCACCAGACGGTCCAGCGTGGTTTCCCCGGCACCCAGCGCCATCGCCAGAACGGGTTCCATATCGTCATAAATGCCGAAGCGCTCGCCATATTCGGCAATCGGCGCCATGCCCATTTCCTGGGCGAGACGCACGGTCATCACATTCCGGGACAATTCCAGACCCAGGCGCAGGGTCGACATGCCGTAATAGCGTTCCGAATAGTTGGACGGCATGTAGAAGCGCTCATCCGCGCCGCCGGAGGCCACGAATGGCGCGTCCAGGATCAGGCTGGCCGGCGTATAGCCATTGTCCAGAGCGGCCGCGTAGACGAAGGGTTTGAAGGAGGAGCCCGGCTGGCGGCGGGCCTGGGTGGCCCGGTTGAACTGACTGTGCTGGAAGGAATAACCGCCCACCATGGCCAGGACGCGGCCGGTGTGCGGGTCCATGGCGAGAATACCGCCATTGATTTCAGGCACCTGACGCAGGCCGTACTGGCCCTCGCCGTAATCCTCCTGGTCGGCAATCGAGGCGACCAGAATGACATCCCCGGCGCTCAGCGCGTCGGACGGGCGACGGACGAGATCGCCCAGTTCACCATCCGGCAGGGTTTCGCGGGCCCATTCCAGGGCCGACATCGGAATCTCGCCCTCATGACCGTTCAGCAGGCCAATCCGGGCTGCAGAGGCCGTGGTCTCCAGAACGACGGCCGGAATCCAGCCCTCATCCAGATCGCGCGGGATTTCCACTTCGGCGAGACGTTCATCCCAGCCCTCACCCAGTTCGATCGTGGCCAGGGCGCCGCGGAAACCATGGCGGCGGTCATAGGCTTCCAGACCATCACGCAGGGCGCGGCGGGCAGCCAGCTGCATATTGGTGTCGAGCGTGGTGCGGATGGAGAGGCCGCCATCATACAGCTCGTCATCGCCATACATGGAGAAGACCTGGCGGCGGACATTCTCGACGAAATATTCGGCGGCCGTATAGGTGGCGCCGGACAGGCGGTCGACGACTTCCAACGGCTGGGCCTGGGCCTCTTCGGCGGCTTCGGCGGAGATATAGCCATTCTCGGCCATCCGCGAGAGCACCCAGTTGCGGCGCTCGATGGCGGCAGCGTGATGGCGTTCGGGATGATAATTGGCCGGGCCCTTCGGCAGAGCGGCGAGATAGGCGATCTCGTGCAATTCCAGCTCGTCCAGGGATTTGCCGAAATAGTTCAGCGCCGCCGCGGCCACGCCATAGGCGCGATTGCCCAGATAGATTTCATTGAGATAGAGCTCGAGGATCTGGTCCTTGGTGAAAGCCCGCTCGATCCGGCGGGACAGCACCATTTCCTGCACTTTGCGCTCGATCCGCTGTTCCGAGGAGAGCAGGAAATTCTTGGCGACCTGTTGCGTGATCGTGGAGGCGCCTTCCAGGCGGCGGCCATTGAGCACGTTGGAGACATTGGACAGGGCCGCACGGATGATGCCGCGGAAATCCAGCCCGCCATGCTCATAGAAATTCTTGTCCTCGGCCGAGATGAAGGCATGGACGACATTTTGCGGAATATTGTCGATCGGCACGAAGACGCGGTGTTCGCGGGCATATTCGGCGATCAGCAGGCCGTCACCGGCATGCACCCGGCTCATCACCGGCGGCTGATATTCCGCCAATTGCTGGTGATTGGGCAGGTCCGCAGTGACGCGCACGACATAGACGGCCGCTGCAATGAAACCGATGACGCCCAGCACGGCGGCGGCGATACCGCCCCACAGCGCGGTACGCATCATGTTACGCAAAGTGAAGATCTTCATTACGCCTTGTGCCCTCTGGCCGCTCTACCCGCTGGACAGACATAACCCAGGAGCATGACACCGAGGCGGCATTATGGCCGCAGCGGGTTCGAGATTAAAGCGATTCAGCGTGCCGGAAGTGCAATCTGGTCGCTATCGGCGAAATCATCATCGCCGCGATTGGCGAAGTAGTCGTCGATACCGGAGACGACAGATGCCATCTGGCGGCGGCGCGCCGCGGCTGAAGTGAGATTATTCTCATCGGTCCGGTTGGTCAGGAAGCCCATCTCGACCAGGACAGCCGGGACACGCGGATCCAGCAGGACGAACAGGTTCGCCTGGCGGTGCGGGTTGGGCAGAAGCGGGCCGGCGCTGGACAGGTGTTCCAGCAGAACCTCGGCAAAGGCGGAGGACTGGTTGCGCTTCTCGCGCAGTTCCAGCTCCAGCAGGATGTGGTTCACCTCGGCCAGTTGGGTCCGGTCATTATTCTGCCGGCCGCGCTGGCGCGCGCGGTCTTCGGCGCGATCATTGAGCGTGTAGACAGCCGCACCGCGGGTCGAACCGTTCGGCGAGGAATCCGCATGCAGCGAGATGAACAGGTCAGCGCGCGAATCGGCCATCACACCCACGCGCTCTTCCCAGGACGGGTAGATGTCGCGGTCGCGGGTCAGCAGGACTTCATAACGGCCCGTGGCTTCCAGCTGACGGCGCAGTTCACGCGCAGCTTCCAGCGTCACATCGCTCTCATGCGTGCCCTGCCCGCCAATGGTGCCGGGGTCACGGCCGCCATGACCGGCATCCACAACAATGACACGGCGTTCGCGGGCCGGCGGCACATAGACCGCTTCCACGCGTTCCATGATCAGGGAATCAAGGCTGCCCGCGGAGGTATGGCTGAAACCGGAGGCCGTCTGGAAACTGGCTTCGGTGGAGCGTTCCACATCGATGACGAGACGGTGATTGCCACCCGGCGACGCCGGATCGAGGGCGAACTGGCTGACGATAACGGCCGGATGCTCGAGCTCGAACACCACGCGCGAGGATGCCGTGGAGTTCGAGAAGAACCGGAAACCGTCGACGAGACCGTGGCCCACGCCCTCGCCGGCTTCCAGCCCGCGCACGGACCAATCCATGTTCGGCAGGTCGACCACGAGGCGATCGGAAATTCCATCGAGGGTGAAAGCGCGGAAGTCGACCGCTTCAGCGGTTTCGATCACGACACGTGTGCGCTCGCCGTCCACACCGAAGCGGACATCGCGCACTTCCTGGTCTGCCATCCCTGCCCCACAGGCAAGAACAGCCCCCATCACCGCCGTCATGATCGTTCTGATACGCATAGCCACACCATCTATGCCGTAGCGATTCTGTCTACGGCTTTTCAGTCACCCTAACGTGCGGACCTTGACGTTTGGTTGATGCACCAGTGCGAAATGCAACGCAACCACCCAACCGCGAGAGACACTTTTCATAGCCGACGGAATGATGCATGTTGCCAAGACCTTGGCGAAACCGCAGCCGCATGACGGCTGGCCGCGTCCCAGGGCCCCCGGCCGGATAGCCATCCCGCCGGTTTCACTATCGCCGCTTCGGTACTGATTTCTTTGGTGCCCAAGCCCCGATCGCCGCGCCCGACGCCCTGAACAAGGCCGGGAGGCGCACATGGTAAACGCTGATGCGCGAGGAGCGCCTGATGCACAGTCCTATGACATCACGTCACGAGACGGCAGGCAGCTCCCCGGCGACAGCCCCCCCGCCGCCGCAGATCGTCCGCTCCACAATTCGGGGCCGGTCCATCCTGCAGGCGTGCGCAGGAGAGACTTTTAATGTCCAAGAAAATGTTGATCGACGCCGGTCATCGCGAAGAGACCCGCGTCGTCGTCGTCGACGGTTCCAAAGTTGAGGATTTCGATTTCGAGGCGGAAGCCCGCCGTCCCATCCGCGGAAATATCTATCTGGCCAAGGTCACGCGCGTAGAGCCGTCGCTGCAGGCCGCTTTCGTTGAGTATGGCGGGAATCGTCACGGCTTCCTGGCCTTCAACGAAATCCATCCCGACTACTACCAGATCCCCTATGAGGACCGCATGGCCCTCGCCGAGGAAGAAGCCTCGGCTGTGCAGGAGGATGCCGAGGACGACGTCGCTGAGAGCGAGGACGCCGCAGAGGCGAATGCCGACGCGGCCGATACGGCTGCGGCTGACGGTGAAGAGGCGCCCGAAGCGCCGGAAACCATCGGTGATGACAGTGAAGACGACATGGATGACGCGCAGGCTGCGCGCCGCCGCCGTCAGCTGTACCGCAAGTACAAGATCCAGGAAGTCATCAAGCGCCGCCAGATCCTTCTGGTCCAGGTCGCCAAGGAAGAACGTGGAAACAAGGGTGCAGCCCTGACCACCTATCTCTCCCTGGCCGGCCGCTATTGCGTGCTGATGCCGAACACGCCGCGCGGTGGCGGGATTTCCCGCAAGATCTCCAACGCCTCCGACCGCAAGCGCCTGAAAGGCGTGGTCAACGAGCTGGAACTGCCCAAGGGCGTCGGCCTGATCATCCGCACCGCGGGTGCCAGCCGCACCAAGACCGAAATCAAGCGCGATGCCGATTACCTCCTGCGCCTGTGGGAGAATATCCGCGCGCTGACGCTGAAATCCGTGGCCCCCTCACTGATCTATGAGGAAGGCAATCTGGTGAAGCGGGTGATCCGCGATCTCTATGACAAGGAGATCGACAGCGTCCTGGTGGAAGGCGAAGAGGCCTACAAGGAGGCCAAGGCCTTCATGAAGATGCTGATGCCTTCACACGCCAAGAAGGTGCAGCACTACAAGGAAACCGTGCCGCTCTTCCTGCGTTTCCAGGTCGAGGCCCAGCTGGAAGCCATCTATTCGCCGATCGCGCCGCTGAAATCCGGCGGTTATCTGGTGATCAACCCGACCGAAGCCCTCGTCTCCATCGACGTGAACTCGGGCCGGGCCACGCGTGAGCGCAATATCGAAGCCACCGCCCTGCGCACCAATCTGGAAGCCGCTGCGGAAGCGGCGCGCCAGATGCGCCTGCGCGACCTGGCCGGTCTCGTCGTGATCGATTTCATCGACATGGACGAGAACAAGAATAACCGCGCCGTCGAAAAGAAGATGAAGGACGTGCTCAAGCGCGACCGGGCCCGCCTGCAAATGGGCCGCATCTCCCAGTTCGGCCTGATGGAAATCTCGCGCCAGCGCCGCCGTACCAGCCTGCTGGAAGGCTCAACCACGCCCTGCCCGACCTGCCGGGGCACGGGACATCTGCGCTCCACCGAGTCCAGCGCCCTGGTCGCCCTGCGCGGCCTGGAACGCGAAGGCACGCGCGGCAAGTCCAAGCGCGTGCGCATCTCGGTGCCGACCGATGTCGCCATCTACCTGTTGAACGACAAGCGCGACCATCTGATGCAAATCGAGGAACGCTTCTCGATGCGCATCATCGTGGCCGCCGATGACAGCATCCTGGCACCCGAATTCACCATCGAGGCCCTGGAAAGCCGCGAGCCGGGTGAAGAACTCCAGATCGCACCGCTCTCCGTGGAATCGATCGAGGAAATCTCCATTCCGGACGAGGATGAGACCACGGCCAGTGAGGACGACGAACCGCGCGAAGGCACGGGCCGTCGCCGCCGCCGTCGCCGCCGCCGCAAATCGGGTGGCTCCGAGGACGCTCCGGCTTCCATGGACGTGATCTCGGTCGATGATGAGGAATCCGGTGACAGCGCCGAGGCCTCCGACGAGAGCAGTGAAGACGGCGAAGACCAGCCGCGTCGCCGCCGCCGTCGCGGCCGCCGGGGTGGCCGTGGCCGCCGCCGCAATGAGAACCAGGCCGAAACGGGCAATGAGGATACGGGCGAAGAGTCCGGTGAGGACACCGCCGAAGCCGGCGCCGAACCGGTCGAGGCCAAGGCCGATGCTCCGGCCGTCGAACCTGCGGCTGATGCCGAACCGGCCGTAGAGGCCGAAGCGGAAGAAAAGCCGAAGCCGAAGCGCCGCACCCGTCGCAAGAAGGCCGACGTTGAAGCTGAAGCCGAAGCGAAGACGGACGAGGCTCCGGCTGCAGAGGCTGAAGCCCCGGCCGAAACCGCTGCCGAGGACGAAAAGCCGAAACGCCGGACCCGCCGTCCGCGCAAGAAGGCGGAGGCCGAGCCGGCCGCTGAAACGGTAGAGGCCGAAGCCAAGACCGAAGCCGAACCGGTTGCCGAAGCTGAAGCGGAAGAAAAGCCCAAGCCGAAGCGCCGCACGCGCCGCAAGAAGGAAGAGCCCAAGGCCGATGCCGAAGCTCCGGCCGAAGCTCCGGCGGAAACGCCGGCTGAGGCTCCGGTTGAGGCCGCCGCGGAAGAAACACCGGCCGAAGCGACGGAAACGCCTGCCGAGGACCGTGAAACGGAAACGGCCGGTGCCGGCGACGATGACGGCCGGCCGAAACGCCGCGGCTGGTGGAACCGCACCGGCCTGTTCGGCGGCAATTAAGACAGACTGCCGGACCGCCCCTTGCATGGGGGCGGTCCGGTCGCCATTTCGTGAGCTGGCGTGTTGGGGAACCGCTGTTATCATGACCGGGCGGGGGCAAGACGTGGAGGCAGGATGTCATTCCTGAAAGCCATCGCCGCGGCCACCAGCCTAGCTGTGGCCAGCTCGGCACCGAGTTGGGGTCAGTCGCTGATCCGGGATACGGAAATCGAGCACATGCTGCACGATTACGCCGACCCGATCATCGAGGCTGCCGGACTGCAGGTTGCCGATGTTGATCTGTATATCGTCGCCGACAATTCCCTGAATGCCTTCGTCACCGGCGGACAGAACATCTTTCTCCATACCGGCATCATCGTGGAAGCCGACACGCCCAACCAGCTCAGAGGCGTGATTGCGCACGAAACCGGTCATATCACCGGCGCCCACCTGGCCCGCTCCGGCGACGCCATGCGCAATGCCCAAGCCCCCATGTTCATCTCACTGGGTTTGGGTGTTCTGGCAGCGCTGGCCGGTGAAGGCGGTGCGGCTGGTGCCCTGATGGCGTCCAGCCAGCAATTCGGCGCCCTCTCCTTCCTCACCTATAGCCGGGCCCAGGAAGCCTCCGCCGACCAGGCCGGTCTGCAATTCCTGGAAGCCGCCGGTGAGCCGGCCACGGGCCTCGTCGAATTCTTCGAACGCTTCCGCTACCAGGAAGTCATGTCGCAGGCGCGCCGCTTCCCCTATTTCCGGTCGCACCCGCTGTCCTCGGAACGGATCTCCTATCTGCGGGACCGCGCTGCGAATGCGCCCTCGGTGAACAATGTCGATACGCCGGAAGAGATCGCCTATCTGCGGCGCATCCAGGCCAAGATCTACGGCTTCCTGGTGGATCCGGAATACGTCTTCTTCCGCTATCCAGAGAGCGATACCTCCCTGCCCGCCCGTTATGCCCGGGCCGTGGCCTATTATCACGAGGCCCGCCTCGACCGGGCCCTTGAAGAGATCAACAGCCTGCTCGCGGAAGAACCTGACAACCCGTATTTCCACGAATTGCACGGCCAGATGCTGTTCGAAAGCGGTCATGCCGAAGACGCCATCGCACCGCACCGTCGTTCGGTGGAATTGGAGCCGACAGCACCGCTGCTCCGGATCAATCTGGCGATCGCCATGATTGCGACGGAAAACCCCGCCTATCTCGATGAAGCCGCCCAGCATTTGCGCGTCGCTCTGGATATCGAGCCTGATAATGGGTTCGGCTGGTATCAGCTCTCCATCATTCATGAGCGAAATGGGGAGACCTCCCTCGCCCAGCTGGCCATCGCCGAACAGGCCTTTGCCTCCGGACAACGCATGCGGGCCAACCAGTTTGCCGCCCGCGCCCGCGAAGGCCTGGAACAGGGGTCCACTCCCTGGTTCCGCGCCACGGAGATCCAGGCCATATCACAGCCGACCGAGGCGGAATTGCGGGAGATGCGCCGCCAGCAGCGCCGCAATTGACGGGATACCGGCATGCCCGCAGATGATGATCGTTCCCCGGACGAGACACTGAGCCTGCGCGCGACGACGGGTCTGGCCGAGGTGTCACGCGAGGACTGGGACCGGCTCGCCAATCCGCCCGGCGAAGCCTACGACCCCTTCCTGAGCTGGGACTTTCTGGAAGCCCTGGAAGCCAGCGGCAGCGTGTCCGACGAGACCGGCTGGTCACCGCGTCATTTGCTGCTGGAAAACGGGAATGGCGATTTGCTGGGCGTGATGCCCTTCTACATCAAGTCCCATTCCATGGGTGAATACGTGTTCGACCAGGGCTGGGCGGACGCCTATGAACGGGCCGGCGGGCAGTATTATCCCAAATTCCTGACAGCCGTGCCCTTCACGCCGGTGACCGGCCGGCGCCTTCTCGCGCCGACACCGGCCCTGCGCCAGGCTCTGATCATGGGCGCCGTTGATCTCACCCGCCGCAACCAGGCCTCCAGCTGGCACATCACCTTTCCCGCCCTGCAAGATGCACAGGATTTGGGCGATATGGGGCTGTTGCAGCGGATCGACCGGCAATTCATCTGGTCGAACCGGGGATATGGAAGCTATGACGACTTCCTCGGCGACCTCTCATCCCGCAAGCGCAAGGGCTTGCGCAAGGAACGGCGCACCGCCCAGGAGGGAATCGAGATCGAGCGGCTGAGTGGTGCAGACCTCCAGCCGGGGCACTGGGACGTCTTCTTTGCCTGTTATCAGGAGACCGGGTCACGCAAATGGGGTTTTCCCTATCTCAACCGGGCCTTCTTTGACCTCCTGCACCAGCGCATGGCGGACCAGGTCATTCTGGTCATGGCCAAGAAGGAGGGCCGCTATATCGCCTCCGCCCTCAATCTGGTGGGGTCGGATGCACTGTACGGCCGGTATTGGGGGCGTCTGGAGGACCATCCCTTCCTGCATTTCGAACTCTGCTATCACCAGGCCATCGACATTGCGATCGAGCGCGGTCTGGACCGGGTCGAGGCCGGGGCCCAGGGCGATCACAAACTGGCGCGCGGCTATCGGCCAACAGCCGTCCGCTCGGCACATTTCATCGCCAATGAGGGCTTCCGGGACGCGGTTGCCGAATACCTGAACCGCGAGCGCCCGGCAGTGGAATCGGACATTGCTTTCCTCGATGAGGAAAGCCCGTTCAGGCACGAGTGACGGCATTGAAGGCCTATCCCCGTCCGCTTCTTCAGCCAGAAGCCTTGCATCCCGGACCGGCTCGGCCTTCCATACCGACAGAGCGATCAACGAGGACACCGCAATGAGCCTGTACGGCGACTATGATCCCGAAAACATCTTCGCGAAAATCCTGAAGGGCGAGATGCCGTGCGTGAAAGTCTATGAGGACGAGCACGTCATTTCCTTCATGGACATCTTCCCGCAGGCGCCCGGTCACACGCTGGTCGTGCCCCGGGAGCCGGTCCGCAATGCGCTGGAGATGACCGACGGGGCGCTGCAGGCGACGATCGTGCGGGTCAAGCGGATCGGCAATGCCGTCAAAACCGCCCTCAAGCCGGACGGGATTGTCATCACCCAGTTCAATGGTGCTCCGGCGGGTCAGACGATTTTCCACGTCCATTTCCACATCATTCCGCGCATGGAAGGCCAGGCGCTGGGCGCCCATGGCGGCGGACAGGCGGACATGGATGAGCTGAAAGCGCAGGCCGAGAAGATCGCCGCGGCGATCGAGATGCCCTAGAGCTGGATCGGACGGACCGGGCGCGGTCCCAGGGAACCGTCGAAGCTGAGAATGAGCAGGAGCGCGAAGATGGCGCCCTGCAGGGTGAAGGAAAACAGCGCCCAGGCATCCACGGCAACCATGTTGGCAAACAGGGCATTGCCGGACATCAGAATCCATTCTCCCCGGTCCAGAATGAAGGATAGAATGAAGACTGGCAGGGCGAGCCGCCAACGCAGCAGGACCAGCATCAGGGTCACGCCATTCATCACGACGTGGGAAAAGAACAGGATTTCCTGAACCAGGCCGAGTGAGTTGACGAATTCAATGGCTTGAAGCTTGTCCGGCCAGAGGCCCAGCCGGGCGGAAATGTCATGCAGGGCCCAGAACAGGCCGTAAAGGACCTGGATCACGACCAGACCGATCAGAACGCGGTGCATTCCGTCCATCCGTCCTGACATGACCGACCCTTCCAGCTGTTCCCATGCCAGAACGCCATGAGTCTGCCGTGCGCGTCATCCCTCTGCCGGCGCGCTGCCCTGGATGATTTCGAGAAACGCCTCGCCATAATCGGACAGTTTCTTCGGGCCGACACCCTTCACCTCGCCCATCTGCACCAGATCTGCAGGCTTCAGTGCCGCCATTTCCATCAGGGTGGCATCCGGGAAGACGACATAGGCCGGAACGCCCTTGGCCGCCGCAAGGTCGCGCCGTAAGGCTTTCAGCCGCCCCAGCAGGTCGGCATCGACATCATCCGGCAAGACCTGGACCGCGCGCCGCGGACCGGAGGAAGATTTGCGCGCGACATATTCACGGGTTTCCACCCTCGCTTTGCCGGCAAGAACCGCTTCGCCCTGTTCGGTCAGCTGCAGCGCGCCAAATCCCTCGATGTCCAGAATCAGCTGGCCGCCGGCCAGGCATTGCCGGACCAGGCTCTGCCAGAAGGGTTTGGGGCGCCCCGCACCCACTCCATAAGTGGGCAGGGTGTCATGACCGCGCTCGCGGATTTTTTCGGTATCCGCGCCACGAACGATGTCGATGATATGCGCCGTCCCGAAACGCTGGCCTGTGCGGGCGACGGCCGACATCAGCATTTGTGCCTCGCGCGTCGCATCGACCAGCTTGGGCGGATCGAGGCAGATATCGCAATTGCCGCAGGCTTCCTCGCGCTCCTCACCGAAATAGGCCAGCAGGACCTGGCGGCGGCAGCGCGTGGCTTCGCAATAGGCCAGCAAGGCATCCAGGCGTTTGTGCTCACGCCGCTTGTGGTCGAGATCCTCGCCATCCTGTTCGATGAATTGCCGGCGCATGCGGGCATCCGACAGGCCGTAGAGCATCAGCGCCTCGGCCGCCCCGCCATCGCGGCCGGCCCGGCCGATCTCCTGATAATAGGCCTCCATCGAGGCTGGCAGGTCGAGATGAAGGACATAGCGGATGTCCGGTTTGTCGATCCCCATGCCGAAAGCGATCGTCGCCACCATGATCACGGCGGGTTCCGCCATGAAGATTTCCTGGTGCTCGCGGCGCCTCTCCGGCGCCAGGCCTGCATGATAGGGCAAGGCCCGATAGCCGGCATCGACAAGCCGCTGCGCGGTTTCCTCGGTTGATTTGCGGGACAGGCAATAGATGATCCCGGACACGTCCCGGCGGTCCTGCAGGAAGGCGAGCATTTGCTCCACGCCCTTCTCGCGCGGCATCACCGCGAGGGAGAGATTGGGACGGTCAAACCCGTGCACCACGATCTCCCCGCCCCCGCCGAAGAGCTTGCGGGCGATATCCTCACGCGTGGCGGTATCGGCCGTCGCCGTGAAGGCGGCCAGGCGGGCTTGGGGGAAGTGATCCCGAAGCGCACTCAATTGCTCGTATTCCGGACGAAAGGCGGCGCCCCATTTGGAGATGCAGTGCGCCTCATCAACCACGAAGAGCGCAGGGGAGATGCGCTGCAGGGCTGCGAGCATGCGCGGTGTCATCAGACGTTCCGGCGAAAGATAAAGCAGCCGGATCTCGCCCGCCTCGAAACGCCGCCAGTCCGCGACATTCTCCTCCCTCGAGCGGCCGGAGTGGATGGCCGCAGCCTCCACACCATTGGCCTTCAGCCCGGCGACCTGGTCATCCATCAGGGCGGTAAGCGGCGAGACCACGATGGTGGGGCCATCGAGCAGGAGGGCTGGCACCTGGTAGCACAGGGATTTGCCCGCGCCGGTCGGCATCACGCACAGGGTCGGATACCCTTCCAGAATATTGGCGACAATGCCTTCCTGGCCCGGCCGGAAACCGGGAAATCCGAAAACATCGTGGAGAATCTCGAGTGGCGCCGTCATGCTCTGACAGGTGACGTGAACCGCCTCCGGGAACAAGGCCGATCCAGAAAGAATGTCAGGCATACCCTCACGGGCATCCGCAAGAACGTCCTACCAATTCTTCACCTCGCGCAAACTTTCCCCTCAGACGCGCGCCCTCAAAGTCCTGGCTACGACACGGGGAGATATCCTGATGAAATTGTTCCAAGCCGCATGCCTGATGCTCGCAGTCACCCTACCGGCCCAGGCGGATGAGGCTGAACCGCTGAGTGAGCAGGAAGCCCGCGAGGAGGTGGAGCGCGTCTACACCCGGATCATGACGGAACACCCCGATCCGCTCTGGTATACCAGCGAGGCGGACTGGGAAGACCATCGCGACACGCTGCTTTCCCGGACCGGTGAGATCACCCATGAGCGCCAGTATTTCGACCTGGCCGGGCTGATGTCCCTGGCGATGGACACGCATGTCCAGATCTATCCGGAAGCCGATACGCCCGGTTTTGAAACCAGCTATCCGCTGCGCTTTCGCCTTCTGGCCGATGGCGTTTGCATCACGGCGGCCGATGATCCCTATCGGGACTGGGTCGGCGGCTGCATCGAGACCATCAATGGACGGCCAATGGCGGCCGAGCTGGACCGGATCGAGGATTACGCCTTTTCCGACAATCCACTGCGTCGTCGCAGCTGGGCGGCTGAGCAATGGCTGATGAACCCGGCCGCCCACCGGTATTTCGGCTGGCAGAATGAAGAGGGCGTAACGCCGCTGCGCCTGCGCATGCCGGATGGCGAGCGCCGCCAGCTTGCCCTGGACCATGAACGCGAAGAGCCGGTCGACACCGTCCTGCGCAGTGGTCGCAGCCAAGCCTATTACTGGCCCGAAGACTGGCGCACGCTTGACGATCTGGCGGCCTCTCCCACGCCCCTCTCCCGGAGCCGCTTGGAAGAGAATTTCTGGGCGACCGACCTGGCCGGTGGCAACATCCTCTACATCCAGGTCAATACGACTTCGGACCGGGCCGACGGGACCCGCTTCATCGACTTCACGCTCGACCTGTTCCAGGAGCTGCGGCAGCGTCAAAACACGCCCGAGCGGATCATCCTGGACCTGCGCTATAATCTGGGCGGCTGGATCAGCCGCTCCCTGCCGATGGCCTTTCTGACCCAGTCCACAGGCGTGTGCTGCCGCCGCGGCAGTGTCGTCGTGCTGACCGGGCCCGAAACCATTTCAGCCGGCAGCGTGTTCGCCGGGGCGATGGAAATCGCGACACGGCCGGTCGTGATCGGACAGCCGACCGGAGGTCGCCCCAATCTCTTCATCGGGCATAGCGGCGAAACGCTCGCACATTCAGGCCTTTGGGCCGAAGTGGCCAGTGAGGCCTATTACGGAACAGACACCAGCGATAACCGGCATTTTGTGGCACCGGACATTCCGGTTGAAGAAAATCTGGCGGATCTGATCGCCGGCCGGGACCGCGCACTTGAAGCCGCGCTGGCCCTAACCGAAGAGCAGGCTGAAGCCTTCTACCCCGGGGACACGCCGGGCCGCCCTTGGACGCGTCCGTCCCAGGAGCAGGCCCGGCCGGACACCGACTAGATATGCGGGCTCCACATCATCATCCAGGCCCCGAAGACGCCCAGAGCCGTGAAGGCTGCGGCCAGCAGGACCACGCCTGACATGGCGAACTTCACAGCGCTGGACCGGCTGTCCTGGGCGCGCATGTAGAGCTCAAGCAGGATCCAGGGAATGAGGAAGCTTCCCCAGGCGATGAAGCTGTCAAACCAGCCCGTCAGGTCCCGTGACATGCCGGCGCCCCCGGTCAGCATGGCCCAGCCCATATAGCCGATCCGGGTGAACCAGACGCCGCTGACAAAGATGAAGAGACGCATCGCCCAGCGCCGGTGGGAATTGATCTGGCGCGCCATGGCATGGCGCAGGGCAAAACCTGCCGCGACGAGGATCAGGATGGCATCCATTGTGGTGCCCAACGCCGCGACATCATTCACGCGCGTGCCACGAATCCAGATCAGACCGATCCCGCCCAGCGCCATGAAGACGGCGATCAGCATATAGGTGCGGCCGGTCCAGCGGTGGAGCGCCGGAAAGCGTTTGCGCAGGGCTGGTGTCAGCTGCAGCAAGCCACCCGCGGTGATCACCGCAGCGAGCAGAACATGGCTGATGAAGGCCAGATTCCCCCAAGCATCGCCTTGGGTGTAGCCCTCCATCAGGCCCGTATCGTCCCAACTGGCATAGTCACCGGCCACGGTCACCGGGAGATAGGCCAACGTGATGTAATAGACGAACATCCACTGGCCGGTGGCGGCCGCCAGGAACCAGAGCTTGGCCGAAGCGGACAAGAGGGTTCGCGACAGGGACAGGCCGGCTGGCGGGACCGGCGAACGGGCGGCTGTCGGGGCAGACGCGTCAGACATGTTTCACTCCTCATTTTTGGCCGGCGCTAGAACGGGGATGCCGACCGCAACATTCCCCTGCCAGAAAGCGCGAAAACCGGTCCTGCCGATTTGGAAATCGACCGGAATTCAGGCAAAGAGAGCGGTGAAAAGGAGGCCGTCCATGCTGGATTTCGTGCTGGCCATCAAACTCGGCGTCGCGGCTGTGGCCCTGACCTGGATCCTCGGCATCGTGATGATGCCCAAGCGTCAGACCCTGCATATCGTCTGGGCGATTTTTTGTGGTGGCTTGGCCGCCGTCATGCTGCGCGAGGTTTTCACACCGGCCCAGCTGGGCGTGATGGGCCCGGCCCTGATCATCGCCAGCTGTGCCAGCTGCAGCCTGTTCTGGCTGGTTTCACGCGCGCTTTTCCGACCGAATGCGGCAGTGGGCTGGCCCCAGCTCCTTTTGGTCGGTGGCATTTTTGCCCCCACCGTGATCAAGCAATTCCTGCTGGCCATCCAGGCCGATACCGTTCTGGGGGCCGCCGCACAGGCCCAGCTGTTCGAAAGCCTGAGCCACGGCCAGACCCTGCTCAGCTCGACGGTTCTGGTCCTGTCCTTCTGGGAAGGCGTGCGCGGCTGGTCACCTGCCCTGCCCGCCAATGAAAAACGCCTGCGCGGCCTGTTCCTGGCGACCTTCGGCCTGTGCGTATCCACTTGCGTGATGGTGCTAGATCATGGAAGCGCTAATCTGCCCGCTGATCTGATGGCCGCCATCCAGGCGATCTGCGCCTTGGCGATCCTGGCCGTGACCAGCGTCGCCGTGCGCTATCGTGAACGCCATCCGCTGCCCGTCGAAACGCCGACTTCACGTCCCGTCCTGGCAGACGAGGCCCGGGAGGAAGCCCGCGAAATGGCCCGGCGCATCCGCGCCCTGATGGAGCAGGACGCGCCCTACCTGGACCCGGACTTCAAAGTCGCAGGCCTGGCGCGTCGCCTGCGCGAGCCGGACTACAAAATCTCCCGCGCCATCACGGCCGGTCTGGAAGCGCCGAATTTCAATCGCTACGTCAATGGCTGGCGGGTTGAACACGCCAAGGGCCTGCTGGCGGACCCTTCCCTGGTCAAAGAGCCGGTGCTGAACATTGCCCTGGATAGCGGATTTGCCTCACTCGGCCCGTTCAACCGGGCCTTCAAGGAGATGACCGGCCAGACACCGCGCGACTACCGCAAGGCCCGGCTTGAGACTGATCCCGGCCTCGCCCGGCTGGCTTGATCCCCACTGGCCCCAGACCGGCACAAAGAAAAACGGCGCCCCGAGAGGCGCCGTTTCATTTTTCAGGGATCGAAGGTGAGGATCAGACCTCTTCCTTCTTGTCCTTTTTCTTGGAATTGCGCGGCAGGAGCCGGTCGCCCGGTGTGATGTGGAAGTCGAGCCGGTCATTGTCGGCCGGGTCCACATCGACCTTCACAAGCCCACCCTTCTTCAACTCACCGAACAGGATCTGGTCCGCCAGCGGCTTCTTGATGTGCTCCTGGATGACGCGCGAGAGCGGACGGGCGCCGAAACGCTTGTCATAGCCACGCTCGGACAACCAGGCCGTCGCATCCGGGGTCAGTTCGAAGGTCACGCCGCGATCGATCAGCTGGGCCTCCAGCTGCAGGACGAATTTCTCGACCACGCGGCCGATCGTGTCGGCAGCCAGCGGGGCGAACGGAATGATCGCGTCCAGACGGTTGCGGAATTCCGGCGTGAACAGGCGTTCCACGGCGGCATCGGCCTCGTCCGTCTTCTTGCCACGGCCGAAACCGATGGCTTCCTTCTGGGCATCGGCGGCCCCCGCATTCGTCGTCATCACCAGGATGACATTGCGGAAGTCGACCTTCTTGCCGTTCGAGTCGGTCAGCGTGCCATTGTCCATCACCTGCAGGAGGATGTTGAACAGGTCCGGGTGGGCCTTCTCGATCTCGTCGAGCAGCAGCACGGAGTGCGGATGCTGGTCGACCGCATCGGTCAGCAGACCGCCCTGGTCGAAACCGACATAGCCCGGAGGCGCACCGATCAGCCGCGAAACAGCATGGCGCTCCATGTATTCGGACATGTCGAACCGGTGCAGTTCCACACCCATGATATCTGCCAGCTGACGCGTGACCTCGGTCTTGCCGACACCCGTGGGGCCGGAGAAGAGGTAACAGCCGATCGGCTTGTTCGGTTCACGCAGGCCGGCACGGGACAGTTTGATCGCCGTCGCCAGCTGGTCGATGGCATTGTCCTGACCGAAGACGACATGCTTCAGATCCGTCTCCAGATTCTTCAGCGAGGTTTCGTCATCCTTGGAGACGGTCTTCGGCGGGATGCGGGCCATGGTCGAGACCACATTCTCCACTTCCTTGACGCCGATCGTCTTCTTGCGCTTGGACACGGGCTGGAGACGCATCTGGGCCCCGGCCTCGTCGATCACGTCGATCGCCTTGTCCGGCAGTTTGCGGTCGCCCATATAGCGCGCCGACAATTCCACGGCCGATTTGAGCGCTTCATTGGTGAAGCGGACATCGTGGAAATCCTCGAAATAGGATTTCAGGCCCTGCAGGATCTTGATGGCATCCGGCACGGACGGCTCGGCCACATCGATCTTCTGGAAGCGCCGCGCCAGGGCCCGGTCCTTCTCGAAGTGCTGACGATATTCCTTGTAGGTCGTCGAGCCCATGCAACGCAGGCCACCATTCTGAAGCGCCGGCTTCAGCAGGTTGGAGGCATCCATGGCACCGCCGGAGGTGGCACCGGCCCCGATCACCGTATGGATCTCGTCGATGAAGAGGACGGCATTGTCCTTTTCCTCGAGTTCCTTGACGACCTGTTTCACGCGCTCCTCGAAATCACCGCGATAGCGGGTGCCGGCGAGCAGGGAGCCCATGTCGAGCGAGTAGATCGTCGCTCCGGCCAGAACGTCGGGCACTTCCTTCTCGACGATCTTGCGGGCGATACCCTCGGCAATGGCGGTCTTGCCAACGCCCGGATCACCCACCAGGAGCGGATTGTTCTTGCGGCGGCGCACCAGGACCTGGATGCAACGCTCCACCTCGGCATCGCGGCCGATCAGCGGATCGACTTCGCCCTTCTTGGCCTTCTCGTTGAGATTGACGCAATAGGCGGAGAGCGCATCGCCATCCTTGGCCGGCTCTTCGGTTTCCTCGGTCCCGCGCACAGCGCGCTCCTCGGAAGCGCCCGGCTTGCGGCCGATCCCATGCGAGATGAAATTCACCGCGTCATAGCGGGTCATGTCGCGCTCGGCGAGGAAGTAGGCGGCATGGCTTTCGCGCTCGGCGAACAGCGCCACCAGAACATTCGCCCCGGTGACTTCCTCACGTCCGGCATTCTGGACGTGGATCACGGCGCGCTGGATGACGCGCTGGAAACCGGCCGTCGGCTTGGCATCCTCGTCATCATCGACGACGAGCTCGGACAATTCGTTGTCGACATATTCGGTCAGCGTGGCGCGAAGCTCGTCGAGATCGACTTCGCAGGCCTTCATGACGGCGCTGGCATCCTGGTCGTCCACGAGCGCAAGCAGGAGGTGCTCCAGGGTCGCGAATTCGTGTCCACGCTCATTGGCGTAACCCAGAGCGCGGTGCAGGCTGTCTTCCAAGTCTGAAGAGAAAGATGGCACCACTCTACTCCTTTTCCATTGTGCACTGGAGCGGGTGCTGGGCCCGCCGTGCAGCGTCCATGACCTGGGCTACCTTTGTCTCGGCAACCTCATACGTGTACACGCCACACATGCCGACACCGTTCTGATGAACATGGAGCATGATTCTCGCGGCATCCTCGGGAGTTTTTCGAAATATGCGGACGAGAATCTCGACCACGAACTCCATTGGCGTGTAGTCATCATTGAGTAGGAGAACACGGTAAAGCGAAGGTTTCTTGGTCGCCGGACGCGTCTTCGTAGCGAGGCCCGCACCTTCCTCAATTCCGTTATCTTCTTGATTTTTATCGGTCATATTTTAATCGTGCTCGAATATTACTCACGGGCTCTCAAACAGAGATGGGGGTGCGCCCGCTCATTGGAAAGACCCCGGCTGCAAACCGGTCGAGATCAAAAATATAGCACGCCGGACAAATTCTTTCTTCCCGTTTCGTGCGGAAGGACATATGAAGGGGCCCCCACATTTTGTGAGGGATCCACCGGATCACCTTCGGGCCCGGTCGGGGAGGACAGCGCCGTCAGCATCCAGAAAACTGGAGCGGGCGCAAAACGACGGCAGACACGGCGCGCTCAAAGCCGGCCGAACGTGTCCCGTCAGACGCCTGGGCGACCCACCGCCCCAAGAATCATCATTCCCAAAAAAAAGGGCCCGGTGACGATCACCGGGCCCAGTCGGGGAGGAAAACTCGTTTGCTGAAGCCTTAGTGCGGCTGGGCCAGTTCCATGGCCGCCATGACGCGCGCGTTGAGCGGCTTCAGCGAATCCTTCACCAGGTCGGAGAACAGGTCGGACGTCTTGTTCAGCTCAGCAAGGTAGCTGTCGACGGCGGATTTGGTGTACTCAGACTGGATTTCAAACAATTCCTGGACCGACTTGGCCGAGGCAAAAGCCTTGGTCGCGGTGACGCCTTCTTCCATCAGCGATTTCGCATAGGCGACGGCGTTCGCGTTGGCGGTCTCGATACCCTTGCCGGCCACGGTGGCCGAGGCGATCAGGGCATCCACGGTTTCTTTCTGGAAGTTGCTGGCTTCGGTGACCGATTTCAGCGTCTTCTCAAAACCTTCCTTGAGCGCTTCATTGCTCGCGGCGGTCATGCTCTCAATGGTCTGGTTCATGTCAAAGCTCATCTCAGTGGGGGCAACCGAGACCTGTGCAGGCTTGGATGCCGGTTGGGGAGTGGCGGTCTTCAACTTGGGCTCCGCCGGTTTGCCCACTTTCTTCTTCGCCGGGGCCTTAGACTTCACCGCCGGTGTTTTCTTGACCGTCGCCTTGACCGTCTTCGGTGCAGCCTTGGCAGCTTTCGCTGCGGGCGCTTCCGTTTCGGCCGGGGTCGTTTTGACGTCGCTCATCGATCTAACTTTTGTTGCGACCGCTCTTCGCAGTCGCACAATACATACGCCCCACCCCGGGCAGGGTCAAGGGATTTTTGTGCGGCGCACAATTTTTCGCTCATGCCCTATGAGACAGGCTTAACCGGCTGGCAATAAGCGGCTTGGCACACTGCAGCCATGCTTGGCTTTTCGCGTTTCATCCTTGCAGGTTTTCTGGTGCTGGCGACCTGGTGCGTCCCGGCCGCACCCGTGCATGCCGATACGTCTCGCTATGCGGCCTTCGTTGTCGACCAGACAACAGGCGTGGTGATGCATTCCCGCCGGTCCGATGCCAGCCGCTATCCCGCATCCCTGACGAAGATGATGACGCTCTACATGCTGTTTGATGCCCTGGAATCCGGGGAAATCGGCCTGCAGGACCAGATCCGGGTGTCAGCCAACGCCGCCAATGCGGTGCCCTCCCGACTGGGGCTGGAAGCCGGCGACACGATCACCGTGGAAACCGCGATTCGCGCCCTGGTGATCAAGAGCGCCAATGATGTCGCCATTGCCGTGGGTGAACGCCTGGGTGGCGGTGAGAGCCGCTTCGCCACGCTGATGACGGAACGGGCCGGCGAGCTGGGCCTGACCCAGACGGTATTCCGCAACGCCTCCGGCCTGCCCGACCGGCGCCAGACCACGACGGCCCGCGACATGGCCCGCCTCGGCATCGCCTTGCACCGGGATTTCCCGCAATACTTCCACTATTTCGACGAAGAAAGCTTCACCTATAACGGCCGGACCTACCGCAATCACAACTCGCTGGTGGGCCGCGTCGAAGGCGTGGACGGTCTCAAGACCGGCTATATCCGGGCCTCCGGCTTCAATGTCGTGGTCTCGGCCGAGCGTGGTGACCACCGGATCGTGGCCGTTGTGATGGGCGGCCCCAGTGCTGCAGCGCGCGACGCCCATGCCGAGGAACTGCTGGAAGCCGCCTTCGACACGCTGGAACAGCGTGAGGATACCCGCCTGTTCGCCGCCCTCTCCTCGCCGCGTGTCAGCCCGATGCGCCAACAGGAGCTGATCGCCATGGACGTCGCCGCCCTGCACCTGGCCGAGCCGACCGAAATGGGTTCCAGCCAGCCCGCTCCGCCCGTCCGCATCGTCCTAGCCGACGAGGACGAAATGAACCAGCCGCGCCTTTCCGACATGAATACCGAGGTCGAGCATCCCTCCCTGCTGCGCGGCGCCTGGTCTGTCCAGGTGGGCGCCTATAATTCCGCCGACCAGGCACGGGACCAGCTAGACCGGGTCACGACATTCTCCCTCGCGCTCAACGAGGCCCAGCCCGCAGCCCGTTCCGTTGATATCAATGGCAGCCGACTGTGGCGGGCCCGCTTCGAATCGCTGACGGAAGACGAAGCCCGTCAGGCCTGCGAAGACCTGTCCGCCCGCCGCGAAGCCTGCTTCGCCGTCGCACCGGGACGCTGATTTCCGACACTTTCCACGCCTGTCCTGCGCGATGGGCTGGAATCTTCTGGTCGGTTGACACAACCTTGCCCCTCGAACACTTTCGCGCGCCTTGGCTGCCGCCCGGCGGCCCCTAACCTCATGTCTGGACGCAATTGCCGATGAATGTCGTCGTCGTAGAATCCCCGGCCAAGGCCAAGACCATCAACAAATATCTCGGGTCGGATTACACGGTTCTGGCAAGTTTCGGACATGTGCGCGACCTGCCGCCCAAGGACGGATCGGTCAAGCCGGACGAGGATTTCGCCATGGCATGGGAGGTCGACACGGCCTCCACGAAACGGGTGAAAGCCATCGCCGATGCGGTCAAGGAGAGCGACCGGCTCATCCTCGCGACTGACCCGGATCGCGAAGGTGAAGCGATTTCCTGGCACTTGCTGGAAGCGCTGACCAAGCGCCGCGTGCTCAAGGATGTCGTGATCGAACGTGTCGCCTTCAACGCGATCACCAAACAGGCCGTGCAGGAAGCCATGCGACATCCGCGGGCCGTCGACATGGAATTGGTGAATGCCTACCTGGCCCGACGCGCGCTGGATTATCTGGTGGGCTTCACCCTGTCCCCGGTCCTGTGGCGCAAGCTTCCCGGGTCGCGCTCCGCCGGCCGCGTGCAATCGGTCGCGCTGCGCCTGATCTGCGACCGGGAACTGGAAATCGAGAAATTCCGGGCCGAGGAATACTGGACCGTCGATGCCGATATCACGGCCGGCTCCGATCCGTTCCGCGCCAAACTGGTCACCCTGGATGGCAAGAAGCTGCAGAAGCTCTCCATCAAGGACCGCGCCATGGCCAATGCCGCGGTCGAGGCGATCAAGTCGGCGGATCTGTCGATTGCCTCGGTCGAGGCCAAGCCGGCCAAGCGCAATCCGCCGCCGCCCTTCACCACCTCGACCCTGCAGCAGGAAGCGGCCCGCAAGCTCGGCTTCTCCGCCACCCGCACCATGCAGACGGCGCAGAAACTCTATGAGGGCGTCAATATCGGCGGTGAGACGACCGGTCTGATCACCTATATGCGGACCGACGGCGTCTCCATGGTGCCCGAAGCGATCAGCCAGGCCCGCGATGTGATCGGCAAGGAGCATGGCTCGCTCTATGTGCCTGCCAGCCCCCGCATGTACTCCACCAAGGCCAAGAACGCCCAGGAGGCCCACGAGGCCATCCGCCCGACCTCCTTCTCGCGCCTGCCGGAAACGCTAAGCCTGGATGAGGACATGGCGCGCCTCTACCAGCTGATCTGGCGCCGTGCCGTGGCCAGCCAGATGGAAAGCGCCCGCTTCGAGCGCACAACGATCGAAATTGCCTCGTCCGACCAGAAGACCGGCCTGCGTGCCACCGGATCGGTCCTGCAGTTCGACGGCTTCCTGACCCTCTACCAGGAAGGCCGCGATGATGAGGAAGATGAAGGCGAGACCCGCCTGCCCAAGGTGACGCAGGGCGTGTCGGCCGAAGCCGGCAAGACCTATGCGGACCAGCACTTCACCCAGCCGCCCCCGCGCTTCACCGAAGCCTCGCTGGTCAAGCGGATGGAAGAGCTGGGCATTGGCCGCCCGTCGACCTACGCCTCCACCCTGCAGGTCCTGCGGGATCGCGACTATGTGCAGATGGAGAAGAACCGTTTCCATCCGCTCGACAAGGGCCGTGTGGTCACGGCTTTCCTGGAGAATTTCTTTGCCCGCTATGTGGAGTATGACTTCACGGCCGGGCTGGAGACCCAGCTCGACAAGGTGTCCGCCGGTGAGCTGGACTGGAAACAGCTTCTGCGTGATTTCTGGACCGAATTCCGTGCGGCCGTCGACGAGATCGGCGATCTGCGGATCGGTGAGGTCCTCGACGCGCTGAACGAGGCCCTGGCCCCGCACATCTTCCCGGAAAAGGAAGACGGCACGGATCCGCGCCTCTGCCCGTCCTGTGGCGAAGGCACGCTCTCCCTGCGTCTGGGCAAGTTCGGCGCTTTCCTGGGCTGCTCCAACTATCCGGACTGCAAATTCACCCGCCAGATGGGCGAACAGGATGCCGAACCGAAGATCGAGGGCGATGGCCAGGTGGCCATCCACCCGGAAACCGGCAAGCCGATCGTGCTCAAGGATGGCCGTTTCGGTATCTATCTGGAGATGGAGCTGGAGGGCGAAGACAAGCCCAAGCGCGCCTCGATCCCCAAGGGCTGGGACGCCAAGGAGCTGACCGAGGCCCAGGCGATCCAGCTGATCGACCTGCCGCGCCTGGTCGGCGAACACCCCGATGACGGCCAGCCCATCACGGCAAATATCGGCCGCTATGGTCCCTATGTTCATCACGAAAAGACCTATGCGAACCTGCCGACAGTCGAGGAAGTCTTCGAGATCGGCCTGAACCGCGCCGTTTCGGTGATTGCCGACAAGCGCGCCAATGGCGGCCGCCGCGGCTCCACGGCAACCGCGCTCAAAGAGCTAGGCGAGCATGACGGCAAGCCCGTGCGCATCATGTCGGGCCGCTATGGGCCCTATGTGAAGTATGAGAAGGTCAATGCCACCCTGCCCAAGGGCACGGATCCGGAAAGCGTGACGCTGGAACAGGCCATGGAATGGGTCGAGGCCAAGGCGGCCAAGGGCGGCAAGAAGAAGGCGCCGGCCAAGAAAAAGGCCCCCGCCAAAAAGAAGACCGCCGCGAAAAAGACAACCGCCAAGAAGACGACTGCCAAAAAGCCCGCCGCGAGCAAGAAGGCGGAGACGGAGTAGCCAGGATGGCCGGCGAACCGACATCAGACGCCGGCTCCCTGCGCGAGGCGGTCATAGAGGCTATCAAGCTGGGCGAAGGCCAGTTCGGCAAACGCGAGATTGCGCGCGCCCTCAAGCTCAAGGGGACAGAAGCGAAATGGGCGTTGAAAGACGCCCTCTCCGCCCTCGAGACCGAGGGCGCGATCACCCGAAATAGCGACAAGTCCTACACTCTGGCCGGCACCCTGCCCGCCGTTACCGTCGTCGAGATCACCGACCGGGACACGGATGGCGAATTGCTGGCGACGCCTGTGCGCGCTGACCGCGCGGCGCCGCGCATCCGGCTGGCGCCCGGCGAAGGAGCCGGCGGCAAGGGCGAGACCGCCCTGGGTATTGGCGACAAGGCGCTGGTCCGCCTCTCACCCGACGAAGAAGGCGGGTACGAGGCCCGGCTGATCAAACGTCTGGGCCAAAGCGCCCACAAGATTCTCTGCGTCCTGCGCAAACCGGCTTCCGGACCGATGCGCCTGGTGCCCGTTGACCGGCGCTCGCGCCATGAAATGGTCCCGGCCCGCGGTGAAGCCGACAAGGCCGAGGATGGCGATCTCGTCCTCTGCCAGATCGCCCGCGAACGCCGCCACGGCCTCAAGACGGCCGAGATCGTCGAAGTGATCGGCGATGTGTCCGGCCCCGGTGCCGGCAGCCTGATCGCACTCTATTCGCACGGCGTGCCGCAGGGTTTCTCGGAAACCGAACAGCGCGAGGCGGATACGGTCAAACCCGCCAAGATGAAGGACCGCGAGGACCTTCGTGGACTGCCCCTGATCACGATCGACCCGGACGACGCCAAGGACCATGATGATGCTGTCTGGGCGGCACCGGACGACAATCCGAAGAATGAAGGTGGCTGGCAGGTCATCGTCGCGATCGCCGATGTGGCCGCCTATGTGACGCCGGGCAGCGCACTGGACCGTGGGGCCTTCAAGCGCGGCAATTCGGTCTATCTGCCCGACCGGGTCGTGCCGATGCTGCCGGAACGCCTGTCCAATGATCTATGCTCCCTGCGTGAGCTGGAAGAACGCCCCTGCATGGCCGTGCGCATGGTGTTCGACAGCCAGGGCAATAAAACCTCCCACCGCTTCCTGCGCGGCTGGATGAAGTCGGCGGCGAAACTCTCCTACACCCAGGCCCAGACAGCGATTGATGGGGGCGATGGCGGACCAGCCAATGCCTTGCTGGACGAAGTCCTGAAACCGCTCTGGGGCGCCTATTTCGCGGTACGCGAAGCCCGGGCCCGCCGTGAACCGCTGGAAATTGATGCTCCGGAACGCCGCGTGCGGGTCGGTCCGGACGGCAAGGTGATCGGTGTTGAGGTGCGCGAACGTTTCGATGCCCACAAGCTGATCGAAGAATTCATGATCCAGGCGAATGTCTGTGCCGCGGAGACGCTGGAAAAGCACAACACACCGCTGATCTACCGGGTCCACCCACAGCCCTCGAAGGAAAAGATCGAGGGCCTGGCCGCCTATCTGCCCACTGTCGGCCTGAAATGGACACGGGGCGAACGCCTTCAGACGGGACGCTTCAACCAGCTGCTCAAGCAAGCCAAAGCGTCCGAGCATTATGAGACGATCAATGAGGTCGTCCTGCGCAGCCAGTCCCAGGCCGTCTATGACACGGATAATCAGGGCCATTTCGGCCTTAATCTGGACCGTTATGCCCACTTCACCTCACCGATCCGCCGGTATGCCGACCTGACCGTTCACCGTGCCCTGATCCGGGCTCTTAATCTGGGCTCCGACGGGCAGTCCGATGAAGAGCGCTCCAAGCTGGAGGTGATTTCCGAGGAGATCACCCATGCCGAGCGGCGTGCCATGGCAGCCGAGCGCGATGCCGTGGACCGCTATATCGCCCTCTACCTCGCCGACAAGGTCGGTACGGAGTTCGGTGGCCGCATTACCGGCGTGACACGCTTTGGCCTGTTCGTGCGCCTGAACGAGACCGGCGCGGACGGTCTGGTGCCGATCAGCACGCTGGGCCAGGAACGCTTCGAACATGTCGAGGCCGAACACGCGCTGGTCGGTCTGGAAACCGGTACGCGCTTCCGTCTGGGCCTGTCTGTCACGGTCCGCGTGGAGGAAGCCCAGCCCATTACAGGCGGCCTCCTGCTGGACATCCTGACGCCCGGCGAAAAAGGCCCGAAACCGAAATCCCGCTTCCGCCATGGCGGACCGCCGGGTGGCCGCCGCTCCGGCAAGCCCTGGAAGGGCAAGAAGGGGCGCCGCCGATGAGTGATGAAACGCGCAGCCGCGATGTCAAACCCATGCGCCCCAAACTGGCGGCCTCGCTGATCCTGACCCGCCCTGTGGCCGACACGGTGGAAGTCCTGATGGGGCGCCGCTCGTCCAAGCATGTCTTCATGCCGAACAAATATGTCTTCCCGGGCGGCCGGGTGGACCGGGCTGACCTGACAGCGCCCTATGCCCGTGATCTGGACCCACGAGTGCTGGACATCATGTCCCGCACCCTCCCCGCTCAGCGCGCCCGAGCCGCGGCCGCAGCGGCCGTGCGCGAAACCGCCGAGGAAACCGGTCTGCTGATTGCCCGGGAGGGCGAAGTGCGCTCGCGCCATGCCAATTGGTCGCCCTTCCGCAAGCACAGGGCGGCACCGGATCTGGGCGGGCTGAAACTCATCACCCGTGCCATAACCCCGCCGGGACGGACGCGCCGCTTCGATACCTGGTTCTTCACCGCCGATGCCGGTGTCCTGTTCGACGACCGCCCGCCCTCACCCAGCCCCGAACTGGAAGACGTGCAATGGGTGCCGCTCGCCGAGACCCGCGATCTGGACCTGCCCTTCGTGACGCATTTCGTGCTCGATGAGCTGGGCCGTGTCCTGCCGCCCGCCCCGGAAACGCCGCGCTGCATGCGTGCCCGTCATGGCAAGATGGTATTGGAGGCGCTTTGACATGGCGCAGCCCCATCTCCTCGCCCGCCTGATCCGCAACCATCCCGCCCTGGCGCTGGGCCTGCCCTGGGGGCTGATCATGATCATTGTCATGACGGTGTTCAGCGTGCTTCAGGGCCAGGCCTTCCTCCCGACACTTGTGCTTCACGTGCCGCTCTACGGTCTGGGGGGATTGGCTTTCGGCTTCGCGATGAAATGGCTTGCCCTGCGCCAGATGCGCCGGCAGGCCGAAACGGCGCCGAACACAGACGAAACCCACCCGCCTGCCGCCTGAGCGAGACGGCGCAGAAAAGCGGGGCTATAGCTCGCTGCCATGTTCGCCCTGCTGACCGATATCCGTTATGGCCAGACCCGCGCGCTTGTCGCCGCGATCTGCTGTGCCGCCGTGTGCGGGATCGTGTTCGGCCTGTCGATGCCACTGATCTCATTGCGGCTGGAATACATGACAGGGTCGGGGCTGGTCGTGGGCCTGAACGGTGCCGCGGCAGCGCTTTCCACTCTGGTCATGGCGCCGGTCATGCCGCGCATCATGCGCTTGGCCAAGCCGCGCTATCTGCTGAGCCTGGGCCTGGCCTGTGCCGCCGCCCTCTTCCTGCTTTTCCCGGTCTTCGTGAGCGTGGAAGCCTGGTTCGTCCTGCGCTTTATCGTCGGCTGCCTGATGACCCTGGTCTTCGTGATCTCGGAGAGCTGGATCAACCAAGTCGTCTCGCCGCACAGACGGGCACTGATGCTGGGCATTTACGGCACGGCCCTCGCCGGCGGGTTCGGCGTCGGCGGGCTGTTGTTCGCGGCACTCGACCCCATGGCGGACACGGCCTTCTGGCTGGGCGCGCTGATCTTCCTGGCCGGCATTCTCCCTGTGACCCTGCTGAAGGGGCCCCAGGCAGTACCGCCGGACGAGGAAGGCTCTTCCATCAAAGCCATCCTCAAGGCCGCAGGTTCGGCCCCTGCGGCGATTCTCGCGGGCCTGGCCTTCGGGGCCCTTGAAACCCTCGCCTTCTCGCTCCTGCCCGTCTATGGCGACCGGATCGGGCTGGAGCACGCCCTGATCGGTGCGCTCATGGTGGCAGCCGCCCTGGGCGGACTGTCCTTCCAGATCCCGCTGGGTTGGATCGCCGACAAGACGAACCGGCGCGCCACCCTGTTCTGGATCGCGGCCTTCACCACCCTGTCTCCCCTTGCGATGGGGCTAAGCAGTGGAAACCTCGCACTCTTGCTCATGCTTGTTTTCCTGCAGGCCGGCATGGCCAGCGGCATGTATTCGGTCGGCCTTTCACTGCTGGGTGAGCGCTTCTCCGGCGGCGCCATCGCGCCGGCCAATGCGGCCTTCATCTTTGCCTATGGACTGGGCAGTTTCGCAGGCCCGCCCATAGCCGGTGGCGCCATGGACATGATGGGTCCCTGGGGCCTGCTCGTGACGCTTGCGGCGATCTCCGGCAGCTATGTCCTGATCGTGGGTCTGCGGAGCCTGACACGGCAGGCTGACTGACCGCTGTCAGGAGTTGACTTCGTACCCTGCATGCGTATGTTCGCGCGCTCCCGCGACGGCACAGGGCCGTGTGCGCACCAAGTTTTATGGACCAGAGCCATGGCGAAGCCGACAACCATCAAGATCCGCCTGAACTCCACGGCTGATACGGGTTACTTCTACGTGACCAAGAAGAATGCGCGTACGATGACCGAGAAGCTCGTGCTGAAGAAGTACGACCCGATCGCGCGCAAGCACGTCGAATTCAAGGAAGCCAAAATCAAGTAGGTCGATGGCGCGATTTATCGCGCTTCACTGAACGGTTTCAGGCAATAAGCCTTCAGTCAGGCCGCGGATGCTACCGCGGCCTGAACTTGATTCCGGCCATCATGTTTCGCGGCATACAAGGCCGTGTCCGCGCGGCGCAGCAGGCTCTCGAAGCTCTCGCCGATCTGGGCCTGGGCCAGACCGATACTCACCGTCACGGCGATGTCGGTGCCGTCTTCCAGCACAAAAGCCTCGTCCGCCACGCCGGCCCGCAGCCGCTCGGCGGCGATCTGGGCCTCGGCCATGCCGGCACCCGGCATCACGACCAGGAATTCCTCACCGCCATAACGCGCCGCCAGATCGAGGGCGCGCAGCGCGCTCTGCATGCGTTTGGCAAACCCCTGCAGGACATGGTCCCCGGCCTCATGGCCATAGAGGTCATTGATCGATTTGAAATGGTCGATATCCGCGATCATCACGGAAACCGGCGCACCGCCATTATTGGCCCCGGCCAGCGCCTGGCGCAGGCGTGAGGAGATATAGCGGCGGTTATGCAGGCCGGTCAGCGGATCGGTGACAGCCATTTCCAGACTGTGGTCGAGGGAAGCGCGCAAACGGTCCGCATAGCTCTTGCGGCGCAGCTGGGTGCGCGCCCGGGCATTCAACTCACCCGCATCGACCGGACGGTGAATGATGTCATTCACGCCGAGATCGAGGGCCCGGACAGCCTTGGGCACATCATCCGTGCTGACCACGGCCAGAATCGGTAATTGGCGCGTCTCGGCATCCGAACGGATGCGCGCGCACAGGCGAAGCCCGTCATAATCGGGCGATGTCAGATCGACGATGAGCAGGTCCGCACCGGCCCGGGCGGCGGCAACAGCCTGCGCCGGGTCCGTGAAACAGCTGGCCGCCACGCCCGCCGGCAGAGCCGACTCATAGCGCTTGGAAGCACGCGGATCTGCAGACACGATGATGGCGTGATGCCCTTCGGTCTGCTCCTCGACGATGTCCGCATCCACCTCTGAAAAGGCGGCACTGGATTCGCGGTGGCGCAGTTCGTCCAGCAGGGTTTTCAGACGCAGAAGGCTGCGCACCCGGGCGAACAGGGCAACATCATCAATCGGCTTGGTCAGGAAATCATCCGCGCCGGACTCCAGGCCGCGGATCCGGTCTTCGCGCTGGTCGAGTGCGGTGACCATGACAACCGGGATGTGGCGGGTATGACGATCAGCCTTCAGCTTGGCACAGGTCTCATACCCGTCCATGCGTGGCATCATCACATCGAGAAGAATCAGGTCCGGCTGTTGCGAGCGGGCGACTTCGATCGCCTCGAAACCATCGCTGGCCGTGCAGACATCGAAATACTCAGCCTGGAGCCGCGCCTCGAGAAGGCGCACATTCGCAGCCTGATCATCGACAACAAGGATACGCGCACTCACCAGAAACTCCCTAATCCAGGAACTGGCGAACGGTCTCGATGAAGGTGGTCACGGTAATCGGTTTGGACAGGTAGGCTTCACAGCCTCCTTCCCGAATCCGTTCCTCATCCCCTTTCATCGCGAACGCCGTCACGGCGACAACAGGAATGGCCGACAGGGATTCGTCGTCCTTGAGCCACTTGGTGACTTCAAGGCCGGAGACTTCCGGCAACTGGATGTCCATGAGAATCAGGTCGGGTGTATGTTCACGGGCGAGTTCGAGCGCCTTGAAGCCATCCTTCGTCTGCAAGGTCTCATAGCCATGAGCTTCAAGCAGATCGTTGAAGAGCTTCATGTTGAGCTCGTTATCCTCGACGATCAGAACCTTTTTCGGCATGACCTGCAGCATGTCGGCGACGCGCTTCCCGTGTAATGCACGCTTTTTACGTGCGTGTTTGACCCCGCCTGCATCAAACCCGATCTTCCTTAACCAACCATGAGTCACCGAGCACTTTTCGGGCTCACAGGAACAAGATAAGAACAAAATCGTTCAATTAAAGGCCTGGAGAATAGCGTGACGGGAAACGCCAACCGGATTGGGATTGATTTGGGCGGAACCAAGATTGAGGCCGTCCTGATGGCCCCGGACGGCGCCATTCTCGCCCGTGAGCGGATCGCTACGCCTCCAGATTATGCCGCCAGCCTCGACGCCATTGCAGCCCTAGTGGGACGCATCGAGGATGGCGGATTGCCTTGCCGCACGGGCCTAGGCCACCCCGGCTCTCTTAATCCTGAGACCGGGCTCATGCGCAATGCCAACTCCACCTGGCTCAATGGAAAGCCTCTCAAGCGCGATCTGTCTGCACGTCTGGGGCGGGATGTACGCACCGCCAATGATGCCGATTGTTTCGCCCTTTCAGAAGCCAGAGACGGAGCCGGAACAGGCGCAGACAGCGTGTTCGGGGTGATTCTGGGAACCGGCGTTGGCGGCGGGCTGGTCTTTGACGGAGCCCTTCACGCCGGGGCCGGACAGAAGGCGGGGGAATGGGGACATAATCCCCTGCCCTGGCTCCAGGCCGACGAGTATCCAGGCATCCCATGCTGGTGTGGCAAGTCCGGCTGCCTGGAAACCTGGCTCTCCGGCCCGGGCCTGTCGCGCTGGCATGCGGCCGAAACCGGTGAGGTGCGCGATGCCGCCGACATCCTGTCGGCGCAGGATGGTCCGGCAAAGGCCAGCCGAGCCCGCTATGTCAGCCGGATGGCACGCGGTCTCGCCCACGTCATCAATCTCGTCGACCCTGATGTCGTCGTGCTGGGCGGGGGCGTTTCCAATGCGCCCGGCCTGGCGGAGGACGCGGAAGCCGCCCTGCCTGCACTCGTCTTCGCCGACGGGATCGCTACGCCTGTTCTCAAGAACCTTCATGGCGACAGTTCCGGCGTGCGTGGTGCCGCCTGGCTCTGGCCACCGGAGTGTGAATGACCGGCCAGCCAAGTGATCCGGGTTATTGCCGCGCCTGCCTGGAACCCCTGGCCGGCGGCGAGCCGGCCTGTCCGGCCTGCGGCTCGCACAAACTCCTGCGCCATGCCGAGATCAACACGCTCTCCATCGCCCATATCGATTGCGACGCCTTTTTCGCTGCGATCGAGAAACGCGACAATCCGGCCCTGGAAGACAAGCCGGTCATCATAGGAGGCGGTCAGCGCGGCGTTGTGTCGACCTGCTGCTACATCGCGCGCCTCTACGGCGTGCATTCCGCCATGCCGATGTTCCAGGCGCTGAAGGCCTGTCCGGACGCCGTGGTGATCAAGCGGGAGCATGGCAAATACACAAGGGAAGGCTATCGGATCCGGGAGATGATGAGCGATATCACTCCGCTGGTGGAACCGCTCTCCATCGACGAGGCCTTCCTGGACCTGACCGGCACCAGCCGGCTGCATCACGCGCCACCGGCCCTGACCCTGTTGCGCCTGCAGCGCGCCATTCGGGAGGAGGTCGGGATCACGGTTTCGGTCGGCCTGTCCTTCAACAAATTCCTCGCCAAGACGGCCTCCGACCTGGACAAGCCGCATGGTTTCGCCGTGATCGGCGAAGCGGAGGCGCAGGACTTCCTCGCCAAACGGCCGGTCCGGGCGATCTATGGCGTCGGACCGGCGTTTGCGGCCAAGCTGGAACGCGACGGCATCCGCACGCTGGCCGATATCCGCCGCCAGGGCGACAAGGCCATGGCCCAGCGCTATGGCGATATGGGCTACCACCTCTCCCGCCTCTCGCGCGGCGAGGATACGCGCAAGGTCTCGCCAGTGCGCGAGCGCAAGAGCGTGTCCAGTGAGACGACCTTTAACGCGGACCATGATGATGGCGATGTGCTGAAGAAACAGCTCTGGCGCCTGTGCGTGAAGGTCTCCGACCAGATGAAGGCGAAGGGGATTTCCGGATCCGTGGTGACGCTGAAACTCAAGACGTCGGACTTCAAGTCTCGCACGAGACGACGCACGCTGAATGAACCGAGCCAGCTGGCCGACACGCTCTTCCGGGTCGGGCGTGAATTACTGGCCAAGGAAGTCGACGGCACGCGCTACCGGCTGATCGGGATCGGTTTCTCGGACCTGCGGGACGCTGTGGGGGATGCCGGTGATCTGCTCGACCCCAATGCTATCCGCCGGGCCACCGCAGAGCGCGCGATGGACAAGGCGCGTGAGAAATTCGGCGGCGATGCCGTGGTGAAAGGCATTGGTTTCCGCTCAAAGCCGAAGCGCGAGCCGGGTGATCAGAGATAAGTCTCGAACCACTCAAAGGGCAGCGGCCAGAAGCCGGCCGCCTCGCGGCTGAAAGCGCCGGCATGATCGACCTTGCGAGCGCCGACATCCTGGGGTGACAGGCGGACGATTTCCGGATTGGCGGCACTGTAGAGGCTCATCATTTCCCGCGCGGAGCGCTCGGACGCCAATTGATCATCGGTGAAGGTATAGTTCCGGATCGGCGTGGTGAGCGTATCGAAACGCGACCCTTCGATCTCACCGAGGAGATCCCCGAAATAGCGTTTCCGGAAGGCCCAGTTGCGCCATTGCTGAAAGACCGGCTTGGGCAAGGCCGTGCCGCCCCACAAACCACCCTCGGCGATATGCCCTTTCAGGGCCAGGTTGAGGGGGCCGATGCCGAGCCAGAACAGCAAGGCGCGCGGGATATAGGCCGGGTCGTGGGAGCCCCAATATCCAGATCCGCAACAGACAAAGGCATGGGCCCGCGCACGGTCGGCATTGTCGGCAAACCCGACCAGATGACCGCCGACCGAATGCCCCAGCGTGAAGACAGGCTTGCCCGGCGCCAGGTCTGCCGCGCGGTCGAGTGCCGCGGGAAAATCCAGTCGCGCCCAGTCGAGAATATCAGCCTGGAAGCCTCTCAACCTGTCGGGCGCCGAGCCGGCCACGCCGCGATAATCATAGATCAGGCAAGCAAAACCCTGCTCCGCGCCTTGTGCGGCGATCTTGCGGTAGAAGCCCTTGGGAAAGCCGGTGCCCGAGGAAATCAGTACAGCCGCTTTGGGATTGTCAGGCGCAAGAATCCGGCCGGACAGGGAATACCCGTCGCGCGCGTCAAACCGGATCTCGTTTTCCTGGATCAATTGGGTCATTCACGTACTCTGCCCGATGACGTGCGCGTCAAGTCAAGAAGGCGGATTGCATGAGGTCCATACGCGGCTAAGTTTCGCTCCAACGCAGCGAGGAGATTCCCATGTCCGCGATCGAAACCCGCCTGTCCGAACTGGGCATCACCCTGCCCGAACCGGTCGCCCCCGTGGCCAATTACGTGCCTTTCGTCCAGACCGGCAGCCAGGTCTTTATTTCCGGTCAGGTCTCCATCGCCCCGGACGGGCTGGTGAAGGGCACGCTGGGCAGTGACATGGATGTGGCAGCCGGCCAGGCCGCAGCGCGTCTGTGCGGCATCAATCTGATCGCCCAGCTGAAGGCCGCCTGCGGTGGCGATCTGTCCCGCCTGAAACGCGTGGTGAAGCTCGGTGGTTTCGTGGCTGCCGTGCCCGGCTTCACGGATATTCCCCAGGTGATCAATGGCTGTTCGGACCTGATGGTGGATGTCTTCGGCGATGCCGGACGCCACGCCCGCTCGGCCGTGTCCTGCCCGGTCCTGCCGCTCGGTGCCGCGGTTGAAGTGGACGGGATTTTCGAAATCGCCTGACGATCAGCCGGCGGTGACATGGCTGACAAAGATCGAGACACCGATCAGGATCAGCGTGGCGCCGCCGCCAATCTCGGCCCATCCGCCCAGCTTCTCACCCACCTTGGGTCCGATCCGGTAGCCCAGCGAAGCGATCAGGAAGGATGACAGACCGACCATGAGGGCCGTCCAGACGGGACCACCCGAAACTGACAGCGCGACCCCGACCGCCGCGGCATCGATACTCGTCCCCAGCGCCGTGACGGCTGTGCCCGCCAGAGAGCGGTTCGCCGGAGGCGCGTCTTCCGCAGCCTCATCATCGCCCGACAGGCCGTTGCGGATCATCATGCCGCCAATGCCCGCCAGCAGGATCAGGGCGATCCAGTGATCCAGAGCCGTGATCCAGCTGCCGGCCACGCGGGCCAGCAGCCAGCCGGCCAGACACATCAGACCTTCAGACAGGCCGAAGACCGCACCCGTTCTCAACGCTTCCGGTGTGCGCGCACCCGGATGCCCCGCACCGCGCGCCAGAGCCGCGGCGAAGGCATCGGTGGACAGGGACAGGCTGGTGAGGACAAGCAGGACGGGCGACAGCATGATGTTCCCATAGGCGGGCGTTGAGTTCGGGACAAGCCGACGGGTACAGCCTGACGCGGATACACGCGGATTTTACACGCGCACCTCTCGCCGCCACGGACGAGACCGGCTAAGTACGATCTACAACACGAACTTCTCTTGAGGATTTGTCCTGATGATGCGTCTTGCCGGATTGATGATTGCCGCCCTCGCCCTGCTGGGCTGCCAGCAGGCCCAGGCCCAGATGTCCGAGGCCGACCGCGATGAAGTTCGTGAGATTGTCCGCGAATACATTCTGGAAAATCCGGAAATCATCGAAGAGGCGCTGATCGAGCTCCAGCGCCGCGCCCGGGCCCGCGAAATGCAATCCATGTATGACGCAGTGTCTGCCCAGTCCGATGCGATCTTCAATGATCCGCGCGACCCGCGCATCGGCGCCGACGAGCCCGATCTCGTGATCGTGGAATTCATGGATTACAAATGCTCTTACTGCCGCGTCGCCAATGACTGGGTCGAGGATGTCCGCGAGCAATATGGTGACCGTGTCCAGTTCATCTTCAAGGAATACCCGATCCTCGGCGATGACTCGGTCCAGGCCTCCATCGCCGCCCTCGCTGCGCTTCGCCAGGGTGTAGAGGTCTATTCGGCGTTCCACACAGCGATGATCTCCTCCTCCGGCCCGCTGCCGGACGAGCGTATCTTCCAACTGGCCCGCGTATCGGGTGTGGATGTCGAACGCATGCGCGCTGACATGGAAGATCCCGCCCTTCTGGAGCACATCACCCAGAACCGATCCCTGGGCAGTGTACTGGGCGTGACGGGAACGCCCTTCTTCATCGTGGGAGACACGGTGGTGGCGGGTGCCAATGAAATGGCGCTGGATGAAGCTCTGGCCCGCGGCCTGAACAACTAAGCCGACCGGTCCGGAAGCTACGCTCCCATGGACACATTGCCCGCCGGATCGATGACCCATCGATCATTCTAGGCAATCTCCCAGGCATGACCGTCCGGGTCGGCAAAATAGCCGGAATAGCCACCCCAAGGGGCTTGGTGGGCGGCCTTCAACAGGCTGCCGCCGGCTTGCACGGCCTGTTCGAGCAAGGGATCAACCTCATCCCGCTCCCGCACATTATAGGCCAACGCCACCCGGCCTGAGCCGTCATTGTCGCGCATCATGTCCGCGTCAAAGCTTTCCCGGCGGAACAGGCCCAGCACGACGCCATTGAGCTGGAAGAAGACGATCTCGTCATTCTCGAAGGCGGCCTTCCATCCCATGGCTTCATAGAAGGCGCGCGACCGGGCCGGGTCCTGTACGCCCAAGGTGATCAATGAAATGCGCGGGTCCATCGCCTGTCTCCTCTTTGAATCGAAGACTAGAACAAAAGAGGAACACATGTCCACCCAACGCAAGCCCGCATTGCCCCGTCGCGTCTCAGGCGCAAGACTGAGGGCAAGCGGGAATCGGACCCGTCCTTGAAAATCCAAGAGGAATTGGCGGCCGTGCTCGACAAGATCCGCTCACTCTACGAAGCCGACACCCTGACCGCCCAGCGCTTTCGCTATGGCATTCTCGGCTTCGACATTGCCGCGACCTGCTATGTGATCGCGACATCCTTCTTTCCGCGGACACTGGCCATTGAACTGGGCGATCTGCTTCTGGGCCTGGTCATCCTGACCGATTTCATCGCGCGCCTGATGATCGAGAAGAACAAGCGGATGATCTTCATCCGGCCGACCACCTGGGCCGATCTGGTCGCCATTGGGTCCTTCCTGGCACCGATTGCCGGGGAAGGCCTGGGCTTCCTGCGCATCTTGCGGACCCTGCGCCTTTTGCATTCCTATCAATTGCTCAACCGGCTGCGGAAAGATTTCCGCTTTTTCCGGAACCATGAAGAGGAATTGCTGGCCGGGCTGAACCTGCTGATCTTCTTGTTCGTGACGACGGGCCTGATCTACGCCCTGCAATACGCCAGCAATCCGAACATCAACAATTATGCCGACGCCTTCTATTTCACGGTGACCACGCTCACCACGACCGGGTTCGGCGATATCACGCTGGAAGGTACGAGCGGGCGGCTGCTCTCAGTGGCCGTGATGATTGTCGGTGTGACGCTCTTCCTGCGCCTGGCGCAGGTTCTCTTCCGTCCCACCAAGGTCCGCGAGGAGTGCCACAAGTGCGGGCTGATGCTGCACGATGCCGACGCGGTGCACTGCAAGCACTGCGGCGAGACCATCCATATTCACACCGAAGGCTCGACCTAGATCAGATGAGGCCGGAGAGCGGGCTGGACGGGTCGGCATAGCGCTTCTTGGGCATGCGACCGGCCAGATAGGCTTCGCGCCCGGCGATGACCGCGTGCTTCATGGCCGAGGCCATGCGGATCGGGTCCTTGGCTTCGGCAATAGCAGTGTTCATGAGAACGCCGTCGCAGCCCAGCTCCATCGCCACGGCGGCATCGGAGGCCGTGCCGACACCGGCATCGACAATCACCGGGACTTTTGTCTGCTCGATGATGAGACGGATATTGACCGGGTTCTGGATGCCCAGGCCGGAGCCGATCGGGGCGCCCAGTGGCATGATCGCGCAACAGCCGATCTCTTCCAGCTTCTTCGCGTAGACCGGGTCGTCCGAGCAATAGACCATGACGTCGAACCCGTCCTTGATCAGCATCTCGGCAGCGCGCAGCGTTTCCGCCATGTCCGGGTAGAGGTGTTTGGGGTCGGAGAGGACTTCCAGTTTCACCAAATTCCAGCCGCCAGCTTCGCGGGCCAGGCGCAAAGTGCGGACCGCGTCCTCCCCGGTGAAACAGCCTGCTGTATTGGGCAGGAAGGTGTAATCCTCCGGTGAAATGAAATCGACCAGGCGCGGTTCGTCCGGATTGGACAGGTTCACGCGGCGGATCGCCACGGTGATCATGTCGGCCCCGGAGGCTTTCAGCGCCTCGGCATTCTGGGCATAGGTGGCATATTTGCCGGTGCCGATGATGAGGCGGGAATTGAAAGTCCGGCCGGCCACGACCAGCGGCGTATCCTCGACCATCACATTCGGGTTTGCGTCATCCATGCCTATCCACCTCCAACAAAGGCGACGATCTCGATCCGGTCGCCATTTTCCAGTTCCGTCTCGCCATATTGCGAGCGCGGCACAATCTCCAGATTGCGCTCGACGGCGATCTTGCGACCATCCAATCCGAGCACACTGACCAGGTCCGACACACTGCTGCCGGCGGGCAATGACCGGTCTTCCCCATTGACTGTTAGCTGCAGCACGGCTTCGGTGACCTCTTCTGACTCCTGACGTCTGTCACCTCGTAATTCGCCGAAGGGCTGCAAGGCAAGGCCATGACCAAACCCATTCACATCCTCAACGGACCGAATCTCAATCTTCTCGGCACACGGGAACCAGAGGTCTACGGCACAATGACGCTGGCGGATATTGAAACTGCCTGCGTCGAGCGGGCCCGGGATTTGGGCTTCTCCATTGTCTTCCGGCAGTCAAACCATGAGGGCCAGCTGATCGACTGGCTGCATGACGCAAACGTCAACGCCTCTGCAGTTGTTTTCAACCCGGGTGCATTTACGCATACATCGGTCGCTTTGCATGACGCCGTTCGCGCTATAGAACCTCCGGTCATCGAAGTTCACTTGAGTCAGACGGCAGCACGCGAAGACTTCCGGCATCACTCCTACGTCGCCCCTGTCGCCCGGGGAAGCATCACCGGGCTGGGACTGCAGAGCTATCTGCTGGGTATCGAAGCCGCTGCCAAATGTCTCTGATTAAAATCGACGGAACCAAAGGCCTTTCATCATGAGTTCTGATTCTCGTTCCCGTACGCCGATCGATCCCGCCCTCGTCCGTGAACTGGCGGATATCCTGCGCGAAACGGAATTGTCCGAAATCGAAGTCGAGCATGACGATCTGCGCCTGAGGATTGCGCGCCAGCTCACTGCCGCACCGGTCGCCCAGACCGTAGCCGTCCCGGCCACCGCTCCGGTCGCTGCCGCACCGGCGGCTGCAGAAGCCGCGCCGGCTGCCGCTGCCGCAGCCCCGGCTGGCGAAAAGCCGGGCACGGTGAAATCCCCGATGGTCGGCACCGCCTATCTCAAGCCGAACCCGGACAGCGCCAATTTCGTGCGCCCGGGCGATGCCGTGAAGAAGGGTGACACCATCCTGCTGGTTGAAGCGATGAAGACCTTCAACCCGATTACCGCGGAGAAGGATGGTACGGTGACCGATCTCCTGGTTGATGACGGTCAGCCGGTGGAATACGGCGAGCCGCTCTTCGTCCTGTCCTGATCAAGCCAGCCGAGGCGAACGCAGAAGCCATGTTCGACAAGATCCTGATCGCCAATCGCGGCGAGATCGCCCTTCGCGTCCACCGCGCCTGCCGTGAAATGGGTATCCGCACTGTCGCGGTGCATTCGGAAGCCGATGCCAATGCCATGCATGTCCGCCTCGCGGATGAAAGCGTGTGTATCGGCCCGCCGCCCGCCGGCAAATCCTATCTCAATGTGCCCGCCATTATCACGGCTGCCGAAGTGACCGGCGCCCAGGCTGTGCACCCCGGCTATGGCTTCCTGTCGGAAAACGCCCGTTTCGCCGAGATCGTCGAAGCCCATGGCCTCGCCTTCATCGGCCCGACGGCAGACCATATCCGCATGATGGGTGACAAGATCACCGCCAAGAAAGCCGTGATGGATGCCGGCATTCCGGTCGTCCCGGGTTCCGAGGGCGGTGTGGCCACATATGAAGAGGCCAAGCCCATTGCCGCCGAGATCGGTTACCCGGTTCTCATCAAGGCCGCCTCCGGTGGTGGTGGCCGCGGCATGAAGGTCGCCGAGAGTGAGGACAAGCTGAAGGAGGCGATGGAAACGGCCTCGGCCGAAGCCTCTGCCGCTTTTGGCGACGGCACGGTCTATCTGGAAAAATATCTCGGCCAGCCGCGCCATATCGAAATCCAGGTCCTCGCGGACACCCATGGCAATGTCGTGCATCTGGGCGAGCGCGACTGCTCCTTGCAGCGCCGCCACCAGAAACTCCTGGAAGAAGCCCCCTCGCCCGCCCTGAGCGCCGAGGAACGTGCCCAGATCGGCGATGTCGTCTCCAAGGCCATCTCGGCGATCGGATACCGCGGTGTCGGCACGATCGAATTCCTCTGGGAAAACGGTGAATTCTACTTCATCGAAATGAATACCCGCCTGCAGGTGGAGCATCCGGTGACCGAGATGATCACCGGTATCGACCTGGTGCGCGAACAGATCCGTGTTGCTGCCGGCCTGCCGCTGGAGATCACCCAGGACGACATCCAGCTGGAAGGCTGGGCCATTGAATGCCGTATCAATGCGGAGAATCCGAAGACATTCGCGCCCTCGCCGGGCAAGGTCACCGAGTTCCACGCGCCGGGTGGTCTGGGCGTTCGCCTCGATTCCGCCCTCTATGCGGGCTATTCCATTCCGCCTTACTATGACAGCCTGATCGGCAAGCTGATCGTCCATGGCCGGACCCGCCAGGAAACCCTCCTGCGCCTGCGCCGTGCCCTGGAAGAAATGGTTGTCAGCGGTGTGGAAACGACGATCCCGATCTTCCTTGACCTGCTCGAGGAACCGGACTTCGTGAATGGCGACTACCACATTCGCTGGCTCGAGGAGTGGCTGGCCCAGCGCAACGGCTAGCTGGCCACGCGTCACGCGGAGGCTTGATGCGCGGATTTGGTGCCCAGGACCTGATCGACTGCTATGCCCGCGGCGTCTTCCCGATGGCGGAAGGCCGTGACGATCCGCGCATATACCTGTTGGACCCGGACGAGCGGGGCATTCTCCCGCTCGACCATTTCCACATCTCCCGCAGCCTCAAGAAGACGGTCCGGCAGGACCTCTTCCAGGTGTCGATCAATGTCTGTTTCCAGGACGTGGTGCAAGGCTGTGCCGCCCCGGCGCCCGGGCGCGAGGAAACCTGGATCAATTCCGGCATTCTCTCTCTCTACAGCGAACTGCATTCCCTGGGCATCGCCCATTCCGTGGAATGCTGGTCCGGCGGTGATCTGGTGGGCGGGCTGTATGGCGTCGCGCTGGGCGGGGCCTTCTTCGGGGAAAGCATGTTCTCGCGGCGGCGGGATGCGTCAAAAGTGGCTCTGGTCCACCTTGTCGCCCGTCTGAGAGCCGGGAGATTTCTCCTGCTGGACACCCAGTTCACCACCGAGCATCTGGAACGTTTCGGCGCCGAAACGATCTCACGCGCGGACTACCGTCAACGCCTGGACGCCGCGCTGCAAGTGGACGCCGATTTCAGGAAAATTGCCGACGAGATTTCGGGACAGCAAGCGCTCGATCTCGCCCTGTCAGGCGATCAGGACCGGCAGTCCAGCACCCAGACATCATAGACCGGGTGTTCCAGCGGGTTTTGCGCCGGACGGGAAGCAAACATCCAGCCGGAGAAGATCTGCTCACCATCAACATCCACACCAAACCCGTCCGTGCGCCGGTCATGCACTTCCAGGAAGGCATAGGTTTCCGGCGTTTCTTCCGGCGGGCGGCGGCGGCAATAATGCGCCGTGATGGACAGGGCACCGAACTGGGCCGACTCACCAATCGGGATTTCGAAATCCCGGGTCCGCGCCGTCACCTTGTCCAATCCCCGCAGGACCACGACAGTGCCCGGTTCACTTGAGAGCGGGCCCCGATCACTGGCATCCGGATCATCCCGGCGCAGCAAATCAGCAATGGAATCACCCTGATCAGCGTCAGACGTGTCCTGGGCCTGCACGGCCGAAGCCATCAGGCACGCAATGGAAAGGGAAACAAGAAGACGGGTTTTCATGGCGCCCACTCTGCCGTGGGAATGTGACCGTGTCGAGACGCTCACGCCTCGTCGGGGGACCAGGCCTGATAATCGCCGGACGAGGCCTGGCGTTTCTCGGGGACCAGCAGGGAGCCGGTCGGGCGATAGGCATAGACCGTGCCGGTCAGATTGGGATGGTGGTCCTTCTCCCAGGCCTGACGGTGCAGCGGCGCTTCACTCGGCGGCGTGTCGAAGGTGTGGTGCAGCCAGCCATGCCAGTCCGACGGCACGCGCGAGGCATCCGCATAGCCCTTGTAAACCACCCAGCGGCGCTTGCGGCCATCCGGACCGGTATTGCCGCGCTCGGTGAAATAGCGATTGCCGTATTCATCCTCGCCAACCTTCTGGGCACCACGCATGGCCAGGGTCAGGAAGGTCCCCGGGGTGGCGTCTTTCCACCAGACGAAAATCTTGGCGATGAATCCGAACATGGTCATGAGCTCCGAGTCGGGCAGGTCTTTCGGGGCTTTATATGCCTTCGCACGCGCAGCGGTCCAGTGCCGAACGCGGCTCGCGTTGAGTTCGGGTTTCTCGGCCTGCGGCCGGCGCGTTAGACTCGTTCTTCTCCCGAGCGATTCGGGGTGGCTGAGGGCACACGCATGCACGTCGAACAACGCTTTGCAGAATGGCTGGCGAACCAGGGCGAAAACCAGGCTCTGGAGACGCGAGAGCTGGTTGTCGGTGGTGATCCGGACCTGCCCAGTGACACGCGTCGCATCCAGGTGCCAGCCAGCTGGTCCACCCTGGCAGCCGACACACTCTGCCGCCTGCTCGACACGCCCCGCCCCGCTGTCACAAAGCCGAAGTCCGGCGTGAAAGCCTTCGGGGGCCTGACACCTCACATTCCGGCCGACGAGACCCGCCAGCTGGAAAACTCGCTGGATGATGTGACCACACGTCTGGCCGGTTCCCTCGCCTGGTCGGCGGCCCGTCAGGGCGCGTTCGACGCGGATGAGGATGCCGAATCCCTGGCCCGCGAACTAGCGGCCAGCATTCAGGGCCGCTTTGTCACGCCCGATGCCCATCTGATCCGCGAAGGCGGTGTGGACTGGGCCTATGGTGACACACCCGCCCGCGCCGAGACTGCCGATACGCCACTTCAGATCCGCGCCCAGTCCCGGTCCGCGCCGGGCCAGCTGCGCCGCGTGGCTGAAGGTGCGCTGCGCGCCTCCGTGCTGGATGTCGGCGCCCGGGTAACCCGCGAGCGCCTGGAAGCCATTGGCGAAGCCTGCCGCAAATGTTCCGGCGATGAAGCCGAATGTTTCGACCCTCGTCGCAATGCCGCCCTCGCCCGCGCCATGCGCCGGGCGCTCAAGGATGGTGTACCCGAAGAGGCCGTGGAACGTGCGCTCTCCCTGGCCCGGCAGGGTACGGATGATGATGCGCTCTCCGCGCTTGTTCCCGACGCGGCCCCGCAGCGCCCGGCCCTGATGCATGTCCCGCCCGCCTTGATGAAAGCGGTCCAGGAGGATGAGGCCTGGTCCTTCGACGAGGATGGCGGCACGGTCCGTGCCCGCGATTTCCGCACAGGCATTGCCCGCTCGATCTGGAGTTTCGGCACGCCGGGACTGGCCTTCCATGAAGACCCGCCGGCCATCGGCCCGATCATCCACATCAACCTGCCCGCCTTCCTGGATGAGGGCTCGCAATTGCAGCCTGATCTGCTGACGGACGCGATCACCTACTGGTCGACGGTTCTGGTGTTGAGCGCCTCCAAGGGCGCCCAGTCGGCCGGGACGCTGTCGTTGAATGGTCTGGGCGCGGTGCTCATGAGTGCCGGTCTCGCCTATGACAGCGAGGAGGCCCAGCGCTCTGCGGCGGCGATCGGACGTCTCTGCACAATCGCCTTGCGTAATGCCGCCTCGCAAACCGGGGCCAGTGCGCCGGGACTGGGCCCCGAGGTCGATCTGGATGGCCTGCCGGAAGCCTTCGACCTTCTGGTGGATGCGCTGACAGCCGCCGATACGTGCTTCATGCCGAAAGCCGCCCTTGCCCGGCCCGGCATCCAGCTGGCCTGCCTGCTACCGGATGCAGAGATTTCCAGCCTGATGGACGCGGACAGTCTGGGGGCCCTTCCGGTCCCCGGGAGCACGACGACCGACGACACCTATTCCGCAAGCCGCCGGCTGCGCGAATGCGCCCGCCGTGGCCTGGAACAATCCGGTCTGAGCGCTGGCGCCATCGAGGCCGCCGAGGACCATGCCGCCGGCCATGGCACGCTGCGTGGTGCACCGGGCATTTCAATTGAAGGCCTGCGTGAACGCGGTGTTCCCGAGGATGCGCTGGAACGGCTGGATGATTCCATTGGCGAAGGCGCTTCGGTGCGGTTTGCCCTCAATCGCTGGACGCTGGGCGACCGGGTCTGCCGCGCGCTCGGCCTGCCGTCCGATATCGTGGAGACACAGGGGCAATCCCTGTGCACCGCTCTGGGCTATTCCGAAGCGGATATCCGCGCCGCCGATCGTCACGCCCTGGGAACGGCAAACCTCGACGAAGCGCCCGGCCTGACGGCCGCGCAACGCAGTGTGTTTGCCCCGGTCTCGCCCCAGGCCCAGATGCGACTGGCCCAGGCGCTGGAACAACAGATCGAAGGGGCTTGCGCAACATCCCTGTCGCTGGAGGGCGATGTCACCATCGATGATGTCTCTGCCCTCATCGACATGGGTGGAGAACTGGGCCTGCGCCGGCTGGACATGCGCCGCACCGCCTCCGGTCTGTTCGACCTCCTGCCCGCGATTGATTTCGACAAGGGCGATTATGCTGCCGAAGCCCCGGTCCAGGAACGGATCGTGGAACGCACGGTGGAGCGCGTGGTCGAGAAACCGGCCGCCCGCCGAAAGCTGCCGGATCGCCGGAAGGGCTATATCCAGAAAGCCACGGTCGGCGGGCACAAAGTCTATCTCCACACTGGCGAGTTCGATGATGGCGAGCTGGGCGAGATTTTCATCGACATGCACAAGGAAGGCGCCGCCTTCCGCTCCCTGATGAATAATTTCGCGATCGCGATCTCGATCGGCCTGCAATACGGCGTGCCGCTGGAGGAATTCGTCGACGCCTTTGTCTACACGCGCTTCGAACCGGCCGGGCCGGTTGAGGGCAACGACTCCATCCAGCACGCGACCTCCATCCTGGACTATCTCTTCCGGGAGCTCGGCGTGTCCTATCTCGGCCGGGAAGACCTCGCTGAAGTTTCGCCAGACAAGGCAGATCCCGGCGGGATCGGCAAAGGCGTGGAGCAGGAGAAGCTGGCCCAGGAGGCCGCAGCCAAATTCATCTCGCGAGGTTTCTCGCGCGGCCAGGTGCCCGACAACATCCTCATGTTCGCCAATGCGCCCAAAAAAGTCGCCGCCGGCGGCCAGGAAGGTGACGAGACCGGACATTTCGAGCTGGAAGACCATTCCGTCAGCCGCCCCGCCAGCGGGCGGGATATTTCGGCCTATTCCGGCGACCCCTGTCCGGAGTGCGGGCATTTCACCGTGGTGGGTGGCGAGGACGCACCGCGCACCTGTGACGCCTGCGGCTGGCACGACAAGAGCTGATCGCGGCGCGCGGATTGCAAGGTGCTGACTGGTTTTCTCCGGGAGTGCACCACTATGGCACGCTTGTTTCTGGCTCTGGCCCTTCTGATCGCCGCCCCCTCTGCCTCGCTGGCACAGGATGCGTCCCAGATTGCGCGCGTGCAGTCCGGTCAGTCCTGCCCCGGCTGCAATCTCTTCCAGGCGGAACTGGCCTATCGCGACCTGCCGGGCATTGACGTGTCCGGTGCCCGCCTGCGCCAGGCCAATCTCGCCCTGTCGACCATGAATCACGCCCGGTTCGACAATGCGAACCTGTCGATTGCCAACATGTTCGGCGGCCGTTTCACCGGCGCCAGCTTCCGCAATGCCGACCTGACCCGGGCCAATCTGGTGGGCGCCTATCTGGGCAGTGCCGACCTGAGCGGGGCCAATCTCACCGGTGCAACCCTGTCCGGTGCCGAGCTGGAAACCGCACGAGGCCTGACCCAGCGACAGCTCAACACCGCCTGCGGGGATGCATCCACGCGCCTGCCTGCCGGCCTGACGATTCCGCACTGCGACTGACCCGTTCACCGGCCGGTCCCGGGCTTTGCCCGCCAACCGAAACCGCCTACGTTTCATACGATATGCGGTGGGGTTACTGTGATTTAAGTCGAATTCGGGCAAAGCCTGCCGTATCCCATGGGGTTATGCGCTACACGAAACGTGTCATTCTTGCTGCTCTGACGACCACCGCGCTGGTTTCCATGCCAGCCTGGGCGGGCGATGACGAGCATCCGCGCCGCGGTCTTTCGATCGGCGGTGATTGCGAGAATTGCGACTTCTCCGAGAAAAACCTGGCCGGCGCGATCTTCATCGGCGCCAATTTCCAGGGTTCCACCTTTGCCGACAGCGAACTGCCGGGCGTGACGATTGTGGAAAGCCGGTTCAACGTGACCGATTTCACCGATGCACAAATGCCGGCGGCCCGTCTGACCGGTGTGACGTTCTCGCGTTCTGTTCTGGATGATGCCGACCTCACCGGCAGCCATATCGAACGCGTGAATTTCTCCTCGGCCAATCTGCGCGATACCGATTTCACCGGCAGCCAGATGGTGTTCGTGACCTTCATCGGGTCCGACCTGAACGCCACGCTTTTCGCCGATGCCCGCCTGCGACAGGTCAATTTCCTGCGCGCCGAACTCAATGGTACAAATTTCCGGGGCGCTGAACTGCGCCGGGCAAACTTCTCCGAAGTGAACGGCACCGAAGTGAATTTCCATGATGCCGATCTGTCCGGCGCCAGTTTTGACGGGGCCGAGCTGCAAGATGTCGACTTCACGGGCGCGACGCTGAATGGGGCCAATTTCTCCTCGGCCCATATCCAGAATGTCCGCGGCCTCACGAAAACCAGCCTGACCGGTGCGTGCGGCAATGAGGCGACCGAGATCGACTGGGAATTCACCCTGCCCGTTTGCTCGGACACGCCGCAAACCGTCCAAGGTGCGGCTCAAGGCTATTCCTATGTCGTGCGGTATAATGGCGATACGGCCGCTGATACCGTGATCGAACTCCAGGCGATGGAAAATACGCGGATCGAGGTCCTCACCCAGATCGCCGACGCCCTGGAAACCCATGCGGGTGAGCTGGACCGTGATGCGATCAGTGAAGCCACACGCGAAGCCATGCGCGAGATTGCCCGCAACCAGCGCGCCATTCGCGAGGCCCAGCGGGAACTGGCCCGCGACCAGGAAGAACGTGAACGCCAGCGCGAGCTGATGCGCGAAGAGCTGGAGCGCGAACGGGCGATCATCCGCGAACAGCTCGAGCAGGACCGGACTGTCGTGTTCGATTACCGCCGTACCAATACCCGCGCCGTTCCGCCGGTGGACCCGGTCCCGCCGCAAACCGGTTTTAGGAGCAATACGGGTGGCGATATTCCGGAACCGCCACCTCCCCCGCCGCAGCGCTGACCCGCGGACAGTCTACACAAACAAAAAGCCCCGGCGGATAACCGCCGGGGCTTTTGCTTGGCCTGTGGCCGGATCAGCCCTTCTTGGCGTCCGGCACCACCGTGCGCAGGTGAAGTTCGCGCAGCTGTTTCATTTCCACTTCGGCCGGAGCGTTCATCATCAGATCGCGGGCCTGCTGGTCCTTCGGGAACATCACGACTTCGCGGAGGTTCTCGACACCGGCCAGCAGCATGACGATACGGTCGACACCCGGGGCGATACCGGCGTGCGGCGGGGCGCCGTAGCGGAAGGCGTTGAGCATGCCGCCGAACTCTTCCTCGACCGTCTCGGCATCATAGCCGGCGAAGGCGAAGGCTTTCAGCATCACGTCCGGACGGTGGTTCCGCACGGCGCCGGAGGAGAGTTCCACACCATTGCAGACGATGTCGTACTGGTAGGCCTTCAGGGCCAGCAGCGCATCCGTGTCAGACCCGTCGAACTTGAGGAAGTCGTCCGGATCGATCTGCGGCATGGAGAACGGGTTGTGGGAGAAGTCGACCTTCTTATTGTCCTCATCCCATTCATACATCGGGAAATCGACGATCCAGCAGAAGCGGAAAGTGTCTTTCTCGCACAGGTCCAGCTCGGTGCCGACCACATCGCGGGCCTTGCCGGCGAAGCTGTAGAAGTCCTTGGGATCACCGGCGGCAAAGAAGACCGCATCGCCCGGCTCCAGGCCGAGTTCGGTGCGCAGGGCTTCAGTGCGTTCCGGACCGATATTCTTGGCAATCGGACCGGCACCCTCAATGGCACCACCCTCTTCACGCCAGAAGATATAGCCCAGACCCGGCTGGCCTTCCTTCTGCGCCCAGGAATTCATCCGGTCGCAGAAAGCGCGAGAACCGCCGGTCTTGGCCGGGATGGCCCAGACCTGGACCTTGGGGTTCTTCTCCAGCATGCCGGCGAAGACCTTGAAGCCGGAACCGCGGAAGGTTTCCGACACGTCCGACATCTTGATCGGGTTGCGCAGGTCCGGCTTGTCCGAACCATACCAGCGGATCGCGTCGAAATACGGGATCTGCACGAAGGGCTCGTCCGGCACGTGCCGGCCGTCGGCGAATTCCTCGAACAGGCCCTTCATGACCGGCTCGATCACGTCGAACACGTCCTGCTGGGTCGCGAAGCTCATTTCCATATCGAGCTGGTAGAACTCACCCGGCGCACGGTCGGCGCGGGCGTCTTCATCGCGGAAACACGGGGCGATCTGGAAATACCGGTCGAAGCCGGAAACCATGATCAGCTGTTTGAACTGCTGCGGCGCCTGCGGCAAGGCGTAGAACTTGCCCGGGTGCAGACGGGACGGCACGAGAAAGTCCCGCGCGCCTTCCGGCGAGGAGGCCGTGAGGATCGGCGTCTGGTACTCGGTGAAGTTCTCCTCGACCATGCGGCGACGGATGCTGTCGATGATCTTGGAACGCAGCACGATGCGCTTGTGCAGGCTTTCACGACGCAGGTCGACATAGCGGTGCTTGAGGCGCACTTCCTCGGACCAGTCCGGCTCACCGAAGACCGGCAGCGGCAGTTCTTCCGCTTCGGACTGGATCGACATGTCGGCCAGGCGGACTTCGATCTCGCCGGTCGGCAGGTTGGCATTCACCGTCTCGTCGGAACGGGCGATCACTTCGCCGGTCACCGTGATGACGCTTTCAACGCGCAGGCGCTCCAGCGTGGAGAAATGCTCGCTCTCCGGCTCCAGGACAACCTGGGTCAGACCGTAATGGTCGCGCAGGTCGATGAAGAGCAGACCACCATGGTCGCGCTTGCGGTGAATCCAGCCGGAAATCCGCGCGGTCTGGCCAACATCAGCCTTGCGCAGCTGGGCGCAGGTGTGGGTGCGATATGCGTGCATGGGTAAGCGTCCGAAAATCGGTGTTTGACAAGTTGCCGCGATGTGCCGGTTTGCGGGGTGAAATGTCAAGGAGAGCGGGGCGCGGGGCGCAGTTGTTTCCACGCCTTGGCAAACAGAAAAATGGGGGCGCCGGAGCGCCCCCAGTTGTACGCCGACCTCAAAACGGCGTCACCAAGTGTGTTGTTTGCGGGCCCGAAGACCCAAATGTCTGCCCCGGATCAGGTGAAGTAACCCAGGATGCTGACCGGGCTCGCATTGGCGATGGACAAGGCCTCGACCCCCAATTGCTGCTTGACCTGCAGCGATTGGAGACGGGCGCTTTCCTTGGCCAGGTCGGCATCGACGAGATTGCCGATCCCCACTTCCAGCGCATCCGACAGCTTGCTCACGAAGGCCTTGTGGACGCCGAGGGATTTGGACCCCGTGCCGAGGCGCGCCAGCGAGGCGTTGAGATTATCCAGCGAGGTCTCGATCGTGGAAACCAGCGTGCTGGCCTCACCCGCCGAGGCAAAAGAGGCCGTCGCGGACAGGGTGATTGCCGTGCCCCCCAGTGACAGGTCTTCCGCCGTGATCGAGATCGTCGACGTGCCGGCGGCATTCGCCAGCGAAGAGATCGAACTCTGCGAGCCATCGATCAGATTGGTTCCGTTGAAGGACGCCGTTTCCACGATCTTGGAGATCTGATCGCGCAGCGCCTTGAAATCCTCGTTCAGGGCCGATCGCGAGGCCGTGTCGAGCGACGTATCGGATCCAGCCAGCGCCTTCTCCTTGAGCTCCACCAGGAGATCGGAAATGGCTTCGCCGCCCGCCAGGGCCACGTCCACGGTCGAGACCGACAAATCGAGTGAATTGCTGACGGCCGCATAACCGCGCACATCGCCGCGCATGGACTGCGCGATGGCGAAAATGCCGCCATTATCCTTGGCCGAGCCGATTGCCAGACCGGTATTGATCCGGTTCTGGACCTTCTCCAGATCGCGTTGCGTCTGGTTCAAATTCTGCAGGGCCATCATGGCCCCGGCATTTGTGTTGATCGTCGCCATTTCTTGGCTCCCCCACACTGTTCCCACCACCGGACGCGACACCTGGCTTTTTGCTGGTTTTTTGAGCACCCGGTTTCTAGACACTACCGCTCAGGTATAAAATATTACCTAACGTGAATATGGATATTCCCTGCCCACACAGGGGAATTCATCGAATTGCGAAGTAAAACAGTGCGCTAGCGAAGGTCGCATTGACCGAATTATTCCCGTTGTGCGGGTCATACCACCCGATTTGGGGGGTATTTCCACGCCCAAGACCGCCACGACGCTGCCGCCTGGCGATATGAGGAGTGCGGGACGCCTTTCGGCATCGTCTAGGAAACTGAGTGAGTGACACCGCAAGGCGTCCCGCACGCGAAGATTTCCTCCCGCCTCGCGACGGGTATTCAAGACCAGGCGGATACTGGAGCCAAACCTCGGCACTCTTGGACCCCCTGATAGCCGTCCCTTCCTCCTGGCGGTCAGCCCAGACACCCGGAACGCTCCGCGACCGCCTCACCCCCGACCTGACCGGGCCGGGCCTCGAGTGGTGAAGAGGCTGGGGGAGTATGGAGTGGGATGTTGGGGGTGGGGATAAGATTGGGGAAGCTAGGTTTCCCCTCTCCCTGGGGAGAGGGTGGCGCGCATGCGCCGGGAGCGGGGAAAATCCCGGTGCTGGCAGACAATCGCACCGACCTCGACGCCCCCCTCATCCGCCGCTTCGCGGCACCTTCTCCCTAGGGAGAAGGGAAGCACCAAACAAGCCACTGAAATCACGCGTGAATCATCTTTACATGGCCTGTAAGCGATTATTCACTTGCGATTTTGGAGCACGCCCCGTACACATCATGTAAATGATCATTCACATGATCGGTTTCAACGAGGACGAACCGCCATGACCGGGATGCTGAGAACAGGGATTTTCGACGGGGTCGACACGAATGTCGGCGTGACGGCGAAGACCGGGACGACCAAGGCCCGGATCGAGCGGGCCGCGCTGATGCTGTTTGCCCAGCACGGCATGGATGGCGTCTCGATCAAGCAGATCGCGGAAGCCTGTGCCATTTCCGACGGTGCCATGTACCGGCATTTCAAGTCCAAGGACGCGCTGGGCCGGCAGATGTTCGAGGCGATCCACAAGAAGCTGGAAGGCCTGGTCGCCACGCATCTCAAGCCGAATGCGACGATGGAAGACATCGCCCGTGCCCTGACCAAGGCCTATTGCGAACTGGCCGATGGTGACCCGGCGCAATTCGTCTACCACCTCACCCACCGCAATTACTTCATCGCGGCGTCGGGCGATGGCGGGGCCGACCCGTCCGACCTGATGACCGATTGTGTCGCCGAGGCGATGAAGCGCGGTGAGATCCCGGCCGGTGATCCGGAACTGAAATCCGCCATGGCGCTGGGCGTGGTCATGCAGACCGCGGAATACTCGCTCTATGGGCGGATCAAACTGCCGCTCTCACAGCATGTGGAGGTGTTCGTGCGGTCGATCATGGCCGTTCTGAAGACCGCCTAGAACCAAACCAACCCACTCAATATCGACAGCAAAAAGGGAGGCGATCATGCGCTCCTTGGTGTTCAATATTGCCTATTGGTCCCTGTCCGGCGTCTACGCCATTGTCTGCGCCATCCTGGCGCTCATCCCGGGCCGCCGCGTGTTGATGCACGGTCTGCGCTCCTACTCCCGGGCGACCCTGGTCCTGATGCGCGTGATCTGCGGCATCAAGGTTGAGGTGCGCGGCACCCCGCCGAAGAACCAGCCCGTCATCATCGGCGCCAAGCACCAGTCCTGGGGCGATGGCATCGTCATGATGGCCAAGTGCGGCGATGTGAATTTCGTCTGCGGCGACCACATGCTGGACTATCCGCTGATCGGCTGGGTGTTGAAACGCTGCGGTGCGATTGTCCTGTCCAACCAGGGGGGCGCCGAAGCCCAGGCCAGCCTGGAAGCCGGTGTCCGCCGGTCGCAGGGCGAAGGCCGCCCGCGCCCGATCCTGATCTATCCGGAAGGCCATCTGACGCCGGTGGGTGAAGGCATGCGCTATCGCTCGGGTGTGTGGCGCCTGTCGCAGCAGCTGGACCGTCCCATTGTGCCGGTGGCGACCAATCTGGGTCAGTGCTGGCCGCAGAATGAGTGGAGCAAGTTTTCCGGCACGGCCGTGATCGAATTCCTCGATCCGATCGGGCCGAGCGAAGACCGGGATGCCGTCCTGGCCGAGCTGGAGACACGGGTCGAAGCCCGGTCCCGCCAGCTCGAGGCAGAGTTTGCACCGGTCACCGAACCGTCGCAGTGTCAGATCCCGCTGGAAGGTGCCCGCCCGTGAGAGGCGTGACCAACCGGCCCATGGGGAGAAAAGATGCGATCGGCCCTCTTCAATTGCCTGTTCTGGCCGTGCCTGGCGGTCTTCGCCCTGGCGGCCTGGCTGGTCAGCTTCCTGCCCTGGCGCAGCGCCTTGGTCGGCACGATGCAAGCCGCCTGTCACAGCGTGCGCTGGCTGATGCGCTGGGTGATGGGGATCAAGGTGGAAATCCGCGGCCGCGTGCCCCGGCAGGAAGCCGTGATCATCGCCTCCAAACACCAGTCCTGGGCCGATGGCTTCATCCAGATGTCCCTGTTGGGCGATCTCAACTTCGTCATCGGCAACGGGATCGAGACCTTCCCGCTGGTGAGCCGTATCGTGGCGAAGTCGGGCGCGGTGATGGTGGCCTCCCCGGGCCTGCGCGGCGCGGAGGGAGCCCTGCAGGCCGCGCTGGAGAAGGCCGCCGACGATCCGCGCCCCATGCTGATCTTCCCGGAGGGCGGATTGGCCGAAGTGGGCGAGGCCAAGCGCTACAGGAAGGGTGTGCACCTCATGTATGAAACGCTCAACCGGCCTGTCGTGCCCGTCGCCCACAATCTCGGCCTGCGCTGGCCGCAGAACCAGTGGACCAAGTTTTCCGGCCCGGCGGTGATCGAGTTCCTCGACCCGATCCCGCCCGGCCTGCCGCGCGACGCGTTTCTGCCGCGCCTGCAAGTGACCATCGAATCCCGGACGCGCGATCTGGAAGCCGAAGGCTCCGGCGCGCCATCCCCCGAACAGGAGGCGAGCTCATGAGTGCCGCCATTGCTGCAAACCTGATGACCCAGCGCCGCTTCGTGCCGCTGCTGGTGGCCCAGTCCCTGGGCGCATTCAATGATAATTTCTTCCGTTATGCCGTGGTGACCATGGTGACCTTTGGCGGTCTGAGCATGTTCGGTCTGGACCGGCTGACCCTGGTGTCCGTCGCCGCTTCCATGTTCACCATTCCGATTTTCCTCTTCTCGGCTATTGCCGGACGCTTTGCCGACCGGTTTGACCGGACGCGCATCATGCGGTTCGCGAAGTTTGCCGAGATCTGGCTGATGCTGCTGGTCGCCCTCGCCTTCATCCTGGAACAGCCGCTGCTGCTGGTCGTGACGCTTTTCCTGATGGGGACGCAATCGGCTTTCTTCACGCCGGCCAAGAATTCTGCCCTACCGACCCTTTTGCAGGATGAGGAGTTAGTGCCGGCCAATGCACTTCTCTCGGGTCTTCTCAACGTGTCGGTGCTGGTCGGCATCGGGCTTGGGACCTGGCTGATCACCCAGACCTTCGGACCTGTCGCCGTGGGCGGGGGTCTGGTTCTGATGGCGATCATCGGTTGGCTGGCGATCCGGCAATTGCCCGAAGCCCCGGCCTCGCAGCCGGATCTGAAACTCTCCTTCAACTTCGTCGCCGAGACACTGCGGGTGCTGGGTTATGCGTTGCGGGCTCCGGACGTGTTACGTCCCCTGCTCGGCGTGGCCTGGTTCTGGATGCTGGCGGCCTCGATCGTGACCCTGATGCCGGTCTTCACGGCCTCGGTGCTGGGCGCCAATGAAACCGTTGTTCTGGCCTTCTCCGCCATGTTCACGATCGGTGCAGCCCTGGGCGCACTCCTGTGCGGGACGCTGAGCGGCAAGGGCGATGCCCTGCCCTTCTCCATCATCGGTGCCATCGGCGTGGTGATCTTTGCCGGCGATGTCGCCTTCTACACCTGGCCGCGCCCGCTGGTGCCGCACGGGGCGGAATTGATGTCGATCGATGTCTTCCTGGCGGACAAAAGCAATTGGCGGATCATGATCGACCTGGCCATGGCGGCCGTGTCCGCTGGCCTGTTCGTGGTACCGCTGCAGGCCATGGCCCAAAGACGGGCCCCCGAGGACAAGCGCGGCCGTCTGCTGGCCGCTGGCGGCATTCTGAACGCGGCCACGGCCACGCTGGGCCAGTTCGTGCTCGCCGGTATCGCAGCGACAGGACTGGCGATCCAGAGCGCCTTCTTGTCGATCTCCGCCATCAGCCTGGTCGCGGCCTGCATCATCGCCTGGCGGCTCAGCAAGCGGTGGAAAACGGCGTCTGACTCGCCTTCCTGATGGAAAAGTGGAGCGGTCCGCGCTAAAGGGCCGCTCCATGAACATTATCACCACGACCGAGGCCCTCGAGCGGGCCTGTGACGAACTGCTGCAAAATCCCTATGTCGCCGTCGACACCGAATTCATGCGGGAGACGGTCTACTGGCCGCAGCTCTGCCTGATCCAGGCGGCCGGGGGCACGACGGAAGTCATCATCGATCCGCTGGCCGAAGGCCTGGACCTGGAACCCTTCTGGGAGCTGATGGCGGATGAGCGCATTACCAAGGTCTTCCATGCCGCGCGCCAGGATCTGGAAATCTTCTTCCACCGCGGCGGCGACAGCCTGATCCCGCATCCGATGTTCGACAGCCAGGTGGCCGCCATGGCGCTGGGTCTGGGCGACTCGATTGCCTATGACGCCCTGGTCAAGGCGCTGCTGAAACGCCCGATCGACAAGGGGCCGCGCTTTACCGACTGGTCGCGCCGTCCGCTGTCCAACGCACAGCTGGAATATGCCATCGCCGACGTCACCCATCTGCGCGACCTCTATCCGATCATGCTGGAACGGCTGGAGAAGAAGGGACGCGGGGAATGGCTGGCCGAGGAAATGAAAATCCTCACCAATCCGGACACCTACCGGCTCGACCCGGAACAGAGCTGGCGCCGGATGAAGTTGCGCAAGTCGACGCCGAAATGGCTGGCTGCGCTGCGCGCCGCCGCCGCCTGGCGCGAGACCGAGGCGCAGACGCGTGACATGCCGCGCCAGCGCGTGATGAAAGATGACGCGATCTACGAAATCGCCGGTGTTGCGCCGACCGCGCCGGAACAGCTGCAGGGCCTGCGCGCCGTGCCGAAGGGTTTCGAGCGCTCCTCCCCGGCCCGCCGCCTGTTCGAGAAGATGAGCGAAGCCTTGGCCGATGCGGAGGCCTATGCGCCGGCCTATGAAAAGCCGGCCCCGCCGCCGCAGGGCGTCGGTCCGACAGTGGAACTGCTCAAGGTTCTCCTGAAACAGGTTGCCGAGGAAGCCGGCGTCGCCACCCGCCTGATCGCCACCGTGCCGGAACTGGAACGCCTGGCCGCCAGCGATGATGAGGACAATCCGGCCATGAAGGGCTGGCGCCGGGAAGTGTTCGGCGAACCCGCCATGCGGCTCAAGCGCGGCGAGCTCTCGCTGACGCTGAAGGACGGCAAGGTCGTTGTCTCGGAAGTGAAGTGAAGACGGGGCCCTGCGGGGCCCCTTCTCATTTCCGGATCAGACGTAATCCGCTTCGGACCGCCGATTGATGGCGCTGGCGAGATTGTCGAGCAGGCTCAACGAGCGCTCGACATAAAGATCCCGCACGCTCTCATCGACGGCCAGATGCACGGTTTCCGGCGTGACAGAGAGGGTGAAACGGTCGAGCAGGCGCACGGCGCGGCCTGAGAGCTTGGCCCCCAGACGCAGGGCACAGCCCATCATCTGCGCGACATTGTGCTGGGTCTCGTCCAGCAGATCGAACTCGTCATGCTTGTCCAACTGGGAGCGCTTGCCGGCATAGCGGTAATGCAGGGCGGCGGCGAGGAAGGCGCGCTCGGCATGGGTGGCGCCGGCAAACGGCGCGTAAAGCACGGTATCGCGGGCCAGTTCGGCGCGATGATCCGGGTGGAAACGCGCGCCCAGATCGGTCAGGCGGGCTCCGGCCTCCTGCAGGACACGGTCGCGGGCCGGATCGAAAGCGGTCTCCACCTCGCGCATGGCGGGGGCAATCCAGGCGGCCAGCGCCCGGCCGAAATCGGGGGCCGGCGAGGACGGCCGCGCCATGGCCTCGGCGCCGGCGATCAGCGGGTCGGTGGCCAGCAGGTCCGGCGGCAGACTTTCCGCCAGCACGCCTTCCCGCACGCCATAGGCGGAGAAGACGATGCGGTCGAACGCCCCGTGACGCATCACCCGCCGGAGCAGGAGCGCCGCATAGGGCAGTGTTTCAACACGGCGTGAGGACAGGCCGGGCGTGCCCCGCAGGGACGCCGCGCTGAGCCGGGTCGTAAGCCGGGCCAATTCGCGCACCTCGTCCGCCTCGAGAGCGAACTGGTGGACGACATGGAGCGGATAGTCGAAGCGCGCAAAGGCCAGCTGCGCCATGGCGCGCCAGGCGCCACCAACCGCATAGAAAGTCCCGCCCTGCCCGCTGAGAACGCCGGTCTCGGCCAGGCGCTCATCAATGATTGCGGTGACGGCCTCAGCGTCAAAGACCGGGCCATCCAGGACTTCCTGCGGCCCCAAGGCGGAAGTGCGACCGGCCTGGGGCTGGCCATTGAGAATGGGGGTGAGTTCCAGCGAGGACCCGCCCAGATCGCCCATCACGCCATGGGCGTCGGGAATGCCGGCCACCAGGCCAAGCGCGGAATACCAAGCTTCGTCTTCGCCGGAGAGCACACGGACATCCAGCCCGGTCTCCTCGGCGACTTCACGGACGAAATCGGGGCCATCCTTGGCATTGCGCACGGCGGCCGTCGCGACGACATGGCGGTTGCGCACGCCCTTGGCATCGAGCAGGCGCTGGAAGCGTTTGAGGGCGCGCAGGGCGATGTCCCGGCCTTCGGGATGCAGCTTGCCGGTATCATGGACACCCCGGCCCAGCCCGGCCATCACCTTCTCATTGAAGATCGGCCAGAGTGCCCGTCCCTCGACCCGGAAATGCACGAGCCGCACCGAGTTGGAACCGACATCGATCACCGCGATATCCCGGTGGATGGCGGTCTCGGCAATCAGCGGCTCGATGGAGTGTGCGTCGGCCAAGGCGGTCAGCTGCCCAATTGCCCGGTCAGGGTCGGCGGCTGGTCATTCTTGAGCGCATGCCCGCGGCCCGACAGGCTCGGATTGGTCATGAAATAGGCGTGAGCGGAGAAGGGCTTGTCGACATTCGCGGTATCCACGCGGTGATAATCGCCCTCACTGTCCATATACCAGGACTGATCGGTATCATTGAGATTGGCGACCATGATCTGGTCGAGCACCTGACGGTGCACGGTCGGGTTCTGGATCGGGCAGAGATGCTCGACCCGGCGGTCCAGATTGCGCGGCATCCAGTCGGCGGACGAGATAAAGACCTTGGCGGCGGGAGACGGCATGGTCTGGCCATTGGCAAAACAGACAATGCGCGAATGCTCCAGGAAGCGGCCGACGATGGATTTCACCCGGATGTTGTCCGACAGGCCCTTGATGCCCGGGCGCAGGCAGCAAATCCCGCGCACGACGAGCTCGACACGCACGCCGGCCTGGCTGGCCCGGTAGAGGGCGTCGATGATTTCCGGATGGACCAGGGAATTGAGCTTGGCCCAGACCGCAGCCGGCTTGCCGGCGCGGGCACTGGCGATCTCCGTCTCGATATGCTCGAGGATGAATTCCTTCATCCCGATCGGCGAGACGGACAGGCGTTCCAGGTTTTCCGGACGCGCATAACCGGTGACATAGTTGAACACCCTGCCGGCATCGCGCCCGAAGGCCGGATCGGCGGTGAACAGGGACAAATCGGTATAGATGCGCGCCGTGATCGGGTGGTAATTGCCGGTGCCGAAATGGGCATAGGTGCGCAGGTCCGAGCCCTCGCGACGCACGACGAGCGAGATCTTGGCGTGGGTCTTGTACTCGATGAAGCCGTAGACGACCTGAACACCGGCGCGTTCCAAATCGCGGGCCCATTTCAGGTTTGCCTCTTCATCGAAGCGCGCCTTCAGCTCGACCAGGGCAGTGACATTCTTACCGCTTTCCGCGGCCTCGATCAGGGCCGCCACGATCGGGCTGTCCTTGGAGGTGCGGTAGAGGGTCTGCTTGATCGCGATCACGTCCGGATCGGCCGCGGCCTGACGCAGGAAACCGACGACGACGTCGAAGCTTTCATAGGGATGGTGGACGATGATGTCCTTTTCCCGGATCGCCGCAAAACAATCCCCGCCATGATCACGGATGCGTTCCGGATAGCGCGGCTCGTACGGCGTGAAACTGTGATCCGGGCGGTCGTCAGGGATCAGCTGGGCGGCTTGGGCCAGCCCCAGAATGCCATTGACCGGCACGATGTCCTGCGGCCCGGCATGCATGTGCTGGACGATCATGTCGCGCAGGCCCGGCGGCATGCCGGAACTCATCGTGAGACGCACGACCGCACCGCGCCGGCGCTGTTTGAGCAGGTTTTCAAACTCCAGCATCAGGTCTTCGGACTCTTCCTCGACCTCGATATCGCTGTCGCGGATGACGCGGAATTCGCCCTTGCCGATGACTTCATGGCCCGGGAAGAGCGTGTCGACGAACAGGGTCAGCACGTCTTCCAGCGCAATGAAACGACGGTCCGGACGGCCGCCATCGCGGCGCGGGCGGCTGGGCAATTCGACAAAGCGCTTCACACCACTGGGCAGCGGGATGAGCGCATTCATCATCTTGGCGCTTCCCTTGCGGCGCAGATGCAGGGCCAGGGCAAAACCCAGATTGGGAATGAAGGGGAACGGGTGCGCCGGGTCGATCGCCAGCGGCGTGATCACCGGCAGGGTGTGTTTGAGGAAGTCTCCACGCAGCCAAGCCGCATCCGTCTTGTTGATCTGGCTGGGCTGGAGCACCTTCACGCCGACCTTGCCGATCTCTGTCTTCAACCGGCTCCAGAGCCTTTGCTGTTTCAGCATCAACTCTCCGGCCAGCGCATGGATCTTCTCCAGCTGCTCGGCCGGGGTCAGCCCGTCGATACTGGTCGCGGTGACACCGGAATGCATCTGGGCCCGCAGACCAGCCACGCGCACCATGTAGAACTCATCCAGGTTGCTGGCCGAAATGGACAGGAAGCGCAGGCGTTCAAAGACCGGATGGTTCGGGTTCTCCGCCTCTTCCAGGACACGCAGGTTGAAGCGCACCCAGGAGAGCTCCCGATTGAGGAAACGCGCCGGCGAATTCATCAGGGCATCAATGTCCGATATGTCGCGCATCGGCAGGTTCATTCGGGCTCTCCACTGTCCTGCCATGTCTCTAGCACTTCGCGGGCCACGGTGCGATTGATCGGCGATTTTTTTGCCAGCGCCAGCTTGTCCATCCGCTCGACCAGACGCCGCACGGCCGCCACCGAGCGTTCCATGCGTGGCAAGAGATAGTCGATCACGCCCGGATTGATCGCCACACCGCGATCGGCCAGCTGTTTCTCGATCAACCGGGTGAGCAATTCATCATCGGCCTCGTGCAGATCCGTGTGCGGCAAGGCACGCAGGCGCGAGACCAGATCCGGCAATTGTGCTGTCCACAGAACCGGCGGTTTGCGGGCGGTCAGCAAGAGTGCCGGGATATCGCCCTCAGCGGCCCGGTTGAGCGTGTGGAAGAGCGCGTCATCGTCCACGCCCTGATCGACATCCTCGACCACGAGATACTGCCCGGCCGGGATTTCCGGCAGCACCGCATGGAGATCGCGGGCCGCAACGGTCCGCGCCTGGCAATTGCCGGCCCAAATCGCTGCGAGATGCGACTTGCCGGCCCCTTCCGGCCCGATCAGCGCCATCACATGACGTGGCCAGTCCGGCCATCGGCCCAGCGCCGCCAGTGCCTCAGCATTGGACGGGCCGAGGATCAGGCTCTGCGCAGAGAAGTCCTCGCGCGCGGGCAGATCGAGCGCCAATTGGGGTGTCATTCCGGATCCGCCGTGTTTCGTCACGAGTTAAGGCGTGGTCAGTACCACCCAGCCCAGTCCGGGGTGTTCTTCCAATGTCGCGCCGCGCTCGGCAAGCTCTGACACCAGCTGCTCGAAAGCACCGCGATAGCTTACCGTCATGCGGGCCCCGTCACGCGACAGGGCGTCCAGCTGGGCATTCTGGACCAGCGAAGCCCGGGTCAGCGCCTGCTGCAGGCGCCGCCATTCCGGCAGACCGGAATACATCACCGTCACACGAAGCTCGGTTTCCTCGCCATCGCGCACGACGGACTGGACTTTCCAGGCCTCTTCGCGATCGGCGACAAAGTCGCGGGCGCCGGTATTCCAGTCACCATAAACCGTCTGCGGGCCCCAGGTCTCCACGGCCAGAGAGCCATCGGCCGCGACCTCGACCAGATATCCGCCGAAGCGTCGCGCCCCGCCGCGCTCACCGGCGCGCAGGACCGCGATCCGGTTGACGCCCTGGCTGCGCGCCAGCTCCAGCAAGGCCGTTTCGTCCAGCTCAAGCGCCTGGCGCGCCGTGATGGCCGCCCGGGAGGGCACATACATGGGGGTCAGCGCGTTGGAGAAATTCTGCCGCCAGGCCGCCCGCCAGGGATTGCTCTCGAACATCTGGAAGCCGGTCTCGCCTTCGAAAACCGGCAGGACGAGCATGGGACGCGACTGGCTTTCCACGAAGGGTACGCCATAGGCGTCCATCACGCGCGCGACGGAGCGGCGGTGGAAGCTGACATCCAGCTCGGCCAGATAACGCGTTGCGGAGCGCTGTTCATTGCGGATTTCCAAGCCGGAAATCATCTCTGCAATGATCGCGTCGGACAGGGCGAAACCCGGCTGCATCTCGCCATACTCGTCCATGTGCGGCTGCAGATCGAGCGGCGTGTCGACCCGGTCTTCTGCCAGGGTCAGCCGGCGCACCAGCCGGCGGGCCGCTTCTCGCTGCCCCTCGCGCAAGGCAAGCTGATAGGCTTCCAGCGCATTGGACGACGTCGCATCGATGTCCACGCCCGTGATCGTGTACGGGTCATCTGCATGCGCAGAAGACAGGGAAGCCAGGCTGAGGCATAACGCGGCGATAAATGAACGCACGGCGGACTCCTGTGGGATTCTTGTCGGCGCCACTATACCCGGACGCAGTCCCGCGTGAAGCCCGTGGCTTGCTTCCAAAGCGGGTTTCGACTGTACTCCGCCGCACTTTTGACGAGACGAGGGAATCGGCATGGCCGAAACCGGAAACACCCCGAAGAAAAACGGCCTGACCTATGCCGATAGCGGCGTCGATATCGATGCCGGGGACGCGCTGGTCGACCGCATCAAACCTCTGGCCGCGGCCACCCGCCGGGCTGGCGCAGCTGCGGATCTGGGCGGTTTCGGAGGCGCTTTCGACCTGAAAGCGGCCGGCTATGAGGACCCGATCCTGATCTCCGGCACGGATGGCGTCGGCACCAAGCTGAAACTCGCCATCGCGACCGGCAAGGTGGATACGGTCGGCATCGACCTGGTGGCCATGTGCGTCAATGACGTGCTGGCCCAGGGGGCCGAACCGCTGTTCTTTCTGGACTATCTGGCCTGTTCCAAGCTCGACCCGGCCCGCGGCGAAGCGATCGTGAAAGGTATTTCCGATGGCTGTCGCGAAAGCGGCTGCGCGCTGATTGGTGGCGAAACCGCGGAAATGCCGGGCATGTATGAGGGCGATGATTTCGACCTGGCCGGTTTCGTGGTCGGTGCGGCCGAACGCGGCCGCCTCCTGCCGGATCATGACGCCATGCAGGAAGGCGATGTGCTGATCGGCCTCGCCTCCTCCGGCGTGCACTCCAACGGATTTTCCCTCGTGCGCAAGGTGATGGAAGTGGCCGGGCTGGACTGGGCCGACCCGGCTCCCTTTGCCGAGGGCAAGACGCTGGGCGATGTCTTCCTGACGCCGACGCGGCTTTACGTGAAGTCCTGCATCCCGCTGATCAAGTCCGGACTGGTGAAGGGCCTGGCCCACATCACCGGTGGCGGTCTCGTGGAAAACCCGCCGCGCATGATGCCGGACCATCTGGTCGCTACGATCGACTATGACAGTTTCACGCTGCCGCCCCTCTTCCAGTGGCTGGAATCCACCGGCGGGATTGCCCGCCATGAAATGCACCGGACCTTCAATTGCGGCATCGGCATGCTGCTCTGTGTCGCAGCCGACAAGGTCGATGCGGTCACCGACGCGCTTGCCTTGACCGGCGAGACCGCCATGATTGTCGGTCGTGTCGACAAGGCCTGATCCGGCTGGGAACAGAATAAATGGCGAAGACCAAGATCGCCGTGCTCATCTCCGGGCGCGGTTCGAACATGCAGGCTTTGATCGAAGCCGCCAAGGACGAGGATTATCCGGCCGAGATCGTGCTGGTCGCCTCGAACAATCCCGATGCGCCGGGTCTGGAGGTCGCGCGCGCGGCCGGGATCGAGACGGATGTGGTCAATCACCGCGACTATGAGGATCGCGAGGCCTTCGAGGAAGCGCTGGACCAGACCATCAAGCTCTATGGCGCCCGCATCGTCTGCCTCGCCGGTTTCATGCGCATCCTGACGCCCTGGTTCACCGAGCGCTGGCGCGACCTGCTGATCAATATCCACCCCTCCCTCCTGCCGGCCTTCAAGGGGCTGCACACGCATGAGCGGGCGCTGGAAGCCGGCGTGCGCATCCATGGCTGCACAGTCCATTATGTGCGTCCGGAAATGGATGACGGCCCGATCATCGGCCAGGCCGCCGTGCCGGTCCTGCCCGGCGATACGCCGGATGTGCTGTCAAACCGGGTGCTGGAAGCGGAGCACAAGCTCTATCCGCAATGCGTGGCCCTGGCCTGTTCCGGCAAGGCGCGCGTCGCCGGCGAACGCGTGCGCCTGCAGGCCCGCGAATTCGGCGCCGAACTGCTGATGAACCCGCACGACTAGATGCGTATCACCGACACGCTGGCCATTGATGAGGCCTGGATCGAGGAGAGCTTCATGCGCGCCTCCGGTCCGGGTGGTCAGCATGTCAACAAGACCGAGAGCGCGGTGCAGCTGCGCTTTGACCTGAAGGCGTGCACGGTACTGGATGGCGGGCAGGTCTCGCGACTGAAACGCTTGGCCGGATCCCGTCTCACCCTGGACGGGACCATCCTGATCCGCTGTGACAGCCACCGTATGCGCGAACGCAACCGGGCCGAGGCGCGCGAACGCCTGCGCGCCCTGATCGAGCGCTGCCTGGAAGCGCCCAAACCGCGCAAGAAGTCACGCCCTTCCCTCGCCTCGGTGAAACGCGCCAAGGCCGCCAAGACCCAGCGCTCCCAAACCAAGGCCCTGCGCCGCAAGCCAGCGCGCGACGACTAGGTCGCGGCTTCCAGGACGGCGTCGATCTCAGCGAGACGGATGGCCTTGTCGGCCTCGGACAGGAAACTGCCTTTAAAGGAATTGCGGGCCAGGGTGATAATCTCGTCCGCTGTCAGGCCGATCGCCTCGGCTGTGCGAATGAAATTGTCATTCACATAGCCGCCGAAATAGGCCGGATCGTCCGAATTCACCGTGGCATGAAGGCCCGCAGCCAGCATGCGTTTAAGCGGATGATCTTCCAGGCGTTTGACGCCACACAGACGCAGATTGGAGAGCGGGCAGACGGTCAGCGTCATGCCGCTGTCGGCCAGGCGCTGGGTCAGGGCCGCATCTTCCAGCGAGCGATTGCCATGATCGAGCCGGTCGATCTTGAGCAGGTCGAGCGCCTCGATGACGTATTCCGGCGGCCCCTCCTCGCCAGCATGGGCCACGCGTTTCAGCCCCAGCGAGCCGGCCGCATCGAAGACGCGCTGGAATTTTGAGGGCGGATGCCCCAGTTCCGAACTGTCCAGCCCGACCCCGTCAATGCGGTCCAGCCAGGGCTTGGCCATGTCCAGCGTCTCGAAGGCCGCTTCCTCGGAGAGGTGACGCAGGAAGCAGAGGATGAGTTTGGACGTCATGCCCCATTCCGCCTGAGCTTGGTCGAGGGCGCGGGTGATGCCGGTCATCACCGTGTCGAAGGCAATGCCCCGGTCGGTATGCCCCTGGGGATCAAAGAAGACCTCCACATGACGCACATTGTCGGCACGAACGCGCTGCAGATAGGCCAAGGTGAGATCAAAGAAGTCCTGTTCCTGAACCAGAACATTCATGCCGACATAATAGATGTCGAGGAAGTCCTGGAGATTGGAAAAGTCGTAGGCGGCGCGGATTTCCTCGACGGATTTATAGGGGATTTCCAGACCATTGCGCTGGGCCAGGGCGAACATGAGTTCCGGTTCCAGCGAGCCTTCCAGATGCAGGTGGAGCTCGGCCTTGGGCAGGGTTTCGATCAGGCGGACAAGATCGGGCGACATGGCGTTCTCCTTCTGGCTGTCGCGCAGAATCCGCCGTTTGGGTCGCACTGGCAAGGCTTGGCCCTGCTCAACAGGTCTCGCCGGTCGCCTGTTCCAGGTCTGCGCAGAGGGCGGTGGCCTCACCCGTATCACCGGAGGCGGCCAGCAAGGTGGACAGGCCGCGCACAGCTTCGACATTGAGCGGGTCCAACGTCAGCACACGGCGATACCAGAGCTCGGCTTCCTCATTGGCGCCGGCCTCCAGCTTGTCCTGTGCCACGGAGAGGCCGACCGCACTGTGCCAGGGGCGGATCAGGACGGGGTCGGTTGCATAGCGGCGCTCCATGGCAGCCCAGGCCTGTTCCAGATAGGGGGTGGAGCGGCCCGGCTCTCCCATCAGCGTGTAGAGTTCGGAGAGGTTGATCATCGTGCCCCAGTCGTCGGGATCGATCACCAGCGCGCGTTCATAGGCGCGTTCGGCCTGGGCAAACTCACCTGCTGCCGACAGGGCCAGGCCTAGCGCGCGCCAAGCGCGGGTGTGGGAGGGATCGATATCGGTGGCCCGGCGGGCCAGGGCGACAGCCCGTTCCAGCGCGGCAAGGGCGGTCTCGCTGTCCAGCCAGCCGGAGTCCAGGGCCTGGGTGAGCGTGGTCCGCCCCTGCCCTTGCGAGCCGGGCCCTTCATAGCGGATCTGTCGCTGGGTCAGCGCATTGGCCAGTCCGGCCAGGGCGGGCGCATTATCAGGATCCAGATCCAGCGCATCGGAATAAAGGCGCAGGGCGGCTTCATTGTCGGCCCGGCCGTATTGGGCATAAAAGCCATCGGCCCGTTCCAGCATGCGAGCGACGGCATCTTGTGGCGGATCGGCGGGTTCCGGGCGCTCCTGGAAAAGGCCGTAAAGCGACATGGCGAGAAAGAGCGCGACCAGAACGACCGTGCCAAGCAGGGCCTTGCGGTGCCAGGTTTCGGCCTTGGCTGCGAATTGTTCCGCCGGCGTGGTGACGTCTGCGACCAGGCGATATCCACGCTTGGGCACGGTGGCGACATAGCGCGAATTGCGCGCCTCATCCCCCAGCGCCTTGCGCAGTTTGAACACGGTGCGGGTCAGGGCATCATCATTGACGTGGACCTCGCCCCATAGCGCGCGGGCGATCTCGTCCTTGGACATCACCTCACCGGGCTGGCCCGCCAGCAGGATGAGCAGATCCATGACGCGCGGTTCCAGCTCAACCGATCCGTCCGGACCGCTGATCTGGTTGGCGCGGGCATCCACGCTCCACTCACCGATGATGACACGCTGCAAGCCCATGGGTTTCCGTCACTCCCGGGCCGAAAATAAAAAGGTCAGAGGATGAGGAGGCCCCGGTCATGGCTTTCCAGCACGCAGCGAGGCTTTCGTAAAGGCACACGCCGCGCTGGCGGTGGATTATCCCCTGACGATACAAAGGCCTTCCATGTTGCCCCTTCCCCAATTCCTGCGCCCCGCCCTCACCGGCCTGGCTCTCATCACCAGCCTTTCCACCGCCTGTGCCCAGTCCGGCCTGATCCCGGCGGACGAGGCCCGCGCCGATCTTGAAACCCTCTATTCCGGCCTGATCGAAGCGGAGGCGGATCTTTTCCAGGCCACGCCGCGCGCCGTGTTCGACGCCCGTTATGCCGAACTCCATGACCGTCTGGATGACGCACAGACACCGGCGCAGCTTCACGCCGAATTCCAGCGCTTTGCCGCCCTGGCCCGCCACGCCCATACGCGCATCGAGGGGCTGAACCCGATCTGGGCGGACCATGCCGGTGCGGACGGCCTGCTGTTTCCGCTTCGCTTCATCGTGGAGAATGGCGAGGTGATCATCACCGCGGCCCCCGCAGGCTCTGATGTGTCGCCGGGCGACCGCATCCTGGCGCTGGAGGGCGAACCCAACCCGATCTGGCTGGCGCGCCTGACCCGCAATATCTCCGCAGAGACGCCGGAATTTGCCTATGCCCAACTGGCCAATGGCGAGTTCTACTACATGCTGCTGGAATATGGCGCGCGTGAGCAATTCACCGTGACGGTGGACCAGGATGGCGTTTCTCGCTCTCTGACCCTGGACGCCATTCCCCTCTCCCGGCTGGGCGAGCTGGAAGGCACAAGTCCGCGTTTCAACCTCGAGGGGCGTGAAGCCGGCATGCTGACACAGCGGATCGCCTATATACGCCCCGGTCCGTTCTGGGATATCGAAGCGGAAGATCCGGCCTTGCACTATGCGCCGGACGGTCTGGCCCGCTATCAGGACTGGCTGGATACCGCCTTCGAGGATTTCATCGCGGCGGGGGCCACGGATCTCATTCTCGACCTGCGTGACAATCCGGGCGGGGATAATTCCTGGTCCGATCCGGTGATCGCCTGGTTTGCCGACCGGCCCTTCCGCTTTGCCGCCGATTTCCAGATCCGTGTCAGCGAACAGAGCACGGCCTCCAACCAGGCGCGGCTGGACGCGACCGGTGCGGATGAAGCCTCCTCCTCGGCGCGCCTTGCCGCGCTTTATGCCGACGCCAGCAATGGAACGCTTGTGTCCTTCGACTTCCCTCATGCCCAGCCCCGGGAGGGTGAACGCTTCGCTGGCCGCGTCCATGTCCTGGTCAACCGCCATTCCTATTCCAACGCGGTCACCACGGGGGCGCTGATCCAGGACTACGGGTTCGGGACTGTCTATGGCGAGCCGACGCGCGACATGGCAACCACGTTCGGCGCGATGGAGCATTTCACCCTGCCGCACAGTGGACTGGTGGTCGGCTATCCCAAGGCCCGGATCATCCGGCCCAATGGTGAGGCCGAACCGCACCCGCTGACCCCGGACGTGCTCCTACCCGCCCCGGCCATTCGCGGGGAGCGGGATGTGAGACTGGAAGCGTTGGTGGCGCGTCTGTCCGACTAACCCGCCAGGATCATCAGGATCGTCGCGGCAATGGTCGCGGCGATCCCGGCATTGAGGATACGGGCCCAGCGCGGATCGGTCATGAAGCGCTTGATCGTACCGCCGGCCAGCATCCAGGTCAGACCGCCCGGTGAGCCGAAAGCGATGAAGGTGAGCACCATGATCAGCGCACGCTGCGGTGCCGTCTCGGCGAGGGCGACATAGGCGCCGGCCGCGGAGACGCACATCATCAGGGCTTTCGGATTGACGATCTGGAACAGGGCCGCCTCATAGGTGCGGAAAGGCCGCGTCCGGGTCTTGCCCTCGGCACGCTGGGCGGCTGGCAGCGGATTGATCGCGGCGGAGGCGAACTTCCACGCCATCCAGGCGAGCCAGAGCGCGCCGCCCAGCTTCACCACCGTGAGCGAGACCGGATAGCGCGTGACCAGCTCCCCCAGTCCGAAGACGGAGGCGACCAGCATCAGATTGAAGCCGATATTCACGCCCAGCCAGTGCGGCAGGGTCCGCTTGAAGCCGAACAGGGCGCTCGACGACATCACCATGAGATTGTTCGGACCGGGCGTGAAGGACATGGCCAGCACAAAACCCACAAGACCGAACCAGAGCGCCATATCCATCGGCAATTCCTCGAAAACAAGAGCCGACAGTTAGGGAGCGCCGCGCCGGATCACAATCCGCTTCTTGCGGCGTCCTGACACAAGCGTGTCAGGACACACGCCTATTCAAGGTCCTCGAATGCCCGATAGGCCGGCAGAGAGCCGCTGGACGGGCCCAGATAGACGAAGCTGTCATAGTCATCCACGCGGGCGGCCAGATAGGAATTCGCTGCAATCTCATCGGCGTTCAAGACGCGGGGGGCGCCGGTTGTCTCAGACCGGGTGGGATGGACGTCGCAGGTTGGCTGGCCATCTTCACCGAGCTGGCAGTTCCAAGACTCCCCGGACCCCGCGACCAGATTGATTGCGTGGAAGGCCTCGCGCGGGGTGAGACTTCCGGTGGTTTCCAGCACACGGTCACCAAAGCGGGCCTGATTGCGTTGGGCATGGACATTGCCAACGATCAGGATGACGCGGTCAGCGTCTGCCGCCAATGCCTGAAGGCGCCGTGACATGGCTTGGTCCCGGGGTTGGGGCAGATCATCCAGATCCGCATCCGGCTCACCGCGGTCCACGGCACGCAGGCTGAGCGCGGCTCCGTCCGCGATCCGCTGGCGCGTGCGCTCGATCATGTCGAGCATGGCCGTACTGCTGCGCCCGTCCTGGAACGGCGTCATCCAGCGCTCGCTGGCCACGATCATGCGCTGGGCTGCTTCTCCGCCATCCGAGGCGATATAGGCGTCATAGAGCGGTTGCTCATCGACGGTCCGTTCCAGCGCGAGCACCACGGTCTCGCCGCGGGCCAGGGCCAAACAGACAAAGGCATCGGCCGCGGCCGGTGCTTCATTCGTGCCGTGCAATTCTCCCAGCAGGAGGATGGGCGCCGGCGTATTGGCAAGGAGCTCTGCCGCGCCCGCCGGGGCGTTGCAGGCTTCATCGGAAACGGCAGGGCTGGCTGCCGCCACGAACAGGGCAAGACTCGTCAGATACAACATGGGGTAGAAGTTACCTGCACTGACAAGCCGGTCAAATTAAACTCAATCAACGCACCGCCAGATGTCACGAACGCCCTTTCGGCCACAAAAAAGGCCCGGCGTTGCCGCCGGGCCCTTCAAACTCGAAAAGGCGTGTGCCTTAGCCGACGATTTCGGCGTCCGTGAAGAAGAATTTGATCTCTTCAGCGGCGGTTTCCGGAGCGTCGGAACCGTGCACGGAGTTTTCGCCGATCGACAGGGCGAATTCCTTGCGGATCGTACCGTCAGCGGCTTCGGCCGGGTTGGTGGCGCCCATGACTTCGCGGTTCTTCGCGATGGCGTCTTCACCTTCCAGGACCTGAACCACGACCGGCTCGGAGATCATGAAGTCGACCAGTTCGCCGAAGAAGGGGCGTTCCTTGTGGACCGCGTAGAAGCCTTCGGCCTGTTCGCGGGTCATGTGGATACGCTTGGAGGCGACGATGCGCAGACCGGCATCCTCGAACTTGGCGATGATTTTGCCGGTGAGGTTACGCTTGGTCGCGTCGGGCTTGATGATGGAGAAGGTGCGCTGGATCGCCATGGGAGACTTCCTTGAAACGTGACTGTGTGATCGGGGTTGCCCGGAGGGACCGGCCAATGAATTCGCGCGGCTTATAGCGGGGGAAGACGGGAATGGGAAGGCAGACCGTCAAGCCTTGACACCTCCACTGCAAATCGGCCTCTCATCCTGTATTCAGCCCGCGCTCAGCACAGATCTTGAGACGCAGACCATCCTTGGGGGGACGGCATATGTTGAAACTGGTACGAAACATCATTCTGGGCGCCATTCTTCTGGCGATCGCCCTACCCTGGACCGGCGTGATCCAGGACGCCTTCACCGGTGGACGCTATCGCGACTATCTGGAAGAGCATCACCAATCTGTCGATCTGACTGTGGTGGGCGGAGACCTGCAGTTCGATCCGGACTTCTACACCAACCGGCTGTTCATCATGGGCGAGATCCACGGGACACAAACCTCCCAGTTGCTCGACCTGCGCCTGATGCAGCATCTCAACGAGCAGATCGGTCTGCGATACATCATGGCGGAAATGGATCCGACCCAGGCGGACCGGATCAATGCCTATCTGGACACAGGCAATGAAAGCCTGATCCGGCCGGTCTTTCGGGCCTGGCTGGCCGAAGCCGCACAGTGGGGCAACCAGCAGCATTTCGAAAAGCTGCAGCAACTCTACGAGTACAATGCCAGCCTGCCGGCTGATCGCCGTTTCCACTATGTCGGAGTCGACCAGATCCAAAGGCGTGAGATCGCTCTGGACTGGTTCAGCACACGTCTCGCCGACATCAGCCCGACCGGGGCAGCGGCCGCCCTTCTGGAAGCGCTGGAGCGCGAGGAGCGCCAAGATGACGCTCTGCCAAGCCTGTTCGATTCAGCCCTGCCCCAACTGGCAGCGGAGCCGGACCCGGTTCTGGCCTATATGGCACAGGCCATTCGGGCCGATTTTGACAATCCGGGTCGCTACGAACGCGTCCTGTCGAATATCAACACCATGGTGGATGTACTCGCCATTGGCGATGACGAACCTGTCTATGGTTTCTGGGGCCTGTTCCATTCGCTGGGCGTGACTGTGAATGACGGCGCGCGTCCCTTGGTCCTGCGACTGCGCGAGAGCGATCTGCCCTTTGCCGGAGCCATCGCCAATCTCACCCAGTCCTATGCCAACAGCAGCCAGAACATGCCCTCGCACATCCTGCCCGAACCCATCCGACCGGACGGGCCCTTCTTCGACGCGCTGGTGAGCCAGGACAATCCCTACCTGTCCTATCTCGACGGGATCGGAGACCTGAAGGCGGTGGCCAGCGATCAAAACGCGACCATCTTCCGGATCAATGCCCCCGGCTCGCCATACGAGAATGGTGGCCGGCTGATCGAGCAAAGCGGTTTATTGACCCATGTCTTCCGTTTCGAGATTGATCCGTTCGCGGGCTTTGCCACCGATTATGCGATTTTGATCCGGAACTCACCGGCACAGACACCGTACGAAGACGAATAGAAACAGGTCGGGGCGGAGAGTATCACCCCGGCCTGTTATCTCAGCCAGACAGCGGGCCCTAGTCCGCCAGCCTCGCCATCGCCCAGATTTCCTCCGGTGTGGCTTCGGTCAACGCGACCGCATCCTGGCCGCTATTCTCCATCGCCTGCTGGACGACATAGCGGCCCGTGCGATAGCCGACGCCTTCGCGGCCGTCGGGGTGGGCGAACATCCATTGCATGTAGTCGGCATTGACCGGCAGGTCGCGGATTTCCAGGGCCCAGGATTCGGCGACATGATCCGCAGGCGGGGCATTGCCCGCATAGCGGCGACCGGTGAGCTGTTCGGAATAAGCCACGGCCAGGCCTTCATTGGCGGCGGCAATGGCGATGCCGGGGCCGAAGCGGTTTTCCATCATGGTCCAGCCGCGCACCAGATGGTGCAGCTCATGGGCGAAGGCCGGCTCAAGACCGTCAGCGATGGCGGCATCGGCACCCCCCGCTCCGCTGATACTGATCTCGATCAGGATGCGCCCGGGCGCATCGGCACGGCCGGAGACACCACCGACGGAGGACAGGTCGCGGTCCACCGGGACAACCGTCACTTCGACCACTTCAGCCAGATCCGGGAAGTCCGCGCGGACCGCGGCATGGGTATTGTCGAGCACGGACTGGATGCGCGTGCGCTGTTCCGGAGAGAAGCTGAACGCACCTGCCGTTTCGAACCGGGTCTGCACACCGATCCGGTAATAGGTCACGGACTTGCTCGTCTGGAGGGCCGGCGATGCTGCGGCCAATCCTGCAATGGGCAGGCCCAGGGCCATAAGCGTGGCCCACGCGATCTGAGTGCGTTTCATCATCTTCATTCCTGGCACGGGCGGGCGATATCCCGCCTTGTGCCCCCAAGCGTTGGCAGCCTCCTATCAAGCGTCCTGCATTCGCGGGAACGGGATTGTGCCAGGGCCCGTCCCCTCCCCGTCCGAAGTGTCCGGCTTTCAGAGCCAATTGCTTGCACGGCCTCACGAGCCGCGCTAACCGCCTTGGCCCATGTTGCACGTCAATGATCTCACCTATCGCATCGAAGGGCGGATGCTGTTCGACCAGGCGACCCTCTTCCTGCCCGCCAAGACGCGGATGGGCCTGGTGGGGCGTAACGGGACGGGCAAGTCCACCCTCTTCCGCCTGATCCGCGGCGAGATCCAGCCGGAGACCGGCGATACCCGCGTGCAGAAAGGCGCCCGTATCGGCTGGGTCGCCCAGGAAGCACCGGGCGGCGATGAGAGCCTGATGGATGTGGTGCTGGCCGCCGATACCGAGCGTGCGGCCCTTCTGGTTGAGGCGGAAACCGCCACCGACCCCCACCGTATCGCCGAGATCCAGACCCGCCTGGCCGATATCGAAAGCCATACGGCGGAAGCGCGGGCCGGCTCCATCCTGTCGGGCCTGGGCTTTACCGGCGAGGAACAGCGTCGCCCCTGCCGGGAATTCTCCGGCGGCTGGCGCATGCGCGTGGCCTTGGCCGCCACCCTGTTTGCCCGGCCGGATCTCCTGCTGCTGGATGAGCCGACCAATTATCTCGACCTGGAAGGCGTGATGTGGCTGCAGTCCTATCTCAAATCCTTCCCCGGCGCCGTCCTGGTGATCTCGCACGACCGCGACCTGCTGAACGGGGCGATGCAGAAGATCGCTCATCTCAAGGATGGCAAGCTGACCGTGTTCGACGGCGGCTATGATGATTTTGAAAAGGCGCTGGCCGAGAAGCAGCGCCTGCAGATGAAGCTGGTGGAGAAGCAGGAAGCCGAGCGCCGGCATCTGCAAAGCTTTGTCGACCGGTTCAAGGCCAAGGCCTCCAAGGCGAAACAGGCCCAGTCACGCGTCAAACGGCTGGAGAAGATGCAGGTCATCGCCACCACGGTGGATGATCCGATCGCGCCTTTCGACTTTCCCAATCCGCAGCGCCGCATGGCCCCGCCGATTGTGCGCATGCTGGACATGGCGGTGGGCTATGAGCCGGACAAGCCGATCCTGAAGGGTGTTTCGCTCAATATCGACCCGGATGACCGGATCGGCATTCTCGGCCGCAATGGGGCAGGCAAATCGACCCTGGCCAAGCTTCTCAATGACAAGCTGGAACCGTGCGAAGGCTTCCTGCGCAAACACAAGAAGCTGCAGATCGCCTTCTTCGCCCAGCACCAGATCGAACACCTCTCCCCGGAAGTCTCCGCCTATCAGCATGTCATCGAGCTGATGCCGGATGCGACCGAGGCCCAGCGCCGCGCGCGCCTGGCCCGGTTCGGCCTGCCCGGTGATCGCCAGGAAACCCCGGCCAAGCATCTCTCCGGCGGCGAGAAGGCGCGTCTCCTGTTCAATCTGATCACGTTTGAGGGTCCGCACCTGCTGATCCTCGACGAACCGACCAACCACCTCGACATGGACAGCCGCGCCGCCCTGATCTCGGCGATCAACACCTATGAGGGCGCGGTCGTGCTGATCTCCCACGACCGGCACTTGATCGAGACCTGTGTCGACCGACTCTGGGTGGTGGGCGACGGCACGGTCAAACAATATGACGATGATATCGAGACCTACCGGCAAAGCCTGCTGGGCCGGGTGCCGCGCGATCCCAATGCCAAGAAGAAGGCCAGCCCGCCGGACGAGAAGACCCAGCGCCGCCGCGACAAGGCCGTCCAGCGCGAAGCCCTCAAACCCATCAAGGCCGAGATCGCCCGCTGGGAAAAGGAAGCCGACCGCCTGCGCGGCATTATCGAAGTGATCGACAAGGGCCTGTCAGCCCCGGGCCTCTACGAAAAAGACCCCAAGACCGCGACAGACCTGCAGATCAAGCGCGCCAAGGCGGTGGATCTGCTCGACGCCGCGGAGATGAACTGGCTTGAGGCGGAGGAGCGGCTGGAAGCGGCGCAGGCCGAATAGCTCACACCACCTTCCGCGACGCATCATTGATGGGCGGGGCGACATAGGTCTCCAGGATCAGGCGGCGATTGTCGGGGTCGTCATAGCCGGCTTCGATGTTGAGGCGGCCGAGGCCGCGGCGGTCGAGATCGGCGGAGAGGATGCCGAGGGCCTTGGGCAGGTCGAGATCGTCGGACTTGTCGCGGAAGACCTGGAGGGCGTGCTCATCGGCGAAGGCATAGGCCTTCCACAGGATGGACAGGCGCATCGCCTCGCCCGTGACCGGGATGGAGACATCACCATCGCGGATGATCCAGTCCGTCTCGCCGGCGGTTTCCAGCACGGCCTGACGCGAGATCGAGCCCGGCGCCATATGATCGGCATCGTGCCCGACGCCGCCGACGCGGTGATACATATACTCATTGTCCGATACGACGGCCTTGTTCCAGAGCGGGCTGGACAGGGTCTGGCGGGCACCGTCCGGCCCGTCCGGCCAATAGTCGAAATCCCCGCCGGGTCCGCGATAGAACCAGGCCAGGGTCGAGGCGATCGGAATGGCCCAGGGATGGAAGAGGCCGGAATAGCCCATCGCCACGAGCAGGTTGAAGGGAAAGCCCGAAGCGCCGCGGAAATGCGGCAGGTCGAGATGCGGTACGCCGCCAGCCATGGGCGCGTTGAGATTGTTCATCAGGGAGCTGGGCACGATCACTTTCGCGCCGAAGCTTTCCTTGGCCGCCTCGATGAAGCGTTCATTGTGAAAGACGAATTTCGCCGCCGGATCGATCAGCTTTTCGCCAGCCGCCCAGAAGACGCGGAACCAGGGTACATCCTTGCCCGTCTCATGGGTGCGATGGACGGCTGCCGCGAGGCGGTAGGGCGCAGAACTACGCACCAGATCGATGACCCGGTCTGGAGCCTCGAAAGCCGGATCGATCGGCACCGGCTTCGCCAGCATGGTTTGCGGGCGCAGGCTTTCGCGCGGCTCCAGTACATCGGCCATGGCATCCTCCAGCAGCTTTTTGAGTTTTGAGCATGCTGCCGCTGAAAGCATGTGACAAGCATCAAAGCAATCAAAACACCTGTTTGTTGCTCCAGTATGCCTGTCCGACGCCCGCAAGCCTGCCTCAGCACCACTCAGGCGCCGAAAACACATGGGCCCGGAGCGACCGTCCCGGACCAATCGGCCAACGGCCTGCGCACAAAAAGAAACGGCGCAGGCAGTCCCTGCGCCGTCTCATGATGGGTGTCCGTCAGATCAGTCCTGGCATTGGCCGAGGAAGAAATCAGCCCAGGCCGCGCCACCCAGGGCAGCACCATTGCCCAAGGCGTGGTCGCCCGTATAGCCCAGAATGGCGACATCAATATCATTCATCGCCTGGGTGGTTTCCTCCTGGCTGGTGCAGCCATCCCCATTCAGGTCAAACAGGTCTTCCGGCTCTGTGAGCTCCTGGGTTTCGGTCGGAAGAGGAGGCCAGGTCGGATCCGGCGTTGGCGCAGGCCCCGGCCCCGGTGGCGTTTCCGGGTCTTGCTTGGCGAGCGCTGATCCCGCCTTGTCCGCGACGCCCTCGGCCAAGGCCGGAGACGAGACGAGCATGAATCCCGCCAGCAGCGCCGCCGCGCACGCAGACATGCGATTGTTTCTGGTTTGATTTGGCATGTGTAACCCCCGTTTGTTGTTGGAACTTTACACAATCAAGCCGTGCTCTTGGGGTCAAGGCGCCACGTGGTCTCGTTAACAAACCATTTGCATTTCACTCATACGATATGACCACGTTCAGAATGAAGGTGGATGGATCATGCGATCCACAGGTGCGCTGCCGGGCACCGTCCACGATTTGGGACGCCGCCCGGCGGCTGACATAACGGCGCAGAAGCGCTTACGGACAAGCAGCCTTGCCAGGCCCGCTATCCCCTTCCTTCACACTGCATTCCAGACAATTGGAGCCGGTCATGAAGATTGACCGCCCGGCTCCCGTTGCGTCCAGCCCGCGGACGGGCGCACGCCCGCACGCACCGGGCGCCGCAGCGACACGGCATGACCATTCCTTCCACACATCGGATGATCTGCGGATCGATGTGGTGATCGGCGCCTTTCCCGATCCGGAGGATCCGCCGGAGTTCGACGGACCGGATCTGGACCCCGATCATGCGCGCGAAACCGCTCACCAGATCTCCGACTGGCTGGCCGCCCACGGCCTCTCCATTGCCAATGCACAGAGCCACCGGCTGCAGCACTTGTTCGCCGGCTAGACGAAAGCCTGGCGCCTAGTCGGCATCCGCTGTCGTGCGGGTGAGATTCCGCATGCCGCTGCCATCTTCGGCCATCAGATAGATTTCGCTATCGCCCCACCGATAGGTGGAAAAGCTGATCTGATGACCATCCGGCGACCAGAAAGGCGCATGATCCGACGCCTCATGCCGGGTCAGGACAACCACCTCGCCCGTGTCCGGATCGAAGCGGGCGATATTGCGATTGCCTGCGGTATTCCGGTAGGTCAGCAGAACATCTCCCGCCGCATTCAGACGGGGCGACGCCGCCTGACCGCCCAGATTCAGCCGTTCGCGCACCAGGCCGGTTTCCAGGTCGAGCGAGGCGAGAACAGCGGCTCCCGTCGCACGATCGGCACCCGCCTCGCCCACGGACATCCAGACGTTCTGGCCGTCAGGACCGAAAGACGGATTGCGCTCGTCAAGTTCAGCGCTGCGGGTCAGGTTTTCCGGTTCACCACCGTGAAAACCGACCCGCCAGATATCATTCGCCCCACCTTCTCCGGTGGCCGGAAAGACGATGCTCTCACCGTCAGGGGAAACACTGAGCCCCAGCTTCATGGCGCCGTCATGGGTGACCCGGCGTTCCTCGCCCGTGGCCCGGTCCAGCACGTAAATGTCCGATCCCTCAAAGGGGCCATAGTCGCGGTCCGAGACAAAGACGATATAGCGTCCGTCCCGTGTGACATCCGGGAACCAGTCATTGCCCTCATTGTCCGTGATCAGTTCAACCGTCCCGGTTTCGACGGATATCCGCACCAGTTCGGCATCCCCGAAACGATAGGTATAGCCAATCAGCGCCTGGCCATCCCGGTCCCAAACGCCCCAGGTGTCATAGGTGCTGACATCCTCCTCCAGAGCCAGACCCAGAGCCATGGCGGCCAGTCCAAACCCAGTCCACATACGCATCTCCCTTCAACGCAATTGACGGAAGCCTGATCGCACCATGCTGTTCGGACACGCGATCTTTGGTGATATTGGGTGATATTTCAGGCCCTACCCTGTCCGCGCACCGCAAAGCGCAGGATGAGTTACCCCTTCGATTCCGCCAGCTTTCCGGCTGGCCCAAGCCCGAGACATCTGGATGCCCCCGACCCTTTGCGCCGCCGAACTCCGCCTCGACACAACGCGTCGCCAGGCCTGGCTGGGCGAGCAGGACATCACACTGTCCGATCTGTCCTTCCGGGTTCTGGCCTGCCTCGCCGGGGCGGCCCCCGAAGCGGTCAGCCTGGCAGAGCTGAAACGCGTCGCATGGGGATTGGAGGTCAGTGATGACGCGGTCAAACAGCGCATCAAACTTCTGCGTCGCGCCCTGGAAGAGGCGGGCGCGAACGGATTGCTGGCGACAGATCGCGGACGAGGCTATCGGCTGACACAGCCGGCGATCTTCGCGGACACGCCTGCGCCGGCAAGTCCAAAGGAAATTCGGACCCCGCGCAGGCATGGCGCCGCCATCGCGGCGGGACTGGTCATCAGCCTGCTGGTGATCGCCCTGGCGGGCTGGCGGCTCTGGCCCGAAGCCGATGATGGCCTTTCCCGTGTCGCGGTCATGCCCTTCTCGTCCGGATCGGATGAGGCAGACTGGCTCGCCTCCGGCCTGGAACTGGAACTGGCCTCCGCAATTGCCCGGATAGACGGTTTTGAAGCGGTCTCCCGGACCTCCAGCCATGCTCTGGCCGAGCGTCGGGCCCGCACGCTGCACCGTGAATTGGGTGCCGATGTCTTGCTGGACGGGCATATCAGCCAGGATGAGACCGGCTATCGCGTCCGCGTCCAACTGGTCGACACGCGGGATGAAACCCAGATCTGGTCGAGCCAGTACAGCCTGCCGGAAACCGGACTCAATACGGTGCTGGCTGATATCGCCACCCATATCGCCCTGATCGTCCACGGCACACGCGGTTCCGGCCTGTATGAGCGCATGCTGGCCGGTCCCACCGGCAATATCGATGCCTATGAGGAATACATCATGGCGCGGGCCTATCTGGACCGGGCCTCACCGGCCCATCTGGAGATTGCGGAAGCCCATTTCAGGGCCGCCATTGCCCAGGACCCGGAATTTGCCATGGCCCGGGCCTGGCTTGCCTATACATTGACGCGGCAAGAGGGCGCAGAGCGGGGCCCAGCCGCGCTCGACGAGGCCAACCGGGCGCTGCAGCTACAGCCGGGCCTGGAAGAAGCCGTGCTGGCACGGGCTGAAGCCCTGGCGATGACCGGTGATACGCGCCAGGCCGACAGATTGCGGCGTGAAGTGCGCCAGACCATGCCTTATCTGGCGGATTTCATGTCGGTTCGCCGCTAGCCGCAGGCCATGCTTTCCACGACATCCTGCTCATTGACGCGAATGGTCAGCCGGTTGGCCCGGTAATCCATCGTCACAGGCGTGTTGGGACCGACAACGCGGTAGAGATCCGGCATGGCGCTGCGCGGCACGCTGGTGCGCGGCTGGCCGACATAGTGCTGCAGGCTTTCCATGCCGCAATTGCCGGTGATCGGCGGCGTGACATCCCCGCCTCCGACATCCTCGGCTTCCCCCAGGGGCGGCAGGGCGTCGGCCATTTGCGGCGCGTCCGAAGGCGTGTTGGACGCCTGCGTGGTGACCGCGCATCCGGCGAGAAAACAACCGATCAGCAGGGCCAGACGCTTATTCATGGAACACACTCGCTATTTGGGTTGATCAACCACACCAGGGACGCAGGATGACGTCATCCGCGTCGAGGTCAAGATTCAACCGGTCCGGGCGGTGATCCATCGTGACCGCATCGCCGGGGCGGATCACCCGGATATTGCCGGCCAGCGAGTCCAGATCGACTTCGCCGATGGCCTGGCCAATGAGGTAGGCACGCGCCTGGGCGCCACAGTGATCCCCATCAAGGGCATCACCGTCAAACACCGGCTGGTCCAGTGCATTGCCCGTGTCCGGAATGCCATTGCCGGTCGCGGAACAGGCCGCCAGGCCCAGCAGGGCCAGCGGGAGGATCCAGGCGTGTTTCATGCTTTCTTCTCCCAGCGCCCCTCGGGCGATTGGCGCCAATAGGACACGGTGATGCCCTGCCCCGACGCGGTCTTCCACAGGCTGCGCGCATCCTGCACGGCGATTTCATCCTGACCGTCAAACATGACAATCATACGTTCGAAGGCCGACGGGTTTACCGGCTCGGCCCCGTCAAGCAGGAACAGGCATTGCGCCTGGTTGGGATTGGCCTCGTCCTCGGCGATCAGGACAGGCTGGCGGGCATCCTCATTCTCTCCGGCCTGGGCATGCGGGATGAAGCTCTCATCCTTCCAGGTCCACAAGAGCTGGTCGATCGCTTCGCGGCGGCGGTCATCTGGCGAACGCACCAGCGCGCGCCAGCCCCGCGCCAGCGTCTTCTCGAGCAATTCCGGCAGGACCTCGTCCAGCGAGGAGCGCTCGAGATGATAGAACCAGAGTTCGCCGCTCATTCATGAAAAAGGGCGACCGGCCGGCCGCCCTCTCCTTGTTCAGAAAGCCGATCAGGCCTCGTAATTATTGCGGACCAGACGGTCCAGGATGCGCACACCCCAGCCCGTGCCCCAGCTCGGCTGGCGCGGGTCGTCCTTCATGCCGCCCATGGCGGTGCCCGCGATGTCGATATGGCACCAGGGACGGTCATTGACGAAACATTTGAGGAATTCCGCGGCCGAGATCGAGCCGGCCAGACGGCCCTCACCGACATTCTTGATGTCGGCATTTTTGGTCTCGATATGCTTCTCGTAATCGGCACCCAGCGGCATGCGCCAGACCGGCTCGTCGCTGTCATTGCCGGCGGCGAACAATTTGTCGGCCAGTTCGTCATTGTTCGAGAAAATGCCGGCGCGGCTATTGCCCAGCGCGATCAGCATGGCGCCGGTGAGCGTGGCGAGGTCGATGATCAGCTTGGGCTCGAAACGGTCCTGCGCATACCAGAGCACGTCAGCCAGGACGAGACGGCCCTCGGCATCCGTGTTGTGGATCTCGATCGTCGTGCCATTCATGGCGGTGACAATGTCACCCGGGCGCTGGGCCTTGCCGTCCGGCATGTTCTCCACCAGGCCGACAATACCGATCGCATTGACCTTGGCCTTGCGGCCGGACAGGGCACGCATCAGACCGACCACGGCGGCCGAACCGCCCATATCGCCGCGCATCTCGTCCATGCCGGCACCCGGCTTCAGCGAGATACCGCCACTGTCGAAGGTCAGGCCCTTGCCGACGAAAAGAAGCGGTGCTTCGCCGTCGGGACCACCGGACCATTTCATGATCGCGATCTTGGCTTCGAACTCGGAGCCCTGGCTGACGCCGAGCAGGGAGCCCATGCCCAGTTCGCGCATCTTGTCTTCGCCGATGATCTCGATTTCCAGACCATGTTCGGCCAGGCCTTCGATCTTCTCGGCATAGCTGGCCGGGTAGAGCACGTTCGGCGGCAGATTGGTGACATCGCGGGCCAGATCGACCCCGTCGGCAACAGCGCCCCAGCCAGCCCATTCGGCCTCAGCGGCCGCAACATCGCTGGCGGTGATGGTGACCGTGGCGAGCGAGGGCTTCTGCTCGTCCTTCAGCTTGGTGCGGAACTGGTCATAACGGTAGGCGGCCAGGCGGGCGCCCAGACCCGTACGGGCTGCACCCTCGGCATCGGTTTCGCCGGCCAGGGCAATCGTGAGCCGGGTCTCGCCACCGGTCAGCAGGAGTTTGGCAACGGCCGCACCGGCTTTTTCCAGCGTGGACGCGGTGCGCTTGTCTTTCTCACCGAGGCCGAACAGCACGATGCGGGACGCCTCGACACCGGCCGGCGCCACGATTTCCAGCGTCTGGGCCGGCTTGCCGGTGAAGCGGGACGCCGCAATGGCGCGCTTGACCGCACCGGAGGTCGCCGCATCCAGTTCAGCAGCCACATCCGACAGGGTGGACTCAGCATAAACCGGAACAGCGATCGCTCCGGCATGGGTCCCGGCGGCGGCAAATTCGATTTTCATGGCATCCTTCTCCGGTCTGTTACGGCCTCGAATCGTGCAATTCGAGGAAAAATCCTGTGTCGTGAAAGTGGTATCCGATCACGACGTGAGATAGAAGGCGGATCACGCAGCACAAGCCCGGCCATGATTCTCGTACAGCGGTATTTCTTCAACCAGTTGCTCTGGCCCCTGCTTGTGGCCGTGGCGGCCTTTGCGGGTCTGGCCCTGCTGACGCAGTCGCTGTCGAATATCGACCTGATTTCCGGCTATTCGGAAACGACCTTCACCTTCCTGAAAGTCACGGTTCTGGCCCTGCCGCAGCTGACGGCCCTGCTGGTGCCGCTCGCGCTGTTTGTGGCGGTGCTGTCGACGCTGAACCGGCTGACGGGTGACAGTGAGACCGTGATCGCCTCGGCGGCCGGGATGAGCCGGTTCGGCCTGATTGCGCCAATCCTGCGCCTGGCCGTCTATGTCATGATCGCCAATCTGGTGATCAATCTCTTCGTCCAGCCGATTGCCTATCGGGAAATGCGCCGCAGCCTGCATGCGTTGCGCTCGGATGTCGCGGCCAGCCTGGTGACGCCGGGGGCCTTCACCCAGCTGGGCTCAGGCGTGACTATGTATGCCCGCGAACGGGATCGCGATGGCCGCATGCACGACATCCTGATCCACGACACGCGCGACAATTCCCAGGCCACCTTCACGGCGCGCGAAGGCTTTGTCGTGCGCAATGACGCCTCCTCCATCATGGTGCTGATCGATGCCAACCGGCAGGAGATCGATGAGGCCGGAGAGCTTTTCTACGGTACGTTCGACCGTACCGAGTTCGACCTGGGCGATTTCGTCGGCCCGGTCGATGCCATGTTCTTCAAGGAATCCGACCGTTTCCTGCACGAGCTGATCTGGCCGGATGCGGGCACGATTGCGCGCACGGGCGGACCGGAACGAGCCTGGGCCGAGGCGCACTATCGCCTCTCCGCCCCGCTCTACAATCTCGCTTTCGCCCTGATTGCCGCCGCTGTCTTCCTGGGCGGCGACCATTCCCGCATGGGGTATTCGCGCCGCGTCATGTTTGGCGTGGCAGCCGGCATGACGATGCGGCTGGTCGGGTTCGGCGTGCAATCGGCCAGCGCCGATGACGGTGCCATGAATATAGCCCAATACCTGGTGCCCCTGGCCGGGATTTTCGGCTCCATCCTGGTCATTTACTGGCCCGCCCGCCGGCGCCCCAAACGCCGGGCCAATGCCAAGATGGCAGAGGTGGCGGCATGATCGGGGGCCGTCTCAACCGCTATATGATGACCCAGACCCTGACCGGTCTGGGCCTGGCTGCGTTGACCATTTCCACCGTGATCATCCTGGTGGATTTCGTGGAGCAATCGCGCGCCATCGGCACGCGGGTGGACGCGTCCACGCTGGACCTGTTGAGCCTGACCCTGCTCAAGACGCCGGCCCTGCTGGAAACCACCCTGCCCTTCATCTTCCTGTTCGGCATCCTGACCTCGCTGTTCCGGCTGAACCGCCGCAGCGAGCTGATCGTGATGCGGGCTTCGGGCATGTCAGCCTGGCGGATCCTGACCGCGCCCATGCTGCTGGCCATTTGCGCCGGGATTGCCGGCGCCGTCGCGCTGAACCCGCTGGCCGCCATGGGCAGTGCGGAATTCCAGAACCGCCGCGACCAGTTGATGAATGTCCAGCGCGCCACGGGTGTGGAAGAACCGATCTGGCTGCGTGAGACCTCCGAAGACGGTTTCACCGTGATTGCGGCCACGGCCCTGCAGGAAAACCGGCAGGAATTGATGGACCCGACCTTCTATATTTTCACGCTCGACGAAAATGGCGTGCCCAATCTGGACCGCCGCATTGATGCCGCCCAGGCGCGGCTGAGCGACGGGTTTTGGCAGATCATTGACGCGGTCGAACGCTCACCGAATGCGCCGACGCGGACCTTGCAGGAGGAAACCCTGCCCACCCAGATCAACCGTCAGGCCCTGTTCGAACGCTCGCGCTCACCGGAAGGCGTGTCCTTCTGGGACCTGCCGCAATTGATCAGCTCGGCCCGTGAAGCCGGGCTGGCGACGGAACGCTATGAGCTGCGCTGGCACAGCCTTCTGGCCCTGCCGCTGACCCTGCTCGCAGCGACGCTGATTGCCGCGGCCGCCACTCTGCGCCTGCACCGGCTGGGCGGCGCGGCAGCCTTTGCGCTGGCGGGCGGGCTGGCCGGTTTCGTGATGTTCTTCCTGCAGGAATTGCTGGGCTCCATGGGAACCACGGGCGCCCTGCCGCCGCTCACGGCGGCCTGGGCCGCACCGGCGCTCACCGCGCTGATCGCGCTCACCTATATCGCCTCCACGGAAGACGGATGACGTCGTGGACGCAGCCACCGGCATCGGCTAGTCAGGAAGAGGCGGTTCAGCCGGGGGCCGGACAAGATGAGGGAGTGACGCGCATGGCGTCGCAGTTTCGCCGCTTTGCGGCTGCGTTGATGGGGTCAAGCGCGCTGGTGCTGACCGGTGCTGCCCTCGCCCAGGATGCTCCGTCCTCCAATGCACCCGTCTATCTGGAAGCGGACCATCTGGAAGACCTCAATGGTGGCGGTTATCTGGCAACCGGCAATGTGCGTGTGCGCCAGGACGGCCGCACCCTCATGGCGGACGAGCTGGAATACCATCCCGAACGCGACCGGGTGATTGCCCGCGGTCATGTCGTGATCACCGGTCAGACGCCCTATCCGCAATATGCCGACGAGGTCGAGCTCGATTCGGCGCTCGCATCCGGCGTGGCGCTGGGCTTTGCCTCCCTGCTGGAAAACAATGGCCGGCTTGCCGCAGCCGCGGCCATTCGCGATGCCGACCAGTCGCTGACCCTGCGCCAGGCCTATTACACGGCCTGTGAACTCTGCGAGGACGGCGAAGGCGAGCCGACCTGGCGCCTGCGCGCCCGGGAAGTGCGCCAGGATGCTGAAGAGCAGATGATCTATTACCGGGACGCCCGGTTCGAATTCATGGGTGTGCCCGTGCTGTATGCACCGGTCTTCTCCCATGCGGACCCGTCCTCGGAACGCCGCTCGGGCTTCCTGTTTCCCAAGGTCGGCGTGTCTTCCCGCCTCGGCTTCGTCTTCCAGCAGCCCTATCTCTGGTCGATCTCGCCCTCCCAGGACCTGGTGATCGCCCCGCGCTATATGGGGAATTTCAATCCGCTCCTGTACGGCGAATACCGCAAGCGTTTCTGGTCCGGCTTTGTCGATTTCGAAGCCAGCGTCACGCATGAAACCGATATCGACAGTGATGGCGAGCGCTTCGGCGAGGAAGCCTGGCGCTGGCATGTCTTCGGCGGCGGCCGGTTCCGGATCGCCGAGGACTGGCGATGGGGGTTCGGCATCCAGCGGATCCATGATTCCGAGGATGATCTCTATCTGCGCCGCTACGACTTCTCCGAAACGCTCAAGGATTACGGCCAGCCCATCGAGGCGTTGAGCCGCCAGCTGGTCAGCCAGCTCTATCTGGAGAACCGCACCGAGACGCGCTACGCCTCGGTCATCGCGGCCGGATACCAGTCTGTGCGGGCCAATGTGAATGACGACACGCTGCCGGTGATCGCGCCGCAGATGAGCGTGCGCCAGGTCTTCACCGCTCCGGAAGGCTGGGGCCGCGTCAATCTGGACGCGAATGCCACTGTGCTCACCCGGTCCGACGGTGTGGACTATACCCGCGCCAGCACGGCACTGGACTGGCGCACCCGCTGGATCGCGCCTGGCGGCCTTGTGGTGGAACCCTTCGCCCTCGGCCGTGTCGACTACTACGAACTGGGCGACCTGCCCGTGGCCGGTGGCGCACCGGACAGCGATTCGTTCAGCCGGCAGCTTGGTCTGGTCGGGACGGAAGTCTCCTGGCCCTTCTATCGGGGTGGCGAGACGGTCGACACGATTATCGAACCCGTCGTCTCACTCGTGGCCGCCACGGATGATCCGGAAAGCAATCGCCTGGTCAATGAGGACAGCCTCACACTCGACCTGGATGAAAGCCTGCTCTTCCAGCCCGTCCGCGCCTCCGGCTATGACCTTTGGGAAGAAGGCGTGCGCGCCAATTATGGCCTGCGTGCCACGGCCTTCTGGGGTGACGGCGGTTTTGCCCGCGCCTTTGTCGGCCGCTCGGAACGTCTGGACGGTGATGCAGTCTTCTCCGCCACCAGTGGCCTGTTCGAGGAACAGTCGGACTATGTCGTGACCGGCGAAATCGATTGGGGTGCCTTTGCCCTCGAGATTGCCACCCGGCTCGACACCGAGGATTTCGACGTCAACACGCTGCAGTTTGACGCCAGCTTTGACACAGAGCGCCTCAGTGTCACGCTTGGATACCTCGACTCTAGCGACGACGCAGCAGTCTCTCGGCGTGGCCCGCAACGCGAGTTGCGTTTTAATGCTTCGCTGCAGCTGACGTCATCCTGGAGCTTGCTGACAAACAATGTTCTCGACCTAGACGCCGAGACCACTCGACGCTCCCAGATCGGGTTCATGTATGAAGACGAATGCTCCCAATTTGAAATATTGTACCAACGCGAGGATACTGGAATTGCTGCCCTGGGACCGTCGGAATCCATCCAATTCCGGATTACACTCCTGACGCTCGGCAGCGTCGATCCCGACAGCTAACAGTGCCCGGCGATTGCGCCTGTGCCGAGTTTGAGTAATGTTCGCGCCGAACCGATATGCGATTGCTTATGACCTGCGCCAGAATTCTTGTTTCCGTCCTGTTTGCCGCGCTGGCCATGTCCGGCCCGGTGACGGCCCATGCCCAGTCGACCGAAGGCGTTGCTGCGCTGGTCAATGACGAGCCGATCACCACGGTGGATGTGCGCAACCGCATGCGCCTGATCATCGCCTCGACCGGCATGGCCCAGATCGATGAAGCTACCCTGGCCCGCATCCAGGACCAGGCCATTCGCGGCCTGGTGGACGAGCATTTGCAGCTGCAGGCCGCCCGCGATTTCGAGGTCCAGGTCGCGGACGAAGAAATCACCGCCTCCTTGCTCGACCTGGCCCAGCGCAACAATACGACGATCGACAATATCATCGCCGATCTGCAGAATTCCGGCGTCGATGTGTCGACGCTGCGTCACCAGCTGGAGGCGGAAATCGCCTGGCAGATCCTGGTGAGCGGCCGCTACGGCTCGCGCGTGCGGATTTCCGAACAGCAGATCGAGCTGGCCCTGGAACGCCTCGCCGCCAGCGCGTCCCAGCCGCAATATCGCATTTTCGAAATGTATTTTGAGGTTCCCGGCCCCGGTCAGGAACAGGCCACGGTGCAGCGTGTTGTCGCCGTGATGAACCAGCTCCAGCAAGGCGCCGCCTTCCCGGAACTGGCCCGCCAGTTCTCCGACGCTCCGTCGGCTGCGTCCGGGGGTGATATCGGCTGGATCACGGCCTCGCAGCTGCAGCCGGAAGTCGCCTCCATCATGCCGATGATGCGCCGCCAGTTCGACCAGTCCGGTGGCCGCGGCGCCCTGTCCAACCCGGTCCAAGTACCCGGTGGTTTCATGGTGATCGCCCTCGTCTCCGTGCGCGATGGCACGACCACGCTGCAATACGACCTGGTCCAGCTCACCCTGCCCAACAGCGCCGTCAATGAAGACAGCCGCCGCGACCTGCAGCGCCTGCTGGATGATGAGCCGACCTGTACGATCGCCGAGCAGCGCTCCAGCGATATCGACGGCCTGATCTTCACCAATCTTGGCACGATCGGCGCCGATGCCGTCCTGCCGCAGATCCGTGAAGCGCTCGAGCCCCTGTCCCGTGATGGCAATACCGGCATTATCGAAAATCCGGCCGGCCTGCAGGCACTGATCGTCTGTGACCGCCAGATTGCTGGTCCGGGCGTGCCGTCGCGCGATGATCTGGAAAGCCAGCTGCGCAGCCAGCAGCTCTCCCTGCAAGCCCGTCGCTGGCTGCGGGATCTGCGCCGCGAATCGACCATCGAGATCCGCGAGTAATGACGGCCCAGCCACCCATCGTCGTGTCGATGGGTGATCCGGCGGGTGTCGGTCCCGAGATCATCCTGAAAGCCTGGCAGCGCCTGCGCCATCATCCGATGGTGTTTGCTGCCATCGGTGATTTCGATCTCTTCTCCCGGACAGCCAGCACGCTGGGCCTGCCCGGTCCCATTCCGATCGACAGCCCGGCCCTTGCCAGTGCGCATTTCGCCGACTGTCTGCCCGTGCTGGGCACCGAGGCTGCCCTCTGCGAGCCGGTGATCCCGGGCCAGGCCAATCCGGCGCATGCGGCAGCCACAAAATCCGCGATCGAAGCCGGTGTGCGCTATTGCCTGGACGGTGAAGCCAGTGCGCTGGTCACGGCGCCGATTGCCAAATCCGTCATGTATGCCGCCGGGTTCAGCTTTCCCGGCCATACCGAGTTTCTCGCCGGTCTGACGGCACAGGCGCCGCTGGAAGGCCCGCGCGGCCCCGCCATGATGCTGACCGGCGGCGGACTTCGCGTCGTGCTGGTGACGATCCACGAGCCGCTGCAGCGCGCCATCTCGCTGATCAGCGAAGCGCGTATCCAGCATATTGCCCGCCTCACCCATCACGCGCTCAAGCAGGATTACGGTATTGCCCGTCCGCGCCTGGCTCTGGCGGGTCTCAACCCGCATGCGGGCGAAGGCGGTAGTTTGGGGGATGAGGAAATCCGCATTCTCAACCCGGCCGCTGAACAACTGCGCGCGGAAGGGATCGAGATCAGCGATGCCCGGCCGCCGGACACGCTCTTCCACGAGGAGGCGCGTAAAACGTATGACGCGGTGGTCTGCATGTATCACGACCAGGGCCTGATCCCGGTGAAGACACTGGACTTCCATGGCGGCGTGAATGTCACGCTGGGCCTGCCCATCATCCGCACCTCACCCGATCACGGCACGGCTTTCGACATCGCCGGTACGGGCGAGGCGCGCGCTGACAGCCTGCTGGCCGCGATCCGCGAGGCCAAAGCGATTGCGAGCCACCGGAGATGAGCCTGGATTCACTTCCCCCGCTGCGCGATGTCATCGCCCAGCATGATCTCGGCGCCAAGAAAGCCTTCGGCCAGCACTTCCTGCTGGACCTGAACCTGACCGGCAAGATTGCCCGTTTGGCCGGCGATCTGAGCCAGGCCCACGCCATCGAGATCGGACCGGGCCCGGGTGGATTGACGCGCGGCATTCTGGAGGCCGGTGCCAAGAGCCTGACCGTGGTAGAAAAGGATCCGCGCTTTCTCGGCGCACTGGAGGATATCAACCAGGCCTCCGGCGGGCGCCTGACCGTGCACCAGGCGGATGCGCTGGACGTGGACGAGGACGCGCTACTGCCCACGGATGCACCGCGCGTCATCCTGTCCAACCTGCCCTATAATGTCGGCACGCTCTTGCTGATCAAATGGCTGGAGGCGGACCCGGCCTGGTGGACGCGGGCCGTGCTCATGTTCCAGCGCGAGGTCGCCGACCGCGTCGTCGCCCAGCCGGGCACGAAAGCCTATGGCCGCCTCGCCGTGATCTCGCAGTCGCGCTGTGATGTCCGCATGGGGCTGAAAGTCCCGGCCCGGGCCTTCACTCCGCCGCCCAAGGTGGAAAGCGCGGTCGTGGTTCTGGACCTGCTGCCGGAAGAGAAACGCTTCGCCGATGTCCAAGCGCTGGGCATCGTTACGGCCTCCGCCTTCGGACAGCGCCGCAAGACGCTGCGCCGCAGCCTGGCCCAGGCGGCCGGCCAGACGAAGGCCAGCGCCGAGGACCTGCTCAACGCCGCCGGGATTGATCCGGGTGCGCGGGCGGAAGTGATTGATGTGGAAGGTTTCCAGCGCCTCGCCACAGAATGGCGCAAGGCGCGCTGATCACGCAGGGCTGAAGCCCTACTGCTCCATGATGGCGCCGACGAAGTCTTCCAGCCAGGGATGACGCATGCGCTTGAGGCGCTCGGCGTGGAGGATCTGGTTCAGCTTTTCCAGGGCCCGGGCGAAGTCGTCATTGACGATGACATAGTCATATTCGTGCCAGTGCGAGATCTCGTCCTTGGCGCGGTCCATGCGGCCCTTGATGACATCGGCCGTGTCCTGACCCCGCTTGCGCAGACGGTCTTCCAGCAGTTCCAGCGAAGGCGGCAGGATGAAGATGCGGACTGTGTCTTCCGGTGCCTGTTCGGCCAGCGCCTGGGCGCCCTGCCAGTCGATATCGAAGACCACGTCGCGGCCTTCCTCGACGGCTTCCATCACCGGGGTTTTCGGCGTGCCGTAATAGCGGCCGAACACTTCGGCCCATTCGAAGAACTCGCCCTCTTCGATCTTGTCCTTGAAGTCCTCGACCGAGAGGAAGTGATAATCCTGACCATCCACTTCGCCCGGACGCGGCTGGCGCGTGGTGGCGGAGACGGACAGGACCACATCGGGATTCTGGCTCAGCAGGCGCTTGGACAGCGTCGTCTTGCCGGCACCGGACGGGCTGGACAGGGCCAGCAGGACGCCACGGCGGCGTCCACGAAAAATCGGTCCGGAATGGCCGTCACTCGACATTCTGTACCTGCTCCCTGAACTGGTCGATCGTGTTCTTGAGATCAAGACCGATCTGGGTGAGTGAAGAATCGGAGGACTTCGAGCATAGAGTGTTCGCCTCGCGATTAAACTCCTGGCACAGGAAGTCCAGTTTGCGGCCCACAGGCGAGCCGCCGGAAAGCAGGTCGCGCGCCGATCCGATATGGGCGTTGAGCCGGTCCAGCTCTTCGCGGATATCCATCTTCACGGCCATCGCCGCCGCTTCCTGGGCCAGCCGTTCTTCCGGCAGATCACCCTGGATGAGTTCGGCAAACTTGGCCCGGAAACGGTCGCGAATGCTGTCGATGCGCACGGCGGAGCATTCACCGGCCGCCACTGTCAGACGCTCGATTTCGTTGACATGACCGGACAGGACCGGTGCCAGGGCCGCGCCCTCTTCCAGCCGTGCGGCCTTCAGCGCGGCCAGGGTGGCGTCCAGACCGTCCAGCAGGGCGCGGTCGAGCGCCGCATCCGGCGCTGTGATCTCTTCACTGCCCAGCACGCCCGGGATCTGCAGCAGATCGCCAAAGCTGGGGCGCGACACGCTACCGGCCTCGATATAGGGCTGGCTGGCCTTCAACAGCGCTGCAAGCTTGTCCTGATCAATCGTGACGGCCGAGGCGCTGCCTTCCCGCTTCAGCGTCAGGGAGGCCTGGAGATTGCCGCGATTGAAGTGCTGCTTGGCCAATTCACGGGCCTTGATGTCGAGCCGGTCGAAACCGGCCGGCAGGCGAAAACGGGCTTCCAGCCCCTTGCCGTTCACACTGCGCACTTCCCAGGCCCAGCGCCAATCACCCTGCGTGCCGTCCAGGCGCGCAAATCCGGTCATGCCGGACAGGGCCGCCATTATTGGCCACCTCCGGCGCGGCGCTGGCGTTCGATACGGCGCCATTGGGCGACATTGCGCTGATGCTCGGCATAGGTATCAGCAAAGACATGCCCGCCCGTGCCATCGGCCACGAAGAAGAGCGCGCTGCTTTCGGCCGGATTCAGCACGGCCGCCAGGGATTCGCGCCCCGGATTGGCAATCGGCGTCGGTGGCAGGCGCGGGATCTGATAGGTGTTCCAGGCATTGTCTTCATTGTCGATTTCCGACCGGCGCAGACCGCGGCCCAGCGGTTCGCCCTGGCTGATGCCATAGATGATGGTCGGATCGCTCTCCAGACGCATGCCGCGACGCAGGCGGTTGATGAAGACCGCCGCCACTTCGGGGCGTTCCGAGGCAACCCCCGTCTCCTTTTCCACGACCGAGGCCAGGATGATGGCTTCCTCACGGGTCTCGATCGGCAGGTTAGGCGCCCGGTTCGGCCAGAGCTCGTCCAGCAATTCACGCTGGTCCCGCGCCATGCGGTCCAGCAAGTCCTGGCGCGAGGCGCCACGGGTCACGTGATAGGTCTCTGGCAGGAGGGTGCCCTCGGCCGGGATTTCGGTGATCTCGCCGGTCAGCACGTCGGCCTCGTTGAGCACGGCCACGATCATCGCGCTGGTCAGGCCTTCCGCGAAGGTCACCGAGTGCTGGATGGTCTGGCCGGAGCGCAGCAGCTCATAAACCTGGGCCATGGAGGAACCGGCGGGGATGCTGTACTCGCCAGCCCGCAGGGAGCGGTCGCCCTGGTCCAGCGTGACGGCAGCGCGGAAAATACGCTGGTCACTGATCACGCCTTCGCTTTCCAGCTGGGCGGCAATGCGGATCAGGCCGGAGCCGCGGGGAAGAAGCACAATTGTGTCCTCGACCGTCGGACCCGGCGCGGCAAACTGCGCTTCCAGCCATTTGTAGCCGCCATAGAGCGTGCCGAGAGCGCCCAGGGCCAGCACGGCCAGGACAATCACGGATATCAGCAGGAATTTCGCCAGCCCGCCGGATTTCGGCTTGGGCTGCGGCGTCGACGCCTCACTCATACCAGGCTTCCCCGATCAACAGCTATTCAGCCGCGACAAATACCACGGAGGCATTCGTCCCGCCGAATCCAAACGAGTTCGACAGGGCGGCTTTCACCGGCTTTTTCACAGCCGTTTTGGGCGCCAGATTGATGCTCGTTTCAACCGACGGATTGTCCAGGTTCAGGGTCGGCGGACAGACCCCGTCGCGGATCGCCAAGATGGAGAAAATCCCCTCGATCGCGCCGGCAGCCCCGAGAAGGTGGCCGACAGCGGATTTGGTGGAGGACATGACCAGTCCGTCGGAATGATCCCCGAACAGGCGTTCCACGGCGCGCAGCTCGATCTCGTCACCCAGCGGGGTGGAGGTGCCGTGCGCATTCACATAATCGATATCGCCCGGCGTCAGCCCGGCATCCTTGAGCGCCGCGGACATGGAGCGGAACCCGCCATCGCCATCCTCGGCCGGAGCCGTGATGTGATAGGCGTCACCGGACAGGCCATAGCCCTTCACCTCGGCATAGATCTTCGCGCCACGCGCCTTGGCGTGCTCGTATTCTTCCAAAACGAGAACCCCGGCGCCCTCGCCCATGACAAAACCGTCCCGGTCCTTGTCATAGGGCCGCGAGGCGGCTTCAGGCGTATCGTTGAAACCCGTGGAAAGCGCCTTGCAGGCAATGAAGCCGGCCACGCCCAGACGGCAGACCGTGGCTTCCGCTCCGCCGGCCACCATGATGTCGGCATCGCCACGCGCCACAAGGCGGGAGGCGTCACCAATGGCATGCGCCCCGGTGGAACAGGCCGTCACCACAGCATGGTTCGGACCTTTCAGGCCATGACGGATCGAGACCTGGCCGGAGACCAGATTGATCAGCATGCCCGGAATGATGAAGGGAGAGAGGCGCCGCGGCCCCTTCTCGTGAAGCTCGATCGAATTGTTGTAGGTCGTTTCCAGACCGCCAATGCCGGAGCCGATCATGACGCCGGCACGGCATTTGTCTTCTTCGGTCTGGGGATCCCAGCCCGCATCGGCGAGAGCTTCGTCAGCCGCCGCGATTCCGTAGAGGATGAAATCATCCACCCGGCGGCGGTCCCGGGCGCTCATCACGCTGTCAGGGTCAAACACCCCGGCATCGCCTTCGCGCCCGCCACCGCGTCCGTCGGTACGGGGAACCATTCCGGCAATCTTGCAGGCAAGATCACCGGTTTCAAAATGCTCGATCTTCCCCAGCCCTGAACGGCCGGCGAGAAGGCGTTCCCAAACGACTTCCCGCCCGCAGCCCAATGGCGTGACGAGGCCGATTCCCGTGACGACGACGCGACGCATGAAGGGGTCGTTAGCCCACCTTCTCGGAGATGAACTTCACGGCATCACCAACCGTCTGGATGTGCTCGGCGGCATCATCCGGGATCTCGATGTCGAATTCTTCTTCGAACGCCATGACGAGTTCGACATTGTCCAGGCTGTCAGCGCCCAGATCATCAATGAAGGACGCCTTCTCGGTGACCTTTTCCGCATCCACATCGAGATGCTCGATAACAATTTTCGTAACGCGCTCGAGAACGTCAGACATTTCAGACCCTCATAATGATTCACCGCGGAACTATAGCGGCGCAGGAGAAGACGGGAAGGGCCCAAATACAACCCAAACCCAAGATGCGCGGGCAGTTAACACACTTCATTCCGGTAGGCCAGAATGTCGCACAATGCCCGCAAACGAAATTATGCCATCAGATCATGGCCATGCCGCCATTCACATGCAGTGTCTGGCCGGTCATGTAATTGGCTTCCTGGCTGGCGAGATAAACCACAGCAGCGGCGATATCATCGCCCGAGCCGAGATCACCCGCCGGAATTTTCGACAGGATGGCGGACTTCTGGTCGTCCGTGAGGACGTCCGTCATCGGCGAGGCAATAAAGCCCGGCGCGACGCAGTTCACGGTGACGCCACGCGCGGCCACTTCCTGGGCCAGCGATTTGGAGAAGCCGATCATACCGGCCTTGGAGGCGCAGTAATTGGTCTGACCCGGATTGCCTGTCACGCCCACCACGGAGGTGATGCCGATGATGCGGCCCCAACGGGCCTTCATCATGCCGCGCAGGGCGGCACGGGAGAGGCGGAAATAGCTTTCCAGATTGATGCGGATGACCTGATCCCAGTCCTCATCCTTCATGCGCATGAGGAGCTGGTCCTTGGTGATGCCGGCATTGGCAACCAGGATGTCCAGCGAGCCCATGGCTTCGGCCGCCTGCTTGGGCAGCGCGTCCACGGCTTCGGCGTCGGACAGATTGCAGGACAGGACGTGGGCGCGTTCGCCCAGCTCGTCGGCCAGTTCCTGCAGCACGTTCTCGCGCGTGCCGGACAGCGCCACCGTGGCGCCCTGGGCGTGCAGCTTGCGCGCAATCGCATTGCCGAGGCCGCCGGTGGCACCGGTCACGAGGGCGTTCTTGCCAGTCAGGTCAAACATTCCAATTCCCTCCAGTCAGGGCGAAGTAAACAGAACGAACAGCATGGGGACAGCGATAAAGGCGAACAGCGCCGCCATGAACCCCCAGCCGATCGGCGTTGGCACCCGGGACGCGAAACGGGCACCGACGAAAACAAGTATGGCCGGGAGCGTCCATCCCAGCGCGATGAGGACCATGAGGGCGGCGGCATCCAGCAGCCAGGCCAGCCAGAGGATTTCCTTCTCGCGTTTCTTCCGCGCGGAACGAAACCGGTCAAGAACGGCAGCCTTGGAATAATCCCTCGTTTCCCCCTCGCTCAAAACACCTAGCCTTTCAGGCTGGCCGCGAAGGCTTCCAGATCGGCCGCGCTGTTGAGCGCGACGCCGGAGGCGTCCTTCGTTGTGCGCTTGAGCATGGTGGTGAGCACCTTGCCGGAACCGGCTTCGGCCAGCGTGGTGATCCCCGCCTCCTCGACCATCCACAACACGCTCTCGCGCCAGCGGACGCGGCCGGTGACCTGCTCGACCAGCTGTTTGCGGATCGTCTCGACATCATCGGTCGGGCGCGCCGTGACATTGGCGACAACCGGGACGGCCGGGGCGTTGATGGTCGCTGCGGCCAGGGCTTCGGCCATGGCGTCGGCGGCGGCCTGCATCATCGGGCAGTGGAAGGGCGCGGAAACCGGCAGTTTCATCGCCTTCTTCAGACCTAGCTCGCCCGCCTTGGCGATCGCGGCATCAATCGCGGCGGTGGCGCCGGAGATCACGATCTGTCCCGGGGCATTGTCATTGGCGATGGCGCAGACGCCAGCTTCAGCGCCGGCAGCCACGGCCTGGGCGGCGAGATCCTCATCGGCCCCCAGCAAGGCAGCCATTGTCCCCTCACCCACCGGCACGGCCTTCTGCATGGCCTGGCCACGCAGCTTCAGCAGTTTGGCGGCATCGGTGATGGAGAGCGCGCCTGCGGCAGCCAGGGCTGAATACTCACCAAGACTGTGACCGGCGACGAATTGGGCGGCGTTGACGTTTACGTCAAACTCGCTCTGGAGCACCTTCATCACAGCCAAGCTGGCGGCCATCAGGGCCGGCTGGGCATTCTCAGTCAGGGTGAGGTCTTCGATCGGGCCATTGGACATCAGACCGGACAGGTCCTGGCCCAGCGCCGCGTCCACTTCGTCAAAGACGGCCTTGGCGGCTGCAAAGTCCTTGGCCAAGTCCTGACCCATACCCACGGCCTGGCTACCCTGACCGGGAAAGACAAAGGCGAATTTCATTTGAGATTCTCTCCGGTGAATTTCGGCTGACCGCTCGATAGACCGTGACAGACGTTCTGCGCAAGGGCGCATGCGGCTTGCACTGCCGTGGCATTTCAGGTAATGGCCGCGCTTCGCTTGATTGCGGTCCTTCTTCCATCAGGTGTCGTACAGGGTGTACGCGCCGGGAGCGGGAGCCACCGCGGGCCTGCCCGACCCTTCGGCATGGTCTGCGCCGCGATCTACTTGAAGGGAGCCGAAATGGCACTTTACGAGCACATCTTCATCGCGCGTCCGGACATTTCCCCGGCGCAGATGGAATCTCTCATCGAAGAGACCAAAGCCCTGATCGAAGAAAAGGGCGGCAAGACCGGCAAGACCGAATACTGGGGTCTGCGCAACCTGGCCTACCGCATCAACAAGTCGCGCAAGGGTCATTACGGCCTGATCGACATCGATGCCCCGGCTGACGTTGTGGCCGAGCTGGACCGTCTCCAGCGCCTGTCCGAAGACGTGATCCGTCACATGACGGTCCGCGTCGAAGAGCACACCGAAGAGCCCACCGCGATCCTCACCAAAAAGGATGATCGTCGCGGCGGTCGTCGTGAGCGCAACTAGGAAAGGTCGCTAAGATGTCTTCTGGAAACATCTCCAATCTGCCGGCACGCCGTCCGTTCATGCGTCGCCGCAAGGTCTGCCCGTTCTCCGGCGAAAATGCGCCGAAGATCGATTACAAGGACCCCAAGCTCCTGCTTCGCTACATGTCCGAGCGTGGCAAGATCGTTCCGTCCCGCATCACCGCGGTTTCGGCCAAGAAGCAGCGTGAACTGGCCCGTGCGATCAAGCGCGCCCGCCAGCTGGCCCTGCTGCCGTATGTGGTCGATTGAGGGAGGACTGAATAATGAAACTGGTTCTCCTTGAACGCGTTGAAAATCTCGGTGTGATCGGCGACGTCGTCTCCGTCCGCCCGGGTTTCGCCCGCAACTTCCTGCTGCCGCAAGGCAAGGCCCTGCGCGCGACCGAAGCCAATATGGCGCGCTTTGAAGCCGAGCGTGAAGTGCTCGAAAAGCGTAATGCCGAGCGCGCTGCGGAAGCGGCTGAAGCCGGTCAGTCGATCGATGGCGAAAGCTTCGTCATGATCCGTCAGGCGGGTGAAAGCGGTCAGCTCTACGGTTCTGTCACCTCCCGTGACATTGCCGAGATCGTGTCCGAAGGCGGCACCAAGGTCGTGCGTTCCCAGGTTGCCCTGAACGCACCGATCAAGACGCTGGGTCTGCACGAGCTGAAGATCAAGCTGCACGCCGACGTCTCCGTGACCGTGACGATCAACATCGCACGCTCCGAAGATGAAGCCGAACGCCAGGCTGCTGGTGAAGACGTGATCGCCTCCCAGGCGGACGAAGATCGCGCCATCGCCGAAGCCCAGGCAGCCGAACTGTTCGAAGCCAGCGAAGAAGGCCAGGAACTGGCCGCTCAGCAGGCGTCCGAAGAGGCTGCTGCCGAAGACGGCGAAGCGGAAGAGACCGAACAGTAAGTCCGGTTTCTCAAGACGATTGCAGGAAAAGGGCAGCTCCTCGGGCTGCCCTTTTCTTTTTGTTGGGAAATGCACAGATAGTGGTGAAGTGAAGCTGTTTGCCGCACTGTGAGAGCCGACGTGTCCGCTACCACCGACCCAGAGAAGCGCCATGTTGAACGCTGGATCGCCTTCGCCATCTCGATCTTCCTGTCATTGGCCGCGAGTTATTTCGTCCTCGGCCTGATGTCCGCGCCGGTGGAAGAGTATGTGAACCTGCAGGACGATATCCATTTCGCGGACGTCCAGCCTGTCGTGGGCCCCTTCCTCTTCGGGGTATTGGCCGTGACGGCCATCTCTTGTGTGATCGGCACACTATTGCAGGCCTTCAATACGCGCTGGTCGCTGCCCGTCATGCTCTTCTATTTTCTGTCCGCCAAACTGTCCTGGATCCTGTCCTCTTTCCTGCCCAATTATGATGGTGGGGCGACAGGAGCGGTTCTGACACTGATCCAGCTGATCATGTTGTTTCTGGTATTCCGCACCCAGGGACACAAATGGTTTCGCCTGCAAGCCTAAGCTGGCACGAGCCTGGCTCGCACAGTCAGGTCATAGTTAAATACAGGCCCAATGGCGGGTTTCGCTTTGCTTCTCTTCATTGACGATGATTAATTGCAGTTAAGTTTCATGGACTAACACAACCCCTCAGAGCAATGGAAACAACCGCCACTCCTCTTTCCGCGACACGCAAACGGCAGATCGAACGCTGGATCGGGATTGCGATCATGATCACCCTGACCCCGGTGGCGAGCTATTACGCCCTGGGTGTGGCCGGATTTCCGATCGAGCGCTTTGTCGATATTGATCCGACAACCCGGTTTGATGATGTGCGTTTCCTGATCGGCCCCCTGCACTATTGGGCCCTGATCGTGTCCGGCAGCTTCGCTGTCCTGTCCCTGGTCCTGCAGATCCTCGATTCCCGCTGGTCCATCCCGGCCCACATCATCTATTTCATCGGCGCCAAGATCGGCTGGATCATGGCCTCCTTCCTGGCCAATTATGACGGCGTTCTGGTCGGCGCGACGACGACAATTTTCCAGATGACGGTTCTCGTTATCCTGGTCCGGACCCAAGGCCAGAAATGGTTCCCCCGCCGGCCCCGCTGAGCACCGGGTTGTGGATAATATCAACGCTCCAAACACTTGATTTTACGGTGCTGACAGTATCCGGACAGTGGCATTAAGCGTTTGTACTTTCAGCGACAGAACGCGTTATCCACAGCGATCAACACAATTTCGCGAATGGCAGGAATCAACTGATTCTGTCCGGATTCGGGTGTGGCCATCGCCAGACCGTCCCGGTATTCAACCTGTCTTCTCCGCACCGGACGGACGCGGAGATCAGGGGACCAGATCAATGACCACCGCGTTGCAGCCGTTCATCGAGGACGACTCTCACATTGCTGATGTCGAAACCGCGCCGCACAACCTGGATGCCGAGCAGGCCTTCCTGGGCGCGCTTCTGTACGACAATGAGCTGTTTCACCGGGTCGCCGACTGGCTGAAGCCGGAGCATTTCTATGACCCGGTGCATGGCCGCATCTATGACACGGCCTCCGACCTGATCGGCCGTGGCTCGCTGGCCGACGCCGTCGTGCTGAAAACCCAGTTCGACAAGGATGACGGGCTGCGCGAGATCGGCGGCACCACCTATCTCGCCGTTCTGATGGAAGGCGCCGTGTCCGGCAATGCCGCCATCGAATACGCCAAGATCATCTATGAACTGGCCCTGCGCCGCGAACTGATCCGCATCGGTAATGACCTGGCCAATGCCGCCAGCCAGGATGCGGAAATCCAGGCCCGCGCCCTGATCCAGGATATCGAGCAGCAACTCTATAATCTGGCTGAGGAAGGCTCCGCCTCGCGCGGTTTTGTGAGTTTCAAACAGGCCCTCGCCGAGTCCGTGGAATCCGCCTCTGCTGCCTATGAGCGCGATGGCGGTCTGGCCGGCATTTCCTCCGGCCTGAACGAGCTGGACCGCAAGCTGGGCGGACTGCACCCATCGGACCTGATCATCCTCGCCGGCCGCCCGTCCATGGGTAAAACCTCGCTGGCGACCAATATCGCCTTCAACATTGCCAAGGCCTATCAGTTCGAGGAACAGCCCGACGGGACGAAAAAGACGACCAGTGGCGGCGTTGTGGGCTTCTACTCACTGGAAATGTCCGCCGAACAGCTCGCCACCCGTCTGATTGCCGACCACACCTCCATCCCGGGCTACATGATCCGCCAGGGTACGATCGACGCGGCCCAGTATGAGGAGATCCGCGACGGTGTGCTGGAAATCCAGGCCCTGCCGCTCTTCATCGACGATACCGGTGGCCTGCCCATCTCCGCCCTCGCCGCCCGTGCGCGCCGCCTCAAGCGGACCCATGGCCTCGACATCATCATCGTCGACTACCTGCAGCTGATCACCTCCTCGCGGGCCCGCGCCGGTGCCAGCCGTGTGGAAGAAGTCTCCGAGGTCACCCAGAACCTCAAGGCGCTGGCCAAGGAACTCAATGTTCCCATCATCGCCCTCTCCCAGCTCTCGCGTCAGGTGGAGAACCGCGAAGACAAGAAGCCCCAGCTCTCGGACCTGCGTGAATCCGGCTCGATTGAGCAGGATGCTGACGTGGTGCTGTTCGTCTATCGCGAGGCGTATTACAAGGAACGCGAGAAGCCGCGTGAGGACACGCCGGAATATCTCGCCTGGGAAGAAGAGTTCCGCCGGATTGAGAAAGTCGCTGAAGTCATCATCGGCAAACAGCGTCACGGCCCGATCGGATCGGCTAAGCTCGCCTTTGATGGCATGCTGACCAAGTTCACCGATCTGGAAACCCGGTATGACGACGAGCCCAACTGACGCAACGGCCGAACCCGCTCCCCGCCTGATCATCGATCTGGCGATTATCCAGCAGAATTACGCCAAGGTGCGCGAACTTGCGCCCAATGCCGAAGCCGGAGCCGTGGTGAAAGCCAATGGCTATGGCCTGGGCGCAACCGAGATCATCCCTGCCCTGGCCGATGCCGGTTGCCGCAATTTCTACGTCGCCCACACGTCCGAAGGCCGCGAAGCGCGTCAGGCGCTCGGCGGACGTCCGGCCAATATCTTTGTGTTCAACGGGTTCTGGCCGTCCGAATTGCCAGCGCTGCGCGAAGCGGAACTCTTCCCGGTGATCAATGAACTCGCCCAGCTGGAAAATCTGCGCCGCCTGGCGCCGGACCTGCCCTGCGCCATCCATTTCGACACCGGCATGAACCGTCTCGGCCTCGGCGAGGAAGAGACGGAGGCGCTGATCAAGGATCCGTCGCGCCTGGATGCGATCGATGTGCGTCAGATCATGAGCCATCTGGCCTGCGCAGACGATCCGGAGCATCCGCTCAACGCGAAACAGCGCGACCGGTTTGCCCGTATCCGATTGGCCTTCCCGGGCATTCCCGCCAGCCTGTCCAATTCTGCCGGCATCCTGCTGGGGCCGGACTATCATTTTGACGTGGTCCGACCCGGCCTCGCCCTGTTCGGTGGTGTGCCCGCGCCCGGCCATCCCTCGCCCTTCGAGCCGGCGGTGGAAATTGACGCGCCCATCCTGCAGATCCGCGATCTCAAACCCGGTGACACGATCGGTTATGGCGCCACCTTCACGGCCAATGATCCGCGCCGGATCGCGACTGTCGCCGCCGGCTATGCGGACGGTCTGCTGCGCGCCTTCGGCAATGGTGGCTATGGCCGGATCCGGGAGCATCGCGTGCCGATCACCGGACGGGTCTCGATGGATCTGATCGGGGTGGATGTCACCGAAGCGGGCAATGTGAAACCGGGCGACCCGGTCTGTTTCCTCGGCCATGACATCGAGGACATGGCCGATAGTGCCGCGACGATTTCCTATGAATTCCTCGTGCGCCTGGGCCTGCGCTTCCACCGCATCTACAAGCCGGGCCGGCCGGCAAAGCGCTGAGCCGTCAGCGCAGCAGGCGCCGGTTGGCCAGCATGCTGAGCATGACCATGCAAATCACTTCCGACGTGAAAATGACCAGTCCCGGCCAGGCCGGAACATAGGGATTGAAGGACACGCGGACCCAGATCAGTACATGCAGGATCGCCGCGCCAAGCAGGACATGCATGGCGCGTTTCCGCCGCGCCAGCAGGAGAATGAACACGGCCAGGATACAGGCCTGAAACGTGCCTGCGGCGAAGCCCATGGTGAAGGTCGGCATGGCATCGATCACCATGCGGGCATCGGTGCCGAAAATCTGGAACTCGTCATATCCCAGCACGACCAGCGCGCCGGCGACCTGCCAGGTGCTGGCCTGGCTGAAAATCAGGGCCAGACACAAGAACGCGACCCGGCGTGTCCATGTCTCGAACGGTCCGGGAACGTGCTTACGCTCTTTTGGTCCACTCACACTGCTCATAGCGTCCTTGCCCAGAACCCCATGACATCATTCTTAGACCAGAAATTTTGTGCGGAAAATGCTGAGCGCCTCGCTGGCGAATATGGCGAGGACTGCCCGTTGAGGTCCCTGCCCGTATTTCGCTGTTCCGCCCCTGTCCCTGCAGCGCAACGCAGGCTAAGGACAGTTTCTGTCGCCCGCGTCTGGTCAACTCCTAGCGGAGTTGAAGGAGAATATCGAAATGGCCCGTGCCGATAGTGTTTTTGTCTGCCAGTCCTGTGGCTCGACCCATTCCAAATGGGCCGGCAAGTGCGATGATTGCGGTGAGTGGAACACGCTGGTCGAAGAGGCCCCGTCCGCCCCGCTGGGCACACAGGCCAGCGCCGCCAAACGCCGCGGCAAGTCGGCCCGGCTGGAATTGGTGGATCTGGGGGCCGAGACGCCGGAAACCCCGCGCCTGATCTCCGGCATTGCCGAACTGGATCGTGTCGCCGGCGGCGGGCTGGTCCCCGGTTCTGCAATCCTGGTCGGCGGCGATCCCGGCATCGGCAAGTCGACACTCCTGCTGCAGCTGATGGCCCGGGTCGCCAGCGACAATACCAAGGCGATCTATATTTCCGGCGAGGAAGCCATCGACCAGGTCCGTCGCCGCGCCAAACGCCTGGGCCTGGCGGACAGTCCGGTCGCCCTGGCCTCGGAAACCTCACTCAATGACATCCTGGACGGTCTGAAGGCGGAAAAGCCGGACATTGTCGTTATCGACTCCATCCAGACGCTCTGGTCGGATCAGCTCGCCGCCGCACCGGGCACGGTCGCCCAGGTCCGCGCCTGCGCCCAGGAACTCGTCCGCTTTGCCAAAAAGCGCAATTGCACGGTCATCCTGGTCGGCCATGTCACCAAGGATGGCCAGATTGCCGGCCCGCGCGTGGTCGAGCACATGGTCGATGCCGTGCTCTATTTCGAGGGCGAACGCTCGCACCAGTTTCGCATCCTGCGCGCCGTGAAGAACCGTTTCGGGCCGACCGACGAGATCGGCGTGTTTGAAATGGGCGACAAGGGGCTGGGCGAAGTGGCCAATCCCTCCTCCCTCTTCCTGGACGGCCGCGGCGAAGCCAATCCGGGGGCCGTCGTCTTTGCCGGCATGGAGGGCACTCGCCCCGTGCTCAGCGAGATCCAGGCCCTGGTCGCTCCGGCCGCCTTCGGCACACCGCGCCGGGCGGTGGTGGGCTGGGATTCCGGCCGTCTCGCCATGGTGCTGGCCGTGCTGGAAGCGCGCTGCGGCTTCAACATCTCCAACCGGGACATCTTCCTCAATGTTGCCGGCGGGCTGAAAATCGCCGAACCGGCCGCCGATCTGGCCGTCGCGGCGGCCATTGTTTCCTCCGCCCTGGACGTCGCCCTGCCCGGCAAGGGGGTCGTTTACGGAGAAATCAGTCTTTCCGGCGATATTCGTCCGGTCGGCCGCAGTGATTCGCGGCTCAAGGAAGCGGCGAAGCTCGGTTTCATCGAAGCGATCGCCCCCACCGCCTCGGCCGACGACACCGCACCGATCAAGGTCAGGGGCTTGGCCACCGCCCTGGAATTGGTGCAGACTTTGAACGCCTTGGCTGGCGAGTAGGGAGCGACACCCATGGATGGGACGCTGAGTGCTTTTGACGGTATCGGGCTGGCAATCCTGCTGGCATCCGGATTGCTCGCCCTGGTGCGGGGTTTTGTCCGCGAGGCGCTCTCTGTCACCGCCTTTGTCGCCGCCTCCCTGGCGACGCTCTGGGCCCTGCCGGTTTTCATCGCCCCGGCCCGCGACATGATCGATCCAGACTGGCTGGCCCCGCTGGCCATTGGCGGTTTCGTCTTCATCATCATCTATCTCGCCGTCACCTTCGTGACGTCCTCCCTGTCCAAGGGACTGGCCAAGGGCGAGGATGTGAATGTGGTCGACCGGACGCTGGGCTTTGCCTTCGGCCTGGTGCGCGGCCTGGTCCTGCTGGGTCTGGGCGTGATCTTCCTGGCCGCGACGCTGGGCGAGAATGGCCGGCCGCCGGCCTGGGTCTCGCAGGCACGCATCTATCCGCTGGTGAATGCGACCGCCCGGGCGTTGCAAACCCTGGCGCCTGAAACCTCACGTCTGGCGGAAACCGCGCCCCTGCCCGGTGGCACGGATGACCCGATTGCAGAAACAATAAGAAATAATGACAGCTCCTATGGCCGTCGCGATCGAAACCGACTAGATGACCTCATCGGTTCGACCACGGATGACCAGGACGACGACGGATGAGCTCCACACCCGCCTTTCCTGCCACGCTCACCTATGATCCGGCTACGGATCGCCCCCAGGAAGAATGCGGCGTTTTCGCCGTCTACGGCACCAAGGATGCCGGCATCCTGACCGCGCTCGGGCTTCACGCCCTGCAGCATCGCGGACAGGAAGCCTGCGGAATCGCGACCCATGACGGGTCGCGTTTTCACATTGAACGCTATCTCGGCCTGGTGGGGGAGAACTTCACCTCGCCGGACATGCCGGAACGCCTGCCCGGCAGTGTGGCCATCGGCCATGCGCGCTATTCCACCCAGGGCGCCTCGGTGCTGCGCAATGTCCAGCCGCTCTATTGTGATGTGCGCGGCGGCGGTATCGCCCTCGCCCATAACGGCAATCTGACCAATGCCCGCGTCCTGCGCGAGGAATTGGTCAATCAGGGCGCCATCTTCCAATCGACATCCGACAGTGAGGTCGTGCTTCACCTGGCGGCCCAGTCGAAGAAGACCAAGCTGACCAATCGCGTCCTGCAGGCCCTCAAACAGGTCCAGGGCGCGTTTGCTTTTGTAGCCCTGGTCAATGACCGCCTGATCGCGGCCCGCGACCCGTTCGGCATCCGCCCGCTCGTCATGGGCAAGCTGGGTGATGCCTATATCTTTGCCTCCGAAACCTGTGCCCTGGACATGGTCGGTGCCACATTCGAGCGCGAGATCGAGCCGGGTGAAGCGGTGGTGGTGAATGAGGACGGCATCCGCTCGGAGCGTTTCGCGCCGGAACACAAGGCCAAGGTCTGCGCCTTCGAATACATCTATTTCGCGCGTCCCGACTCGGTGATCGGCGGTCGCAGCGTCTATGAAGCCCGCAAGGAAATGGGCCGTCAGCTGGCGCTGGAAACCCCGGCCGAAGTCGATGTGGTGATCCCGGTGCCGGACAGCGGCGTACCGGCCGCGATCGGCTATTCGGAAGCCGCTGGCATCCCGTTCGAGCTGGGCATTATCCGTTCGCACTTCGTCGGCCGGACCTTCATCCAGCCGACCCAGGACCGGCGCGACCTTTCGGTCCGCCGCAAGCACTCGGCCAATGCGGCCGCCGTGCGCGGCAAGCGCGTCCTGCTGATCGATGACAGTATTGTGCGCGGCACGACCTCGCTGAAGATCGTGCGCATGATGCGCGAAGCCGGCGCCAAGGAAGTCCATTTCCGCTCCGCCTGCCCGCCGATCAAATTCCCGGACTTCTACGGGATCGACATGGCCGGTCAGAAGGAACTCATCGCGGCCTGCATGGACCTGACCGAGATGACCGACAAGCTGGAAGCCGACAGCCTGGCCTTCCTGACTGTGGACGGTCTCTACAAGGCAGTCATCGGCGAAGCGCGCAATGATGCGGACCCGCAACTGTCCGACCACTACTTCACCGGCGAGTATCCGACGCGCCTTGTTGACCATGACCGGGACCTCTCGGCCAAGGAATTCCAGCTCTCTCTCCTGGTAGACGCATGACCGACATTGATCTGAACGGCCGCCTCGCTCTCGTCAGCGGGGCTTCGCGGGGTATTGGCTATGCCATGGCGCTGGAACTGGCCAAGGCCGGCGCCCACGTCATCGCCACGGCCCGCACTCAGGGCGGACTGGAAGAGCTGGACGACAAGATCAAGGCGGCTGGCGGCACCGCCACACTGGTACCGATGGACCTCCTGTCGGAGGACGGGATCGAGCAGCTGGGCCAGATCGTGATGGACCGGTGGGGCAAGCTGGACATCCTGCTGGCCAATGCGGGCGCGCTGGGTGAATTGACGCCAGCCGCCCAGGTCAAGGCCAAGCAATGGCAGACCGTGGTCGGTGTGAACCTGATCGCCCCGGCCCGCATGATCCGCGCCTTTGAGCCGGCCCTGCTGGCCTCAGACGCCGGTCGCGCGGTTTTCATCTCCTCCGGTGCCGCTGAGAGCCGCCGCGCCTTCTGGGCGCCCTATGCGGCTTCCAAGGCCGGTCTGGACGCTCTGGTCCAGTCCTGGGCCAAGGAACACGAGACCGAGGGCAAGCTGAAGGCGAATATCGTCTATCCCGGCGTGATGCGGACCATCATGCGCGCCAAGGCCTTCCCGGGCGAAGATCCCAAAAGCCTGCCGCACCCGTCCGTGCTCTGGCCGATGATTTCCGAACTCGTCAGCCCGGCCTGCACGCGCCATGGCGAAATCGTGAAATACGAGAACTAGGCTTCACTGCCCGCTGACGCAGGTGTGAGAGGACGTCCGTGCAACCCGGTGCTAGCTATCGGGCCATGAACTCCACACCGCGTCTGCGTTTCACCCGTCTTACCGAGGTCCCGTTGGAAGCGATCAGGGCGCATATGCGTCATCCGCGTCTGGCTGAGCACATGCCCCTTCTCAAGGGCGCTTGGGATCTGACCCAGTGCCAGGCCCTGGTCGACACCAAGGAAGCCCATTGGAAGCGGGATGGTCTGGGTCACTGGGCCTTTCTGGCCAATGGCCACTATGCCGGCTGGGGCGGTTTCCAGAAAGAAGGCGAGGACTGGGATTTCGGACTGGTCCTGCATCCCGATCATTTCGGTCTCGGACTGCCGATCACCCGCAAGGCGCTGACCTTCGCCCGGCAGACCGCCAAGCTGGACGCCATCACTTTCCTGCTGCCGCCCTCGCGCCAGCACCTCAAAGCGCTCCTGCGTCTGGGCGCACAGGAATTGGCCGCCACGCATTATGACGGCCATGAGTTCCGCAAATTCCGGCTGGACCTAGCCCCGGCCTGACGGCTTCATCCGGGCGGGTTTCTTGGATGCGGCCTTGCCCGCCGTGGCTTTCTTCGGTGCGGCCTTGCGCGGCACGGGACGCTTGCCGGCGCCCGGCTTCTTGGCATCCGCACCGGAACCGCCGCGATCACCTTCGGCATAGGGGTTCTTGCCCGCCTTCACGATCAGACGGATCGGCACACCCGGAAGCTCGAAGGCCTCGCGCAGACCATTGACCAGATAGCGCTTATAGCTCTCGGGCAGTTCAGAGGCGCGCGAACACATCATGACGAAGGTCGGCGGACGCCCCTTGGTCTGGGTGATGTAGCGCGGCTTGACCCGGCGGCCATTGATGGAGGGCGGCGGATGCCGCTCGATCATCTCGTGCAGCCAGTCATTGAGATCGCGGGTCTTCACCTTCGCGTCCCAGTCGGCATGCAGCTTGGCCAGGGTCGGCATGATCTTGTCGAGCCCTTTATTCTTCACCGCAGAAATCGGAATGATCGGCGCCCCGCTCATCTGCGGCAGAAGACGTTCAAACTCGATCTGGATTTCCTTGATGAAGGCCTCGCGGTTTTGCACGAGGTCCATCTTGGACACGGCAATCGCGACGGCGCGGCCTTCCTTGTAGGCCATGTCGGCCAGGGTCAGGTCCTGCTTTTCCAGCGGGTGGCCGGCATCCATCATCAACAAGACGACTTCGGCGAATTTCACGGCCCGCAGCGTGTCGGCGGCGGACATGCGTTCCAGCCGGTCATTCACCTTGCCGCGTTTTCGCAGCCCGGCCGTGTCGTGCAGGCGGACGCGGTGGCCATCCCACATCCAGTCGACCGCAATCGCGTCCCGCGTAATCCCGGCTTCCGGGCCAGTGATCAGGCGTTCCTCGCCGATCAGCGCATTGATCAGCGTGGACTTGCCGGCATTGGGACGGCCGATCACGGCGATGCGCAGCGGCGGGCTGTCCTCGGCGGACTGGCGTTTGCGCGCCTGTTTGGCCAGCGGGCCGAGCCCGGCTTCCACGGCGTCATACAGCTCACCGATACCGCCGCCATGGGCAGCAGACACGGGAACCGGTTCACCCAGGCCCAGTTCGAACGCATCGATCAGCCCGCTCTCGCCGAACCGGCCTTCGCACTTGTTGGCGACCAGCACGACCGGACGGCCGGAGCGGCGGATGACATCGGCAAAGCTCTGGTCCAGCGGCGTCACGCCGGCGCGGGCATCGATCATGAACAGGCAGAGATCGGCATGCTCCAGCGCCATTTCGGTCTGGGTGCGCATCTCGAAGTCCAGACCGTCCTTCTCGCTATCATCATAGCCAGCAGTGTCGATCAGGAGGAGATTCATGTCGCCCAACCGGCCACGCGCCTCACGCCGGTCGCGTGTCACGCCCGGGCGGTCGTCGACAATGGCCAGCGGTTTGCCGGCCAGCCGGTTGAACAAGGTGGATTTTCCCACATTGGGCCGTCCCACGACGGCGATGCGGGGCAGATGTGCAGTCATGCGTTTGCGCCTTGGAGCCCTCCCGGCGTGATTACCAAATCACGCGGGGAGGTCAAAATTTTCTCGTTCAGGCGCCGGCATTCTCTAGCGGAGAGCGATCAGCCGCGCCTCGTCGGTGAGCACATACACGGTTTCATTGGCAATGACAGGACCAATAAACACATCATCGCGCAAATTCATTTCACGGATGAGTTCACCATCATAGGCATTGAGGATGGTCGCACGGCCGTCACTGGCGGCCACAAACACACGGCCACCGGCCAGAAGCGGGCCCGTCCAGGCTATCCGGTCGCGGCGCTTGTTCGGGTCCTCGAACAGGTCAAGCTGGGTGATCCACAGCACGGTCCCGTCGCGCCGGTCGATACAGGCCACTTCGGCCTCATTGGTCGTGATGAAGAGATAATTCCCGGCCACCCAGGGTGCGTGGGCGCCGCCGGCCGGCTGCGTCCACAGACGTTCACCGGTACGCAGGGAGATCGCGGCCAGCAGGCCGGAATGGCTCATCGCATAGACGGTATCATCCATGATGACCGGGCTGCCCGCGACATCATTGATGTCGGACAGAGCTGTCAGGCCGGTCGAACCGCTCAGACTGTCGGACCAGACCGGGTTTCCGTTCTGCACGCGCAGGGCAATCAGTTCGCCAGAAGCGAACGGCGCCACGACGAGATCACCCAGTACAGCCGGGCTCGGCGCGGTCAGCAGGCGGGCATTCTCGACAATGCCCTGATAGGTCCACATCACCGTGCCGCTCTCGGCCTCGATGGCGATGAGTTCATTGTCGTCAGAGGTCACGAAGACGCGGCCTTCGGCGACCGTCGGCGCGCCATGGAAGGGCACCAGCGTTTCGGTGCGCCAGAGTTCGGCACCGGTATCGGCGTCCAGGGCGACAAAATAGTTGAAGCCGGAATGGGCAAAAATGCGTCCATTCTCATAGGCCACGGCCCCGCCAAAAGACATGCGGTCGCGACGGGTCGGGCCTTCCAGGCGGGTCGACCAGATCCGGTCACCGCCATCGGCGGAATGCGCGAACACGGTGCCATTGGCATCAATCGAGAAGATGCGGCCATCAGCGATCACCGGACGCCCGATCAGGCGGCGGTTATTGTCCGAACCCTGACCGAAGCTCTGGCGCCAGGCCACGTCCAGCGGACCGCTGGCCTGGGTGTGCTGCAGGGCGTGGGTGGGATAGCCACCGGGCTGCGACCAGACCGGATTGGTGTAGGCGGTCGGCAGATCGACCGGCGCGACATTGCTGTCCAGCTGCAGGCCCTGCTCGAAACTCATGATGGAGATCCGGCCATCATCCGGCGCCGTACCGTTCAGATCATCCTGATTGCGCCCGCCAAACCCCGGGATCGCGTCGATCGGATTGGGGATGGAGGAACAAGCCGCCAGCGGTGCCAGGGCGGCAGCGAGCAGGATGGAGCGGATACGCGTTACATCAATCATCGCCTTGATCCCCGGCGCTGGTGTCCTCGGATGTGGCGTCCGGCTGGGCCGGGGCCTCGTCAGTCTGGGTGTCTTCAGCCGGTGCCGCCTCGCTCGCCGGAGCCGCCAGGGCTTCGTCACGCTCGATGATGGCCAGCGCTTCCTGGGCCCGGCGGCGTACGCCTTCCGGAGCCTCGAAGGCAAAGCTGATGAATTGATAGGCGGAACGGGCGCGCGTCAGGTCACCGTCGCGCAGGGCTGCCGCGCCGATGGTCTCGCGGGCCAGGAAACGATAAGGCGCAGTGTCCTGGGTCAACGGCGTCAGGCGAATCTCGACATCGGCGGCGCTCAGCATGTCCCAACGGGCCCACACAGCGCGGATTTCAGCCAGATCACTGACCAGCGGTTCCGATGTCGCGGCAGCCGCCTGCTCGAAGAAGTCTGCGGCCGCAGCCGTGTCGCCTTCGTTCAGCGCAACATTGGCGCGCTGCATCAGGGCGAGCGCGGGATAACCGGCCGCGCCGGTCTCGGCCAGGGTCTCGAATCCGGTTGCAGCCAGGGCGAGCTGGTTTTCCTCGCTGGCACGGATGGCAGAGATAAAGGCTTCGGAAGAGGCTTCCCGCTCGCCCAGACGATAGGCCTGCCAGGCTTGATAACCGGCTGCCACGGCAATGATACCGATGGCGCCACCAAGCGCCCACGGACCATATTTCCTCAGCAGTTCCTGATACTTGTCCTTGCGAAGTTCTTCGTCGACTTCTTCGAAAATATCGACCACGTCGATGCGGCTCCGTGTCTTAAACGCAAATGCCCAATGGGTGTTTGCGGGACCCTAGCCTTGAAGGCGCGCAGCGGCAACCAAGCTCAACCGTCGATACGCCGCAGCGTGTAGACCTCGTCATCCGACGGGAAGGCCCGGCTGCGCACATCGGCGGCATATTGGGCGACAGCTGCGTCGGTGCGCTCGGCCATATTGTCATAGCGTTTGACGAATTTCGGCGTCCAGTCGAACACGCCCAGCATGTCCTGGGTGACCAGAATCTGCCCATCACAGGCGGCCGAAGCGCCAATGCCGATGGTCGGAACTTTTACCTGGGCGGTGATCTCTCGGGCCAGATCCTCGGCCACACCCTCGATCACGATGGCGAAAGCCCCGGCCTGGGCGGTGGCAACCGCTTCCTCAATGACGCGATGGCGTTCGATGTCATTGCGTCCCTTGGCCTTGAACCCGCCATCGGCGAGCGCGGCCTGCGGGCGCAGACCGATATGGCCGATCACCGGAATGGAGCGCTGCGCCATGAAGTCGATCGTCTCGGCGGCATAGGTACCGCTTTCGATCTTGATCGCCTGACAGCCCGTCTCCGACATGATGCGCGAGGCATTCTCGAAGGCCTGCTGCGGTGAGCTTTCATAACTGCCGAAGGGCATGTCCACGGCAACCAGGGCCTTCCTGGAGCCCCGCATCACCGCCTTGCCGTGCAGGATCATCATGTCGAGCGTGACGCCGATCGTTGAGTCCAGCCCGTGCACCACCATGCCGACACTGTCGCCCACCAGAAGCAGGTCGCAATGCGGATCCAGGATGCGCGCCATCGGGGCGTCATAGGCCGTCAGGCAAACAAGCGGCTCCCCGCCCTTGCGGGCACGGATATCGGGCGCGGTGATACGGCGGGTCTGGGACTGGGCAGACATGGTACTCACTCCGGTTGGGTTCGCGGACCCTAGCTCACCATGCTGCAGCGCAAAAGCGCTTTGGTGAATGGCGTGTATTCGGGACTGGGATGCGCGTTCAGCGCCACGGCGCTTCCGCCTGGCGGTATGAGAGGTGTGCGGGAGGCCGGCGGCTGTCTGCCGGCGAATTTTCTAGTGTGTGTGACAGGCGTCTGCCTCCCGCACGCGGAGATTTCCCGAACGCTCTCGCCCCCGTTTCCAATCCGGCCGGTACTCGGGTCGGGCGTTTAGTGCCGTCAGACCGGTCCGGACGCCCTGCCGGAGCTCAGGATGTCACCCCCTCGCGCGGACAGGCTCCGCAAACCCCCGGGCACAAGGGACTGAGCTCGCGCCTCTCTTCCCGGAAGTCGCCTGTATTGTGCCTGAGGTTTCCGGGGTGGGGATAAGTTGGGCTCGATCAGCACTCCCTCTCCCTGGGGAGAGGGTGGCGCGCATGCGCCGGGAGCGGGGGAAATCCCGGTGCGGGCAGATAATCGCGAAGACCTCGCCGATCCCCCTCATCCGCCCCTGCGGGGCACCTTCTCCCCGGGGAGAAGGGGGGCGTTGTGCCTGAAAACTGAGCGCCCAAAAGAAAAACACCCCCTCTCCCAAAGGAGACGGGGTGCCAAAATCGGGGATTGAAAGAAAAGCCCTAGGCGAGACGCCGCGGGAGGATGGCCGCGACTGCGGCGACCGCGATGGCCATGGCACCGGCCGCCATCACTTCCGGAGACATCAGGAAGGTGGCATTGGCCATCAGGCCCTCGGCCGGCAAATTGATATTGCCGAACAAGCCTTCCAGCTGCGTGCCGGCAATCGCCGAACCGGTGGAACCGGCACCGCCCAGGATCAGGACGCGCTTGCGGTCCGGATTGGACAGGCGGTCCATGACGCGCTTGGTGAAGCGGTCTGCCTCGCTCTCGCGCGCCATCGGGGCTGCGGCGTCGGCAAAGGCCGCCTTCAGCCTCTGATCGAATGCATCATCCATAGTCATGACGCCATTACCTCTGCTTCCTGGAAGAAGGCCTGCAATTTGGCCCTTCCGCGGTTCACATGCGATTTCACGGTCCCCAGCGGCATGCCTGTGGCTTCAGCCGCTTCGGAGTGTGACATTCCACAAGAGTAACACATCACAACCAGCGTGCGTTCCTCTTCTTTCAATGTGGCCAGTCCGCGATCCAGATCAACCACACTCCCCATGTCGCGGGGCGCTTCGGTGTCTTCAACACCGCTCTGGAACTTCTCCATCACCCGTTCGGTCGATTTGCGCTTGCGCGCCGACTTCAGGAACTCGGTATAGGCGATGGAACACATCCAGGACTTGAAGGAGCCGGTCCCTTTAAAGCTCCCGATTTTCTCATAGGCCCGGATGAAGGTGTCCTGGGCCAGATCGTCGGCGAGGGCGTGGTTGCGGCACATGCGGTGCAGCATTCCCCGCACGATGCCTTGGTGGCGCCGGACAAGCTCTCCGAAGGCCGCCGGATTCTTCGTGGCGACAACCAGAGCAACCAATTCTTCGTCCGGCGCCTGCATCGGCAAATCCCCTCCCCGGCTCTGCCTAGCTGGACTTCTTGTTGCCCAGCAGGCCGAAGCCCAGCAGGACGATACCAATGAAGCCCGGGAAGGACGACATGCCCAGGAAGACCTGGAAGGCTTCGTCTTCGCCACCCATCATGCCGATGGTCGCACCGAAGACGATCATGGCCAGAGCGACCGCGATCAGGATGCCACCCCATTTCAGGTCGGCATTGGAATTCTTTTGCGGCATGCCCAGCGCCTGGATCGTTTCCGGCGTCATTTGCTGGCCTGCCCGGATCGCTTCCTGAACCGTGGCCAGGATGGCCTTGCGCTTTTGGGTCCCGCCATTCACCGCGATGAAGACAATCAGCACGACCATCGCAAACAGGCCCGTCGGGACGAGAACTTCAACTCCCATTTCAACCTCCGTTACCGGCCACACCATGCGGCCTTTGTCCCCTAGATGCACGGGGTTCAGGATTTGGATGCAGACGGATTACCCGATAATGGCAACGCCGAACAGATACATGTGCAAATTCATGAGGATAAGGGCCGCCAAAATTCCCAGAACAATGGCAGTCAGATCCCCGCCCCAGCCTTTCACGACAGGCGGTGGCGTCTCGCGCAGGCAAGCTGCAACGAATGTGATCGCGGACCAGACCAGGAAACTGCCGAACAGGACCAAGGCCGCCAGCTCGCCATTCGCCAGAGCGTGAGCACCGGCCCACAGGACGACACCGGCCAGCATGGGATGCTGAACCCAGCGGCGGATATGTCCCGGCGCATAAGAGGACACGATGAGGATCAATGCGATCGGCACCAGGGTGAAGGCCAGGTGACGCGTCCAGGCGGGTGGCACCCAGACCGGCTCACTGGGATGGGCCAGAATCTTGCCATAGATGATGAGGCCGAAACCGATCAGGGACAGCGCGGTATAGGCCAGCTTGTAGGGCATTTCGCCGAGCCGGGCCTGAAGCGTCCCTCGAGCGCCCGGGATCACGCGCAGGAAATGTACGCCGAGAAACAGGACCAAGCCTGCGATCAGGACCGCCATGGCAGCCTCCCCCTCCATTTTGTGGTGACTATAGACGATTCACATCCACATCACCGGCAAAAGCACGTCTAGCGCAAACGCAGACGCCCCAGCTTCAGGCGTGGCAGGTCAGGATGGCGCTGCAGCCAGGCCTGGGCGGCAAAGGCCCCGAGCACGGCCAGCAGGACCAGAACCAGGATTTCCAGCAAGGGTGCCCCCAGCGCCGTGGCCAATTGGTCGACCACCGGGATGAGCAGTCCGGCCAGAATGACGAGAAGGGCCAGCACGCCTGTCCGGATCGCCAGACCGAGGCGGAAACGCCGCCGCGCGACGGCTTCCATCACGGCGATGCGGAAACCGGGATCGACCGGCGCAACCTCTCCAGCCTCGAAAAAGGCCGACAGGGCATCCGTCCTGCTTTCCATGTTTTCGGGCTCGCGTGTCATCCGCTCACTCCCAGAATCTCCTCCAGCCGGGCACGGCCACGGCTGACATGTGATTTTACCGTACCCAACGGCATTTCCAAGACGTCTGACGCGTCCTGGTGGGTCCAGCCGCCTGCCAGGCAGAGAGCGACAGCGGCGCGCTGGTCCTCCGGCAGCTGGGCCAGGGCCTGTTGCATGGCCAGATGCATTTCGCGGTTCGGCGTCTCGGCCTGCGGCTGATGCGCGTGCCAGGCCTGGTCGCGATTGCGGCTGCGCGCCATGGAGCGAGCCGTCATCTTGGCCTGCCGCCAGGCAATCCCGAACAACCAGGATTTCAGCCGTTCGCCCGTGTCGAGCAGGCGCAGCCTTGTCCAGGCCGCCAGGAAAACCTCCTGGGCGATGTCGTCGGCATCGGACTCATAGACACAGACCCGCCGCAAGAAGCTGCGGACCGGCGCCTGGTAGCGATCGACGATCCGCGCGAAGGCTGCGTCAGAGCCCGACCGGGCCGCTGCGACCAGCGCAGCGTCCGTCGGCTCGGTGGTCATGTCAGTCGCGCCGGCGTCCGCCACGGAACAGGCCGCCGACCAGGAAGGCCAGGCAGAGCACGCCCATGATCATCGCGACGAAATACATTTCCTCCCGGATGTCACCGAGCAGGCCGGCATAGCCGGTATAGGCGAAGACACCGGCCAGGCCGGCAAACAGGATCACCAGGAAGGCATTGGACGAGCTGGCATGGCCGCTGCTGCCCTTCTCTGTGTCATGCCACTCATTGTGGTCATCCTCACTTTTGTCGAGGGAGGCAATCAGCTCGGCCGGCGGTTCGCGGCCCGCCGCCGTATAGGTCTTCAAGAGGTCGATCTTCGCCTGGTGCCGCTTGTAGCGCATGAAGCTGCCCCAACCCGCGGCGATGAACCAACCCAGCGGAAACAACAGCCACCAATAGTGAAACAGGAAATCCATATCATCCTCGCAATTCTCTACGGAGCGCGATTGCGCCTTTCATGACTGTGTTGCCGCCCAAGCGACGTCTGGATGCAGGCCGATGCAGATTCTCTTCCGTCGGGCGTCAGTCATTCTGAACCGGCGTGCGGCAACAGCCTTCCATCAGGCGGGCCCCCTCACCATCGCGCGCATCGACCACGGCCTGCCAGCCATAGTCCCGGTCGCTCATCCCGTCGGAACAACGCCCCGGCCGGATCAGGGCCATGCCCTCAATCTCGCCGGTGAAATAATAGATGAAGGGCTCGAAACGGCTGCGGGCGGTTCGAGCGTCTGTGATGGTCACCACCCGCTCCTCCCCCAGCGTCATCATGTCATGATAGATCGCGCTGCCATCCGGCCGGATCGAGAGGCCCCAGAAGGGTTCGGTGCCCGAGCATTGCAGTCCGGCCGGCGCGTCCATGCCCGCCACACCGGGGCGCGGCATTTCGCTGAGATAGGCCAGGCTGACCCAGCCGGACCCTTCATCCTGCAGGATGCGTCCCCAGCCATGGCGGACCTCCAGCACCTCAACCGCGCTCGCTGTGGGCTGCAACGTTCCGATAATCGCCGATGTCGTGCTGGGCGTCGCGCGGATCACCAGCGTGTCATGGGCATCGACATTGACCACGCGATAGAGCGTCGGTTGGGCCAGCAGCTTGCCGGCCGGGACCAGGGCCAGCATGAGTGCAACAGCCAGAATGCGTGTGATCGTCATGGGCCCCCCGATTTGGGGACACGCTAGCCCCTCGCCCGGACGGCCGCCAGACATTCCTGCGTCAGGCCGCGGCCAGGGCTGTGCGGACTTTCGGCATGATGCGGCGGCTGACCGGAACATCGCTGCCATTGCTCATCATCAAGCGCCCCACCCCGCTGGCATCCCGTTCAAGCGCGCTGACGAAAGCGGTGTTGACGATGTGAGAGCGGTGGACTCGCAGGAAGGTCGCCGGCAGTTCGGTTTCCAGCCCGGCGAGCGAGCCATTGTACAGCGCCGTGCGGCCATCATCGTGGTGGACCTCAACATAGTCTCCCGCGCCCTTGAGCTGCACGATCGTGTCAGTCGGCACATAATCCACCCGCCCCGAACTGACGAGTTGGAGCTGGGCCGGTGCAGAGCGCTGCCGGGCCTCGGCCAGCGCCGTTTCCAGTCGCTGCGCCCGCTCGCGCTCGATCTGCCGGTCCTGGCGGGCACGGACCAGGTTCTGGGCCTGCCGGTAGAACAGGAAGAGCAGGATGCCGGCGCTGGCGACATAGAGATAGATGTCCAGGAAACGCCCACCGAACAGCGGGATGAGCAGCGCCATGCCGGCGAAGACCGCCATATGGCTGAGCGCCCCCGGCGTCCGGCGCCAGGCGCGATAGGCGCACCAGGCTGCACCGTGCAGCAGGGCCGCCAGCAGGGAAAACCCGGTCTTGCCGTCAAACCCGCTGACCAACAGCACGATGGCCAGCATCACGGCGGCCAGTCCGCCCAGGATGGTGTATCGCCAGCGCGCCGGCAGGTCGGACAGGGTCTTGAGCACATAGGCGTTCAGGCACAAGCCAAACCCGAAGGCGAAGACGACAATGCCGATCAGGCGGATATCGTGGACGGGGTAGTCATAGGCGAACAGGCCGCGTGACACTTCCCAGAGCAATTGCCCGCCGGCGAAGAAAGAGGCCAGGGCGAGGATAGCGGAACTTTCCCGTGCCGCGCTGCGCCAGGCCATCACGCCGAAGAAGACAAAGCCCAGCGCAAAGAATCCGAACGTCACCAGGGCGGGTCCGTAATGCGCCGCAATCCGCTCGACCGGCCGTCCATAGGGCATCAGGAAAAGACCATGCATGGGCGAGGACAGACGCAAATGGCTGTGCATGCCGGACAGATGAAGCACCAGCTCATTCTCGCCCGGCTGCAATCGCGCCCGCGGAACATAGAAGACCGCATCCATCCGGCCCGGAATCTCATGGGCCCGGTCAGGCCCCGGCTGACCATTGCGCCCCAGGGACTCGCCATTCAGCCAGACTTCCGAGGCCGCCTTTCCTGAAATCAGCAGGCCCAGCGGCCAGTCGGCTTCACGATCCGTCTCGGGCACAATGATCCGGGCCTCGACCCAGATCTCCCGGAATTGGGGGTCGATCTGGAACAGGGTCGTGTCCTGGCAGTCCGGACCGTCAAACCGGTCTGGCCGTCCGCCATCCGGCGCTGGCGGGCAGACGCGCAGGACCGGCATGTCGATCAGGCTGAGCGACTGGCCGGCCGCTGGCGCGGCCGGGAGAAGACAAAGCAAGAGGCAAAGGAGGGCAGAGCCAGGGAACAGGGTTTTCATTCACCCAGACTAACGCGCCGTTCGCCGAACGCCGATGCCGCTCAACGGTTCGACGCTGCCGCTGACAGATCACACCGTGCCCTGCAAGGCCCGGACGGCAATTCTGGGTATCCCGATAGTCAAGCGATGAGTCCCTGATGACCGTGTTCAAACCCCTTTGCCTTGCCCTTGGACTGGCAACCGCCGGCCTGACACTGCCCCTCGCCCACGCCGAGGAAACCCCGATCGAATTCACCGCACAGTCCGGCGAAACGGTTGCGGCCTTCCAGGGCCATGTCGAGGTTCCGGAGAACCGGGCCGATCCCGACAGCCGCCTGATCCGGCTGAGCTATGTCCGGTTCCCGGCCACCACGGACACACCGGGCAATCCGATCGTCTACCTGGCCGGCGGGCCTGGCGGGTCGGGCAGCGGGACAGCCCGGGCCCAGCGTTTTCCGCTTTTCATGCAGATGCGCCAGCATGGCGATGTGATTGCCTTCGACCAGCGCGGCACCGGCGACAGCACGCCCCTGCCCGGCTGTGCCTCTTCGGTCCTGATCCCGGACACGCAACCCGTCACGGATGCAGAACTCGCCAGCGCCTATCGTGAGGCCGTCGAGGAATGCGGCGCCTTCTGGCGCGAACAGGGCATCGCGCTTGAGGGCTATACCACCCGGGACAGTGTCGCCGACCTGTCGGACTTGCGGGCGCATCTGGGTGCCAGCCGGATCGATCTCTGGGGCATTTCCTATGGCAGTCACCTGGCGCTGGCCGCGCTCAATGAGATGCCGAACGAGATCGGCCGCGTCGTCATTGCCAGTGCGGAGGGCCTTGACCAGACGGTGAAATTCCCGGCCCGCACCGACGCCTATATTGCCCGCCTCCAGGCCGCCGTGGACAGCCAGCCCGCCGCCCGTGCCGCCTATCCGGACATTGCCGGCCTGATGCGCCGCGTCCATGCCCGTCTGGAGGCCGAACCGCTTCTGCTGGACATCCCGCAACAGGACGGGACCAGCGCGCCCTATCTGTTGCAGCGGCATAATCTGCAGCAATTCGCCTCCGGCATGATTTCCGATCCCGGTTGGGCGCGGATCATGCTGGCCCTCTATGCCAGCCTGGATGCCGGTGACCCGCAGCTCGCCATCGCCCTGCTGCAGCGTTTCCATACGCCAGGCGAGCCCATCACACTGCGCGCCATGCCGACCGCGATGGACCTGGCCTCGGGGATCAGTGACGCGCGACTGGCCGAGGTGGAACGCCAGGCGCAAACCAGTCTTCTGGGCGCCTATCTCAACTTCCCCATGCCGCAAATCCGCGGCGCCTGGGACGGGTTCGATCTGGGTGAGGATTTCCGCACGGGCCCGACGGGCGACACGCCTGTCCTTCTCCTCACGGGAACGCTGGATGGCCGCACCTATCCGCAAGCCCAGGCGGAGGCTGTTGCCGGTCTCAGCCATGTGACCCAGATCATCGTGCGCAATGCCGGGCATAATCTCTTCATGAGCTCACCGGCCGTCCACGATGCCATGCACGCCTTCATGCGCGGCGAGACCGTGACGACAAGCGAGATCGAAGTGGAGCTGCCGGACTTCACAGAACTCCCCTTCTGACCGCAAAGCGAGCAAGAGCGGGAACGTCAGGCGGGCGCGGTTGGGGTGAAATGGTCTAGACTGGACAACAGGAGGACCGTTCATGAGACCCGACAACCGCGCCCGCTATGCCGACCGTATCGACCGTGTCCTGGCGCATATCGAGGCCGCCGACGCCCCGGAAAGCCTCGACCTCTCCACCCTGGCGGGGATCGCCGCGCTTTCCCCCTTTCACTTCCACCGTGTCTTCCGGCTCATGACTGGCGAGACACCGGCGGAGACCCTGCGCCGGGTCCGTCTGGCGCGGTCCCTGCCGGAACTGGCCAGCGAAAGCGTCTCGATCACTCAAGCGGCGGGCGCTGCGGGCTATTCCACTTCACAGAGTTTCGCCCGGGCCGTCCGCGCCAGCACGGGCGGTACCGCCAGCGAGGTGCGCGCCGATCCGTCCCGGATCAAGCGCCTGCTCAAACCGCTGGAAACCGGCGCGGCCATGCCGATCGAGATTGTCTCCACCGATCCGCTCCGCCTGCTCGCCATCCGCAATGTCGGAGCCTATGCAGAACTCAACCAGACCTATGAAGCCCTGTTCGGCCGGGTCTTCGCGACCGCCCCGATGGAGGCCCTGCGCGGCATTTGGGGTGTCTGGCACGAGGATCCGCGCTATGCCGATCCCGACACGCTGGAATTCGACTGTGCGATCGATGTCGGCGATCTGCCCGCGCCGAACGGGATCGAGATTCTGGATGTGGAAGCCGGCCGTCATGCGCGCCTGCGCCATGTCGGGGATTATGACAGCCTGCACGACAGTATCGACCGGCTCTATGCCAGCATGATCGACGCCGGCGAGGAATTGGCCGACCGGCAGCTCATCGTGAACTATGTCGATGATCCGGAATCACGTCCGGCCGAGGAATGGCGCTCCGACATCTATTTGCCCCTCGCCTGACGCCTGCCACCGCGCCCTTGCCAGTCCCGCCGCACCGGCCAAGACTGGCGGGGCAATCGGGAGCCGGCACATGTGCGGACGTTTCACACAGCTTTGGACCTGGGCGGAACTGCAGGGCTATTTCTCCATGTTCATGCCCGGCGCCTCCAACTTCCAGCCGGAATACAATCTTGCGCCGACGCGGGAGATCTGGGCGCTGATGCCGGAAGGCGAGGGTCTGAAACTGACCCGCGCCCGGTGGGGTCTGGTGCCGGCCTGGTGGAAGAAGCCCTTCAAAGACCTCCCCAGCGCCTTCAATGCCCGCAGCGAAAGCGCCGCCGAGAAACCCTTCTTCCGCACCGCCTTCAAACAGCGCCGCTGCATCATCCCGGTCAGTGGTTTCTATGAATGGACGGGTGAGAAGGGTGCCCGCAAACCGCATTATTTCACCCGGCGCGATGGCAAGCCCATGTTCCTGGCCGGTCTCTATGAGGGGCATACCGACCCTGAAACCGGCGAGATGACAACCAGTACCGTCGTGCTGACCTGCGCCGCCAATGGCTTCATGTCGCATTTCCACGACCGCATGCCGGTCATCCTGGAACCCGAGACGGTCCAGGCCTGGGTGGAAAAGGGCGATACCGCCCTGCTCTCGCCGGCGGATGAGACGGTTCTGCAGGAATGGGCGGTCGACCCGAAGGTCAATTCCAGCCGCTATCAGGGCGAGGATGCCATCGATCCCTGGGAGGAAATGCCGACACTGGGACTGGCACAACCCAAGGGCTGAACGCCGGGATCAATAGTGCGGCGGCTTGTGGGCTTCCGGTCCCGGTGCCAGGTCTTCCAGCGTATCGACGCGGCCCATCAGCTTGTCCAAACGGCGCGTGATGCGGGTGATTTCCTCGCGCTGGATCAGCACGACCTGGTTCATGTCCTCGATTTCCTTTTCGGTGTGCGCGAGGTGCGCTTCCAGGGCTTCGATACGCTCAAGCGTCTTTTCGGACATGCGGGTCTCCAGCGGTGCAGGTCGGGGCATGTAAAACAGGACAGGCCTGCGGAAAAGAGAGGCGCGTCAGCCCGCCCAGACACAGGTGCAGTTAATAAAGGATGACCCTGGAGGCAAGCATACGGACCGGTTCGAGTTTGATCAGCGCCTTGTTTGCGCGTCTAATATCGCAAAACACAGGGTGAGGAATTGATGGACCTGGAACGCCTGATCTCCAGCGCGCCGGCCTTGTTCGGCTCCGCCTCGATGGAGGGGCGCTTTGTTTCGCTGAGCCCGCAATGGCAAGACGTGTTGGGCTTCGAACTGAAAACCCTGATCGGCGCCGAATTCCTCGACTATGTCCACCCCGATGACCGTGCACAGACCGAGGCCGCCCTGGCCGAACAGGAAGACGGCACCAGCGTTCTGGGCTTCATTAACCGGTATCGCTGCAAGGATGGCAGCTACCGGCATATCGAGTGGCGCTCCAAACGGAGTGATGACGGTCTGGTCTACTTCATCGCCCTGGATGTCACCGAGCGCGTGACGACCCAGGAATCGCTGAAAGTCTCACTGGAACGCCTTCAGCAAGTGTCCGAGATCGGCGGCATGGGCGGCTGGGAGCTGGATGTCGAGACCTCGGCTCTGCATTGGGACAAGCGGACCAAGGAAATCCATGAAGTCCCGGCCGATTTTCAGCCAGAACTCAGCAAGGCGATCGAATTCTATGCGCCCGAAGCGCGCGACATGGTCGCCCAGGCTGTGGACCAGGCCCTGGCAAAGGGCGAGAGATGGAATTTCGAGGCACCGCTGATTACAGCGACCGGCAAACGGATCTGGGTGCATGCCAGCGGAGCCCCGACCTATCAGAATGGCCGTCTGGTGCGCCTCAGCGGCATTTTCCAGGACATCACCGCGGAGAAGACCCACGCGCTGGAGCTGGAGGACGCCCTCAAACAGGCTGAAGACATGCAAGCGCTGGCCGAAGAAGCCTCAAAGGCGGCGGAAGCGGCCAGCCGGGCCAAATCGCAATTCCTAGCCAATATGAGCCATGAAATCCGCACGCCGCTCAACGGGCTGATGGGGATCACCCAATTGCTCAAAAGAACGGAATTGTCGGGCAAACAGGTCAAATTCGTCGAAACCCTTGAGGCCACAGGTCAGACCCTGCGCAGCCTGATCGAGAATATTCTCGACTTCTCCCGCATCGAGGCCGGCTATATCGCGCTGGAAAACGCACCGCTTCGTCTGGACGAACTGGTGACGGCGACCTGTCAGGTCGCCTCCGTGGAAGCCTCACAGAAAGGCCTGGAACTGGGTTGTGCCATTGATCCCGGCGTCGAGCCGGGCCGGCTGGGTGACCGCAAACGCATGGCGCAGGTCCTGCTCAACCTGGTCGCCAATGCGGTGAAATTCACGGATAGCGGGTCCGTCCGGGTGCAGGTGACCGAGCCACGGGACGGTGTCATCCGTTTCGCCGTCACCGATACCGGTCCCGGGGTCACAAAAGAGGCCCAAGCCATCATTTTCGACCGTTTCGCCCAAGCGGATTCCTCCTCCCGGCGCTTTCATGACGGCGCCGGTCTTGGCCTGGCCATCAGCAAGGAGCTGGTCGATCTGGCCGGCGGCTCGATCGGCCTGGAGTCCACGCCCGGTAAAGGCTCGACCTTCTGGTTTGACTGGCCGCTTCCGGTTGATGAGAGAGCTGAAACCCCGCAGACGGCCGAGCCAGACGAAAGCGCCGCCCTGCGCCGGAAGCTGCAGGGCCGGATTCTGGTTGCCGAAGACAAGGAGACCAATTTCCTGGTGCTCAAGGCGGCACTGGAGCGGGACGGGCTTGACGTCCTGCATGCCCGAACCGGGGTCGAGGCGGTTGAACTCAACGCCCAGCATGCGCCCCAGCTCATCCTGATGGACCTCCACATGCCGGGCATGACCGGTGATGAAGCCATCGACATCATCCGCAAGGATTCGCGCTCCAGGCCGAGCATTTTCGTGGTCACAGCCGACGCCACCCCCGGCGCACGGGCGCGCCTGCAGGAGCTCGATATTGCGGGCGTCTTCATCAAACCCTTCGACCTCGACCAGATCCTGTCAGCCGTTGGCGACGCTCTGGCGGCCCATGCCATTGAAGGGTAAAATCCCCGCTCAGCAGGCATGAAGGTTCGGGAATGGCGAAGATCGCGGTGATTGATGACGACCCGGTCGAATACATGCTGCTGACCGAATTCGCCGCGCTGGGCACGCGGAAGGATGACTGGCAGCACATCCAGACACTGGACGCCTTCGCCGCGGCCCATGCCGAAACCGGTTTTGACCTGGTCTTCCTCGACCGCCGCGTTCCGCCAGTCGGGCGTTTTGCCGAAAGCCTGCCCCTGATCCAGGCGGCTGGCTATGCCGGACCTGTCGTCCTGATGAGCGCCTCCTATGACGGCAAGCCGACAGCGCCCGATGGCATCCTCCTGCTCGGACCGGTGGAGAAATCGGACATCCAGTCGGAGACCGCCCTGGACGCGATGGTGGCCCGGGCCCTGGAACAAGGCTTGGCCCACTGACCCGTTTGCCGCCCAAAAGAAAACGCGCGGACCGTGAGGCCCGCGCGCTTGATTTTGGATGCAGTCCGTAGCGGTTGATCAGTGCAGATCGAACCGGTCGGCATTCATCACCTTGGTCCAGGCCGCCACGAAGTCCTTCACGAACTTCTCGCCATTATCGTCCTGGGCGTAGACTTCCGCATAGGCACGCAGGATGGAGTTCGAACCGAACACCAGGTCCACGCGAGAGGCCGTCCATTTGGTGGCGCCGGTCTGGCGGTCCTGGATCTCGTAGAGACCATCCTTGGACGGCACCCACTTGTTCGCCATGTCGGTGAGATTGACGAAGAAGTCGGTGGTCAAAGCGCCTTCGCGATCCGTGAAGACACCATGCTTGGTGCCACCATGGTTGGTGCCCAGTACACGCATGCCGCCGATCAGGCAGGTCATTTCGTGCGCCGTCAGACCCATCAGCTGGGCCCGGTCGAGGAGCATTTCCTCGGCCTCGACGACATAGTCCTTCTTCTGCCAATTGCGGAAACCGTCAGCCAGCGGCTCCAGCACGGAGAAGCTGTCCGCATCGGTCTGTTCCGCGGTGGCATCACCCCGGCCCGGCTCGAACGGCACGGCGACCGCGAAACCGGCGGCCTTGATGGCCTGTTCCAGACCGACATTACCGGCCAGCACGATGACGTCCGCGATGGAGGCATTGTGCTTGGACGCGATCGGCTCGAGCACGCCGAGCACCTTGGCCAGACGGGCCGGCTCATTGCCGTCCCAGTCTTTCTGCGGCGCCAGGCGGATACGGGCCCCATTGGCACCACCGCGCAGATCAGAGCCGCGGAAAGTGCGGGCGCTGTCCCAGGCGGTGGAGACCAGTTCGGCAACGGACAGGCCGGCGGCGGCAATATCGGCTTTTACGGCATCGACATTGTAGGACTTGGAACCGGCCGGGATCGGATCCTGCCAGATCAGGTCCTCTTTCGGCGCATCCGGGCCGATATAGCGGTCACGCGGACCCATATCGCGGTGGGTCAGCTTGAACCAGGCGCGGGCAAATGTGTCCTTGAAATAGTCCGGGTCCGCCATGAACTTCTCGCAGATGGCGCGATAGGTCGGATCCATTTTCATGGCCATGTCGGCATCGGTCATCATCGGCATGCGGCGCACGGACGGGTCCGTACTGTCGACCGGCATGTGCTCTTCCTTGATGCCAACCGGCTGCCACTGATTGGCACCCGCCGGGCTCTTGGTGAGCTCCCACTCATAGCCGAACAGAAGCTCGAAATAGCCCATGTCGAACTTTGTCGGATTGGTCGTCCAGGCCCCTTCAATGCCGGAGGTCACGGCATTGGTCGCCTTGCCACCCATGTTCGGGTTCAGCCAGCCAAAGCCCTGGTCCTCGATGGCACCGGCTTCAGGTTCCGGGCTCAGCGCGCCGGCATCACCATTACCGTGGGCCTTGCCGACCGTGTGACCGCCACAGGTCAGGGCCGCGGTTTCCTCGTCATCCATCGCCATGCGGGCGAAGGTTTCGCGGACCTGGGCCGCCGTCTTGATCGGGTCCGGCGCGCCATTGACGCCTTCCGGGTTCACATAGATCAGGCCCATCTGCACGGCGGCGAGCGGGTTTTCCATGGTTTCCGGACGCATCACATCTTCATAACGCGTGTCCGACGGCGGCAGCCATTCGCGTTCGGCACCCCAATAGGTGTCCTTTTCCGGCGCCCAGATATCCTCGCGGCCGAAGGAGAAGCCATAGGTCTTCAGACCCATGTTTTCATAAGCGATCGTACCGGCCAGCAGGATGAGATCGGCCCAGGAAACCTTGTTGCCGTACTTCTTCTTGAGCGGCCAAAGCAGGCGGCGCGCCTTGTCCAGATTGCCATTGTCCGGCCAGGAATTCAGCGGGGCAAAGCGGATATTGCCGCAACCGCCACCACCGCGACCATCGGCCAGACGATAGGAACCGGCCGAGTGCCAGGCCAGGCGGATCATCAGGCCGCCATAATGCCCATAGTCTGCCGGCCACCAGTCCTGGCTGTCGGTCAGAAGGGCATGCATGTCTTTCTTGAGAGCCTCGACGTCGAGCTTCTTCACTTCCTCGCGGTAGTTGAAGCCTTCACCCATCGGGTTCGTCTTGCTGTCATGCTGGTGCAGAATGTCCAGATTGAGGGTTTTCGGCCACCAATCCACCACGGAAGCACCGGTCTCGGTGAGACCTCCGTGCATGACGGGGCATTTGCTGCTGTCGTCCATGATCGCTCCGATCTTATATTGGGGTTTTCCTCCAGATGTCGCCACGATGGACCTCGCGTCCCCATGCGTCAAATCAATTACTTCTTATTAGACCATGAAATTTTTCTATAGATGCGGGGACGGATGATTCCCGTGGCGCGCGAAAGCGTGCGAATCTGTCCATCTTTCCGGCCCCTGCCTTCACAACCCGCGGAGCGTTCCAATGGCATCCATCTATGACTTCAATGCCGCCCAATTGTCCGGCGAAGACGTGCCGCTGGCGAATTACAAGGGCGATGTCCTGCTGATCGTGAACACGGCGTCCAAATGCGGCTTCACCCCGCAATATGAAGGCCTGGAGACCCTGCACAAGGAACTCTCCGGCAAGGGGTTCACCGTACTCGGCTTCCCTTGCAACCAGTTCGGCAAGCAGGAACCCGGGGACGCCGAGGAAATCGCCAATTTCTGCAAGCTGACCTATGACGTCTCCTTCCCGATGTTCGCAAAGATCGACGTCAACGGGCCCAGCGCCCACCCGCTCTATGAATTCCTCAAGGATGAGGCGAAAGGCATGATGGGGTCGAAGTCCATCAAGTGGAATTTCACCAAATTCCTGGTTGATCGAGACGGCAATGTCGTCAAACGCTTCGGCCCGCAGGACACGCCGGAAAAGATCCGCGCAGAAGTCGAGGCCCTGCTCTAGCCCGGACGGCAATCCGGACCGCGGGGCGGACAGGGCATTTTCACGCTCTGCGTCCGCTCAGCGGCACCATCCGCCCCCGCCTGCGATGGCGATGGCAAGAGCATGACCGGCAGGATGAGCAGGATCACGCCCAGCGTGATCCGCAGCTCCCAGATCTGCCAGCGGCGGCTCACAGGCCCAGCTCCGTCAGGCCGGGATGCGCGTCCGGCCGCCGGCCCTGAGGCCAATGAAAGAGGCGCTCATCCTCACCAATGGCCTGGTCATTGATGCTGGCCACGCGGCGGCGCATCCGGCCATCGGGCGCAAATTCCCAATTCTCATTGCCATGGGCGCGGAACCATTGGCCCGCCGCATCGCGCCACTCATAGACAAAACGGACCGCGATCCGGTTCTCCCGCCAGGCCCAGACCTCCTTGATCAGGCGATAGTCCTGCTCGCGCGCCCATTTGCGGGTGAGGAAGTCGACAATCGCCGCCCGTCCGGTCAGGAAGACATCACGATTGCGCCACTCACTGTCCGGCGTATAGGCGAGCGAAACCGCCACCGGATCCCGCGAGTTCCACGCATCCTCGGCCAGCCGGACCTTGCGGGTAACAGCGTCCAGCGTTTCAAAAGGCGGCAGCGGGGGGCGAGACGCTTCGCTCATGTCCACGCCTCCACCTGACCGCGCCGGGCCAGGGCGAGTTCGGCGCGAAGACGGGTATTCTCGTCTTCCAGCACTGTGAGCCGTTCCCGGACATCCCGCATCGCATCGATGATCTCGGCCTGGGTGAAACGCGGGGTGATATGGGCGGGACAGTTCCAGTCGAACGCTTCCAGGCGAAGCAGGACGATCCGCTCCGGGCGCGCGCGATAATCCGGTGTCACCACCTGACCGGTGAGGTCATCCTCGGCGTCCAGGGAAAGAAACTCGACCCGGGCGTAGAGTTTCAGCCGCATCTGGCGGGGATAATCCATCAGGATCAGGCAGACACGGTCATTGGCGCGCAGATTGCCGGTCGAGATGTATTGGCGATTGCCGCGATAGTCCGCAAAAGCCAGCCGGCGCTCATCCAGCACGGTCAGGAAACCGGCCGGGCCGCCCCGGTGCTGGACATAGGGCCAGCCGGTCTCCGACACGCTGGCCATGTAGAAACTGTCGCGCGCAGCGATGAAATCCATTTCGCGGCGGGTGAAAACATCGAAAGCCCGGTCGCCCTCGAACCGGTCAAAGATGTGGGCGCTGCCCATTTCCGCCTGCACGGCGCGCACGCTCGGCGTCCGTGCGATATCGAGAAATCCGTAACTCATCCGGGCTCTCCTGTCCGTTTGCCCTCAAGAAATTCGGGTGTGAAACGCGGGCGGGCCGGAGGGGACCCGCCCGCGAGACATCAAGCGGCAGCGGCGGCCGAGACGACCGGGAAGTCGATATCGGTCTGGGCTACATTGTTGATCAGGTTGGTGAAAACATTCTCGGCGGCGATGGCGACGATCTCGATGATCTGGCCATCGGCAAACCCGGCATCCCGCAGGCCGGCAATGTCGGCATCGCTGACACGGCCACGCTCCCGAACGACTTTGGCAGCAAAACGCACCGCCTCATCCGCCTTGGCATCACCAGAGCCACCCGCCCGGTTGCGGGCGATTTCTTCCGGCGTCAGCTTGGCCAGGTTGAGACCGAGATAGGTGTGGGCCGACAGGCAGTAATCACAGCCATTGATCTGGGCGACGGCCAGGGCGATGCGTTCGCGCGTTTTCACGTCCAGCGTCCGCGCCAGGGCGGCATTATTGCTGGTGAAGCCTTCCAGCGCGGCCGGGCTGGTGGCGACGAGGCGGAACATGTTGGGCACGACGCCCAGCTGTTTGTTGACGGCATCCAGGATGGGCTTGGACGCTTGCGGGGCGGCGTCGAGATCGGGGATCGGCAGACGGGACATGATGTTCTCCTTGAAAGTCCGGCGGCCGGTCTGGCCGCGTCTTGCCGAGGAGAGATAGAGATTTCATTCTGGAAGATAATTCGGTAAAATCGGAAAACATCTTTCCACAAAATGGAAGAACAAATGGACCGCCTCAAAGCCATGTCGATCCTGGTCCGTGTTGTCGACACGGGCAGTTTCTCGGCCGCCAGCCGGGCCCTGGACATTCCGCTGGCGACAGTGAGCCGCCAGGTCACGGAGCTGGAAACCCATCTGGGCACCCGCCTGCTCAACCGCACCACGCGCACCCTTGCCCTCACCGATTCCGGCGAGGCCTATCTGCGCGCCGCGCGCCGGATCCTGGAAGAGGTGGAGGAGGCCGAACAGACCGCCGCCGGCGAATTCCAGACACCGCGCGGCGAGCTCGTCCTGACGGCTCCGGTCTGTTTCGGCCGCATGCACACCCTGCCCGTGGTGCGCGACTTCCTGGCCGTCTATCCGGACATCAATGTCCGCCTCAACCTGTCCGACCGCAATCTCCACCTGATGGATGATCATATCGACATGGCGGTGCGGATCGGCCCGCTGCCCGATAGCGGGCTGATCGCCACGCGGGTCGGCGAGGTGCGCACGGTCGTGGTCGCCTCGCCGGACCTGCTGGCGCGACATGGCACACCGGAAACGCCGGAGGCCCTGTCCGCCCTGCCCGGCGTGCATTTCGACATCCTGTCACCCGGCGCACGCTGGCATTTCACGGGTCCGGACGGTCAGGCCTGCGATGTCGCACCTCGCCCGCGCCTGACCGTGTCCGGCGCCGATCCGGCGATCTGGGCCGCCAGTGAAGGCGTCGGGGTGACGCGGGTACTCGGCTATCAATGCGCCGATGCGGTGAAGTCCGGCGCCCTGCGGGTCGTGCTGGAGGACTATGAGCCGGCGCCCCTGCCCGTACATCTCCTGCACGCCGCGCGCGGCACAATGCCCACCAAGATGCGCGTCTTCCTGGATTTCGCGAAAACCCGCCTACGCGAGCGCCTGAAGGCCCTGGCCTGCTAGCCCAGCTCGAACGTCGTCACGCCGAAAACGCGTTCATGCGCGATGTCCGGCACGCCGCCCAGATACATGCGGGCACAGCCGAAGCTCTCAGCCAGGCCATGGCGTCGCACCAGGGCCTGGGCGTCGGGATGGTTTTCCGGCGCGTCGATGATCAGCGTGTCGCCCGCGGCAAATTCCGCCAGCGACTGGAAGAGCGCCTCGGCGCCGGCCGCATCATCGGCAAAGAGCGGGCCGATCTTGCAGCCCTTGCCGCAACGCCGGATCACGCCATAGCCCGCCAGCCGCCCCTCGCGCACCAGGCCGACCGCCTTGCGTTCGGGCAGGGAAATCCAGGCTTTCAGGAAGGCCTCACGCGGGCCGGGAAAACAGGTGCGGTCATACGCGCAAAGCGCATCAAACGGCACTTCTGACAGGGGAACAAGCTGGGGCGACGCATCCGCCGTGAAATCCGCCGGCCAGGCGCGCTCATAGCGCAGATTGCGATGGGAGAAGACGAAGCCGCCCCTGGCATACCAGTCCGCCATCTCGAACACGCCATCCATGCCGATCACGGCCCCCGGCTTCAGCCGCGCGATGAGCCGGTCACGCCGCGCATGCCAGAGCTGCGTGCCCAACCCCTGACGACGGATCTCAGCCTGCATGATGAAGAGCCCCATGAAGCCGTATTCGTCCCCATAGGCCGTGATCGCCCCACCGCCGATGATCTCGCCCTCCAGCTCGGCGGCGATGAAGGCGTCGGGATCACAGGCCCAGAAAGCCTCGTCATCGTGATAACCGGGAAACCAGCCTTCCGCCTCCGCCCGCTTGATATGGGCAAAGGCTTCGGCGCGCGTCATGGGGCGGATGGTGGGGGATTGGGTCATGGGGGGAGATTGGGGTGGTTCGCACAGCGACGGAAGCCAGAAAGCAACCCGCCTTCCCCTTGATGGGGAAGGTGGCTCGGCGCGCAGCGGCGAGACGGAAGGGGTGAATCCCGGTCCAGCCGGACACACCTCGCCCCCACCCCCTCCGTCCGGCATGCGCCGGACACCTCCCCCATCAAGGGGGAGGATGAACCTGGCCAGTCATCGGTCCGGTCAGGCTCTGAAAATCCCGTGGGTCCCGGACAGCGCTGCGCGCTTCCGGGAAAAATGAGCGCGGGGAAAGGATCAATCCCATCCTTCCCCTTGATGGGGAAGGTGGCCCGAAGGGCCGGAAGGGGTGAAACGCGCAGCGTTCCAGGTCTTCGAAGGTCACCCACTCCACCATTGCTGCGCAATGGTCCCCCTCGCCCATCAAGGGCGAGGAGCTAAACGATTACTCCCACTCAATCGTCCCCGGCGGTTTCGAGGTCACGTCGTAAACCACCCGGTTCACGCCGCGGCATTCATTGATGATGCGCGTGGCGACGCGGCCGAGGAAGTCGTGTTCGAAGGGGTAGTAGTCGGCGGTCATGCCGTCGACGGAGGTGACGGCGCGCAGGGCCAGGACGTGGTCATAGGTGCGCTCATCGCCCATCACGCCGACCGTGCGGACCGGCAGGAGGACGGAGAAGGCCTGCCAGATCTTGTCGTAGAGGCCTTCCTTGCGGATCTCGTCGATATAGATGGCGTCGGCCTTGCGCAGGATGTCGGCCTTCTCCTTGGAGACGGCGCCGGGGATGCGGATGGCCAGGCCCGGTCCCGGGAAGGGATGGCGGCCGACAAAGGCTTCCGGCAGACCCAGTTCGCGACCCAGGGCGCGGACTTCGTCCTTGAACAGTTCGCGCAGCGGCTCGACCAGCTTCATATTCATGCGTTCCGGCAGGCCGCCGACATTGTGGTGCGACTTGATCGTCACGGACGGACCGCCATCAAAGCTGACGCTTTCGATCACGTCCGGATAGAGCGTGCCCTGGGCAAGGAAATCGGCGCCGCCGGCCTCTTTCGCCTTGGCCTCGAAGACATCGATGAAGAGCTTGCCGATCGTCTTGCGCTTCTTCTCCGGATCATCGATCCCGTCCAGCGCGCCCAGGAAGAGCGCTTCCTCATCGGCATGGACGAGCGGGATATTGTAGTGCTCGCGGAACAGGTTCACGACCTCGTCCGCCTCGCCCAGGCGCATCAGGCCGGTATCCACGAAGACACAGGTCAGCTGGTCGCCAATGGCCTCGTGCAGCAGCACGGCCACGACGGATGAGTCGACGCCGCCGGACAGGCCGCAAATCACCTTCTTGTCGCCGACCTGGGCGCGGATCTTCATGATCGCCTCGTCCTTGAAGGACTTCATCGACCAGTCGCCTTTGAGGCCGGCAATCGTGTGGGTGAAGTTTTTCAGAAGGGCGGCGCCGCGCGGCGTGTGCACGACTTCCGGGTGGAATTGCACGCCGTAGAATTTGCGGTCCTCATCGGCAATGGCCGCGAAGGGGGCATGGCCGGAGGTTGCGATCACCTTGAAGCCCGGCGGCAGGGCCGAGACGCGGTCGCCATGGCTCATCCAGACGCGTTCCTCATGGCCGATCGGACCGAAGCCCTCGAACAGCGGGCTTTCTTCGACCAGGGTGATGTCGGCGCGGCCGAATTCGCGGTCGTCGGAGGCTTCCACCGCGCCGCCCAGCTGGGCGCACATGGTCTGCTCGCCATAGCAAATGCCCAGAATGGGCAGGCCGCGGGTGAAGACGCTCTCATCGGCGCGCGGGGAATTGTCCCAATGTGTGGAGTGCGGCGAACCGGACAGGATGATCGCCTTGGGATCGAATTCATCGATGAAGGCGGCATCGGCGCGGTTATAGGGGTGCACCTCGCAGTATACCCCGCTCTCGCGCACCCGGCGGGCGATCAGCTGGGTCACCTGGCTGCCAAAATCAATGATCAGCAGTTTCTCGTGGTTCTCGGAAATCAGATCGTCAGTCATGCGCGCACTGACCCGCAGGCGCGGGTCTCCCGGAGGTCAAATTGTGAGGGGTTGGCCGAGTCGGTCATCAGCATGTCGCCCGATAGCGCGGAACGGCCGGCATGGCTAGTGCCGAGCGGCATTGAGAACGGGATTTTTGTTGGTGCTGCGGGCCGTCCCACATCATTTTATCAACGAAAACCGCGCCCTCTCCGCGCTCGCCCCCTTGAACCGGCCCCCTCACCGGCTCACTTTTGCAAGGCGCACACACAGGAGCCCGCCATGTCCCGCCTTTTGCCTGCCCTCGCCCTTGTTCCGGTTCTGGCCCTGGCCACGGCCTGTTCGCAGCAGGCTGGCGGCGACTGGACGCTGGATGCCGAGGCCTCCCAACTCAATTTCGTTTCCATCAAGTCCGGCGACATCGCCGAAGTGCATCATTTCTCCGGCCTGTCCGGTTCGGTGTCCGAGGATGGGCAGGCGGAGCTGGTGATCGATCTGGCCTCGGTGGAAACCGGGATCGTGATCCGCAATGAGCGCATGCGCGAACATTTGTTCGAGACGGAGACCTATCCGACGGCCCGGCTGACGGCCCAGATCGATCTGGCCGCCCTGGCCGCCATGGCACCAGGTGATCAGGCTGCGCTGGAACTGGATGCGCTGCTGGACCTGCACGGCATGCAAGTGCCGGTCTATGCGGATGTTCTGGTCACGGATCTGGACGGGTCCCGCGTGATTGTCACCACCCAGGGGCCGGTTGTGCTGCATGCGGCGGATTTCAATCTCCAGACCGGTCTCGATACGCTGCAGGGCCTGGCTGGCCTGCCCTCGATCACGCCCGCCGTGCCCGTCTCCGCCACCCTGGTCTTCCAACGGGGATGAGTCGCTTTGCGGCGACTTTGTGACCGCAAGTTACGCCTGCATGACATATCGGTAAATTATTGAATTTGTTTAATTTCAGGCTCACACAGAAGACAGTGTAGAGCGCGCATCCTGCTTGTCAGCGAGGGGATGTGCACATGCATTATGCGGTTGGAAAATCGCCCATTTTCATCGGTGGAGCGCCCCGTTCAGGGACCACTTTGCTGCGCGCGATCGTCAATGCCAGCCGCAATATTGTCTGCGGACCGGAAATGCGCGTCATTCCCGCGCTCTGCCATCTCAACCAGCAGATCGAGGACGGGCATCTGGATGTGCTGGAGGCCAATTACGGGCTCGATGCCCAGGCCCTGCACGACCGCTTTGCCCGCACGATCGACCGCCTCCTCACCCCGCTGCACCACAAAACCGGTGCGCGCGTGGCAGAAAAGACCCCGGCCAACATCCTCCACTTCCCGCGCCTGCGCCGCCTGTTTCCCGACAGTCCGCTGATCGCCGTTGTGCGCGATGGCCGCGATGTCGTGGCCTCGCTCCTGTCGATGGACTGGACCGATGCCCGCACCGGCCAGCCTATGGCCATCACGCGCGATGCCACAGCGGCCGCCCGGCTCTGGGTGCAAAGCGTCGAGGCCGGCCGCAAGCTGGCGGATGATCCCGGCTTCATCGAGCTGCGCTATGAACGCCTCGCCAGCGATCCCCAGGCCGAGATCGGGCATTTGTTCGACCGGCTGGGCGAGGATGAGGCCGCCCTGGCACGGGCCCTCGATCACGTCCGGCATTTCGACCGCGCGGCCGGTCAGGCGGAAAGCTCTGCCGAGCGCGTCTCCCAGCCGATCGACAAAACGGCCATCGGCCGCTGGCAGCGCGACCTGACACCGGGACAGATCCGCCAGGTGGAGCATGAGGCCGGGCCGGTGCTGGAGGCCTTGGGCTATGTCTGAGGCGGAGACCGCCGAGGCCATGAAACCCGCCGACACCCAGGGCGCCCGCATTGTCTTTGCCGGCGGCTGTCCGCGCTCCGGCCTGACCCTGCTGCGCCGCATGCTCAGCCCGCACAGCAAGATCGAGTGCGGCCCCGATACCGGCCTGCCGCCCTCCATCGCCATGCAATGGCAGGCCTTTGCCAGCCAGCTGGGTGATCTGCACGCGCGCGATTTCGATCTGCAGGCCGAGGATATGCGCCGCGCCATGGCGGAACTCCTCACCGGCCTGTTCGACACGCCGCTCTCGCGCTTTCCCGATCATGTCCTGATCGAGAAGACCGCGCTCAATGTCGCCGTGTTCGAACAATTGGGCCGCCTCCTTCCCGAAGCGCGCTTTATCCATGTTGTGCGCGATGGCCGCGATGTCGCCACCTCCCTGATGGAGCGCGACTGGAAAGACGCCAATGGCACGCCCTTCCCCCATGTCAGTCGTCCGGACGCGGCGCTGAAATACTGGAGCGATCTGGTCACAATCGGACTGAAGGCGGAACGCGCCCTGCCGGGCCGCGTTCTGCGCGTGCCTTATGAGGAACTCGTGCGCCGTCCCAAGGCGACGCTGACCGCCGTGTGTGAATTCCTGGATCTCGACTATGAGCGGACGCTCGTCCACTTCGCCGGCTATCCGATCGAGCTGAAAGGCCTGGAACGCGACAGCCTGCCCCTGATCAACAAACCCCTCACCCAGCGCCGTGTTGGCTCGGGCGTGGATCTGGACGCCCTCGTCGCACCGCAGACACGGCAATTGCTGGACATGCTCGGCTATGGCGAGCCGGAAACGCCGGCCGAACGGCGCAAACGGCTCAGGAAGACGATCCGGCGTTAAGTGCGACCTTGTTCGCTATTGCGCGCTGAACAGAAGCCTTCCATCGTCGCTTCATGTTGGTCCTTTTCTTCACCGCTGCGCTCTTCACGATCATTTTCACGCGAGAGGTCATAGCGCCCGCTTCAGGGGCCAGCTGTGACAAGCGATGGAGAATCATTGCCGGCGCGCTGAATGCAGCCAATCTCGGGGTTGTCATACTCGCCGGCTGGCTGTTCGAAGCGCCCATCAGCGAGCACGCCATTCTGCCTCTTGCGGACAACATCCCGTGGCTGGCGCAAGCCCTGATCGTTTTCTTGACGGCCAGCCTGTTCGCCTATGGCTGGCACCGCCTGACCCATGCCTCGGACACGCTGTGGCGCTGCATTCATCAGCTCCATCACAGCCCGTCGCGCATTGAGGCCCTGACGGCATTTTACGTGCATCCACTCGATAGCTTTCTCGCCAGCATGATCAACGGTCTCGTCGCCTATTGGATATTCGGCGTCGGCCCGGAGGTGGCGGCACTCGTGCTTTGCTGGGTGGCTCTGTTCAATCTGGTCGCCCATGCCGATCAGCGAACACCCTGGTGGCTGGGTTTCATCCTGCAACGCCCGGAAATGCATCGCCTGCATCACGAAAGACACCAGCATCGTTCGAATTACGGTCTACCGCTTTGGGACCTGATCTTCGGCACTTGGCGAAACCCGAAGACGAGCACGGTTGAATGCGGCTTCACTCCCGACCGCGAGTACCGCGTGAAAGACATGCTGCTGATGCGCGATGTGGATGGATAGGCTCTAAGCGTTCGAAGAGCGACTTGAATGCGTCACAAAATCCTGGCGCATCGCATTCATGCTTTGCACCAACTCATCGAGAGGTTCCGGCAGAGGCACACCGAGCCAGTCATTCCGCTTGCAAAGCCAACGGGTCAAACGCCGATAAACGCCCGATGAAGCCGTCTCATTATCAAAAACGATCATGCGGGACCCACCCATGGCCCAGAGACTGAAGTCCGAACAATCAGACCAATGGACCCGGCGCCGTCGAAGGATGCCAATCTCGTCGAACCCATCGGAGTCAAATTTCAATACTGTTCGGTCTTTGGAGCGATAGACAGCCAACGAAATTGCGTGTGCGGCATACCAGCCGGTGGCAATGAAGAACATGCTGGCGAGAAATACGAGCCCTCTTTCAGCCTGTTGTATCCAAACTCCGGCCAGTGCTCCCACGGCAATAAAAAACAAGCCACAAGGAACCATCAAAGCGCGCCAAACTGGCGCACGCTGAATCCGGACTTCCTTGGCACTCACCCCACCCGCTCCATCACGCAGATGTAGAACCCGTCCGTATCGGTGCGTCCCGGGGAGAGCTGGAGGGCGCCGTGGAGGCCGACGCAGGTTTCCAGGATTTCGCGGCCGCCCTCGGGCAGCTGGCCGGTGGCTTCGATCACGTCGAGCACGGGCACGGATTTGAACACGGCGGACTTCGCCAGGAAGTCGCCGACCCGGTCCTCATTCTCTTCCGGCAGGACGGAGCAGGTGACATAGACCAGACGCCCGCCCGGCTTCACATAGTGCTGGGCGCGATCCAGCACGGTGTTCTGTTCCTCGATCCGCTTGGCCAGCGCGGTCGGCTTAAGACGCCATTTCGCGTCCGGACGGCGGCGCCAGGTGCCGGTTCCGGTGCAGGGCGCGTCGCAGAAGACCACATCCATTTTCTCAACAAGATCAGACAAGGCCTTGTCTTCATTGCCATCCTTGACCTGGACATTGCGCGCATCGGCGCGCTTGAGGCGGGGCCAGATGGCGCGCAGGCGGCGCCAGTCGATATCCCAGGCATGGACTTGTCCGGTATTCACCAGAAGGGCTGACAGGGCGAGCGTCTTGCCGCCCGCTCCGGCACAATAATCAAGCACTTGCTGGCCCGGAACCACGCCGGAAGCCAGGGCTGCCAGCTGCGATCCGATGTCCTGCACCTCGACCCAGCCCTTGCCATAGGCGGGAATGGCCTCGGCGGCCGCAGCCTTGCCACGCGGATCCCGCTGCGGAATCCGAATACCCGAGCTGACGAGTCGGCTTTTCTCGGCCGCTTTCAGTTTTGAACTTACTTCCTTGAAAGCCTTATCGAAATCGACCTTGGCTTCATTCACCCTCAGATCCACCGGAGCCCGCGAAGAGAGGGCCCGGCCCTCATCGGCAGCCGCCTCGCCGAAGGCGCGCAACAGGCTCGCTTCCAGCCATTCCGGCACGTCGGCGCGGATATGCAGCGGCGCATCGGAAATGTCCCGCGCCAGCCCTGCCCGCTCCGCCTCGGTGAGCTTTTCCGGCGCGTGGTCATCGCCCTCGAACAAGGCGTCGATCGCGTCTGCTTCCAGGCCCCAGACCCGGCCGACCGTACCCAGCGCCAGGGCGCGGGCACTGTCATCTTCCATGGCAAAAGCGGTGGAGGATTGATGGCGCAGCGCGTCCAAGACCAGACCGCCGATCCAGGCGCGATCGCCCGAACCGGCGAAACGGTGCGCCTTGCCCCAGTCGCGCACGGCGTCTTTCACCGGCTGGTTCTGGCGGGTCAGTGTGTCGAGGATTTCGATGGCTGCAGCAATGCGGGCGCCGTCTCTCATGGTGCGGGGTCCTCTTTCTTCCCCGTCTCATGGGGAAGTGGGCCGATGCGGAGCATCGGGTCGATGGGGCGCCGCATCAGCGGCGAATGATCTCGGCAGGCGATAGCACGAAACACGCGCTTCGCGCGCCCCTCCACCGCTGCGCGGCCCCCCTCCCCACACATGGGGAGGAAAACACCTATTTCGGCTGGGCACCGCCATAGCAGGCGGCAAGCTGGCGGCAAATGGTTTTGGGATTGGTATAGATCCGCAGCCCGTTCACCTCGGCTTCCGGATCCTGGTGCGCGGTCGTGCCGGCCGCCAGGATCAGGGTCGGGGCATTCTGGTGGTCTTCATCCAGCAGGGCGACGATCTCCGGGCGCGGACGCGGTGCGTCGATGCGCACGACGCGGATGGATTTCATCCAGTGCGGATTGACCAGAAGCGCGCCTTCCATCGTGCAGCAATCGGCGCACAGCCAGGGCCCGCCATCGGCATCGTCCCACTGACCGGTCAGCAGGAAGAGGATGTCCTGGTCCAGATCGAGAGCAGGCTGCTCATTCATCATCGGCTGACCACCTCAACCGCCAGCACCACCCAGAAGGCCAGCAGCGCGATCACGCTGGCACCGAAGGCCAGGAAGCGCAGGCGCAGATTATTGGAGGTGATGTGGATGCCCGCATGCACGACGCGCAGGCCGAACCAGGTCCAGGCCAGCATCATCAGGATCGGACCGGCCGCGTTCAACGTCATGGCGAAGAGGATACCGGCATAGAAGAGGATCGGCGTTTCCAGCTGGTTCTGGAACGCATTGGAGAATTGCTGGACCTTCACCGGCCAGGCCTTCTGGCCCAGCACGATATCACCCACCTTCACCTTGCCGGACGACACAGAGGCAAAGCGCATCCCCGCCGTCGTGAACAGAAGGGCGAAGGTCAGCGCGATTTGCGCCAGGACCGGATAGAGAAGAGCTTCAGACATCACACACTCCGTTGGGAAAGTCCGCGAGACTAGAAATCGGCCCCTACCGCGCAAGACGACGCCGGGACATGGCCTCCATACGCGGATAGAGGCTTGTCCCGGCGGCGCTTTTAGCTGGTGGTCGGGTAGTTCGGCGCTTCGCGCGTGATCTTCACATCATGCACATGGCTCTCGCGCAGGCCCGCATTGGTGATGCGGACGAATTGCGCGCGCTGGTGCAGATCGGCGATCGTACGGGAACCGGTATAGCCCATGGCCGCGCGCAAACCGCCGACCAGCTGGTGCAGGATCGGTCCGACCGGCCCTTTGTAGGGCACCTGACCCTCAATCCCTTCCGGCACGAGCTTCATGCGCTCGGTATCCTTCTGGAAATAGCGGTCGGCCGAGCCGGCCGCCATGGCGCCCAGCGAGCCCATGCCGCGATAGGATTTGTAGGAGCGGCCCTGGTAGAGGAAGACCTCGCCCGGGGCTTCTTCCGTACCGGCCAGCAGCGAACCGACCATGATGCAGTCAGCGCCCGCGGCAATGGCCTTGGCCATGTCACCGGAGAATTTGATCCCGCCATCGGCGATGATGCAGGCATCGGAGCCTTCCGCGGCGCGGCGGGCATCCATGATGGCCGTCAGCTGCGGCACGCCGACACCGGCGACAATGCGCGTGGTGCAGATCGAGCCCGGCCCGATCCCCACTTTCACGCAATCCGCCCCCGCATCGATCAGCGCCTTGGCACCGTCATAGGTGGCGACATTGCCGGCCACGACGCGGGCGGCATTGGAGGCCTTCTTCACGCGGGTGACCTGGTCGAGCACGGATTGGGACTGGCCGTGCGCCGTATCGATCACGATCACGTCGACACCGGCATCCATCAGGGCTTCAGCGCGTTCAAACCCGCTATCGCCGACCGTGGAGGCGGCCGCGCAGCGCAGACGGCCCTGGCTGTCCTTGGCGGCCATGGGGTGGGCCTGGGCCTTCTCCATGTCCTTCACCGTGATGAGGCCGATGCAGCGGTCATCCTCATCCACCACCAGGACGCGTTCGATCCGGTGCTTGTGCAGTTTGGCGCGCGCCTCCTCGGCCGGCGCCCCCTCGCGCACCGTGACCACGTCGCGCGTCATCAGATTGCCGACCTTCTCGTTCGGGTCGTCGGCAAAGCGCACATCACGATTGGTGATGATGCCGACCAGCTTGCCCGGCTTGGCCGGCGTGGCGCCTTCGACCACCGGAATGCCGGAAATCTTGTGCTGTGCGATCAGGGCCCGAAGTTCGGCCAGGGTCGCATCCGGTGCGATCGTCACCGGATTGACCACCATGCCGCTCTCGAACCGCTTCACCCGGCGCACTTCCTCGGCCTGTTCGGCGATGGTCAGATTGCGGTGGATGACGGCCAGCCCTCCGGCCTGCGCCATGGCGATCGCCATGCCGGCTTCGGAGACGGTATCCATGGCGGCGGCCATGATGGGAATGTTCAGCCCGACATCGGGAGCCACATGTGTGGACACAATGGCATCGGCGGGAAGAACTTCGGACGGGCCCGGTTGCAAGAGCACGTCATCGAAGGTGAGACCTTCGCGAATCTCCATGGGAGACTCCTCTCTGCTGCTTGCGGCGCGGCAATAGAATGGATTCGACGGGGTGGCAAGGGCCCAAGGCGCGACTTGATGGAATTGTCACAATTGGGGGGTGTCGGAGGGGGCGTCGAGGGCGGCGAGTTTGGCGCGGACTCGGGTGAGGGATTTGGTCGCGGTGCCATAGTCGTAGGGCATGTGTTCTGAGGTGTAGACGAGCAGCGAATTTTCAAAGGCCTGGACGGCCAAGTCGAGTTGGTCACGAGCATCGAAACCTTCTGCGTCCGCCATCGCCTCCCGGCAAAGGCCAATATTCTCTTGCGTCATCGCCCACAGAACCGGCATGTCGGTTGGGGTTCTTACCTGCAAAGCCGCCTCAAACGCCACAACAGCTTGCCCCAGCGCTCTCGCGCCGATTTCCCCGCCCTGCCGCTCCCCAAGGCTGGACAGCGCGATACCCAGATTGTTTTGCGTTGTCGCCCAATGAGCCGGCATGTCGGCTTGAGTTCGCACCTGCAGTGCCTCCTCCAACGCCCCTATAGCTTGGCGCAACGATCTCACGCCCGCCTCCCCGCCCTGCCGCTCCCCAAGGCTGGACAGCGCGATACCCAGATTGTTTTGAGTCATCGCCCACTGAGCCGGCATATCGGCTTGTTTATAGACCTGCAAAGCGGCCTCAAATGCTTCAGCAGCTTGTTCCAACGCTCTCGTGCCCGCCTCACCGCCTTGCCGATCCCCAAGGCTTCGAAGCGTGTTTCCCAGATTGTTTTGCACCGTTGCCCAGCCGGCTGGCATGTCGGCTTGCTTATAGACCTGCAAGGTCGCCTCATACGCCTCAACGGCTTGCCCCAGCGCTCTCGTGCCGGCCTCGCCGCCTTGCCGCTCCCCAAGGCGGGTGAGCGCATTACCCAAGTTGATTTGCGTCATCGCCCACTGAGCTGGCATGTCCGCTTGAGTTCTCACCTGCAAGGCCGCTTCAAACGCCTCAACAGCTCGACCCAACGCTTTGGCGCCCACCTCACCGCTCTGCCACTCTCCAAGACGGTACAACGCGGCGCCCAGGTTATTTTGCGCCGTTGCCCAGTCGGCTGGCATGTCGGCTTGCTTAAAAACCTGCAAGGCCGCCTCATACGCCTCAACAGATTGCCCCGCCGCTCTCGCGCCCGCCTCACCGCCCTGCTGATCCCCAAGGCTTCGCAATGCAATGCCCAGATTGTTCTGCGTCATCGCCCACTGAGTCGGCATGTCGGCTTGCTCATAGACCTCCAAGGCCGCCTCAAAAGCCTCAACAGCTTGCCCCAGCGCTCTCGCGCCTGCCTCTCCGCCCTGTCGATCCCCGAGGCTTCGTAACGCAGTTCCGAGATTGTTCTGCGTCGCTGCCCAGTCTTTCGGCATGTCGGCATGCGTATAGACCTCCAAGGCCGCCTCAAAAGCCTCAACAGCTTGCTCCAGCGCTCTCGCGCCCGCCTCTCCGCCCTGTCGATCCCCGAGGATTCGCAACGCAATACCCAGATTATTCTGCGTCGCTGCCACGTCAGCCGGCATGTCGGCTTGCGTGTAGACCTGCAACGCCGCCTCAAACGCCTTAATAGCGCGGGCGTGGGCCGCCAAGCCAGGCATCAATTTTCCATAATCATCGCTCACATCGCCTTCGGAGAAGCGATATTGCGCCATGGCTTCCAGATCAAAGCCCTGCACGAGGTCCGCCGCAGCCGCGTAGTGATCAGCCGCCTCCATTAAGGCACCGCGCGCACGTGCGGCCTCCGCCCTTCGGGCCTTGAACTGCGCTGCCGTGATGGTTTCGAGGCGCTCGGCCTCTTTTGCTTCGTTTGCCGCCGCCACTTGTCGATTTCGCGCTACCCGCGTTCGTTCGACGATTTGCATCTGTGCCGCATCCAACTCGGCAAGAGCCTCATCGGCACCTTCCACATCACCTTCCTGCACACGCTCCAACGCGCGATCTCGAATGGACAACAAATCAGCAGGAATGGAGTTACTCGGATCTTGCAGCGCTGCAGTAAGGTCCACCAGAGCTTCGGCTTGTCCAAAAAAAGCGGTTTCCAGTGCCTCGTGCGGCAATTCAGGCCACAGACTGAGCGCTCTCAATATGCCTCGAGCCTGATCCTCACTGATCCCCTTCGCAGGCTTATCAAGCATCCGCTCGATAGACTGCCGGAGCCGCACATTCTCTGCCCTGTCGCGTTCACTCACCTCGATCAGGTAAGCGACCCCTTGATGCGTTTCCGCCAGGATCATGGCGTCAAGCTTGTGACGGAATGAAGCTTCGTTCTGACGCTTATTCTGAACCAAGGATTTGAAGGTCGGCCAAAATCCTTCTGTCTCGGATCGGAATTGCGCCACGAAGCGCGCCGGCATTTCGCTATCCCAATTGGTGTCGTCAGACGCTGTGGCCGCCACCAACTCGCCAAACACCGTGTCTTGCATAGAGGCAATGAAGGTGCCGCGCGCCTCCTCCACGACGAGACCAAAATCACTCCCTGCGTTCACAAGCGCGGTCTGCCGAGCATCTGAAAAATCGAGCAATTCGATCGCCAACAGCGCCAGGCGATCTGCGTCGCAGAACAAGTCCTTTTCGGCCCCGGATTGTTCGGCAGGCGTGAACCAGGATCCGATGAATTCCGAGAACTGAACCGATTTCCGCACATTGTCGGCCAGAACTCCTGCGGTCACATCCTTGAGACGTGTTCTGGGCAGCTCGGCCCGCCCGTCCAAAATCTTGTCCGGGTCACATTTCAACTGTGCATCCAGCCAGGTTGAAATACGCATAAGAACGGGAGAACCCGCCACGCCATCCTTCAGGTCTTGGGCGCTCTGCAAAAGGACGCGCCTCGTCGCCTCAAGCCTTGCTTGCCTGATAGCTTTGAGCAGGAAATGGTTGGCAGGGACTGCCGCAGGGTCAGCCAACGCTTGCCAGTCTGAGCCCGCCTTCTGGGCCAGCCGTTTGGCAACATCATCACCAATTGCTCCAGCGACGGCAGCAACGACTAACGGACCGGACACACCAGCCGCACCCGTCGCCAACCCGGTCAATATTGTACTCAGTGCCCCCAAAAAACCGCTCCGCTCACGCCGCAATCCGTCCGCATGCAAGCTTAGCGCGCTCAAACTTCGGAAGAAAACCCAATCGGGAAATCAAATGTGGAGAGAGTGGACGGATCCTGCGCCCCTACCCCAACCACGCAAACGCCTGGTCCAGAACCGCCTGCGCGTCCTCATGCACGACCGGGCCATGGGCCACGACCAGTTGTTCGCACGGCCACTCCCGAATGCGGGCCATGGCCGGGCGGGCGGCGGGTTTGTCGGTGAAGGCAAGTCGGAACTTGTTGGGGACGGACAGGGTGTGCCGGGTCATCCCGTCCCACCGGGCGATCCAGCGGCGCCAGCCGGTGAACCAGTCTGGCGGGAATTCTTGCAGCAGATCGGTGACAATCACCGTGCCGCTGGCGCGGTGGAAGAAGACGACTTCCGTGGTGATGGCATTGCCCGGCACAACGACCTGGTCGATCTCGCCAGCCCAGGCCGGGTCAGACGCGTCGGATAAAGTGGTGGCGAAATCGAGATCCAGGCGTTTCTTCGCCAGCCCCGGCGCGGCATGCAGCCGTGCAGACGGATAGGCCGCATGCCAGTCGGTCAGGGCGAGATCGTGCAGCGAATTCGGCGCGATGATATCGGAGACCAGGCCCAGGGCGTCGACGGCCTGTTTGGTGGCTGCGTCCAGGGCAATCGGTGACCAGACCCAAAGCCGGTCATTCGCGAGCCGGATCACCACCATCCGGGTCGGGAATACAAACCCGCCCAGCCCCGTCACAGTGGGGCCGTCCATCAGGACCAGCCCTGTTTGATCCATCCCGTTCACCCAACCCTCCGGCGACCCTCTTGCGGCAATTACAGCGCGAATGCGGGGCCGGAACAAGCGATCCAGCCCCGTCCCCGGAACATCAATTGCCGGCCTGCAAGCGCGCCACGATCTCGGTCTCGAAGAAGGCCTGGGCATTCTGGTGCATCTGGCGTGTGTTGAAGTCGGTATTGGTGAAAACCAGGGTCACGCCGAAATCGGGCAGGATCATCACGCGATTGCCGCCATTGCCGGTCATCGCGGCCGCCCAGAAACGCTGCCCGTCCACCTCATAGGGCATCAGCCACCACAGATAGCCGTATTCCCAGCCCGGCGTGTCCGGGATGGCGGCGTGATGGGCCAGTGAGGCCTCAACCCAGTCCTGCGGCAGGATATCCGCGCCGTCGCGGCGATAGAGTTCACCCAGGGCGCCCAGAGCCTGTGTCGTCAGGCGCAGCCCGCCGCCCATATGGGCCTGGCCTTGGCCATTCATCGCCCATTCCAGCGCATCGATGCCCAGCGGCATCAGGATGCGGCGTTCGGCGTAGTCGGTGAAGGCTTCGCCCGTAGCCCGGGCCACGACCTCGCCCAGCAATTGGACTCCGGCCGTGCAATAGGAGAAGGCGCGGCCATAGGGGCTGTCTTCCGGTGGGGTCTGCCAGGCGGGAAAGCCCCGCACCGGCAAATCCCAGAAGAAAGCGCTCCAATTCTCGACCAGATACATGCGCTCCTCATTGCCGCGGGAAAACTCGTTCCAGTCATTGCACTCCAGCGGACCACTCATGGTTAGAAGATCCTCCACCGTCACCTCGAATTTGCGTGGGTCGGGATTGGCGAAGGGCATGAGTTCGGGGAAGAAGTCGGCGACCGGGCTGTCCAGCGCCAGGGCCCCGTCCGCGATGGCCGCGCCGACCGCCATGGACGTCACCGTCTTGGTGACCGAACGCGTGTCGTGCAGCGTGGTCGCATCAGTGTCCTGGAAGTAGGCCTCATAGACCGGCTCCCCGCCCGACAGGACGAGCAGGCTGGTCACCGTGCCATAGGTGTCGGCTTCGACAGCCTGGCTGACGGCAAGGCTGCTCTCTTCGGACCAGTCGAGCGACTGGCTCCAGGCCGGTGCTGGCGTGACGGGCAGAAGAAAAACCGAACCGGCGAGCAGGACGGGCTTGATCATGGACATGAGCTTGGGTTTCCTCGTGTGATGTCGGGGTGTGAAACACACGCCAAACTGGCCCCAAGGCCGGTCCGGGATCACTTGAAGAATTCTGAAACGGCCTGAAGACACATGAATGAGACCCCGGAAACACCGGCTGACCCGGCCAGACAGGGCAGTCTGAAGAGCGGCGATCTGCGGATTGACCTCAATCGCCGCATCGTCTGGCGCGGCGGCATGCCGCTGGACATTTCCGACCTCAGTTTTGACCTGCTCGTCGCGCTCGCCCGCCAGCCCGGCGAGGCCATGGACATGCATGCCATGGCGAGACAAGTCTGGAATCAGGCTTCGGTCAGCGAGGAGACGATCGCCCAGCGTGTCGCCCTCCTGCGCAAGGCGCTGGGTGATGGGGCGCGCCAGCCGCGCTATATCCGCACGGTTCGCAATTCCGGCTATGCCTGGATGCCGCCTGTCGCTGAGGGACCAGCCATCCCACTGCAAGGCCGGATGGTGAAAGCCTTCAGCCTGGCCGGAGCGCTGGCTGTCGTGATCGCTGGCGCGGCGCTGATCCTGCCCCGCCTGGACCTGTTTGAGGCAGCCGAAGCGCCCGCCACCGCAACGGACACGATCGATACCAGCCTGCCCCTGCAACGCGCGCGCAATCTGCTGGAACTACACCGCCCGGCCGACACCGACACGGCCATCGACTTGCTGGACGGCATCCTGGCGACCCATCCCGATCATGCCGGAGCCCGGCTCAGCCTCAGCTTTGCCCTGACCACACGGGCCACGAAATTTTCCGGGCAGGATGATGATGTCAGCCGCGCCGAAGCGCTCGCCCGTTCCCTGCTCGCCGAGGATACGGGGCAAGGATCGGCCTGGCACGCCCTCGCCTATGCTCTGGATGCCCGCGGACAGCTGGACGATGCGCTCAGCGCCTACACCCAGGCCTATACGCTCGATCCGCGCGATGCCGCTGCCCTGTCCTCGGCCGCCTATCTCCTGCGCGTGCGCGGCCGTCTGCACGCCGCCCTGCAGCTGGAAGCCCGTGCGCTGGAAGCCGGACCGCCCACACTCTATGGCCCGCTGCAGATCGCGGTCTGTCTCGACCTGGTCGAACATCCGGCCGCGGCGGCCTGGTGGGATCGCGCCCTCACCGCCGGTGCCGGGGAAGCCGTGGTCCTGGCCGAACGCATGCACACGGATATGCGCCAGGGCCGGCCGGCCAATGCCCTGGAACGCTTTCAGCAAGCTGGCCCCGCCCTGCAGGACACGCCGCGCCTTCAGCGATTGGCGGGTCTGGCTTATTGGCGGTTGGGGGATACAGACCGGGCCCGCCCCTGGTTCGAACGGGCCGGGGAAGCCGCCCTGCCCGAACGTGCCATGCTGGACGCGTCCGGTTCACAGGCCGATACGCTGACACAGGACTGGCTGGATGAGGCGCTGCAGGACGGTGCCAGCTGGCCGGATCTGCGCATCCGACTCGCCGAAGTGGAAGCGTCTGCCGGCCATACACAGCGCGCCATCGAACTGATCGGCACCGCCATTGATCTGGGCTGGCGCGATGTGGCGTGGATTGAAACCTCGCCCGCCTTGCTGCCGGTCACGGCCTCGGCCGCCTGGCCGGACCTGGCCCGGCGCATCGAGCGGGAATTGGCGGCGCAAAGACGCCTGATCGAGGCCGACCCCGCGCTCGTTTCATTAATATACGCCCCGAATTGACCCCCTAATCGTCGCGTTTTCGCCCTCTCGCCGGCCCGCTTACGCCCCGGATCGGGCCTGCAATCCTGTGCGGTGCTGAAGGGACGCACCGGATAGGAGCCCATGGGGAGGCTTTCATGCGCAAACGCTTTCGCAAGAAGGATGAGAGCGCCGAGGTCAATATGACCCCGATGCTGGATATCGTCTTCATCCTGCTGATTTTCTTCATTGTTACGGCCACCTTCCTGAGTGAGGAAGGGGTGGATATGCGGCCGCCGCCTGACTGTACCGGCGATGATTGCGGCACCGGTCCGCCGCCGATCGTGGTTCAGGTCGACAATGAGAACCAGATATTCGTCAATGGCACCCGAACCGATGTCGACCGCGTCCTCGCCGCCGTCAATCGCCACCGCGCGGAGGAACCCAATAGTGCTGTTCTTCTGGAGGTTTACGACGAGGCCGAGCATGGCATCGTCGTGCAGATCTGGGATGAGATGGGGGCAAATGGCGTGCCGGTCTCGATCCAGCGCACCCGCGAGGACTAATCCTCCTTCTTGCCCTTGAAACCCATTGCAATCACAAAGGTTTCGGCACTTTCCGACCGGCTGGCATCCGGTTTGAAGTGCCGGACTTTCTCGAAATTATGCTTCAACAGGTCGAGCAATTCGCCATCGGATCCCCCCTGGAACACCTTGGCGACAAAGAAGCCACCCGGTTTCAGGGTTTCCAGCGCGAAATGCGCCGCCAGTTCCACCAGGGCGACGATGCGCAAATGGTCGGTCTTCTTGTGACCGGTCGTCCAGGGCGCCAGGTCCGAGATCACGGCATCGGCGGGACCGCCCATTTCCGCCTTCACCAGGTCCGGTGCATCATCCTCGGAGAAGTCGTGCTGCAGCAGGGTCGCGCCCGGAATGGGTTCGATTTCAAGCAGATCGATGCCGACGACCTCAGATGCATTGGCCTTCAGCGCGACCTGGACCCAGCCGCCCGGCGCGGATCCCAGATCCACGACCCGCATGCCCGGCTTGAACAGTTTGAAGCGTTCATCCAACTGCAGCAGCTTGTAGGCGGCGCGGGAGCGATAGCCCTCCATCTGGGCTTTCTTGACATAGGGATCATTCAGCTGGCGCTGCAGCCAGCGCGTCGAGGATGATTTGCGGCCACGCGCCGTCTTCACCCGCTCGAACATCTGCTTGGCCGCCCGGGCATCCCCGCCCTTGGTGACAGGACCGGAGCGCCGGCGCCGGCGCTTCTCGCCGCCCTCTTCGCCTTCCGGCTTGTCGTTCTCGTCACTCATGTCTCGGCTCCGGAGCTTTCGCCCGATGATTTGCGGCGGCGACGCCGCTTCTTGGGCCGCCGCATCAGATTCAGCAACATGCCCTCGCGCAGCCCCCGGTCACCGACCCGCAAACGGTCCGCCGGCCAGGCTTCTGCCACGGCCTCGTAAATCGCGCAGCCCGCCAAGACAAGCTCTGCGCGGTCGGAACCAATGGTCGGTTCCTGGGCCCGACCGGCCACATCCAGATTGCGCAGGCGGGCGCAGGCGGCCAGGGCCTCTTCCCCGCTCATCCACAAACCGTCCACGCGGGAACGGTCATAGCGCGGCAGCCGCAAATGCACACCGGCCATCGATGTCACCGTGCCACTGGTCCCGACAAGGTGACCGCGGCCTTCATCGAAGAGTTCGCGCATCGCCCGCGCCCCGCGCGGTGTCTTGATCTGTCGACGTGCATAGGACTTCATCTCGTCATACCAGGCCTCGCGATCCTCCCGTTCGGGAAAGCGCTCGGACAGGGTGACGACGCCGACCGGCGCCGAGGTCCAGGATTTCATCGGCGGTCGGCCGCCACTTTCCGGTCCGCCGCGACGGCGCCACTCGGCGAGGTCGACCCAGGACAATTCCGTCGATCCACCGCCGATATCAATCACCAGCGCCGCATCCTTTTCCGGATCCAGAAGGTCGATACAGCCATGGACGGCCAAACGCGCTTCTTCCTCCGGGGAGATCAGGTCAAACTCCAGACCGGTTTCCTCTTGGACACGGGTCAGGAAGGCTTCGCCATTGCCGGCCATGCGGCAGGCCTGTGTGGCGATGGAGCGGTATTTGATGACATTCTGCCGGCGGATCTTGCTGGCGCAGATCTTCAGCGCCTCGACCGCACGATCCATTGCGTCCTGGGAGAGATTGCCCTCGCTCGCCACGCCTTCGCCCAGACGGACAACGCGCGAAAACGCGTCGACAACCTGAAATCCACCGCCTGACCTCTGGGCCAGCAGCATGCGGCAATTATTCGTGCCGAGGTCGATTGCGCCGTACACCGGGGCCGGTGCGCGTTTGCGACCACCCCGCTTGCGTCCGGCGGCAACGCGGCCCGGCTTTCCGGGCGTGGTCTCCGCCATGATATCCCTTCCGCCGACCGGCGCGCTCGAGCTGCCCGAAGGCAGCGGCGCATCTCGAATCGACCATGAAACAGTGTCTTGGCCAGAATACCCTGATGCGTTCCGTCTGCAAGGATGCGTGACGGAACGCACCTGTTTTCGTAGCTTGTTGCTCAACCCGCCCCATATAGGGGTTTCAAGACATCAAACTGGAAACGCGTTAGAGTAAGAGCATGGAAATTCGCCACGCCAAATTCGCTCTCGGTGATGTGGTTCGCCACCGCCTCTTCCCCTTCCGGGGCGTGATCGTGGATGTGGACCCCGAATTCGCGAATACGGAAGAATGGTATGAGGCCATTCCCGAAGACATTCGCCCGCGCAAGGACCAGCCCTTCTACCATTTGCTGGCCGAGAATGAGGACAGCTATTACGGCGCCTATGTCTCGGAGGGCAATCTCTTGCCGGATGCCGAAAACGGTCCGGTCGGCCACCCGCAAGTGCCCGAAGCCTTCGAGGAATTCGACGGCCAGCGCTATACGCTGCGTGACGGGCCAGAGCAGGCGCACTGACCCGACAGGCTCACTCGCCGGCCGCGTAGACCTCCTGGAGCTCACGTTTGAGCACTTTGCCGATCGCGCTGCGCGGCAGGGTGTCGATGATACGGATGTCTGACAGGCGTTGCATCTTGCCCAGCTTGGCATTGGCCGCGGCCAGGATATCAGCCGGTTCGGCCGCGCCCGGTTCTGCCAGGCAGACAAAGCCGACGGGCGTTTCGCCCCAATCCTTTGACGGTACGCCAACCACCGACGCGTCCGCCACGGCCGGATTGTCCAGCAGGATCGCTTCCAGATCGGCCGGATAGATATTCATCCCGCCGGAAATGATCATGTCCTTGGCGCGCCCGACAATGGTGAAGAAGCCGTCCTCATCGACACTGGCCAAATCGCCGGTCCGGATGAAGCGCTCACCCTCCGGCGAGAACCATTCGGCCTCGCGGGTTTTGTCGGAGCGGCCGTGATAGCCGGTCATCATCGCACCGGACCGTCCGACCACTTCACCGATCTCGCCCGGCGGCAATTGCGACCCGTCCGGACCGATCACGCGGATGTCGTGCCCGGGCATGGGCTGGCCGACCGTGTGCAGCTTGTCGGGATGCTGATGGGCGATCAGGGCACAGGTGCCGCCGCCTTCCGTCATCCCGTAATATTCGATCAAGCCACCGGGCCAGCGCTTGAGGACCTCGGCCTTGAGCTCTGCCGAGAAAGGCGCGGAGGTGCAGAATTTCAGCGTGTAGGCCGACAGGTCGAACTGGTCGAAATCCGGTTCCGCGAGGATGCGCTGATACTGCACCGGCACCAGCATTGTGTGCGTCACATGATGCTGTTCCGCCAGTGTCAGATAGGCATGAGCATTGAACTTCGGCATCAGGACAAGCGTGCCGCCGCCCGCCAGGGTCGGCAGGACATGCACCAGGGTGGTGTTGGAATAGAGCGGCGTCGATACCAGGGCGACGGCCTGGGGACCGAAACCGACGGTCTCGCCGAGATGATTGTGCGGCCAGCGCATCTTGAAGCTCTGGACAATCCCCTTGGGCACGCCGGTCGTGCCGGAGGAATAGATGATGTTGAAGGCCATGTCCGGCGTGATCTCGATCACTTCCGGCTTTGAACCTTCCGGCGCCATCCAGTCATCAAGCGCCTGTCCCTCAGCCCCGGGATCAAGCGCCAGGCGCTTGGCCTCCACTGCGCCGGAAGCCTCTGAAAGGTGGGCAGAAACACCGGCGTCCGTCGCGAGGTGCGACGCGCCGCAATCGGCGATCATGGCCTGCAACTGGTCAGGCGTCGCCGAGGGCGAGAGCGGTGCAATCGCCGCCCCGGTCCGCAAGGTTCCGATGAAGAAGGCCATATAGTCGATGGAGGACAAGGCACAGATGGCTGCCACGCCGCCCGGTCGCACGCCGTCCCGCTGCAGCGCCGCCGCGATCCGGTCCGCCCGGGCATCCAGGCCGGCATAGGTGATCTGCGCATCCCCGCAGATGATCGCGACATGGTCCGGCCGGGCCTGGGCCTGCAGCCGGATGAATTCGGGAAACACGCCGAAGCTTTGTTCGGCATAGGCCTTGATCGGGTCCAAAACCCTCTCCCCTTCAAGTTTTGGAGGCGAGGTATGCCCTCGCCTCCTGCTATTCTTGATAAGGAGATTAGCGCTGCCGCCACCGGTATGGAAGCGGCCGGATCAGGTCCTAGACCTTCACCACTTCCTGTTCGATCGCGCCGAAGATGGACTTGCCATCCTTATCCTTCATCTCGATGCGGACCGTATCGCCATAATTCATGAAGGGTGTTTTCGGGGCGCCGTCATTGATCGTCTCGATCATGCGGATCTCGGCAATGCAGGAATAGCCAACGCCACCTTCGCTGATCGGCTTGCCGGGCCCGTCATCCAGCTTGTTGGACACGGTGCCTGAACCGACAATCGTACCGGCCGTCACCGGGCGGGTCTTGGCGAGGTGGGCAATCAGCTGCGGGAAATCGAAGGTCATGTCGATGCCGCACTCGGCCTTGCCGAACAGTTCGCCATTGTATTTCACCAGCAGGGGCAGGTGCAGTTTGGCACCATCCCAGGCATCGCCCAGCTCGTCCGGCGTCACGGCAACCGGCGAGAAGGCGCTCGGCGGTTTGGACTGGAAGAAGCCGAACCCCTTGGCCAGCTCGGCCGGGATCAGGCCACGCAGGGACACATCATTGACCAGCATGACGAGGCGGATCGACTTCGCAGCCTCTTCCGTGGAACACCCCATCGGCGCATCACCGGTCACCACGGCCACTTCGCCTTCCATGTCACAGCCCCAGGCCGTGTCCCCCAGCGGAATATCCGCGCGCGGAGCCAGGAAAGCGTCAGAGCCACCCTGATACATCAGCGGGTCGGTCCAGAAGGTGGCCGGCATTTCGGCATTGCGCGCCTTGCGGACCAGTTCGACGTGATTGACGTAGGCCGAACCATCGGCCCACTGGAAAGCCCGCGGCAGCGGCGACAGGGCTTCACGCTCATGGAAGCGTTCGCGCGGAATGGTCTCACGCTCCAGCTCGGAGGACAGGCTGCGCAGCTCCGGCTCGCATCGTTCCCAATCATCCAGGGCGGCCTGCATGGTGGGGGCAATGCGCGTGGCATCGGCACACCAGGCCAGATCCTTGGAAACAACGACCAGACGGCCGTCGCGATTGTCGGATTTGAGCGTTGCGAGTTTCATGTCTGTCTTCCTTTGGTCGGCGGACATTGATGACCGGACACTACCGGCCTCTGGGGTTAGATCAGCGCGTTGGGCAAGACGCCGTCACGCGGAGATTGGGGAAACAGGCCGTAACTCCACGCAATGATCGCGTCGAGTTCCGGTCCCAGTTGATCAGCAATACGTTCGGCCTCTGCCTTGCGACGATCCGGCCCGAAGGCCTGCGAGGCGTCCTTGGCGTCGCGCTTGAACAGCGGGCCGTTCGCAGTGGCCGTTATGTGGGTCGTACCCAGGCCCAGACCGAAGAAGTCATCGACCGCGGTCAGGGCGGGTTCGGGATCGGCCACGAACAGGTCGCCGTCCAGCGAGGCGAAATGATCGCGCGGCCCCTTGGCGAACGCCTCCAGCATGGCGGCCACCTGCATCTGCCAGACGAGCGCGGCGATCTGCAGATCGGACATCTGCATCAGCTGCCGCGGATCCGTGCGGGCAATGGGATGGCCATCCATGGCGAAGATCGTGAACAGGCGCCGTGCGAAGGACCGTCCCGCCTCCCCTTTCTTTGCAATGGAAATCAGAAAGGCGCGCAATTGCGAGGTCAGCAGGACGTGACGGGCCTCCGGGTAGAGACGCGCCATGTCGGCGATGAGGTTATTGACCGTATTGGTCGGCTTCAGGGTGACGAAGCCCTCTCCCTCGACCGGCTGGCACAAGGCCGGCATCACACCGCGGATCCAGGTGTCGCTGACCGCGGCGCCCTGACGCCGCTTGATGTTGGAGATTTCCATCAGGGCAGCCGGTTCGCGCAAACCCAGATTGGTGCCCGGCTTGTCCAGACAGCGGGCCAGCAGGGTCGAACAGCAAAAAGCCGTATGCCAGATGAAGACGGGACGGGCCTTGGGTGCCTGCTGCGGCATGTCGGCCAGGCGCACCGGGCGCGTTGGGAAGCCAGACCGGTCCCAGCGCTCGTCCAGAAACGGCGTTTCCGCGAGCGCAGCCCGGTCCACCTCGCACAGGCGCACGACCTGGTTCTGCGCGTCCAGCGCATCGGCGAACCAGATCTTTTGTGCGCTCATCGACATCCCTCTATCAGACGGCAGAGAATTCGCCGTCGGACCCCAGCCATTCCAGAACACCGTCATGGATGGAGAAACGGGCGCCATGCAATTCCAGCCCCCGCTCCTCGATCGCATCGCGGACAAAGCCGAACTGCTTGAGACGTTCCAGGGAATGCTTGATGGAGACAAGTTCCAGATGCGGGGCCAGCTTGCTTGCCTCCGACGTGCCGACCTCAGCCTCGGCTTCCGCACGGGCCGGGTCCATCGTCTTGAGCCAGGGGCCAAGATAATCGCTGGGCACACCGGCCAGACCGGTCGCGCAGGCTTTCACGCCGCCGCAATCACCATGCCCCATGACCAGCACGCCCTTCACTTTGAGGACTTTCACGGCGAATTCCAGTGCTGCCGAGACCCCATGCAAGCCGCCCCCCTGATCCTTCGGCGGGACGAGATTGGCGACATTGCGGACCACGAAGAGTTCACCCGGCGCCGCGTCGAAAATCGCGGCGGGATCAACCCGGCTGTCGGAGCAGGCGATCACCAGGGTGTGCGGGGTCTGCCCTTCGGCGAGGTCGGCATAATGCGCCTGTTCCACGCGGAAACGGCCGCCCTTGAAGCGCTTATAGCCGTCATGGAGTGTCTCCGGCGGTATGGCGGACATCCAGCTCTCCTGTCATGGCCATCATCAGCACAGACCGCTGCGGCCCGTCCATGGCAGGGGTTCTAGTTGCATTCGAAACCAACGGAAAGCCCGACGCAGCAGACCCGCGAGGACCGGACAGGAAAAAAGGCCGGGACGCGAACGTCCCGGCCTTCAGGCAAGTGCGATAAGGCTATAGCAGTCTGGGAGGATCAGCCGGCCGCAACGCACTGGGACAGAGCCAGGTTCGCCGTCACTTCATCCTCGCCCGAGGACGCGGTTTCAGCCGCCTGGAAAGCGGACAGGGCCGCATCCGGCTGGCCGCTCAACCACAAGGCAGCGCCCCGGTTGTTGAGCGCACGCCAGGCGCCATCACGCATTTCCAGCGCCGTATCGCAGGACTCGATGGCCCGCTCATACTCACCGGTCGCAGCATAGGCGGCGCACAGATTGGTCAGGGCCGCGACCTTGTGGCCCGGGGCCCCGCGAGAGGCCAGGATTTCTTCGCCGAAGTGGATGGCATCGGCCCATTCACCCCGGCTCACTGCATTGTACTGAGCCCGCACAACGCCATTGGCGGTACGATGGCCGGCAAACTGGGGAGCCGTGTCACAGGACTGGGCATAACCCACAGACGAAAACACGGCCGCCAAGGCGACCGCAGCAGAGAGAGCGCGCATCTCAGAATCTCCAATGTGAACACTGTTTAGTTTTAGAACTAAGTTCTGCGAATGAAATTGACGATTCAGGATGCGGTGAATACAAAAACGTATGGATGATTGGTCCGACTATCTCGTTTGCCTGGCTGTAGCCGAGGCAGGCAGCCTGACCGCCGCGGCTCAACAGCTCGGCGTCAGCCAACCCACTGTGACCCGCCGCCTGCAGGCGCTGGAACAGCGTTTCGGTGAACCGGTTTTTGACCGGGACCAGGGCCAGTCTCGCCTGACAACCCTCGGCCAGAAAGTCGTGGCCCATGCCAAGCGCATGCGTGAGGAAGCCTCGGCGATCGAACGAGCCGTGATCGCCCAGGACCAGTCCTTGTCGGGCCTCGTCGTGGTGTCCGCCTCTGAAGGCCTGGGTGCCGACTGGCTGCCACGCGCACTCGCCTCCTTCCAGCGGGCCAATCCGCAAATCGGGATCGAGATCGCCATCAAGAATCATTCGGCCAACCTGGCTGATCGGGAGGCTGACATTGCCCTGCGCTGGAATGGGCCCGGCACACAACAGAGCCTGATCGGCCGCCGCGGGGCCACTGTGGGCGCCGGCCTTTATGCCGCCCGGGAATATCTGGATGAGTATGGCCGTCCCGAAAATGTCGAAGACCTGGCCGACCATGCCTGTGTCGGCTGGACGGTCGGAGATTTCTTCGGCTGGCCCTCCACCGTGTCCGGCTCGGCCGTGGTGCCGAAGAATATCTCCTTCAAGGCCAACAGCCCGGCCAGCCATCTCAAGGGGATCGAGGCCGGGTTCGGGGTTGGCGTGACCTCCCACCGTCTGGCCCGCCATTGCGACAATATCGAGCGCATCCTGCCGGAATTCACGACATCACTGGACCTGTGGGTCGTGGCGCACGAGACCGTCCGCAAAAGCGGGCGGGTGCGCGCGGCCTTCGACCACATCATTGCGCAGATGCAGGCCGACAGCGCCTATTTCACACGCGGTGAGAGCTCGATTCTCTAGATCTGGTGCCTAAGCCTGCTCCGGCGGTGGTGCCGGCAGGGCCAGGATGTTCATGGCGATGGAGATACGCTCGCGCGGTCCCGAGTGGGGGCGCACGGCATGCATCATCCAGGACGGGAAAATCACCAGCTTGCCGGGTTCCGGACGCACCCGGAACTGGGAGAGTTGCTGCTGCCCGTCCTCATCCTTGAAGACCAGGTCCGGCGCGACCATGCGCACCATGGGGAAACGCGGATCCTGGGCGACGAAAGCGCCTTCGGTCTGGTCTCCGCCATCATCGATGTAGAAACTCGCCGACCAGAAGGAGCCCGGATGGGCGTGCATCTGGTTGGAGGCCCCGGCGGGCGAGACATTTGCCCACATCTCCATGCCCATCTCGTAACGCGACTGCCCTTGCACACCATTGAGATCGCTCGTGAAACGGCCGCAGACCTGCAGCGTCTCGCGAGCCAGCACCATGGCGGGCTCACCACCCCAATGCAGCATCTCAATGTCGGAATGCCAGCCATGGATGTTCGAGCGCCGCACGCCGGGCGAGCGGGCCTTTTGCGCCATGATCACGTCGCGCAGGGCCGGCACCAGCGTGTCCGCCTGGGGCAGGCGCACTTCGATCAACGGCGTGCAGAACAGCCGGTTGACGGTGATCTCGGGCTCACTCGCGCTCATGCCTAGTCCTCATCGCCATAAATGGAGACGACCGGCTCACCGCCTTCGCTCTGGCGGGCGCGATACATGCCGGGCGTGTTGAAGCTCCAGGCAATATCGCCCGCGGCCGTCAACGCCACGATCCCGCCATCGCCTTCCAGCGCGGTCAGTTCGTCCTGGATCACCCGGTCTGCCGCGTCCTGCAGGGACAGGCCCTGAAGCTCGACGAGCGCGCAAATGCGGCTGGCCACGGTGAGACGGATGAAATACTCGCCCGTCCCCGTCGCGGAGACGCCGCAGCTTTCATTATTGGCGTAGGTGCCGGCCCCGATGATCGGGCTGTCGCCGACCCGGCCCCAGCGCTTGGCCGTCGTGCCCCCGGTCGACGTGCCCGCTGCAATATTGCCGTCCCGGTCCAGCGCCACGACACCGACCGTGCCGAAACGATGTTCCCGGCTGTCACGTTCCAGTGCGCCATGATCAACGGGTTCCGGCTCCGGCGCACCTTCCGGCCGCGGCGGGATCGGCAGGCCGAGACGGTTCAGGGCGCGTTCCAACGAGGCCCAGCGGCGCTCGGTGAAGAACCAGGCCGGCTCGACGATTTCCAGATCCTGCTCGCGGGCAAAAGTCTCTGCGCCCTCGCCTTGCAGCATGACATGACGGGAATTCTCCATCACGGCCCGGGCCAGCGAGATCGGATGCCGGACCTGGGTCACGCCCGCGACGGCACCGGCATTCAAGGTCGCGCCATCCATGATGGACGCATCCAGCTCATTGCGGCCCGCCGCGGTGAAAACCGCACCCCGGCCGGAATTGAAGAGCGGGTCATCCTCGAGCCCGTGGATCACGGCGACCACGGCGTCCAGCGAGGAGCCTCCCTCGTCCAGCACGGCCTCGCCCCGTTCCAGAGCCGCATTCATCGCGGCGCGATAGGCCGCTTCCGTCTCCGGCGTCATGGCGCCCCGTTCGATCACACCGGCCCCGCCATGAATGACGAGCGCCCATTCACCGGGCTCACCGGCGAAGGCGGCAGACGTGGACAAGAGGGCGGCGCAGGCCGCCGGAAGAAATCGGCGCAACATGATGACAACTCCCCAAAGCTTTCGACCGGAAGACTTCCCTGTCCGGCGCACGGGTGCAAGCCCGTGGCGCTGTCACGAACCCGAAACGCCCCTAGCTGTCAGACAGGATGCGCACGCGGGAGCGCGCCTGGCGCCCCTGCGGGTCCACGGCCGTCACCGAATAAAATCCCGGCCCGGACGGGACCCAGACCGGCTCTCCCATGGCGTTGGTCGCCACCATTTCGCCATCGGCATACCAGGACAGCTCCCCCTCGGCCTGGGCCGACAGGACGAATCCGCGGCCGGCACGATCCGCCCAGACTTCCGCGCCATCGGGCGGAAACAGGATGTGGGGCGCCGGATCGGCCTGGAAATCAACGAGCGTCTCAGGTGTTTCCGGCAAGGCATTGCGGTCTTCAGCGCCCGACATGCCCTCCGGATCGATACGGCCAATGCCATCGGCGATCCGGAACAAAAGCGGCAGCGCCCCTTCCCGCCCGGTGACGCCTTCACGCGGGGCGCCATCGGCCCGCCCGGTCCAGACGACCAGTGTGTAATTGCCGGCCAGCCCGGCCGACCAGGCATCCCGGAAGCCGTAAGACGTGCCGGTCTTGAAGGCGATGTCGGGCGCCTGACGCGCCAGTGCCGCCGGCATGCGGCCACCCGGATGCGGTGCGCGGCGCAATATGTCGAGGATTTCCCCGGCCGATTCCGCGCTGAGCACCGGGTGGACCTCGCCCGGACCCTCATCGTCAAACCAGCGCAGGGGTTGGGCCACGCCTTCATCGCCCAGGGCCGCATAGAGGGTTGCGATCTGGCGTACGGTCAGACCCGCCCCGCCGAGAGCGACGGCCAGACCACTGTCCTGACCGGCCGAGCGTGGCCGTTCCGGACGGGCACCTGCGAATGCCAGGACCGCGTTGAAACGGCGCGCCCCGACCCCGTCGAGCGCCGTGACCGCGGGAACATTGAGCGAGTGCTGCAAGGCTTCTGCAATGGTGACATCGCCCCGGAAACGCCGATCGAAATTATCGGGCTGATAGCCGGCAAAGCGCCGCGGCAAATCAGAAATCCGGGTTCCGCCGGCGGCCAGACCATCATCGAAAGCCATGCCATAGATGAAGGGTTTCAGCGTCGAGCCCGGCGAACGCGGACGGTCTGTCAGATCGATCCAGCCTCCCGGACGGCCGCGGCTGGCCGAGCCGGCCAGGGCCCGCACTGCGCGCGTCTCTGTCTCCACGATCATGGCGGCGAACTGGACGTCTGGGGGCGTCTCCTGTGCCGCCAAGGCCAATTCATCCTGCAAGAGGCGCTGAAGATCGATATCGAGCGTGGAGACAATATCGTGCTGATCCGGACGCGCCGCGGCGAGATCAGAGGCGGCATGCCAGGCATCCGCAGGAAAGGCCGAACGGGCCGGAACCGGGTCCAGAGCGGCATCTGTAGAGGCACCTGCCCGGGCCAGGCCGACTTCGGCCAGACGATCCAGGACGCGGCCCCGCGCCATGCGCGCATTCTCGGGACGAAGGTCGGGACGGCGGGCTTCCGGTGATTGCGGCAGGGCGAGGAGAAGCGCGGTTTCCTCGATGGTGAGCTGTTCCGGTTCGCGGCCGAAATAGGCCCAGCTGGCCGCCCGGACCCCCTCCAGATTGCCGCCATAGGGCGCGAGCGTGAGATAGGCTTCCAGGATTTCCCGCTTGGAATAGCGCAGCTCCAACTGCACCGCCCGGACGATCTGGAAAAGTTTGGCACCCAGCGTGCGTTCCCGCGGCTCCAAGAGGCGGGCGAGCTGCATGGTGATGGTGGAACCGCCGGACACGATCCGGCCTGCCAGAAGACTGTCCCGGCTGGCGCGCATCAGGGCGAGCGGGTCGACGCCGGCATGCCGGTAGAAACGCTCATCCTCATAGGCCAGCAAGGCGTCGATGAAATGCGGGTCGATCCGGTCCAGATCGGCCGCCAGCCGCCAACGCCCCTCACTCACGGGAAAGGCACGCAGCACACGCCCATTGCGGTCGCGCACCACGGTGGAGACATCCGCCAGGGCCGCCTCCAGCGGCGGCGGATACTGGCGATCGAGCGCCAGCAAGCCCACCAGAAGGGCGAGGCCAAGAACACCGGCCCAGTATATCCGGTGAAGTCCCAGCATGATCAGCCGCGCGGCGCGATCACGACCCGACCGGTTTCCGACCGCGCGAAGGCATCCACGGCATACATGTCCTGCGCGACCACACCCGGCAGGGTGTATTCGCCCGGTGTCACGGCCCGCACGATATAAGCCACGCGCTCGGCCCGGCGATTGCGCAGATCGACAGCCGCCACATAGCGGTCATCCCGCGCCTCCGCGACGCGCGGCGCATTGATCCGGCCCAGCCAGGCATAGGGACCATTGCGGCCGGCATCAGCCGGTTCCACGACGGCCTCGATCTCAAAGCCCGGCGGCAGGAGGTCTTCCACGATCACCGGCATGAGACGCTCTGTCTCCGGCGCCAGGGTGATGTCCACCATCAGGCGATCCCCCTGCACAAGCGCTTCCAGATCAACCGGCGAGCCATCAAGGCGGCGCACGCGTTTCTGGACGGCCAGACCTTCACGCGCAGCCTCAGGCGGGGTGAGCGACTGACCATGAGCGAACTGGGTCACCCAGACCGGCGTATCGCTCTCCACGGCAAAGCTCGCACCGGCATCCAGCGCCGACATGTCCAGATCGAACTGGCCCGGTCCCTGAGCGGCAACACCGGCGGGCGCTGCCACCTGCACACCTTGATCACCGGCCATCGCCCGCGCTGCGAAGAGCAGGAAGGCCTTTTGCTGGGTATTCAGCCGCGCCGGTTCCGGCAGGTCCGCCGACACGCGGTCCGCCAGTCGGGCAACGCGGTCCGCATCACCGACTTCAGCGGCCAGGGCGAGCACACCCGCCAGGTCGCGGCGGGCGGATTGGTAGTAATTGCCCGGATTTTCAAAGCCCAATGCCGCCTCGGCAGCATCCAGGGCAGACATGGTCCGGGCCTGGTCGCCGATCAGATAGAGCGCAGCAGCGATCTGGGCCCGTGCGAGCGGGCTGTCGATCTCGTCCAGCCGCTGGTCATGCATGTAGCGCAGGCGCGACCGGTCAACACGTCCGGCCCGGGCCAGCACATAGAGCGCATAGGACACGGAGCGATCGCTCATCCGTTCGGACGTGTCGGTCTGGCCCTGCCAGCGATAGATGGAGGTGTCATAGCCCGGCACCCGCCACATCTCACCGGCAGCGATGTGTTCCAGAGCGGTGTAGGCGCGCTCCAGAGCCGCATCGGGAACGGCATAACCTTCAGCCTTCGCACGGGCGAGGAAGTCGGTCATGTAGACACCGATCCAGGGACGCGCAGCGCGGTCACCGACCCGCCACAAGCCGAATACGCCATCCGAACCCTGACGGGAGAGCAGCGTGCCGATGGCCGCCTGGATCTCGGCCCGGGCGCCTTCCGGACCGTCCAGACCGGCCGCATCGGCCAGCGGAAGGGCGTACAGCAGGGGCAAGGCCCGGCTGGTGATCTGTTCGCCACAGCCATAGGGGTAGCGGTTCAGGGATTGCAGGAGCGCGGCCTCGTCCAGCGGTGTTGGCGAGAAGCTGAGCGACAGGCTGGCCGATCCCTCCAGATAGCCGGCCAGGGCATCCGCCGGCACGGTCCAGCTGTCTCCCGGCATGACCCGTCCGCGAACGATGTCAGAGGAGGCGAGCCAGGCCGGACGTACTTCGATCGGATAGGAACGGGACACGTCGAAACCACCCGGTCCGCTGACGGCCAGAGCAACTTCACCGATCGCGGCACTCGTCCCACCCAGCGCATAGCGCCGGTCCACCCGTTCGCCGGCCGCCAATTGCAACGTGTCCGCCGCATCGAAGCTGACCGGGCCGGAGCCGTTGAGCGTTGCGGCGTAGGCACCGGCTTCGCCGTCAACATTGTCGATGGTCAGTGTGGCGGTGGAAACATCGCCCGGCGCGAGGAAGCGCGGCAGGATGAGTTCGGCGGGAACATCATCCCGGACGGTGAGCGGCTGGGCCGCCTGCCCGACGGCCCGGCCCGTCCAGGCGACCGCCATCAGGCGGAGTTCGCCATTGAAGTCCGGAATTTCCAACGTCACCGAGGCACGTCCATCACGCCCCACTTCGACCGGCCCCGAATAAAGCGCGACCGTGCGGGTCGGCACGACGGTCAGACCGGCTCCGCCAATCTGGTCACCGCCCTGACGGACCGGCGCGGCAGCCCCCTGATTGGGGTCGAGCAAACGCCCGTAATCATCATAGAGGTCCACATCCAGCGCGGCCTGGCCGAAATACCAGGCTTGCGGATCCGGGGACGCAAAGCGGGTCAGGGCAAGAATTCCCTCATCCACAGCAGCCACCGAGACATAAGCGCCGGAGCGGACGGGGCCTTCGATCTGAAGGTCCAGCGTATAGGTCTGGCGGGGATGGATGCGATCGGGCGCGTCGAAACTTACACTCAAGGTGCGGTCGGACGTATCCACCGGCAGATAGCTAACACCCACGGCGCGGCGCGGAGCCGGACGGTCGACCGGATCACGCGGCGTGTAGACCGTCACCATGGCATAGGCGCCGGCACCCCAGTTTTCGGTGACCCGGAAATCGATCTCGGTTCCGCCTTCATCCAGGCTGATTGTGCGGGTCTCCAGGACCCGGTCGCTGGCGATGACGATTTCGGCCTCACCGGCATAAGGGGGCAGTATGGTCAGGCGGGCGCGGTCACCCACGGCGACAGGCGCATCGGGGCCGGACACGGCCACCTGGTCGGGCGCCTGGGTGCCGGGTTCGCTATCGCCGCCCCAGCCAACCCAGAATCCGCTCGAGGCGGAAATGCCGCTGGCCGGTTCGGTCAGGATGATCTGGTAATTGCCCCAGTCCAGGCCGGGCAGGACAAGGTCTTCGGACTGTTCGCCATCGAGGCGCAGCACGCCGGTTTCGATCGGCACGACATGGCGGGTCCGCCGCCATTGCCAGCGGCCGCCATCGGTGCGGTACCAGTCATAGTCCCAATCGATACGAACGAGCTGCCAGCCCAGTTCCGCGGCTTCCGGATTGCCCAATCCATCCAAGGCGATGACGCCGAACCGGGTTTCCCGATTGCGGGCAGCGCGGCCCTCGAATTGCGGCTGCAGGCCGATATAGAGCGGGGCCGGACGGTAGGGAATGCGCACATCATCGGCGACGGCGCGGCCGCCCGGCTCGATGGCCGAGATGACGGCACGGATCCGCAGCGGCTGACTGGCATCTTCTCCAATCCCTTGCGGATCAAGGCGTTGCAACGCCATGCCCGCGCCATCCGCCACTGTGGCCGGCATGTCCAGCGAGCGTTCCCGGAAGGGTGTTTCATGGCGGCCGAAGCTGAAGCCGGACCAGTCGTCGAAGGGGCTGGGGTCGGTTTCAACGCGCAGGCGGCCTTCAACGGCGAGGCCGGCACCCGGCGCGCCGTAGAGGAAGCGGACATTGGCTTCCACATCGCGCGTTTCCCCTGCCATGACAGGGGTTTGCGTGTCAGCTTCGAGATCGAGGGCAATGCGTTGGGGGACGAAATCCTCGACCGAGAAACGGGTGGAGGCGACGCGGCCATAGCCATCCATTTCAGCAACGATGCGCCATTCGCCACGTGCGGCCGCAATCGGTAAGTCATAGTTCCAAAAGACAGATCCGGCCTGGGCGGCATCGGGATAGCGGGCATTGGCAATCTCGATCCCGTTTGGACCAAAGGCGGTCAGGGTGACGGGGCGGTCGGAAATGGCGACAACCTCGCTATCCCGCACCATGGCACCGATCCGCACAGTCTCGCCGGGGCGGTAAATCCCCCGGTCCAGCCAGAGATATCCATCAGCCCCGTCGGGACGCTGGCGGCCGGAAATACCCTGGCCGGACAGGTCGACCGGATTGCGCCGGAAATCGAGCACGGCGAAATCATTGTCCGGTCCGTAGGCCAGCAGGAGACGCGGCGCCATGGCCCCCTCGCCCCGCACCAGCGGCGCCGCAAAACGGGCATGGCCGTCTGCATCCGTTTCGGCCGCGGCGAGAACTTCATTGGAGCCAGCGATGAGCTCGACACGCACATCCTCGACCGGACGGGCCGATTGCAGCGAGCGGACGGTGAAGTCGATCCCGTCCTGGCCACGATAGGCGGTCAGGGCCAGATCGGTAATGACCAGCCAGCGATTGGCGCGCGCGGGATTGCGATAGCCGTCATCAGCCTCGGCCGCGTCGCGAATGGCAATATAGTAAGCCCCGGGCGTCAGCGTGCCGATGGCTTCGGCCAGCGGGAAAACCGTGGTGACAGGCGTGTTCAGCGGCCCGTCCGTATCCATTTCACCGGACCAGATTTCCTCGCCCACTTCGAAGGGACGTTCTTCCGGCGGAGTCCAGTTGTAATCCCCTTCGGCCCCGTTGAAGCCCTGGGTGATGGAGCGGAAAGCCAGGGCCCGGTCTGTGACCCGCCAGAGCTCGATATCGACACTGTCGACATTGACGGTCTCGATGGCGAGCCCGTCCGCATCACGGCGCGGCAGGATGACCCCGTCCCCGGCAATGCCGACATAGGCCGGACGGTCGCCGAAATCGACCGGAATGGTCTCGTCAGCCGGCAGGGACTGACCATCGGCGGCGGGCAGGCCTGTGCGCAGGATAATTTCCTGGCCATCCCCGAAACCCAGACCGCCGATGCAGAGGGTTTGTCCACTCACCGAGAGGGCGATCGGGCGCTGCGGGCTGACGGTGACATAGGAGGCGTAATCCACGTCCGGGTCGAGCGGTGTGGTGAAGCCAAGGCAAAGCTCAGGCGCGTCACCATCCACGCTAACCGTATATCGCAAAAAGGAAAAACGGGTTGAGACCTCAGCGGCGGCGCGCGGCGCATCGGCGGGACGGGCATCAAGTTGCGGCCCTGTATCCTCCGGCTGGGAGGGCGAACAGGCCACCAGACCCAAGCCAAGGACGATTCCTGCAAGACCACGACGCCAGTGTTTCATGCGACCTCTCCCCTTCCCGAGGCCGCAAGCATAAGACATTGTTAACGAAATGACACCGGCGAATTGGCCCGGCGAACCGGTTTTTTAAAGGCTCATTCGACCGGAATGCCACACAGCGCCGCGATCGTGCGCCAGGGCAGTGCCGCTGACGCGACAGCGACAAGAATGATCAGCAAGCCTGTCACAATGCGTACGCCGCGGGATCGCAACCGGCCCAGAAGGCGGACAAGACCGAACACGGACAGCACCACCGCCGGTACCGTCCCCAATCCGAACCCGGCCATGAGCAGCATGCCGGTCATCACATGCCCGGTCAGCATGGCGTAGAAGAGCATGGCGTAGACCATGCCGCAGGGCAGGAAGCCCCAGATGAAGCCAGCCAGGACCGGGCTGGCCGAAGACAGGGCTCCGGCGAAGGGCTTCTGCGTCCAGGTGACTATGTGGTGGCCGACGCGGTCGAACCCGGCCAGCGATGGTGCCCAGCCGGCGACCGACAGACCGATATAGACAAGGACGACAGCCGCCGCCCAACGCAGGATGAGATGCAGGCCGGTCTGGTCGAAACCGATATAGATCGTGGATCCCAGGGCTGCGAGCAGGCCCCCGGCGGTGATGTAGGCGAGGATACGGCCCAGCTGGGCGAGCAGAAGGATGCGCGCCTGCTGGCCCGGAGTGGCATCTTTGCCGCCCAGCGAAAGGGTCAGGCTGGTCGCGATACCGCCGCACATTCCGATGCAATGGAGGCTGGAGGCAAAACCGGCCAGGAAACCGCCCACAAGGCTGAGATCGGAAAATGTGGCCGGCGTCATGTCCACCTCGAAAACACGCCCTGTCTTTGCCCGCTTAAACCCACAAGAAAACTGTGGCGTAATGACGCAAAACAGCCAAAGCTGTGAGGACTATAACAAGAGGGCGGAGGAAAGCATGGTTGAACTGAAGCGAGTTCGGCGTGACGCACCCTGGTCCTGGCTGAAAGCCGGGTGGGCAGATCTGGTACGGGCCCCGCGTGTGGCCCTGAGTTATGGCCTGATTTTCGTGGGCGCCGGCGGATTGATCGCCCTGGCCCTGCACCTGGCCAATCTGACCGCCGTCATTCCCGTCTTCCTGAGCGGGTTCGCCCTGATCGGACCGGCGCTGGCGACGGGCATCTACCAGGTTTCCCGCGCCATCGAGCGCGGTGAGAAGCCCCGTTTCCGGGTGATCATCTCCCGCTTTCCCTCACGGATTTCCCAGATCGGCTTTGTGAGCATTCTTCTCACCCTGCTCTTGATGCTGTGGGTGCGCGCCGCGCAATTCCTTCTGGTCGCCATCGCACCGAACAGCCCGCTGACGCCGGACGCTTTCACGAATTTTGCGATCTCTGACACGGCCGGACTGACGCTGATCGTGATCGGCACGATTGTGGGTGGCTTCCTGGCCGCTGTGGCCTTCGCCATGTCCGCCCTCTCCTTCCCCATGCTGATCGACCAGGATGTGGATGCGGTGACGGCGATGGTGGCGAGCTTCAAGGCTGTCTTCGCCCAGCCCTTCGTCATGCTGACCTGGGCCTGGCTGATCGCCTTCATGGTGGTGGCGGGATCCGTGGTCTTCCTGGTGGGACTGGCCGTGACCTTTCCCTGGATCGCGCTGGCGACCTGGCACGCCTATCGGGACTTTGCTCCCACGCCGACCCCGTCGGCCTCGGCGGCAGCCTAGTCTTTCTGCGAGTCTGAAGGCGGGATCGGTTTGTCGTCATCCATCAGGATGCGATGGGCCGCCCCGTCCAGATCGTCAAACTGGCCGGATTTCATGCTCCACATGAAGGCGAGGAGGCCCAAGCCCCCCATGCCAAGGGCCACAGGGATAAGCCAGATCAGAACAGACATCAGCGCGACAACCGCAAAGCGTTGAGAGTAACCAGAATGGACGAGCCTGACATGGCGATGGCCGCCACGAGCGGGGTGACAAAGCCGAACACGGCAAGCGGCACGGCGATCATGTTGTAGACAACGGCGAGGCCGAAATTCTCCAGCACGCGGCGCTTGGCCCCGCGGGACACGTCCAGAGCGATGACGGCACTGTCCAGCTTGTCAGCCTGCAGGACGAAATCAGCGGCCGCTTGGGAAATCTCGGCGGCCGAAGCCAGCGAGATCGAGACATCGGCAGCCGCCAGGGCGGGCGCATCATTGATGCCATCGCCGATCATCGCGACGCTGCGCCCTTGCGCCTTGAGCGCTTCGAGACGGGCGATCTTGTCCTGGGGTTTCAGTTCGGCCTGCCAGGTATCCAGACCCAATTCTCGGGCGATAGACGCCACCGGACCGGTGCGGTCACCGGAGAGGAGTTCCACCTGGCAGCCGCGCTCTTGAAGCGCCTTGATGGTGGCCTTGGCGTCCGCGCGCAACTGGTCCTGGAAGCGGAAACAGACGGGTTCCTGATCGCCGATCTGCAGCCAGGCTTCGGTATAGGCGTCTTCCGCGGTCTCGATACCGAGCCAGCGCGCAGAGCCGAAACGGATGGTGACACCCGCCTCGACGGCCTCGACGCCGCCGCCGGAGACTTCCCGGGCATCGCCGGTCACCTCGCCCATGCCGGCCGCATCGGCGACAGCGCGGGACAGGGGATGCCGGCTGGTGCGGGCGAGACGCGCCGCGGTTTCAAAGTCCGTATCGGCAATATCGGACCGGTTGATGAGGCGCGGACGGCCTTCCGTCAGGGTGCCGGTCTTGTCGAAGACGGCCGTGTCGATCCCGGCCAGGCGTTCCATGGCATCGCCGGACTTCACCAGCACACCTTCCCGATAGAGGCGGCCGGAGGCGACGACCTGCACAGCCGGCACGGCCAGCCCCAGCGCACAGGGACAGGTGATGATCAAAACGGCAATCGCATTGATGATGGCCGGACGGGCCTCGCCGCCAATGATCAGCCAGCCCACCAGGGTGAGTGCGGCCAGGGAGTGCACGACGGGGACATAGAGTTTGGCGGCCCGGTCGGCGAGCTTCACATAGCGCGAGCGGGATTGTTCCCCGGCCTCGACGAGGCGGGTGATCTCGGCGAGCAGGGAATTGTCGCGGTCGGCTGTGGCTTCCAGGACCAGTTTGGCATCCAGATTGAGCATGCCGGAGAAGATCTCGGTGCCAGGTCCGGCTTCCACCGGCTGGGTTTCCCCGGTGACCAGGGAGCCATCCAGTGCGCCCTGCCCTTCCACGACGACAGCATCCACAGGGACACGGTCACCGGCGGCCAGAACCAGCCGGTCCCCGGCCAGAACGTCACGCGCGGGAATGGCTTCCACACGCCCGTCCGGACGCAGGCGGTTGGCGGTGGCGGCCTGCATGGCGGCGAGGCCGCGCGCGGCTTCACCGGCCCGCGCCCGCAGGCGCATGTCGAGGAAGCGGCCGATCAGCAGGAAGAAGAGCAGCATCACGGCGGCGTCGTAATAGGTGTGGCCGTGACCGATGAAGGTTTCCCAGATGGACAGGCCACAGGCCAGGAAGACCGCCAGGGAGATCGGCACATCCATGTTCACATGGCCATTGCGCAGGGCTGTCCAGGCCGAGCGGAAGAAGGGCTGGCCGGCATAGGCCGCGGCGGGAAGCACGATGAGGGCTGAGATGCGGTGCATCAGCGACTGCATCGTCTCAGTCATTTCCATGCCCCCGGCCCAGACCGAGATGGAGAGCAGCATGACATTGGCCATGGCAAAGCCGGCCACGGCCATGGCGCGCAGGAGTTTGCGCTCTTCTTCCTTCTGGGGGTCGGCTTCGCTTTCCGGCTCATAGGGCGTGGCGGGATAGCCGATCGAGCGAAGCTTGGAGACGTATTCACTGGCAAGGGCCGGATCACCGCGCCAGGACAGGGCCAGGCGGCCCGTCGACAGGTTCAGGCGGGCATTCTCAACCCGCGGGTCTTCGCGCAGTCCGGATTCGATGCGGGCGATACAGCCGGCGCAGACGGCGCCGCGCACGAGCAGGTCGAGACGCGACTGGCCATCGGCAATCCGCACGAAAGCCTGCGGGTCGACCTGGCTGGATGTGTCCAGATGCGAGCTGTCTAGGGCAGCCACAGATCATGCTCCATCTCGAAGGGGGCATCCCCTTCATTGACGGCGCGCAAATGCCACTGGCCGCTGTCCGCACAGGTCAGCGGAACCTCATAGAGACCGGTGCGGGCCTCCTGGAAGGCCAGCGAACAATCGCGGCCGGTATCGGTCGGATGGTTGAGCGAGCCGGCCAGGCTGAGGCCGGACACCGGAGCACCCTCGGCATCGAGCACTTCAACCAGCAGGCGCTGCTCCACCACATTCACGCGGGCCGTCCAGCCCAGCTCAGCCTGGGCATGCCGCCGGTTCAGCGTGTCGTTGTAGTTGAGCCCCTGATAATAGGAGCGCGGCACATCCTCGCCGGGATGGGTACGGACCGCCATGGTGATGAAGGTCGCATTCACGCCGATGGTCACACCGAAGAAGAGCAGGATCATCACCAGGACGTGCCAGCCCCGCACGGGGTTCAGGAAGCCTCTCATTCGCCTGCTCCGGTAATGATCATGGAGGGTGTGGTCGCCGTTTCGCCGGTGGTGCGGTCGGTGACGCGGAAGCGGAGTTCCTCACGCGGGCCGTCGACCGCATCTGCCGGAAGCGTCAAGTATAGCACAAAATCGCGGGTCCGGTCGGCTTCAATGCTCAGCTGCATCGGATCGTCTTCCGGTGCACCCAGCACCCGGACCTGGATGGACGGATCGCCTTCGACGACCAGATCCATGATGCGGGGTTCATTGGCTTTGTTCACGACTTTCAGAGTGTAGCCATTGCGCACGGAACCGTCGGACAGGATGACGTAATTGGGATTGCGGTCGCGCTGGGAGTTGAGTTCCAGCTCGGTCCGGTTGACCAGCGCCCCCAGCATGACGGCCGCCACGATGAGGAAGGCCGTGGCATAGACCATGGTGCGCGCCCGGAAGAAGCGATAGCGCGGCTTCTCGCCCTTTTCGAAACGCTCGACATTGTCGTCGGTCTCATAGGTGATCAGACCGGTTGGACGGCCGACCTTTTTCATGATGTCGTCGCAGGCATCGATGCACAGGGCGCACTGGATGCATTCCAGCTGCGAGCCCTCGCGGATGTCCACGCCCATCGGGCAGACAGCGACGCACTGTTTGCAATCAATGCAGTCGCCGCGGTCATCCCAGCTTTCGGACTTCTTGTGGGCGCCGCGCGGTTCACCCCGGTCGAAGCGGTAGGTGACGTTGAGCGCTTCACGGTCCGTCATGGCCGCCTGGATACGTGGCCAGGGGCACATATAGGTGCAGACCTGTTCCCGCATCGTGCCGGCCAGCGTGTAGGTGGTGAAAGTCAGGACACCGGCGAAGAGATAGGAGGATGCCGCGGCCTGGCCGGTGAAGAAATTGGCCAGCGTGTCATAGGCATCGTGGAAATAGAGGATCCAGGCCCCGCCCGTTGCCAGCGCAATGAGGAGCCAGACTGTGTGCTTGCCGACCTTGCGCCAGAGCTTGTTGAAGGACCAGGGCGATTTGTCCAGGCGCATGCGGGCATTGCGGTCGCCCTCAAAGGCCCGCTCCACCCAGATGAAGAGATCGGTCCAGACGGTTTGCGGGCAGGCATAGCCACACCAGACCCGGCCGAAGAGCGCGGTCGCCAGGAAGAGCGCCAGCGCGGCCAGGATCAGAAGGCCCGTAATGTAATAGACTTCCTGAGGCCAGATCTCGATGAAGAAGAAGTAGAAACGGCGGCCGGCGAAATCGACCAGCACGGCCTGGTCCGGCGCGTCAGGACCGCGATCCCAGCGCAGGAAGGGCACGATGTAGTAGATGCCCAAGGTCACGGCCATGACCAGCCATTTCAGGGACCGGAATTTGCCGTGGGCCAGTTTGGGGTAAATCTGCTCGCGCTTCTTGTAGAGTTCGCGCGTGTCCGCTGCGTTGACCGCCTCGGCTTTCGATTGCCGGATGCCAGGCGCCGCCATGGCGTGTTTTTTTTGTTCGCTCATGACGGCGCTCTAGCCTGTCTCCAGCCTATTGACGATGCGACCTAGCGCCCCGTGGGACCGTTCGCCGCACCATCGGATTCACCGCCGCCCAGCAGATAGACATAGGCGGCCAGGGCATCGATCGTCGCTGCATCCAGACGGCCTTCCCAGCTCGGCATGACGCCGTAGGGGCCGCGATGGATGATGTCGATCACCTGGTCCCGCTCACTGCCATAGAGCCAGTCGCGGTCGGTCAGGTTCGGGGCCCCCTGCAAGCGGTCACCACTACCGTCTGCCATGTGGCAGCTGGCGCACTGGGCCTGATAGATCGTGGCCCCGTGGGCGATCGCCTCCGCGTCGGCCTCATGGCCGGACAGGGAGAGGACATAATCGGCCACATCCGCAATCTCCGAACGCGACAGGAGTTCGTCACGGCCGAAGGACGGCATTTGCGAGAAATGCGTGTCCGGATGGTCCGTCCGGATGCCGAAGCGGATCGTGGTGCGGATTTCCTCATAGGAGCCGCCCCACAGCCAGACATCATCATTCAGGTTCGGATAGCCCACGAAACCCTGGGCGCCCGCACCGTGACAGGTGGCGCAATTATCACCGAAGGCGGACTCACCGGCCGCACGGACAAAGCCGAGCAGTTGGGGATCATTCTCGATCTGCTCGATCGAAGCCCCTTCCAGTGCAGCAAACCCGCTGGCCCGCTGGGCCTGGAGGTCGGCCACGGCGGCCGCCACATTGGCGCGTTCGGAGTGATCCCGCAGACCGCGCGTGTGGTCGGTCTCTCCGGCAAGACCCGGCAGGGCCGGCCAGGCCGGCATCAGGACCCAATAGACCACGGCCCAGGCGCAGGTGGCGTAGAAGATCCAGAGCCACCAGCGTGGCAGCGGCGTGTCGAGTTCCTTGATCCCGTCCCAGGTATGACCCGTGGTCTGGGTGCCCGAGTGGGCGTCGTGCTCAACGTCGTGCTCATTATCGGACATGGATACCGTCCTCATTCTGTCCGGACGTCGCCGGTGTATCGGATTCCGTGAGAGGCGTGTTCGCCGCGGCATCGAACCGCGCCTGGTTGCGGGGCCAGAGCGCGTAGGCCACGACACCCGCAAACAGGAAAACGAAGATCAAAAGCCCCCCGGTCTGGGCGAAGATGGAGAGTGTCTCGTGCATCGCCCTACCTCAGATTTTCGTCGGCTTCGGCCTCATAGGTGGAGAAGTCCACCATGGTGCCGAGCACCTGGAGATAGGCCACCAGCGCATCCATCTCGGTGACCCGGGACGGATCGCCATCGAAGTCACGCATCAGCGCGCCCGGATAGCGTTCCTGGAAACCATCGAAATCCATGGCGTAGGGATCAAGTTGGGTCGTGACGTCGGCCACGGCGGTCTCGATCATCTCGTCGGTATAAGGCACGCCGACCAGGCGCAGGGCCCTCAGATTGGCGGCGATATTGTCGAAATCGAGCTCGCTCTCCGCCAGGAAGGGATAGTCCGGCATGATGGATTCCGGGACCACGGATTGGGGGTCCGTGAGGTGGTCGCGGTGCCATTCATCCGAATACTTGCCCCCGACACGGGCGAGGTCCGGCCCCGTCCGCTTGGAGCCCCACTGGAAGGGGTGGTCATACATGCTCTCCGCGGCGAGCGAGTAATGGCCGTAGCGCTCGACCTCGTCGCGCAGCGGACGGACCATCTGCGAGTGGCAATTATAGCAGCCCTCACGGATGTAGATGTCGCGGCCGATCTGCTCGAGCGGGGTGTAGGGGCGCACGCCCTCCACTTCCTCGATCGTGGAGTCCAGATAGAAGAGCGGGGCGATCTCGACGATCCCGCCGATCGACACGGTGACGAGGACGCCAACCGTGAGGATCAGGGAGTTCTGCTCGAACAGCTTGTTGTGAAGCTTGCTCCAGCGGCTTTTGGATTGTGCCATCAGACGCTCCCTTACTCTGCCGGAATGGCGGCGGTTTGAGGCACGACATGCTCGTCTTCCTCAGTCACGTCGCCCTTGATGGTGCGGTAGACATTGTAGGCCATGATCAGGGCACCACTCAGATAGAGCAGACCGCCGACAGCCCGGATGATGTACTGGATGTGCATCGCTTCCACGGTTTCCACGAAGGAGAATTCCAGGAAGCCGAGCTCGTTATAGGCCCGCCACATCAGACCCTGCATGATCCCGGCGACCCACATCGAGGTGATGTAGAGCAGGATGCCGAAGGTCGCGATCCAGAAGTGCCAGTCGACCAGCGCCTTGGAGTGCATGCCCTTGCGCTTCCACAGCCAGGGCACCAGGCAGTACATGGCACCGAAGGAGATGAAGCCGACCCAGCCGAGCGCACCGGAGTGCACGTGGCCGACGGTCCAGTCGGTGTAGTGCGACAGCGCGTTCACGGCGCGGATCGACATGACCGGACCTTCAAAGGTCGACATGCCGTAGAAGGCCACGGAGAGGACCAGCATTCGCACGACCGGGTCGGTGCGCAGCTTGTCCCAGGCCCCCGAGAGGGTCATCAGACCGTTGATCATCCCGCCCCAGGACGGCATCCACAGCATGATCGAGAAGGTCATGCCCAGTGTCTGCGCCCATTCCGGCAGCGCCGTGTAGTGCAGGTGGTGCGGACCGGCCCAGATGTAGATGAAGATCAGCGACCAGAAGTGGATGATCGACAGGCGGTAGGAATAGACCGGGCGCTGCACACGTTTGGGGATGAAGTAGTACATGATCCCCAGGAAGCCGGCGGTCAGGAAGAAGCCCACCGCATTGTGGCCGTACCACCATTGCGTCAGCGCATCCTGCACCCCGGCGAACAGCGAATAGCTGCGCGAGCCGAGGAAGGAGACCGGAACGGCCAGATTGTTGACCACGTGCAGGACCGCGATCGTCACGATGAAGGCCAGGTAGAACCAGTTCGCGACGTAGATGTGCGGCTCTTTGCGCTTCCACAGCGTGCCCAGGAAGACCAGGAGATAAACGACCCAGACCAGGGTCAGCCAGAGGTCGGCATACCATTCCGGCTCGGCATATTCCTTCGATTGGGTAATGCCGATGATGTAGCCGGAGGCCGCGATCACGATGAAGAAGTTATAGCCCCAGAACACGAACCAGGGCCAAATCCCGCCGGCGATCCGGGTGCGGCAGGTGCGCTGGACCACATAGAAGGACGTTGCCAGCAAGGCATTGCCACCAAAGGCAAAAATCACCGCCGAGGTGTGCAGCGGGCGCAGGCGTCCGAAATTGGTGAAGCCGAATTGCTCGATATTGAGCACCGGGAAGGCCAGCTGCAGGGCGATGATCACCCCGACCAGCAGACCGGCAATACCCCAGAACAGGGTGGCGATGACGCCCGCCTTGATCAGGTTTTCATTGTATTCCCGCTCGTCATCGATCACGCCGCCGCCGGCAATGGTGCCGACGAGCATGATGATCCCGGTCAGGAAACCGCCCAGGATCAGCCAGGACTGACCTCGCATGGCAGCATCGGGGGCGAAGGCAGCCGCGAAAAGCGACCACAAAGCCCCAAGAATGGTAATGAGAAAGACGGCTGCCGTGCTGGGATCTGTCCCGGCCCGGCGAAGCCCTTGAGCGATCGACATTTGCGCCCCCGGCTGGCTGTTATTGGCCCCGGTGTAGCGCAGATTTCCGCAAAAACTCTATGGCAATTTGTCGCGTGCGACGAAACGGTTCTGCGCCACATCCTTGACGCGCAGTGGAACACACAGCCGGTCGCGTGTCACCACTTGAACAATCGCTCACCTTCCCGCACACACGTATAAAAATATGGGAGGAAATAATGGGTTGGTCGCTTTCCATCGACAAGACGTCGATCAATGACGCCAAGATCGCGCAATTTAATGAAACCGCGCTGAAGCCCGGCGAGACCCGCCTGCGCGTGGATCGCTTTGCGCTGACAACCAATAACATCACCTATGCCGCCTTCGGTCATGCGATGCGCTATTGGGATTTCTTCCCGGGTGAGGATGGCCGCGGCCGGCTGCCGGTCTGGGGATTCGCGGAAATTGTGGAAAACACGATCGAGGGCCTGGAAGTCGGCGAACGGATCTACGGATATTTCCCCGCCGGCTCGGAACTCGTCGTCCAGCCGGGCCGGATCGAGGATCAGCGATTCTTCGACATGGCCGAGCACCGGGCCGAACTGGCTCCGGCCTACAACACCTATACGCGCTGTGCCGCCGACCCGGCCTGGTCAGAGGCGATGGAGCCGGCGCAGATGGTGCTGCAGCCGCTCTTCATCACGGCCTTCCTGCTGGACCATCATCTGCGCGACATGGCGCAGGGCCCGGTCCTGCTGACCAGTGCCTCCTCGAAGACGGCCATCGCCCTGGCCTTCCTGCTGAAGGCCGCGGGCAAGCCGGCCCATGCCCTCACCTCCAAGCGCAATGCGGACTTCGTGAAGGGTCTGGATCTCTATGACGGGGTGACGACCTATGACGCGTTGGACGGGCTGACCGGCATGGACCAGGCGGTGATCGTCGATTTTGCCGGCGACTCGAAACTCAACACGGCGCTGCACGAAACCCTGGCCGGCCAGCTGGCGGCGAATATCCGGGTGGGCGGCGCCCATTGGGAGAACAGCGCGCCGCCGAAAGACCTGCCGCCGCCCAAACCGCAATTCTTCTTCGCCCCCGATGCCGCCCGCAGCCTGATCAAGGCCTGGGGGCAGGACGAATTTGACCGGGTCTATAAAACCGCCTGGACGAATTTCGCCCATGCCGCCTCCGGCCTGTTCGACTTCACCGGAAGCGATGGCGCGGACGGTTGCCTGGCGACTTATGATGCCCTGATCAAGGGCGAAGTCCCGGCCAAGGCAGCGCTTTACGTGACCGCCTGACCGGCCAGGTCCGCGCTGCCGGAAATCTGACGATCTCCTTACAACACCCTCATTTGATTTCTGTTTTCAGACAGGATGGCATGGGCGGCGAGAGGAGATCAGTTCATGTTCACACGTTTTGCGCCGGTCACTGGCCTGGCCGCCACGCTTTTGCTTTGCCCGGGTGCTCTGGGACAATCCGCACCGGATGCGCAGGAGCGGATCGATGCCGCTTTGGCGGCGCTTGGTGCGGTCGCTGAGCCGGCGGGGCCGCTCTGGCTGCAGGCCGATATTTCCGGAGAGGCCTGGATGCTGGAGCAATCGGGCACGCTGGAGGGCGGCTGGATCCGGCTCGACCAGTCCGCCGAGATCATACTGGACCTAGCCTCTGCCTCCGGTGATGTCCGCCAGAGCCGGAATATTCCGGCCTGGTCCAGCACGCCCTACGGGCAATGGCATGTCCGCTTTGGTCCGGACGGTGCGGCCATGCAGGGTCGCAACCAGGCGGGGGAAAGCGTCTGGGGTCCAGCCCGTTCCTCCCAGACCCGGGACGCCCAGCGCTATCTCGACCTGTTCCCGCAAACCCTGTTGCGCGAAGCGGCGGCAGCCCCTGATCTGGCCCTGACGGATACCGGTGGCATCACCTACACACGCGAACGCAGCGGTCAGACCGAAAGCGTCCGGCTGGACTGGACCGAAGGCAGTCCCCTGCCCGCCGGTTTCACGATCCGGGCGCGCTATCTGGATGATCTGTTTCTCTATGGCTGGGAGGAGAACGAACTCAGCGGCCAATACGGGTTCTGGTGGCGAACCGAGGCGGGCCGCCTCCTGCCCCGCCAGTTGGACATCGCTTTCAACGGCATGCCCTGGCAGCGCTATGAATTGACCGATTTCCGTTTTGAAGCTCCGGACACGGATATCGCCCTGCCCGAGGCGGGACAGGACGGGCCCGTCGTGCGGTCCATCGACGATTTCCCGTTTGCTCGCAGTCTGGAAACCGTCGCGCCCGGCGTGCGCCTGTATTCAGGCGCCTGGAATGTGGCCGTGATCGAGCGGGCCGATGATGTGATCGTGCTCGATGCTCCGATCTCCACCGGCTATGGCCAGGCCGTGCTGGCGCAGATCGAAACGGACTTCCCGGACAAGCCGGTCGCCGGCGTGATCACCACGTCCAATGCATGGCCGCATATGGCAGGGCTTCGCGCCTATGCCGAGCGGGGCATTCCGATCCTTGCCCATCCGGACAATATCCAGCTGATTGACCGCATGATGCCGGAGATCCGGACACAGACCTCACTTCACGCCCTGTCCGACGGAGAGGTTTTGGGTGCCGGCGAGGACGCCGTGATCGCACGCTTCGCCCCGGGTCCGGCCCTGGATCGAATGCTGTTTGTTGCGGCCCCGGGACATGGCGTGGTCTGGGCCAGTGACGCGGTCCAGCTGGCCGGCGAAGCGGGCCGGCCGCAGGACCATGCGCGGCAATACCATGCGGAATTCCTGGCCGCGACCTGCGCGGACCTGACACCGCAAACCCTGACGCTGGCGATGCATATCGCGCCAATCCCGGCTGAGGCCCTTGTCGGGGCTTTCGCGGACGACGCCGAACCGCCCTGCCGGCTCTGAAGTCCGCCAGGCTCAAGAAAGGCCGGTCAGAGGATGTCCTCTAAAGGATGCTCTGGCCGGTCTTTTCCCAGTCGGCCATGAAGGCTTCCAGACCGGCATCGGTGAGCTTGTGCTTAACCAGGCCCTTGAGGACGGAGGGCGGCACGGTGGCGACATCGGCTCCGGCCAGGGCGCATTGCTGGACATGATCGGCGGAGCGGATCGAGGCGGCCAGGATTTCCGTCTCGAAACCGTAATTGTCGTAGATGATCCGCAAATTCTCGATCAGCTCCATCCCGTCAACGCCGAGATCGTCCAGACGGCCGATGAAGGGCGAGATATAGGTGGCGCCGGCCTTGGCAGCGAGCAGGCCCTGATTGGCCGAGAAGCACAGGGTGACATTGGTCTTGATGCCGTCGGCAGTCAGCGCCTGGCAGGCTTTGAGCCCTTCAAAGGTCAGCGGGAGTTTCACCACGACATTGTCGGCGAGCGCGGCGAGCTTGCGGCCCTCTTCCAGCATGGTGGGAGCGTCGAGCGCAGTGACCTCGGCACTGACCGGGCCGGAGACGAGCGCGCAGATTTCCTTCGTCACCTCGATGAAATCGCGGCCCGATTTGGCAATCAGGGACGGGTTGGTGGTCACACCATCCACAAGGCCCGCGGCGTCCAGTTCACGGATGTCAGCCACATCGGCGGTATCAACGAAGAATTTCATGTCTCATCTCCCGGCAAGTCACGCGTCGGGCTCCACTGAGCCCCGATCCACGTGCGCCTAGCATGCGTGTGTGTCAGTTGGATGCCAAGCGGGAGCGTGCAGCGCTACATCCTGCGAAGGAGCTCTTCCACTTCTTCAGAATTCTCCCACCAGTAGGATCGAGCTTGTACAAGATTGGTAATGAAGAGATCAAATTCATCCATCAAGCTGCACTCATAATCAAACTCCTGCCCGCCACTGAGAAAGATGGGCGCGGTCGCGATTGGGACACGAGGGGAGTCTGCATCGCCGCGGTGGAAGCTCGTACTCGGATCAATGCACCAACCATTGTCAGACAACTCAATCGACGTGTTTTCGTCGAACAACACTTGCGTGTCCGCAAGCCAAACTCGATCAGCGACTAGAGTGGTCGACCGTAAATCCAGAGTACCGCCGCTGAAGCTCACGAAAGAGAATTCTGCACGCCCGTGGAGGGGCGGCACCAATGGCGCTACTTGTAAGTTTGCCCCCACAAACGCTGATTCTCGAACCACCAATAATGGCGTCGACCCAACGACCGCGACTCCGCCCCGTGCAATGAAGGCATTTTCAATCTTAAAAGTTTGCAGCACGGGAATGCTGGCGAGAGCTAGAATGCTGTTGTCCATGGCAAGGTCCGTGAAGTCCCACGCCTGCTGCCCATCCTCTTCCAGGTTCACCGTAAGCTGAGCATCTGTCAGACGTATCCTGTTTGCTTCAACTCGGTGCGGTGCGCCGGAAACGTCCAGACGCACTCCCTCAATATCAAGCTCGGCCACCCGTTCTTCTCTGTTGACGAGGTCTACGAGGTAAGAACTGGCCTCTGCATCCAATCTACGATCTACAGCTCGAAAGAAAGCATCATACAACTCAGCCGACGACAATTCGTCACCCGTTTCGCTGAAAAACTGTATGTAGGCCGTCCAGATTGTCGCCAAAGCGGCGACAAAACCAACCAGCCAACCAAGAGTTTTGAAATACCTCAGGTGCGAGCTCTCTTTGTTTTTTCCGACCACAGAACCGCAACTCCCAATTGCCAACCTTAATTTTAGCAATCTTTGGAAACCAGACCAGCCTCGGTTTGGTGTCCGCTGCATTACTGCGCGCGAGCGCCTTTTATTGTTGAGTTTGTTGACGATATAAATCACGCGTCGTTGGTCGGCGTGACACGGGCAATGGACACCCAGCGAGTGAAATCACATCTGGCACAGAGAATACTTCCCCTACCCCACTGATTTCCGCATCCGCGTCAGCGGAACGCCGACCCCGTCCGGGGTGGGCTCAAACCAGTCCTCGACGGGTTCATAGCCGGCCGCCTTGTAGAGGTGGGCGCCGGAACGGGTGGCGGCGAGTTCGACGGTGGTGAATCCGGCAGCGGCGGCTTCGGCCTCGCAGCGGGTGAGGATGAGGCGGCCCAGGCCTTTGCGGGTCCAGTCCGGATGCGTGTACATGGCGCGCACGCGGGCCGGTTCCGTGGCGGGGTCCAGCGGACGCGAATTGCGGCCGGCCGTGCTGTCGCCGCCGAACAGGGTGGCGCGGCGGGACCAGCCGCCACAGGCCACCAACTCATCGCCGGACCAGACGGTGAAATAGGTCCCGTCCCCGATCAGCTCCCGGTCCACGCCCATAATATGGCGCGAGGCGGCCACTTCGGCATCATCGAGATCGGCGGGCAGGAGTGTGGCAATCGACAGTTCGACCAGCGCTTCGATGGCGGGCACGTCGAGCGGGGTGGCATGGCGCACGATCATGTCGGGCTGTCTCCGTGAGGGTGTGGCCGGGCGGGCCGGGGCAAGCGTGTCCTGGATGGCCATGATCAATACCCCGCCGGCTCGACGCGGAAACCGGCCTCACGCAGGGCGGTCTCGATCCGGTCCATATGGGCGCCGTCCTGCGCCTCCAGGGAGATGTCGATATAGGTCACCTTGGCCGGCAGGTCCGAGAAGGTCTTGTGATAGGCGACGTCCGTGACATTGCCCTCGGCGCGGGAAATCACTTCGGACACTTTGGAGAGCTGGCCGGGCACGTCGACGAGTTCGATGCGCAGACGGGCCAGACGGCGCGAACGGGCCAGGTCGCGCAGGAGGAGCGAAGACAGGAGGCGGGTGTCGACATTGCCGCCGGTCAGGACGAGGCCGACCTTCTTGCCCTTGAAGCGTTCCGGATCGGCCAGCACACCGGCCAGGCCGGCCGCGCCAGCGCCTTCGGGCAGGACCCGCAGATGGGAGATGAAGAGGTTGAGGGCGCGTTCGATCTGGCGCTCATCGACCAGGAGGACATCGTCCAGCAGATCCATCAACAGGGCGCGGGTCGCCTGCCCCGGCTCACGCACGGCAATGCCTTCGGCCAGGGTGAAGCCGCCGATCGGGCGATTGGTGCGGTGGTAGAGATTGGCGAAGGAGGGAAAGAGGTCGGACTGGACACCGACGAGCTCGATCTCCGGCTTGATGCGGCGGGCCGCCAGACCGCATCCGGCCGCCAGGCCACCGCCGCCGATCGGCAGGACGAGCGTGTCGAGATCGGGATATTGGGCCAGCATTTCCATCGCCAGCGTGCCCTGCCCCGCCATCACGACCGGGTCGTCGAACGGGTGCACGAAGACCGCGCCGGTTTCCTCGCTGAGCGAGAGGGCGTGCGCCTTGGCCGCGTCAAAATCGGATCCGACAATATCCACTTCTGCACCCAGGGCCCGGGTCTGGTGGACTTTCACCATGGGCGTGCCTTCGGGCATGATAATGGTGGCCCTGATCCCCATGGCCGCGGCATGACGGGCGACGCCCTGGGCATGATTGCCGGCCGAGGCGGCCACGACACCGCGCTGGCGCTCCGTATCCGTGAGGGCGGACAGGCGCGCAAAGGCACCGCGTTCCTTGAAGGAGCCGGTGGCCTGAAGATTCTCCAGCTTGACCACGACCTCGCAGCCCAGCGCTTTTGACAGGGTGGGCGATGGCAGGCAGGGCGAGTTGAGAATGCCACCCATCCCCTGCGCGTGGAGGCTTTCGACAAAGGCGAAAGCCCCGGCAAGGTCCGGGCTGAGCGGCATTTCGGTTTTCAACGCGGTATGGGGCATGCGGGTCTCCGGCATGACCGCACACGAAAAAGCCCCGCTCCTTTAGGAGCGAGGCCGGTTTTCCGTGCGGTCATCCTGTTGGATGTCAAACGGGGGTCGGCAGCGCTCCCAGCAGGGCGGCTCCAATAATAATCGAAATGGTAATGAGACCGGCGGTCATGAGACGGCGCGCGCGTTCCGCACGTTCCTCATCAATCCGCTTTGCAATCGCAATGGCTTTGGCGCGCTGGCGCATGCCGGTTCTCCTGTGTTCGACAACCAAGATGGCGATGCTTTTTCCAAGAGTCCAGTGCCCAAGCGCAATTCGTGCGCAGTATCATGAAGAATTACCGAGCCGGCGCACGATCCTGCCGCGGATCATCCCGCCGCGTCATAGGCGGCCTTGAGCCAGGCGATCAATTCCTCATCCACCTCATCGACCGAGGTCAGCTTCACCCGGTGCGAGACCATGGCATTGAAGGAGCCGGAGGCTTCCAGCCGCCCCTGCGGCGCCTGGCCCTTGAGATTGATACCGACATCGACCCGGGTTTTCGTGGAGGGCTGGATGAGGCCGAACTGTTTGGCCCGGCGCAGGGAGACATAGGCCTTCTTGGGCGCGAGCTCGACATCATGGCCGAAACCGCTGACCGCGCTGGCCAGGGCGTCATGGATCGGTTTTAGCCCGGCCTTGGCACCGGCATATTGGGCCGCCACGAGGTCCTCACCCGCGGCCGGCGCCGAAACAACGCCGCCACGGGCCTCATGGGCGACGAGATTGGCGAAGCCGTGCGTCATGCCGTGTTCGGTCTTGAGCAGTTTGATCATCTCGCCATGCTTTTCCAGGCCGCTGGCCTTGATGATGGCGATCCAGTCGGCCAGCGATTTGCCGGTCTTTTCCGGCATGTTGGCGACCATGCTGTCGCGCATCTCTTCCGGTGATTTGGCCATGGAACCCCCTCCTGTCCCGGTCTGTATCCCGTTCCAGTAAAGCGCATCCGGTCTTCACCCGGAACCGGATTTTGCGCGCCCCGCGACTTCGCACCTGCATCATTTCCCTTTCCAAACAGCATCAAAGCGCGTTTCATGGTATCGGTACCATTTCAATCCTGACTGACGCTGCCGAGAAGAGGTTCGCCTTGCCCGAACGCCAGACCCCCGAAAAACTCCTGGTCGCCAACCGGTCCGAGATCGCCATCCGCATCATGCGGGCGGCCACGGAATTGGGGCTGAAAACCGTCGCCATCTATGCCGAAGAGGACAAGCTGGCCCTGCACCGGTTCAAGGCGGATGAGAGTTATCGCGTCGGTGCCGGGCTGGGCCCGGTCAAGGCCTATCTGGATATCGACGGCATCATCGCGATTGCCAAGAAGTGCGGCGCGACCCTGGTCCATCCCGGCTATGGCTTCCTGTCGGAAAACCCGGATTTTGCCGAAGCTTGCGCCGCCGCGGGCCTGACTTTTGTCGGCCCCTCCCCCGATGTCATGAAATCCCTCGGCAACAAGGTCGCAGCGCGGAACATGGCCGTGCAGGCCGATGTGCCCGTCGTACCCGCCACCGGCCCGCTGTCGGACGATCCGGCGGACTGGGCGAAGCTGGCCGGCGAAGTGGGCTATCCGCTGATGCTGAAGGCGAGCTGGGGTGGTGGCGGCCGCGGCATGCGCGTCGTGGAAAACGAGGCCGAGCTGAAGAACCAGGTCGAGGCTGGCCGGCGCGAGGCGGAAAGCGCCTTCGGCAATGGCGAGGTCTATCTGGAAAAACTGATCCGCAAGGCGCGGCATATCGAGGTCCAGATCCTCGGCGACAGCCATGGCAATCTCGTCCATCTCTGGGAGCGTGACTGCACGGTGCAGCGGCGCAACCAGAAAGTCGTCGAGCGCGCCCCGGCGCCAGACATGGATGCCGACACGCGAGCGGCGATCTGCGAGGCCGCCCTGCGGCTGACGCGGCATGCGGGCTATTGCGGCGCCGGGACGGTGGAATTCCTGCTCGATGCGGAGACGCGGAAATTCTACTTCATCGAGGTCAATCCGCGCGTCCAGGTGGAGCATACGGTCACCGAGGAAGTGACCGGGATCGACATCGTCCGCGCCCAGATCCAGATCGCGCGCGGCGGTCATATCGGCGTGACGGAGGAGACCGGTGTTCCGGTGCAGGAGGAGATCCGGCTGCACGGGCATGCCCTGCAATGCCGTGTCACCACAGAAGACCCGCAGAACAGTTTCACGCCGGATTATGGCCGCATCACCGCCTATCGCGGCGCGACCGGGTTCGGCATACGGCTGGATGGCGGCACGGCCTATTCCGGCGCGGTGATCACCCGCTATTTCGACAGTTTGCTGGAAAAGGTGACGGCCTGGGCGGCAACGCCGGAAGAGGCCGTGCGCCGGATGGACCGGGCGCTGCGGGAATTCCGCATCCGCGGCGTCTCCACCAATATCGCCTTCCTGGAAAACGTCATCAATCACCCCGATTTCGTGTCGGGTCAGATCACGACACGCTTCATCGACACCACGCCGGCCCTGTTCGACTTCCCCAAACGGCGGGACCGGGCGACGCGGCTTTTGACCTATATCGCCGACGTCTCGGTGAACGGGAATCCGGAGGTGAAGGGCCGGCCAAAACCGCCCACCCATGCCCGCACACCCGTGCCGCCGAAAGTGGATGGCGCGGCCCTGCATGACGGCACGAAACAAATCCTCGACCAGCACGGACCGGAAGGTCTGCGCGACTGGATGCTGGACCAGACGAAAGTCCTGATCACCGACACGACGATGCGCGATGCGCACCAATCCCTGCTGGCCACGCGCATGCGCTCTTTCGACATGGTGGCGGTGGCGGATGCCTATGCCGAACATCTGCACGATCTCTTCTCGATCGAGTGCTGGGGCGGGGCGACGTTTGATGTGGCGCTGCGCTTCCTCAAGGAGGACAGCTGGGACCGGCTGGCGGATCTGCGTGAGCGCGTGCCCAATGTGATGCTGCAAATGCTGCTGCGGGCCTCCAATGCGGTGGGCTACACGAATTATCCCGACAATGCGGTGGATCATTTCGTCCATCAGGCGGCCGAGACCGGGATTGATGTCTTCCGCGTCTTCGACAGTCTGAACTGGGCGGAGAACATGAAAGTCGCCATGGAGAGCGTCCTGAAGACGGACCGGCTCTGCGAGGCGGCGATCTGCTATACGGGCGATCTGGGCAATCCGGACCGGCCGAAATACCAGCTGGATTATTATCTCGATCTGGCGCGCGAACTGAAGGGCGCCGGGGCGCACATACTGGGCATCAAGGACATGGCGGGCCTGGCGCGTCCGGCGCAGATCCGCACCCTGGTGAAGGCCCTGAAGGACGAGACCGGCCTGCCGATCCATTATCACACGCATGACACGTCGGGCATTGCCGCGGCGACCGTGCTGGCCGCCTGCGAGGCGGGTGCGGATGCGGTGGATGCGGCGATGGACAGTTTCTCCGGCCTGACCTCCCAGGCCAATCTGGGCTCCATCGTCACAGCGCTGGGCGATACCACGCGCGATAGCGGGCTCTCCCCGGCCACGATCCGCCGCTTTTCCGATTATTGGGAAGATGTGCGCACCCAGTATGCGGCCTTTGAGTCCGATCTGCGCTCCGGCGCGTCGGAGGTCTATCTGCACGAAATGCCGGGCGGGCAGTTCACCAATCTCAAGGAACAGGCGCGCGCGGTGGGGCTGGCGGAACGCTGGCATGAGGTCGCCAAAATGTATGCCGACGTCAACCAGATGCTCGGCGATATCGTGAAGGTGACGCCCTCTTCCAAGGTCGTCGGCGACATGGCGCTCTACATGGTCTCATCCGGGCTGACAGTGGACGACGTGCTCGATCCGGACACCGACATCACCTTCCCGGACAGTGTGATCGGCCTGTTGCGCGGCGATCTGGGTCAACCGCCCGGCGGCTGGCCGAAGGATCTTCAGGCCAAGGCGCTGAAGGGCGAAAAGCCGACGACGGACCGGCCGGGCAAGCATCTCGCCCCGACCGATTTCGATTCCGTGCGGGCCAGCATCCAGGGGCATGGCGGGCGCGCGGTGAACGAGAATGATGTCGCCTCGGCGGTGATGTATCCCAAGGTCTTTGCCGATTACGAGACCCACCGCGCGCAATATGGCCGCGTCGACAAACTGCCCACCCCGGTCTTCTTCTACGGGATGGAGCCGGGCGGCGAGATCTCGGTGGATATCGACAAGGGCAAGACGCTCAATATCCGCCTGATGACGATCGGCGAGGCCGATGAACAGGGCTGCCGCGAAGTCTTCTTCGAGCTCAATGGCCAGCCGCGCGTGATCCGGGTGGATGACCGCTCGGTCGCCTCGACGGTGGAAGCCAATGAAAAGGCCGACATGTCCAATCCGGCGCATATCCCCGCCCCCATGCCCGGCCTGATCGCCACGCTGGTGGCCAGTGAGGGTCAGAGCGTGAAGGCGGGCGATGTGCTGATGACGCTGGAAGCGATGAAGATGGAAACCTCGATCACCGCGCAACAGGCGGGTGTCGTGAAACGCCTGGCGGTGAAGGCTGGCACGCAGGTGGATGCGAAGGATTTGCTGGCGGTGGTGGAGTAGTTTCCTCCCCATGTCATGGGGAGGTGTCCCGCAGGGACGGAGGGGCCGCTGGAGCGAAGCGGAAGCGGAAATCGCCGCTGCGCGCCGCCCCTTCGACCCGATGCTGCGCATCGGCCCACTTCCCCATGACATGGGGAAGGAAACCCGTCGGCGCTACTCGGTGCCAGGCGCCGCATGATCCCCGAACTGGGCCGGTTCGACCAGCGTGTCGATGATGGCGAGGAGTTCTTCCAGTTCGCGGACCAGGGTGTGGACGCGGCCCTTGTCGGCCAAGGGTTTGGACATCGAACCGGCCTCGAACCGGTTATAGGTCTCCGCCGCGATCAGCAGCTCGCCCTGGCCGGAGGCTTCGTCAAACATGGCGCGGATCTTGGACCCGCCCATCGCCTCTTCCAGCGCCAGGAGACGCTCCATGAAGGAGGGGGTGACCATGTAGCGGGCCAGTACCTGGTCATTGCCATGGACCTCGAAAATCTTCTCGAATTTCGGATCGACGAGACCGATCCGCTCCAGCCCCTTGCCGCCATATCCCTTGCCCAGCGCGCTGAGCCCGTTGAACCAGCCGGCATCGCGCGAAATGACCGTGATACCCTCCACCTTGCGCGGAAAGGTGATGCGGATCAGCGCGCCGCGGAAGACGGTGACGTAATAGGTGCGGTTCTTTGACCGGCGCTTCTGCTCCAGATGCGCCTCATAAAGCTCGAAGGAACAGCCCTCGCGTTCACCCTCGAAATGATCCTCGAAGCTGCGCCGGTTATAGGAGGGCAGGAGCGAGTATTCGCGGAAGGTCTCGAAACGGGCCGGCAGGAGCGGCTTTTCCGCATAGGTCAGGCCCAGCGCCTGGGCGATCGCCCCATTGAGGCGCAGCTTGACCTGTTTGCGCAGCTTGTTGACCCGGCGATTGCCGATCACCGCGCCCAGGAAAATCGCCCCCATCCCGCCGAAAAAGGCGACTTGCGGCAGCGGCCAGACGATCAGGAAGAGCACGATACAGACCGTGCCCAGCGCGATACCGGCCAGGATCCAGTAGCGGCGTTCCGTCACCGCCGCGACGCGCTCACCCTCCAGCTCGGACAACCAGGGGCCAAGCGTGCTCTCCCAGAGCTTGTCCCAGTCGTAGTTTTTGGGCTGGGTCAAAGGCTACATCCCCTGCAGACGCTCCAGGGCTTCGCCCATCTTGGTTTTCTGACTGGCGTAGTCTTCGAGTTTTTCGCGCTGTTCAGCGACGACTTCAGCCGGGGCGTTGGCGACGAATTTCTCGTTTCCGAGCTTTTTCTCGAGCCGCATGATCTCGCCATCCAGCTTCTTAAGTTTGGTCTGCAAGCTAGATTTCACAGATTCAAACAGCTCCTTTGATGGCAACTGAATGAAAATCGTGCATCTGCTCGCCGGGAACTCCGCCGATCCGCCTTCAGCCATTTCGGAAAGCTCTTGTGCGGGATGAAGCACGGACATGTGGGTTCCCGTGAGTCGGCAAATGATCGCACGGTAGTTCTGGGCCCAAGAACTGGTCACGTCGTCATGGCCCAAAACGTTGACCATGTAGCGATCCTTCGGCTCAAGCCCCAGCTCCGAGCGCAGGCGGCGGATATCGGTGATCAGATCGATCAGCCAGCCGATCTCGGCCGTGGCCTCAGCATTGTCGAGACCCTCGAGGACAGGCCAGCTGGCGGTGATCAGCTGGGTGTCGCGCTGACCGGTCTGGCTCCACAGCTCTTCGGTGACGAAGGGCATGAAGGGGTGGAGCATTTTCAGGGCCTGATCAAGCACATAGGCGGTGGTGGCGCGGGTCTCGGCCTTGGCGGCCTCGTCCTCGCCCTGCAGGAGCGGTTTGGCCAGTTCCAGATGCCAGTCGCAGAACACATTCCAGACGAAACGATAGGCGGCCGCCGCGGCATCATTGAAGCGGTAGCCATCGAGCCCGGCATTGATCGCCTTCACCGTCGAGGCGGCCTCGGAGAGGATCCACTGATTGACGGTGCGGGTGACGGATTTCGGATCGAAATCGGCCGGGGTGACGCATTCATTCATCTCGCAGAAGCGCGCGGCATTCCACAGTTTCGTGCCGAAATTGCGATAGCCTTCAACGCGTTCCTTGGACATGCGGATATCGCGCCCCTGCCCGGCCTGGGCGGCCAGGGTGAAGCGCAGCGCATCGGCGCCGTATTCTTCCACGATCTCCAGCGGGTCGATCACATTGCCCTTGGACTTGGACATTTTCTGACCCTTCTCATCGCGCACGAGCGCGTGGATGTAGACATCCTTGAAGGGGATCTCGTCCATGAAGTGCAGGCCCTGCATCATCATCCGGGCGACCCAGAAGAAGATGATGTCGAAGGCCGTGATCAGCACGGAGGTCGGGTAGAAGCGTTTGACTTCCTTGGTGTCGTCCGGCCAGCCCAGCGTGGAGAAGGGCCAGAGCGCAGAGGAGAACCAGGTGTCGAGGACGTCCTCATCCTGGGTCAGTGCCTTGCCGCCGGCCTGAGCCTTGGCGTCATCCTCGCTCTCGGCGACATAGACATTGCCGTCGGCATCATACCAGGCCGGGATCCGGTGACCCCACCAGAGCTGGCGGGAGACGCACCAGGGCTGGATGTTGCGCATCCATTCGAAATAGGTCTTTTCCCAGGTCTTCGGATGGAAAGTGGTGCGGCCATCCTCGACGGCGGCGATGGCATCCTTGGCCAGGGTGGCGGCATCGGCGAACCATTGATCGGTGAGCATGGGTTCGATGACCACGCCGGACCGGTCGCCGAAGGGCTGCTGGATCTTCTTCTTTTCAACGAGCGGAATGGCATTGCCCTGCTCGTCCTCGGTCATCACGGCGAGGCCTTCCTCCGAGATCGCCGCGACGATCTTCTTGCGAGCCTCGAACCGGTCCAGACCGCGATAGTCTTCCGGCACGAGATTGATGGCATCGACCTCGGCCTCTGACGGCAGGTCGGCACCCTTGGCAATCGCCTGGGCCTGGGCGGCGCATTCCGCATAGGACGGACCGTCGGCGCGCATGGCGGCCTGCACGTCCATGAGACGGTAGAGCGGGATATTGTTCCGCTTGGCGACTTCATAGTCGTTGAAGTCATGGGCACCGGTGATCTTCACCGCGCCGGAGCCGAAATTCATGTCCGGATATTCGTCGGTGATGATCGGGATCAGGCGGCGCTGTTCTTTCGGACCGACCGGGATTTCACACAGCGCGCCGACGATCGGGGCATAGCGTTCATCATCCGGGTGCACGGCGACGGCACCATCACCCAGCATGGTTTCCGGGCGCGTGGTGGCGATGGAGATATAGTCGCGCTCTTCCTCCAGCACGACATTCCCGTCTTCGTCCTTCTCGACATAGGTATAGGTGCGGCCGCCGGCGAGCGGGTATTTGAAGTGCCACATGAAGCCGTCGACTTCGAGATTCTCCACCTCGAGGTCGGAGATCGCGGTCTCGAACTTGGGATCCCAGTTCACCAGGCGCTTGCCGCGATAGATCAGGCCTTCCTTGTAGAGCTGGACGAAGACTTTCATCACCGCCTTGGACAGGCCCTCATCCAGGGTGAAGCGCTCACGCGACCAGTCACAGGAGGCGCCCAGACGGCGCAGCTGCGTCATGATCTGGCCGCCGCTCTCGGCCTTCCATTCCCAGACGCGCTCGATGAAGGCCTCGCGGCCCATATCGCGGCGGGACATCTGGCCTTCCTCGGCCAGCTGGCGCTCCACCACCATTTGCGTGGCGATGCCGGCATGGTCAGTGCCCGGCTGCCAGAGCACGGAACAGCCCAGCATGCGCTTGTAGCGGACCAGCACGTCCTGCAGCGTGTTGTTCAGCGCGTGACCGATGTGGAGACGACCGGTGACATTGGGCGGCGGGATGACGATGGAGAAGGCTTCCGCATTGTCGTCATCGACCGGCTGGAATGCCCCGGAGGCCTCCCAGGCCTCATAGATCCGGGTTTCGGCGTCCTGGGGGTTGAAAGTCTTGTCCATCATGGGATCCGCGTCTTGATTGGCCGCGCGAGGCGGGCGTTTGCACTGTTATGGCAATCTGATCGCGAAAGTCAGCCCGCTAACTGCGGATGGGGGGTGGATTTGGGGTTTGCCGAGAAGGGACACCGCGCCCCTTCTCCCTGGGGAGAAGGTGGTCCGAAGGACCGGATGAGGGGGGAAGCCCGGTGTTCGTCCCTAATTCCAGTTCAGCGGATTGTCCGGATGGATGGCCCAGCGCACCGTCTCGGTGATGACATCCATGACCGCGTCGGTCTGCCCCAGGATTTCATCATTCCAGAAGCGCAGCACAGTGTAGCCACGCATTTCCAGAAACCGGGTGCGGCGCAGATCCGCCTCTTCCTGGTCGCTGTGCTGAATACCGTCGGCCTCGATGATCAGGCGCGCGGTTCGTGACGCGAAATCAACGACAAAGGGGCCAATCGGTACCTGGCGGCGAAATTTCACCCCCATCATCCGGCCCTTGCGAAGACGCGACCAGAGCCGGGCTTCGGCCAGTGTCGGGCGGCGGCGAAAGGCGCGGGCACGGTTGATGTTCTTATGGCGAGACTGACTGGCCAAGGGCGGTGCTGTCCCCCTCTCCCGCCCCTGCGGGGCACCCTCTCCCCAGGGAGAGGGGGGCAGAGTACTGGGGAAGCATTCAGAAGAGCGTGACCAGGCGCACGACCAACAAAAAAGGCGCGCCTCGGCAGGACGCGCCTTTTGAAACTTGTATCCGGTGAGGCCTAGCGGCGACGGCGGGAGACGCGATCGATTTCGGCCTGGACTTTTTCGTCGACGATGGACGGCAGGTTGGCGTCGAGCCATTCCTTGAGCATCGGACGCAGGAGCGCGCGGACAACGCCTTCCAGCGTACGGCCCTCCTCTTCGGAAATCCGGATCTGATCCGCCAGGGTGTGGAAGGATCCCATCGCGGCCGTGGCGGCCGGTTCGGACATGATGCCGTCGGAGACTTCCTCTTCCAGAGCGTTGAAATCGATCTCCGGCTCCGGCTCAGGCTCGGCCATGGCGACCGGCTCTTCTTCCTCTTCCCGGTCGACGATCATGAGATCATCATCCATCGCCATCGGGTCGGTGCCGGCATCGGCATCATCGACCTTCTCGGTCAGTTCGAGCACATCCTCGCCGCCGGCATCGTCATCGCCGCCGAACAACGCGTCGATATCGTCCTGCGATTGCGGTTCGTCCTCGGCGGGCGCCGGTTCCGGCGCAGCCGCTTCAGCCTCGGCTTCCGGCGCGGCTTCTTCATCATCCTCATTAATGATCCGGCGGATCGAGGAGAGGATTTCTTCCATCGACGGTTCGTTATCGGCGGTTTGCTCAGCCATGCGCCATTCCTTGCGATATGCGGGCGTTTTCTCTTCTAACGCGAATTAAACGGGCCGAAAATCAGCCTGTCCAGTCCGAGAGTCGCCGGAAAGGCTAGTCCCAGGGCGTTAAGTCAAGGTTAGGGAAACCCGATTCGCCTCTGTCGGATGCAGACGGGTCATAAATTTCTACATTCAGACCCAATTCCTGGGCCGACACGGCCCCCATGGCCTGAAGGAGATTATAGCCGGCCACGTAGGAATCGCGTTCCGCGGTGACGAGCGTCAGCCGGGATTCCAGCAATTCCTGTTCTGCATCAAGCACATCGAGTGTGGTGCGGATGCCGACATAGGCTTCCTGCTCCACCCCGTCGAGGGCGATCTCATTGGCGCGCACGGCCTGGCGCGAGCTTTCGATCACGGCCAGGGAGGCGACATAACCGCTCCAGGCATTGGTCACACCCTCGGTCACGAGACGGCGGGCTTCGCGAACCTGATAGCGCGCCTGTTCTTCCTGAGCGACGGCCGCGCGGACGCGCGAGCGATTCAACCCGCCGGTGAGAATCGGCACGGAGACCCGGCCCATGACGGACACGCTGTCGCGCTCATCACCGGTGAAATTGCTGTCGCGTGCGGCCGAGGCCGTGGCCGACAGGGAAACCTCCGGCAGCATATTGCCACGGGCAATGCGGATCGCGTGCTGGGAGGCCTGTTCGGCATACTGGGCCGCCAGCAATTGCGGGGAATTGTTGAAGGCATATTCGGCCGCATCGGCGAGATGATCCGGCAGGGCCGGCAGTTCCGGCGGATCCTGCAGAGTGGCCGGCGGCGTGCCGGTCACGCGCTCATAGGCGGCACGGCTGATCGCCAGCTGGGACTGGGCAGCGGACAATTGCGCCTGGGCACCGGACAGGCGGGCTTCGGCCTGGGCGACATCGGTGCGGGTGATCTCACCCACTTCGAACCGGTCTTCCGCAGCTTCCAGGTGCTGGGCCAGCACGTCGACATTATTGCGGCGGATCTCGACCACCTGGGCGTCACGGCGGACATCCATGAAAGAGGTCACGGCGCTGACCAGGACCTGTTGCTCCGTGGCGCGGAGATTTTCCCGGCTGGCCATGATGACGGCCGTGGCCTGATCGATCGCACCGGAAATCCGGCCGCCCTGATACAGGGCCTGCGAGGCAGTGATCGAGTAGTTCTTCGGGGTGGCATCGCTCTCGCTGGCCGAAGTCAGGTTCTGGCCGCCAATCACGAACGTGCTGGATGATTCGGTGTGCTGGCGCGATATCGAGGCCGAGGCGGAAACCGACGGGAGCCGACCGGCACGGGCCTGGACCCGCTGCTCGTCCGTGGCGCGCAGACTGGCGCGCTGGGCCTGCAGGGTCGGGTTGGAATTATAGGCCTGGATGAGGGTTTCCTCGAGCGTCTGCGCCTGCGCAAAGCCCGCAAAGGCCAGCAGGGACACGCCCCCGGCAAGAGCCATCGTCCAGTGTTTCAATCGCGTCATCCAACTTCCCCTGAAGTCACGGGACCGGCTTTCCCGATCCCTCTTTTCGCCATCATAGCGCCCGGACCCGGCATGGCCAGTGACGCTTTATCCATGCATATAGGCGCTGCCATATAAAAAGTGAACAGCGTTTACTTTAATATTCTGCAAAGTTTGCAAATACACGAACAGACCTGTCACGGTCCAGCGCGAAAAATCCGTCGCGACGGCGTGTCACACCCTGGGAAAATCAGAAGGCGAAGCCGGTTTCCGCTTCAAAGCCCGGCAGGACGGTAGCGGTCGCGTCGAACACGACACGCTCGCCAATGCCGGCGGACGATTTGGTGAAGACGGTGGCCTTGCCGACCGGGCCCTTGCGCACGATCACGACAAGACGGCCACCATCGGCCAGCTGGTCGAACCAGGCGGTGGGGACAGTGTCGACGGAACCATTGACGAAGATCACGTCGAACGGGCCCTGCTTCGGCACGCCGGCCTTGGGATCGCCCTCGACGACCACGGCATTGTCGGCACCGATATCGGCCAGCAGGCCGGTGGAGCGGGACAGGCCGTCCTCATCATTCTCCACACCCACAACCGTTTCGGCCATGCGCGCCAGGATGGCGGTGGAGTAGCCACGGCCATTGGCGATATCCAGCACCAGCTCGTCCGGCTGGATGTCAGCGGCATGGATCAGCTTGGCCATGTCACGCGGACGCATCAGCGTGCGGTTGTCGGAGGTAACGACCTGGCTGTCGGCATAGGCCGAAGCGCGGCGCGAGCGCGGGATGAAAAGCTCACGCGGCGTGTCCAGGAAAGCGGCGATGAGACGCCGGTCTGTCACGTCGGACGGGCGGATCTGGCTGTCCACCATGTGCTTGCGTGCCTGTTCGAATTCGCTCACGGGTCTCTCCCTGCGGTCCGGAAGCCGCTGATATATCCTGTGTGCGCAAGGATCGGCAACCACCAGACTGCGCGAAGCCACGCGCAAAACGCCGCAATCTCACTTCGCTGTGAATTGGCGCATTGCTCCCATCGGTCTGTGGGGTTATAGCTCCCGGCTCCATTCCTGAGGCACCGTGGCGGAGTGGTTACGCAGAGGACTGCAAATCCTTGTACCCCGGTTCGATTCCGGGCGGTGCCTCCACCCTTCCCCTAAAAACTGATCGCCATACCCTTGTGGTCGCGGAAACCGCCCGAATCGTCCGGTCCCAGTCCGGCGATGACGCGGAGCAGATCCTGTGCGGCTTCCTGCGGCGGGCGGACATCCAGTCCGGATTTGGAAAAAGGCTCGGACAGGCGGGTTGCGACCGTGCCGGGATGCAGGGCGATGCAGATCGCTTCGGGCTTGCGGCGTTTCATCTCGATGGAGACGCTGCGCAGGATCTGGTTGAGCGCGGCCTTGGAGGCGCGATAGGCGTGCCAGCCGCCCAGGCGATTGTCCGAAATCGAGCCGACCCGCGCGGACAGGGTGGCGAAAACCGAGCGACCCTGACGCGGAAGGAGCGGCAGGAAATGCTTCATCAGCAGAGCCGGTCCGGTGGCATTGAGCGCGAAAGCGCGGGCGAAATGATCCGGATCCAGCTCGCGCAGGCTGCGCTCGGGCGAAAAGACGTCATCATGCAGGAAGCCGGTCGCATCGATGATGAGGCGGATCGTGTCGCCGCCTTCCTTGAGCGCCTGCGCGGCGGCGTGGATGGAGGCTTCATCCAGCAGATCGAGCGGCGGGCTGGTGCGGCGGGACAATGCGGTAACCGTCCAGCCCTGTGCCTCCAGCTCTGCGACCAGGGCTGAGCCGATACCGCCGCTGGCGCCGATCACCACGGCGTGTCCGGTTTCACTGTCTGTCATGCCGTCATCCACTGGTCTGCCCTGCCCCTGTCTACGTAGACACAGGCAAAGCGGATGGATGCGATGACAGACCTCGTCCTGGTGCTGGGAGACCAGCTCACACATGATTTGCCCAGCCTGCGCCAGAAGCCGGAAGCCGCCGACGTGCTGATGGCGGAAGTGGCGGCCGAGACGGACTATGTCTGGCATCACCGCAAGAAGATCGCCTTCATCTTCTCCGCCATGCGCCATTTTGCGGACGAACTGCGCGCGGCGGGGCGGCGGGTGCATTACCGCGCTTTTGACGAGACCCCGCCCTGCCCGGACCTGGCCAGCGCTGTGGAAGATGCGCTCAAGGCGGGCACCTACGACCGGCTGATCCTCACCGAGCCGGGCGAGTGGCGGTTGAAGCAGGAGATGGAGACCTGGTCCGAGCGGTTCGGACTGCCGGTCATGATGCTGGAGGATGACCGTTTCGCGTGCTCCCACGACCGGTTCGCGCGCTGGGCGGAGGGGCGCAAGCAATTGCGGATGGAGTATTTCTACCGCGAGATGCGACGCGAGACCGGCCTCCTCATGGAAGGCGACAAGCCGGTCGGCGGGCGCTGGAATTTCGACGCGGAGAATCGCGAGGCGGCCTCATCCAGCCTGTTCATGCCCCAACCCTTCCGGGTGGAGCCGGACGAAATCACGGCGGATGTGCTGGACCTGGTGGAGGCCCGCTTTGAGGGGTTTGGCGATATCCGCCCCTTCCACTTCGCCGTCACGCGCAAGGATGCGCTCAAGGCGCTGGATCATTTCATCGAGCACGCCCTGCCCGATTTCGGCACCTATCAGGACGCCATGCTGAAAGGCGAGGCCTTCCTCTATCACTCCCTCCTGTCGGCCTATCTCAATGTCGGCCTGCTGGGCCCGCTGGAGATCTGCCAGGCGGTGGAGGCGGCCTGGAAGCGCGGCCATGCCCCGCTCAATGCGGCAGAGGGCTATATCCGCCAGATCATCGGCTGGAGGGAATATGTGCGGGGCATTTATTGGCGCGAAGGGCCGGACTATGTCCGCCGCAATGCGCTGGGCGCGGACCGTCCCCTGCCCGACTTCTACTGGAGCGGAAAGACCGACATGGCCTGCCTGGCCGCCGCAATCGGGCAGACGCGCAAGGAGGCCTATGCCCACCATATCCAGCGCCTGATGGTGACCGGGACCTTCGCCCTCATTGCCGGGATCGATCCGCATGCCCTGCATGAATGGTATCTGGCGGTCTATATCGATGCGTTCGAATGGGTGGAGGCGCCCAATACGGTGGGCATGTCGCAATTTGCCGATGGCGGATTGCTGGGCTCGAAACCCTATGCCGCCAGTGGCGCCTATATCGACCGGATGTCGGACTACTGCTCCGGTTGCCGCTATGATGTGAAGGACAAGACGGGGCGCAATTCCTGCCCGTTCAATTCGCTCTACTGGGACTTCCTGGCGCGCAATGAGGACAAGCTGCGCGGCAATCCCCGCCTGGGTCCGGTCTATCGCAATTGGGACCGGATGAGCGAAGAGAAGCGTCAGGCCTATCGCGACCGGGCCGCCGAGGTGCTGGAGGCGCTCTGAGCCGGTCGGGACCGGCGGCAGCGCTCAGAACAGTATTTCACCTCATCCCAAACGCGCTCCCACTTCTTGCGCCACTGGAAGGGCCGCCCGCAGGTGAGGCAGGTCTTTTCAGGCTTTGGATGACGGGCGGTTTGGCGGGGCATGGTCGGGACCTAGTCCGCACGCCCAGCCCGGCAAGATCGTCTTGCCGGCGAGATCGTCTTTCTGGCGAGATCAGGCGTGTTCCGCGCTCAGCGAACCGTCCGCATTGATGCCGGCCTTTTCCAGTTCCGGACCCAGCTTGCCCAAAAGGAAGAGGACATACATGCGGTAATCGCCGATCAGCGACCAGAGCGGATAGGTGAAAGTGGCCGGCTTGTTGCGCTCGACGAAGGCATGGCTGACCCAGGCGAAGAAATAGCCGGAGACCGGCACGGCCAGGAGCAGCCACCAGGTCTGCGTCACCAGGGCCGCCAACAGGACGATCAGGGCCAGTGTGGAGCCGACATAATGCCAGTTGCGCGTCGCCGGACGGGCATGCTCGCGCAGGTAAAACGGCCAAAACGACTTAAATGTCTGATGTTCACGCATCGTCTTCTCCCCGGTGATTCGCGGCTGATTGTGAAGCCTCACCCTGTTGCACCAGAATAAATCGCGATTTCGTGGTGAATCAAATCCCTCGCTGAAATGAGGCATTTCGATGATTCCATTAGGCTTTCGGCAAGGACGATAAACCAAATGCCGAATTGCCCCTTTCCTGTTAACCCCGCCTTAAGGGTTCTGACCCAATTCTTCACCTGTCTTCCCGTGAAGACACCCCACCATCCACCCAATGCCTTTTCGGGAGCCTTCGTGGCTCCCGATTTTTTTTGCAGAAACCCCTGCAATTCAGCGCAGAAGGGTGCTTGCGCGGCGGCGCGAAGCTCTGATACAAGCCACGCCTCGCTTGCGAGAAGAGTGTTCCCCGGTAGCTCAGTTGGTAGAGCAGGTGACTGTTAATCACCGGGTCGGCGGTTCGAGCCCGTCCCGGGGAGCCATTCTCGCGAATTTCCCAGATATTGTTGGTGAGTTGAGCGCTGGGCGGGCTTTTGTGGTCCGCTTTACGGACGCCCAAACTAATCCACCAGCCGTTCATCCAGCTTGCGCGCGGCGTCGAAGAATCGCCGGCGGAGATCCGCCGCGTGGGGATTGTGGCGTTCGATGGCGCGGAAGAGTTCGTCGCTGTCTTCGGCGACCAGACGGGCGGCCTCGGCGAGGAGGTCGTAGGAGCGGGTTGTGTAGGGAGCGTCCATCAGGCCGAGATCCGTGATCACCTTGGACACAAGGTGGGTAAGCGCCTGCACGCTGGCCATGGTGCGGTCATGCGTGTCGGCATCGGAGATGTGGACGTCCAGGGAGAGCGTGTCCTTGAGGAAATCCGCCACACAGCCCGCCTCCACGCCCGGTTCCGGGCAGAGTACGATGGACTGGCCGGCCACGCCCTGGGCCGCCGATTGCGGACCGAAGAGCGGGTGGGTGCCCAAGATGCGCGTCCCGGCCGGCAGGGCCTCACGCAGGATGCGCAGGGGTTCCAGCTTCACCGAGGCGACATCAATGACCAGTGCGCCTTCGGCCAAGTGCGGTGCGATGGCTTGCGCCACGCCCGCCAGAGCCTGAACCGGGACGGCAAGAATCACGACGGGCCGTGCGGCGGCCTCTTCCAGCGACACCCAAGCTCCGCCCGGCATGTCGCGCACGGACGGGTCATGCCCCACCAGATCAAAATGCGGAGCGAGATGCGTGGCGGCCAGCCGGCCGAACGCGCCCAGGCCGATCAGGCCGATTTGGGTCTTCTGTGTCATGACGTCCCCATACTCCCCCGCACACTAGCGGGAATCGTCAGGCGGGGAATGCCTATTGCGCGGCGGGGACTTCCACGGCGCTGGAGGGCTCAGCCCCCTCGCCCGCCTCGCTCTGGCGCTTCCACATGGCGGCGTAGAGGCCATCCCTGGCCAGGAGTTCGGCATGCGTGCCGTTTTCCGCGACATGGCCATCATCGAGCACGATGATCCGGTCGGCCCCGGCAATGGTGGAGAGACGGTGGGCGACGGCAATCGTGGTGCGGCCCCGGGCGGCCTCGGCCAGGGCGATCTGGACATCCTTTTCGGTCTGGCTGTCGAGCGCGGAGGTGGCTTCGTCGAGGACGAGAATGGCCGGGTTCTTCAGAATGGCGCGGGCGACGCCGACGCGCTGTTTCTCGCCGCCGGAGAGTTTCAGCCCGCGCTCGCCCACAATGGTCTGCAGTCCGTCGGGCAGACCGTCCACAAAATCGGCGAGACGGGCGCGCTCGACGACATCGCGGATCTCGGCCTCGGTCGCGTCGGGGCGGCCATAGATGATGTTGGCGCGCAGCGTGTCGTTGAAGAGGACGACATCCTGGGGCACCAGGGCGAGACTGTCGCGCAGGCTCTGCTGGGTGAGCTGGCGCAGATCCTGGCCATCAATCCGCACGGCGCCGCTTTCCGGATCATAGAAGCGGAAAAGCAGCCGCAACACGGTCGACTTGCCGGCACCGGACGGACCGCAAATCCCGACAAAACTGCCCGCGGGAATCTCGAAACTGACATCCTGGATGGAACGGGACCGGCCATCATGGGTAAAGCCGACACTGTCGAAACTGACCGCTCCGCCCGTCACGGCGAGCGGTTTGGCCTCCGCCGCATCGGCGACATCCGGCTTGATGGCCAGCGTCTCGAAGACGCGTTCCATGTCGACCGCGCCCTGTTTGATCTCGCGATAGGCCCAGCCCAGGATGTTGAGCGGCTGATAGACATTCATCAGGATGAGGGTGACCGCGGCGACATCACCCGGCTGGAGCTGGCCATTCCAGGCTTTCCAGCCCGCCATCAGCGCCATCGCCAGCAGACCGCCATTCATGATCAGCGCCTGGGCCCCATTGAGCAGGGCGAGCGAGGACTGGGACTTGGCCGCCGCATGGGCATAGCGCGTCATCGACCGGTCAAAGGCATCCGCCTCGCGGCGTTCGGCGGCAAAGGCTTTCACCGTCTCGAAATTGATCAGGCTGTCGACGGCGCGCGCCGAGGCTTCATTATCGGCCTCATTCATCGTGCGGCGGATCTGGACGCGCCATTCGGTCACCGACCAGGTGAGCGTCATGTAGATGGCCACCGTGATGATCGCGATCAGGGCGAACTCCCAGCCATAATTCGAGCTGAGCACCAGCGCCGCCAGACCCAATTCCAGCAGGGTCGGCGCGATGTTGAAGATCAGGAAGCGCATCAGGAAATCGACGGCCCGGGCGCCGCGCTCGATGATGCGGTTGAGCGCGCCGGTGCGCTTGGTCTGGTGATAGCCGATGGAGAGCGTCTGGACGTGGGCGAAGGCACGCACGGCGGTCAGGCGCTGGGCATCCTGGCTGACCGGCGCGAACAGCGCATCGCGCAATTGCGGCGCCCCGACCGAGAGGAAGCGCGCCACGGCATAGACGATGAAGGCCAGGGTGAAGGTGGTGATGATGCCTGACAGGGCATTTCCGCCTTCGGCCGCGGGCTGCGCCCCGCCCTGCCCGGCATGGGCGGTAATCAGATTGATCCCGTCACCGAAGAAGACCGGGGCATAAACGGCGAAGAGTTTGGCGATCAGGGTCAGGACCAGCGCGACGCCCATGCGAAAGCGCCATTTCGCCATCTCCGGCGAGGCCAGCAGCGCAAACAGCCGCCACATCGTCGTGCCCAGCGAGCCTTTCGGCGCCTGCTTGGCTTCCGCCTCGGTATCGGTGGGCAAGGGTCTCATCGTCGCCAGAGATAGGGCTCCGGCGGGGATTGTGCCAGTGGGTGGGTGCTTTCTTCCCCGTATCGCACCCATGCCGGGGTGCACACTCGTCTCGACGAGTCACCCACTCCACCGCGCATGCGCGCGGTCCCCCTCGCCCATCAAGGGCGAGGATGGCGCTGAGCCTGTCGTCTAGCCCTCATCCTCCGACGGCGCTTGCAGCACCTGGCCGGGATAGATGAGGTTGGGGTCGCGGATCTGGTCGCGATTGGCTTCGTAGATCACCGTGTACTGGACGCCCTCGCCATAGAGACGGCGGGCCAGGCGCCAGAGGGAATTGCCCGGTTGGACCACGACCGCGTCGGGGCCGAGATTGAGGGCTTCCGGGGCGACGCGCTCGAAGGGCAGGACGATGACGGCGGAGACATTGCCGTCCGGATCGACCTGGTCGATCTGGAGGTCATAGACGCCCGGTGCCAGCAGGGAGCCGGCCTGCAGGTCCCAGCGGCCATCACGGCCGACATTGGTTTCACCCACCAGGGCGCCATTGGCGAAGACGCGGACTGTGGTGCCGGTATCGGCGCGGCCGGAGAAGATCACGGCACCGGTGGCGTCGTAATCGACGGTCTCGAGCACCAGGGATCCCATTTCCGCATCCAGGCAGGACGGGCATTGCCAGACACGGCTGGCTTCACCCGGACGCCCGACCACGACCAGAGGGGTCGGGCCGCGCTGTTCGGGGATGGAAACGACAACGACCTGTTCGGAGAGCATTTCGCGGCCATCGGGCGCGACCATGCGCAAGGAGAGCTCCACCGCACCGGAGGGCAGCGGATCGTCGGGGATGATGACCCATTCGCCGCGCTCATTGATCAGCTGCGTATCAGCGCGCTGCCCGTCCTCATCGGTGAAGAAGAGCGCTTCGCCATCGGCCAGGAGCTGAATGGTGGCCCCCGGCTCGCCGCGGCCCGCCGTGACGGCCGACCCGACCGGGGCGACACGGACAATGTCGAAGACCGGCGGCGCGATCATCGCGGCCGGCGCGGTTCCGGGAAGCTCGGTGGGTGTTTCGGTTTCAGACAGGGCCGGACTCTCCGCCGCGTCATCCGCAGCGGGCCGGTACATGATGAAGGTGAGCGCCGCGGCAATCGCCAGCGTCGCCAAAGCAGCCGCAATGATAAAGGACCGCGTTGCGGTCATGGCAGGTCTCCTGTCATCGGCAGCCGGAACGAAACATGCGCACCAGCACCCAATTGCTGGATGCAAGCCTCGCGCCGCCCGCCTTCGGCGAATAGCATCCTGTCCCGAGAAAGCAAATATGAGTGATGTGAGATGGCGAAAGTAAGGTCGATCGGTGTCTTTTGCGGTTCACGCATGGGTGAACGGAAGGAATATTTTGATGCCGCCCGCCGTGTCGGTGCCGCGATTGCCCAATCGGGCTGCCGTCTGGTCTATGGGGGCGGGGATGTCGGGCTGATGGGCGCCTCGGCCTCGGCCGCCGCCGAACAGGGCGGCAAGGTGCTGGGAATCATTCCCGATTTCCTGATCGCCCGTGAAGGCCATCTCGACCGTGTGGAGGTGCGGATCGTCGACTCGATGAGTACGCGCAAGAAGCAGCTGATCGAGGAATCAGACGCCTACATCATCCTGCCCGGCGGCACCGGGACGCTGGAAGAGGTCTTTGATGTGGTCTCCCGTCAGCAGCTCGGCCTGCATGACAAGCCCATCGTCTTCCTTAACACGGCTGGCTTCTGGGGCCCGATCATCGATCTGATTGCGCACACTGTCCGCGAAGGTTTCACCCCGCAGAGCCTGGCCGACCATCTCGACCTGGTGGACGAGCCGGAAACAGCTGTTGCGCATCTGGTGGAGATGATGGGGGCGATTGGGCGCTGAAATCCCCCTCTCCTCAGGGAGAGGGTGGCGCGCATGCGCCGGGAGAGGGGGAAATCCCGGTGCTGGCCGACAATCACGAAGACCTCGCCGTTCCCCCTCATCCGCCCCTTCGGGGCACCTTCTCCCCAGGGAGAAGGAGGGCCGGGCTAGCTACGCCCCCTCCCCCTTCGGGTCGAAGACATCCTCGATTTTCAGCCCGAAGGCGTCCGCCAGGGCGAAGGCCAGGGTGAGTGACGGATCGTGCTTGCCGGTTTCCACGGCATTGATGGCCTGGCGGGAGACGCCGACGCGGTCTCCCAGCTCAGCCTGGCTCCAGCGCCGCTCGGCGCGCAGGACGCGGAGACGGTTCTTCACCGCTCTGCCTTCCAGTAGAGGACGCCCTGCGCCAGGCCGTAGACGCCGCAAATGGCCGGCATGACCCAGAGAAGGCTGATCGTGGGCACGTCGACGGCGCCTTCCAGAAAGCCATAGCCGAAAGCGGCGAAACCGACGATCCCCGTCGCCCAGAGCAAGGCTTCGGAGGTGATGCGTTGCTGGAACTCATCCATCGCCTTGTAGCGCTCGACGAAGGCTTTCAGCGCGTAGAGCGCCGGAATGAGCGGGGTCAGCGAAGCCAGGCCGGCAGACCAGCCCGACAATTCCCCATTCCGTATCGCGATGATCGAACCGACCAGGACCAGCGCATAGGCCAGCATGGCCAGGCCGAAATGCTTCACATAGCGACGGCTGACATCACTCATTGTTCGGCCTCCAGGGTGATCGCAGCCGGTGCGGCCGGCGCGGTCCTGTCTTGCGCCGACAATCCGCCAGCAATGGCGGCGAGCGCGGTGCTGATCGCAATGATCGCGCCGACCAGGGGCGTGACTTGCTTGCAGGTGAACATGGCTTTCTCCATCAACCATCCATGACATATTGTCAGGACAACCTGACACTCCTGAGCGCGCATGTCAAGACAACCTGACAAATCGTCATGTAGTCACGACAAAGACAAAGGGCGGCACCGCTGTGGCACCGCCCTTTCTTCAATTCATTCAGAGTGTTGCCGAGATCAGGCCGTTTCGCCCTGCAGGCGTTTCAGCACGGTCTCGCGGCCCAGGAGCGGCAGGAGGACGGCCATTTCCGGTCCGCGCGGCTCGCCGGTCAGCATGAGGCGCAGCGGCATGAAGAGCTGTTTGCCCTTGCGGCCGGTGGCCTCTTTCAGGGCATTCGTCCATTCGCCCCAGCTCTCGCCGGTCAGCTCGCCCTCGGGCAGGTGCCGGGCGGCGGCTTCGGCATAATCGGCCTCCTCGATCACCGGAGTGACCGGGCCGGCGACCAGCTGGGCCCAGGCCTTGGCGTCAGCGAGGACTTCCAGATTGGGGCGCACGGCATTCCAGAAGGCTTCACCGCCATCGGCGTCCAGCGCGGCCAGGCGCGGCTGGGCCGTCTCATAGCTCATCGAGTGCAGGAGTTTGGCATTGACGCGCTTGAGCTCCTCCGGATCGAAGCGGGCCGGCGAACGGGACAGCTTGCCCAGGTCGAAGCCCTCGAGCAGGCCGTCGACATCGGCGAAGGCGTCAACCGCGTCGGAGGTGCCGATCTTGGCCAGGAGCGACATGATCGCCATCGGCTCCAAACCGTCCTCGTCACGCAATTCCTGGATGCCCAGCGAGCCCATCCGCTTGGACAGCTTGCCGCCATCCGCGCCGACCAGGAGCGCCTGGTGGCCGAATTGCGGCGCGGACCCACCCAGCGCCTCGAAGACTTCGATCTGGGCACCGGAATTGGTCGTGTGGTCCTCGCCGCGGATGATGTGGGTGATACCGGCATCGATATCATCCACCACGCTGGGCAGGGTGTAGAGATAGGAGCCGTCTTCGCGGATCAGGATCGGGTCGGAGAGCGAGGAGGTCTCGATCGTCACCGGACCGCGCACCATATCGTCCCAGCTGACCGGATTGCCGGAGAGTTTGAAACGCCAGTGCGGCTTGCGGCCTTCCGCTTCCAGTGCGGCCTTGTCTTCGTCCGTCAGCGACAGGGCGGCGCGGTCATAGACCGGCGGCCGGCCATTGGCCATTTGCAGGCGGCGCTTGCGGTCCAGCTCCTCACCGGTCTCATAGCAGGCATAGAGAAGGCCCATTTCCTTGAGCTTCTCAGCGGCCTGGCCATAGACGTCGAACCGGTCGGACTGTTTGAACGTGTCGTCCCAGCTGATCCCCAGCCAGGTCAGATCGGCCCGGATCCCGTCCTCAAAAGCCTGCGTGGAGCGTTCCACATCCGTATCGTCGATGCGCAGCAGGAATTGCCCGCCAGCCTTGCGCGCGAAGAGATAGTTGAAGATCGCGGTGCGAACATTGCCGACATGGAGTTTCCCGGTCGGGCTCGGCGCAAAACGGACTTTGGTCATCGGGGCAGGCCTTGGCTCTGTGTGAAGCCGCACGGCTTAGCGCTGTGCGCGGGTTCGGGCAAGCGGGGGTTCAGTGTTTCCCCGCCACGAGCCGGTACACCGCGCCACCTACAAGCCCCACACCTCCGAAGAGGGCGCTGGTCAGGAGGCCTTCTGCGCCGGCATCGAGGGTGAAGACGAAGACCTGGATCATGACGGCGCCGGTCAGACCGCCCAGGAGGGCGGCCTGCCAGATCGCCTGCCAGCGCAGGACGTGCATCAGCCAGGCAGCGACCAGGGTCGGGAGGAGGGTGAAGGCGGCGATATAGGTGCCGAAGAGGAGGCTGGCGGGGATCAGGCTCTGGAGGAAGTCCTGCAGATCACGGGCGGTCGTCGTGCCTTCGAACAGGCTGAGGATTCCGAAGGTGAGCGTCAGGGTGAGCCCGCTGGCGATACTGGCCGCCAGCCAGGCAAGGCTTGGACGGATGATATGGACCGGGCGTGTGGCGATTGCGGCAGTGCTCATGACAGCCTCCATTTCCTTGATTTCTGTTTTGACAGAAATTTGAGAAGGCGAGGATGTGGTGGGGTGTCGCAGGGGGATGAGCACCCCCTCTCCCCCGCCGGGGAGAGGGATAAAGGGTGAGGGGCGCGCGGCGTCAGCCGCGCAAGCAATGAGTTTTTGGTGGCCGCTTTGCGGCTGCCCCTCATCCGCCGCTTCGCGGCACCTTCTCCCCGGTGGGGGAGAAGGGGTGGGGATAGATGACACGGTGAAGCAGCATTGCGGCGAGCAAAATGGGTCGCGAACCTCCTTCTCCCTGGGGAGAAGGTGCCCCGCAGGGGCGGATGAGGGGAAACGGCGAGGTCTTCGCGATCTCATGTGAACACCGGGATTTTCCCCTCTCCCGGCGCATTCGCGCCACCCTCTCCCCATGGGAGAGGGAGTGGGAGCTTTGCCCGTCTCAAAGCCAGTGCGGCCTCGGAAATCAGAGCCCTACCCGCCCGACTTGAAATGGTTGGTGATGGGATACCGCCGGTCGCGGCCGAAGTTTTTGGGGCCGATCTTGACGCCGGGCGGGGCCTGGCGGCGTTTGTATTCGGCGCGGTAGAGGAGGTTTTCGATGCGGCGGACCGTGTCCTCGTCCTGGCCTTCGGCGACCAGTTGGCGGACCGAGCGTTCTTCCTCGATCAGGCCGTAGAGGATGGCATCCAGCACGTCATAGGGCGGCAGGCTGTCCTGGTCTTTCTGGTCTTCGCGCAGTTCGGCCGAGGGCGGTTTGGTGATGATGCGTTCGGGGATGACCTCGCCGACCGGGCCGAGGCCGGGTGAACGGGTCTGGCCATTGCGCCACCAGGCGAGCTCGAAGACTTCCGTCTTGTAGACGTCCTTGAGCGCGTTATAGCCGCCATTCATGTCGCCATAGAGGGTGGCATAGCCGACCGCCATTTCCGACTTGTTGCCGGTGGACAGGACCATGGGACCGAACTTGTTGGACAGGGCCATCAGGATGACGCCGCGGGCGCGCGACTGGATGTTTTCCTCGGTCGCGTCCGGCTCGGTGCCGCGGAAAGCGGTGGAGAGCGTCTTGCCGAAGGCCTCGATGGTCGGTTCGACATCGATGATGTCATAGCGCACGCCCAGGCGTTCGGCGCAGGCACGGGCATCCTCAAGGCTTTCCTCGGACGTGTATTTGGACGGCATCATCACCGCCCAGACCCGGTCCGGCCCCAGCGCATCAGCGGCGATGGCGGCGGAGATGGCACTGTCGATACCGCCGGACATGCCCAGGACGACGCCCGGGAAACCGGCCTTGTCGACATAGTCACGCAGGGCCAGCGTCATGGCTTTCCAGTCGGCTTCCAGACCGATCACGCGCGGTGCGCTGTCGCCGCCCGTCGCGGTCCAGCCGGTCTCGGTGCGCTGCCATTCCACCAGGTCGAGGGCTTCCTCGAAGGCGGGCAGGCGCTGCACGGTTTCGCCCTCGCCTTCACCGGTCCAGGAGAAGCTGGCGCCATCAAAGACGAGCTCGTCCTGACCGCCGACCTGATTGATGAAGACCAGCGCCTTGCGGCCCTCCCAGCTGTCGAACCAGGTGGAGAAGGCGGTCTTGCGCTCACGCTCGATCGTGCGCCGCCAGGGCGAGCCATTGATCGAGATCATCATTTCCGCGCCCTGTTCGATCAGGGCCTTGGGCACGGTGTCGTACCAGAGGTCCTCGCAGATCGGCAGGCCGAGGCGGATGCCGCGCCATTTGACGATTTCCGGCACCGGTCCGGGCTGGAAGACGCGCTTCTCGTCGAAGACGGCGTAATTGGGAAGCTCATGCTTGAAGCGCAGGGCGACGAGATGACCGTCCTCCACCAGCGCCACGGCATTGTGGAGTTTTGCGCCCTGCCGCCAGGGCAGGCCCATCAGGATGGCCGGACCGGACTTGCTGTCCTCAATGAGCTGGTCGAGCGCCGTGCGGCAGGCTTCCACAGCGGCCGGTTTCAGCACCAGATCCTCGGGCGGATAGCCCAGCAGGAACATTTCCGGGAAGACGATCAGGTCGGCATTGCGAATGCGGGCCTGGGACAGGGCGGCGCGCGCCTTGGCCAGATTGCCCTTCACATCCCCGACAACCGGGTTGAGCTGGGCGGTGAGAATGGAAATCCGGTCTGTCATGATCGCGACTTAGACCGCGCCGCGCTTCATCGCAAGAGGTCAGCCACCCGCCGGGGCGCTGATCCGTCCTGCATCAGTCGCCATAGCTGCGCGCACCGTCGATTGCCCGGGCGGCATCCAGTGCCCGCAGGCCGGCAATGCCCGGCACGGCAACCGGCGCTCCGTCGAGCACGGAGGCGATGAAGGCGTTGACGTTCGCGCCAAGCGAATCCTTGGCACTGGGATCGTCGGCGAAATCGGGATTGAGGTCGTAGGGCGTGGAATTCTTGAACGTCTTGGCGACGAAATCGATTTCCAGCACGCCGGTCTCGTATTCCACGCGCATCTTGCGATCGCGCTCATGATGGACCCGGCTGGCTTTCAGCTCGGCGACGCAGCCATTGTCGAAGACCAGCTTGGCCTGAGCCACATCCGGATGGCCGAAGCGGCCCTCATCGACAATGCCTTCGACTTCTTTCACGGCACAGCCGGCCAGGGCGATCACCAGGTCGAGATCATGCACCATGAGGTCCAGCGTGACGGAGACATCGAGGCAGCGTTCCGAGCGCGGGCCCATACGGCTGGCTTCCACGCGCAGCGGCTTGTCCGGCACGTTGAACAGGCCCATCGCATTGAAGACGAAGCGCTCCTGGTGGCCGACCTGCAGCACGCAGCCATGGGCGGCCGCGAGGCCGATGAGTTCGCGCGCTTCCTCGACGGAAGAGGCAATCGGCTTTTCCACCAGGACGTGGCGGCCATGGGCGAGCGCCGCGGCGGCGGCCTCGAAATGGTGCACGGCCGGGCTGGCCACGGTCACGGCATCGACCTCGGCGAGCATCTTGCCGAGATTGTCGAAGGCCTTGGCGCCATGCTTGGCCGCCAGATCCTTGGCGCGCTGCAAGTCGGGATCATAGATACCGACGAGTTCCGCGCGGTCATGAGCGGCATATTTGGAGGCGTGAAATCCGCCGAAGACACCGGCACCGACAACGCCGGCACGCAGCACTTTGCTCTCCGAAGACATGGCATTTCCTTGTGTGACCGGGGGCGTGATAGCGCCCTGCCCCGCTCAATCAAGCGAAGCATGCATCAAGACGTGTTTCCGCGAATTGCAGGAAGCGGGCCGTTCAGCCCCAGATCAGCTAGCAATCAGCCAGTGATCAGCCAGCGATGGACTTGGCCATGTGCCAGTTCGGCAGGGTCACACCCCGACGTACGGGTGCCTGTTCACGAACGATTTCCCAGCCCTGACGGGTGAAGAAGGCCTTGGCCATGGTTGAGGCATCACTGGTCAGACGGTCCAGCCCGTCCGCCTTCGCTTCGGCTTCCAGCACGCTGTAGAGGTCATAGGCCACACCGCGGCCGATATAGGCAGGGGCGACGAAAGCGAAATCGATATGGCCGTCCTTGCGCAGGGTCATGAAGCCGATCACCTCGCCCTCGCCATCCTCGGCCAGCCAGACTTTCTGGTCACCCAGGCGCACACGCCAGACCTCGGTCTCCGGAAGGTCCGGCGCCCAGGCGGCCCGCTGGCTTTCGGTATAGTCGGGACCGGCTCCCTCGCGCACGGACGTAAAGAAGAGACGCGTCAGCGATCCCATATCGGCATCACCGGCCCGTCGAATTGTCCACTCGCTTTGGCTCACGGCCATCCTCCCTACCTCAAACTGCAGCGCGGACGGCTTGCACCGCCTCTTCACCGCTTTACCATGACATACGGGAGGGACTGCCAGTTGGACAATGAGGAAAAGCCGAAGGATCGGTCATCCGACCTTCTGGATTCCATTTCCATTGCCGCTTTTGACGTGGACGGGCGGATTTTCCGCACCGTCTGGCATTCCCTTGTCCGCGCGCCGGAGGTGGCGCAAGCGGCCCTTGCCGGGGATTATACACGCTATATCGCCCCGATCCGGCTTTTCGTGGCGCTGTTCGGCTTCCAGTTTGTCGTGGCCAGCATATTTGACATCGCGCTGACCGGATCGCTGGAACAATTGGCGTCATCGCTGACACCTGAGCAAATCCAGTCCTGGCTGGCCATGGGACAAATGCCGGATGGCAGTGCCGTCACTATCGCAGCCGTCGACCAATCACTGGAGGAATGGGGCAGTATCTTCATCTGGCCCGTCACCATTCTGGCCTCCCTGCCCTTCCTTCTGGTGCTGAAACTCTATCGCCCGTCCATCCCGTTTTGGGGGCATGTCCAGATCTATCTGACGTCGTCGAATGCCAGCTTCTTTCTGTTGATCCTGATGATCCCGTTGATCTCTGTTTCCTATGCCGCCTTCATGGCGGGCATGGCGTTCGGGCTTCTGGTCTATTTCGTCGTCATGATCTGGCTGGTGGCGCGGTTTTACAGTCATTCGACCACGGGAACGGTGCTGCGGGCGCTGGGACTCATCCTGTTATTGCCGGTCACCCTGGCCATTTCCACGACCGGCCAGCTTCTCGTCATGGCCTGGTCTCTGGACCATGACTTCAATCTCTCTTTCGCCGAGCTGATGCGGCTCTACTAATCCTCCCCAACCAAAGGAAAGCACGATGAAATCGCGTGAAATCCATCTCAATGAATATCTGAAGGGCGAACCCCGCCACGAGAATTTCTCCCTGGTCGAGGTCGATGTCCCTGCGCCCAAGGATGGCGAGGTCACGGTCAAGAACCACTATATCTCCGTGGACCCCTACATGCGTGGCCGGATGAGCGGCATCCGCACCTATATCGGCCCGTTCGAACTGGGCCAGGTGATGGAAGGCGGCGCTGTCGGCGAAGTGGTCGAGTCCAAGGATGACCGTTTCAAGCCGGGCGATTTCGTCAATTCCATGCATGGCTGGCGCGAGGCCTATACGGCGTCGGCGGACGGCCTCACCAAGATCGACACCGACCTGCTTCCCGCCCAGGCCTATCTGGGTCTGGCCGGCATGCCGGGCCTGACCGCCTATGCCGGGATCAAGCGCATTATCGACCTGAAGGAAGGCGAGACGCTGTGGATGTCCGCCGGTGCAGGCGCGGTCGGCACGGCCGGTATCCAGTTTGCCAAGGCGATGGGTGCCACAGTGATCGCCACGGCCGGCGGCCAGGAGAAATGCGATTTCGTGAAGTCCCTCGGTGCCGACCATGTCATCGACTACAAGGCGACCGACAATCTGACCGCCGCCATCCAGGCCGTCGCCCCGAAGGGCATTGACGGCTATTTCGAGAATGTCGGCGGCACGCACTTCACGGCGGCCCTCAATGTGCTCAAGCCGATGGGACGCATGGCGGCCTGCGGCATGATCCAGCGCTATAATGACACCGAAGCCTCGATGATCCCGGACAATCTCACCCAGATCGTCGGCAAATCGCTGAAGATCCAGGGCTTCATCGTCTCCAACCATTTCGATCTCATGCCGACCTTTGTCGGTGAGCTGGGCGGCTGGATGGCTCAGGGCAAGATCCAGCTGGCCGAGACCGTGATGGACGGGATCGAAAAGGCGCCGGACGCCTTCATGGGCCTCTTCACCGGTGCCAATACGGGCAAAATGCTCGTAAAGATCTGATCAAGTCCCCGGAACCCCCAGGGGTTCCGGGGCTATTCGCCTGCCTCGGCGATTTCCAGCCAGAAGACAGCGCCCCCGCCTTCGGCAGGCTGATAACCGATACGCGCCTGCATGGCGTCGGCTATGGCACGCGACAGGGCCAGGCCCAGCCCGATGCCACCATGGCGGCGGCGCGAGCTTTCATCGCCCTGGCTGAACTGCCCGAACACGTGATCCACCTGATCATCGGAGAGGCCGGGCCCATGATCGCACACCTCCACCCTCACCTGGCCGGCAGACAGGCCCTCCACGATCCGCACATCCGGCGCATGACCGGCGAATTTGAACGCATTGTCGATGAAGCTGCTGACCACCTGAACCACGCGGCGACGGTCGGCCAGCACGTCGATTGACGGGCCCGCCATCAGCGCAGGCGCGGTTTCGCCAGACGGCGTTGCGAGCTCACAGGCCTCGGCCACGGCATCGTTGAGATTGAAGATCTGGGGGCTGAGGACAAAATTCCCGCCCTCCAGAGCCGACATGTCCAGAATGGAATTGACCACTTGCAGCAGCCCGCGGCCTGACCGCTCGATCACCTCGACCCAATTGCGCGAGTCGCCGGACAATTCCGGCGCCAGTTTGAGAATGGCGGCACCGCCCAGAATGCCGTTCAGCGGTGTGCGCAGCTCATGGGAGGCATTGGCCAGGAAATGCGTCTTGGCGATATTGGCGGCTTCCGCGTCCTGGAGTGCCTGGGTGAGGCGTGCATTGGTATCCTGCAGCGTTTCGGCCAGCGCGCGGCGCCCGGCCAGCTCCATGGCGAGACCGACATATTCAGCCACCGAGGCCACGAAAGCGCGCTCTTCCTCGCGCCAGGGCCGCAATTGCCCGACTTCCTCGCAGCACACCACGCCGCGCAAGCCGCGAAAATCGCGGATCTGGGCGTCCAGCATGGAGCGAATGTCCAGGACACGCAGATAGGTGTCGGCGAACTCCCGGGTCCGCGGATCCTCGATCGCATCATCGGCGGATACAACACGGGCGGTTTGGAATGCCTGGAAATAGGAAGGAAAATCGCCCGCCGACAGCGTCATGCCGGAGTCGATCTGTCCTGTTTCGGCGTCGAACAGGCATTGGCAGATCAATTCCTTCTGGGTCTCGTCCAGCAGCCAGACGCTGGCCCGGCGAATGCCCAGCATGCCTGTCATGGAGCGTGTCGCGGCCTCCATGAGATCCGGCAAATGTCCGTCCTGGTCCCGGCTGGCCGTCATCAGGCGGTCCAGTTCGGCATTGAAGCGGCGCAGACGGCTTTCCGTACTCTCTGTTGCGGGAAACGGCGTCATGCGGGCTGACGCTCCGGGCCGATATGTTTGTTATAGAGCGCCAGAATGTCCTCCGGATCATAGGGCCGCTCCACAAGCGCCCCGACCGGCCAGGCCCGGATGCGGCTGGCGAACTCCGTATTGAGGGCTGCGGTGACAACCACGACCTGCTGCAGCAGATCCGGCCGGCTCTGGCCCAGTTCCTCGACAACCTCCACCCCGTCCACGAGGGGCATCATGATATCGAGAAGGACCAGGTCATAGGCGCCGCGAACAATCTGGTCGGCAGCCCCATTGCCATTGGTCAGCTCATCGATCTGGCAATGTTCGCAGAGTGCCCAGCGAAACAATTCGCGGTTCACCGGATCATCGTCGACAATAAGAATCCGCGTTTCCAGAGACATCCAGACCAAGCCCTCGATCGCAGACAGTTTTGTCCAACCACCGCGGCTTGCCAAGCCCGCTCAGTCCCGCATCAGACGGCCGAGTGTCCAGCCCGCCGCAATTGCCGCCAAAACCGGCGACCAGGTCTCTCCCGCACCTGCGAGAAATGCGAGCCCGTAAACCCCCAATCCTGCTGCAAGTGCGAACGGCAGCAGGCGAATCGAACGATTCGCGATTACCGGATTAGTCTTTGGTTCACCCTGATACATGACCGAAAATGTACGCAAATGGGGTGCCGAAGGCGAGTTTTGCCGTTTCTCCCAAGGAAATTGCAGTAAATCCGGCCCGATTCACCTGTTATGGCTTGCAATCGAAGATGGATATCGGCCTTCTTGCGGGGTCAACGAACACGCGGCAACACCAGACGATCACGATGACCGTGACCATCTGGCGCTGCGCCAACTGGGGGGAACCCTATGAACAAGTCTGATCTCGCCAAAGCCGTCAGCGAAACGACGGGCCTGTCCCGCACGCAAGCTGGCGAAGCCGTCGACGCCGCGATCGAAGCCATCATCGGCTCCGTCAAAGGCAATGACAGCGTTCAGCTGGCTGGTTTCGGCACCTTCTACGCCAAGCACCGCGAAGCCCGTGAAGTCCGCAACCCGCGCACCGGCGAAAAAATGATGTCCAAGGCTCGCACCCAGGCGGCTTTCCGCCCGGCTGCTGCCCTGAAGGACATCTAATCAGTCCATTCGGGTTCTGATGAACGAAACGCCGCCCGGGCAACCGGGC
>NZ_JADOTT010000006.1:213225-220458 GCF_016817355.1 Maricaulis parjimensis
GGATGAGCGCCTCTTTCATTGCCCTCAGGGCCGGCGGCCGGACGCGCATCCCGGCCTGACCCCGGGCAACCGGGCGGCGTTTTTGTTTGGGCGGAGGCGCCCAAGGACAGATGGGGCGAGGACAGACTTTCGCCAAAGCGCACCATCCCGTCATCCCACGGTCGGTGCGAAGCAGCGATCCGGGGGACCTCTCCTATCCTGCCAACAGGTTAGCGCAGGTCCCCCGGATGCCCTGTGGGCACCGGGGGATGACGGAGCGTTGGGTGTGAAACGCCAAACAAAAAGGGCGGAGCCGAAGCCCCGCCCTTGTTCGTTTCGCCGTCAGCGTGCCTGTCAGGCGGCCGCCGCGGAATTATTGTTACGGACCCGCTTGAGGCTCTCAGCAATACGGAAAGCCATGTCGAGGGCCTGGTCGGCATTGAGGCGCGGATCACACTGGGTGTGATAGCGCGCAGCCAGATCGGCCTCGGTGACCGGATTGGCGCCGCCGGTGCATTCGGTGACGTCATGGCCGGTCATCTCGAAATGGACCCCGCCCGGATAGGCGCCCTCGGAGTAGAGGACGTCCATGAAGCCTTCCAGCTCGGTCAGGATGCGGTCGAAATTCCGCGTCTTGTAGCCGGAGGAGGCCTTCACCGTATTGCCGTGCATCGGGTCGGAGGACCAGACGACCTTGCGGCCGGCCTCGGTCACTGCCCGGGCCAGGGCCGGCAGGTTCTTGCGGATCGTGTCAGCACCCTGGCGCACGATCAGGACCAGACGTCCGGCCTCATTGTCCGGATTGATCTTGTCGATCAGCGGCAGGAGTTCATCCGCCGTCATCGTCGGACCGCACTTCACACCGACCGGGTTGGAGATCCCGCTGGCATATTCCAGGTGCGCGCCGTCGAGCTGGCGGGTGCGCTCACCCACCCAGATCATGTGGGCAGAGGTGGCGTACCATTGGCCCGTATTCGGATCACGCCGCGTGAGGGCTTCCTCGAAGGGCAGGTGCAGGGCCTCGTGGCTGGTGAAGAAATCGACGGCTTCCAGCGACGGGGTGGAATCCCGGCCGATGCCGCACGCCTTCATGAAGTCGAGCGCTTCGGAGATCCGCGTGGCGGTCTCCGCATAGCGTTCCGCCGCCGGGCTGTCCTTGACGAAATCCTGGGTCCATTGGTGGACATTGTGCAGGTCCGCATAACCGCCCGAGGCAAAGGCCCGCAGGAGGTTGAGCGTGGAGGCCGACTGGTCATAGGCGCGGATCAGGCGGGCCGGATCCGGTTCCCGCGCTTCAGCGGTGAAATCGACACCATTGACGCTGTCGCCGCGATAACTCGGCAGGGTGACGCCGTCCACGGTCTCGGTATCGGAGGACCGCGGCTTGGCGAACTGACCAGCCATACGGCCCACCTTCACCACCGGCTTGGACGCCGCAAAGGTGAGAACCACGGCCATCTGCAGGAGGACGCGGAATGTGTCGCGCACGCCTTCGGTGGAAAAGTCCTTGAAGCTCTCCGCGCAATCGCCGCCCTGAAGAAGGAAGGCATTGCCCGAACTGACATCAGCCAGCTGGCGGCGCAGCTTGCGCGCCTCACCGGCAAACACCAGCGCGGGACGCGCTGCGAGTTCGTCAATCACCCCGTCCAGCGCCGCAGCGTCTTGGTAGGTGGGCATTTGCATGACGGGCTTTTCCCGCCAGGATTTCGGAGACCAGGTCATTTTACTCTGCCGCTTTCAACTCGGGCGGTGTCCATTTCTCCTTCATGGTCACCAGCTCTTCTGCACTTGTCGGATGCACGGCGCATGCCGCGTCATACTGATCCTTGGTCAGGCCCGCCTTCACAGCGATGCCCGCCAGCTGGATCATTTCTGGCGCATCCGGCCCGACAATATGCACGCCGAGGACCCGGTCTGTCTCCCCGTCGACAACAAGTTTCATCATCATGCGCGAGGCATCATTGGAGAAGCTCTGCTTCATCGGACGGAATGACGTCTTGTAAATATCGATCTGCGCATATTTTTTGCGCGCATCCGCCTCTGAGAGACCGACTGATCCAACAGGCGGCTGTGTAAACACTGCTGACGCAATGTCGTTGTGATCATAGGCGGTGGGCTTGTTGTCGAAGACCGTGGCCGCAAAGGCCGCCCCTTCCCGGATCGCGACCGGGGTCAGATTGACCCGGTTGGTCACATCACCGACCGCATAGATATTGTCGACAGATGTCTGGGAATAGGCGTCGACCTTGATCGCGCCTGCCTCATCCAGGGCCACTCCGGCCTTGTCGAGACCCAGCCCGTCCACATACGGGACACGGCCGATCGCATACATGACCACATCGGCATCGACATGATGGCCATTGTCCAGATGGACGCGCTTCCTGCCATCGCCCAGATCCTCGATCTTCTCGAAGACAGAATGGGTGATGACCCGCACGCCGGAGCGCACGAGCTCCTCGTGCACAGTGGAACGGACATCATCATCAAAGCCGCGCAGCACGGTATCGCCGCGATAGACCTGGCAGACCTCGGCGCCGAGGCCGGCGAAGATCTGCGCGAATTCGCAGGCGATATAGCCACCACCGGCGATCACGACATGTTTGGGCATGTCTTCCAGATCGAAAGCCTCATTGGAGGTGATGCCCAGTTCGGCGCCCTCGATATCCGGAATGAAAGGCGTGCCGCCGACCGCGATCAGGATCTTGTCCGCGGTCACCGTACGGCCGGACTTCACCAGTTTGATCGTATGGGCGTCGATGAGCTCGGCGCGGTCCTCGATCAGCTCGACCCCGGTATTGGCCAGATTGCGGGCATAGATGCCGGACAGGCGGCCGATCTCGTCATCCTTGTTGCGGATCAGCTTGGACCAGTCGAACGCGGTCTCACCGACCGTCCAGCCAAAACCTTCGGCCAGTTTGAAGCTCTTGGAGAACTCACTGGCATAGACGAGGAATTTCTTGGGCACGCAGCCGCGGATCACGCAGGTCCCGCCCGGGCGGTATTCCTCGGCAATCGCCACCTTTTCAGCACCATGGATCTTGGCCATGCGCGAGGCGCGCACACCACCGGAACCGGCGCCGATGACAAAGAGGTCGTAGTCGTAATTACTCATCGGGGCACACCTGGTCCTGATTGTTTGCGTCTTAAAAGAGAGCCTAAAGCTCCATCACCCGCGCCTGGGTATCCTCACCCACGATCACCACGCGGGCGAGATCAATGAAGAGGCCGTGTTCCACCATGCCCGGGATCGCCTTGAGATACTGATCGGCAAGGCGGGCATCGGGAATGGCTTCGCAGGCGCAGTCCAGAATGTAGTGTCCGCCATCCGTGATCAAAGGGGCCAGACCATCCCCCTTGCGGCGCAATTGCACATCGGGGGCTTTCACGCCGGCCTTGCGCAGGGCGTCATAGATCTGTTTCGCGGTCAGCGAGAAGCCGAACGGGTCGACCTCGATGGGCAGCGGAAACTTGCCCAGCGTATCGACCAGCTTGCTCTCATCGACCATGACGACCATCAGGTCGGAGGCATGGGCGATGATCTTCTCACGCAGGAGACAGGCGCCCCCGCCCTTGATCAGCTGGAAGCGGCCATCGACCTCATCCGCCCCGTCCACGGTCACGGCGATATGGTCGACATGGTCCACTTCGATCAGCGGCACGCCATTCTCACGAGCCACTTCGGCGGTGCGCTGGGAGGTCGGGACGCCTTTGACGTCCATGCCTTCCTTGATGCGCTCGCCGAGCAGGCGCAGGAAAATCTCCGCCGTGGAGCCGGAGCCGAGCCCCAGCGTCATGCCGCTTTCGACATAGTCGAGCGCAGCGGCCGCCGCGAGGGCCTTCTGGCGCTGGGCGCTCATCAGTCCACGCCGCCGAGGAGGACGTATTTCAGCTCGGTGAATTCCTCGACGCCCCATTTGCCGCCTTCCCGGCCGATCCCGCTTTCCTTCATCCCGCCGAACGGGGTGGAGGCTGCGCCGACCATCGGGGCATTGATACCGATCATGCCGTACTCGATGCCTTCGGACAGGCGGTGCACCCGGCCGACATCACGCGTGTAGATATAGGCAGCCAGGCCATAGGGCGTGTCATTGGCCAGCTTGATGATGTCTTCCTCGGTCTCGACGCGGTAGATCGAGGCGATCGGGCCGAAAATCTCGTTGCAGGCCACATCCATGGCCGCCGTGCCGCCATCGATCAGGGTCGGGGCATAGAAGGAACCGCCCAGCTCGCTGTCGAGACGCTTGCCGCCGGTGACGATCTTGGCGCCGGCCTCGCGGGCCTGCTGGACCAGGGCGTCGACGCGCTCGACCGCACCCATATGGATGAGCGGGCCCAGATCACTGTCGGAGGCGAAACCATCGCCCGGCTTCAGCTTGGAGATGCGCGCTTCCAGCGCCGCGACCAGCTGGTCGGCGACCTTGGGCTGGACGATGAGGCGGTTGGCGGAGACGCAGGTCTGGCCGGAGACGCGGAATTTCGAGGCGATGATGCCATCGGCCGCTTTCTCGATATCGGCGTCATCCATGACGATGAAGGGCGCATTGCCGCCCAGTTCCAGCGCGACGCGCTTCACCGTGGAGGCCGCCTGTTTCATCAGGAGTTTGCCCACCGCTGTGGACCCGGTGAAGCCGACCATGCGGACATCCGGCGAGCTGGTCAGCACGCCGCCAATGGCCGGAGCGTCGCCGCAGATCACATTGACCACACCGTCCGGGAAGCCGGCGCGCTTGGCCAGTTCGGCCAGGGCCAGGGCGGAGAGCGGGGTTTCCGGGGCCGGCTTGATCACCATGGTGCAGCCCGCAGCCAGGGCCGGGGCGCATTTGCGGGTGATCATGGCGACCGGGAAGTTCCACGGCGTGATACAGCCGACGACGCCGACAGGCTGGCGGATCGTCCAGCCGCGCGAGCCCGGGAAAGGCGTGTCCAGGGTTTCGCCATGGATGCGCTTGGCTTCCTCAGCCGACCATTCCACGAAGGAGGCGCCGTAGACGACTTCGCCATGCGCTTCGCGATAGGTCTTGCCCATTTCCAGCGTGATCAGCTTGGCCAGGTCGGACTGGGCTTCCAGGATTAGCTGGTTCCATTTCATCAGGATTTTGGAACGCTCGAACGGAGACACCTTTTTCCAGGTCTCGAACGCGGCCGTGGCGGCTGCCACCGCCTTGATCGCACCTGCCTCGCCGACATCGGCGACCTCGGCAATGACCTGGCCATTGGCCGGGTTGAAGACTTCCGTCGTGGCGTCACCGGCGACCCATTCACCGCCAATGAAGCTGTCGGTCCGGAACAGCGCCTTGTCATCCAGGCGTTCCGCAATCGTATCGGGGCGATCAATAACACTCATGACTTCACTCTCCTTGCGGGCCTTTGGGCCTCCTTGCGCGGTCGGGCTGGATCAGCCGGCCGGGCGTGTCGTCTCTCTTCCATGCCTACTGGCATCCCTGATATAGGAAAGCGGCGCAAGCTTTGCGCCCTCTGCCAGCTGCGCTTTCCTAATTTTTTTCCAATTCGGCCGCCGGGCTGCCGGCGGCGACTTGCTTACCTGGCTGCAGGTTCGCATGCGGCCCGACCTGCGCGCCCGGGCCGATATCCACCCCTTCAAGGCGCGAAAAGGCACGGATCACGGCATCGCTCCCGATCCGTACCCCAGGCCCGAAAACCACATTCGGCTCGATCACGACGTCGGCCGCGATCTCGGTGTCGTGGGCGAAATGAACGCTGGACGGGTCCACCAGGGTCACGCCCTGCGCCATCATCGCCACGCGCTTGCGGTGCTGGAAAGCCGCCTCGGCCTCGGCCAGGTCAGCGCGGGAGTTCACGCCCAGCACTTCCTCGGCACTCGCCGTCACCACGCGCGCCGTCAGCCCCTTGGCCCGCGCCAGGCCGACCACATCTGTCAGATAGTATTCGCCATTGGCATTGTCATTGCCGACCTGATCGAGCAATTCCAGCAGAAGCGATGCCGGAGCGGCCAGGACACCGGAATTGACCAGGCGCACGGCCCGCTCTTCCTCATCGGCATCCTTGAACTCGACAATCCGGTCCAGCGTGCCGTCCGGCGCCAGGATGAGGCGGCCATAGGCGGCCGGGTCTTCCGGTTCGAAGCCCAGAACGGCCACAGACGCGCCGCCGTCCAGAGCGGCAAACACCTTGGCCACAGTCTCCGGCGTGATCAGCGGCGTGTCGGCATAGAGGACAATGGCCTGGCCGGTCTCGGCCTCCAGCGCCTCGCGGGCAGCCAGGACCGCATGCCCGGTTCCCAGCGGCGGGTCCTGCAGCGCCGTGGCTGTCCCCAGCGCCTCGGCCGCCTGCTTCACCGCGGGCGAATGGGCGCCGTAGACCGTCACCACCCGGTCTGCCCCGCACTGGCGGGCCAGATCGACCGTCCAGTCCAGCATCGCCCGTCCACCGACATGATGGAGGACTTTCACCGTCTTGGACTTCATGCGCGTGCCCTGGCCGGCGGCAAGAATGATGGCGGCGCGGGTCTGGGACATGATGGGTTTCCTGTCGCGAGGGAATCTTCAGGCCTGTCTGTCAGGCGCTATAGCCTATCGCATGCAAGCACGTAACCATGCTTTCTCGCCGCAGTGGCGGAAGTGGCGGGCCTGGAAGGAAGACGCAATGACCCGGAATGAGGATCGCGACCTGTTCAAACAGGCGTCCATCGCCTTCGATCTGGACGGTACGCTGGTCGATACGGCACCGGATCTGGTGCGTGCCCTCAATGCCGTGACCCAGCCCTTCGGCCTGCAGCCGGTCCCGCTCGACGATGTCCGCGCCATGGTGGGCCGCGGCGCGCTGGCCCTGATGGAACGCGCCTTCGAGCGCGAGGGCCGCACGCTGGAAGACCCGGAGACCCGGGTGAAGGAGTTCATCGACATCTATGCCCAGCAAGTCGCCGTCGACAGCCGGGTCTTCCCCGATGTCGAAGCCACGCTGGACTGGCTGGCCGAACACGGGGCGAGCCTGTCGGTCTGCACCAACAAGCCGAGCGTGCTGTCGGACCTGATCCTGGATGAGCTGGGGCTGACGCGCCATTTCGCGCGGATCATCGGGCCGGAACGCACCACGGCGAAGAAGCCGGCTCCGGACCATGTCCGCGATGCGCTGGGAGACGGGCATGCGCGCGCTGCGCTCGTCGGTGACAGTGCGCCGGACGTGATGTCCGCGGCCGCCGCCGGCATTCCCAGCATCATTCTGAGCTATGGCTATAGTGAAAAACCGGGCGGGGCCCTTGGGGGCGGGCGGGGG
>NZ_JADOTT010000007.1:0-29725 GCF_016817355.1 Maricaulis parjimensis
GCTCGTGCAATCCCCAACAAAAAACGCCGCCCCAAGCGGGGCGGCGTTTCTTGTACGCGCTATGTCAGCCCGGCTTATTCGCCGCCGACAGCCAGGTCGCGGCGGGCGGCGACGATGGTCACCACGAAACCGGCCACAGTATCCATCAGCGCCATGATGGTGATCAGGAAAAAGACCGACGTGCCGAAACGGCCGACCAGCAGGAAGAGCGCCATCGCGATGACGAAGACCAGCATGGACAGGCCATGATTGATGATGGTGGCGGTGCCGGTACCGGCCGACTTCACCAGCTCGATGAACATCATGATCATGCCGATAATGATGAGAAGATCGCCCAGCTTCATCGCCCACGGTCCGGAGACCAGCGGGATCGAGAAGAGCGTGTTGTCCATCATGGCCGCGGCCGACGCCGGATCGCCGCCGGCAAAGATGACAATCACGGAATAGACGATCACCGGAATGATCAGAAGCGGAATTACGTTAAACATGGAACTTCCCCCATTGCCGCGGCCGCGTGCGCGTTGCGCCTGATTGGCCGCCGTCATACCCAACAATACGCCGTTATCTCCCCCACCGGCCATATCGTGTCCTTTCAAACTGCGGGCCAATTGCGGCCCTGAACCCTAGAACTCGTCGCTTCCGCGCGGATTGCGCGCCCGCGAATTTAACCACATTACACCCATCATGTCTGTCAAAGAGGCGAAAAGACGGCCGAAATTCGTATATTTCGACGATCCGATCGTCCGGTGACGGTGGGTAACGGGGCGGAATTCGCACAGATAGCCTTCCCGGTTCATCAACGCCGGCAAGAAGCGGTGCTGGTGATCAAAGAAGGGCAGCTCCAGATAGGCGGAGCGCTTGAAGGCCTTCAGCCCGCAGCCCGTATCATTGCAGTTGTCATTCAGCATCGCCTTGCGAATGCCATTGCCGAAGCGCGAGGCGAATTTCTTCCACGCACTGTCCTGGCGATTGGCCGAGCGGTCACCGCCGACCAGGGCCAGATTGTCCGGGGCATCCTCACGGATCAGCGCATCGACCACGGTGGGCAGGTTATCCGGCGGGTTCTGGCCATCCCCGTCCAGCGTACAGACCACGGCGCCGCGCGCATGCATCACGCCCGTGCGCACCGAGCGCGACTGGCCGGCATTATGCCGGTGGGCGATAACGCGCAGCATGGGAAGTTCGGTCTTGGCATCGATCAATTCCTGGCGGGTCGTGTCGCTGGAACAATCATCCACAAACAGGATCTCGAAGTCGCGTCCGCTCAGGGCCTCGGCGATCTCGCGGGCCAGCGGCACCACATTCCCGGCCTCATTATAGGCGGGGACGACGACGGAGATTTGGGGTTTGGTCATGGCGGTCTGGCTCATAAGTGTTGGCTTGAGCTTGCGAAACAGGGGCTGCCCGTTACATACCGGGTTTGGCTCATGACGCGAGGGATTTCTTCCTTCGCGCATTCTCGGAGGCATCATGACCGAATTGGCCCGCGGCGTCCGCGCCTATGTCATCATCGGCCTGCTGGCGGCCCTGTCCGCCCTGGCGGGGATTTTCACCCTGCCGCCGCTGGACCGGGATGAAAGCCGCTTTGCCCAGGCCACGGCGCAAATGCTGGAGACCGGGAATTTCGTCGAGATCAATTTCCTCGACACCGAGCGCAACAAGAAACCGGTCGGCATCCACTGGCTGCAGGCCGTCTCTGTCGCCGCCCTCTCCGATGCCGAGGCGCGCGAAATCTGGGCCTATCGCATTCCCTCTCTGCTGGGTGTGATCCTGGCGGCGCTGGCCGCCTTCTGGGGCGGACAAAAGCTGATCGGGCGCGAAGCCGCCTTTGCCGGTGCGGCCCTGTTTGCGACCACAATCCTCTTGGGCATTGAAGGCGGGATCGCCAAGACAGACGCCATGCTGGCCGGGTGCACCACTCTGGCCATGGCGGCGCTGATGAATGCCCGCGCGGGCGAGAATCCGGGCTGGAAGACCGCCCTCCTCTTCTGGTTCGCCATCGGGCTGGGTTCGCTGATCAAAGGGCCGGTGACGCCCATGGTCGCCGGTCTGGCCATCATTGCCCTTTTGATCTGGGAACGGGAGTGGCGCTGGCTGAAACCCGTCCTGACCTGGTGGGGACCGATCCTGGCCATTGCCATGGTCGTGCCTTGGCTGGTCTCCATCCAGATCGCCACCGAGGGCAATTTCCTGCGCGAGGCTCTGGGCGATGATCTGGGTCCGAAACTCGTCTCCGGCCATGAACGCCATGGCGGCCCCATCGGCTATCACCTCCTCCTCCTGCCGCTTCTCCTCTTCCCGGCGACGCTCTTCCTGGTGCCGGGTGTGGGACGCCTGGTCGGCGCGATCCGGCAGAAAACGGACATGGTGGGTGCGGCGCGCTTCCTGGTGTGCTGGGCCGTGCCGACCTGGCTGGTCTTCGAAATCCTGCCCACCAAACTCCCCCACTATGTCCTGCCCGCCTATCCGGCCCTGGCTCTGGCGGCCGGCTGGGGACTGGTGGAATTGGTGAAGGCGCAGGCCTGGCAACGCTGGGTCAGCTGGGGGTTGTTTGCCTTTGCGGGTGTCGTGTTTGCGATCGTGATCCCGGTGGCGTTTGTGATGTATGGAAACAATGCCAGCTGGGATGCGGTGCGCCTCTCCCTTGCCGGCTTCCAAGGCGGGTTTGATCTGGGCCTCGACCCGGCCGTGGCCGCCTGGGTCTTCATTGCCAGCGCCCTCTTCATCGGACTCACCGCCGCCGCCCTGATCAGCGACCGGGTGAAGCCGGGCGTGCTCGCCCTGGTCTTTGCCGTGCTGGCCGGACTGGGCTGGCAACTCGCCGCCCGGGGAGCGGCGCTGCCGAATGCGTATGCCGTGCGCCTGGCGGATCAGGTGCGGGGCGCGCGGGAATATTCGGAAATCCTCAACAACATGACGCCCGACGAGATCGTCACGGCCTCCAGCTATACCGAACCGAGCCTCGTCTTTTCTCTCGGTACGGATACCGTTCTCGGCTCCACTGAAGAGGTGATCGCCTTCGCCGCCGGCCGGGAGGAGCCGACCATGCTGGTGCTGGATCTGTCGCGGGACGAATCCCTGCTACCGGCTCTGCGGAGCGTTGAACTGCACGCGGCACTGGCCGATTTTCCCATGGTCGCCGCTTATGACGCACTGGATGTCTGCCACCGGACCCTGGCCTCGGGCACGAACTATTCCCGGGGTGACGAAACCGTGCTGGCCATTCTGTTCGTGAATTGCGGATCGGGCTATTCCGTCCAGCCACCCCGCCCGGCCGGCCCCTCCGATGACGAGACCAACCCCAATGACCCGCAAGATTGAAATCGTTGAAGTCGGACCGCGTGACGGTCTGCAGAATGATCCGGCGATGATGTCGACGGACACCAAGATCGAGTTTGTCGAACGGCTGATCGATGCCGGTGTCCGGCGGATGGAAGCGTCGAGTTTCGTTCATCCCAAACTGGTTCCGGCCATGGCCGACAGTGATGCCGTCATGCAACGCGTGCCGCGTCAGGACGGGGTGAAATATATCGGGCTGGCACTCAATGAGCGCGGCATGCGCCGGGCGCTGGAGGCCGGCTGTGACGAGGTGAATTACGTCATGGTGGCCTCGGAAGGCTTTGGCCTGAAGAACCAGAATGCCACGCCGGACCAGACGGCTGATCTGTTCGACCGCATTGCCGTGCTCGCCCATGACGAAGGCACACCGGTCTCGGTGACCGTGTCGGTGGCTTTCGGTGACCCGTTTGATGGCGAGGTGGACCCGGCGGTTGTCGCGCGTCTGGCTGGCCGGGCGCGGGCGGCGGGAGCGGTCGAGTTTGCCATGGGCGACACGATCGGTGTCGCCGATCCCTGGGCGGTGCGGCGCATGCTGGACCTCGTGCGCGCCGAGAGCGGGGATATGCGTCTGCGCATGCATTTCCACAACACGCGCAATACGGCGATGGCGAATATCTATGCCGCTGTCGAGGCCGGTGTGGATGTCATCGATGCGTCCGTCGGCGGGATTGGCGGCTGTCCCTTTGCACCCGCAGCCACCGGCAATGTGGCGACCGAGGATGTCGTCTACATGCTGGAGCGCGGCGGCTATGAGACCGGGCTGGATTTGGGCAAGCTCATCGAAACCGCAAAATGGCTGGAAACGGACGGGTTGAAACATCCCGTCGACAGTGCGCTGGCACGGGCCGGCGGTTTTCCCAAAGCCGGATAGGGATCAGCTGCGCGCGGCGCGGTGGGCCTTGAGACGGCGCAGACGCCGGACCACGGCACGGCGGTGCTGGGCGCCTTCGAGCAGCCCCTTGATCCGCAATAAGCCTGCCCGTCCCCACAGAGCCGTGAAGATCGGGCCGATCAGCGCCATGGTTGCCAGGCGCTGCAGCGGGCCGGGATAGTATTTCCAGAAATACTTCACGAACCCCAGACCCTTATGGCTCTCCACGAAGAAGGGCGAGGACTGGCTGGTGCCGCCATAATGCTTGATATTGGCGCGCGGTTCGAACCAGACCGAGCCGCCGCGCTCGCGGATATTCCGGCACAGATCGATGTCCTCGACATGCAGGAAATAGCGCTCGTCAAACCCGCCGATCGACAGGAAATCATCCCGCCGCATCATCAGCGCCGCGCCGGAGACGACCGGCATGGGCACCATGTCTTCCGACAGGGGCTGGGTCTCGAAATGCAGATTGCGCGCGCCAGGCAGGAAGCGGTTGAGGCCGAAGAAGGTGGCCAGCGCCGAAGCTGGCGTCAGCTCGCCACGACGGCCACCGCGCTGTTCGGTTCCGTCGGCATTGGTGATGCGCGCACCGATCGCCCAGAGCGCCTCATTCTTGAGATCCGCCGCCGAGGCTTTCAGCCGGCTGGCCACACCCGGAGCCAGAACGGCGTCGGGATTGAGGAAGAGGACATAATCGCCACTGGTCCGCCGGGCGCCGATATTGCAGCCCTTGGCAAAGCCCATATTGGCGCCGGTCTCGATCAGCACGAATTTGTCGGTATTGGAGGCCATGGTCCGCAGGGCGCGGATCAGTTCGGGCGGATTGCCATGATTGACCAGGACGAACTCGTCCACACCCGGCGCAGCCAGGATCGAGGCAACAGCTTCCAGCAGGCGCGGGCCGGTCTGCCAGGCGACCGTCACCACGCTCAAACGCGCAGCGTCACTCATGCCGGTCGTTTCGCTCCGAGGAAGAAGACCGACGTCGCTGCCAACGCTACTGTCCCTTGGTGCCATTCTTGCCAGACCCCGTAGGAAAAAACGATCAGGGAAACGTAGACAACGAATACCCAGACCACCCCGATAGCTTGCAATCGTGACAGTTTTGGTGCGGCGGCGATCCGACCCCCCATGGCCACCAGCGCTGACGCCAGCAGAACAGCCCCCACAGCTCCTGTCTCAAGCCAGATGTGCAAAGTGGCATTGTGCGGGTGCATGGGCAAGGCCTCGACGTTGAATCCTTGCAATAATAGCTCGCGATTCAGCGGTCTCGAGGCGTCCAACCCATAACCGAACCATGGGTTTTCCCTAATCAATTCACCCGCATAGCTCCATATCTCCAGGCGCCAGATCCAGGAGAGCGGCAAGGCATCGCGGACGCCCTCCGGCAGGTTCGCGATCAGCTCAGGCAGGGCCAGCGGCATCACGACCAGCATGCCGGCAGTAATCCCGAACGTCACAGTGATCATGGTGCGGGGCCAGAAAGCCGCCAGACCGGCCGCGATCGCAGCCAGGATGAAGGCAGCAGCATTGACCTGGGTCTCATAGCTGAAGGCCGCGATCGCCGCCATGACCACGAAGACCACGCCGATCAGAATGCCGCCCTCGCGCCAGGCCATCAGGGCCGCCGGAACGGCCAGCAAGATGAGCGGCACAGCGGCATGGCCCAGATTGCGGTTCACGAAGATGCTGACTTCCTGCGGCGACATGCCGGAGAAGTCTTCCTCGGCCAGTTTGAAGGCGAGCGTGTTCACCCCGTCAAACAGGGCTTCATAGACCAGGAAAAGGCCCAGCGAGATCATCAGGAAGAAGATCGCTGCCTCGACCCGCCTCTGCCAGCGGCCCTCCAGCTTGCCGATCCGCGCTGCAAAGAGCGCGTAGAGCGGGATGCCCAGACAGGTCCGCCAGATCTGGCCGGGATCATCATGCGGCGACCACAGGAAGCTGATCGCCACCCAGGCCAGGAAAAGCCCGCTGAACAGAAGCGCCCAGGGAAAGCGTTCCACACGCCAGAACTGCCGGTCCACCGGCAGTGCGGCCATCGCCAGCAGCGAGACCCAGGGCGCGATCAGGAGGGCGCCCGCGATCGAGAAGACGAGCGCGAAGCCGAAACCGGCCGTGCCGGCAATTCCGGCCCTCATATCGTCGCGCACGGTCTCGCGCCCTCCCTAATCGTCAGCCGCGCTTGAGGTCAGGTGCCAGCGCGTCAGCCGACAGGCGGGTGATCGCCTCGTCCAGCGGCAGGATTTCCTGCGTCTTACCACCTTCGCCCAGGAAGCGCAGGGCGAGCGTGCCCTCCTCGGCTTCCTTGCGGCCGACCACGGCAATCACCGGGACCTTGCCGACGGAATGTTCGCGGACCTTGTAGTTGATCTTCTCATTGCGAAGATCGGTCTCGGCGCGCAGGCCGGCCTTGGCCATCGCCGCCTTCACATCCTCCGCATAGCCATCGGCATCGGAGGTGATCGTCGCGATCACGACCTGGCGCGGGGCCAGCCAGAAGGGCAGCTTGCCGGCGTAGTTCTCGATCAGCACGCCGAGGAAACGCTCCAGCGAGCCCAGAATGGCCCGGTGCAGCATGACCGGACGGTGTTTCTCGCTGTCATCGCCGACAAAGGTCGCGTCCAGGCGTTCCGGCAGGTTGAAGTCGCACTGGATCGTGCCCGTCTGCCATTCCCGGCCAATCGCATCCTTCACCACAAAGTCCAGCTTGGGACCGTAGAAAGCGCCATCCCCCGGATTGTGCTCGTAATCGAGACCGGAGGCTTCGGCGGCTTCCTTGAGCGAGGCTTCCGCCTTGTCCCAGACCTCGTCCGAGCCCACGCGCTGTTCGGGACGGTCGGAGAATTTGATCCGCGGCTCCTCGAAACCGAAATCGGCATAGACCGACTTCAGCAGCTCACAGAAGGCTTTCACTTCCTCGGTGATCTGGTCGACCGTGCAGAAGATGTGCGCATCATCCTGCACAAAGCCGCGCACCCGCATCAGACCGTGCAGCGAGCCGGAGGGCTCATAGCGGTGGCAGGAACCGAACTCGGCCAGGCGCAGCGGCAGATCGCGATAGGATTTCTGGCCCTGATTGAAGACCTGGACGTGGCAAGGGCAGTTCATCGGCTTCACGGCCAGGACTTTTTCTTCCTGGTCGATGGAGGAGATGAACATGTTCTCCCGGTATTTGTCCCAGTGGCCCGAGGCTTCCCAGAATTTCCGGTCCATCAGCTGCGGCGTCTTGATCTCGACATAGCCGGCGGCCTCGAGACGGCGGCGCATATAGTCCTGCACGCCGCGATACAGCGTCCAGCCATTGGGGTGCCAGAAGACCTGGCCCTGCGCTTCTTCCTGGAAGTGGAAGAGCTCCATCTGCTTGCCAAGGCGGCGGTGATCGCGCTTCTCGGCTTCTTCCAGACGGTGCAAATGCGCCTTGAGCTGTTTGTCATCGGCCCAGGCCGTGCCATAGATCCGCTGCAGCATGGCGTTGCGGTGATCACCGCGCCAATAAGCGCCGGCCACCTTCATCAGCTTGAACGCCTTGCCGATCTTGCCCGTCGACGGCAGGTGCGGCCCACGGCACAGATCGAACCATTCGCCCTGGCGATAGATCGTGATCGTCTCGTCTTCCGGCAGGTCCTCGATCAGCTCGGCCTTGTAGGCCTCACCCATCTCGCGGAACTTGGCGATCGCCTCATTGCGGTCCCAGACCTCGCGCTCGAAGGGCAGGTCAGCATCGACGATCTGCGCCATGCGCTTCTCGATGGCTTCGAAATCTTCCGGCGAGAACGGTTCGTCGCGGGCAAAGTCGTAATAGAAACCATCCTCGATGGCCGGGCCGATCGTGACCTGCGTACCGGGGAAAAGTTCCTGCACCGCCTGGGCGAGAATATGCGCCGTGTCGTGACGGATCACTTCCAGCGCCTTGTCATCCTTGCGGGTGATCAGGGAAACCGTCGCATCGCCCTCCAGCGGGCGCGTCAGATCCCATTCCTGTCCATCCACCTCGGCAATGATGGAAGCCTTGGCAAGCGATTTGGAAATGCTTGTCGCGAGGTCGAGGGGCGTGGCGCCATCGGCCAGCTCGCGTTTCGACCCATCGGGAAGCGTCACATTGATCATTGGTCAAAGTCCTTGTCGTCGGCGCGGTCCGCCGGCGGATGGGCATGCATTCTGTTCTGGTTCGGCGGGAACCGGAAGGCCCAGACGCGCCACCAGGGGGTGTCATCGCGCCGCGGCGGAACCGGATCAAAGCCGAACGTGCCACCGGGCCGGCAGCGCAGCAGCCGCCCCAGCGTCAGCCAGAAGCCGCGCCAGCCGCCCTGGTCCTTCACCGCATCAATGGCGTAGTGCGAACAGGTCGGCTCATGCCGGCAGCGCACCCCCACCGCGTAGAAGACCGGGGACAGGACGAGTTGATAGGCTCGCAGTGCGAGGATCATCAACCAGCCCGCCGGACCGGGTTTCGGCGTATCGTTCGGTTCCGTCGAACGCATGTGAATCAAGCCTTTTAACGCCGTCATGCGTGCTGTCCACCATGGACATGAGGCACGCGGCGCGGACCGCAGTAAAGAAGTTAGCTCAGGGATTTCTTTGCGGACTGTCCGGGGCGTCCCGCCGGCGCGGCGGGGCCGGACAGCCCTAGCCGGTTGGCTCGGTTGTCTTCGCGGTGGACCCGCCAACCTGACGTGCCGCTTCACAGACGGCCTCGAAGGCCAGCATCACCGACTGGTGCCGGGCCGGATAGGCCCGCGCGCCTTCCAGCACTGCCAGTTCGGCGAACCGGCCGCGCGGCGAGGGCTTGCCCTGTTTCAACATCGCCAGAAGACTGTCCCGGGCCAGGGCGAGCTCACTCGCCGATGCGCCGATCACCTGGCGTGCCATGATCGAGGCGGAAGCCTGCCCCAGCGCGCAGGCCTTCACCCGCAGCGCCAGATCGGCCACCCGGCCGCCCTGCATCACCAGATCCACTTCCACTTCCGACCCGCACAGGCGCGACACCTTGCGCACGGAAGCCTGCGGGCGCGACAAACGCCCGATCCGCGGAATATCCGCCGCCAGCCGCAAGACCGCGTTGGAATAGAGATCATCAGCCATGATGGGTTCTATGTAAGGTGTTTTGGGGGGCCGCGCCAGACCTGCACGCTCAACCCGATTGCGGCTTTCTGACATGATTGCGCCATGCATCATAAAGCAGAGCAGACGCGCAGACTTCGATCACCATAACCAGAAATCCGAAACCGCCCTCATAGTGCGGATTGCTGGTCGCCGTCACCCACAGGGAAAGCTGGCAAAGCGCGCCCAGAAGATAGGGCCACAGCGCCCAGCGATGTCGGCGAAAAACGCTCCAGAAAGCGACCGTTTTAGCGACAACTGCCAGCCCGAGAATCGCAAAAATCAGGGGGGTTCCCAGCCTTTGCATCTCGCCAATCGGGATTCCGAAAACGACTTCCGCGCCCCACAACCAGGCCCGTAGATTCACGTAACCCCAAAACAGAAAAACCGCCGCATCAACGCCTGTCAGCCCGAGCAAAACCCATCGCTTCAACAATGCTATGTGCATGCAAGCTCCTCTTCGGGACGGCAAGTCACGTCAGCGCCGGAAGAGACAGTCTACTCCTAATCCACCTCGTCTTCATCGAGATAGGTCGGTTCGGTGCGGCCCAGCACTTCGGGAATATCCCCGAAGGGTTCGTCGCCCTCTTCCGGTTCCGGTTCCCAGGCCTCGTCGATCTCGACGGACCAAAAGCCCTCGGCGAAAGCGGCACCTTCGGCCAGCTTGATGGCGGCGTCCGCATCGGCGGCGATGACGCCCCAGGTGATGAAACACTCACCTGTGGCGTCCTCGGCCTGCATCAACACATTGAAGCCCTTGAGGGCCATGGCGCTTACTCCGTCACCTTGCGCCAGGTCGAGCCTTCCGGCCCGTCATCGACCTGGACCTTGAGCTCATTGAGGCGATCGCGGATCTCGTCCGCCTTGCCCCAATCCTTGGCCTCGCGGGCGGCCTGGCGCTGGACGATGAGATCATCGATCTCGGCCCGCTCCTCGGCCGAAAGGGCCGTAAGGCCGAACCATTCATCCGGATCGCCCTGGCCCAGTCCCAGAAGAGCACCGGCGGCCAGCAATTCGCCCTTGGCCTGCGCCTTTTCCGCATCCGTTTCGGCTTTGTTGGCCGCACCGGCCAGCGCGAACAATTCGGACAGGGCCTTGGGTGTGTTGATGTCATCCAGAACGGCTTCCAGGAAGGCGGCCGGCACGCCCGTCCGGGCAGCCTCGACATCACCGAGACGACGCAGAACGCCATAAATCCGGTCCAGCGAACGGCGGGTCTTGGCCAGAAGGTCGGCATTCCAGGTCAGCGGCGCGCGATAATGCGCCGTCAGCAGGGCGCAGCGCAGCACCTCACCGGACCAAGCCTGTTTGAGCTCATGGATGAGCGCGACATTGCCCAGGGATTTGGACATCTTGTCCGAACCCATGTTCAGGAAGCCATTGTGGATCCAGTAATTGGCCATCGCCTTGCCGCCATGGGCACAGGTGGACTGGGCGATCTCGTTTTCATGGTGCGGGAAGACCAGGTCAATGCCGCCGCCATGAATGTCGATCGTCTCACCCAGATGGGTTTCGCACATGGCCGAGCATTCCAGGTGCCAGCCCGGCCGGCCGCGGCCCCAGGGGCTGTCCCAACCCGGCTCGTCATCCTTGGACGGCTTCCACAGGACGAAATCCTGCGGATCCTTCTTGTAGGGCGCGACCTCGACCCGGGCTCCGGCGATCATGTCGTCCAGCGAACGGCGCGACAGAGCACCATAGCGCTCATAGGAGGCCACCGAGAACAGGACATGGCCTTCAGCGGCATAGGCATGCCCCTCATCGACCAGGCGCTGCATCATCGCGATCATCGGTTCGATATGATCCGTCGCCTTGGGCTCCAGCGTCGGGGCGCGGACGCCCAGCGCATCGAGATCCTCGCGATAGATTTTCGCGAACCGTGTGGCGACAGCCTCGATGCCTTCGCCGTTTTCGCGGGCAGCGGCCATGATCTTGTCGTCGATATCGGTGATATTGGCCGCCAGCACGACATGCTCATCGCCATAGAGGTGCGCGAGGGCCCGGCGCAACACATCAAACACGACCGGCGGACGCGCATTGCCGATATGGGCATAGGAATAAACGGTCGGTCCGCAGACATACATCGTCACCCGGTCCGGATCGATCGGTTCGAAGACCCGTTTGCGGCGGGCCATCGTGTCATAAAGGGTGAGCGAATTCATAATCTTGTCCGTATCCGACATATGTCTGTACTGAAAAATCATGACCCCCATACGCGGCCATGAGTTGGAATGTGGCGCTTTAAGCCCTACATACCCCCTCGCGCGCAAGCGCGAAAATGAGAGGATTTCAGGTCGCAGCCCCAACCACGAGCTGCCATTTGCATCCTCGATCCGGAAACCGGAACTGCGGTGCCCTCGTAAACCGAAGACACCGGCCCGACAACGAAAGGATCCACGAGGATGGACGCCGTGACCCCTGAAGCCGCGCGCCTGGCTGGCGCACCCAAAGCAAAACCGACCCGTGAAGAGGCCGAAGAGGCCGTTCGCACCCTGATTTCCTGGGCGGGTGATGATCCGTCCCGTGAAGGCCTGCTGGATACGCCCAAGCGTGTCGCCAAGGCCTGGCAGGAATGGTTCTCCGGCTATGATGCCGACCCGCTCGCCGCCCTCGGCAAGACGTTCGAGGATGTGCAGGGCTATGACGACATGGTCATGCTGACCAATATCGATGTCGAGAGCCATTGCGAACACCACCTCGCCCCGATCATGGGTGTCGCCCATGTCGCCTATCTGCCGCGCAAGGCCGTGGTCGGCATTTCCAAGATTGCCCGCGTGGTCGAGATTTTCGCCAAGCGCATGCAGACGCAGGAAACCATGACCGCCCAGATCGCCGATGCGCTGACCGAGGCGATGGACCCGCTGGGCGTGGCCGTCTTCGTCGACGCCAAGCACCAGTGCATGACGACCCGCGGTGTGCACCACCCGAATGTGTCGACCATCACGACCAGCTTCACCGGTGCCTTCAAAACCGACCCGGATCTGCGCGACCGTTTCATGCGCATGGTGGAACGCGGCTAAACCCCGTTTCCAGACCGGATGTGAAAAGCCCCGCAGCACGCGCTGCGGGGCTTTTTCATGCTGTGATGCCGCGTTTCATTAAATTGCGCGATGTTTGCGCTGTGCGCTCGGCCGTGCTCCGGGAAGCTTGTCCCCACCCGCCAGAACCGGCCGGGACGGACTTATCCCCCGACCGCGAGCGGCGGATAAGGGCGGGCAGAGCCTGCGCCCTGCCCGCCCGCCGGATATCATCAGGCCGGCGCGTCGAGCGAGGCCATGTCGATCACGAAACGGTAGCGCACATCAGCGCGTTCCATGCGCTCGAAGGCTTCGTTGATCTCGTCCATACGGATCATCTCGCATTCCGGCAGGATGTTCATCCGGCCGCAGAAATCGAGCATTTCCTGGGTTTCCGCGATCCCGCCGATCAGCGAGGCGGCAATGCGGCGGCGCCCCATGATCAGAGGCGGCGACATGAACTCGGCCATCGGGCCGACCTGGCCGACCAGGCAGATCGTACCGTCAATGTCGAGCAGCGGCAGGTAGGGATTGATGTCGTGCTTGACCGGCACCGTGTCGATGATCAGATCGAGCGAGCCCGCCGCTTCCTTCATCGCGGCCCGATCACCGGAGATCAGGAAGGCGTCGGCACCCAGCTCCATGGCGTCCTTTTCCTTGTCCGCCGTGCGGGAAATCACGGTGACATGGGCGCCCAGGCCCACGGCCAGCTTGATCGCCATGTGGCCGAGACCACCCATGCCGACCACACCCACGCGGGAGCCCGGACCGACATTCCAGGTACGCAGCGGCGAATAGGTGGTGATGCCAGCGCAAAGCAGCGGTGCCGCCTTGGACATATCCAGATTGTCCGGCACAGACAGAACGAATTCCTCGCGCACCACAATGTGCTTGGAATAGCCGCCATAAGTGATGTCGCCGGTGATGCGGTCCGGCGAATTATAGGTGCCGGTCATGCCGTGACGGCAATACTGCTCTTCACCGCCATGGCACTGGTCGCAATGCTGGCAGCTGTCGACCATGCAGCCGACGGCCACCTTGTCACCGACCGTGTAATTCTCGACGTCCGAACCCACTGCAGAGACACGGCCAACGATCTCGTGGCCCGGCACATTCGGATAGACTGTGCCTTTCCAGTCGGAACGAGCGGTATGCAGGTCGGAATGGCAGACGCCGCAATATTCGATGTCGATCGCCACATCATTCGGGCGCAAGTCCCGGCGTTCGAAATGGAAGGGTTCAAGCGGAGTGTCGGCACTCTGGGCCGCATAGCCAATTGTCTTCATGATGCAGGTCCGTCCTGTTCGGTGTCGCGACAGGCCAAGCCTGCCAGTCAGGCAGACATATAGGGCATTCCCCGGCCGGTCTTTAGTCCCCGCCTGTTCAAAACACTGATGAGCCAGACTCATCAGTGCGGAATCCGCGCCCGCTTCGCCGATCAGGCCAGGCGTTCCACCTCCGGTGCCACGCCATTGGTCTGACGGGTCAGTCGCCAGTGACTGTCCAGGCCCGCACGGTAGTCACGCTGCAGGATGGTGGAGACGGTGATGTATTCCGCCTCGGCCGTTTCCGGCGTCAGGGTCAGTCGGATATAGCCGTGATCCTCCATATTGCAGTGGCGGACCGCGTCATTGGCCTCGACCATCATGCGCCCATAATCCACGCCCGGCGCCTTGAAGCTGGAGAAGGGCGAGGGCGAGGTTACCGACGTGCCGACGAACTCGGTCCCGATCCGCACACCGTCGGACGCGACCAGATCATTGGTCCAGTAGGAATGGACGTCACCGGTGATCGTGACGACATCGGCACCCGCTTCACGCAAGGCCCCGAACAGGCGCTCGCGCTCGGCCGGATAGCCGTCCCACATGTCCAGATTGAAGGGGATGTCGAACCGGGTCCGCATGATGAAATTGCGGGCGAACTCGCTGTTGCGCGTCGCATACCAGCGCAGCCAGCCGGGCATTTCCGTCGCGAAATTCGGGAAATTGACGCGGGACATGATCACCTGGTTGGCCAGGATCCGCCATGGCTTGCCCGCCGCAACACTGTCCGCACAGGCCCCCGCAATCCCCGCAATCTGCTCCCCGCCAATCAGTTCCCGGGACACATCCCCCACCACATCCCGCTTCCACGCCGCCACAGCTTCCAGCACGGCCGGGTCAGTATCGTCTGCATCAGAGGGGACGGGGAACGAGGCCAGGGAGACTTCCTGGTCGCGCGCGCTGAGCCGGCTCTCGATCAGGCAGATCGTTGCCAGATTGCCGATTTCGTAGACGCCATAACGGTCACGCAGGTCTTCCGGCTCGCGGCTGGGTGTCCAGTCATACCAGGCGCGCAGGGCGGCATCGCGGCGGACCTCCCAGGGGCCTTCACCCTGGTCGGGGTCATGGTTCTCGGCGCCATCGGCATAGGAATTGTTGGCGGTCTCGTGGTCGTCCCAGCTCATGATCCAGGGTGCAACGGCGTGCAGGGCCTGCAGGTCCGGATCGGACTTGTACTGGGCATGGCGCGTCACATAGTCGGAATAGGAGACGATCTCGTGCAGCGGTTCCGGCACACGATTGAGCGCCTCGGCATCACCGGTCGCATACTCGCCCATCGCATATTCATAGAGATAGTCGCCCAGATGGATGACCAGATCGAGATCCCCATTCTCGGCCCCCTCGCGATAGGCATTGAAATGCCCCGCCGGGAAATTGGAACAGGAATAGACGCCGATCCGGTAGGCATCGATCGTCCCCACCGGCAGGGTTCGCGTGATGCCGACCGGGGAATAAGTGTCATTGAGCCGGAAGCGGTAGAAATAGGTCTCACCCGGCTCCAGCCCGGTCGCGAGAACTTTCAGCGTGCCCAGCGGCTGGGGCTGGATATAGGCGATCTCACCACCCTCGGCGAAGACGATATCGGTAAAGTCCGCGTCGCGTGCCACTTCAACACCGCGATAGCCGCCGGCATCATCGGTCAGCGCCGTCCACAGGACGACGGAATTGGTATCGGGATCGCCCGAAGCCACGCCGTGACGGAAGGCGCCCTCGCCCTGCGGAACATAGGCATCCGGCTTGGGCGAACAGGCGGTCAGGACCAGACCGGTGCCCGCTGCCCCGATCAGGGCCGAGCGGCGTGTGAGCGACGTCTTCGACATAGGAACTCCCCGAACTTTGTCAGGGGATATCCCTAGACCGATTTCGCGACGAGTTCACGACGTGAATTCAAGCCATCCAAAAAGCTACAGCGCGCCGGGCTCCCCCGAACCCGGCGCGCTGACTGGTCCGCTCAAGAGCGGTGACTAGAAATCGACGCCTGCGCGCACGCCGTAGAGGCGCGGCGAGCCGGCAATGAAGGTCGGCATGCCGAAAGTGCCGCCCGTATTGCCCGCATCGATCAGGTATTCCTCATCCAGCAGATTGGTGCCGAAGAGTTCGACGTGGAAGTTCTCGCCGGCATCGTCGAAGCGGATGCGGGCGTTGAACAGACCGTAGGCGTCCTGGGCGAGGATGCCGCCGAACCGGTCATTGTCATTGTCGAAGAAGATGTCCGACTGCCAGCTATAGGTCGGCAGGAAGGTCACCGAACCCCACTCGCCACTGGCCACATCGACATTCAGACCGAAGGACACGGCGTGTTCCGGGGCATAGCGGAAGGTATTGCCCGCCAGCAGGAGCGTGTTGCCGTTGGAGTCCGTGTCATCGAAAGTCGCGGAATTATAGGCATAGCTGACATAGAGCTGGGCGCGCTCACCCAGGTCGAACTGGCCCTGCATTTCCAGACCGTACTGAGTGGCATTACCGGCATTGTCCGTCACATAGGAGATCGTGTTCGGGTCAAACCGCGTGGTCTGGAAGTTCTCATATTCCGAATAGAAGACCGAGCCGGACAGCGTGCCATAGGCAAAGGTCCAGAAGGCCCCGGCTTCCACGGAGTCGACGATTTCCGCCGGCGCCGCAGAGAAAAGGGTCGGCGAGGTGGTATCGACAGAGATGATGTCCGGGCGGCGGCCACGGGCATAGCTGATCCAGGCGTTCAACGTGTCGGACACGGCATAGCTGGCGGCCACACGCCAGGTGAAATCATCGAACTCGCCGGACTGGCTGATCGTGTCACCATTCGGCGTGTAGGGCGTCACCAGGGTCGGCGCGAAGGTGATCAGGTTCGGACCGGCGATATTGCGGCCATAGCCCGAAGAGGTCTTGTCTTCCGCCGTGTAGCGCAAGCCGGCCGTCAGGGTCAGGCGATCCGTCACGGCATAGGAAGCATCCGCGAAGATGTCATAAGAGGTCTGTTCGGCCGCGTTGGATCCCTCTTCGAGATAGATATCGCGCAGCGGCACAAGCTGAGCCTGGGTCAGCAGGGCAGCCACCGAATAGGGGAAGGGGTTGAGCGGATTGTCCAGATCCACACCCGGGAAGCCTGCCAGAGCCAGAAGGCCTTCCAGCTGAGGCACGGTTGCACCAAAGCTGGCGGCCAGCGAGTCGGCCAGGACGGCCTGGGCCACAGCTTCATTGATGCCGAGCGGAATGCGCTGTTCGCCTTCTTCCTGGAAGTAGAGCGCACCGATCGAGCCGGTCCAGGCGCCGCCATTGTCGTAGGAGAAGCGGACTTCCTGGCTGAACTGTTCGCCGGTCGCATCTTCCGCAATGGCCAGGAAGGGCAGGAAGGAGCCATCCGGATCGAAGATTTCGACCGAGGTGAAGTCACGCCAGCCGGTGATCGAGCTCAGCGTCCAGGCATCATTGATGGCGTAATCGGCCAGGAAGGTGACGCCGCGCACTTCGCGGTCCAGCCCCAGCGGCGCGTCATTCTCGAAGCCACCGAACGTGTTCAGTGAGGCCGCCGTGAAGGGATTGGTGTCGCCTCCGATTGCGGGGATGGCGGCGGATTTGAAGGAGGTGCCGGGCGGGTTGTCCTGCTGATAATTGGCGATCAGGTCGAAGGAGAAATCCGCGGTCGGGGCGCCGGACAGGACGATGCGGAAAGCCTGGGTATCGCGACCCTGCAGCTCGCCACCGAGCGTATTGTCGATATAGCCGTCGCGCTGGCGGGAGACGCCGGCGATGCGCAGGCCGTAATTGTCGGCGAGGCGCAGATTGACGTGACCGCGGCCCTCAACCTGGCCGTCATTGCCGAAGCCCACTTCGGCGGACAGGGAGTATTCGTCGTCCGCCTTGTTCTGGATGATGTTGATACCGCCGATCAGGGCGCCCCGGCCGAACAGGGTCGGCTGCGGACCCTTGGCCACTTCCACGCGCTCAATATCGAACAGCTCGATATAGGAGCCGCGCGAGCGGGTGATGGAGACACCATCCTGGAAGACCGCAACCCGGGTTTCCGACGTGGCTTCACCACTGTCCGTGGTGATGCCGCGAATGGAGTAACCGGTATTATTCGGGCTCTGCTCCTGCACGATCAGGCCCGGCGTGAAGGCCGCCAGGTCCTCGAAGTCGGCAATATCGAGCTCGTCCAGCAGGGCTTCATCGAAGGCGGACACATTAATCGGCACATCAGCGACCGACTGCTCGCGGAACTGCGTGGTGACCGTGATCACTTCCACGCCGGCATCGTCTGTCGATTGCTGCGCGTTTGCTGCGCCGCAAGCACTGGCGAAACCGATCAGGGCGGCTGCAGAAAGAAGGCGAGATTTCAAGACCATCGTATAACTCCCAAAACGCGAGCAGCCCCATGACTGCGGTCTGAAGCGCGGGTCTATGCGCTTCGCGTGACGCTTTACCGACAAGATGATGACAGATCGTTGATGCACTGCAGCATTCACTGTGGCGTTGCATTCCTGCATCGCTTGGCGGATATCCCCGGCATGAGCGATGCGACCGATATCCGAGACCTGACCGTCGAGCCCGAACAGGCCGGCGAACGCCTGGACCGCTGGCTGGCGGCCGAGATCGCGGAATTATCCCGCTCCCGTCTGAAGGCGCTGATCGAGGACGGCCAGCTGAGCCTGGAAGGTGCCGCCTTCACGGACCCGTCGGCCAAGATCGCAGCAGGCCAGGTCTATACGCTGACCATACCGGCCCCGCGCGCTGCCGAGCCCACGCCGGAACCCATGGACCTGGACGTATTGTTCGAGGATGACGACCTGATCGTGCTGCAAAAGCCCGCCGGACTGGCGGTGCATCCGGCAGCGGGCAATTGGACGGGAACGCTGGTCCACGGCCTGTTGCACCATTGTGCGGGCAGCCTGTCCGGCATTGGCGGCGTGGAACGGCCGGGCATCGTGCACCGGCTGGACAAGGACACGTCGGGCGTCATGGTTGTTGCCAAATCCGACCGCGCCCATCAGGGACTGACGGCCCAGTTTGCGGCCCACACGGTCGAGCGCGCTTACATCGCCTTCACCCGCAACGCCCCCAATCCCAAGGCCGGCCGGATGGAGACGCAGATTGCCCGGTCCTCCCAGGACCGCAAGAAATTCACCGTACCGCGCGATCCGCACAGCGAGGCCGGAAAGCACGCCATCACCAATTACGCGACGATGAAACGTTACGGCCAGGCTGAGGGCATGGCCGTGGGCACCGGGCTGGCGGCCAAGGTGGAATGTCGGCTGGAAACGGGCCGAACGCACCAGATCCGCGTCCACATGGCCCATATCGGCTGCCCGCTTCTGGGCGACCCGGTCTACGGCCAGCGCCGCGGCAATCTCCTGGCAACGGCCGACAATGGCCGCGAGCTCAAGGATTTCCGGCGGCAGGCCCTGCACGCCGCGATCCTGGGTTTCGAGCATCCGGTATCGGGGGAATTGCTGCGCTTCGAAACAGATCTGCCCAAGGATATGGCACGGCTGGAGAAGTTCCTCGAACTTCTCTGATCCGGCATTGCGCCCTGCTGCATTGCAGCAAGACTGATCCCAGATCGTTCTTGCCGCAAATGAGTATGGTGTGTCTGCCGACGGAGAGATCAGTGTCATCAGCCGGAGTGCGCCCTTCCTGGCCGCCTTCCGCAACCGGCTCGATGTTGGGGATTATGCCCCCGACTTCGATGCCCTGACCCCATTGGGTCACCGGATCCGCCTGTTTGATGATGCGATGGCCGGACGGCCGATCCTGCTCGTCTTCATCGGCGATCTGGATTGCCCCCATGTGGCCCGGACATTTTCCGACCTGGCCCGGGCTGAACGCCGGATCGAACAGGCCGGAGCGCATCTTGTCCTGGTGACCTCGCATACGGATGGGCCGCGTCAGCGCGCCCTGTCCCGGGAGCAGGGATTGCACGCCCCGATCCTGGGTGACTGCAATGGTGCGCTGTTTGCCCGCTATGGCCTGGTGCGCGGACAGGATCTGGAGGGCGAGATTGCCGCCCGCTCCTTCCTGATCACGGCGCACGGCCAGATCCATTCCATCACCGACCATCCCCGTATCCCGCTCGAGGAGACCATGGACGCCCTTTCCGACCTGACATCCGGCCCGGCCGCCGATAGTGGCGCCGGCTGGATTCCCGGCCATGCGCCCATCCTGATCATTCCCAAAGCCTTTGATCCAGATGACTGTGAGACGCTGATCGAGCACTTCAACACGTCCGACGGGTTCCGGGTTGCCAAGCCGGGGCCGGGCGAAGCCGGCGACTACAAATTCCCGGTCTCCGACTACAACCGGCAAGACCGGATCGACCACGTCATCAAGGACCAGGCTCTGCTGGCGCGTCTGGACAAGCGCATCAATGAGCGCGTCCTGCCGCAGATTGCCAAAGCCTTCGCCTTCCAGGTCACGCGGCGGGAAACCCTGCACATTGCCCGCTATGCCGGGCCCCGTCAGGGCATCGAGATCGGCCATCGCGACAATACCAGCCCTGCCACGCAATACCGCCGCTTTGCGCTCTCCGTGGCGCTGAATGATGATTATGAAGGCGGCGGTCTGGTCTTCCGGGAGTTTTCCAACCGGGGCTATCGCGGCGAGCCGGGTACGGCCTTTGTTTTCTCCTCCTCCCTGCTTCACGAGATCGAAGAGACGACGGCGGGCGTGCGCTATAATCTGATCAGCCACTTCTTCAACGACGCCGCCGCCCAGCAGCCCCGCCGCTAGCGCTCACAGGCGGCTCGGTTTAGGACTTGAGGGGATGACTGCCCCTGCCCGCCCTGCCCCGCGTCGCCGCAATGCGGAAGCGACCCAGCAACGCCTGATGGAGGCGGGAGAAATCCTGTTTTCAGCCAAGGGGTTTGCAGCGACGACGCTGGACGCCATTGCCGAGGAGGCGGGCGTCAACAAGGCGATGATCCGCTATTACTTCAAGGACAAGGACGGGCTCTATACCGCCATCATCGAACACATCATCGATGATGTCCTGGACCAGTTCGAACGCGCCCTGGCCGGCGATGGCGAGCCGGTCACCTCAATGGGCGATTTTGTCGAAGTGTTTGCCGAGGCGATCATCGCCCGCCCCTCGTTTCCACGCATGATTCTGCGGGATTATCTGGACGGCGACATCATGACCCGCGAAGGCCCGGCCAAGAAGCTGCGCAACTTCATGGAAACAACACGGAAATTCTATGAGGCCGGGCGGGCGGCCGGACGCTTCCGGGAGGTGGATGTGCACATGCTCCACCTGTCCATTGTCGGGTCTGCGATCTTTTTTTCGCTGACCGACCGCATCCGAATGCAGATTACAAAGCATCAAGGTATGGCAGACCTGGAAATCAAGTCTGCTTCCTTCGCGCAGCATTTGCGCCGTCTTGTCCTTGGCGGGATCGAAACCTGACCCGCAGCGGATTGTTGAATTGAAAGGATGTCTATCCAGCAAACCGCACACTGCGGGAACGAGGACAAGCGGCCCGATAGAAAACTATCTATCTGGATAGTTAGTGACACAAAGACCGCGCATTTTAATGAAATGAGGGGGAAACCCATGACCCAGACTGTAATGACTGAAACGATCGAAACCACGAAGCGGGACCGGACCGGCACAAACTTGAACCGGCTCGGCCTGCGCCTGAAGACCGGGCTTCTCGCCCTGACCGGCAGCGCCCTGCTCGCCTCGGCGGGCCTGGCCCAGGACAATCCCATCGCGCCGGCAGAAGCTGGCGCCATTCTCGACCGGTTTGCTGCCGACTACATGAATGACCCGACCTTTTCCCGCGACTGGGAATTCGGCGTCGTCGTGGATGGCAATTGGTGGACGGTATCGCTGGACCATGACACGACCAGCTACACGATCCGCCAGGGCGAGCCGGAAACGCCCAGTTTCTTCTACCCGGCCGAAGGGCAAACCCTGGCGATGGTGGATCGCGGCGAGATGGCGGCGCTGACCGCCATGGGCAAGGCGTTTTCCTCGGACTATGCGCCGATGGATATCGACCTGATGGACGGGGCCGGTTTCGATCCCGCCATTCTGGGCTTCACCTTCCACTTCTTCACCCGCGGCACACCGGAAATCATCCGCTGGCGAGACCACGCTACCCGGGAAGTGCATGGCGGCAATCTGGGCATCATCTACTACCAGCCCGGTTTGAGATCCGGATTCGGCTATGTGATGCCGGGCCAGCACGTGAATGAGGATGAGCGCTCGCGCACCAATCCCTTTCCGTCGATGGTGATCTTCACGGGTGAGCGGGCGATCGCCCGGCTCAACGGGGTGGACCAGGAAGTCGGCGATGGCGACATCATCTTCATCCCGGCCGGGATGAGCCATGAATTCCTCAACCCGTTCGATGAGCCGGCGGAATTCCTGCTCTTCATGTTCGGCGAAGGGGCCTGATCCCCGGGCGACAGGACTGGACGGCGGCCTCGCATCGCGTCATGCAAGTGACAGACGCAAAGCGAGGTCGCCATGCCGGATTCCAATCTGACCATCGAGACGAAGGGCGTGGGCGGGTCCACCGCCGAGGCCGAACTGGCCAAGCTGAATGACATGCTGGCCGGCAGCCAGCCGATCAGCGAAGCGGAATACCGCGCCCGGATCGCGGGCCTGCAGGAGCGGATGCAGCGGGCCGGCTATGATGTGGTCTATCTCGATGCCTCCAGCAATCTGACCTATTACACGGGCACTTACTGGCCCAATTCGGAGCGCCTGGTCGGCGCCCTCATCCCGGTCCAGGGTGATCCGGTCTATATCGGCCCGGCCTTCGAGACGGGAACCATCAAGGACTATATGGGCCTCAAGGGCGAGCTGGCGGTCTGGGACGAGCATGAAGATCCCTACGCACTGGTTGCCACCCTGATCGGCGAGCAAACCTCGCTGGCGCTGGACCCCACCACCCCCCTCTTCCGCGTGACGGGGCTGAGCCGGGCCCGGCCGGGCGCGCTGACCGGCGATGGCGGGGACATGATCCTGCACGGACGGGCCCGCAAGTCACCGGCCGAGATTGCCCTTCTGCAGGCTGCAAAGACGGCCACGCTGGAAGTGCACAAGGCGGCCGCTCGCATCCTGCGGCCCGGCATCTCCACCCTGGAAGTGACCCAGTTCATTCACGAGGCCCACAAGAAGGTCGGCGCGCCCCCCGGATCGGGTTTCTGCATCGTCCTGTTCGGCCCGGACACGGCCTTCCCGCACGGGGTCGCCCATCCCAAAACGCTGGAAGAAGGCGACATGGTGCTGATCGATACGGGCTGTTCCAATCATGGCTACCAGTCCGACATCACGCGCTCCTATGTGTTCGGCACGCCCACTGCCGAGCAGCGCCGGGTGTGGGAGGCGGAGAAAGCCTGCCAGGCCGCCGCCTTCGAAGCCGCGCAGCTGGGCGTTCTGTGCGGCGCGGTCGATACGGCTGCGCGGCGCAAGAATGAGGAATTGGGCTTTGGTCCCGACTATGCCCTGCCCGGCATTCCGCACCGGACGGGACACGGGATCGGGCTGGACATCCATGAAGCGCCCTATCTGGTCGCCAGCGACATGACCCCGCTGGATGTCGGCATGTGTTTCTCCAACGAGCCCATGATCTCCGTGCCCGGACAATTCGGAATCCGGCTGGAAGACCATTTCTACATGGCGGAAGACGGGCCGCGCTGGTTCACCCAGCCTTCGAAATCGATCGACGATCCGTTTGGCTAGGCCTGCGGCCCGCTCGTCGCCTTCAAGCCGACAATGCCGATCAGGATCAGCGCCAGAAAACAGATGCGCGCCACAGTCGCCGGTTCCTTGAAGACAAAAATGCCGATAGTCGCGACGCCGATGGCGCCGATCCCGGTCCAGACGGCATAGGCGGTTCCGGCCGGCAATTGGCGCATGGCCAGGAAGAGCGCTGTCATGGACCCCGCCAGGGCCAGCAGCACCGCGCCCTTGAGCCAGAGCGCGCTGTCCCGGCCGACATATTTGAAGCCGATTGCCCAGGCCATTTCCAGCACACCGCCAATGACCAGAAGCGTCCAGGGGCCCAGCACACCGGTCATGCGGGCACAGCCGTCTTGAAATTGCGGGCCCAGACGCGGGCAATGGCCGGGTTCTGTTCGGTGCGCTCGACGCAGGGGCGAAGATGCGGGCAGTGTGCATCAAAGCTTTCGCGCCCCGGATCCCAACGGCTCATCATCGCCAGATAGACATCGAGGAAGCTCAGACGCTCACCCAGGAGATAGGGTCCGGCCTGTCCGGCAAAGGCCGCATCCATCGAGACCAGCATATCCTTGCGTCGCACATCCGCCGCTTCCAGCATGGTCTTGTGATGGGCGGGGTCGGGATGAAAGCGTTCGGGCCCGTCCGACAGGGTGAAGGTGGAATAAACGCTGGTCGCCAGGAAGCTGAGCCAGCGCAGATAGTCCGGCCGTTCCGGGGCATTGGCGGCCGGGGCAAAGCTCTGGTCCGGATACAAATCGCCTAGATAGATGAGAATGGCCGCACTCTCGGTCATGGCGCGGCCGTCCGGCAGGATGAGTGTGGGCACCTGGCCCAGCGGATTGACGGCGGCCACGCGCGCGCGGTTCTCCGCATCCCCCAGCGGATTGGCTTCGACCAGCGTGTAGTCGAGGCCGAGGAGTTCCAGCGTCGCCTCGACGCAGGCCGAACCGAAACCCGGCTTGCCATAGAGTGTGTAAGTCATGAGCCTTCTCCCTCGCACCGGTCTGTCCTAGTGCGGCGCCGGCCGTGTGGAAATCCTGATGGACCGCACCTCCTGCCAACGTGATGTCAGCAGGCGGGCCCGCTTCAGGACTTGCCCTTGCGGATCGCCGCCTGGACCTTGAGGGCCTGAACGGTCATGCGCACATCATGCACCCGCACCATGGCGACGCCGGCCTGGGCGGCCCGCATGGCGGCGGCCAGCGAACCGCCAAGACGTTCCGTCTCGTCAGCCCCGTCATCAATGGCGGCGATGAAGCGTTTGCGCGAAGCACCGAAGAGGACCGGATAGCCCAGCCCGATCACCTCATCGAGATCATGCATGAGCGCCAGATTATGGTCGAGCGACTTGCCGAAACCAATACCCGGATCGAGCCAGATACTGTCGGCCGTCACGCCCTTGGCCATGGCAATATCGGCGCGCTCGGTCAGGAAGTCACAGACCTCCGAGACGACATCCTCATATTGCGGATTCTTCTGCATGTTCTGGGGCGAGCCGGACATGTGCATGAGGATGACCGGCACGCCGAGCTCGGCCGCTGTCTCCACCGCGCCCTCATAGCGCAGCGCCATGACATCATTCCAGATATCGGCGCCCGCCTCGACGGCGGCCCGGGCCACAGCAGGTTTGAACGTGTCGATGGAGATCTTGGCGGCGGTCTGTTCGCGCAGCGCCTTGATCACGGGGATGATGCGGCGGAGCTCTTCATCCTCGGGGACCGGATCGGCGCCAGGCCGGGTGGATTCGCCACCGATATCGATGACATCCGCACCATTCTTGAGCATTTCCAGACCACGTTTGACCGCGGCTTCCTGGTCGATCCACTTCCCGCCATCGGAAAAGCTGTCGGGCGTCACATTGAGCACGCCCATGACGAAGGGGATGGATGAATTGCGGCGCAGATGAAGCTTGGGCATGGATGTTTGCTAGTCCCGCCCGCTGGGCTTGGCAAGCGGTATCGAGCGGGTACAGACCGCAAAGAAAAAGGGCGCGACCATCATGGCCGCGCCCTCTTCATGTCTGTCAGGCTCTAGGCGCCCTGGGGTTCCGGATCGCCGTCCGGGCCCTCATCCGTGGTCGGCACGGCGCTCGAGGGCGGGGCCTTGGGCGGGGTCGGATCATCTTCCGGGCGGCTCGGCGGCTTGCCCTGGAGGAGATCATCGATCTCTGCCCCGGACAGGGTCTCGTATTCCAGCAGGCCTTCGGCGAGCGTTTCCCAATCCTTCTTCTTCTCGGTCAGGATGCGGCGGGCCGTGGCATTGGCCTCATCGATCAGGCGGCGAACCTCCTCCTCGATGATGTGGGCCGTCTCGCCCGAGATGGATTTGGACCGGGTGATCTCCTGGCCCAGGAAAACGTTCTGACCATTATCGTCGGAATAATCGATCGTGCCGAGTTTGTCGGAGAAGCCCCAGCGGGTGATCATGGCGCGGGCCATGCGGGTCGCCTGCTGGATGTCGGACGACGCGCCCGACGTGATCTTGTCCTTGCCGAATTTCAGCTCTTCCGCGACGCGGCCACCCATGGCGATGGCCAGGAAGGAGGTCATCTGGGTGTAGTTCTCGGAGAGTTTGTCGGCTTCCGGCAGACGCATCACCATGCCCAGCGCACGACCGCGCGGGATGATGGTCGCCTTGTGGACCGGGTCGGCCTCCGGAACATTCATCGCGACGAGGGCGTGACCGGCCTCGTGATAGGCGGTGAGTTCCTTTTCCTTCTCGGACATGACCATGGAACGGCGCTCCGGCCCCATCATGACCTTGTCCTTGGCGTCCTCGAATTCCTGCATGGAGACGAGGCGCTTATTGCGGCGGGCGGCCAGCAGGGCGGCCTCATTGACCAGATTGGCCAGGTCCGCACCGGAGAAGCCGGGCGTGCCGCGGGCAATGGTCTTGGCATCCACATCGGAGCCCAGCGGCACATCGCGCATATGCACTTTGAGGATTTTTTCCCGGCCGGTGATGTCCGGATTGGGCACGACGACCTGGCGGTCGAAACGGCCCGGGCGCATCAGGGCCGGATCCAGCACGTCGGGACGGTTGGTCGCGGCGATCAGGATGATGCCCTCATTGGACTCAAAACCGTCCATCTCGACCAGAAGCTGGTTGAGGGTCTGTTCGCGCTCGTCATTGCCGCCCCCCAGGCCGGCACCACGCGAGCGACCGACGGCATCGATCTCGTCGATGAAGATGATGCACGGTGCGTTCTTCTTGGCCTGTTCGAACATGTCACGGACACGGCTGGCACCGACACCGACGAACATTTCCACGAAGTCCGAGCCGGAAATGGTGAAGAAGGGCACATTGGCCTCGCCGGCCACGGCACGGGCCAGCAGCGTCTTACCGGTCCCCGGAGGTCCGACCAGGAGTGCGCCTTTCGGGATCTTGCCACCCAGGCGCTGAAATTTGGACGGATCCTTCAGGAAGTCGACGACCTCCTGGAGTTCTTCCTTGGCCTCGTCGACACCGGCGACATCGTCGAAGGTCTTGCGGCCCTGGTGTTCGGTCAGCAGGCGGGCCTTGGACTTGCCGAAGCCCATGGCACCACCGCGCCCGCCACCCTGCATCTGGCGCATGAAGAAGATCCACACCCCGATCAGCAGGAGGAAGGGGAACCAGTTCAGCAGCATGGAGACGAAGATATTGTTCTCACCCGACTCTTCCTCGACGCGGATGTCCACATTGGCTTCGCGGAGGATGGGCAGGGTCTGGGTATCCTGCGGCGGAAGATTGGCGACAATCGTCTGACCCGAACTGGTCTGGGCCCGCACGCGGTCGCCCTGGATCACCACATTGGTAATCTCCGAGCGCTCCACCCGGTTGAGGAATTGCGAATAGGTCACCTCGCTGGCCGCCGCCGGCGCTTGCGACGAATTCTGGAGCAGCTGGAACAGGGCCAGCAGCAGAACCAGAACCAGGGCCCAAATTGCGAGATTTCTCATTTGCATGCGTCTTGTCCGTTCAAAAGGCGGATGATTGTCCACCGGATATGGGCATTGTGCCACGACATTGCCAGTGGAGCCTACTGTAATACCGGCTGCAGGCTTTCCGAAGTATCAAACCACACTGGCGGCTGTGCCGGTAGCAGGCGTGTGCAAAATCTGTGCAGGAAAAGCGGGCGGATATTCCCCCCTTCATCCCCGGCGGATGGGACACCGGCCAGACCGATGACCCGGCCCTCCCGGCGCAGGCAGAGCAAGCCGGAGCGGGCAAAGCCGGGAATCCCGTCCAGGCAGGCACGGTCCTCCAGGCCGGCATAGTCTTTCCCCAGAACGCCGGGCGTGACCGAAGACGGCACAGCCTGCAACGCAAAACGTCCGTCCCAGACCGGGGCATGGACCGGTCCGGACAGACGGTCACCGGCGGCATGATCGACGCGGCCCAGCACAGCACCGGGATCGCGGACCAGCCACACGGCCTTGTCTGACACATCGAGGAGGGTTCCGGCCGCCGTTACCCGGCCTTTCTGCGCCAGCTGCGCGTCCAGACGGGCCAGCGCGCGGCGGTCCGGCAGGCCCGGCACCCCGGACAGGGCCAGGACCAGAGCCTCCCAAACGCGGTAGCGCACGGCAGGCGCGGCTGCCTGGAATGCCGCCCGGTCCAATTGCGCCCCACCCCACGCGGTCAGCGAGACCGTGCGGCGCGCCAAGAGGGCCGCCGACAGGTCTTCTGCCTGCTGGATATCCTGGAGGTCACCGCCCAAGGCCGCCAGGCGCGACGGATCGAACCCGCCGGCTTCCAGCGCGCCCAGCCGCTGGCGGATACGAATGCGGGTGTAGGCCGTGTCCTGATTGGACGGGTCCTCGACCCAGGCCTGCCCGCGCTCACGAAGCCAGGCTTGAAGGGTCTCTCGCCGGGTATCCAGCAAAGGACGCAGCAGCCGCACATCCCGGCCTTCCGGCCAGACCGGGGATCGGCTGACCGGCGCCATGCCGGTCAGGCTGCGCCAGTTTCCGCCGGCCTGCAGCCGCATCCAGACCGTTTCGGCCTGATCATCCAGCGTATGTCCGAGCAGAAGATCGCGCGCACCTACCGCCTGGCAGGCCTCGGCCAGAAGGCGGTGCCGGGCCTGACGCGCTGCCGCCTGGAGGCCTGTCTGCGGCTTGGCACTTGTCCAGTGGAGGATTTCACAAGCGGCGCCCAACTGCGCGGCGATCTCAGCGACGCTGCGGGTTTCGGCCGCCGCTTCCGGGCGCAGGCCATGATCAACCGTCAGGACGAGAAGCGCACGGTCCCGGGCTTTCGCCCAGGACGCAGTGAGGTGAAGCAAGGCGAGACTGTCACTGCCGCCGGAACAGGCCAGGGCCAGAGGCCCCGGCGCTGTGGCATGCCGGTCAAGCCAGGAATGTACGCGTGGCTGAAGCGCTTGCCTCACCCCTATTCGCAGCCGGCACGCACCGCTTCGCGGCGGGCCCGGGCACGAGAGGCAGCCGAGGCATTCGGGAACTGGCCGGAGAAGCGGCCCAGCGTGGCGCAGGCATCGGCCTGCCGCCCCATCCCGTTCAGGGATGCCGCCAGGCGGACCAGGCTGTCCGGTGCTTTCTCACCGGACGGCTGGGCACGCAGAGCCGCGATATAGGCATCGGCAGCAGCGGCAAAATCGGAGCGGACGAAGAAGGTCTCGCCGAGCCAGTACCAGGCCTGGCCGGACAATTCATGATCGGGGTTCTCGTTCACGAAAGTCTCAAAGCCCGACTGGGCCCCGTCAAAATTTCCGTCCAGCAGCTGGCCATGCGCTTCGGCGAAAAGCTCGGCCGGGTCGCGGGCTTCGGCCGCCGGAAGCGGCATGCCACCACCATTGCCAGAAGGGGCGCCCAGCACACCGGTCGCGGCGGCTCGAGCTTCAGCATGCGGGTCGTTGGGATCGACAATCGCCACGCTTTCGCCGGTCTCCGGATCCAGGCCTTCCTGCATCCAGGCCATGGCCTCGTCATCCATCATGGGCGGTTCTTCCACCGCGGCGGCCTGTTGGGCTTCCATCTCGCTGATCTGCTGGCGCAGCTGGCGGTTCTCGAAGGCCAGGCGTTCGGTTTCGCTGGTCAGTTCGCGCAGCTGGTATTCCATCTCGTCGAGACGGCGCATCAGGGTTTCAGCCACCGGGTCGCCGGCCATGAACTGGTCTTCCAGTTCGCCGATCCGGACTTCAGTGGCATCGATCCGCTCGGCGAGTTCGCGGCGGGACTGGGACTGGGCCGGGCTGGTGATCACGAGCGCAGCCAGCAGAACGGGAAGGGACAGGTATTTCATCATGGGTCACGCAAATGGCAGAACAGGACGGCGAAATTGCGGCGCCGCCGGGAGTAAGAAAAACGCGGTCCAGCCCGTATTTCTTCTGCAGGTTCGCGGTTACCCGGAACACACCGCCGAAATAGCCGGCATCCTCGCCAAAGCTGATGACGTCGGG
>NZ_JADOTT010000007.1:29735-170095 GCF_016817355.1 Maricaulis parjimensis
GCCCGCAGCCTGAAGGCTGCGGGCGCTGTCTGTCAAACAGGCCTTGAGGCCTAGTTCGTGTAGCCGCCGACGAGCGTCGTGGTGGCATTACGGTTGATCGCCCAGCACTGCTCGTTGGACTGCGTGCAGGTCGGGTTTTCCTTGCCGTAGGACGTGGTGGAGATGCGCGAGGCATCCACGCCCTGGCTGATCAGATAGTCACGGGCCGCATTGGCGCGACGGGCGCCCAGGGCCAGATTGTATTCCCGCGTGCCGCGTTCGTCGCAATTGCCGGCGACGAGGATGCGGGCACCCGGATAGCTGGCCAGCCAGGCAGCCTGACGGCGCAGGGTGGCACGGGCTTCCGGTGTCAGGTCGTGACGGTCGAGGCCGTAGAAGACGCGGTCGCCAGCGGTGGCGACGAAGTGTTCCGGAGAACCGGCCGTCGGGCCTGCAGGCGTCGTGTCGACAACGTCATTGCCATGATCGGTGACCGGCGGCTCAATCGGCACTTCGGTGTCATCGGCCGGCGGCGTCGAGGCACAAGCGGTTGCAAAGGCACCGATAACCGCAACGGCAAACAGTTTGAATTTCATGATGTTACACCCTCATCCAGCCGCAGCCGTGACGGCTACTGGCATACTCCCAATCACGACTCGCGTGACGCAACTGAATAAACGACCCCCCCAATGGTGCCGCATTCCTGCGAAACGTTACGCAGAAATCCGTCACTCAATCAAGGGCGACCATGCCGGGTCGGATGCCATTCCACCCGTCGCCAACCGCCTCAGGTTGAAGCCGGCCAGATCGATGCTCCAGATTTCGTAACGCGTACCATCCGAACGCGGTTCGCCGCGCGTGAAGAGCAGAACCCGCCCATTCGGGGACCAGGCCGGCGTGTCGACGAAATAGCCCTCATAGAGAATACGTTCGATGCCCGAGCCGTCCGCCCGCACCACGCCTAGGGAAAACAGCCCCCCGCTCTGCTTGGTGAAAGCGATCAGATCGCCGCGCGGCGACCAGACCGGCGTGGTGTAGAGGCCTTCGCCGAAGGTGATCCGCTGCACGTCGGAACCATCCCGGTTCATCGTGTAGAGCTGGGAACCACCCCCGCGCGCGGACGAGAACACAATGCGTTCACCATCCGGAGAGAAAGAGGGTTCCACATCATCAGCCGGGTGCTGGGTCAGGCGCTGGAGGGCGCGTGTGCGCAGGTCGAACAAGTGGATGTCATGGCCGGAGCGGGTCTCGATCGACACGGCCAGCTGGCTGCCATCCGGCGTGAAACGCGCTGACAGGCTCTGCCCGTTCGGGTCCAGACCGGCTTCGCGCATGGCCTGGGTGAAGAGCGCTTCCTGGCGGCCGGTTTCCAGATTGTAGAGATAGGTCGTCGCCTGCCCGTTGAGGAAGGAGACATAGGTGATCTCCTGGGAGTTGGGCGAATAATTCGGCAGCAGCGCCATGTAGGAGCGATCGGTCAGGAAGGACGGATTGGCACCGTCCTGATCCATGATGGCCAGCTGACGCAGGGGTTCACCCTCAATGCCGCGGCCTTCGGCGACATAGACGATGCGCGTGTTGAAATAGCCGCTTTCACCGGTGAGACGCTGATAGACTTCATCGGCCACACGGTGAGCCACGCGGCGCCAGTTTTCCGGGGCGGTGCGGTATTGCAGGCCCAGAAGCTGTTCTTCCAGCCGGGTATCCCAGAGGCGGAAGGCCACGACGAGCCGGCCATCATCCTGGATATGGACACTGCCGACCAGCAGGGCCGAGGACCCGATCACGCGCCAGTCGGAGAAGCGCGGGCGCAGATCGATATTCTCGATGTCCTCGATATAGGCGTCCTGGTCGATCGGCGCGAACAGGCCGGACGAGGCCAGGTCATTGGTGACGACGCGCGTGATATCGGAGCCGCGCGACAGGGCTTCCTCGCTGGTGCCGACAAAGTCCGGCAGGGCGACGGGAAGCGGATCCAGATTGCCGCGGGTCACATCGACGCGGAGCGGTTCCTGGGCCTGGGCCATGGTGGTGACCATCAGTCCGGCTAGCAGGGCCGTGAAGACGGCAAGCAATCGGTTCATGCGGGAAACTCCGGCGGCAAACATCAGCGGTTATAAAGTTCCGGCGAAAAATTGACCTCAATTTGACGCCACTGGGAATAGGCTTCAGGCGGCAGCGGATACGGCGCGCATTCCACGGCCGCACGCATCGCCCGCTCTCCGGCTATCCGCAGATAGGGATTGGGGGAATTGAGAATGCGGCCCTGGTCGACCAGACGCGGCGGCGACGACAATTCACCATTCCGGCTCAATTGCAGCTGCAGGGTGACACCCAGCTCGTCCGGCTCCGGCGCGTCCAGCGAATTTCGCCAGCAGCGGGCCAGATGGCTGGAGACCATGTCCTGCAGCGTCGCCGTCGTGGCGCTGCCATCCCCGGCGGAACGGCGGATATCCCCCGTCTCCGGCGTGCCCGTGTCGCGGCGCACTTCGGCAACCTGGCGCTCGATATTGCCGAGCATGTCTTCCAGCGAGGGTTCGGCCGGGCGTTCTGGCTCGCGCTGCGGCGGTGTGCGGGGTTCGGGACGCTGCGGTTCGGGTTCCGGCTCAGGCTCGGGCTCCGGTTCGACCGGTTCCGGCTCGGGCTCCGGGGTGACCGGATCAGGATCGATAAGCTCCGGCTCGGGTTCCGGTGCGACGGGCTCGGGCTCCGGCGCGGGGGCCGGTTCCTCGATGGCATCCTCAACCGTCTCTTCCAGCGGCTCTTCCGGTTCCGGCTCAGGCTCCGGCGCGGCCGCACGCACATTCGTGCGCTCGGACAGTGCAACGAGCTGTACCGGCACGATCGGCGTGTCCTCCAGAATCGACGAGGCCTTGGGCAGATAGATCAGCCCGGCCGCGATGATCCCGGCATGGATGAGAAGAGAGACGAAAAGCGCACGCACAAGCCGGCCTCGCTATCGTTCGATCGGATCGGTCACAAGGCCCAGATTGGTGAAACCGGCGGCGTTGATATTCGCCATCACGCGCGCGACATCGCCGTAGGCGGCGCCATCATCGGCCCGAATGTAGATGCGGGCGTCGTATCCGGTTCCGGCAATCGCCACGAGACGCGGTGCCAGCTCGGCCAATTCGACTTCGGTTTCCTGCAGGAAGATCATCCCGTCGGCCGTGATTGTGATGGTCAGCGGTTCCTCATCACCCGGCAAATTGCGGGCCTCGGTCTCCGGCAGGTCGACCGGTACACCGGGGTTCAGAAGGGGCGCAGTGATCATGAAGACGATCAGCAGGACCAGCATCACGTCCACGAAGGGCGTGACATTGATCTCGGCCTTGGGCTTCCAGCGGGCCCGGCCGCGGCCACGGCCGCCGCTATCGAGGGAAACAGCCATGGCTAGAACGCATCCCGGTCGGCCAGGGCGGAGAGCTCATCAACAAACCCGTCCAGCTTGGAGCCGTATTTGGCGAGATTGGCGGACAGGGCGTTGAAGAAGATCACGGCCGGGATGGCTGCCAGCAGGCCCAGAGCCGTGGCAAAGAGGGCTTCGGCGATACCCGGGGCCACGACGGCCAGATTGGTATTCTGCGAGGCGGCGATGGCGCGGAAGGCATTCATGATGCCCCAGACCGTACCGAACAGGCCGACAAAAGGCGCCGCGGATGCGATGGTGGCCAGGATGCCCAGGCCCCCTTCGCAATTGGTCATCTGGCGGCCCGCTTCGGCCCCGGCGGCCTTGGAGACACGCCCGCCGGCATTCTCGCCTTCCCATTCGCGCAAGCCCGCTGCGAACACTTTGGAGAACGGCTCCTTGGCATTGCGCGTCAGCTTGTCGGCGAGATCTTCGAGCGGCTGGCCGGACCAGAATTCACGTTCGAAATGGCGGCCCTTGGCGTGCAGGCCCCGCAGATGGAAAACCTTGTCGATGGCGATGGCCCAGGACCAGATCGACATGAAGGCCAGGATGCCCATCACGCCCTTCACAACCCAGTCAGCCCGCATGAACAGATCGTAGAAGGAGAAACCTTCGACCGCCTGTGCGACTTCAACGACACTCGATTCCATGAAGCTGGCCCTCTGCTTCAAGCGCGCACACCGGTGCGGCCCATTTCACTACACACGCCCAATATCATGCATGAGCAATGCCTGAACCCCAGGCGATCACCCGTGATGGCACTCATGCATGGTGATTACGGCAAATTTGCGGGGGATGAGATAACAGTTGGGGCGCACATTCAAGCTTCATCATTGTGCGCCACGGTATGCGCCGCGACCGGTTCGACCACATCCCAATGCTCGACAATCTTGCCTTCGGCGAGCCGGAACAGGTCACAGGTGCGGGCATGTTGCCCGTCAAGGTCGTAAGCGGAGAAGACCGCAACGAAACTGCCCTCCCCGACCAGGTCATCAACACCGTGATAACGAAGGCCACTGCGCGGGCTGCGGCGGGAGGCATAATCATCCAGACGGTCAGGATCGATACAGCCGCCGGGTGTGTGGGACACGAAGACCGAGCGGTCGATGAAATCGTCCAACCGGTCCAGCCCGTCACTATTGGTGACCGCGTCGATGAATTCCCGAACCCGCTCCTTGTTGGCCGGCGTCTCCTCCGGAGATCCGTTGGGCAGGGCGCAGGCCGCCAGGGAGGAGCACAGGCAGTCCTGCTGGACATAGCGCGCGGAAATCTGGCGACGGACCGACATCATGCCGCGCTCATCGGCCCGGATCAGGCTCATCGTCAGCCAGGAGGCACCGCCGCCATCGGATTCGTTCACCGCTTTGATGAACATCGAATCCCCGTCCTGCAGGACGCGCGTGACGGAAAAGCCAAAGTTCGGGGGCCGGTCCGGCTCTGCCGGATTCCCAGGGTCAGTGCTCTGACGGGTTTGGCGCGGTGTGTCCAAACAGGCCCCCTTCCTGCCTACAGGGTAAGCGTGCAGGCAGGGCGTCGGCAAGCGGAATGACCGGCCAGTCCACAGTACCGTCCAGACGGTCTAGTCTGTTTCAATCACATAAGGCTGCCACAGGGCGGCCATTTCGCGCGGCGGTCGTTTGGCCCGTCCGGCAGCATCAATACACACAGCCTGGACGTCCACTTCGGCAATGAGTTCATCGCCCCGCAGGATGCGTTGCCCGATCATCAACCGGGCCCCTTTCTGGGGTTTGTAGAAGGTTTCCACCATCAGGATGTCATCAACCCGTGCCGCCCGGACAAATTCCACATTCATGCGCCGCACCGCGAAGGCCAGCGCATCCTCCTGTGCAGCCAGTTCGGAGTGGTGAATGCCCAGCGCCCGCAGGCTTTCCGTACGCCCGCGCTCGAAGAAGTGCAGATAGCGCGCATGGTAGACAATGCCGGAGAAATCCGTGTCCTCGTAATAGACCCGCACGGGCAGACGATGGATGCGGTCGGCCTGGAATTCGCCGGAAGCGGGCTGAAGAGTCTGGGTCATGTTAATCCAAAATCAGAGTCTGACGTTTATACGCAACTTTAGGGGATGAGTTCGGGGAGCGAACATGGGGTCACCCATGAAAGGCTTGAAAGCGTACATATGGCCTGCAGTCGAGGATGGCGACCATCTTCGCGCGGCGCAATTGCGCATTATCGGCGTCATCGCGCTGACCGTCGTGGTCTGCGGCGGCCTGGCAGGTGCCCTGAATTTCGTGGCCAATTACGAACGCTTTCCGCCCCAGGCCTGGATCGGACTGGTGACGCCACTGACGCTCGGCGCCCTGCCGGCCCTGGCCCGATCAAGGCTGAGCCTGCGGACGACCGGCCTGCTCACGGTGAGTTTTCTCTATGTCGTGCTGACGGGACAGGCTGCGAGCATGGGCGGCATGGCCTATCCGGTTGTCATCTATCTGCCCGGCCTGCCGATCCTGGCGGCCTTTCTGGTCGGCCCGCGTGCCGGCCTTGGCTTCGGCGTACTGGTCGGGGCCAGCATGGGCGGGCTTTTCCTGTTCCGCGACTGGGTGCCCACACCGGCCGACTGGGACATCAATTACTATTTGCTGGGCTGGATCACGATCACCCTGATCCTGCTCACCCTGGCCGCCAGCGCCGTCTGCGCGATCTTCGCGCATCAGATGGCGGCCGCCGGTGCGGCGCTGGAAGAGGCCCGCAAACGGTCCGATGCGGCCAATCAGGCCAAAACCGCCTTCCTGACCAATATCAGCCACGAGATCCGCACGCCCATGAATGCGATGCTGGGCATGGCGCAAGCCCTGCAGCAGGATGCTCTGGGTCCGGACCAGCGTGACAAGCTGGAGATGATGACCCGGTCCGGCGATGCGCTTTTGCGCCTCGTCAATGAGGTTCTGGACATGGCGCGGATCGAGGCCGGCCGGCTGGAAATCGTGCCGCAGAATTTCCGGCTGACCGACACGGTCGCCATGCTGGAAGGCCTGTTTGCCGCCCAAGCCCTGGAGAAGGGGCTGGATTTCTCCATCCGGCTGACCGGGGATGGCGAGCGCGTCTTTGTAGGGGATCCGGTGCGGATCGGCCAGATCCTCGCCAATCTGACGGCCAATGCGATCAAATTCACCCAGGCCGGCCATGTTCAGGTCAGCCTGCACGCCCACGCCCCCGATGATGAGGGCCAAGCCCGGATCACGATGCGAGTCGCTGACAGCGGGATCGGCATTGCGCCCGAGGACGCCAAGGGCCTGTTCCGGCCGTTCGCGCAGGCTGGTTCGGCGGAAATGCGGGCCTATGGCGGAACCGGCCTGGGTCTCGCGATCTGCCGGCAATTGTGCGAGCTGATGGACGGGGAAATCAGCCTTCAGAGCACGCCCGGCCAGGGCAGTACCTTCACAGCCAGCATCGCGGTCCGCGCCGCTGCGCCCGACTTGGTCATGGCCCGTCCGGAGCCGCAGCAACGAGACCTGTCGGCCTTGCAGCGCCTGCGCGTGCTGGCGGCTGATGACAGCCAGACCAACCGCCTCGTCCTGCGTGCCCTGTTGGACAGTCTCGTCGGCACGCTCTGCCTGGTGGAGAACGGACAGGAAGCGCTGGACCTGCTGGACGCGGAGAGTTTCGACATCGTCCTGCTGGACAGCCGAATGCCGGTGATGGACGGACTGTCGGCCACCCGCGAGATCCGCCGGCGCGAAGCCGGTTCCGGCCAACCCTCATTGCCGGTGTATGCGCTGACAGCGAACGTCATGCCGGAACAGGTCGCGGAATACGAGGCTGCCGGAATGGATGGCGTGCTGGCCAAACCCATTTCCCGCGACGCGCTGATTTCAACCCTGATGAGCCACGCCCTGCATGTCCCGGAAGACCGGGATGACCGCCCGGCCCGTTATCTGGCGGAATAGGCTATTTCCCGAACAAGCCGCCCTGCCCGCTGCCCGGCTGACCGGCCTGGCTTTGCGGCGGGGTCAGGCCGAGATGATCCCAGGCGCGCGGCGCCGCGACGCGGCCGCGCGGTGTGCGCATGATGAAGCCCTGCTGGATGAGGAAGGGCTCGACCACATCCTCAAGCGCATCGCGGGCTTCGGCCAGAGCGGCCGCCAGGGTTTCCACCCCGACCGGCCCGCCGGCAAAGCTTTGCACCAGCGCCTTGAGATAGCGGCGGTCCAGACTGTCCAGCCCCAGCGCGTCGACTTCCAGCCGCTTCAGGGCCCGGTCGGCGACCTCGGCAGAAATCACACTGGCCCCTTCAGCTTCGGCGAAATCACGCACACGGCGCAGCAAGCGTCCGGCGACGCGCGGCGTGCCGCGGGCGCGGCGGGCGATCTCGTGGGCGCCATCGGGTGAGGCATCGATCCCGAATTTGCGGGCTGCACGGGTGACGATGAAGCCCAGTTCGTCCTCGTCATAGAATTCCAGGCGGACAGGCACGCCAAACCGGTCACGCAAGGGCGTGGCCAAGAGGCCGGCCCGCGTGGTGGCGCCTACCAGGGTGAAAGGCGGCAGATCGATCCGCACGGTGCGGGCCGCCGGGCCTTCCCCGATTACCAGGTCGAGACAGAAATCTTCCATCGCGGGATAGAGGATTTCCTCGACGGCCGGAGCCAGACGGTGGATTTCGTCGATGAAGAGGACATCGCGCGGTTCCAGATTGGTCAGGATGGCGGCGAGATCGCCGGCCTTGGCGATCACCGGTCCGGATGTTGCCCGGAAACCCACGCCCATTTCGCGCGCCACGATCTGCGCCAATGTCGTCTTGCCCAGGCCCGGCGGGCCGGACAGGAGGACGTGGTCCAGCGCCTCTTCACGGCGGCGCGCAGCCTCGACAAAGACTTTGAGATTGGCGATCGCAGCCTTCTGGCCGACAAAGTCGGAGAATTGTTCCGGACGCAGGGCCCGGTCACGGCCGTCCCCGGCCTGTTGCTCACGGTCCACGAGGCGGTCTTCGCCGGAAGGATCAAAGGCGTCGGTCATCTCTCTTCCGCGTTTATCGTGATCCGCTCGCCGGCGTCCACGAGGACATGCCCTTCACCGAAATGGGCAACAGCGTCTTCACGGCTGACCGATGCGGGAATGTGCAGGGCAATGTGGATCGCATCTGCCCAGTCTCCATTCAGCTTGGCCTGCCCGCGCTCTGACTGGTCCCACCAGATCGGATACATGACGACATCAATATCGGTATCATCCCACACCGAAAGATCGGCTTCATCCGGGTTTGTATCGCCCAGGTGCAGCAGCGTGATCTCGCCGAAACTGACCGCATAGGTGAGGTTGTCGATACCGTTCATGTGGAACATGGGGCGGCTGTCCAGATCGAACCCATAGCGCTGGCGCTGCGCGGCGGTGAACGTCCCGCCAACCGGTTCCGTCTGCGCCTCCGGGTCACCATTTGCGTGCATCGCCAGCACATCAGCCGGCCCGATAATCCGGCCACCGCCTTGTTGCCCGGTCGCCATGCGAACCAGGTCTGCGTCGAAATGGTCGCCATGGCTGTGGGTGAACAACATCAGCGTGCCACGCGGGAACTCGCCGCTACCCTCGATCATGGCCAGGCGGTCAGCCTCGACCGGTATTCGGAAGCGTCCCTCATAGGCATCGGTGAACAGCGCATCGATCATCACCCGGTTCTCGCCCCGGGAGATCAGGACGCCCATATTGGCGATCATGCGGATTTCGACCGGTTCGGGGTCATTCGCCCGGCAACCCGGCGCCAGGCTCAGAGCGGCGGCGAGAATCAGGGCGAGACGGTTCACGGGGCCAACTCCTTCAGGGACAGGCGGATCAGATCGTTCAGGCCAGGTGCGTCGCCGTCCTGGCGCAGCACAGTAGCGACGGCCTGGCGAGCATGGGTCTCGTGATAACCCAGGTTCAGCAAAGCCGAAACGGCGTCCTCCCGAAGGCCGGACGATGTGTCCGAAGGCGCCGGAGCCGAGGCCGGCACGGCGGCTGCGGCGGATGGCGTTCCGGTCTCGTGGACCGGCAATCCGATCGAGAAACTGCGCCCCTGGGGCGGTGCCTTGTCCTTGAGCTCGGTGGCAATGCGGGCCGCAAGTTTGGGGCCGACCCCCTTGGCGCGCGAGAAGGTGGCCTTGTCGCCCAGTGCGGCCGCATTGGCGATCTCGCTGACCGGGCTGGTATCGAGGATGGCGAAGGCCGCCTTGGCGCCGACACCCTGGACGTTCTGCAGATGCACGAACCAGGCGCGCTCCACATCATCCAGAAAGCCGAACAGTTTGAACGCGTCCTCCCGGACATAGGTCTCGATGTGCAGGGTGACACTCTGTCCCGGCTCCAACCGGGAGAGCGTGCCGGAGCCGACGCCGACCAGATAGCCGACCCCGTTCACATCCAGCACGATCCCGTCAGGACCGAGCGCAGCGACTATGCCCTTGAGCATTCCGATCATGCGACACTCCCCAGACTGGCCGAACGGCGATGATGGGCATGGCAGATCGCCACAGCCAGTGCATCCGCCTCGTCGGCCTTTGCCTTCGTGCCCGGCAGGAGCACGCTGATCATGGCGGCGACCTGGTCCTTGTCGGCCCCGCCGGTACCGACCACGGATTTCTTGACCAGGCGGGCCGCGTATTCTGCCACTGGCAGACCCGCCCGCGCCGGCGCCAGAAGGGCGGCCGCCCGGGCATGGCCCAGCTTCAGGGCAGAGGCGGCATTGGCCGCCATGAAGGCTTCCTCGATCGCCGCTTCGTCGGGCCGGTATTGCGTGACAAGATCGGTAACCGCCTGGAAAATATGATCCAGCCGGATCGAGAGCGCGGCATTGACGGGCGGCGTGACCACGCCATGCCCGACGGCCGACAGGCGTGTACCGTCGATACGGATCATGCCCCAACCCATTCGCCGCAGGCCCGGATCAATACCGAGAATCGTGACCGGTGCTGTCATCTCGCCCCCTTGTTGTTTCCAGTGTTAGCACCAGGACGGGCAGCAGAACAAGGCGTGAACACAAGCCGTAGCCAGTTGCAACTCAGTGTCAGAAACAATGCCAGTTGCGACCCGCTCGCATCATGTATGCGAGGCAGTCTCATCTTTGCCCGCAACCCCTTGTTTTTGAAGAAAAGAATATTTTGAGAATAGGTTTGATCGGCTCAGGGCTGAATCATAAACTCTTGATGCATCTTCAAAAACTGGCCTGAGCCGATTTTGGGAGAGCAGAGGGACATGCCGAATCCTTGGGGAAGGGTTCGTGCCATCACATGGGAGGTCCGGATGGCCAAGAAGGGGACGCTCAGCCGTCGCTCATTTCTGACTCGGGTTGCTGGCGCCACGGTTGCGACCGGCGCAGGTGCCGTAATCACGGGTGCCAGTGAAGCCCAGAACTACACAGGACAAACCGATGCCGACACCGGCTCCTATGCCGACCGTGTCGGCTATGGCCGCACCGGCATCACCGACAGCGACTCCGGCGGCAATGCCGACCGCGTCGGCTATGGCCGCGGCGGTGGCCGCACCAGCGGCATCACGGACAGCGACACCGGCGCCTATGCCGATGCCGTCGGCAATGGTCGCGGTGGCCGCACCTCGGGTCTGACAGACAGCGATACCGGTTCCTATGCGGACCCGGTGGGCAATGGCCGCGGCGGCCGCACCAGCGGCATCACAGACAGCGATACCGGCTCCTATGCGGACCCGGTCGGCAATGGCCGTGGCCGTTCCAACTATACCGACAGCGACAGTGGTGGCTGTTCGGACCCGGGTGGACGTGGACGCGGTCCGGTGCGTCCGGGCACGACCGACAGCGATACCGGCGGATGTTCCGACCCTGTGGGTCGCGGCCGTCCGGGCTATTGATCCGCTGGAGGGCTAGACCATGGCGAAACGCGGCAAGCTTTCCCGGCGCTCTTTCCTGACGCGGGTGGCCGGTGCGGCGCTGACCACAGGTGCCGCCGGCACAGTCGCGGGCTGCGCAACCACCGGCTATACGGACAGCGATCCCTATGACCCGGTCGGTGGCGGCCGCGGTGGCGGCGGTTATACCGACAGCGACCCCTATGACCCGGTTGGCCGGGGCCGTGGACCGCGCGGCAATACCGGTGTGACTGACAGCGATACCGGCCGTTATGCGGACCCGGTAGGCAATGGCCGAGGCGGCGGAATCACCGACCGCGACACCGGCGCCTATGCGGACCCGGTCGGCGGCGGTCGTGGCGGTGGCGTCACGGACAGCGATACCGGCTCCTATGCCGACCCGGTCGGTCGCGGACGCGGCAGCTCCGGTGTCACCGACAGCGATACCGGCTCCTATGCAGACCCGGTGGGTCGTGGTCGGGGCGGCGGCTATCGCTCCGGCGTGACCGACAGTGATAGTGGCCGCTATGCGGACCCGGTCGGCAATGGCCGCGGTGGCAATCGCGGTTCCGGCATCACGGACAATGACCCCTATGATCCGGTCGGCAATGGCCGCGGCGGACGCCGGGGTTCCTGCACCGACAGCGATACCGGCTCCTATGCCGATCCAGTCGGACGCGGACGCCGTTGCTGATTTCCTGATCCAGGCGGGCCGGGCATCGGATGTGTCCGGTCTCCGGCCCGCCTCTTTCCTTCCTGTTGACCCTGCGTGACGGCCCGCTCCCCGCGTGCCCGAACCCTCCCCGTTTCGAGACCTGCCGACATGACCGAACCGCTCTGGCTGACCGACCCGATGCGCTGCCTCATCGACCCGATCGATGCGAAGACCTTCTTCGACGACTATCATGAGAAGAAAGCGCTGATTGTTCACCGGGAGGATCCGGGCCGGTATCTGGACCTGCTCAGCATCGAGCGGATCGACGACATCGTCGCCAATCGCGATTTGCGCTCCGGACAGCTGGACATGGCGCGCTCGGAACCGCCCGTCTCGCCGGAGCAATACACGTTCGAGACCGGCTATATCGATCGCGGCGGCGTGGCCGAACAATACCGCCAAGGCGCGACCATCATCCTGCCGCAACTCCACATGAATGATGCCGTGCTGGGCGAGTTCTGCCGCAATATGGAGAACCTGCTCTCCTGCCAGGTGCAGACCAATATCTACCTCACCCCGCCGCACAATCAGGGCTTCCGCACGCATTATGACGATCACGACGTCTTCGTGCTGCAGGTTTCCGGCGAGAAATACTGGCGGCTCTATGACACGCCGGTGGAGAACCCCTATCGCGGCGAAGGCTTCCGCCCGGAAGACCATGCCGTGGGCGAACCGGTGGAGGAATTCGTCCTGAAGGCCGGCGAATGCGCCTATGTACCCCGCGGCCTGATGCATGACGCCTCGACGCATGGCGAGGAAGCCTCCCTGCACATCACGCTGGGCCTGATCGTGAAGACCTGGGCGGACCTCATGCTTGAAGCCGTGTCCGAAGTGGCGCTCAATCACTCCGCCTTCCGCCGCGCCCTCCCCGTGGGCTTTGCCCGTCCGGACTTCGAGCGCGACCAGGCCGAGACCCAATTCAAGGAATTGCTGGGTGTGATCGCCAAGGAGGCCGAACTTGAATCCTCCATGGACCTTTTCGTCGACACCTTCATCCGGTCGCGCATGCCCGCCACGGCCGGCACAATCGCGGACTTCAATCTCCCCAAACGCGAGGGGCAAGCCTTCAAACTGCGCCGTTTTGCGCCCTGGCGTCTGGCCGGAACCGACAAATCCGTGGTGATCATCACGGCCGGTGGAGAGGTCCATTTCCCGCTGGCGGCCGAGCCCGCCCTGCACACCCTGCTGGATGGCGGCGTGGTTTCGAAGGCGGACTTCACGGAGATTTCCGACGAGGAAGCCAACGAGGTCATAGGCAAGCTCTATGCCTTCGGTCTCATCGTTCCGGCCGACTGACAATTACAAGTAGTTATAATTCAAAACCGGGCGATGCCTTGCGAGCCGCCGCCCGGAAGGCCTACATCCGCGTTTGAAGCCAGCCGGACTCTCCGGCAGGCAGGGAATCTTTTGCTCCCGACGCGAGATCTGATGCTGTTACGCGCCCTGACATTCTGTTTCGGCCTGGTGGCCGTTTTCGGCCTGTTCTGGGTCATGTGGCCATCCTCGATCCAGCCGGCCTACTGGAACGAGCCGAGACCGCCGGCCATGACCGGCGTGCTGGCCCGCAATGGCGTTCTGGATCAGGCCCGCCGATATGCGATCGGAGAACCGGGGACGGCGACCGGCCTCACCCTGGCCGCTGATGGCAGCGTCTATTTCGGTACACCGGACGGCCATATCCACCGCTTCATTCCGGGGCGTCCGGAGAACCCGGTCCAGGAAATTGCCCGTATCACCGACACGCCGATCTATGGATTGGGCTGGGCGGAACCCCATGTGCTGGCCATCGCCTCGCAATCCGGCCTCTACGCCCTCGATCTGGTCAATGGCAGTGTTGATCGCCTGAGCATAGGCGTCGCCGCCCACCCGTTCGGCTTCGTCAACGATCTGACCGTCGCAGCAGACGGCACCATTTTCTTCACCGACAGCTCGGCGCGCTGGCAGTTGATGGACCGCGAGTCCCGCTATTTCCGGGAAATGCTCGAGAACCGGCCGACGGGTTCCATCTATGCCTGGAATCCCGCGCTGGACCAGACCGTCCTGGTCCGGGACCAGCTGCACTATCCCAATGGCATCGTCATGGCCCCCGGTGGGGATTCGCTTCTGTTCTCGGAGACCTTCCGGCATCGGATCATGCGCTTATGGCTGCACGGCCCGGATGCCGGAATGATGGAAGTCGTGGCCTCCAACCTGCCCGGCTATCCCGACAGCCTGACCCTCGATCCGCAAGGCCGGCTTGTCGTGTCGATGCTGACGACGCGGGATCCGGCGCTGCGCACACTGCACCGCCACCCGGCCCTGGCCAGCCTCTACACCAAGCTTCCCGCCTGGCTCCGCCCGAACCTGCGGCCAGCGGAGGGTTTCATCCTGGTCCTGGATCCGCGGACCGGTGCCATGCTGGACTCCCTGCATGCCAGCGATGACCGGTTTTGCCTTCTGTCCGATGCCGAAATCGGCCCGGTGGGAGGCGTCTGGATCGGGTCGATCAATTGCGGCTATATCGGCCGCCTGCCCGGGCTGGACCGGCCTCATGCCGACCACCCGGACAATCGCGACCGCATCGCCCCGATAGCCGGGGTCGACGCGGATATCCCGAACTAGGCTTTTACCCGCTCGCGAGCCGCATCGGCCACAGCCTTCGCCGTGATGCCGAAATGCTCGTAGAGTTCCGGGGCCGGTGCACTGGCCCCGAAACCGGTCATGCCGACAAAGCCACCCTCAACACCGATCAGAGCGTCCCAGCCAAAACGCAGGGCGGCCTCAACGGCGACGCGCGGCGTACCGGCCGGCAGGACGCTTTCACGGTAGCCGGCATCCTGGGCAGCAAAGCGTTCCAGGCACGGTGCGGACACGACGCGGGCGGCGATACCGTCCTTGGCCAGCATCTCAGCCGCCTCGACAGCCAGGCTGGTTTCCGTACCCGTGCCGATCAGGACGACATCCGGCGTGCTTTCCGTATCAACGAGCGTATAGGCGCCCTTCTCGGACCGGTTGTCGCGGCCATCATCATCGCGCAGGTGCGGCACTTTCTGACGGGACAGGGCCAGCACGGTCGGGCCGTCCAGGCGCTTCAGCGCCAATTCCCAGGCCTCTGCCGTCTCCAGCGCGTCGGCCGGACGATAGACGTCTACATTCGGGATGGCGCGCAGTGACGCCAGCGTCTCCACCGGCTGGTGCGTCGGACCGTCTTCGCCCAAACCGATGGAGTCGTGGGTCATTACATAGATGACCGGCTGTTCCATCAGGGCGGAGAGACGGATGGACGGGCGGCAGTAATCGGCAAAGACCAGGAAGGTCGCCACGTGCGGGCGGAAGCCGCCATGCAGGGACATGCCGTTGGCGCAGGCCGCCATGCCATGTTCGCGGATACCGAAATGGATGTACTGCCCGGCATAATCGCCGGCTTTGACGATGCCGACATCCTTGGTCTTGGTCAGGTTGGAGCCCGCCAGGTCCGCGGAACCACCGGCCAGGGTCGGCCAGTCCTGGATGATCGCGTTGAGCGTCTCGCCAGAGGAAGCACGCGTCGCCAGGGCCGGCTTGTCCTCGGCCACTTTCTGGCGCCAGGCTTCCAGCGCGGTCAGCTCGCCCTGGCCCGGTTCACCGGACAGCATGGCGACGAGGTCATCGGACTTGTCAGAAGCCGCCAGGCGCTCGGTCCAGGCCGCATGTTCGTCGGCAGAACCGCTGGCACGCCAGGCCTCGATGATATCGGCCGGGATTTCAAACGGCGGGGAGGTCCAGCCCAGCGCCTTGCGGGCACCGGCGATTTCCTCTTCGCCCAAGGGCGCGCCATGGCTGGAGGATTTGCCGGCCTTGGTCGGCGCGCCAAAACCGATGGTCGTCTTGCAGGCGATCAGGACCGGCTTGTCGCTGGACTTGGCAGCCTCGAGCGCGGCATCGATGGCGTCATAATCATGACCATCAATGCGCGACACGGCCCAGCCGGCAGCGTCGAAACGCTTCAGCACATCAGTGGATTCAGCCAGATCGGTCGGTCCATCGATGGAGATGTCATTATCATCCCACAGCACAACGAGGCGGTTGAGCTTGAGGTGACCGGCCAGCGAGATCGCTTCATGGCTGATGCCCTCTTGCAGATCACCATCCGAGGCGATCACCCAGGTGCGGTGGTCGACGAGGTCGTCACCGAAGCGGGCATTCAGCATGCGTTCGGCCAGCGCCATGCCGACGGCCATGGAAATGCCCTGCCCCAGCGGACCGGTGGTGGCTTCCACGCCGGGCGTGTGACCGTATTCCGGGTGACCGGCGGTGAGCGAACCGAGCTGACGGAAGCGCTTGATCTCGTCCATCGTCATGTCCTCGAACCCGGTCAGGTGGAGGAGGGAATAGATCAGCATGGAACCGTGACCGGCGGAGAGGACGAAACGGTCGCGATCCGCCCAGCCCGGCGCGGCCGGGTCGAACTTCATGTGGCGCGACCACAGCACCGTGGCGACGTCGGCCATGCCCATCGGCATGCCGGGGTGGCCGGAATTGGCCGCCTGGACGGCGTCCATGGACAGAGCCCGGATGGCATTGGCCATCGCGGACAGCTCGGTTCCGTTCGGTGCTTTCATTCGGCGATCTCCTGCGCATTGCCGAGGCCCGGCGCGCGGGCGGGCATCAGCCCCCGATCAGTCCCGTTCGCGCCAGCAATTGCTTTGTGGAGGCGTCATACTCGGTAATCTCGCCATCCAAAATCCCCTTGGTCAGAACTTTTCCAAGTTCGACGCCCCATTGGTCAAAGGGATTGATGCCATACATCACGCTTTCGACAAAAACCTTGTGTTCTTGCAAGGCGATAAGCGCGCCAAGCGTTGACGGCGTCAGATCATCAAGAATGAGCGTTGCCGAAGGCCGACCACCCGGCATGGACTTGTGCGCGGCCAGTTCCGGCTCTTTTGCCGGGTCGACTCGCCGTCCATCAAGCAGGGCCGCGCCCTGGGCCGCCATATTGGCCGCCAGCGCCCGTTCGCGCGGATCCGCGCTGGCGAAATGCCGTCCGATCCCGATGAAATCGACAGGCACGATATCCTTGCCCTGGTGCAGCCACTGGAAAAAGGAGTGCTGGATTTCGGTGCCGCTGCCTCCCCAGACGAGGGCCCCGCCCGGTGTCTGGCCCGGCTGCCCGCTGGTGGTCACGGACTTGCCGAGGGATTCCATTTCCAGCTGCTGGAAATAGTCGGCCAGCTTGCCCAGCCGTGCCGAATAGGCGGCCACGCAACGGCTGGGATAGCGCAGGGCGACGCGATTCCAGACATCGATCAGCCCTTTGAGGATGGGCAAATTCTGTTCGATCGGCGCTTCCGCGAAATGCTTGTCCATCGCCTGGGCGCCATCGCGGAAAGCGGCGAACACGTCCGGCCCGAGCCCGATCTCCAGCGACAGGCCCACAGCCGACCAGACGGAATAACGCCCGCCCACCCAATCGGGGAAATCGAAGACGCGTTCCGGATCAATCCCGAAGGCCTTGGCCTTGTCCGGTGCCGCCGAAGCGGCGGCGAAATGCTCGCCCGCCTTGTCGGCGCCGATCTCGCCGGCCAGCCAGTCCCGGGCGGCTTCGCCCGACATCAGGGTTTCCTGAGTGGAGAAGGATTTGGAGGCGATGATGAAGAGCACGGCTTGCGGGTCGCAGCCGGCCACGGCGTGTTTCAGGTCAGACGGGTCCAGGCTGGCGACAAAGCGCATCTCCGGCCCGCCTTCGGCATGATCAGCCAGCGCGTCGGCAATCAGGCGCGGACCAAGATCCGATCCGCCAATGCCGATATTGACGACACGGGTGATCGTCTTGCCGGAAGGCTGGAAAGCGCCGCTGCGAACGGCTTCCGCAAAGGCACGGGTCTGGGCCTGGGTCCGGTCGACCAGTTCGGCTTCCGGCGAGCCGGGAATATTCGCGCCATGCCGGTAAGCCATGTGCAGGGCCGGACGGTGCTCGGTCCCGTTCACGATTCCGCCCGACAAGAGCGTGTCGCGCTTCTCTTCCAGGCCGGCATCGCGGGCCGCACCGATCAGCGCATCCAGCGCCGCCACATCCAGGCGCTGTTTGGTGGCATCGAACTCGATCCCCGCCACAGAGTGGATCAGGCGGTCAGAGCGGGCCTTGCCCGCATCCGCCAGCGTCCGCAGGCTTTCGGATTTCAAACGTTCGGCGTGATTGAGATTTTCAGTCGTCAGCACAGTGTCACCCAGCGCAAATCATTGGTAGCAGGAGCGTAAAGTTAGCGCTCCCACATGACAATCGCTCTACACCGTAGAAGTAGGCTTCTCTTCGGCGCCCACAGGCCCACACGACACTTCACCGGACATATCCGTACTGTGCAGCCCTGCCAGTTCGATCAAGCTGCCGACAAGATGATAGAGCGTACTTCCCGGCATGTTCGCTGATCGGCTCATCCCCTCGCTGTCAATTGCATCAGCCCATCCGCCCGCAACCGCTGGACCCAAATGGTGTTTGAGCAACCCTTCACAGGACAGCTCGAGCAACTCAGCCGCCAACGGGTTTCCTCGCTTCAGTTCAACAGAGGCTGCCCGCACCCATTCTGTCTGCATCCAAGTCCTGGAGCCCGCGTCGATTGGTTGCCCCGACGTATCCATAGACGTGTAGAGAAGTCCGGTCCTTGAATTTCGACCTCGTGCCATCGCATTGGCAAAAAGGGCTGCCCCAGCCTCGCCTGCCGACCAACCTGTCAAGCGCTCACACTCGGCCAACAACCAGACCCATTCGCAAAAATGCCCCGGCTCAAGAACATGTCCTTGTTGGGGATGAGGTAGCCAATCGTCGGTAAAAAACTCCAAAAGTTGGCCGCAATCGGATTGATAAAAAGTCCCATCGAACAGATTTCTCAGCCCGGCGATACGCGGCAAGAGATCTGGATCGTCAGTCGTTTCGTACAGCGCCATAAGCGCTTCCAGCAAATGCATGTGCGGATTCTGTCGGCGCGGTTGGAGAGGAGCGCCGATCCCCTCGATGAAACCACCTTGCTCGGACGCCATCTTCGTCTCAACAAAATCGAGGGTTTCAAAAGCAAGGTCACGGTAAGTAGAATCGCCACTCGCCTTGAACACCCAGGCGCAGGCGAGAATGATAAAGGCGTGATCATACAAATCCCGCCGCGCATCAATTACCTGCCCCTGATCATCCAGAAGGTGAGACCATCCGCCCATACCCCCTGCCTGCCAAGCATGTGCCTTGAGACGCTCCAGGCCTTCGACGGCTTGTTCAGTTTCATTCACCCAGCCCGCCAAGGTGCAGCGCGCAAAGACATAGCTCTGTCGGGCCTGCGCCCGGACCCGGCGCGGAATTCCGTTCAGCCCCCGTCCTGACATGTCCAGCGCTTCGAAAAAGCCACCATTCCGCGCGTCCCAGGCTCTCTCGGCCCAGAAAGGCACAACCTGGCACACCCCGTTTTCCAAAAGCTGCCTTGAGTTTTGCATCCTCTCCCCCGACAGGCTGCAGGCGCGGAAAGCTAGCCTAGGGCAGCCATGTCCTCATCGGAAACATCGAAGTTCGCGTAGACATTCTGGACGTCGTCGCAATCTTCCAGGGTTTCCATCATCTTCATCAGCGTGGCGACCTTGTCGCCGGTGACTTCGATGAGGTTCTGCGGACGCCAGATCAGTTTCGCAGACGCTGGGTCTTCGAACTGTTCAGCCAGCGCACCGACAACATCCATCAGGTCCTCGCGGGCCGTGAAGATGACGTGTTCGCCTTCATTGTCCTCATCGCCCTCTTCGGAGGCCACATCCTCGGCACCGGCCTCGATGGCAGCTTCCATCATCGTGTCTTCATCCGCCTTGGAGAGCGGGTAGCGGATCTCGCCGACATTATCGAACATGAAGGCGACCGAACCAGTTTCACCCATATTGCCGCCATTCTTGGCGAAGGCCGTGCGCACTTCGGCAGCCGCGCGATTGCGATTGTCGGTGGACACTTCGACGATCACGCCGACGCCGGCCGGGCCGAAGCCTTCATAGCGGATGTCCTCATAAGCCTCGCCATCACCGCCAGATGCCTTGTCGATGGCCCGCTGGATATTGTCCTTGGGCATGGACTGGCCCTTGGCGTTGGCGATCGCCAGACGCAGGCGCGGGTTCGCATCAGGGTCGGGACCACCCATTTTCGCGGCAATGGAAATTTCCTTGGACAGGCGCGAAAACAGTTTCGAGCGCAGCTTGTCCTGGCGCCCCTTACGGTGCTGGATATTGGCCCATTTGGAGTGTCCGGCCATGGTCGGGATCCCTCTTCCTGCGGATTCAAGGCGCCTTCAATACCCAGAATGCCCGCCCAAGGCCACTGGGCAAGGCAGATCGGCGACTGCGATCAGAGCAAGTCGAGACGACCATCATCCTTGAGGCGATTAACGATAGTCTTCACGTCCTGGCATTGCTGACGGTGTGTGACGAGAACAGAATCTTCTGTCGCCACGATCACCAAGTCTTCGACACCAATCACACCGACTTTCTGGCCGGATGAGAACACGTAGGAATTGTGCGCGTCGACAAGCTCGACATCACCACGCACGACATTCCCGTCCGAGTCCTTCTCTCCAATTTCCCAGAGCGCACCCCATGCGCCCACATCGGACCAACCAATATCTGCCGGAACAACAGCGGCCTGTTCGGTGGACTCCATAACGGCGTAGTCGAATGAAATAGACGGGCACGCTTCGAACGAAGCTGCGTCGAGCACCACCTGACGATCTTCCGTCACAGCCTTTTCCAGAGCTGCGCGACAGGCTTTGGCCACGCGTGGGCAGTGAATCTCCATTTCCCGACGAACGCTTGACGCCCCGAACAGGAAAATCCCGGCATTCCAGTAGTAACGACCGTCATCTAGGAATCCTTGCGCGGTTTCCCGATCGGGCTTTTCGGTGAAAGCCGATACCGTGAAACCGCCGCCAAGTGACTCTCCGCGACGAATATAGCCATAGCCCGTTTCCGGCCCATCAGGCATGATCCCGAAAGTTACAATATGTCCGCCCGCGGCCAGCTTGGCGGCTTCAGCGATAGCGTCATGGAAGGCTTCGACATTGCGAATATGGTGGTCCGCTGGCAGGAGCAGTATAAGGGCGTCATCCCCGTATTCCCGGACAACCAACTCAGCGGCGACGGCGGCAACTGGGGCAGTGTTCCGCCCCATCGGCTCGACAACGAAATGTGAGGGCATCACGCCCAGCGCCTCGAGCTGAAGCCGGGCCAGATCATGCTGAGTCTCGTTCAGCACGACCATGGATTCAGCAAAATCGAACGCGCCCGCCGAACCCGTCACACGAGCGACGGTTTCCTGCACCATACTCTGCTCAGTCACAAGCGCATGTAACTGTTTTGGATGCGTCTTCCGGGAGAGCGGCCACAGTCGCGTTCCAGATCCGCCCGACATGACTACAGGAACGATTTTGGTCACGGATTCCCCCTTAAAAACTTGTCAGGATTGTCCGAGGAGAGTCCGGGCAAATCAAGCGATCCCAGCACCAGCGCTTCGACTCATCCGCATGGGGATCATTGTCCTGCTCGCCACCTGCCGTAGCCAAAACTACATCTGGAGCGCGAAATATTGAGGCTCGTTCCGCGGCATCGGCGGAAACCCCCGCAGCGTGAGGAAAGACAGAAAGCTGCCGAGCAATTCGGCACTATCCGTTTGCACGATCCGAATGAAAGTCTGCTCTTCCTGCAGATGGGCGGTAAACACGCATGCTTTCGGCTCACTGATCGTGCCTTCGTCGCACAATCTGAGAAAATCGATCATGTGCTGATCAAACACCAGGGCTTCCTGCTCGTTCTCGAACCGAATGGTTTGCTTGAACATGCTTCCCCCAATCAGATTCCCGGAACCGGAAAACATACACCCCTAAAAGCCGCCTCGCGTCCTCCTGATTGAACGCAGAGCACGAACGTGCGGCGCCCATTCATCGAGCACCCAAGACCAAGAGCGGCGACAATCCTCGACCGCCACGCGATGTTAAACGAAACGTTAAACCCAGTTTGGGGTCGATCAAGCGATCAGGCACCGCGCCTTGACGGAATCATGACGCACCGCAACATTTTTGCCACATCTGGTCTTGATTTGATGTCAGGCGGGGATGGTTTCAGACAATTGGCCGCCGATCCGGATCGGCTCGGCCCGTACCGCCAGACCGGTCCGGTCGTCGGTTTCCACGAAAACACCGCTGAGTGTCGCCTCGCCCGTGGCCGGTTCGAAGCGGCCGGACCGCATGCGCGTGGTGAAGCGGCGCAGGGGCTCTTCCTTGTCCATGCCGATGACACTGTCATAGTCGCCACACATGCCGGCATCGGTCTGGTAGGCGGTACCGCCCGGCAGGACACGGGTATCGGACGTGGGGACATGGGTATGCGTGCCGACGACCAGGCTGGCCCGTCCGTCACAGAATACGCCCATCGCCATCTTTTCGCTGGTCGCCTCGCCGTGGAAATCGAGGATCACGGCATCAGCCACCTCGCCCAGCGGGGCCGAGCCCAGCTCGCGCTCGACCGCCGCGAAGGGGTCGTCCAGCGTCTCCATGAAGAGATTGCCCATGGCATTGATCACCAGAACCCGGCGGCCATCCGGCGTGTCGTAGAGATTGGCGCCCGCACCCGGCGTCGAGCCGACCGGGTAATTGGCCGGACGCAAGAGGCGTGGTTCGCGATCGATATAGGACAGGGCCTCGCGCTGGTCCCAGGCGTGATTGCCCAGGGTGAGCACATCCACGCCGACATCGAAGAGCTGGTTGCAGATCTTGGATGTGACGCCGAAACCGGCAGCGGCGTTCTCCGCATTGACCACCACAAAATCCAGCGACAGGCGTTTGCGCAGGTCCGGCAGATGGTTCTCGACGGCAGTCCGTCCGGTCTTGCCGACAATGTCTCCGAAAAAGGCCAGGCGCATGAGGCGTCAACTCCAAACTCACGAACCGGTGGATATGGCCCATCCGCCCCGCAAAGTCCAAGTCATAGCTGATAAGGCCGCCGCTCAGTCCGCACCGGGTGTGTAGTCGAGAATGGGTGCCAAGGCCCGTTCCGCCTCCGCCAGGGTCCAGCCCTTGCGGTCCGCGTAGTCTGCGACCTGATCCTTCAAGATGCGGCCGACCGCGAAATAAACGCTGTCTGGATGCGACAGATAGAGACCCGAGACAGACGAGGCCGGCGTCATGGCAAAGGAATTGGTCAGGCCAATCCCGGTCCGCTGGGTTGCCTCGAGCAGGTTGAACAGGGTGCGTTTTTCGGTGTGATCCGGCTGGGAGGGATAGCCCGGCGCCGGACGGATACCGGCATAGGCTTCCTCGATGAGTTCCTGATTGGAGAGGGCCTCGCCCGGCGCATAACCCCAGTATTCGCGGCGCACCTTTTCATGCAGCCATTCCGCGGCAGCCTCGGCGAGACGGTCGGAGAGGGCCTTGAACAGGATGGAGTTGTAGTCGTCCTTCTCGGCCTCGAAGCGGGCCAGAATGTCCGGATTATCCCCTGCCGTGACCGCAAACCCGCCGATCCAGTCCTCCACACCTTGTGGTGCCAGGAAGTCAAACTGGTTGAGATGCGGGTTGTCATTCGATTTGGCGGCCTGCTGGCGCAGACCATGGAAGGTCTCACGGATCGTCGTGCGGGTGTCATCGGTATAGAGGACCGCATCATCACCGACACGATTGGCCGGCCAGAAGCCAAACACGGCGCGCGGCTCCAGCCATTTTTCCTCAACGATGCGCGCCAGCATGGCCTGGGCATCGTCAAACAGGGACTTCGCCGCCGCGCCACGATGAGGGTCATCAAAAATGGCGGGATAGCTGCCCTTCAGCTCCCAGGTGAAGAAGAAGGGGGTCCAATCGATATAATCAACCAGGGTTTCCAAAGACGGGCGCAGATCCTGAACACCCAGCTGTGCCGGCCGCTTGGGTGTATAGGCCGACCAGTCGCAATCCCAAGCCTTTTTGCGGGCATCCTCCAGCGACAGACGGTTCTTGGCCGCTCGTGCCGCCAGCCGCCGCTCCCGGATCCTGGCCAGATCGGCTTTCACATCGGCAGCATAGGCATCGCGCTGATCGGAGAGGAGTTTGGACACCACACCAACGGCTCGGCTGGCATCGAGCACGTGGACAACGGGGGCCACGGAAATGGCTGGATCGATCTTCACAGCGGTATGAGCCGGCGACGTGGTCGCCCCGCCGATCAGAAGCGGGATATCGACCTGTTTGCGCTCCATTTCCGAAGCGACAAACACCATCTCATCCAGCGAGGGCGTAATCAGGCCGGACAGGCCGATAATGTCGGCCTTTTCCTTGCGCGCCGTCTCCAGAATGGTCTCACACGGCACCATCACGCCCAGATCGATGACTTCATAGCCATTACACTGCAGCACCACGCCGACGATATTCTTGCCGATATCGTGGACATCGCCCTTCACCGTCGCCATCACGACCTTGCCCGCAGAGGAATGGGTCTGGCCGGCCGCTTCCTTCTCTTCCTCCATGAAGGGGATGAGATGGGCGACAGCCTGTTTCATCACCCGGGCCGATTTGACGACCTGGGGCAGGAACATTTTGCCATCGCCGAACAGGTCGCCGACGACATTCATCCCGTCCATCAGCGGACCTTCGATGACATGAAGCGGCCGCTCGAAGGACTGACGCGCCTCTTCGGTATCCTCGACGATGAATTCATTGATGCCATGGACGAGGGCGTGGCGGATGCGATCGGCCACCGGCGCCTCGCGCCATTTCAGATCACGCTCCTTGGCCTTGCCGCCCCCCTGGCCGCGCCAGGCTTCGGCGGCTTCCAGCAGGCGGTCGGTCGCATCATCGCGGCGATTGAGGATGACGTCCTCGACCAGTTCGCGCAGTTCCGGCTCGATATCGTCATAGATGTCCAGCTGGCCCGCATTGACGATCCCCATATCCATGCCCGCCTTGATGGCGTGATAGAGGAAGACCGAGTGCATGGCCCGCCGAACCGGTTCATTGCCGCGGAAGGAGAAGGAGATGTTCGAGAGCCCGCCGGAGACGTGACAGCCCGGCAAGTTCTGACGGATGCGGCGCGTCGCCTCGATGAAGTCGACGGCGTAATTATTGTGCTCCTCGATCCCGGTCGCCACGGCGAAAATATTGGGATCGAAGATGATGTCTTCCGGCGGGAAACCGATCTCGTTGACGAGGATTTTGTAGGCCCGCTCGCAGATCTCGTATTTGCGATCCGCCGTATCCGCCTGCCCGGTCTCGTCAAAGGCCATCACGATCACCGCTGCGCCATAGGACAGACAGGCCTCAGCCTGCTGGCGGAAGATGGCTTCGCCTTCCTTCAGGCTGATCGAATTGACCACGGCCTTGCCCTGGACATTTTGCAGGCCGGCCTCGATCACCTCCCATTTGGAACTGTCGATCATGACCGGAACGCGCGCGACATCCGGCTCACCGGCAATCATGCGCAGGAAGGTGGTCATGGCCTCGACGCTGTCGAGCAGGCCCTCATCCATGTTCACATCGATGATCTGGGCACCATTCTCAACCTGTTGCCGGGCAACGGACACGGCCTCGGCATAATCACCCTCAGTGATGAGTTTGCGGAAACGGGCCGAGCCCGTGACATTCGTCCGCTCGCCGACATTGACGAAACTGGGTACCGATTGGGTCATGAAGTCCGGATCTCAGGCTGAGAGCTCAAAAGGTTCCAGGCCGGACAGGCGCATGGCGCGGTTCCGGCTGGCGGGGCGTCGCGGCTGCACGCCGGTCACGGATTGCGCAATGGCCCGGATATGGGCCGGCGTCGTGCCACAGCATCCACCAAGAATGTTCACCAGACCGTGCTCGGCCCATTCCGACACGAAGCCGGCGGTCTGGCCGGGCTGTTCGTCATACTCGCCCATATCATTGGGCAGGCCGGCATTGGGATAGGCGATGATGCGCGTGTCCGCCAGCCGGGCAATCTCGGCGATATAGGGCCGCATCTCCTCAGCCCCCAGCGCACAATTGAGACCGACAGCCCAGGGACGGGCATGGCGGACCGAATACCAGAAAGCCTCGGCCGTCTGGCCCGACAGGGTGCGGCCGGACCGGTCCGTGATCGTGCCGGAAATCATCACCGGGATGGTCTCTCCCGTCGCAGCCCGCAGATCCAGCAGCGCCTTGATCGCCGCCTTGGCATTGAGCGTGTCGAACACGGTTTCGATCAGGAAGAAATCGACAAACTCCGCCATTGCCGCAGCCTGGTCGTAATAGGCTTGGCGGACGGCCGCGAAATCAATGTCGCGGAAGCCCGGATCATTGACGTCCGGGGAGATGGACAAGGTCTTGTTGGTCGGGCCGATCGCGCCAGCCACCGCCCTCGGCGTGCCGGTCTTGGCTTCGAATTCGTCAGCCGCTTCACGCGCCAGGCGCGCGCCTTCACGCGCGATCTCGGCGGCCAGGTCCTGCATGTCGTAATCAGCCTGGGCGATCGTCGTCGCGGAGAAGGTATTGGTCTCGACAATGTCCGACCCGGCTTCGAAATAGGCCGTATGGATCGCCTTCACCGCATCGGGCGCAGTGAGATTGAGAATGTCGTTATTACCCTTGATGGGAGAGGGCCAGTCGGCAAATCGAGCGCCGCGATAGCCGTCCTCATCCAGTTTGAGATCCTGGATCTGGGTGCCCATCGCCCCGTCGAGGATGAGGACACGGTCCTGCGCCAAGGCTTCGAGAGCCGCAATTCGTTCCTGCCGGACCATGATCAGGCCGCCCGCGCGGTCTTCGGCTTGGCACCGAGAAGATGGCAGGTGGAAAGCGCCAGACCGGCGCGGTTGAGCGTGTAGAAGTGGAATTCGCGCACGCCCTGATCCGCCAGTTTCTGGCACAGTTCCGCGGCGACATTCGCGGTGATGAGCTCGCGGGTCTCCGCATCCTCGTCCAGGCCTTCATACAGATCGTGCAGCCAGGCCGGCAGGGTGGCACCGCACAGGCCCACAATCTTTGTCAGACCCTTAAAATTGGGCTGGAGCATGATGCCCGGCACGATCGGGATGGTGACCCCGCCAGCCCGCGCGCGTTCCAGGAAGGCGAAATAGATCTCCGGTTCGAAGAAGAATTGCGTGATCGCGCGGTCGGCTCCGGCATCCTGCTTGGCCTTGAGATAGCTGATCTCGGCGTCCCAGCCCTGGCTCTCCGGATGAAGTTCCGGATAGCAGGACACGGAGACCTCGAAACACTTGCCCAGTTCCGGACGGTGTGCCCGCAAACCGGCGACCAATTCCACTGAATTGCGGAAGCCGCCCGGATGGGGCTCAAAACGCGCGCCCATGCCTTCGGGCGGATCGCCACGCAGGGCGACGATGTGCTTCACACCGGCCTGCCAGTAATCCTCAGCCACGGCGAGGACTTCCTCCTTCGTGGCGGACACGCAGGTCAGATGGCCGGCCGGACGCAAATTGGTCTCCTGGGCAATCCGTTTGACCGTGTCGTGCGTACGTTCCCGTGTGGAGCCGCCGGCTCCGTAGGTGACAGAAACAAAGGCCGGGTCGATCGGCTCGAGGCGTTGCACGGTTTCCCAGAGACGCTCTTCCATCTTCTCCGACTTGGGCGGGAAGAATTCGAAGGAAACGGTCAGTCCGTTTTCATGGTCAAAGGTCTGGTCAACGGCACTCATGGCGCAATCCGGTGGCTTGTTTTCAAAAGGCTCTGCTCGAACCCGAGATAAACATTAAGACATAAAGATATCTTTATGTCATCGAAATTCCCAGTCCCGTCAATGCATTTTGGCTGCGCCTCTCGGGCGAAAGCCGAAGACGCTTGCATCTGAGCCGCGTATCTGGTCTACCCGGGCCACGATATAAAGCGATCTTTATATGAGGTTACGCCTGTGAGCAGACCATCTTATATCTTCACCTCTGAAAGCGTTTCCGAGGGCCATCCGGACAAGGTATGCGACCGTGTCTCCGACACGATTGTCGATCTCTTCCTGTCCAAGGACCCCGAAGCGCGTGTGGCCTGCGAAACGCTGACCACGACGAACCAGATCGTGCTGGCCGGTGAAGTGCGTTGTGCCGCCGAGATCAATGATGACGAGATCGAGCAGGCTGCTCGCGACGCCATCCGCGACATCGGCTATGAGCAGGACGGCTTCCATTGGCAGAAGTCCAACTTCCAGAACTTCCTGCACGAACAATCCGCCCATATCGCCCAGGGCGTCGATGCCTCCGGCAATAAGGATGAGGGTGCTGGCGACCAAGGCATCATGTTCGGCTATGCCTCGGACGAGACGCCGACCCTGATGCCGGCGCCGATCCAGTATTCCCACGAAATCCTCAAGCGCATGGCCGCGCTGCGCAAATCCGGCGAGCGCCCGGAGTTCGAGCCGGACGCCAAATCCCAGGTGACGCTGCGCTATGAGAATGGTGTGCCGGCCGGCGTGACTTCCGTGGTCGTGTCGACCCAGCACAAGGAAGGCCTGACCCAGGCCGACATCCGCGAACTGGTCCGTCCGGTCGTGCAGGGTGTGCTGCCGGAAGGCTGGTTCCCGCCGGAAGAGGAATTCTACGTCAACCCGACCGGGACCTTCGTGATCGGTGGCCCGGACGGCGATGCCGGCCTCACCGGCCGCAAGATCATCGTCGACACCTATGGCGGGGCGGCCCCGCATGGCGGCGGTGCCTTTTCGGGCAAGGACCCGACGAAGGTGGACCGCTCGGCGGCCTATGCCTGCCGCTATCTGGCCAAGAATGTGGTTGCGGCCGGCCTGTCCAAGCGCTGCACCATCCAGGTCTCCTATGCGATCGGCATTTCCAAACCGCTCTCGCTCTATGTGGACCTGCACGGCACCGGACAAATCGACGAGGCCAAGCTGGAAGACGCCCTGATGGACATGGTCGACCTGACACCGCGCGGTATCCGTACGCGGCTTCAGCTGAACCGTCCGATCTATGCGCGTACTGCGGCCTATGGCCATTTCGGCCGCACGCCGGACAGCGAAGGCGGCTTCTCCTGGGAGAAGACGGACCTCGCCGACGAGCTCCGCAAGCTCGTCTGATTTGAACATTTTCCGGGGCCGGTCTGACCGGCCCCGTCCATAAACAGCCCCCTAGACGACACAGAGGACCTGAAGGTCATGACGCAATTTGCTGCGGACAAGCCGTACATCGTGAAAGACATCTCGCTGGCCAAATGGGGCCGGACCGAGCTGGATATGGCCGAGATTGAAATGCCGGGCCTGATGGCCCTGCGCGAGGAATTCAAGGACAGCCAGCCGCTGAAGGGCGCCCGCATCGCCGGCTCCCTGCACATGACGGTTCAGACGGCCGTGCTGATCGAGACGCTCACCGCACTGGGCGCGGAAGTGCGCTGGGCCTCGTGCAACATCTTCTCCACCCAGGACCACGCCGCTGCCGCCATCGCCGAAACCGGCGTGCCGGTCTTCGCGACCAAGGGCGAGACGCTGGAAGAATACTGGGATTATGCCGACGCCATCTTCCATTGGCCGAACGGCGAAACCGCCAACATGATTCTGGATGATGGCGGCGATGCCACGCTCTACCTCATCCTGGGCGAAAAGGCCGAAGCTGACCCGTCCCTGCTGGACCATCCGAAGTCGGAAGAGGAAACCGCCCTCTTCGCGCAGATCAAGAAGCGCTTCGAAGCGACCCCGGGCTGGTTCACCCAGGCCAAGAACGCGATCAAGGGCGTGTCTGAAGAGACAACGACCGGCGTGATGCGCCTCTACCAGATGTCCAAGCGCGGCGAACTGCCCTTCCCGGCCATCAATGTGAATGACAGCGTCACCAAGTCGAAATTCGACAATCGCTATGGCTGCCGGGAAAGCCTGGTTGACGCCATCCGCCGCGGCACCGATGTGATGATGGCCGGCAAGAAAGCCCTGGTCTGCGGCTATGGCGATGTCGGCAAAGGTTCTGCGGAATCGCTGGCTGGTGCCGGTGCCCGCGTCTATGTCACCGAGATCGACCCGATCTGCGCCCTGCAGGCCTGCATGGATGGTTTCGAGGTTGTCCGCCTGGAAGACGTGGCCGGCGAGATGGACATTTTCGTCACCGCGACGGGCAATAAGGACATCATCACGGTCGACCATATGCGCGCCATGAAAGACATGGCGATCGTCTGCAATATCGGTCACTTCGACAATGAGATTCAGGTCGAGAGCCTGAAGAACTTCAACTGGACGAATGTGAAGCCGCAGGTCGATCTGGTCGAATTCCCGACCGGCAACCGCATCATTCTGCTGTCGGAAGGCCGCCTGGTGAATCTGGGCAATGCCACAGGCCACCCGTCCTTCGTGATGTCCTCCTCCTTCACCAACCAGACGCTGGCCCAGATCGAGCTCTGGACGAAGGGCGAGAACTACAAGAATGACGTCTACATCCTGCCCAAACATCTGGACGAGAAAGTCGCCCGCCTGCACCTCGACAAGTTGGGTGCCAAGCTGACGGAACTCTCCAGCGAGCAGGCCGACTATATCGGCGTGCCGCAGGCCGGTCCGTTCAAGGCCGAGCACTATCGCTACTAGGCGATACCGCATTGCGAACATGAAAAGGGCGCCTCAAGGGGCGCCCTTTTTCCATGCCGGCCTGCCGCGTTCAGCGATCAGGGGCCGCATTGATCCAGCCCAAGGCTTCGCCGAGATCCGTGAAGGCCTTGACGCGGCGGCCAGAGGAATGCGCCACCGTCGTGACGATCATGGACACGACGCCCTGATCCTCTTCGCGAGAGACAAAGGCGAGCCGCGCGCCTGGCCGCAGATCATCGACCAAGGCCTCAACATTGACGATGATCTCGACCGGTTCCGCCTGAATCTGGGCATTGAGGATATCGATCAGCGCGCCCTTGGCATTCTGGGCATTGGCCACACTTTTGAGATCAAGACGCGAGGCCTTGATCTCGGCCGCGTCGACGGGACCGTCATGAGTGAGCACGGAGGCATTATGCCCGGCTTCATGATGAACCTTGTAAACCATACCTGCCCACAAACCGCTTCAGTCGGGTTTCAATCTGATACCAAGAAATCCGCTATCCGTGACCACTGCGTCAAGGGCTTCATCGTGCGGATCGGCAGGAAGTGTCTCCAGAACCTGTTCCGTATAGGCCAAACCAATCGCCAGAACCGGCCCTTCCGCTCTCAAGCGTGCCAGCGTCCGGTCATAGAAGCCCTTGCCGAAACCCAGCCTTGTCCCCTGCAAGTCCGCCCCGACCAGAGGCACCAGGACGATGTCCGGTTGGACCATTGCCGCATCCCGCAAGGGCTCCTCGACACCGAATGCGCGACGCTCGAGCGGATCACCCGGCGCATAGGCATGAAAATCCAGGGCGGCCTCCCCCTCCCTCATGACCGGCAGCGCAAGCCGCGCCCCGGCTTCCAGAAGCGTTGTCATGAGCGGGGCCGGATCCATCTCCCCCGGCAGCGGCCGGTATCCGGCCACCACACGACCGCTGACGAGAAGACTGACCGGCCAGTGCATGACCAGTTGCGCCGCTGCATCCGGGCGCGCCCGGGCGGCTTCAAGCCGGGCTGCGACAAGGGACCGTCGCAGCTGGGATTTGCTGTCAGGAGAGGACAAGGTGTGGCGGCTCCACTTGCGCCGTCAGCGCGTGTGAATCCCCACAGACCCGACAAATCAGGTGGGCACCGCTTATCAGGGACCACGGTCCCAAACAGAGGCAGTTCCCTCGTGGAGAGTTACGGTCAGCGGGATTTACGCCCCAGTCGCACGCAGCAGATGACCGCCACATCCCTATGTGGCGCTTATCCGTGCGGTTCTCAAGCGCGGGCTTCTGCAAGATCTGCACTGGAGCTGACATCCGGGCCGGCATCGCTGCCTTCTTCCAGACTGTCGGCGAAGGCATCAAGCCGCTCGGCAATGCGCAGGACATGGCGGGCGAGACGGTCGCGGTCGGCCGCCTGGACGGACGCGCTGCCATTGCGTTCACGGCGCAATTGATCGACATGGGATTCCAGCGCCTCGACGCGGCGCTCGGCATCTTTCTGCTCGTCGACGAGCATCAGGGCGGCCATGAGCAAAAGGCGCAAATCGCCGATCTGGCCAACCTGGGATGCAATCGTGCTGACCCGACGGTCCAGCGTCTGGGCCAGTTCCTTGAGATAGGCTTCCTGCCCGTCTTCGCAGCCAATGGTGAATTCGCGGCCGTTGAGGATGACGGAGACTTTCGACATCAGTCGGCCTCCGCTTCCATCATCAGGCGCAAATCGCCGATGGCGCGGTCCAGCGCGTCGGAGGCGTCCTGGGCCGCTTCCTGAAGGGCGGCCTCCCGGCCCTGCGCTTCATCAAGCGCAGCCGCGAGACGCGAACGGTCATCATCGGCATCGCGGGACTGCGCCGCTTCCAGCTCAGCCCGTTCCGCGCGCGCACGCAATTGACCCGCCAGCCCTTCGACACGCGACATCGCCCCGTCGAGACGGGAGATCGCCGCCTGTAGCGGGTCCTCGGTGACATCAGAGCGCACGTTCATACGTCCAGAATCCACTGCGTCGCCCCAAAGTTCAAGCAAACTCTCAACTTCATCCACGGAGTGCCTGACTCTATGGCATATGAAACGGGTGAAAGAGGGCAGGAATGAGTCCGGCGCGCCGATTGGCGGAACAATGGACGCTGGCTGATTGACCTGAGCGGCTGCGCAGTCCAAACAGCGATATCGCCCGCAGCCGTTTTCTGACCGGATTCCTGATGTTCAGCCTGCCCGATTGGGCCTTTTATCCCATCGCCGCCGCCGCTTGCGCCGCCATGATTGCCGGCGCGCTGAGCCTGGGTGAATCCACCTACCGGACGCCGGAGGATATTCGCACGCAGGGCCTCACCTTCGAGGGTGACCGGCTCAATGGCGTGACGACGGGCAATGGTCTGACCGTCGAATTTCTGGCCGAGGGCGAGACCCAATTCCTGCGCATCCAGGCCGAACGTGGTCCTTTCGACGGCATCCAGTCCGCCGGTGCCTTCTTCGCCCTCACCCCGGATGAACTGACCGCCCTGTCCGGTCACCGCGTCCGCATCGTGATCCGCGCCCGCCAGGCCGGCACACAGCCGGCAGAAGGTTTGCGCGTCAATTTCTTCGTGCCGGGTATCGGGCAGGATTCCTGGCAGCGCGAAACCCTGTCAGGCGACTTCACAGAGATCGTCTTCGATTCCGCGCCGGAGCAGTGTGACTGGCAATTCGGCTATATCGGACTGTGGCCGGACTGGGCCTTTGAGGCGAACACGGTGGATGTTGTCAGCGTCGATCTCACCGCACTGGAACCGCTGAGCTGCTAGTCGGGCGTCACTGATTCCTTGTAGGAACGAATGTCTGGCTCGCGAGTCAGCAGCTGCCGGGATCGCCAGCTCATCATTCTGGCGACCTGCAGCACCGAAACCTTACGCTCTGCCTGCACAGCACGCCGCGCCCGCATGATCCGCGGCCAGTCCTTCAAGCCGTCCCAGATAGCGCGCGAAAACAGACCGAATTGCTTCGACTTCATCGCCGCAAACCACAGACAAAGCGTCGCGAAAGCATGAACGGGCAATAACAGCCAGAACAACCAACCAGGAACATCCTTCAAAAAGACCCAGAGCCGGTTTCGAACACCGTAATAGGTTGCGAAGTCTGACCGCCGACCGGATGATCCATATCCGGCATGATCGACCGCCGCATAGCGCAATTGAATCACGCGCTGCCCAGCCAGCCGGGCCCGAAAGGCCAGGTCCACATCCTCATTGTAACAAAAAAAGCTTTCATCAAACCCGTTCAGAGCCCGAAACAGGTCCGCCTTCACAAAGGCTGCCGCTCCGCAAGGCGCAAAAACCTCTCCTTCAATCGGCAACATTGACACCGGGCGCAGATAAGCGCCCCGATAGGCCAAGCCTGCCGCATGATAGACGTCACCCGCACCATCGAGCAGTTCCGGTTTTTCCGCACAATATTGCGTCGATCCGAACAGCGAAATCTCCGGGTATCTCTGTGTCGCGGCCCAAAGCTGTTCCAGCCAGTCCGGATGGGCAAAGGCATCCGGATTGAGCAGGGCCAACCACTCACCCTTGGCGCGTTCAGCGAGGCGGTTATTGCCCGCCGCATAGCCCAGGTTTTCCGGACTCTCGATGAACTCCACCCAGTCGGGCACCTCCCCGGCCTGGATGCGCTGCCCGTCCGGAGATCCGTTTTCCAGCAGGATGACCTCACGTGGCCTGACGGTCTGTGCCGACAGCGCTTCCAGGCAGCGCGGAAGCGTGTCCCGGCTGGCATAAGCCACGATCAGAACTGAAATATCGACCTGTTCAGGCACTTACATCCCCTGCATAGATTGGCAGCCTGTACGACCTAGCGTATCCAGTCGAGTCTGTGCAGCTGCACAAAGTGCGCAAGTCCGAGCAATTGCAGCGCGAATCTGCCAGGCAGGTGCACGGCTGAGGGGGAAAGACATGCAATCCGTTCTGGATGCAGCCTTGGTGCTGGGCCTTGGAGCCCTGCTTATCTCGGGCCGTCTGTCGACGGCCCGAAGCTTTGCCCTGTTCATCATCGCCGTGCTTGCCACCGGACGGATCGGATTTGATGAAGCCGTGGACCGCCTGGTCACGCCGGCCATCATCGCCGTGACCAGCCTGGTGATCATTGCCAATGCCCTCACCCGCATTCCCGGCCTGCCTGTGCTGTTCTTCGGAAGGCGCCGGCGCGGCCTGCGCGCCACACTCGCTCGGTTTCTCGGTCTGACGGCCGTCGCCTCTTCAGTGACACCCAACACCGCTGTTGTCGCCGCCCTGCTGGGTCCGGCTGCCCGCCGCCCGAACCTGGACCCCCACAGCCTGCTTTTGCCCTTGTCCTACATGGCGCTGGCCGGCGGCATGCTGACCCCGTTCGGAACATCGGCCAGCCTGATGGTGACCGGAGAAGCCGCGCGCCACGGCCTTGTCCTGACTGTGATGGACTTCGCCCTGCCCGGATTGGCTGTTGTCCTCGCCGTTTTCGCCGGGCTTGTACTGGCCGCCCCCATTTTGCTCAAACCACGCCGGGACACAGCGGAACTGGCCGCAGACATCTTTCATGTCGAAGCCCGGCTGGAACCGGATTCACCCCTGATCGGGAAGGCAGTCAGCGCCAACAGGTTGCGCCATCTGCACAGTTTCTTTCTTGCGGAAGTGGTGCGCGGCGACCGCCTCATCACCCCGGTCTATCCCGGCCTCGTCCTGCTGGAAGGTGACCGGCTGATCTTTGTCGGCGATGTCAGCCATATCGACGAGCTGCAATCCATTCCCGGCCTGACGATCAATCCGGAGGCCCGGTCCGGCCCACCGGGCGAACTCTTCCACGCCGTCATCAGCGCGCAGAGCCTGTTGCGCGGCAAGACGCTGCGCGAAGCCGATTTCCGGGCCCGCTTCAATGCCTCGGTGATGGCGGTCCGGCGGGCCGAAGGGCGCCTGTCCGGCAAGCTGGGCGATATCCGGCTGCGTAGCGGGGATGTGCTCATCCTGGCCGCCGGACCGGATTTCGGCAGCCGGGACAATGTCCGGCCGAACCTGCACATTCTAGACACGGACAATCCCGCATCGCAGCCCATGCGGCCCCGCGACGCTTGGGCCCTCAGCCTGTCCTTCCTGGTTTTCCTGGGCATCGCCCTGAGTCAGGTGATCCCCTTCCACATCGCCGCCATGGGACTGGCCACTGTCACGGTCGGACTGAATTGGGCTTCGCCGCGCGAGGTCAGGCGCACCTTCCCCTTCGACCTCATCATCGCACTCTGGGGAGCGGTGCTGCTGAGCCTGTTGCTGGAACGATCCGGCGCGGCCGCGATCGCCGGCACTTTCATCGGACAGATCACGACAGGTCTGCCCCCTGTCTTCGCCCTCGCCGCGATCTTCCTGTTCGCCTGGGGAATGACGGAGCTGTTCTCCAATGCGAGCGCGGCTCTCACCGCCCTGCCCATCGGACTGGCCACCGCCACCCAGCTGGGATTGCCGGGTGAAGCCTTCGCCCTGGCTTGCGCCTTCGGTGCCAGCGCCAGCTTTCTGATGCCCTTTGGCTATCAAACCCACCTCATGGTGCTCACACCGGGGCAATATCGGCTTTCTGACTTCCTTCTGCTCGGCGGGTCTGTCTTTATCGCCTATGCCGTGGCCTCATTGAGCGCACTTTCCCTGATTTACCTCTAGACGAAGAGTACAGTCCCATGCCCGCACTCGACGACAAAAACGCCGTCGCCTTCGAATTCGCCCGGATCTGCAGCCTGGCCAGCGTCAAGATCATGGAGATCTATGAAACCGACTTCGAAACGCGCGGGAAGGATGACCGCTCGCCGGTGACCGATGCGGACGAGCTGGCCGAGGCCATCATCCTGGCCGAGCTGGAAACCGCCTTCCCCGGCACTCCCGTCCTGGCCGAAGAGAGTTTCGCAGCCGGCTTCCGGCCGAAAACCGATGGGGCCTTCATCCTTGTCGACCCGGTCGACGGCACGAAGGAATTCATCAACAAGAATGGCGAGTTCACGGTGAATATCGCGCTGGTGGAAAACCGGGCCCCGACTGCGGGCTGTGTCTATGCCCCCGCCCGTGAGCGCATTTTCATGGGCGGCACCCAAGCCTGGGCCGGACCGCTGAAAGCCGGGGAAAGCGTGTCCCGGGACGCGCTGGACGCGATCACCACACGGCCCCGTCCGGAAGGCGGCATGACCGCCGTGATGAGCCGCTCCCATGCGGACGAGAAAACCATGTCCTTTGCCGAAGCCCAGGGTGTGACCGAGAAGGTCTCCGCGGGGTCCTCGCTGAAATTCTGCCTCGTCGCCGAAGGTAGCGCCGACGTCTATCCGCGCTTCGGTCCGACCAAGGAATGGGACACCGGAGCCGGTCACGCCGTGCTCAATGCAGCCGGTGGCTGCGTCCTGACGCCGGAAGGCACCCCCTTCCTCTACGCCAAGGAAGACACCGAATACCTCAACGGCGCTTTCGTCGCCTGGGGAAAGACGGGCTAGGTCAGTCCTGCTGGACCCATAAAAAAGGCCGGGCATCCCCGGCCTTTTTCATTTCTGTCCTGTGAGGACTACCCCAGCCGTCCCAGCTCCCGCAGCTTGGCGATCACCTGATCAGCGGCTTCCTCGGCAGAAATCGAGGTTGTATCGACACGAATTTCCGGTGATTCCGGCGCCTCATACGGGCTGTCGAAACCGGTGAAATTCTTGATCTCGCCAGCCTGCGCCTTCTTGTAGAGACCTTTCGGGTCGCGCTCCATGCAGACTTCCAGAGGCGTATCGACGAAGACTTCGATGAACTCACCTTCGTCCACAAGCTCGCGAACCATGCGGCGTTCGGAGCGGAAGGGCGAGATGAAAGAACAGGTCACCAGGAGACCGGCATCCACAAAGAGTTTGCCGACTTCACCGATGCGGCGGATGTTCTCGACGCGGTCTTCATCGGTGAAACCGAGATCCCGGTTGAGACCATGACGCACATTGTCACCGTCCAGCGAATAGGTGTGGTGGCCCGCCGAGGCGAGTTTGCGTTCAACGATGTTCGCGACCGTCGACTTGCCGGCGCCGGACAGGCCGGTGAACCAGAGAATGGCCGGTTTCTGGGCTTTCAGCTGGGCCCGGTCGGCCTTGGTCACATCCATGGCGTGGTGGTGGATATTGGACGCGCGGCGCAGACCGAAGCTGATCATGCCCGCACCCACCGTCTGGTTGGTGAAGCGGTCAATCAGGATGAAGGCACCCATGTCCCGGATCGTGTGATACGGGTCGAAGGCGATGGGACGGGCGGTCGACACATTGCACATGCCGATACCGTTCATCTCCAGCTTGCGGCTGGGCTTCTTTTCATAGGTGTTGATGTCGACCTTGTGCTTCAGCGCCGAAATGGTCGCCGGCGTGGTCGCCGTCCCGATCTTCAGGAGATAGGAGCGCCCCGGCAGAAGGTCATCTTCAGCCATCCAGAGGAGTTCCGCGGCGAATTGGTCCGACACTTCGGGACGTTCCTCGGCCGCAGCCAGCACATCACCGCGTGAAATGTCGATCTCATGGTTGAGCACCAGGGTAACGGCGTCACCGGCCTGGGCGATTTCCAGGTCACCATCAGCCGTCACGATGCGCTCGACATTGGCCGCCAGACCGGACTGGGACACGACAATGGCGTCGCCGGGCTTGACCTTGCCCGACACGACCGTGCCGGAATAACCCCGGAAATTCAGGTTCGGACGGTTCACCCACTGAACCGGCATGCGGAAGGGCTCACTTTCGATATCGGTCGTGATGTCGAGCTCTTCCAGGTGTTCCAGGAGCGTCGGACCCTTGTACCAGGACATGCTTTCGGAATGGCGGGTGACATTGTCGCCATAGCGCGCCGACATCGGGATCGGCGTGATGGTCTCGAAGCCCAGCTCCTCGGCATTCTTCATGTACTCGGCCACGATTTCATGGAATCGCGTCCGGCCATGTTCAACCAGGTCCATCTTGTTGACGGCCAGGACGATGTGGCGAATGCCCATCATGCGCGCGATATAGGTGTGGCGCAGGGTCTGCACGAGCACGCCCTTGCGCGCATCGATCATCATCACCGCGGCATCAGCCGTGGATGCACCCGTCGCCATGTTGCGCGTGTACTGTTCGTGGCCCGGCGTATCGGCCACCACGAATTTCCGCTTTTCCGTTGCGAAGAAGCGGTAGGCCACATCGATCGTGATGCCTTGCTCGCGCTCGGCTTCCAGACCGTCGAGGAGCAGTGCGAAGTCGATCTCGTCACCGGCGGTGCCATGCTTGCGGCTGTCGCGCTCGAGCACATTGATCTGATCTTCGAACAGCAGCTTGCTGTCATAGAGAAGGCGGCCGATCAGCGTCGACTTGCCGTCATCCACGGAACCGCAGGTCAGAAAGCGCAGCACGCCGTGCTGGCCGGACTGGGTGAGACGTTCCATGACGTCAGCGCGCGAAGTCTGCGTGTCCATCAGAAATACCCCTCGCGCTTTTTCTTCTCCATGGATCCGGCTTCGTCGTGATCGATCAGTCGGCCGGAGCGTTCAGACGTGCGGGCTGTCAGCATTTCCAGCACGATTTCCTCGAGCGTCTGGGCGCTGGATTCAACAGCGCCCGTGAGCGGATAGCAGCCGAGGGTCCGGAAGCGCACCATGCGCAGATCCGGCTTCTCGCCGTCCTGCAAGGGCAGACGTTCATCATCCACCATGATGACCTGGCCATCACGCTCCACCACCGGACGGTGGGCGGCGTAGTAGAGCGGCACAATCGGAATGTCGTCTTCCAGGATGTATTGCCAGATATCCAGCTCGGTCCAGTTGGAAAGCGGGAAGACCCGGATGGATTCGCCCTTGCGGATCTTCGTATTGTAGTTCCGCCAAAGCTCAGGCCGCTGGTTCTTCGGATCCCAGCCATGATTGGTGTCGCGGAAGGAGAAGATGCGCTCCTTCGCGCGGGATTTCTCTTCGTCCCGGCGGGCACCGCCAAAGGCCGCGTCATAGCCATGCCGGTTCATCGCCGCGCGCAGCGCTTCGGTCTTGAGCAATTGGGTGTGCAATTGCGACCCGCTGTCCCAGGGATTGACGCCGCGATCCACGGCTTCCTGGTTGATCTCGACCCGCATCTCCAGTCCGAGTGCCTCGGCCAGCGCATCGCGATAGGTGATCATGTCCCGGAACTTGAATGTCGTGTCGACATGCTGAAGCGGGAAAGGCGGACGCGACGGGTAGAAGGCCTTCAGGGCCAAGTGCAGCATGACAGCGCTGTCCTTGCCGATCGAGTACAGCATGACCGGATTGGCAAACTCGGCCGCCACCTCGCGCATGATGTGGATACTCTCCGCCTCAAGCGCCTTCAGGTGAGCCGAAAGCGGGCGCTCCCGCAGCTTTGCCGATTTGAACCGTTCGGCATAATTGCGAACGCTTTCCTGAATATCAGCCATACAACCTCCGGCGCTCGTCCATCTCATTTACGCATTTACGCGCGCGTCATAACTCTGATGGGCGATGTAGGACACGAAGATGGGAAATGCCACCCAACAATCACGTGTGTGACACAGAAGGGCACGACCGCCTCGATCCGTGCGCCTGTGCGCGAAAACCCGTCACCGCCGCGATCACGCGATTGACGTCGGCATCGGGCATATCAGGGTGCATGGGAAGCGATACGACATTCTTTGCGGCAGCTTCTGTCACCGGAAGGCCTCTCGGCGGCAGGGGATAGCCCGCATAAGGCTCATGCATGTGCAGTGGAATCGGATAGTAAATCGCACTGGGCACGCCTTGCTCGGCAAGATGAGCGCGAAACGCATCGCGACCTTCCACCTCTACCGTGTATTGGGCCCAGGTCGACTGGGCTCCCGCGATCACATGCGGACATTTGACGGCATTGCCCATGCCGGCAGCATATTTGTCGGCAACAGCCTGGCGCATCTGAATTTCTTCAGCAAAGACCTCCAACTTGGCCAGCAGGATTGCAGCTTGAATAGTGTCGAGACGAGAATTGAGGCCAATGCGCGCATATTCGTAACGCTCTTTGCCCTCACCATGAACGCGAACGGACTTCATGACGTCGAAAAGTGCATCATCCCTACAAAGCACGGCGCCACCATCGCCATACGCTCCTAATGGCTTGGCCGGATAAAAGCTCACGGTCAGTGCATCAGCCCAATGCAGGGAGGCCTTGCCATTGAGCGTGCAGCCATAGCCTTGGGCGCAGTCGGAAACGAGCTTCAGTCCGTGCTGTCGAGCGATAGGTTCCAGAGCTGGGTAGTCGGCAGGCTGACCAAACAAATCAACCGCAATCACGGCTTTCGGCGTCAGTTCGCCCGCAGATTTCACCGCCTCAATGGCCTCCGACAGGCTTTCAGGCGCCATATTATACGTGTCGGGATCGATATCGACGAAGACTGGTGACGCCCCCGCCAACACCACGACTTCCGCTGTGGAGGCGAAGGTGAAGCTGGGGACAAAGACCGCGTCGCCGGGACCAATACCCCATGCCATCAAAGGGATCAGGATGGCGTCAGTGCCGTTGGCGCAGCTGAGCGCTCGGCCAATCCCGGCAAACTCAGCCAAACGCGCTTCCAACTCGCTCACTTCGGGACCGAGAATATAGCGCCCTTCACCGAGGACTTTCATGACCGCGCTTTCAACTCGGTCCTTGATCCGAGCCTGTTGAGCCAGAAGGTCAATGAAGGGAATCATATCAGCCATGACGGAGCCGCATCCTTTGGAAGAAAGCCTGGAACAAGAAGCATTCCAGCCAGCATTCAAGCGGCTATAGCGAGTATCCTCCGCCTCATAAAGTCACGAAACATTTCGTTATTCTACCGTCACCGACTTGGCCAGATTGCGCGGCTGGTCGACGTCCGTGCCTTTGTGGACCGCGATGTAGTAGGCCAGCAATTGCACCGCCACGGCGGAAATAATCGGTGCCGTCATCGCGCCATTCACCGCAGGCAGTGACAGGACAGTATTCACTTCACCCTCCAGCTCTCGGGCGCCGACCTCGTCGGTAATTGCAATCACATTGGCACCGCGGGCACGGACTTCCTGGATAGAGGATCGCGTCTTGGAAAAGAGCGCATCATGCGGCGCAATCACCACAACATCGACACCGTCCTCAATCAGAGCAATCGGCCCGTGTTTCAGTTCGCCGGCGGCATAACCCTCGGCGTGAATATAGCTGATCTCCTTCAGCTTAAGGGCCCCCTCCAAAGCCATCGGAAACAACTCATTGCGCCCCAGATAGAGCACGATGGAAGCATGCGCGAGCTCGCTGGCCAAGGAGTCGATCTTGGATTCTGTTGCCAGCGCGCTATTCATCAGTCCAGGCAAAGCCATGAGATCAGCCACACGACTTTCTTCCGCAGCATCATCCAGCTGCCCACGCTGCACACCGGCTTGAACCGCCAGCGCTGCCAAGGCTGTCAATTGACAGGTAAAAGCCTTGGTCGACGCCACACCAATCTCTGGACCGGCTAGCGTCGGAACGACGACATCTGCTTCACGAGCCATGGAAGAATGCGGCGAATTCACAAGCGCGATTGTCTGGAGGCCAGCCTTTTTACAGAGCCGCAGCGCCTCCAATGTGTCCGCCGTTTCCCCTGACTGCGAAATAAACAAGGCCGCATCACCCGTGAGGAATGCAGGATCGCGGTAGCGAAATTCGGAGGCGATATCGACCTTCACAGGAAGCCCAGCGAGTTTTTCAAACCAATACTCAGCAACTTGCCCCGCGTAAGAGGCCGTTCCGCACCCAACGATCAGGAGGCGGTTTATCTGCGCGAAATCGACTCCATTCCGGGCTGACACTTTGCCGTCTTCCGTATCGATATACGCAGCAAGAGTTCGGCCCACGACCTCTGGCTGTTCGTAGATTTCCTTTTGCATGAAGTGGCGATGATTGCCCTTCTCTGCCATGGTGATAGACCGTGGCGCGGCCACCAGCTGGCGTTCAACGGGTTTGCCTGTGGCACTCACGATTTCAATGTTGTCAGGCCGAACGAAGACGATATCCCCCTCGTCCAGATAAACGACAGACTCGGCTTTTCCAGATATCGCCATGATATCGGAGGCCAGAAAGCCCGCCCCTGCTCCGCTGGCAGCAACCAGGGGAGCGCCTCGACGGGCCCCGAAGACAACGCCAGGCTCGCCCTCTACCATCGCAGCCAATGCAAACGCCCCGTCCAGGCGCGACAATGTGGCCAGCCAAGCTTCGCGGAGCGGCCGTCCGCTCTGGATCAGATGATCAAAGAGCGCAGCAACAACCTCAGTATCCGTGTGGCTGGAAAAGGTGCGGCCAGCTGCTACCAGTTCCGCTCTGAGCGTTTTGAAGTTCTCGATTATACCATTGTGCACCAAAGTGACGCGCCCGGCTTGGTGCGGGTGCGCATTGGCCTCATTTGGCACGCCATGCGTCGCCCAACGCGTATGCGCAATTCCTGTACTGCCTGCAATCTTCGGGTCGAGCAGAGCTTCCAAACCCACCACTTTGCCTGGCGCGCGCCAACGATGAACCCGGCCATCTTGCCCCTGCAGCGCGATTCCAGCTGAGTCATACCCCCGGTATTCGAGCCGCTTGAGCCCTTCAAGCAACAAGGTCTGGACGTTCTTTACACCTGTCCCGGCCACAATTCCGCACATGTATCGCCTCCAAGGCCCGGGCTTTAGCCGGCAATCTCTTTCAATTGTGCGCTCTGGTGCGCGTAAAAAGGCTCACCCAATTTCTGCGCCCAATTCGCCGTATCAAAACGCACTGCTGCTGCCGCAGCTATCTCATGGGATCGGTCGTTCGGCTTGTCGTCTAACACTTGGCGAAGCAATCGTGCCGCATCTTCACAATCGGGCTCCGCCCAACGATTGCCCCGACTTCGGTAAATCCCTGACCGATCCTCTACGGGAACGAGTTCAAATTCGATGCCATGATGACCCGGAAGATCTGAGAAATCCGTATTCCCTGACCAATTCGTCGCCACGACGCTAGAACCTGCCAACAGGAATTTGGCGAGCATAAGGCCGTAACCTTCGCTGCGGTGGGGCGACAAATAGACATCGCAGTTTGCGATGAGGCACTTCATGTGCCAATCCGACAGCGTTTCCGTTGCCATATGGATGCGTGGGTCCCCCCCGATCGCGTTCTCCAGAAGTCGGCGGGTTTCATTACGCCACTCCAAGCCAGAGACTTTGAGCAGAAGTATCGCATCATTTCGCCCCTCACACGCAGTCTTGAAGACCCGGATCGCGGCCAATGGATTTTTCCGGTCCATGGACGACCGAGCATCAAAAGCGTGAAGGATTATGGACTGACCACTGGGTGCGAGCTTTTTCACGAGACGGGATTCAGCTTCGACACACTGATCGAACGCATCGAGCGCATACCCGACAGGCCGAACCGGAACTTTCGCGCCTGCGCTTTGAACGGACATGGCGGTGAATGTGCTGGGCGTCCAGATTTCGTGGACAAACTGCATCCAGGGCCGCCATTCTGTCGGGAGCTGCTCAAGCTCCCAAGCCCAATACGCGATGCGCAGACGGTCACGAAGTGCCGGCCCTCCAAGGGCTGACAAAGCGAACGGGAGCTCTGGCGCATTGAGGTGAAAGATCAACGGCCCGGAGCTGTCATCTGCCGCGTGGTCGTTCTCAAACGCCCAATCCACTCGCGCACTGTTAGGTGCCAAAAGGTCCGTGAGATCCACAGCGGATGGATTGAAGCCGCTTTCGCGCATCGCGCGATAGAGCAACCGTGCGCCACTCCCAATCCCGGATGCAGAACGAAACAGGCCAACCACAGCCGGACGACCAACCAAAGTCGGCACATCGTCACGCAAACTGTGCAATTTCTGCCGTTTCAAGAAACGCAAAACCGATTGCACGGTCGACTGCATCGAATTCCCTCGCCTAGCGCCCCGGCTTATGGTTCCACCGGTCAAGTCTGCTCGCACTCGCTTCAGTTTCCGTGTTTGGGGCGCACGCTCAAGCGGAGGCTTCAGCAGAAGACAAGGCCTCCAAGACCGACTGCAGACTATCGCGCCAATGGGGCGCGCGGTACCCAAACTGCATTTCAAATCGGCTGGAGCTGAGACGGGAATTGGCAGGTCGTTTGGCCGGAGTCGGATAAGCATCGCTGGAAATGCGCTTGACCAAAGGCCGCCGCCCCATCCGTGCTTCGCTCATCTCGAAAACGGCATCGGCCAGATCAGCCCAACTCGCCTCCCCGGTACCTGCAAGATGGTATAGCCCGCCCACCCGGTCAGAAACTGGCACATGGTCGATGACAGCGAGGATGCCGTCAGCGATGTCATGCGCACTTGTTGGGCAACCAAGCTGGTCATCCACTACCCCAAGCTCTTCCCGTTCGGCGCCGACACGCAGCATCGTCTTGACGAAGTTCTTGCCATAGGGCGAGTACACCCAAGCCGTTCGCAGAATAACGGCGTTCGGCAGCCCCTCCAGCACGGCGAGCTCGCCCGCGCGCTTTGTTTTCCCATAAACACCTTGCGGGTCGGTGGGATCGTCTTCGACATAGGCGTCGGACTTGTTGCCGTCGAACACATAATCGGTCGAAATATGGATGAGCGGCAAGTCGCGTGCCGCACAGGCTTGCGCCATGGCTCCCGGCGCTCGTGCGTTGATCGCGAGCGCTGCCTCTTGATCTGTCTCTGCCTGGTCGACCGCCGTATAGGCTGCAGCATTGACGACGATCGCATTATCGGGCGCAGAAGCGATGGCCTCGGCAATAGCCTTCTCATCCATCAAATCTACGTCCGCCCGCGATAGCGCCGTGATTACATGTCCGGTTGTTGCGACTCGGTCCAGCAGGCAACGCGCCACCTGCCCGGTCGCGCCAAACATGAGAATCGTTGCCATTATTCAGCGGCACTGCTGGTCATTTGCCCGATACGCTCCAGCGTGTGGCCGCGATCCAAAATGGCTTTCCACCAGTCCTCATTGTCGAGATACCAACGCACCGTTTGCGACAGACCTTCTTCAACGCTCACAGACTGCGTCCACCCAAGTTCATTCTTGAGCTTGGTAGCATCGATTGCATAGCGGAAGTCATGGCCGGGGCGGTCCTTCACAAACTCGATCAGTCGCTCGGAGGATTCTGTCCGGCCGAGCTCGCGGTCAACGATGCCGCAAATCATTTTTACCAGTTCGAGATTGGACACTTCGGCATCACCGCCAACATTGTACAACTCTCCAATCCGGCCTTTTTCCAAGATGGTGAGAAGAGCTTCGGCGTGGTCATCCACGTAAAGCCAGTCGCGGATGTTCGCGCCATCTCCGTAGACCGGGATCGGGCTCTCGCTAAGCGCTTTCATCGTCACGACAGGAATAAGCTTCTCAGGAAACTGGTAAGGCCCGTAATTGTTCGAACAATTGGAAATGACGACCGGCAGGCCATAGGTTTGCCCCCACGCCCTAACCATCATGTCCGAAGACGCCTTGCTCGCCGAATAGGGGGAGTTCGGCTGATACCGACTTGTTTCGGTGAACAATCCATCAGGGCCCAGAGAGCCATAAACTTCATCCGTAGAGACGTGATGAAAGCGGAAACTCTCCCGACGTGCACCATCGAGCTTATCCCAATGCTCGCGGGCAGCCTGAAGCAGGTTCACAGTGCCGACCACATTCGTCTCAACGAAGGCCAGCGGGCCGTCGATAGAGCGATCAACATGGGACTCGGCAGCCAGATGCATCACGGCATCCGGGTCGTGCTTAGCGAACACCCTGGAAACGGCTTCGCCATCACAAATATCGACCTTTTCAAATGCATAACGCGGATCATCGGCAACCATTTCCACGTTTGCTGGGTTGGCAGCGTAAGTCAGGACATCGAGATTGACCACAGAAAAGCCACGCTCCTGAATCGCCCGCCGAACGACCGCTGAACCAATAAAGCCCGCGCCGCCCGTCACCAAAACCTTCATGTTAACCCCTCGCATTGTGTTGCGGCCCCAAGAACCTGATCACGCCTTGGTGGAGCCAACATAGTCGAAAGGCGACTGAAAATCTTGCCAACTTACAGCGTTGGCATCCTTCTCAGACAACACCGCCGCACTGACATCATAACCCCAATCGATACCCAACGCAGGATCGTCAAATCGCACAGCCCCGTCTGCTTTGCTCGAATAGTAGTTGTCGACCTTGTAAACGATGTGTGTATTCGCCTCCAGAGTGAGAAATCCGTGCAGAAATCCAGGGGGAACAAATATTTGCTCGCCACCTTCTGAGGTTAGCTCCGCAGAAGCAGACCGCCCAAAGGTAGGAGACCCTTTTCGAATGTCCACTACAACATCCAACACTCGGCCAGTGATAGCTCGAACAAGTTTAGCCTGAGCGAAAGGGGGTGCTTGATAATGCATGCCTCGCACGGTTCCTTTTGCTTTGGAGAATGAGTGATTGTCTTGAACAAACACTGTGCCAATCCCGGCCTCTGTAAAAGTGCGGTCATTGTAGGCTTCCGTGAAAAAGCCGCGATCATCGCCGAAACGCCGAGGCGTAAGCACAACCACACCCGGAATCGCTAACTGTTGCACGTCCATGTTCACTCCTTGCTAAAAAACAGCTCGTCGCTTAAAGCGGTGCAAATGTCAGACCGCCAATCAGGGCACCTTGGCCAAAATCGGCGCCCTAATTGACGGCCCAGACATCAAAAAGCAACCTTATGGGCGGACTTCAAGTGCGTGGTATCATTTTGGCTGGAGGAAGCGGGACACGGCTCCACCCTGTGACGATCTCCGTTTCAAAGCAATTACTACCGGTTTACGATAAGCCGATGATTTTCTATCCGCTTTCGGTGCTGATGCAGGCACAGATTCGGGATATTTTGATTATCACAACCCCGGAAGATCAAACCGCATTTAAGCGAGTATTGGGTGATGGTTCACAATGGGGCGTAACGATAGAATACGCCGTCCAACCATCACCTGACGGGTTGGCCCAAGCGTTCATTATCGGTGAGGATTTCATCGGCGCTGATAGTGTCTGCCTAGTGTTGGGCGACAATATCTTCTATGGACATGGCCTCCCAGTATTGTTGCAACGAGCAGCCAGTTATGATTCCGGTGCGACCGTGTTTGGTTATCATGTACATGACCCGGAACGCTACGGTGTCGTTGAATTTAACGATAGTGGGGCAGCAATCTCTCTAGAAGAAAAACCCTTGGCACCCAAGTCGAATTACGCGGTCACGGGGCTGTATTTCTACGACAATGATGTCATCGACATTGCGAAAAATGTCGCCCCCTCGCCCCGCGGGGAACTCGAAATCACTAGCATTAATCAAACTTATCTTGAGCGCGGCGATCTGCGTGTCGAATTAATGGGGCGCGGGTATGCCTGGCTCGACACTGGCACTCCGTCTTCCCTCGTTGAAGCCGCGGAGTACGTCCGCTTGCTCGAACAGCGCCAAGGCCTTCTGATATCATGCTTGGAAGAAATCGCGTTCAGCAACAAGTGGATCAGCTTGGAACAACTCGAAGCTCAAGGTGAGCGATTTAAAAAGTCAACATATGGCCAATACATTGGCAACATCGCTAACCAATTCAAGACTAAGTGACAACCTATACTCCAATCAAGCTTGAGCGCGTGACGCAAGATTCTTGTCGCGTAACCTGAACCAAATCGCTCAATATTTAAGGGACTCAACGAGAATCGCGACTTGTCTCCGCGTCGTAGGCGTCGAATAGTTCTCCTACGTCGCCCGTGGCTCGGATTGCCCCCTCTTCGAGCCAAATAGCCTTGTTACAATTTTCAACCAGCAGCTTCCTGCTGTGCGAGGCAAGTATCAGAACGCCTGCCTTGCCAACGAATTCAGCCATTCGTGCGGTAGCTTTAGCCTTGAAAGCCGCGTCACCGGCACTCAGCCATTCATCCAAAATAAGAATTTCTGGATCGAAGGCTGTGGCAATCGCAAAATTCAACCGCATTCGCATGCCTGCAGAATAGGTTTCGATCGGCATATCCAGAAACTCTCCAAGTTCTGAAAACTCTGCGATATCCTGTCTGCGACGCTCAATCTCGTCTCGCGACTGCCCCGCAGCCAAACCACGAAGAGTAATATTACGATGCCCCGACGCCTCTACCTGCATGCCAAGATTGATATTTATCAGGTTGGTTGAACGACCGCGAATATTTACACAGCCCTCATCGGGGGGAATAATTCCCGATAGAACTTGCAGAAGAGTGGTTTTTCCGGATCCGTTTTTGCCAATTAGCGCCAGTCGGTCACCACTTTTTGCTTCGAACGATATGTTTTCAAGCGCCTTGACTCCAAGGACCCTGCCATCATTCGCTAGAATTAGACGGTCATCATGCGGAGCATCCGAACTCATTCCCTGCACTTGCGCACGTGAATATAGCGGGAAGACGAGCGAAACATTTTCTGCAGAGACATAAGCCATTACTAAACCCACAATGGTAGTCGGCGCCGCATAATGGATGCCAAAAAGATAGCAACAACCCACCCCCCGACAGTCCAACTTGCAACGTGGTACCAGCTTTCCAATGGAACTACATCACCAAGCACTGGCGCCCGGAAGATCCTCAGGAAGTGCGTCAAAGGATTAATAGACGCGACTTGTCGAACGATCCCGGTGCGCTCTTCAAAGACCCAGAGGATTGGCGTTGTGAAAAACAAAACCCGCGTCAAGGCGCCAACCAAATGAGCAACATCCCGCCAACGCGCAGCGATTAGACCAAAAAATAGCTGAATCCAGATGGCATTTAACAAGAATACGGCCAAGGCAGGCACAGCAAGAAGCCCACTCCAATGCGGCCGCCACCCGAAAAACGCCATAATTACCAAGGCCGTGGCGATCTGAATGATGAACGGGAAAAAAGACCTCGCAATGCTCTTATAGATGTAAATCGAGTATGGCAGAGAAGAACTTTTGATCCATGTTGAGGCGCCACTGAATACCACACACCCGTCGGTTACATTCCCGATCAAAAACCCAAAGACTGCATATCCCACCGCAACATAGGCGACGAAACCACCTGATTGCATCGAAGAAAACCCGCTAAAAAACAAGGTAATTGCAAGCACGAAGATAACGTATGAGATAACGATCCAAGCGAGCCCCAAAGTGCTTCTTCGGTACCGGTGCTGGATTTCATCCCAGGCGAAGGCTCTCCAGATCGAACCCCGCTTCAGTCCTTCCCACAAATCCTCGACAGCAGATGCAATGCCGCCTTTGGTTTGTGCCGAGTAAACCTTAGTGGGCTCTGAAGCCACTGTTGCATTAGGGTGTGCATCCATAGTCACAAATAGCCCTTGCCGCTACTGATGAGGTATAACAGAAGCCAAGCTGAACAACGGCTTCTCGTTAGCGCCAACTCGGCAATGCCTTAGCGTCATTCACCCAAGGCTTGTCGAAGACGTATCCACCATTAAGGTGGGTAAGTCTCTGGGTTGCAAATGCATCCGGATACATGTGCGCCTTGGGATACGCATCCAAAGACGTGTAGTGGGTCACATATGACTTGCGGGTCAGATCGGGATTGCGCGTCTTTGTTCCTTCGTGCGCCAACCAGCCATGCCAAATCAGTACGTCACCCTTCTTGGGCAAGAATACACTCGGTTTAAGTCCAGAAAGATTGAGTTGCTGCTGGAGGTATGGCGCTAGCTCGGCCGCTGATCGCTGACTATCCGGCTCTAGAACGACACTACCATCTCCCCAGTCAAAGGGACGCACTCGTTCAGGTTTGTGAGACCCTGGATAGTAAGCCAAAGGGCCAGCGTCTGGATGAATATCTTCTAGCGGGACCCAACTCGCCGCTAAATGTGACAACTTCGACTGCGTGCGAACATAAGGGTAATCTGTGTGAACCGGTTGATTACTTCCACGCCAAAAAGTTAGTGACTGCAGCACCACTGGAGACGCTTGGAATACATGCGCCAAAAACTCGCAAACGAACTTGTTCAGACTAAGCTGACGGGCCGCCTTAGAAATATTCTCCAGACAATTGAATTTCACACCTGTGTCGGACAGGGGATTGAAGTCTATCTCCGCCAAGCGATGCCGCTGGCCACGCGACTCTATCTCCAGGTCAAATGCGCCTGGATTTCCGCACAGACTTTCGATGTCCCCCAGAAAATCATCCAGTTCATCAAAACTCACCACGCCTTCAAACGTGGCAATGCCTGTATCCATCCAGGACTCTATCTGGTGTCGCAGATCAAAATCCATCGGGCTTGGCGCTTTGGCCAGGTACGCGTCCAGGTCGAAGCCGACTCTGTCGAACAACATGGCAGATTCATGAAAATGGGTGAGATCAACGACTGCCATATCAATGCTTAAAGCTCACGACCACCTCTATGTACTCCGCTCGAATTCCCGATGAAATGTCGTCTATTTGAATAACGACAGAAGGCATGCCAGTTTCTGTCAGAATGAAAGAGGCGATATCATAGCCCCAATTCATGGTGACCAATGACCCCTCCGGGTCAACCGGGTTGCCATGGTATTCTGGCTCAAAGAAGTGCCGAATTGACCCGTCGTTCAATCTCTGTGCTCGGCGCTGGGAGGGCTTCGCCTTGTTCACGAGAGGAGCGGTAAAAACATGAGCGCCCCCCGGTTTGAGAACTCGCGCGATCTCCCTGAACGCTGCCGCCGGCTCAAAAATGTGCTCCATCACATCCTGAGAAATCATCAAATCAATGGTTGAATCAGCGAAAGTCAATCCCTCTAGATTCTCGCAACGCTCACCTCGAGTTGGATGCAGCGCCCCCGGTGCCACATCATCAAAATAGTGCGAGTAAGAATAGTTGCGACACTCTCTACCGAGCTTAAGCGACACGCCACGCCCTCCTGGGGACGACTCGTGCACAACAAGATCACGGTAGTTAGGGAAAAATTCTTGGAGAACACGCATCAATGCACGTTCACGAGGTATGGACGCGCATCCGGAACAAACCAAGTGATCCCGAAACCACTCATACTGGGACGAGAATGTCGACGGAGCGTCACAAATTGGGCAGTAGCCCTCTTGAGAGAAAACTATTTCTGTCACGCCAAATTCTCTGTCCACTAGATCCATACCAATTCGCAACAGGAAGGGCTGCCTGTGAACCCGCTTCTGCAATACGGGTTCTCTTGGCCTGATCCTGCTGCTAAGGATGCCCCGTTCGACACTAGAGCCCCCAACCTAAGCCTCCCTTTTTAAGCTAGTTATTTCAATGCCGCGATATGGAATTGTTTCGCTCTTGCAGCGCCCGAATCCCGCCAACTTCTCTGACTTTTCGCATCTGTATCAAGCGTTAGGATGCAACACTGGGAATTTGCTTTTTACAAACGCCGTTTGGCGGCAGGTCGGCGGCCAGAAAACCCGTCTCAATTTCGTTTTTGACGCCGAAAAGGCGAATGAAGAGTATGATGCGATAATCATTCCAGCCGCAAACTGGATCAACGCAAATGTCGACTTCGGTCACGTTGCCGAACCTCTCGAAAAGCTGAAAATTCCAGTCGTTATTATCGGCCTAGGGGCGCAGAATGAGGGCTACGATACGGCGATTCCGCTCAAGGATGGAACGAAACGTTTTCTTCGCGCTGTTTTCGATCGCGCCACTAGCGTCTCGGTGCGTGGCGAATTTACGCAAAACGTGCTGCACCGCCTCGGTTATCGCGATACTCGCGTGACGGGTTGCCCCTCTCTTTATTGTGACTTTCGCCAGTTTCAGTCACCACGACTAGAGACCTTCGATTTGTCTCGCTGCTTGCTTCACCCCACACGATATTCAGCAAGCCATGCGCCCTACGCCCGCGAAGCTAGCCCAAACCGGGACATCTTTCGGTTTGCTTATTCCCACCGCCTGGACCTTCTCTTCCAATCGGAACTAGAAGAACTAGCCTTGTTGCTGGGCTTTGAAAACGAACCCGAAATGCACAATGAGCGAACACTGATGCTCATCAACGAGATTTACAAATCCTCCAACTGGCAAGAGCTGTCTGAATACCTACGCCAAAAAGGCAAAACCTTCTTGGATGTAGACGCTTGGGCTGATGCCATGCCAGCGTACCAATTCGTTTATGGAACCCGGCTGCACGGCACGATCATGGCGCTGAACTCCGGAACACCCGGCATGCTACTGTATCATGACAGCCGCACACGCGAGATGGCCGAATTCGCCGGGATACCACACATCGACGCCAACAAAGCCGACATCTCAAAGCGCGGCATAAGGAAAGCCTATGAAAAACTTAACCTCTCAAAATATTACCAGAAACGGGCCAAGAATATAGATTCATACATTTCATTCTTGAAAGAAAACAACGTAGAAACGCCATTGAGTGAATAGCACCATATTTATAGGACAAATTGCCGGCGAAATCTTTTATTGCTTACTATTAATGGCCTCAAGTTTTAACTTGAAAAGACGTTCAACATATTCAGAACCACTCGCGGGATCGATGTAAGGCTTGGAGGCAAGTTCCCAATCGTCCAAATACCCAGCCCGTTTCATCGACGCGGCCAATACAGGCTTAAACAACTGGACGTCTGAATCCGTGAACCACTTATTCCAATCACCGTACGCCATTCCACGCCGAACGCGCTGGTGACTACCCTTGACCTCTGCTGGTGTTACAGGGAATCCAACATGAGTGGAAAGCCCGTCCCAACGTCCATCAATCATGTCTTCGTATCGCATTGTGTAAAAACCATCGAGGCCATCGGCATTGATAGTTGAAAGGGCATTCTCGGCCGCCATTTCCCAAGAGAAACTAAAGCCCATAATGCGACCAATTTCGGAATAGAGCTCAGACACGCTGACGCTAGATGGATCCCTCTCTTTGGACTGAATTAAATCGACAATACTCTGAACTTTTGGACCACTATCCTCAGTGAAGAAATCTCTCATTTGATACAACATTCGACTGACAATCGTATCCCTCGGATCTCTGACTATCAAAATCCTAGTACCAAAGTGATCGATAAAACCCTTGTCACTACAACGATTAAATCTCTCCATAAGCATTTTCACAACACAGGGATGACTGAAACTACCCCTGATGTCTGCCTCAGTCCGAGGTTCAAATACGCCTTTATAGGGACCGAAGATTCTCTCGGCGCTAGATTTGAGCGAGTAATACAGTAGCGTGGTTCCTGTCTTCGCCGTCCCCATAATAAAAATACTTTTAGGATCTTTAGAACTCATCTCAATCCCCTACCATTTCCGCAAGCAAAAACCTAAACAACTTCTCATGCTCTACGGACCATCCGGCCCAGTCAACACCACGCATGGTCTTAGTCAAAGGCATCCGCTGCTCTACGTGCTTAGATGCCAGATCCAAAATCACTTTCTTCAACGCCTCAACATCTCCCGTGGGGTAAGAAATGTGAGGGAATTGCGGGACAACACCGATTTCGGGAGCGATGCTCATTGTTCCACATGCCAAGGCTTCCATAAATGGAACGGGCCCTCCCTCGAGGCGGCTAGGAACGAGCAGATAGTCAACTGCGCGATAGAAATCAGCAGGGTCATCAAATGACCAAACGGGCGACTCCCAGCCTTCCTTCGCAGCCACGATCCTTACATGCTTCACGACCTCGGGATCGCTTTGCAGTGACTTGATGATGTCTTCTCCCTTGCGGCCACCAGGGTAGACGCGTCCGACTACGCCTAGAGTCAACAGAGGCTGAAAGTGAACATCGGCACCGACGACAATTACCGAGATTTTGTCGTCGGGCACGCCCATACCGCGCAGAACATCGGCGGTTGCCTCGGAAACGGCAATGCAGTGGTCGACCTCATGCGCCACTTGCTCAAACTTGTCGGCAAGGTGATCGGGATCGTAGTGAGTGAAGTTAGCTACTGTAATCCCGTGCTTTGGCTTCGCCCGAAAATATCCGTAGTTAATGTAGTAGTGGATTTCCGCGTCGGACCAATCCTGATTGATGCGGACATTTTTTTCACCAAAGTGACGCTGAATCTCGGCGGCCTTGCGATGCATTATCCAACCGGGCTTTTCTGTGACAATGCGCACTTTGGGTCGACGCACTTCCGTCAACTGGCACCCCGCCTTTTCACGCCGCGAATAGGACAAGATTCGTTCCATATCCTCAGCTGGCGTCTTAGTCTCGCCGGTTTTCTTTCGCGTTGCGTTCTCGACATGCACCGCGGTCGCGGTGGCGACATATAGTATTTCTCGGTCAAATCGCTCCCGATAGGACAAGTTCAGAGCAATGTCTTCACCACAAACGTTGAAGGCCTCATCAAAACGCACGGCATTGAACTCTGCTGCCCGCATCATGATGAAGGCACCCGTTACACAAGGCACAAACTCATCAGCAGCAATACTAGGATCGTCCCACTTAACCTGGTGCTTTAGACGGTGAAACGGTTTGCCATGTTCGTCAAAAAATACGCCAGCATGTTGAAGGCGGTCATCCTGGTAACGCAAATTGATGCCTACCATTCCGACTGTCGGGTCTTTAATTGCACACAGCGCCGAGCGAATGGCACCTTCGTCTGCGATCACGTCATCATTGAGGAACAGCAAGTATCGCCCACGCGCCTTAGCAGCTAAACCATTATTATTTCGGGCAAAATTATAAGGTCGCTGCTCAATAAGACGAAAGTCCATTCCGGCTGGAATATCTATGTCATTTGCGGATTCTGTGTCTCCATTCCAAGAGCACAATACTTCGAACGGAGCAGACAAACGTTCGCGATTAATGGTCTGCAGGACGCGACTCATATTTTCAGGCGTACGTGAGATCACCAGAATTGAAAGTTGATGAGAGTAAGCCTCCGGCGCAACATCATCAGCCGGACTCCGAGGATCTGATTGATGTGATGGGCGCCCTTCTTTGGTTGCCAGCAAGCGGCGGTAGACCCCCTCATACGCGGCTAACATTTGCTCGTAATTATTCAACACCTTCAAACGGTCATGCGCGGCCCGCGCAAAGTTAGCGCGACGCTCATCATCATTCACAAACGAGCCGATATGGCTGGCAAGTTCATCTGCATCACCCTCTTCATAGAAGAGAGCGCTTTCGCCATCTACCAACTGCTCCTTCACGCCAAAACAGGGAGTAGATACGACGGCCAAACCAAACTCCATCGCCTCCAATACAACACGGGGATAACTTTCAATCCTGGAGCTAAGAACAAATACATCCGACGCCTTGTACAGTTCCGCGACAGACTTCCGCTGCTCATCGGACCGTGACTCTTCAATCGCTATCGTGCGAATTCCTTGCGCCTCCAGCGCTTCCATTTCGCTCCGTACAGTTCTTGAATATTCGCTGGCGTTAAGACCAACGATTGCCAAGACGACTCGGGACTTCGCCTTGTCATCAAGTCTGGCGATGGCAGCGGTAATATCCTGCTGCCCTTTGCGCGGGATCACGGTTCCCACGCAGAGGACAACTACATCGTCGTCTTCTATCCCGTAGGATTTTCGTATGCTCCTTCGATCAGCCGAGTGCACAAATTTCTTCAGCCGGTCAGCATCAATACCATTCAGAATAGTCTGGCTTTGAGCCACCCCCTGCAGTTTGGGCAGCCACAACTTTCGAGTCGCGTCAGCGACAAACACGACAGTCGAAACCTTATCGAATGCCGAATAAGCCATCTCCCTTAAATCTTCGCTCAAATAATCATAGTAGGTTTCAGGGTCTTCACTTTCCCTGACATTCCAAACCGATGGAATTCCGGCACGATCCGCGGCCAAGATACAGTGAAAATTCTGAAGCGTATTGACGTGGACGACGCTTGCATTGATTTCCTTATATAAATCCGCAAGCTTTTGAATGAACCCGTCACGCAAAGACGCGTCTTTCATGCGATTTTGAGACACGCCATGCGCGACAAATTGGATACCCTCACGATCGTAAAGCTCTGACAACGGGCCAGGCTCATTAGCCATCAGGACCGGCTGGAAGTGCCGACGAGAGTGGACACCTTTGGCAATCTCAAAAAGGCTGTTGGGTGCACCCTGCAATTTGAGATTGTGACTCTCGTACACCACAACGGGGCAGCCTATCGCCGCGCCCAAATTGGGTTGCCCTGGCTTGGATTTGGGGTCCACCATCGGAACCGCTGTCCGGCCCTCATAACGTCCGGTGTGGATGTAGTGCGCCAACGGGTTCAGCTTAGCGCGCTCGATGTCGTCATTTTCTTCAAGATAGAACTGGGTGTCAAAACGCTCCGATGTCGCGCGCCCTTCTTTCCATCCGTGGCTCAAATAGTGCACCAGCGGGTTTATTCCGGCTTTGGCAACGTCCTGATGGCTTTTCAGATACCACCGGACATCAAAATAAGCGGACGGGTTTCGGTTTTCTTTCCAGCCCAGTTCTACAAAGTGAACCAACGGGTTCAAACCTGAAGCAGCCACGTCTGGGTACTCGTTGAGATACCAAGCGGCATCGAACAACGGATGAGGCGAGCTTTTTTCTGCGGCTCCATATTGGAGGTAATGGGCCAGCGGGTTCGCCCGCGCTGCCGCCGCATCACCACAGTGGTCCAAGTACCATTTCGCATCAAACAAGGGATGCGTAGCGACCCCCTTGCCAAGGCCTTTTATGATGAAGTGCTTTAGGGGATTTTCATCAGCACGAAGACCTGCAGCTTTTGAGTAAGCGTCAGGATCGAACAAGGGGTTGGGCCAACGACGCTCGCCCCCTCCGGAACACACGTAGTGTACCAATGGATTCACCCCAGCCCGGGCAACGTCATCATATCGAGACAAATACCATTTCGCGTCGAATAGCGGGTGCGGCTGCCTGTGCTCAATGGCGCCTCGCGCCAAGTAATGAGCCAGAGGATTCACATTTCGCTCGGCCAAGTCTGTATATTGTTCCAGATACCACTTCCCATCGAATAGGGGATGAGGGGCAAAACCTTGTTTTGCTCCCTCTAAAATATAGTGCTCAAGCGCGCCAGCAATACCCGACAATCCAGCCTGAACTTTGTACCACTTCGGATCAAAAAGAGGGTTCGGCGTACGCCCTTCCGCAGCACCCGCAGAAAGATAGTGTGCCAGCGGGTTAATCCCCGCTGTGACAACGTCTGGATTTCGCTCCAAGTACCAGCTGCTGTCAAACAAGGGATGCGGGTTTCGCATCTCTTTTGCCCCGGCTCCCACATAGTGAACAAGAGGATTAAAGCCGGCCTCTGCTACGTCCGGATAAGCGTCAAGATACGCATCATTGTCGAACAAGGGAGACGGATTTCGTCCTTCAGCCCATCCAATGCGCAAGTAGTGCGCAATCGCAGTGGCTTCGTCTGCACCCACATCAGGATTGCTTCGGATGTAGTATTCAGCGTCAAAAATTAACGCAATATCCGCCGAGACGCCTTTCTCCCTAAACTCGGAAAAACGGTTCACAACGCCAACCACCGCGCTCATATTGCCCCCTAGTGTGCTCCTGGCACGAAAACTCCGCGAGCCACAAATCGTACTCCCAAGCACGCTGCAGCCCGATGACATCCAAATGGACCGGAAACGCGTTTGTCCATATGAATAAACATGTCGGCGTGCAAGGGAGGCAGCCAGAAAGATACGGCCGATATTAGAGGCTCGACACAACCACTCTCTACCCGCTGCGGCAAGCCCACTAAAATTGAAAGCAGGCTGCACACCACCGAGCGCCAAAAAACAAAAAACCCGAACCCATTGAAACTAATGAAGTTAATCTATTTCACAATTTGCTCGAAGAACTACCTTGCGTTCGCACTTACGCTCCGGGCTTCGGTTCTGAAAGCCCACCCAGAGACTAGTTTTCGAATTTTTCTGGCCGACTCACCCTTAGACGGGATTCCGCCCTGCGACGGAATAATTCCTGCAGAAGAACTAAGCTTGGGTGATTTCGACGACATGACCTTTCGCTACACGGTCATGGAGTTCAACACCGCGATAAAGCCGTTTTGTTTTAAGCATTTATTCGACACCGAAGGCGCGGACGCTGCAGTCTATCTTGATCCCGACATAAAGGTTTATAGACCTCTCGAGCATGTCACGTCGGCGTTGGTTAATGGCGCTGCAGCAATTGTAACCCCCCATCTTACCGAACCCCTGAAAGATGATGGCAAGCTGCCAACCGATTTTGAGATCCTGCGCTCGGGCACTTACAATCTCGGTTTTGCTGCATTCTCTAACACGGACAACGTCAGACGATTCCTTGATTGGTGGGCTGGGAAATGCCGGACGGATTGCCTCGTCGATCTTTCTCAAGGACTGTTTGTCGACCAGAAATTCGCTGAATTCATACCAAGCTTCGTCGAGAATACCGTGATCCTCCGGCATCCCGGTTACAATGCTGCATATTGGAATCTATCGCACCGCCGGATTTCAAAAAATGGCGATACCTTCTTCGCCGGTGATCAAAAGCTGTACTTTTTCCACTTCTCTGGGGTGACACCGGACGAAGGTCGGGTGTTCTCGAAGCATCAGAATCGCATACAGCCGGACCACACTCCAGACCTGAAACAATTGCTGCAATCGTACTTAGAAAACCTCAAAGCCAACGGACACCGGGAGTGGTCAACGGTGAGTTACGCATTCAACTTTCTGGCGAACGGAGACCCAATCCCCCCCGAAGTTCGTCGATTGTACATTCGTGCAAAAAAATCAGGTCGACGGGCACTACCATTCCAAATTAATTACCAGCAATTGCAGCAACTCGCACCCGACGTGGACCAAGACTTCCACGCTCCCATAACTGTGTTCATGTTGGAGGTTTGGCGGTCTCGCCCAGATATCCAAACAGCTTTTTCACTTGCCAGTAGCGCTAGCCGTGCGGCTTTCTATGATTGGTTTGTCAACCATGGAATCCATGAGCACAAAGTTCCCGTTAAATTGGCTAGCCCCGCTCCGGGTCCGGTGCGGCGGCCGCTCAGAAAACGCCTGCATACTTTGCTCGCTCGACGCCTGCGCTCACTCAAAAACATGTTGCGCAAGGTCATTTAGCCAACCAAGGAATCGATAAGGGGTACCGACAGCACATCAGTTGCATCAATTGCAAGGATACGCCATGAGGTTACGGTGGAATCCCTAATGTTTGCCGTCGTCAAAATGAGTTCCGAATTCAATGCGCACGCCTAAGCCTACAGCCACAAATCGCCCCAAGAAAAAAAGCGCATCCTCGGCTTCGACGAAGGGTTCGGACAAGACCAATCAAAGGTCACCCAAGGCCGAAACAAAGTCACGCACTCAATCCAACGAGGCGGCAGAAGCAGCTAAGCTCAGCGCAAGAAAGCCCGCTCCAGAATCACCCCGCCAACAATCTCCTCTGACCAAAACTCAATCTTCCGCCCCGAAGCCAAAACAGCGTGTCGTCGTGGTCCTTGGCATGCACCGATCCGGCTCTAGTGCTATCACCAGAGGCCTCTTGGCTTTGGGTGTCGAACTCGGTAGCAGCATGATGCCGGCAAAGGAGGATGAAAACGACAAGGGTTTCTGGGAAGACTTGGACATCTACCGGTTCAACGAAAAGGTACTATCCAAAGCGCAAAGCTCCTGGCACAAGCTCGCGCCTCTCAACAGCTCGCTTCTAGAAGGCCCGGAATTCTCCGCGGAACGTCGCGAAGGCGCTGCGCTCCTTTCACTAAAGCTGGCGCAATACGGAGCCGACTCCAAAGTCTTCGGCTTCAAAGATCCGAGGACGGCTGTCGTCCTGCCACTTTGGCGCTGCATCTTTCAAGACCTCGACTTGGATGACCGGTACATTATTACAGTTCGCAACCCTCTGGACACGGCCGCCTCGCTGCAGGCACGAGATCAATTTCCTATGACCAAGGGTGTTTTGCTCTGGGCAAAACATGTCTTGCAGGCCGTCCGTTATTCGCAAGGCCGGCCACGCGTATTTGTGAGCTACGACAAGGTCTTGGAAGATCCGATTGCCGAACTTCAACGGATTTCCACTGCGCTTGCTCTCCCGGAGCCCCGTCAAGATGACGAAGGGGTGCAGGAATACACAAACGCGTTCCTATCAAAAGACCTTCGGCGGCACCATACTGGTAAGGGGGAACTTGCGCGTTCGGGGCTGGCGCCTCAGTTCTTGTTGGATATTGAAAACATCATTTCCAACCTCACACGCCAAGGCGCGGACGCACAAAAGGTCAATCCGCTTGAGACTGAAACATGGGACGAGCTGGAACGACAGTTTCTCCAAATCGCGCCGGTTCTCGACTATGCAGATTCGATAGAAGACCATCGCGCGAAGGCCAACCGGGCGGTGCAAACCGCTGAGTCCAAACTCCAGGAAACTACAAAAGCTTTAGAGGCATCCCAAACCCAGCGACAAGCTGCAGAAAAGGCCGCCGAAGAACAGCTTGTAGACCTGAAAGCACGCCACGCCGAAGAGTTGGCAAGTGTCATAGAAAAAAAAGAGCAAGAAGAGAGCAAACTAAGGCGCATAGTCAGAGATAACCAAGATGCCGAAAACTCTCAGAAAGAACAGATCGAATCACTGCGCAATTTACATCATGAAGAAATCAGAGCTCTCGAAGAAAAAACCGCCGCAATTCGAACAAAGCTAGACGCTCAACAACAAAATTATGAAAGCGATCTGACGGCCCATGCGGACCGGATACAAGAGCTGTCGGACGAACGAGACGAGCTGGTTACGCGTTTCGAAGAAGTTCACGCACGACTCAGGTCCAAAGAGCTGAGCAATAATGCTGAGATAGGCGCTTTGCTTGAACAAAAATCTGATTTGGAACGCGAGCTACAGCAAACTAAGGCCGAATTTGACAATCTCAAGAATGCCTTGGTCGCGAAAATTTCACAGCGGGATCTGCGCATACAGTCATTGACGGCCGACTACAGTGCCATCACAGAGCGATACGAAACTCTAGCCAATGAGCTCAGCTCTCTAGCAGTAGAAAGTAGCGCAGAGATAGGCGCCCTTATCGACGAGAAACGCCAGCTCGCTTCCGCTCTGGAGGCCGCTAAAACGAAAAATAGCAAATCCACTCAACAAGCCGTAGAAGCGCAAAAGGCGCTTAGCGAAAAGAACCAAGCTCTAAGCACCGAGCTCAAAGAAAAATCAGCCGCTCTTGCACAGGCCCAACACTCACTCGAAAAACGCGATCAAGAACACTCTCAAGACCGCGCTCGTCTAGTTGCCGAAATCGCGCGGCTCGCCTCAGAAGGTGAAGCCGCCCGAAACTTTTACGCAGAGCAAACCAAAGAGCTCACGAAGCAACACCAGACCGCCCTGTCTGCTATGGAGCAATCGGCTAGGGCTAAAGAGCAGGCGTCCCAGGCCGCTCTGGACAAGCTCTCTCAGCAGCGAGACGCAGAGGCCACTAAAGCGAAGTCAATACAGCGGAGCTACGCCGAATCCGCGTCACGCGCTGAGCAGCTAACCCAGGACCTGCAAGCGAAAAGGCGCAACGCCCTCCTCGCCCGAGCGGAAGTCAACGAAATCCGACGCAGCCTGTCATGGAAGATTACAAGCCCTCTTAGGGCCATCGGCAGACTTGTTCGTAATCCAGTGGGGACAACGAAAGAATTTGGTGCAAGGGCCGCGCGCGCCGCTTGGCAGCGCGTGCCACTTGCTCCTGCCACTCGAGGGAAGTTGGCAGGAGCCGCATTTTCCACGATGCCGTTTTTTTTCTCTTGGACCGAGCCGTACAAAGCATGGAGGGCAGAGCAGAAGGCACGCCCCTACTCGCCTCAGAAAGCTCCCGTGGGCAGTCTGCTTCTAGAAGCACCGACCGACCCAACTCTGGACGGGCCCGTCCCTCTCACAGCCCTCACACCTCCCGCTTCAGTAAAAGTCCGCGCAATTGCAAGCTATCTCCCGCAATTTCACGCTATCCCAGAGAACGACGCATGGTGGGGAGAAGGCTTCACCGAGTGGACCAAAGTTCGCGCAGCTCAGCCGCTATTTGACGGACATTATCAACCTCGCGAGCCGGGTGAACTGGGCTATTACGATCTCATCTCCGACCCGAGTGTCATGGAACGCCAGGCCGAGCTAGCAGCTCTCCACGGCCTTTCCGGATTTTGTTTTTACTTCTATTGGTTTGCGGGAAAGAGACTGCTGGAAACCCCACTTCTCAACTACCTCAAGAACGAGAAGATTGAATTTCCATTCTGCCTATGTTGGGCGAACGAAAACTGGAGCCGGCGATGGGATGGCCGCGAACAGGATATTCTTATCTCTCAGGACCATTCCCCGGCTGACGACATCGCATTTATTTCCCATGTCGCTCAGTATCTGAACGATCCACGCTACATCCGAATTGAAGGTCGCCCTTTACTCGTAGTGTACCGGCCAGAACTCCTGCCCTCCCCCAAGGAAACAGCTCTTCGTTGGCGAACATGGGCGCGCGAAAATGGCATCGGAGAAATCTTTCTCGCATCGACCCATGCCTTTGAAAACACCCCTCCGTCCGACCACGGCTTTGACGCTGCCATCGAATTCCCGCCAAACAATTGCGGTCTAGACCCAGAACCCGATTTGGCGGAACGCTCGGTGTCATCCCGAGATTTGAAGCTGTATGACTGGCGGAAACTTGCTGGTCAAAGCCAGTCATACAAAGATCCCGGATTCAAACTTTTCCGCGGGGTTACAACAGATTGGGACAATACAGCGCGACGCCCGAAGGATGGCGCAGTATTTCTCAATGCCACCCCCACTTCCTATCAGCTGTGGTTGGAGAATGCCGTAGACGACACATGCCAGAGATTTGATTCCGCGGATGAGCGCGTGGTCTTTATCAACGCCTGGAACGAATGGGCTGAAGGTACATACCTAGAGCCAGACGCCAAGCATGGTTATGCATGGCTGGAAGCAACCCGTCGTGCCCTGACTGGCGGGCAGATATCCCAAAAAAAAAAGATCTTAGTCGTCACGCATGATCTCCACCCACATGGCGCGCAGCTCCTTTCGCTCAACCTTCTTAAAACGCTCAAGAACCGCTTCGGGTTTCAAGTCGCCTGCATAAGCTGTGGCCCAGGCCCTCTGGCGTCTGATTTTGAGACTTTGGGGACGCTCGAGATAGTCGATGCGCAGTCCGGCGATCCAGTCGAACTCCGGGCCATCATCGCGAGATACAAAGCCCAGAACTTCAGAGCTGCAATCATCAATTCCGCAGCATCTGGCTGGATCGCGCCATACTTGTTCGAGCACGACATCGAGATGGTTGCGCTCGTTCACGAACTGCCTTCGATCATCAAAGCCATGAAGCTCGAAGACCCATTGCGGTCATTTGACAAGTACGCGAACACCGTCGTGTTTCCTGCACAGTTCGTTCGCGATCGAGCCCTGCAATCTGCTGGCCTCGCACAGTGGCGGAACGCATCCATTCGTCCTCAAGGCCTTTACAAATCAGATTCCATTTCGAGCCTCGATGAGAAGCACCGAGCTCTCGCAAGCATTCGCACAAAGCTTGCCTTACCGTCGAATGCAGAGATCGTTCTTGGGGTAGGTTATGCCGACCGAAGAAAGGGACCTGACACCTTCGTGCGTTGGGCTATTGCTGCCGTCAGAAAGTGGCCCCACCTACACTTTGTATGGCTAGGAAAAATGTCGCCCGAAATGGACAACGACATTGCTGAATTACTGTCAAACGCCGGGCAAGCGAGGAAACATATCCACTTTCTCGGTTTTACTGATCACACCGCGGAGTACTACAAGGCGGCCTCGCTTTACGCACTCACTTCGCGCGAAGACCCTTTTCCCTCCACCGCACTGGAGTCGCTGAATGCCGCCACTCCGGTCGCGATGATCGGAGGAACTGGCGGGATTGAAGACCTCGCCGGCCAGAAAATTATCGTTTCGTTGGACTCAGACCAGCCAGATGATTTCATCCAAAGCGCCGAAGCGCTGGTTGAAAACAGGGCTGAGCGGGAAGAAATGGGACTGCGCGGGCTGACGTACATGAACGAAAATTTTGGTTTTGCAAGCTATGTGGGTAGCCTCCTCGACCATCTTCCTGTGTCAGTCCCCAACGTTTCGGTCATCGTTCCAAACTACAACTACGCTCATCATCTAACAGATAGAATTCGTAGTATATTAGCGCAAACTATTCCTCCACGCGAAATAATCATTCTAGACGACGCATCTTCAGACAACAGCATTGAAGTTGCGGAGGAGTTACTTCGCGACTGCGGAATTAATTGGAAAATCGTTAGGAACACTAAGAATAGTGGAAGCGTGTTTAAGCAGTGGGAGAAAGGCGTTTCTATCGCAAAAGGCGAATTGGTTTGGATTGCTGAAGCTGATGATTGCGCAGACCCTCGCTTTCTCGAGGTTGCCACCCGTCATTTTCTACATGAGTCTATTGTAGTTTCCTTTACAGAATCAAAGCAAATTGACGAACATGGAACGGTCTTAGCAAATAGCTATATTGATTATGTTAGAGATATTTCTAGCGAAAAATGGGGCTCAGAGTATATTAATTCTGGCCAAAAAGAACTTCAGTCGGCTCTATGTATAAAAAACACCATTCCGAATGTAAGTGGAGCAGTTTTTCGAGCTGATCCTTTGCGGGAAACGCTTTCTGCAAATATGGCAGAGATCACTTCATTCCGAGTAGCTGGAGATTGGTGCGTGTACGTGCACCTCCTTCAGAAGGGCGACATTGCATTCTCTCCCGAGCCTCTGAACCATCATCGTCGGCACAGCGAAAGTGTGACGATACAACGGTTTGGGCTGCCGGAGTTGAGCGAGATTTCGCGGATGCAGCGCCACGTCTCAGCCAAATTTCCTGTTTCGGCTGAGGCGCGACGGAAAGCAAATTCTTATCTTAAAAACTTGGTGCAACACTTTAGTCTGGAAGAAACTTCTGATCCAAACGAACTAAGACAGGCATTGGGTGACATCAATGCTGTGAAGTGAATTGCCCCGCCTCTCGATTACGTGACAGGATGATGTTTGGCTTCAACGCCTCACTGCCCCAATCGAAATTGTCCTGACCCAATGGTCAGTCTCCATGGAAAGGTTCTCCAAAGCAGTTGCAGTTAAGACGATAGCTTCTGGTCGAACTCACCCACTTCCGGGTAGGTGTCGAGCACAGCCTCAATGGCCTGGAACACCGAGACGACGTCTTCATGGCTGTCCGGGCTTTCAACGACGACCACGAGGTTGGGCGTGTTGGAGCTGGCGCGAACCAGGCCCCAGGCACCGCCCTCAAGCGTGAAGCGCACGCCATTGACCGTGTTCACATCGATGATGGGACGGCCGGCAACCGCTTCACCCGACGCCTTCTTGGCTTCGAACTCGGCGACGATCCGGTCCACCACGCCATATTTCTTGTCGTCATCGCACTTGGGCGACATGGTCGGCGAGCCGAAGCTGACCGGCAGGTCCCGGCGCAGATCGGCCATCGACTTGTCCGGATTGCGATCAAGCATCTGCAGCACAGCCCGCGCGGCGACCAGACCATCATCATAGCCTCGGCCGATCGGCGGCTGCAGGAAGAAGTGCCCGGACTTCTCGAAGCCAGCCAGCGCGTCCAGCTCCTTGGAGCGGCGCTTGATGTAGGAATGGCCGGTCTTGAAGTAATCGGTCTTGCAGCCATGCTCCTGGAGCTTGGGATCAATCGAGAAAAGCCCGGTCGATTTCACGTCGACCACGAAGGTGGAACCCGGGTGAAGCGGCGCGAGATCGCGCGCCAGCATCAGGCCGATTTTGTCGGCGAAGATTTCCTCGCCCTCATTGTCGATCACACCGCAACGGTCGCCGTCACCATCAAAGCCCAGGCCGACATCGGCGCCATGCTCCAGCACGGCATCGCGGATGGCGTGAAGCATTTTCATGTCTTCCGGATTGGGATTGTAGCGCGGGAAGGTGTGGTCGAGTTCGCAATCCATTTCGATCACGTCGACACCCATGGCGCGCAGAACCTGCGGCGCATAGGCACCGGCCGTGCCATTGCCGCACGCGGCCACAACTTTCAGCGGACGCTTGATCGACACGCCTTCTGCGACATCGTCCATATAGCGTTTGGAGACGCCGTCCTGGCGGACATAACCACCGCCAGACCGGGCAATACCCTCACCATTGAGGACAATTTCCTTGAGACGGCTCATCTCGTCCGGACCGAAGGTCAGCGGACGGTGCGCACCCATTTTCACGCCGGTCCAACCATTCGAATTATGGCTGGCCGTCACCATGGCCACGCAGGGAATGTCCAGATCGAACTGGGCAAAATAGGCAACCGGGGACAGGGCGAGGCCGATATCGTGAACTTCGATGCCTGCCGCCATCAAGCCGACTTCCAGGGCCTGTTTCACGCTGAGCGAATAGCCGCGGAAATCGTGACCGACGACAATCTTCGGTTCGACGCCCAATTCATGGATCAGCGTGCCCAGCCCCATGCCCAAGGCCTGGACGCCGTAGAGATTGAGATCCGGCGCCACGTCCGAACCGGGATGACCGAACCACCAGCGCGCATCATATTCGCGAAAACCCGTCGGCTTGATCAGGGGTTCGTTCTCGAACGCCCAGCTGTTCGGTTGCAGTGATGCATGCGGTTTCGTCGCCATCTCATCCCCCTTCAGGCCAACGGACCTGTGATATTGCATTACGGCATGGGCGCAAGCCCAATCTCCCCAACCGGGAAGACCGGGCCTTCATGCCTTACGGACGACCGACGCTCGTATAGGTCAGGCCGGCCGCTTTGGCCTCGTCCGGATTATAGATGTTGCGCAGATCGACCAGGATGGGCGCCTTCATGGTTTCCTTGAGACGCTTCAGGTCGAGGGCCCGGAATTCATTCCATTCCGTGATGATCACCAGCACATCCGCGCCGTCGGCACAGATATAGGGACCGGACACGAAGTCGACATTGTCCAGGAGCTTCTCGGCTTCAACCGTACCGGCCGGGTCAAAAGCCCGGATCTTCGCACCCGCCGCCTGCAGGGCCGGGATGATTTCCAGGCTGGGCGCGTCACGCATGTCATCGGTATTCGGCTTGAAGGTCACGCCGAGCACGGCAACCTGCTTGCCGGACACATCACCACCACAGGCCTCGATCACCTTGTCGGCCATCGCCTTCTTGCGAGAATCATTCACTTGGACCGTGGTTTCGATCAGGCGCAGCGGCGTTCCGGCATCCTGGGCGGTGCGGGTCAGGGCCAGCGTGTCCTTCGGGAAGCAGGATCCGCCATAGCCCGGTCCGGCATGGAGGAATTTGCCGCCGATCCGGTTGTCCAGGCCGACACCGCGGGCAACTTCCTGGACGTTGGCACCCACCTTTTCGCACAGATCGGCGATCTCGTTGATGAAGGTGATCTTCATCGCGAGGAAGGCATTCGCGGCATACTTGATCAGTTCGGACGTGCGGCGCGCCGTGAACAGGATCGGGGTCTCGTTCAGATAGAGCGGGCGGTAGAGTTCGCGCATCACCGCGCGGGCGCGCTCATCATCAGTGCCGACGACGACACGGTCGGGACGCTTGAAGTCCTCGATTGCAGCGCCTTCACGCAGGAATTCCGGGTTCGACACAACGGCAAATTCAGCATCCGGACGGGTCTCGGCGATGATGCGTTCCACGTCATCACCCGTGCCCACCGGCACCGTCGACTTGTTCACGACCACGGTATAGCCGTCCATGACTTCGGCGACTTCCTTGGCGGCGGCATGGACATAGCTGAGATCGGCATAGCCATCGCCACGCCGGGACGGCGTCCCGACGGCGATGAAAACAGCATCGGCAGTGCGGACGGCTTCTTCCAGGTCGAGCGTAAAGCTCAGACGGCCTTCGCGGACATTGCGTTCCACGAGAAGGTCCAGACCCGGCTCGTAAATCGGGATCCCGCCTTCGTTCAGCGTCTCGATTTTAGACGCGTCCTTGTCGACACAGACCACTTCGTGACCGAAATCAGCGAAACAGGCGCCAGACACCAGCCCGACATACCCCGTGCCAATCATTGTAACCCGCATGGAAGACCCCTTTGTTCGATAACCACGGTATCGCCGAGTAGAGAGCCCCACGCAAGGGCTCTGCTGGATAAGGTTCAGCGACATTTTCGATGGAAGGGCGGGGCGATTTGTCTGCCCCGGCAAACCGGCTTCCGGTCTCGGGCTGCAACCTCGCGCGGAAAGCACGCCATCACGGGCGAAAACGCCACGCAAACACGCCCCGGTCGCGCTCGAGAAGCCAGTGGATGTGGAAGTGACACGTTGATCTGGACGAGGATGAGCCGATACGTTAGCCAACGCTACGTTCATCAAGGGGGAACAGGGATGAAGCCCATCCGCAAGGCCGTTTTGCCCGTGGCCGGTTTTGGCACTCGGGTCCTGCCGGCAACCAAGACCATCCCGAAGGAAATGCTGCCGGTCTTTGATCGCCCGGCCATCCAGTACGTCGTGGATGAGGCGCTGGCTGCGGGGATCGAGCACATCGTCTTTGTCACCGGCCGAAACAAGGGCGCCATCGAGGATTATTTCGATACGGCCTATGAGCTGGAAACCTCCCTCGCTGCCAAGAACAAGACCGAAATCCTCGAAGCAGTTCAGGCGACTTGCCCGGTGGCTGGCTCGATGAGCTTTGTGCGCCAACAGGCTCCCCTCGGCCTGGGACATGCGATCTGGTGCGCGCGCGACATCATCGGCGACGAACCCTTCGCGATCCTGCTTCCTGACGTTCTGGTGAAAGCCGAACCGAGCTGCCTGGCCCAGATGGTCGCCGCCTATGAAGAAACCGGCAGCAATATCATTGCCGTCGAGCCGGTCCCGGAAGCGGAAGTGAACAAATATGGCGTGATCGATCCGGCTGAGCGTTCCGGTAACCGGATCCGTATGAATGGCATGGTCGAAAAGCCGCCGGTGGACGAAGCCCCGTCAAACCTCGCCATCACCGGCCGCTATATCCTGCAGGGCAAGATTTTCGACTATCTGGCCGATCAGGCCGCTGGAGCCGGTGGCGAAATCCAGCTGACGGACGCCATGGCCCGCCTTATGGCGACGGACGAGTTCTACGCCGTGGAGTATGCGGGACAGTCCTATGATTGCGGCAGCAAGCTGGGCTATCTGCGTGCCAATATCGCCTATGCACTCGCTGACGCCGAGCACGGTGCCGGAGCCCGCGCGCTGCTGGACGGTGAGTTCGCCGCCTAGGCGCTCACCGGCTAGTCGCGCTTGCGCCACTCGCGATACCAGTCCGCAAAACGCTTGAGCCCCATTTCGATCGGGATTTGGGGCGCATAGCCGTAGTCGGTCTGCAGACGGGTCGTATCGGCGAAGGTGCGTGTCACATCACCGGGCTGCATGGGCAGCATCTGCTTTTCAGCCGTGCAGCCCAGCGCATTTTCCAGCGTCTCGATCATGTCCATCAGTCGAACCGGGGACGAGCCGCCGATATTGTAGACGGCGTGACGCCCGCGCTCAGGACAGTCATTTAAGATTCGGCAAAGCGGTTCGACAATGTCGTCCACATAGGTGAAGTCCCGTTCCATTTCCCCATTATTGAAAACCTTGATAGGGCGCCCCTCAAGCATGGCATCCGCAAAGAGCCAATATGCCATGTCTGGTCGCCCCCAAGGTCCATAGACAGTGAAGAACCGCAAACCTGTCGCCGGCACACCAAAAAGCGAGCAATATGATGCGGTCATGAGCTCGTCAGCTCGTTTGGTCGCGGCATATAGAGATGCTGGTGTTTCTGCGGCATCATCCTCGCTAAAGGGAACGGCTGAGCGCTCCCCATAAACAGAGCTTGATGAAGCATAGACCAGATGCTTGAGGTCCGTTCCTAAGGCTCGCGCCGCTTCCAGAACCGCTAGGAAGCCAACCAGATTGGAACGCGCGTACGCAAACGGGTTTTCCAGCGAATAGCGCACACCAGCTTGCGCAGCCAAATGCAGAATTCTGCCCGGACGCTCTGCAAGGCAAAGATCCATAACGGCTTCGTGCTCGGCAAGGTCAAGCCGGTGAAAACTGAAGTTGGGGTACTCTGAAAGAACGCTCAGCCGAGCCTGCTTGAGAGCAGGGTCATAATAGTCGTTGAGATTGTCCAACCCAACGACCGATTCCCCAGATTTGAGCAAACTCAAACTCGAATGGAACCCCACAAAACCGGCTGCACCGGTGACCAAGACGGTCAAGACGCACCTCCCATACCCACTTTACTGTCAGAACGACTTAATAGACCAATTCACCGAGTTCGAGACGAATTTCAACAGTCCAATCACGAGAACGGCCATGTTTCGCCCACAAACACGGTTTCCACACAGTCTAGTACTCGTGTACGACCTCAGAAACGCTGCTAGCTACCAAATGCGCTTATAGAAATTCCAAGCGTCCTGAACGATAGAATGTAAATCAGAACGCTCTGGCCGGAACCCTAAGAGATCTCTTGATCTTTCAACATCGGCATATAGCCTCGGTGGGTCGCCCGGTCGCCGATCATGGATTTCATAAGGAACTGGAAGGCCCGTCACAGCCTCCACGGCGTCAAGGACTGCCTTGACCGAGTAACCAGTTCCAGTACCCACATTGCATACGAAGCTGTGGGCGCCGTCCTGAAGCCGGTCGAGCGCTGCTAGATGGGCATTGGCCAAGTCCATCACGTGGATGAAGTCGCGTTCACAGGTTCCGTCTGACGTATCGTAATCCACGCCGAACAACTTCATAGGCCCGCCTCTTCCCGCCGCCGCCTTGAGCGCATTCGGGATCAGATGGGTCTCTGGGTCGTGTTCCTCACCGATCTCGCCGTCCGGACTGGCTCCGGACGCATTGAAATAGCGAAGGGCGGCGTACCGAAACGCTTCGGCGCTGGCGATGTCAGCCAGCAATTGCTCCACAGCCAGCTTGGTGCGGCCATAGACATTGATTGGTGTCTGGGGCTCATCCTCGGTCAAGGGCAAGGATTGGGGCGTTCCATAGGTGGCACAGGTGGACGAGAATACCAGAACCTCGCAGGCAGCACGTTTCATGGCACCCAACAGGCTTACGACACCAGCAACATTGTTATCCCAGAAGGCAAGCGGCTCCCTTTGCCCTTCACCCACCTCGATATTAGCAGCAAAGTGCATGACAGCCGCCGGGCGGTATTGGGTAAAAACTGCGTCCAGATCCCGAGCCTGCCGGATATCGCCTTCGAACAATGGCCCCCAACGAACGGCGTGACGATGCCCACGGGAGAGATTGTCGAACACCACAGGCTCATCGCCGCGTTGAGCCAGAGCCTTACAAACGTGCGAGCCAATATAGCCGGCCCCTCCGACGATCAATACACGCATGCTTCCCCCTCAATCACCCGTCTCTCTGTTAGCCGTTCCCAATCATTCGCTCTTCCAGACATGCAATAACTGGAAATGCTAAACGAGACAGGCTGTAGCCGTAATTGGCGACAGCCTGTCTGGTCCAAATCAGCTCCAGGTGTCGTCGATGCTCGGCGCCACGAAGACGAGGCTCTCATCGTCAACCAGCGAGCCGTCATACCAGATGCCCGCATGCTGGGGCATATCGGCAGGCTGGCCCGGCAGGGCATCACCCGCCTGTGACAGAGACACCAGACCCGGTAGATCGGCCCGGTTCCAGGCGATTTGCTCGACAGAAACGGCATCCATCCGCACCACGGCATCCAGGACTTCCTGATCGAGATGCGGCAGGGTTCCGTCTTCCTCGGAATGCTTGATCAGCATCAAGGACAGGTCGGTATGGTCATTCTCACTCAGGGATTCCATGACCGGACGATCAGACTTGGCACCGGCTGCACTCTGGACGGCGTGCGTAACGACATCCTGCGTCAATGGCGACATGACCGGATAATCCGTGCCGGCCGCGGGCAGTTTGGACAGGTCCAGCGGCTCGCCACTGCTTTGAGGGCCGGCATCCCCGAAGAATTCCGGGAAGGTATCATCGGCGTCGTAGACGATGTTCTCGACACCGATGAGTTCGACGGTCCCGTCCGGCGATCCCGCACGGTTATCCGTCACGAAAGTGCTGCCGCCACTCGTGGTGACGGTATAGTCGGACGACGCGCCGGAGAAATAGGCCGTGTCGGTGCCTGCACCGCCATCGAACGTGTCCGTACCGCCCGATGCGAAGAAGCGGTCATTGCCCGCATTGCCGGTCAGCACGTTGTCAGCATCATTGCCGATCAGCGTGTCATTGCCGGAACCGCCGATCGCATTCTCGATGACCGTGCCATTGGCAATGCCCACATTGCCGGTCAGGCCCAGAACACTGGAAAAGGCCTCTTCGCGCAGATCAATGGTCTGGGTGGCGCTTGTACCGGAATAGTCGAACGTGTCCGTGCCGCCCGCATCAAAGATCGTGAAGCTGGTCGCATTCGAGAAGCCGTTCGTGGCGTCATACACGGTCCGTCCGGCATTCGAGTTGAAGCCATAGGTCGTGTCGCCGGAGCGGGTTGTGGTCGACAGGCCGTACATGTCCCGTGCCGCGATAATGTCCGCCACCTGCAAACCCGCAACGAAGGCGGTGGATGCGCTGATCTCCGTATTCTCATTCTGCGAGAAGTAGGACATCACCGTCGCCTGCCAGCTATCGTTCAGATAGATGTTGTCGATCCCGTAGTCGGCGGAGCCGTCATAGGGGCCGGCATGGCCCAGGCCGAGCGCGTGGCCGATTTCGTGGATATAGGTCTGGAAGGAATAGGTATCGAGCGTGGTGCCATAGGTATCCAGCCACTCGGTACCAACATTCACGCTGGCCGATGTGATGAAACCGCCCGACGTGCCATTCGGGCCCGCGAAAGCGCCTTCCTCATCATCATCAAACGTGATCTGGGCACCGTCGGTCGCCACTTCCTGGAAGATCAGGCCCGTCACATCGGACCAGACCTGAAGAGCGGCGCGAGCCAGGGTCTGGCCATCCGCCGTCAGGGCCGTGATATTTACGGTGATCGTATCGCCCGAAGAAGCGTTGAACTGGGCCCCGCCGAAACCGGACCGCAGATAATCGGCGATTTCCTGGTAGGAATAGTTCCGCAGCGGGTCGGTATGCGAGACGTCCAGCGTGTACTCGCCGGTCCGCTCGTCATCCGAGCCACCATCCCAGCTGTCCACCTCGATATAATAGGTTCCCGTTTCACCCGCCGTGTAGCCAAGACGGGAATCCCGAACGACGCCGAGATCGATATCGTCATTCTCGGCGATCAGATTGCCCGCCGAGTCATAGAGACGGATATAGGTGTCCTCGACCGGTTCAGACCCGGTACCCGTCAGGTCGAACTGGTAGCGTTGGCCTTCCACGAGTTCGATGCGGATCCAGTCCTCATCGCCCGGCGTTTCCAGATTGCCGACATAGCTGCCGCCGGACACCATATGGACTTGCGTTGTGTTGTTGTTCGGCACATCGCCAGCCTCATCGGTGATGTCCGAAACCGTGATCGCCACATCCTGGCTGTTGGAATTTGTGCCATCCGAGGCCGTAACGGTGATGTCATAGACATTATTGCCGCCACTGTCCGAAGGGGTTTCGAAATCCGGTGCGGTCAGGAAGCTGACTTCACCGGTCTCACTATCCACCGTGAACAGGCCGGCATCCGTACCGGAGATGGAGTAAGTGATGTCATCACCCTCACCATCAATAGCGCTGATGACATAAGCTGATGTCTGATTTTCGGAAACATTACCGGTCGGGGCCGACTGGAAGGTTGGCGCACCCGTCTCCGCTTGGTCCGTGACCGTCAGAGCGACATTGATGTCCGTGGTCTGACTGCCATCACTGGCCCGAATCACGATGTCATAAATATTGTCAGAATTCGCATCGGCCGGATTTTCAAAATCTGGCAAAGCCGCAAAACGAACTTCACCCGTTGCCGCGTCGATTGTGAAGTCAGAGGCGTCGGAACCGCCCACAATAGAGTAAGTCAAAGTGTCATTATCGCCGTCGGTTGCAACAGCGGTGTAAGCCACTCCCGTCGTGTTTTCAGCGACATTGACCGTCATGTCAGATGTGAAGGCGGGGGCAAACTCATTCACATTGGTGACAGTGATGATCACCGGAGTAGAAATATTGCTGGTACCGTCAGTCACGGTGACAGACACGAAGTACTCGTTGTCGCTGTCGGAATCAGACGGATTCTCAAAATCCGGCGGTGTGACGAAGCTGAGCTGTCCAGTATTCGCATCGATCGTGAAAAGCGCGCTGTCGAGCGAACTGTTGATCGACCAGGTCAGACTGTCGTTTTCCGGGTCCGTGGCCGTCAAATTTGCAGCAACGGTGGAATTCTCAGCGACTGAAAATGTCGTGTTGGATGTCAGGACCGGCGCATCATTCCGGTCCGTGACCGTGATGAGGACGGTTTGTTGATCGGTCAGCTCACCATCACTGCCTTGGATGATCACTTCATAGACATTGTCGCTATTAGCGTCGCCCGGGCTTTCGAAGTCCGGCGTATCGATGAAAACCAACCGGTCACTGAAGTTGTCATACGCAAACAAACTGGCATCAGCACCACCAATAATGGTGTAGGTGATCTCGGTTCCATCGCCATCGGTTTCCGGCGGATCGAAACTGTCGACCCAGTCCGTTCCTTCCTGATGGTCGATCGAAATCTGGGCCGGTCCCATTTCCGGCGCGAACTCATTGAGCTCGGTCACGGTGATTGAAACGCTTTGACTGGTCGAGTTCGTACCATCGCTGGCCGTGACTGTGATGTCGTAGACATTGTCGGAATTGGCGTCAGTTGGGGCATCAAAATCCGGCGTTGCCGCAAAACTGACTTCGCCCGTGTTCGCGTCGATTGTGAACTGGGCAGCATCATCGCCTGACAGGCTGTAAGTCAGCGGATCGCCTTCCGGGTCGGTCGCCGTCACGGTGTAGACAACACCGGTCGCTCCCTCTTCCTGTGATGCAGTCGTTCCGGACGTGAGTGCCGGCGCTTCGTTCACATCGTCGACGGTGATGGTGACGGTCTGGTCAACCGACGTCGTCCCGTCAGAAACCCGGATGGTGACTTCATAGGCATTGTCGGAATTGGCGTCCGCTGGATTCTCGAAATCAGGCGTCGTGTTGAAGGTCACCGCGCCCGTCGAGCTGTTGATCGAGAAGGCCGACTGATCAGCGCCTCCAACAATGGAATAACTCAGCGTGTTATTGTCCGCGTCTGTGGCCGTCGCCGTGTAGACGGTGCCCGCCGTGTTTTCATCCACACTAGCCGTCGTTGCCGAGGTAAATACCGGGGCACTATTCGGCGTCGGGGTTGGGGTCGGCGTGGAGCCGCCGCCACCGCCACCGGCAGCCGCGCCCAGCAGACCCAGAGCTCCCAGGCCTCCGAGCATCGCACCGCCGCCGGCGCCACCGGCAGCGCCTGCGATCGCAAAGTCGGCACCGGCGAGGGCGCTGTCGGCGATATAGACATAGCCATCCACGATCGCGACATCGCTCGCCGCGAAGTCAATCACACGCCCATCGCTCAGCGTGACCCGCGCGCCGCCATCTGCGAGGCGTTCAACACTGGACACATTCGGCTGATCATTGGCCGCACTATAGCCGTCCGGGATGCCACCGCCCTGGGCCTGAGCCTGGCCGGCCATAAAGGCCATGCCGCCCAGCGCCATGGCGCCCCCGAGCAGGGCTGTGCTGGAGGCATTACGCCGATCCGTTTTCTTCTGGATGGTCATGTCGATCCCCTTCTGCGGTGGTGCGCCGGTGTACTCACGTCCGGCGCGGCGCAAGCCTTGTCCCGGCCTGCTTGTTGATCCGTGCGGCCGTCTCCTTTGCCGCGGTCAGTCTCGTCTGCCGGCTGCGGATCAGTCCGCAGTGGCAGAAGTCGGCATGCGCCCGGTCAGGCGCAGCAATTCCAGTTTCTGTCGCAGCCAGTCAAAACGGGCCGAGATCACATCGATCTGAGCACGTTCATAGGCCAGCCGGGCGTCGACCAGATCCGGCAGGGTCCCCAACCCGTACTGGAACTCTCCGGTGATCGCCTCGAAATATTCCGCCTGGCTGTCGGCAACAATCTCCCGCCGAACCAGTTGCGCTTCCAGTGAAATAGCGCGACGGAACGCGATTTCCGCTTCCTCGCGCGTTTCACGCTGAAGCGTTCGCAAAGCACTTTGCTCAAAAGCCAGCTGAGCGGCGGCCTGGTCGCGCTCGGCCGACAGGGCCCGACCGCTGTAGAGCGGTACGGAAACATCCACGCCCAGACGATCCCGGCCCTCCCAGTCTTCACGCTGGTCATCATAGACATAGGAAGCGATCCCCACCGCCTCGATCACCGGCAGCCGGTTGCGTCGGGCCCGGTCCAGACGGGCCTCCAGCGCGCGGATGGCACTGGTGCGGGCGCTGATAAGCGGGTTGTCGGACAGAGCCGACTGAACTAGGGCGTCCAGCGTCTCCAGCCCGGTCAGCCGCGATGACAGGTCATTGGCGGCCCCTTCATGCCCACAGAGCTCTCCGACCGGTTCGCCGGCATATTCCCGGATTCGCGTGGCGGCCTGGTCGGCCAGGAACTCAAGCTCCAGAGCGTCGGCCTCGGCATTCGCCAATTGCGCCTCGATCTGGGCGCGGTCGGCCCGGGTCGCCCCACCCTGGGTGAGGAGAGCCGCCACCGCATCCCGTTGCCGGGCAAAGTAATCGCGGCGCTCCGACACGACATCGATCACGGCCAGGGTTTCGAGCCGGGTGAGATAGGCATCGGCCAGCATTTGCGCGGAAGCGGCCTGCTGCGCGGAAATCTCGTGACCACGCTGTTCAACCTGGTTCTGTGCGGCGGCAATTGCCAGCCGGGCATCCCCGAAATCATACAGTCGCTGGGACACCTGCAAGCCGAGCTGGTTCTCGATCTGGCTGGTCGTCAGACCGGTATCGCCGACACTGCTGCGGCCGAAAGTAGAGACCTGGGGCCGGCGCAGGGAGCGGGCCGCAACGGCCTCCGCCTCGGCTTCCGCCAGCCGGGCCTGTGCCCCCGCCACTTCCGGCGCCCGCGCGGCGGCGAGACCCATGGCATCATCCAGTGCCAGGCAATGCGGTCCCGACTGAGCCAGGACTTCACTGCCGGCCACGCCCAGGGTCAGGGCCACACATGCGGCCGGGAGGGTTTTCAACATCACCATCCCCTACCCCGTCCGTGCGCCACGGAAGAGGGACTCACTGATCGGCTCGAACAGGTAATCCAGCGTCGTCCGGCTTGTGCCGGAGAAAATGAAGACCTCGACCGGCATGCCCGGGATAACGTCGAGATCGCCCAGGCGTTCAGCCTGCTCTGCCGGGATCAGAACCCGGACCTCATAATAGGAAGCGCCGGTCACGGGATCCGTCTTGAGATCGGCCGAGACCGAAACCACCTCACCATCCAGCCGCGGCGTCATCCAGCTCTTGTAAGCTGTCAGACGCGTTCGCACGGCCTGGCCTTCATATACGGCGGCCCGATCCGCCGGCTGGATACGGACCGAAGCGGTCATCTGGCCCGCATCGGGGACGATTTCCAGAATGGCTTCCCCGGGACGGACCACCCCGCCTCGCGTGGTGAAATTGAGGTTGAGCACTTCACCCGATTGCGGGGCATGAATCACGGACCGGTTGAGCACATCCTGGGCTGCGCCCAGCCGTTCTTCAGCCTGGCCGAGCCGGGTACGGACATCCAGCTGATCCGCCGACAGGGCACGCAGGAACGCCGCCCGGGTCTGGTCGATCTGCCCGTCGAGATCCTGTTCCAGCGTGGCCGCATCCTGGGCTTCGGTGCGCAGGCGCCCGATATCGGCTTCCAGCGCCGCAACATCGCGCTCCAGAGCCCGCAATTCGTCGAGGCGCGCCATCTGTCGCTGATAGCGTTCATTGAGCAGGGCCAGCTGGTCCTGGGCTGCATCCAGGGCGCGGCCGGTCACACTGATCTGTTGGGCCCGCAGGGCCTGGGATGACCGCGCACCATCCCGGCGTGCGGTGAGCACGGCGATATCGGCCTGGAAGGCTTGACGCTGTTGTTCAAACAGATCGCGCTGGCGGGTGATGACCTCACCACGCTCTTCATCGGTCAGATCAAAAACATCCAGAACTGAAAAGTCGGGCTGATCCGCGCCGCTGCGCAAGGCATCTAGCCTCTGGATGGAAGCGGTCAGCGCCGCGATTTCAAATAGCACTTCGTTGCGCGCGGCCTGCGATGCGGTTTCCTGCAGCGTCAGGAGCGCCTGGCCGGCTTCGACATGATCCCCGTCGCGGACCAGCAATTCCTCGATGATCCCGCCTTCCAGGTGCTGCACGACCTGGCGATGATTTTCGACGACGATCTGACCGGCCGCCGGGACGCCTTCTGCCAAAGGCGCCAAGCCGGCCCAGGCCAGGAACCCGCCCAGACCCAGCAGGCAGACCAGCGCTGCGCCCCGAACGGTTTTGTCGTTCAGCGGGTTGGCCGGCACATTATTGAGTGAGAGGTCGGCACTCATGCGGCCGGGCCTTTCCCCGGTGCCGTTGCCAGGCCGGGCCCGGTGGCCAGTTTGATGAATTGTTCCGATGGGGCCGCCATGACTTCGCCATTGCGGACCAGAAGTACGGATTGCGCCTTCTCGATCAGGCGGCGGTCATGCGTGGCGGCGAGAACGATACAGTCGCCTTCCACCGCCTGGACGAGGGTCGACACAAGCCGGGGCGCGGCGGCGGAATCGAGATTGGCGGTCGGTTCATCCAGCAAAAGCAGGACCGGGTCGCCATACAGCGCCCGCGCCAAACCAATCAGCTGACGCTGACCGGCTGACAGGTGGACCCCGCCAGGACCCACCCGCGTGTCATAGCCATCCGGCAGGGTCAGGATGACATCATGCGCCCCTGCCCGCTTGGCAGCCTCAACCACACGGTCCGCATCGGCGGCGTCCAGTCGGGCAATATTTTCGGCGACGCTGGCCGGCAGGAGTTCAATATCCTGCGGCACATAGCCGACATAGCGGCCGCGATCAGCGGCAGCCCATTCATGCAGATTGCGTCCGCCCAGACTGACCTGACCGGCTCCGGGCAGCCAGGCGCCGGACAGGGTCTGCAGGAGGGTCGTCTTTCCGGCCCCATTGCCCCCGGCAATAGCCACCATCTGACCGCCCTTCACCGACCAGGAGAACGGCCGGATGAGCGGGTGATCGGACCCCGGAACCGCAACGGAAAGCCGGTCCAGAACCAGATCCGCGGCAGGCTTCGGCATGGGCGTGTAGCGCGGTTCCGCCTCTGTGGTGGAAAGGTCATTGCGCAGCTGAACCCAGGCCGACCAGGCCTGCACGGAATTGCGCCAGCCACCAACGATCTGGTCGATCGGGCCCAGAGTGCGGGCCAGGATGATTGAGGCCGCAACGATGGAGCCGGGCGAAATTTCCTGGGCCAGGGCCAGGGCCGCGCCGCCGCCCAGAACACAGATCTGCAGGATCTGGCGGGTCGAGCGCGAAATCGCGGAGAACTTGCCGTCGGACCGGGCCGCATCCATGGACAGGTCCTGACCGATTTTCTGCTGCGCCTGCCAGCGCCGGAAAGCGGCCGGTATCAGTCCCATGGCCACCATGGCCGAACGCTGACGTTCCAGACCCCCTGCAAAATCAGTGGCCTGACGCAGGGCGGACTGGGAAATCTTGGAGGGTTCGCGTGTTGTCAGTTCAGCCGCAAACGCGACCGCAAACACAAGAGCGCCACCGATCAAGCCGAGAAATCCGATGACCGGGTGCACGAGGAAGAGCACGACCAGGAAAATCGGTGTGAAGGGCAGGTCGATGAAGGGCAGGACCGCGCCATTCTGCAAGGTGGAGCGGATCCGGGCAATGGCGCCCATGTCACGGCTGAGCGAGGCCTGACCCAGCTGGTCCTGTTCGAAACGGGTGAAGACGCGGCGGGCGAGCAGGGCTTCCAGGGCATCGCCGGCGAGGGCACAGACACGGCGGCGGCCGGCTTCCGCGGCGCCATAGACGCCGAGCAGGAAAACCGCGAGCAGTGTAAGCCAGATCAGCGTGTCCCGGGAGCCGGAAGACAGAACGCGGTCATACACTTGCAGCATGTAGAGCGGCGCGACCAGCAGGAGAAGATTGGACGCAAGCGTAAAACCGGCCAAGACCATGAGGAAGGGTCTCAGCTGGCGTTTCACCTGCAGGGTCAAAGGTGTCTGCATACTCACTCCAGGTTGCCAAACCAAACCACAGGCAACCCAATCAGGGTCCGATCAAGACCGCGTGCGGGATCAAATCACAAGCGGAAGCGAACCATAACCGGATGAGAATGGGATCACCAGACTCGTTTCCGGCCACTACCAGATCAACTCAAGCCGACGCGCAGCAGGTCATGAAGGTGCAGGATGCCGACGGGGCGATTGCCATCATCAACGATGAAAAGCTGGCTTATTTTAATGTCACCGGCCGTCATTTGGCGCAGCGCATCGGCGGCGAGCATTTCAGCCCGGCCGGTACGCGGATTGCGGGTCATGATTTCATGCGCCGGACGGTTCACCAGATCGGCCCCCATGTGACGGCGCAAATCCCCGTCCGTGATGATGCCGGCGAGACGGCCATCGCTTTCCAGTAGACCGATACAGCCGAAACTCTTCGAGCTCATCTCGATGAGGACATCACTCATCGCGGCATCCTGGCTGATCACCGGAACGGCATCACCGGCATGCATGATATCCCCGACCGAAGCGAGCGCGGCACCGAGGGCGCCACCGGGGTGGAAGGTCTTGAAGTCGGACGCCGTGAAACCGCGGGACTCCAGCAGGGCGACAGCGACGGCATCGCCGAGCGCCATCATCAAAGTGGTCGACGTTGTCGGTGCCCGGGTCTCGCCGCAGGCTTCCGGCGCATCGGGAATGGCGAGGAGATAGTCGCCGGCCCGCGCCAGCGTGCTGTCCGGCTTGGCGGTCATCGCAATCAGCGGAACGCCGAAACGGCGGCAATAGGCGATCAAATCGCCCAATTCCTTCGTCTCCCCGGACTTGGACAGGGCGAGCACGGCATCGCCCTCCCCGATCATGCCGAGATCACCATGACTGGCCTCGGTCGGGTGGACGTAATAGGCCGGCGTGCCGGTGGAGGCGAGAGTCGCGGCAATCTTGCGCGCCACATGGCCTGACTTGCCCACGCCAGCGCAGATGACGCGACCGGTCAGCTCGCGCAGCCGGTTGACGGTCTCGCTGAATGCCTCACCGATCGAGGCATGCAGGGCCTCCAAACCCTCGACTTCCGTCGCGATCACATGGCGTGCGGAGCGGGCAGGATCGAAATCGGGCATGGGGACGTCCTCGGAAGGCTTGGCTTGGAATGGCGGGGTAAATGTCCGGAGAGGCTCCCATACCAGAACCGCGCACGTCCGGGGAAGAGACGTGCGCGGCCAGAGCGGCCATTCTGCGTGGTCCAAAAGGGGGACGGAGAGGACCAGGCATTCAAATGCGCCGCGTAATGCGGGGACGGGACCTGACCGGGTGAGGATGGCCCGTCCGACCAGGGTCGCGCAGATGAGTGGGTCCAGTCTGGGACGCAAACCACTCGGCACGCTGACCCGGAACTTCCAACGGATGCTTAATACCACAAGCCGTAACCGGTGGATACGTTAATCTTTGACGCGCGACCCTTTTCAAGGGGATGTGCAGGCGGCCAGACCTGTCCAGCTTGCCCCGCGCGACCAGCCGGGCTATCGCTCGCGCACTGATCGACGGGGAGAATCGCCATGCCGCAACTCGCACTCATCCGACACGGGCAGAGTGAATGGAATCTGCAGAACCGTTTCACCGGTTGGGTGGATGTCGATCTGACGGATGAAGGCGTCGCCCAGGCCAAGCGGGCCGGGGCGCTGCTGGCAGAGACCGGGTTCAAGCCGGTGCACGCCTATGCCTCCGTTCTCAAGCGCGCGATCAAGACCCTGCACTTTGCCCTGGAAGGCCTGGACCGGCTGTGGATCCCGGAAGACAAGTCCTGGCGCCTGAATGAGCGTCACTATGGCGGTCTCGCCGGCCTCAACAAGGATGAGACCCGCGCCAAGCATGGGGATGAACAGGTGCACATCTGGCGCCGCTCCTTCGACACGCCGCCGCCGGAACTGCCGGAAGACCATGAATACCACCCGGTCAATGATCCGCGTTATTCCGCCGTCCCGCGTGACCTCCTGCCGGGCGCGGAATCGCTGAAGCTGACGCTGGATCGCGTCGAGCCGTATTGGACCAGCGAAATCCTGCCCCACCTCAAATCCGGTGAAGACCTGATCGTGGCCGCCCATGGCAACAGCCTGCGCGCCCTGGTGAAGCTGCTTTTCGATGTATCCGACGAGGACATCATGGGCATCGAGGTTCCCACCGGAAACCCGCTCCTGATCGATCTGGATGATGCCAGCCTGGCCATCCGCTCGGCCCGCTATCTGGATGAGAACCGGGCCAAGCCTCTGCCGCCCCTGCCCTGAGCCATGGGCGCGACGGACGATCTGCGCTGGATGAGCCTGGCCCTGTCACTGGCCCGCAGCCAGCAGGGCCGGACCGCGCCCAACCCGTCCGTCGGTTGCGCCCTCGTGAAAGAGGGCCATCTGATCGCGCTCGGCGCGACACAGGATGGCGGCCGGCCGCATGCCGAACGCGTGGCCCTGGATGCTGCCGGCGATGCCGCCCGCGGCGCCACGGCCTATGTCACCCTGGAGCCCTGCGCCCATTACGGGCAGACGCCGCCCTGTGCGAAAGGCCTGATCGATGCGGGCGTCAGCCGGGTCGTGATTGCCTGCCGGGATGAGTTTGCCGAAGTCGCCGGCCGTGGCATTGCCATGCTGGAAGAGGCGGACATTCCGGTGGAACTGGGCCTGTTTCAGACCGAAGCGGAAGCGCTTTATGAGGGCTTCTTCCATCGCCTGCAGACCGGTCGCCCCCTGGTCTATGTCGACCGGGCCCGCCGCGGTTATGACGCCGAGCTGGACCCGGATGACGGGGCGCTGGTCGAGCGCCGCCTGTTCGAACTGGGTCAGGCCGGCAAGAACCGGGTCCGGGTCGAGCCGGAAACGCCGCTCGCGGAAGCCTTGCTGGAACAGGGCCTCGCGCGCATACCGCATGACAGCAGGCACACGCAGTATTAACCCTCTGACTATACCGTGGTTCTTTGATTTACACCGACAGGACCACGCCGATGCACGGCCGCAAGATCGAGTTCAAGATTCTCACCCAGGCCCAGCTGGACCTGGTGTGTGAACGTCATGAACGCCTCTGGTCCGGCCAGTCGGGAGGCGCCCGCGCCGCCCTGTCCTACTGCGTTCTGGAAAATCTCGACCTGTCCAATCGCGACCTGTCCGACGCCGATTTCTCCGGCGCTGTCCTGCGCGGCGCGAACCTGTCGGGCTGCACGCTGAACAGCACGGTCTTCTTTGCCGCCGATCTGCGGCGCGCCAATCTGGAAGGTGCCTGCCTGCGCCGCGCCGATCTGCGCGGGGCGATCATGCGCGGTGCCAATCTGACCGGTGCCGACCTGACCGAGGCCGATATGCGCGAAGGCGCGATCGCCCAGGTCGACAAGGAAAAGGGTTTGTCGATCCTGTCGCACAAGACGCAGGAAAACGATGCCGGCACCGCCAATTTCACCGGCGCCAACCTGTCGCGTTCGAAAATGGCCGGCATCACGGCCCAGAAAGCCGATTTCACCGACGCCATGCTGCTGGGTACGCGGATGATCCGCGCCAATCTGCGCGGTTCCAGCTTCCAGGGCGCGAACCTGGAAGGGGCCGATCTGTCCGGCGCCGACCTTACCGATACCGACTTCACGCATACCGTCCTGGTGGGCACCAAGATGATGATGGCGAAGAAGGACCGGATGAATACGGAAGGTGCCTTGACCGACAAGCCGGTCGGCATCGACGTCAATACTCTGGACAATCCGGTTGCCGACCAGATCGCGGAACACGTGAAATGGTGTGACACCAACGGCGCCGAGGGCAAACCTTCCCTGTTCGACGGGACCGATCTTCGCGGCCTGAATTCCCTGGCCGGCAAGACGCTGACCGCCTTCCATGCCCGTGGCGCGACGCTCTACGGGCTGGACCTGGAAGGCGCGCAATTGCAGGGCGCCCGCCTTGAAAAAGCCGATCTGCGCATGGTGTCGCTGCGCGGCGCCGATCTGCGCGGGGCTGACCTGACCGGCGCCAATCTGTCGAATGCGGATCTGCGCGACTGCCAGCTGGGCCCGCTCCTGCTGGAAGGTGACCGGCTCTTCCCCGCCTCGCTGGCCGGTGTCCGCGCCCGCTATACCGATTTCCGCGGTGCCGACCTGCGGCAGGTCAAGGCCACGGGTGGTGACTTCTCCTATGCGCGCCTGGACGGAGCCGATGCCCGGCGCGCCGGTTTTGACGGCTCCTGCTTCACAGGCGCCAGCGTCGACGAAAAATTCCGCGAAAGCGCGGGATCTCTGGATGGCGCGGTCGATCTCGACGCCGCCTGACGCGCTGATACCCGAACACAAAAAAGGCGGCGAACCGGAAGGTCCGCCGCCAGTTTTATTTGAGGGATACGTGAGAGACCGGGGGATCAGGCGGCTTTGGTCTTGCCACCTTCGATCAGCTTGGCCTTGGTCTTGCCCGGGCCGGACTGGATCGCGATCCGCTTGGGCTTGGCAGCCTCGGGGATCTCACGCACGAGCCGGACGGTCAGAAGACCATTCTTGAGGCCGGCATCGGTCACTTCGACATGATCCGCGAGATGGAAGCGGCGCTCGAAGGCGCGCTCGGCAATCCCGCGATGCACGAAACGTCGGTCATCCTGGCCTTCCTTCTCGGAAATGCGGCCGGACACGGTGAGCACGTTTTCCTGGACTTCCACGGTGAGGTCTTCCTCACCGAAGCCGGCGACAGCGAGTTCGATCAGATACTCGTCCTCGTCGACGTGCTGGATATTGTACGGGGGGTAGCCCTGGGACTCGATCTTGGTGGCGGAGTCCATCATGTCCGCCAGACGGTCAAAGCCGACGATCGAACGATAGAGCGGGGTAAAATCAACAGTACGCATGGTCAGTCCATCCTCTCTTGAGCGACAAACAGGCCCGGCAAGCCGGGCGTGGGTTGCATTGGCTGTCCCACAAGGGCCACAGCCGGTTCGGCGGGCCCCATCTCGGCGACCCGTACCGACTAGTTGGGTAGCGCAAATGTGTTCCGCAAGCCCCCCGGTGCCGATTGCGTGAATCTTTTCACTTGGCTAGGACAGGGGCAGGTTTGAGGGAGACATTTTTCATGCGTTCCATTTTGATGAGCGGCCTGTCGGCCTGTGCGCTTCTGGCCCTGTCGGCCTGCGGTAATCCGGCAGAGGAACCGGCTGAAGACACGGTCGCAGAAGCACCGGAAACCATGGTCGAAGCCGAACCGGCTCCGGACTATTCCGACATCACGACCGTGCTGGCCGCCGAATGGCGCGGAGAAGCCGCAGAGCGCGACGCCTGGCGTCACCCGGCGGAAACGCTCGAATTCTTCGGCGTCGACCCGTCTTCGACAATCGTCGAGATCTGGCCGGGCGGCGGCTGGTATTCCGATGTTCTGGCGCCCTGGATCTCGGCCAATGGCGGCACCTATGTCGCGGCGCACTTCCCGGCCAATTCAACCAGCGCCTACCGGCAGCGCTCACGGGCCAGCTTCGAAGAGCGTGTCGCAGCTAATGCCGCCTATGGCGAACCGGTGATCGCGGACTTCAACGCCGAGATCGGCCTGGTCGTGCCCGCAGGGTCCGTCGATGCCGTCCTGACCTTCCGCAATATCCACAACTGGATGGCGGGTGGTTCGGCCGAGCGCGCCTTCGCCGAATTCTATACAGCGCTGAAGCCGGGCGGAATCATGGGCGTGGTTGAACACCGCCTGCCCTCCACTCGTGAACAAGACCCGATGGCTGGCTCCGGCTATGTCCAGCAGGACTATGTCATCGCCATGGCGGAAGAAGCCGGTTTCGAATTTGTCGAAGCGTCTGAAATCAATGCCAATCCGGCCGACACGGCTGACCATCCGATGGGAGTCTGGACCCTTCCTCCGACGCGGCGTTCGCCGGGCGAGGATGATCCGCGGGCCGAAGGTTTCAATCGCGAGCAGATCGATGCCATCGGGGAAAGCGATCGCATGACGCTTCTGTTCCGCAAGCCGGAAACAGTTGAGGAATGAGGCTTCTGATTGCCGTCTGTCTCCTCCTGACCGGGGCTTCGGCCCTGGCTCAGGAGGCTGAGGGTCGCCTGGCGGGACCGGTCTCCATGCTGTTCCCGCACCGGACAACCTATCTGGAACTGGCGGAAGAAGACCGGTCGCACTTCCGGCTCGATTATGTGGTGCAGTCCTCGGCTGGCGTGGCCGCTGATGAGATCGGCCTGTGGTATGAACGGGGCGGTGCAGAGGTCCGGCTGGATCTAACGCCGGACGGTCTGATCTCCAATCCGCCGGATGCGGATACGCTGGACGCGGATCCGGATATCTGGACCGACCAGCCCGGGCGGACCATGTCCATGTCGATGCAGTTTGCCTATGACGGACCGGACTGGCAGTCCCCGTCCCGGCAGGATCTTGTGACAGGCCTCAGCCAGGCCAATCGGGCCGTGCGCCGCACAGCGGGCGTGGCCGCCCTGTTCGCTCCGGATTTCAAGACGGTGATCTTCCAGTTCGACGGCCCGGCCCCGGACGCCTGGGCGATCGATGAAGCCGGCGAACGCCATGCGCTCACCGTTCAGGAAGATCGTGCCCTGTTCCGGCCACGCGACCGGGAAAACCGGCGGATTGTCCGTATCGAGTTGGGCGCCGTGCCCGAACGCATCCTGTTTGACAGTTAGACGGCGGCCGGCCGGAGGCACTCGAGCGCGGCTTCCAGGAGGTCCCGGCTGGCGGCGGCAACGACTTGCCCGCCCTGGCTGGGATCACCGCCGTCCCAGTTCGTGACAATCCCGCCCGCCCCTTCAATGACCGGGATGAAGGCCTGGACATCATAGATCTGCAGGCCGCTCTCGATCACCAGATCGATCCCGCCCGCCGCCAGCATGGCGTAGGCATAGGCATCAAAGCCATAGCGGGTCAGGCGCACGCGTTCCCGCACGGCCGCAAAAGCGTCGGCTTCGGCCCCTTCAAACAGATAGGGATCGGTCGAGCTGAGAATGGCGGAGCCCAGACTGACGCCCTCGCGGACGGCTAGGTCTCGCACGGTACCGGCATGGTGCAAGCGCGTGCCGTCACGCGTACCCGCGAAACGCTCGCCCAGATGCGGCTGATCGATAATGCCGATCTGCGGGCGGTCCTCGACTTCCAGGGCAATCAGCACGGTCCAGCTGGGCAGTCCGGAAATGAAGGCGCGCGTTCCATCAATCGGATCCAGCACCCAGCGGCGGCCGGACCGGCCTGCCACATCGCCGAATTCCTCACCGACAATGCCGTCCTCGGGGCGGTGTTCGGCCAGAAGGGCGCGCATGGCCTGTTCCGAAGCCCGGTCCGCTGCCGTGACCGGGTCGAAGCCGGTTTCCAGCTTGTTGTCGATGGATGTGCCTGTCCGGAAAAAGGGCCGGATCGCTGCGCGGGCCGCATCGGCCAGGGCGTGGGCCAGTTTCAGATCGTCGGACAGGTCATATCGGGTCATGACAAGGCGCCTAGCATGACCGGACAGGCCTTGCCAGACGCCTTGTTACGTCATTCGTCCCCGATGGCCTTTCAGGCCGCGTCGTTGGCCGCCTCTTCCGGCTCCAGCGACTTGGCCAGCTCCAGAAGGCGTTTGCGCGGACGTTCGCCAAGCCGGTAATAGGCCCGGATCAGGTCCACGGTTTCTTTCTGGGAGAGAATGTCCGCCGCGAGCGTGCCCTCATTGGCCACTTCATCGCGCTGGGACAGGCCTTCATAGAAATACTGCACCGGCACATCGAGCGATTCAGCCAGTTCGAACAAGCGGCTCGCGCTCACCCGGTTGGCACCACACTCATATTTCTGGATCTGCTGGAAACGGATTCCCACGGACTCGGCCAGCTGCTGCTGCGTCAGGCCGAGAAGCCGGCGCCGACGGCGCAGGCGCTTACCTACATGAAGGTCGATATCGTTCGTCATACTACTCGCCGCCTATCTTCGCGTCTCGAAATGCGTCGCGTTGGGACACACGCCTCTCAGGAGAGCAAAGCACGTGCCGGGCGAAGGCAGACCCGATTATTCGCGTCTTGTGGGCAGTATTATGACGACAGGAGGCCGGACCAGTCCGTCTCGCACAAACCACTGATAAGGTGGGACATCTTGCTTTTGAACCGGTCAAATTCCGGCAGTTTCACAACCCGTCCCTCATCCATGTAGAGGCTGCGATTGATCTCGATCTGGACCACATGCACCCCATCCAGGGGACGTCCATAATGCTCCGTCGTGTAGCCGCCGGCATAGGGAATGTTCCGAACTGCGACGTATCCCATGCCGGTGAGCAGGGCTTCCACCCGTTCGGTCAGGGCCGGATCACAGGCCGAGCCGAAACGGTCACCAATGACGAAGTCGACATCGCGGGCGCTCTGGGCCGGCATGGAGTGCATGTCGATCACCACGGCCTGGCCGAACCGCGTGCGGATATCATCGATCAGGCCGGACAGGGCGGAATGATAGGGCGTGTAACAGGCGTCCAGCCTCTCGCGTGCTTCGGCATAGCGCATCCGGGAGCGGTAAAGCGGCCGCCCCTCCACGCCGACGCGGGGAATCACACCCAGTCCGGACGAGGCACGACGGGAAACCCCCTCCACCTCGCTGGGCAGGCGATCCGCAAACATGCCCGGGTCCAGCTCCCACGGTCCGCGATTCGGGTCGACATAGACCCGGGGAAAGAGCGCCCGCAGCAGGGTGGCGCCATAGTGCGGTGCCTGATCCACGAGCTCGTCGACGAAAGCGTCTTCAGAGCGGCGCAGCGTCAGCAGATCCAGACAGGCTTGCCGGGCAAAGGCGTCCGGATAGTCCTGCCCGGAATGGGGCGAGGCGAAAAGCAGGGGTTTCGGCGTCTCGTTCCGGGGCGGATCGATCCGGATGGCTCCGGGCTTTGCGATTGCATTTGCCGAAAGCGCAAAGTCGAGCGAAGATGATGTGTCCGGGGCAGCCATGGTCCGAGAGTGGGCAGCTGCACTCCGCCGGTCAAGCGCTACAGCGCGTTCAGCAGGTTTTTACCAGACGGCTGTAGGATGCTCTCACTTTGACGATTCGAAGGGTGGGATCCACATGGCAAAGATTCTTCTGGCAGAAGATGATGACTCGATGCGCGACTTCCTCGCCAAGGCCCTCAAGCGGGCCGGGCATGAGGTCGAGGTCTGCGCGGATGGCGAAGAAGGGCTGGACGCGATCGGCGATCAACCGGCCCTGTTTGATCTCCTGCTGACGGACATCGTCATGCCGGGTGTCGACGGGATCGAGCTGGCACGCCGTGCCGCCGAGGTCGATCCGGCGCTCAAGATCATGTTCATCACCGGCTTTGCCGCCGTGGCGCTGAACCCGGGCTCGGGCGCACCGACCAATGCGAAAGTCCTGTCCAAACCCTTCCACCTGCGAGAGCTGGTCGATGAGGTTGCCCGCGTGATGGCCGCCTGATCCAGAGCTGCAGACGCAAAAGAGACGCCGCCCTCCGGGGCGGCGTTTTTTTGTGCCGGCTTCCAGGCCCCGCGCAAAAGAAAAGGGCCCGCTCGGAAGAGCGGGCCCCAATCTTGTCCTTCCGGATGGAAGGCCTCTGGCTTACCAGGTCTTCGCGATGGAGGCGAAGAAACGGCGGCCGAGGATGTCGTAACCGGAACCGAGGACTTCGTTGCCCGAAGCCAGGGTCGCACCGGAAGCGTTCTGGTCAACAATGGCCGGCTCTTCGTCGAACAGGTTGTTCACACCGACAGTCACCTGCCAGGTGTCCTGCTCATAAGAGACGGACAGGTCGTGGTACCAGACAGCATCCCAGCTATCGACGGCATCGCCGCCCAGCTCGGACGGAGCTTCGATACGGTCACCGTAGTCGATACCGACGCGGTTACGGATCGAGGCCTGCTCGCCGAGGTAACGGTTACGGAAGGTCAGGGTCCAGTCACCATGCTCGAAGCGGTTGGTGATGGTGCCGCGCCATTCCGGGTTACCCCAGTCGCCGACGAAGTTGTTCACGTCGGACGTGGCCGTCGTCTGAGACAGGATCTCTTCGGACTTCGTTGCCACGGCGTTCATGTCGTAGACAAAGCCGCCGAAGAAATCGAATTCCATCGTGAAGCGACCGTTGAAGTCCCAACCGGTGGATTCCTGCGTAGCAACGTTGAACGGCGTGTTGTCCACGAAGAGCAGCTGACCGGTATTCGGGTCACGCTGACGACGAGCACAGAACGGATCGTTCGGGAAGTTCGACGAGTTGTAGCACTGGCCCAGAGAGAAGGCCGTGCCCGGGATCGCGATCGAGTCTTCCACTTCGATGGAGTAGTAGGAGACACGCAGCGAAGCGTCGAACATGTCGGTGAACGGCTGCTGGAACACGAAGCCGAAGGAGTAGGCGTCAGACGTTTCCGGATCCAGGCCGGGGTTACCAGCGCGGAAGGATTCGATCGACGACACACCGGTCAGACCCAGAGAGGTCGGGTCGATGCCTTCGGAGACACAGTTGGCCAGGACAACCGGGTCACGGTTGTCGTTGGTCGGGTCATAGGTGCCAGCATTGTTGGCAGCCGCCGGAACCACGCACGGGTCAGCGAAACCGTTGGTGAAGCCGGTCTGGCCACCCAGGAAGAGTTCACGCAGGTTCGGAGCGCGGAAGGACGTGCCGTAGGTACCGTTGAAGGTCAGGAAGTCCGTGACCATCCAGGAACCACGAGCCGAGTAGGTCGAGTTCTGACCGTAGTACTCGTGGTCGGTCAGACGACCGGCCAGCTCGAAGGAGATGTCCTCGGCAAAGGCAGCACCGGAAACAACCGGGATCGCGACCTCAGCATAGTATTCCGTCAGGTTGGCCGTACCCACGGAGCGACGGTCGGCGAAGTAGCCAGCCGCACGGCCCTGGGAAGCGATCGTATCCGTACCGGAGTCGAGGCTGTCACGACGCCATTCGATACCGAACACACCAGACACTTCACCGGCCGGCAGTTCAAACAGCGGACCGGTGGTGAAACCACCGAAGATCAGCTGGTCGACAACCGTCGTGGCGGTGCGGTCGATGCGCAGGAAGTCATATTCTTCCTGGGTGCCGAAGTGCGGCGCGGTCACACCGTCATTCGGGTACAGGTTCGGGTGGAACAGGTCGACCGGAACACAGTTCGTCGGGGACAGGAAGCCGAACAGCGAGACGTTGGAGTTGTCGTAACCACAGACGATGTCGCCGGAGACCGGGTCGATACGGGTGGTTGCGAGAACGGCCGTCAGGCGCTCTTCGTCGACCTGCGGACGGCTGGAGTAACCCATGGAGCGGGTGTAGCCACCGAAGAACTCGTAGGACCAGGACGGCATGAAGGACCAGTCGCCCTCAACACCGGCCATCAGGCGCGTGTACTGCGTTTCCACAGAGATGTTGGAACGCTCGATCGGCGAAGCGAAGATCGGAACAACATCATACGGGAACGGGTTCAGCGGATTGCTGGCCGCAACCGTCGGGAAGATCTGGCCGTGATAGCCAGCCTTGTAGTTGGTCTGCGAGTTGTTGTGCAGCAGCTCGGTGAAGACCGTCACGTTATCCTGACCAAAGATCCGGTCGATCGTGTAATCGCCCGAGAACATGAAGGAGTAACGCTGGGAGTCCGGAATGATGTCCGTCGTCTGGTCCAGATAGGACGAACGATAGGCCTCATCCGTGGACGTGCCCGTGGACCAGCCAACCGGCAGGTTGCCCGGGTGGGACGTCGTGCCCGGCGTGGAGTACACGTCGACGCTGTAGAAGCCCGGATAAGCGAAGTAGCTGGCCAGGCTCGGAGCACCGTCAACGAAGTAGTTGAAGGTACGAACGCGGTTGATGATCGAGCCTTCACACTCGGACAGCAGGGAGCCGTCCGCGGCGATCTCGATGTCGCGCGAGCAGTACAGACCGTCGGTCGGGTCGTAGTTCCAGTCGCGGTCGTCAACCTGCATGCTGTCCTGGTGGAAGTATTCCATGGCGAACAGGAAGCGGCCGTTCTCGGTGGAGTCACCGATCATGGCGTTCCAGCGGTGCGAACCACCACCGGACTGTTCCGGCGTGGTGACAGCGCCACCAACCTGGAAGCCTTCGAAGCTGTCGTTCAGGATCACGTTCACAACACCGGCAACAGCGTCAGAACCGTAAACCGAGGAAGCACCGTCCAGCAGGATGTCGACGCGCTGGATGGCGGACGACGGGATGATGTCGAGGTTCGGCAGCGACGGAGCGCCTTCCACACCCGACGGCGCCACGCGGCGGCCGTTGATGAGGAGCAGCGTCTGGTCCGGATTCAGACCGCGCAGGGTGATGGTGTTAGAGCCCGGACCCGCGTCGGTGACGAATGCACCACCGATCGTGTTGTCGAGCTGAACGCCCTGAGCCACAGACGAGGTCTGCAGGATCTGGGCGGTATCGATCAGACCCGCGTCACGGATCTCATCGGCGTCGATGACTTGAAGCGGCGCGACGGACTGGAAGGCGTCACGACGGATACGGGAACCCGTAACGACGATGCGCTCTTCTTCATTTTCCGCCTGCTCGTCTTCGTCCTCGTCTTGATCCTGCGCATAAGCAGGAGACATGGACAGGCCAGCAGCAGCAAAGCCAGCCAGGATGGTCGAACGCAGAAGGCGCTCGCGGTCCCAAAGATTGCTCACGATTGTACCCCTTTAAAGCTGATAACCGACCCCCGGGCTTCACGCGCCTTTGTAGAGTCAGCTCGACCGAGTTCCCCCGATCTTGCGGCGCACTATGTCCAATCTCGTATTCCGACGAAAGCATTACGCGCTGTTAAGCCGGATTTCTGCCATCATTGTTGCAAAAAAGTCATATCGTGTTCACGCTGCCGTGATCACCGGCAACATCGTGCGCCAGACCGACTGCAATATTCACAATTCTTCTGCAGAATCCCGGCTTGCGCTTCGGACAGGCTGACGCTAGAAACCCGGCTCCCAAGTGACGGATGGGCGATTAGCTCAGCGGGAGAGCACTTCGTTGACATCGAAGGGGTCACTGGTTCAATCCCAGTATCGCCCACCATCCACTTCCTTGGGGTTCCGCACATGACCGCATCCGATCAGTCGCCGCCATCCCGGCAGGCGCTTGGCACAGCACAATTGTCCGGTGCGGGTGAGCAGGAATTTGCCAGTTTCGCAGATGCCGTGACACATGTCCGCCAGAAGGGCGCGTCAGACGCCAGCGAACTCGATGCCCGCCCGGCACTCACCAAATACTATGTCTGTCTGGTCCCGCGTTGCGGCAGCACATTCCTGACCGGACTACTCAAGGCCACCGGCGCTTTTGGGGATCCGGCGGAGTGGGTCGGGCCGTCCTGGGCGGAGAAACAGCTGGAACTGACCGGCGCGCAAACCTGGCCCGCCTTCGTTGAGCGGGTCCTGGCGGCCCATCAGTCCGAGAATCGCGTATCCGGCCTGGAAATCGCCCACGCGCACCTGACCTGGGCGCGTCGCTCCGAAGGCAAAAGCCTGCGCCTGCCGCGCGATGGCGTTTTCTTCTATCTTCGCCGCCGCAATATCGTGCGCCAGGCCATTTCCCTGCATATCGCCCACCAGTCCGGCGTCTGGCATTCCGACCAGCTCACCGAGGACGCGCAGACCGTCCGCGACGCGGTGATGTATGACACCCGGGCGATCCGCAATTTCATCAAGCTGCTGCAGGATGAGGAAATGCGCTGGGAACGGGAATTCGGGTCCATGGCGATCGAGCCGGTCCGTCTTTATTATGAAGACCTCGTCCAACGCCCGGAGCGCATCCTGCGCTTGTTTGCGCAGGTCCTGGGCCTGCCGGAAACGCCCCGCCTGCCCGATGACAACCCGGTCCGCAAGATGAGCAATGACCGCACCGCGGAATGGGAAGCCCGGTATCGCGAGGAAGAGGCCGACTTTCTGTCCGGCGTGCAACGCCTGCGCCCCTTCATGCACCGGCTCGTCCAGGAGGTCTGACCCACCACCAAGAACGCGGAAACGGCCCGCGCCGGCACAGCACGGACCGTTTCTTCACCGATGCTCTTGATGGACACCGGCGGGCGTGACGCACAGCATTTGGGTAAGGGACTGTGCGCCGGGCTTCTGGAAACTCACAGGTCTGAACGTATCCCCTGTCCGGATCTGCCGACTGGGGCCGCAGCCCCGAAATCGACCAGCATCTGCCCCAGGCGTTCAAATTCCCGATTGGGGTGGCCAGGCGGAAAGGGTGGCGGCGCAACATATCCGGGATTGGATGACCGGCGGTCGGCGTGGGCCCGGCGAGCGGTTTCCACCAAACTCAGCGCATCACGATAGCGCGCCAATTCGCGCGCACGACGGCTGCGTCCAAAGACCGATCTGATCCGATCAAGCCACCGCATCCCTACTCCCCCGGCATCGCGTTTGACTGGAACCGGACTCAACATGCGGGCCCCTGTCAGGGGAATACGATGATCAGCGTATTTTCGGAGTATTGCCGTGAATTTCCGGCAAGGTTTCCAGCGCAATCCGGGCGATCACACCCCGTCCGGGACGGGAGCGGATGCAGACGGGCGCCTTGATCCATTCTGCCATGCGGAACACCAGATCCATGCCGAAGCCCGACAAGTCGTTTCGGGCCGGTCCGGACAGGCGCTGATCGAAGAAGTCCCGGCTGGTCAGGGTGACCGGTTTAGCGGACAGCCCGGTGCCATTATCGACAACATAGAGGCAGATCAGGCGGCCGCGACGGCGTGCCAGCAATTGGATGTCACGGGCTCCGGAATGGCTGATCGCATTCATCAGCAGATTGACCAGAATGCGCTCCAGCAGGACCGAACTGCTGCGGACCCGCCCCTCGACCGGGGTCGTGTGCAGGCGGATCCCCCGGCTTTCGGCCAGGCTGCTGACCGCATCCCGGCTCTGTTCCAGGATTGACGGGACATCCACGACCTCACCGCCGCGCCAGCCCGGCAAATCCCGTTCGGCCCGGGCCAGTTCGAGTACGGATGTGAGAATATGCGAGACATTGCGGGCAATGTCTTTCTGCCGGCCCGCGATATCCCGCGCCTGATCGACATCACCGCGGTCCAGCGCCATGTCCATCGCGGCGATGTTGGCATCGAGGGCAAACAGCGGCTGGCGGGTGTCGTGTCCCGTCGAGGTGAGCAGGAGAGAGAGGATGGAATTGACGCCTTCCGCCTTTTCCCGCTCCGCCTGGACAACGCGATTGAGATAGAAATTCCGCCGCCCGATGCCCGCCAGAAGACGGATCGCCAGAGGCAGGAAGGCCAGAGCGAGCACCATGCTGGTCAAGCCGATCAGATAGGGGCGCAAATCCGTCGGCCTGAACACGGCCAGCAGAACCAGGTACAGAATGAAACACGCGAGGATGAAGCCGAAGGCATGCCGGATGAAGTTGAAATTGAACATGCCGACCATGCCCATCGTCAACGTGATCCAGAAGGCCATCGTGACAAAGCGCACCGCCAGTCCGTCTGCCGTGGTTTCGAGGCCCAGATAGGCGAAGGTCACAAGCGTGAACTGCAGGAAATACGCGACCATCCAGCCGGTCAGCAAGGCGCCGTCCAAACGCGATGGCGGGCGTTTGAGCCGGCGCAGCCAGGTCACCACAACGCCCAGTGTGAGGACCGCCATGACAATGCGCGCGGAGATCAGGTGGATCATCGCCGGCTGACGATCCAGAAGCTGCCATTCATTGATCGCAGACGCCAACCAGATCATCGCGCAGGCAGACGTGATCCAGCAGGCCAGCTGCAGCGCCTGGGCATGGGTCGAAGCGCGGTACTCCGTCTCGATGCTGGAATCCAGAAAGGACCCCGTATAGAAGTCCAGCTTCGGATACGCGATCTGGTCCATTCACAACGCCTTGTACTAAATTTTCCGCGGAACAAGCCCGCGCGCACCCTAGCGCGCAAGTAACATTTTGGAAGCCATGACCGAGAGCCTTGAAACATCGGAGCGAATTGCCCTCATCCTGGACGACCACCAGGTCGTGATTGATGGCGTTTCGAGCGTGCTCCTGGCTCAGGGTCTGGCTGACCGTATCGTGTCATTCACCAGCCTGGCGGATTTGCAGGGCCATTTTCCCGACCAAAAGCTGGCCTTTGCCATCATCGATCTCGGACTGGCTGGTGAATCCGGGCTGAACGCTGCGGCTGAACTTCTGCGGCGGGATCCGCACCTGCCCTGCATCATGACCACGGGCTCTTCCCTGAGCGAGGCGGAAACAGACGCGCTGCGGGATTACACGGGGTTCTTCTTCCACAAACAGGATCCTGTCGAACGCTTGATCGACCTGGTCAGGGCGCTTCCGCCGCGCAACACGGCACATGCGGCGCAGGCACCAAATCCGGAGACTTTCGGCACCGGCCTGTTGCGCGTGGATCTGCTGACCCGGCGCGAACGCGAAGTTCTTGGCCAGATCGGCCGCGGGATTGATATCGGCGAGATCGCCGACACGCTCTTCATCGCCCCGGCCACGGTGCGGAAGCACCGCGAACACATCATGGAAAAACTCGCCGTCCGCTCAAGCGCCGGACTGGTGCGGGTCGCCCTACAGCTGGGTCTGTCCTGACCTGATCCCGCCCATCCGTCTGCAGCTCCCGCTTTAACCCGCGCCGCGGACAACCTATCTCAGCCGGACACTCGGAGGTTCGCCATGGAAGCCCATCTGCAGGCTGCACTCAAATCGATCACGGAAGTCCAGTCCGGCCGGAATATTCTCGATGCCGGTCGCGTTGAAACCGCCGCGATCATGGGTGACACCGCCACCGTGGTCCTGGCCCCGCCGATTGCCGGCAATCCGGATCTGGACCGGCTGAAACCGCAGATCGAGGCCGCCGTGGGCGCGCTGGACGGGATCAATCGTGTGCGGGTCGTGATGACGGCCCACCGCGAAAGCGGCAAACCGGCCAAAGCGCAGCGCAAGGCACCGCCACAGCCGGCCGCAAAGCCCAAGGCCAAGCCGGCCAAGCGCATCATCGCCGTGGCCTCGGGCAAGGGCGGTGTCGGCAAGTCGACCGTGTCGGCCAACCTCGCAGTGGCACTGGCGCGCGAAGGCCTCAAGGTCGGCCTGCTGGATGCGGACATTTACGGCCCGTCTGCTCCGCGCCTGTTCGGTCTGACCGATGTGCCGGGCCTGCGCAAATCCGACGCCGGTGTCGAGCCGATCGAGGCGCACGGCGTGAAACTCATCTCCATGGGCTTTGTCGTGAAGCCGGGCGCGGCCGTCGTCTGGCGCGGCCCGATGGTGCAGGGCGCGATCCGGCAATTCATGACGGACACGAATTGGGGCGATGCCGATGTGCTGATCCTCGACATGCCGCCGGGCACGGGCGATGCCCAGCTGGCGATTGCCCAGGATTTGCCGGTCGATGGTGCCATCATTGTTTCCACGCCGCAGGATCTGGCGCTGGATGATGCCCGCAAGGCGATGAGCCTGTTCGAACAGACCCATGTCCCCATTCTCGGCATGATCGAGAATATGAGCGTCTTCCTGTGCCCGCATTGCGGCGAGGCCAGCCATATTTTCGGCGAAGGCGGTGCCAAGGCCGAAGCCGACGCCGTCGGCCTGGCCTATCTGGGCGATATCCCGCTGCACCCGGATCTGCGCGTGCGCTCGGATGCGGGCGAACCCATTGCGCTGGATGACGGCCCGATCGGAAAAGCCTTCCGGCGCGTGGCGAAGGCGGCTCTGGAGGCGGCTGATACCGCCAGCAAGCCAGCCCCTGAAATCCGTTTCGTCGACTAGTCCGGGGCAAGCTCACGGAGCGGGGTCGGCTGGATGCCGCCCGGTGCCCGGATGCCGAACACTTCACTGACCACAGCCTCGGACAGGGCCTGGCCGGGCGGTCCGTCCGCCCTCACCTTTCCGTTTGCCAGGACGATGACCCGGTCGGCATAGCGCGCTGCCAGGTCCAGGGCATGCACGGCAAGCAGGACATGGCGCCCGCTCGTGGCCGCTTGTTTGAGCATGTCCATGACCACCAGCTGGTGGTGGATATCGAGCGCCGCGGTCGGTTCGTCCAGGACCAGGACATCGCCCTCGCCCGCGAGGGTCCGGGCAATCAGGACACGGGCCTGTTCCCCGGAAGAGAGGCTGTCCACCCGGCGATCCGCGAGCGCGGCGACGCCCGTCTGCTCCATCGCGGCTTCGATGGCCGTCTGGTCTTCCGGCGACAACTGGCGCAGCGGTTTGCGCCAGGGCACCCGCCCCAGCGCGACCACGGCTTCGACCGTCATCGGCCAGGCCGAACGCCCGTCCGGTGGCAGATATCCGATCCGCCGGGCCCGCTCGCGTGGCGACAGAGTGGAGAGGTGAACACCATCCAGCGAGACATGGCCGGTGGCGGGTTCAAGCAGGCCTGCGGCCAGTTTCAGACAGGTCGACTTGCCCGCACCATTCGGCCCGACCAGAGCCGTAAGCCCGGCCGCCGGGAAATCCAGATCGAGACCGTCGATCAGGCGGCGCTCGCCATAGCCGAAGCGCAGGTCTTGAAGACTGAGCGTGGTCATGGCGCCACCTTTTGCGAGGCTCGCACGAGCCAGAGGAAGAAGGGCGCTCCGATCAGCGCGGTGAGCACGCCGAGATAGAGCGGCAGGCCGGGTCCCGAGAGCAGCCGGATCGCCATGTCTGCCAGGACAACCAGCAAGGCTCCGCCGAGCATGGAGGGCAGGACCAGCGCGCCGGGCCGGTACCCGGTCAGCGGCCGCAATATGTGTGGCACCACAAGGCCGACAAAACCGATCGCGCCCGCCACTGCGACACCGCCCCCCACGGCCAGGGCCGTCCCGGCCACGACGGCCAGGCGCAGGCGGGACAGGTCGATACCCAGGCTGCGGGCGGCATCCTCTCCCAGGCTCAACGCGTCCAGCGCCGGGGCGCAGAAGAGGAGAATGGCCAAGCCGGACAGGATAAGCGGAACAGCAAAGCCGACCTCATTCCAGCTGGCATCCTTGAGTGATCCCATCAGCCAGTAGGCGATCTCTGCCAGCGCCCAGGGATTGGGGGAGAGATTCATCATCAAGGCAGTCAGGGCTCCGGCCAGCGCATTCACGGCAACGCCAGAGAGGATGAGCGTGGTGGCCGAGGCGCGGGGTCCCGCGATCAGAAAGAGGAGCGCGACCCCGCTGGCCGCTCCGATCACGCCCGCCAGCGGCAAGGCCAGTGCGAACAGGCCGGACAGTCCGAAATAGAGCGCCAGGACAGCGCCGAACCCGGCGCTGGCGGACACGCCGACAACACCGGGATCAGCCAGCGGATTGCGCAGGAAGCCCTGCAGCACAGCCCCGGCGCCCCCCAGTCCGGCACCGACAAGCAGTCCCAGCGCCAGTCGGGGCAAGCGGATTTCCTGCAGGATCAGCGTGTCGAGGCCTGGGTCTTGACCGAACAGGCCTGTCAGGCTTGCCAGATCCAGCGCCGCATTGCCGCAGAACAGGGAGAGCCCGGAGAACAGGAGGAGCAGACCCGCCAGAGCGAGATTGAGGGAGAAAGGTTTCATGGCCGGTCCACCCAGTCATCGATCGCGGCGGCAATGGCCTCGGCGGCGTCGATCAGACGGGGGCCGGCACAGGGCCAGTCACCGGCCGGAAGGTCCACGCGCAAGGGCCCGTCCAGCACATGGCGATAGGCGGCATGGTAGCGCGCATGATTGGACGTGCTGTCATAGCCATCGGTGAAAAAGCTTGTGAGCAGGATGTCTGCCTCGACATGCAGCAGCACTTCCGGGTCCGACCGTGTCCAACCGGACAGGCCGACCTCGGCCATCACATTGACCCCGCCGGCGGAACGGATCGCCGCGTCGACATAGGTCCCCGCCCCGGCCGATCCGCCGGAGACATTGAGATAGAGAATGCGCGGTGCCCGCGGGCGCGCGGCCGTCCGCGCAGACAGGGCGGCCAGCCGGGCGTCCAGATCTGCAATGGCCGCGGAAGCCGCTTCCTCGCGATCCATTGCGGTTCCCAGGGCGAGCAGATTGGCGCGAACCCCGTCGAAATCATCGCTCCAGGCCAGTTCGAACCCGTCCAGACCACCCCGCTCGATCAAGCGGGCTGTGCGACCTCCGCCACCCGGATCGAAGACGGCCAGTTCCGGCGACAGCACCAGGAGGCGCTCCGCGTCCGGCCAGGCTCTCGGCAGGTCGCGCGCCCAGGCCGGAGCGGCCGAGACCGGTTGATCGACCTGCCAGGAGAGGGCCCGGATCTGTCCCGGTGCGGCGAGAGCCAGAACATAGGCATCCGCACACAGCGCCGTGGAGACAATGCCGCCGCCAGACGGCATTGTCCCGGTTTCGGCGAAGGCCGGACTAGCGATTGCGCAGGCGCAGGCCGAGATACAGGCCCCGGCCCGGCGTGTGATAGCCGACCACATCCTGATACTCCTCATCGAGCAGGTTTTCGCCGCGGACATAAATGTCCAGCCGCGGATCCACGGCATAGCGCAACTGGCCGGAGACCAGCGTGTAGGCGTCGAGCGTCACCGGCAGATAGGTGGCAAAATCCGTGTCCACCTGCTCACCGGTATGATCAATGCTGACCGCCCCCGACCAGGCGCCATCGCGCGGGTGCCAGTCCAGGGTGAGCGATGCGAGCTGTTCCGGACGACGCAATTCGGTCACGCCCGCCTCCTCGCTTTCCAGCCAGGTCAGCGAACCAAAGGCCGACCAGTCCGGCGCGATGCCCCAGCTGGCCGAAACCTCAAGGCCGGACCGGTCGGATGCCGTTACCGCGTTGAGCGCGGTGGACGGGAAGGCGGAGAAATCCGTGTAGATCTCGTCTTCCAAGTCCGACTGGAACCAGACGATGGACCAGAAGGCCTTGCCGTCCAGAAGGCTCTGATCCCAGCCAATCTCCCAGCCGCGGGACCGTTCCGGCTGCAGGGCGGGATTGCCCTGGAAATAGGCCGGGAAATAGCCGAACAGCTCATAGATGCCGGGGTTTTTGACCCCATCGCCCCAATTCACCCGGACCCGGCCATTCAGGGCCGCAATGTCCCAGCCCGCTCCGACACGCCAGGTCGTGGCATTCTCGAACAGCTCATGCTGATCCTGGCGCAGGGAGGCCGTGACGTCGAACGCCCCAAGGTCCAGCCCATAGTCCAGCGCGATGGCCCGGGTCTCGATCTGGCGCGACTGGTTCGACCCGGCGCCCGGTCCGGCAAAGGCCTTGAGCCGATCCTGTTCCTGTTCGACGAGGCCGGTGAGGCGATGGCCGAAGGAGCCGGTCTGCCAGCGCCCGGTGATCTGGTAATGGGCCTGAAGCCGCTGCCCCAGCGCCTCACCGGCGGAGATCGCATCGGCGAAGGTCTCGGTCCTGTCATCGGTCAGCTGGATCGCCAGCTCGTGCTCCAGCGCAAGGGAGCCCACTCCATGCCCGGCTGACAGCGCCGTGCGGGCAAAGACCGTGCGGCCGCGACTGAGCCGGTCGACATCATTAAGCCGGCCATCATAGTCCGTGTCGCTGTCATACTGGCTGTCATAGCCAAGCCAGCGCAGCGAACCCTCCAGGCGGACACCCTCCCCCAGATCACGCGCGCCGGCGAGATTGACCGAGGCATTCTCATAACCATCGGTCTCACCACCCAGGCCGGAGACATCAATCCCGTTACTGGCATACTGGCTGCCGGAGAGGGAGAACCAGCCAGTCTCGCGGGTCGAGGCGATGCGGGCCGAGACCTGGCGTGTACCAAAATCACCCGCCTCGATCCGGGCCGAGCTTTCCAGACCGGTCTCCGGGCGAGCCGTGGTCAGCCGGATCACACCACCGATCGCATCCGCCCCCCACAGCGCCGACTGTTCACCCCGGGCGACTTCCACCGACCCCAGATCGTCAAAGGCAAAATGGGCGAAATCGGCTTCACCGGTGAAAGGGTTATTGGCTTCCACGCCATCGATCAGGACCAGAACATGATTGGCTTCGGACCCGCGTGCGCGGATCTGGGTCAGGGAGCCGGCCGGCCCGGAACGGGAGATGGCCAGACCGGGTACGCTGCGCAGCGTATCGGCCAGGAAGGGCAGATCCCGGGCGTCCAATTCGGCCTCACCCAGGCGGGTAATGCTGGATGTGGCATCCGATTGCACAATGCCGACCCGGGCCGCCGTGACCAGGACCACATCATCGGATGCAGCGTCCTGAGCCAAGGCCGGGACCGGCAAGAGGATGGAAGGCAGCGCCAGAACGGGCGTCAGCCAGACAGATTTACTCATTCATACGCCTCCAAAGCGTCAGCGTCCGGCCCATCGGGCCGGACGGTTGCAAGGAGTCGTCAAAAACGGAGATACCGCGCCGATCTCGTGTGACCCCGCACGAACGGACAGACGACAGCGGTGGCAGGTCTTCCGGCTTGCGGGTCCAGGTGAACGATGCCCCTTCCCGGAACAAGTGTTCCAGTGGGTAATCTGCATCGCCACTCGCCGCTTACGGCTGCGGGCACAGCGCCGGACTGGGTGAGCAACACCGCACCGGCTTCCCGATTAATCCCGTGAGGGAACCATCGCGCCGCGGACGCTAGGGCCTGCCGGGCAAAAACGCAATGCGGGGAATGCCGTGATCAGTCGCGCGTGGCGAGTTGATCTTCCAGGGCGCGGATACGCTGGTAGAGCGCCCGCTCTTTCACCTTCTCCGGACGGGACAAGGCATGCTCCAGCTTGCGCAATTGCTTTTGCATGCGCCGCCAGGAGAACCAGAGCTGGATCACTTTGGGACCATCGACCAGATAGCGGCGCCACATGCGGCCCGGCTCCTGGAGCAAACGGTGCAACCATTCCAGACGCGCCTGCTGCATCCAGACCGGCGCGCGGCGGGCCTTGCCGCCGAGGAAGTCGAGCGAGGCACCGACACACAGGCCCAGACCGGTGCAACCACCATGGTCAAGACAGGCCTCGGCGACCAGTTCCTGTTGCGGAGAGCCGACGCAGAAGAAGGTGAAACGAGACGGATTGTCCGCCACGAAACGCGCGCACTCGGCAATCGCTTCGGGATTGTCCCGCAGCCCCATGGGCGGCTGGTGCCAGCGCACATCGCGAAGGCCATAGCGTTCGGTCACGGCTGCGATGACGTCTTCCGAACCGCCGATAATGGTGATGGGTTCGGCCGGGTCGATCACGGTGTCGAAGAGTTTCGCCGTCAGATCGGAGCCCGGAGACACATTGATCGTTTCGCCGGAAATCTTGCCGATCACTTCCAGCACGCGGCTGTCGCAAACGGTGAGCCAGGCCTGGGCATAGAGGCGGGCCAGAACCGTATCGCGCTCAAGCCGGACCAGATGGTCGACATTCGGGGTGACCACAAAGGCAAACGGCTTGGACGGGTCGCGCTCGGTAATCCGGCGCATCGCCACATCCAGCCCGATCTTGTCGAAGGCCGAATTGAGAAACCAGACATGGCGCGAACCGGAACGGCGCTCGACGAAGGTCTCACTGGAGGCGGTGTGTGCGTTCACTGACATGTCCCGATCTGTGCCATTCCGGCGTTTTTTGACCGAAGTGCTGCAAACTGCGCGCCGGAATTCGAAGTTTTTCTGACCGGGGTGCATCCAATTGAGGAGTTGGCGGCATCGAAGGGGCAGAACCCGATTTCAGGTGACCGCCATGCTTCTCAAATCCCTTGCCCTGATGGGCCTCGCCACCTCCCTCGTCAGCCTGCCTGTCACCCTGCCGGTCGCCACAGGTTCCCCGGTGACGCTCGCTGTCGGCGCGGTCCAGCTTCACTATGACCGCCAATCCGGTCTGGATGTGGATTTCGAGGCCAGCTGTCTGGTCCAGACCTGCCCCTTCGCCGAAGTGCGGTTTGACCGGGCCAAGCCGGATGATGGCGAGGACACTGTGGACGATCAGGTGCGTCTTATCCGGGTCTGATTTCAGCCTTCGCGGCGACGACGTCGCATTTCGAAACGCCCGGGCAGCAGGACGCTTGCCCCGTCTTTTTCCAGTGCCGTCGCATGACCGCAAATCTGTGCCGCGAGCTGCTCTGCCAATAGCGGAGCATGGGCAAACCCCCGCGATCCAAGACCGGACAGGATGAATTCCCGCGGCCCCAGCGCACCCGCGACCGGCAAGCGGTCCGGAGTGGAGGCCCGCACACCGGCCCACCGGGCCATGACATCCCCCAACTCAACATCCGGGCAATGCGCGGCCGCGGCGTCCCGGAACCCGGCAATGGCCGGTTCTGCCGGACCGGCCGCCTCGCCGCGAACATGGGTGGCCCCGACGAGCACGCCCTGCGGCGCCGCGCACAGATAATGCCCCCAGGTGACCGGACGCGAAGGCGCTGTACCGGCAAACACGGCCAATTGGCCGGCGCTCGGTGAAATATCCGGCAGGCGGGCCGCCGCACCGGCACCGGAGGCATGGATCACGATATCCGCCTCCAGCACGGTTTCGCCTTGCCCATCCAGCAGGCGACAGCCCGCCTCGCCGGCCTCCACCTCTGCGATTCCGGCCTGGAGCCTCTCCGTCTCACCGGCCAGCTGCCTCACCAGGGAAGCCGGAAGGAAACGGCCGGAATTGGTCAGGTGCAGCCCGCCCGCCTGCCAGACCACACTGTCATCCATCATGTCGGCAATGTCGGCGAAACGACGGGCTTCGGCGTCATCCTTGGGCAAGCGGAGAACGCCCTCTTCCCAAAAATCATCCAGCCCGGAATAAAGCCGCCGGGCAAAGTCGAACGCGGCCAAAGTGGCGCGAACATGCGGGCGGTCAGCGCGCTCCAGACGCGGGGTCAGCAGACCGGCCGGAGCCCCGGACGCCCCACCGGCCAGCCCGTCGCGATCGACCAGGACTGTTTCGCAGCCACGGATATTCAGGGCGTGGGCGAGCGAGGCTCCGGCGATACCGGCCCCGATGATGGCCACACGGCCCGGCGCGGGCATTTCAGCGCCCACCTCGCCCGGAAAGATCGCCTCAAGCCGCTCACGCTTGCGACCGAAACCCGGCTGTTTGGAAACAGAAAAACCAGCCTCAGCCAACCCCCGGCGAACAAAACCGGCGACCGTGAATGTGCCGACACGCGCGCCCGGCGCGGAGAGACGGCCGACGGCGTCCAGCACAGGCTGGGACCACATCGCGGCATTGCGCGCCGGGGCAAAGCCGTCGAGGAACCAGGCATCCATCCGGGCATCAATCTGCGCCAGGGCGGCTTCGGCCTCGTCATGGAAAAGCGTGATGGCAAACCCGTCTTCCGGGAAGACCAGCCGGTGCGCGCCTTTCAGCCGGGGCGGCCATTGCGCCAGCAAGCGGTCACTCAGATTTGCCAAGGAGGGCCATTGGGCAAAGGCCCGGGCGGCCTCTTCCCGGGACAGCGGGTGTTTCTCGATGGAGACAAAATCCAGCCAGGCGCCCGGCGATCGGGTCTCACGCCAGAGCTGCCAGAGTGCCAGTGCGTTGAGGCCGGTTCCAAAGCCCAGCTCCCCGACCGTGACATGCCGGCGCCCCTGCCAGATCTCCGGCATGTGGCAGGCTTTCAGAAAGACCGAACGGGTCTCTTCCAGCCCATCCTCGGCGGAGAAATAGACATCATCATAATCTGCCGCCCGCGGACCGGAGGCCTGGCTCCAATCCAGCTTGGCCGGTTCGCAGACCAGACTGTCTGTCATGACAAGCGCTCTGGCATGTCAGAGGCTCTGCGTGAATTTGGCGAAGGCCATCAGGCCTTCCGGCCAGGGCCCGTGTCCGCTTTCAGGCTCAAAATGTCCGGCCTCGCCGGCATTGCCGAAGCGAACATCCCAATCGCGCGCCCAGCTTTCCGCCTTGGTGATATGACAAGTCGGATCATTGCTGGAGGCCAGCATGAGACCGGCAAAGCCCAGCGGTTTGCGCGGTGCCGGGTCAAAGCCATGCTCGCCGTATTTGTCCTTGAGTTCCGGGCGTTCCCAGTCGGACGCGCCGACCAGAAAGGCACCGGCAATCTTGCCGGTCATCTGGGGCGCGGCATGGGCCACGGTGAGCACACCCAGTGAGTGGGCGACGAGAATGACGGGTTTCTCGGCTTCCGAAACAGCCTCGACCAGACGCGCCACCCAGGCATCCCGGCGCGGCATGTCCCAATCATCCTGTTCCAAGCGGCGCGCCGTGGACATTTTGTCCGCCCAGCGCGATTGCCAGTGGAAGGGCGAGGCATTGTGCAGCCCCGGAACGATGAGAATGTCGGCGTCCTTGATCTTCATGGCGCCCTTCTAACGCCGAATGGCCGCCATTCCATCCCCCCAAACACAAAAGGCGCGGCTCCCGGGGGAGGCCGCGCCTTTGATCTGTCCGGTGAAATCCGGCTAGCCGACTTCGGCCGGGATCTGGTCCAGGGCCTGTTCCAGCTCGGCAAAGCTGGGCTGCATCTTGGTCGGCACGCCACCACGGCCGATCTCGACAGAGATCTGGGCGGCATTGCCATGCAGGTGGGCGACCAGCACATCCTGGATGATCTTGTAGAACTGGTGTTCCTCGTCATAGATCGCATTCATGTAGGACGCGAACGGACCGACGAAACCATAGGCGATGAACACGCCGAGGAAGGTCCCGACCAGGGCGCCGCCGATATAGGCGCCCAGAACGGCCGGCGGGCTTTCGATCGCGCCCATCGTCTTGATCACGCCGAGCACGGCGGCCACGATGCCCAGGGCCGGCAGGCCGTCGGCCAGAGTTTGCATGGCATGAGCCGGATCCGCCGCTTCGTGATGGTGCTTTTCCAGCTGTTTTTCCATCGCGTCTTCAACCTGGTGCGGGTCTTCCAGGTTCATCGTCATCATGCGCAGCGTGTCGCAGATGAAGTCGACGGCGAAATGATCCTTCATGATGCGCGGGTAGCGCGTGAAAATCGCGCTGTCCTTGGGGTTTTCGATATGGCTTTCCAGCGCAATCACCCCTTTGGTCTTCATTGTTTTTGTTAGCAAAAACAAGAGTGACAAGAGGTCTGAATAATCCTGGGCCTTCCATTTGGGGCCCGTGAAGATCTTGGCCAGGTCGCCGACCGTCTTCATCACGGTCTTCGGTTTGTTGCCAATCAGGAAGGCGCCGACGGCTGCACCGCCGATCATCATCAACTCGAAGGGCAACGCCTTGATAATGACGTCGAAATGGCCGCCAGCGAGGGAAAACCCGCCAAACACCATCACGAACACAACCACAATGCCAATGATCTGAAACATAAGTCCCGTCCACCACTCTGTCGGGCGGTTTTTTCGCCCGTTAGAGCGGCACTATGACGGGTTAAGCTTAATGTTGGGTTGAACGGGCGTTATCCGAGTGTTTACCGGCAGATGTGGAGCGACCGACCATCGATTTGAACATGGCCGCCCTTTGAAAATGACATTGGACGGGGCGGATTCCCGGGTCTAAATCAAGCCCATGTTCCCGACCCCGCCCCGTATCGACACCACGCCCAATCCCGAACGCAGAACGGCTTTCCGCCTGCTCTTCCTGTGCCTCGTGGCCACCGGGATCGGCAATAACATGCTGTTCGCCATCCTGCCGCCGCTGGCCCGCAGCCTGGCGGTTCCGGAATACTGGGTGGGGGCGATCTACACGCTGTCGGCTGTCCTTTTCATGACGATGACGCCGATCTGGGGCGCGCTGTCGGACCGGCGGGGGCGCAAACCCTTCATCGTGTTCGGCCTCTCCGCCTTCGCCTGCTCAACCCTGATCTTCGCCGCCGCGGCGCAGGCCGGTGAAGCGGGATGGGTGCCGCCGCTGGCCGCTATCTTCGCCATGGCGCTGGCACGGACCCTGTTCGGCTCGCTGGGTTCAGCCACCAATCCGGCGGCCCAGGCCTATATCGCCGACCGCACCAGTCCGGCCGAACGCACCGAAGCCCTGGCCGGCCTGTCCGCCGCCTTCGGGCTGGGCGCAGTGATCGGCCCGACCCTTGCTGCGACCCTGGTCGACATGGTGGGTGTGCCGCTCTTCATGGTGATCATTTCCGGCACCGTGCTGGCTGGTGCCATCGCAGTGGGCTGGAAACTGCCGGAACAATCCCCGCCGAAACAGCAGAACCGGCCGATCAACCCGTTCGCACAATTCGCCTTCGGGGCCGATCCGCGGATCTTCCCCTTCGTCCTGTATGGCTGTGTGGCCTGGGTGGTGCAGTCGCTGAGCCTGTCGACGCTGGCCTTCTACATCATGGACACGTTGCAGCTGGATGAGAGCATGGGGCTGCAAATGTCGGCCATCGCCCTGGCGGCCGGTGCGGGGGCACTGATCGTGGCGCAGATCATCTTCATCCCGGCGATGAAGGCGAGCCCGCGCGTGCTGATGTCACTGGGCGCCGGGATCACCGTGGCCGGTTTCGCAATCATGATTGCCGCGCCGAACTATGCCGGCATTGTCACCGCCTATCTCCTGATCAGCTTTGCCTTCGGCCTGGCCCGCTCCGGCTTTACCGGCGGCGCCTCGATTGCGGTGGAGCCGGAAGAACAGGGCCGCGTCGCCGGACTGACCACCGCCACAGCCGGTCTGGGCTTCATCATCGGCCCGGTCGGCGGGCTCTTCATGTACAACCAGATGGGCCATGTCGTGCCCTATTATGTCGCCGTCGTCCTCAGCATCATCGCCCTCGCCCTGGCCTGGTATCACCCCGGCATCAAGCGCGTGCAGAATGTCGTGGAAATGAAGCCGGAGACGGGCAGCTAGCCCGCCGCTTCCATCACCGCCGTATAGGCTTCCCGCCCGACATAGCCGTCGGCCAGGAGGCCGCGGGAGCGCTGGAAGGCGCGCAGGGCGGCGCGGGTATTGGGGCCGGCGATGCCGTCCGGTGTGCCGGAATTGAAGCCGAGACCGTTCAGGGCGGCCTGGAGTTCGCGGGTCTGGGTGCGGTTGATCGGCGGATTGCCTTCCGGCCAGGGTCCCTCGAAGGCCTCACCCCCGGCGATGCGGTCGGCCAGATGGGCCACGCCGATCGCGTAGGATGTGGAATTGTTGTAGCGCTTGATCACGCGGAAATTCTCGAACGTGAGAAAACCGGGACCGGACCCGCCCGCGGGCAGTTCCAGGCGCGCAGACCGCATCAGATGGTCCGCTTGCCACTCACCACGTGCCGGTGAGATGCCCAGCTGAGCCCATTGCGCAACCAGGCGGCTGTCGCTGGGCTGCCAGGCCGCGAAATCAAAGCCTTCCGGTAGATCAATTTCCAGGATGGCGGGCGCGCCCATCACCCAGCCGGCGCGGCTGAGCAGATTGGCAGCCGAGGCCAGGGCGTCGCCTTCATGCGTCCAGATATTGCGGCGGCCATCACCATCCCAATCCTGGGCGCGTTCCAGATAGGTGGAGGGGATGAATTGCATCTGGCCCATCGCGCCGGCCCAGGAGCCGGTCAACTGGTCCCGTGTGGCAAAGCCGCGATCGATCATCTCGCCGACAGCAATCAGCTCGCCCTCAGCCCAGGTGCGGCGACGGCCTTCCCAGGCCAGCGTGGCGAGCGCCTGGACGATGTCATTATTGCCGGGAATGGCGCCGTAGGAGCTTTCCAGCCCCCAGATGGCGACCAGGATTTCCGGACGGACCTGGTATTGCGCGGCGACCGCATCCACGGTGGCCCGGTTTTCGGCATAGGCGTTGCGGCCATTGCGGATACGAAGATCCGAAGCGGCAATGTCGAGATAGGACCAGATCGGGCGAACGAATTCGGGCTGGGAGCGGTCGGATTCGATGATCCGCATTTCCGGCTCCAGACCATCCAGCATGCTGGCAACGGTCTCGTCCGAGGTCCCTGCCTCGCTCAGGCGTCCGCGGAAACCCGCTTTCCAGTCAGCGAAACTCTCCCCGTCGGGTTGAGCGGAAGCGGTGGTCGAGATCAGGGCCAGGCCGAGACCGGCGGCCAGAAGTGAGCGGATCATCCATTCCTCATCATCACGGTTTCAGGGTCCAGCCCCGCAATCTCGATGATAAGCTTGCGGCGCAGCGCGTCCACGAAATCCTCATGCTCATTTGTGGGCGAAATGAAGGCGCCCGGGCCGGTGATCACTTCATTTTCAAAATAGGCGCTGACATTGATCGTCACGGACGGCCGGAAAGGATGCTGGCGGGAATTGTCGATCGGCAGACCGTTGACGGTGACCATGGCAGCATCGGCCCGGCGGCGCGCGGCCGACAGGCTCGGCCCGGCATTCTGGGGCCCGTCACCGGACAGATCGATCACAAGACGCTGGCCGGAATAGGCATTGCCCTCGATCAGCGAGACCGAATTGTCGATCGCCGCGCCGATTGCTGTACGGCGTCCGGAAATGAAGGGAGAGGTCGCCAGCGTGGCGGCGAAGGCCTGGGCATCATCCTCGGTCTGGATCACTGTCCAGGGCGCGACCACGCGCTGGAAATCGGCATCGGCCCATTCCAGATACATGATGGCGATGCGGCCATATCCGCCGCTCTGGATGGCGGAGATCACTTCCGGATCAGCAAGGGCCGCGACATGTCCCTCACGCTGACGGCGGGCCTCGGTTTCATCAATCGACGACGACACATCCACGGCGAGGACCAGTTCCAGGTCGACCTTTTCCCGGCCATCTTCGGTGTATTCGACCGGGGCGGGATACCAGTCCAGCGGCGGCTCAGGCGCGCCGGCCGAAAGACCGCCTGTCACGCCCACGCCAAGAGCGAGGACAAGACCGCATGTCCCGGCCGCTCGGATCATGGGGCGCGGCCCAGCTCCGGCCCCGACAGGGGCGCGACACGGTTCAGCTCATCCGGGGATGGCAGGGCACCCGCGATCTCGATCACAAGCTTGCGCAGGATGGCTTCACGGAATTCCGCCTCGGTGCGGGCCGGCAGGACAAAGGAGCCCGGCCCCGTGATGACATTCTCCTGGAAATAATCATCCAGATGCAGCTCGACCGGACGAACCCAGCGGCCCTCATCCGAGGAGATCACCGGCAGACCATTGACCACGACACCGGCCGCATCGGCCCGGGCGCGGGCATCCTCCAGCGGCAGGCCCTGATTCTGCGGACCGTCACCGGAAATATCGATGATGCGGCGGGGGGCGGAGTGTGGATTGCTCTCGATCCGTTCCACACTGTCAGCAATGGCGGCACCGATGGCGGTGTAATGCCCGCGTTCGAGCGGTGCGGCGGCGACCAGGGCGGCGAAATTGAGCGCGTCTTCCTCGCTGCCGATCACGGTCCAGTCGGCCGCGGCGCGTTGGAAGCCGCTATCAGCCCATTCCACATAGGTCACGGCGATCCGGCCCAGCGGACCGCCCTGGATGGAGCGGATCACATCTTCCGAAGCCAGCGCAGCGACATAGCCCTCGCGTTGGCGGCGGGCCTCTTCCTCGTCCACGGAATAGGAAATGTCGACGGCCAGGACGAGTTCGACATCGACGTCATACTCATACTCGTCCAGCCCATAGGCATAGGTTTGCGTCTGTGCCTGAGCACAGCCCGCAAAAAGGGCCGCCGCAGCGGCCACAGACAACAACCCCGAAACTCTCATGCGTGCAGAGTATGAATTGCCGCGCGTGCGAACAAGTTTCCATGCTGTAAGGCGAAACGGTGCCCCTCAGGCCCAGACGCGGTCATAGAGCTCGACAATCTCGTCAGCCGTGGGAATGCGGGGATTATTGCCCGGCGAACCCGAGGCCAGCGCCTGTTCCGCCATGAGGGGACGCAATTGCCGCCAGCGGGTTTCCTCGATGCCGAAACCGGACGGGGTCGGCACACCGAGATCGGCATTCAAGCGCTTCAATTCATCCAGCAAAACAGAATTGGCAACATCGTCGGAACTGCCCTCCCCGGCCCAGCCCATGGCCCGGGCGCATGTGGCATAGCGGGCTTCGGCAGAAGGCAGGGACCAGGCGGTGATTTCGGGGAGAAGCATGGCGTTGGAAAGACCGTGCGGGACATGGAAGAAGGCGCCGATCGGCCGGCTCATCCCGTGCACCAGGGCAACCGAGGCGTTGGAAAAGGCAATCCCCGCCAAGGTGGAACCCAAGAGCATGGCTTCGCGGGCGGCACTGTCCTGCGGATCCTCGAAAACCCGCCGGATATTCGGGCCCATCAGGCGAAGGGCGGCGAGGGCCTGCTGGTCGGAAAACGGGTTCGCCTTGCGTGAGACATAGGCCTCCATCGCATGCGTGATGGCATCAATACCGGTATCCGCCGTGACCCGTTTGGGCAGGGAATAGGTCAGCTCCGGGTCCAGAATGGCACCAAAAGGCATATAGCCCAGACCCATGCACAACATTTTCTCGTCGCTTTCCGGATCGGTGATGACGGCAACCTTGGTGGCCTCGGATCCGGTGCCCGCCGTGGTCGGCACGGCGATGACCGGCAGACCCGGCTCATCGACGATGCGGGGCACTTTATAGTCGCGCATCCGGCCACCATGGACGGCCAGGATGGAGAGTGCCTTGGCGCTGTCGATGGCACTGCCACCACCGACCGCGATCAGGCCGTCCACGGCGTCACCCTCGACCCCGGCCTTGAGGCAGTCCAGCCCGGCAATGATCGAGGTCTCGGTCGGTTCCGGTTCGGTGCCGTCGAACACGGCGCTGGCAATGCCGGAAGCTGACAGGGCCGCCAGGGCGCGCTCGACATAGCCCAGCGAGATCATGGTCTGGTCGGTGATCACCAGGGCGCGGCGGATACCGGCCTGGACCGCGATTTTGCCCAATTGGGACAGGCTGCCAGGCCCGGATTCCAGAACGCGCGGCAGAACAAGTGCGGGCATGATCAAACTCCCTGGGAGGATGGAGGAATTCCCCTCCTGATTGAAGGCGAGGATAGGGCGCTCACCTCACGAGGCAATCACCTTGCAGGATTCGCCCTTTGTGCGAGCCTTGTATAGAGTTAACGCATTGGTGGATGGCAGCGGGACAGGCCGGAACAGGCTTGCTTGATGCCCGTTGGTTCGAGGGGACAGACATGGTGAGCGTTTTGACCGGCCTGGGGGTTGTGGGCTGGAGCGGGATTGCCGCGATTTTCGTGCTTCTGGCCGGACTGACGGTCTGGCAGCAATCGCGTGGCCGGTCCGATGATGATGATGTCATGCCGATCCCGGTCCCGCTGCCGACACCGGCAAAGCCGGTCGCGTCCACCCGCAAGGCCCCGCCCGCCGGCGTGGCGATGGCCGGAGGTCCGGGAACGGATGGCCAGGCCACAATGCTGAATGATGGCAGCGGCCCGATCGACCATTCCCACCTGTCACCCTGGGAAGCCCACAAGCTGGCGGTGGAACGCCGGGCGGAAGCCTTTGCCAAGCAGCGCGGCAGTGTCGTGCTGAAAGTGATCCACCACGAGTTTGACGAATATGTCGATGGCGACACCGCCATCGAGGCGATCGACATCATCCGCACCGCGCCTGCCGATGCCCAGATCGATGTCATCCTGCACACGCCGGGCGGTATCGCCTCGGCGACGCAGCAGATCCTGCATGCGCTGAAGAACCATAAGGGCAAGAAGACCGCCTTCGTGCCCTATCGCGCCAAATCGGCCGGTACGATGATCGCCCTGGCCTGCGACGAGATCGTGATGGGATCCAGCGCCGTGCTCGGTCCGATCGATCCGCAATATGCCTGGATGCCGGCGCCGATCCTGGCCGAGCTGACCCAGCAGAAATCCGCCGACCGGATTTCCGACGAGATGATGATCCTGTCGAAAATGGCGCAGCAGGCCGTCACCGAGGCCCGCCGCTTCTCTTGCGACTATATCAATGATGCCCACAAGACGGACGGGACCTGCGACCTGACCAATGATCTGATCAATGGTGGCCGCAATCACGATTATCCGATCCTGCCGGAAGAGGCGCAGAAGTTCGGCTGCAACATCACCACCAACATGCCGGACCTGGTCTTCGGCATCTGCCAGCCCCCGCCCAAGGATGATCCGGTCCTCGTCGTGTCCATGTTCAACACGCAACAAAAAGAGGGCGAAGCGCCCGCACCGGCCCCTGCTCCGACCAAGCCGCCGGTTTTCCGGTAGGGGCTTCCCCTAAACCGCCTCGGCCAGGATGGCGAAGCTGGTGGGCATGTAGCGGTTGAGGGGGGTGGCCTCGTCGGACCAGTCGTCTTCGTAGAAGCCGATGATCCGGAAGCCGGCGCGGATCAGGCCGCCGATCTGGGCATCGAGGCTGTGAGAGAATTCCAGCGCCTCGCCCTGGTCGATCCGGGCCTGGGGATTGTGGTCGAGGTCCGAGAAGGGCAGCGGGTAGCGCACCAGCATGGGCCCGCCCTTGTCCAGATCATCATGGTCGAACATGAAGAAGGCCGGGTTCATGGCGCCGGTCATCAAGCGGCCACCCGGACGCAGCACGCGACGGCATTCGCGCCAGACCGGTTCCAGATCCGGTACGAAGACGGTCGAGGCGGGATTGAAAACCCGGTCGAAACTGTCATCGGCGAAAACGGACAGGTCGGCCATATCGCCCTGCACGGTGGCCAGGTCCAGACCGTCCCGTTCAGCGACCAGCCGGTCGCGGGCGAGTTGTTCATCGGAATTGTCGAAACTGGTGACCTTGGCGCCCGCCGCCGCAAGAACCGGGACCTGCTGGCCACCGCCCGATGCCAGGGCGAGAAGATCGCATCCGCGAATCTCGCCGAACCAATCGGCCGGAACCGCCTTGTTCGGCGTCAGAATGACGGACCAATCACCCTTACGGGCTTTCCCGATCACCTCCGGCGGGACCGGCAGGGTCCACTCACTCTCCCCGGAACGGGCATAGCCATTCCAGGCGGTTCGGTTGTGTGCGACGATGTCCATGGGCGATCTCCCTATGCTATCGGGCGTGCCACGCGCAGATTCAGCACACAACCCATGTTGACAGGGCCGGAAGCCTCCAGTATCTCCCGCGCTCCTTTGAATTCGCTTGTTAGACCCTAGAGGCCGAACGATGAAAGTCCGCAGCTCGATCAAATCGCTGAAAAACCGCCACCGCGATTGCCAGGTCGTGAAGCGCCGTGGCCGTATCTATGTGATCAACAAGACCGACCCGCGCTTCAAAGCCCGCGCCGGCTAGGCCGCCGCTGGTTCGGGGCCGAGGTTTTTCCCGCCCCGCACGCGCATCGCAATACGCTTGTCGCATAGCCCGTGCACATCGTGCGCGGGTTTTGCGTTATGGAGGTAGCGACATGACGACCCGTGCCGTCCTGTGGGATCTGGGCAATGTCCTGATCGACTGGTCCCCCCGCCGTCTCTACGAAAAACTCTTCCGCACCTCTCAGGAAGTGGACCATTTCCTGTCCGAGGTCTGCACGATGGACTGGCATGCCGAGCATGATCGCGGCGTGCCGATGGCGCAGAATCGCGAACCGCTGATCGAAGCCCACCCGCACCTGGAAGACGCGATCCGTGCCTGGGAGACCGGGTTTGACGGCATGGTCGACGGCACGGTTCCCGGAACGGCGGAAACCATGGACGCGCTGGCCCGTCAGGGCGTGCCTCAATACGCGCTGACCAATCTGCCCAGCGAGTGGGTGGAACCGGTCAACCGGCTCTATCCCTCCATGCGCCATATGCGTGATGTGATCGTCTCGGCCCATGAGGGCGTGATCAAGCCGGAGCGCAAGATCTACGAGATCACCGCCGCGCGCCTGCCGCATGACCCGCACGAAGTCCTGTTCTTCGATGATCGGGACAGCAATGTCCAAGCCGCCCGGGACTTCGGCTTTGATGCCGAACTCTTCACGGGCGCCGACAGTCTGCGCCAGGCCCTGTCCGGCCGGGGTCTCCTCACCCACGCCTGATCGCTGGCCGCATCGCAGGAAGCCTCACCTCGCCCGGCCCCGTCCGGATGCGGATGATTCCGGCGCGACCACCCATACCGCTTTCCCCTGACGTCAAGCCGGACTGCGCCGCACTGCCGCACTGAATGCTGCATCTGCGCACTATTCACACGCACGTCTTTTGCCCTAAATACATACCCAGTCATCGAAACAGCGGGAAAGCGCCGCAAGAGCGCAGCTGGAACGAGCCAAAATCAAAGCGGTCGACTAGGGCGCGAGGAGACAGACATGGACTTGAATTACACACCGGAGGAGGAGGCCTTCCGCCAGGAAGTCCGCGACTTCCTGAAGGAAAATCTCTCCGAGGAATTGGCCACCAAGGTTCGCAATGGTCGCGAGCTGAACAAGCAGGACATGGAAAGCTGGCACGCCACGCTGCAATCGCGCAGCTGGCTGGCCGTGACCTGGCCGGCGGAATATGGCGGTCCGGGCTGGGATGCTGTCCAGCGCCACATCTTCGACGAAGAACTGGCCCTGGCCAATGCGCCGCGCACGGTTCCTTTCGGTCTCGCCATGCTGGGCCCGGTGCTGATCAAGTTCGGTACGGAAGAACAGAAGGCCACCATCCTGCCGCGCATCCTGTCCGGTGAGGACTGGTGGTGTCAGGGCTATTCCGAGCCGGGCGCCGGTTCCGACCTGGCCAGCCTGAAAACCCGCGCCGTGCGCGATGGCGATCATTACGTGATCAATGGCCAGAAAACCTGGACCACGCTGGGCCAGTTCGCCGACAAGATCTTCTGCCTCGTGCGCACCTCGACCGAGGGCAAGCCGCAGCAGGGCATTTCCTTCGTCCTGGTCGACATCAACACGCCCGGTATCGAAATGCGCCCGATCAAGCTGATCGAGGGCGGTTTCGAGGTGAATGAAGTCTTCTTCACCGATGTCCGAGTTCCGGTCTCCAACCTGGTTGGCGAGGAGAATATGGGCTGGACGATCGCCAAATACCTGCTGGGCCATGAGCGCACCAATATCGCCGGTGTCGGCGCCTCTTCCGAAGCGCTGAACCAGCTCAAGGCGCTGGCCCGCAAGGTGAAACGCAACGGTGCGCCGCTGGCCAAGGATCCGCTCTTCGCCGCCAAGGTGGCCGAAGTGGAGATCGATCTGGAAGCCATGCGCCTGACCAATCTGCGCATGCTGTTCGGTTCGTCCGACGCGCAGGGTTCGGTGTCGTCCATGCTGAAGATCAAGGGCACGGTGATCCGACAGGCCATTAATGACCTGTCGCGTCGCGCACTCGGCCCGGCCGCAGCGCCCTTCCCGTCCGAAGAAGTCATCGGCAATTACGGTGTCGCCCCGGCGGAAGCCGCGACCAATGCCGCCAACTACTTCAACAATCGCAAACTCTCGATCTTTGGTGGATCGAACGAGATCCAGCGCAACATCATCACCAAAGAAACCTTCGGAGCCTGATCCATGGATTTCACGCCGACAGAAGACCGCCGGATGATCGCGGACAGCTTCCGCCGTTTCCTTGCTGACAAATTCCCGGCCGAACGCCGCAATGAGATTGCCTATGAAGGCGCCTGCCATGATGCAGACGCCTGGGCCGGCCTGGCCGAGCTGGGCATTCTCGGTGCCCTCGTCTCCGAAGAGGATGGCGGGTTTGGTGGTGCCGGTTTCGACATCACGACCGTGTTCGAGGAAGCCGGCCGCGCCCTGTGCCCGGAACCGCTCCTGGGCAATCTCCTGGCCCTGCGCCTCTATGCGGCCCACGGCAAGGCCGACCGCGTTGAAGCCATCATTGCCGGTGCCGAGAAAGCCGCGTTCGGTTTCGACGAGACCGACAGTTTCGGTGATCTCGCCGAGATTTCCGCCAAGGCCGATGGCGATACGCTGACCGGCCGCAAGACCGTGGTCTATGGCGGTCAGGCCGCCGACTGGCTGCTGGTTGCCGCCAAGACGGCTGCCGGCAAGCTGGGCCTTTATGAAGTGAAGGCTTCGGATGCTGAAGTCCTGTCCTACCCGATGATCGATGGCGGCGGTGCTGCCGAGATCGTACTGGACAAGACGCCGGCCACCTGCCTGTCCGACGATGCCGAAGCTGCCATCGAAGCGGCTCTCGATGCGGGCCGGCTGGCCCTGTGCGCCGAAGCCGTCGGTGCGATGGACGTGCTCAAGGACATGACGCGCGACTATCTCATGCAGCGCCAGCAGTTCGGCCGCCCGATCGCGACCTTCCAGGCCCTGCAGCACCGTCTCGTGGATTTCTCCATCGAGATCGAACAGGCCCGCTCCATCGTGATCTATGCCGCCGGCCATATGGACGCGGACGAGCGCGCCCTGGCTGTCGCCAAGGCGAAAAACCTGATCGGCCGCGCCGGCAAGCTGGTCGCCGAGGAATGCATCCAGATGCATGGCGGGATCGGCATGACCTGGGAATATGCCGGGTCGCACTATGCCAAACGCCTGATCATGATCGATCACCAGCTGGGTGATACGGAAGACCAGCTGCGCAAGGTGATGGCCCTGACGGACATATCCGTCGCCGCCTGATCCGCGGCGTAAAAACCTGAAAATGCCAGCAGGCGTCACCCATCGGTGGCGCCTGTTCGCTTTTGCAGCAAGATTTGGACTTACCGCCACACGAGAATTGGGCTTTCCTAAGCGTGTGACAGGTGAGGCCAACACACACGCTCAGACATTGCGCATGCCCCGCATCGCGATTGCGATCACGCTGGGCGTGGCCGCCGTGCTGCTTGGCGAGATCTCGGTACTCCTGTCCATCCCGCCCGACCATTTCGTTCCGGTCTGGATCGTGGCTGCCCTTTCGGTGACCGCGCCCTGGATCTGGGGCCGGATAATGATGCTGCCGCTGGCACTGGCCACCGGTATCGTGGCGCTGGATATCGCCCTGCGCCTTTTCTTCATGGACTTGCCCTCTGCCCTGACCCTGGCGGTCGCGATGGCGTTGAGCAGCCTGGTCCAGTCGGAAATCGGCATCCGCCTGATGAGCGGGCTGGATCGCGTGCGCTTGGCGCGGCAAGAGCAGATGCGCGATATCGTCCACATGGTCGGCGTGGTTGCACCGGTTGGTGCCCTGCCCATGGCCTTGCTGTTTCCCGCCGCCATCGCGCTGTCCAGCATCACACCGGATGCCGGCTATCTTGGCATCGCCTGGCGCAGCTGGCTGTCCAGCCTGGTCGGGATCGTTGCCTTTGCGCCGCTTTGCCTGGTGATCTTCGGCCCCTCCCGCATTCCGGTCCGCCGCAAGATCGCCGTCAGCCTGCCCATGGGCATTCTCATGCTGGTCCTGGCGATCGTGTTCGCCTTTTCCCGGATGGACGGAATCCGCGACCGCGAGGAAGCCTTCCGCGCCCTGACCGCCGAAGACCGGCAATCCCTCAATGAGGTTCTGACCGGGGTCGAGCGGCGCCTGTTTGAACTGGGCGGCCTGTTCGAAGCGTCCGAAACGGTCACGCGGGACGAGTTCGAGACCTTTGTCGGCATCGCCTTTGCCGGATTGCCGCCGGAGCGCGTTGTGCGCTGGGCCCCGCGTGTCGAGCGCGCCGCGGACCCCCAGCATGATTATGCCGTGCCGGACCAGCCAGGTGACGGCATTATTGAACGGGACATCCCGCTGACACCGGCCCATAACTACCCGGCCCTGAGATCCGGACTGGTGGAGGCCGAGCGCGAAGCCCTGGCCACAAGCGTCATTGCCATGCAAGCCCCGCAGGGTCGGGCCTTGCCCGCCACGGACAACAGCCCGGCCCGCATCATCATGGCGGTCCCCACCTTCCGGACCGGTGCGGACGGCGAATCCATGCTGACCGGCCTGGCGAGTGCCGAACTCCTGTGGCCGGACCTCTTCCTGCTGTCTCGGCCCCGCTCTTCCTATGCCTATCACCTCTCCCTGTACGAAACAGGAATCGATCCACCACGCCTCCTGTTCGGCCAGCCCAGCTCCCTGCCCGGGCTGAGTGTCAGCTATGATGTCAACCTGAGCGGCCATGATCTCCAGCTGACCTATGAGGCCAGCTACGCCTTCCTGTCCGACAATCAGAGCATGACCGCCTGGTATGTCCTGGTTCTGGGCATGTTGTTTGCCACCCTGCTCAATGCGCTGACCCTGATCTCCACAGGCCGGACCGAATTCGTACAGCGCCTGGTCGAACAGAAAACCCGAGAGGCGGAAGGCCTGGCGCGTGATCTGGCCACGATCGTGGAAAGCGCGGCGGACGGTATTCTCGCACTGGATCGGGACGGGCTGGTGCGGACCGCCAATTCCGCGGCCGCCCGCCTGCTGGGACTGCGGCTGGAAGACTTGTCAGGCCGGAAAGCCCGGGCCGTTCTTGGCGCGGATCTTCCTCCCGAGATCGGCGCCCCCACCATGCGCACCGACGACTCAGTCGCCCTGTTCAGCCATGCGGACGGCGAGGATTTCCCCGCTGAATTCTCCTGCGCTCCGATCACGGGCGAAGGCGGTGTCAGCCTGGGCCAGGTCATCGTGTTCCGGGATATCAGCGCCCGGACCGCCCGGCAGCAGGAGCGCGACCAGTTCATCAATGAATTATCCCGTGCCAATGAGGAGTTGGAGCGCTTCGCCTTTGCCGCCAGTCACGACCTGCAGGAGCCGCTGCGCCTGATCGCGAATTTCAACGCCTTGCTGGACCGGCGCTATGGGGATGAACTGGATGAGGACGGGCGCACTTTCATCCGCCATTCCATCGACGCGGCCACCCGCATGCAGACCCTGATCGCGGACCTGCTCACCTATGGAAAGGTGGAGCATGAGGCCCAGTCGCCCCACTCCAACGTGGCCCTTGGGTCGATCATCAACGATGTCCTGAAGAATCTGGAGAACACGCTGGCCACGGCAAAAGGCCGCGTCACGGTCGGCGACATGCCGGACGTCTCCGGCATTCCCTCACAGCTGAGCCAGGTCTTCCAGAACCTGATCGGCAATGCCCTGAAATATCGCGAAACCGGGACCCAGCCGCTGATCGACGTGTCATGCGAGGATGCCGGCGACCATTGGCGCCTGTCGGTCTGCGACAACGGGATCGGTATTGCCCCGCAATACGACAAGACTATCTTCGAACCCTTCAAACGCCTGCACGGCAAGACCGAGTATTCGGGAACGGGAATGGGGCTGGCCATATGCCGGAAGATCGTGGAAAGTCACGATGGTATGATTTGGGTGGAGGCGAACCCCGGAGGCGGAAGCTGTTTCCGGTTCACCCTGCCCAAGACCGATACGGATCGAAATGAGCATCAGCACTCCGAAACACGCGCCCCGCATTCTCCTGGTTGAGGATAATGAAGGCGATGAATTCCTGATTCTCGATGCCTTCGAACAGGCCAGCTACCCCTATGAAATCGAGGTTGTCCGGGATGGCGAAGAGGCCCTGCACCGCATCCAGCAGACCGATGGATTTGCCGATGCGCCCCTGCCCGACCTCATCCTGCTGGACCTGAACCTGCCCAAGGTCGACGGACGGACCGTCCTGAAAACCGTGAAGACCGATCACGACCTGATGCAATTGCCGGTCCTGATCCTCACCACATCCTCGTCCGAACGGGACATCGAGGAGTGTTATGAGCTGCACGCCAACGCCTACATGACCAAGCCTTTCAAGGTCGAGGACTACGAGAATATCGTGGAATCCATCGGCTCCTTCTGGTTCCGCGCCGTTCAGCTGCCCGCGCACTGATCCCCTTAATTCCCCGTCATTTCTGCCTGTGAGCGCTGGACGCCGCGCACGGTAAGGCTATCCTTGCGCCCATGACCGCGCTCAGCCTTCTGGCCCTGGCTTCGCTGCTTGCAGCCCAGGACGCCCCGCCCCGCGAACCGGCCGACCTCACCGTCGCGCCGCAAACGGAATTCCGCACGCCGCAGGAACGCCTGGACGAGCGTCTCGACGCGCTGGCGCAGGCCGACACGATGCGCGTGGCAGCCCCCCTGATCGACGAGATCCACGCCCTGTGGGCCCATTCCGGATCCGACACGGTCTCCCTGCTGATGGATCGGGGCCGAGCCGCCGAAGCCGCCGACAATGAAGAGATTGCCGCTCGCATGTATGACCATGTCACGCGGCTGGATCCGGATTTCGCCGAAGGCTGGCTGGCCGCCGGCCGCATGGCTACCCAGTTCGAAGACTGGGGCTATGCGCTGGAAACCCTGAACACGGCCCTGACCCTCGAGCCGCGGCGCTATGATGCCTATGTCACGCTGGGCCGCGTGCTGGAGCGGGCCGAGCGCTATGACGCGGCGCTGGAAGCCTATGAAGCCGCCCTCGCCATTTTCCCGGCGCATGAAGCGGCACAGGAAGCCCGCGACCGGATCAATGCCGCCCTCGCCGGACGGGCGCTTTGACCACGCAGATACTGTCAGACCCGGTCATCCTCACCGGTCTCGCCGGGCTGGGTCTGCTGGCCCTTCTGGGCCTTGCGGCCTGGATCAATGTTCGGCGTATCGAGCAAGCTCACCCGCCCGGCGGCGCGTTCGAGACCGTTGACGGCGTGCGTCTGCACTATCGCGAGACCGGACCGAAATCAGCGCCCGCCACGCTTGTCCTGCACGGAGCCGCCTCCAATCTGGAGGAACCCCATAGCGCCCTCGCCAACACCTTCGACGGCGAGCATGTGATCTGGCTGGACCGGCCGGGCCTGGGCTGGTCGCAGCGGCCCTCCGGACACTGGTCACCCCAGCGCGAAGCGGCGCTGATCGCCAAATTCCTGGAGGCCCGCAAGAGCGGGCCCGTCACCGTGATCGGCCATTCCTGGGGCGGAGCGATCGCGATGCGCCTGGCGATGGACCATCCCGACCGGGTCTCGGGCCTGGTTCTTGTCGCCCCCGCCCTGTCCGCCTGGATCGGCCGGGCGGCCTGGTTCAATTCGGCCAGTTTCTGGCCGGTCCTGGGCCCACTCATCACCCGGATCATCGTGCCCCTGGCCGGACCTTCCCAGGCCCGCAGCGGCGCCATCGCCGCCTTCCATCCTGAACCCATGCCGGACGCCTATGTCGAGAAGACCGCGCTGAGCCTGCTGCTGCGGCCGGCCATCTGGCGTGCCAATGCGCGCGACATGGCCTTGGTGAACACACACCTGGAAGACCAGGAACATGCTTATGAAGAGCTGGATCACCCGGCCGTGGTGATTGCCGGAAAGGCCGATACGGTCCTCTGGTCACACCGGCATGGAGGTCAGGTGGCCAAGCGGATGAAGCGAGCGGAGATGCGCTGGATCAGCGGTGCCGGGCACAATCTTCATCATCATCACCCCGCTGCCGTGCTGGAAGCTGTCCGCGATGTGCGCAATGAACTGCGCGAAACCGGGTCAAAAGCTGGCGCGGCGGGTTGAGACCGGAAGCGCCGGGAATTAGTGTCGCGCCCTGTCCTTCAACGAGGTTTCCGACATGGCTTTCACCGACACTGCGCCCCATTCCGACGGTCCCATCGATCAGTCCGACGCCGTTGGCGGTGCCGCCCGCGAACAGATCAAGGCTTTCGTCGCCCGGATCGAGCGCCTGGAAGAAGACAAGGCCGCCGTCATGGCCGACATGAAGGAAGTCTATGCCGAAGCCAAATCCATGGGCTTTGACACCAAGATCCTTCGCAAGGTCGTCTCCCTGCGCAAGATCGACCGCCGCGAGCGCCAGGAAGCCGACGCCCTGCTGGAATTGTATTTGGGCGCCGTGGAAGGCTAATCTGACTGCCTCGGCTTGATGAGGCAGCATGGCACGCAAGATCGACGAGAAGAAAACCAAGCGCGTCCTGCGACGGCTTGAGCGTGCCCGCAAGGCTGCCGAGGATTCCGGCGTGCCGGACCGCGAATTGTCCGAATGGGAAGGCGAGTTCCTGGGCTCCCTGGAAGAGCGCCTGGAAACCTTCGGCTCGGCCTTCAGCGATCCGGACAAGGGCAATACGGAAGAAGCGCTGTCCACCCGTCAGGCCCTGAAGCTCAAGGAAATCGAGAAGAAGACCAAGGGCAAGGCGCGCAAGCCCATGTCGCGTGGCAAAGGGTTCCGCGGCAAGACGCCCCAGCGCGCTTCGCGCAGCCGCGACATCTATGATGATGTCGAACCGGACACGCCGTCCCCGGCACCCCGGCAGAACACCCAACCGGTTGAAGAAACACCCGAAAACAGGCGGGCCCGTTTCCGTGTCGTGCCCAAGGACGACCCGTCCGGCACGTGAGCCCGCACGCGTGCAATCCGGCCCGGCTTCGCCTTTGAGCCGAAGATTAGGGCGCGGTTAAACCTGCCCAAGCTTCCTGCGCGATCCGGGTGTCGAGTGCGGCTATTCTGGTGCCTCACAAAACCGGAACACGCCATGGCCCGCCACACTGACCTTCTGACTGATCTTGAATCCGAATTGTTCGAAGCGCTGGAAGCGGCCGGAGAATGCGGTCTGGACACGATGGATGGTCAGTTTGCTTTCCAGCGGGCGATGACGGCGCTGGATCTGGTGACGCTGGAACGGGTTGAGCAGATCTATGAGCCGCTGTCCGGGGATCCTGTCACGCGGGACTATATCGCCCATCTGGACAATCAGATTCGCGGCCTCGCGGCGCGGATCGATGTCTTGCGCACGCGGATCGAGGTCAGCCTGGAAGCCGGGCTGAACGAGGCCGGCAATCTGAAGGGCGAACTGGACCGGATGACCCGGCAATTGCGCGTGCGCTTCCGCCGCGAAGCGGCGCTGATGCCGGTCTTCCGCGCCTGGCAGGACCGACAGGGCCGTCTCTCCGCTTGACCGCCCTGTCGTAAACGGGCCCCTTGGGGTCATGACCGGCACGATTTCCATGACTGATGAGCAGGCTGCGGCCTGGACGGATTTTTGCCGGGACACCGGTCATGAGGGGCCGCCCGCCTTTGTCGGTCCGTTCGGCGATGGGCCGGAACTGGCGAATGAATTGCTGGCCCTGATCCTGATCGACCAGAAGACCGCCACTTGCAGCCGGGCCTATTGGTATCAGGTTGAAGGCCACAAACTCCCCGAAGCCGGCGATAAATGCCTGATCCTGGACGGGACGGGCCGGCCGCGTTGCGTGATCGAGACGGTTTCGGCGCGGATCGCCCCCTTCTCGAGCGGCGATGCCGATTTTGCCCGCGCCGAGGGAGAAGGAGATCTCAGCTTTGACTGGTGGCGCGCGGCCCATATCGACTATTTCAGCCGGGAAGCCGAACGGGACGGGCGCACATTCGACCTCGACGAAGACGTCGTGTTCGAGCATTTCCGCCGGATCTGGACCGCGCCATGAGAAACGGGCCGGCCTCACCTGGAGACCAGCCCGTCCATCCCCGCCCGCTAGTGGAGCGCGGCGCCTTCCCGTGGCAGGGAGGCAAAATTCATGATCAGGATCAGCTGGCGGCGCGAACGCCATCCACGTCCAGCTCGTACTCCCGGACCTTGCGGTAGAGGGTGGAACGACCAACGCCCAAACGGCGGGCCACTTCACTCATCCGGCCGGCATAGGTCTCGATGGCGAACTCGATCAGGTCACGCTCGATATCCTCGAGCGAGCGCAGATTGCCGCGTTCATCCATGATCTCCACCGGTCCCGGTGCGCCGCCCGCCAGGGCGTCCAACCCGTCCGCACCCGGCATGACCAGGCCCGGAACATCCGTCGCGACCGGAGCCGCGAGGTCCGGCGTCATGCCGGAGATCTGCGGGAAGTCTTCCGGCTTCAGCACGTCGCCATCGGACAGGATGACGGCGCGGAAGACGGAGTTTTCCAGCTGGCGCACATTACCCGGCCAGTCGAACTGGGACAGGAGCGCATGGGTTTCCGGCGCGGCATCCTGGATCGACTTGTTTTCCTGGGCGTTGAACCGGCCGATGAAATGGCGGACCAGGTGCGGAATGTCTTCCTTGCGGGCACGCAGGGAGGGCACTTCGATCGGGAAGACATTGAGACGGTAGAACAGGTCTTCGCGGAAATTGCCCGCCGCCACCTGTTCGGCCAGGTCCCGGTTCGTGGCGGAGATGATCCGCACATTCACCTTCACCGGGCGCTTGGAACCGACCGGATCGACCTCACCTTCCTGCAGGGCGCGCAGGAGTTTCACCTGCATGTCCAGCGGAAGCTCGCCGATCTCGTCGAGGAAGAGCGTGCCGCCATCGGCTTCCTGGAACTTGCCCATATGCTTGCCGACCGCACCGGTGAAGGCGCCCTTTTCGTGACCGAAGAGGGTGGATTCCACCAGGTTTTCCGGAATGGCACCGCAGTTGACCGCCACGAAAGGACCATCGGCGCGCTTGGAGGCAGCCTTGATGGACCCGGCGACGAGTTCCTTACCGACACCGCTTTCACCCGTGATCAGGATCGGAATGTCCGACTGGGCAGCGCGTTCGCCGAGGCGAACCACCTGCTGCATGGCCGGAGCACCGGCAATCATGTCGGAGAAGCCCAACTTGTTGTCCACCTTCTTGGTGAGGCGTTGCACTTCACCAGAGAGGTTCTGAACCTTCAGGGCATTGCGGATCGACACGGCAATACGCTCGGGCGAGGCCGGCTTCACGAAGAAGTCGCACGCCCCGGCACGCATGGCCGCCACGACGGTTTCGATACCGCCACTGGCCGTCAGCACAATCACCGGAAGATCGATCTGCTTGCGCTGGATAGCCTCCAGCGTCTCCATCCCGTCCATGCCCGGCATGATCAGGTCGAGCAGCATGACATCAACCCCCGGAGATGCCACACGATCCAGGGCGGCCTCGCCGCTTTCCGCGGTCTCTGCCTTATAGCCCTGCTTTTCAATTACCGCCTGAAGAAGGCGGCGTTGGGTCGGATCGTCATCGACGATCAGAACTGTCTTCACCATCACCCACGCCTTTTCGGTCGCTTCGTTATCCCCGCCGGGCCGTTTTCCGGCCTCACTACCTGTTGCGGTAGAGCGTCTATGCGCACCGTTATGGGACACTCTTCTAAATTTGACGTTTAAGCGTCGGCAACGACCGGTTAAGCATAACCGCTTGGGGAGAGAGACATGGACCAGGCCAACGCGTCCCTGACGCATGAACCGGTCCGCTGGCCATTCCAGCGGCGTGACGTTTTTTATCGTGTGACCGAGGATTCCGACCGGCTGGCCGTGATCCATTCCCTGCCGGGCGTGCTGGTCTGGCCGGTCCTGATGATGATCATCGCCTATGCCTTCCAATATGCGTTCCTGTCGGCCTGGAACTGGCTGGGCGGCTATGCGCTGCCGATCCACCCGGTGACGGCGAGCTTTTCCGCCCTGGTCGGCGGCTATGCCTGTTTCGCACTGATCCTCTGGCAGAATTTCAAACAGACCGGCATTCACCGGGGCGTATTCTCGATCATCCCGCTCAAGGTCAGCGAAATTGTCGCGGGTGTGCTCATCCTGATCTTCATGATCACGATCGGCGGGCGGTTGACCCTGTTCCTGCACGAATACGCCATGGCGGATCCCAGCCTGACCTTTGCGGGCGGGGCCACGCATGAGGAATTGTCCAATGTGGATGATTTCGCGATGACCGGTGCCTCTGTCTGGGCCATCATCGCCCTCACCCTGATCGCGGCACCGATCGTCGAGGAAGTCCTGTTCCGTGGCTGGATGCTGCCCATGATGATGGCGCGCGGCGTCCCGGCTTTCTTTGCCATCATCCTGTCAGCGGCCGCCTTCGGCATCATGCATATCTCCCAAGGACTAATGGTGATGATCTCCACCTTCATCCTGGGTCTGGCCCTGGGACTGGCACGCGTGATGACCGGTCGCGTCGCGGCCCCGGTGCTGGGACATATCGCCAATAATGCCTGGGCCGTATTTGCGGTACCCGCACTGATGCAGCAGTTCCAAGCCTGAGATTGACCCGTTCGAATATCGGGTCTAGCGCTATCGCATGAGCCAAAAAGCCGCCGCCTCCCCGCGCCCGCCCGCCCCGCTTGTCCAGTTTGCCGGTGAGAAACCGCCGGCCCCGGCCTGGTTCGCCAAGGCTCTGGACGTCCCGTTCGAGCGTGGAACGACCGAAGTCGATGGCGCGACGATTCACTGGAAAGCCTGGGGCGAACGCGGCAAGCCCGGCCTGATCATGGTGCATGGCGGTGTCGCCCACAAAGACTGGTGGGACAGTATCGCCCCCTTCCTCGCCCCGACCCGGCGGGTTGTGGCGCTGGACCTCTCCGGCATGGGCGATAGCGATCACCGCGAGCGCTACAGGATGGAATGCTATGCCCGCGAAGTGCTGGCCGCCGGCCGGTCCGGCGGAGCCTTTGATGCAGGCAAACCCTATGTCGTGGGCCATTCCTTCGGCGGCTTCGTCTCGCTGACAACCGCGATGGAATATGGCGAAGAATTGCGCGGCGTGGCGGTTCTGGACAGTCCGATCCGCCCGGCCGAACAACAGCGGCGGTCTTCACCGCCCAGCCGGGGCGGCATGTCCTATCCGACCTTCCAGGCCGCCATGGAACGCTTCCGCCTTCTGCCGGAACAAGACTGTGAAAACGCCTTCCTGCTGGACCATATCGCCCGGCAGAGCCTGAAACCGACCATCCGGCCGGATGGCAGCGAGGGCTGGACCTGGAAGTTCGACCCCAAGCTCTGGGACAAGATGGATTATGACCGTCCGGCCCCGGCGGATCTGGTGGGCGGGCTGAAGACCCGTGTCGCCCTGTTCCGGGGAGAACAATCCCGGCTGGTTACGGACGAGATCTGGGCCTTCATGGCGGACGTGTTCGGACCGGAAACGACCATGGTCTCCATTCCCGATGCCGAGCACCATCTGATCCTGGACCAGCCGATTGCGGTCGGTGCCGCGCTGGAAGTGCTGACGGGACCCGGCTGGGGCGCCTAGTCACAGCACGACTTATTGCGGGTGATTGTCCAGCTCTTCGGCGACATCCATGGGAATGTCGGCCGGGCGTGAGGTGAAAGCCTTGCGCAGGGCCGAGATCACGCTGACCAGAACCACCAGGCCGATCCAGACCCCGCCGATCAGCAAAGCCTTGTCCCAGACAGGGTCGAGATACCCGAAATCGCGAAAGGACAGGGCGACCATGGCGCCATAGGCGCCAAGGGCAAGAATGCCGGACCAAAGGGCGAAGGGTATTTTCATGACGCGACTCCCACTCAATTCGAGGATTAGCAAGAGCGGGCGCGCCTCACAACCAGCCGCGTTCCCGGGCCAGCCGTGCCGCCTCGATCCGGTTGCCGGCACCGAGTTTTGAAATCGCATTGTGCAGGTAATTCCGCACCGTGCCGCGGGCCAGGCCTTCCGCATCGGCGATGGCCTGACTGTCCATACCGGCCTCGGCCAGACGCAGGAGCCGGCGTTCGGTATCGCTGAGCGGATCTTCCGCACTCCAGGCCTGTTCGGCCAGACCCGGTGCCAGGACACGCTCTCCCGCGGCAATCCGCCGGACCGCATCAGCCAGTTCGGTTGAAGGCGTATCCTTGAGCAGATAGCCACTGACCCCGGCTTCCAGGGCCCGGCGCAGATAGCCGGGACGATCGAACATGGTGACGATGAGCGTGCGGGTTTCCAGGCCGTCCCGCTTGATCTGCGCGGCCAGTTCCAGCCCGGTCAGGCCCGGCATTTCAATGTCGGTCAGCACGACGTGCGGCTTGTGATGACGGACCAGGTCGAGCGCTTCGCGGCCATTGGCCGCCGAGCCGGCGATCTCGATATCATTCTCCAGCGACAACAGCGTCGCCAGCGCATCGCGCAACATGGTCTGGTCTTCGGCAATGACGAGACGGATCATGACGCTTCCCCTGGCTGGCCGGAGCGGACGATCAGGCCGCTGCCCTGGCCGTCGATCCCGGGGCCCACAACAAGGTCGAGACCGGTTTCGCAGAGCCGGTCACGCAGATCATCCAGGCCGCGCCCGGCATAGCGGGCTCCGCCCACCCCGTCATCCAGCAGGCTGACATTGATGCTCTCTCCGGCGCGCCGCAGGCGGATATCCGCCCGCTTTGCCTGGGCATGACGCAGGATATTGGTCGCGCCTTCGCGCAACATCATGCGGATCGCCTGTTGCTGGACGTCCGGCAGATCATCCATCGCTTCCAGTGTGAGCGTGACATCCAGACCGGCCGAGCGCAGCCGGTCGGCGGTCTCCTCGGCCGCCTCGGACAGGGAGCGGCGGCGCAGGCCGGTGACCGCTTCGCGCACCTCCCCCAGCGCATTGCGGGAGATCGTCTCGATTTCACCCAGCTCGCTGCGCGCCCGTTCCGGATCGGCATCGAACAGGCGCTGGGCGATTTCCGCCTTCAGGGTCACAACGGACAGGGTGTGCCCCAAAAGGTCATGCAGGTCGCGGGCGATGCGTTGGCGTTCGGCCTCCACGGCACTGGCGGCCGCCTCGGCCTGGAGCTCCTCCTGCATCGCCTCGCGGTCTTCGCGGGCCGCCGACCAGGCCGTGGCCGCCATCACTAGACCGCCGAAAGCCAGGAAGCCGGCCAGATAGGTCCAGGGCAGGCCCAGCAGGAAATTGCCGGCCGCCAGTCCGGCTGCCCAGGCGAACAGACCGGCCAGCATCAATTGGCGTTGGCGCATCCGCCCCAGCATGGCGGCGGCATAGATGACCAGAACCGCCGCCCCCGGATTGGCCGGCATGAGGACATAGGCCATCACAAGGACCAGTCCGGCGGCTGGCAGGGCGGTCCAGTCGCGGCGGATCATCGCCACGAAGAAGAGCGCCAGGAAGAGGCCGATCGCCAGCAGGCCCGACACAAGATCCGTCTGCTCCGGCACCCGGTGGAACCAGGGCAGGAAATACAGGACCAGATAGATCAGGTAGAGCCAGGGCTGGTGGGGCGACAAAAATCGCAACCACCGTCGCGGCCCGGTCTTCGTCGCCCCATTCATTATGCCAATGCCTCCGCGGCGGATTGAATCACGCCTTCCTTCTTACGGCGCAGGCGCGAGATTTCCCACCGCATGCCGACCGCAGCCAGCAGGTAAAGCGTCGCAACAGCCACAGGCAGAATGTCGAACCGCCCCTCAGGCAGCATGAACCAGATGGCCGAAACGACCGCGGCGCGCACGAAACCATGGGCAATCGTCACCCGGCTGCCATAGGCCCAGCCGATCACCGGCCAGTGCAGCGTCATGCCCAGCGCCAGGGTCAGCGGCGCGGCCGAGGGCGCGGCATAGAAGACCACCATGTGCAGCGGCCAGAGAAAATTGATCGCCGCCACGGCCATCAAGCCAGCCCCCGACAGCGGCGATTTCGCTTTCAGGAAGGGCGAGGCCAGCGGCTTCTGCAGCAGAACCCCGAGCGGAAAGATCGCACCGGAGAAGACAGCGGCCCAGAAGGCCCAGTCATTCGGCGAGAGATAATTCGAGGCAATGGCCAGGCCGATCCAGTAGATCGCGCCAGCAACCGGCAGGGCAATTCCGCCTCCGGCCGCAACGAAGTAGCGGTGTTTTTCTTCGCGCAATTGCGCCGCATCAAACAAGGGCATGTCAGATCTCCATCAAAGTGTTGATGGCAAACTGCCAGAGCCGGCTGGCCGGCATCAGAAACCGTGATCACCGATTGAAGATGACACCTGTCATGCGTGCGGCAGTCCGGCATCTTGGCGGGTGGGACGACCCGTGCTATCCGCTGCATGCAAATCGCATCTTTGACGACAGGGGTTGCAGACATGGCGACGGAACACGTTCGTGGCGAAATGGATATCGCGGACCACAAGGCCACTTTCGACGGCTTCATGGCCGTTTCGACCTGGGGCGGCCTGCTGACGGCCCTGACCGTTTTCCTTCTGACCCTGATCTTTGCGGTCGGCATGGACTGGATCGGTGCCCTGATCGGTACGACCGTGGTTGGCATCATTGCAGGCCTCGTCATGAAGATGTCGACGGCCTGGTATGTTACGCTGGGCGGACTTTTCGTGTTCACGCTGATCTGTGGCGGCATCGCCCAGCTGGCAGGAATGGCCCTCGCAGGCTAGATTTCCGGCACGTTTGGCGCACGCTATTCGGCTATAAATACTGCACTGCACAAAGATTTTGCTCATCAGGGCTTTTCCTGACGGGTGAATTCGAGCATCCTCCCGGCAAAACAGCCGAAACTTGGCGGGACGGACATGCGAATAGCAATTTTGAAAGAACGGCATGCGGGCGAGACCCGCGTGGCGGCCACGCCTGAGACGGTGAAGAAATTCATCGGGGCAGGCCATGAAGTCAGCATCGAAAAAGGCGCGGGAGTCGCTGCGGCGATCCCGGACGAGGCCTTCGCGGACGCCGGAGCCACGATCGGTACGGCGGCAGCGACGCTGAAAGGCGCCGACGCGCTGTTCGGCGTGCGCAGTCCGGACGAGGCCACACTGGCCAAGCTCAAGGGCGTGCTGCTGGTCTGCCATCTGGAACCCCATGGCAATACCGAAAAGGCGGACGCCCTGGCCAAGGCCGGGATCGACGCGCTCGCGATGGAATTCGTGCCGCGGATCACGCGCGCCCAGGCCATGGACGCCCTGTCCTCCCAGGCCAATCTCGCCGGATACCGCTCTGTCATCGAAGCCGCCGAACTCTATGGCCGCGCCTTCCCGATGATGATGACGGCCGCCGGCACGGTGGCCCCGGCCAAGACCTTCATCATGGGGGTCGGCGTTGCCGGCCTGCAGGCGATCGCCACGGCGCGCCGCCTCGGCGCCATCGTGACCGCCACGGATGTGCGTCCGGCGGTGAAGGAACAGGTCGCCTCGCTGGGTGCGAAATTCATCGCGGTCGAGGATGAAGAGTTCAAACAGGCCGAGACGGCCGGCGGGTATGCCAAGGAAATGTCCAAGGAATACCAGGCCAAACAGGCCGAGCTGGTTGCCAGCCACATCGCCAAACAGGATGTGGTGATCACCACCGCCCTGATCCCGGGCCGTCCGGCGCCGAAACTCGTCTCCAAGGCGATGGTGGAAAGCATGCGCCCCGGCTCGGTCATCATCGACCTGGCTGCACCCACGGGCGGCAATTGCGAACTGACCAAGGCTGACGAAATCGTCGACCACAAGGGCGTGAAGATTGCCGGCTTTGCCAATCTGGCCGGCCGCCTGGCTGCCGACAGTTCTGCACTCTACGCCAAAAACCTCGCCAATCTCCTGCCGCTTCTCGTCGATGAGGAGGGCAAGAAAGCCCCGCACTGGGATGATGAGATCATCCAGGGCATGGCGCTGACCAAAGCGGGTGAAGTGATTCACCCCAGCCTGACGAAACAGGAGGCCTGATCATGGAAGCCGTTGATCCCGTCATCTTCCGCCTGGCGATTTTCGTCCTGGCGGTCTTCGTCGGCTATTACGTCGTCTGGTCGGTCACCCCGGCCCTTCACACACCGCTCATGGCTGTGACCAATGCCATTTCCTCAGTCATCATTGTGGGCGCGCTGCTGGCCGCCACGGCGACGGCGGGTGGCGGCGGCGAGGCCGCTGCAGCAGCAGGATCCGAAGGCGGTGCCGGCTTCTCGCGCTTCCTCGGCTTCATTGCCATCATCCTGGCCAGCGTGAATATCTTCGGGGGCTTCCTGGTCACCCAGCGCATGCTCGCCATGTACAAGAAGAAGGAGCGCTAGCCATGTCGGCCAATCTCGCAGCCCTTCTCTATCTCGGCTCCGGCATTCTCTTCATCATGGCCCTGCGGGGTCTTTCCAGCCCGGAAACCGCCCGCCAGGGCAATTTCTACGGCATGGCCGGGATGGCGATCGCGATCGTCACCACCCTGTTCGCCGTGAACCTGGATTTCATGTCCATCCTGCTGATCATTGGCGGGGTCGCCATTGGCGGCGCAGCCGGTGCCGTGATTGCCAAGCGCATTCCGATGACGGCGATGCCGCAACTGGTGGCCGCCTTCCACTCGCTGGTCGGCATGGCCGCCGTTCTGGTGGCCGCAGCCGCACTCTATGCGCCGGAAGCCTTCCACATCGCCGGACCACTGGGCAATCTGAAGACCCTGTCCCTGCTGGAACTGTCCTTGGGCACGGCCATTGGTGCCATCACCTTCTCCGGATCGGTGATCGCCTTTGCCAAGCTAAACGGGAACATGTCCGGCGCGCCGATCCTGCTGCCGGCCCGTCACCTGATCAATATCGGTCTGGGTGTCTTCATCCTCGTCATGATGGCCTTCCTGATGGCCTCGGGCGGTGATGCGAAACTCGCCTTCTGGCTGATCACGATCACCGCCTTCATCGTTGGCGTCACCCTGATCATCCCGATCGGCGGAGCCGACATGCCGGTCGTCGTGTCGATGCTGAACTCCTATTCCGGCTGGGCCGCCGCTGCGCTGGGCTTCACGCTGGAAAACACGGCATTGCTGGTCACCGGCGCGCTGGTCGGTTCGTCCGGTGCAATCCTGTCCTACATCATGTGCAAGGGCATGAACCGCTCCTTCGTCTCCGTCATCCTGGGCGGGTTCGGCGAGACCGGTGATGCCGCGGCTGCCGCCGGCCCGCAGGGCACGGCCAAGCAGGGCTCTGCCGAGGATGCGGCCTTCGTCATGAAGAATGCCGGCAAGGTCATCATCGTGCCGGGCTATGGCATGGCCGTCGCCCAGGCGCAGCACGCGCTGAAGGAAATGGCCGACATCCTCAAGGAAGAAGGCGTGGACGTGGCCTATGCCATCCACCCGGTCGCCGGACGGATGCCGGGCCATATGAACGTCCTTCTGGCCGAAGCCCAGGTCCCCTATGACGAAGTGTTCGAACTGGAAGACATCAATTCCGACTTCGCCAATGCGGATGTGGCTTTCGTGATCGGCGCCAATGACGTGACCAACCCGGCCGCCGAGGATGATCCGTCCTCGCCGATCTATGGCATGCCGGTCCTGCAGGTCTGGAAAGCCCGCACCGTCTTCTTCGTGAAACGGTCGCTGGGGTCCGGCTATGCCGGCGTCGAAAACCCGCTCTTCTTCCGCGACAATACGATGATGTTGCTGGGCGATGCCAAGAAGATGGCGGAGAGCATCGTGAAATCCCTCGAATAGCCTCACGGGACATCACGTCTGAAGACAGGCCCGGCTCCCAGAGCCGGGCCTTTTTCATCTTGGGTTCAAGCTGGACCTGTCAGGATGCCTGTCATGATCATCGCCCTCGCCCTGCTGGCCACCGGCCCCATTGCCGAAGACTGCACCTTCAACGGCATTGCGCTGCAGGGTGAGGTCCAGATCGTGGAGAGTTTTGCAGACATCCGGGTCCAGGTCGTGACCAGCTTTCCCGACCTGAAGGTGAAGACCGTCAGCAGTTTCCCGGATAATTGCGGGGAGTGGGAATTCGTGGAGAGCTTCCCGGATTTCACCATCGAAATCGTCGACAGCTTCCCGGACATCAAGATCGCGTTCGTGGAGAGTTTTCCGGGCCTGCCCTGATCAGGCGGGCGTGGCGGTTCCGATATAGTCATACCCGGAGAAACGCGGCGAACCCGGCATGTATTCCGCTTCCATGTCCTGGATGGAAAACCCGCCGCCCGTGATCAGCCGGTCTATGGGACGTGCCAGATGGCAACCGCCCGCGATCCGCTTCCACACCGGCTCGATCCGGCGCTGCCAGCGTTCCACCCCGGGATCCGGCGCCAGACCATGTTCGCAGAACAGCAATTTGCCCTCAGGCTTGAGCACACGGCGCATCTCCCGCATGGCCTGTTCGGCTTCGGGGATCGAACACAGCGTATAGGTCAGCACAATCGTATCCACCGACGCGTCCGCCAGCGGCAGGGCTTCCCCGCCTGCATCCAGCAAGTCGTGTGGAATGGCTGTCTCGGCCAGTTTGGCCGCGGCCTTGCGGCGCATTCCCGCCGCCGGCTCAACACCGATCAGCCGTTCGACCCGGGCACTGTCGTAAAGCTCCAGATTGGCAGCGGCCCCCATGCCGATTTCCAGCACCTGCCCCCGCGCCTGCGGCACGACTTTGGCGCGCTGCTTCATGATCGCGCCACGCGAACAGACGCACCCGATCAGATCCGGCAAAATTCGATCGCTGTAAAAGCCCATGCTTCGTCTCCCTTTGACCGCGAGCTTAACGAACCTTGCAGCAAGGTCGAGCGAACACTGTTCAACTTCCGTTGACACGCTGCGCGCAGCGGGACACTCAACAACCCATGAGTGAGACGATTCCCGATATTGAGACTGTCCGCGCCCTCATGATGGAGGCCCGGCTCTTCCATCGATTGCGGGATTTCGACCCGCGCTGGGTCGGCTCCATTCCCCTGAATATTCACGGTCCGGACGCCGATATCGATATTGCCTGCACAGCAGCGGGCGGTCTTCCCGCCTTCAAGGCCCATCTGGAAGCCGAACTGGCGGACTTCGGGGCTGATGTGACGGAAAACATCCATGCTGGCGAAGCGTCGGTGATTGCGCGCATGACGCTGGACGGTATCCCGGTCGAAATCTTCGGTCGCACGCGTCCGGTGGAAGCCCATGAAAGCTATGTCCACTGGCTGGCAGAAGACCGGATCCTGCGTCTGGCCGAGGACCGTTTGCGCCGCGATATCCGCACGCTGAAACGGGGCGGACTGAAGACCGAGCCGGCCTTCGCGAAGGCTTTGGGCCTGGGCGGTGATCCCTATGTGGAAATGCTCAAGCTTGCCTCACCCGGGGACAAAGCCCTCGGCCGGATCATCCAGAGCGCCGGCTATGAGCTGAAAGCCGCCGACTAGCCGGGGCCCGGGTCCTCGCCCATGCGCAGCCAGCCGGTTATGGACAGGCGCGGCTGCTGGACTTTCTTGGCCACGGGCAGGACTTCATGCGGCTGGGGCACCTTGAACATGGACAACGTGTTCGGCCCCGGCACAAAGCGGTCGATCTCCTTGCCGGAGGCATCCATGAAGGACAGCGTGCCGCCCCATTCCCGCTTCCATTCCGGTGACAGGGTGAGGACATAGGCCGCGACCCGGTTCTTGCCCTCGACGCCATCGTCATGCGTGTTCAGGAAATGCCCGGTGCGATAGCGCGTCAGCTGGGCGTCCGCGAAACTGATCCGCGGCTCATCCAGCAGGGTGCGCATGGCGCCCAGGAAGACCTCGCCATTGAGCCATTCGAACAGATCCGCCAACAGAGGCACTTCCGGACGCAGCGTGCCGTTATGCCATTTGTCGTAAAGCGGATAGGTCTCGTAGAGATATTGGAAGCCGGCCTTGGCATCGCGCATGACCTGGCGTTCGAACTCGATGCGCTTGGCTGCGGGCAGATCGTACATGGCGGCCGCATCCAGATCGAGATGGCGCCCGCCCAAGCGCGTCACCAGAACCCAGCGCGGCACAGTGTCGACGGCGTCCAGCACACGGGCATAGTCCGCGTCATCCAGCAGACCCGGGATCTGGCAGCGCGTCTGCGTGGCCAGGGTCTCGTGCGCGGTGTCCAGATCGATCGCCGATCCCAGTTTGAACATGGCTATCCCCTCTTCGCCGCGCACTGTTTCACAGCCGCCCGGACGGGTTAAGTCTCCATTCTGTCACATGGACACTCAGGCGCAGGCGGAACAACGCGGCGCTGCCGGATCGATCTCCAACCGCTTCTCGCTGATCGCCTCGCCGCACTCCACGCACCAGCCATACTCACCCTCGTCCAGGCGCTGCAACGCCACGTCAATCCGGCGCAGCTCCTGGGCCCGGCGGGCATCAGCGGCTTTCGCCATGGCCTGGACCTGGAGCGAATCCTGTCGCGACAGCCGACCCACGGACTGCTGGTCCAGCTCGACCGGCTTGCGATCTTCCCGCGCGGCTTCAGACACGCTGATCAGCTCGTCCCGCAAGGCTTCAAGCCGGGCCCGGGCAGGGTTTTCATGCATCGGGAGACTTTCTCAATTCTGTCGGAATTCCAGCCTAGTCATGGCCCGGACGCACGGCAAACCCGGCGGGCGGGACAGTCTTCTGCGCAATACCGGTGGATCGCTGTCACGAGCCTGACTAGATTCGCCGTCCATAATGGGAGGGCCGAACATGCGCGAGACCATTCTCTCGCTCGACGGGGTATCCAAGACCTATGGCGGAAAGCCGGCGGTGCGGAATGTGAGCCTCAATGTCGAGCGGGGTCAGATCACCGGTTTCCTCGGCCCCAATGGTGCGGGCAAGACCACCAGCCTGCGCATGTCCCTGGGCATTCTTCAGCCCGACAGCGGCACGGTCAGCCTGTTTGGCGGACCGCCGCGTGCCCAGGCGCTGGACCGCGTCGGCTTCCTGCCGGAAGAGCGCGGCATCTATCGCAAGATGAAGGTGATCGATGTCATCATCTTCTTCGCCCGGCTGAAGGGCGTCGCCCCGAACACGGCCCGCCAGCGCGGCCTGGAGATGCTGGAGGAGTTCGGCCTCGCCGATGTCGCCCAGTCCAAGGTGAAAGAGCTGTCCAAGGGGATGGCCCAGAAGGTCCAGATCATCTCCACCCTGATCCACGAACCGGAATTCATCATCCTGGACGAGCCCTTCTCCGGTCTCGATCCGGTGAACCAATCGGCGCTGGAGCAAGTGGTGCGCAAACAGGCCGAGGCCGGCCGCACCATTCTCTTCTCCACCCATGTGATGGAACATGCCGAACGGCTCTGCGACAAGATCGTGCTGATCGCCAAGGGGCAGAAGGTCTTTGATGGCAGTGTGTCCGAAGCGCTGGCCCGCGTGCCGCGCCGGGTGACGATCGAGGTCGCCAGCGATCGCAGCATCTCCGATGTCCTGTCCGGTCTGGGCCGGCTGGACCGCACACCCTCCAAGGAGGGCATGGTCTGGACCATTGATCTCGCCCCGGAGGCCGATGCGCAGGATGTGCTGAAAGCCTGTGTCGAGGCGGATGTGAAACTGACCCGGTTCGAACCGGTGCGGGCGCATCTGCATGATGCCTTTGTCCACCTGGTCGGCCAGGGCACAGCCCAAACGGAAGCGGAGACGGTCTGATGCGCAATATCTATCTCATCGCCCGCCGCGAATTCCTCTCCTATGTCGCCACCTGGGGCTTCTGGCTCTCCCTCCTCTCCGTGCCCATGTTCATGGCGCTGGGCTTTGGCATGCCGATCCTGATCGAGAGCTCGCAGCCGACCCGCTATTACGTCCTCGTCGACGAAACGGGCGGCCGTCTGGAACAGGCCGTCTATGACCAGATGGACGCCACGCGGGCCGAACAGGCCGAGGAGCTCGAACGGGTCCGCGAGATGGCCGGCGACCTGCTGGGCGATAATCCGCAGGTTCAGGCTACGCTGGAGAGCTCGATGCAGCTCTCTGACGATGATTATATCCGCGTCAGCCCCGCTGAGACCTCGCTGGACGCGCTGCGGCCCTATCTGACCGGGAATGCCCAGCTGGAGACCTCGGACGGCCCACAGGACCTGTTTGCGGCGATCTATCTCTCCGAGCCCTCGCCGGGCCAGATCGAGATCGACTATTGGAGCGCCAATCTGACCGATAGCGGCCTGCGCTCCACAATCCGCAATGCGCTGCGCGACTACATGCAGCTGGAACACTTGGTGGGAGCCGGCGTGGATCCGGCCCTGATTGCCGAGGCGGATGACCTCCGCCCGACTGTCCGTGAGCTCAACCCGCAGCGCAGTGCGGAAACCGCGGAGGTCTCCGAGACCGAGCGCCTGCCGATCTTTGTTGGTGTCGCGACCGCCTTTGGCCTGTGGGTGGTGATCTTCTCCGTGGTGAACATGCTGCTCACCGCGATGATCGAGGAGAAGGGCAATAAGGTGCTGGAAATGATGCTGGCCTCGGCGCGGCATCATGAAATCCTGGTCGGCAAGCTGCTGGGTGTCGCTGCCGTGTCCTTCACCCTCCTCCTGTTCTGGGGCGGTCTGGCCTCCACGGGCGGATTTGCCATCCAGCAGATCATGGCGTCCGCCGACATTCCGGCGGCCGACATCATGGCCACCCTGTTCAGCCCGGCCCTGATCGGCCCGGCCATCGGCTATTTCATCATCGGCTATCTGATGTATGGCGCGATCTTCCTGGCGGTCGGCTCGCTGTGTGAGACGATCCAGGATGCCCAATCCCTGATGAGCCCGATCATGCTGGTCATGATGGTGCCGCTCTTCCTGGTGATGATGGCGATCGACGCGCCGGACAGCCCGATCGTGGCCGTGGCCAGCTGGGTCCCCCTGTGGACGCCCTTCATCATGCTGGTGCGCCTGCCCCAAGATATCGGCCTGATCGAAATTCTGGGCACGACGCTGGGCATGATCGCCATGGCCAGCCTGGTCATCTGGGGCGCCGGCCAGCTCTTCCGCATGGGCGCGCTCAACCAGGCCAACCAGGACACGGTCAAAGGCTGGTTCAAGATCGGGAAGACCAAGTCGATCGGGTAAGGTGGCTGCGGCCAGCAAGGCGAGCTGGGTGCAGAGTCCTCCTTCCCCTTGATGGGGAAGGTGCCGGGCGATTGCCCGGCGGAAGGGGTGAAAGCGCATAGCGCTTCCTCACTCTCTGAAAGTCACCCACTCCACCGCGCATGCGCGCGGTCCCCCTCGCCCATCTAGGGCGAGGACTTGGTGCCAAGCTGGGCATTGCAGACGATCCGGCGGGGTGTCTGGATTTGAAGAAAGTCGAGATGTCCCGCAGGACCGTCTGCAACCCGGTGAAGCGGATTAAGCGACGGTCCGGCCGGACCCGCCTCAGCGCCACCCT
>NZ_JADOTT010000008.1:0-39776 GCF_016817355.1 Maricaulis parjimensis
AAGTTTCCCCCCCCCGCCGCGGGGGGGAGGTGCCGAGCCTGCGAGGCGGAGGGGGCGCCGCGCAACGCGCGGCGGTGTTGGCGCCAGGTGAGGTCCACGCCCGCCTTGGGCGGGCGCCCCCTTCGACCCGAAGCGCTGCTTCGGTCTTCGGCGCGTCGGACGATCCACTGGATCGTCCTTGGGCGCCTCAGTCCCCCGCGAGCGGGGGCAGAAAGAATACGCCCTCTCCCTGGGGAGAGGGTGGCGCGCATGTGCCGGAAGGGGTGAAACTCGGTGCGTCGGGATAGACCTCGCTCTCCGTCGCGGGGAAGAGGGTATTGAGATTGCCAGGCCCCACGGTCACAGGCAGTACGGATAGGGGCATGGATGATTTAATTCGGGAATGACTCTCTAAAATCAGGAAGAAAAGCCGCCGAAAATGGTGTGTGTCCCCGTTTTTTCCTGTTTTCTCCCGCTTGGAGACTTATTTTGAAAAATGTATACATAGTAATGTGTAAAATTAGGCCGATTAGTCAATCGACAATGTTTGGTGATTTGTCTGGTGCCTATGTGAGTTGTTATGCACAGGCATCAAGTTGCGAAGTGGCTGTTGAAATGTGTCTTGAGTCTTTGCGATTTGATGGCATGCATGTGGAGGAGGTTTCCGACCAGATCCACAAAATGAAAGCTTCTGATTGGTCGTTGCATTTGATGGATCAATGGCCGCTGCATGTGTCGCAATTGCCATCTCAGGCAGAGTTTGAAGAGTTTATTTATAACAATGAGGTGGTGTACGGTCCTTTTGGTGCTTTTGAGTAAAGATAAAAAGCAGGAACGCACACCAATTCAAGGAAAACGGGCCTTCAAGCTGACAGGTGCCCTGGGAAAAGCAGGGACCCGGGAAAAACAGGGACACACACCAATTCCTCGATTGTGCCCCAACTCTTGGGAGCGCCCTTGGCTCGACGCGAAATAAATGATGTGTGTCCATGTTTTCTCCAAAGGGCTTCTGGAGGGTGTCCATGCGAGCGTTCTTGGGCTCACTGCTCGTCTTCGTCGGCTGCGCCCAAGCGCCAGCGACCGTCGATCAAATGGTTGACTCGACACGGCAAGACATCGAGAGACTCTACAGCGAAACACCGGATCTCGTGACCAGTCGGCTGACGGCTGTGCGGCAGTGGGGGACGGATTATTCTCTGGACGACATTCGCAGCATCGCCAGTCAGTGCAGCCCGTCAGATTTTGCATTTGACCAGGACAACAGCCGTGTCGCGGTTGGGCAGGAAACCAACCGGATTTTTTTCGTGTGCAGGCAACAGAACCATTTGGTTGTGTTCCAAAAATACATCGGCGCGGGTGCGAACCTTTCTGGTGAGTATCTCGGATTGCTGGTGTGTCCCGTAGATGATTGTGAGAACTACCCGGAGCAGCATTTCTCAATTGGGTAGCGCGCTACGAAAACAGGGACACGCACCATTTGACCATTGTATCCCAAGTCTTGCGAGCGCCTTAGGCTCGGCGCGAAATAAATGGTGTGTGTCCCCGTTTTTTCTGTGTCCCGGTTTTTCCGCGGATGCAATGACGATACCTAGGACTCAATCACCGTCAGATCGATTTTCGGAATCCCTTATCCAAACCACTGTGAAAAACAATAAAACAACTAGAGAAACGGCAACCCACTCTTTGAAATGTTGTGGAATAAGGCTTTGGTGTGACACAAAAAGGACGTGGGCCGTTCCTCCAAATAAAACAAAGGCCAAAACTAATTTAACAAATGTCTTCATCAGCACTCCAAAAGTCTTTAAGGGATTCCGGGAATCCTCGCACGTCAATCGTTATCGAGAATTCCTGTGTCAAGGCACCAGAAAATCCCAACCCCTTGCCAAATCTAATGGATCATTGACGCACTCGATCGTCTCCGCCTGATCCTAGCGGATCGTTAGTCGCACGCGAGATGCTCAAAACGGCAAGGCCAACATCGCGAGCATCAACAGGGACACACACCAATCCCCCGTTTGTGTCCCAAGCCTTTCGGCTGAAACCCTAAAACACGCGGAACAAGCCGCGAGCACCGTCGCTCAGCCCGCAAATCCCCGGCACCAGGCCACAGCCGCTTCCTCATCGGTGAAAATCTCCACCCGCAGGGCGTGCCGGTCGGTGATGCGTTTCATCAGGGCGGCCCGTTCGTCGCCATAGCCGGGCGGGGGGAGGTAGGCGATGGGGAAATGGTCGGGGAAGATGAAGCTGGCATCTTCCCAGGTTTCCATGGCGAGGCTCTCGCTGGGCAGGACGTCCAGGTCGAGCGCATGGACGAGGGCGCTGTGGGCCCCGGGTTCGCGGACGAAGGTCTCGATCGTCCGGAACAGGGCCGCATAATCGGTATGGGCCGGATCACCGGTCAGGCGGATGCGAATGATACCGTCCGCATCGGGGCGCTCAGCAGTCAGCAAGGCTTGCCTCCAGAACAGGCATGGTGGATGCGAGGCTAGCATATCACCGGGCCGGCATCATTCCGGTCACCGTGAAAGCCGGTAAAAATGGTCCCGGAGCGGTGAAGCCCTTGGCTTCGCTGGCACATCGCGACTCGCCAACATCTGGCCGCATACAGCCCCCTCCGCAATTCCGTCCGTCGCGCTAGGATGATGGATTGAAGAATCAGGGCTGTTTGGGCGGAATGAATTCCGACGCCAGACAGAAACGAGCTCCACAGGGATATGCGCCATGGCCGATGCGGCTTTCACCTCGATCGACGGACTGAAACCCCGCCCGGATGCGTCCGGTGAGGCGGGCTCGTCGGTGGAGCGGGCCTATCTCGACCTGCTGCGCGACATTCTGGAGAATGGGGCGGAACAGCATGACCGCACCGGTGTCGGCACGCTCTCCGTCTTCGGGCGCCAGCTGCGCTGTGACCTGTCCGAAGGCTTTCCGCTGCTGACCACGAAGAAGGTGCATTTCAAGTCGATCGCGATTGAATTGCTCTGGTTCCTGCGCGGTGAGACGAATGTACGCTGGCTGCAGGAGCGCGGCGTGTCGATCTGGGATGAGTGGGCCGATGAAAACGGTGATCTCGGCCCGGTCTATGGCAAGCAATGGCGCCGCTGGGAAGGTCCGGATGGGACGGAAATCGACCAGCTCTCCAACATTCTGGAACAGATCAAGTCGAACCCGGCCTCGCGCCGGCTGATCGTGTCGGGCTGGAACCCGGCGGATGTGCCGAACATGGCGCTGCCGCCCTGTCACACGCTCTACCAGTTCAATATCGCCAACGGGAAACTCTCCTGCCAGCTCTATCAGCGCTCGGCGGACATGTTCCTGGGCGTGCCCTTCAACATCGCCTCCTATGCGCTGCTGACGGCGATGGTGGCGCAGGTGTGCGGGCTGGAGCCGGGCGAGTACATCCACACTTTCGGCGACGCCCACATCTATTCCAACCATATGGACCAGGTGCGCGAGCAATTGTCCCGCACGCCGCGGGCTCTGCCGCGGCTCTCCCTCAATCCGGAGGCGAAAGACCTGTTCGCCTTTGAATATGAGGACATCACGCTGGAGGGGTATGACCCGCTGCCGCGCATTGCCGCCCCGGTGGCGGTGTGACCGGACAGCTGGACGAACTGGGCGGCAAGATCGCGCAGGTTTCCGATATCTATGCCGAGCACTTCAAGATTGACCGGTCCGGTGACTGGTATCTGCTGAAACTGCAGGAAGAGATCGGCGAGCTGACACAGGCCTATCTGACGGCTACTGGCCGCACGCGCAAACCGTCCGGTGAGGCGGCGAAGGCGCAGCTGGCGCTGGAAATGGCGGATGCGCTGGGGATGCTGCTCCTGCTGGCGCGGGATGAGGGCATCGATCTGGACGCTGCCGTGCAGGACAAATGGCTGAGCTGGCTGGACCGGGACACGCCGGAATGACGACGACAATTCCCAAACTCTGTCTGATCGCGGCGCGCGGGCGCAATGGGGTGATCGGGGCGGACGGCGATCTGCCCTGGCGGCTCTCCTCCGACCTCAAGCATTTCAAGGCAACGACCAAGGGCAAGCCCGTGATCATGGGCCGCAAGACCTGGGAGAGCCTGCCCTTCAAACCCCTGCCGGGCCGGACCAATATCGTGGTGACACGGCAGGCCGCCTATACCGCGCAGGGTGCCCATGTGGTGGGCGATCTGGGGGCGGCCATGGATGCCGCCTTCATGGCGGCGGACACGGATGGTGTGGACGAGGTCTTTGTGATCGGCGGGGCGCAGATCTATGCGGAAACCCTGCACCATGCCGACCGCCTCTATCTGACCGATGTCGAGGCGGAACCGGAGGGTGAAGCCCGCTTCCCGGTCTTCGAGGAAAGCGCCTGGCATGAAATCCATCGCGAGGCCTTCCCGGCCGGCGAGGGGGATGATCATGCCTTTGTTGTGCGTTGCCTGGAAAAGCCCCCGCATCGCTGAGGCGGGCAAAGGGGGACGGCGCACCTGCCGGTTCCCCTCCACTTACCCTTGAACCTGAGGGCGCTTGCGTTCATGTAAGGCGTCGAAATAGCGAGAGGATCAAACCGACCCATGCCGTGGAACGACAATCAGGGTGGTGGCGGCGGAGGCCCGTGGGGCTCCGGCGGCAATAATAACCAGAATCCATGGGGCCAGCGGCCCAATGGCGGTGGCGGGGGCGATCAAGGCCCCGACCTGGACGAAGTTGTTCGTGACATGCAACGCAAGCTCGGCGGCCTGTTTGGCGGCAAGGGCGGCGGTGCCGGTGGCGGCAAGAAGGGCGGCGGTGGCGCCAGCGCTTTCGGTTTCGGCTTCATCATCGCGATCATCGCGGTGGTCTGGTTCCTGATGCCGGGCTCCGGCTGGTATCAGGTCGGGCCGAACCAGGCCGGTGTGGTGCTGCGCTTCGGCGAATACTCCCGTACATCCTCGCCGGGCTTCCATTTCAAACTGCCCACCCCGATCGAAACGGTGGAGCTGCCGGAAGTCACGACGACGAATGAAATGACGATCGGGCAGGGGTCTGAAGGCCAGATGCTGACCCGCGACGAGAACATCGTCGACATCGACTTCTCGGTTCAGTGGCGCGTCGACCTGTCCTATCCGGACGGGGTTCGCGACTTCCTGTTCAATGTCCGCGACCCGCAAGGCACGGTCCGCGCCATTGCCGAAAGCGCCATGCGTGAAGTCGTCGGCACGTCCGATCTGCAATTCATCATCACCGAAGGCCGGGCCGAAGTGTCCCGCCGGTCGCGTGAAATCCTGCAGGAAACGCTGAACGAGTACGAGGCGGGTATCGAGATCCTGCAAGTGAACCTGCGTAATGCTCAGCCGCCGGAGCGGGTGATCGATGCTTTCCGCGGCGTGGATATCGCGCAGCAAGAAGCCGAGCGCGCCCAGCTGAACGCAACAGCCCATGCCAACTCGGTCATTCCGGCCGCGCGCGGTGAAGCGGCCCAGCTGACCCAGGCCGCCCAGGCCTATCGCGACTCCGTGATTGCCCAGGCCCAGGGTGATGCTGACCGTTTCGTCTCCATCTATGACGAATACGCCCAGGCGCCCGATGTGACCCGTCGGCGCATGTATCTGGAAACCATGGAACAGGTGATCGGCCGTTCCGACATCATCGTGCTCGACGGCGAAGCGGGCGCAATGCCCTATCTGCCGCTCGACCAACTCGGCCGTAATCGCGCCCGCAACACCCAGGGAGGCAATCAATGATCCGCACGCTTGGAATCATCATCCTCGCAGCCGCCCTGTTTGTCGGCTTGCAGAGTGTCTACACCGTGTCTGAAACCGAACAGGCGCTGATCCTGCGCCTGGGTGAGCCGGTCGATGCTGTCAATGAAGCGGCAGAGCCCGATCCGGGCCTGCACTTCAAGGCGCCCTTCATCATGGATGTGCTGATCTTCGACAAGCGCAATCTGGAACTGGATCTCGAGCCGGAGGAAATCTTGGCCTCGGACCAGGAGCGCCTGATCGTGGACGCCTTCCTGCGCTATCGCATCACCGATCCGCTGCGCTACTACCAGACCTTCCGCGACGAACGCGGAGCCCGGGTCCGCCTGCAGCAGATCATGGATGACAGCCTGCGGGGCGTGATCGCCTCCATCCCGTCGTCCGATGTCATCTCCGGCCAGCGTGCCGAGCTGATGGACCGGGTCCAGGCTGCGGTTGAAACCCAGGTCCAGACCGGCCGCTTCGGCATCGAGGTCATCGATGTGCGTATCCTGCGCGCTGACCTGCCGCAGCAGATTGCCGACAATGTGTTCGAGCGGATGCGCTCGGAACGGGACCAGGAAGCGGCCCGTATCCGCGCCGAAGGTGAACAGCGAGCCACGGAAATCCGCGCTGATGCGGATCGCCAGGCCACGATCATCCGCGCCGAGGCCCGCGCTGAATCCGAACGGATCCGCGGTGAGGGCGATGCTCGCCGGAACGCGATCTATGCCGAGGCTTATGGCCGCGATCCGGAATTCTTCGGCTTCTACCGGTCGATGCAGGCCTATGAGCAGGCGATCGTGTCAGGCACGCCCATCGTGGTGCCGCCGGACTCGGAATTCTTCCGCTATTTCCAGTCTGAAACCGGACAATAGTGGCGACCTATCTTCTCGTCGGTGTGGGCGTGGCGATGGTGCTGGAAGGCATTCTCTACGCGCTCATGCCCGGCGGGATGAAGGGTTTCCTGAGCCAAATCAGTGAAATGAGCCCGGATCAGATTAGGCTGGCCGGGCTTGTTGCTGTTGGGGCCGGTGTCGGCCTGGTCTGGTGGGTGCTGAAGTGACAGCCTGCCGGTTCAAAATGGTTCAAGGAGCCGAACAAAATTGCGGTGAAGTGAGGTGACATGCTTACGGTTCTGATGATGAAAGTGCGGGCGTTTTTCAGCCGCTCCTACAGGTTTCACCTGTCTTCGATGAGCGAGGGGCCCGCTTATCTTTATCTTCCTGCCCATCCGCGCGGCAGCATTCCTGGACTTGTCAGCAGGTCGATTAGGCTGAGCAAGATAATTCCGGATTATAAGGGTGACGAAGTGAACCTGGATTTCGATGCTGAGGGCCGGTTGGTCGGGATTGAAGTCTGGTAGCTGAATAAGCTCAGTCGGGGGGCTGTTCCCATGAAGCCGGAATTGATCCCTTTGTGGTCTGATTGAACTGACAGCCTGCATCGCCGCGCTTGCGGTCAGGGGGCGTGAGGCGGTATCACGTTAACCCTTGTTCGGCGTTCACAATAAAACGGCTTATCTGATGCGGCGTTTCCTGGCTTTCCTGTGTTTCCTGGTGCTGACCCCGGCCGCGATGGCCCATCCGGCGCCGGACGGGTTTGCCGATCTGGCCGAGCGCCTCTCACCGGCCGTGGTGAATATCTCCGCCGCCCAGCGCCTGGACAGTGGTGACGGCCTGCCGGAATTTCCTGAAGGCTCCCCGCTGGAGCGTTTCAACGATATTTTCGGCGATGCCCCGCGCATCGCGAATTCGCTGGGGTCCGGCTTCATCATCGACAGCGCCGGCCTGGTCGTGACCAATAATCACGTCATCGACGGTGCCGACGAAGTCGAAGTGGCGCTGCCGGATGGCCGCATCTTCCCCGCCGAAGTGGTCGGCATCGACCCGGTGACCGATCTCGCCGTTTTGCGCATGCAGGTCAGCGAACCGCTGCCGAGCGTGGCCTTTGGAGACAGTGACACGGCCCGTGTGGGTGATTGGGTGATCGCGATCGGCAATCCGTTCGGCCTGGGCGGTACGCTGACCGCCGGCGTCGTGTCGGCACGGGGCCGCGAGCTGGGTGGGCGCTATGATGATTACATCCAGACCGATGTGGCCATCAATACGGGCAATTCCGGCGGTCCGCTATTCAATCTGGATGGCGAAGTGGTGGGCGTGAACACGCTGATCCTGTCACCGACCGGTGCCAGTGTCGGCATCTCCCTGTCCATCCCGTCCAATATCGCCACGCGCGTGGTCGACCAGCTGATCGAATATGGCGAGACCCGCCGCGGCTGGCTGGGTTTGAGCGTGATCCGTGTGACCCCGGAACTGGCCGAAAGCTATGAGCTGGATGTGCCCTATGGCGCGATCGTCTCGCGCATCGAGGAGGATGGCCCGGCCGATGAGGGCGGGCTTCGCCAGGGCGATCTTGTGCTTCGCTTTGACGGACGCCGCGTGCGCGACAGCCAGAGCTTCCCGCGCATGGTCGCGGAAAGCGAGATCGGCCGGACGGTCGAGCTGGACATCATCCGCCGCGACCGTGCCATGACGCTGAGCGTCGAGGTGGGACAGTTGCAGGAAGAGGGGGGCGAGGCCAGTGCCGCGCCGGAGGCGGACTTCGTGCTGGACCCGACCGTGCCGGACGGCAATGTGCTGCTGGGCATGACCTTGGGCACGCTGGATGCGCCCTCGCGCCGCCGCTATCGCGTCGATCCGGATGCCGAGGGTGTTCTGGTGACCGAGGTGGATGCCACGTCTGATGCTGCCGGCAAGGTGCGTCCGGGCGACGTCATCGAGGAAGTCGAGTTCACCCGTGTGGAAACGATCGAGGATATCCGCGAGATCATTGCCAATCATGGCGGCGGACCGATCCGTTTCCAGATCAATCGTGGCGGCCAGTACGTGCTGCAATCCATACGGCCGTGAGTCCGGCCTGGCTGATCGCGGGGCCGACTGCGGCGGGCAAGACAGCGCTCGCCATCGCCGCCGCGCAAGGCCTGGATGGTGAAATCATCAATGCGGACTCGATGCAGATCTATGACGGTCTGCATCTGATCACGGCCCGTCCGAGCGCCGAGGAAATGGCGCAAATCCCCCATCATCTTTTCGGCGTTGCCGATCCGGCCGAGCGCTGGTCGGTGGGACGCTGGAGCGAGGCCGCGCTGGCCTTGATCGAGGATGTCCGGGCGCGCGGCCGGATGCCCATTCTGGTGGGCGGGACGGGTCTCTATTTCAATGCCCTCACAGTCGGTCTGGCCCCGGTGCCTGAGATTGGCGAGGCTGCGCGGGCAAGGGCTGCGGCGCTGGAGGCCGAAGGCGGTCTTGATGCCCTGCGAGCAGAAGCCTTTGTGATTGACCCCGTCGCAGCAGAGCGCATTCAGGGCGCTGACCGGCAGCGCCTGCTGCGGATCATTGAAGTCGGGTATGAGACCGGTCGCAAACTGAGTGACTTCCAGCAAGAGACGCATCCGCTTTTGCCTGAGGGAAGCTGGCGGGGTCTGGTGATCGAGCCGGAACGAGAGGCGCTCTATGCGCGCATCAATGCGCGTTTTGACCGGATGATGGAGCAGGGTGCCATGGAAGAGGTGCAGGCCTTCGCCGAGCGCGAACTGGATCCTGAGCTGCCTGCCATGAAGGCTCTGGGTGTGCCGCCGCTTCTGGCCTATCTGCGCGGTGAAACCGGGATGGATGTCGCGGTCGAGCTCGCCAAGCGGGACAGCCGCCGCTACGCGAAACGCCAGCTGACATGGTTCCGTAATCAAACCGCCAACTGGCCCCGGATAACGTCTCTGGATGCAGGCGAGGCGCGCGAAGCGCTGAGCGCGCTGCTGGCAGATGGGGAGAATTGATCATGCGCTCATGGATAGCGGGACTGGCCTTGGCCGGTCTGACGGGCGGAGCGGTTGCGGCCCAGTCGAATGACGCGGTGGTCGAGGCCATCCTGCAGGCCGACCGGGATTTTGCTGCGCTCGCGGCCGAGGCGGATATCGAAAACGCCTTTGCGGCCTGGATGGACAGTGTTGATGGCCGACTGGTGCGCGGTACTGCGACGCCGACGCGCGGTGAGGCGCAGATCCGGGCGCTGTTTGCCGGCGTGCCCGAGGGCACGCTTTTGCACTGGGAACCGGAGGAAGGCCTGGCCGGGAGCGGTGATGATTTCGGCGTGACCTGGGGTGTGTGGGAATTGCATCCGGACGGGGACCGGTCCACCCCGCCGGCCGGACGCGGGACCTATGTCACCGTGTGGCGTTTGAATGCGGACGGGAATTGGCGCGGCATACTGGACATGGGCACGGATGATCCGTCCTATCAGCCCCCGCAAGCCCAAGCCGATTCGCAAAGCGCTCCCGAGGATGACTGAACCACTCTACGCCAAGGATATTGATCTCGCCCCGATCCGCCGGACCCGTCTGGCGATTGTCGGCTATGGCAATCATGGCCGGTCCCATGCGCTGTGCCTGCGCGATAGCGGCGTAAAGGACATCCGGATCGCGCTGCGCCCGGGCTCGCCCTCGCGTGCCAAGGCGGAAGCGGACGGGTTCGAAGTGGTGAGCCTGGAAGACGCGGCCGCTTGGGCCGACGCCATCGCGCTGCTGGCAGCCGACGAGGCGCACCGGCAGATCTGGGAGCAATCCATTGCGCCCAACCGCAAGCCGGGCCAGGCGCTGATCCTGTGTCACGGGTTTTCCATCCACTACAAGCTGATCGAGCCGCCAGCCGATTGCGACGTCATCCTGGCGGCCGCGAAAGGGCCGGGCGGGGCGGTGCGGCAGGAATTCGAGAAGGGCTCCGGCCTGATCGGTTTCTGGGCGGTGGAGCAGGATGCCAGCGGGCAGGCGCGCGAACTGGCACTGGCCTATCTGGCCGGGATCGGATCCGGCAATGTCGGGATATTCCCGACCACATTCCGTGAGGAGACCGTGTCCGACCTGTTCGGTGAGCAGGTTGTTCTGGTGGGCGGCATGGTGGCGCTGGCGCGGGCCAGTTTTGATCGGCTGGTGCAGGCCGGCGTGTCGCCACGCATGGCCTATATCGACTGCGTCCACGAGATCAAATACCTCGCCGACCTTATCCAGGCCCGCGGCATTGCCGGCATGTATGAGGCGATTTCCGATACCGCGGAGTTCGGCGCGCGGGAGATCGAGGCGGATATCGCCGGTCCCGAACTCCATGCCGTGTTCGACAAGGCGATGGCGGCTATCGAGGATGGCAGTTTCGCGAAGAAATGGGTGGAAACCTATGAGGCGGGCGATGCCATGAAGGCGGACCGTGAGCGTGATCACAGCCTGGCCGTCGAGGCGGCTGGCAAGGAATTGCGCAGCCGCATCTACGGTGCCACGAAATAGCCAACAAGATCATCACCCTGTATGAGGTGATTTCAAGATTCTCACTGCGTGGGGGCAGGTATGGCGTTCAATCCGGTCAAAATCCGCCGATATGGTGAACCCAAGGAAGTCGTGGCTCGTGTATTCGAAGAGGTCGGCGGCATTCCCAAAGTCATGGAATTGCTGGATCTCAGCCGGACACGTGTCTACGCGCTGGCCGATCCGGATTCCTCCAACGAGATTTCCTACACACGCGTCGCGACGCTGACCGAAGCCGGCTCCACGGCGGCGGCGCAGCACCTCGCTGCACTGGCCGGCGGGATCTTCCTGCCCATCGACAAGGCCGATGACGCCAACTGGCTGGCCCTGGCCGGTGATGCCAGTCGGTCGAATGCGCGCAATATCTCGGCCCTGATGGAGAGCCTGAGCGAGACCGAGCGGTCTCCGGGGCGTGTCGACCAGGATGAGGCGCGTGAAATCCTCAAGGTTCTGGACGAACAGCTGGCCATTCTGGCGGTGCAGCGTGCCAAGCTCTCGGCGATTGCCTCCGGGGAAATGGTCGACATGGACGGCGAATTGCCGGACGGTGAGGACAGCTAGGCCAATCGGCCCTGTCCTGATGCCTCACGGTTCCGGCACGCCATGAAACAGATCCTGGATTTCATCCTGCGCATGGATGCCCGCGCGGCGCGCGCGATCGGCGTCTCTATCGCCCTGTTCGCGGTGGTCGGGATTGTCTTCCTGTTGGGCCGTTTTGTGCTGGATGTGGAGCCGGGTGCGGCCAGTGACTGGTTCGCCGACATGGCGGGCCGCTGGTATGCCCTGCCGGTCACCATCATCATTTTCACCCTGCTGTCTTTCCTGGGTGCACCGCAATTCGGTCTGATGGCAGCGGCGATTGTGGCTTTCGGGCCGACGCTGGGCTCGCTCTATGCCTGGATCGCGACCCTGTTCGCCGCTTCGGTGAATTTCTTCATGGGCCGGATATTCGGAGCCCGCGTCCTGAAACGCTATGGCGGGGACTGGGCCAACCGGATCTCCAGCTTCATCGGCCGCAACGGCTTGCTGGCCGCCATGCTGGTGCGTTGGGTGCCCTCGGGGCCCTTCATTGTCGTGAATATGGGCTTCGGTGTCGCGCGCACACCCTATTGGGCCTTCCTGCTGGGCACGGCGATGGGGACGGGGCCGAAGATCATCGTGGTGGGCCTGGCCGGTCAGAGCATCCTGGCCATGCTGTCGGAAGGCCAGCTCCTGCTGGGCGTGGCGCTGCTGGTCGCGGTGATCGGCTGGATCGGTGTCATGCTGCTGGCCCGCAAATGGCTGCGGCGCCATCGTGAAAATCGGGCGGAAGAGACGGAAACACCGTCATAACCTTGCCTTAAATCTTTTGCCTAGATGTGCGGCGACGCGGTTTGCGCCCCTTGCAATATCGGGCGGAGCATCGCACAAGAAAAACATGTTGCACCGCGGCTTTGCCGCCACACACCCGAATTTTGCACGCTCATGCTCAATAGCCTTTTTGGTTTGCTCTCCGCGGATATCGCGATCGACCTCGGTACGGCCAACACGCTGGTCTACGTCAAGGGACGCGGCGTCGTCCTGAATGAACCTTCTGTCGTGGCCTACAAGGTCGAGAAGGGCCGCAAACACGTCCAGGCCGTAGGGGCCGAGGCCAAGCTGATGCTCGGCAAGACCCCGGGCAATGTCGAAGCCATCCGGCCGATGCGCGATGGCGTCATCGCCGACTTCGACGTGGCCGAGGAAATGATCAAGCATTTCATCCAGAAAGTGCACAATCGCCGCGCCATGGTGTCGCCGCAGGTGGTGATCTGTGTGCCGTCCGGCGCCACCGCCGTTGAACGCCGCGCCATCCATGAGAGCGCGCTGGGTGCCGGTGCGCGCAAGGTCTATCTGATCGACGAACCGATGGCGGCGGCCGTCGGTGCCGGCCTGCCGATCGATGAGCCGACCGGTTCCATGATCGTGGATATCGGTGGCGGCACGACGGAAGTAGCCGTGATGTCCCTGTCCGGCATCGTCTATTCGCGCTCCGTGCGCGTGGGCGGTGACAAGATGGACGAGGCGATCATCAACTATATCCGCCGTTCCGCAAACCTGCTGATCGGTGAGACCTCCGCCGAGCGCATCAAGAAGGAAATCGGTTCGGCCATGCCGCCTGTGAAGGGTGAAGGCCTGTCGCTGGACATCAAGGGCCGCGACCTGATGAATGGCGTGCCGCGTGAGATCGCCGTCACCGAAGCCATGATCGCGGACAGCCTGTCCGAGCCGGTCGAGCAGATCGTCGAAGCGGTGAAACAGGCGCTGGAAGCGACGCCGCCGGAACTGGCGGCCGACATCGTCGACAAGGGTATCGTGCTGACGGGCGGGGGCGCGCTGCTGCGTAATCTCGACACCGAGCTGCGCGAGCGCACCGGCCTGCCGGTCAGCCTGGCCGATGAAGCCCTGTCCTGCGTGGTGCTGGGCTGTGGCAAGGCGGTCGAGGATCTGCGGGTCTGGCGGCCCATCCTGTCCGAAGCTGTCTAAGCAAACATACCGGGGGTAGTCTCACGCCGGGAGTAGAAGGAGTGAGTCGGTGGCGTCCAGGCGATCGACACGAAACGACAATGATCAGCGTGTCACGTTCTCGCGGCCGCTCTTCATCGCCCTTCTGGTCGTGTCCGGTGCCCTGATTGCTTTCGACCGGCCGGCCTCGCGCTCGGACGCGTTTGCCGGTTTCCGGGCCGGTTTTACCGATCTGGCCGCTCCTCTGCTGGAGCTGGGTGCCCAGCCGATCCGTTCGGTGAAGGGGATCGGACCCTATTTCCGCCGCCAGGGCGCGCTGGCCGAAGAGAATGCCCAGCTGCGCCAGCAATTGATCGAGGCGCGCTACTGGGAAGACCTGGCCTATCGCCAGCGCGATCGCATCGAGATCTATGAAGATGCGCTGGATGTCGAAACGCCGATGATCCAGGACCGGATCGGTGCCTGGACCGTGGCGGACCCGCAGGGCCCGTTCGTGCAGGCCCGCCTGATCGGCCGGGGTCTGGAAGCCGGGATCCGTGATGGCTATCCGGTGATCAATCTCTATGGACTGGTCGGCCGGGTCTATGAAACGGGACGGCGTTCCGCTCGTGTGCTTTTGCTGACCGACCTCAATTCGCGCATCCCGGTCATGGCGGACCGGTCGAATGCCCGCGCCATACTGATCGGTGACAATTCGGACTATCCGCGCCTGGAATATGTCGGACGGGCACCGGATCTGCAGGAAGGTGATCGGATCGTCTCTTCCGGTGATGGTGGTATCCTGCCGCGCGGCCTGCCGGTGGGCGAGGCGATCCTGACCCGGTCCGGGGAATGGCGCGTGCGCCTGTATTCCGACCAGGCACCGATCGATTTCGTCTGGGTCTGGCCCTATCACCGCATTGTTCCGCCGGACCAGGAACCGGAAGCTGCCGATCTGGAACTTCCGCCGGCCAGCCTGCCCCTGATCATGGAGCCGCCGCAGGCCGACAGCGAAGCGACCGGTGAGCCGGTCCCGGCGGATGCCGCCGCACCTGATGGCGATGCGGCGACGGAGGGCCGGCCATGAGGAAGCCCACGGATCGTCAATCGCCCTGGCTGGGCGCGCTGGGCTGTGTCCTGTCCATATTGCTGGCGCTGATCATGCAGGCGGCACCGACGCGTCTGGTGGACGGGATCAACATCATGCCGACCTGGCCGCTGATGGCGATTTTCCTGTGGTCCGGCGTGCGTCCGCATTTCATGCCGCCTTTTGCCATTTTCGCCATTGGTTTGACGCAGGACTTGCTGACCGGCGCGCCGATGGGTGTGTGGGCGCTGTCCTATCTCATCGCGATTGCCGCTTTCCGCTTCCGTGGCGAGGACGGCATGCCGCGCGATCTGCCGCCCGTGATCATCCGTTTTGCCGGGACCTTGCTCCTCGCTCACGCCATCGCCTTCACGGCCGGCAGTTTCGCGCTGGAGCAGATGGCTGATCTGCAGCCGCTGATCATCGAAATCGTGGCGACCCTCTTGATGTTCCCGCTTGTGGCCTTCCTGGTCCTGCGCCGCCGGCGTGGCGGGCGCAGCGGCTTTATCGGGGGGTGATCACGAAGTCTCATGCGTGCTGACCGCCAGGAACAGGATCTGAAATTCACCCGCCGGGCGCTGATCATGTCCGGCCTGGGCGGGATTGCGTTTACGGGTCTGGCGGGACGGCTCTATGCGCTGCAGGTCCTGGAGAATGAGCGCTATCGCCTGCTCTCCGAGGACAACCAGTTCAACTACTATCTCCTGCCGCCCTCGCGCGGGCGCATCCTGGACCGGTTCGGTGTGCCGATCGCGGAGAACCGGGACAGTTACCGGGCTCTGCTGGTGCCGGAACAAGCCGGTGACCTGGAAGCGGCACTGGACCGGCTCGCGCAATACATGCCGCTGAGCGATTACACGCGCACCCGCATCCTGCGGACGGCGCGCCAGCAGGAGCGTTTCCGGGCCATCACGATCGAGGATGATCTGGACTGGCAGACATTCTCCGCGATCAATATGAATGCGCCGGACCTGGCCGGGATCACGCCGGATGTCGGCGAGGTCCGGGCCTATCCCTATGGCGCCGCCTTTGCCCATGTCGTGGGCTATGTGCAGGCCCCCAATGACGAAGACATCCTGAACAATCCGCGCGAGGCGGAACGCCTGTTGCGCCACCCGGGTTTCCGGATTGGCAAGACGGGGGTGGAGAGTGCGCGGGAGATGGATCTGCGCGGTTCGGCCGGGGCGCTGAAAACAGAGGTCAATGCGCGCGGACGCGTGATCCGGGAATTGCCGGACCAGTCCGAACCGCCGCAAGCCGGCCAGGATGTGGTGATGACGCTGGATGCGGACATCCAGCGCTTTGCCCATGAGCGGTTGGGCCAGGAATCGGCGTCAGCCGTCGTGATGGACGTGAATACCGGTGAGCTGATCGCCCTGGTGTCCACGCCCAGTTTCGACCCCAACCTCTTCGTGGGCGGCATTTCGGTGCGCGACTATGCGGCGCTGCGCGAGAATGACCATAATCCGCTCTTCCACAAATCCATCCAGGGCACCTATCCGCCGGGCTCGACCTTCAAGGCAGTGGTGGCGGCTGCGGCCCTGGAACACGGGCTGGTGGACCCGAGCGAGACGATCCGCTGTACCGGCTCGACCCGTTTGGGACCGCGTGAATTCCACTGCTGGCGCCGCCAGGGGCATGGGCCCGTCAATCTGCACGAAGCGGTGAAAACCTCCTGCGACATCTTCTTCTACGAGATGGCCGACCGGCTGGGCATTGACCGGCTGTACGACATGGCTGTGCGCTTCGGTGTCGGCCAGGAGTTTGATATCGGGATTTCCGGCGTGCGCTCCGGCCTGATGCCGAACCCGGCCTGGCTGCGCGGGCGCTATGATGAGCCATGGACGACCGGTCACACCTATAATGCCGGTATCGGGCAGGGGGCGGTCTCCATGTCGCCGCTGCAACTGGCCGTCATGACGGCACGTGTGGCGTCCGGGCGGGCGGTCGAGCCGACGCTGTATCGCAATGCGCTGGCCCGTCCGGCGGAGCATATCGGCCTGTCCGAGGAGTCGCTGGCGCGGGTTCGCGCCGGTCTGCGCGGCGTCGTCCATGAGCCGGGCGGCACGTCCTATTCGCTGGGCGGTCTGGGCATTGAAGGCGTGGAAATGGCCGGCAAGACCGGTACGGCCCAGGTCTATTCCATCACGGCCGAGGAGCGCGCCTCCGGCGTGCGCAGCCAGGAAGACCTGCCCTGGCGTCTGCGCGACCATGGTCTCTTCATGTGCTACGCGCCAGCTGACCGGCCCAAATATGCCTGTGTCGTTGTCGTCGAACATGGCGGTGGCTCCAGCGCAGCGACGCGTCCGGCGCGCGACATCCTGCGCCGCGTCGTTGCCCGGGACCCGTCCAGCCGGCCCGGCGTGTTTGCCGACCTGTCCGCTTCGCAGCGAGGGGGCGCCTGATGGCGGTTTTCCGCGAGACGGTCCCGCGCGACCTGCAGGGCAAGCTGATGGAGCTGAACTGGACGCTCGTCCTGCTCCTCATCCTGCTCGGCCTGGCGGGTATCGGCATGTTGTACTCGGTCGGTGGCGGCAGCTGGTCACCCTGGGCGCTCAATCACACCATCCGTCTGGGGGTTGGCCTGGCAGCCATGGTGGTGATCGCCATGTTCCCGCCGCGCTTCTGGATGGGCGTGTCCTATCCGGCCTATGTGGTTGCCCTGCTCCTGCTGGTGCTTGTCGAGGTGATGGGCGTTTCGATCAATGGCGCGCAGCGCTGGGTCGATTTGGGGCCGATACGGATCCAGCCCTCCGAGATCATGAAGCTCGCCATCGTCTTCGCGCTGGCCCGCTATTATCACGATCTGCCCTCCGAAAAGGTGACCTCGATATCAGGCCTGTTGCCGCCGCTGATGATCATCGGCGCGCCGGCCATTCTTGTTCTCGGCCAGCCGGATCTGGGCACAACCCTGCTTCTGGCAGCCACCGGCGTCGCCGTGATCTTCATGGCGGGGTTGAGTTGGTGGTTCATCCTGGTGGTGGGAGCGATCGGCCTGATCGGCATGGTCGGGATCGGACTGTACGGGCTGGAGAACATCTTGGCCGACTATCAGATGGACCGGGTGCGAGCCTTCACCAATCCGGATTTCGACCCGCTGGGGATCAATTACCACCCGAACCAGGCGGTGATCACGCTGGGGTCCGGCGGGATGACGGGAAAGGGTTTCCTGGAGGGCACCCAGTCCAAACTGGGCTATCTGCCGGAAATGCAGACAGACTACATCTTCACGGCTCTGGGTGAGGAATTCGGCTTTGTCGGCGGGATCGCGATCCTGGCGATCAATGCGCTGATCATGGCGCAGGCCGTGGCCATCGCCATTTCGTGCAAATCGCCCTTCCTGCGCCTGCTGACGATCGGCATCACCACGACCTATGCCTCCTATGTCTTCATCAATATCGGCATGGTGTCGCGGCTTTTGCCGGTGGTCGGGGTTCCGCTGCCGCTGATCTCCTATGGCGGGACGGTGGTCCTGGCTGTGCTGGCCGGTTTCGGCCTCATCCTGGGGGCCCACATCCACCGCAATGCGGAGCCGCCGAGGGGCGCCGGACTGTTCGGCTGATTTGCCGCGCTGGCGAAGCCAGCTTGACCCGAACACAGGCTTGGGGAAGTGTGCGCGTCAATTGTGTAAGGGGTGCGCGCCCGTTAGCGGCGCGCTTTTTCAGGGGAGAATTTCATGGCGGCAACACCGGTCGGCCAGCACGCGCACTGGTCTTCGCGATTTGCATTCATTCTCGCCGCGGTGGGTTCCGCGGTTGGTCTGGGCAATCTCTGGCGATTCCCGTTCATGACGGGTCAGAATGGCGGTTCCGCCTTCGTCCTGATCTATATCGGCTGCGTGATCCTGTTTGCGATCCCGGTCCTGATGGCTGAAATCGCCATTGGCCGCCACGCGCAGCAATCGGCGATTTCCTCCACCCGGAAAATGGCACAGGAAGCGGGCAAGTCCGCCAAATGGGCGATTGTGGGCTGGGTCTGTACTGCGGGCGGTTTCCTGATCCTGACGACCTATTCGGTCATTGCGGGCATGGTCATGGCCTATTCGGCCTCCGGCTTCCTGGGCGGGTTCTCCGAGCCGGGCGGTGCGACCATGTTCTATGGCGATAATGGTGCGAAACTGATCTGGCACGCCGTCTTCATGATCATCACCGTGATGATCGTGGCGCGGGGTCTGAAGGGCGGTATCGAACAGGTCGCGACCTTCTTGATGCCGGTCTTCTTCATCGTGCTGATCGGCCTGACCATCTATTCGCTGGCATCCGGCAATGCGGCTGAAGCGATTGCCTATCTGTTCACGCCGGACTTCTCGGCGGTGACGGGCAACACCTTCGTGGCGGCCCTCGGCCAGGCCTTCTTCTCAGTCTCGGTCGCTTCGGCCATCATGATCACTTATGGCTCCTACCTGTCCAAGGACACCAATATCGGGTCGTCCTCGGTGCTGATCGCCTCGGCCGACACGATGGTCGCCCTGGTCGCCGGCCTGATGATCTTCCCGATCGTCTTCATGGTGGGCATGGACCCGGCTGCAGGCATGGGCCTGATCTTCACCGCGCTGCCGGCCGTTTTCGCCGACATGCCGGCCGGCAATATCATCGGTGGTGCCTTCTTCGCGCTGGCCTTCATCGCTGCGATCACCTCTTCGATCTCCCTGCTGGAAGGCACGGTGGCCTTCATCGAGGAGCATTCGGATTTCTCGCGCCCGACGGCGGCGGTTCTGCTGGGCTTCTTCGCCTTCATGATCGGTGCGGGTGCGGTCTATTCCGATGCATTCGCTGGCGAGTTCGTGGACTGGATGTCCGGCTCCTTCCTGCTGCCGCTGGGCGGTCTGCTGGTGGCCGTGTTTGCCGGTTGGGTAATCCCGAAATCGCTGATGCGTCAGGAGCTGAGCCATGCCTCGAACGGGCTGTTCGGCTTCTTCCACTTCTGCGTGAAGTTTGTGGTGCCGCCGGCGATCGGCATCATCCTGTTGCTGGGCCTGGACGCCAAGTTCAATGGTGGCGCCATCGGTGCCATGGTGGGACTGGGCTAGGTCAGGCGGGCCGCGAAGGCGTCGGTGGCGCGTACAAGCGCGTCCACCACGCCCGGCTCTCCCGCAGCATGACCGGCATCGCCGATCATTTGCAGGCGGGCACGCGGCCAGGCCCGGGCCAGCGCCCAGGCCGAGCGGGGCGGTGTGACGACATCATAGCGCCCCTGCACGATCACGCCGGGCAATTGATTGAAACGGTCGGCCTCCTCAAGCAGGAGGCCGTCGCGTTCAAAGAAGCCCTTGTGCAGGAAATAATGCGTCTCCAGACGGGCCAGCGCATCAGCGCGGATCGGATCGGCCAGCGGGGCTGACGGATCTCCGGCCATGGAAATGAGTGCGCTTTCCCAGCGCGCCCAGGCCAGTGCGTCGGGACGGCGGCGAACCAGGTCCGGCTCGGCCAGCCGCTCATAATAGGCCTTGATGATGTCGTCGCGTTCTTCCGGCGCCAGCGGGTCAACCAGGCGCTCCCAAGCGTCCGGGAAGAGCATGTTGGCGCCCTGGCGATAGAACCAGTCCAGCTCGATCTGGGTGCACAGGAAGACACCGCGCAGGACCAGGCCAAGGCAGCGATCCGCATGTTCCCGCGCATAGGCCAGGGACAGTGTGGCGCCCCAGGATCCGCCGAAGACGAGCCATTGATCGACGCCCATATGCACGCGGATTTTCTCGATGTCCTCGATCAGCTTCTGGGTCGTGTTGTTTTCCAGCGAGCCGTGTGGCGTGGAACGGCCGCAGCCGCGCTGGTCGAACAGGATGATGCGATAGCGGCGCGGATCGAAGAAGCGCCGCAGGGCGGGCGAAACGCCGCCGCCGGGGCCGCCATGCAGGGTGATGACCGGAATCCCGTCCGGTCGTCCGCATTCCTCGACATAGAGCTCATGCCCGTCACCGACCGGCAGATGGAAACTCTCCAGCGGACGGATCGGCGGATAAAGCAGGCGTCGGGTGTAGGAAGCGTCCATGTCGGCAGTGTGCTGTTAGCGGCTCGTAAACGCAATAAACGATAGCCTAAGGGATAGTCTGCCGATATCCTGTTACAGGATTGGGGCAAATCTGCGATAAACGGGAAATTATGTCGGCTATTCGGATAGCATGTGTGGCTCTCGCCGCGTCTTTCACGCTCGCGGCCTGTGCCAGCGCGCCGATTTCCGTCTCCGCCCGTTCCGATGCCGATATCAGCAGTATGACACCGGCTCATGGTGATCTGGCCCGGGCGGCGCGAGTCCTCGATGACACAGCGCGTGAAAACGGCTGGGTCGCGGATGAAAGCGCCATGCAGGCCGCCATGCGCTGGGTCGGCATGGGGGGCGATGAAGGCGATAGCGCGCCGTCCCACGACAATCCGGCCATCGCCCGCTATCTGGACGCCCATGACCTCGCCTCGGTCGAGGACCCGCAGCTGACGCTTCTTGTGTCGAGTGAGTTGCGTCAGGCCTATGCCTTGGCCAGCGAAGTGGATTCGGCTGCCCAGAACCTGGTGGCAGCGCAGGGCGGGACCTCGCGTTCGGCGCTGGGACGCAGCCTTGGCCATGTCGAAACGGCCCTGACCCAGACCCGCGACAGCCTCAGCCTGTTCGACAGTCTTCTCGGTGTCATGGCTGATGGCGTGAATGCGGACCAGATGGCGGCCCTGACGATTGACCGGGACCTGCTGGCTGGCCGCGCAGACGGGTTGCGCCAGCGGGCCGATGCGCTGGCAGCGCTGCGGCGGAACTTCCCGACGGCGGCAGACGGCCTCTCCTGATGCTTCATCCTGATGATGTGAAAGGCTTCCTCGATCCGGTGGAAGGCGAGGCGCTGGCGCGCTATGCCGGCGAGGCGGCGAAACTGGGCCCGGTACTGGAAATCGGTACCTATTGCGGCAAGTCGGCGCTCTATCTGGGCCCGGCCGTTCGTCATGCGGGCAGTGTGCTCTACACGCTCGATCATCATCGCGGCTCCGAGGAACACCAGCCGGGCGAAGGCTATCACGATCCCGATCTCTACAATGCGGACCTGGGTGTGGTGGAGACGCTGCCAGCCCTGCGCGAGACCCTGTTCAAAGCGGATCTGGAAGATTGCGTCATCCCGGTGATCGGCAAGTCCAAGACGGTGGCGGCCCACTGGACCACGCCGCTGGGCATGGTCTTCATTGATGGCGGCCACTCCATGGAAGCCGCACTGGCGGATTATCGCGGCTGGGCGTCAAAGGTCGTCACGGGCGGCCTGCTGGCCATCCATGATGTCTTCCCCAATCCGGAAGATGGCGGGCGTCCGCCATATGAAGTCTGGAAACTGGCTGTGGCGTCAGGCCTGTTCGAACAGGTCAGCCGGACAGGAACGCTGGAAGTGCTTCGCCGCCTGCCTTAGCGGGCGCTTCGGAGACCCAGTTGCGGATCAGCAGGTCGGAACCCGGGCTGAGCCCGTCCAGCGCATCGGCGGCCAGGATCAGGGCGCCGGAAGTCCAGCTGGGACGTTCATACGGCCAGACAATGCTTTCCTCGAACTGCCAGCCCATCCAGTAGCCGCCCTGTTTGGCGCGCAGGGGTGACAGGTTTTCGATCAGGCTGCGGGCTTGGTCCGGCTTGCCGGCAGCGAGACAGGCGAGGGCAAGCTCAGCAGTTTCGGCTGCGGTCACCCAGGGCTGGTCGGACACACAGCGGCAACCCAACCCGGCTTCGACGAAATCCGTCCAGCGGGCATAGAGACGGGCGCGCGCCGCATCACCGCGGATCACACCGGCCAGGACGGGATAATACCAGTCCATGGCATAGCGGCGTCGGTCGGTGCCGGTGCGGTCGAAGCGAGCATCATTTTCGCGCAGGACATCGCCAATGCGGCGGCGGGCTTCGATCCAGTCGGTGATGTTTTCGCCCTGCAGACGTCCCATCAGGATGGCGCATTCCAGTGCCTTGTAGAGGCTGGCATTGCCGGCGCGCAGACTGTCGATGCCGCACAGCGCCTCGTCTTCCTGGCGGCCGCACCAGACGACATCGCCATGGCGGGTCTGGTGGGCGAGGATGAAGCCCATGGCGGATTTCACCATGGGCCAGTAGCGCGGCAATTCGCTGAGCGCTTCCAGCGCCAGCAGGCTGCGCAGGACGGTGACGGCCGCATAGCCGGTGAAGTTGGTGTCCCGGGCCTGTTCCGGATTGGCCGGGGCGAGACGTTTATTGGTGTCGTCCAGCGGGACGGAGGCACCGAGATCGCCGGTCCAACCGCCATCGGCTTCCTGGCGTTCAGCCAGGCAGTCCAGGGCCTTGAAGGTCGCGTCCCGCTTGCCGGCAATGGCGAGGCCCATCACCGCTTCGCCGTGATTCCAGGCGTCCCAGATCCCGGCCTCGATCCAGGGAATGGCACCGTCGGCTTGCTGCAGGCCCTCGATATGGCGGGCGCAGGCCTGGATATCGACGAGCTTTCCCATCAGGCGGTCTTGCGGAAATACATGACCACGGACTTGCCCATGATCGGGTTGAGCACGGCTTCCATGGCGCGGGTGAGCCAAGGGCGTTTCATCAGATCCCATTCCAGGAATTTGCGGTATTGGCGGACCAGGAAACTGGTCTCGCGCGTGTCCCACAGGGCGCATTGCAGCCACCAATAGGGGCTGTGCAGGCCGTGGGCCCAATGGCGCAGATAGCGGCGGAAGCCCTGGCGCTCGACGGCGGCCTTGAGGGCATTGGGGCGGAAGATGCGGACATGGCCGCCCGGTTCGCGCGGATAGGCGGGGGCGAGGAACCAGCAGATCTTCTCCGGCCAGTAGCGCGGCACGGAAGCGACGAAAATGCCGCCGGGTTTCAGGATGCGGCTGATCTCCGACAGGACGAGGTCCGGATCCGGGACGTGTTCGAGCACCTCGGAGCAGACGATCCGGTCGAACGTGTTGTCTTCAAACGGCAATTGGCCGGCGTCCCCGGCCGACAGAACGGCGCCGCGCAGGTCCGAGGCGGGTTCGGGCGGCGGGAGTTCGAAGAATTTGTCCAGCGCGATGGCGCAATTGGCGTGGTCCAGATCAACCCCGACAGCGAGGACCGGTGTGCGGTCCCAATAGACGGCATGAAGATGGCGGCCATGCCCGCAGCCCAGGTCCAGAACGCGCTGGCCCGGTGCCAATTCCATCGGCTCGAGGCGGATCGTCATCATGAGGCGGTATTCCGTTCGGCAAGGGCTTCGGCATAGAGGCGGGAGGCGGCCAGAGCGTGGGATGACCAGTTGAATTCGGCGCGGGCGCGGGCGGCGGCCTGTTCACCCAGACGGGCGGCTTCGGCGGGTGTGTCGAGCAGGCGGGCGAGATGCTCGGCCATCGCGCCGGCATCGCCGACCGGGGCGACAAGTCCTGCATCGCCAACGACTTCCGGCAGGGCACCGCCATTGCTGGCGACCACAGCGGCCCCACAGGCCATGGCTTCCGCGGCGGGAAAACCGAAGCCTTCAAACCGGGCCGGGCAGGCCACGATATGGGCGCGGCGGTATAGATTGGCGACGTCCTCGCGGGACAGATTGTGCGAGGTGGTGATGCGCTGGGACAGGCCATGGGCCTCGATCTGGCGTTTCGCAGGGCCGTCGCGCAGCTGTCCGACAATGTGAAGACGGGCATTAGGACGGGCGGCGGCGACGCGGGCGAGGGCGTCGATCAGGACGTCGAGCCCCTTGATCGGAACGTCGGCACTGGCGGTGGTGACGATCAACCCGGTTTCTCGCTCGACAGCAGCGTCCGGGTGGAAAACATCGTGATCAATGCCGTTATAGGCCACACGGACACGCGCAGGATCGACTCCATACTGGTCCGAATGGGTGTCACGCGCGGCTTCCGATACGGCCAAGAGGCGATCAAGACGGGACGCTGTGCGCGCCTGCATGCCGACAAAACGGTACCAGCGGCGCGTCATCAGCGGTTCCCACCATTTGCGTCCAGCGGCCACGGCATAATCGCGGTCGATCGTGATCGGGTGGTGGATGGTGGTGATGACCGGAAGGCGCGACTGGATCCGCAGGAAGGGCGAGGCCAGGGTCTGGTTGTCATGGATCACGTCAAAGCGGTGCCCCTCGCGGCGCAGGAAGCGGTCGAGCCGCCGGCCGAAAGCGTAGAGCTCTCCGAAGGCGCCGGAATTATGGGACAGCCATTCGGACAGGTCGGCCCAGGATGTCAGATGGCGCGGCCGCAGGGCGAGGAAGGCATTCTCCTCGGCGAACAGGTCGAGCGAGGGGAGTTTGATCAACTCCACCGCCGGATCGAGTTCGGGATAGGGCGGGCCGGAAGCGACGGAGACCTCGTGGCCCAGCGCGAGAAGACTATTGGTGAGTTCCCGGATATAGACGCCCTGGCCACCAACATGAGGGTGGGAGCGATAGCCGGTGACGAGAACCCGAAGCGGCCTGACAGGCGCGGCATCGGCTCGCTCTTCCGGCCTTGTGGAAACAAGGGTATCTGGGCCCATGACGCGTGATTCCGGCTGTGTCATTCAGTGCCGGGCGAACCTATACAAGTGAACACTGTTCGCCAAGCGTGCCGCCCCGGGCATACGCAGACACCGACATTCGAGGTATTGGTCCGACATGATCCGCACGCCCGCCTTCCGGTTCGCCGGCTATTACGGTGCCTTCTACCTGCTGCTGGGCTGTTTCCTGCCCTATTTCCCGCAATGGCTGGACGGGCAGGGCCTGTCACCGGAATGGATCGGATGGATCGTGGCGGCCGGCATGGCCGGGCGGACTCTGGTCTCCCCGATCGGGGCGCGCTGGTCTGACCGGGCCATGCGGCGCCGGGACCCGATCCTGGCTTTCGCCATTGGCTGTGTGGTGGTTTTCGGACTGCACGGCGCGTCGTCGCTGCCCTGGGTCTTGCTGGTTCTGTCCTTCCTGTCGGGTGCGCTGGTGTTCGGACAGATCCCGGTGATTGACGCCTTCGCGATCCGCTCGGCCAAGGGCGGCGCGTTTTCCTTTGGTCCTGTCCGGGCTTTCGGCTCGGCCATGTTCATCGTGGCGAATTTCGTGGCCGGCTATCTGATCGACCGGCTGGGTACGCAAAGCATCCTGGCCTGGCTGATCCTGGCTGCGGGATTGCTGGCCCTGGCAGCCGCCTGGCTGCCGGAAGGCCGCCGGGAAGAACCGCATGCAAAGGGCAAGGGGCATATCCGTGATCTGCTGATCATGCTGGCCGGACCGCTAGGCCTGGCCCTGCTGGCCTCCGCCATGGTGCAGGCGGGACATGGCTTTTACTACGCGTTTTCTGCCAAGGCCTGGAGCGATCAGGGCCTTTCAGGCACGGCAATCGGTGCTCTGTGGGCGTCCGGCGTGCTGGTCGAAATCGCCTTTCTCTGGCTGTCAGGGAAAGGGGTTCTGGGGCGGGCGAGCCCGGCGGTTCTGCTGGGTGTTGGCGCGGTGGGTTCGATCCTGCGCTGGGGTCTGACAGCGCTGTCACCGCCGCTGTGGGCCTTGTTCGCGCTGCAGTCCCTGCATGCGCTGACTTTTGCGGCGACCTATGTCGGCTTCCTGAGATTCGCGGCGGATCATGTTCCCGATGAACATGCCGCCCTGGCGCAGGCGCTCAATTCGGCCCTGTCGGGCGGATTGGTGATGGCGGCAGCGTCTGCAGCCTCTGGCTATTTCTATGCCCAGCTAGGCGCGGGCGGGTTTGCGATCATGATCATTCCGGCGGTGTGTGGCCTTGTTGCCGCAGTGTTCCTTTACCGTCTCAAACCACTCCCCGGCTCCCAAAAAATCGACTAGGCTCAACACTATGAGGGGTCATTCAATCCAGACAGCCGAGCCTGCCGGACTGGTCGTGCGCGAAGAAGGGCGCAAGACCGTGCTGGAAGCCCATGGCGACTGGGTGGTGGAAACGATCAACCGCCAGGATGCGCCGCTGCGCCGGATCGAAGCCTCGGTTGACCCGGAAGACCTCGTTCTCGACCTCAGCCATCTCGGACGCATCGACACGTCGGGCGCCTATATCCTGAGCCGGAGCGTGCGCCGGTGTCATGATCCGGATGCGGACTTCCACTATCTCGGCGACCATCCGGTGGCGCGCCGCCTGATGCATGAAGTGCGCGCCCGGTCGACCATTTGTGAGGCGCCTCGGGAACCGGCCTATGGCTTCATGGGCGCGATGGCGCGTATCGGGGCCGGGCTGGAGGCTGCCTATCAGGAAACCGTCTCCACTTTTGCCTTTTTCGGACGCACCGTGACCACAGGCCTGTCGACCGCCGCCCAGCCCTGGCGCTTCCGGCTGACGCCGACGGTCTGGGCGATGGAAGAAGTGGGGGTGAATGCCCTCCCGATCGTGGCGGTCCTGGCCTTCTTCATCGGGGCCGTGGTTGCCTATATGGGCGCCAACCTTCTGGGACAGCTGGGCTTTTCCGTCTTCACGGTGGAGTTGGTCGGGATCGCCGTCCTGCGCGAATTCGGTGTGTTGATCACGGCGATCATGCTGGCCGGCCGCTCGGACAGTGCCTTCACAGCCTCGATCGGGGCGATGAAGATGCAGCAGGAAGTCGACGCCATGCGCGTCCTGGGCCTTGACCCGTATGAAGCCCTGGTCCTGCCGCGCGTCGTGGCCTGCGTGCTGATGGCACCGCTGCTGACCTTTGGCGCCATGATTGCCGGGATATTCGGCGGCATGCTGGTGGCCTGGTCGGCGCAGGATATCTCACCGGCCCTCTTCATCACCCGCCTGCATTCAGAACTGCCCTGGAGCCATTTCTGGGTCGGCATGTCCAAAGCGCCGGTCTTCGGCCTGGTTGTGGCGATCATCGGCTGCCGCCAGGGCATGGAAGTGAAGGGTGATGTGAACTCGCTGGGCCGCCGTGTGACGGCCTCGGTCGTGCAGTCCATCTTCGCCGTGATCGTGCTCGAAGCCCTGTTCGCCATGATGTATCTGGAGCTGGGCATATGAGCGAGGACATCGTCATTTCCGTGCGCGGCCTCCGCTCGGCCTTTGGCCCGCATGTCGTCCATGAGAATCTCGACCTTGATGTCCGGCGCGGGGAAATCCTGGGCATTGTCGGCGGATCGGGCACGGGCAAGACCGTGCTTCTCAACTCCATTCTGGGTCTGAAAAAGCCCGATGGTGGAGAAATCCTGCTGGACGGACAGCGCCTGTCGGAGCTGAGCTCATCGGAGCGCCGCAAGGTGGACAGCCGCTGGGGTGTACTGTTCCAGAACGGGGCCCTGTTCACCTCGTTGAGCGTGATGGAAAACGTGATGGCGCCCTTGCGCGAGCATGTCGACATGTCGGTCCCCCTGATGGAGGAGATCGCCAGCATGAAGATCGGCCTGTCTGGTCTGGATGCTTCGGCCGGATCGCGTTTCCCGTCCGAATTGTCGGGCGGCATGCGCAAACGGGCTGCGCTGGCGCGGGCGCTGGCGCTGGACCCGGACATTCTCTTCCTGGACGAGCCGACCGCGGGTCTCGACCCGATCGGCGCGGCGGCCTTCGACAGCCTGATCCTCGAATTGTCCCGGGCGCTGGGCCTGACCGTTGTGATGATCACGCACGATCTGGACAGTCTCTACGAGATTTGTGACCGGGTGGCGGTGCTGGCTGACAAGAAGGTCGAGGCTGTTGCCCCCATCCGGGAGTTGTTAAATCACCCGCATCCTTGGATACATGAGTACTTCCAGGGGCCGCGGGGCCGCGCCGCATTGGCGGGCAAGGGGAGCTAGGTATGGAAACCAAAGCGCATCACGCCCTGGTCGGCATGTTCACCGTCCTGCTGGCCGCCGCGATGGGGTTCTTCGCCCTGTGGCTGGGCAAGGTCTCCTTTGATGCCGATTACGCGATGTATGACATCGTGTTTGACGGGCCCGTGCGCGGCCTGCGCGAAAGCGGGGAAGTGCGGTTCAACGGTATCCAGGTGGGTGAGGTCACGCAGCTGGAGCTGGACGAGCAGAGCCGGGTGATCGCCCGTATCCAGGTGCTGGCCCAGACGCCGGTCCGGGTGGACAGTTCCGCGCAGCTGGAGCCCCAGGGCCTGACCGGTCTCTCCTATATCCTGATCACGGGTGGTTCTCCGGATGCCCAGCGCCTGCTGAGCCCGCCGGGACGCCAGCCGCCGCAGATCTTTGCGCGCCGGGCCCAGTTGGAAGGCATTTTCGAAGGATCCGAGGATGTGCTGGATGCGGCGCAGACAGCGCTGATCCGCCTGTCCAGCCTGCTGAGCGAACAGAATGTGGATGAGGTTTCCCAGACCCTGGCCAATGTGCGGGAACTGACCGAGCGGTTGAGCGCGGAAGAGGCGCTGATCGAGGATATGCGCACGGCCGTGGGCCGGATTGACCAGGCGGCACAGGACATCTCCCTGGCGGCCAATTCCATGCAATCCTTTGCCGTGACGGCGGAGAGCTTCCTGAACAATGAGCTGACCGATGCGGTGAACCAGACCGGGCAGGCCGCCCTGTCTGTCGATCTGGCGGCGCGCAATACCAACCAGTTCATGATGACGATCACGCCGGCCGCTGAGGCTTTCGCCGAGGACGGGCTGGAAAATCTCAACCGGGCGTCGGCCGACATGCGTGAGCTGGCGGCGACGCTGGAGCGCATTGCTTCTGAAATCGAACACAATCCCGGCGGCTTTGTCGCCGGATCACCGCGCGAAACCGTGGAGGTGCCGCAATGAGTTCTGCCCGCTTCTTGAAACCGGCGGTTCTCGCCCTGGCCCTGACCGGGCTGGGCGGCTGCGTCTCACTGCTTCCTGAAGCCGAGCCGGTTTCGGTCTATCGCCTGTCGGCGCCGGAGCCGAGCCAATGGACCGGCACGGACTGGCAGATCGTGCTGATCGAACGCCCCATCGCCCCGCGCGGACTGGCTGGCGATACGATCGCCCTGACCCGTCCGGGCCAGAGCCTGGCCTATATCCATGGCGCGCGCTGGATTTCGCCGGCCCCGGAAGTGGTCCAGGATCTGGTGATCGACACCTTCAATGCGGGACAGTCCGGACTGGTTCCGGCCCGTCCGGGCGATGGCGTACGGGCCGATTTCGAGCTGCGGCTGGATCTGCGCGAGTTTGAGGCGGTTTATGACCGCGGTGAAGAGGCGGCGCCGTTGGTGAAAGTGCGCCTGGCGGCCCGTCTGGTTTCCGAGCGCGGCCGGCGTTTTGTCGGGGCTCGCGTGTTCACCGCAGAAGTTCGCGCCTCGGCCAACCGGACGACGGCGATCATTGCAGCCTTCGATACGGCCTCCATGGATGTGAGTGCCGCAATCTCCGACTGGTCCGCTGAGATCGTCAGCGAGCTGCCGCGTCCGGAATAGACGCTACTCGTCTTCAGGCTTGCGCCGGCGGCGGGAACCGGGCGGCGTGTCATCCTCATCTTCCGGCATGGAGGAGAGCAGGTCCTTCCAGCGCCAACCCGGATCACCGGTGCGACGACCGCCCCGTTCGGGGATGCCGACCGGCGGGCCCTGGCGCGCGGCGTCAGGGGCGGACGGGGTTTCTGCAGACGGTGACTCTGCCTCGTCGGCGCGGGGACTTTCCTCCTCGGCCGGACTGGCGGCCGGGCGGCGGCGATGCATCAGCGGATCCGGCAATTCATTGGAGCCCAGGCTGGGTGCGCGGCGTCCGCCGGCGACCGATCCCATGCGCAGCATGAAGTCGCTGAGAAGCTCGTAATTCTGGCGGATGCGGGCCTGGAAGGCGGCATCGATTTCCTGGGCTTCCTCGGCAGCAGCCAGGGCGGCGGCATTGAGACCGTCCAGACCGCGGCGCAGCGCGTCGGCGGCTTCCTGGGCCCGGTCGCGGGCCATGTTGGGCATTTCCGACAGCCGGTCCGTCATGGTTTCGATGTGACGCTCGACCGTCTCGCTTTCATGGCGGGCGGCATTGAGGACTTCGGACAGGCGCTTGCGCACGGACTCGGCGGCTTCATCCGCCGCACGGGAGGCGCGCTGGGTGAGTTTCTCGGCCTCGGCGAGGCGCTGTTCGAACGCTTCGTCGGAACGGCGGGCCGCCTCGAAGGCGCTTTCATTCGTCTTCTCGACCTTGGCCGCCACAATGTCAGCCTGCGCTTCGATTGCGTCGATGGCGGCGTCGGAAATCGTCTTGGCTTCCTGGGCCGCGGCAATCAGGCGGGCGAGGGCGGCTTCATGCTCGGAGGCGGCATTATCGGTCTCGGAGCGGACGCGGCCGGCCAGGTCATTGGCGCGACCAATGGCATCTTCCACGGCATCCTTGAAGGCGCGCGCGCCTTCGGCTGCGGCGTCGTTGAGCGCGGTGGCTCCATCGCCGGCGGTCTTGGCCATGACTTCCAGCTCGGCCTTGTGGAAGTCGAGCGCGGCCGCGATTTTTTCCTGCTCAGTGCGCAGGGCCTCACCGGCATCGGCCAGACGCTGGCGGTGTTTGACATAGGCGGCGTCGAGATTCTCCGACCGCTCCTTGAGCGTTTCGGACAGTTCGCGCAGATGGCCCGTGCGTTCTGTGAGAATGGAGGCGGCTTGGTCACTGCGCTCCACGATGGAGGTCCCGGCCTCGTTGAGGTCATCGACGCTGGCCCGGATGCGGCGCTCGCTATCGCTGGCCTGGGAGGCGGCGAGTTCGGCGGCAGCGGCGACCATTTTGGACTGGTCGGAAATGGCGGCGGCGATCAGGGCGGCCTTGTCGTCCAGGCTTTCGGACACGTCGGACAGGCGCTGCCGTTCGGTGCGCAGACCGGTCAGCAGGGTCTCGGTGCGATCGCGGGCATCGGAGGCCGATTGCTCCAGCGTGTCGGCATGATGGGTGATGACTTCTTCCATGGCCGCCAGTCGGGCCAGCGCGCTTTCCAGCGCGGCATTGATCCGCTCGACCTCACCGGCAACGGCCGTGGAGAGGGAGCGGACTTCATTCTCGGCATATTGGGCCGGCTCGGCCAAGCGGCGCAGCGCGATCTCAACCCGGCGCGTATTGTGGCCATTGCGGCGGACTTCGCGCGCCATCAGCCCGCCCATGACAAAGAGCAGGGCCGGGGCGAGGGCAAAGACGGACAGGCCGGTGAGCTGGCCGAAGCCGTAGCGGGTGAGGTCTTCCAGGGACTGGACGCCGAGATAACCCCAGATGAAAGCGCCGGCGGCGCCCATCCACATCAGGCCGAAAATACAGCCCAGCCAGACCAGCCAGCCGCCGCCATCCTTGTCCGGATAAGCGTCCATGCCGCCCGTATCGGGATGCGGGTTTGTCAGCGCGCGAGGCTGGGCGGTCGCGACCGGGTTTTCCGGGGTCTCGTCCGTCATCTCCATCTCCGCCAGTTTGATGGTTTGGTCCTGGGTCTTGTCCGTCATCTCGGGCCCGATTGTCTGCCAACCGGCCGGCCCGGATCTTCGGATCGGGCCCGGCCAGTGAGAAAGTATGACAGAGAATAGGCGCGAATGCGCCCGGCGCACACAGATAATCTATGCAGTAGAGAGATTTGCGGGGGAAACATCACCTGAAATCCGGCCCGCAGGCCGGTCAGTCAGGATCAGCTGGAGTAGCTGCGGCGCGTCTCGGTGATCAGGCGCGGCGTATCATCGGTCTGGATGGTCCGGGCCATAGCCTCTCCGCAATCGGCGGCGGTCTCCGAAGACCAGCTCATCGTGTAATCCACCGGCGTATAGACCGCGTGGACCGTACGATATTCCGTCGGCGTCACCGCGGCACAGCTCACCGGTTCCATGCCGATCCCGACGGATGACAGGGTGATGATGGCAAGCCATTCGATCAGCGATGACAGCAGCTGGATCATTTTCAGTGTGCGCCTTACGATCCCTCAAAAGGTGTGGTTTTTCTAAGCGCGCGAGCGCGCGGGGGCAATTCACGAAACGCGGGAGTTTCGTGAAATCTTTGTAAGAGAATGGCGTAAATGGGGCAGGGACATGCGCAGATGCGATCCAGACCGGGTTTGACGGCATGACGCCCTGGCCACTGACCCAGGCGCGGGCCGGGTATGAGACCCTGCTCGGTTTGAGCCTGTGCGGGCTGATCATCGCCTCGATCCAGTCTTATGGCTTGGCCTGGCCGGTCAGTGTGCTGCCGACACTGGGCAGTGATTTTCACGCCCCGATCAACCAGATCGCCTGGTGGCTGATCGACACAGTGTTCGCACCGGTCTTCGCCATTCTTCTGGCTGTGCTGATGGGGGCCTGGCTGGCGGCGCTGGACCGGGTGGCGGCTCCGGCCGGGGGGCAGCAATGGGGCCGGCTGGGCTGGCTCCTGCTGTTCGGCATCGTGCATGCCTATCTGTTCTGGTTCGGCGACCTGCTGGCCGTCTATGCCATTTCCGGCCTGATCGCGGCGGCCGGCGCACGCTTGCGCCTGATGACGCAAATCCTGTTGGGCGGCGGTCTGGTGGTGATGACGCTTCTGGTTCTGGCTGGCGGGGCCGCGCTGGGCGGATTGACCGGTGACAGTGTCACGCCGGAAACCGCTCTGGGATTCCCGCCGGAGCGTGTGGCAGCGCTGACCGAGACCTACCGGTCCGGCTTCCTGGCGCGCTGGCCGAGCAATATGGGCTTTGCCCTGATGCAGGAACTCATCCTGATCGTCTTCCTGGGCGGCGGGATCATCGGGGCGATGCTGTTGGGCATGGCGGCCTGGCAGACCGGCTTCTTCGAGCCGGACTGGCCGGTGCAGACCTATGTGATGACCGGGATGGTTGCCTTGGGGATCGGCTTGCCGATGAGCGGGTGGGCCAGCCTGCAGGCCCTGTCGACCGGATTTGCCCCGTCAGGCCTGTTTGCAACGAGCCTGTCCGGCATGGCGGGCGCGCTGTGCCTGGCTTACGGATTTTCCGCTCTGGTGCTGCTGGCCTGCAACGCGGGCGTGCTGCAGCCTGTGACCGAGGCACTGGCGCGGCTGGGGCGGGTCTGGCTGAGCGGGTATCTGGGTGCCTCCATCCTACTGGTCTTCCTGTTCAGCGGACTGCCGGGAGCCAATCTGTTCGGCCTGGTGCCGCGCTGGGGCTTGCTGCTGATGGCGCTGGGACTGAATGCCGGCCTGTTGTCGGCCGCCTGGTTCTGGGTGCCGCGCTACCGGCTGGGCCCGGTGGAATGGTTGTGGATGGTGCTGGTCTCGCGCCAGCGGCAGAACCTGCGGCGCTGATCTTCACGACGTCGTGAGACGTGTGACCGAATTGAAACCTCTCTTCGGGCTGGCCACTGGCTAGGTTGGCCGCCGAATGAGGGGAGAGACCACATGAAATACATTCAGGCTTTCACAGCCATGGCCGCGCTGGCCCTGACATCGGTGCCGTCCTGGGCGCAGGATGAGGCCACCGAAACCGCGCTGAGCGGACTGGCCGACACCTTCGCGCGCGGCTTTTATGCCCGCGATGCCGAGCAGGTGTTGTCCACGGTGCATCCGGAATTGTCCAAGCTGGGCCTGCGGCCGAACTTTCAGGGCTTCGGTCCGATGGCCGTGGAGAATCTGACGCCGGGCGATCTTCTGATCCTGGGCGAGCACTATAATGCCGATGGCCGTCTGGACCCGGTCAGCTCGACCGTGGATGTGCGCTTCTTTGACACGACGGCGGATGTCGGCGTGTTCCAGCTGACGGCGGATACGGACTGGTATGATTTCTTCCTGGGCACGCGCATCAATGGCGAGTGGGTGCTGGTGAATTGCGCCTATGGCGCTTTCCAGTGGATCGACAATCCGGACCGCGAGACGCATTTCGCCCAGATCCGCGAACAGGTGGAGGCCTATGCGGCGGCCTGGGATGCCGGTGATGCAGCGGGTGTGGTGGCCTCGGTCTATCCTGATTTCGACCGCCGCCATGTCGACCGGTCCGGTGCGCGGGAATTTCTGGCACCGGAGACGCTGGAAACCATCGCCTTTTCGGTGACCGATGCGGGCGCGAGCGAGACAGCGTCGCAAGTCACGGTCTTCGAGGCGACCCGGGCCACCGGCGCAGCGCGTATCGACGCGGAAGACCGGACCGAATGGGTCTTCCTGCTGCGCGTCGCCGGTGAGTGGCGGATCGTGAACAGTTTCTGGGCCCCGGCCTGAGGCAGGGCCAGTCCGGTCAGTCCGGTCAGACGTCGGCTTCGGCGTCTGGCTGGGCTTCCGGTGCGGCGGCCGCGAAAGCGGGCAGGGCGCGAGCGGCTTCGTCGGCGGCGACCAGGGTCGGGCAGTTGGACAGGTCTGCACCCCAGCGGCGGGCATTATACATTTGCGGCACGAGATAGATCTCGGTCATGCCGGGCTGGTCGCCGTGGAGGAAGGGCGTGGTGCGGTCGTGCGCCGCGACGAGGACTTCCAGGGATTCCAGGCCGGACTGGATCCAGCGCTGGGCCCAGGCCTTCATCCCCTCGAACCCGGTTCCGCCTTCAGCGGCGACAGCCTTGAGGATGCGCAGATTCTGCACCGGATGGATGTCGCAGCCGATGATCGAGGCCCAGCCGCGCACGGTGCAGCGGGCTGAAGGATCGGACGGCAGGAGGGCCGGGTCCGGCCAGGTCTCGTCGATCCATTCCAGGATGGCCGGCGATTGCAGAAAGGTCTCGCCCTCATGCTTGAGCACGGGGACCAGGCCCTGGGGCTGGATGGCGCGCCAGGCCTCGCCGTTTTGCTCGCCCTCTTTCAGATTGACGGTGATCTGGTCATAGGCGACGCCCTTCATGTTGAGGGCAATGCGCAGGCGATAGGCGGCGCTGGAGCGCCAATAGCCGTAAAGCGTGGTCATGCATCCGTCTCCGGCTGGAAGGTGAAGCGCAGGGTGGGCAGGCCCTCGACACAGGCCTCAACCGTGTCACCCGGCTGGAGCGCGGCGACACCGGCCGGCGTGCCGGTAAAGACGAGATCGCCCGGCCCCAGGACGAAATAGCGCGACAGTTCCGCCAGCATGGCCGCCGGGTCGAGGATCATCTGTGAGAGATCGCCGGACTGGCGCGGCTCGCCATTGACGCTGAGCGTGACGGCGCCGGAAGCCGGCGGCGGGCCGAGGCGCAGCGCCCCGGTGGGCGCGGACTGGTGGAAGGCCTTGGCGATTTCCCACGGGGCGGCCTTGGCCTTCAGCTTGGTCTGGATATCGCGGCGGGTGAGGTCGACCCCCACTCCACTGGCGACAATCTTTCCGCCTTCGCCGAGCGCGAGCACCATCTCCACCTCATGATGCAGATCATCCGTTTCCGGCGGGAAGGGCAGGCTGTCCTGTGTGGTGACCGCATCGGCATGCTTGCAGAAGAAGAGCGGTTCGGCAGCGGCCCCCATTTCCTTGGCATGGTCGGCATAATTGCGTCCGATGCAGAAGACGCGGGCGACCGGAAATGTGTCGTCGCTGCCATCAATGGCCAGGCGAGGCGGGGCGGGGAGGGTGATGATATCGCTCATGGTGTTGAGATAACGCGCCTTGAAGCCTTCCGTCGAGACGTCATCTGGCTTGCAGCTGCGCGCGGCTTCCGGCAAGTCTGGCGCATGCAGGATTCAGCCGACTCCAAATCCGAAGACATGCTGCGCCTGGGCGATTATCTGCCCTATCGCCTGGCGGTAACGTCCAACCTGGTCAGCCGGCTGGTAGCGACGGCCTATCAATCCCGTTTCGGCATTTCGATCTGGGAATGGCGCGTGATTGCCATTCTGGGCGAGGGCGTACCGATGACGGCGCAGGCCATCGCTGACAGTGCGGCCATGGACAAGGTTTCAGTGAGCCGGGCTGTTCGCAGCCTGGTGGACCGGGATCTGGTGCAGCGCGAGAGCCATGGTTCCGACGGCCGGGCCCGTCTCCTGCGTCTCACCCCGGACGGGGAAAGGATCTACCGCGAGATCACGCCGGTGGCGCTGGCCGAGGAAGCGGCGCTGGTTGCGGAGCTCAGCGAGCACGAGGTGGAAGCCTTGTCCGGCTTGCTCGACCGGCTGCGCCATCGGGCAGAAGGGCTCATGACGCGCTAGCCTCATTCCTTTCGGAGGCGTCCTGTTCGCGCAATTGCGCGCTGATCCGGCCGGAGACGAGCATGGCGATGAGCGTGGCCGCTGCGAAAACGGCAATGCCGGGCTGAGGCTGGGCATTGAACAGAAAACTGCCACGCAGGCTGAAAACGGTGACGGCGACGACCAGTACGTCCGCCATGGACCATTTGCCGAGCCATTCGAGCCACGCGATCGAGCGATGACTGACCTGCGTCAGCGGGGCGAATTGAAGCCACCACATCCAGACCAGTTTGGTCAGAGGGAAGACAAGCGAAAACAGGCCCACAGCGAGCGCCAGCAGCCAAGCCTCGTGTCTGGCCAAACTCATGACCAGACCGATCAAGCTGTGGTCGTCAACCAGGAAACCGATCTGACTGGTTTTTATTGCAGGCGCGAAAAGCCCTATGGGGTATAGCAGACTGGCCAGCAAGAGCCCGGCTGTTGATGCCTGTCCCTTGGCTGTGTCCGCGAGCGCGGTTTTGCGTTTTCCCGGCAAGTTCGTGCGCATAATTGCCAATTGAGCGCTGAAATGGCGACAAATTGATGGCGGATTTCTGCAAAGCAAGAAATGTTTGCCAGAAGCGGTTTGGTTGCAAAAAATATTGCGTGAATTCTTTGGTTGTTGAGCGGTCGTGCGGCGTTATGTCGATCTGTCATAACGTATTACCTAGCGGAAATTGCTGGTTAATTTCTCGCGCATACTGAGCCCGGCATGGGATGCCAGAACGCATCCGCAGTTTGAGCAGGGGCTTTCATGCGAAATATTCTTCTGCCGGTCCTGGCCGGCGCAATGCTTTCTTTCCCCGCCATGGCCGAAACCACCCAGCGCGATCTTGAAGTGATCGGTCGCGCCCTGAGCTTCGTTGACGGAGCCAGCGGGTCGGACCGGACTGTGGCCATTGTTTATGACGCAGCCAGCGAGGGCGAAGCCCAGGCGCTGGCCAGCACGATGGCCGGTGGTCTGTCGGCCGGTCGTGTCACCCTGAATGCGCGCCTGGTGCCGCTGGCGGATGCCGGCAGCCTGTCCGGATCGGACGCGGCCGTGCTGCTGGGCGCCGCCTCTGGCGATGCCGGCGTGTTTTCCGCGGCCAGCTCGGCCGGCGTGATGACCGTTTCCACCGATATGGGCTGCGTGCAAAGCGGCAATTGCGTGATGGGGGTGCAGTCGGCGCCGTCCGTTCGCATCGTCGTCAATCGCGGCGCGGCTGATGCCTCCTCGGTCTCCTTCGCGGCGGCTTTCGCCATGATGATTGAAGAAATCTAGGCGAAACAAGGAATTAATGAGAAAAATCATGAAGAACATCCTCCTCACGACCTCTGTTTCTGCTCTCGCTGCCGGCCTGGTTGCGACTGCGGGCGCTTCTGCCCAGCAGCTCGACTACGCCATGATGAGCGAGCTCTTTGGTGAGCCGGTCACGGCGGGTGCCACGGGTGCCCCGCAGCGTGCTTCCGACGTCCCGGCCACGATGATCATCATCACCCAGGATGATATCGAGCGCGCGCCGGAATTCGATATTCCGGGCATCCTGCGCCACTATGCGGGCATCGATTTCACCCGCTACAGCTTTGGTGACAGCCAGGTTTCCATCCGCGGTGCCGCCGCGGGCTACTCGCCGCGCCTTCTGGTTCTGGTGAATGGTCGCGAAGTCTATCTGGACAGCTATGGCTATACGGCCTGGTCGACCCTGCCGGTCCAGCTGGAAGAGATCCAGCAGATCGAAGTCGTCAAAGGCGCCCAGTCCGCCCTCTACGGCTTCAACGCTGTGGCCGGTGTGGTGAACATCATCACCCGCAATCCGCAGACCGAGAATTACGGAAATTTCCGCGCCAATGTCGGCTCGAATGGTTATGCCGATGTGGCCCTGACCTATGGTCGCAGCTTCGGTGATCGCGCTGCCGTGCGGATCAGCTATGGCAATGCCGCAGCGGATGAATTCACGGCACTGAATACTGGTGCGGCCTCCCTGAGCACGGGCGATTTCACGCGCGAAACCGCAGCGGTCCAGGGTAGTTTCCAGCTCACCGAGAATGTCAGCCTGACCGCGGAAGCCACGCATTCCGAAGTCGGCCAGCAGGAAATGACGAGCATCTATCTGCCGGCCAGCACGGTCTATGAGCTCACCTCCTATCGGGGTGTTGTCGAGGCCGACACGAGTTTCGGTTTTGTGACCGCGACGGCCTATCGCAATGAGACCGAGATCGCCTACAGCTTCGGTCCGCTGACTTCGGACCTGACAGTCGTTCAGCTGGAAGACCTGTTCAAGATCGGCACCGATGACACGATCCGTCTGTCGGTCGAGTTCCGCGACGGCAATTCCATCTCCTTCCCGAACCCGGGCAATGGCGATTTCGGTTATACGACCTGGTCCGCTTCGGCGATGTGGAACCACAAGTTCTCCAGCGCCCTGGATCTGACCCTGGCCGGTCGTTTTGATAATCTGGAATGGGAACGCGAAGGCTCACCCAACCCGATTTTCTACCCGTTCAGCCAGGCTGATTATTCGGTCAGCTATGAAGAGTTCAGCTATAATGCGGCTCTGACCTGGCGTCCGGAATTCGGCGGCACGGTCCGTTTCATGACGGGCCGCGGCATCCAGGCTCCGTCCATGTTCGACATCGGCTTCACGCTGAATGGCACGATTGGCACGGTTCCGTTTGCCATTTCGGGCAATCCGGACATGGAGACCTCGGTCGTGACCAATTACGAGATTGCCTATGACCGCAATTTCGCTTCGGGTCTCCAGCTGCGGTCTGCTGTCTTCTTCGAGCAGAATGACGACATCAAGGGGGCTTTCGGTCTGGCTCCGGACATGTTCAACCCGCTGAGCGGCGTGCCGGTCTTCCTGTACGACAACCGCGGTGACACCGAGACGCTGGGCGCTGAAGTCAGCCTGTCCGGTTCCTTCGGTGAAGCCTGGTCCTGGGATGCGAACTACACTTTCCAGGCTGTGCATGACGATATTGTCGGCTTCCCGACGGGTACGGTGCGGGACTTTGAGGCGACCACGCCGATGCATCTGGCCAATCTGCATTTGGGCTGGACGGGCGGCCGCCTGACGATCGATGGCTATCTCAACTACGTCTCTGACGTGATGATGCCGTCGCAGCCGACCTTCGGTTCGCTGACCGTGGAACCGGTCAATGCTTATGTGGCCGGTTCGCTGCGGGCCAATTTCGAACTTCGTGAAAACCTGGTCCTATCTGCCACCGCACAGAACATCACTTTCGGTGCCGGTGAAGCCACGAGCACGCATTTCGAGACCGCTGGCCGTTACTGGCTGGGCTTGCGCGCCTCGTTCTGATCCTGACGCCCCGGCCTGGATATCAGGCCGGGGCGGTTT
>NZ_JADOTT010000008.1:39786-138002 GCF_016817355.1 Maricaulis parjimensis
GTCACGCCAGGTCTGCACGTCGGGCCCTTCGCAGGCATAGGCGAGGTAATGCAGTTCCCGATCTCACGGATCTCAAATATAGAGCTCTGTTTTAGTACTAAGAATAGATTGCATATTCGTCCTTAAGTAGTGGGTTCAGGGTCTGCCTGGTTTTGTGATTTTCACCAATTCTGAAAATAGTTACGCATTAATATCGTATGAGCGCCTAGAAGCGCATGGTTAATACTTGCCCTCTTACAAAACTGTCATGAAGTGTCGCAAAGGGCACTCGAATTACGGGTAGGGCTTTTCATGCGTAAATACATTTTGCCGGTGCTCGCCGGCGTCATCCTTTCAACCCCCGCCATGGCCGAAACCACCCAGCGCGATCTTGAAGTGATCGGTCGCGCCCTGAGCTTCGTTGACGGAGCCAGCGGGTCGGACCGGACTGTGGCCATTGTTTATGACGCAGCCAGCGAGGGCGAAGCCCAGGCGCTGGCCAGCACGATGGCCGGTGGTCTGTCGGCCGGTCGTGTCACCCTGAATGCGCGCCTGGTGCCGCTGGCGGATGCCGGCAGCCTGTCCGGATCGGACGCGGCCGTGCTGCTGGGCGCCGCCTCTGGCGATGCCGGCGTGTTCTCTGCGGCCAGCTCGGCCGGCGTGATGACCGTCTCCACCGATATGGGCTGCGTGCAAAGCGGCAATTGCGTGATGGGGGTGCAATCGGCGCCGTCCGTTCGCATCGTCGTCAATCGCGGCGCGGCTGATGCCTCCTCGGTCTCCTTCGCGGCGGCTTTCGCCATGATGATTGAAGAAATCTAGGCGAAACAAGGAATTAGAGAGAATTACCATGAAGAACATTTTCCTCACGACCTCTGTCTCCGCCCTTGTCGCCGGCCTGGCCGCGACGGCGGGTGCCTCCGCGCAAACGCTCGACTACACGATGATGAGCGAGCTCTTTGGTGAGCCGGTTACGGCGGGTGCCACGGGTGCTCCGCAGCGCGCCTCTGACGTCCCGGCCACGATGATCATCATCACGCAGGACGATATCCAGCGTTTCCCCGAGTACGATATTCCCGGCATTCTGCGTCACTATGCCGGTATCGATTACAATCGTTACGGCTATGGCGATGGCCAATTGTCGATCCGCGGACCGGCGACGCCGAACAATCCGCGCCTTCTGGTTCTGGTGAATGGCCGCGATGTCTATCTGGACAGTTACGGCTATACGGCCTGGTCGACCCTGCCGGTCCAGCTGGAAGAGATCCAGCAGATCGAAGTCGTCAAAGGCGCCCAGTCCGCCCTCTACGGTTTCAACGCCGTGTCCGGTGTGGTGAACATCATCACCCGCAACCCGCAGCTGGAAGAATATGCCACCAGCCGGGTCAATGTCGCGGAGAATGGTGGTTATGATGCCGCTTTCGTGGCCGCCTACCAGTTCAATGAGCGGGCCGGTGTGCGCGTCTCCTACAGCCATGGCGAGATGCCGGAGTTTGGTCCCTTTGCCCAATCCGGACGCGCAGCCCTGCTGGCGCCGTTTGATTTCACGCGTGAAACCGGCGCGGTTGAAGGACGGTTTACACTGACCGACGACATTTCCCTGACGGCGGAAGCGACCTTCAGCAATGTGGATCAGCTGGAACTGACCTCCGGCTATTCATCCGCGCGCGGTGTCTACGACCTGCAAAGCTTTAAGGGCCAGCTCGACTGGGATTCCGATTTCGGTTTCATCAGCGCGCAGGCTTATCGCAATGAGACCAATGTCGACTATACCTACGGCTCCTTGCGCTATGAGCTCACGACCTATCGCGTGCAGGATCTGTTCAAGATCGGCACCAATGACACGGTCCGTGTAGGCGTCGAGTATCGCGAAGCCTCGACCGGTTCCTTCCCGCTGCCGGGCAATGGCGATTTCGGGTATGAGTCCACGGCCTTCTCGGCAATGTGGAACCATAAATTCTCCAACACGCTGGACGTGACATTGGCGGGCCGCCTGGACCGGGTGGACTGGAGCCGTGACGGGCAACCGGACCCGACGCTCTATCCGTTCTCCCAGGCTGAATACTCCGTCACCTATGAGGAATTCTCCTATAATGCCGCGGTCGTCTGGCATCCCGAATTCGGCGGGACGTTCCGCTTCATGGCGGGACGTGGCGTGCAGGCTCCGACCTCCTGGGATATCGGCTTTACGCTCGCCCTGAATGTCGGTGGCAATAATTTCGTGGTTTCGGGCAATCCGGGCATGGTGCCGTCCATCGTGGACAGCTATGAGATTGCCTATGACCGCAGCCTGACCGAGACGATCAATATGCGGGCCGCCATTTTCCGCCAGGACACGGCGGATGTGCGGGGCCTGTTCGGTCTGTTGCCTGACCTGCTTCCGCCGGACGCTCCGGGCCCGGTATCGCTGTTCGACAACCGCGGCGACACATCCACCTCCGGCGTCGAGATCGCGTTTGAAGGTGATCCGGAAGGCGCTTGGGACTGGGGTGTGAACTATACCTACCAGGTGACCGAGGATGATCTGGAGGGCGTTTGGGGCCTCAACTATCTGCACGATTTCGAGGCGATGACCCCGGCCCACACCGTCAATGCCCATCTGGGCTGGACCGGTGAACGTTTCAGCGCTGACGTCTATGCCAATTATCTCTCGGATACGGCGAGCCCGTACCAGACGAATCTCGGCAGCCTGGCGCTGCAGGAAATCGACAGTGCGCTGGCGCTGAGCGTGCGGGCGGCCTACCGGGTCAATGACCATGTGTCCGCATCGTTCAACGTCCAGAATGCGAGCTTCGGCGATGGTGAGCTGACGAATGTCAACACCGAGACCGAGTCCCGAGCCTGGTTCGGCCTGAGCGCCTCGTTCTGATCCAACAGCCCCGGCCTGCGTGTCAGGCCGGGGCGTTAACCCTGATTTCAGCGATTCAGATGGATGTTCGTTGAAACACTTTTCGCCCTGCGGGGCATAACCGGGAGAGGGCAATGGGCAAGCTGACCTCGTTCTTCAATCTAAGTATCGCACAGTCATTCGCTGTCGCACCGATCGCCGCCATTCTGGCGCTGATTTCGGTCGCCGGCTTGGGCGCCTGGTCGCTGGAAAGCGGTTCCGCCAACCAGGAACGCGCCATGAATGACCTCAACTCGGCGATCGAGCTGACCCGGTTCAAGGCCCGGCTTGAGCAGATCAATGGCGATGTTCTCGCCCTGGTCACGGCCCAGGCGGCCGGCAATCCGATGGATGTCATGGCCGAGTTCGAAGCTGTTGGCGTGCGTGTCGACGCGCTGTCCAGCGAGCTGGAAGTCATGATGAATGATGACGAGCAGACCCTGGCCGACCCGGAGATCATCTCCGGCCTGGTCGAGCAGCTCGGCCTTTACGGTGATGCGCTGGATTTCGTCGGCCAGATGCTGGAGCTGGATTTTGCCAGCTCAGTGGCCTTCCTTCAGCCTTTCGATGATGTGTTCGCCGAGATCAATGGCGAGATTGAAGCGCTGGCGGAAGAAGGCGCAGCCCTGGCCCGTCTCGACGCCCAAGCAACCCGCCAGGCGGCCCGCAATTCCATCATGCTCTTCATCGGTCTGACCGCGATTGTCGGTCTGGCCCTGATCGCCCTGGCTGTCTTCTTCGGCCGCCGTACGGCCCATTCGGTACGCTCCATTGCCCAAGCCACCGAAACCCTGGCCGAAGGCGACTACTCCTTGAACATCGAGGCGCTGGAACGCTCTGACGAGCTGGGTGCCGTGGTACAGAGCCTGAAACGCTTCCGCGACAATGGCCTCAAGGCCGAACAGCTGGAAGCGGATACCCGCCGCCAGGCTGCGGAGAATGAGCGCCGGGCTGCCAAGCTCAACGAGCTGGCCAAGACGTTTGATGCCGATGTGATGGCCATGCTGGGTGAGGTGAATGAGGCCTGTTCCTCCATGTCCGCCATTGCCCAGCAATTGTCGCAGACGGCGACGGAAGGCTCGCAGCAGAGCGACATGATGGCGTCGGCGGCCTCTGAGGCCTCCGCCAATGTGGAATCCGTGGCGGCTGCCGCGGAAGAGCTGACCGCCTCGATTGCCGAAGTGACCCAGCAGATCCAGGGCTCGTCCGACATGGCCAGCCAGGCCGATGAGCGGGCCAAGTCCGTGCAGGCCGTGGTCGACAATCTGGGCGAGGCCGCCCAGGAAATCGGTCACGTTGTCCAGCTGATCAATGATATTTCCGAACAGACCAATTTGCTGGCCCTGAACGCCACGATCGAAGCCGCGCGTGCGGGTGAAGCCGGCAAGGGCTTTGCGGTTGTGGCTTCGGAAGTGAAATCGCTGGCCGCCCAGACGGCCAAGGCCACGGATGATATCCGCGACCAGATCACCGCCATCCAGGAAGCCGCAGCGACCTCGTCCGCCTCGATCGAGGATGTGACGCGGGCAGTCGGTGAAATCAGCCGGGCTGCCTCTGCGATTGCCGCAGCGGCCGAGGAGCAGAGCGCCTCGACCCGCGAGATTTCCTCCTCCGTGGCCCACGCTGCGACCAGCGCCCGGTCCGTGTCGGACAATGTCGGCTCCGTGTCGCGGTCCGCCCGTGAGACCGGTGAAGCGTCGCAGGATGTGCTGAATGCAGTCCAGACCGTGTCGGAGCGGGCCGAGCGTCTGAACTCCACGGTGACCACCTTCCTGAGCGAGGTTCGCGAGGCCGGCTGATCTCCCCCTTCAAGATGCCGACTTGCAAGCCTAGAAGGCCCGGATCCACTCCCCCGGATCCGGGCCTTCTTCTGTTTGCAACTGGGGTGAAATGGAGGGCGGGCTCAGCGTTCGCCGAGGGCGCGGGCGGGCAGGTAGATGATGCGGGCGGCCAGGTCGGAGAGCGTGCCGATGCCGCTGTCCTGCGGGATGGCTTCCACGCCGATCAGGGCCGTGGCCAGAACGCCGGTATTAGCCATACGCATCAGGGTGGGCGAACTGGCGAAAGCCGTGTGCCCCGAGAAGCCGCCATCGCGCAAATCCGTCAGGTCGATCACCGTCGCGCCGAGCTCGGTCAAAAGCTCGCGCTGGGCGCCGATGCCGAGGCGGCGATTATCGCCGCCGCGCAATTGGTCGGACAGCTGCAGCGCCCGGTCCCGTGCGGACACAAAGACGAGAAGATGTTCCGGCATCGGATCAATCGCCGCCAATTGGGACTGGAAGACGTCGATATCGATGTCGGGCGAGGCGAGAATGACCGGGTCGATCTTCTCCAGCACATCGCTGCGCCCGGTCAGGGAGAGCTCGCGCAGGGCTTCCATCGTCACCAGTGAGCCCATGGAATGGGCGATCAGATTGATGCGGATTGCTTCGCTGTCGGCCAGGAGTGTGAGCGTTTCCACCAGGCCGTCGCGGGCGAACTGAGCGCTGTCGCGGTCGTAGAGATAGGCCGGGAATTGACCGGCCGAGGGCCAGGCATAATGGACGAAGGCGGTCTGGAGGCCGAAATCATTGATGATCTGGGCGTTGAGATAGAGCCCGTCAGAGAAGGGCGTGTTGAAGCCGTGCACGAAGACAAAAACGTCGCGCTCGGCAAAGCGCATTTCGGAGAGGTCGTGGTTGAGGTCGCGGGCGAAGTCGGCCTGGCTGTCATAGTCCTGCCAGCCGGTCAGCGCGAATTCGGTCGAGGGATCGGCGCGGCGGCCCGGATAATTGATCTCACCGGGCAGCCGGTTGTGCGGCACCCAGACATCGGCGCGCGCGAAGCGCAGCACGCGTGAACGTTCGACGCCGAAATGGTCAGCCGGATCATCGGCGAGCTGGCGTGAGGTGGTGATGTAGACGGGGTGGGACGTCCCGGCAGAGCTGCCCGGGTCCAGCACGGGCAGGCGGGCCGGCGAGGCAGCACAGCCGGTGGCCAGGGCCAGCAGGGCCAGGCCGAAAATCTGGATCAGAACGCGAGTCACAGGCATCCCCCTTGTCGCGATGATCTTGGTCAGGGGAAGCGGTGTGTAAAGGGGAGAGTGTTGGTGCGCCCACAAGGATTCGAACCTTGGACCCGCTGATTAAGAGTCAGCTGCTCTACCAACTGAGCTATAGGCGCGCCGGAAAGAGCCGGGAAAATACGCAGCAATGCGACAAAATCAAGACAAAGTTTGCCCCGCCCTGCACATGCCTGTCATGCGAATGTGCGGGGCGGGGCAGACCTTTCCGGCAAAGCGCTACCAGCGCCGCGGGCGGTGATGCCGGCCGACATAATAGACCAGGCGGCGCGAGCCCCGCTCGATATAGTGGCGGCCATAGCGGTCACGGCAGACCCGCATGGAAACCACGGCCGGACGCCCGCGGAAACGGTCATGCCGTTCCTCGCGCCAGCAGCGGGGGGCGGCATAATGGGGGCGGTGGTAACTGCCATGGCGGCGGTTCCGGTCGCGATAGCCATGATCATGGCGTGAGCGCCGGTCCCGGTAACCGCGCCGGTCGCGATGGTCGCGGTCGCGGTAATGCCGGTCTCTGTAATCACGCCGGTCACGGCGCTGTTTGAGCTGGGACTTGGACGGGTCCGTCAAAGCTGTGCCGGGCGCGGCCGCAGCACGGGCGGGCTCGGCCGAGGCGAGCGCGCCGGCGGACAGGCTGACGGCGAGGGCGCAGGCCAGGGTACTGATCCATCTGCTCATCTGATCCTCCCTATCTGGCAGGCCCCAAGCGTGCGATTTCGCGCGTGAAGCGAAACTGAACGCTCTATTCACCTAGTTGAACGAAGTCGGCTTGGGCGGGATGCGATCTAAGCGCGATGTTAAGATTGCTCCTGTAGCAAAACCGTATGAAAGCCCAGAGCTCTCCCCAAGCGGAAACACCGCTTTTCGATCGTGCGCATCTCGACCGGTATACCGGCGGGGATGAAGCGCTGACGGCGGAATTGCTCAATCTGATGTGCGATCAGGCCCGGCGCTGCCTTGGCCTGATGGAAACCGCCAGCGATGAAACGGCCTGGACGGCGGCAACCCATACACTCAAGGGAGCAGCCCGCGGTGTCGGGGCCTTTGCGCTCGCCGATCTGTGCGAACAGGCGGAAGCCCAGCCGCAAATGGCCTGGGAGCCGGCGCGTCTCGACGTGGCGCGCTGTTTCAAGGATACCGAAGCGGCTTTTGCCGGCCTGATCTGATCAGCTGTCCGCGGTTTCGCGGGTCTTGTCCCAGACGGAAAATTCGTAGGCGATGGAGCGTTCCACGAGTTCGCGCCAGACCGGTTCGGCGATGTCGAGGCAGAGACCGGTGCGCGCGGCTTCGGCCTTCACCTTGGAGACGACATCCTCCACCCGCCAGTCATCGCGGACCGTGTCGCGGCTCGGCTTGATGCGGGCCGCGGCCTCCATATAGCGCGAGCGGCGGGCAATCAGGCCGACCAGGGCTCGGTCGAGCGCGTCGACGCCCTCGCGGACCTGGGCCATGGTCTGGCAGTCTTCCGGAGCGGTGACGGAATCGAGATCGGACGCGGACATGCGGGAATCCTGTAACTGACGGGCTGGTTATAGGGGCAGGGCGGGCCGGGCCCAAGCGGCAAGCTGTCACGGCTCGCAGGATTGTCATCATTTGGCGCTCGATCTGGCGGCCGGTCGCGTTATGGTGCCGGGAAACCGAAAGGATCAGCCCATGTTAGCACCCGTCCGGATCTATGGAGATCAGCGCAGCGGCAATTGCCTGAAGGTGAAATGGACCGCCGACCATCTCGGCATTCCCTATGAATGGCATGAAGTGGATGTGCTGAAGGGGCAGACCCGCACCGAGGACTTCCTGGCGATCAATCCGGCCGGGCAGGTGCCCTGTCTGGAACGGCCGGACGGGCGTATCCTGGCCCAGTCCAACGCGATCATCTTCCACCTGGCACGCGGCTCGAAACTCATCCCGAGCGATGATTTCGATCAGGCCAAAATGCTGGAATGGATGTTCTGGGAACAATACAGCCACGAGCCTTTCATCGCCGTGCGGCGCTTTCGCAAGGCCTTCCAGAACCTCTCCGATGACGAGATTGATCCCGAATTGATGGCCAAGGGCCGGCGGGCTCTGGGCGTGATGGAAATGCGCTTGCTGTCGCGGGATTTCATGGTTCGCAACCATGTCACCCTCGCCGACATCGCCCTGGTCGCCTATACGCGCGTTGCTGATGAGGGCGGGTTCGACCTGGATGAATTCCTGGGCGTGCGCGCCTGGGTGGCCCGGGTGGAAAACGAGTTGGGCATCGATCCGGATGCAGGCCGGGTGAGCCCGGTGCTTTGACCGCGCGAGCGATCAGGTTCGGGACCAGGCAACCCAGCTGATTTCATAGAGCGTGCTGGCGCCGAGCGTTTCAGCGTCGGGCAGAACGCCGTTTGTGTCGGCAAGCCCCGTTCTGAACCAGTAGACCGGGGCGGTCAGCTCTCCGGCTTCCCTGGCGAAGATGTCGCCCTCGCGGCCGGGTACGTCAGAAGCCGTGAAGCAATCATCCGGTTTGAACAGGGTTTGCGAAAACGCGCTGCCGATGAGCCAGGCATTGGGAATGCGGCCGGCTTCGCGCACGCGCACCCCTGTGATGTTCGGCGTTTCGGCATGCCCCAGAAAGACCAGGCCCGGCTCTTGGGCATGCGGTGCCGCGGCGAGAATTTCGCGAAAGGGCGACCCGTCCGGTGACGGTGCCTCTGTCAGAGTGTAGCCGGGCAGCAGCGCGGACAGGGCCTCAAGGTCGAACGGGGTTTCAGCGCTGACGGGGCCGAGGGCGTAGGCGCTGATATCCCAGGGCTCTGGTGCGGGCAGAGTCCCCACTAGCGTGCCAGTTCTTTCATCGCGGCATCCACGCCTTCCAGCGTCAGCGGGAACATGCGGTCCGGCCCGATCAGTTCCTGGATCAGCCGGGTGGAGTAGGAATGCTCCCACCATTTCTCCGGCGTGGGATTGATCCAGATCAGATGCGGCCAGGTGTCGACGATGCGCTTGATCCAGACGGCGCCGGCTTCCTCGTTCCAATGCTCCACGGACCCGCCATCATGGGTGATTTCATAGGGAGCCATGGCGGCATCACCAACGATGATGACTTTCCAGTCGTGCGGGTATTTGTGCATGAGATCCATGGTCGGCACGGTCTCGGCACGGCGGCGCAGATTGGAGCGCCACATCCCCTCATAGGGGCAGTTGTGGAAGTAGAAATATTCGAGATTCTTGAAGGTGGATCGGGCGGCGGAGAAGAGCTCCTCGCACATTTTCACATGCGGATCCATCGAGCCGCCGACATCGAACAGGGCGAGCACCTTGATCGCATTGCGGCGTTCCGGACGCATGACGACATCCAGCCAGCCCTGTTTGGCCGTGGCGTTGATCGTATTGTCCAGGTCGAGTTCTTCATGGGCGCCGTCGCGGGCGAATTTGCGCAGGCGGCGCAGGGCGACCTTGAGATTGCGCGTGCCGAGTTCGCGGTCGCCATCGAGATCCTTGTAGCGGCGCTGTTCCCAGACCTTCACCGCCTTCTTGTTGCGGCTTTGCCCGCCAATCCGCACGCCGGCGGGATTGTGGCCGGAATGGCCGAAGGGCGAAGTGCCGCCCGTGCCAATCCACTTGTTTCCGCCTTCATGGCGTTCCTTCTGCTCTTCCAGACGCTTTTTCAGCGTCTCCATGAGCTCGTCGAAAGGCATTTCCTTGAGCGCCGCCATCTCCTCTTCGGAGAGCTGGCGCTGCATCATGGCTTCCAGCCAGTCGGCCGGGATTTCCTTGTCGCCGAAAAGCTGAGTGAGGGTTTCAACGCCTTTGAAGACATGGGCAAAGACCATGTCGAACTTGTCGAAATCCTTCTCGTCCTTGACCAGGGCGGCGCGGCTGACGGAGTAGAAATGGCCGATCTCGGGCGAGACCACGCCCTTGTCGAGCGCCTCGAGCAGGGTGAGGTATTCCCGCGTGGTGACGGGAATGCGGGCAGCGCGAAGCTCGGTGAAGAAATGATGCAGCATGATGGGAACAGGATAGCGCGCGTCGCGGTCGTGTCGATGCTTTCAGTGAGGTGGACGGGTTCCTTTTTGGCAGAGCCGGTCTAGGCTTCCCATCCTGTTCCTGCGTGCCCTGAGAGGCTGTGTCATGTCTGCCGTCCTGATTGCTGCCCTCGCGGGTTTGACCCTGGTCCAGTCGGAACCGGCGGCCGGGGCGCCGCCCTCGAATGCCAGCCGGCTGCAGGACATGCTCAATGCGATGCGCGATGACACGCCGGAGCATGAGGCCGAGCGCGAGGCACGGCTGCAGGCCGATGCTCGGGCCTATATCGCCGAGGTGGAGGCTGCCCTGCAGGCTCTGCGGGGCTATGCGCCGGCCATGCGCACGGGTGATGAGGCGGACACGCTCGCCGTACTCGACCAGTTTGATGCCTGGGCAGAGCTGTATGCTGTGGGCGACACGCATGCCCTCACAGCCGACCAGCAGGCGCGTCGCGCAGAATTCCTGAGACAGGCCGCCTGGGCGCAGGCCCGTCTCCTGCCGCGACTGCGCAGCGGGCTGGGCGCGATCGACGTTCTACGGCCGCGCACGCATTGCAGCGCCCAGAGCGGGCCGTCGGGTGTGATCCTGTGCACCAATCCGGCCTTCCAGCGGGAAAGTGAAGTGCGCGATTTCCGCTATCAGACCCGCGACCTGTTTCGCCGCCTGCGGGCGCGACGGGTTCTCTACAAACCCTTTGCCTCGCAGGCGACGAATTACCGGTCCGACAGCTATGAACCGCCGCGGGACAACCAGATGGTGATCTGGGACCGCAATGGCGGTTTCAGGGATGTCAGCGATTAGGTGATGGTGAAGCGCTCCAGAGCGTCGACATCCGCTTTCATGAGCGCATCGGACGCGGCCTGGATGGTCTCCACCGGCCAGTCCCACCATTTCAGCTCCAGCAGGCGTTCGATATCCGCTTCGGGCAGGCGTTTGCGGATCGGGCGGGCCGGATTGCCACCGACAATCGTGTAGGGCTCGACATCGGCCGTCACGACGGATTTGGCGGCGATGATGGCGCCAGGCCCGACCGTGACGCCGGGCATGATCACGGCATCCCAGCCGATCCAGACATCATGTCCGATCGTGATGCCGCCCTTGTTCGGCCAGGGCCCGGGATCGGGTTCGCCCCAGGCGCCGAAAATGGAGAAGGGATAGCTCGACAGGCGGTCGGCAAAATGATTGCCGCCATTGAGCACGAAGCTGGCGCCGTGTGCGATCGAGCAGAATTTCCCGATCACGAGTTTGTCCTCGATGAAATCGAAGGCGTATTTCACATGGTCGGCAAAGCGCTCGGGATCTTCAAAGGAATGGATATAGGTGAAGTCGCCGGCCTCGATCTTGGGGTGATCGGCGACAAGCGGTTTGAGATAGGCCATGGAGGGCGCCGCCGGCAGGGGCGTGCGCATCATGGGATCAAGGGCGGGATGTGAAACAGGCGCTGTCATGAACAGACCTCGGGTGTGGGGTGGTTTCAGTGACGTGAAACGCGCCCCCGGTTTCCCGGGCGGACGCGGGGTCTAGCCGCGATTGTTCATCGGAACGCTCTCCTGTAGTGTTGAGGGGGTGATAGCCGGGGGCGGGGCGTCCCGTCCAGTGGAAAGACGCCCCGGCAATCCCGTGTTCTTATGCCGCACCCGGACCGCGCGGGCCACCGCCCGGCGTGCCGGGTCCGCCCTGGCGGCGGGCCATGAAGGCGAGCTTTTCGAACAGCATCACGTCCTGCTCATTCTTCAAGAGCGCGCCATGGAGCGGCGGGATCAGCTTGCGCGGATCGCGTTCGGACAGGACGGAGGGATCGATATCCTCCACCAGAAGGAGTTTGAGCCAGTCCAGGAGTTCCGAGGTGGAGGGCTTTTTCTTGACGCCCGGCACATCGCGGATCTCGTAGAAGAGTTTCAGCGCTTCGGACAGAAGCCGGCCCTTGAGGCCTGGATAGTGGACCTCGACGATTTTCTTCATCGTCTCTTCGTCGGGGAAGGCGATGAAGTGGAAGAAGCAGCGGCGCAGGAAGGCGTCCGGCAGTTCTTTCTCATTGTTGGAGGTGATGATGACGACGGGGCGGTTTTCCGCCTTCACCGTTTCGCCGGTCTCGTAGACATGGAATTCCATCTTGTCGATTTCCTGCAGGAGATCGTTCGGAAATTCGATGTCGGCCTTGTCGATCTCGTCGATCAGGAGCACCGAGCGTTCCGGCGCGACGAAAGCTTCCCAGAGCTTGCCGCGGCGGATGTAGTTGTCGATGTCGTGGACCTTGTCATCGCCCAGCTGGCTGTCGCGCAGACGCGCCACAGCGTCATACTCGTACAGGCCCTGGCGGGCTTTGGTCGTTGACTTGATGTGCCATTCGATCAGCGGCATGCCCATGGCACGCGCGACCTGTTTGGCCAGTTCAGTCTTGCCCGTGCCCGGCTCGCCCTTGACGAGCAACGGGCGCTCGAGAGCCACCGCGGCGTTGACCGCGGCGCTCAGTTCGCCGTCTGCGACGTATTGATCGGTACCTTCAAAGCGCATGCTTCCGACTTAGCGCGATTGGTCGCATGTCTCCAGAGGTCATACGCCGTTAATTATCTATGCGTGCAATGCGCCCGTGAATTAAGACACTGTAAAGACGAATCCTCTCGACTGGGCAGGCATATTGGTAGAGGTGCATAGAAAAATGGCTGATGGGATGATCCGGACCCAGAACTTTTTCGCCTTCGATTGGCTGACCGGCAAGGTCGCCGATTGCGATCCGAACTTTCCGACCACGCTCTATGCGTGGGACGGTGAGGTGCTGGACCTGAAGGCGGTCGACACCGCGTTTTTTGGTTTTGTCCAGGAAGGTGATGCCGTGCTGACGACGTCGTCGGGCACGTTCACGCTGGGCGCGGGCATGTATTTCTCCGCCAATAATGTTCTCTCCGTCAAAGGCGGCAAGGGCATCGTGATGGCCCGCGAGAACCACCAGGCTTTCTTCATGGTCGGCGGTCCCGTCGAAGAGAAGGGCCGGCTGAAATACATCGATGGCTGCACGGACAGCCTGCTGATCTCGCCGGTCAAGGAAGGCGATCCCTGCCTGAACCTGCTCTTCTTCCCGCCGGGCATTGACCAGACCCCGCACACGCACCCCTCCGACCGGATCGGTGTGGTGTTCTCGGGCAAGGGCGAATGCGAGACACCGGAGGGCATCACCCAGCTCGAGCCGGGCGTGATGTTCCGCATCCCCTATGAGGGCAATCACAAATTCCGCACTTTCGACAGCGAGATGCGTGTCATCGCCTACCACCCGGACAGCGATTTCGGCCCGCAGGACGAAGACCACCCGATGATCAACCGGACCATGGTTGATGGTGTGTCGGCTTCGAAGATCGACGCGATCCGGACGAAATAGTTTTTGCTTCATCGCTGAACAATCAGGGCGCCAATCGGCGCCCTTTTTGTTTGGCTGAATGCTTGTCGCTACACACAGCGTCATCCTGACGAAGGTCAGGACCCAGGTCGTAGGGCCGGGTCCAGCCAAGCTTGGCGCCATCCCGCTTTATGACCTGGGTCCCGGCATTCGCCGGGATGACGGTGAAACGTGATGCGCGTCACATTTGGAATGGCGTGCGCTGGCTAGGCTTTTCGGGAGGGGAGCCGGCATGCCCAAGCATCCGTGTGTCTACATTCTCGCCAGCAAGCGCAATGGCACACTTTATGTCGGAGTGACTGGCGATATCGCCATACGTGTGTGGATGCACAAGCAGGGCAAGGGTTCTGCATTCACCCGCAAATATGGCGTCGACAAGCTGGTCTGGTGCGAGTTCCACGAGGATTTCGGGTTCGCCATTGCCAGAGAGAAGCAGCTCAAGAACTGGCGGCGCCTCTGGAAGTTAAACCTGATCGAAGAGCGCAATCCGGACCGGGCAGACCTCTACGAGACCATCCAGATGTGGGCACCGCTCGACTAACCTATTTCCCCGCCCGGTCGTCCGCTTCCCATTGTGGGCGGAGCCAGGTTTCGCCGTCGGCGGAGGGGTGGCCGGTGGCGGTATCATAGCGGCCGCGGCGCAGATTGCGGCGGCGGTTGATTTCGCTGGCGGCGGGCTTTTTCTCACCATCACCGAGTGCCTGTTCGAGCAGGCGCAGATCGGCGATCAGGGCGGCGAGTTCATCCATCTCCATGGCGAAGGGATGGTCCGGACCTTCCAGAGAGCGGCTGAAAGTGACGTGTTTCTCGATCACCACTGCGCCCAGGGCGGCGGCCGCGATGGGAGCGGTATGGCCCGGTGAGTGGTCGGACAGGCCGACCTTGCGACCGGTGGCCGTTTTCAGCGTCGTGATGGCGGACAGGTTGAGATCATCCCAGCTGGGCGGATAGCTGGCGGCGCAATGCAGGACGGTGATGTCGGAACAGCCGGCATGCTTGAGCGTGGCAATGGCGTCTTCCACCTCGTCCAGATAGGACGCGCCGGTGGACAGGATGACGGGCTTGCCGGTCTGGCCCAGCTTGCTCAGAAGCGGCGCGAAAGTCATGTCGCCGGAGGCCACCTTGTAGCGCTTAACGCCGATGCGCTCCATCAGGTCGACCGCTTCGAGTGAGAAGGGCGTGGACATGAATTCCACGCCATTGTCCGTCGCGCACTGCATCAGCGGGGCGTGCCAGTTATCGGGCAGTCCGGCATTGCCGAAAGCAGCATATTTCGGGTTCTCGACCACCTGGCCGTCGGCATCGCGGATGAAGCGCGCGATCAGCCCGTCACGGGTGAGGGTCTGGAATTTGACGACATCGGCACCGGCGCGGGCCGAAGCCTCGATATAGCGCTTGGCCTCGTCCAGATCGCCGCCATGATTGGAGCCGATTTCGGCGATGATATCGATATGGGTCATTCAGGAAGCCAGGTCGGTGATGATGGAATGGAGGACCGCGTTCTCTTCCATCAGACGGCAGATATGCAGCGTGTCGACGGGCCAGCCACGGGCCAGGAGTTCGGCATGGACCGAGCGGACGACATCGAGATCATCGGGCGTGTCCACGGAGAGGTCGATTTCCGGATGGCGCAGCGCTTCGGGGAATTCCACGACATGGCAGCGATAGCGGTCGAGATGTTCGCGGATATGAATGGTAACATGTTCGCGGTCGCGCACCGTTGTGGCCGGATCTTCGTCGATCTGGCGCAGGACGGCGGTCTCGACGACTTCGGCCCGCAGTCCCTTGGGCAGGTGCCCGTCGGCCGGGCGCGTGTATTCAGCGCCATGGGCGCGATGCTCGGCGACACATTTCGCGATCACATCGGGATCGCGGAAAGGGCTGTCCGAGGTGATGCGGATCAGGGTTGAGGCCAGGGTCGCATCGGCGACCAGGAGAAAGCGGCTCAGCACATTTTCTTCCGATCCGCGGAAAACGCGGATGCCCTCGGCCTTGGCCAGTTCCACCACGGCGTCGTCGTCCGGGGCCTCGGTCGTCGCGATGACCAGCTCATCCACGCCGGGAATGTCACGGAGACGGCGGCACTGATAGGCGAGCAGGGAGACATCCTCGTACAGGGCTTCCAGGATTTTGCCGGGGAGCCGGTTGGAGCCTGTGCGGGCCTGGATGACGGCAACGGTACGGGTCAAGGTCTACCCTCCGGGGTGGTCGGAATTTCAATGTCCTGCCAGGTGCGGACCATACGCTTTGCAGAATAGGGCGGAAAGGTTGACGGGATATGGCCGTCCAGATGCTCCGACCCGGCCAGCATGCGGACCAGGAGTTCGGGCACGTTGAGCCCGGCAAGGGTCATCAGATAGCCAAAACCCCACATGCGCGGATTGATCTCCAGCAGATAGGGCGGTTCTCCCGGGGCCGGGCGTTTCACCTCGACGGCGGCGAGCCCGTGCCAGGGGCCGGAGGCTTCCAGAACGGCGAGCCCGGCCTTCATCAATTCGGGGTCATCCACCGTCTCGCCGGCGACAGCCACGCCGCCTGTGGGCGGGTTGGTCTGCAGCTTGCGGTGAAGGGTTGAAACAATGAGTTCGCCGCGGTTCCAGAGCGAGCCGATCGTGTAGACCGTCTCGGCTCCGCCGGGGATGTAGGACTGGACCACACAGGGACCGTGCACGGCGTGTGTCTCGCGCCAGGTCTCTTTCAGGGCCTCCATGTCCGCGGGATAGCTGACACCGCGGGCGCCGCGCGAGGTGCGGGGCTTGATCACGCAGGGGAAGCCGCCGGACCAGGCGTCCAGATCGGTTTCACTCTCCGGCTGGAGTGTGACGGGGCAGGGCAGGCCGCGTTCAGCGCAGCGGGCCAGCAGACGCCCTTTGTCGATGCCGAAAGCCACCACGTCGGGATCGGCGACGGGGACACGCAGGCCGTTCTCCGTCCAGTCGCGCGCGACCGGAGCGAGGGCCGCGATTTCCGCTTCGGAACCGGGGATGATGATGTCCAGATTGCGTTCGGCGCAGACGGCACGGACCGCGGCGCGGTAGGCCTCGGCATCGCTGGCCGATGGCAGGACGCAGGATTGTGTGCCCGGCTCGAACATGCCGCCAGCCAGGGCATTGATGTCGGCCGCGACCAGTTTGAGTGCCGGATCGGCCTGTTTCAGGGAGCGCAGCGTGCCCAGTCCGGGCGGAGCGCCCACGCCGGTGACCAGAATGCCCGAGCTGAGCTGTGACAGGGTCATGAGCGCCAAACCTCAAGAGAACGTCCGAGCAGGCCCTCCAGGCGCTCGATCTCAGGCGCGAAACGGGCCGTCAGGGCGTCACGGATATCGGCGTCCATGGGCGGAACAGTGGTTTCGCCGTCCACCATGGGCGGGTAGACGCCATCGGCGGTCGGGGCGTCGGCGTTTGTGGCGTCCCGCGGAGCGATGAATTCGGCATAGAGGTCTTCGAAGGGCTCTTTGGACCGGGCGTCCAGCACGCCTTCCAGAATGGGCAGGCGGGATCGCGGAATGCCGCCCGTATTATAGCGCTGGCGGGTTTCGGGCTCGATCCGGTCGAGGCCCAGATAGTCCTGTACCTTGGCGACAATGCCCGGTGTGTCGGCATCGAGTTCGTCCTGCAGGAGGACCAGCATGTCCGGGAAATGCTGCTTCCAGATCGCGATCCGCTCGGCGTAGCAGCTGGTATCGGCATAGAGCCACTGGAAGCCCCAATTGGCCGCCTTGCGGCGCGGCTCATCGGCGAGCGCGCTGCGGAAGGTGGCGAATTCGGCATCGCGGCGGACGTTCTGCAGATAGTGGGAATAGGTCCGCTCGACCGGATTGCGCAGGAGCGCGATGATCCGGGTCTGTGGCCCGCAATATTTCAGGGCGCGCGGGGCGGAGATGGGTGCGTAGGCATAATAGTCCGGCGAGACATCGCCGATGCGCTTCTGACCCGACCAGGTTTCGAACAGGGTCTGGTAGTCGGCCACGGTCGGGGCCGTGTCATAGTGGTAGTAGGCAGGCCAGTAGACCTCACCTTCGCCAATGCCGGAGAAGAAACGGCCTTCCTTGCGCACAGGCGAGAGGAAGATGTCCTTGTGCTGGGCGAGGTAGTGATAGAGCGAGGTCGTGCCGGATTTCGGCGCACCGATCACCAGGAAGTTCGGCCAGATATCTTGGGTCGCGTTGGAGCTCACATCCCGGTCCTTTGCGAGGGGCGTGATCCGCAACATTTCAGGCTGCGAATCAGGCCGATCATTCGCCCCCCAATCGGCCTGCTGGAAGTTAAGGTTTTACTGAGAAGCGCCCTGTTGTGACAGGGGAAATTCGATCAAGTGCCGGGCCAGCCGGTCGGCACCCCTGCCATCGACCAGGGTCTGGCCCCGGCGGGCCATGCGGACACGGCGCTCCGCATCGGTTGCCAGCGCTTCCATCGTCTCGGTGACCCGGCGTTCAAAACAGGGCTTTTCCGGGTCGATCATGAGGCCCAGCCCCAGACGCTGGAACTGGCGGGCACGATCATATTGATGCGGAACAATCGGCACGCACAGGGCGGGCAGGCCCGTGGCGGCGGCCTCGTGCAGGGTGGTGCCGCCGGCGAGCACGGCCAGGTCGGCGTTCAGGAGCGCATCGTGCAAGGGCAGGAGCGTACGGCCATCCCGTGTCCCGCCCGGGCGGCGGACATTCAGTTCCAGCCCGGACAAGGCGGGGGATTGGCGGATCGAGTTTTCGATACGGTCGACCAGATCGGTAGCCGTGCCGCCCAGGGAGACAAGGATATTGGCGGCCGGCTGAGCGATTTGTTTGGCTGGCAGGCCGGCATAGGCGTCATCCAGCAGGAGCCAGTCGGCACCGGATAATTGGGGGCGCTGGGGATCCGGATCGGTTTCGGCAAAGCCCTGGCGGACATGAAGGTCTGCGACGGCTTCGCCTGTGAAGCCGCCGATCAACACGACCGGACAGACCGTGGTCCGGATCTGCGCCACCAGATCGGCGGGCGTGTTTTTCCAGTCGCCGACGAAAAGGTCGCTGCCGGCTGCCACCAGCATGGGGGTGAGCAGGTCGGCTTCGATCTCTTCGTCGAGGATGTGGACATGGTCGTCATCGTCGAGCCAGTCGGGCAGGACAGTGGGTGTGGTGGTGAACCAGTCGATCTCGACGCCGGCCCTGATCAGGGCGCGGGCGAGGGCGCTGCAGCGCATGACATGGCCCAGACCGATATCGCCGCCGCCATCGGCGCGCAGGGCAATGCGGCGCGGCGAACCAGTCACGAGCGGGCCTTCACCTCTTGGGCCAGGGCTTCCTGGACGCGGCGCATCGTATTGTCCCAGTCCTGGAAGCCTTCACCAAAGAAGGAGCGGGTCTGGGGATACCAGTGCTGGTGATCAGAACCGAGCAGGGTCCAGGTTGAGGAGCGGGCATGGATGAACCAGACCTTGCCACCGCTGGCAGCCGCCAGGTTGGATGTTGCATTCATCGGGCCCAGGACCAGATCGCAGGCGGCAGAGAGGGCTGCAACCTTGTCGAGATCCATTTTGAGATCGATGTCGCGCGGCTGGTGGATGTCGACGCCGAAGCGCTCCTTGGCCAGCGCCAATTCCTCTTCGGCCTTGCCGTACTGAAGATTGACGAAGTCGACGCCGGGGGTTTGCAGGACGTCCTTCCAGGCATCAAAGGCGGAAAAGAATTTGGAGCGGCGAGCGTCCATTTTCAGGGATTTCCAGAGAATCCCGACCTTCAGGCCGGAACCGAAACTGGCCAGTTGATCCCGGAAGGCCTGCAGCTGGTCCGGGGCAGGCTTGAGGAAGCCTTGTCTGTCCGGGAAGGCGTTGAGGCTGGAGCGGAAGGCCCGGAGCGGGCTGGCCATGGGGGTCCAAAGGTCAGCGCTCTCGGCGCCTTTTACCGTGCGGATCTCGCGGCCTTCCACTGTGGCAGACAGGTGATTGGTTACCTGGACCTGCGGGAAGGAGCGTTTGACCAGCGGCATGAGGCGGTATTCGCAGGCGATGCACAATTGACCGTCCGGCCCCAGGGCTTCGATCAGGTCCGGGATGATGCTCATGAAAAGGACTTCATCGCCCAAGCCCTGTTCGCCGATCAGAAGGAGTGTCTTGCCGCGGATCTCGCGGGCATCGGCACCGTCCCACATGGGAATGGGCAGGGAGAAGAGCGTCGCCTGGGCGCGATTGGGATCGAGGCGGGAGGCATTGGCTTCCCAGCCTTCCGCGATCTGCCCGGCGGCCAGAAGGACCATGGAGCGGCCATGCCGCATCGTGGCCAGTTCGGTCTCGTCAGCCGGGTCCTTGAGGGCTTCCTCATAGTGCGGCAGGGCTTTTTCAGGCTCGCCGAGGAGTTCGTAGACATTGGCCATATTGTTATGGGCACGGCCGTAATCGGGCTTCAGGCGAAGCGCTTCCAGATAAAAGGTCGAAGCTTCCTCCGGCTTGCCGCTGTCATTGATGACGGTGCCCATGGAGTTCCAAAGCTCGTAATTGTCCTGATGGGCATAAATGGCCGTGCGCAGGATCTCGATGGCTTCCTCGAATTTGGATTGGTCACGCAGCACGCCGGCCAAATTGATCTGGGCGTTGATGGAATTGGGCGCGAGCTGGCATTCGATCCGGTAGAACTTCTCCGCCACGTCGAGCATGTCGAGCTTCCACGCGACCAGGCCGAGCTTCTGGTAGATCTCGGCATCCTGGGGATCCAGCTCCCAGGCTTTCTGGAAGAAGTCGAGTGCGCTGGAGAGGCGGCCGAGCCGGTACAGCATCAGGCCCATGACGTGATTGGTCAGCGCCAGGTCGGGCGCCAGATTGACCGTCTTCCAGGCCAGGCGCGCCGCTTCGGAATGCTGGTTCTCGGCCGACATTTTCAGGGCACGCTTCGCCTGGGCCACGACTTTTGTGTACTGCTTGCGCTTGGCGTCAGGCAGGCGATTGAGCTGGTCGTCCAGCTTCAGGGCGCTGCGTCCCAGCGGGACCGCGTCACGCGCTTCGTTCCGGACGGTTTCGGCTTGTGCGGAGAGTTCCGCGTCCAGATCCAGCACCGGGGCGTATTGCGTCATGATCAAACCTGTTTCGATTGTTGTCCTACACGCATGGGATTCGCTTTAAGAACTCGCTAACGTAAAAACCGGCGCAGGGTTTCGGGCGGAAACGATTTCTTCACTCAGCATTGCCAACCTGCGCGAGACTCAAAGTCGTGACCGCCGCATTGTGCGCAACGGAGCTTGCATATGCCGCTTAAAATCTCGCTCAAACCTGGCGAGCGGTTTGTCCTCAACGGGGCCGTGATCGAAAACGGTGAACGTCGGGCGAATCTCGTTCTCAAGAACAAGGCTGCGGTTCTGCGGGAAAAGGATATCCTCCACGAAGAGGATGTCACGACGCCGGTCCGCCGCATCTATTTCCCGATCATGATGATGTATCTGTCGGACAAGGCGGACGACAAGCTCTACGACGAATTTGTGCTCCGCATGAATGAGTTCATGGGCGTGGTCACCAATCCGGATGTGCTGACTGTCTGTGTCGCGATCAGTCGCGATGTCATGGCGGGCGAGCACTACAAGGCCCTGATGGGGTGCCGGAAACTCATGACGTATGAAGCAGAGAGATTGGGCTGATGTCGCTTCAAGCCTATCAGGCTGCGAGCCAACGCAGCGAAGACCCCCGGGCTACGGAATACCGCCTGTTTGCGCAGGTGACGCGGGCGCTCATGGCGTCAAAGACTTTGCCGATGGAAGATGTGCGCGGCCGGGCCGATGCCATCGACTGGAACCGGCGGATCTGGAGCAATCTGGCCGTCGATTGTGCCAGTAATGACAACAAGCTGCCGGAAGGCTTGCGGGCTGCCATCATCTCGCTGTCCATCTTCGTGTCCAAGCATGGCAGTGTCGCCATGCGTGATCCGAGTGCGATCGATGATCTGGTGGATATCAATCGCACGGTGATGCAGGGGCTGATGCCCCAGGCCGGCGCGGGAGCTGGCGGGCAGGCGGCCCTCTAGGGCAGGAATTGCCGCCCCGGCAAAAACAGGCAGGCAGGATCGGGCGCTTCCCTCGGGAGGCGTCTTTTTCATATCCTATTACACTGAAATCATTGGGTTTGTCGGAATGCCAAAGCGGCACGCTGCTTGCGAAGTCGTATCCGGGCAAAACGTCCGCGGCCGCAGAAGTCGGCTTTGATTACTTCCAGAATGGAGGACTTACACAATGGCACTTTCTGTCAACACCAACGCTGGCGCCATGATGGCGCTGCAGAACTTGAACAAGACGAATATGGACCTGACCCAGGTGCAAAACCGTATCAATACCGGACTGGAAGTATCCGGCGCTAAGGACAATGGCGGCATTTACGCCATCGCCCAGCGCATGCGCTCCCAGGTGAACGGCTATAGTGCGGTGACCAACTCCCTGGATCTGGCCACTTCAGTCACCGACGTGTCTCTGGCCGCCGGTGAAGCGATTTCCGATCTGCTGATCGAAATGAAGGAAAAAGCCCTGGCTGCGGCTGACACGTCGCTCGATACGGCCTCGCGGAACGCCCTGAACGAAGACTTCAAGGCCCTGCGCGACCAGATCACGACAATCACGTCGAACGCCGAATTCAACGGAACGAACCTCATCAATGGTTCGATCACGTCGATCTCGGCACTGGCCAATGCTGACGGCTCCAACACGATCACCATCTCCGATGCGAACCTGACGCTCGGTGGCGGTGTTGTGACGGTGGCCGCGGCGGCCTCCTTCGCTTCGGCGGGTGACGCGTCTACCCTCGTCACCACGATCGAGACTTCGCTCGATAACCTGAACGCGTCTCTGGCCAAGCTCGGTACGGCATCCAAGTCGCTGGAGGTCCACAAGTCCTTCGTGACCAAGCTGTCCGACGCGCTGGAAACGGGTATCGGCCATCTGGTCGACGCCGACATGGCGAAGGAAAGCGCACGGCTCCAGTCGCTGCAGGTCAAGCAGCAGCTGGGTGTCCAGGCCCTGTCCATCGCCAACCAGGCGCCGAGCACGATCATGTCGTTCTTCGGGTAATCGCCCATTCGTTTTGGTCGGGACCGCGGCTTCGCGGTCCCGACAATTTTTTTCTGCATTTTCGGCGCTGGCGCGTCAGCATGCCTGAATTCCGGAATTAACTCATTTTTAAGCATAAATTTTTGCCGATCGGCAAAATCTGCCTAGCATTTTGAGGGGGGAGGGCGGCAATTTCTGCCCACCACTTTCTTACCGGTTAACCAGAGTGATTCGCGGAGGGCCGTTTCGAATCAGGGCCGGGGCCATTAACCCTGCCTGTCAATCGTAAACTGGCATTGCCCTTGCTGTTTATGGGTTGGGTCAGAAGACCTGGCGAGCAAAAGGCTCGTGACAACACTAGAACAGGAAAGGGCCAAGAAATGGCTACGATCAACACCAATGCTGGCGCGATGATGGCGCTGCAAAACCTCAATCAGACCAACAAAGACCTGCAGATGGTCCAGAACCGTATCAACACCGGTCTGGCCGTCTCGTCCGCTAAGGACAATGGTGGTATCTACGCGATCGCCCAGAAAATGCGTTCGGACGTCAACGGCTATGCCGCGGTCGGCAACTCGCTCGACCTGGCCCAGTCCACGACCGACGTGGCCCTGGCTGCTGGTGAAGCCATCTCCGATCTTCTGATCGAGATGAAGGAAAAGGCCCTGGCCGCTTCCGACACCTCGCTGGACACCGCGTCCCGCTCTGCCCTGAACGAAGACTTCAAGGCCCTGCGTGACCAAATCACGACCATCGCTTCCAACGCCGAATTCAACGGCACGAACCTGATCAACGGTTCCGTGACCTCGATCTCGGCTCTGGCCAATGCTGACGGTTCCAACACGATCACCATCTCCGACGCCAACATGACGCTCGGCGGTGGCACCGTGACGGTTTCCGCGACGGCTTCGTTCGCTTCTGCGGGCGACGCGTCCACGATGGTCTCCACGATCGAAACCTCTCTGGACAACCTGAACGCTTCGCTGGCCAAGCTCGGCACGGCTTCGAAGTCTCTGGAAGTTCACAAGAGCTTCGTGGGTAAGCTGTCCGACGCCCTGGAAACGGGTATCGGCAACCTGGTCGACGCCGACCTGGCCAAGGAAAGCGCCCGCCTTCAGTCGCTGCAGGTCAAGCAGCAGCTGGGTGTGCAGGCTCTGTCCATCGCCAACTCGGCTCCGAGCACGATCCTGGGTTACTTCCGTTAATCGCGGGACTGGATGGCGGAGCTCAGCTCCGCCATCCCCCTTCGCGACTGACGCGAATGCCTTGAGACGTGGGCGGTGAAAGGACCGCCTGATCCGAAAACGAAATGGCAGAAACGGGGTTCCATACCAACAGACCTGTTCCGGTGACGTCGTACACCGAAAACAGAGATCTTCATGCCGACCGCCCGCGGGAGACTGCGGCGCGGGTTGATCCCGTTGAGCATACCGACAAGACGGCGACCGATACGCCGCAGCAGCGCGAAGAGCGCGCCGCCGAAATTGAACGGCTGGCCAATGACGCTCTGAGGAATTCCCGCCTGAAAATCCTCCAGGACGAAAACAATGGCGACTATATCTATATGATGGTCGACGAGGATACGGGCGAGCAGATCCGTCGATGGCCGCCGGAAAAGCATGGCGACCTGATGGAATATCTGCGCACCAAGACGGCCGGCCTGCTCGACGCCAAGGCCTGACGGCAAGACGCACTCACGCAACCCCAGAAAAACCCGCGGCCCTCCCGCGGGTTTTTTGTGTGTGCGGGGCGGATCAGAGCCGGGCCAAAACCGTCATTTCCACTCGGCAAAAAACGCCCACTTCCCGGCAGAAAACGGTCTGTTTACCGGGCCAATTGCGCACCGCTGAATTGGGCGCTCCTCCCAACGCATTGATAAATCGTAGAAATTCCGATTAACCAAACTTGGCACGCTCGTTGCGGATATGTCAGCGAACCCGCCGCTGAAGGAGCGGCAATGACTACGCGGGAGAATGTCGCATGACGATGAGCGTTCACACCAATACCGGCGCAATGATTGCGCTGCAGAACCTGAACAAGACCAATGAAGAGATGCAGGGCGTCCAGAACCGCATCAATACGGGTCTCAAGATCGCGGGTGCCAAGGACAATGCCGCCATTTACGCGGTGGCCCAGGGCATGCGCTCGGACATTGGCGCTCTGGAAGCTGTCCAGACCGGCCTGAACCGCGCCACCACGATTGGTGATGTCGCGCTGGCCGCCGGCGAAAGCATCTCGGACATGCTGATCCAGATGCGCGAGAAAGCCACGGCCGCCATGGACCCGTCGCTCGATACCTTCTCTCGCCAGGCTTATGACGCCGACTTCAAGGCCCTGCTGGACCAGGTTGCCGGCATCCTGCAGAATGCCGAGTTCGACGGTGCGAACATCCTGGACGGCTCCATTACGGGCGGTATCCAGTTCCTGGCCGATGCCGATGGCGTGCGCTCTGTCACGCTGAAGTCGCAGGACATGTCGATCGGTGGCGCCATCATTACCCTGGCCGCGACCGCTTCGCTGAGCACGGTCACGCTGGCCACGGCAGCTGTTGCCGCGGTGAAGACCAGCCTGGAGAACGTCAACCAGGCGCTGGCCAATCTTGGCTCCGACGTGAAGAAGCTGGAAGCCCATGACAGTTTCGTCGGCAAGCTGATGGACAGCCTGAACAAGGGTGTCGGTGACCTCGTCGATGCCGACCTGGCGGTTGAAAGTGCGATGCTGCAATCCTTGCAGGTGAAGCAGCAGCTGGGTGTCCAGGCGCTGTCGATCGCCAACTCGCAGCCGCAGACCATTCTGTCCCTGTTCCAGGGCTAAGGGTTTCGTTCCGGGTTTCTCCCGGACCCGGAACAAACGACCTCCACCACCACGGCGCGGCCCTCCGGATCATCCGGGGGGCCGTTTCCGTTGGTGCGACTCAATTCATGATTTCGGCGCTAGAGTGGGGTCACGATGACACAGAGATTTCTCCCCTATGGGCGGCAGGCCCTGGACGAGCAGGACATCGAGGCTGTGGCCGAAGTTCTGCGCGGCGATTGGCTGACAACCGGGCCCACCGTCGATGCTTTCGAGACGGCGTTCGCGGCGGCCTGCGGGGCAGGGCATGCCATTGCCTGTTCCAACGGTACGACAGCGCTCCACCTCGCCCTGGCGGCCCTGGATGTAGGCCCTGGCGATGTCTGCATCGTGCCGGCCGTGACCTTCATGGCGACGGCCAATGCAGCGCGCTATTGCGGTGCCGATGTGGTGTTTGCCGATGTTGATCCGGAGACGGGTCTGATGACGCCGGAAACCCTTGATGTGGCGCTGCAGGTCGCGCGCCTGCGCGGGCCGGTCAAGGCTGTCCTGCCTGTGCACCTGGCCGGACAGTGCGAGGATGTGGCGGCCATGGCCAGCCTGGCTCATGCCGCCGGAGCCGTCCTGGTGGAGGATGCCTGCCATGCCGTGGGGACACGCCATGAGGGCGAACCGGTTGGCGCCTGCCGGCACGCGGTTTCCGCCTGTTTCTCCTTTCACCCGGTCAAGACGATTGCGGCCGGCGAGGGCGGGGCGATCACGACGAATGATGCGGACATGGCCGAGCGCCTGCGCCGTCTGCGCAGCCATGGGATCGAACGTGATCCGGACCGGATGCAGCGTCAGGAAGGTGAGCCCTGGTGGCATGAAATGGTCGAACTGGGCTGGAATTACCGGCTAAGCGATATCCAGGCCGCGCTGGCCCTGTCACAGCTCAAGCGGCTGGATCATTTTGCGGCCCGCCGGCAGGAGCTGGCCGGGCTGTATGATACGGCCTTCGAGGCGATGGCGCCCCGGGTCCAGCCCTTGGCGCGGACGCCGGATTGTGAGCCCTGCCTGCACCTTTATCCGGTGCGGATCGATTTTGACGCAGCGGGCAAGGACCGGACCGAGGTGATGGAGGCCCTGCGTGCGCAGGGCATTGGCAGCCAGGTTCACTACATCCCTGTGCCGGATCAGCCCTATTATCTGGACCTCTATGGCCGTCAGGAGCTCCCGGGGGCGCAGCGCTATTACGCGCGTACCCTGTCCTTGCCGCTGTTCGTGGGCATGGAGGATGGCGATCCCCTGAGGGTAGCGGACGCTTTGAAGGCCGCTCTGGGCGGCTAGGCTGCGGCGGCTTCGCCGATCAGGGCGCGCAGGGCCTTGCCGTCGAGCTGTTCCGGATTGGTGTTGGAGGCGTACTGGAAACCGTCAGGCACCAGCTTGCCGCCGGTGGCCAGATAGCGCGCCATGATCTTGGCCGAGTGGGCCGGCAGGATGGCATAGCGGTCGGCCAGTTCCACCGTGGTGCGGCTGTCGTCCTCGGGGACCATGATTTCGTGCAGTTTCTCGCCCGGGCGGATGCCGACAATCTTGTGCGGCAGGTGCGGGGCCATGGTGCGGGCCAGTTCGGCCGTGGACATGGAGGGAATCTTCGGCACGAAGATCTCACCGCCGCGCGCCATGGCGAGGCTGGAGAGGACGAAATTGACGCCCTGGTCGAGCGTGATCCAGAAGCGTGTCATGCGCGGATCGGTGATCGGCAGCTCCTTGGCACCATCATCGATCAGCTTGCGGAAATAGGGGATGACCGAGCCGCGTGAGCCCACGACATTGCCATAGCGCACGACGGAGAAAACCGGCCCGCCTTCACCGCCCATATGCTGGGCCGCGGTGAATATTTTATCCGCCGCCAGTTTGGACGCGCCGTAGAGATTGATCGGGTTGGCGGCCTTGTCCGTGGACAGGGCGCAGACATGGCTGACCCCGCGCTTGATCGCCGCGCGGACCACATTCTCGGCACCCATGACATTGGTCTTGATGCATTCAAACGGGTTGTATTCGGCGATCGGAACATGCTTCAGCGCGGCCGCGTGGATCACCACATCGACATCGCGCATGGCCTGGTCGAGCCGGGCCTCGTCGCGCACATCGCCAATGAAATAGCGCAGGAAAGGATAATCGCTCGGCGAAAAATCCTGAGCCATTTCATACTGTTTCAGCTCATCACGCGAGAAGATGATGAGTTTCTTCGGCTTGAATTCCCGGCAAATCGTTTCGGTGAATTTGTGGCCGAAGGATCCGGTGCCGCCCGTCACGAGGATGGTCTTGCCGTCGAGCGGCATGCGCGGCTCGAGAAAATCACGGCTCGGGATCATGTCCTCGAAGGGGTTGTCGGGCGATGTCTTGTCGGACATGCGGGGGCCTCACGAATCGTCGTCTTTGTCCGACGCTGCGCTGCCGGGGTTAACGGCGCGTTAGGGGCAGGCCGGCCGGCCACTCTAGCAGAGTGTCGTGGCAAGCGCACTTCGCGCCGGTCCGGGGCCGCGAAAACGCCTTGTATGACCGGCTATTTACCGTCTTTCGCAACACTTTGTTTGCAGATCGGGTCCAGACTGGGCACCGAGTACGAAAAGGTGTCCGATCGTGACGATCATCGGTATCAATCAGGGACTGCTGACCAGCTGGTATGGCGCGCGCATCACAAGCGCGACCATTGGCTCGTCCTCCTTTGCGCAGGCGTCAGCCAGCTCGCGCAAGACCGAAGATGTCGCGGCTCCCTGGGAGATCGGCTCCAGCCAGCTCCAGACGCTGGAGGAAATGCGCCGCCGCGTTCTGGGCACTGGCGATTTCTTCCTCAATCCGGATCGCGAATTTTCCGACATCAATGCGCCGGCGGATCACAAGAAGCTCTTCTCCCTGCACCAGGGTCTCAAGCGCTTGGCCGCGCTGGCGGACGAGGCGCGGGAAAAGGGCACGAATGATGTCCGCCGCGACTTCCTGGAAAAGGCCTTCGTGAAGGGCCTCAGCCAGATGAGCGAATTCTTTGATGATCTGGACCTGGAAGAACTGACCCTGCTGAAGGGTGAGGAATTGAAGAAGATGGAGAGCGAGGTCGCGATCTCGCGCGGGCTCTCCCAATTCAAGACGGGTACGATCCATACGGGCGATTTCGATGCCGAGGTCGCCAGCCTGACCGGGGATGTCCAATTCACGATCTCGGTGAAGAAGAGCGGCGTGACCACGGACGTCCAGATCAATCTGGCGGATATGGGCGCGCAGACCCGCAATCTCGACAACATCACGGCCCACATCAATGCCGAGCTGGAAGCCAATGGCGTGATCACGCGCTTTGAGCGGACCAAGATCGGCGAAGAGAATGATGTCGGGGTCATTCCCGGCAATAATTTCGGCTTCCTGATCAAGGGTGTTTCCACCGAGCAGATCAGTTTCTCTGCGCCAGCGGCTGAACCGGCGGTCTATTTCACCGGCACGTCGGGCATCAATGAGACCGCAGGCGGCCAGATCGTGAAACTGACCGATCTGGCGAGCGGCGATCCGGTGACCGGCTATTCCACGCGCTTCTCGGCTGATGCCACGGAAAGCGAAGTGGCGGTGCCCGGTGGTGAAGAGGGCGAGACCCGGATCAAGCTGGAAGACAATCCGCTGGAGATCAGCGACACGGCCGCGGCAGCCGATGGCGGTATCTATGTGGTCGGCAAGACGACGGCGTCGACGGATGGTCAGGTGCTCAAGGGTGAGCAGGACCTCGTCCTGGCCAAGTATGACAGCACGGGCAAGCGCGTCTGGAGCCGGGTGCTCGGCGCGGCCGAAACGGCGGAAGGTTCCAGCGTTACGGTTGATGCCGATGGCAATGTCATCGTGGCCGGCAAGGTGTCGGGCGGGCTGGGCGACAGTACGGATGTCGGCGGCACGGACAGTTTCGCTACCAAGTATAATTCAGCCGGCGTCGAGCAATGGACCCAGCGTTTCGGCGGGACGGGCGACGATAATGCGACGTCTGTCGCCGTGGCCGATGACGGCACGGTCTATGTCGCAGGCAAGGCGGCCACGGCCTTTGGCGGCGAAGCCCATGCCGGTGGTCTGAGCGATGGCTATGTCCGCGCGATCGGGTCTGACGGTACGACATTGTGGACCCGCCGGGTCGGCGATACGGGCGATGAAACCATTTCCGCGATCGCGATTGCCGATGACGGCAATATCCTAGTGGCCTCGAATGAGGGCGGCAGTGCGGTCCTGCGCAAATTCGATGCGGCGGACAATACGTCGGCCGCGATCTGGGAACAGAATCTCGGCGATCTGGACGATGGCAGTATTGGCGGGATCGCGGTTGAAGGCACGGATATCTATCTGACCGGCGCGGCCGGCAGTGCCTTTGCGCCGAGCGCTCCGGTTGGCGCGCACAATGGCGGGATCCGTGATGCCTTCCTGGTGAAATTCACTGATGGTGCCTCGGCGAGCGTCGACTACACGACCTTTGTCGGCTCGACCAATGATGATGGCGCGGCCGCGATCGATATCCTCAATGGCAAGGTCTATATCGCTGGCAAGACGCTGGGCGACATCAATGGCGACACACTCAATGGCGAGCGCGATGCCTTCGCGGCGCAGATTGACGGTGCCACGGGTGCGCTGGACTGGAGCCACCAGATTTCCGGCCGCAATGGCCTGGCCGCGGCTTCGGGCATTGCCGTGGCAGCGTCGGATGATTCCGTGCTGGACGCGCTGGGCCTGCCGACGGGTACGGTGACCTATTCCGACAGCCGCGTGATCACGGACCGCAGCTCGGCCCGCGAGGATGATTATTTCTACGTCTCCGTGAATGGCGGACGCCGCAAGAAGATCACGCTGGACGCGGATGACACGATCCGTTCGCTGACCTTCAAGATCAATGCGGCCCTGGTGCTGGACGGGACGGCCGATGTGCGCCGATCCTCCGAGGGCGACATGCTGCGGATCAAGGCCGCGGAAGGCTCCACGATCGAGCTGTTTGCCGGTGGGGAAGGGCGCGACCTGCTCAAATCCATGGGCATGCAGGCGGGCGCCATCGTCAATACCGGCTCGCTGCTGGACAAGGACGAGAAAACCTCCGACGCCCCGCCGCTGCACGCGCTGGACCTGCCGCCGACCATGACGATCGGTTCGTTCGAGGATGCCGAGAAGGCCTATGAATTCATCGAGACGGCGATGTCCAAACTGCAGCGGGCCTATCGCGACATCACGATGGATCCGGCCCTGAAAGCCCTGTTGGAAGGTCCGCAGGCGGGCAAGCGGGGCGGCACGGTTCCGGCCCATGTCTCGGCCCAGCTGGCCAATTACCAGGCGGGCCTGTCCCGGCTGGCGGGCGGTTCCGGCGTCAATGCGACGGCCTTCTTCTAGTCAGGCTTGGTGAAGGTGAGGGCAAGCAGGCGGGGCGGTGTCGTTTCGCTGACCTCCACGCCGGCCTCGATCGCTTCATTGATCCCGCTCAGGGCCAGTCCGGCTGCTTCCCCGGCCCGGACATAATCCGACAAGGTGTGGTGATAGGCCTCCACCAGGCGGGTCTTTCCGTCCTGTTCGAAGCGGGCCTGGCTGCCCAGTGCCTGGCGGTCCGGGTGGAGCTCGCAGATGAAGAGCGTGCCGCCGGGGACCAGCACGCGGGCCGCTTGGGTGAAGACCGGCCCCATATCCTCGATATGCTCCAGGACGAGATTGCCGATGACGAGATCGGCACAGGCATCCTGTGCCGGCCAGGGCGTGGTGACATCATGCTCGGCAAAGCGGACATGATCGGCCTGAAGCCGGGCACGGGCCTTGTCCAGCATGGCGGATGAGAGATCCAGCGCCAGCACCGTGCCGGCGCGTTCGGCGAGATAGGCGGTGTTCTTGCCGGTCCCGGCGCCGAATTCGATCACCCGGGCGCCATCGAGCGGCAGGTCCATGCTCTGCACGATCAGCGCGTCGAGATCGCGCGTGCGGTTTTCATTGCTGTCATAGATCTCCGCCCAGTCCTGATAGGCCTTGCGGGCAGGTATAGGCTCGTCGCTCATCACGCACTCCCTGACCCTACGGTGTCCGGGTTCGTGCGCGGATGTAAAGGGTGGAAGGAAATAACCTCTATGGTTGTGTATATGCTCGTGGAGGGTGTATTCTGAGCACGGATCAGGATGGCCAGCATGACCATGAGCAGCCGGGAGATCATCCAGCGGCTCCGCAAAGAAGGCTGGGTCAAAGTCAATCAGAAGGGAACGCACACGCAATGGAAGCATCCGCTTCGTGCGGGGCGGGTGACTGTGCCCCACCCGAAGCGGGACCTGCCGGCCGGCACTTTGAAATCCATCTATCGCCAGGCTGGCTGAGAGCAGGCTTGAGTCCCGGGTGGTTGTCTTGCTATACACACGGGGTGTGTAGTTCGGCATTGGCGGGGAGTTCGGTCATGTATGTCGCCCTGGTCCACAAGGACGCGGACAGTGATTTCGGTGTGATGTTTCCCGATCTGCCCGGTTGCGTGTCAGCGGGGCGGACGGTGGAAGAGGCGCTGGACGAAGCTCGCCTGGCTCTGGCTCTTCACTTGGAAGGATTTCGGCAGGATGGGGAGGCACCGCCGCCCGTTCGGTCGATCGATGATTTGCTGCAGGATCCGGTGTTCCGGTCTGACCGGGCAGATGCTGTCTTGATGGCCTATGTCAGCCCGTCGATTGCGAGCGGAAAGATCACGCGGATCAATCTGTCGGTTGATACCGGGCAATTGGCCCTGATCGACCAGGCCGCTTCGGCCGCAGGGATGAACCGGTCGGCCTTCATGGTGTCGGCGTCATTGTCGGCGTTGGCGGGGTGAGCCGCGATCAGGCCGTGCGGTTGACGGCGACGGCGAAGCCTTGCGGGGTGGCCTGGCGGGCGGTGGCGCCGGGGCCGTAGCCAGCGCCGGCCGAGCGCTGGCGGGCGGCTTCATCGGCGATGGCTTTCACCACGCCTTCGGTGACGACTTTCAGCGCATTCACGACATGGCCGTTTTCCGACAGGGCGGTGTGGAAGGCCTGGGTGGCCTCGCGCAGCATGGCTTTCATCGGGGCCGGGGCCGTGGCGAAACGGGTCGGGTCCTGCTTGGTGCGGGCGACCTCGGCCCGGTAGACATTGGCCAGCTGGGTCTTCTCGTCCTGCAGGCCGAGCGCGTCCTGGGGACGCTTGGCCTTGAACAGGCGGGTCTCTTCCTGCAGCAGCTCGGTGAGGCGCTGGGTGAGTTTGAGCAGGGCCTGGACGCGTTCGGTCGGGTTGGCAGCGTGAAGTTCACTCATGATCAAATCTCTCCGTCTTCCTGGTAGCGCAGGATTTCGCCGGTCAGGCGATCGGCCAGGCCCAGACCGCCGGAGCGGGCCATGACCTTGGCATATTCTTCGTGAAGCAGGCCGCGGAAGGCGCGCTCGCCCGGTCCGCCGCCAAAGGGATTGTCCTCGCCCACGCCGGTGAACATCTGTTCCAGCATCTGCGAGAGGAAGAAGCTCTCGAATTCCTCGGCGACCTCGCGGGCTTCCGCCTCGCTGCGCACACCGCTGATGTCCGGCGCGCCCTGGGTGCGGCCGGCAGCGGTGGCATTCGCCATTTGGAGTTCGAGGAAGCCGTCCATGATTACAGGACCTCGATTTCGGCCTGCAGCGCGCCGGCTGCCTTGATGGCCTGGAGGATGGTGATCATGTCGCGCGGGGTGACGCCCATCGCGTTGAGGCCGTCGACCAGCTCACGCAGGGACACGCCGCCCTGGTCAAGTACGCCCAGCTGCATCGTGTCTTCCTCGGCCGTCACCTGGGTGCGCGGCAGGACTTCGGTCTGGCCGCCCTCGGTGAACGGGTTGGGCTGGCTGGCGATCGGGGTCTCGGTGACGGTGATGGTCAGATTGCCCTGGGCAATGGCGACGGTGGAGACGCGGACATTCTCGCCCATGACGATCGTGCCGGTATTCTCGTCGATGATGATGCGGGCCGGCTGGTCGGCCTCGACGCGCAGCTGCTCGACCTCGGAGATCAGGTCGATCATGTCGCCGCGGAAGCTGGCCGGACGCGTCAGGCGGACCGTGGACGGGTTCTCGGCACGGGCCGCGCCGGCACCGACATAGGCATTGATGGCGCTGGCCATACGGCGCGCCGTGGTGAAGTCCGGATTGCGCAGGGAGAGGGCCAGGCTGTCGCGATTGGCGATCTCGGCCCAGGGATCAATCCCGGTGCCGGCGAACGGGTTCTCGACAATGGCGCCGGAAGCGATGCGGCCGGAGGTCGGCACGCCGCGCGTGATGGAGGCGGCATCGCCCTGAGCCTGGAAACCGCCAACCGTCAGCGAGCCCTGGGCGACGGCCCAGGTCCGGCCATAGCTGTCGAGCAGGGGCGTGGCGATCAGCGTGCCGCCCTGCAGGGAACCGGCATCACCAATGGCGGAGATCGTCACGTCGATGCGCGTGCCCTGGCTGGAGAAGGCCGGCAGGGAGGCGGTGACCATCACAGCCGCGACATTGCGCGTGTTCAGGTTCGCATCGCGCGTATTGACGTTGAAGCGTTCCAGCATCGCGTTGAGCGACTGGTTGGTGAAGGCGGAGTTGCGCAGGCTGTCACCGGTGCCGTCCAGACCGACCACGAGGCCGTAGCCGACAATCTGGTTGTCACGGACATCCTCGATGTCGACCATGTCCTTGATCCGCGACGAGGCTTGGGCCGGCACGGCCAGGATCAGGGCGGACAGAAGGGCGGTGATGATGCGCATTTTGCGGTCTCCGGGGTCGTTTCGCTCACGTCCTTGCGAAGACCATGCCAGAATGCCGCTTGTGGTTAATAAAATAAGACACTTAAAAACAATGACTTGGGCTTCGTATCGCGAAATTCGGGGCGGAAAACATGACCGGGTGGGCTGTGCGGGCGGCAGATTTTGCCGGTCAAAAGGACTAAGTTAAGTCTCTATTAAGCGGCCCAGCGCATGCATTAATCTACGCACGAAGGCATGGAATAGCGTCATGAAGATCCAAGGACCCGGCTCGACCTCTTCGGTATCCGCCAGCAAGCGCAAGACGACGTCCGGCGCCAGCCAGGGCGGATTCCAGGTGGAGACCGGTGCGCAGACGACGGCGTCAGCCCCGATGGGCGGTGCCTCTGCGGCCAGTTCGGTCCAGTCGGTCGATGCCATTCTCGCCCTGCAGGGCGTGGAAGACTTCACCCAGGCCAAGAAGAAGGCGACCGAGCGGGCCATGGACCTGCTGGACGTGCTCGACGAGCTGAAGATCGGCCTTCTGGAAGGCGGTCTGCCGCGCGCCAAACTGGTCGCCCTGATGGACCTGCTCCAGACCCGGCGGGACCAGACGCATGATGCCAAGCTGGAGGCCGCACTCGACGAGGTCGAGACTCGCGCCGCCGTCGAACTGGCGAAATTCAGCTAAACTTTCCCCAGGCTGCTGTTATTCACGGTTTTGATCACCGTGGAATGACACAATTTCTTCAACCTATTCGGTTATTTGCCTGGCTTGTCGCGGCAAGCAACAGCGCTTGCGCGTTGACTCCGAAGGGTCCGTGCATATTCTCCGGCCCGCTTTCTGGGGGAGAGCGCGAGCCTGCGTAGAGTTGAGTGGAAAGCGATGAGCGAAGCTGAACGCATTGAACTTCCGAAAGACTACGTCCCCTCCGAGGACGAGGACTTCATGAATGACCGGCAGAAGGAATACTTCCGCCGCAAGCTCATGGCTTGGAAGGATGAAATCCTCCGTGAAAGCCGCTCGACGATTTCCAATCTCCAGGAAGACATGGGCGCTCTGCCGGATCTGGCGGATCGCGCCTCGACGGAAACCGACCGTTCCCTGGAGCTTCGCGCCCGTGACCGCCAGCGCAAGCTGATCTCCAAGATCGAGAGCGCGCTGCGCCGGATCGAGGAAGACGAGTACGGCTATTGCGAGGAAACGGGTGAGCCGATCGCCCTGGCCCGCCTGGACGCCCGCCCGGTCGCCACGCTGAGCCTCGAGGCGCAGGAGCGCCACGAGCGCAAGGAACGCGTTCACCGCGACGATTAGGCGGTGAAGCGCTCCGCGCTTCCTGTTTTGGTTTAAGCAGCCACTTCAAGAGTGCGATCAGTCCACCCGCCGGTACACACCGTCGATGGGCACATTGCCGTCATGCTCTGCGATATAGCTCAGCAGGGTGCCTTCCAGGCGGTTCCAGTCGCTGACTTCGCAGGCGCCGGGTTCTTCTTCGTGCTGGACGAGTTCATAGGTCGTGCGGGCGGCCTCTGACAGGTCGGCGCATTGGGGCTGGTGGTAGGTGGCGACGCGGCCGCCCTCATAGACATAGAGCAGGCCGTAGAGGAATTGGCCCTCACTCTCGCGCTGGGCGGCATAAATGCCCGGGGCGAGTTCGCGCAGGCGTGTGCGCTGGTGCGGGAAGTTTTCGTCATCCGAGACATAGCGCGCACCGCGGCGCTCGATCTGGCCGGACCAGGCCGGGCGGTCGAAGGGGCGGCCGTCGGGATGATAGGGGGTGTGGCTGTAAAAGCCGTCTTCCAGCGGGAACTGGGCCGAGAACCGGCCGATCAGGGCATCCTCGGAATAAAAGCAGCCGCCCAGAAGGGCGGCTGCAATCAGGACAAAAGCCGGCCGGATCACGATCAGGCGCCGGCCAGGGGTTCGGTGGCAGCGACCAGCCAGTCCGCCACGTCACCATCGACGAGCGGCAGGACGCGCTCGCGGACGAGGGCGTGATAGCTGTCCAGCCAGCTGATCTCTTCGGCGGTGAGCAGCGCTGTATCGATCAGGCCCTTGTGGATCGGAGCGACGGTGAGCGTCTCGAAGCCGAGCATGGGGCGTTCGCCGCCGGGAATTTCTTCCGCCGCGGTGACGACCTGCAGGTTCTCGATACGGATGCCATAGCCGTCCGCCTTGTAGAAACCCGGCTCGTTGGAAACGATCATGCCCGGTTCCAGCGCGACCGCATTGGGGGCCTTGGAGATGCGCTGCGGGCCTTCATGAACGCCCAGGAAGCTGCCGACACCATGGCCTGTGCCATGATCATAGTCGAAACCGGCCTGCCACAGGCTGTAGCGGGCCAGGATGTCCAGCTGGGTGCCGGTCGTTCCCTTGGGATAGCGGACCATGGACAGGGCGATATGGCCCTTCAGCACGCGCGTGAACTGGGTGCGCATCTCGTCCGTGGGCTCACCGATCGGCACGGTACGGGTGATGTCCGTCGTGCCGTCCGGATACTGGCCGCCACTGTCGACCAGATAGAGCGAGCCCTTGGCGAGTTTGAGATTGGTCTCTTCGGAGACGCGGTAGTGGGCGAAGGCCCCATTACCCTGGGCCCCGGAAATTGTGTCGAAGGACAGATCGCGCAGTTCGGGCAATTGCTTGCGCAGGCTTTCCAGCTTCTGGGCGGCCTGGATCTCGTCGACCTGGCCGGACTGGGCCTCGGTGTCGAGCCAGTGCAGGAATTTCACGATGGCGCCGCCATCGCGGATATGGGCCTGGCGGGAGCCTTCCACCTCGGCGGCATTCTTGGCCGCCTTGGGACGCATGACCGGATCTTCCAGCTGTTGCACGCTGGCGCCGCCGGTCTCGAGGGTTTCCAGAACCCAGGCCGAAGCCGTGGTGGGGTCGACGCGGACCGTCTTGCCCTGGCAGGCGGCGAGGGCGTCACCGAACTCGCTCTCCGGGCGCAGGGCAATCTCATTGCCCAGATGGGAGCGGGTCTCGTCGGAAATCTTGTCCGGATCGACGAAGAAGGTTGCCGTGCCGTCGGCATCAATCATGGCGGCGGAGAGGGGCAGGGGCGAACGGGAGACGTCACTGCCGCGGACATTGAACAACCAGGCGATCGAGGGCGGCGCCGTGATCACGGCGGCGTCGGCGCCACCGCGGCGGATGGCAATGCCGATGCGCGAACGCTTGGAGGCATGATCCTCGCCGGCAAACTCGATCGGGTGCGGGATGACCGGCGTTTTCGGCGGTTCCGGACGGTCGGTCCAGGCGGCGTCGACCGGATTGGTCTTGACGGAGACCAGGGTCACGCCAGCGCGCTGGGCGGCCGTGCGCAGGAGGTTGAGGGCGGCCGGGGAGTGGAGACGGGCGTCATAGCCGATCTTTTCGCCCTTGCGGCCATGATCCTCGATCCAGCCGTAGAGGCCTTGTTCCACAAGATCGCAATACTCGAAGATCGAGCCGTCGACCTGATCCTTGACCTGCAGCGTGTAGCGGCCGTCGACGAAGACGGCCGCGCGGTCCTTCATGACCAGCGCAGCCCCGGCAGAACCGGAGAAACCGGTCACCCAGAGCAGGCGTTCATTGCAGTCGGGCAGGTACTCATTGTCGTACTCGTCCTCGTGCGGGATCAGGAAACCGTCCAAGCCGAGCTCATCCAGCGCGGCGCGGAGCTTGGGGACGTTCTCGCGACCATAGTGCGGGCCACCTTTGACGTCGAAAGTCTGGGATATCATCTGGGTCATGGCGCGGAAGGTAGGCCTGTCTCCGGGCCGGTTCAATCTTTGTCCGTAGCCCTGAGCGCAGTGCCATGCGTTATTGCAAGTGCGAGATGCGAGAGTGAAAATTGTGCGCTGCACAAAGTCATGGCAAATCGGGGGTTAAGAGCAAGGAGACCCCCCATGTTGTTCGGCATTGATGACTGGCGCTACATGAACGCCAATTCCATGATCAACCGCGCGATGGAGCGCTCCCGTGAACGCGCCGGCGTGAAATCCCAGCCGCGCAATACGGATGTCGACGCCTATCTCGCCAATAACGGTCTGGCGGCCAAGCGCCGCTAGCGCACCAGCCGGGCCTTGAGCTCGGCGACCTGGCTGCGGCTGACCGGAAGGCTTTCGCCCGATTTCAGCTGCAGCCGGTAACGGCTGCCCTCCGACGCCGTTATCGACGCCGCCTCGTCCAGATTGACGGCATGGCTGCGATGCTGCCGGAAGAAGCGGTCTGCAGGCAGGGCATCAAGCACCTGAGCCAGATTGCGATTGTCCAGGTGCTGGCCACCGCCGCGTGTATGGACTTCGGTGTAATTGCCGGCTGCTTTCAGGAAACTGATCTCCGCGACATCCAGGTAGAGGGTGCGGCCCGTCATGTGCAAGGCCAGGCGGTCCGGCGGGGCGTCGGGACTGGGCAGAAGAAATCCGGGTTGGCGAATGGCTGGCCAGGCCAGCAGGGCCAGGGTGAAGGCGTAGACGCCCCGATCAATGATATCGCTCGGCCAGCGCAGCGCGTAGGCGGCAATCACCGCCAGGCCGATGGCGAGGACCCGTCCGGACGCATCGCCGCGCCAGGCCAGCCAGGCCGTGGCAGACGTTGCCGCGGTAGCAGTGGCGATGGCCGATTTCCCATCATAGCCGGTCATGCCGAGCGCGGCGGCCAGCATGGCGGCTGCCGTCAGGCCGAGCCAGACCTGGCCGGTGCGGGGCCCGGCCGGCCAGCGTTGTTGCAGGAAGCGCAACAGGGTGAGGCCGAACAGGATCAGGCCAAGCAGGCTGATGGCCTGGCGGGGCTGGTGCCAGTCATAGGGATAATTGATCAGCGAGCGGGACACTTCGGCCAGGCCGGCCAGGACCAGTCCGCCCATGGCCGCGATCAGCCACAGTCCGCGCCGGTCGCCGGTCTGCCGGGTGCGCAGGATCAGGGCGATGATGAGCGCCAGCAGTGCGCTGCCGGTCACCACGAGCGGCAGGTAGTAGCGCACGGGACGCCGGGCATCATCCATGTAGGGAACAACAAAGACCGCCTGGACGAGCGTGTGCGGCTGATAGCCGGCATGATGGCTGGACAGGCGCAGGGCGATCCAGTTGCCCTCATCCCGGATCAGGCGGGCGGGCAGGGCCGTGACATGCTCGATCGGTCCGGCGCGTTCGCGGGCGGCATCCGGACCCGGCTCACCCTTGGCGCCGATGATCTCGCCATTGAAGACGATCTCGGCGGAGAAGGGGCCGGACAGCAGGAGGGCCGGCGGTGCGCCGTCCCGTTCCAGCGGGACATCCTCCCAGATCAGCCAGGCTTCCTCATCGGGCCGGTCCAGCGTGTAGAAGGGCAGGCGCTCGCCGGTCTCCGGGGCGGCCTGCCAGCGTGCCAATCCGTCAGACCCGTCGACATGGCGCAGGGGCGGCGGTGCGGTGAGGTCGATCTGCGGCTCCGGAATGAAGAGCAGGGCGGCCAGGACGAAGGCACACAGCGCCAGCGCTTCCAGCCCGGTACGGGCTGGCTGCAGGGCTTTGAGCCATTCATCCGGGATATGAGCCATTCAGCCGATTTCACTTCTGGAACAAGGCATTGTCTGCGCGATTGTGCGGGCCGAGACGGCATTCGCAATCACAGGATAAAGCATGTTGAATTCAAGAAGTCAGCTGGGCGCTGCGCTCGTGGCCGGTGTGTTTCTCTCTTCACTGGCCGGTGCCCAGACCGCCGATCCGCGCGCGGAGGCGGCCCAGGCCCTGTTTGACGCGATGGCGGGGCAATACCCCGCGCTCAATGCGACGGTGATGGTCGCGGGCGAGATTGTCTGGGAAGCCGAGGGGGGCATGAACCGCTTGCCCGGCGATGGCGTGAACCAGGACTATAATGTCTACTCCGTCGCCAAGCTGATGGTCGCCTTGGCCTATCTGCGCCTGGAACAGACGCGGGGGCTCGATCTGGGCAGCGATGTCCGGGAGATCGATCCGGACCTGCCCGCGCATTATGACGGCGTCACCCTGCGCCAGCTGATCGATCACCGGGCGGGGGTGCGGCACTACACGTCCCAGGCCGACTGGATCGCCTTCTCCGAGCGGCGCTGTGATGTGCCGGCAGACGCGCTGGGGCATTTCATCCAGGATCCGCTGGCGCCTCCGCCGGACGGAGACAGCCGGTACACGACCTTCGGCTATGTCCTGCTCTCGCATCTTCTGGTGCGGATCACCGGGGCTGAGACCTTTGATGCGGCCATGACGGATGTGCTGGGCGAGGCCTATACGGCGCATCGCGACAGCGAGGATGCTGCCAAGGCGGTCAATTGGGTGGATCTGGGTGAGGGGCTGGAACAGGTCTCCGGCCTGTCGGCGGAGTGCAAGTTCGGCGGTGGCGGCCTGCTGGCCAGTTCCCGTGATCTGGCGGCCTTGCTGGACCAGCTGGCGGCGGGTGATCTGGTCGAGATATCCAGCCTGGCCAATCAGCCCGGGCAGTGGGCCGGCCATGATCCCAGCGCCGGTCTGCACTATGCGGCGCATTCCGGGGGCTCGCCCGGCGGGCGGTCCTTCATGATCACCTATGCCGAGCCGCGCGTGTCCGTGGCCGTGACCGCCAATGCGGACGGTGAGAACTTCTATGCGCTCTCGGTCGGGCTGGCGAATGTGTTCGCCGGGCTGGAGGACTAGTCGCGTACCGCGATCAGGGTTTCCCAGTTTTCCAGCGGCGGCTGGCGGTGAACCGTGAGGCCGGCGGCTTCATAGATTTCGCGAACCATGGCTTCCTGTTCGGTCAGCAGGCCGGACAGGATGACCTTGCCGCCGGGCTCCAGGGCGTTCGCAATGTCGGGGGCCAGCTCCATCAGGGCGCGCGCCAGGATGTTGGCGAAGATCAGCTCGAACTTGCGTCCGGCCAGCTGGCCATGGTCGAGGCCTTCCGCGACGAAGCATTCAATCTCCGGCGTGCCGTTCTTGCGGCAATTCTCCTGGCTCTCCGCAACCGCTTCCGGATCGATATCCGAGGCCAGGATTTGCGCATCGGGCAGGGTCTTGGCGGCGGCGATGGCCAGCACGGCGGTGCCGCAGCCCAGATCGAGCACGGTCTTGGGCGAGGCCCCCGCATCCAGCATTTCAGAGAAGGCGATCAGGCAGCCGCGCGTGGTGCCGTGATGGCCCGTGCCGAAAGCCGGCCCGGCCTCGATCTCGATGCCGATCTGGCCGTCAGCCACAGCATCGCGATCATGGGCGCCGAACAGGGTGAAACGGCCGCCCTCGACCGGTTTCAGACCGGCCAGGGAAAGACGCACCCAATCCTCATCCGGCATTTTATCGCAGGCCAGATCCATGCTGTCGGGGATGTTCGCGAAGCTGCGGACATCGGCCAGGTCCGGCTCGACATCGAAGATCAGGTCGAGACGGGCGATATCGCCCTCATCAAAGAGCGACCAGGAGGTCATCGTCTCCGGCGCAACATCATCAAGATGCTCGACAATATTCCCGAGCAGAGCGAAATCCGCATGCGTCGTCACGCGCCAGAACTGGGTCATGAAGTCTCCTTTGGCGCGAGGGTTTGGACGCTTTGGGGGCGGTTGGCAAGCTTTCCGCTCGCTTGGGGGATGGGGTATTGCAACACAGGGCATTTTTCCCGGAAGCGCGCCAGCGCTGTCCGGGATCAACGGGAGACTCATCGACTGTCACTGCGTTCGGTTGGTCCCGGAACTCCGCCCGGCTCTAGGCTGGGCTGCGTCCGGGAAAAATGGAGCCTTGGAGGTGCGGCTCACGGCAAATCCCGCAGGAAGCTCTCCACCACTTTCTTCTCACCCGCCTTGTCGAAGCGGACGGTGTATTTACTGCCGTCGGCTTTCTTGACGACGCCATAGCCGAACTTGTCGTGGAAGACGCGGTCGCCGGATTTCCAGCGGCCGTTTTCATCGCCGCTTTCGATCAGGGTGGCCTTGGCATTGATGGTGGGCGCGGCGGAGCGGCGGCCTTCGGCCTGGCTGGCCTGATAGCGTTTCCAGCCGGGGCTGGAATAGCTGGACGCGCTGGCATCAGCGGTCTGGCGCACGCTCTCGAAGCCGGGGCCGCCATCATAATAGCCGGTCTCCGACTTGGCCTCGACATGATCCATCGGCAGCTCGTCGATGAAGCGGCTCGGGATCACGGTTTGCCAGCGGCCATAGATCATGCGGTTGGCGGTGAAGGTGATGATGGCGCGTTCGCGGGCACGGGTGATGCCGACATAGGCCAGGCGGCGTTCTTCCTCGAGCGAGCGTGTGCCGCCTTCATCCAGTGAGCGCTGGGAGGGGAAGACGGTCTCTTCCCAGCCCGGCAGGAAGACGAGCGGGAATTCCAGACCCTTGGCGCCGTGCAGCGTCATCAGGGAGACCTCGTCCTCATCCGGGGCGCGATCGGCATCGGTGAGCAGGGCGACGTGTTCCAGATAGGCTTCCAGCGTGTCGTACTCGCCCATGGAGCGGACGAGTTCCTTGAGGTTTTCCAGCCGGCCGGCGGCCTGGGGCGTCTTGTCCTCGCGCCACATGGCGGTATAGCCGCTTTCATCCAGCACGATCTCGGCGAGCTCATCTAGGCGCGATTGCCCGGCCTGTTCGCGCCAGCGATCCATGTCGCGCAGGAAGACGGTGAGGGCGGTGCGGGCCTTGCCGCGGATCTCGTCCGTACCGACCATGATGCGGGCGGCCTCGGTCATGGAGACCTGCATCTGGCGCGCCGTCATGGCGATCTTCTGGACGCTGGTATCACCAATGCCGCGCTTGGGCGTGTTGACGATGCGCTCGAAGGCGAGATCATCCTCCGGCGAGCGGACCAGGCGCAGATAGGCATGAGCGTCGCGCACTTCGGCGCGTTCGAAGAAGCGCGGTCCGCCGATCACCTTGTAGGGCAGGCCCAGCATGATGAAACGGTCTTCAAAGGCCCGCATCTGCCAGGCCGCGCGGACCAGGACGGCGGTGTCGGAATAGGCGCGGCCGCCGGAGACCCAGTTCTCGATCTCCTCGGCGACATAGCGGGCCTCGGCCTCGCCATCCCAGATGCCGCGCACCTGGACTTTCTCGCCGGCCTCATCCTCGGTCCACAGCGTCTTGCCCAGGCGCGAGCGGTTGGCCGCGATCAGGCCGGAGGCGGCACCCAAGATATGAGCGGTGGAGCGGTAATTGCGTTCCAGGCGGATCACTTCGGCGCCCGGGAAGTCCTTCTCGAAGCGAAGGATGTTGTCGACCTCGGCGCCGCGCCAGCCATAGATGGACTGGTCGTCATCGCCCACGCAGCAGATATTCCCCGTGCCCTGGGCCAGAAGGCGCAGCCAGAGATATTGGGCGATATTGGTGTCCTGGTATTCGTCGACGAGGAGATAGCGGAACTTGGCGTGATAGGTCGCCAGCACGTCCGGATTGTCCTTGAAGATGTGCAGGGTGTGCAGGAGAAGATCGCCGAAATCGCAGCAATTGAGCTGTTTCAGGCGCTCCTGGTAGATCTGGTAGAGACCCTGTCCGCGCCCCTCCGCGAAGGACCATTTGTCCTCTTCATTGAGCTGGTCGGGCAGGAGGCCGCGGTTTTTCCAGCCATCGATGAGCGAGGCGAGATGGCGCGGCGTCCAACGCTTCTCGTCGATATTCTCCGCCTGGATGATCTGTTTCAAAAGGCGCAGCTGGTCGTCGGTATCGAGGATGGTGAAGCCGGATTTCAGATCCACCAGTTCGGCATGGCGGCGCAGGATCTGGGCAGAGACGGAGTGGAAGGTGCCCAGCCAGGGCACGCCCTCGACAGCCTCGCCGATGATCTGGCCGACCCGTTCCTTCATCTCCCGTGCAGCCTTGTTGGTGAAGGTCACAGCGAGGATTTCCCAGGGCCGCGCCCGTCCGGTCGCCAGGATATGCGCCAGCCGCGTCGTCAGAACACGCGTCTTGCCCGTGCCGGCCCCCGCCAGCACCAGAACCGGCCCGTCCAGCGCTTCCACGGCGGCACGCTGTTCGGCGTTCAGCCCTTCAAGATACGGCGTCGGCGGCGCGGGGCGCGCCATGTCTGAGATGGAAAGATTGGACATTGCAATCCGAACGTTTGCCCGAGTGATTCAATCCGTCATACTGGACCGATTGGCGCCCGATCCCAAGGGAGAGATGTGTGATTGTTCGAGTTTTGTTCGCTTTGTTCGGATTTGTCGGGATGACGGGTGCCGTGAATGCCGAAGGTGAGCCTGTCCTGACGATCTTCACACTGCCATCTGGTTCGAATGACGCGTTGAACCCGCTTCACTGCCATGCGTCAGAGCCGCGTTTCTGGCTGGATGCTGAAACCGAGATACTGGTCAGCGGGCATTTGGTCGCCGAAGAGCCAAGACTGATCTTGTATGCGCGCCGTGGAGACAGGCGTGAGCTGGAGGCCGTGTGGAACGGTTCTGTCGGGCATGATTATCCGTTGATCGGGGCCTTGTTCAGCCTGGCCACTCTGGATCTCAATGATGATGGTCAGGCTGAACTTTTACTCACGCAGGCGGGATTTCACGGTGGTCCCACCCACGTTCTGAGCCGTTTGGCCCACGGCGAGTGGCGGCATGTTTTGACGGTGCGCGGGTCCTCACTGCTTGGAGAAGATCGGCGAACGGGTTTCGAACGGGTAGAGGGCGGTTTGCGATTGTGGGGGGCGACTGCCTCCTACCCCGATGCGTGTTGGCAGTGGGAAGCGGGAGACCCAATCGAGGCCTTCTCCCTGCGAGCGGATCGCTGCGGTCACGCCGCCGAAGAGGGAACGGAACTCGGGGAGACCGTGGGGATGATCATTATTGCCCCGCCGGAAGAAAGTGCGCGTTTGCTCGCTGAGGCAGAAGAGCAGCTGGACCAGCAGGGCGTGTCAGTCTCCTGTGATGAGGTTGAATGACTTTCCGTTGGCCCCGGAACGCGCTGCGCGCGTCCGGGGGAAAAGAGGTGCTTTGCGCGTCCGGGGGAATTGCTCTTGTATATGGTCGAGTGGAGTTGTTTGCAGGACAAACTCCGTTTTTCCCGGACGCGCGCAGCGCGTTCCGGGACCTGCGTTGGGCTTACCGTTGCAGGATGATTTCAGTCGGTGAGTGAGCTCACGGTGGGAATGGCGTCGTCGAAGTCGCCTCGGATATCGAACCATAGGTCTTTCCAGCCGGGGTTCATGGCTTCGATGAGGTTGATCTTCCAGGCGCGGCGCCAGCGTTTGATCAGATATTCCCGGCGGGCGGCGGATTCGAAGCCGTCATGCCATTCGAACCAGACCAGCTGCTTGATGTCATGGCGTTTGGTGTGGCCGGGGATGGCGCCGGTGCGATGTTGCCAGGTGCGCCAGACGAGGTTCTGGGTGCGGCCGACATAGAAGGCCCCCCGGGGGTGGGTGGCCATGATGTAGACGGCTTCGGGGGCGAGCATGGTCATGCAATTTATAATTGCATTGTATGGCGGTTTCCACAATCGCGGGATTTCTTCTGGTGATGAGGCGTGTTGGGGGTGGTTGGCCCCGGAACGCGCTGCGCGCGTCCGGGGAAAATGGCAGGTTCAGCCCGCCTTCTTCAACTGATCCGCTTTCGGGCCGTATTTCATGTCGATGCCCTTGATGTGGGCGGTGAGCCAGAGTTTGAGGAACATCAGGAATTTGTCCGGGAGGACGCCGTTGGCGGCGCGGATGTCGGTGGCGTAACCGGTGTATTTTTCCAGCAGGTCCTTGTGGATCAGCTTGTGGGTGGCCAGACCGGAATAGCCGGTCTGCTCCATGTATCGCTCCTCGTCGCGGAAATGGTCGATCGTGACCTGGGCGAGATCGTCGACGAGTTTGATGACGGGCGCGCCGGTCTGGCCGGCGGTGGAGGCGTCATGGATGCGGTTCATCAGATCGAGGATCTGCTTGTGTTCGTCATTCATCGCCTCGACGCCAACGTCGAGATCGCTGTTCCATTCCATGATCGGCATGACCGGTCTCCTGATTTGTCCCGGTCAGTTGCCGTATCCTGACTGAATTTGTGGTTAATCGGCTGTGGCGGATTTGAACGGCCGGGTGCGGCAAAATCGCCCGCTCAGGCGGCTGCGCGCGGGGCCTCGCCGGGCAGGGTTTCAACGAGCTGGAAGAAGCTGTCATCGAGTTCGCCATTGCGGCTGGCGATCGTGTTGAAGGCTTCGCTGAGCTGGAGGAAGAAGCGATCCGATTCCGGGCAGCAGGCGGGCCGCGCCCTACCGTTTTCATCGCAGCGATAGGTGAGGATATCCTCGGCCAGGCAGGTGAGTTCATTGACCAGGGCGAGGATGAGCGGGCCTTCGGCAGAGCGGGCATGGGCCTCGCGCAGGGCGTCCAGCGTGCGGGTGTATTCGCGGGCCCGGAAGGCGGCGAAGTCCGTGACATTGGAGGCGGAAGCGGGCTGGTTGCTCGACATGACTACACCGTTTTCAATGCGTGCCGGCAGGCATGCAGGGACGAATTTCCCGGCCGGGGAGGGCGGCGCCGACGGATAGCGTACTCATATAATATGAAGGTGCGTGTGTTCGCCGTCACGCCGCGTCGACGATCCGTCTGCCGGTCTTTCGTGACAGGATTAAGCGCGGCTGAAGAGCCGGGTGTCAGCCGAACAGGGCGTCGACATCGGCCTGGGCCGCGTCTTCGCCAAAACTGTCCTCGCCATCGATCCGGCCGTGAATGGCGCCGGAGGCGGCCCCGATCAGCGGTTTGATCTCGTCGGTGGCAAGACGGGCGATGCGGGCGCAGGTGTCGGCACCGGTATCCCCGCGCAGCGCGTCCTGGGCATCTATGACTTCGCTGTTGATCTGCAGGATCAGGGTTTCCAGATGGGCGCGGATCGCGTTGGGGGCTGCGCCATAGGCCTGCACAGCGAGGTCCTTGTCCTTGAAACCGGATTGCAGGAAGTGGCCGCAATAATCGACCGGTTCCCAGTCCAGCACATCCTCGGCGCAATCGGGCATGTCCGGCAGCATTTCCATCAGCATGACCACTTCATTGAAGTGGTTGAGATAGTCGGTCGCCAGTCCGGTATCGGGATTGATATTGGCCGCACGCAGGGCGTCCGCGCTCAGCGCGCCCTGTCCGAGGGAGAACGCGCTCCCCGTTTCCACGTGCAACCCACCCTGTGTCATGGGGCAAGCCTAGGCCAGACATCCTTTCCAGAGCGCTAACCGTGCTGACATGAAGGACAAATCCGAGCCGGAGCAGGGATCAGCGGTGTTCTTCTTCGCTGATTTCCGCGAGGCGGCGGGCATAGGCGGCCTGGGCATCGGCCTTGGTCACCACGCCGATAATGGGCTGGTCGCCACCGCGGCCGCGGACGGCGGCGCTGTCGACCTGTTCGGCGTCGAGCACGCCCAGCGTCCGGCCGAGCGTGTCATCCTCGAAGACGACGGTGCTGTCGGAAATCTCCGACCGGCCCCAATCATCCAGCGGGACCATGACATCGCGGGTGCGGATGGTCTGCAGGATGAGGCGGCCAGACCCGCCGGAAACGTCGAACCCCTTGCGCTGGACCTGGAGCTGGAACAGCGAGCCACCCAGTGCAGACTGGGCCAGGACGGTGGCCAGGGAAACGGAGAGAAGGACGGCGACGGAGGCCTCATAGCTGGAGGTCAGCTCGAACACGATCAGCGTGGTGGAGAGCGGCGCGCCCAGCACGGCACCGGAGACCGCGCCCATGCCGATCACCGCGAAGAAGCCGGGGCCAGCGGTCTGGTCGCCCAGGGCGAGGCCTGCCAGAAGGCCGAAGGCCGATCCCAGCATGGCGCCGAGATAGAGGGAGGGCGAAAACACGCCGCCGCCAAAGCGGAAGCCCAGCGTGATCACGGTGGCCAGCGTCTTCATACCGATCAGCAGCAAGAGCAGGGCGAGCCCGTATTCAGTGCGCAGGGCATTGGAGGTGGCCTCATAGCCGACGCCGAGGATTTCCGGGGCAATCAGGGCCATCAGGCCGATCAGCAGACCACCGGGCAGGGGCAGGATCCAGAGCGGAATGCCCCGCTTCTCGCACCATTGGGCGATGCGGGCGGGCAGGAAAATCGCGCCGCGATTGAACAGGATGGCTAGGCCGGCTGCGGCGACGCCGAGCATGGCGGCCAGCGGGAAGTCCCAGACCGTGGCAGCCCCCATTTCCGGCAGGCCGAAGACCGGATCCTGTCCGAGATGGTGGCGGACGATCAGGGCCCCGATGATCGAGGCGGAAGCGACCGGCGCGATGGAGCGCAGGGCGTAATGGCCCAGGATCACCTCGAAGGCGAAAAGGGCACCGGCGACGGGCGCGTTGAAGCTGGCGGAAACCGCGGCCGCGGCACCGCAGGCCAGCAGGACACGGCTGCCGCGGGCGGGCATGTCGAGCCATTTGCCCAGGGCTGCGGCGAGTGATGCGCCGAGATGGACTGCGGGGCCTTCGCGGCCGGCACTGGCGCCACCGCCCAGGGAAATGGCCGAGAGCACGGCGGAATAGAGGCCGGATTTCAGATCAATGCGGCCGGCCTTCACGGCGCGCGCCTCGATCACATCGGCCACGCCCTGGCTGCGGGCTTCCGGGGTCAGGTTGAGACGCAGGCCGAGCCAGAGACCGAAAGCGACCAGCGCACCGGTGGCCAGGGGAATGAGGATGACGCGCCAGGGCGGCAGATGGGCCGCCGCGGAAGCGAGGTGGATTTCGGTGACGCCGAAGGCGGTCTGTTCAACAAAGGAAATGCCCAGGCGCAGGCCCAGCGTGGCATAGCCGGCAATCACGCCGATCAGAATGCCCAGCGCCCATAGCGCCGGACCCCGTCCGCCCCTGATCGCGCTGACGAGCCGTTCAAGCCAGACCGAGATTTGCCCTGAGTCGCTCACCCGATTGGTTTCACTGCCAAAAGCGGGCGCGGTCAAGCGTGACCCGCGATCGGGTTGACATGAAACCATTTAGTTTCCTATAAAAGAAACCAAATGGTTTCATATTGGAGGCGGGCATGACACCCAACCCCGTTCAGGCACCGGATGTCTTCCGGGCCATCGCTGATCCGACACGGCGCGCCATCCTGGGCTTGCTGGCCGAGCAGGCGCTGAGTGTGGGCGATGTTGCAGAGCGGTTCGAGATGAGCCGGCCGGCGGTGGCCAAGCATCTCAAGGTGCTCAGCGATGGCGGGCTGGTGGAGGTGGAGGTTCGCGGGCGCAGCCGGATCAACCGGCTGAATGCAGCCCCGCTGGCGGATATTGCCGGCTGGCTCGCCCGGTTCGAAGGCTTCTGGGACGACAAACTGACGGCATTGAAACAGGAAGTGGAGGGTGAAAATGACCAGTGAAGCGATTGAGAAAAGCGTTTTGTTGAAGGCTCCGCCGGCACGGGTCTGGGCCTTTCTGACCGAGCCGGACTTGCTGGGCCGCTGGTTCCATCCTTCCGACCGGGCCCTGACCGAGCCGGGCCCCTATGTGTTCTGGAAGAATGCCGAGACCGAGGGGCAGCGCCATTGCTGGGGCGAGGTGCTGGAAGTCGAGCCGGGACGGCGACTGGTCTACACTTTCACCCATGAATGGCTGGGCGGGCATCCCACGCGCGTGGAATGGAGCCTGGAAGCGGTCGGCGAGGGGACGCGGTTGCGCCTGGTCCATGACGGATTTGCCGGCGCGCCGGTGGATAGTTTCGACTCCCTGTTCGGTCATGATGAGGGCTGGGGCGAGCACCTCACCACGCTGCGCAACCGGGTCGGCGTGCCGGAAACGGTGGCCTGACCGGCAAAGGCTTGCGCCCGGGCGCGGGCTGATTAAGGTGCGGGGCGAAGTTGGGGAGGCGGACATGTCCCGCATTACAGGTCAGATCCTGGCCGGTCTCGCACTGGTTTGGGCGGGTGCCGGCATGGCGCAAGCGCAAGCCGTGGTCACCGCCTATTCGCGCATTGGCGATCACTGCACGGAACAGGCGTCGATGGACGAGCCGGTCGTGGAAATCCATTGCAATGGACGCGGTGGGTGGAAGATCGTGGTGCATGCGTCCGAGCACGGGGCATTCATGACCTATCAGCACGGGGATGATCCCGCGTCCCAACCCTTGTATCCGCCCTCACTCGGCCTGTTCGGGCATTTCCATAACGTGCTGGAATGGCGGGAGATTCTGGGGTCGCCCTTTGCGACCATCCATCGCTATTACCACGAAACGCCGGAGGAAATGTCGGGGCGGCCGGACGAGACCTACCAGACGCTGATGGTGACAGCGCTGCGGCCGAACTCTGCGGATGCGGCCTGTGTGGTGGCCTTTATTGATGCGTCCGGACTGAGCGGGGCGAATGAGGTCGCGCGTGATGTGGCCGACCGGCTGTCACGCGGTTGGGATTGTGCGCTGGAACCGATCGTCTTTGATGCGGATACGCCCAGTGTCGACGCTTATCTGAGCCGGTTCGGGCATTAGGTTCCGGCTGAATTCGTCAGTCTTTTCAGAACAAAGACCCGCAGCGAGGAGGCCAGCGGCTCCTCGCCGCGTGCGATGTCGATGGCGCCGACAAGTCCGGCCAGACTGTCGCCCTGCTCGGCGGCAGCCCGATCGATCTCGGCCCAGAATTCCGGTTCCAGAGAGACGCTGGTGCGGTGACCGGCCAGGGAGAGGGAGCGTTTGACAAGCGGCATGGCGGCAGTTGAACCGGAGCGGGGACAGGCTGGCAAGTGAGGGCTTGCATGCCGCCTCCGGCTCGCCATATCGGTAGGGTCGCCAAGGCCCGGGGGAGAGCGGTCATGAAATCCTTTGCACAGATCGAGGCCGAGGCCCGGGAACAGCATCCTGATCTGGACGCGCGTCTGGCCCAGCATGCCCCGCCGAAATCCGCGGCCGAACTGGCGGATATCCCCGATGATCGCTGGCTCTCCCTGATGACCCGCAGCGTCTTCCAGGCCGGTTTCGTGTGGAAGGTGATCGAGGCGAAATGGGACGGGTTCGAAGCAGCCTTCGACGGGTTCGACCCGGCCCGTGTGGCCTTCTATTCCGATGAGGATGTCGACCGGCTGCTGGGCGATGAGCGCATTGTCCGCAATGGCCAGAAGATCATGGCGACGATCGCGAATGCCGGATTTGTCAGCGATATCGCGACGGAACATGGCGGGTTCGGACGTTTCATTGCCAGCTGGCCGGTCAGCGACCAGGCCGGCCTGTTGGATCTGTTCAAGACACGCGGGTCCCGCCTGGCCGGAATGACGGGCCAGTATGTGCTGCGCTTTGCCGGCTGGGACGCCTGGATCCTGTCCAAGGATGTCTCGGCGGCCCTGGTGCGGGCGGGGATTGTCGACAAGCCGCCCACGTCGAAATCCGCGCTGGCGAAGGTGCAGGCGGCGTTTGATCAATGGCGGATGGAAAGTGGGAAGAGTCAGAGTGAAATCAGCCGGATCTTGGCGATGAGTGTGGGCTAAACCACTTCACACACATGTTAATTTCCCGGTTACCGGGAGTGCAGGAAAGTGTCGCGCATTTGAATGAAATGCTGCACGGTATCGTTACGAGACTGAAAAAGCAGGATGTTGATGCGTCGCTGGCATAAGCCCGTGCCCCTGGAAATCAGATGGGCCGACGAGATTCCGGATACGCCCGGGGTCTGCGTCCTGCTGCGCAATTCCAAGGATATTTCCAGCGTGCTGAAAATCGGTCCGGCGCGATCCCTGCGGCGGATGTTCCAGCGCGAATGCCGCACGGATTATACCGGCATGCCCGACCGGCCCGGGGCGATGATGTGGATGGAAAGCTGGGCGGACGCGGAAGAGGCTGCCCGCCTGATCGGCGAGTATCGCCGTCGCCATGGCCGGGCACCGGTTCTGAACTCGCCCTACTGATTATCCCCGTCGTCCGGCGAGGATTTATCCTCACGGCGATGCGCCTCCACCCGTTTCTTCGCCAGATCCTGACGCGCCTTGGCCAGATCGCTGACCGCTTTCGGCGTGCCGTGGGCAATGCGATTGGCCTCGGCGGTCTTCGCCTTGTCCTCGCGCTGTTTGCGCTTGCGGTATTGGCGCAGATTGATCGGTTTGCTGGTCATGTCAGGGCGCTCTTGCAGGTCCGGCGCATCCGTTCGGGTGCGCCCGGGCATCCCAAGCCTAAACCGTGATCGGGCTGGGGAGAAGTACATGCTGCGCAAGGTATTCCGTTTTCTGGGCACGCCCTTCCGGGTGATCCCCTGGTATGTGTGGCTGGCCGCGCTCGCCGTGGCGGCCTGGTTCGGCCGGACCATTCTGGTGATCATTGCGACGATCATCGCCTTTCACCCGATCCCGGTGCCGCCACTCTTCCAGGGCGATCCGGACAGTGTCGCCGAGGCGCGGCTGCAGGATCTGGAGCATTTCAACCATGTCCGGCGCAATGAGCGTTCGATGACACCGCAGATGCGGGCGCGGTTTGATGACCGGGTCGCCGCGCTGAGGGCGCAGGTGGAGACGCTGAGCGATGCCGAATTCATGCTGGGTCTGGCCCGCGCGCAGGCGGTGATCGACAATGGGCATTCCAATGCGTCGGTGACGCGGATGGTCGCAAGGTTTGACCGTCTGCCGATGCGCTTTGCCGATATGGCCGGCGAGGTTCGCATCCTGCGGGCGCGCGGCGAGGCGGCGGAATTGCTGGGTGCCCGGCTGGACGCGATCAATGGTGTGCCGGCCGCCCAGGCGCTGGCCCGGTTCCGCGACACGCTGGGCGGAAATGACGCCTTCGCGGCGACAATCCTGCCGGCCTATCTGGATGCGCCGGACTTCCTGGCAGCGGTCGGGATCGGTGCGGCGGAGGCGCCGGTTGTCCTGGACCTGACCCTGGTCAGCGGCGAGCGCGCACAGGTGCCGCTGGCGGCGGAACCGGCCGATGCAGATGCCCCGCGTGCCTATCCCGGTGATCTGCCCCAGCCCTGGGTGATCGCGGAGGACTGGCAGGTCGTGCAGCCGCAGGGCGCACCGCTTTACCTGCAGCACGCCGATCGCGGCTATTGGATGGAGCGGATCGCGGGCGGGGAAATCGCCTATGTCAGCCTGCGCACCAATTTCGACGATGACAGTGGCGAAAGCCTGCAGGATTTCGCGGCGCGGATCGAGGCCGAACTGGCCGCCAATCCGCCGCGTGCCATCCTCGTCGATCAGCGCTTTTCCGGTGGCGGTGATCTGACCCGGACCCATGCGCTGATGTCCGCCCTGCCGGAACTGACCGAGGGCCGTGTCTATCATCTGGTCTCGGCCAACACTTTCTCCGCAGCGATCGTCAATCTGGCCTCCACCGAGGAAGTGGCGCCGGAACGCACTCTTCTGGTGGGCGAGCCGATTGGTGACCGTCTGCAATTCTGGGCAGAGGGCTGGACCTTCAATCTGCCGAATTCGGGCTTCCGGGCGCGCTATTCCACCGGCTTCTATGACCTGCAGAATGGCTGTGAGGGCCTGTTCCGCTGCCATTGGGGCAGTTTGCACATCTTCCCCATCCTGGTGGAGGATCTGGACATTGATGTTGCCGCGCCTCTGACCTTCGAAGCGTTTGCGGCCGGCCGTGATCCGGCGCTGGAGGCGGTGCTGGCGATGGAGGGGGTGGAGTAGCCGGCCACGAAAAAAGGCGCGCCGGAGAAACCGGCGCGCCTTCTTTTTGAGGGTGGTGAAAAACCCTAGTCCTTCGGGCCCAGCATGTTTTCCGGGCGAACAATGCTGTCGAATTGTTCTTCGGTGACGAAGCCGAGTTTGACGGCCTCTTCGCGCAGGGTGGTGCCGTTCTTGTGGGCGGTCTTGGCGACGATGGTGGCATTGTCATAGCCGATCGTCGAGTTGAGCGCGGTGACCAGCATGAGGGAGCGTTCCATCAGCTGGCGGATATTGTCCTCGCGGGCCTCGATGCCGACGACACATTTCTCGGTGAAAGTGTTGGCGCTGTCGGCCAGGAGTCGGATCGACTGCAGGACATTGTAGATGATGACCGGCTTGTAGACATTGAGCTCGAAATGGCCCTGGGAGCCGGCGAAGCTCACCGTCGTGTTATTGCCCATCACCTGGGAGCAGACCATGGTCATGGCTTCGCACTGGGTCGGGTTCACCTTGCCCGGCATGATCGAGGAGCCCGGCTCGTTTTCCGGCAGGGCCAGCTCGCCCAGACCCGAACGCGGGCCGGAGCCCAGGAGGCGGATGTCATTGGCGATCTTGAACAGGGAGACGGCGGCCGAGTTGAGCGCGCCATGGGCTTCCACCAGGGCGTCCTTGGTGGCCAGGGCCTCGAACTTGTTGGGGGCGGTGACGAAGGGAAGCTTGGTGAAGCCGGCGACTTCCTCGGCGAAGGCTTCGGCGAAACCCTTCTTGGTGTTCAGACCGGTGCCGACGGCAGTGCCGCCCTGGGCCAACTCGCACAGGGCGGGCAGGGTGGCCTCGATGCGGCGGATCGCATTCTTGACCATGGCGACATAGCCGGAGAATTCCTGGCCCAGCGTCAGCGGCGTGGCGTCCTGGGTGTGGGTGCGGCCGATCTTGATGATGTGTTTGAAGGCCTGCGACTTGTCGTTGAGGGCATTGTGCAGGGTCTGCAGGGCCGGGATCAGGCTGTGCGAGATCTCCTCGGCGGCGGCGATATGCATGGCCGTCGGGAAGGTGTCGTTGGAGGACTGGGACCGGTTCACATGGTCGTTCGGGTGGATCGGATCCTTGGAGCCGACCACGCCGCCGAGCATCTGGATGGCGCGGTTGGAGACCACCTCATTGGTGTTCATGTTGGACTGCGTGCCCGAGCCGGTCTGCCAGACGGAGAGCGGGAAATGGTCGTCCAGCTTGCCTTCGGCAACCTCCAGCGCGGCGGCGGCAATGGCGTCGGCATATTCCGCTTCCATATTGTCCAGGCGCTTATTGGCGAGGGCGGCGGAACGCTTGACGATGCCCAGGGCGCGGATCAGTGGTTTGGGCATGGTTTCCGTGCCGATCGGGAAATTGATCAGCGAGCGGGCGGTCTGGGCGCCGAAGAGTTTGTCGGCGGGTACTTCAAGCGGTCCGAAGCTGTCGGTCTCGGTGCGCATCTCGCTCATCAGGGGAGGCTCCTTGCAGCCCGCTGCGTGCGGGGGGTAGATGGTGAAGATCGAGTCGAACGTGTATCACTCGGACATGATGGATCAAGCAGGCGATGCGCTTCGCCAGGGTCGGACGGGCAAATCCCGGACCCAAGGGGGGCTGGCGCAAAACTGGACAGGACGCGGGAAGGTTCAGGCACTGATGTCTGGCGACGAACTCAATTTGCGCGTTGACGCGGTGACCACGCAGACGCGCCGGTTCAAATCCCTGATCGGGGAATTCTTCCGTCTGGAATTCAAGCGCGCGCGCCCGAAATGGGGCCCGTATGAAGTCTCCATCGAGATCCAGCGCACCCCGGACAGCCCCACCCACGACGTCGACAATGTCGCCAAGGCCGTGCTCGACGCGCTCACCGGCGTGGTCTTCCATGATGACAGCCAGGTGGAACGCCTCCTGGTGACCAAGGTGGAAGGCGACCGCCCGCGGATCTGTGTGACGGCGCGGCCGATGCGTGAGGTGAGGGTGCTGGAGGAGGCTTAGGTTTCTTTCGCTTGATGGGGAAAGCGCGTTGCGCTTTCGGGCTCTTGTCAGGTCACCCACTCCACCATTGCTGCGCAATGGTCCCCCTCGCCCATCAAGGGCGAGGATGATCCTGAGCTCGTACGTTCCATTTTTCCCGGACGCGCGGCAGCGCGTTCCGGGATCGGCTTTCATCTCACCGCTTGAAGAAATCGGTCGGTTGGCCCCGGAACTTCGTCCGGGGAAAATGCTTATTGGGGGGATAGTTTAGCGCTTGTCCTCCTGGTCGCCGAAAACTTCTCCAATCTCCCCAATCCCTTCCCGCAAACCCGCCACAAGAAATCCGACCGTCCCGGCGGGACGGTAGAGTTGGGCATGGTCGGAAAAGAGCGAAAGAGGCGGCCCTCGGATGGTGAGTGGCTGCCCTGGTGGTTCCTCTCCCAAGCGGGATGGAGCGACAAGGAGATAGCGGAGCTTCGCGGCATGGAAGTGCCCTCGGTCCGCAATCGGTTGAAGGCATTTCCAAACTTGCCGGTGGCGCGGCTGTTTGCCGAGGAGGTGAATAAGCTCTGCCAGGGCGTGCAGGGGCTCATTCTCCTCGGCCGGATGGACGAGGTGGAAGAGGCGTTCGCGAAGCTGGAATGGCTCGACAAGGTGAGACGCAAACAGGAGGCGCTCGTGGACAGCAATGAGATCAAGGCGCTGCCGGCTCCGTCCGGGGACGTGCAGGAGGGTGAGAGTGCAGCCGAAGAAGAAGCCAGACTCAGAGCTGAAATCCTCGACCGAATTGAGCGTCAGGCAGTTCGCTTTGGATTTGAAGAAGAACTTCGCGCCCTTGACGCTGGAGATGTTGAGAGAGGCCAGGGCTGACTTCCTTCTGGAAACGGCGGACGCCCAATTCGCCCCGCCCGACCCCGACTGGCTGATCTGGCTCTTCCTCGGTGGGCGTGGGGCCGGGAAGACGCGGGCCGGGGCTGAGTGGGTGCGCTTGCAGGTGGCGGCCGGGGTGGGGCGGATCGCGCTGGTCGGGCCGACTTTCAATGATGTGCGTGAGGTGATGATCGAGGGGCCGTCCGGGCTGATGGCGGTGGGGCCGGCGAGTGAGCGGCCGCGCTACGAGGCGACACGGAAGCGGCTGGTCTGGGAAAGCGGAGCGGTCGCCTATGCGTTTTCGGCAGAGGATCCGGACGGGTTGCGCGGGCCGCAATTCGAGCGGGCCTGGGGGGATGAGTTTGCCGCCTGGGCAAAACCGCAGGCGACGTTGGACATGTTGCGCATGGGGCTGCGGCTGGGCGATCGGCCGCGCCTGATGCTGAGCACGACACCGCGGCCGATCCCGGCGCTCAAAGCGCTGGTGAAGGCGAAGGGCGTGGTGACCACGCACCAGCCGACCGAAGCGAATGCGAGAAATCTGGCGCCGGGCTTTCTGGCAGCGATGCAGGCGGCCTATGGCGGGTCGACGCTGGGACGTCAGGAGATTGAGGGCCTGTTGATCGATGATCCGCCGGGGGCGTTGTGGACGCGCTCGCAGGTGGAGGGGGCGCGCTGTGACAGCGTGCCGGAGCTGGACCGGATCGTGGTGGCGGTGGACCCGCCGGCGACGGGCGGGCCGCGTTCGGACGAATGCGGGATTGTGGTGGCCGGGGCCTGTGGCGAAGGCGTGCAGCGGCGCGGCTATGTACTGGCGGATTTGTCCTTCGGGCCGGCCTTGCCCGCGGACTGGGCGGCGCGGGTGGCGAACGGGTTTGAACAATACGAGGCCGATGCGGTGATCGCAGAGGCCAATCAGGGCGGGGAGATGGTGCGTTCTGTCCTCAAGGCGGCCGATGCCGGTCTGCCGGTGACCTTGGTGCGGGCCAGTCGCGGCAAGCAGACGCGGGCCGAACCGGTGGCGGCGCTCTATGCGGCGGGCCGGGTGCGGCATGCCGGGGGTTTTGCGGCGCTGGAAGACCAGATGTGTGCCTTCGGCGCGCCAGACGCGCCGGGCGGCAGTCCGGACCGGGTGGATGCCCTGGTCTGGGCACTGAGTGCGCTGATGCTGGGCGCGAAAGGCGCGCCGCGATTGCGGCGTCTTTGACATCAACAGGAGCAGACGATGGCGAATTGGCTCTCCCGCCTCACGGGCGGGGACAGGAAATCTGTGTCCGCGAGCCGGCTGGCCTCGCTGGCTGGCGGCGGATTGCCGGGTTGGGTGCCGCGGGCGCTGCCGGTGCAGATGCAGGCGGGTTATGGGCGCAATGCGATTGCCAATCGCTGTGTGCGCCTGGTGGCGGAAGCGGCGGCCTCGCTGGGGTTTCAGGCTTCGGATACAGCCGCGCAGCGTCTGCTGGAGCGGCCTAATGCGGAGCAGTCCGGCGCGGAATTGTGGGAGGGCGTGTATGGCTTCCTGCAGCTGGCGGGCAATGCCTATCTGGAACTCTCCAGCCTGGAGGGCGAGCCGCGCGAACTGTTTGGACTGCGGCCGGACCGGATGCGAGTGCTGGCGGACCGGACGGGCTGGCCGGCGGGGTGGGAATATTCCGCGGCGGGCAGTGTGCGGCGCTTCGAGCGGGACCGGGCGAGCGGGCGCTCGCCGGTGTTTCATCTCAAACTGTTTCACCCCGGCGATGATCATTACGGATTGTCGCCGCTGGAGCCGGCGGGACGGGCGCTGGATCTGCACACGGCCTCGGCGGACTGGGCGCGGGCGCTGATTTCCAATGCGGCGCGGCCCTCGGGGGCTTTGGTGTTCAACGGGGCGGACGGGCATCTGACCGAGGACCAGTTCGACCGGCTCAAGGCGGAACTGACCGGGGCGCATACCGGACCGGACAATGCCGGGCGGCCGCTGCTGCTGGAAGGCGGGCTGGACTGGAAGCCCATGGCGCTGAGCCCGGCGGAGATGGATTTCATCGCGGCGAGGCGGGAGGCGGCGCGCGAGATCGCGCTGGCCTTTGGTGTGCCGCCGCTGCTGCTGGGCCTGCCCGGCGACAATACCTACGCCAACTACAAGGAGGCCAACCAGGCCTTCTGGACCCAGACGGTCGAGCCGCTGGCGCGCAAGGCGGCGCGGGCGCTGGAGGTTTGGCTGGCGCCTTGGTTCGGGGCGGATCTGAAAGTCTTGGTGGAGCCGCGCAAGACGGGGGAGAGGGCATGATGGTGACGAATGGATGGACTCTGCAGCGTCAGGTCACGCTGGGCGTGCTGCTGGCGATCGTGCTGCAGACCTCCGGCGCGCTGATCTGGTCCGGCCGGGTGAGCGAACGGCTGGACCAGCTGGAACGGATGGATGACCGGCAGGGGCCGCTGGCGGAGCGGCTGGCGAGCCTGGAAGCGGAGATGCGCCTGGCCCGCGAGAGCCTGGTACGGATCGAGCGGCGGATGGAGGAATAGTGCCGGCTACCCCGCTTCACCCTTTCCTCCCCATGCCATGGGGAGGTGTCCGGCGTATGCCGGGCGGAGGGGCCGGCGGAGCCGGAAATCGGCGCTTCGCGCCGCCCCATCGACCCGAGGCTTTGCCTCGGCCCACTTCCCCATGAAATGGGGAAGAAAACACACAAATCACGAGGCGAACATGGCCCGGAGCATTGCGATTGCGGGGCATGCCTCGCTGTTTGGATTGGCGGATCTGTCGGGCGATGTGGTGCATCGCGGGGCGTTTGTGCGGGCGCTGGCGGCGGGGGCGCGGGTGCCCATGCTGTTCCAGCATGACCCGGCCGAGCCGGTGGGCGTCTGGCACACGCTGAAAGAGGATGGGCGCGGGCTCTTCGTGGCGGGGGAGATCCTCACCAATGGGCCGCGCGGGCGGACGGCGGCGGGGCTGGTGGAGCGGGGCGCGGTGAACGGGCTCTCTATCGGGTTTCGCACGCGGCAATCGCGGCCCCGGCGTCCGAAAGGGCGCGATCTGTTCGATCTCGATCTTTGGGAAGTGTCGATCGTGACCTTCCCCATGCTGCCGCAGGCGCGGCTGCACCGGGTTGGCCCGCAGGACCGGGCGGCCTGATTTTTCCTGGAAAGCTGAAAGGATGAGCATGAGCAAGGAAACCAAGATGAGCCCGGTCTCCGCGGAGACGCGTGTGGCGCTGGGCGAGGTGATGGCGGCCTTCGAGGCGTTCAAGCAGACCAATGATGCGCGGCTGGACGAGCTGGCTGGCAAGGGCGCGGCGGATGTCGTGCTGGAGGAAAAGCTGCAGCGGATCGATCAGGATCTGGTGCAGCAGAAATCCGTGCTCGACCGGCTGCTGCTGGACGGTGCACGCCCGGCGCTGGGCGGTGGATCACTGGCGCCGGAACGCACGGCCTGGTCGGACTATATGCGCCGGGGCGTGACCCAGGGGCTCAATGAGGCGAAGGCGGCCAGTGCGGGCTCGGACCCGGATGGCGGCTATGTCGTGCCGGCGGAGACGGAGGCGCGGATCGACCGTCTGCTGAGCGAGGCCTCGCCGATCCGCTCCATCGCGACGGTGAAACGGGTCTCCGCTCCGGTCTTCCGCAAACCGGTCTCTCGCGGCGGGGCGGCCTCGGGCTGGGTGAGTGAGACGGCGGCGCGTCCGGAAACGGACAGTCCGAGCCTGGACCTGCTGGATTTCCCGACCGCGGAAATCTACGCCATGCCGGCCGCGACGCAGCAATTGCTGGATGATGCCATGGTGGATGTCGATGCCTGGCTGGCCGAGGAAGTGCGTGATGTTTTCGCCGTTCAGGAAGGGGCGGCCTTTGTGGCCGGGGACGGTACAGGCAAGCCGCGCGGCTTCCTGGACTATACCCGCGCCGCCGAGGGCAATCAGGCCTGGGGTGAGCTGGGCTATGTGGCCACGGGCACGGCCGGCGGTTTCGATGCGGATGACCCCGCTGATGCGCTGATCGATCTCATCTATGCGCCCAAGACCGGCTATCGCGCCAATGGACGTTTCGTGATGAACCGGCAGACCGTCTCCGCCGTGCGCCGCTTCAAGGATGCGGACGGGAATTATCTCTGGCAGCCCTCGCTGAGTGAGGGCGGGTCTTCCACCCTGCTGGGCTATCCGGTGACCGAGGCGGAGGACATGCCCGATATCGGTGCCGATGCCTGCGCGATCGCGTTCGGGGATTTCGCCAAGGGCTATCTCGTGCTGGACCGCCAGGGCGTGGACGTGCTGCGCGATCCCTTCTCCGCGAAACCCTATGTCCTCTTCTACACGACCAAGCGTGTCGGCGGCGGCGTGCAGGATTTCGACGCGATCAAGCTTCTGAAGTTCGGGGCGAGCTAAGGGGTTTTCCATCCCCTCCAACCGTCATTCCGGCGAAGGCCGGAACCCAGTCGGGCCGCCGGTCTGGGTCCTGACTTTCGTCAGGATGACGGTGAGGTGGGCGGTTTTCAGATGACTTCACGGAGGCGCAGACCATGTCCCTCACACTCCTTACTCCGCCTGCGGCGGAACCGGTCTCCGTGGCCGAGGCGAAGGCCCGGTTGCGGGTGGCCGGTGATGCCGAGGATTCGGCGATCAATCATTGGATACAAAGCGCCAGAGAGCGCGTCGAGCGGGATACGGGGCGGGCTTGTCTCGCCCAGACCTGGATTGAACGGCGTGATGGCTGGGCCGGGGATGGGCGGCTGTGTGCTTTCGGGACGCAGCTGAGACTGCTCAAACCGCCCCTGATCGCCGTGGAGGCGGTCACGATTTACGACGCAGAGGATGCGCCGTCGGAGATCGATCCGGCGGCGTTTTTCGTGGACACGCTGTCGGATCCGGGACGGCTGGTATTGCGGCCGGGTGAGAGCTGGCCGGAGCCGGGACGTGTGGCGGGCGGGATCGAGATCCGGTTTCGCTGCGGTTATGGCGAAACGGCGGCGGACGTGCCGGCAGCTTTGCGCGAGGCGATCCTGCAGCTGGTGCTGGCGCAGGCGCGGGGATCGGACGGGTTGAAGGACGGGCTGCCGCCGGTGGCGGCGAGCCTGCTGGCGCCTTTCCGCCGGGTGTCGCTGTGAGCGGGCCGGGCGACGCGCTGAAGACGGCGCTGGAAACGGTGTTGCGCTCGGATGCGGGCGTCACGGCCCAGCTGGGCGTGCCCTTGCGGATCTTTCCGGAGCGCTCGCACCAGGCGGGCTATCCGCATGCCAGCTGGGGCCGGGCGCAGGTGCGTGACCGCGGCGCGTCCGGTGTTCTGCTGCTGGATTATCGCCAGACGCTGGACATCTGGCTGCGCGATGGCGTGGCGCTGGATCTGGTGGATGCGGTGCGCGTGGCACTGACCGGGGTGAAGCCGGAGCTGGCGGCGCCCTGGCGCCTGGTCAGCCTGGCCCCGGCCTATGCCGATCTTTTCACCACTACCCATAGCCGCGTCCGGCGCGGCCTGGTGCGTGTGCACGCGCTGATCGCGCGGGATGACTGAAGCTTCCAGACAAGGAGACAATCATGGCCCCTCAAGCGGGACGGGATTTGCTGGTGCGGATCGGGGAGGGCGGGGAGCCGCCGGTCTTCACCGCGATGGCGGGTCTGCGGATCAAGACGTTCGCGCTCAATGCCAAGACGGTGGATGTCACGACGGCGGACTCGGTGGAGGGCTGGCGTGAGCTGCTGGCCGGAGCGGGGGTGAAGACCTGTTCGGTGTCCGGCACGGGCGTGTTCGTCAGTGCGGCGGCGGATGCGCGGGTGCGCCAGGCCTTTTTCGACCAGTCGGCGCAGGACTGGCAGCTGGTCATCCCTGGTTTCGGCACGCTGACCGGGCCCTTCATCCTAGCTTCGCTGGACTATGCCGGCCGGCATGATCGCGAGGCGAGTTGGTCGCTTTCCCTGGCCTCGGCCGGGGCGATCGTGTTCGAGGCGGTCTGATGGCCAATCCGCAACGCGGCGAGATTGTCCGCGCACTGGGCGGGCAGAGCGTGACGCTGTGCCTGACCCTGGGAGCGCTGGCCGAGGTGGAGGCGATCTGCCCGCGCGGCGAGCGCCTGACGGCAGCGCGGCTGCTGGCGGTGCTGGCGGCCCTGGTGCGCGGCGGCGGGGATGCGGAACTTGCCGGACGGCTGGGTGAGCTGGCGATCGCGCCGGATGCGGCGGCGGAGGCGGTCGCGGCCTGTTTTGAAGCGGGGACATCATGAATTGGGCTGAGGGTTTGAAGGCCGCGATGGCGCGCGGCCTGCCGCCGGACGCGTTCTGGCGCACGAGTTTGAAGGAATGGCGGGCGCTGATGGCGCCGGGCCGGATCGAGGCGATGAGCCGGGCGGAGCTTCAGGCCCTGCTGGCGGAAATCGCGGGAGGACCGCATGACCGAAGACGAGATTGAGGCGACTGGCGAGGCGCTGGAGGCGCTGGCCGAGGGGCCGGCACAACGGGCGGCGGAGGCCATCGAGGGCGTGTTTGAGCGGACCGGCCGCTCCATCGAGGACAATCTGGAACGCGCGGCGCGACAAGGCGAAGCGAGCTTTGCCCGGCTGACCGAGAGCATTCTGCGCGATCTGGCGCGGCTGGCGGCCGAGCAGCTGATCGCCAAACCGCTGGACGGGTTCCTGGCCAGTGCCCTGGACGGGTTGGATTTTGCCGGGGGCCGGGCCGAGGGCGGTCCGGTGATGGCGGGCCAGTCCTATTGGGTGGGCGAGCGCGGCCCGGAACTCTTCACACCGCAGCAAAACGGGCAGATCGGTGAGGGGGTTGGCGCGCCGATCACCGTGAATGTGAACCTGGCATCGGGCGGGGGTGCGCCGGTGAGCGAGGCGGCGATTTCACGCGCCGTGGCGCAGGCCGTGCGGCGGGCGGAGCGCTGGTCATGAACGCATTTCACGAAATCCGCTTTCCCTTTGCCCTGGCACTGGGGGCGAGCGGCGGGCCGCAGAGGCGGACCGAGATCACCACGCTGGTCTCCGGCCGCGAGGCGCGGAATACGCCCCATGCCGACAGCCGGCGGCGCTGGGATGCGGGGCCGGGACTGAAATCGCTGGATGATGTCGACACGCTGCTGGCCTTCTTCGAAGCGCGGCGCGGGGCGCTTCACGGTTTCAGGTTTCGCGACCCGCTGGACAATCGCTCCTGCAAACCCTCGCAGGCACCGCAGTCGACGGATCAAGTCCTGGGCACAGGCGATGGCGTGGCCACCCAGTTCCAGCTGGTCAAACACTATGAAAGCGGCGGTGAGCGCTGGACGCGGACGATCCACAAACCGGTGGACGGTTCGGTCGTGGTCGCCGTGGACGGGGTGGAGGCGGCTTTCTCCATCGACCTGACGACGGGGCTTGTGACGCTGGATGCTGTGCCAAGCGCGGGGGCGGTCGTGACCGCGGGCTTTGCCTTTGACTGTCCGGTGCGGTTCGAAACGGACCGGCTGGATATTGCGCTGGATGCAATCGGCGCGGGGCGGGCGCACGTGCCGCTGATCGAACTCATTCTCTGATCCAAACTTTGGCAAAAGGAGGCGGCGATGCTGAGCCTTCCCGAACCGCTGGCAGCGAGCCTGGCCAGTGGGGTGACGACGCTGTGTGCCTGTTGGCGGGTGACGCGGCGTGATGGGGTCGTGTTCGGATTTACCGGGCATGACCATGATCTGGACTTCGACACTCTCGTCTGGCGCGCGGGCAGCGGGCTGGGCGGGGCGGCGGCGGACCGGGAGGCGGGCCTGTCCATCGCCCAGGGCGAACTGGCCGGCGTGCTGGATGATGCGGTCATCCGTGAGGCCGATATCGAGGCCGGTCTGTGGGCCGGCGCGAAGCTGGAACGCTTTCAGGTCGATTGGCAGGCCCCGGAAAACCGGGTGAAGACCGCAACGGGCTATCTGGGCGAGATCCGCCGCAAGGATGGAAGGTTCGAGGCGGAGCTTCTGGGGCTCAGTCACAAGCTGGACCGCGTGACCGGGCGGGTATTTGCGCGGCGGTGTGATGCCGTGCTGGGTGATGCGCGTTGCGGCGTGGATGAGGGGCATCCGGACTTTGCGCTGGGCTGTGACCAATCCTTTGCGACCTGCCGGGAGCGGTTTGCCAATACGCTGAACTTCCGCGGCTTCCCCTTCATGGTGGGCAATGATGTGCTGCAGCGTTCGGCCGGTGAGGAGCGGGTGCGCGATGGCGCATCGCGGGGGCTGTCATGAAGGCGCGCGGCGCGGTTCTGCGCGAGGCGCGGCGCTGGATCGCGACACCCTATCGCCACCAGGCCAGCTGCCGCGGTGCCGGGTGTGATTGCCTGGGTCTGGTGCGGGGGATCTGGCGGGCGCTGTATGGCACGGAGCCGGAAAGCCTGCCGCCCTATACGCCGGACTGGGCGGAGATTGCCGGTGAGGAAACGCTGCGCGAGGCGGCAATGCGGCATCTGGTCGAGATTGAGCGCAGTGCGGCGCGGCCCGGTGATGTCCTGTTGTTCCGGCCGGAGTTGAAGGGGCCGGCCAAGCATTGCGCCATCCTGTCGGCGAAAGACCGGATCATCCACGCCTATTGGGGGCGTTCGGTGAGCGAGACGGCGCTGACCCCCTGGTGGCGCAAGCGATGTGTGGCGGCCTTCGCCTTTCCCGACCTTCCCAAACCCCAAAACAAGGAAACGGTATGGCTCAACTGGTCGTAACGGCGGGGCAGGCCGCCCTGAAAGGCGTGCAGCATGTCGGTCCGGCCCTGGCCCGGTTTGCGGCCGATACCGCGGTGGACGCCCTGTTCCGGGAGCGCCGGGACGGGCCGCGCCTGAGCGAGCTGGAGGTGCAGACCTCGACCGATGGTGCGCCGATGGCGCGGGTCTGGGGCCGGGCGCGGATCACCGGCCAGGTGATCTGGGCGGCGCGCTTTCGCGAGCAATTCGAGGATAGCGGGGGCGGCAAGGGCGGTCCGGCGCAGCGGGACTATGCCTATTCGCTCTCCTTTGCCGTGGGCCTGTGCGAGGGCGAGATTTCCGGGATCGGCCGGATCTGGGCGAACGGGTCGCTGCTGGACCAGTCGCGCTATCCGGTGCGGGTGCATCACGGGGCGCCGGACCAGGCACCGGATGCGCTGATCCAGACGATCGAGGGCGCGGACGCGCCGGGTTTTCGCGGCACGGCCTATGTTGTGCTGGAGGACTGGCCGCTGGAGGCTTTCGGCCAGCGCATTCCCAATCTGTCTTTCGAGGTCTTCCGCCAGAGCGGACAGGGCAGGATGGAAAGCCTGCTGCAAGGTGTGAATTTGATCCCGGGAACAGGCGAGTTTGCCTATGCCGACACGGTCGTCATGCGGGTGCAGGGCGAAGGCGAGGAGGTGGCGGAGAATGTCCATAACGGGCGCGGCCTGCCAGATCTGGTCGCGGCGCTGGATGACCTGGAGCGCGATCTGCCGGAATGCCGCTCAGTGCAGCTGGTGGTGGCCTGGTTCGGGGATGATCTGCGCTGTGGAGACTGTTCGATCCGGCCCTGCGTGGAGACGGCGGACAAGGTGACGCGGCCTGCGGTCTGGTCTGTGGCCGGGCTGGATCGCGGGACAGCCCGGCTGGTGAGCCAGGTGGAGGGGCGCCCGGCCTATGGCGGCACGCCGGATGATGCCAGCGTGATCGCCGCGATCCGCCAGCTCAAGGCGCGCGGTTTTGCCGTGACGCTTTATCCCTTCATCCTGATGGATATTCCGGCGGGCAATGGCCTGCCCGACCCCTATGGCGGTGCGGAACAGGCGGCCCACCCCTGGCGCGGACGGGTGAGCTGCCATCCGGCGCGGGATCAGGCGGGATCGGTGGATGGAACAGCGGCGGCGGCTGCGCAGGTGTCAGCCTTTTTCGGGACGGTTTCGGCGTCGGATTTTTCGGTGAGCGGGGACACGGTGAGCTATGCGGGGCCGGCGGAATGGTCCTGCCGCCGTTTCATCCTGCACCAGGCCGCGCTGGCCCAGGCCGCCGGAGGTGTGGACGGTTTCCTGATCGGATCGGAAATGGTCGGGCTGACGACGGTCAGCGATGAAACGGGCGGGCATCCGGCAGTGACGGCGCTGTGCGATCTGGCCGGGGAGGCGCGCAGCCTTCTGGGGCCGGACACACGGCTCTCCTATGCCGCGGACTGGACGGAATATGGCGGCTATGCGCGGTCGGACGGGACACGGCGCTTTCACCTGGACTCGCTGTGGAGTCATCCGGAGATCGATGCCGTGGCCATCGACTGGTATGAGCCGCTGAGTGATTGGCGGGACGGGGCGGAGCATCTGGATGCGGCCCTCTGGGCCTCGCCATACGAGGCCGGCTATCTCGCCGCCGGGGTCGAGGGCGGGGAGGGTCATGACTGGTATTATGCCAGCGCGGCGGACCGGGAGACTCAGATCCGCACGCCGATCATGGACGGGGCCTATGGCGAGGCCTGGATCTGGCGGGTGAAGGATGTGCGGGCCTGGTGGTGCAATGCGCATCATGAGCGGATCGCCGGTGTGCGCCAGGAAGCGCCGACCAGCTGGGTGCCGGAGGGAAAGCCGCTCTGGTTCACCGAGATCGGCTGTCCGGCAATCGACAAGGGGGCGAACCAGCCCAATCTCTTTTCCGATCCCAAGAGCGCGGAGAGCGGCTGGCCGCATTTTTCGGACGGGACGCGCGATGACCTGATCCAGCGGCGTGCGCTGGAAGCCTGGCTGACGCACTGGTCCGACCCTGCCAAGAATCCGGTGTCGTCTGTCTATGGCACGCCGATGGTGGATGTGTCGCTGATGCATGCCTGGGCCTGGGATGCCCGTCCCTTTCCGGCCTTTCCCGGTCGCAGCGATATCTGGTCGGACGGGGAGAATTGGCGGCGCGGGCATTGGCTCAATGGCCGGGCCGGGCAGGTCCTGCTGGCGGATCTGGTGACGGAGCTGGCAGAGGCGGCCGGCCTGGATGCGGTGGATGTGTCGCGGCTGGATGATGTGGTCACGGGTTATTGGCTGGACCGGCCGATGAGTGCGCGGGCGGCGCTGGAACCGCTGGTCTCGGTGCTGGGGATGGGGGTGCATGAGCGGGCCGATGCGGTGCATGTCGTTTCGGCCGGTGCGCATGTGGACAGTCTCGCACTGGCGGAGCCGGCCTTTGACGGGGAGGCTGTGTGGACGATCCATGATCCGGCCCTCGCCGAATTGCCGGACGATGTCCGTCTGTATTTCTCCGATGACATGGCGGACTACCGGCCTGGCCTGGCGCAAGCCGTGGAGGCTTTCGGAACGGTGCGCAGTGAAGCCCTGTCGGTGAACCTCATTGCCGACCCGGATCTGGCGCGGCGCTGGTGCCGGGCGCGCCTGGACGACATCCATGCGCGCGCTTCCAGCCTGACGCTGAGCGTGCCGCCACTGGCGCTGGGCCTGGAGAGCGGGGACGGGCTGAGTGTGGATGGGCGATCCGGTGTTGTGGAGCTGCGCCAAGGTGATCTGGCCGGGCGGGTGCGCTTGCGTCCGCCATCGGGACGCCGGCTGATCCGGGTGGGCAGCGAGGCGCAGGATGGCGCGGACGGGCCGCGTCCTCCGGTACGTCCGGTCCTGGTGGTGATGGACAGTGCGCTGGGGGATGGAGGCGGTCCCCTGCTGGCTGCACGCGTGCAGGACTGGCCGGGGGCGCTGGACGTGCATGCCAATGGGCAATGGCGGACGCGGATCGAGCGGATGTCGGGGCTGGGGTCTTTGACGGCAGCGCTTGCGGCGGGTCCGGTCGGGTATTGGGATGAGGCGGGCGTGCTGGAGCTGGAATTGCCCGGTTTCACCCTGGCCAGCCGGACGCGGCTGGATGTGATCAATGGTGCCAACCGGCTGGTCGTACAGCAGGCGGATGGGGATTGGGAAATCCTGGGCTTTGCGGAGGCGGAGCTGATCGGGGTGAATCGTTTCCGGCTGACGGGATTGCTGCGGGGGCTGGCGGGCTCTCCCATTGCGGCGGTCGAGGCCGGGGCGCGGGTGGTGTGGCTGACCGAGGCGCTGACAGTGCTGCCGCTGGAGGCGCACGAGGTTGGAGAAGCGCTGACCGTGAGCGCTGTGGCGGCGGGCTGGCCGGTGGAGAGCGGTCAGGCGGTGGCCGTGGATCATGTCCATCGGCAAAGGGCGCTGTGGCCGCTGCCGGTCGTGCATGTTCGCGCAGACTGGCGCGACGGGGAGTTGCGGATCCGCTGGATCCGGCAGACGCGGACGGGCGGCGATGACTGGGGTGCACCGGATGTGCCGCTGGGCGAGGCCGCGGAGGCTTACCGGATTGCCCTACTGGATGGGGAGAGCCGGGTTCTGGAATGCGAGGCTGGCACGCCGGAACGGGTCCTCACAGAGGCCGAACTGGTATCGGTTTTCGGGAGTGTGCCGGAGGCGGTGACGGTGGAGATTGCGCAGGTTTCGGCACGGACAGGGCCGGGGCGCGCGGTGCGCCGTGTGCTGACACTCCAGCCCTAGTCTGACGCCATGCTTTGCGAACCGGCCCGAAGCCGCTTACATGAGACGCATCATCACCGTTCTTGACCGGTATTTCGCATGGACGATCCCTACAAGACGCTGGGCGTCGAAAAGACGGCTTCTCAGGACGAGATCCGCAAGGCCTATCGCAAGCTGGCCAAGGAACTCCATCCCGACGCCAATCCCGGCAATGAAAAGGCCGAGGAGCGCTTCAAACACGTCTCCCAGGCCTTCAAACTCCTGTCCGATCCGGAAAAGCGGGCGGAGTATGACGCCGCCTCCCGTGCGGGCTTTGCCGGCATGGGGATGGGCGGGCCCGGTGGTCCGGGAGCGGGCGGTCGCGGACCGTTCAATTTTCGCCAGGGCCGCAACCGGTCCGGCTTTGATGATTTCGGCGATATCTTCTCCGATCTGTTCACCGATATGGGCGGCCAGCAGCAGCGGCACCAACCGCCGCCGCGCAAGGGCCAGGATGTGCGCCATTCCCTGACGCTGGACTTCATGGACGCGGCCAATGGCGGCAAGCACCGTGTCTCGCTGCCGGGGGGACGGACGCTGGACGTGGCGGTTCCGGCGGGCGCGGCGGATGGTCAGATCCTGCGACTGCGCGGGCAGGGCGAGCCCTCCCATGGTGGCGGCCGGGCCGGCGATGCCTTTATCGAGATCAAGGTGGCCGACCACAAGTATTTCGCCCGCGATGGCGAGAATGTGCGGCTGGAATTGCCGGTCACGGTGAAGGAAGCGGCGCTGGGCGCCAAGGTGCGCGTGCCGACGATTGATGGTCCGGTGGATTTGCAGATCCCGGCTGGATCCTCGTCCGGCACGCTGCTGCGGCTGCGTGGCCGCGGATTTGCGTCATCCAAGGGCAAGCGCGGTGATCAGCTGGTCCGATTGATGGTGGCCTTGCCGTCGAGCGACAAGGCGCTGGCGGAATTCCTGGAGAACTGGGCGCCGCCGAAGGGCTATGATCCCCGCAAGGGCATGCGGTCCTGATATGAATGTTTTGGTAGGATCTCGTTCAGCACGGGTTCAGGGGACGAGCGTAAATTGGGTTCCATGTTGAGACACCTGATCATAATTGCCGGCGCGTTCTGTGCCTTTGCGGTTCCCGCCGCGGCCGACGCGATGATGGCAGACAGCGCCACGGCGATGCAGACCCGCGACCCGCGGGACCGCTATACGCCGAGTGAGGCGCGGGACGCACGCCGCCAGGGCGATGTGGTCCCGGCCCTGCGCGTGATTTCCACCGTGCGCCAGCGCTATCCCGGCGCGGACGTGCTGGATGCGGAACTGGAGGGCGGCGCCTCGCCCCGTTACGTCATCAAGATCCTGACGCGCGACGGCCGCCGGGTGGATGTGGTTGCCGATGCCCGTACGGGGCAAATTCTCTACGAACGCTAGGGGGCTGACATGCGAGCACTCGTTGTTGAAGACGATCCGGACCTGAACCGCCAGCTGACGCGGGCGCTGGAAGATGCCGGTTATGCCGTGGACGGTGCCCTGGACGGGGAAGACGGTCACTTCATGGGGGATACGGAACCCTATGATGTCGTGGTCCTGGATCTCGGCCTGCCGAAAATGGATGGCGTGAGTGTCCTGGAACGCTGGCGTCAGGACGGGAAGGCTTTCCCGGTCCTGATCCTGACGGCCCGGGATCGCTGGTCGGAAAAAGTGGCCGGTTTTGATGCCGGTGCGGACGACTATCTGACCAAGCCCTTCCATACCGAGGAATTGCTGGCCCGCCTGCGCGCCCTGACCCGCCGCGCGGCCGGTCATACGACCTCGACGATTGAATGCGGGGATTTGTCGATCGATACGCGCGGCGCGCGGGTCTTCATCGATGGTGCACCGGTGAAGGTGACCTCGCACGAATTCCGCATGCTGTCCTATCTCGCCCACCATCAGGACCGGGTGATCTCGCGGACGGAACTGGTCGAGCATATCTACGACCAGGATTTTGACCGCGACAGCAATACGATCGAGGTTTTCGTGGGCCGTTTGCGCAAGAAGATCGGCAATGACCGGATCGAGACCGTGCGCGGCCTGGGCTATCGTCTGGTCGATCCGGAATCCCGCCCCGTCTCGTGAAGCAGCTGCGCTCGTCCCTGGCCTTCCGGCTGTTTGCCGGTGCCGCAGCCTGGGCCTTGGTCCTGCTGCTGCTGGGAGCGATCGCCCTGACCACGCTCTACCAGCGCTCCGTGCTGCGCACGATGGATGAGCGGCTGGAAAGCGTGGTCGATGCGCTGGTGGCGGCAGCGGAGACGGATCCGGCCGGGGATGTCGTGCTGGCGCGAAGGCCGTCCGACGTGGCCTATGGCCGGGTCTTCTCCGGCCGCTATTGGCAGATATTCGAAGACAATGAGACGGAAGCCGGCGGGGATGTCCTCGCCGTTTCGCGGTCCCTGTGGGACGAAACCCTGATCCCGCCGCCCGATATTGTCATGGCGGCGCATGATGCTCCGGGCACGCATTTCACCACTGATACCAAGGGCCCGTCCGGCGAACCGTTGCGGGTGACCGGCCAGGCCATCCAGCTGTCGGGGCAGACGGGGCTGATCATGGTGCTGGCCGCGGAGGACCGGCGTCCGGCGGACCGGGATGTGCGCAATTTCGCGATCCTGTCCGGCGTGATGTTCCTGGGTTTTGCCACAGCCATTGCAGCGGGTGTCTTCTTCCAGGTCCGGATTGGCCTGGCTCCGGTCCTGCGCATGCGGGACAGTGTAGCCGAAGTGCGCGAGGGCCATGCCCAGCGCGTCGACGGACAGTATCCCACAGAGCTGCAGCCGCTGGCCGATGAACTCAATGCCATGCTGGACCATTCCCGGGAGCTGGTGGAGCGCTCGCGCACCCATGTCGGCAATCTGGCCCATGCGCTGAAAACGCCGATTGCCGTGCTCAAGAATGAGGCGCATGGCCAGGACGGGGCCCTGGCGGACATGGTGGACAAGCAGACCTCCGTGATGACCAGCCAGGTGGAGCACCATCTGCGTCGCGCCCGGGCGGCCGCCCACGCCAAGGCAATCGGTGCCCGCACGGATGTCGCGCCAGTCGTGAAAGGACTGGCCCGCACGCTGGAGAAGATCAACCGGGCCAAAGGTCTGACCATCACGGCCGAGGCGCCGGAGACGCTCCGCTTCAAGGGCGAGGGCCAGGATCTGGATGAGATGGTCGGCAATCTGATGGATAATGCCTGCAAATGGGCCCGCTCCACAGTGCGTGTCTCGGCAGAGCGCACGGGCGAGCGTCAACTGACCATCATGATCGAGGATGACGGGCCGGGTCTGGACGAGCAGGAATGCGAAAGCGCGCTGAAGCGTGGTGTCCGTCTGGATGAACAGGCCCCCGGCTCGGGCCTGGGTCTGGCCATCGTCGGTGATCTGGCGCGGGCCTATGAGGGGGAGCTGACGCTCGGTCGATCTGCCCTGGGCGGTCTCAGCGCAAAGATTATGTTGCCAGCGACGATCCGGTAAAAAAATAATCTTTTAACCTTAGTTGGGGGATAGTCGAAACGGGCAAGAGTATACGTCTGAATAAATGGCCAAGATTTCGCAGTCGCAACTCGCAAAATTGGAAGCGCTGTGGCGCTCCATGTCCGCTGAAAAGCGGATGACTTTGCTTGCGACCGCCAAGGCCGCAAAAGATGCCGACCCTGCCTCAGCCCAATTATTTGAAATCATTTCCACTATAGATGCCGCAACACGCGAGCCGGCGGGCGAATTGGCCAAGCCCTATGTGCTGGCACCGCTGCGGCCCATGGTGGGCGACCCGGCGAAAGTCCCGCCTTCGCGTTTCCGCTTCACGCCCGAGGATTTGTCCAAGATCTGGGGGTGGATGGCGCGGCATCTTGCCAAGGACATGGTGGAGACCGCCAAGAAATGCCGCCAGCCTGAACCGGATCCGATCTGGTTTGAATTCCGGCGCACGGCCGGCAAGTCCCTGACCGATGCGATCCAGGCGGCTGAGCGCGTTCCCAAGGACATGACGGCGCTGCTGAAACGTTTCGGCGGTGGCGAGGCGAAGGGCATGCTGGTCGACGCGGCATCCCTGCTGACCTTTTCCGAAGAAATCAGCGCTTCGATGAAGACCCTGCCCGACAAGATACCGGAATTCGATCCGGACCTGGTCGAGCAGATCCGGGAAATGCACGAGAAACTGTCCGAGGAAACGCCGGAGGCTGCGCTCTGGGTGCTGCTGCTGACCATCGGACGGCTGGAACAGCCCTGGCAGATCTTCCGCGTCGTGGCGAAGATCGGCAATCGTGAGGACGACCTTGTTGTCTCCAAGACGGATCTGGCCGCTGTCGGTGATGCCATCCTCGCCGATACGGGCTTCTTTGCCGCCAAACTGAAAATGCCGCCGCAGACGCTGGAAGAAGCCAAGGTCAGCGCAAACCTGTTTGACCAGTTCGTGGCCCATTCGAGCGGAATGACGGCGGAATTCGGCATTCGCAAGGCCGGCCGCTGGGGCCAGGTCCTATTCTCGCTGCGCGCGGAAGCGTCCAGCAATGTCGAGAAGATCCTCAACAAGATTCCGCTGGCCCTGGATAGCGGCCTGCCGGAGCCGCGCCGCGGACGGTCCGGGCGGATCATCCCGGCGCAATTGCCCTCCGAAGCCAATATCGACCGGGCCGAGGGCCTGCTCTATTTCCTCAACCGGTGCCGCGAGCATACCAATGCGGCGGCCATTGCCTCTTCGCACAAACGGGTAATGGACATTGTTGAAAAGCGCATGGCCGAGGCGGGGGGCATGCTGGTGGATCTGGTGGCCTCGAGCGAGGGCCAGAACCGCACGACCGCCCAGGACGGGCTGGAAATCACGGCGCGTCTGCTGGATGCGGCCGGATTTGAAGAACAGGCCGGCCTGTTGCGTCGCCGGGGCCTGGCAGCCGCGGCATAGCGTCTCTCCCCGCGCTTGCACCTTGTCAGGCGGCGAGCGGAATTCTAAGTCCGGCCCATGACGAGTTCTGAACCGAACAAGACGATTGCGCTGGAACAGCGGGCCGAGGATGGCGGACGCCTGTTCTCGCCGTCCGCTGCCCGCAATCGCGCGGCCATCGCGGATGTTCTGGACGTGGTCCTGCCGCGCAATGCCCGTGTGCTGGAGATCGGGTCCGGCACGGGCGAGCACGCTGTGGCCGCCTGTGAGCAACGCACGGACATCTTCTGGCAGCCGTCTGATCCGGATGAAAGCTCGCGGGCCAGCCAGGCCGCCTGGGCCGATGCGGCTCAGGGCCGGATCGCACCACCGCTGGCGCTGGACCTGACGCAGGACGATTGGTGGGACGGCGTTCCCGCCTGTGACGCCCTTGTCTGCATGAATGTGATCCATATCTCGCCCTGGAAGGTCGCGCAGAACCTGGCGGCCGGTGGTGCTGCCCTGCTGCAGCCGGGCCAGCGTGTGTTCCTCTATGGCCCCTACAAGGAGGGCAGGAAGACTGCGCCGTCCAATCTGGATTTCGATGCGTCCCTGCAGTCCCGCAATCCCGATTGGGGTGTGCGGGAGCTGGACTCCGTGATCGCCCTGTTCGAGGCCGCCGGCTTTGTGCTGGAGCGCCGGATCGACATGCCGGCCAATAATCTCTCGCTCGTCTTTGAAAAAGCGGGGAGCGTCTGATGCGCCATCGTAACCGCCGCCTGGCCACCATCGCCCTGGCCGGTATCGTCCTGATCGCCGCTGTCGGGCTGGGCCTGACCGCCATGCGCGGCGCCATCGTCTATTTCTATTCGCCCAGTGAAGTCCTGGCGGAACACCCGGGCACGGAAGACCGGGTCCGGGTTGGCGGACTGGTTGAGGAAGGCTCTGTCGCCGACCATGAGGAAGGCGGCGTCACCTTCACCATTACGGACGGGCTGGCCGAGGTGGATGTGCGCTATGCCGGTATCCTCCCGGACCTTTTCCGCGAAGGGCAGGGCGTTATCGTGCAGGGCCGGTTCGATGCCAGCGGCCCCTTGGTGGCCGAGACTGTGCTCGCCAAGCATGACGAGACCTATATGCCGCCGGAAGTGGCCGAGGCGCTGCGTGAATCGGGCGTCTGGCAGGGCGAGACACCGGATAGTGAATAGGGCTGTCCTTGCGCCGCCGCGCCGAGGGGCTAACTCTTGGGGCGAAGCGGTGGAGCAAGGATATGGCGCGAACCCAGTCAGTTGAATTTCGCGGGGCCGATGGCGACAGCCTGGCCGCCCGGTTGGAATTGCCGGACGGCCCGGTACGGGCCTATGCACTCTTCGCGCACTGTTTTTCCTGTTCCAAGGATGGCCATGCCGCGACGCGGATTTCGCGGCGGCTGGCAGAACGGGGATTCGCCATCCTGCGGTTCGACTTTACCGGCCTGGGTGGCTCGGACGGCGATTTCGCCAATACGAATTTCACCTCCAATGTGGCGGACCTGGAAGCCGCTGCGGCCTTTCTGGCCGCACAATACCAGGCTCCCAGCCTGCTCGTCGGGCACTCACTGGGGGGCGCAGCTGTGTTGGTGGCCGCGAACCGGATCGCCTCGGTGAAGGCCGTCGCCACGCTGGGTGCTCCGGCGGATACCGCCCATGTCATGCAGTCCTTCGCCGGGGATGTGAGCCGGATCGAGACCGAGGGCGAGGCCGAGGTCTCGCTGGGTGGGCGCAAATTCCGGCTGCGCAAGCAATTCCTGGATGATCTGGACGGGCATTCGGTGGAGGAGGCCGTCCGGAGCCTGCACCAGCCTGTGCTGATCGCCCATTCACCGGTGGATGAGACAGTGGGGATCGACAATGCCAGCCGTCTCTTCCGTGCCGCCCGCCATCCCAAAACCTATGTCAGCCTGGACCATGCCGATCATTTGATCACCGGCGTGGAGGATGCCGCCTATATCGGTGATGTGATCGCCGCCTGGGCCGCCCGCTATGCCGTGGATGAGGCGGGCTATCCGCCACCGGTTGCGCGCCAGGGCGAGAGCGTGATCGTGGCCGAGACCGGGCTGGGCAAGTTCCAGAACTATGTACTGGCCGGCGATCATGCGGCCTATGCGGACGAGCCGGAAAGTGTGGGCGGGCAGGATACCGGCCCGTCGCCCTACCAGTATCTGGCGGCGGCGCTGGGTGCCTGCACCTCGATGACGCTGCGCATGTATGCCGAGCACAAATCCCTGCCGCTGGAGCGTGTCACCGTGCAGCTGCACCATGAAAAAGGGCATGCGGATGATTGTGCGAACTGTGTCGAGGGCCAGGAGCGCAAGGTCGACATCATCGAACGGACGCTGACCCTGGAGGGGGATCTCACCGCCGAGCAGCGTGAAAGATTACGGGAAATCGCCGATAAATGCCCGGTTCACCGCACGCTGAACGCCCCGGTCGTCATCCGCACGGCGCTGTCCAAGCCTGCCCTGACTGAACATGACGGGTAAATTACCGTTTGTAATGTTATTGTAATCTTTGAGTCAGGTCCGCGATAAGGCGAGCCTGAGAAATTGCCCCTGTAACCCGCAGAGAAAAGGTTGTTGTTTCCATGATTTCTGTAGACCGCATGCGCCGCCTTGGTGGTGTCTCGCTGATCGCCCTGTCCGCTCTGGCTGCCGTCGTGATGATCGACCCGCTGGCCGGTACGGCGAGCGCCCAGAACACGGAAGTCCAGCCGCCCTTCGCCGCCGCCGTGCCCAATGGCGCGCCGATGTCCTTCGCCGATCTGATCGAGAGCGTCAGCCCGGCCGTGGTGACCATCCAGGTGCAAGGCAGCCCGGCCGAGGCCGGCGCCGGACCGGACCTTGAAGGCGTGCCGCCGCAATTCCGCGAATGGCTGGAGCGCCAGTTCGGTGGCCAGGCTCCGAGCCAGCCGCAGCCGCGCCAATCGCTGGGTTCCGGCTTCTTCATCTCCGCAGAAGGCCATATCGTCACCAATCACCATGTGGTGCGCGGTGCCGACCAGATCACGATCGGCCTGAGCGATGGCACCGAATACGAAGCCCGCATCATCGGGACGGATGAACAGACCGATCTGGCCCTGCTGAAGATCGACGAAGACGTCGAATTCCCCTTTGTCAGCCTGGATACCGAGCATGATTACCGTGTCGGCGACTGGGTCGTGGCGGTCGGCAATCCGTTCGGCCTGGGCGGTACCGCAACGGCCGGCATCATTTCCGCCATCGGCCGTCCGATCGGCAATTCCACCTATAATGACTTCATCCAAGTCGATGCGCCGATCAACCGCGGCAATTCCGGTGGCCCGACCTTTGACCTCAACGGCCATGTCATTGGCGTGAACTCGCAGATCTTTTCGCCGTCCGGCGGAAATGTCGGCATCGGCTTTGCCATTCCCTCCGACGTGGCGGCCCGCATCATTGCCGATTTGATGGATGATGGCCGTGTGGCCCGCGGCTGGCTGGGTGTGTCGATCCAGAATGTCACCGACGACATCGCCCAGGCGCTGGATCTGGAAGAGACGCGCGGCGCGATTGTTTCGTCCATCGTGTCCGGTGGTCCGGCAGACCGGGCCGGTTTCGAGCGTGAGGATGTCGTGCTGCAGGTCAATGGCGAGGATGTCGAATCCTCCCGCGACCTGACCCGCCGCATCGCCGATATCTCGGCCGGTGAGACGGTCCGTTTCCGCATCATTCGCGAGGGCCGCGAGCGCAATCTGCGCGCAACGCTGGGCGACCGACCGTCGGAAGAGGATCTCAATGCCATGCAGTCCGGCGCCGAGGCTCCGGCCGAAGTCAGCTATTTCGGCATGAGCCTTGTGGAACTGGGTGAAGAGGACCGGCAGGTCCGTGGCCTGGCCGAGGATACGCCGGGTGTGGTCGTGGACAATCTCGAGCGTGGCAGTGAAGCCGCCCGCAAGGGGCTGACCACGGGTGATGTCATTCTGGAAGCCGGTGGTGATCCGGTCGCGTCTCCTGACGCGTTCGGTGCTGCCGTGGAAGAGGCTCGCGCAGATGGCCGGAGCGCCATCCTGCTGCTGGTCGAGACGCGAGGCGGTCAGCGCTATGTGGCGCTGCAGCTCGACGCGGAAGAATAGGAGAATTTCCGTGCGCATTCTGATTGTTGAAGACGACCGAGAGGCCGCCAGCTATATCCGCAAGGGCCTTCGCGAAAGCGGGCATGTGGCCGATCATGCGGCGGATGGCGAAGAGGGTCTGGAAATGGCCCGGGCGGCGGAATACGACGTTCTGGTCGTTGACCGCATGATGCCGCGCATGGATGGGCTGACCATGGTCAACTCGCTGCGCAAGGACGAGGACCGCACCCCGGTTCTCATCCTCTCCGCGCTGGGCGAGGTGGATGACCGCGTGGAAGGTCTCAAGGCCGGTGGCGACGACTATCTGGTCAAGCCCTACGCCTTTGCCGAACTCCTGGCTCGTGTCGAGGCCCTGGCCCGCCGCCGCGATCCGGAAACGGTCCGGACCAAACTCGTGGTCGGTGATTTGGAAATGGATCTGCTCGCCCGCACCGTGGTGCGCGACGAGGAAGAAATCCTGCTGCAGCCGCGCGAATTCCGCCTGCTGGAGTTTCTCATGAAGCATTCCGGCCAGGTGGTGACCCGCACCATGCTGCTGGAAAAAGTCTGGGATTATCACTTTGACCCCCAGACCAATGTGATCGACGTGCACATTTCGCGTTTGCGCTCGAAGATCGACAAACCCTTCCCGCGTGCGCTTCTGCACACGGTGCGGGGTGCCGGCTACCGCCTCCAGGCCTAGCCGGAACGGATGGCGCGCCGCTCAACAGCCTTCCTCAGGACAACAGCGTTCCGGCAGACCCTCCTGTCGGCAGCGCTGTTTGCCCTGTCGAGTTTCGTCACGCTGGGCTTTGTGTATGCGGCCTCGGCGGGCATGATGCTGCGCCGGGCGGACGCCGCCATCAATGAAGAGGTTGAAGTCCTCGACCAGCGCTTCCAGGCGGGCGGTATCGCGACGGTGAACCGCTATATCCTGCAGCGCACGGTCGGCGGTGGCGCCGACTATCTCTATTTGCTGATCCATCCCAGTGGCCGGACCCTGTCGGGTAATCTGTCCGGCCTGCCCAATGTGCAGCCGGATGATGAGGGACGCCTGCAATTCACCTATCGCCGGCCGCCGGCATCGGGCGGACAGGATGACAGCGAAAAGGATGACCGGACGGCACGCGGCCAGATCATCGAACTGCCCTCCGGATACAATCTTTTTGTCGGCCTGGATGTGCATGAGGAGACCCGCCTGGTCTCACGCATGCTCAACACCATCCTGGCCGCCTCGGCCCTGGCCCTGGCGCTGGGTGTGGCCGCCGGGATTTTCGTCAGCCGCCGTTTCGTGCGCCGTCTCGACCGGATCAACAATGTCGCCCGGCGGGTGAGGGCGGGCGATCTGCAGCCGCGCGCGCCGCGCACCTATTCCGGCGACGAGCTGGACGAGCTGTCCGAGAATTTCAACAATATGCTGGACCGGGTCGAGGCGCTGATGCTGCGCATGCGGAACACCGGTGACAGCATCGCCCATGACCTTCGAACGCCGCTGACCCGGATGCGCAACCGGCTGGATGAAGCCCTGCGCGAGGACGGGGATCTGGAAGCGCGTGAGCAGACGCTGGAACGCGCCGTGGCTGATACGGACGAGCTGCTGGGCGTGTTCAATTCCATTCTCTCCCTGTCGCGCCTGGAAGCCGGTGAGAGCCGCGCTTCGATTGTCCGCCTGGACCCGGCGGACATCGCCGCCGATCTGGCCGAACTCTACGAGCCGGTCTGCGAGGATGAGGGCCTGGCCTTCGACAGCGAGATCCAGTCCGGCATGGTCATGCTGGGCGATCGCGGCCTGGTGTCCCAGGCGTTGGCGAACATTCTCGACAATGCGGTGAAATACACGCCGGAGGGCGGTGCCGTGACGCTGCGCCTGCGCGAGACGGCCGAGGGCATGATCGAGTTTTCCGTGACCGATACCGGTCCGGGCGTGCCGGAAACGGATCGTGACCGTGTGGTCCAGCGCTTCGTGCGGCTGGACAATTCGCGCACCCTGCCGGGCTCCGGCCTGGGCCTGTCCCTCGTGCAGGCGATCACCGATGTCCACAATGGCCGGTTCGAGCTGGGCGAAGGGCCCGGCCTGATCGCAGACGGGCATGGCCCCGGCCTGCGCGCGGCCCTGGTTTTCCCGAAAGCGCCGCCGGAAACGGAATAGGCGTCTTCGGGCTTCACCTGTCTGCCGGATCAGGCCAGTTTGGCGTTCATGATCGAAACACCGCTCCTCCAAGCCGGATTGTCTGCCCTGAAGGGGCGGGACGGGGCGCGTGTGGCGCATATTCTCGACGATATGGACGACGCCGTGCGCGATGTCCTGGCGCCGGCGCGGGATTTCCTGCTCTCCGTCTTTGATGCGGCCCCTTATCTGGGCCGGTTGGCACAGCAGCGGCCGGCGACGCTGGCGGCCTGTGCCACGCAAACGCCGGACGCATTGATTGATGCGGCGATCGAGACTCTGCGCATCGCTGGCGAGGCCGCTTCGGACAAGGACGCGCTGGACAGGGCGCTGCGCGAAGCCAAGCGGGATGCGCATCTGGTCATCGCCCTGGCCGATCTGGCCGGGCGCTGGCGCGTGGAAGACGTGACGGGCGCGCTGACGCGGCTGGCCGATGCCGCCGTCGCGGCAGCGCTGCATGCCCATGTCCGCTTCCTGGCGGCAGACGGGCGTGCCGAGATGCCGGCGGATCCGGCCAATCCATTGCCCGGCCTGTTTGTCCTGGCCCTCGGCAAGATGGGCACGGGCGACCTCAATTATTCCTCCGATATCGATCTGGTGATCTTCTACGACCCGGACCGTCTCGTCCTGCCGGAGAGCGAAGAGCCGCGCCAGCGCCTGCCGCGCCTGGTGCAGGCGGTCTCCAAATCCCTGCAGGATGTGACCGCCGACGGCTATGTCTTCCGGGTCGATCTGCGCCTGCGGCCGGACCCGGGCGCGACGCCGGTCGTGATCTCAACCGATGCGGCGCTGAACTATTATGAAAGCCTGGGCCAGACCTGGGAGCGCGCGGCCTGGATCAAGGCCCGGCACTGCGGCGGTGATGCGAAGGCCGCGGCTGAATTCCTCGACCATCTCCAGCCCTTTATCTGGCGGCGCTCTCTGGATTATGCGGCGGTGGACGATATCCGCGGCTTGGCCCGGCAGATCCAGACGGTGGGACGGCGCGCGGAAATCCGTCCGGCCGGGCATGATCTGAAACTGGGCCGGGGCGGGATCCGTGAGATCGAATTCTACGCCCAGATCCCGCAACTGGTCTTTGGCGGGCGCGATGCGCGCTTGCGCAAACCCTCCACGCTGGGCGCGCTGGATGCGCTGGCCGAATTCGGGATCATCGAAGCCGATGCGGCCGATGCGCTGGCGGCGGATTATCGCGATCTGCGGGCCTGGGAACACCGTATCCAGATGCGCCAGGACGAGGCCAGCCAGACGATTCCGGACAGTGAGAACGGGCGCGACGCGCTGGCCTCGCTGGCGGGCTATGACAGCCGCGAGGCCTTCGAGGCGGCGGTGGAAGCCTGCCTGCGCCGCGTGCACGGGCATTTCTCCGACCAGTTTGCCGACGACAAGCCGCTCGCCTCCACAGCCGGTACGCTGATCCTGACCGGGGTGGAGCCGACGCCGGACACGCTGAAAACGCTTGAGCGCCTGGGCTTTGCCGATCCGGAGGCGGTGTGGAAACGCCTCAATGCCTGGTCGGCCGGCCGGGTGAGGGCGGTGAGGTCCAGCCGGGCCCGCACCCTGTTTGCCCGCATTGCTCCGCAATTGGTGGATCGCATGTCGGCAACGGGCGAGCCGGATGCAGCCTTGGTGCGTTTTGCTGGTTTCTTCGAGAGCCTGCCCATGGGCGTGCAACCGCTCTCCCTCCTGTCCAATGAGCCGGGGCTGGCGGCCGACCTGATCGGTATTCTCACCCTGGCACCGCGCATGGCGACGGATCTGGCCCGGCGGCCCAATTTGCTCGATGCGATGATGGACCGGCGGTTTGCCGTGCCCCTGGCCGAGGAACCGCCTGGCGCCTTTGCCCACATGATGAAGGAGGCGATGGCGCGGGCCGGCGGGTATGAGGACGCCCTCAATGCCGCGCGCCGCTTGGTGCGTGAGGAGCGCTTCCGCATCGGTGCCCAGATCCTGCGCGGCCAGGTGGATGCCGACAGTGCCGGCATGGCCTTCACCGAAATGGCGGAAGTGTCCCTGCATGCCATGGCGGATGCCGCGCAGCGCGAGACCGAGCGCCGCTTCGGGCCGATGCCGGGCCAGTACGTCCTGCTGGGCATGGGCAAGCTGGGCGGTCGCGAACTCGCCTCCGACAGCGATCTGGACATGATGATCATCTATGAGGGTGAGGATGGCAGTGCCCAGTCCTGGTTCGGCCGGTTCGCACAGCGCCTGATCAGCGCGATTTCCGCGCCGACCGAAGAGGGCGAGCTGTTCGAGGTCGACATGCAATTGCGGCCATCCGGCAAGGCCGGCCCGGTCGCCGTCAGCATCAACCGGTTCGAGACCTATTATCCGGGCGAAGCCTGGACCTGGGAGATGATGTCGCTGACCCGCGCGCGGATCGTGGCCGGGGGTGAGGCCCTGTCGCGCCGGGTGGAGGCCGCCATTGCCGCCGCCCTGACCGAGCCGCGGGACTCCCGCGGTGTGCGCGAGGATGCCCTGGCCATGCGCAAGAAACTGGAAGAAGGCAAGCCGGCCAAGGGGCCCTGGGACCTCAAGGCGCGGGCCGGCGGTATCCAGGATATCGAGTTCATCGCGCAGACCCTGCAGCTGATCCATGCGCCGCGCCGGGATGTCCTGCGTCCCCCGACCCGTCTGGCCATTCAGGCCCTGCGCGATGCCGGTGCCCTGAATGCGCGTGATGCGGCGATGCTGACGGAGACTTTGGGCCTGTATCTGGGTCTGTTGCAGATGCTGCGCAGCGCGCATGGCTCCGGCTTTGATCCGGAAACCGCCAGTGCGGGCTTCGCCGAACGCCTGGCAGGGCTGGCTGGAATGCCCTCGCTGGACGCGCTCGCACGGGATCTGGATGGCCGTACCGATGCCATCCGCAAACTCTTCCGGAGACTGATCGGAAAAATCTGATCGGTTGCGCGACGGAATTGTCGGGCCCGCACGTTGAAAGGTCAGCGAGGTGGACAAGACGAGAGATTGAACCCGATGAAAAACTCCCAACTGATCATTCTGATGGCCGGATCGGCCCTCATGCTGGCCGGCGCGGCCGCGGAAGCCCAGGGCCATCGTGGTGGCCCGCACGGCGATCGTGGCCGTGGTGGTCCCGCCCAGGCGATGATGATGCTGCGTGCAGCCGACGCCAATGGCGACAATTCCATCACATCGGCCGAAGTCGATGCCCTCCAGGCGGAGATGTTCGACTGGATGGACCGCAATTCCGACGGCTTCCTGGACCAGGCTGATGAAAACCCGATGCGGGCCCGTCTGCAGGCCATTCGTGAGGCCGAGATGGCCGAGCGTGGCGATGAGGAAGGTCGTGAACGTGGCTGGCGCCGCCGTGGGCCGGAAGGCCGGGGTGGCCGTGGTGGTCCGGACGGTGGTCCGCCGCACATGCGCGCTGACGCCGATGGGGATGGCCGGATTTCCCGCGCCGAATTCCTGGAACGCGAAAACACGCTGTTCAACCGCCTGGATGCGGATGAGAATGGTGTCGTGACTCCGGAGGAACTGGATGCGGCCGTCGAGCAGCGCCAGGAACGCCGGGAAGAGCGCCGCCGGTGGTGGCGCAACTGAGGTCACGATGTTTGACGGACGCGGTATGGATATAGGCTCATCGCCTCACTCACGCCTGGCTTCACGCCGCGTCCGCGAACAGCGGGACGTGTCCGATGATGATGTGCTCATGCCCCGGATCGCCAAGGGCGACCGGGACGCTGCACAAGCCCTGATGTCGCGGAATCTGCCGCGCATTCTCGGCCTGGCCCGGCGCACGCTGGGCGATGAAATCGAGGCCGAGGACGTTGCCCAGGAGACCTTTATCCGGGTCTGGAAGGCGGCCTCGCGCTGGGAACCGGGCAAGGCCCAGGTCTCCACCTGGATGTGCCGGATCGCGATCAATCTCTGTTATGACCGGCTGCGCAAGCGGCGTGAGGTCCTGACGGATGAGGTGCCTGAACAGGCCGATGAGGCGCCGGACCAGGAATTGGTCATGCGGCGCGCCGAGACCGGTGACCGGATTGCCCGGGCTCTGGGCGAATTGCCCGACCGGCAAAGACAGGCGATCGAGCTCGTCCATTTCCAGGAATTGAGCAATATCGCGGCCGCCGAAATCATGGAGGTTTCGGTCGATGCCATGGAATCCCTGCTGGCCCGCGGCCGGCGCAAACTGAAAGCCATTCTCGCCGGAGATGCATCCGGCCTGATGGAGAGCTATACAGGGCAGAGCAATGCCCGGCATGGTGCAACATGATGATGCAAGAACGGTTTTTTGAAATCATCGAGGCGTATGGCGCAAACCCGGCCCGTTGGCCGGAGGATGAGCACGAGGCTGTGCTCGCCTTCATTGATGCCCATCCGGAACTCGCTGGCGAGGCCCTGGCCGACGCGGCCGCGCTGGACGCCATGATGGAACTGGATGAGCGCGCGCCATCCGATCTTCTGCAACGGCGCATTCTCAATGCCTTCCCGGCCGAACCGGTCAGCGTGGCGCGTCCGCAATGGCAGATCCCGGTGGCCGCCGCCGCCGCCTTGCTGGTCGGAGCCTTCATCGGTTTTGCCAGCGGCGCGATGACGGTCACGACCAGCCCGGTCGAGGACACGGTCTATGCCGACGCATTCAATGGTCTCGACCAGGACTGGGTCGACTGGCTGGGAGGTGAGGTGTGAGGCCTTCAACGCCCTGGATTATCGCGCTCCTGGCCTCGGTACTCGTCAATGGTGCCCTGGCCGGTTTCGTGATTCACCGAACCTCTGACGGGCCGGACTGGCGTCCGCCGCATGATCGTGAGGACGGTCGCCGCCATGGTGATCGTGATGATCGCCGCCGTGGGGGTGATCCGTCCAACGGGTTCGACATGCGCAGCTTCCTCTTCGCCCTGCCCGAAGAGGCCCGGGCGGAAGCGCGGGGCCGTCTGCGTGAAGGCTTGCGCGAGATGCGTCCGATGATGGAGGCCAATCGCGGTGCCCGTGAGCGCCTCGAGGCCCTGCTGGTCGCGGATGAGCTGGACCAGGACGCGATTGCTGCCGAGCTGGCCGCTATGCGCGATGTCCGCCTGGCCATGGAGCTTCACCTGGAAACTGTTGTGCTGGACATCATCTCGGACATGGAGCCGGACGTGCGCGCGGCCGCCATCGAGGCGGGCCGGGGCCGCTGGTCCCGTCGCGACCGTCCCGGAGACAGTCGCCGGGGCGACCGGCCGCCACCCGGGGGCATGCCGCCTCCGCCACCGCCGGAAGGCGGGCCGGACCGCTAGAGCGCGTGCGATCATCACAAAGAAAAAGCCCGGCTGTTGATGCAGCCGGGCTTTTTTGTGCCTGTCTGTCCGTCCGGGTCAGCCCGGCTTGCCGGCCACGGCAGGCGGGGTGTCGCCATCGACGAATTCGTCATCGGGCTCGAAGCCCAGCTCGTCATCCAGCGCGCTGAGCAGGCTTTCCACGCGCGCCATGTCCGCATCGGCCGGGTGTTCCTCGGCCTCGTAATGGGCGATCAGGGCGGCATCGACTTCCTCGAGAACCGCAGCATCATCCTCGGCCTCGGCGGGCTGCAGCGGAGCGTCGGGGGCCGGCTGCATCTCCAGATCGGCAATATCCTCACCGGCCTCGATGCGGGCCAGCGATTCCGGGTCCAGCGGCTTGTCCTGGCTGATCGGAATGACGACCGTCACCGTGGTGCCCTCGCCGAGCACGGAATCAATGCTCAGCGTGCCGCCATGCAGTTCGACCAGGGATTTGGACAGGGCCAGGCCCAGGCCGGACCCTTGATAGGATTTGGAGTGCTGGCTCTCGATCTGTTCGAACGGGCGGCCCAGGCGCGGCAGGTCGTCCTTGGCGATGCCGATACCGGTATCGCGGATCTGGAAGGCGACACCGAGACCGGACATGAAGCCGTGCACGGTGACGCGGCCGCCCTCCGGCGTGAACTTCACGGCGTTGGAGACCAGATTGATCATCACCTGTTTGAAGGCGCGCGGATCGACTTCCATTTCCGGTAGGTCGGAGACATCGGCGCGAAGTTTGAGGCGTTTTTCCTCGGCACGGCCGCGCACGATGCGGATGGATTGTTCGACCAGCTCGCTGGCATCAGTCGGTTCCGGCTGGATCTGGAACTTGCCGGCCTCGATCTTCGACATGTCGAGAATGTCGTTGATCAGTTCCAGCAGGTGCTGGCCCGAGGTCAGGATGTCCTTCATATAGCCGGTGTAGCGCTCATCCCCGAGCGGGCCGAACATCTCCTTGAGCATGATCTCGGAGAAGCCGTTGATCGCGTTCAGCGGCGTGCGCAGTTCATGGCTCATATTGGCCAGGAATTCGGACTTGGACCGGTTGGCTTCCTCGGCGCGGATCTTCTCGGTCTCATACTTGCGCGCGAGATCGGCGATACGGGCCTGGGAGCGCTTGAGGTCGTCCACCGTATTGCGCAATTGCGTCTGGTTTTCCGTCAGCGCCGCTTCGTGGCGCTTCATGTCGGTGATATCGGCACCGACCGAGACCAGGCCACCATCCGCCGTGGCGCGGTCGGAATAGTGCAGCCAGCGGCCATCCGCCAGTTCGATCTCGTAGGACTGCTTGTCATCATCCCCGCCCAGCACGGCCTTGATGGCGCGGGCGGCAGCCTGTTCAACATCATCATAGGACATGCCCGGGCGCAGCGTGCCCTCGGCAAAGTCGAACAGGTCGCGGAATTTGCGGTTCCACAGGACGAGGCGGCGGCGGCTGTCCCAGAGGACAAAGCTTTCCGACATGGATTCCAGGGCGGCGCGCAAACGGGATTCCGCGGCTGCGACGCGGGCCTGGGCGCCCTTGCGTTCGGTGACGTCCAGCGCCACGCCGACAATGCGGGCCGTCGTATGGTCGCCACTGCCGGACACGATGCGGCCGCGCACCTGCAGCCAGACCGGTGCGTGGGCGGCGAGGACTTCCAGATCGATCTCGCCGCCATTGGGCGCACCGCGCAGCGAGGCGCGCAGGCGTTCCCGGTCAGGGCGCGAGAAGAGGCGCAGGAAATCCTGGCCGGAACATTCAATGGCACCTTTCAGGCCCAGAATGCGGGCCAGGCTGTCTGTCACGAAGACCGTGTCGGCGTCTGGATTCCAGTCCCATACGCCACAGCGCGCGCCTTCGATGGCGACGCGGAAGCGTTGCTCATTGTCTTCCAGCTGCTGGCGCGTCGTCTTCAATCGGCCCATCTGCATGAAGATCAGGGCGGACAGGCCGGTGGCGACGAAAATCGGCGCGATGAACATCAGACCGTAGAAGGAGATCGTCCGGTACCAGGCATTCTGGTTGATGCGCATGGCACCCAGCGCATAGACGCGCAGATCCGTGCCGGAAATCGGGGCGACGGCAAAGGTGACGCGTTCCTCACCGAAACGGGCATCGGAGGTGGCCCCGCCACCACCTTCGGCCAATTGTTCGATCAGGCCGGCTTCCAGGCCGAAACGTGCGGCCAGCGGCGTGCCGGGACGGGCCGAGCGCATTTGCGGCCGGATGGCCAGCATGCCGCCATCATGACCGGCCAGCGCCACAACGCGATTATCGCCCCAATCAGGCAGGATGGCATCGGCATCGAGCCGCGCCACAAAGGCACCGACGGTGCCGTCGGACAATTGGGCGGGAACGGCCAGGATGAGATGGGCGGGCTGGCCGTCGACAATCTCGGCGGATACGCCGGACGGCGAATCCAGGGCGCTGCCGGCCGCCTCGCGCAGGCCCGGCGCAATCTCGGCAGCCGACACGGTACGCCCGTCCGGCAGGAGCAGGGCGACATCGCTGACAATGTCCGACGCACCGATCGCCGTGAGGCGGGCGCGGGCAGCCGGGACAATCGCGTCCATCGGCGTGTCGCGCAGATCGGCACTGGCGAAGGAGAGGGCGTAGCGGGCTTCCGCCATGCGGGCGGTCACGCGTTCGGCCAGATAGCCGGCCGCATTGGCCTGGGACCGCTCCGCCTCGGTGACAAGGGTTTCGCGCTCCTGCTGGATTTTCACCAGGAGAATGCCGCCATAGGCGAGAGTGAAGAGGAGCATGGCCAGCACGATCCAGATCGCACCGGAGCCTTTTTTCGAGGCGGTCTGTTCGGTATCGGAGTCCCGGGCATGCGATTGCGGTCCCCGCACGGAGGGACGAGCCGCCGGGTCCGGGGACCGGCGTGTATCGAACCGCATCTGATTCATCGCATCAAACTAGGGTGCGTCGGGCGTCTGTGTCGACAGCCTATCAGCCCTCTGTGCCGGTGCCTGTCGCCTCATCAGCGCCAGCCTCGGCGGTCTTGTCCTTCTGCCGGCTCTTGCGGCGCTCGGGACCCTTATAGGTGCTCTTGTTCGGATCAGCGCGCCGGCGGTCCGGTCCGAAATAGGATTTGTTGCGGATAAAGGGCCTCGGCTCATTGATGACCGAGGCGATCTTCGAGAACATTTCCTTGGCGGTGACCGGCTTGCAGCAGAATTCGGTCACGCCCGCATCCCGGGCCGCCATCACGCGCGACTTTTCCGAATAGGCGCTGAGCATGATGATCGGCACCAACGGATTGGGGCTGTCATCAGCGGTCCGGACCAGGCGGACGAAGTCCAGCCCGTCCAGGATATCCATCTGATAATCCGTGATGATGATGTCGACAGCGTCGGACTTCACCAGGTCGAACGCGTCGGCCGGGTCACGGGATTCATGGATCTGCTTGATGCCGAACCCGTGCAGGATGGTGCGCAGGATGGTCAGCATATAGCCGTTGTCGTCGACGATGAGTGTCCGTACGCGGCTGAAATCTGCGGCCATGGTCGTCTCGTTACAAAGCGTCAGGCCGCACGATTAGGGTTGATTCGCGGCCCCTTCAGCTCTTTTAGCGCGACAGGCTTACCGAAATAGTAACCCTGGCCGAAACGCACACCCAATGCCTTCATGCGCTGGGCGCAGGCTTCCGTTTCGATGCTCTCGGCAATCGCGTCGGCGCCCATCGCATTGACCAGGCCGATCATCCCGCCCAGCAGGCGCTGGTCCCGCTCGCTCTTGTCGAAGCGGCGGACATAGCTGCCATCGATCTTCACCACATCCAGCGGGAAATCGCGCAGATAATTGATACCGGCGACACCGGCACCGAAATCATCCAGGCAGACCGGGTGGCCGCGCTCGCGGATCTTGGCAATGACGGAATTGGCGGCCTTGATGTTCTTGATGCTGGCCGTCTCGGTCAGCTCGAACATGAGACGCGAGCGGTCGATCTTGAGATCGGCCAGCAGGGCCATGAATTTCTTGGCCCAATTCATGTTGGTCAGGGACTTGCCGGACAGGTTCACGGCCAGGGAAGGCCGGTCATAATCCTCGCGCAGGAAGTTCGCCGCGATCTCCGTCATGGCGAAGTCGATCTCGTAGATCAGGCCGGTGCTTTCCGCAAAGCCGACGCTTTCCTCGACCGGGCGGCCACCCGGCAGGCGGAGCAGGAGTTCGTGGTGATGGACCTCGCCGGTCTGCAGGTCGATCACCGGCTGGGCGTGCGGTTCGACCACGCGCCCGGCAATTGTGGTGCGCAATTCGGTGATGCGTTGCTCGGTCTCGGCCATCAGCTGGGCGGCGGCGGCCTGCAGCGAAGCCAGATCCAGCGCCTTGCCGGTCTCGGCCGCCGTGTTGATGGCATGCAGGAAGGCCTGGACCGTGGTTTGAGCATCGAGCTCCGGTGCATCGCAGACAGAGGACAGATGGACCTCGACCTCTTCCAGATCGAATGCGTCGAGGGTTTCACGCACTTCGCGCTTCAGGGCGGCGCCATCCATGTCCTGCGGGTGGATCAGGGCGGTGCGGTGACTGTCGACCGGGTGCGCCACGCCGCTGTCGCCAACAGCGATCAGGCAGGATGCGGCGATGGCCTGGTGCAAACGATGGGCATCGTCCGGTCCCAGCAGCCGGTCACAATCTTCTTCACAGCTCAGGCTGAGCAGGGACATGGAGAGCGGTTTGCCCTGTTCGCGCGCTTCGCGGATGGCTTCCGTGGCGCTGCGTTCAAAGGCCTGGGGGTCAACTTCGTCAGGTGCGTCAAGCGCGTCGAAAGCGACGGTCCAGCGCACGCGATCGGAGTCTTCCAGAACCCAACCGCTCAGCTGGGCCCGGCGTCCCTGGATGGAAATGCCGGCAGGGCCGATGCGGCGGCTGGGCCGCAGGCGGCGCAGGAAGGCGCGGAAAACCGGACGGGATGTCTGGTCCAGACGCGCTTCAAACGCGTCCTCGCCCGAGGCCGGAGCATCGGGCAGGGCAGCGGTGGCACCGGCGGCAAAGGTGATGATCCCGGACTTGTCGGTCTCGATCAGAATGTCGGAAGCCGCAAAGGCAAAGGAAAGAAAGCGGTTACGCTGTTCAACAAGAGGCATGCTTTATTCCGGTATACGGGGCACAGACCGGACAGTTTCAACAGCATTCCTTATGCGGTGATTAAAATTTTAGTAGACCGGCTACGCGGCCTGCTGGGAATTGCCGTTATGCTTTCCGGAAGGTTTCGTATTCACCTGTTTGAGAATGTCCGCGGCCGAGCGGCTCAGTTCGGTGAGGGCGGGTGAGAGATCGCCATCCTCGCGGGCCATTTCCACCAGGCTTTCCGCCAGCGCCAGAAGGCTGGGCGCATTGGCCATCAGCCGGGCCTGGGCCTCGATCCGGTTCGGATCACGGTCATATTCCGCAGCCGGGACACGCCATCCGCCCCAATCCATGCTCTCGGTCACGATGACCGGGAAAGTGCCGGGGAAGGGATGCCGAGCGCATTCTTCAGCCGATTGCCATTTGTTCTTGGCGCGCAGGACGCGCCAATGGCCGGCGTCCAGGCTCTCCACCTGTTCGGTGGCCAGCTCGTCGGCGGTGAAGTCACGGCCCAGGCCGCAATCATAGAAGACCCGGACCGGCTCCTCGACATCCTTCACCCATTGCGGCTTGACCTGTTCGATCAAGGCCCAGGTGCCGACCGGGTAAACATAGACCCGTTGATGCTTGTGATAGATCGCCTTTGCCATGTCCCGGTCTCCCTCTTGAGCCGGCATCAAAACAGGGCCGGGTTGAAACCGGGTGAACGCGATCATTCCAATTTGAGCGGCCTGGCAGAATGCGCCCGGATAGGTTTGCTGGCTTGGCGAGGCGGCCCGCCCGCGCTATGTCGCGCAACATGACAATGCCTGCGCAACCCGACCGCCGCCTTTCGGTGGCTCCGATGATGGACTGGACCGACCGGCATTGCCGGGCGTTTCATCGCGTCCTGACGCGGCAGACCCTGCTCTATACGGAGATGGCGGTCGACAAGGCGGTGATCCATGGCGATCGCGACAAGCTGATCGGGTTCGAGGCGGATGAACATCCCGTGGCCATCCAGCTGGGCGGATCCGATCCGGCCGACCTGGCCGAGGCAAGCCGGATTGCCGAGGGCTATGGCTATCACGAGATCAATCTGAATGTCGGCTGCCCCTCCGACCGGGTCCAGTCGGGCCGGTTCGGTGCCTGTCTGATGCTGGAGCCGCAGCTGGTGGCCGATTGCGTGGCGGCCATGCAGGCGGCGGTCTCGGTGCCGGTGACGGTGAAATGCCGGATCGGCGTCGATGACCAGGAGCCGGACGCGGCACTCTTCACCCTGATCGACACGGTGCGCCAGACCGGGGTGAAGAGCTTTGCCGTCCATGCCCGCAAGGCCTGGCTGAAAGGGCTGAGCCCGAAGGAAAACCGCTCCATCCCGCCGCTCGACTATGATCTGGTGCGCCGCCTCAAGGCCGAGCGCCCGGAGCTGGAAATCATCCTCAATGGCGGTCTGGAAACGCTCGACCAGGGCCTGGCCGAGACGGAGAGCCTGGACGGGATGATGATCGGCCGCGCCGCCTATCACACGCCCTTCATCCTGGCCCAAGCCGACACCCGCATATTCGGCGCGGACACGGATCCGGTCGCCACGCGGCTGGAGGTGGTGGAAGCCTACAAGCCCTATATCGCCCGCCGTCTGGAACAGGGCTCGCGCCTGCACGACATCACCCGCCACATGCTGGGTCTGTTCACCGGCGAGCCCGGCGCGCGGATGTGGCGGCGTATCCTGTCGGAGAAAGCGCCCAAGCGCGGCGCCGGGCTGGATGTTGTTGATGAGGCCCTGGCGGCCGTAACCCGGCGGGATGAGGCCGCGTAGCACATGACCGATATCGTGATCCTCGTCCTGGCCATGGCGGCCACGGGCGCTTTTGCCGGTCTGATTGCCGGCCTGTTCGGAATTGGTGGCGGCATCGTCATGGTGCCGGCCATGTATTACGCCTTCCAATTCCTGGGCTATGACGATCCCAGCATCATGCAGGTCGCCGTCGGCACTTCGCTGGCCGTGATCATCGCCACCTCCCTGCGCAGCGTGAATGCCCATGCCAAGCGCGGCGCCGTCGATTTCGACGTGCTCAAGGGCTGGGCGTTGTGGATCATCATCGGCACGCTGATCGGTTCGCGCATCGCCCACCTCATCCCGGGCTATGTCCTGACCGGGATTTTTGGTGGCACGGCGGTGATCCTGTCAGCGCAATTCTTCTTTGGCCGGCCGGACTGGAAACTGGCCGATGACATGCCGTCCGGTCCGCTGCGCTGGGTGCTGGGCGGAATTATCGGCATCCTGTCGGCCCTGATGGGGATTGGCGGCGGCGTGATGGGCGTGACCCTGATGACGCTGTGCGGCAAGCCGATCCACCGGGCCGTCGCCACCGCGGCCGGTTTCGGTGTCGCCATCGGCGCGCCGGGCGCGATCGGCTTCATCATCAATGGCTGGGGCCAGGAGGCTGTGCCCTTCTCGCTGGGCTATGTGAACCTGCCGGGCTTTGCCCTGCTGGCCGGTTCGGCCTTCTTTGTTGCCCCGCTGGGCGCGAAACTGGCCCACTCCCTGCCGGAGCGGACGCTGAAGCGCTTTTTCGCGGTGGGTCTGGTGATTGTCGGCTGTCTGCTGGTGCGTGAGGCGATCACGGCCGCCACCGCTGCCTAGCGGCGCAGGATCAGCCGGTCGTCGCGGATTTCCAGCCCGTCGAACTGGTTCAGGATCGACATACCCAGCAGCGAGCGTCCGCCGCCCTGGATCACCACGCCCGGCACATTCTCGAACCGATGACCGGCCAGGACGAGCGTCGGGATGATGACCGGCGCGGCCATGGCCTGTCCGGCAGCGGTCTGGACCGGCAGGTCGAACTCCAGGCTTTGCGTCCGGATACCCGCGGCCTGCGCATCGACCAGGTCGAGCGCGACCATTGAGGCGCCGGTATCGACCAGGAAGGTCACCAGCCCGCCATTCACCCGGGCGTCGATATAGTAATGCCCGTCCGGACTGCGACTGAGGATGATGGAGCCATCGGCGGCCGCATCCATCAGGAAAGCCGACTCCGGGCCCGCATCTCCCCACATCCGGTCGATGGTCCAGGCGTCATAATCACGGTCGATGAAGGCGATGGCGATGAAGGCCGCGCCGACACTGACCCAGGCCGCCAGATTGCGGCGGGCCAGTTCGCGTCCGGCAATCGCCGTGGCGAGAAAGGCAATCGCCAGCAGCAGGCCGGCCATTGAGGCCATCAGAAGCCGGGTCGGCGCCCCCACTGCGCCCTCAAACGGCCAGGCCAGCAGTCGCAGAACCAGAAAGCCGATCCCGAAGAAGACGAGCGCGAAGGCGGATTGGGCGGCGATACGGCGCATCATGTCAGGCCTTCTTCGCCTCCCGGTAAGCGTCTTCACGCCCGGGCAGGGCGGCCATGATGGCGGCGCGCTCTTCGTCGGAATACTTCGTCCAGCGCCCAAGCTCTTCCATCGTGCGGAAACAGCCGACGCAGACGCCGGCCTTCGGGTCGACGAAACAGACCTGCACGCAGGGCGTCTTGATGGGGTTGCGGCTCATGCAGTGCAGCATTTCCTGCCCTTTGCGTTGAGGCAAGTGCTTGCGACCGTGGGGGCAGGCGGAATAAGGTCCGGCATTCCGGTGACTGGGGACTTCCATGGACGATCTTCTGCTGCAGGCCCGCAGCTTCGTGGGCCTTTTTGCGCTTGCGGGCATTGCCTGGCTTCTCAGCCCGAAAAAGAAATTCCCGGTCATCCTGTTTGCGGGCGCTGTTGGGCTGCAATTGCTGATCGCCTGGCTGCTTTACGCTCTGCCGCCCTTCCGCGCCTTCCTGTCCTCGCTGACCGGTGTCGTCGCCGTGCTGCAGGAGGTGACCAATGAAGGCGCACAATTCGTGTTCGGCTATCTGGCCGGCAGTGAAGCGCCCTGGGAAACCGATCCGGCCGGCGGGTCCGGCTTCCTCTTCGCCTTCCAGGCCCTGCCCATGGTCATCGTGCTGTCGGCCCTGTCGGCGCTGTTGTGGCGCTGGCGGATCCTGGAAGTCCTGGTGCGCGGCTTTGCCTATGCCTTCCAGCGCCTGCTCAACCTGTCCGGTTCGGCCAGCCTGGGTGCCGCCGCCAATATCTTCCTGGGCATGACGGAAAGCCCGGTCCTGATCCGGCCGCGCCTGCCGGACATGACCCGCTCCGATCTCTTCCTGATCATGACGGTGGGTTTCTCCACGGTCGCTGGCTCGGTGATGGCGCTCTATGTCAGCCAGCTTTCCGGCGTGCTGGACGGGGCGGCCGGCCATATCTTCACGGCCTCGCTGATCTCTGTGCCCGCCGCCGTCCTTCTGTCGCGCATCATGATGCCCGCGGAACCGCAGGGCGAGCAGCACCGGCTGAAAGAGAAAGTCCCGACCCAGATCTATCATTCCTCCATGGACGCGCTGACCACCGGCGTGTCGGACGGGATCCGGCTCTATTTCAACATCATCTTCATGCTGCTGGTCTTCACCTCGCTGGTCGCGCTGGTGAATGTGCTTCTGGGCCTTTTCCCGGACGTGTTCGGCGGCCCGCTGACGGCGGACCGCATCCTGGGCGGGCTGTTTGCCCCGATTGTCTGGCTGGCGGGCATTCCCTGGAGCGAAGCCACCACGGCCGGCTCCATCATGGGGCTCAAGACGGCGCTCAACGAGGTCTATGCCTATGACCAGCTCGCCCAGACCGGCGATGCCCTGTCAGACCGCTCGCGCCTGATCATGACCTATGCCGTGTGCGGCTTCGCCAATTTCTCCTCGGTCGGCATCCTGACCGGCGGCCTGGTCGCCATCGCTCCGTCGCGCCGTGAAGACATCCTCCAGCTCGCCCCGCGCGCCCTGATCTCCGGCACGCTGGCCACGCTGATGACAGGCGCCGCTGTCGGCGCTCTGCCGCAGGGCCTGTTCGGCTAATCCCCGCGCCGCGGAAACAGCCGCGAGCGCAGCCAGCCCAGGGTGGAATTGCCCTTGAGGCTCTGCCGATAGGCCGTGTCGAAGAAGCGGTCCATGCCCACCGGGTCGGCGAACATGTCGCTGCGGGCACGCATGGGTTCGTCCGGATCGATGCGGCGGATCACCCGGGCCGGATTGCCGGCGACAATCGTGTAGGGCTCGACATCCTTCACCACGACCGAACGGGCACCGACGACGGAATGCTCGCCAATGGTCACACCCTTGCCGATATAGGCGCCATCGCCGATCCAGACATTGCGTTCCAGCTTCACCGGTTTCCAGGCCGGTTGCGGATCGACGCGGTCATGGATGGAGTGCCAGTCGCAATCGGTGATCGTCACGCGATTGGCGATCAGGCAGTCATCACCCAGCTCGATGGACCCGGCCGCGAGCAGCTTGGTGCCGGGCGCCAGGAAGACATGGCTGCCAAGCGTGATCTTCCCGGCCTGGGTTTGCGGCGACCACACCGTCAGCCGCACCGGATCGGCCGCCGTGGCGACGATATGGATGCGCTCACCGGCGGTGATGTTCGGGCCGAAAACCTCGACATGCCAGGGCAGGACGATTTTCGGATCCACACCGATTTCGTCGAAATGCGGGGTCAGGAAATGCCGCGCCCAGGCATTCTCGAAGCCTTCCCAGGCCTTGTGCATCCAGTAGGGGCGGTGGTCGCGGCGCATCCGATTGTCCGTTCGGCATCTGGTTTTTGGGCTTGCCGCAGACAGGCGCGGCAGGAATGCTGAGCGCAATCAGACAATAACATGCGCCGCCTGTCTCGGTTCCCGTGCAGGACAGCCTCGCGGAGGGACGATATGGACTATACGGTCGAGATGACGGCGGAGGAGGTCACCGCCTATCTGAACGAGGTGTTCCCGCAATGGAGTTCCGGCGGTCTGGGCATCCAGTCGATCACGCCGGGCCGGGCGGAAGTGACCCAGGAAGCCGGCAAGAACAATTTGCGCCCCGGCGGCACGGTGAACGGACCGACCCTGTTCACCCTCGCCGATTTCGCCGCCTATGCCGTGATCCTCGGCCATGTCGGCAAACAGGCTCTGGCCGTGACCACCAATCTCTCGATCAACTTCCTGCGCAAGGCCCCGCCGGGCGCCGTGATCGGCCATTGCCGCCTGCTGAAACTGGGCAAGCGGCTGGCGGTTACCGATTGTGATATCACCTCGGTGGAGACAGGGGAGTTGATTGCACAGGCCCACGCAACGTATTCCCTGCCGCCCATGAAGGGTTGAGAGAGCACCATGAGCGAAGACACCGGTATTGATCCCATTGAAGCGGCCATCCTGAAACTGGTGTCCGAAGCGCCCGAGGGCCGTTCCATCTCGCCGGCCGATGTCGCCAAGGCGATTGATCCGGAGCGTTTCAATCGCAAATTCGGCCATGTCCGCCAGGCGGCGATCCGTCTGGCTGTGGCCGGCAAGGTGTCGATCCTGCGCAAGGGCAAGCCGGTCGAGGATCCGGAGAATTTCAAGGGCGTCTGGCGCATTGGCCGCGCCTGACCTGGACAGGCTTCTCGCCGAGATTCGCGCCTGCCGCCACTGCGACGCGGCGCTGCCGCATGAACCGCGCCCGGTGATCCGGGCCTCGGCCACAGCCCGCATCCTGATTGTCGGCCAGGCGCCCGGCACGCGCGTTCATGCGTCCGGCAAGCCCTTCACCGATCCGTCCGGCGACCGTTTGCGCGACTGGATGGGGGTGGATGAGACGCTCTTCTATGATGAAAGCCGGATCGCGATTGCCCCGATGGGCTTCTGCTTTCCCGGTCTGGACGAGAAGGGCGGGGATCTGCCGCCGCGGCGGGAATGCGCGCCCCTGTGGCAGGAGAAGGTGAGGGCAGCCTTGCCGCAGGTCCGGCTGACCCTGCTGGTCGGCCAGTATGCCCAGCGCTTCTATCTGGGTTCGCGCATGCACAAGACGCTCACGGAAACCGTGCGGGATGCAATGAATTATGCGCCGGAATTCCTGCCTCTGCCGCACCCGTCCTGGCGAAATAATGCCTGGATTCGCAAAAACCCCTGGTTCGCGGCAAATATTCTCCCATTGCTGCGATGCCGCATTGAAGAAATTTTATCATAATCCCGATTTGAGGCGGTTTTGAGCGCTTGAACGGAAGCTCGCGAAAGGGTATTCCAGCGCCGATTTTGCAGACCCGTCTGCCATCGCTTTAAGAGGGTAAGCCCGTAATGAGTGTTCTCGAGCATCCGTCTTTCGACAATCACGAGAAAGTTCTGTTCGCGACCGACGAGGTCACCGGCCTGCGCGCCATCATCGGTGTCCACTCGACGGCCAGCGGCCCGGCCTGCGGCGGTTGCCGTATGTGGTCCTATCCCAATTCCGAAGCCGCCCTGACCGACGTGCTGCGTCTGTCCCAGGGCATGAGCTACAAGAATATCATGGCCGATCTGCCGATCGGCGGCGGCAAATCCGTCATCATGAAGCCGGAAGGCGCGTTTGACCGCCAGGCCCTGTTCGAGGCCTTCGGTCGCGCCGTGGAAAGCCTCAATGGCGAGTACATCTCCGCTGAAGATGTCGGCGTGAGCCCCGACGACATGATGGCCGTGCGCCGCTCCACCGCCCATGTGGTCGGCCTGCCGGAAGGCAAGGCGGCGTCGGGTGACCCGTCGCCGGTGACGGCCGAGGGCGTGTTCCGCGGCATCCAGGTGACCGCCGAGCGCGGCCTGGGCAAGCGCGACCTCAATGGTGTGAAGATCGCCATCCAGGGCGCCTCCGGCCATGTCGGCACCTATCTGGCCGGTCATCTGGCCAAGGCTGGCGCCGATCTCTTCATCACCGACATCAATGTCGATGGCCTGGAAAAGCTGAAAGCGGAATACGGTGCCACGATTGTCGGCCTGGACGAGATCTACGACCAGGATGTCGACATTTTCGCCCCGTGTGCCCTCGGCGCCGTGATCAATATGGACACGATCGACCGTATCAAGGCGAAGATCATTGCCGGTGCGGCCAACAACCAGCTCGCCACGCGCGACATGGGTGAGGAAGTCCTCAAGCGCGGCAAGATCTACGCGCCGGACTATGTCATCAATGCCGGCGGCATCATCAATGTGATGGGCGAGATCGCCGGTGATTTCGATCCGGCCTGGGTGCAGGGCAAGCTGGACGGTCTGGAAGCCACGCTCGGCGAGATCCTCGACCTGTCCGCCGACCAGGGCCGGCCGTCCAACCTCATCGCCGACGAGCTCGCTCGCCAGCGCATCGAGGAAAAGCGCGCCGCCAAGCTGGCGAAAGTGGCCTAAGCCCTTTCCGGCAGACGCCGAAACGCAAAACCCCGCCTCATTGAGGTGGCGGCCAAGGGT
>NZ_JADOTT010000008.1:138012-143388 GCF_016817355.1 Maricaulis parjimensis
GCGACCTGACAGGTCGCCGTCACCAGTTCGTCCAGACGAAGCGGTGCGGTTTTTTGTTTGCGCGTCAGTCAGGGATGGGGCCGTGGCGCGTCGGTTTGGTGGTGCTGGATCCGGCAAGTTGGACTAGCAGCAGGACGATGGACAGCAGGTAGATGATATTGTTCGCAAAACCGGCGAAGAACAGCAGCAGGTCCGGTTCACCCGCCGTGAACTGGCTGAACAGGGTCGAGAAGATCGCCAAACCGGTCATCAGCAAAGTGACCGGGACCAGGGCGATGAAACCGCTCAGACCGCGATCGTGCAGGCGCCGGGTAGTCGCGGCGGCCAGCAGGGTGATGGCGAAAAGGCCGGCCCCTCCCATCGGCAGGAAAATTCCGGAAAGGTCGGGCGTGAAGCCTGCACCGGGGGCTAGCGTCGCGGAGTAGTGTCCCGGCGAACGCTCAATGTGGACAGCATCGGGGTTTTCAGCCGCGAAGGCCTCGATCTGTTCAATCACCCCGCCCATTCCCGTGGAAATACTGATCACGATGACAATGAGCAGCAGACCCAGCACTGACCCCGCATAGGGCCAGAAGATACCGGGGCGATCGCGTCCCGTGAACTCGGTCAGCTTGGAGAGATTGTGTTTGATCGCAGAGATGAAAGCCATGGTTTCCCCCGAAATCCGGCTCTTGAATTTCTAGCGTTTCACCACCGTCACATAAGCCGGATCCAGCTCCACGCTGACCCGGTCACCCTCATGCAGCGGTGAGGGGAAGGCGGTATGCGCGTGCCAGTGTGGCGTGTCGCCTTCGGCAGGCGCGAACTCCAGAACCAGATGCGTGCCGGCGGAGCGGCGGCGCTTGATGGCGAAACCGCCCGCTTCGTCCAGGCTGAGCGTGAAGGCTTGCGGGCGGATGAGTACATGCACCGGCCTGCCGTCCTCGAAACCGGCGGCATCCACCGCGCCGAAGGGCGTGTCCGCGCGGCCGTTCGTGACGTCCGCTTCGAAAATCTCGACATCACCCAGCAGGCGGGCGGCCGTGGCGCTGACCGGGCGCATCCAGACATCTTCCGGCGCACCGGTCTGGATGACACGGCCGGCATCCATCAGGGCCAGCTCGTCGGCGACCGCCATGGCCTCCTCGGCGTCATGGGTGACGATCATCGCCGTGGCACCCGCCGCCTTGAGTGTCTGTACCGTACGGTCGCGCAGCTCATGGCGCAGGCGGCGGTCGAGGCCTGAGAAGGGTTCGTCCAGCAGGATCACCGCCGGCGAGGGTGCCAGGGCCCGGGCCAGGGCAACGCGTTGTTGCTCGCCGCCGGAGAGTTCGTGCGGATAGGCTTTGGCCTTGTGGCCCAGTTCCGCCGCTTCCAGCTGTGCCTGGGCGATGGCTTTTGCGTCCTTGCCCTTCAGGCCGAAGGCGACATTGGACAGCGCGTCCAGATGCGGAAAGAGCGCATAATCCTGGAACACCATGCCGACGCGCCGCGTTTCCGGCGGGATATGGGTGCCGGCATTGCTCCAGACCGTATCGCCCAGCGCGATCTCGCCGCCATCGAGGCGTTCCAGACCGGCGATGGCGCGCAACAGAGTCGACTTGCCGCTGCCGGACGGGCCCAGCAGGGCGGTGATCCGGCCGGCATGCAGGTCGAGATCGGCCGAGGCCAGGGCGGCCTGACCCTTCTTCACATAGCGGCGCTGGGCACCGCGTACGCTCAACACTGTCTGCGTTTGGCTCATCCCGTCCCCGAAGGCGTTCGCGTCCTTGAGAGATAGCGCGCCACGAAGATCATGGGAATGAGGGCGACCATCGGGATGAGGAGAGAGGGCAGTGCGGCTTCGCCCAGACGCTCATCGGCGGCGTAGTTGTGGGCGATGATGGCCAGCGTGTCGTAATTGAAGGGCCGCAGGATCATGGTGGCCGGCAATTCCTTGAGCACTTCCACGAAGACCAGGAGACCGGCCGAGCACACGCCCGCTGCGATCAGCGGCCAGTGGACCCGCCACAGCGTTTCGCGCGCGCTGGCACCCAGCGTGCGGGCGGCCCCGTCCAGGGCGGGCGTGACCCGGCCCAGCGCAGCTTCGGACGGGCCGATGGCGGCAGCAGCAAAGCGCGAGAGATAGGCAAAGATGAGGGCAGCGGCGCCGCCGGTCAGCAGGATGGGGAAGACGCTGCCGGTGAGGGCTTCCCAGGCCGGATCGATCAGGCCTTGCGTGCCCGACAGGATGGCGATCACGCCGACAGCCGCCACAGCACCCGGTACCGCATAGCCCAGCCCGGCCGCGCGGGCCGAGGCTGTCGCCATGAAACCACCGCCGCGCAGGGCATAGGCTGTCGCCATGCCCAGCAGGGCGGCGCACAGGGCGCTGATACTGGCCAGGGTAAGGCTGTGGAAGGCGGCAGCGATGAGACCCGGGGCGGCCAGCTCGTTCAGGGCCAGCCAGGCCAGGCGTGCCAGCGGGATGACCAGACCCAGCATAAGCGGCGTCAGACAGGCGAGGACGGCGAGGCCGGACTGCCAGCCGGTCAGGACCAGACGCGGCGCCGGCTTGTGCTTGCCTGACGCGGCTGTGGTGCGGGCGCGGCGGCGCTGCATGCGTTCCAGGCTGAAGACGACCAGGGCGATGGCCACGAGGATCAAAGAGAGACGCGCGGCATCGACCAGGGAACCGGCTCCGCTCCAGGCGCGGATCAGACCGATCGAGAGCGTGGGCGCGCCGAGATAGGAAACGGTGCCGTAATCAGCGAGGCTTTCCATCATCACCAGGGCGACACCGGCGGCCAGGGCCGGGCGCGCCATGGGCAGGGAAGTGCGCCAGAAGGCAGTCACCGGTCCCGCGCCCAGCGTGCGGGCGGCGTTATAGGCGTCCGCCGATTGTCCGGTGAAGGCGTCGCGCGCCAGGAGGAAGATGTAGGGATAGAGGACCAGGGCGAACATCAGGCCCGCGCCCCAGCCGCCGCGGACGGTGGGGAAGAGCCCGCCTGTCCAGGCCTGCAGCGGCCCGCCGGCCTGGGAGAGGTCCAGCCAGGCATAGGCGGCGACATAGGCTGGCACCGCCAGCGGCAGGATGAGCACCCAGGAGAAGAGTTTGCGGCCCGGGAAGTCGGCCCGGGCGATCAGCCAGCCCAGACCGGTTCCGATCAGCGCCGCCCCGCCCGCGGCGACCAGGCCGACATAGACCGAATAGGCCAGATAGACGGGCAGGCGGGTACGGGCGAGGTGGAGGAGATAGTCGTCGCTCTGCCCGGTCAGGGCGATCCAGGCGACGGCAAAGACCGGAGCGGCGCACACAAGGGCAGCCAGGATCGCCAACAGTGTTGCGCGATCCGGCCAGAATCCCTTGTGCGTGCCCGCGGTCACTATTGCCAGCCGACGCGGTCGAAAATGCGCTGGGCGGTGGCGTTATTGTCGCCCAGTTCGGAGAGATTCCGCTCATCCGCCACGAAGGGCATCATGGCGTCCAGGGTCGGGTTTTCCCATTCCACATCGGGCATGACCGGGATCTCATTGGTCATCTCCGCGAACATGCGCTGGGCTTCGTCCGAAAACAGGAAGGCGATCAGCTCGCGCGCCTCTTCCGGATGCGGCGCATTCACGGCGATACCGGCCCCGGAGACATTCATGTGCGCGCCGGAGGTCTCCTGGTTCGGGAAGAGCAGGGTGACCGCCTCGGCAGCGGCCCGGTTGGCGACATCGCCGGACTGGGTCATCAGCGCATAATAATAGTGATTGGTGATGGCGACATCGCAATCGCCGGCGGCCACGCCGATGATCTGCGTGATGTCACCGCCCTGCGGCGGGCGCGCCATATTGGCAACGATGCCAGCGGCCCAGGCTTCCGCAGCCTCTTCGCCGGAGCGGGCGATGATGGAGGCGAGCAGGGACTGGTTATAGGCATTGCCGCTTTCACGGACGCAGACACGGCCTTCCCAGCGCGGATCGGCGAGGTCTTCATAGGTCGTGATCTCGCCCGGCTGAACACGCTGGTTGGAATAGGCGATCACGCGGGAGCGCCCGGCAAAGCCGACCCAATAGCCGTTCGGGTCGACCAGGTAATCGGCGACACCGGATGTGAATTCGGAGAAATCGGTCTGGGCGAAGAGGCCGGCTTCCTCGGCGCGGTGCAGGCGGGCGGCGTCGACCGTGATGATGACATCGGCCGGGCTGCGGGCACCGTCGGCGCGGATGCGCTCGATCAGCTGGTCGCCGCTGGCCTCCACCAGATTGATCTCGATACCGGTGGCTTCAGTGAAGGCGGCATAGACGGCGGCATCACTGCGATAGTGGCGGGCCGAGTAGAGATTGACGACGCGCGGCTCGTCGCTGGCACCCGTTTGCGCACCATTATCGCCAGAGGGCGAGCAGGCGGCGAGGAGGCTGGCGACAGCGCCTGCGGCGGCCAGGAGGTAAGCAGACTTCATGAATTCACCCCGATCAAGCGTTCAACCCGGCATCAACTGCCATTGTTGAGAATACTTCGCAAGAAGAGCCTGCAGGGATTCGACGCTTTTCGGGTGTGGTGTCCTGTCGCGGGCCAAGAAATCCACGTTTTCCACGCCGTATAAAGAATGCGCAATCCGGGCGGAAAACCGGCCGGATCAGGGCGGCGGCTGCCATACTTGTCCCCGCGCGTCGAGAGGGGCGGAAATCGGCCCCGGCGCGAAACCGGGAGAATATTGCGTGAAAGGTGGAAATGGTGGGCGATACTGGGATTGAACCAGTGACCCCCTCGGTGTGAACGAGGTGCTCTCCCGCTGAGCTAATCGCCCGATCCATGTCGGAAGGCGCTCGTATAAGCAGGGTCCATGGACCGGTCAACTACATGTGGAAGTTGAACTGCAGATGCGGCTCGACCCGGGTGCGACAACTTGCCACACCGTCACGCCCTCGTCATATGCAGCTGGCCCATATATCAGCCCTGTCCAAGCTGGAAATGCGGCCCTCGGGTCGATTCCTTCAATCACCCGATTGGACGTTAATCCCGGCCGGAATAGCCCCGGCCGCGTAGGAGGTTTTGTTCATGAGCAATGATCTGTGCACGCCCGAAGGTGCTCGCCGTCTTAAAGCGCGAATTGAAGCCTATTGGGCCGAGCGCGGCTATGATGTGAGTGTTGATCTCGTCGAAGCTGGCTTCATGCCGGCCATGCGCTCCGCGCGCACCGACGTGCGTTCCAACCTGGTCAATGGCATGCCGACCCGGCCGGCCAATGACACGGGCCGCGAGCGCCGCACCGCGTAAGCATCATCCCCTGGCGCGCCACAGATCGGCCAGCGCCTCGGGAACATCGCGAAAAGGGCCAGGATCGGTGAATTGAGGACATAGGGCAGGACCAGGCCGGAATGCCGGTCGGCATAAAACAGGAAGACCCCCATCACCACACTCGCAGCACC
>NZ_JADOTT010000009.1:0-115001 GCF_016817355.1 Maricaulis parjimensis
GAACGCTCTCGCCCCCGTTTCCAATCCGGCCGGTACTCAGGTCGGGCGTTTAGTGCCGTCAGACCGGGCCGGACGCCCTGCCGGTGCTCAGGATGTCACCCCTTCGCGCGGACAGGCTCCGCAAACCTCCGGGCCCAAGGGACTGAGCTCATGCCTCTCTTCCCGGACGTCGAGGAGGAGTCTGGCACAGGTTTGAAGGGTGGGGATAAATGGGGCGCGATCAGCACTCCCTCTCCCTTGGGAGAGGGTGGCGCGCATGCGCCGGGAGAGGGGGAAATCCCGGTGCTGGCCGATAATCGCGAATACCTCGCCGCCCCCCTCATCCGCCGCTACGCGGCACCTTCTCCCCGGGGAGAAGGGGGATGTCGAGCTTGTTCTGACCACGCCCGCGTGTGGCGCGCCTAGACCATCCGGCTTTGATGCAGGGCCGCCGCGATGAAGCTGGCGAAGAGCGGGTGCGGTTCGAAGGGACGGGATTTGAGTTCCGGGTGGAATTGCACGCCGACGAACCAGGGATGGTCCGCAATCTCGACAATCTCCGGCAGAACGCCATCGGGTGACAGTCCGGAGAAGGTCAGCCCACAGGCTTCCAGCTTGTCCTTATAGCCCACATTCACCTCATAACGGTGACGGTGACGCTCCTCGATATGGGCTTCACCATAGATTTCGCGGACCTTGGTTCCCTCTTTGAGAACAGCGGGATAGGCACCCAGGCGCATCGTGCCGCCCATATCGCCATCGGCCGATCGGGTCTCCACGGCATTGCCCCGTGTCCACTCGGTCAGAAGACCGATGACCAGCTCGCCCTCTTCAGAGAATTCCGACGAAACGGCATTGGGGATGCCGGCCAGATTGCGGGCCGCTTCCAGCACCGCCATCTGCATGCCGTAGCAGATGCCAAAGAAGGGAACCTTGCGCTCACGGGCGAATTTCGCCGCGGCGATCTTGCCTTCCACACCACGCTCGCCAAAACCGCCCGGAACGAGCACGCCGTGCACGTCTTCCAGCGGTTCGAACGGGTCATCCTTCTCGAACTGCTCACTGTCGAGCCATTTGAGCTTCACCTTCACCCCATTGGCCAGACCGCCATGGTTGAGGGCTTCAATCAGGGATTTATAGGCGTCCAGCAGGCCGACATATTTGCCGACGACACCGATCGTCACTTCGCCGTCCGGATTGGCAATCGTGTGGGAAATGCCTTCCCAGCGGGTCAGGTCCGGTGCCGGCGCATCGGCAATTCCGAAACAGCGCAGGATTTCCGTATCCAGGCCCTGACGGTGGTATTCCAACGGCACATCATAGAGCGAGGCCGCGTCACGGCCCTCGATGACGGCGCTTTCGCGGACATTACAGAACAGGGCGATCTTGCGCTTGTCACCGGCCGGGATCGGGATTTCGCAACGGCACAGAAGGATATCCGGCTGGATACCGATCGAGCGCAGCTCTTTCACCGAGTGCTGGGTCGGCTTGGTCTTCATCTCGCCGGCCACCTTGATGAAAGGCAGCAGGGTGACGTGCAGGAAGACGGCGTTTTCCTCACCCAATTCCTGGCCGAGCTGGCGGATCGCCTCGAAGAAGGGCAGGCCCTCGATATCGCCGACCGTGCCACCGATCTCGCAGAGGACGAAATCGACATCACCCGCGTCAGACAGGACGAATTGCTTGATCTGGTCCGTGACGTGGGGAATCACCTGAACGGTCGCGCCCAGATAGTCACCCCGGCGTTCGCGCTCGATGATGCGGGAATAGATCCGGCCCGTGGTGATATTGTCGGCCTGGCTGGCGGGAACGCCCGTAAAGCGCTCATAGTGACCCAGATCGAGGTCAGTTTCCGCCCCATCATCAGTCACATAGCACTCGCCATGCTGATAGGGCGACATCGTGCCCGGGTCGACATTGAGATAGGGATCAAGCTTGCGCAGGCGGACTTTATAGCCCCGGGCCTGCAGCAGAGCACCAATAGCGGCTGAAGCGAGGCCTTTTCCAAGAGAGGAGACCACGCCGCCCGTAATGAAGATATATCGCGGCATGGGCCGTCTGATTATCCCAGATTCGAGCGCGCCAAAAGACGCGATTGCAAGATTTGATGTGAAAAGCTTGGACGGTTAGCCGTCAGTCGGCACCGGAGCGCCCTGCTCTTCCTCGTCCAGAATGCCGATTGCAGGGTTCTCGACCTGGCGGTCAAACACGCTACGGCCCTGCGAATCCACACCGGCGAACACGGCCAGAGCGATGCAGTTGATGATGAAGAGTGCACCCAGGATCATGGTCGTGCGGGTCAGCACATTGGCTGCGCCCCGGCTCGACATCATACCGCCGCCGCCACCGCCGCCGATACCCAGAGCACCGCCTTCGGAACGCTGCATGAGAATGACAGCGACAAGTCCAAGCGCGATGAGGAGCTGGACGATCAGGAGGACTTCTTTCATCGGTACCGCCGTGGTTTGCGACTTCTGGGTCTTTGCAGACAAGGTGGGAACGCCCTGCGGCGTTGCCAAGCCCCGGCTACATGGCGGCGCGTTTTATACCAGGCTCTTCGCCTTGGCCAGCATCGTCTGCGGTAGCGTCTTGTTCAGCGGCCTGCGCAGCTTCCGCAGCCCGGCGTTGAGCAGCCATTTCAGCCTTCGCCTTGAGGCGTTTGCGCAGATTGGTGACGGTGCGGCCGATCTCGTCTTTCGAGCGTTCCAGCGTGTCACCATTGGCAAAGGCGGCATAGGCGCCCATCGCCAATTCCTTGATCAGTTTCAGCGTGGACAGCGAAGCCTGGTTGCCCTCACCCAACGTCTTGACCTGATCCAGCATGGCTTCGCAGATTTCCGCGGCTTCCGCACGGCCGGCCTTGATCAGCTGGGCTTTCATTTCATGCCCGGTTCGCATCAGGTCACCGGTATCCAGCTTGACCGGCAGGCTGGGACCGTCACCGGTCTTGGACGCATGAAGCTCGGTAGAGACCACAATCCGCATGGCCAGACGGCGCAGACGTTCGGCGCGCACGGTCTCCTTGGCTTCCTGGATCCAGTTGGCGGCATCGCTGAGGGCTTGATAATCGTTTTCCACCGTCGCCTTGAGAATGTTCGGCACGGTCACCGGCTGGGCGTCGGAATTTCGATCCGCATCCTTGCGGCGGTCCGGGCCGATATAGTCACTGGTGACGATGAATTGCTTGCGGCCATGGATCAGCGTCTTCACGCGCTCCTCGGCGAAATTGGTCGAGAAAGGCCGCACGATCACATCATCGGCGCCACATTCGATAGCGCGGCGGATATGGGTCGTATCCCGGCTCCAGGTGGTCAGAAGGATAACCGCAAACGGATTGGCCCCGACCTCGCCCTTGCGCACGGCCCGGACGAGTTTGAACACATCGGCATCGGTTGCACTGGATTCGGCGACGATCAGGGTCGGGCCGGTATCGGCAACCATGGACTTGAGCTCGGTCAGAGACGCCACGCACTCGATCTGACGGAAACCGATCTCGTGCAACGCATACCGGGTCGTGCGTTGGTTGGCGTGCACCGGGTCGAACAGGACAACGGATGCGCGGGAATAATCGGTTTCGGCCATACGAGGGTCGCTCTTTGAAACTTGCCTGGACAGTCAGTCTTCCAACCTGCCCGAAATAAGTTTCAATCCGCTTACCGAAGAGGTTCGGTTTAACGACCAGCCGCGTTGATTATGCTTGTGAAATCACTGGCTTTCAGAGAGGCCCCACCCACCAGGGCACCATCGACATCCGGCAGTGCCAGGAGGCTCTCGGCATTGGCCGGTTTGACCGAACCACCATAAAGAATTCGGGTAGTTAGCGGTTCCGGGAGGGCGGCGCGGATGGCGGCGTGCATCTCCTCCACATCCGACACGGAAGCGGTCAATCCGGTACCGATTGCCCAGACCGGCTCATAAGCTATGACCAATTCCATGTTTTGCGGATTGTCCGGGAGCGAACCGGCCAGTTGGGCGGTGACGACAGCCTGCGCCTTTCCGGCTTCCCGTTCAGCCTTCGTCTCGCCGACACAGATGATCGGGATCAGGCCGGCCGCCAGTACGGCGTCAGCCTTGGCCCGGATCATGGCGTCGCTTTCGCCGTGATCGGCGCGGCGCTCGGAATGCCCCAAGATGACATAGCGTGCACCGGCGTCTTTCAGCATGGCCGCGGAAATATCGCCCGTATGGGCCCCGGCCTCATGGGCATGACAATCCTGACCACCGACTGAAATGCCGGTATCGGCGCAGCGCGCTGCAGCAGCAGCCAGCAAGGTCGCCGGCGGGCAGATCAGGACATCCGCCGGTGAGGACGCTGCCGGACCGGCGATCGCGTCAAAGAAGTCCAGATCGGCCGCCAGGCCGTTCATCTTCCAGTTTCCGGCAATCAGCGCGGTGCGTGGCATATCCCCTCCTTGATGCCCCAAATCATCCCCTGTGAGCTTGGAAGGATTAGTCGCGACCGGCTCCGGGGGCAAGAATCCGGCTGCGTCACCGCATTCCGACCGCGCCCAATGCTTGCGAGCATGAATCCACGCCGCTACCTTCCGCCCGTCATTTTCCACAAGGCTCCGTGACTCATGCTTTCCCTCTTCCGGTCCTTCGCCAAATCGCCGCTGGCGATTGCCCTTCTTCTGCTGCTCTGCCTCGGCCTGATCCTGACCGGGGGGAATAGTATTTTCACCGGCAGCGGAACGGCCGTGGTTGTGGCCGGCCAGCAAAAGGTTTCCGTGCGCGAACTCAGCATGGCGTTCGACCGCGAATTGCAACGCCGCCAGGCGGAGCAGCCGGGCTATACGGCCCAGGACGCGCGCGATGAAGGTCTGGGCGAACAAGTGCTGCAGCGGCTCGCCGTGGAAGCGGCACTGGAAGCCAAGGCCGATGATCTGGGGATCGTGATTTCCGGCGACACGCTGGCTTCGGAAGCGGCCCGCGAGCCGGCCTTCCGCAATCCGGTCACGGATCGCTATGACTATGACACCATGATTTCGGCCCTGGCACGCGCCGGCATGAGCGAAGCCCAGTACCGCGACACGATGGAAGGCGATCTGCGCCGCCAGCAATTGCTGCTCAGCCTGGCCGGTGGCTTTGCCCTGCCCGACAGCATGGCCCGCAACCGTTTTGACCTGGCCCAGGAACAGCGCCGGATGACCGGGCTCGTTCTCGATGCAACGGCCGCCGATGCCATCGCAGATCCGACCGATGAGGACCTGCAGACCTTCGTCGAAGCCAATGCCACCCTGCCCGATCCGCGCACCGGCCTGCCAATCTTCACCGTGCCGGACATGCGCGCCTTCACCCTGGTGCGCTTCCAGCTGGAAGATTTCATCCGCGATGTCGATATCGATGAAGAAACACTGCGCGAGACCTATGACTACCAGGTCGAAGCCGGCCAGATCGGCACCCCGCCCCTGCGCAGCTTCGTCCAGCTGACCGCGACCGACGAAGCCTCGGCACAGGCGATTGCGGACCGGCTGGCCGCCGGCGAGGACGCTGCGGCCATCGCGGCCGAACTGGGACTGGGCGAGCCGGTCGAGCTGGAAGAGGTCCAGGCCTATGAAGTGCCGGACACGGATGTTGCTGACGCCGTGTTCGCCATGGCCGAAGGGGAAGCCTCCGCCATTCAGGGCCGTTTCGGTTGGAATGCCGTCGCCGTCCGGGCCGCCGTCGCGGCCACCACGCCGACCTATGAGGAACAGCGCGAGGAAATCCTCACCGAGCTGGCCCGCGCTGACGCGCTGAATGCGCTCTATGACCAGATTGCGTCCTTCGAGGAATCCCGCGCCAGCGGTGCCACGCTGGAACAGGCGGCCGCGGCCTCCGGTTCGCCGCTGGAAATCTTCCAGCCGCTGGACCAATACGGCCGGGATGCCAGCCTCGAGATCGATTTTGAACGCTATGCCACGCTTGGCCAGGAAATCCTGCCGGCCGTGTTTGCGGCGCCGGAAGGCTATGCCACCGACCTGACCCAGTTCAATGAGACGGATTTCTACATCGCTCGCGTCGACGAAATCGTGCCCTCGCACCTGCGCGAGCTGGCCGAGGTCCGTGACCTTGCCGAAGCCCGTTGGCGGGAATCCCAGCTGGACACGCAACTGGCCGAACGCGCCGAAGAGGCGCTGGCCCAGCTGCAAGCCGGCGAAAGCATCGACATTGTGGCCCTGACCACGGGTGGACGCGCGGAAAGCACCACGGCCCGTCGCAGCGACACGGCGGAGAACTTCCCGCGTGCCGTGATTGCCCGCGCTTTCTCCATGACCCCGGGCAATTGGGAAACCGTGCAAGCGGCCCAGGGTCGCTATGTCATCCTCTCGGTCGATGAAGTGATCACGCCGGATACGTCCGCCCTTGCCGGAACGGAACTGTCCGAGCTGGAAACCGCGATCAATCAGGAAGCCACGAACGACTTCTTCCAGTCGCTGCAACTGGCTCTGGAAACCGAATACGCCCTGAATGATGGCGGTATCGACCGCAATCTGGTGGACCAGGCCCTGGGCGCCAACGCCGCTACAGGACCATGATGCAAAAACCGGCCGTCACTCCCGATTTCAAGACGGTCGCTGCGGCGTATGAGCGTGGGGAAACGACCGTGCTGGCAGCCCGGCAGGTGGATGACCTGCTGACGCCTGTGGCGGCCTATCTGCGCCTGGCCCGCGACCGCAAGGACGCTTTCCTGCTCGAATCCGTCGAGGGCGGAGCCTGGCGCGGCCGCTATTCCGCGATCGGCCTTGACCCCGACCTGATCTGGCAATGCCGCAATGGCCAAGTGTCCGAAGCCCGCGGCATGGATGTCGCCGCGCGCTCTTTCCAGGATTTGGACGCCGAACCCATGGCGGCCCTGCGCCAGGTGATCGAGGACGCACACTGCCCCCTGCCCGACGACGCCCCGCCGCTGGCCTCGGGCCTGTTCGGCTATGTCGGCTATGACATGGTGCGCTATCTGGAACGCCTGCCGGAACAGGCTGCGCCGGACCCGCTGGGCGTGCCGGAAAGCTGCCTGATCCGCCCGCAGATCATGGTCGTCTTCGATGCGCTGAAGCAGGAGATCCAGGTCTATTGCCCGGTGCGTCCGGGCGAGTACTCCGCACGCGAAGCCTATGACGCGGCCGTGGAACGCATGGAGATGACCCTGCGGGCCCTCGCCTCGCCGACGCCGGAGCTTGAACGCCCACAAGGCGAACTGGGCGAACGCAGCTCCAACCAAACTCCCGAGGCCTACCGGGCTGCCGTGGATGCGGCGCGGGCCTATATCCGTGCCGGCGATGCCTTCCAGGTCGTGCCCAGCCAGCGCTTCTCGGCGGACTATCCGGGCGATCCATTCTGGATCTACCGTTCCCTGCGCCGCCTCAACCCGTCACCCTTCCTGTTCTTCTTCCGCTTTGACGGGTTCGAGATCATCGGCTCCAGTCCGGAAATCCTGGTGCGCTTGCGCGATGATGTCGTCACCATCCGCCCGATCGCCGGCACCCGTCCGCGCGGCAAGACACCGGCCGAGGATGACGCGCTGGAAGCCGATCTCCTGGCCGACCCCAAGGAACGGGCCGAACATCTGATGCTGCTGGATCTGGGCCGCAATGATGTGGGCCGGATCGCCAAGGCCGGAACCGTCCGTATCACCGCGCGCGAGATCGTCGAGCGCTACAGCCATGTCATGCACATCGTCTCCAATGTAGAAGGCGATCTGGCCGAAGGCGAGGATGTGGTGTCGGCCCTGTTTGCCGGCTTCCCGGCCGGGACGGTCTCCGGCGCCCCCAAGGTGCGGGCGATGGAAATCATCGACGAGCTGGAACCGCATCGCCGCGGCATCTATGCCGGCGCGGTGGGCTATTTCAGCGCCAATGGCGGCATGGATACGGCCATCGCCCTGCGCACAGCCGTGTTCAAGGATGGACGCCTGTACGTGCAGGCCGGTGCCGGCGTCGTGCTGGACAGTGATCCGGAGTCGGAACGCGTGGAGACGGTGAACAAGGCGGAAGCCCTGTTCCGGGCCGCTGGGGATTCACTCGGTCAGAACTGAGCCTCAACGCTGGGAGGTATTCTCGGCGGTCGGACGCAGACGCGTGTCCAGCTGAGCGGACAATTGCGTCAGCGTGACGAATTCCACGCCCCGTTCGCGGGCCGGTGACAGCCAGTTCTCCAGCACGTCGAGCGTCTCGGCATGCGGATGACCGATCACCACGGCCCAGCCGCGCTCGCGGGCCAATTCCTCGGCCTCGGCCAGACGGGCCTCGATCTGAGAAGCGTCGATGACATGGTCCAGGAAGATGTCGCGCTGGAGAGCCCGCAGTCCCAACCCGTCCGCGACCGCCCGGCCCCGGCTTTCGCCCGTGGTCAGTGAGTCGAGGAAAAGCGGGTTCTGTTCGGCGACCGAGGCCAGTGCGACGCGCATGGCACGCGGATCGGCCGTGAAACGGCTGCCCATGTGATTATTGATGCCGACGGCACCCGGTACGCGGGCATAGGCCCAGCGCATGCGGGCGGCAAGATCCTCATCGCTCAGCCCGAGACGCAGCGCATTGGGTCCCGGATCCGCCAGACCGACCGGTTCCATCGGCATGTGAAGCAGGACATCTCGGCCGCGCGCCACGGTTTGTGCGGACAAGGACGGAGCGGCCTCGGCATAGGGCAGGATGGCCAGGCTCAGCGGGGTATCGAGATCGAGGGCGCGCTGGGCCGCAGCGACATCCAGCCCGACATCATCGATCACGATCGCGATCCGGGGCGCTGAGACGAGCGGCAGGTCCGGCGCCATGGCCGTGTCGGCGGTGAGCGGAATCACATCCGTTTCGCTGACCTCGAGGGGTTCGGGCAAGGCGTCTGTGGCGGCCAGACCCGAATAATCATGAAGATTGCGCGCCCGGACGGCTTGGCGAGTCGCAGGCGGAAGGCTGGCGCTGACAGCGGAACGATCCGTACGCTCGGCCTGGCTGGCTGCAGAAAACACAACAGCACCAACAAGATAGGCACATGCCACAATCGCCCCGGCGAAAGCCGGGATGGCGGAATGTGGGGTCCGAATCGAGGGTGCACTTCTGCGTGTCATGCATTAACCACGCAGCTTGAGCCGTTAAGCGCAAGTTAAGCAGTCGCGGGATTGGCGGGATACCTTATTACCCCTAGGTTTGCGGGCAGGAGAAACGGCATGCTTCTGATCATCGACAATTATGACAGCTTCACCTTCAACCTGGTCCATTACTTCCAGGAATTGGGAGCGGAAACCCGCGTCATCCGCAATGATGTGATGAGCGCGGAGGAAGCGCTGGCGCTCAATCCTGACGGGATTGTGCTGTCGCCGGGGCCGTGTGATCCGGACCGGGCCGGCATGTGTCTGGAGGTGATCGAGAAGGCCGCAGCCGATCTGCCCATTCTGGGGGTCTGCCTGGGTCACCAGTCGATCGGTCAGATTTTCGGCGGCAAGGTGATCTCAGCCAAGCAGATCATGCATGGCAAGACGAGCGAAGTGAGCCATGACGGAACCGGCCTTTTCGCCGGCCTGCCCTCGCCCTTCACAGCGACGCGTTATCACTCGCTGGCGGTAGAGCCCGAAAGCCTGCCAGCCTGCCTGAAAGTGACCGCAACGACGCCCGATGGCGAGATCATGGGCCTGGCCCATCGTGACCGCCCGGTTCACGGCGTCCAATTCCACCCGGAATCCATCGCCTCCGAACACGGCCATGACTTGCTGGCCAATTTCCTGGCCTTGACGGGAACACCCCGCGCCAAGGCCGCCTGACCCGCACGCCCCGCAACGACCAACCGACGAGTAGATCGCCATGACGTGTCTCGCCCGCTGCCTGCAGGCCCTGAGCCGCAGCGAACGCCCGCAGCCGGATGATCTGTCCGGCGCGTTCGAGGAATTGATGGATGGCGAAGCCTCCAGCGAGGCCATTGCCGGCTTCCTGATGGGCTTGGCCGCACTGGGCGAAACGCCGACCGATATCGCGGCGGGTGCCCGCGTGATGCGGGCGCGCATGACACGGATCACGGCACCGGAAGGTGCCATCGACACGTGCGGTACGGGCGGAGATGGCAAGGGTGCCTACAATATCTCGACCGCCGCAGCGATCGTGGCGGCAGGTGCCGGTGCGATCGTCGCCAAGCATGGCAATCGCGCGGCATCGTCCAAGTCCGGTTCGTCGGATGTGCTGGGCGCACTCGGGCTGGAACTGGACTGTCCGGCAGAGCGTGTGGAGCGGTCACTGACCGAGGCGGGTGCCGGTTTCCTCTATGCCCCGGCCCACCATTCTGCGGTCCGCCATGTTGGCCCGGCGCGCCAGGCCTTGGGCGTGCGGACGATTTTCAACCTGCTGGGCCCGATCTCCAATCCGGCCGGGGTGAAGCGGCAATTGCTGGGCGTGTATGACAAGCGCTGGCTGGTGCCGATGGCCGAAGCCCTGCGCGATCTGGGCTGTGTCCGGGCCCTGGTGATCTGCGGCCAGGACGGCATGGACGAAATCACCACCACGACGCTGACGGATATTGCCGAACTCAAGGATGGCGACATCCGCTGCTACACATTCGACCCGGCCGAGGCCGGGATCCCGCGTGTCAGCGAGGCGGATCTCAAGGGCGGTGATGCGGCCCACAATGCCGAAGCAATCAACCGCCTTCTGGCGGGTGCAACCGGTGCCTTCCGCGATATCGTCCTGCTCAATGCCGGGGCTGCCCTGGTCGTGGCCGGAAAGGCTGAAACGATTGCCGGAGGCGCCGAGCTGGCGGCCGGCGCGATTGATGACGGCCGGGCCCGCGCAACGCTGGACCGGATGATCGCGATTTCCAGGGGCGAGTAGAGCCATGACCCAGACCACCGACACGCCGGACACACTGGCCCGCATTGGCGCCTACAAGCTGGAGCATATTGCGGCCTGCAAGGCCAAGGCCCCGCTGGCAGAGATCGAGGCCCGTGCTCGCGAGGCCTCCCCGGTTCGCGGTTTCCAGGCCGCGCTGCAACGCGATGCCGCGGCGCACGGGCTGGGCCTGATCGCCGAGGTCAAGAAAGCCAGCCCGTCCAAAGGCCTGATCCGGGCCGACTTCAATCCGCCGCTGCTGGCCAAGGCCTATGAGGATGGCGGCGCGTCCTGCCTGTCGGTTCTCACCGACACGCCCAGCTTCCAGGGCGCCGATGCGTTCCTGACGGCAGCCCGTGAAGCCACCGCCCTGCCCGCCCTGCGCAAGGACTTCATGTACGACACCTACCAGGTCGCCGAAGCGCGCATGCTGGGTGCCGATGCCATCCTGGTCATCATGGCCGCCGTCGAGGATGACACGGCGCGCCGCCTCATCGACGCCGCCGGCGAGTGGGGCATGGACAGCCTGGTCGAAGTCCATGACGCCCCGGAAATGGAGCGCGCTCTGGCCCTCGGCGTCCCGATGATCGGCATCAATAACCGCAATCTCCGCACATTCGAGACCTCGCTGGAGACCTTCGAATCGCTGGCCCCGATGGTGCCGGACGAGACCTTTCTCGTCGCGGAAAGCGGTATCTTCACGCATGATGATGCCACCCGTCTGCAAAACGCCGGCGCCGGAGCTCTGCTGGTCGGGGAAAGCCTGATGCGGCAGGACGATGTGACAAAAGCCACCCGGACTCTTCTCGGTCGCGATTGAGGCCGACCCCGCGCGGCTTGACCCCTCACAGGAACACATATAGAACAAATCGGAGAATTCCTGATTTGTTCCCTGTCCGCCTGTTTGCGATTCAGGGGTGTTCCCAGGGGGTTGCCGTGCTGACACGCAAACAGAACGAACTTCTGCTCTTCATCCATAAACGGATCAAGGAAACCGGCGTTTCGCCCTCCTTTGACGAGATGAAGGAGGCGCTGCAACTCGCTTCCAAATCCGGCGTGCACCGCCTGATCACGGCGCTGGAGGAGCGCGGCTTCATCCGTCGCCTCGCCCACCGGGCCCGCGCACTGGAAGTGCTGAAACTGCCGGAATCGGCAGCGAGTGGTGATCTCAATGCCGCCCGCGGGGATCTGGGTCCCAATGTCGTGCGCGGCAATTTTGCCAAGCCGGAGGCCGATGACACCCCTGGATCCATCGAAATTCCGGTTCTGGGCCGCATCGCGGCCGGTGTGCCGATCTCTGCGATCCAGCACGAGACGGAACGCCTGCCCATTCCGGCGGACATGATCGGACAGGGCGAGCACTTCGCGCTGGAGGTCAAGGGCGATTCCATGATCGAGGCGGGCATTCTGGACGGCGACACCGTGCTGATCCGGCGCTGCGAGTCCGCCAATTCCGGCGATATCGTCGTGGCTCTGGTCGATGACGAGGAAGCCACGCTGAAACGCCTGCGCAAGAAAGGTGGCTCCATCGCTCTGGAAGCCGCCAATCCGGAGTATGAGACCCGCATTTTCGGTCCCGACCGCGTGAAAGTGCAAGGCTGCCTGGTGGGCCTGCTGCGACGCTATCACTGACAGATCACGCGTCAGCCTGGTCTGAAAGTCTGTGAGATTTGAGCGTGTGAGATGAGCCCCTTCGCGGGGCTCATTCCGTTTGGGCCGGGCGGATACGGGGCAAGCGCAAACGTGGACGGTCCTGCCAGGGGCGAAGACTTCCGGCCGTCTGAACCTGGCGCAGGCGCTGGATGCCAGCCTCTCCCAACCATATCAGGGCCGGGCTCCACGCATCCGGCCGTGTGAGATCGGCAATCATTGCCCCGCACTGGCGCTGGACATGGTCCGGCAAGGAGACATGCAGGATCAGGAGATCCGCCCGCCGGCAATCCTCACGCCATTGCTCCGGCCTATCCAGATGAACAATCCGCAGTGCCCCATCACCGGCATCGAGACGGCACCCTTGTTGATCGCAGGCTTGCACGGCCCGGCCGGGTCTTTCGGTTTCAGCGACGCTTTCGAGAAATACCCGGACGGCAAAACGGTCCCGACGCGCATCGCTGACCTGCCAGTCCCCTGATGGCGTATCCCGCGTCACGACAACGCCCTGACCGGTGATGAAGATATCCGCGGGTGCGTGCTGCGCCCAGGCCAGTCCGGCCATCCCCATGAGACACAATCCCACCAGCCGGTTCCGGCGCGTTGTGAGCAGGAGGACAAGAAAGCCCGCCGTGTACACGGCCAAGACCCAGCCCGGCGCACCGGCGAGCGGTTGGAGGGCTCCGGGCCAGCTAGCGACCCAGTGGGACACGTCGAGGACACGATCAATGCCCCACCCCATGATCCACAGGGGCACGGCATCCAGACCGAAGGGCATGAGGCAGAGCCCCAGAATGCCCGCCGGCATGACCAGGAGCGAGAAAACGGGCATGACCATCAGATTGCCGGCGAGGCCGAAACTGGCCATGCGGTGGAAGTGGAAGGCCGCAAATCCGCCTGTCGCGAGCCCGGCCACCAGGCTGGTTGTTGCCAATCCCCCCAGAAAGTCCCGCACGACACCCCGGTCTGAAAAACGGGTGCGCGGCTGGCGTCGGGCCTGCCAGGCCTGGGCTGTGGCCATCAGCGCCGTGACAGCCGCAAAGGACATCTGGAAGCCCGGCGAGAGGATCGCCTCCGGGCGCAGCATCAAAACGAGCAATACGGCCATGGCCAGGGTGTGAAAGGAGAGCGCGCGCCGCCGCAGGATCACCGCCCCCAGCATGGCCGCCGTCATGATGAAGGCCCGCTGGGTCGGGATCGCCGCGCCAGACAGCAGGAGATAGGCCAGCGCCGCGATCAGTGCGAGGAGCGCAGCCGGTCGCGCCGGGTCATGTGCGCGGGACCAGCGCGTAAAGCCCGCCAGACCCGCGCGTATTGCAAAGAAGAGCCCGCCGGCTAGGAGCGCCATGTGCAGACCGGAAATGGCGAGGAGATGCCCCAGTCCCGCGGCGCGCAGGGCCTCGACATCCGCTCGGTCGATGCCGGACCGGTCGCCACTGAGCAAGGCCGCCGCCACGCCGCCACTGCGCCCGGGCAAGCGGTGGCGAATATGGTCAGCGAGACTTGCCCGGAAGCGCGCCAGCCCCTGTCGTGCGGCCAGGAGTGGATCATCGCTGACAAGGACCGGACCGGCTCTTGCGGTTTCCACCGCATAGCCCGTCGCGGCGAGGCGCTGGAAATAGGCCTGGAACGCGCCGTCATAGCCCCCCGGCATGACGGCTTGCCGCGGTGGCTCGACAACGGCCCGGACGGAAATCCAATCGCCCGGACCCTGATCGCCCGCATTTCCCAGCACACGCACCCGGTAAGCGGGATGCCCGTCACTGGCCGGTATCGCGATCAGCAATCGGGACCGGCCCTGCGCGTTCCGGTCCACGGATTCCAGCCAGCCCTGGAACCCTATGGCCCGCTGACCCGATGCAATCACCGGAGCCTCCTCGAATGCCTGGCTGCGCATGTCGCTGCGCCACAAGCCCAGTCCGATTCCGGCGAGAACAACCAGTGCCAGGAGGAGGTTGTTCGGCCTCCCGGCCTGGCCGAACCGGGTCATCAGAAGGACCAGACAGACCGTGCCTGCCAGCACAATGACCGCCCCGATCCACAGCCCTGCATCCGGCTGGAATGACCGTGAAAAATAGAGTGCACACCCCGCCATTACAGCCAGAGCGAGCATGACGGCCGGGCTTTCAGCCTCAGCCGCCCGGAATTTCAGCAGCGGTTTTGTCAGGCCCGGCGCAAGGCTTTGCGGCAGGCCCCTGGCAGGTTGAAACATGAAGCAGCCTTCGGTCTATCGCAAAAGCTGGTATTCATGCTAACACACCTTTCCCTTCTTGCAGCGCAGCATGAATTCGCACGTGCAAAACACAAACAACCCCATTCGAACGCGCTTCGCGCCGTCCCCGACCGGCTTTCTCCATATCGGAGGTGCGCGTACCGCCCTGTTCAACTGGCTGCTGGCAAAACGCCATGGCGGACAGTTCTTCCTGCGTATCGAGGATACCGACCGCGCCCGCTCCACGCAGGACGCGATCGATGCGATTCTCGACGGCCTGACCTGGCTGGGTCTGGACTGGGATGGCGATGTCATCTCCCAGTTCGAACGGGCCGGCCGTCACGCCGAGATCGCGCACGAACTCCTCGCCAAGGGCCAGGCCTTCAAGTGCTATTGCACGCCGGACGAGGTCCAAGAATTGCGCGACCAGGCCTTCGCCGAGGGCCGCGCCCTGCGCTCGCCCTGGCGCGACCGCGATGCCTCCGAGGCCCCCGCTGACACGCCCTACACGGTGCGTTTCCGCGCACCCGACAGCGACATGGTCCTGGAGGACGCCGTCCAGGGCTCGGTGCGTTGGGCTGCCAAGGAATTCGATGACCTGATTCTGCTGCGCTCGGACGGCACGCCGACCTATAACCTGGCCGTGGTCGTCGACGATCATGACATGGGCATCACCCATATCGTGCGCGGCGATGATCACCTGGTGAATGGCGGCCGCCAAAGCCAGATCTATGATGCACTGGGCTGGGAGCGTCCGGTTTTCGCCCATGTGCCCCTGATCCATGGCCAGGACGGCAAGAAACTGTCCAAGCGACATGGCGATCTGGGTGCGGAAGCCTATCGCGATATGGGCTATCTGCCCGAAGGCCTGCGCAATTACCTGCTGCGCCTCGGCTGGTCCCATGGCGACCAGGAAATCTTCACGGATGAAGAAGCGATTGCCGCCTTTGACCTGGCCGGCCTGAACAAGGCCCCGGCCCGGATGGATCTGGACAAGCTGAACCATATCAATGGCCATCACCTGGCTCACGCCGATGATGACCGCCTGACCGAGCTGGTTTTGCCCTTCCTGGACACGCTGGAAGACCGGATCACGGACGCGGATATCACCCGGCAGCGACTACTTACCGCAATGCCGGTTCTGAAAACCCGGGCGGCCACTCTGGAAGAGCTGGCGCGGCAAAGCTATTTTCTGCTCAAAATCCGCCCCTTCCACCTGGAGGGCAAAGCCGCTAAACCGCTCAACGACGAAGCGCGGCAGCGTCTTTACCGGCTTTTCACCCGTTTGTCCGATTTGAGCGGATGGGCGGAGGAGTCTCTCGCAGAAGAGCTCAAGCAATTCGCGGAAACCGAAGAGGTCGGTTTCGGCAAGGTTGGCCAACCGCTGCGTGCGGCGCTGACCGGTGGAGCACCGGCTCCCGATCTGGCGCAAGTCATGACCTTCCTGGGTCGTGAGGAAGCGCTGGACCGTATCAAGGACCAGATGTCGGCAGACGCTTAGGCGCAGCCGGGAACCCAAGGGGATGACGTGATGGAAAACAAAGCGAAACCGAACGGTACCGCCACCCTCACCGTGAACGGCCAGAGCTATGATCTGCCGGTGATGAGCGGTGAGATCGGTCCGGACGTGATCGATATCCGCAAACTGTACGCGCAGACGGGTATGTTCACCTTTGACCCGGGCTTCACCTCGACGGCGAGCTGTGAAAGCCAGATCACCTATATCGATGGCGGCGAAGGCACGCTGCTGTATCGCGGCTATCCGATCGACCAGCTGGCTGACCAGTCCAACTTCATGGAAGTCTGCTACCTGCTGCTGCACGGGGAACTGCCGAGCTCCAAGGAATTCGAGGATTTCGACTGGACGATCCGTCGTCACTCCATGCTGCACGACCAGTTCGACCAGTTCTTCCGCGGTTTCCGCCGCGATGCCCACCCGATGGCCATCATGGTCGGCACGGTCGGCGCCCTGGCCGCCTTCTACCATGACAGCACGGACATCAACGACCCGGAAGCGCGCACGATCGCGTCGCACCGCATGATCGCCAAAATGCCGACCATTGCGGCCCGGGCCTACAAGTATTCCATCGGCCAGCCCTTCATCAGCCCGCGCAATGAGATGGACTATGCGTCCAACTTCCTGCGTCAGTGCTTTGCCGTTCCGGCCGAGGACTACAAGGGTTCCGACGTGCTCGCCAAGGCGATGGACAAGATCTTCATCCTGCACGCCGACCACGAGCAGAACGCGTCCACCTCGACCGTCCGCCTGGCCGGCTCGTCCGGTGCCAACCCGTTCGCCTGTATCGCGTCGGGCATTGCCTCGCTGTGGGGTCCGGCCCATGGCGGCGCCAATGAAGCCGCACTGAACATGCTTTACGAGATCGGTTCCGTGGACAAGATCCCGGAATATGTCCGCAAGGCCAAGGACAAGGACGATCCGTTCCGCCTGATGGGCTTCGGTCACCGGGTCTACAAGAATTACGATCCGCGCGCGAAAGTCATGCGCGAGACCTGCCACCAGGTCCTGGACGAGCTGGGCGTGCGCAATGACCCGCTCCTGCAGGTCGCCATGGAACTGGAAAAGATCGCCCTGGAAGACGATTATTTCGTCGAGAAGAAGCTGTATCCGAACATCGATTTCTATTCGGGCATCACGCTCAAGGCGATGGGCTTCCCGACCGAGATGTTCACCGTGCTGTTCGCGCTGGCCCGTACGGTCGGCTGGATCGCCCAGTGGACCGAAATGGTCGAGGATCCGTCCCAGAAAATCGGCCGTCCGCGCCAGCTCTTCACCGGCGCCACGCCGCGCGATTATGTGGACCTGTCCAAGCGCTAGGCTGGCAGACCCCGGACACAGGAAGGGCCGCCCGTTGGGCGGCCCTTTTCCTTTGCCTGAAACACGCAGCTAGAGAAGTGAGATCACGGTCTCGGCGGCCCGGCGGCTGGCATCACCCTCGCCGCGCAATTGCCGTGTCGCGGCCACCAGTTCCTCGCTGAGGGCCTTGCGGCGTTCCGGATCATCCAGAAGGCCGGACACCGATTGCGACAATTGCCGCGGCTGGCACTGGGTCTGGACGAATTCAGGGACCAGCATGCGCCCGGCAGCGATATTCACCAGCGAGATAAAGGGCGCCTTCATCACGCGCAGGAGGCGCAGCACCGCCCAGGTCATCCAGCCCAGCCGGTAACCGGTCACGGTCGGAACACCGGCGGTCGCAAGTTCGGTCACCACCGTGCCCGAACAGGCCAGGGCGACATCGGCCGCGGCGAAAGCGTCGGCCTTTTCATCCTCGCGCACGATCATCCAGCCGCCCGCTTCCAGGCGGGGCCGGACAAGGTCTTCCACCGGGGCGGCCATGATGAAAACCGGCTGCAAGTTCGGACGCGCCCCGGTGAGGGATTTCACGGCGCCTTCGAAGCTTTTCCACAGACGGCGGATTTCGGAGGTTCGGCTGCCCAGGAGGACCAGCATGATCTCCTGATCCTGTGCGAGGCCATGACGCTCCCGGAAGGCAGCACCATCGCCGGTGGGCAGACGGTCCAGTGTCGGATTGCCCACAAAGGTCACCGGCAGACCATGCGGCTCATAATAGGGCGCGTCAAAGGACAGGATCGTCATCAGATGATCGACCGTGTTGGCGAGGGTTTTCGCCCGGCCGGGGCGTGTCGCGAAGACCTGGGGGCCGACATATTTGATCAGGCGGATGGAGGGATCCGCAGCCCGGACGCCTTGGGCGACGCGCAGCATGAAACCCCAGCTGTCGATCAGCACAACGGCGTCCGGCTTCACCCGGAGGATCTCGGCGACCGTTTCCGCCACTTTCGCTTTCACGCGGCCATAGGCTTTCAGCCCGTCAAACAGGCCCAGAATGGACAGACCGGATGTGTCGACCGCGCTTTCAATCCCCTCGCCGGCCATGGCGTCGCCCCCGACGCCAGCCAGCCGGACCCCGTCTCCTGCCGCGTCCCGCAGAGCGCGGATCAGACCGGCTCCGAGATGGTCACCGGAGCGTTCGGCCGCAACGATGAAGACGGATTTGGGATCAGCCATGGGGCGGATCCACGATCACCACGAACAGGCCATGTGCCTGCAGCGCAGCGCGCACCTGTTCGCGTTCCAGGATAATGGCCCCGCCGGCTTCCAGAGCGATACCGGCCAGGCCTGCGCGATGGCAGGCCTCCACGGTGTCCAGCCCGATCGTGGGCAAGTCGACACGGCGCTCCTGGATGGGTTTGGGCATTTTGGCCAACACACCGCGGCGCTGGTCAGCTGAGCCCCGCAATTCTGCCGGAAGCCCGGCAACGCGCTCCAGCATGCCCATGGTGCCTTCCTGAGCCTCAACGGCGAGCACCAAGCCGTCCGCGACCACGGCGCCCTGCCCGATGTCCAGCGCCCCCATCTGGCGCGCAATCTCACAGGCCTTGGCGGTATCGTCTTCATGCCCGGCCGGATCCACACCCATGGCGTCCTGGGGACCGGACGGGATGAGCTCGCCCTTGACGGTATCGGCCCCGACGATGCGGAAGCCTTCCTGCTCGAAAGCGGAAACGACAGCGCGGATCAGGGCATCATCCCCCTTGCGCGCAGCAGCCAATACCTTGGGCAGAAGGGCCAGACCCCGTGTGTCCATTTTGAGGGCGCTGAAATCGGGACGGGTGACATAGCCGGCAAAGCAGATGGCATCGCAGCCCGCCGCTTTGAGCGCCTTGATCACGCCACCGATCTGGCCGACGGCCTGGCGCGTCGTTTCGAAAGCGGAATAATCACGGTCGGCAAAACCGCTGAGTTCGACAATGAAGGGATTTTCCGATCGCCGGGCCTCGGCGAGTTCGAGCGGAAGATCTCCGCCGCCAGCCAGAATGCCCAGGCGGGTCCATTCACCCGTCTGACCCACTGGCTCAGTCATGGGGCATGCAGACCGATCGCTTGGCGTCTTCCCGGATGAAGGCGATGATCTCCATCACCGGCGCATTGTCCTTGTAGAGATGCGCCACATCATCCACACGCTCATCGAACGTGCCCTCCTCGGCGAACAGGAGACGATAGGCGGCCCGCAGATCGCGCAGCGTCTCGCGCGGCATGCCCCGGCGCTTCAGCCCGACCACATTGAGGCCGGCGAGATGGGCGTGATTGCCGATTACCGAGCCGTAGGGAATCACGTCTGCGGTGACCATGGCCATGGCACCGACGAAGGCATGACGGCCGATACGGCTTTTCTGGTGGACGCCGGCATAGCCGCCAAGAATGGCGTGGTCGGCGATGATGGTCTCACCCCCGATTGCGGCGCAGTTGGCGAACACGACCCGATCCCCGACAACACAATCATGGGCGACGTGGGAGCCGACCATGAAATACCCGTCATCGCCCACCACGGTCTGGCCACGGGCAAAGGTCGTGCCCGGATGCATCGTAACGTTCTCGCGCATGATATTGCGCTGGCCGATGATCAGCTTGGTGTCTTCGCCCTGGTATTTGAAATCCTGCGGCGGGTGGCCCAGATGGACGCCCGGATAAAGCACGCAGTCCTCACCCAGCGTCGTATGGCCCGCTACTGTGGCGTGAGAGATCAGACGAACCCGATCGCCCAGCTTCACATTGGGGCCGACAATGCAGAAGGGGCCGATCTCGACGCCTTCGCCCAGCTGGGCCCCGTCTTCAATGATTGCTGTCGGATGGATCTCGGCCTGGCTCATAGATTCTCGACTGCCTTTGCGGAAAACTCGGCCTGCACGGCGCGGACACCGTCGGCATAGACCTCGCCCTTGAACTTGAAGACGCCATGACGTGCGGCGGTCACGCTGACCGGCATGCGCAGCATCATGCCCGGGCGGACGGGCGAGCGGAAACGGACCTTGTCCGTGCCCATGAAGAAGACCGTGGCCGCATCGGGCCGAACATCGAGCGTCTTGTACATCAGCACAGCGCCAGCCTGGGCCATGGCTTCGATCATCAAAACGCCCGGCATGACCGGATTGCCCGGAAAATGACCCGGGAAGAAGGGTTCATTGGCGGTCACCGCCTTGATCCCGACAATGGATTCGCCGGGCTTGTAATCCTCAGCAGCATCGATCAGCAGGAAAGGATAGCGGTGCGGCAGGAGGGTGAGGATTTCCTGGTGTTCAATCCGGTCGGACACGGGGATCAGTCCTTGGCTTTCTTGCGGGATGCGCGCGTCAGGCGGCGCAGGGCCGCGACCTGGCGCATTTCGGCTTCAATCGGCTGGGCCGGAGAGCCCAACCAGGTCTCGCCAGCGGGAATATTGCGCCCGACAGCCGAATTGCCGCCGACCCGGGCACCGGCATGAATGGTGATGTGATCATGCGTGCCGACACGGCCACCGAACATGACACCATCCTCGATGATGCAACTGCCGGAAATGCCGGCATAGGCGGCCATGACGACATTGCGCCCGATCTGGCAATTGTGCCCGATGTGACAGAGGTTATCGATCTTGCTGCCCTCGCCGACCCGTGTCGCACCGAACAGACCCCGGTCCACACAGGAATTCGCCCCGATCGTTACCGCATCATCAATGGCCACAGAGCCCAGATGCGGAATATCGATCAATCCTTCCGGCGATACTGCGACACCGAAACCGGCCTCGCCAATCACGGCTCCCGCCAGAATGTTGCAATCCTTGCCGATATCCGCGCACTGGATCACCGCATGAGGACCGATCCGGCTGCCCGCCCCGATACGGCAACCCGGCCCGATCACAGCGCCCGGCCCCAGAAGCACGTTCTCACCAACCTCGGCCCCGGCCCCGACAACGGCGCCGGGTGAAACCCGCGCGGTGGCGGCGACAGTGGCGGTGGGATCGATGACATGCTCCACCGGCAAGGCCCGCGGCTTGAACATGGATCCCGCCACCGCCGCAAAGGCGGAACGGGCATGGGGATGAACGAGATGAAAGGCGCCGCGCTCGGACAAAATCTCGGAGAGCGCCTCCGGCGCCAGCACGACGACACCCTCGAGACGTCGACCGCCATCATCATTCAGGGCCCGGGAATTTTCAGCATAGGCCAGCGCGCCGGCCTCGGCCTCGCCCAGCGGGGAGACGGTCTCGATACGGGGCGCAGGCTGGCCTGAATCAGAAATCGCCGCACCCGAAAGCGCGGCGATCTCTTCACATGTCAGCGGGCCCAGCCGGTCGTAGAAACGCGGATCGGCCACGGTCTGCCCTTACTGCTGCTGGCCGGCGGCGGCCGCGGCAGCTTCCTGGGAGACGCGAACGCGCGTCACATTCGTGGTCGGCAGAGCCGCATTCAGACGCTCGATGACGAGCGGGGTGATGTCGACATCGGCCGAAGCGAAGACGAGATTGCCGCGATCGATCAGGATGTCGATGCCGCGTTCCTCGACCACAGCCTGCAGGATCGGCTGCAGGGCCTGGTAAACCGGAGCCATGGACTGGCGCTCGGTCTGGACCAGTTCCTGCTGGCGCGCACGGCGGGCCAGTTCGAACTGCTGGGCGTTCTGATTGAGCGCTTCGATACGCTGCATCAGGTCCGGGCGGGCCTGGATGGCCTGCGGCGTCATGGAAGCCGTTTCGGCGTTCAGACGCTCGGTTTCCTGCTGGATCGGCTGGCCCAGTGCGTTGAGCTCGGCGTCGATTTCCGTCGCGATTTCCTGGATGCGGGTCGCGATATGCTGACCCACGGCGCTCTCACGCAGAACGCGTTCTTCGTTGAAGACGGCGATATCCGGCTGCTGGGCCAGAGCCGGCGCAGCAAGCCCGGCAATCATCACCGGAAGGAGAAGGAGAGACTTGAGAAATTTCATAACCTTAGAACCCTGTTCTTGTACTGAACCGGAAGAACTCGGCGCGGTCGTAATCTTCGCGGATGAAAGCTTGTGCGAAGTCGAACCGCACCGGTCCGAACGGTGAATCCCAGAAGATGCTCAGGCCGGCAGACGCACGCAGCGCTGCTTCATCGACCGTGAACGCCGTTCCGGCTGCCCCTTCCGCGATCTGGTCAGACGAGTCGAGCATCCCGAGGGTGCCGAACTCGGTGAACAGACTGCCCCGCACGCCGTATTGCTCCGGCAGGCCGAGCGGGAAGGACACTTCAAACGCCCCAATCGCATACAGGCGGCCACCCAGGGCATCGCCCCGGATCAGTTCACCCGTAGTTGCGTCCCGACTGACAATGCGGGGGCCGATACCAGCCACCTCAAAGCCACGGAATGAGTTGCCACCCTTGAAGAAGCGGTCGTTGATGCGGATGGTGTCGCCACCCCACGGCATCGAGAAACCACCATTCATGGTGAAGCTGGCCACGACATCATTGCCGAAAATGCTCGGCAGGACGGGCCGGTAAATGCTGCCCTGGATCTCAGAGCGGACATAGCGGACATCACCCCCGATACCGGCAAAGCCCTGCGTGAATTGCAGGCGATAGCCATTGCTCGGCTCGATCGGGTCATTCAGACGCGACCAGTTGAGCGTATAGGTGATGACCGAGGTATTGCGGTTGCCGGCCTGGTTCAGCAGGGCCGACGACGCCGAGGAATACACCAGGACGTTATCGGTCCGGTAGGTGTAGCCCAGCTGGAGATTGGTCGATGCCGTGACCGGGAAGCCCAGACGCAGCGAGGCACCCGTCGATTCCGTCTGGAAGGAGGCTTCCGACAGGAAGTCCGAATTCACTCGGAAAAGGTCGAAACCGGCGGCCAGGTTGCGATCCAGGAAGCGCGGCTCGGTGAAGCGGATATCGATCGATTCCCGGTTCGAACTGGCCGAGATGCGGAAGCGCAGGAATTGGCCTCGGCCGCGCAGATTGCGCTCGGAGATGGACAGGTCGACCAGGAAGGCATCCGTGGAGGAGAAACCGGCACCGAAGGCCAGTTCACCCGTCGGCTGCTCGCTCACGGCCACCTGCACGCGGGCCCGGTCCGGCGCGGAACCCGGCGTTTCATTGATCTCGACTTCCTCGAAGAAGCCCAGACGGCGCACATTGTTCCGCGAACGGTCGATCAGGACCTGGTTGAAGGCGTCGCCTTCCACAATGTCCAGCTCGCGCCGGATGACGCGGTCGAGCGTGCGCGTGTTCCCGGCAATATCAATCCGCTCGATATAGACGCGCGGGCCTTCATCGATGACGAATTCCACGTCGACCGTACGGTCTTCGCGATTGCGCGAGGTACGCGGCGAAATGTTCACGAAGGCATAGCCCGACGCACCGGCCGCGAAGGTCAGCGTATCGATACCATCCTCGATCATCTGGCCCTGATAGAGATTGCCCGGCTGCATCGGCAGGATGCGCGCCAGATAGTCCTCGTTCAGGTCCGGAATTTCCGTGGAGACCGTGACTTCGCCGAAATTGAAGACCTCGCCCTCATCCACCGTGATGGTGATGTAGAAGCTTTCCTGGTCCGGCGTCAGTTCGGCGACCGCGGAGAGAACGCGGAAATTGGCATAGCCCTGGTTCATGTAGAACTGGCGCAGCAATTCCTGGTCATATTCCAGACGGTCGGGATCGTAATTGTCGTTGGACGAGAAGAAACGCCACCAGCGCGATTCCCGCGTCACGAGCTCGCGGCGCAGACGGCGATCGGAGAAGCTGTCATTGCCGATGAAGTTGATGCGGCGGACGCCCGTCACCGGACCTTCGGAAATCTCGAAAATCAGATCGACGCGGTTTTGCGGCTGTTCGACAATCTTCGGCGTCACGGTCGCGGCGAAACGGCCCGAACGGCGATAGACTTCGATAATGCGCTGGACATCGGACTGAACGCGGGCGCGCGTGAAGATGGCACGCGGCTGGGCCTCGATCTCGTCCGTGATCTTGTCGTCATCAATGGCGCGATTGCCCTCGAGAATCACGCGGTTGATGATCGGGTTTTCCTGGACACGCACGACGACGATCTGGCCGCGATCCTCGATCTGAACGTCCGAGAACAGGCCGGTGGCGAACAGGGTCTGGATCGACAGATTGACCAGGCGCGTATCGTAAACCTGACCCGGCTGGATCAGCAGATAGGACAGGACGGTATCGGCCTCGACCCGCTGATTGCCTTCCACCAGGATCTGGCGGATGGCCTGCCGGGCTTCAGGCTGGGCCTGGGCGGCTGCTTCCGGAGCACCCGTTTGCTGGGCCGACGCGATGGTCGACAGACTCACAGTCATCAGGGCTGCGAAGAGCACACGCAGAACACTTGCCATGGAAGATCGCCGCTTGCTGGGCCCGGTCAGAAAATCTGCCCGAGCAAATAATTCAGGTCATTCCAGGTCGCTACAAGCATCATACCGAGCACGAAAACAAGCCCCACCCGGAAACCGAGTGCCTGTGCCTTCATGCTCAGCGGACGCCGGGCAACCGCTTCATAGGCGTAATACACCAGATGCCCGCCGTCGAGGATGGGTATCGGTAGAAGATTCACCAATCCCAGTCCGACAGAGAGAAAACCGGCGAGATTGATCAGATTGATGAGGAGCAGAACCGTGCTTTCACCGGCATTATTTCCAGCTTCCACACTGGAAACAGCGGTTTGGCCCGCCGCAGTCGCGATTCCAACAGGGCCATTGAGAAGTTCTGGTGACACCCGGCCGGTCACGACCCGGATCACATAGCGCGAGGTCATGGAGATCGCCGTCCAGGTCCGGTCAATGCCGTGCCCGATGGCCGTGATCGGATTGTAACTGTCCCGCAGCGGCGGCGTGGACAGGGAGCCGAACCCCATGCGGCCCAGCGTGCGCGATCCCCCGAACTGGTCTTCGACCACTGTCGGCTCCGGAGCTGCGCGCAGCAGGATTTCGCTCTCACCCCGCTGGACGGAGAAATCGAGCATCTCGCCCGGGCGCCAGATCACTTCCGTGACGATATCCTGGAAAGCATCGATCCGGTTATTGTTGATGGCGAGTATGCGATCGCCTTCCTGGAAGCCCGCTTCGGCGGCCGGGCTGCCCTCGGCGACGGTTCCGATGACAGGCGGCTGATAGGGTTGGCCGCCAAAGGCCAAGGCCAGAGCCGCGAAAATCGAAATGGCGAGAATGAAGTTCGCCAGCGGGCCGGCCGCGGTGATGAAGGCGCGCTGCCAGATCGGTTTGAAATGATAGCAGCGCTCGGCATCCGGCCCCATGCGGCGGCGGATTTCCTCGAGCTTTTCGGAGTCCGGCTCACTGGCCGCCCCGGCATCGCCGAGGAATTTCACATAACCGCCCAGCGGGAAGGCCGCGATACGCCAGACTGTGCCGCGCTTGTCCCGCCATGAGGCAATCGTCGGCCCGAAGCCCATGGAGAAGGCTTCTGCATGCACGCCGCACACCCGGCCCGCCCAATAGTGTCCCAGCTCGTGGATGACCACGACAATCGAGATCAGGAACACGAAAGAGAAGATCGTCAGAAAACCGGTGCCAAGAAGGCTCATGAGAAAGTGGTCCGTGATTGTGGGTCGCTCATGCGATCCGCTATCAAGTCGCGTGCCAGCTGACGGGTCCGCGCATCGATCGCATACACATCATCAAAGGCCGACAATGAACGGGGCATGTCTGCATCCCCGACACTGAGGCCAAGAACCTCTTCAACGCATGCGGCGATGTCAAGGAAACGGATGCGATCTGCAAGGAAGCTTTCGACCGCGATTTCATTGGCTGCATTGAGCACCGCCGGCGCGATTCCGCCTGCGACAATGGCTTCCCGGGCCAGCCGGATGGCCGGGAATTTGTCCAGATCCGGGGCCTCGAAGTCCAAACGTGAAATTTCAGCCAGATTCAGACGCTGCACCGGAGCGGCCATGCGTTCCGGCCAGGCCAGCGCGCTGGCGATGGGCGTGCGCATGTCCGGCGAGCCCAGCTGGGCCAGCAGGCTGCCATCGGCATATTCCACCATGCCGTGAATGATGGATTGGGGATGCACGACCACATCCACCTGATCCGGCGGCAGGTCGAACAGCCAGCAAGCCTCGATGATCTCCAGCCCCTTATTCATCATGGAGGCGCTGTCGATGGTGATCTTGGCTCCCATTTCCCAGGTCGGGTGGGCCAGCGCATCGGCGCGGCTGGCCTGCATCATCTTTTCGCGCGTCCAGGTGCGGAAGGGGCCGCCGGACGCTGTCAGCGTGATCGAGCGGATGGCAGAACGCTGGGCGCTGTCGAAGACCTGGAAAACGGCATTGTGCTCGCTGTCGACCGGCAGGAGGGTCGCCCCGCACCGTTCCGCCTCGGCCATGAAGAGACTGCCGGCACAGACCAGGCATTCCTTGTTGGCAAAGGCCAGCGCCCTGCCCTGTTTGAGCGCCGCCAGAGTCGGACGCAGGCCCGCCGCGCCGACAATGGCAGCCATGGTCCAGTCAGCCGGCATGGACGCCGCTTCGACGACCGCGGGTTCGCCAATGCCGATGGAGATGTCCGGATGGTCGCTGAGCGCCTGTTTGAGGGCGATGCCGGCCTGCGGATCGGCAATGGCGACATGGGACGCCTTGTGCCGGATCGCCTGGCGGGCCAATTCATCGGCATTCTGCCGGGCCGTCAGCGCCACGACCTCATACGTGCCGGGCTCTGCGCGGCCGATCAGGTCCAGCGTGGCCAAGCCCACCGACCCCGTCGCGCCCAGAATGGAAACCCGTCGTGCGGTCATACCGCCTCTCCCCAGCCCAGGGGCAGGATATTCTGGATCAGCGCCGCGGCAATCACGGCCAGCATGAGCGCATCGACCCGGTCCAGCACACCGCCATGACCCGGGATCAGCGTGCCGCTGTCCTTGACGTTGAAACTGCGCTTGAACAGGGACATGGCCAGGTCACCCAGGACGGAGGCGATGGCGACAATGGCGGCAAACACGGCAACCGCCCGCCAGTCGAGCGAGAAAACGAGGCCGACAGCAACACCCGCGCCCGTTCCGGCGATCAGACCGGCCAGAAAACCGGACCAGGTCTTGTTGGGACTGGCCTGGGGAATGAGTTTCGGTCCGCCCAGCCAGGTACCAACCAGATAAGCCAGACTGTCCGCCGACCAGACGATGGCGAACAGGAGAACGACACCGGCAAGGCCATGATCAGGATGGGCACGCATCGCCGCCAGAAGGCCGGAGGACAGGGCGATATAGAGCACGCCGATCACCTCGATGGACCAGCCCCGGCGGATCCGCTCAATGCCGATGGCCAGCGTGCCCAGCGCACCCCAGATCACGGCATCCTGCAAACCGGCCTGCCCGGCCAGAAGCACGGCCCCGGACGCCGTAGCGCAGGCAATGGCATAGGCAACAGGCGGGGCCTCCGGATCGGACATGCGGATCCATTCCCAGGCCATGGCCGCCGCGAAGGCCGCCACCCAGCCTGTGAAGAAGATACCCCCCAGCCAGAGCAGAAGGACGGCCAAGGGCCCCAGGATGAGCGCCGAGATCAGCCGCCGGCGAAAGACCGGATCACGCCGCGCCGGCATCAAGCCCCCCATAGCGGCGGCTGCGGGTCTTGTAAGCCTCGATGGCGTCGGCCAGTTGCGCGATGGTGAAATCCGGCCAGAGCGTGTCCACAAAGAGAAGCTCGGCATAGGCCGCCTGCCAGAGCAGGAAGTTGGAGATGCGTTGCTCGCCACTGGTCCGGATCATCAGATCGACATCCGGCGAGTCCGACGTATCCAGCCAGGAGGCAAAGCTTTCTTCGTCCAGAGACGCCGGATCGAGCTCTCCCGCACGGGCCGCTTCAGCGATCGCACGCGTGGCCCGGACGATCTCGTCGCGGCCGCCATAATTGAAGGCGATATTGAGATGGAAGTCGGAATTGTCGCGCGTGCGGGCCTCGGAGCGCTCGATCATCTCGGCCACATCCTCGCGCAGCCCCTTGCGGCTGCCCAGAATGCGGATGCGCACGCCCCGCTTGGCCAAGCCTTCCAGATCGGCCGCAATATAATGCTTCATGAGCTCGAAGAGCGCGCCGATCTCGTCGGCCGGGCGGCGCCAATTCTCGGTGGAGAAGGAGAACAGGGTCAGATGCTTGACCCCGAGATCACCCGTGCCTTCGACAATCCGGCGGACCGTTTCCACGCCCTTGCGATGGCCAAAGGCCCGCGGCTGGCCACGGCGGCGCGCCCAGCGGCCATTGCCGTCCATGATTATGGCAATATGGGCCGGAACCGGCCGGTCTGCGGAGGCGTCTTCACTCATGCTTTCGCTCCGCCTGCGAGAAATCAGACCTGCATGATCTCGTCTTGCTTGGCCTTCAGGCTCTCATCAATACGCTTGATCGCGTCATCCGTCAGCTTCTGGACGTCTTCGGAAAAGGCTTTCTGCTCGTCTTCAGACAGATCGCCGGCCTTTTCCATCTTTTTCAGGACATCCATACCGTCGCGGCGGACATTGCGCACGGCCACGCGGGCGTGTTCGGCATAGCTGCCGGCCAGTTTGGCAATCTCCGCGCGGCGCTCCTCATTGAGGGGCGGGATCGGGATACGCAGGAGCTGGCCTTCCACGACCGGGTTGAGGCCCAGGCCGGAATTGCGGATCGCCTTGTCGGCGGCCGGCACCATCGTCTTGTCCCAGATCTGCACCGAGATCATGCGCGGCTCGGGCACCGAGACCGTGCCGACCTGGTTGATCGGCGTCAGCGAGCCATAGGCATCGATCTTGATCGGGTCGAGCAGGCTGGCAGAGGCCCGGCCGGTCCGCAGACCGCCAAATTCCTTGCGCAGCGCTTCGATGGCACCATCCATGCGGCGCTTGAGGTCGGCTTCATCGTAATCGAGATCGTCGCTCATGGCTTGCTCTTTCCTGTTATTCGCCAGTGGACGAGAGGTCTTTCGGCTTTCCGATCATCGTGCACACACCCTCCCCGGCGAGCACACGGGCCAGACCCCCCTGGTCGTGGATGTTGAACACCACGATGGGAATGGCATTTTCGCGCATCAGCGTAACCGCCGATGCGTCCATGACCCGCAGATCGCGCGTCAGGACGTCCAGATAGTCCAGACTGTCATAGCGCTCGGCATCGGGATGCGTGCGCGGATCATCCGAATACACACCATCAACCTGCGTGCCTTTCAGCAGCGCGTCACAGCCCATTTCCGCAGCGCGCAGGGCGGCGGCAGTATCCGTTGTGAAGAAGGGATTTCCCGTCCCGGCGGCGAAGATCACCACCCGGCCCTTTTCCATGTGGCGGGTTGCGCGGCGGCGGATATAGGGTTCGCACACCGTGGTCATGGGAATGGCGGACTGGACCCGCGTCTGGACGCCGATGCGTTCCAGCGCGGTCTGCATGGCCAGCGCATTCATGACGGTGGCCAGCATGCCCATGTAGTCGGCAGCGGCGCGATCCATGCCCTTTGCGGCACCGGACAGGCCACGGAAGATATTCCCGCCCCCGATGACCAGGCACATTTCAGTGCCGGCGCGAACTGCCTGGGCGACCTCACCGGCAATCCGGTCGGCCGTCTCCAGATCAATGCCATAACTCTGGCCGCCCATCAGGGCCTCGCCGGAGACCTTGAGCAGAACCCGCCGGAATTGCGGCGGGTTCGATTGGCCGTTTTGTGGCCCGGATGTCGATGAATCAGTCACGGGGTCGCAGCATATACAAAGCGGCGGCGCATTAAAGCGCCGCCGCAATGTTTGGGATCAGGACTGGCCGGTCGCCGCAGCGACTTCAGCAGCAAAATCCTCTTCCTTCTTCTCCACGCCTTCGCCCAGCGCCATGCGGACGAAACCGGAGATCTCGACGGACGCACCGAATTCCTTCGAGGCATCGGCCAGGACCTGCTCGATCGTGCGATCCGGGTCCATGACGAAAGCCTGCTTCAGCAGCACGACTTCCTCGAAGAATTTGCGCATGCGGCCTTCGACCATCTTCTCGATGATCTGTTCCGGCTTGCCGGACTGGCGGGCCTGTTCGGCAAAGACTTCGCGTTCCTTGTCGGCGATCGCGCTGTCGACACCGTCCACATCGACCGACACGGCCACGGCCGGGGAACCGGCAGCAACGTGCATGGCGATCTTGCGGCCCAGCTCGGCCAGCTTGTCAGCGTCGGCTTCCGACTTCAGGCCGACCAGGACGCCGATGGCACCCATATTGTCAGCGGCCGGATTGTGGACATAGCTGGCGACCACGCCCGGCTCGGCCACGACAACGGCGGCGCGGCGCAGGGCCATGTTCTCGCCGATCGTGGCGATCAGGTTGGTCAGCTTGTCTTCGACGCTTTCACCGGAGGCGAGCTTGGCAGCCTTCAGGCCGGCCACGTCACCATCGGAGCCCACGGCCAGGGCAGCGATTTCCGTCACTGCAGCCTGGAACTTCTCATTGCGGGCCACAAAGTCGGTTTCCGAGTTCACTTCAACGACGGCACCCTGGCCGCCCTTGGTGGACACGGCCACCAGGCCTTCAGCCGCAACGCGGTCAGCCTTTTTGGCAGCCTTGGACAGACCCTTCTTGCGCAGCCAGTCGACGGCGGCTTCAAAATCGCCATCCACTTCGGCCAGGGCCTTCTTGCAGTCCATCATGCCTACGCCGGTCTTTTCGCGCAGTTCCTTCACGAGAGCAGCCGTAATCGCAGCCATCGGTATCTCCTGGGATTCTCGGTTCGAAATCGAAGCTTACGCTTCGGTCTTGTCAGATTCGGACGACGTTTCCGTGGCAGGCTCTGCAGCCGCCTCGGTTTCTTCGGCAGCCGTTTCCTCAACCAGCGTCTCGACCGGGGCTTCGCTCTCGCCCAGATCAACGCCCATGGCCACCTGGCTGTCGGCCATGCCGTCCAGGACGGCGTCGGCGATCAGGTCGCAATACAGGGCGATGGCGCGGGAGGCGTCATCATTGCCCGGGATCGGGAAGTCGATCGGGTCCGGGTCGCAATTGGTGTCGACAACAGCGACAACCGGGATGCCGAGCTTCTTGGCTTCCTGGATGGCGATGCCTTCCTTGTTCGTGTCGATCACGAACATCAGGTCCGGCGTGCCGCCCATGTCCTTGATACCACCGAGCGAGCGGTCGAGCTTTTCGCGCTCGCGCGTCAGCATCAGCTGTTCTTTCTTGGTCAGACCGGACAGGCCGCTCTCACCTTCGAACATGGCTTCCAGCTCGCGCAGACGGGCGATCGAGTTGGAGATCGTACGCCAGTTGGTCAGCGTACCGCCGAGCCAGCGCTGGTTCATGTAGTACTGGGCGCAGCGCGACGCGGCATTGGCCAGCGGCTCTTGAGCCTGGCGCTTGGTGCCGACGAACAGGACACGGCCGCCCTTGGCAGCGGTTTCGCGAACCTTCACCAGGGCCTGGTGCAGAAGCGGAACCGACTGGGACAGGTCGATAATGTGGATATTGGAACGCTCACCAAAGATGAAGTCCTTCATCTTCGGGTTCCAACGGTGGGTCTGGTGACCAAAGTGACAACCAGCTTCGAGCAGCTGGCGCATGCTGAAATCAGGGAGAGCCATCGATTTTTCCTTTTCCGGTTGGCCTCCACGGAGCGGAGCCGCCTGAGGGTTCAGACGGCACCGGAGCGTCTGGTTTTTGGACCGGACGTAGCCCCGTGTGCGTGATGGCGCGGCTTATGGCGCACGCAGACGGGTTTGGCAAGCGGGGCTGGGCAAATGGCTGCAGTGGCGCGGTGGTATTTCATGACAGGCGGATGCAGGGGATTGGGTGACACGTCTGCGACCCGTCCATGCGCGTCCCTGATCGACCTGCATCTCGCTTTTTTCCGGGCGCAGTCCCGGGGCCGACAGGGTGGTCCGTATTTTCATAGGATGAGGGTGAGGCGCCTTCGGTTGGCCCCGGAACACGTCCGGGGAAAATGCATTTGTGTTTCACGACTTTCAGCGCCACGCGCGACCACGCTGGCGGTATGAGAGGTGTGCGGGAGACCTGACGGGTCGGATTTCGTAATGAGTGTGAGTGACCTGACAGGTCTCCCGCACGCGGAGATTTGTTCGTCTTCCCTTGCGGGCGACGCACCGAAACCGCCTGGGTGCCAGCACGGTCGTGACCTTGTGCCGTGTGTCCCGGGCGATGGCCCTGCCGGAGCTCAGGATGTCACCCCCTTGCGCGGACAGGCTCCGCAAACCTCCGGGCACAAGGGACTGAGCTCGCGCCTCTCTTCCCGAAAGTCGAGGAGGAGTCTCTCACAGGTTTTGGGGGTGGGGATAAGACCCGTACCGGCCTCGGATCAGACAGTCTCGACGGACGCGACGCCATCCACGCCTTTCAGGGCGGCCTGCAGGGCTGTGTCGGCACTGTGGCGGCCTGGCAGGCGCAACTCGACCTCTCCGCCATCGGAGAGCGGAAGTAGAAGATCGACAATCGCATTGAGTGTGGCATCGGCGCGCTTGTTGGCGCGTTCCATGCGCAGATGGACGCGTTCCAGGGCGGCGGCATCATCCAGACGAACCCGCAGGCGATCGGCGGATATCTTCATGTCGAGCGGCTCCAGCCGGTCGGCGAAGAAGGAGATTTGCTCGTCGCGCTCATCGACGCGGCAATTGACCAGGACAGCCTGCCCGCTTTCCAGCAAATCGCGTGATGTACGAAGGAGTTCGGAGGCCACGAAGACCTCGAACTCGCCGGTGGGATCGGACAGGGTGACCCAGGCAAAGCGCTCGCCATTCTTGTTGGAGACCCGTTCCTGACGGCGCCGGACCATGCCGGACAAGCGCAGGGCCGTGGCACCATCGGCGACACGGGCGGGGGCTTCGGCGTGGAAGACGACGCCGCGGCCGGCGAGGTGTTCGGTCATGTCGTCGAGCGGGTGACCGGAGAGATAAAAGCCGATGGCGGACAATTCATTGTCCAGCCTTTCCGTGGCCGTCCAGGGATCCGGCTCCGGCAGGCGCGGCCGTTCCAGGGCGATCTCTTCGCCCCCGCCGCCGAACAGGCTGGCCTGGGCACTATCCCGCTGCTGGGCGGCGTGCTGGGCCATGGATATCAGGGTTTCCGCCGAGGCCAGGACACGGGCGCGGTCGGGATCGAGCGTGTCGAAGGCGCCGGCGCGGGCCAGGTTTTCAAACGTGCGCTTGTTGATATGACGCGGGTCCACGCGTTCGGCGAAATCATACAAGTCCTTGTAGGGACCATTGGATTCGCGTTCAGCGACGATGTGTTCCATGGCGGAGAAGCCGACATTGCGGATCGCGCCCAGGGCGAAGCGGACCGTCCCCTCCTCCACCGAGAAATCGGCCTGGGAAGCGTTGACATCCGGCGGACGCACCTCAATGCCCATGCGCCGGATTTCCTGATGAAAGGCCGCCAGCTTATCCGTGTTCGCCGCGTCCAGTGACATCAGCGCGGCCATCAGCTCAACCGGATAGTTCGCTTTCAGATAGGCGGTGCGATAGGCGATCGCGGCATAGGCGGCGGCGTGGGACTTGTTGAAGCCATAACCGGCGAACTCGGCGACGAGTTCGAAGATGTAGGAAGCCTTCTCGCGGCTGACATCCTTCTTCTCGGCGCCTTCCAGGAAACGGACTTTCTGCTTGTCCATCTCCTCTTTCTTCTTCTTGCCCATGGCGCGGCGCAGAAGGTCGGCTTCCCCGAGGGAGTAGCCGGACAGGATCTGGGCGATCTGCATCACCTGTTCCTGGTAGATGATGACGCCATAGGTTTCCGACAGCACGCCCTCAAGATCGGGGTGGAGGCAATCCACCTCGGCGCGACCGAATTTCCGGTCGACATAGACGTCGATATTCTTCATCGGGCCCGGGCGATAAAGGGAGATTAGGGCGATCAAATCCTCGATCGCATCGGGCTTCATCTTCTTGAGCGTGTCGCGCATGCCCGAGCTTTCCAACTGGAACACGCCGATGGCATGGCCCGATTGGAGCAGTTCGAAAGTCGCCTTGTCGTCGAAATCAATCCCTTCAATATCAGGGACTTCCTTGCCAGCAGAGGCGATATAGCCGAGGGCGCGGGCGATCACGGTGAGGGTTTTGAGGCCCAGGAAGTCGAATTTTACCAGGCCGGCGGGCTCCACCCATTTCATGTTGAACTGGGTGGCGGGAATATCGGAACGCGGATCGCGATAGAGCGGCACCAATTCGGAGAGCTTGCGGTCCCCGATCACGACACCGGCGGCGTGTGTGGAGGCGTTGCGGAAGAAGCCTTCCAGCTTGAGCGCGATGGTCAGAAGGCTGTCGACGGCTTCATCCTCGGCCCGCATTTCCTTGAGCCGCGGTTCCAGGTCGAGCGCCTGGGCCAGGGTGACCGGATTGGCGGGATTGGACGGAACCAGCTTGGCCAGCTTGTCCACCAGGCCGAAGGGCAATTGCAGGACGCGGCCGGTATCGCGCACCACGGCGCGCGCCTGCAGCGTACCGAAGGTGATGATCTGCGCCACCCGGTCATGCCCGTAGCGCTCCTGCACATAGCGGATCACCTCGCCGCGCCGCTCCTGGCAGAAGTCGACGTCGAAGTCCGGCATGGACACACGTTCCGGGTTCAAGAAGCGTTCGAACAGAAGACCGAAGCGCAGCGGATCCAGATCCGTGATGGTCAGCGAGTAAGCCACCAGCGAGCCGGCACCGGAACCCCGGCCCGGTCCGACCGGAATGTCATGGTTCTTCGCCCATTGGATAAAGTCCGACACGATCAGGAAGTAACCGGGAAAGCCCATCTCTTTGATGATGCCGAGCTCGAAATCGAGGCGTTCGCGATATTCCGCCTCGGGCGCGGCATTGGCCCCGGAGGCCAGACGCTCGGTCAGACCCTCATGGGCCCGGGCGATCAATTCCTCGGCCTCGTCGCGTCCGTCCTTGGTGGGGAAGCTGGGCAGGATGGGTTTGTGGGTGCGCACGCGATAGGCACAGCGCCGGGCAATCTCGAGCGTGTTCTCCAGCGCCTCGGGCAGGTCGGCGAAGCGTTCGCTCATCTCCTGCGGCGTGGTGAGATAATGATCCGCCGTCACCTTGCGCCGGTCCGACACGGAAACGAAGGAGGATTGGGATATGCAGAGGAGTGCGTCATGCGCCTTGTGCATGGACGGGTCCGGGAAATAGGCCTCATTCGTGGCCACGAGCGGCAGGTCCCGGGCATAGGCCTGATCGACCAGCCAGTTCTCCGCCATCAGCTCATTGTCCAGGCCGTGACGCTGAAGCTCGACATAGAGCCGGTCCCCGAAGCGCTCCTGCAGACGCGAGAGGAGTTTGTCGGCCTCGGGCAGGCGCCCGGTCTCGATCATCCGGTTGAGCACACCATCGGGACCGCCGGTGAGACAGATCAGACCCTCGGCATGGCCCAGCACGCTGGACAGCGGGATGTGCGCCTCTTCAGAGCCGTCCACCTCCAGAAAGGCCTCACTGGTGAGCGCCATGAGGTTTTCATAGCCGGTGCGGTCCTGCACCAGGAGGACGATCGTGCCCTCCGGCTCGGCGCGTTCGCCGGGATGCGGATCAACGGTCCGGACCGAAAGCGTGCAGCCGACAATCGGCTGGATCCCGGCCCCGGCCATGACCTCGGAGAATTCGAGGGCGCCGAAGAGATTATTGGTGTCCGTGAGGGCAATGGCCGGCATGCCATGGGTCTGGCAGGCCGAGACCATTTGGGGCATGCGGATCGCGCCTTCCAGGAGCGAATAGGGCGAGCGGACACGAAGATGTACAAAAGGATGTGTCTGCGCCATGCCCGGCTCCTGCCCGCTTATCCCTTCCCCTGAGCCGGCCGGAAACGGGGATAACTCCCTGCCCGGCCGAGCTGGTGTCGCGACCCGGCCCTGTCCGGACGCTGCCGGAACGTGAGTCGCGAATGGTCAGAGTAACCGGATCAGGCGGCGCCGAGAACCGATCCCCACAGAGTGATCATCCAGGCAAAACCGAGAATGGCGGTGGCGGCTGAGACATCTTGCAAAACACGACGCATAACTTCCTCCCCGAAGCGCGAAAATCCGTCGGACACATGTCCGTTCTGTTTTTGTTCTATGCGCCGAAGAATCACCCGTCAAGCAGAAAGTTCCATATTTGTTCCGCCCGCAAACACCGCTTAATTCAATGAAACAGGGATCAGGACGGGGTCGCAGGGAGATTGCGCGGAGATCGAAGCCGCATCAGGTTGGGATCAAGATGGGTCCCGGATCTGCGCCCGGCTCAAGGCCGGGCTTTCGTCCGGGATGACAAGGGAAGAACAAAGACCGTCAAAGATGGCGCCCTTTGCGCGAAGGGCCGCTATTCGGCTGCTGCGGAATGTTCCCGGATCATGAGGTAGAGCGTGGCGCCGGATAAAACGAGGTAGAGATAGTTGAAGTCCCACTCGGTGAAGGAGAGGTTTCCGGTGAACTCGATCCACAGGATCAGGCGCAGGACCTCACTGAGGGAGAAAATGATGATCGCCGTCATCACACGCCGGGTCAGGAAGACCAGACAAGCCGCGGAATAGACGGCGAGTTCTCGAACCGGTTCCACCAGTTTCACATAAGCCGGTTCGCTGTGCAGGGCCTCGGCTGTCGGGATGCCGAAAAACTCGCGCGTCGGATCGATCAGGTCGAGGACGAAATTATAGCTGAGCAACAGCGTGAACATCACCTGGATGCCCAAGAGCACGCGCAGTAGCAGACCCTGCGAGACAATCGTCAACGGCACCTCCCCAGATCCCGATAAACTACCCTCACAGCATTTTACGAAGCACTGCCTGCGTCAATGTAGAGCTCGAAGCCGGCAATCCGGGCGATCGGGACCGGCTGCAGAAGGTCCGCATCCTGTCATGCCACTGGCGCAAGACTGGCGGGGTGATGGCGTGGCCGGGAGCGCGGCTGATCGGCTATGGACCGTGCCAAGGATGAACGCCCTATACTCATCCCCTGATGATTCACGGCAGAGGCTGGATGCATGCGCTGGATATGGATGACGCTTTGTCTGGCGATGGCCGGCCCTGCTTTCGCCGATGAAAGCGAGCGTGCGCTGGACGCGATCGCCCGGTCGGAATGGGAGATCTCCGGCGTGCCCGGTCTGGCCTATGCAGTTTTTGAGGACGGTCGCATCCAGTCCGGGGCACAGGGCGTCGTGCGGGCGGGGCAGGATACCGGGGTAACGGCGGACACACCCTTTGCTCTGGGTTCGATCAGCAAGAGTTTCACCGCACTGGCGATCCTGCAACTCGAGGAGGCCGGACAGGTTGAGCTGGATGGCGCGGTCAGCGCCTATCTGCCCGCCTTCGAGGCCGCACCGGGCCGCTCGATCACACTGCGCCAGCTGCTCAGTCATACCAGCGGCTATTCCACATCTCAGGGCAATGTGAACCCGGACGGGGCTGCAATACTGCAGGACCGGGTGGCGCAGATCGCGACCTGGCAAACGAGCCATGCGCCCGGCGAGCATTGGGAATACTCCAACGCGAACTATGTCGTTCTGGGCGCGGTCATCGAGACGGTCAGCGGGCGCGATTATGCTGATTATATCGAGGCGGAGATCCTGACCCCGCTCGGCATGCAGCACAGCCGCGTGGCGGACGGCAGGGCAGACCCGGCCATGGCCACGCCGCATGTGCCCTGGTTCGGGTCGCGCCGCGCCCTGCCCGGCCAGCTTCCGGACCCGGCCAGCGCTCCGGCCGGCGGCGTGATCGCCAGTGCACAGGATGTCGCGCTCTATCTCGGCATGATGATGAACGGGCAGGATGATCTGATCACTGCCGAGCACAAGGCGCTGATGATGCGCCCGGCCAGCGATGCCGCCCCCTTCTACGGGCTGGGCTGGTATGTCGACACGCGCAATGGCTCGGTCTCGCACACGGGGACCACGCCCGGCGGGGAAACCTTGGCCCTGATGCGCCCGGATGAAGGCCGGGCCGTGGTGGTGCTGGTCAATGCCAGTTCCGGTCTCGGCTTTGGGGAGACCGGACGATTGAGATATGCCGTCGCGCTGGCCGCCTTCGGCGAGACGCTCGCGCCGGATGGGGGCGTCTGGGGCCGCAAACTCCTCACCCTGATGTTCTGGATCCTGCCGCCGCTCTTCCTGGCGGGCATCGCCATTGCCTGGCTGAAACGGGCGGGCTTGCGGGCCAAAACCGGCGTTTCGGGCATGTTCAGCCTTTGGTTCCCGCTGCCGGTGAGCCTGGCTCTGGCCTGGGTGAGCCTCTTCCTCATCCCGGCCCTGTTCGGGATTTCCCTGTCGACCCTGGCGCTCTACCAGCCGGACTGGGTGATCGCCCTGTGGGCGACGGCGGTGACGGGCCTTGCCTGGGCGCTGTTCCGGCTGGGGGTTTATTTTGCGCCGGGGCGTCACTGATCCCGGACAGCGCTACGCGCTTCCGGGAAAAATGTGTCTCTCCTTGCATCCAACACCTCACCGTCTTCCCCCGGCTTGTCCGGGGGACCTCACCCAGCCCGCCGACAGGTTAGCTCAGGTCCCCCGGATGCCCTGCGGGCACCGTGGGATGACGGGTGAAACTTTGAAAATTCCAAGGCGCACCTCCCCATGAAATGGGGAGGTAAGCCTACTCCGCTTCGTAGGGTGTGAGGACGCCGTCGGCGAAGGTGACGACGCGGTCCATTCTTGCGGCCAGGTCGTGATTGTGCGTGGCGACGAGGGCGGCGGCGCCGGCCTTGCGGACGGTTTCGCGGAAGGCGTCGAAGACGGTGGCGGAGGTGTCCGGGTCGAGATTGCCAGTGGGTTCGTCGGCCAGGAGGACGCGGGGGTCATTGGCCAGGGCGCGGCCGATGGCGACGCGTTGCTGTTCGCCGCCGGACAATTGGGAGGGCTGGTGGGTGGCGCGGTCGGTGAGGCCGAGCATGGCAAGGAGTTCGTCGGCACGCGCAATGGCGGCGGCCCGTTTCACCCCGGCGATGAGCTGGGGCAGGACGATATTCTCGCGCGCATCGAATTCCGGCAGGAGATGGTGGAATTGATAGACGAAGCCGATATCGCGGCGGCGGATGGCGGTGCGGTCCCGGTCATTGAGGCCGGAGGTCGCCTGACCGGCCACGATCACCTCTCCGGCATCGGGACGTTCCAAAAGGCCGGCGGCATGCAGGAGCGAGGACTTGCCGGAACCGGACGGGCCGACCAGGCCGACAATCTCGCCGGGCTGAAGCACGAGATCGGCGCCGCGCAGCACGTTCAGCGTGGCGGCCTCGGTGACATAGGTGCGCTCGATCGAAACGAGTTCGAGGACGGGCTTACTCATAGCGAAGCGCCTCCACCGGATCGAGGCCGGAGGCCCGCAGGGCTGGCGGCAGGGTGACGAGTAGCGAGACGATCAGGCCGAAGACCGAGATGAACCCCACCTCGCCCCAGTCCAGCTTCGCCGGAATGCGATAGAGATAATAGACGCTGGGATCCCAGACCTGGGCCCCGGTCGCCCAGGTGATGAAGTCCTGGATCGGGCCGATATTCACCACGAACAGAATGCCCAGAATGATGCCTGCCGCTGTGCCGGACAGGCCGATGGCCGCGCCGACAATCAGGAAAACGCGCAGCACGGCGGCCTGGCTGGCCCCCATCGTACGCAGGATGGCGATGTCGCGGCTCTTGTTCTTCACCAGCATGACCAGGCCGGAAATGATATTCATCGCGGCAATGGCGACGACAATCGTCAGTATGAGGCGCATGGCCGTGCGCTCGAACTGGAGCGCATTGAAGAAGGCCGGATTGAGCTGGGTGTAGTCGTAGACGGTGGCATTATAGCCGGCGAGCTGACGGATCGGGTCGAGGAAGTCGACCGCGAGGTCCGGATCGTCCAGGCGGACATGGATGAGATCCGTGCCGCCCTCGCGCACGAAGAAGAGCCGGCCCTGTTCCAGCGGCATGAAAGCGACGCTGTCATCAATCGTGGAAACACCGGCGGCCAGGATGGCGCCGACATAATAGCGTTTCTGTTGCGGGCGGGCCCCGAACACGGTCGGCGCAGCGCGGGCGGAGGTGAAGGTAACGGCATCCCCGACATTCACGCCGAGACGGCGGGCGACGCCGGAACCCAGCACGATCGTGTCGCCGCCATGATTGCCGGCGCCGAATTCGGACAGATCACCATGGGTGAGACCGGTCGCGCTGGTCGGCGTCTGATTGAGGATGACGTCCATGCGGGCGAGGTCTTCCGGCCGCGTGCCCAGCACCTGGAGGAAGGTCTCATAGCGGTCCGACGTGGCCATGACCTGGCCCTGGACGACCGGATCGGCCGAGTGGACACCGGGCAGCGCCTCGATCTCACGCACCAGTCCGTCGACATCATCAGCCGGAATTAAGCGCGTATCCACATAGACATGCGGCTGAAAGCCGAGAAGCTGGTTGAACAGTTCCGAGCGGAAACCATTCATGATCGACATGACGGCGATCAGGCCGAGCACGGCCAGGGTAATGCCGGCAAAACTGATCGAGGCAATCAGGGCGACACCGCCATGCTTGCGCTTGGCCCGCAGATAGCGGAAGGCGAGCATGAACTCATAGGGGCTGAACGGGTGTGCGCCGCCCTGCCCCCCGGTTTGGGAAACGGTGTCAGCCTGTGCCGTATCAGCCATTCGCCAGACCACCCTCGATCAGACGATTGACCGCATCCTCCGGCGAAAGTTCCAGGGTTTCACCGGTGCGGCGGATTTTCAGCTCCACCTTGCCCTCTTTCAGCCCGCGCGGACCAATGACGATCTGGTAAGGCAGGCCTATCAGGTCGGCGGTGGCGAACTTGCCGCCCGGACGCTCGGAGGTGTCGTCATAGAGCGGGTCGAGACCGGCGGCGGAGAGTTTCGCATAGGCGTCCTCGCAGGCGGCATCAGCGGCTTCATCGCCGACACGCAGATTGAGGATGCCGACACCAAAGGGCGCGACGCTTTCCGGCCAGATACAGCCCTTCTCGTCATGATGCGCCTCGATGATCGCGCCGAGAAGACGCGACACGCCAACACCATAGGAGCCCATCTGGACCGGGACGGGCTTGCCGTCGCGGTCCTGGACCAGGGCTTTCATGGGCTCGGAATATTTGGTGCCGAAATTGAAGATGTGTCCGACCTCGATGCCGCGAGCGGAGAGTTGGCGGTCGGCGGGCACTTTCGCGAACTCGGCCGCGTCATGCATTTCCTCGGTGGCGGCATAGAGCGCGGTGCGCTGGTCGACGAGCGGCTGGAGATCGCCCTCGAAATCCACGTCCAGCCCCGGCGCGCCCATCTCGACGAGATCGGCATGGCAGAAGACCTCGCTCTCGCCGGTCTCGGCCAGAACGATGAATTCATGGGAAAGATCGCCGCCGATCGGACCGGTGTCCGCCTTCATCGGCACGGCTTTCAGGCCGAGACGCGAGAAGGTGTTGAGATAGGCGATGAACATGCGGTTATAGGAGGCCCGCGCACTGTCGGCATCAATGTCGAAGGAATAGGCATCCTTCATCAGGAATTCGCGGCCGCGCATGACGCCGAAACGCGGGCGGCGCTCATCCCGGAATTTCCACTGGATATGGTAGAGAAGCTTGGGCGTGTCCTTGTAGGACTTGCAATAGGCCCGGAAGATCTCGGTGATCATTTCCTCATTCGTGGGCCCGTAGAGCATGTCCCGGCCATGACGGTCGGTGATGCGCAGCATCTCGTCGCCATAATCATCATAGCGCCCGCTCTCACGCCACAGATCGGCGGCCTGGATGGTCGGCATGAGCATTTCTACAGCACCGGCCCGGTCCTGCTCCTCACGCACGATCTGCTCGATCTTTTTGAGCACTTTGTGGCCCAGCGGCAGCCAGGAATAGATGCCGGCCGCCTGCTGGCGGATCATGCCGGCGCGCAGCATAAGCTGGTGGGAAACGATCTGGGCGTCCGAAGGGGTTTCCTTCAGCACGGGCAGGAAATAGCGGGAGAGGCGCATGATGGGCGATTCCGGTGGATTGAGGTTTGCCGCCCATTAGACCGGTCAGAGCCGGTAATACAAGGATGGATGGGGGTAATTCTCAGCCTGGACGCAGAGGGACGGGATGCGGCACCCGTTTCCTGCCGCAAGGATCGGGTGGGCGACAGCGACCTGATGCGCGAAAGCAAGCCCCGCATCACAGGAGAATTGCCCATGACGTTTCGCATCACCGGCCTTTCAGCCGAAAACTTTGCCCCCTATTTCGGCCAGTCCGACGATGTCCTCGCGGCTCAGGGCATTGTCCGCACGGTTGTGACCGGCAAGCCGGGTTTCCCCTGCCGGATCACGCTGGAAGATGCAGAGCCCGGCGAGACAGTGCTTCTGCTCAATCATGCCAGCCATGATGTCGCGACGCCCTACCGGTCGGCCTATGCGATCTATGTCCGCGAAGGCGCCATGCAGGCGGCGGACTATGTGGACGAGATCCCACCCGTGATGAGCGGTCGACCCTTGGCCCTGCGCCTGTTCGATACGGACGGCATGCTGGTCGGGGCGGAGCTTGTGCTGGACGGCGCGGTCAAGCCTGGACTGGAACGCGCCCTCGCCCGCTCGGATGTGGCCTATATCGATGTGCACAATGCCGCGCACGGCTGTTTCGCCGCGCGCGTGCGCCGGAGCTGATCCCCTAGCTGGCCTCGACCGGATAATAGGTCGGCGAGCCCGGGCCGACCGGGAGGTCGAGGCCGAAGGTCCACAGGAAGAAGAAGCTGGACCAGAACAGGAGGAAGAAGATCGTATAGGGCAGCATCATCGCGATGAGCGTGCCGACGCCCAGGTTTTTGTCATAGCGCGTCGCCCAGGCGAGGATGAGACCGAAATAGCTCATCATCGGGGTGATGATATTGGTCGAGCTGTCGCCGATCCGGTAGGCGGCCTGGATCACTTCCGGGGCATAGCCGATCAGCATCAGCATGGGCACGAAGATCGGGGCGGTCACCGCCCACTGCGCCGAGGCCGAGCCGAGCGAGAGATTGATCACCGCACACATCAGGATGAAGAGGAAGAAGACCAGCGGACCGGTCATGCCGGTATCCTGCAGGAATTGCGCGCCGGTGACGGCGGTGATCGCCCCCAGATTGGTCCAGCCGAAGAAGGCAACAAACTGGGCGGCGAAGAAGACCAGGACGATGTAGAGACCCAGCGCGCTGATCGCGCCGGCCATGGCATTGATGACATCGCGGTCGGTCTTCATCACGCCGGTGGCGCGGCCATAGGCATAGCCCGCAGCGATGAAGAAGATCAGGATCCAGACGACGAAGCCGCGGAAGAAGGGTGAGGCGATGCGGTCGCCGGTGTCCGGATTGCGCAGCACGCCCCATTCCGGCACCAGGGTCAGCGCCATCAGGGCAAAAACGCCGAGAATGGCGATGCCGGCCCAAAACAGGCCCTTGCGCTCGATCGTCTCAAGCGGCTGCATCATGTGCTTGTCCAGCACGGTCTCATCGGCGCGCGAGGCGTCGTATTGGCCCAGCTTGGGCTCCACGATGAAGATCGTCACGAGCGAGCCGATCGCCGTGATCACAAAGGTGGAGGCGAACATGAAATACCAGTTCGCCGTGGCCACGACTTCATAATCGGGATCGATCAGGCGGGCGGCTTCCTGCGTGATGCCGGCGAGCAGCGGGTCGATCGTGCCGATCAGGAGATTGGCGCTATAGCCACCGGAGACACCGGCAAAGGCGGCGGCCATGCCGGCCAGCGGATGGCGGCCCAGCGCGTAGAAAATGGCGCCGGCCAGCGGAATGAGGACGACATAGCCCACTTCCGACGCCGTATTGGAGACAATGCCGGCAAAGACGATGGCGACGGTGACGACATGGCGCGGCGCGGACAGGACCATGGCGCGCACGGCGGCAGACAGCAGGCCGGATTTCTCGGCCACGCCAACGCCGAGCATGGCCACCAGCACCACGCCGAGCGGGGCAAAACCGGTGAAATTGGTGACCAGGCTGGTCCAAATGCGGCGGATGCCATCACCATTGAGCAGGCTGACCGCGCGGATCATGCCGTCCTCGGCAACACCGCGGGCACCAGCAGGACGCGGATCCTCGACCGCAATCCCCAGCCAGCCGAACACGCCGGAAAGGAGCACGATACCCAGCGCCAACAGGGCGAACAGGGTCACGGGATGCGGCAGGAGATTGCCCAGCCATTCCACCCCGTCGAGAAAACGTGTGAAGGCACTGCGGCGCGGCGTGTCCGCGCTCGTCCGGTCTTGGCTCATGATCTCCCCCGGCAGCCGGTCCGGCTACCGCTCCCCTTTTTGTCTTACCAGTGGCCGCCTGTCGGCATGAATTGCGCGACGACGCCGCTCTCATTGATGATGTAGTAGATGATCCAGATGCCCGATGTGACAATGGTCGTCCACCAGCCCTTCTTCATCAGATTGGCCGTGACCGGAGCGCCCGGTTCGGACCCTTCGACAATCTCGCCCTCCTCCTCCTGGGAGCGAACGCCGACGGGCAGCATCATGAAGAAGACGAGCCACCACACGATCAGGAAAACGACGAGGCCGTTGACCACGCCGACCCCGTCATCCCGGATGATGAAGCGGGACAGCCAGAGCAGGCCGGCAATGACGACTGGCAGATAGGTGAGATAGCGGATCAAACGGTATTCTCCGGCAGTATTTGACGGTCTTCTAGACCAGGAACAACAAAGGTGCCAACGTTTGCACAAAGGTGGAACCGTTGGAATCGGATTGAATTCACATGATTATCTGGTCTGGTGATGGGCTCGGCGCATTTGTCGTCCTGCTGATCTGGTGCGTCGTCGGGATCGCGTGTTTCGTTCTAGCGGCGAACCTCGTTTATCCCGACAACCCCGATAGCGTCACCCTCGCCTTCGTGAACCATGCCGGTCTGGTCGCCCTCCCAGTTGGTTTCGCGGTCGCCGGGTCTGTCCACATCTGGATCTGGGGACGCCGCGTGAATTCGGAGTCTGTCGAACACACGCTTTACGGTTTCCCGATTGAAAGCTTTCCGATCCTGTCCGTGGTGCTTGCGCTGACGCTGACGGGCTACACCCTCTTCACATCACCAATTGACCGGATGAGCGATCAGTTCGAGCGCGCCTGCAAAGCAAACCTGATCGACCTGAACTATCCCCAATGCGAATGCATGGCGGCCGAATTGGCCTCGAACCTCCCGACCCCGGTCTTGGCAGCTCTCAGCCGTACATCCGGCCACAATTCGCGAACGCCACTACTGGAACGCTTCGAGCAGAATGAATTGCCGCGTTTCACGCCTGTCGAACAAACGGCTTACACGTCAGGACTCGCCGAGGCATTCGAGATCTGCCTACCCAGACAATCCGGGTCGGAGGACTAAGGCTCCTGCATCAGCTCGATGAGCTGGCCGTTGCTGTCCTTGGGGTGGATGAAGATGACCGGCACGCCATGGGCGCCGATATAGGGCTCGCCCGTACCCAGCACGGTGGCGCCTTTGGCAACCATCGCATCGCGGGCGGCGACAATGTCAGGCACTTCAAAGCACAGATGGTGCTGCCCGCCCTTGGGATTGCGTTCCAGGAATTTGTGGACCGGGCTGTCGGCACCGGAGGGTTCCAGCAGCTCGATCTCTGAATTGTCGAGATGGACGAAGGCGACTTTCACGCCCAGATGCGGGAAATCCTTGGTCTCGGTGGCGTCTGTAGCGCCATAGAGATCGGCATAGGTCTTCTTGGCGGCCTCGATATCGGGCACGGCCACGCCAACATGGTTCAAACGTCCGATTTTCATCTTTCCACTCCCTCGGGGCTGCCACCGCGTGATGACGCACCATTCTTAGTCTGAATCGCTCACCGGAAACCCGGTCGAAAACGATAGGCCCATGCTTTTCATCCTGCCGGCATTTCTGGAAACGGAACTTCACGGCCAAGCAATTTACGGTCGATCAGAAATCCGAGTAACTCTGCGGCATACACCGGACCACTCGGGATGCTCTCTCCAACTGCCTTGGCAGAGACAACATGCGCACCATCCGCATCAGATTGGAATTCAACCTTAAAAACGCCGACCCCGGTCCAACTCCGGTAAAAATGCAGGACATTGTTCTCGAAGAAGATGAACCACTTATCCTCCATTTGCCCAGGCAGAAAGCCCTGACGAATGCTGTCAAAATCCTCAGCAGAGAAGGATTTTGAATACGGAATATCGACATCCGCTTCGAAAGGTTTCACCTCCCAGCTTGAACGATTGGCCGTAGTCCGCGTCATGTTCCTGCTCAGATCTCCAGCAGCATGACATCGATCCAGGGCTTCTTGCCCCAGATGCGGTTGGCTTCGCGGCGCACGGCGCGGCGGATTTCCTCTTCGGCGTGTTCCAGATCGCGGCGATTGCGCGGGCTGAGCCGGTCATAGGCGCGCTCGGCTTCATCCGCGAGCGCATCCATGAATTCCTCATTGGACAGATTGGCGTCTTCCGGAATGCCCATGCAGCGCAGGTCCGGACCGGAAAGCAGTTCGCCCTTGCCCGAGACGGCCATGGCGACGGTGATCTCGCCGGCATAGGCGAGCTTGCGGCGCTCGCGCATGCTGTCGGCATCAGCATCGGTCAGGAAGTTTCCGTCGACATGGAGGCGTCCGGCGGGGGCTTCATCGATGATGGAGGCGGTGCCGTCAGCGCGGATCTCCACCATGTCGCCATTGCGTACGGTCACGGAATGCGGGACCTGGAGTTCGCGGGCGAAGGCGGCGTGCTCAATCAGATGGCGGCGCTCGCCATGGACCGGGATGGCCACGGAAGGCTGGGCCCATTGATACATCTGGGCGAGCTCGTCACGGCAGGGATGGCCGGAGACGTGAACCGGACGGTCCTTCTCGGTGATGATCTCCACCCCGCGTTCGGCGAGCCGGTTCTGGAGCTGGAAAATGCCCAGATCATTGCCCGGAATGACGCGGCTGGAGAAGATGACGGTATCGCCCCGGCCCAGATTGACATTGCGGTGATTGCCCTCGGCGATGCGCGAGAGCGCGGCGCGGGGCTCGCCCTGGGAGCCGGTGCACAGATAGAGGATTTTCTCCGGCGGGAAGAAGCCGGCCTCTTCCTCGGAGACGAAATCCTGGACGTGCTGCAAGAGGCCGACGGATTTGGCGGCAGCGGTCATGCGGTGCATGGAGCGGCCGACCAGGCAGACGCGGCGGCCATTGGCCTCGGCGGCCTCGATGGCGGACTGGAGGCGGGCAACATTGGAGGCGAAGGCGGCAATGGCGACCTTGCCGGTCTTGTTCTCGCCGACCACCTTGACCAGCTCTTCCTTGACCCCGGCTTCCGACCCGCTTTCCCCCTTGGAAAAGACATTGGTGCTGTCACACACCATGGCGAGCACGCCCTCCTCGCCCATGGCGGTCAGGGCGGAGATATCGGTGCTTTCGCCGATCAGCGGATCCGGATCGATCTTCCAGTCGCCCGTGTGCAGGACGAGACCGGCCGGGGTGCGGATGGCCAGGCCATTCGGCTCCGGGATGGAGTGGGTCAGTGTGACCAGCTGGATGTCGAACGGGCCGAGATCGAAACGGCTGTCCAGCGCGATCTCGTGCAGCTCGACCTCATCCTCCAGCCCGTATTCATGCAGGCGGTCGCGGACCAGCCAGGCGGTGAAGGGCGTCGCCCAGATCGGGCAGCGCAGGCGGCGCCAGAGATGCGCCACGGCGCCCATATGGTCTTCATGAGCGTGGGTGAGCACCATGCCGATCAGATCATCGGCGCGTTCCTCGATGAAACGCGGATCGGGCATGATGAGATCGACGCCGGGCGTCGACAGATCACCGAAGGTCACGCCGCAATCGACGATGATCCATTTGCGGTCACTCTCCGGCCCATAGCCGTAGAGATTGAGATTCATGCCGATCTCGTCAGAGCCGCCAAGCGGCAGGAAGCACAGGCTGTCGGGGTTGGTAGAGGTCACGATGAGAGGCGTCCGCCGTTGAGTTTCCAGACTTCCAACAGGCCACGAATGGTCAGGTCGGGGTCGTAATGGTCGATGGTTTTGGATGCGCCCTCGAACAGGGAGACAACCCCGCCGGTGGCGATCACGGTACAGGCCTGGTCCATCTCCGTCTTGAGGCGGGAGACGAGGCCGTCGATCAGGTCGATATAGCCCCAGAACACGCCGGACTGCATGGCCGAAACCGTGTCCTTGCCCATCACGCGCTGGGGTTTGGCGATGGCGACGCGCGGCAGTTTGGCGGCCGCGCCGTGCAGGGCTTGCATGGAGAGGTTGATGCCCGGGGCGATGATTCCGCCTTCAAAGGCACCGTCGGCGGCAATCACGTCGAAGGTCGTGGCAGTGCCGCTGTCGATGATGATCATGGCGCCATCATAGGCTGCCCGCGCGCCCAGCGCATTGACCAGACGGTCAGCGCCCGCGTCCTGGGGGCGTTCCAGACGCACTTCGATATCCATCTCGACGCCCGGCTCGCCGACGATGACCGGCTCGGCATTGAAATAGCGGCGCGAGAGATTGCGCAGATTGAACAGGGCCTGCGGCACCACGGTGGAGATCACGCAATCGGTGATATCGGTCAGGGTGCGGCCCTGCAGCGCCATAAGCTGGGACAGCCAAACGGCATGCTCGTCGGCGGTGCGCGTCGAATCCGTCCCCGAGCGCCATTGGGCGACCCAGTCCTGGCCGTCATGAATGGCAAAAAGCGTATTGGTATTGCCGCAGTCGATGGCAAGCAGCATGCCGGTCGTCCTCTTGATCAGGTCGCGCTTCCGGAGGGGAAGAAAACATCTCCTGCGGAGATATACCGTCGGCCGCCGCCATCCAAGTCCAGCCGCAGTGCGCCATCCGGTCCCAGATCGGCGAATGTGCCTGTGAGCGTCTCATTGGCCAGGCGGACTTCGCAGGTTTCACCCAGGCCATGGGCGCGCACCAGCCAGCCATCGCGGACGGGACCGAACCCGTCCGTTACCCAGCGCTGGCGCCAGGTCTCGAAACTGCGGACCAAGTGATCGAGCGCATTTTCCCTGTCCAGACTGGCGCCTGCGGCCTTCAGCGAGGTCGCGGGGCGTTCCACATCCTGCGGATGATGGACGAGATTGAGGCCGATCCCGATCGCGACCCAGAGCCCGCCACCCGGCGCAGGTCCGCTCTCCAGCAGGATGCCGCAAGCCTTGCGGCCGTCGACCAGGAGATCATTCGGCCATTTCACTTTTGTGCGAGATGTGTCCTTCAGCGCGATATCGCAGACATCGGCGGCCGCCAGGGCGGCGAGAAAGGACAGTTCACCGGCCAGGGCTGGCGGCCCGGCCAGGGTGTAGAGACCCGTGGTGAAGAGATTGCCCTCGAGCCCGGTCCAGGCACGGCCGCGGCGGCCGCGTCCGGCGGTCTGGGTGCGCGTGGCGATCCAGAGCGGCCCGCGCTCGCCCGACAGGGCCCGCTCCCGCGCTTCGGCATTCGTCGAAGCGCAGGTGTCGAGCCAGTCGGTACGAGGCGTTGGAGCCGGGGTCACGCCTTGATCAGAGCGTGGCCAGACCGACCGAATAGGCGCGGAAGACCAGCCAGCCGATGACCGGCAGGAGCAGGACCGTGGCCAGGCCGGCCAGGCGGGTGATCCAGTAGACGCTGACCGCAGCCGGAACGAATTCCACCTCGCCCTCGTCGAACCAGACCGTCTTCACGACGCGCAGATAATAGGCAGCACCCACCACCGAGAAGAGCACGGCGAGAACCGCCAGGACCATGAGATCGGCCTGCACGGCCGCGAAGACGACAAAGAATTTGCCGAAGAAGCCGACCATGAAGGGCAGACCGCCAATGGAGAACATCAGCGCGGTAATCGACCAGCCCAGGCCCGGATTGCGCTGGGCAATGCCGGCGAGATCGGAGATCTGCTCCACCATGCCTTCACGCGTGCGCATGGACAGGATGGCACCGAAGGAGCCGACCACGCCGATCATGTACAGGATCATGTAGACCAGAAGCGCCCACAGACCGGTCTGGCTGGCCGAGGCGATCGCCACCAGGGCATAGCCCATGTTGGAGATCGAGGAATAGGCCATCAGACGCTTGATATTGGTCTGCGTCAGGGCACCGAACGCCCCCAGCCCCATGGACAGGACCGCGATCACCCAGATCACGTCGCGCCATTGTTCGACCATGCCGCCAAAGGGCTCGATCAGGACGCGGGCCATCAGCACGATGGCCGCCATTTTCGGGGCCGTGGCGAAGAAGGCCGTGACCGGGGTCGGGGCGCCTTCGTAAACGTCCGGCGTCCACATGTGGAAGGGCGCGGCGGAAACCTTGAAGGCCAGACCGCAGATCACAAAGACCAGACCGAAGACCAGGCCGACCGAGGGGCCGGACTGGACCGCGATGGCGATCTCGTTGAAGCCGGTGGCACCGGTGAAGCCATAGACCAGCGAAGAGCCGTAGAGCAGCAGGCCGGAGGACAGCGCGCCGAGCACGAAATATTTCAGACCGGCCTCGGACGCCCGCAGGCTGTCGCGGTTGAAGGCGGCGAGCACGTAGAGCGCCAGCGATTGCAACTCGATCCCCATATACATGGAGATGAGGTCGTTCGCGGACACCATCATGAACATGCCGGTGACGGCGAGCGTCATCAGGACCGGATATTCGATCTTGCCCAGCTTTTCCGCCTGCAGATAAGGCATGGCCAGCAAGAGCGCGATGGCTGCGACGAGGCCGATGGCGAGCTTGGAGAAGCGTGCCAGGCCGTCAAAGATGAACCCGCCCGAGAAGGCCTGGCCTTCACCGGAGACCAGGAAGAGTGCCGCAAGGCCCGCACCGGCCAGCAGGGCCACGGTGAGCCACTGGACCAGCTTATTGGTCCCCTCGCCCTTCAGGAACACGCCCAGCATGAGCAGCGCCATGGCGCCGCCTGCCAGAAGCAGTTCGGGAATGAGCAGGGACAGGTCCTGAGAAAGCATGTCCGCCGTCATGGCTCGCCTCTCCTACTGGGCCGCGGCGGGCAGAGCCGCCTGGTATTGGGTGATCAGATTGTCGACCGAAGCCGCGGTGATGTCGGTAACAGCCGTCGAGGAAATGCCCAGCCACAGCGTCATGATGATGAGCGGCACGAAGATCGCCCATTCCATGCGGTTGAGGTCGGAGATGTTTTCCAGCTTCGGATTGGTGATCTCGCCGAAGACGACATTGCGATAGACGGTCAGCATGTACATGGCCGACAGGATGACGCCGACGGCAGCACCGGTGGCGATCCACCAGGACACCTGGAAGGCGCCGACCATGGTCATGATCTCACCGACAAAGCCCGACGTGCCCGGCAGGCCGACATTGGCCATGGTGAACAGACCGAAGATGACGGCATAGACCGGCATTTTGTGCACGAGACCACCATAGAAGGCGATTTCGCGGGTGTGCATGCGGTCATAGATCACGCCGACGCAGAGGAAGAGCGCGCCGGAGATGAAGCCGTGGGAGATCATCTGGAAGATGGCGCCCTGCACCCCGGTCTCGTTCATCGCGAACAGGCCCATCGTCACGAAACCCATATGGGCGACTGAGGAATAGGCGATCAGCTTCTTGATATCGGTCTGCCGGAAGGCCACCAGCGAGGTGTAGATGATGGCAATGATCGACAGGGCGAAGACCAGCGGCGCGAAATAGTCCGAGGCTTCCGGGAACATGGGCAGCGAGAAGCGCAGGAAGCCATAGCCGCCCATTTTCAGCAGGATGCCGGCCAGGATGACCGAGCCCGCCGTCGGGGCCTGCACGTGCGCGTCCGGCAGCCAGGTATGGACCGGCCACATCGGCATCTTCACCGCAAAGGAGGCGAAGAAGGCCAGCCACATCCACATCTGCGCCTCTCGGGCGAAATCATGCTCCAGCAGCACGGTGATGTTGGTCGTGCCGGCCTGCAGGAACATGTAGATCATCGCCACCAGCATGAGCACGGAGCCCAGCAGGGTGTAGAGGAAGAATTTGAACGCGGCATAGACGCGGTTCTGGCCGCCCCAGACACCGATGATGATGAACATCGGGATCAGGCCACCTTCGAAGAAGATGTAGAAGACCACCAGGTCGAGGGCGCAGAACACGCCGATCACCAGGGTTTCCAGCAGCAGGAAGGCGATCATGTAATCGGCCACGCGCTTCTGGATCGCCCCGGACGCCATGATGCAGAGCGGCATCAGGAAGGCGGTCAGCACGACGAAGAGCACGGAAATTCCGTCGACGCCAAGGCGGTAGCCCAGGCCGATCTGGGAGAGCCATTCGATCTCGTGGACGAATTGGAACCCGGCGGTGTCCCGGTCGAAGCTGAACAGAAGGATCAGCGACAGGGCCAGCGTCACCATGGTCGCCACCCAGGCCACCAGGCGGGAATTCTTGTCGATCTGCGCCTGGTCTTCAGCGCGCGCGGTAAAGCGGAAGATCGCAATAACCAGCGCACCCAGGGCCGGGACGAAGGTCAGGATCGAAAGAAAGGCTTCGAACTCGCCAAACATCTAGTGGCCTCCTGCGCTGACCTGGGCCCAGAGCAGAAGCCCCAGCACACCGATCAGCATGACGAATGCATAGTGATAGAGATAACCCGACTGGGCCTTGGCGATGCGCTTGGCAGCCGCCAGCGTGGTTCCGGCGACACCATTGGGGCCCCAGCCATCAATGATGCGCATGTCGCCGACCTTCCAGAGAAGATCACCCAGCCCCTTCGCGCCGCGCACGAAGATGAAGTGATAGATCTCGTCGAAATACCACTTGTTGGACAGGAAGCTGTGCAGCGGGCCGCCACGCGCGGCGATGCGGGCACCAATGCCTTCCTTGACGATGTAGAACCAGACGGCACCGAAGAAGCCGAGCCAGGTCACGATGAAGGGCGCCCAGAGGACCCAGGTCGGCGGATGGTGTCCGCCATGATGTTCCTCATCGGCATGACCGGTATCAGCATGGGCCGGCTCGGCATGCGCGTCAGCGGCAGCATGCGTGTCGGCGGCATGGTCATCGGCCGCAGGGGCGGCATGATCATCCGTGACATGCGCGGTATCGGCATACTCGCTGCTACCCGGATAGCCCTCGGCATATTCCGGATAATTGCCTTCCGCATAGGGACCGGCCGGAAGTGCGTCGCCCCAGAAGTTGAAGGCGTCCTTGCCGACAAAGCTGTCCTTGAAGAAGGCACCGGCGAACACGGCACCAATGGCCAGCAGGACCAGCGGGCCGGTCATCACCCAGCTGCTGTCATGCGCGTGCTCGTAATCCTTCTGTTTGCCCCGGAAGGAGCCGTGGAAGGTCATGAAGATCAGGCGCCAGGAGTAGAAGCTGGTCAGCAGGGCTGCGACCACACCGATCCAGAAGGCCGGGAGACCGAAGAACAGGCCCTCCTGCCCCATCATGAAGGCTTCCTCGATGATCATGTCCTTGGAGTAGAAGCCGGCAAAGCCGAACCCGCCAAGCTCCAGGCCGAACAGGGTGAAGGGCGGCAAGCCCACACCCGTGAGGGCCAGCGTGCCGACGATCATCAGCACCCAGGTCATGGGCATCATCTTGTAGAGCCCGCCCATCTTGCGCATGTCCTGCTCGTCATGCAGGCCGTGAATGACGGCACCACAGCCAAGGAACAAGAGCGCCTTGAAGAAGGCGTGCGTGAACAGGTGGAACATGGCCGCCGAATACAGGCCCAGGCCTGCGGCGAAGAACATGTAGCCCAGCTGGGAACAGGTCGAATAGGCGACGACCCGCTTGATGTCGTTCTGGGCCAGGCCGACCGTGGCTGCGAACAGCGCCGTCACGGCACCGATCACGGTGACAATGGCCGAGGCCATCGGCGCCAGCTGGTAGATCTCGAAACTGCGGCACACCAGGAAGACACCGGCGGTCACCATGGTGGCGGCGTGGATCAGGGCGGAAACCGGCGTCGGGCCTTCCATCGCGTCCGGCAGCCAGACGTGCAGGAAGAATTGCGCCGACTTGCCCATCGCCCCGATGAAGAGGAGGAAGGCGATCAGCTCGATCGCATTGAAGCTCATCCCGAAGAAGGAGAGCGCGGCTTCCTGGGCGGGAACCGCCAGTTCGGAGCCCGCAATGGTCACGAGTTCATTGTGCGTGATGGCGTTGAAGACGGTCTCGAAATTGACGCTGCCGAACACGGCGAAGATCGCCATGATGCCCAGCGCGAAGCCGAAATCGCCGACGCGGTTGGTCACGAAGGCCTTGATGGCGGCGTCATTGGCCGACTTCTTCTTGTACCAGAAGCCGATCAGCAGATAGGAGGCCAGACCCACGCCTTCCCAGCCGAAGAAGAGCTGGAGGAAGTTGTCGGCGGTCACCAGGGCCAGCATGGCGAAGGTGAAGAGCGACAGGTAGGAGAAGAAGCGCGCCCGGTGCGGATCGTGGGACATATAGCCCCAGGAATAGATGTGCACGAGCGAGGAGACCGAATTCACCACGACCAGCATCACGGCCGACAGATTGTCGATCTTGATGGCCCAGGAGACGTCGAAATCACCGACGCTCATCCAGTTGAGCACGTGGATCGTGTAGGTATTGCCGCCCATGGTGACGTCGAAGAAGACGATCCAGGACAGGATGGCCGACAGGACGACGGTCGCCGTGGTGACGATCTGGGCAGCCCGGTGGCCGATATAATTGCCGAACAGGCCGGCAAAAGCCGAAGCGAGGAGCGGCCCGAAGACGATAATAGGTGCCATGATCCCCTAGCCCTTCATCAGGTTGACGCCCTCAACCGAGATATCGCCCCGGTTGCGGAAGTAGACGACGAGAATGGCCAGACCCACAGCGGCTTCCGCTGCAGCGACGGTCAGAACGAAAAGCGCGAACACCTGGCCGGCCAGATCGCCGAGAAAGGCGGAGAAGGCGACGAGGTTCACATTCACCGAGAGGAGAATGAGCTCGATCGACATCAGCAGGATGATGACGTTCTTCCGGTTCACGAAAATGCCGAACACACCGATGGTGAAGAGCACCGCGGCGACGGCGAGGTAATGCCCCAGCCCGATCTCCATCATTCTCCAATCCCCTGTCCCGGCTTGATATCCAGCATTTCGATCGCCTCATTGCGGTCGCGGCCGACCTGGGCGGTCACGGACTGGCGCTTGACGCCTTCCTTGTGACGCAGGGTCAGCACGATGGCGCCGATCATGGCGACCAGAAGCACCAGGCCGGCGGCCTGGAAGAAGTAGACATACTGGTCGTAGATGACCGTGCCGAGCGCCTCGATATTGCTCATCCCGTCCGGCATGGCGGCGGCGCGCAGGCTCTCGGCCTGGTCGGAGGCCTGCCAGGTGGCGACGGTCATGGCCAGCAGCGCGGCCAGAACGAGGGCGAAGGCCCCGCCCAGCGGCAGATAGCTGAGGAAGCCCTGTTTCAGCTCGGCGAAATCGATGTCCAGCATCATCACGACGAAGAGGAAGAGCACCGCGACCGCGCCGACATAGACAACGATCAGCAGCATCGCCAGGAACTCGGCGCCGAGCAGGACGAAGAGACCCGCGGCCGAGAAAAAGGCCAGGATCAGGAACAGCACGGACCTGACCGGGTTACGGGCAATGACGACCATGAAGGCCGAGGCGATTGCCACTCCGGAAAAGGCCCAGAAGGCCAGTGATGCGAGCATGATGCCCTCTTCCGTTTATTGTTCAGCCAATGCGCGCCCTAGCGGTACGGCGCATCGAGTTCCAAATTCTTGGCAATTTCCCGTTCCCAGCGATCGCCGTTCTCGAGGAGTTTTGCCTTGTCGTAGAAAAGTTCTTCGCGGGTTTCGGCGGCGAACTCGAAGTTCGGGCCTTCCACGATTGCATCCACCGGGCATGCCTCCTGGCAGTAACCGCAATAGATGCATTTGGTCATGTCGATGTCATAGCGCGTGGTCCGGCGCGAACCGTCCGAGCGCGGCTCGGCCTCGATCGTGATCGCCTGGGCCGGGCAGATCGCTTCGCAGAGTTTGCACGCGATGCAGCGCTCTTCGCCGTTGGCATAACGGCGCAGGGCGTGCTGGCCGCGGAAGCGCGGGCTGAGCGGACCCTTTTCGAACGGGTAGTTCAGCGTCGCCTTCTTGGCGAAGAAATAGCGCATGCCCATCCCGAAGGCGGACCAGAAGTCCATCAGGAGCGCGCCGCGAATGGCCTGTGTCAGTCTGCTCATCGAACTTATCCTTGCGGGCCGTAGACAACGGCGGCGCCCACCAGGGCGACAGCCACCAGGGAGGTCGGCAGGAAGATCTTCCAGCCCAGACGCATCAGCTGGTCATAGCGGTAGCGGGGCACCAGCGCCTTCACCATGGCGAACATGAAGAAGAAGAAGACGACCTTTGCGGCGAACCAGAAGAAGTGCCAGGCCTGGGCGGCCAGATAGGGCCAGCCGTCGACGAAGGCGTCCGGGATCGGCGAATTCCAGCCACCGAAGAAGAGGATCGTCGTCATCGCGCACATCAGCACGATGTTGAGATACTCACCCACCATGAAGAGGAGGTAGGGCGTGGAGGAATACTCGACCTGGTAACCGGCGACGAGTTCGGACTCGGCTTCCGGCAGGTCAAACGGCGGACGGTTGGTCTCGGCCAGGGCCGAGATGAAGAAGATCACCGCCATCGGGATCATCACCAGGAACATCGGCACCGGCCAGGCGTGGAAGGACAGGACGTTCCAGTTCCAGAACCCGCCATCCTGCAGGGCCACGATGTCCGACAGGCTCATCGAGCCGGCGAACAGCAGGACGGTGACGATGATGAAGCCGATCGAGACTTCATAGGACACCATCTGGGCCGCCGAGCGCAGCGCGCCGAGGAAGGGGTATTTCGAGTTGGAGGCCCAGCCGCCGATGATGATGCCGTAGACACCCAGCGAGGACATGGCGAAGAGGTAGAGAATACCGACATTGATGTCCGCAATCACCCAGCCCGGGGCGACCGGCACAACGGCCCAGGTCACGAAGGCCAGGATCAGCGTGATCAGCGGCGCCAGCAGGTAGAGCGAACGGTCTGCGCCGGCCGGAACCACGATTTCCTTGAACACGAACTTGAAGAAGTCCGCGAAGGATTGCAGCAGGCCGAAGGCACCGACGACGTTCGGGCCCTTGCGCATCTGCACAGCCGCCCAGACTTTCCGGTCCATCAGGAGGAGAAAGGCCAGGGAGATCAGCAGGACGATCACGAAGCCGAGGATCTGGCCGAGAACGGCCAACGTGCCCCAGAGCGGTCCGAATTGTGAAACCAGGTCGCTCATCACTTACTCCGCGGCTACGGCTGCCGGGGCATCCTTGAGCGCGGCGCAAGCGGCCAGCGTCTCAGAAGCCCGGGCGATCGGGTTGGTGAAGTAGAAATTCGACACGGCCGAGCCGAGCGGCGTGTCACCGACCTCGCCATCCGTGCCGATGGACTTGGCATCGAACTCCGCAGCGCCTTCAGCGCCCGGCGCGTGGTCGATCCCGCCCAGAACCGGCGTGTCGGCGAAGAGTTTCTGACGCAGCTCGACGAGATTGTTGTAGGGCAGCGTCTTGTTGAGGCGGTCCGACAGGGCGCGGAAAATGGCCCAGTTCTCTTTCGCTTCGCCTTTCGGGAAGACGGAGCGGAAGGCGAGCTGAACGCGGCCCTCGGTATTGGCGTAGATGCCGTCCTGTTCGGTCCAGGCGGCGCCCGGCAGGATCAGGTCGGCGCGGTGGGCACCGGCATCGCCGTGCGAGCCCACATAGATGACAAAGGCGCCATCCAGCTTGGCCATGTCGATCTCGTCGGCACCGAGCAGAACCACGGTTTCCATACCGCCCGACAGCATGCCGGTCGTGTCCTGACCGCCCTCACCCGGCAGGAAGCCGAGATCGAGGCCGGCGACACGGCTGGCCGCCGTGTGCAGGACGGAGAAACCATTCCAGTCTTCGGACACGGCACCGACCGAGGCGGCCAGATCGCCGGCCGCGCGCAGGATGGCACCACCATCCTCACCCGTCAGGGCCCCGGCGCCGAGAATGATCATCGGACGCTTGGCGTCTTTCAGGGTCTTGATGAAGCCGGAGCGCTTCTTCTTGAGGCCGGCCAGATCCTTGGCGGATGTGCCGACATGCTCGTAGTCATAGGTCAGGTCGACCGGCTCGCCGATGACGCCGACGGCGGTGTCATTGTGCAGCCAGGTCTTGCGGATACGGGCATTGATGATCGCAGCTTCGGTGCGCGGATTGGCGCCCACGACGAGGATGGCATCGGCCTCCTCGATCCCGGCGATCGTGCCGTTGAACAGGTATTCCTGACGGGCACCGCCACCGATCTTGGCGCCATCCTGGCGGCAATCGATGGAGGCCACGCCGAGCGCGTCGGCGAGATCCTTGGCGGCCTTCATCTCCTCGGCGGAGCAGAGATCGCCGGCAATCATGCCGATCTTGGAGGCGTCACCGGAAAGCTTTTCGGCGGCCACACCCAGGGCTTCACCCCAGGAAGCGGCGCGCAGCTTGCCGTTCTCGCGGATATAGGGCTTGTCGAGGCGCTGTTTGGACAGGCCTTCCCAAGCGTAGCGCGTCTTGTCGGAGATCCACTCCTCATTCACGCCCTCATGCACGCGCGGCAGGATGCGCAGCACGGCGGGGCCGCGATTGTCGACGCGGATGTTCGAGCCGACCGCGTCCATCACATCAATGGTTTCGGTCTTCTTCAGCTCCCAGGGACGGGCGTTGAAGGCGTAGGGCTTGGAGGTCAGCGCGCCGACCGGGCAGAGATCGATGACATTGCCGGAGAGTTCCGACGTCACGGCCTGTTCCAGATAGGTGGTGATCTCGGCATCCTCGCCGCGGCCGATCATGCCGATCTCCGGGACGCCCGCGACTTCCGTGATGAATCGGACGCAACGCGTGCACTGGATGCAGCGCGTCATCTCCGTCTTCACGATCGGACCCATTTCCTTGTCTTCCACGGCACGCTTGTTTTCCGGGAAGCGCGAGCCGGTGCGGCCATAGGTGATCGACTGGTCCTGCAGGTCGCATTCGCCGCCCTGGTCACAGATCGGGCAGTCGAGCGGGTGGTTGATGAGCAGGAACTCCATCACCCCTTCGCGCGCCTTCTTCACCATCGGCGAGAGCGTATTCATGGCCGGCGGTTCGCCATTCGGCCCGCCGCGCATGTCGCGCACCTGCATGGCGCAGGAGGCGGCCGGTTTCGGCGCCCCGACAAGCTCGACCAGGCACATCCGGCAATTGCCGGCGACCGACAGGCGCTCGTGATAGCAGAAACGCGGGATTTCCCGGCCGGCGGCTTCGGCAGCCTGCAACAGCGTGAAGGAGTTCGGTACTTCGACTTCTTCACCGTCGACTACGATTTTGCGAAGGTCGTCGCTCATGCTGCGATCCCTGCTGTTGTGGGCTTAGGCGCCCGAATCCAAAAAACTGTGCCCCAGGCAGCGCCAATCACGGCACCACCGAGAATGACCAGAATTCCCGGCATGGTCAGAAGACCGAGCATGGCTGCGAGATCCCACACGACGCTTTGTTCACCCGCCCGTTGGAACGCAAACCAATCAGTCTGAAAAAGCGCCAGCCACATTGCGAGAAACAGGACGCCAAATGCCGATACGGCGGACAAAACACCAGCCGCTCCAGCAGTCGACCTTCCAAAGACAGCGAATATCTTTTGAACGCCGATCCACAGCGGCACGCCAAGGACTAGCAACGCGACTGCCCAAACGATCAGCTGAATAGCGGCGTAAACGGCTGCACCCGAAAGCACCGAGCCATCACCTTCAAACTGAAGATAGACTGCAGCCTCAAAAGCCCCCCATACAGCCGGGAAAGCCGCTGCCGACAAAGCCGCCAGAACGTATGTGAGGAGAGTTCTCACAGTGCGCCCTACTCCGCCGCAACCTGGCTGACAAACACGGGTTTGCCGGCGCGGTAATTGTTGATGCGATCTTCGATCTCGCTACGGAAGTGGCGGATCAGGCCCTGGACGGGCCAGGCGGCCGCGTCGCCGAGGGCGCAGATCGTGTGGCCTTCCACCTGACCGGCGACGTCAAGCAGCATGTCGATTTCCTCGATCGTGCTTTCGCCGGCCGCCATGCGGGTCAGCACGCGCCACATCCAGCCGGTGCCTTCACGACACGGCGTGCACTGGCCGCAGCTTTCATGGCGGTAGAAGTAGGAGATGCGGGCGATCGCCTTCACCACGTCGGTGGACTTGTCCATGACGATGACGGCTGCGGTGCCGAGACCGGATTTGTGTGCCTGCAGGGCATCAAAATCCATCAGCACATCGTCGCAAATGTCTTTCGGAAGCAGGGAGACCGAGGAGCCGCCCGGAATGACGGCCTTCAGATTGTCCCAGCCGCCGCGCACGCCACCGGCATGCGTCTCGATGAGGGTCTTCATCGGGACCGACATGGTCTCTTCGATATTGCACGGCTTGTTCACATGGCCGGAGATCGAGAAGATCTTGGTGCCGACATTGCGCTCGCGACCGAAGGAGGAGAACCATTGCGCGCCGCGGCGCAGGATGGTGCCGGAGACCGCAATGGACTCCACATTGTTCACCGTGGTCGGGCAGCCATAGAGGCCGGCATTGGCCGGGAAAGGCGGTTTCAGGCGCGGTTGGCCCTTCTTGCCTTCCAGGCTTTCCAGCAGGGCCGTTTCCTCGCCGCAGATATAGGCGCCGGCGCCATGGTGGACATAGACGTGGAAGTCCCAGCCATTGACATTGTTGTCGCCGATCAGCTTGGCCTCATAGGCCTCCTTGACCGCTTTCTCGAGCGCCAGGCGCTCGGTGACATATTCGCCGCGCAGATAGATGTAGCAGGCATGGGCCTGCATCGCGAAGGAGGCGATCAGGCAGCCTTCGATCAGCAGGTGCGGATCATGACGCATGATCTCGCGGTCCTTGCACGTGCCCGGCTCGGATTCGTCGGCATTGACGACGAGATAGTGCGGGCGAGCCCCCACTTCCTTGGGCATGAAGGACCATTTCAGACCGGTCGGGAAACCGGCGCCACCGCGGCCGCGCAGGCCGGAGGCTTTCATCTGGTCGATGATCCAGTCACGGCCCTGTTGCAGGATCTCATTGGTGCCATTCCAGCAGCCGCGCTGCTTGGCGCCCTCGAGACCCGGGTCATGATGACCGAACAGGTTCGTGAAGATGCGGTCTTTATCCTGGAGGAGTTGCGTCGCCATGGGTTAGCCCTCCGCCTTGTCGGTGTTCGGCAGTTTGATCGGCTTGGCGCGCGAGCCGTCATAGAGGGACGGGTCGGTCAGCGCCTCGGTGCCGTGCGGTTCGGAGGCGTTGCGCTCCGATTGCGGGCCGAATTTCACTTTTTTGCCGGCGGCAAGATCGTCGAGCAGGGCTTCGAACTTTTCTGCATCGAGATCCTCGATGTAGTGGTCGCCATCCTTGTTCGCGAGCTGGATCATCGGGGCATTGGCGCAGGCGCCCATGCACTCAACTTCGACCCAGGTGAACTTGCCGTCTTCGGAAATCTCGTGCTGCTTGCCGATGCGCTTCTTGCAGACCGAGATCAGGTCTTCCGCGCCGCGCAGCATGCAGGGCGTCGTACCGCAGACCTGGACCAGGTTCTCGCCGACCGGAGCCAGGTTGAACATGGTGTAGAAGGTCGCGACTTCGTAGACGCGGATATAGGGCATGTTCAGGCGCGTCGCGATTTCGCGGATCGCCGGCTCACAAACCCAGCCTTCCTGCTTCTGGGTGATCCAGAGCATGGGGATGACGGCCGAGGCTTTCTTGGCCTCGGGATATTTCGCCAGCCAGAATTTGATCTCGTCTTCGCTCTTCTTGTTGAAGGCAAAGCTGTCCGGCTGTTCTTTTGCCAAGCGGCGAACGCTCATTCCTCATCCCCTGTGGCGATGTCGGTCTCGCGGCGATCATTGATCACCTCGAACCGTTCCGGATGAAAAGCTTCACACCAGGCGTGGGCGTCGGCGATGGCCGCCTCGATCCCTGCCCGGCTTCCATTATGCGGGAAATCCGCATGATCCAGTTCGGACGTCACGCTGACGCGGATCCGTCCTTCAGTGTCGACCCGGCCGAGACGGTGCTCTTCCAGGAGCGCGCCCACGACATGGTCGTAATCGGCCGCGGAGACCGTGGTATTGCACGAGCCGCACAGCGGCTCTCCCCCGGACATGCGGCAGCCCATCAGGCCCACCTCGGTATAGACCGGGACCGTGTCCGGCGCTGCCTGCAGCACAGCCCAGTCATAGGACGCGCGGGTCTCGGCATCGATGCCGCCCCCCGAACCGCCCGAACAGGCTGCGACCGCGATCAGCGGAAGTATGGCAAGGCCATGCTTCATTACCGGTCGATCTCCCCGAACACGATGTCGAGGGAGCCGAGGATGGCGGACACGTCGGCCAGCATGTGGCCGCGATTCATGAAGTCCATGGCGGCCAGGTGCGGGAAGCCCGGGGCGCGGATCTTCAGGCGGTACGGCTTGTTGGAGCCGTCGGCGACCAGATAGACGCCGAATTCGCCCTTGGGCGCCTCGACAGCGGCGTAGACTTCGCCGGCATCGACATGGACACCCTCGGTATAGAGTTTGAAGTGCTGGATGAGCGCTTCCATGGAGCGCTTCATCTCGGCGCGGCGCGGCGGTGAGAATTTGGAATCGGTGGCCAGCACCTCGCCCGCATTCTCTTCCTTCATGAGCCAGTCGCAGCACTGGATCATGATCTTCACGCTCTCGCGCATCTCTTCCATGCGGCAGAGATAGCGGTCATAGCAGTCGCCGTTCTTGCCGACCGGAATCTTGAAGTCCAGCTCGTCATAGACCTCATAGGGCTGCGAGCGGCGCAGATCCCAGGCGAGGCCGGAACCGCGCACCATGACGCCCGAGAAGCCCCAGGCGAGCACGTCTTCCTTGGTGACAACGCCGATATCGACATTGCGCTGTTTGAAGATGCGGTTCTCGGTCAGGAGCTTGTCGATATCGTCCAGCTTGGCCGGGAATTGGTCACACCAGTCGCGAATGTCCTGGACGAGCTGCGGCGGCAGGTCCTGGTGCACACCGCCCGGGCGGAAATAGTGGGCGTGCATGCGCGAACCGGAGGCGCGCTCATAGAAGACCATCAGCTTTTCGCGCTCTTCAAAGCCCCAGAGCGGCGGCGTCAGGGCACCGACATCCATGGCCTGGGTCGTCACGTTGAGCAGGTGGTTCAGAATGCGGCCGATCTCGCAGTAGAGGACGCGGACATACTGGCCCCGCTTCGGCACGGTGATGCCGGCGAGACGCTCGGCGGCCATGCAGAAGGCGTGTTCCTGGTTCATCGGCGCGACATAGTCGAGACGGTCGAAATAGCCGATGCCCTGGAGATAGGTCTTGTGCTCCAGCAGCTTCTCGGTGCCGCGGTGAAGCAGGCCGATATGCGGGTCGACGCGCTCGACGACCTCGCCATCCAGCTCCAGCACGAGGCGCAGCACGCCGTGGGCGGCCGGGTGCTGGGGACCGAAGTTCAGCGTGAATTTGCGCGGGGCGGTTTCGGTGATCTGATCGTCAGCCATGTTTTAGCCCTCCGCCTTCTCATCACCCGGGATGACGTATTTGGCGCCTTCCCACGGGCTCATGAAGTCAAAGTCACGGTATTCCTGGACGAGCTCGACCGGCTCGTAGACCACGCGCTTCTCTTCCTCGTCCCAGCGCACTTCGACATAGCCGGTGAGCGGGAAGTCCTTGCGGAGCGGATAGCCCTCGAAACCGTAATCCGTCAGCAGACGGCGCAGGTCCGGGTGGCCGGAGAAGATGATGCCGTACATGTCGAAGGCTTCGCGCTCGAACCAGTCGGCGACCGGGTAGACGCCATGCACGGACGGCACCGGCGTTTCCTCATCCGTGGAGAGTTTCACGCGGATGCGGTGGTTCTGGTGCATGGAGAGAAGGTGGTAGACGACCTCGAAACGCTCGGCGCGCTGCGGGTAGTCGACACCGCAAATGTCGATCAGCGTGGTGAACCGGCAGGCCGGATCATCACGCAGCCAGGTCAGGACATCCTCGATGCGGTCGCGATAGATCGTGACCGTGAGCTCACCATGGGTGATCTCCCAGCCGGTGACCGCTTCGGACTGGCCGGCAGCGACATGTTCACCCAGGACTTTGAGCGCTTCACTCATCATTCTCTCCTAGCGCTCGATCGAGCCTTCACGGCGGATCTTCTTCTGCAATTGCAGAATGCCGTAGACCAGGGCTTCCGCTGTGGGCGGGCAACCCGGGACATACACGTCCACCGGAACGATGCGGTCACAGCCGCGCACGACCGAATAGGAATAGTGGTAATAGCCGCCGCCATTGGCGCACGAGCCCATCGAGATCACGTAACGCGGCTCGGGCATCTGGTCGTAGACCTTGCGCAGGGCCGGCGCCATCTTGTTGGTGAGCGTGCCGGCGACGATCATCACGTCGGACTGGCGCGGGGAGGCGCGCGGCGCAAAACCGAAGCGCTCGACGTCATAACGCGGCATCGAGGCCTGCATCATTTCAACGGCGCAGCAGGCCAGGCCGAAGGTCATCCACATCAGCGAGCCGGTACGGGCCCAGGTGACGAGATCATCAGCCGCAGCGACGACGAAACCCTTGTCCGCCAGCGCATCAGAGACGCCGTCGAAAAAGGGATCGTGTTTCTTCGGATCGTAGCCGGGGACGGCTGCGCGGCCGGCCATGCCGGCGGGGGTCAGGTCAGATGCCATTGTGGTCTACTCCCAGTCCAGCGCGCCTTTTCTCAGCTCGTAGATGAAGCCGATGGTGAGAACGGTGAGGAAAACCATCATCGACCAGAACTCGAACGGGCCCAGATGCTCACGGAGCGTCACGGCCCAGGGGAAGAGGAAAGCCACTTCCAGGTCGAAGATGATGAAGAGGATGGCGACGAGGTAGAAACGCACGTCAAATTTCATGCGGGCGTCGTCAAAGGCGTTGAAGCCGCATTCATAGGTCGAGACCTTTTCCGGATCGGGCCGCGAGGGCGCGATCACGAAGGCCGCCAGCATGAAGCCGAGGCCAATAACGGCAGCAATGCCGAAAAAGATCAGGATGGGCAGATAATCGAGAAGCAGCGCGTCCATCGCCTAGCCTCGCCTTCTTGCGTCGGTTTTCCGCTCGGGACGGGGCCAATTTGTAAGGCAGGAAACGCCGGGAAGCGAATCGGACTGCGCCTACGGGCCCCCTGCCCGATTTGGCGCGGAAGCTAGAGCGCAGCGGCGCAGGCTGCAAGGCCTAAAGGCGGCCTTCTATCAGTTCATTGAAGCGTGAACCGTGTATAAAATCATCCAGTTGCGACTGGTTTGCAAGTAGAGCCCGCAGAGGCGAAGTTGATAACCGGTTCAGCGCAACCCCAGAACCGAGCGCCAGAAGGCGTTTTTCAGGAAGGGGGAATGCCGTGTGAAGGCCTTGTCCGGGAAGACATGCCAGGGCTTGTAGCCCCATTTGGCAACCAGGGCGCGGGCCTCGCGGCCCCAGCCCTCCGCCTGGGCTGCGGCAAGCGCAGCACTGCGCGTGCACCAGGAGGTTCGAGCGCGGCGGAACTCGACCAGTCCCCGCCCCGTCAGGCCGCGTGCCGCACGCAGCACACGGCGCAGATCCCGGTATTGGCGCAGGCGTGCCACCGCATCGAGCATGAGAATGGAAAAGCCGGCCAGCGCGCCGATCCCGAGCCACAGCGGCGGAGACAGGGCCAGCACGGCCAGGCAGGCCAGAGCCAGGAATAGCGGAGGCCAGATCGCTCGCAGGGACCAGAATGAGGATTGTGTACGCAGAATGAGGGCCGTCATGACGCCAGAATGCCCGGCCCGGCGCGTGGGCACAGTGGGACTGGCTGTGACGGCGTCCCCCTCTTACGCCCTGCCCCTTATGTCTTGGCCCCAGATTCAATAGCCCGCCCCCTATCGGGCGCGCGGAATCCGACTAGTGTTCCAAAAGACCGGAAAACGGGGCGGACATGCTGGCAGAGTATTACGGCGTCATCGGTTTTTTCCTGATCGCGGGGGCCTTCTCGGTCCTGGTGGATCATTCCCCCCTGTCCAAATACACGCTGTCGCGGGCGATGGATGAACATCGGCGCTATTGGATGATCAATATGGCCAGCCGGTCCATGCGCATGGTCGACAGCCAGATCATCGGCGGACTTCAGAACGGCATCGCCTTCTTTGCCTCCACCGCCCTTCTGGGCATTGGTGCGGCCTTCACCCTGATCACGGCGCTGGACCCGGTCATGACGGCGGTGGCCGACGTGCCCTTCCTGGACACGGCCTCGCGCACGCAATGGGAAGTGATGAGCCTGGGCCTGCTGATCATCTATGCCTATGCCTTCTTCAAATTCGGCTGGTCCTATCGGCTGGTGAATTATTCCGCGATGCTGCTGGGTGCGACCCAGGACACGATGCATGGCGGCAAGGCCAGCGAGGAAGCCCTGGCCGGCGCCTATCGGGCCGGTGCGATGAATGTGGTGGCCGGGCGGCAGTTCAATCGCGGCCTGCGCGCGCTGTTCATGTCGATCGGCTATCTGGCCTGGATCGCCGGACCGATGGCGCAAATCCTGGTCACGCTCGGGATTGCGGGCATCCTGTGCTACCGCCAGTTCGCCAGCCCGGCCCTGGCCGCGCTCCGCTCCGGCGACATGCCCCTGCCGCCGCAGATCGACCGGAGTGAAGACCCGGCCCCGGATTGAGTTGCACCGGGAGGGCAAACGCGTCCAATCTCCCCCGCAAATTCCATTCAAGGGGGAAACCACATGAGTCTGGGTAATTCCATCCTCAATGCCGTCGAAAAAGCCGGTAACAAGCTTCCCGATCCGGTGACGATCTTCGTCATCCTGATCGGCATTGTCATGCTGGCCTCGCTGGTGATGTCGAGCCTTGGGGTCTCGGTCGAGCATCCCGTGACCGGCGAGACGATCAATGTCGTCAATCTGCTGACCGGCGCGCAATTGCAGACCCTGCTGGTCAATATGCCAGCCGTCCTCACCGGCTTTGCGCCGCTGGGCATGGTTCTGGTCGTGATGATCGGTGCCGGCATCGCGGAGAAGACCGGCCTGCTGGCAGCCGGCCTGCGCGCCATGGTGTCCGGCGTGACCAATGCGCTGCTCACCCCGACCCTGGTCTTTGCCGGTGTGATGGGCAATCTGGCCGTGGATTCCGGCTATATCGTCATGGTGCCACTGGGCGCGGTGGTGTTTGCCGCCGTCGGCCGTCACCCGATCGCCGGTCTCGCCGCGGTCTTCGCGGGCGTGTCCGCGGGCTTCTCGGCCAATCTCGTCGTGACCTCGCTGGAACCGCTCCTGTTCGGCATCACCCAGACCGCCGCGCAATCGATCGAGCCGGGCTGGACGCTGAACAATCTGGACAATTTCTATTTCACAGCGGCCCTGACCCCGGTCCTCGTCCTGGTCGGCACGCTGGTGAACAATTACATCGTGGAACCGCGCCTGGGCACATGGGAACGTCCCGCCGATTTCGCCGAGCCGGAAAACAGTGGCGAGCTGTCGGCCGCAGAACGCAAGGGCCTGGCCTGGGCCGGTATTTCCCTTCTGGTGATGACCGTGCTGGTCCTGTTCATGACCGTGCCGGAAAACGGAATCCTGCGGGACGCCAATGGCGGGCTGGGCCCCTTCTTCCGCTCCATCGTGGCCATCCTGATGATCGCCTTCCTGGTCTCCGGCGCGCTGTACGGCATGGCCGTGGGCTCAGTGAAGTCGGATCGGGACCTGGTCCAGCTGGGCACGAAATCCATGGCGGACATGGGTGGATACATCATCCTGGCCTTTGTCATGGCGCACTTCATCGTGCTGTTCGGCGCCTCCGAGATCGATACGGTGATCGCGATTGGCGGTGCGGAAAGCCTGCGCGCACTGAACCTGCCGGCCCCGCTGCTGATCGTCGGCATGGTATTGCTGGTGGCGGTGCTGAACCTGTTCATGGGATCGGCCTCGGCGAAATGGGCGCTGATCGCGCCGATCTTCGTGCCGATGCTGATGCTGCTGGGGATTTCGCCGGAAGGCTCCACCCTCGCCTACCGCATGGGTGACCAGGCGACGAATATCATCACGCCGCTGATGCCTTATCTGCCGCTGATCCTGATCTTCGCCCAGCGCTATGTGCCGGAGTTCGGACTGGGCAGTCTGATCGCGACCATGCTGCCCTATTCCATGGCCATCCTGGTGTCCTCGCTGGTCATGCTGGCGATCTGGTTCGCCCTCGGCCTGCCCCTGGGTCCGGACGGCGCGGCTTTCCAGTATGAGGTACCGGCTGCGGTGGAGACATCCAGTCTGCTTGCGCCAGCCAACGCACCGTAGACATACGGAATTTTAAGCGTGCTCGGTCATGCTGCGCCGCTCCGAGGAGAGGCCAGACATGACCGAGCAACGCCAATCATCCGGTTGCGATATGTGCCGCAGCCGCGGCAAGACACGATTTGAACTGCCCATCCGCATGGCCTTCCACCCGATTATCGACGTGGATGCCGGCCAGGTGTTTGCCCACGAAGCCCTCGTGCGCGGACCGGAAGGGCAAAGCGCGGCCAGCGTTCTGGACCGTGTCAGCGATGCCAATCGCTATAATTTCGACCAGCTGTGCCGGACAACGGCCATTGAAACAGCCAGCGAAATCGGCATGAGCTCGGCCCTCAGCATCAATTTCATGCCCAATGCGGTCTATGAGCCGGCCAATTGCATCCAGGCCACGCTGCGCGCGGCCGAGAAGACGGGTTTCGACCTCAACCGGATCATTTTCGAATTCACCGAGAATGAGGACATGACCGGGTCGGACAAGCTGAACGAGATTGTCCGGGAATACGCCCGGCATGGCCTGCGCACGGCGATCGATGATTTCGGGGCCGGCTATTCCGGTCTCAACCGCCTCGCCGAGCTGCAGCCCGACTTCGTCAAGCTGGACATGGACCTGACCCGCAATCTGGATACGGACAAGCGCCGGCAGATCATTGTGCGCCATGTGCGGGAGATGTGTACCGAGCTCGGCATTCGTACCGTCGCGGAAGGCATCGAGACTCACGGGGAACTGGCCGCCGTGCGGGATTGCGGGATCAGTCTGGTCCAGGGTTATCTTTTCAGCGCGCCGCGCCTGGGCGAATGCTTCCGGGACAGCGAAATCCTGAAAGCCTTCCTGCCCGGCCCGGCCGAAGCATCCACAGACACTTCGGCCGCTCCGGATTTCCGCGCCTCGGCCTAGGCGTTGCTGGCGGCCGGACGGGTCCGGCCCTGGCGGCGCGGCGGGCGATGGCCACCGGCACCCTGGCCCGGCTGGCCATGAGCGTGACGCTCACCCGATTTCTGGCCACCGCGATGTCCGCCCTTATGCCCCCCCGGCTTGCCGCCGGATTTGTGCGCCGGCTTGCCCGGCCGGGCGCCGCGCTCGCCCTGGGGACGATCTTCGCGCTGACCGCGGGCTTCACTCTGCTGACGCTCCTCGCGAGGCTGGCTATCCTTTGACCAGCTCGGCTTGCCCTTGTCCTTGTTGCGCGGCTTGCTGTTCCCGCGCGCCTTGACCGAAACCTGGCCATTGGACGGGCCACGGCGATTGCGCGGCTTCTTGGCCTTGGAGGCCGCCGGAACCGCATTCTTAGCCTCGGCGTAGAAATCCTCTTCCTCGCCGACAATGCCCTTGTCGAGCTCGATCCCGGTCAGGCGTTCGATATCGCACAGATATTCGTACTCGGTCGGGTCACAGAAGGAGACGGCGATCCCGTTCTTGCCGGCGCGGGCGGTGCGGCCGATCCGGTGAACATAGCTCTCCGGAATATTGGGCAGCTCGTAATTCACGACATGGGAGACATCATCGACATCAATGCCGCGCGCGGCGATGTCGGTCGCCACGAGGATTTTCATCGAGCCGTCCTTGAAGCCCTGCAACGCCTTGACGCGCTGGCCCTGGGTCTTGTCGCCATGGATGGCCGCGGATTTCAGCCCGTACTGGACGAGGATCTTGTTGACCTTGTCAGCACCGCGCTTGGTGCGGGTGAAGACGATGGCGCGCTCCATGTCCTTGGCACCGAGCACGGAGAGGAGCAGGTCCTTCTTGGCATTCTTCGGCGTCAGGATGGCGGACTGGGTGATGCGCTCGATCGGGCGGGAGACCGGCGCCACGGAAATCCGCTGGGGATCCGTGAGCAGGTCTTCGGCCAGTTTCTTGATCTGCGGCGGCATGGTGGCGGAGAGCAGCGCCGTCTGGCGATCTTGCGGGATCATGGACACGACTTCCCGGATGGCCGGGAAGAAGCCCAGATCAAGCATCTGGTCGGCCTCGTCGAGCACGAGGGTCTTGACCTCGTCCAGACGCAGGGCCCGCTGCTTTACCAGGTCCAGGAGACGGCCCGGCGTCGCCACGATGACGTCAACGCCGCGCGCCACGACCTTGATCTGCGGGCCGATCTTGAGCCCCCCGACCACCAGGGCCGAGGACAGGCGCATATGGGCGGAATAATTCTGCAGGTTCTCGCGGATCTGCGCGGAGAGTTCGCGCGTCGGCGAGAGGATCAGGGCCCGGCAGGTCTTCGGTGCCGGGCGTTTGGGCAGGTTTGCGAGATTGTGCAGGATGGGCAGGACAAAGGCTGCCGTCTTGCCGGTGCCCGTCTGGGCAATGCCGAGCACATCGCGGCCGCCCAGCAGGGCGGGAATGGTTTCAGCCTGGATCGGGGTCGGTTCGTTATAGCCCGCATCATCGAGGGCACGCAGAATCGGGTCGGCCAGGCCGAGTTCGGAAAACTGGGTCAAATATTCAAATCTTTCAAAACACCGCGCACGGCCAAGCCGTGGCAGTTATGGGTCATTCAAAGGAAGCTTGCGTAGATCAGCCGCCGGTTCGTCGACGCCTTCCTGGCGCCCGAGGTGGCAGGATCGATACGCGCTGGAATCAGCGGAAAGTCTCGCCAACATCGCGCCGGTCGCCCCTGAAAGGGCCTACACACCGGCTGGATGTGAGCTCCGTGTGTCACGTTTCATGCTGCAGCGCAACTTATATCGCGGACAGGTCAGGCCGCGTCGTCGGAAGAGTTCGCCGGCCGGAAACGGCGCCAGGCCCAGAAACCGCCGCCGCCCAGAACCAGAACCCCAAGCCCGCCCAGCAGCCAGACGAGCAGGCCCGGCCCGCTCTCGGACTGGCCTTCGACCGCCCGCAGCAATTCCGTGGACACGGCCTCGGCCTCATTGGCCTCACGCAGCTCGGTGCCCAGCGCATTGCCGATTTCCGCCAGCTGCAGCCAGCCCGCATCGCCGCCCTCCAGGCCCAGCGTGATCAATTGACCGCGCATGCCGCCGAGCGGCTCGATCAGGACGATCTCCAACGCCTTGTAGCCATGCCACTGGTTTTCCGGCCAATTATTCGTGTCATTCACGCCGATCCGGACCGGCGCGCTGGTGACATTGACATAGCGCATACCGTTCCAGCCGCCCGGGCTGTTGGGACTGGCATAGAGCAGTTCGCCATCCAGGCTTTCCACCCGGATCAGCGGACCGGGATAGGCGCTGCGCCAGGCATGCAGCTGGATGCCCAACACACCGGAGCGCGGCGGATCGACCTGGAACCAGTCCCAGTCATTCTGGGAGAGACGGACGATCCGGTTGAAGGGCAGGTCGATCTCAACAGCCTCATCCGGCCGGTCATTGGGCTCGAACGCGTCATTGGGCGGACCGGCACTGATCCGGCCCTGGATGCGCCCTGCGACCGGATCGGAGCCGCCATTGGCGACTAGTTCCAGATCGTGACGCCCCGGTCCCAGGACGAGAAACTCAGTCAGCTGCTTGGTTTCGTCCGTGTCGCCGGGTTGCGCGATCCGCACGGCGGTGATGGCTTCATCGCCAGCGAACACATCGAACCGCAACAGGGCCGCCGCGTCGAGCTGGACCCGGACACGGGTCGGGGTTTCGGCGTCAAATTCCAGCTCGATGATTTCATTGACCGGGACCCGGGTCTGGGCGATGGCCGGACCCTGGCTGGTCAGGATCAGGAGGAGCGCGGCGAGGCTGGGCAGAAGATCACGCATCAGCCCTGCTCCGGATCAGCATTGGAGACGGCTTCCCCCACCCGGCGGCGGGCGGTCGGAAGATCGGTCAGACCGTTGCGGGCCGCACCGGCCAGATTGCGCACCCGGTCCAGCGAGGCCTGGCCCTGGGTGGCCGAGCCGACTTCGGTCCGGGTTTCACTGGGGCGGCTATTGATCCCCCATCGCCAGCCGGAGGTCTGGGTGCGGCCGTAATAGACGCCATAATCCTTGACCTCATAGATGTTCAGGCAACGGCCATCCGGCAGGGCCCGTTCGGAGAAACTGTGCTCGACCAGGGTGATCCGGTCGAGATGGCGGCCCCCATCGCGAACGTCCACGGCATAGCCGGACCAGCTGTCCGCGCGGCAATTCACGGCCGGGCGCGGCGCGTCAGCCACTTCGGTTTCCGGCAGGGGTGCCGAATCCGGGGCTTCATGGCGGGCCAGCACGGCCTCCAGATCGCGGATCGCCGAGGTGACATTGCCATCGCAGGTCTCCGCGCCATCGGTGAAACTGGCATAGCGCCAGGCCTGCGCCCGCGGGTCGGCGCCATGGGTGAACATGCCCCGGGCGACATCATGGGCGGCGGCCAGCGGCGTGGAATCATAGGGCGAGACCGACACCAGGAATTCCCGGATCGAGTCGGCATCGCGGGTGAATTGGCGGGTGGTGAAACCACTGCACCCGCTGAACGCCACGGCGGCATATTCGATCACCTCATCCTCGGGCAGATTGGCAAAGCTCTGGGTGATGCCGTCGCGGGCAAATTCCATACGGCCCTGCTCGCCCATGGAACCGGACCCGTCCAGGATAATGAGGAAGGACAAGGCTGGTGCTTCGCCCAGCCGGTGCCAGAGATCGGGGCCGCCAGTGGCCGTTGTCTGGCCGCCGCGCTGCGCTTCCAGACCATCCCAATAGGCACCACTGCGCCAGTCAGCAGGCGGGCGGATGAGGGCGACACTGGCCGGATCGGCGTCCAGAAGACGGCCTTCGATGGACACGCTGACCTGAAGGTCACCGTTCTCGTCACGCAGGCTGGCCGCTTCGGCCAGATCGAACCGGCCCTGCCAGTCGCGTCCCTCCCCGCGCATCTGCGCCGTGGCACCGCCGACCGTCACACTGGGCTGCGTGTCCAGATCATCGGAGAAACGCAGGCGCAGACGCCCCTCCCCGGTCTCGGACACGGCGCGGGCGACATCGACATCGAGTGTGCGGACCGGACCGCCCAGCGCGGCCGTGGTCAGCTGACGCTCGGCGTCGAGATCGGGACCGCCGGTCCATTGAGCGGAATAGACCGTGCCGCCTCCGGCACGCACGGCAATGCGGTCCAGCACGACGGGGATATGGTCAAAGAGGAGCTGATGATCCCGGTCCGGATCCGGCCCGGTGGTGTCGGGATTGCCATCCGTCCAGGCGCCGCGGCGCGAACGGACGCTGATTTCCAGCGGCATGGGCCCGCGCAGGGCGTCATAGGCCCCGCCATCCGGCACATCCTGGCGGCCACGCCAGCGGCGATTATCCAGCCAGCGGCCCTCCAGCGGCTCACCGCCCAGGGTGAAGATCTGGCCCTCCGCATCGCGCTCGATATCGGTATCGAAGCTGATCTCGATGGTCAGGGACAGGCCGGGGCCGACAGGACGGAAAGCCGGATCGACCGGGTCGTCTTCCTCGGCATCCGGGGTGGAGAACAGGCTGGTGGCGGACACGTCTTCCAGGGGCGGATCCGGCGGGCGGCTATAGGCATAGACCGGGATATCCTCGCCACGCGCCTCCACGGTCAACCGCGCCACACGCGGCGGCTCGACCAGGCGGCGGACCACGAAACTGCCGACACTGTTGAGGCCGGGATCGGTTTCCACGGCACCGGCCCGCGACACGAAGAGGCTGGCTTCGCTGACCCGTTCGGACTGGCTGCCCGGACTGTCGCGGAAGGGAATGTCGGAGAAGACATCCTCGATGCGGAATTGGATGCGCGTATCGCTCCAGCTGACGATATCGGTCACCGTTACGGTATCGCTGCCATCCGGGCGCTGGCCCAGGCGCAGCGTGCCCGGCTGATCGCCGAAATGACGGCCGCGGATTTCCAGCGTGTCGCGCGTATCCTCGATCTCCAGCACGACGCGCTGTTCGGCGAGATCGGCATCACCCAGCGCATCGACGACGGGCGTCGCATCGCACCAATTGGCCACGGACTGCATGGACAGGCCTTCAGGCGTCAGGGCAAAGGCAGAGGCGGCGTCATTGGAGAAATCCCAGCTGACATAGCCCGGATGCAGGGTCTCCAGATCATCGCCGCCGAAACCGGGCGCGGACCAGCTGGAGCGGCTGAGACGGCACAGGGGTTCGGTCTGCTGGCGGCTGCCATTAAGTTCGACGAAAGCGTGTTCGGTGATGCCGGTCCCGTCATCGGTTTGCGAATAGATGCGCTGGGCCAGGATGCGGCAGGTGGCGCGCTCGGCCGGGTCGGCGGACCGGCGCAGGCGCTGCAGCAATTCCTCGGACCGGCCGCAAAAATAATCGGCATGGGAGCGGTTGAAGAAGCCAAACACCGTCTCCGCATCGCGGCCCCGCGGGTCCCGGTCCGGCAGCGTCGTCAGGGATGTGGGCTCCAGATAGCTGGCAATGGAATAGGCATCGCCCGTGGGGACATTCATCAAACGCCCCATGCCGCCCTGGGCCAGGTTCAGCCCGTCCGGATCAACAAAAGCGGCCATCCGGGCCCGGACATAGATGCGGGTCACGGAGAGCGTGTCATTGCGCGAATAGACAAAGCCGCGGATCTCCGGCGGCAAATCTTCCAGCGTGGCATTGCCGGTCACTTCATTGATGACATTGCCGATGCGGAAGCCGGCCTGGGCCATGGTGGACACGGCCCCAGCCACGCCGAATTCCGGCCCCATGCCCATGACGATGGCTTCATTCGTCGCCCAGGCGTTGAAACAGCCCGGCCCGACCGTGCCGGCATCGGCGGTGAGCGCCACCGCGTCCAACCCGTAACCGCTGCCATTCGTCCCGAAGGCCCGGATCACTTCGGCAAAACCGGCGCTGGAGCAATTCATCAGCTCGGCATATTGCTGCTGCACCGGCAGGGCCGTTTCCGAATTGTATTCCATCAGGAAATTGCCCGGCAGGCTGACCCGCGCGGCATAGCGGCCACGCTGCATGTCATAGGCGCGATAATCGCCAACGCCGGGATATTCCTCATCCGAATTGGGGCGGCGCCAATGACCGATCTGCAGGCTGACCGCCGGCGGTGTCGCATTCTCGTCGACCAGGCCGACCTGTTTGCCCAGCCAGTTGATCGCGCGGCGGCCCAGATTGACGACCGTATTGGTGACCCCGACTTCCGGGGAAGACAGGGCATCGGGGATGTGGGCGACCGACTGGTAGCCATGGATGATGCCGGTAAAGGCCCCGGCCATGAGGGCACGGGTCGGATCCAGGGCAATGCCGCTGGCATCGTATTCCGGCGAACCCCACCGTTCGAACATGTGGCCCAGAGCCCAGCGGTCCTGCAGGAAGTGCTGGGCATAGCCCTCATAGGCCAGCGCCTCCATCTCCGCTTCGCGGATGACGTCGCGATAGGCTGCCAGATTGGCCGGGTCGGCGGCGATCCGCTCCCGCAGGGTCCGGGCGCGGGCGGCAAGGTCGAGGGCCGCCGCGTGCAGGCGCAGATAGGAGCGCGTTGCCTGGGAGCCGAAATGGGAGGCGTTGAACCCGCCGCCCTGCCAATAGGTATAATTGTGGCAGCCCGCTGGCGTGCCCGCCGGCATCTGGCCATTGGGCAGAGGCGGGCACAGCTCATTCATGTTGATCCAGTCATAGATCGTGTAGCTGAAGTCCGGGATGCCGGCGAAATTGGTCGCGCCCGGCACGGTGCGCTGGGGCAGTCCCATGACATCGGCCGGGTCCCAGTTGGACCGCTGGCGCCGCGCGCCAATGTCGGAGCGGAAATAGCCGGTCGACAGATCATTGACGATCAGCGGATCGTCCTGCTGGAAGCCCCAGGGCGCATTGGGCGCAACCCGGTTCAGCGCGTGCTGGGCCAGCCAGGCATGCTCATTCTCGCGGCAATTCTGCAGCAGGCTGCCATGGCAGAAATAGATGCCATGCCATTTGTCGAGATCGCTGACATGGCCGCGAATGGCCCCGGCCCGCGGCGATTCCTTGGTGTCATAGGCCGGCAGGACACAGAGCAGCAGGCCGGACAGGACGAGGCCTTTCAGCCAGCGTGTCGCAGATTTCAGTCTTGGGGCGCGCACCAGGCATCCTCCTCGACGAAGGTTTCAAGGAAGGCGGCGTAGCTCGACTCAAGATCACTGCCCGCGCGGCTTTCGAACCGGTCCCGGCAGGCTTGCGGACAGCTGGACTGGGCCACGCAGCTGCGCAGACTGCCGGCGCGCGTCGCATCGCTCTCGCCATAGGCGGGCGCCAGACAGGACAGGACCGTGTCCATGCACTGGCCCCACTGGGCGATGGAGTCGTCGAGTTCGGGATAGGTCACGGCGAGCAGGGTCAATGCCGTCTCGCTGGCATCACCACCATGGCCGACAGGAAAGGGTTCGATCAGGACGGGACATTCCGCGCTGCCAGCCTCGCAATCCGGGTCCGGCGTGTAGCTGGCTTCGGCCCAAAGGTCGCTGGGCGGACGGTCGAAGAATTGCGGGCCGAAAACAAAGCCGGCCCCGGCAAGCCCCAGAAGGAGGATCGCGGCCAGGGCCCAGATCCAGACGGGCCGGGGGGACGCCTTGGCTTCCACCTCATCCGGCGCAGCATCATCTTGTGAAAGCGTTGTTTCAGTGTCGTTTTCGTCGCGCGGATCCGCCACGGCTCTCTCCCCTGCCCCGCCAGATACCGGGGCTGAACCTACTCACGCGAACAACTCGCTTTATGGTAGCAGGAGAAAAGGACTTGTCGACCGGGGCTGTAGCCCGGGATTGGCTGGACATGGACAGGCCTTCCCGCGACCCTGGATGCCGCAGCGCACGCTCACATCTCCTGCCGCTAAAGGCCGCCCGGATTGACACACACCCATTTCGACCGAAAATGAACAGTGTTCACACACAGGGTTCCAAGGCCATGACGACCACGCATGCTCCCGATGATCTGGTGATCCATCCGCGCAATCTGCGCTTTGAAGCTGATGAGGCGCACCAGCGCTGGTGGCTGAACGGGGATGCCGTGGCGACGGCCTGGCACAATGCCCTCTCCATCACCTTCCCGGCCGGCGAAACCTTCTTCATCGAGAGCGTGCGGCGCTTCCAGCGCGATGTGCCGGACGAGCTGGCCAAACAGATCAAGGATTTCGCCAAACAGGAAGCCTTCCACACGCGCGAGCACAATGAATTCAATGCCCGCGTGGAAGCCGATGGCTATGAGATCGCGTCGGAAGTCTCCCGGGTCGAGGAGCGACTGGCTGAGGCCCGCAAACAGCATCCCGTCGCCCAGCTGGCGATGACGGTGGCGCTGGAGCATTTCACGGCGATCTTCGCCCATTCCGCGCTGAAAAATCCGGACCTGATGGAAAAGACGGAAGCGGAATCGCAACGCATGTGGGCCTGGCATGCCATCGAGGAGATTGAGCACAAGAGTGTCGCCTTCGACACCTATGCCCATGTCATGCGCGACGCCCCGGCCCGCAAGCGCTGGAGCATTCGCTGCCTGGTCTTCCTCAACGTCTCCCGCAATTTCATCACGAGCCGCTGGATCGAGACACGTCGCCTCCTCGCCCAGGATGGAATCACCGGCTGGTCGGCCCGCTGGAAACTGCTGGGCTACCTGCTGGGCAAGCCGGGCATTGTCCGGCGGATCATTCTGCCCTGGCTGGCCTTCCTGCGTCCGGGCTTCCACCCCTGGGATGTCGATGATCGCGAACTGATCGGCGAGGCGCAGGCGCGCTACGGCTTCCAGGATGAGGCGGTCGCGGCGGAATAGCACCGCACGCCCGAAACCCAACCGGAAACGAAAACGGCCGCCCCGAAGGAGCGGCCGTTTTTCGTTCTGCCTGCGACCAGATCCTGGAGAAGGAAATGGCGCGAGTGACGGGACTCGAACCCGCGACCTCCGGCGTGACAGGCCGGCGCTCTAACCAACTGAGCTACACCCGCTTAAGCGGCTCGCCGAAGCGAGGTGCGTTGTTTATGGGCAGACCGATTTTCGGTCAAGCGGGTTATGCGCGCGATCTGCAGATAATGCAGCGCGATTGTCAGCGCGCAGAGAAATGGGCCTGTGCCCATTGGCGAATGACGGCCAATCCGGTCTGCACAAGCGTGTCCAGATCCGTCCTGGAGATCACATAGGGCGGCATGAAATAGATGATGGAACCGAAGGGGCGCACCCAGATGCCCGACTCGACGAAGGCGGCCTTCAACCCGTCCAGATCGGGCAGGCTTTCCATCTCGATCACACCGATCGCGCCCTGCCAGCGCACATCCACCACGCCCGGGATGTCGCGGGCCTGCGGGAGGGTGGCCGCATAAACTGTTTCGATGGCGGCGACCTGTTCCAGGCGCGGCTCACGCTCGAACAGGTCGAGCGAGGCATTGGCTGCGGCACAACCGGCCGGATTGCCCATATAGGTCGGGCCGTGCATCAGGGCGGCGGAGGCCTCGTCAGACCAGAAATCCTGGAAGATGCGGCGTGAGGCGATGGCCGCCGCCAGCGGCAACGTGCCACCGGTCAGCGCCTTGGAGACGGTCAAGATGTCCGGCACGACCCCGGCCTTCTCGCAGGCGAACATCGTGCCCAGCCGCCCGAACCCGGTCATGATCTCATCCAGGATCAGGGGCAGGCCATGCCGGTCGCAGGCGGCGCGTATCCGCTGCAGGGTTTCGGCGGAAAAGAATCGCATCCCGCCTGCGCCCTGAACCAGGGGTTCGGTGATCACACCGGCGATCTGGCCGGCATGTTCGCTCAACAGCGCCTCGAACCGGGCCGTACTGTCTTCGTCGACGGGCAGATCGGCGATGATCTGCCGTGGCAGCGCCCCGGCGAACAGGGTGTGCATCCCCTCCTCCGGATCACAGACCGACATGGTGGCGATCGTGTCGCCATGATAGCCGCCGCGGAAACAGACAAAGCGGGTGCGGCCGCGCTCGCCGCGATTGATGAAGGACTGGACCGCCATTTTCATCGCGATCTCGACGGAGACGGAGCCGGATTCGCAGAAGAAGACATGATCCAGATCGCCCGGCGCCAGGGCTGCGAGGCGGCTGGCGAGGCGTTCGGCGGGTTCGTGGGTCAGCCCACCCAGCATGACGTGGGAGAGCTGTCCCACCTGTTCCTGGATGGCCGAGACGATATGGGGATGGGAATAGCCATGCACCGTCGTCCACCAGGAGGAGACGCCGTCAATCAGGCTGCGCCCGTCGGCCAGATGCAGACGGACACCCTGCGCCGAGACAACCGGCAGCGCGTCCGGTGTGGTCTTCATCTGGGTGTAGGGACGCCAGAGATGGGGGAAGTCGGTCATGGGCATTACGCGATTGTGTGAAGCCGATATCAGGGCCGGGCTTTAGCAGGCCTCAAATCTGTGCGACAGGGCCGGTCATGACTTCTTTTCAGTCCCTCGATGCCTTTGCTGCCGGCAAGCTGGAAACGCTGGACCGCAAGGCCCTGCGCCGCCAGCCACGCGAGACCCGTCACAGCGATGCCGTGACGGTGGAGCGCGATGGCCGCTCGCTGATCAATGCCTGTTCCAATGACTATCTTGGGCTGGCGCATCATCCCGAAGTGATCGAGGCGGCGCGGGAAGCAACAGCGCGCTGGGGGACCGGATCCGGGGCTTCGCGCCTGGTCACGGGCGGACACCCGCTCCTGTTTGAACTGGAAGCCCGGCTGGCAGCGTTCAAGGGCACGCAGGACTGTCTGGTTTTCGGGTCCGGCTATCTGGCCAATCTGGCCATCACACCGGCCCTGGTGGGAGCGGGTGATCTCGTCCTGATCGACCAGCTGGCCCATGCTTGTCTTTTTGCCGGGGCGCGTCTGTCCGGGGCCCGTGTCGAAGTGTTCCGGCACAATGACATGGCGCATCTGTCGGACCTGCTGACCACGCATCGCGCCTCAGCCCGTCACGCCATGGTGCTGACCGATGGCGTCTTCTCCATGGATGGGGATCTGGCGCCGCTGCCGCACATGCTGGCCCTGGCCGAACAGCATGATGCCTGGACCCTGGTCGATGACGCGCACGGGATCGGCACGCTGGGCGGTGGACGCGGATCGGCGCATGCCTTCGAGCCTGCGGCCGAGGCGCCCCTTCAGATGGGAACCCTGTCCAAGGCCCTGGGAAGCTATGGCGGCTATTTGTGCGCCTCGCATACTGTCTGCGAGCTGTTGCGCAGCCGGGCCCGCCCCCTTGTCTTCACCACCGCCCTGCCCCCGGCCAGCGTGGCCGCGGCGCTGAAGGCGCTGGATCTGATCGCGGCTGATCCGGATTTGTGTGCCCGGCCCTTGCGGCTGGCGGAGCGCTTCTGCACGGCGCTGGGCCTGGCCAAGCCGGTCTCGCCGATCGTTCCGGTGGTGCTGGGATCGTCCGAGCGCGCACTGTCGGTCTCCAAGGCGCTGGAAGCGCAAGGCTTCCTGGTCACAGCCATCCGTCCGCCCACGGTTCCGGACGGGACGGCCCGTCTGCGCATCACGTTTTCGGCCGCCCATCGCGAAAACGACATTGATCGGCTGGCCGCAAGCCTTGCCAGCCTGACCGCGAGCGTTGAAGCTGCGCAATGATGCGACCGCTTTTCTTCACCGGCACCGGAACCGATATCGGCAAGACCCATGTCCTGTGCGCCCTGCTCAGCGCTCATCGCGCGGCTGGCGGCAAGGCGCGCGTGCTCAAACCGGTGATCTCCGGCTTTGATCCGGCGCAGCTGAACGAGACCGATACGATCCGGCTGATGCGCGCCAATGGCGAGGCCCTGAACGGGCAGAATGTCCAGGCAGTCTCGCCCTGGCGGTTCAAGCCGGCCCTGTCACCGGACATGGCGGCCCGCCGGGAACGCCGCAGCCTCCTGTTGGACAAGGTGGTGAGCTGGTGTCTGGACCATATCGACCGGGCCATGCCGACCGTGATCGAGGGCGCTGGCGGGGTGATGTCGCCGATCGCCGAAGATGGTCTCAATCTGGACCTGATCCGGGAGCTGGATGCCCGCCCCGTTCTGGTGACAGGCAATTATCTGGGCATGATCTCGCACACGCTGACCGCCATTCGCGTGCTGGACGGACGCTGCACGGTGATCATCAATGATCGCGGTGATGGCGCGGTCCCCGCCGAGGAAAACGCGCAGGCCCTGGAGCGCTTTGCGCCCCGGGCCGATGTGCGCATTTTCAGCGGGAGCGCTGACAGCCTGCTGGACCTGCTGACGGAAACGCCGGTCGGCTAGCTGCGACCCCAACGGGCCCGCCAGCCGCGTTCGTCGACATGGACGAAGGCGCCATGGTGGGAGTTCGGGCCGTATTCGCCCAGCCCGCCAGCCTGCCAATCCTCATTGCCGGAGGCCGCCATGCCTTCGACGAGATCGTAGAGGACGGCGGCATCCTGGCGATCGAGCACGCCATCGCCATTGAGGTCATCCATCACGCCATTACCGTCGGTATCGATGAAGATATCGGCCGCGCCGCCATAGATGTGGCGGGAATTCCGGCCATTGCCGAGCCCGGCATTGTAGGCGGGCGTGCGATAGCCGGACATGACGGTGAAACCATCCGTGCGCCAGCCGCGCTCATTCACCGCTTCCAGGATGTTTTCCAGTTTCAGGACCAGGCGTTCGGAGACGACGAGATAGGCCGGGCCTTCGCCGACTTCCTGCTTGCACAGGAATTGGCCGAGGGTGAAGTGCGGGGAAAGCGGCAGATCCTCTATCCCCTCGCCGACTTCCACGAAATATTCCGGGGCCCGGTAGTTTTCCTGACCGCGATAGGGTTCGGCGGGATATTCGCCGATCCGGTAGCCATTGATCTGTTCGTCGCCGGCTTCCCGGCGGCGCATGACGACGAGGTTGAGATGCATCTCCTCGCCGCTTTCACTGGTCACGATGAGTTCGTGACGCCCCGGATCATCCGGTGCGTGCCAGTCCAGGGCGAGCTGCGCCTCGCCCTCGGCCAGTTCCTCGGCTTCATGACGCCAGCGCACCGGCTCATTGGCGGTCAGGTCCAGCTGTTCGCCGGGCCGGACAAAAAGGGTGAAGCGTTCAAGGCCAATCTCCAGCCCACTGGCCGTGCTGACCGTGAAACCGGTCCGACCGGGATCATAGGGCGGATTGAAATCTTCCACGATGACCGGGGATGCCGCACCGACGACGATACCGTCATCAGCCGCGTCGGAAACAGGGGTAAGGGCGGTTGTCGCCAACAGGAACCACGCAGACACATTCTACTCCTGATCTGACGGACTACCCCCCGATAGGCCGTGGATAATGCTCTGATCCTTGTCATATAGGTCCGCGACAAAGCGGATATAAGGTGCCTGCGACGGAATGACCGTCCAATAGACAACATGAACCGGTATTCGGGCCGTCAAATCGACCCGGGTTTCCGTGTCGCCCGCGGCCACTTCATCGATGCGTTCGGCATTCCAGCCGGTCTGTCCCTCGGCCACCCAATGGGCGAGATCAATGGGCTGGTCGACCCGCATGCAGCCGGAGGAATAGGCCCGCCGGCTCTCCTGGAAGAGATGACGTCCGGGCGTGTCGTGAAGATAGGTATTGTGCGGATTGGGAAAGATAAACTTTATTTCTCCCAATGCGTTATGCTCACCGGGCGCCTGTCTCAGACGGTAGGGAAACGGGTGCGCCGGCACTTCATTCCAGTCCAGCTCCGACGTATCGACGATATTGTCTTCCGCATCGAGGACCTGGAAACCGAGACGCTCCACCATGTCCGGGTCGCGCCGGAAGGCCGGCAATTCGTCCCGGACGGCCAGCGAGTATGGCGTCTCCCACCAGGGATTGATGATAAAATATGCAAGCTCGGCGGAAAAAACCGGCGTGGGCCGGCTGGTCCGGCCGACGATAAGCCTGTGCTGATCGACGATTTCGCCATCCTCGAGAATATCGAGGGTGAAATCGGGAATATTGACGCGCAGGGAGCGGCCCGGTTCCGCAGCCGGACGCCAGCGGCGGCGCTCCATATTGGCGGCAATCTGGTCGACGCGCTGTTGCGGTGTGATGGCGAGCCAGGCCTGCATCTCCTCACCGACAATCCCGTCATCATCCAGATGCGCCGCACGCTGGATGCGCAGGACGGCCGCCCGCATGTCGGCATCGAACAGGTCGCGTTCCTCCGGGGCGACCTGGAGGGTGACATGACCCTCCGCTTCCAGCCGGGCGCGCAATTGGGCGATGCGCGGGCCGCGATCATCCAGATGCAGGGCTTCACCGGCTTCCAGGACCGGCCAGGCCCCCTTCTCTGCGACATCGCGGAAATTCTGCAAGCCCTCGCGCAGGCGCTGATAATCCTCGCTCTGCGGTGCGAGACGCTCCAGGCTGGCCGAGACCGCGCCCAGTTCCAGCGCCAGCTCCAGGCGGGCCGCGAGGTCCAGCGGCCGGTAAGGCAGGCTCCAGCCGGATTCATAGGTGTAGGGATCGAGGCGGCCGCGGGCGAGGTCATGGGCCAAATCGATCCAGGCGCGCGTGGCCAGGATATCGATCTCGCGATCCGCCCGGGCCGGGTCGGCGCTTTCCAGCGCGGTCAGCGCATAGTCCTGCGGGTTGAGGCCATGAGACGCCGCACCCCGGATCGCGTCGAGCAATTGCGTATAGGCGCTGGTATCGGCACCGCCCGTCCAGGCCAGGGCCTGATCGCGCCGGGCATAAAAACGATCAAGCTCGAGGCAGGACGCGCACTCGACCGCTTCCAGCCCGGAAACCGGCTGGTCTTCGAAGGGTTCGGCACTGCACAGGCCGGAGGCCAGAAGAGCGGCAAGGAAGACGGACACGCCGGATCACTCGTGATTGAAAAACCCCATCCGGACTAGCCGGGCGGCGGGAAAGGAGCAAGGGCCAGATTGGCCGGAGACGGTCTCCAAGCCCATGCGGCGTGCTGTCCCAGCGTGCGGGTTACAAGGGGAAGGAATGGTGGGCGGTGAGGGGCTCGAACCCCCGACCCTCTCGGTGTAAACGAGATGCTCTCCCAACTGAGCTAACCGCCCGTTCCAATGGCCCCAACCGGGTGGGGACGCGCTTTCTAGTCTGGCAGGCCGGGACGTGGCAAGTCCCCGTCAGAGACGCTGTGCAGCGTTGCACAACATGCCCGTCACGACGAGGTCAATCTGGGCAAGGACTTCGGAGACAGGATCACTGACCCGCGCATTGGGCAGGCCGACCGTGATGATGCCGTGCACGGCAGCCCAGACAGCCCGTGATGCCCGCATGCGATGGTCCACATCAGCAAAGCCCGGCGCCCGGGCCAGTTCATTGGCGATGATGTTGAGAAGCTCATCCTCGACATCATGATATGGCTTCGGCAGGGCCGCGCCATGCCGGGCATTGAAGGTCAGCAAGGCGCTCCAGCGCGCATTCTGGCTGACCACGAATTCAATATAGGCCCGGGCCAGGACCATGAGGCGATCATGGACGGCCGTTTCCGGCAGTTTGGCAGCGGCCAGGGCCGCGTCATGATGATCGGCGATGTCCTGATAGGTCTGAAGGTTCAGTTCCTGGATCAGGTCATCAATATCGCCAAAGAGCTTGTAGATTGAGCCCACGGACAGGCCGGCGCGGCGCGCAATCGTGCGGGCCTGCATGCCCTTGAGGCCTTCCTCGGCCAGCAATTCCCCTGCGGCCGCAAGCGCTTGCTCACGGACCTCAGGTGTCAAACCCGGTCGGCCGCGCGGCCGCGAAGCCGGCCGGGTTTCAGTGTTCGGCGTCGTTCCCATACCTGCAAACTAGGCCGGTTTGGCAGGGCGAACAATGTTCATTCGTACGTCGGGTATGTTCTTACTCAGCCGCGCTGACCCGGTCGATCGCATCGGCCGCATAACAACCCAGCAGCTTGATCTCCCGCGTATGTTCTTCCAGCACGGACATGGCTTCCTTGATCGGCTTGTCCTCGACATGCCCCTCAACATCCATGATGAACATCTCTTCCCAGGGATTGCCGGCAATCGGACGCGATTCCAGCTTCACCAGGTTGATGCCATTGTCGCGGAAGCCCAGCAGGGCATCGACGAGACAGCCCGGCGTGTCGCGCGTGGTGAACATCATCGAGGTCTTGCTCTCCACTTCCCGGGTCGGGAAGGAGGATTTGCGGCCGATCACGATGAAACGGGTGATGTTCTGCTCGTGGTCTCCGATCCCGCGCTCCAGGATGTCCATGCCGAACAGGCGGGCGGCATCCTCACCGGCGACGGCGCAGGCCGTGTCATCATCTTCCAGAAGGCGCTCCAGCGCCCGCGTGGTGGACGCGGCCATATGGGTCTCCAGCTCCGGATGGGAGGAGATGTAGCGGCGGCACTGGGCGAGCGCCTGCGGGTGACCATAGACGCGGTTGAGACGCCCCTGCCCGCTGGCCTTGCCCACCAGGCAGTGATCCACGCGCAGGAAGAACTCCCCGATGATCTGGGTCTTGGAATTGATCAGGATGTCATAGACTTCATTGATCGAACCGGTCGTCGTGTTCTCGATCGGGATGACGCCGAAATCGACTTCGGCATTCTCCACCGAGCGGAAAATCGAGATGAAGTCGCGCTTGGGTGACGGGACGACGGTGGCATTACGGCGTTCGAAGACTTTCTGGGCCGCGATATGGCTGTAACTGCCCGGACCGCCGAGATAGGCGACGCTGGCCTCATTGAGCTCGGCATTGCGCATGCTGTCGAAACGCTCGCGCTGGCGGCGGATCGAGATCTCGAACAGATTGTGGAACAAGTCCTCGACGACCTTGTCCGGCACGCCCTTCTCGCGGCCCAGTTCCAGGGCCCCTTTCAGAACGGCAGCCTCTCGCTCGCGGTCACGCACGGGATGACCGCTGCGCACCTTGGCCTCGAGGATTTCCTCCACCAGATCGGATCGCCGTGCGATCGCCTCGATCAATTCCCGGTCGATCGCCGTGATTTCCTCGCGGATCTCGTCCCGGCTCTTGCCACTCGCCATGATGCTCGTCCTTCATTCAGGCAAAAGAAAAGGGCCTCCCCGGTGGGGGAGGCCCTGGTAAACTCGTCGCTTTCGCGCGCGTCAGCCGGCCACCGCCCCCACACGGGTTGCGTTGGTAAAATAGCCAGCAAAATAGAACGTCGCGAAAGTCATGCGCGCACCTTGGCGGCGGTTTCGTGCAAGGTCAATGCGCAATTCCCGAAACATGCAGCTGGATGCGCAAGAAATGTGTCCAGCGTGACGGGGCAAAAAAAAGGGGTGGCCGGAGCCACCCCTTCTTCTTTCCGGTTTTCAGCCAGCCTAGTGGGCGACGGCCGGACCGCCGGTCTCGCCGGAGGGCTGGGAGGCGATGGCGGCCAGGGCCGCTTCATCGGCCTCGGTCCATTCCACCGGCTCGACCGCTTCGGTGAGGGCGTGGCGCAGGACCTGGTCGACGGTTTCCACCGGGATGATCTCCAGGCCCGCCTTCACATTGTCCGGGATCTCGGCGAGATCCTTTTCATTGTCCTGCGGGATGAGGACCGTCTTCACACCCCCGCGCAGGGCGGCCAGAAGCTTCTCCTTGAGGCCGCCGATCGGCAGGACCCGGCCGCGCAGGGTGATCTCGCCGGTCATGGCGATATCCTTGCGCACCGGCACGCCGGTCAGCACGGAGACAATGGCCGTCATCATGCCGATACCGGCCGACGGGCCATCTTTCGGCGTGGCGCCTTCCGGCACGTGGACGTGGATGTCGGACGAGCGGAACACGGTCGGCTTGATGCCGAGCGAGGGCGCGCGGGACTGGACGAAGGAATTCGCCGCGGAGATGGACTCCTTCATGACGTCCTTCAGATTGCCCGTGACCTTCATGTTTCCGCGGCCCGGCATGCGCACGGCTTCGATGGTGAGCAAATCGCCGCCGACTTCCGTCCAGGCCAGACCCGTGACGATGCCGACCTGGTCTTCCTTGTCGGTTTCACCGAAGCGGAATTTGCGGACACCGGCATATTCGCCGAGATTGTCCGGCGTGATGGTGACGCTGGTCGCCTTCCCGCTTTCGATCTGTCGGACCGATTTACGGGCCAGATTGGCAATCTCGCGCTCCAGGCTCCGCACACCGGCTTCGCGGGTGTAATAGCGGATCAGATCCCGCAGACCGGCTTCTTCCAGTGCCCACTCACCCTCTTTGAGACCGTGGTTTTTCAGGGTCTTGGGAATGAGGTGGCGTTTCGCGATCTCGACCTTCTCGTCTTCCGTATAGCCGGCGATGCGGATGATCTCCATCCGGTCGAGAAGCGGCTGCGGCAGGTTGAGCGAGTTGGCCGTGGTCACGAACATGATGTCGGACAGGTCGTAATCAACTTCCAGATAATGGTCGTTGAAGGTGGCATTCTGTTCCGGATCGAGCACTTCGAGCAGGGCCGAAGCGGGATCGCCGCGATAATCGGCGCCGAGCTTGTCGATCTCGTCGAGCAGGAAAAGCGGATTGGCCGCCTTCACCTTCTTCATCGACTGGATGATGCGGCCCGGCATGGAGCCGATATAGGTGCGGCGGTGACCGCGGATCTCGGCCTCATCCCGCACGCCGCCCAGCGACATGCGCACGAATTCGCGGCCCGTCGCCTTGGCGATGGAGCGGCCGAGCGAGGTCTTACCGACGCCCGGAGGGCCGACCAGGCACAGGATCGGGCCGCGCATCTTCTTGGTGCGCGCCTGGACCGCCAGGTGTTCCAGAATGCGTTCCTTGACCTTTTCCAGCCCGTAATGATCGGACTCAAGAATGCCCTCGGCGCGATTGAGATCACTCTTCAGACGCTTCCGCTTGTTCCAGGGCAGCGCCAGGATCCAGTCGAGATAATTGCGCACGACGGTCGCTTCCGCGGACATCGGGCTCATCTGACGGAGTTTCTTGAACTCGGCATCGGCCTTGGCGCGGGCTTCCTTGGGCAGTTTGGCTTCGGCCAGGCGTTCTTCCAGCTCGGCGAGTTCCTCGCGGCTGTCATCGCCCTCACCCAGCTCGCGCTGGATCGCCTTCATCTGCTCATTGAGATAATATTCGCGCTGGGTCTTCTCCATCTGGCGCTTCACGCGCGAGCGGATTTTCTTCTCCACCTGCAGCACGCCGATCTCGCCTTCCATCAGGCCAAGAATGCGTTCCAGACGACGCACGACATCGGGCTCTTCCAACAGCGCCTGCTTGTCCTCGATCTTCACGGCGAGGTGAGCGGAAATGCTGTCCGCCAGCTTGCCTGCCTCGGTGATCTGGGACAGGGAAGCCAGCGCTTCCGGCGGCACTTTCTTGTTGAGCTTGACGTAATCGTCGAACTTGGCGGCGACCGTGCGCATCAGCGCTTCCAGCTCCGCATCCTCGCCCGTGTCCTCATCGATCACACTGCACAGGGCCTCGTAATACTCCTCACGCGGCGTGTAGCCGGTGATGTCGACGCGGACACCACCCTCGACCAGGACTTTCACCGTCCCGTCGGGCAGTTTCAGCAATTGCAGGACAGAGGCGATCACACCGGTATTGTGGATCGCATCGGGCTGGGGTTCATCATCGGCAGCACTCTTCTGGGTGGCCAGAAGGATCTGCTTGTCCGCCTTCATCACCTCTTCCAGCGCCTTGACCGATTTCTCGCGCCCGACGAAGAGCGGCACGATCATGTGCGGAAATACGACAATGTCCCGAAGCGGGAGAAGCGGAAGTGTCTTGGTATCGGACATTATAACTCCTGCGCGCCCTTATCATCGGGCGCGTCGTGATCCGGGGGCGAACCCCCGGATTTCGTGACTCAAACCGGGCAGGATGCAGTACGGCTCCGCGAGGAGTGACCGCCCCACCCTTTCTGACTCAAAAGGTGGATACGCTGTGACCCGAAATCAAGCGCCGGTGCGCTTGTCGTCCTGCCGTTCCGCATAGATGAAGAGCGGTTTCGCATTGCCTTCAACGACTTCGCCATTGACCACAATCTCTTCCACGCCTTCCAGGCTGGGCAGTTCGAACATCGTCTCGAGCAGGATGCCTTCCATGATGGAGCGCAGACCGCGGGCACCCGTCTTGCGGGCAATCGCTCGATTGGCGATGGCCTTGAGGGCATCCTCGGTGAAGGTCAGGCCCACGCCTTCCATCTCGAACAGGCGCTGGTACTGCTTGACCAGAGCGTTCTTCGGCTCGGTCAGGATCTGCACCAGGGCGTCCTCATCGAGGTCTTCCAGGGTGGCGATGACCGGCAGACGGCCGACGAATTCCGGGATCAGGCCGAAGCGCAGCAGATCATCCGGCTCCACTTCGCGCAGGATTTCGCCCGTGCGGCGGGCATCCGGTTCACGCACATCGGCACCGAAGCCGATCGAGGACCCCTGCCCACGCTGGGAGATCACCTTGTCGAGACCGGCGAAAGCGCCGCCGACGACGAAGAGGATATTGGTCGTGTCCACTTGCAGGAATTCCTGCTGGGGATGCTTGCGGCCACCCTGCGGCGGCACGGAGGCAACCGTGCCTTCCATGATTTTCAGCAGGGCCTGCTGCACGCCCTCACCCGACACGTCACGCGTGATGGACGGGTTGTCGGACTTACGGGAAATCTTGTCGATCTCGTCGATATAGACGATGCCGCGCTGGGCCCGCTCGACATTGTAGTCGGCGGACTGAAGCAGTTTCAGGACGATGTTCTCGACATCCTCACCGACATAACCGGCTTCGGTCAGCGTGGTGGCGTCGGCCATGGTGAAGGGCACATCCAGGATGCGCGCCAGCGTCTGGGCCAGCAGCGTCTTGCCGCAACCCGTCGGGCCGATCAGCAGGATGTTCGACTTGGCCAGTTCCACATCCGCATTCTGGGACGCGTGGTTGAGGCGCTTGTAGTGGTTGTGCACGGCGACCGCGAGCACGCGCTTGGCATGCGACTGGCCGATCACATAATCGTTGAGAACGCCGAAGATTTCTTGCGGGGAAGGAACGCCTTCCTTGGATTTGACCAGGGAGGACTTGTTCTCCTCACGGATGATGTCCATGCAGAGTTCGACGCATTCATCGCAGATGAATACGGTGGGCCCGGCAATGAGTTTGCGAACCTCGTGCTGGCTCTTTCCGCAGAAAGAACAGTAGAGCGTGTTCTTCGACTCGCCGTCTGTGCCCGTCGTCTTACTCATGACAGCTCCAATTCAACCCGCAGACACAAGATTATGCCTGCTTTCGCGTTCAGCTTCCTGCAAAATCAGGGCCGAACTTTAGCGAAAGGTTTCCAACCCTGCTTATTCGATCACACGGACGCAGTGGTGATCAACCACCAAAGCTTCATCGTGTGATCACGTCCGCGGATCAGTCACCATCCTTTTCACCGGTTCCACGCGTCTCGTGGACCTGGTCAATCAGACCGAATTCCAGGCCTTCCTGGGCCGACATGAAGTTGTCGCGATCCAGGGCAGCTTCGATTTCTTCATACTTGCGGCCGGTGTGGTGCACGTAAATCTCGTTCAGCCGGCGCTTGATCTTCATGATGTCCGCCGCGTGGCGTTCAATGTCCGAAGCCTGGCCGCGGAAACCGCCGGAGGGCTGGTGCACCATGATGCGCGCATTCGGCGTCGCGAAGCGCATGTCCTTCTCACCGGCCGTCAGCAGGAGCGAACCCATGGAGGCCGCCATGCCCAGGCAGATCGTGGAGACCGGGCTGCGGATGTACTGCATCGTGTCGTAAATCCCCAGGCCCGCCGAGACCACACCGCCCGGCGAGTTGATGTACATGGAGATTTCCTTCTTCGGATTTTCCGATTCCAGGAAGAGCAGCTGGGCGATGATCAGGCTCGCCATGTGATCTTCAATCGGACCGGTCACGAAGATGATGCGCTCCTTGAGGAGGCGCGAATAAATGTCGAAGGAGCGTTCGCCCCGACTGGTCTGCTCGACGACGATCGGAACCAGATTCATCGCCACGTCCTGGGGATCATACATGTCGCGCTCCTTGGGGTTACGGCAGCCGGATGGCGCCGATTCACTTCAGACGGGTATTACAAATATTGCGGTGCCCGGGCCTGTGTGCAAGGCACGTCCTGCAGGAAGGCCTGCGCAAGCGCGGTTAATATCCACGACCAAACGCCCAAAGAAAAACGCCGGTGCGGGTGGCACCGGCGTTTTCTGTGTGTCCTGGAAGGGCCTGATCAGGCGTCCTTCTTGGCCGCTTTCTTGGCCGGAGCCTTTTTGGCGGGAGCCTTCTTGGCGGCCGGCTTGTCATCAGACTTGGCAGCTGCCTTCTTGGCCGGAGCCTTTTTCTTGGCGGCCGGCTTCTTCTCGCCGTCTTCCGCCTTGGCTGCGGCTTTCTTGGCCGGGGCCTTCTTTTTGGCCGGAGCCTTCTTGGCCGGCTTGGCCGGAGCCTCGTCCTCGTCCGCGTAGAGCGCGTCCTTGGACACGGTCACGTCGGACACGTCCGCCAGTTCGAGGATGTAGTCGACGACCTTTTCCTCATAGAGCGGCGCGCGCAGCTGGGCGACGGCCTGCGGGTTCTTCTGGTAGAACTCGACCACCTGGCGCTCCTGGCCCGGATAGCGCACGGCTTCCTGGTTGATGGCGCGGGAGAGTTCTTCCTGGGTCACGTCGACATTGTTGCGACGGCCGATCTCGGCGAGGACCAGGCCCAGGCGCACGCGGCGCTCGGCAATGCCCGAATACTCGGCCTTCAGCTCGTCTTCCGACTTGCCCTTGTCTTCGTCTTCGAGGTGATCGTGCTCGATGGCGTGCTGGATTTCGCGCCAGATATTGTCGAACTCGGCTTCCACCATTTTCGGCGGCAGGTCGAAGGTGTGGGCGGCATCCAGGGCATCCAGCAAGTGACGCTTGGTCTTCATGCGGGATTGCTGGGCGTGCTCACGCTCGAAATTGGACTTCAGCGCGTCCTTCAGGGCGTCCAGATCATCCAGACCCAGACGCTTGGCCAGCTCGTCATCGACCTTGGCTTCGCCCGGGGCCTCGACGGCCTTCACGGTGACGTCGAACACGGCAGCCTTACCGGCCAGGTGTGCAGCCTGGTAGTTCTCCGGGAAGGTCACGTTCAGCTCACGCTCTTCGCCGGTCTTGGCGCCGATCAGCTGTTCTTCGAAGCCCGGGATGAAGGCACCATCGCCGATAGCGACGCGGGCATCCTCGGCGGAACCGCCTTCAAACGGCTCGCCATCCAGCTTGCCGACGAAATCGATGACGACGACGTCGCCCTCTTCCGCCTTGGCGTTCTTGCCGCCCTTCTTGGCGGAGAATTCGCGGTTCTCACCGGCCAGGCGCTCGAGCGCTTCGTTGATTTCAGCGTCTTCGACATCGGCGACCGGACGGTCGATCTTCAGCTTGGCCGGATCGGCCGGCTCGAAGTCGGGCATGATTTCCAGCGAGATCTCGAAGGTGAAGTCGGCCTTGCCGCCCATCACGTCCTTGGCTTCGCTGACCACTTTCACGTCCGGCTGGGTGGCCGGGCGGATATTCTTCTCATCGAGCGTCTTCTGGGTGGTTTCCGGAACCAGCTCATTGAGCAGGTCACCCATGATGCTTTCGCCGAACATCTTGCGGATGTGGCTGGAGGGCACCTTGCCCGGGCGGAAGCCTTTCAGGCGGACTTCCGGGCGGATTTCTTCGATCTTCGCATCCAGGCGAGCTTTCAGATCATCTTTCGGAAAGGTGATCTCGTAGGTACGGCTCAAGCCTTCGGAGGATTTCTCGATGACGTTCATGGGTTGGCCTTAGATGTTACAGTTCGTGCGGATGATATCCGCGTGCAAAAACGAGCGCGCGTTATGTCATGGGGATTCGTGGCGTGCAACGCTGCGGAGCGGTTGCGCCGCACTGATTGCAGCAATGGTGCGGATGAGAGGACTCGAACCTCCACGCCTTGCGGCACTGGAACCTAAATCCAGCGCGTCTACCAGTTCCGCCACATCCGCAGGTCCATATCGCCTCATGACATGGGGTTTGCGCGTGTGCAAGCACGGCTCGCGGCGGCGGCGATGAAGCGCGGCACACGCATTTAAATCTGGCATTAAGACGCAACAGGTTATCAGGGTTAACCTGAAGCTGCCGGTTGGGGCCGAGCGCATTGAATACTGATCTGAAAACCCGTCTGAAGGCGGCGCTCGCAGGGCGGGATGACATTGATGTCGGCCAGTTCAAACTGGTCGGGCTGAAGGAAATCCGCGAAGAGGCCGGCGATGCCTGGGCCCGGATCAAAGTGCGGGTCTTCACCGCCGCCGGACAGCTCATCGAACGCGAACTCACCAACAAGGACGTAGTGCTGCAGGCCGGCGACGGATTTCTGGTCGTGCTGTCGGATCCGGCACTGATCGTGACCGATCGTCTGGACGCGATCGCGGAGCGCCTGCGCGAATTCTTCCTGGGCTCACCGGAAACACAGGCCATGAAGGTCGAGACCGGGACCGTGAAACTGGCGGCCGGTGCCCTGACCGCGCTGTCTGAAGCGGCCGCGGCAAGGCCGGCTTCCAAACCGAAACAGGACAAGGACGAAGGCCGGCAAATCCCCCGCCCCTCTGCCGTGGCGCCGGAAGATCGGGGCGATGGCGCGTTGTCTTCCTGGTTCCGACCGGTCTGGGACGGCAAGAACCAGCAGATCATGGGCAATGCCTGCCGCCCGAAAGTCTGGGTTGGCGGCCGGGCGCTGGACGGGCGGCGGGTCGCGGAAACCCGGATGGCGCCGGTCGATCAGGCTGCGCTGGATCACATGGCGCAGAATGCGGGCTTTGATGCCCTGATGCGCTCGGTGAAAGCGAAGAAGCCCACACAGATATGCCTGTCCATCCATGCCGAGACATGGGCCAGCCGGGATGATCGCGCCCAGATCCTGTCGCGGTTTGACAGCCTTCCGGATACGGTGCGGAGCGCTTTCCTGGTGCGGTTTGACGGGATGGATGACAGTACGGCCCGCGCCAAGGCACTCAGCGAGCTGGCAGAGACGGGCGTTGGCCTGATGGCAGAAATCCCGTTTGGCGATATCGACTTGTCAGATTTTGAAGATCTGGAAATCCGGCTGTTCGGCTGGCGCTGCAAGCCGCCGTCGAACCAGAATTCGGCCGGTTTGATGGATCATGACATGAGTGCCCTGCGCCGCTTCGTCGAGGCAGCCGGCCAATTGGGGGCTGACACCTATCTGCAGGATGTGCGGGATCTTTATGTGCTGAAAAGCGCACGGGAATCCGGCATCCGCTATTTTTCGGGCCAGGCCGTGATTTCTGATCGCCAGGTACCGGCACCGATCCAGCCGCTCTCCATGGTCGACATCTACCGGACGCACAAGGCGGCCTAGACCCCGCTCAAAGAGCGCGTAATTTAATGTAATGCGCGACGAGACAGACGAACGCCCCCCGTTTGAATGGGAAGAACGCTTCCGGGCCGATGACACGCCCTGGGAACGCGGAGATGTGCATCCGGCCGCCCGGATGTGGTTGGAGGCCGGAGAACTGGCACCGGGCATGAGCGTGATCATCCCGGGATGCGGACGCTGTCCGGAAGTCACCGCCTTCGCGCGTGCCGGGCTGAACGTCACCGCTGCCGATCTGTCGGAGACCGCGATCGACTGGCAAAAGGCGCGGATCGCGGAAGACAAGCTCTCCGCCGTCACCATCCAGGGCGATATCCTGAAACCGGGCCATGCCGCCTGGTCTCCCGACCAGCCGGTTGACCGGGTCTATGAGCAGACCTTCCTGTGCGCCATCCCGCCACGCTTGCGTGAAGCTTATGAGGCTTCGCTGATCAAATGGCTCAAGCCGGGCGGCAAGCTGCTCGCCCTGTTCATGCAGAAGGATGAGCGCGGCGGTCCGCCCTATGGCTGCTCGCTGGAGGCGATGCACGCGCTCTTCCCGCAAGAGCGCTGGATCTGGCCGGAGGACGCGGAGTTTGTGCCCGTGCCGCATCCCAGCCTCAACGGGAAGCCGGAACTGGCCGGCGCCCTCACCCGACGCTGACTCTCAGAGCTAGGCCGGGTCTTCTGCGACCGGAGCGTTCTCGACGACCGGCGTTTTGCGCTGGCGCACCTTGCCGTGCTTGGCCGTCATCTTGGCGCGGGTGAAGACGAAGAGCGCGGTCAGCGAGCCGGCCAGAATATTGGCCGCAGCAATCCCCATGATCACACCCTGCGGCGTGTTGAAGACGTAGGACCCGACCAGGACGAGCGGGATCATCAGGCCGAGCGCCCGGCCCGCGGTGATCGCCATGCCATGAGCCGGCCGGCCCAGACCGTTGAAGCCGGCACTGGCGGCAATCGTGATGCCATAGCCGCCAATCGTCAGCGAGGCGATGCGCCAGTATTCCACGGCCGCAGCCCGGCCCTCCTCGCCCGGCAGGAAGGCGGCGGCGATCCAGTCGGCACCGATCCACAATATGGCGGCCACGCCCAGCCCCCAGGCGATGCAGAAGAGGAAGCCCTTGCGGAAGGTCTCACGGACCCGGTCGAGGCGCTCCGCACCGCCATTCTGGCCGGTGATGGCCCCCATGCAGGCAGACAGGGCAAAGAGCGGGACGATGGCGAAGGCCTCGACACGGCCGGCCACGCCGAGACCGCCAACCGCGGCATCGCCGAAGCGGGCCATGGCCAGGCCGGACATGGCGACCGTCATGGCGACCGGATTGAAGATGTTGGAGATGCAGGCGGGAATGCCGACGCGGGCAATATCGATCCAGTGATGCCAGACTTCGCCCAGATCCTCCCATTTGAAATCCAGCAGTTTCTCGTGGAAGACGAGATACCAGAGGACCATGGCAAAGGTCGCTGCATTGGCGGCCACGGTGGCCAGGGCGGCACCGGACACGCCCCATCCCAGTCCCGGGAAAAGCCCGAAGACGTCGTCGAGAATGAAGATCGGGTCGAGGACCAGGTTCACGGCGGCGGCGGCCATCATCATGATGGAGGGCACAACTGTATTGCCCAGGGCGCGCAGGATATTGCCCGCCACCATCGGCCCGACGATCAGGACGATGCCGGCGAACCAGACCGTCATGTAGTCGACAACATGCGGCAGCATGGTCGCACTGGCGCCCAGCGCCTGGAAGATCGGCTCGACGAAGAGAATGCCCAGACAGGACACGGCCCCGACTGACAACAGGGTCAGCATCATCGCATCGGTGGAGATGCGGGAGATGGACGAGCCATCCTTGCGGCCGGCCGCCCGCGAGACCGCGGAGACGGCCCCGGCGCCCAGACCGATGGAGACGCTCATCACCAGCATGGTGACGGGGAAACTCATCTGAACGGCGGCCTGCTCGGCGGTGCCCAGCGTGCCGACCCAATAGGTATCGATGATCCCGACCAGCATCATGGCGAGGATGCCGAAACTCATCGGCATGATCATCCGGACGATATGCCCGAAGATCGGTCCTTCCGTCATGTCGTGTGCAGACCGTCCGGCCATAAGCTGTCCCTCACTCGCTTGGAAGGAGCATAGATAGGAAGCGGGCCACCTGTCTGCACGCCATGGCCGTCAAATGACTGTGAATTGTTTGCGACGCCCTATTGCGTCCGGACAACGCTGATCAGTTCAAACTGCTGCCCGTCATGCGGCAGAGCGCAGTCGGTCTGCTCGATCGATCCGCCCACGGGTGTCACCGTGAACCCGGAACAGGTCGCCTGGCTGTTGGCATGTCCCGTCGAGGTGCCATTGTAGGTGCCGTAGCTGAACAGGTAGCGGAAATCGACATAGGAGAAATCGATCTCCCAGCTCATTTCGCCGTTTTCTGCGCCCTCGGCCGTCAGGATGGCGAATTGGGAATCACACGTCGAAGAGAAGTCGCTGTTGAGCTCGGCATTGATCTCAATGCAGCCATTCGCCTGGAAGGCAAAGGAATAGGCCTGGGTCTGCAAACGCCCGACCGGGAGAATGTTGACCTCCCAGACCTGGCCGGCCAGCGGCGCGCCTTCTTCCCGGGCCTGGGCCGGCGCGGCCACCAGACCTGCGGCCATCACAATTGCGGAACAGGCCAGGCTTTTGACGTGCTTGATCATGGTTACCCCTCCATCAGAGCGGGCAAGCATCCCACACAGCTCTCAATTTGAGATTAAAGCCTCAGGCCAGACCCTTATTGAGATCATAGGACGCAATACCGGCCAGATTGACAATATCGCTGACCGAAGCCCCCAGACGCGCAATCTGGACCGGTTTTTCCAGCCCCACCAGCATCGGACCGATCACCGTGGCCCCGCCGGCCGCCTTGAGAAGGCGTACGGCAATGGAGGCCGAGTGGACGGCGGGCATGATGAGGACATTAGCCGGCTGGGTCAGGCGGGAGAAGGGATAGAGCAGATGATGCTCCGGATCGAGCGCCACATCGGCGGCCATCTCGCCCTCGTATTCGAAGTCCACGCCCAGCTCGTCGAGGATCGAGACCGCGTGCTGGATCTTGGCCGTCCGCTCGCCCGGCGGGTTGCCGAAGGAGGAATAGGACAGGAAGGCGACATGCGGCGTCAGGCCGAGCCGGCGGGCGGAATGGGCCGTCGCGATGGCGATCTCGGCCAGCGCCTGCGGGTCCGGGAATTCGGTCACGGACACATCGCCGATCACCAGGGTGCGGCCGCGGGTCACCGCCGCCGTGACACCGACCGTGCGGCTGTTTTCCAGCGGATCGAGGACAAGCTCCACATCCTTCAGGACGACATTGGAGTGACGCGTAACGCCGGTGACCATGCCGTCGGCATGACCCATTTTCAGCATGCAGGCGGAGAAGACATTCCGGTCATTATTGACGCGGCGCTGCACGTCCCGGCGCAGATAGCCGTCGCGCTGGAGGCGTTCATAGAGATGGTCGGCATAGAGCTGGTTGTGCTCGGACAGGCGGGCATTGCAGACCTCGAGCGAACCGGCCGGAATGCCGAGCTCTTTCATATTGGCCGCCACGACATCCTCGCGGGCCACCAGGATGGCCTTGCCCAGACCCTGGGTCTGGAAGCCATAGGCGGCGCGGATCACGGCCGGTTCCTCGCCCTCGGCAAAGACGACCGTCTTCTGTGCGGCGCGGATGGAGCCGGCGATGCGCTGCTGCAGGGCGGCGGTCGGGTCGAGACGGCGGGCCAGGACCTGGCGATAGCTCTCGCTCTCCGGAATCGGACGGCGGGCCACGCCGCTATCGATTGCGGCCTGGGCCACGAAGGGCGGGACCCAGGAAATCAGGCGCGGATCGAAGGGGGTGGGGATGATGTAATCGCGGCCAAACTGGAGACGCTCGACCTGGTAGGCCTTGGCCACCTCGTCCGGCACATCCTCGCGCGCCAGGGCGGCGAGCGCCTTGGCCGCAGCGATCTTCATCTCTTCATTGATGGTGCGGGCTCGCACATCCAGCGCGCCGCGGAAGATATAGGGGAAGCCGAGGACGTTATTGACCTGGTTGGGATAGTCGGACCGGCCCGTCGCCATGATCACATCATCGCGGACTTCCTTGACCTCTTCCGGCGTGATTTCCGGGGTCGGATTGGCCATGGCGAAAATGATCGGATTGGGCGCCAGGGAGGCGACGATCTGCTTGGTGAAGACACCGGCCGCGGACAGGCCGAGCAGAACGTCCGCCCCTTCCGCCGCTTCGGCCAGGGTGCGCTTGTCGGTGTCGATGGCGTGTTTCATCAGGCGCTCATGCCCGCCCGGGCGGCCGGTATAGACGACACCCTCAATGTCCACGACCGTCGTGTTTTCAGACTTCACGCCCATGGATTCGATGAGTTCCAGAACGGACAGACCGGCGGCGCCAGCGCCACACAGCACGACTTTGAGATCCTGCAGGCGCTTGCCAGTCAGGTCGCAGGCATTGATCAGTCCGGCCGCCGCGATGATCGCCGTGCCGTGCTGGTCATCATGGAAGACCGGGATATCGAGCTCTTCGCGCAGCCGGCGTTCGATCTCGAAGCATTCCGGTGCCTTGATGTCTTCCAGATTGATGCCTCCGAACGTATTGCCGAAGCCACGCACGCAATCGATGAATTTGTCCGGATCGGTGTAGTCGACCTCGATGTCGACCGCGTCGATATCGGCGAAGCGCTTGAACAGGACCGCCTTGCCTTCCATCACCGGTTTGGAGGCTGCGGCGCCCAGATTTCCCAGGCCCAGAATGGCCGTGCCGTTGGACACGACGGCGACCATGTTTCCCTTGGAGGTGTAGTCGTAGACCGTCTCCGGATCCTCGGCGATCGCCCGCACCGGCGCGGCCACGCCCGGCGAGTACGCCAGGGCCAGATCCCGCTGTGTCGCCATCGGCTTGGTCGGCGCCACACCCAGCTTCCCGGGAACGGGTTTCATGTGGAAGATCAGCGCATCGGCATCGAGTTGCTGGGAACGGGGAAGGGTCGATTCAGAAGCCATCGGGATATCCGTCAAATGAGCCGGCGAAGATGAACTGAGCCGCACAAAGAGCCAAGCCCCTGCAGCGCTTAGCTCCTATGCGCCAGGAGATGACTGCGGGCCGCGCGGCGGCGCTGATCTCGTTGCAGGGCTTGCAAGACACGCGGCAAGGCATCCGGCAGGTCCTCCGCGATCAGACCCGTTCCGAGACGTTTGCCGGCATCGCCATGCAGCCAGGCTGCCGCACAGGCAGCGTGGAAGGGATCAACGCCCTGGGCGAGCAGGCCACCGATCAGGCCTGCCAGGACATCACCACTGCCCGCCGTGGCCAGCGCCGGGTCGGCATGGCGGTTGATCACGGGCAAATGGCCGGGCGCGGCGATCACCGTGTCGGCCCCCTTGAGCAGGATGGTGCACCCTGCCCTGTCTGCCGCAGCCGCCACGCGCTCGATCTTGTTGCCGGTTTCCGGACCCAGATCCGGAAAGAGCCGGCGGAACTCCCCTTCATGCGGGGTCAGCACATCGGCGGGGGTGAGCGCCTTGAACAGCCTGTCCGGCGCATCCTGGAAATCGGTCAGCGCATCGGCGTCGAGCACGCGGGCACACCCGGCTGTGGTGCTGGAGAGCACGGTGGCGACAGCGTGCCCGTCCAGACCGAGGGCGGGCCCGATGACAGCGGCATTCGCCCGCAAGGCGTCGAGCAAGTCCCCCGCGTCCCCGGCTTCATTCCAGCGCTTCACCATGACGGCGTCATTCGTGGCAGCCTGCACAAGCAGGGCGGCGGGCGGCGTGGCCAGGGTGACAAGCCCGGCGCCGGCCCGCAGGCCGGTCCGGGCCGCAAGGCGCGACGCGCCTGTGGCACTCGCCCCGCCGGAAAACACGACCAGGCGGCCCTTGGCGTGTTTGTGGTCCCCGGGTCCCGCTACGGGAAGCGCGGACCACCACAGATCGGGATGATTGAGACGGGCCATGGGCACGACACTGTCCGCCCAGCCCGCGGGAATGCCGATATCGGCGAGAACAGGTTCGCCGCAGCCTGTGGCAAACGGTTCGAGCAGGTGCGCGGGTTTCCACTGGTGGAAGGTCACGGTCAGGTCAGCAGGCGCGAAACCGCCCTCGCCCATGGCATCGCCGGACATGCCGGACGGCAAATCCACGGCGATCCTGGGACAGGCTGCTGCCGCCATGGCCTGGACCAGGTCCGCCGCCGCGCCGTCCAACGGACGCGACAGGCCGGCCCCGAACAGGGCATCGACGATCAGGTCCGCACCCTCGAGGAAGCCGGGCTCCGCCGATTCGATCTTGCCGGACCACAGGCCCGCGGCCCAGGCTGCGTCGCCCTGCAGACGGGAGCGCTCGCCAAGCAGGGCGACCCGGACCGGCCAGCCGGTTTTCCTCAGGTTTTCGGCAAGGAAAAATCCGTCTCCGCCATTATTGCCCGGCCCGCACAGGACCCGGATATCACGCGGCGCCCAACGCGCTCGAATCGCGTCGGCAATGGCCGTCCCGGCCTTCGTCATAAGGCTTTGCGAAGACACACCGTTTTCAACCGCGTATAGATCGCAGCGCACGCAGTCCTTGGTCTTGAGTACGGCTTCGTGCATGGTCGCCCTATTGTGTGGCACGCTTGCCTCGAAATCAGGCATTTCGCGTGACCTCTGTTTGTGAGTACCGTTTCCGTCTTGTCTCGTATCGGCCCGGCTCTAGCGTCGCGGCGAGATCATGGAGTCCGTGATGAAGAAAATCGAAGCCATCATCAAACCCTTCAAACTTGATGACGTGAAGGAAGCCTTGCAGGAGATCGGCGTGCAAGGGCTGACTGTTATCGAAGCCAAGGGGTTCGGTCGGCAAAAGGGACATACGGAACTCTATCGCGGCGCTGAATACGTCGTCGATTTCCTTCCCAAAATCAAAATCGAACTCGTTCTGCCGGCCGACCGTGTCGACGCGGCGGTCGAGGCAATCCAGAATGCGGCCCAGACCGGCCGGATCGGCGACGGCAAGATCTTCGTCAGCCCGATCGAGAGCGTCATTCGCATCCGGACCGGCGAGACCGGCCGTGATGCGCTTTAACCCAATTCGCTGATCGAAACTCCGGAGCCCGGCCATGTCAGACGCAATTCTGAAGAAACTCAAAGACGAAGACATCAAGTATGTCGATCTTCGCTTTACCGACCCGCGCGGCAAACTGCAGCACGTCACCTTCGACCGGTCGGAAGTGAACAAGGACTTTTTCGAAGACGGTATCATGTTCGACGGTTCGTCCATCGCCGGCTGGAAGGCGATCAACGAGTCCGACATGGTGCTGAAGCCGGACCCGGCCCTCGCCGTGGTTGACCCGTTCTACCAGCAGCCGACCCTGGTCATGCTGTGCGACATTCTCGAGCCGGGTACGGGCGAAGCCTATAACCGCGATCCGCGCACCACGGCGAAGAAGGCCGAAGCCTTCCTGAAATCCTCCGGCATCGGCGACACCGCCTATTTCGGTCCGGAAGCCGAATTCTTCGTGTTCGACGATGTGAAATGGTCCACGAAGCAGGAAAACACCGGCTACAGCTTCGACAGTGAAGAAGGCCCGTACAATACCGGTGCCGAATTCGCCGGTGGCAATATGGGTCACCGTCCGGGTCCCAAGGGCGGCTATTTCCCGGTCAACCCGATCGACAGCGCCCAGGACATGCGGACCGAGATGCTCGAAGTCCTCGAGGAGCTGGGCTGCCAGCCGGAGAAACACCACCACGAAGTGGCCCCGTCGCAGCACGAACTGGGCATGAAATTCTCCACGCTCACGGTGATGGCCGACCGGATGCAGCTTTACAAATACACGGTCCAGAACGTCGCCGCCGCCTATGGCAAGACCGCGACCTTCATGCCGAAGCCGGTGTGGAACGACAATGGTACCGGCATGCACGTCCACCAGTCGATCTGGAAAGACGGCAAGCCGCAATTCGCCGGCGACCGCTATGCCGACCTGTCGGAAACCTGCCTCCACTATATCGGCGGCATCATCAAGCACGCCCGCGCGATCAACGCCTTCGCCAATGCGTCGACCAACTCCTACAAGCGCCTGGTGCCGGGCTTTGAAGCGCCGGTCCTGCTGGCCTATTCGGCCCGCAACCGTTCCGCATCGATCCGTATTCCGTGGGTGTCCTCGCCGAATGCCAAGCGTATCGAAACGCGCTTCCCGGATCCGGCCGGCAACCCGTACCTGACCTATACCGCCCTGCTGATGGCGGGCCTCGACGGCATCGAGAACAAGATTGATCCGGGCGAAGCGATGGACAAGGACCTCTACGACCTGCCGCCGGAAGAGCTCACGGGCATCCCGACGGTCTGCCGTTCGCTGCGTGAGGCCCTCGAATCGCTCGACGCCGACCGCGACTTCCTCAAGAAGGGCGGCGTGATGGATGACGACCAGATCGACGCCTATATCGAGCTGAAGATGGAAGAGGTGCTGCGCTTCGAAATGCATCCGCACCCGGTCGAGTTCGACATGTACTATTCCTGCTAGGCTCTGCCCTGCAGCGACAATCCGAGACGGCCGGGCCCTGCGCCCGGCCGTTTTGCATGGCGGGATCATTAAAGCGGCTGCTCGGAGACAGCCGTTACGGTCGACGCGGCGCAAAGCATTCGCTACAAATCATCAACCGTCCGGCAATCCCGTTTTCGGGAAGTCCTTTCAGGAGTTCGTATGCGTCGCCGTTACATGTTCGCCAGCGCCCTTGTCACGCTGACCGTCGCGGCCCCGTCCGCCTTTGCAGACCGGGAAATCACCGACGAGATCACCACATCCGTCGCGACCTCGACAGCCGGTACGAGCGGTGGTCCGGACAATATCGTGATCACCTCGACGGGCCGCGTCGTCCTGGCGACCCCGGGTACGGCGGTAACGCTGGACAGCGACAATTCCGTGACGATGGATGGCGAGATCGAGATCATCAGCGATGATGATGGCGGGATCGGCATTCATGTCGTGGGCGGCAATACGGGCGATCTGAATATCGGTGGCAACATCGCCGTGGAGGCGGAGAGCCGCCCGGTCGATGATGATGACGAGGCCGATGCCGACTTCCCGAATGCGGATGGGCCGACGGCGATCGGCGGCAACCGGATCGGTGTCCTGGTCGACGGTGCCGGCAATTTCGTCGGCGATGTCATCATGGATTCGAGCGGCTCCATTTCCGTCATCGGCAATGATTCCGCCGGTCTCCAGGTCCTCACCGGGATTGACGGCAATATCAGCCTGCAAGGCGCGCTATCGGTCATCGGTGACCGGTCGACGGCGCTGGACCTGCAAGGCGACCTTTCCGGTGATCTCGACCTTCTCGCCGGCATCTCTTTCCGCGGCGAAGACAGTTATGGCGTCCGCGTCCAGGGCGATGTCGGCGGCAGCTTCTATCTGGGCGGCACGATTTCCGGCACGGCCTATCGCTTCTCCTCCTATTCCAACAATGACGAGTTTCTCGCCACGCTGGATGAGGATGACATGTGGCAGGCCAATTCTGCCATTTCTGTCGAGGGCAGTATTGCGAACGGTATCCTGTTCGACGCGCCCACCGATGATAACCGGGTGACCCGGACCTCGGGCATTGCCTTCCGCGGCTCGGCCCCGGCCATGCAGATCCTGGCCTCCAGCGGCGACATCACGATCGGTGAAGCGATCCAGCCGGCTGTCGAGGACAATGCCGACACGACGGATGTCGATGAAAGCCTGCCGGAAACCCCGCTGTCCTATTCCTTCGTCATGCGCGGCACGATCTCGACCAATTCCGCGCTCAATGACGCCTCCTCCACCGGCCTTTATATCGGCGGTGCGGATGACGGGATGGGTGGTTTCTACACGGCCAGCCTGACCCATGGCTGGCTGCTGACCGGCGGGATTTCCGCGATCGCCTATACGCGCGAGTTCGACGCGCCGGCCATTGCGATCCATCTCGACCAGGGCGCCTTCCTGCCGATCTTCGTGAATGACGGTGACATCACCGCCACGCACAACAGTGTCGGCCGCGAGAATGCCGTCACCGGGACGTCCTACGCCCTGCTGATCGAAGACGGCGCCGTGTTCGAGGAACTGGTCAATAATGGTTCCATCGTCGCCCAGTCCAATTTCGGCGGCGACGCCTATGGCGTGATCGACGAGTCCGGCACGCTGACCAATGTGACCAATACCGGCATCATCCAGGTGACCCGCTCGCCGCTGGGCTCCTATCTGGACGCCGACAATAATGTCATCACGCCGGATGACCGGACCGATTTCGAGCTCGTCGCCTTTGATGGCAGCGCCAATTCGACCGGCATCACCTTCCGCCAGTACTGGGAACCGATCCCGGATGACGGCAATGACGACACGGTCGAACTGACCATTGTCGACCAGCAGATCTACATGATCGGCGATGTCCGCTTCGGCAGCGGCGATGATTCCTTCCTCGTCGAAGCCGGCGTGATCAATGGCGCCATCTCCTTCGGCGATGGCCAGGACGCGCTCGTGATCGACGGGACGACGGTTTATAATGAAATCCAGCGCCTGATCGCCGCCGGCGAACTGGACGAGTTGGACGAAGACGCGCTCTACGCCGAACTGCCCTATGTCGTCAGCGCTGTAACGGACAGCGATGGCAATCTGTCGATTGCCGTGGACCTGGCGACGCTGGAACTTGTCGGCAGTGGTGCGCTGAACATTTCCGATGCACGTTTCGGCGACGGTGCCGTGCTGCTGATGGAAGTCGATGCCGAAGCGAATTCGCTGCGCAATATCGTGGCCTCGGGCGATCTCGTCTTCGAGACCGGATCACGCCTGTCCGTCTCCCTGTCGAACCTGATCGGCAATGGCGGTGAGTTCGAGCTCATCCGCGCCGGCAATCTGGTGATCGAGGAAGACCTCGCCACGCTGAATGACAGCCCCGCCCCCTTCCTTTACGAAGCGGCGCTGGAAATCGACCCGAACGATCCGAACGTCATCCTGCTGACCCTGCAACGCAAATCCGCCGAAGCCCTGGGCTTCGATGTGAACCAGGCTGCCGCCTATGACGCCGCCTTTGCCACCTGGTCGGACAATGAGGCCCTGGGCGCCGCCCTCGCCTCCCTGACCAGTCAGGACACGTTCCGTGCGGCCTATGACCAGCTGCTGCCGGAATATACGGCCGGTGCCATCCAGTTTGCCCTTGCGGCCAATGACAGCGCCACCGGCGCCCTGGCCAACCGTCTGGAAGCGGTCCGCCGCAGCCCGGACGAGACCGGTGGCCTGTGGCTGCAGGAATTCGCCTATTTCGCAGACCGGGCCGGCAATGCCTTCGGTCCGGGCTATCGCGGCCAGGGTATCGGCGTCGCCGTCGGCTTTGACCGTCCGCTGGGCATGTTCTCCGCCGTCGGCCTGAACTTTGTTGCGGCAGCCAGCGAAGTCGAAGAGGTTGAAGGCGTGGACGACCCGATGTCCGCCCTCACCGCCCAGCTGGGCGTGTATGCCGGTACGGAAATCGGTGGCCTCAATCTAGACCTGTATGGTGCCGGCGGTTTCGACAGTTTCGAACATAATCGCCGCGTCCTGATCGGCGAATTCGATGCCCTGCCGACGGCCGAATGGACCGGCTATCACGTTTCCGGTTCTGCCCGCCTGTCCCGCGATTTCGAATTCGGCGGCCGCTATTACGTGCGCCCGGCCGTTTCGGTCGACTATCTCGCCCTGTTCGAGGAGAGCTATGTCGAAAGCGGTGGCGGTATCGGTATCGACCTGTCCGTTTCCGAGCGTGAATCGACCAGCTTCACCGGTTCCGGCCTGCTGACCTTCGGTGCCGTTTATGAAGGCAATGACTCCTGGTGGTCGCCGCATGTCCGCGTCGGCTATCGCGGCGAGTTCGCGGGCGATGAAGTCGAAACCGATGTCAGCTTCGTCGACTATAATGACGTCTTCACCCTGCGCTCGCAGCAGGTGCCGGGTTCCGGCTTCCTGTTCGGCTTCGGCCTGTCGGCGGGTTCTGGTTATTCGACCTTCTCCTTCGACTATGATGCCGATGTCCGCGACGAACTCGTCCGCCACACGGCCCGCCTGGTGATGCGCCTGGTCTTCTAGGACGCGAAAATCCGGCGACCGGCAACCGCCGGTTAACCCTGATCAGCGAGGCTTGCACGCATGACACGTGCAGGCCTCGTTCTCTTTTGTGCCCTCCTCGGGCTGACCGCCTGCGGCCACCGGCCGCCGGACCAGGTCACGGATGCCTGTCTGATCCTGGAAGACAATCGCTCCTGGTGGCGCGCCCTGCAGCGCACTGAAGAGCGTTGGGGCATTCCGCCGGGTGTGCAATTGGCCATCCTGCGCCGGGAATCCTCCTTCAACGCCCATGCCCGCCCGGCCCGCAACCGTCTGCTGGGCATCATCCCCACTTCGCGCCCGTCCAGCGCCTATGGCTATGCCCAGGCACTCGACCAGACCTGGGACTGGTATCGCGAGGATACGGGCCGCCGCGGTGCCGACCGTGATGATTTCAGCGATGCCGTGGATTTTGTCGGCTGGTATTCCAGCAAGAGCCGGCAATTGTCCGGCGTGCAGCCGCATCAGGCCCGCGAGCTTTACCTGACCTATCACGAGGGTCATGGCGGCTATAATCGCGGCAGCTATCGCGGCCGTTCCTGGCTGATCAATGCGGCCGATACCGTGGCCAGAGATGCCAGCCGCTACCAGGCCCAGATCGACCGGTGCGAACGCCGTCTGAACCGGCGCTTCTGGCTGCTCTGAAAAATACCCCCGCGCGCCCGACTCGTGCATGTTAGGCGCATGTCTTCGCAGAATTCCGAAACCGACCTGTTTGGCGGCGCGCCCGCACCGACACCGGAGAAAGCTCCGGCGCCGGGCTATTCGGCCGCGCATATCGAAGTGCTTGAGGGCCTGGAGGCCGTGCGCCGCCGCCCCGGCATGTATATCGGCGGTACGGATGAGCGTGCTTTCCACCATTTGTTTGCCGAGATTCTCGACAACTCGATGGACGAGGCCGTGGCCGGCTGGGCGGACCGGATCGAGGTCGCGGTCGACGAGGACGGCTTCATCACGGTGACGGATAATGGCCGCGGCATTCCGGTCGACCCGCACCCGAAATATCCCGACAAGTCGGCGCTGGAAGTCGTGCTGACCGTGCTCCATGCCGGCGGCAAATTCTCCGACAGCGCCTACAAGACGTCCGGCGGCCTGCACGGGGTCGGCGTCTCGGTCGTGAACGCCCTGTCCGAATTGCTGGAAGTGGAAGTGGCCCGGGAAAAGACGCTGTGGAAGCAGTCTTTCTCGCGCGGCCTGCCGCTGGGCAAGCTGGAAAAGGTGGGCCCGGCCCCCAATCGCCGCGGCACGCGGATCCGTTTCAAGCCGGATGCGGAAATCTTCGGCGACAAGATGCGCGTGAAACCGCAGCGCATCTACGCCATGGCCAAGGACAAGGCCTATCTGCGCCCGGGCGTGAAGATCCAGTGGCGCTGCCCGGAAAGCCTGGTGGAAGGTCTGGACATCCCGCATGAGGACATCCTCTGCTTCCCGGGCGGCCTGGCCGACCGCATGGCCGAGCTGACCAAGAAGTCCGCCCTGATCACGGCGGAAACCTTTGCCGGCCGCGTCGAGCGCGAAGATGGTGCGGGCGGTGTGGAATGGGCCGTGACCTGGTCCGGCAACGGGTTTGGCAGCGAGGCCGACGGCTTCTGCCAGTCCTTCTGTAACACCGTGCCGACGCCGCAGGGCGGGACGCATGAACAGGGCCTGCGTGCCGCACTGACCAAGGGGCTGCGCGCCCATGCCGAGCACACCCACGCCAAGAAGGCGGCCAATATCACACCGGATGATGTGATGGGGGGTGCCGGTTGCCTGGTTTCTGTCTTCATCGGGGATCCGGAATTCCAGGGCCAGACCAAGGAACGCCTAGCGACGCCGGAAGCGGCCAAACTGGTCGAGACGGCCGTGCGCGACCGGTTCGACCACTGGCTGGCCGGCTCCCCCAAGGAAGCCGCCAAGCTGGTCGAATTTGCGATCGAGCGCGCCGATGACCGGATGCGCCGGCGCAAAGAAAAGAATGTCAAACGCCAGACGGCGTCGCGCCGCCTGCGCCTGCCCGGCAAGCTGGCCGATTGTTCGCGCTCGGACGCCGACGGAACGGAACTCTTCATCGTGGAGGGTGACTCGGCCGGTGGTTCTGCCAAACAGGCCCGCTCACGCCAAACCCAGGCCATCCTGCCGCTGCGCGGGAAAATCCTGAACGTCGCCTCCGCAACGGCCGACAAGATCGCGGCCAACCAGGAGATCTCCGATCTCCTGCAGGCGCTGGGTTGTCAGACGGGGACACGGTTCAAGCTGGATGATCTGCGCTATGAGCGCATCGTCATCATGACCGACGCCGATGTCGACGGCGCCCATATTGCCGCGCTGCTGATCACCTTTTTCTACCGGTCCATGCCGGAGCTGATCCATTCGGGACGGCTTTTCCTGGCCCAGCCGCCGCTCTACCGCCTGACCCAGGGTGGGCGCACGCTCTATGCCCGCGACGACGCCCATCGGGACCAGATCCTGGCGGACGAGTTCAAGGCGAATGCGAAGGTGGAGATCGGCCGGTTCAAGGGCCTGGGTGAAATGACCCCGGGCCAGCTCAAGGAAACCACGATGGATCCGGACAAGCGGACCCTCGCTCGCGTGGTGATCGACGAGAATGAGCTGCCGACGCTGGAGAAACTGGTGGAAACCCTGATGGGCAAGAAGCCGGAAGCGCGCTTCCAGTTCATCCAGGAGAATGCCAGCTTTGTCGCCGACGAGCTGGATCTCTAACGGTCTTTCCGCACAACATCTGTCATCGCCATTGGCCTTCTTGCCGCAGAGGGCTAGCTTCCCTTGCGACGCATTGAGGGAGGGATGTCATGGTACGATTCTTGGCGAAGGCGGGGGCCGCGGCCGCGCTGGCAGTGACGGCGTTGACGCCGGCAACACTGACACCGGCGGCGCTGGCCGAACCGATTGAATTCTTCCAGCTCGATGCCGTTCCCTATGATGAAAGCGTCCCCACGCCCGAGGAATTCTTCGGTTTTGGGGTCGGGGATCGCCCGGTCCGCCATGACCTGATGGTCGCCTATCTGCGCGAGCTGGCGGAAAATTCCGACCGGATCAGCGTGGAAACCATTGGCTATTCCCATGAGGGCCGCCCGATCCTTTTCTTCGTCGTGACGTCGCCGGAGAACCAGGCGCGGATCGAAGACATCCGCGAAGAACACCTCGCCTCGCTGCAGCCGGGCGCCCCGGCCAGTGACGGGCCGGCCGTGATCTGGCTGAATTATGGTGTGCATGGCGCTGAATCGGCCGGCATGGATGCCGCCATCCCGACCCTCTACCATTATGCGGCCGCCGAGGGCCTGGAGGTGGAGGCCGATCTGCGCGAAGCGGTGATCCTGATCACGGCGATCTTCAATCCGGACGGTCACTCACGCCGGATCAATCATGTCGAGACCTTCTCCTCGACCGTGCCGACCACGGATCCGGACCATGAACAGCATAATCTCTGGGTCGAGGCGCGGACCAATCACTACTGGTTCGACCTGAACCGGCAATGGCTGCTGCAGACGCAGCCGGAGAGCCAGGCCTGGCTGACGCAATGGCACCGCTGGAAGCCCATGGTCTCAGCCGATTTCCACGAAATGGGCACGGAAAGCACGTTCTATTTCCACCCGGGCGAACCGCTGCGCCGCAATCCGCGCATCCCGGAAGAAGCCCGCGAGCTGACCCTGGGCATTGCCCAGCACCATATCGGCTTCCTGGACAGCGAGGCACGCCTCTACACGTCCGAGGAAGGCTTCGACAATTTCTATGTCGGCAAGGGTTCCACCTATCCGCAGGTCAATGGCTCACTGGGCATCCTGTTCGAGATCGGCGCCGCCCGCGGCGGCCTGATCGAGGCGGAACGGGGTCTGGTCAGCCATGGCGACAATGTGCGGACGCATTTCCGCACCTCGCTGACGACCGTTTCCGGCGCCCTCGCCCAGCGCGATGAGATCATGGCCTATCAGCGCGGCTTCTTTGCCGATTCCCTGCAGGCCGCCCGCGCCGATGCCGACCGCGCCTTCGTCTTCACGGCGACCGGTGACCCGGTGCGTACGCAATTCTTCATCGACTTGCTGGACCGCCACGACATCACGGTGAATGCGCTGGCCCGCCAGATCAGTGTGGATGGCGTGACCTACCGGCCGGGCGAGGCCTATGTCGTCGCACTCAACCAGCCGCAATACACGATGATCCGATCGCTCTTCGACCGGGTGACCGAGTTTGAGGAGAACATCTTCTACGATGTGTCCGGCTGGACCCTGCCGCTGGCCTATGACCTGGACTATGCCGCCCTGGGCAATCGCTATACCGGCGGCCTTCTGGGCGATGTGGTGACACCGCAACCCATTGGCCTGCCCGCGCCGGACGTGTCCGGCTATGGCTATGTGTTGCGCTGGTCGGACTATTATGCGCCGCGCGCGCTCTATCGCCTGCTGGATGCCGACCTGCGTGTCCGCGTCGCGACCGAGCCGGTGAGCATGTCCACCTCGGACGGCATGGTGGAGTTCGGCCCCGGTGCCGTCTTCGTGCCGCTGGTCGGCCAGGATGCCGATCGGGCCACCATCCATGAACTCGTCTCGCAGGCCGCCACCGAGGACGGTGTCGCGGTCTGGTCGGTGACCTCGGGCTCCACGGCGGACGGATCACCGGATATCGGGGATGGCAGTTTCCGCGCCGTGCGCCGGCCGGAAGTCCTGGTCCTGTTCGATGACGGGCTGGCCCGCTATGACGCCGGCGAGGTCTGGCACCAGCTGGACCATCGCATGCACATCCCGGTCACCCTGCGCCGCAAGGATGATCTCTTCGGCCTGGACTGGTCGCGCTACACCCACATGATCATTGTCGGAGGCGGCAATACCGGCCTGTCCGAAGGCGCCCAGGCCCGCGTGGCCCAATGGGTGCGTGAGGATGGCGGCGTGATCATCGCGACGCGCCAGGCCGCCGCCATGGCCCAGCAGGCCTTCCTGGGCGCCGAACTGCCGGAAGATGAGGAGAGCGACGAGCCCCTCGCCCGCCGCAATTATTCCGACATGCCGGTCTCCGAAGCCGAACATGTGATCGGCGGCGCCCTGTTCGAGGGGGATATGGACCCGTCCCACCCGATCGCCTTTGGCTATAACGATCGTTCCATCACGCTTCACCGCAACACGACGCTGCGCCTGGCGCGGCCGGAGAGCGATCCGTTCGCGGTGGTGGTCGAGTATACGGATGATCCGCTCCTGTCCGGCTATGCCTCGCAGCGCCGCCAGGACGAGATTGCCGGGACCCCGGCCGTGATCGCACAACGCCTGGGCTCCGGCACGGTCGTATTGTTTGCGGACAATCCGAATTTCCGGGCCACCTTCCGGGGTACGGAGAAGATGTTCATGAATGCGATCTTCTTCGGAAACCTCGTCAACCGCGCCCGCGGCGACTACCGGGACTGATTTTACGCTCAAAGGGCACGGGCTTCATTTGACGCTCGTGCCCGAAGCGCGTTCAATCGGGCCACCTCGCCTGCCGGGAGAATGGGCAGGCCCAAATGGGGATAAATGCGATGAAATTGACTGCAAGCCTGCCTGCGACCGTGGCGCTGTCGGCCGCGTTCGCGCTGGCTGCCTGCTCGGGCGGCGAGACGCCGTCCGGTTCGGGCAGCGCGAATAGCGGCGATGGTGACATCGTCCGCATCAATCTGGACCCGTATCCGTCCACCTATGAACCCCAGCCCAGCGGTACCACGCTGATCCGTGGCGGCACGGTGCTGGACGGTATTGGTGGCCAGATCGAGAATGGTGACGTGCTGATCGAGAATGGCCGCATTGCTGCCATCGGTACCGGTCTGGAGGCGCCGGAAGGGGCCACGGTGATCGATGCGGCGGGCCGCTATGTCACGCCGGGCGTCATCGACATCCACTCCCATCTGGGCGTCTATCCCTCGCCGGGCGTTCGCGCCCACAGCGACGGCAATGAAGCCACCCAGCCGGTGACGGCTGAAGTCTGGGCGGAGCATTCCGTCTGGCCGCAGGATCCCGGTTTCGAACATGCGCTGGCCGGTGGCGTCACCACGCTGCACGTCCTGCCCGGCTCGGCGAACCTGTTCGGCGGCCGCGGTGTGACCCTGCGCAATGTGTCCGGCCGCACGGTCCAGGACATGAAATTCCCCGATGCGCCCTACACGCTGAAAATGGCCTGCGGTGAAAACCCGTCGCGCGTCTATGGCGGCCGCGGCCGCTCCCCGGCAACGGATATGGGCAATGTGGCCGGCTATCGCGAAGCCTGGATCCGCGCCTCCAACTACCGCGATGACTGGCATGAATACTGGGAATCCGCCGAGGCTGGCGAAGACGCCTCCCCGCCGACCCAGGACCTGGAACTGGACACGCTGATGGGTGTTCTGGAAGGCGAAATCCTGGTGCAGATGCACTGCTACCGCGCCGACCAGATGGCCCAGATCATCGATATGTCGCACGAGTTCGGCTATCAGGTGACGACTTTCCACCATGGTGTCGAGGCCTACAAGATCCCGGATCTGCTCGCCGAAAACGACATCTGCGCCGCTGTCTGGGCTGACTGGGGCGGGTTCAAGATGGAAGCTTATGACAGCATCCGCGAGAACCTGGCCATGACGCACGCCAATGGCGCCTGCGCCATGATCCACTCCGATGATGATAACGGCATCCAGCGTCTCAACCAGGAAGTCGCCAAGGCGCTGGCCGATGGCCGCCGCGCTGGTCTGGACATTTCCGAGGCGGAAGCCTGGGCCTGGCTCTCCTCCAACCCGGCGAATGCGCTGGGCATTGGTGACGAGACCGGTTCCCTGCAGGAAGGCTATCGCGCCGATGTCGTCCTGTGGTCCGGCAATCCCTATTCCACCTATACCCGCGCCGACCAGGTCTGGATCGATGGCGCGCTGAGCTATGACCGTTCCGATGCCGGCATGCAGCCGGTCCGCGACTTCATGCTCGGCCAACCGGGCGAAGGAGAGCAGTAATGAAACAGCTCATTTCAGCTTTTGCGGTCTCGCTGACCCTGGCGGCTCCGGCCCTAGCGCAGACCTATGCCATCACCAATGGCCGTATTGTCACCAATACGGACAGCGGGATTGTCGAGAACGGCACCGTTCTGGTGCGCGACGGCGACATTGTCGCGGTGGGCGCCGGTGTCGAAGTGCCGGGCGAAGCCACGGTGATTGACGCCGAAGGCGGCTGGATCACCCCCGGCGTCTTCGCCCCCTATTCCCAGCTTGGTCTGATCGAGGTGGGTCTGGAAGACTCGACGAATGACCAAGCTGCCGGCGAATCGCCCTTCTCCGTGGCGCTGGATGTGACGGACGGGTTCAACCCGAACGGCACGCACATCCCGTCGCAGCGCATTGAGGGCCTGACCCGGGCCGCGATCTTCCCGTCCACCGGCCACAATATCTTTGGTGGCCAGGGCGGTCTGGCATCGACCTCGGGTGAGGCCGATTCCGTGTTTGAAAGCGGTAGTTTCGTCTTCGCCGACCTGTCCCAGTCCGGCGCGGATGAAGCCGGTGGCTCACGGCCGGCGGCCTGGGCCTTCCTGGCGGCAGCCCTGGCGGATGCCCGAGGCTATCCGGGACGGTTTGCCGGCGACCATGAAGGCGATGCCCTGAACCGGTATGACGCGGCAGCCCTGCTGCCCGTGGCCCGCGGACGGGTGCCGCTGGTGATGTCTATCAATCGTGCGGCCGATATCCGCCGGGCAATCCGCTTCCAGGAGGACAACGCACCGGTCCGCCTGATCCTGGTCGGTGCCGCTGAAGCCTGGATGGTGGCGGATGAACTGGCCGCCTCCGGTATCCCGGTGATCATCGACCCGCTTCAGGACCTGCCCTTCAACTTCGATGCGATCGGCGCCTCCCTGCAAAATGCGGCGCATCTCGACGCGGCGGGTGTCACGGTGGCCTATGCCACCCTGTCCCAGGACGGGTATTTCAACCCGCGCCTGCTGCCGCAGAATGCCGGCAATGCCGTGGCCAATGGCGTTCCGTGGGATGCAGCCTTCCGGGCCATCACCCTTACCCCGGCCGAAATCTATGGCGTGGGTGACCGCTACGGTGCCCTGGCGCCGGGCTATGCCGGTGATGTCGTGGTGTGGGATGGCGACCCGCTGGAAGTGATGAGCGCGCCGACGGCGGTGCTCATCGACGGCGAGCCGACTGCGATGGAATCGCGCCAGACCCGGCTGCGTGACCGTTACATCAATATCACGGATGACACGCCATTCGCCTATAGAGACTAGCGTTTCAGCCCTGTTGCGTTGACACAACGCACCGGGACCGTATTTTCGCGCAATGCCAAGGAGCCGTTCTCCAAAGTGTTCGCAGCGGGCT
>NZ_JADOTT010000009.1:115010-137486 GCF_016817355.1 Maricaulis parjimensis
GGGCCGCGCCTTCACGGCGCGGCCGTTTTTCGTAGTGTTACACAAAGGGCGCCATGACGTTCGCCGATCTCGGACTAGGTCCAAAACTTCTCGAAGCCATTGAAACGGCTGGTTATACCGAGCCGACCCCTATCCAGGCCGGAGCGATTCCGCCTGCCCTGGCTGGCAAAGACGTTCTTGGCATCGCCCAGACCGGTACCGGCAAGACGGCCTCTTTCACCCTGCCTCTGATCGAACGCCTGTCGCGTGGCCGCGCCCGCGCCCGCATGCCGCGTTCCCTGATCATCGCACCGACTCGCGAGCTGGCCGCCCAGGTGGCCGAGAATTTCGAGACCTATTCCAAGGGTCAGAAACTCTCCATGGCCCTGCTGATCGGCGGCGTGGCCTTCAAGCCGCAGGAAGACATCCTGAACAAGGGCGCCGACGTGCTGATCGCAACGCCGGGCCGCCTGCTTGACCATTTCGAGCGTGGCAAACTGCTGATGACGGGGGTGCAATTCCTCGTCGTCGACGAAGCCGACCGCATGCTGGACATGGGCTTCATCCCGGATCTGGAACGGATCTTCAAAATGGTGCCGCCGCGCCGTCAGGTCCTGTTCTTCTCGGCCACCATGCCGAAGGAGATCCAGAGCCTGGTCGACCGTTTCCTGAACGATCCGGAACGCGTGGAAGTGTCCCGCCCGGCCACGACCAGCGACAATATCCAGCAATATCTGGTGAAACTCTCCTCTTCCGTTGCCAAGGACAAGCGCGCCGCGCTGCGAGCCGCGATGAACCGCGAGGGCGTGAAGAACGGGATCATCTTCGCCAACCGCAAACGCGATGTGGACATTGTCGCCCGCTCGCTGCAGCGCCACGGTTTCTCGGCCTCCCCGATCCATGGCGATCTGGACCAGTCCTCCCGCATGGCGACCCTGGCCGGGTTCAAATCGGGTGAGCTGCGCTTCCTGGTGGCCAGTGATGTGGCCGCCCGCGGCCTGGACATTCCCAATGTGTCCCACGTCTTCAACTATGACGTTCCGCACCATGCCGATGATTATGTCCACCGGATCGGCCGTACCGGCCGCGCGGGAAACAAGGGCGAATCCGTGACGATCTCCACGCCGGCCGACGAGAAATCGCTGACCGCCGTGCTGAGACTCATCAAGCAGGACATTCCGCTTCTGACCTTGGATGGCCAGGCATCCGCCCCGGCCGAGGCGTCTTCCGAGGAAGAAAAGCCGAAAGCCCGCCGCACACGCCGTCCGCGCAAGGATAAATCCGAGCCGCCCGCCGCCGAGACAACTGCTGAACCGGTTGAAGCCAAGGACGCGCCGAAAACCGTGGAAGAGAAGCCGGCACGGGCTCCCCGCAAGGAGAAGTCACGCGGTCGCCGGTCCGACCCGCAAGACCGTCCCGTGGTGGGTTTCGGCGATCATGTGCCGAACTTCATGGCCTAAGACCACACTCAGCGTGTGGAATTGCAATTGGCTGTTTTTCCACACGCAAACGATGTCTCCACGCCACCAAAGCGGGGATTTTTACGAGTTCTTTTCCTTTCCGCCCTAGAGTGCGCCTTAACACAGACGCCTCAAGCGCCTGGCAGAAAGCAAGGACAAGCTCGTGAACGGTCGACTGCTCGGGAAGGAAGGACGTGAGTTCGCGCAAAAGGCGCTGGAACTCATGGAACAGTTTGGTATCCCGCCAACGCCAGAAAATTACGCTGTCTGGATTTGCTTCGCCAGTGATACCAATCCGGAATTGTGTGAGACGCTTCGCGACCATATCGAGACCGAGCGCACGTTTGACGACCGCGTCAATGCCGACCTTTTCGAACAGTATTTCCAGTGGAAAGCCATCCAGGATGCGATCCTGGAGAGCGGCGGCGCGATGTGCCGCGAACTGGGTGTTGTCCAGCAACAGCTGCAGGACGCTGAACGCGATACGGCCGCCTATGGCAAGGCCCTGCAAGGCGCTGCCGGCGAGCTGAGCGCCAGCCCGGATGCCGATGGCATGCGCCGCCTGGTGGAATCCCTGGTCTCAGCCACGGCCCGCATGCAGCGTCGCAGCCAGGACCTGGAAGACAAGCTGCAAGCGACGTCCAATGAAGTGACCCAGCTGCGCAACCATCTCGAGCGGGTGCGTCAGGAAGCCATGACAGACGCCCTCACCGGAATCGCCAACCGCAAGCGTTTCGATGAAACCCTGCGCCGGGCCCGCCGGGATGCGGACACGTCGAAGAAGCCGCTGAGCCTGGTTTTGTGCGATATCGACTTCTTCAAGCGCTTCAATGACACCTGGGGTCACCAGACCGGTGACCAGATCATCCGCTTTGTCGCCGGGTGCCTGACCCGTCATTCCAAGGAAAGCCATGTCGTGGCCCGCTATGGTGGCGAGGAATTCGGCATTGTGATGCCGAATACGGATGCCGCCGCCGCCAGCGAGATTGCCGAAAAGATCCGCCGGACGGTTGAGTCCAAGAAATTGCTGCGCAAATCCACCAATGAGGATTTGGGCAATATCACGATCTCGCTGGGTGTGGCCTGCTATCGCGACGGTGAATCGATCGAGGAATTGATCGAACGCTCCGATGCCAATCTCTATCGGTCCAAGACCGAGGGCCGCAACCGGACCAGCAATGATATCGAGGACAGCAAGCGCAGCGCAGCCTGACCCTGCCCTGTTCCGCTGACAAAAAGAGCCGCCCTTCGGGGCGGCTTTTTTCTTACCCGTCCTTGGGCGGCAGGGTTTGCAGGAAGCTGTCGCGTTCCGCCCAGGCTTCCTTGAGCGCCTGGAGATTGGGGCGTCCGCCCCGCCAGTCGCTTTCCGGATACCGATAGTCCAGATAGGCCAAGGCCACCGCCATGGTCAGCGGCCCCTGCGCCATCGGATTTTCCAGCTCGGCGACCACGGTTTCCAGTTCGTCCAGCGCGCGCAGGATGCCGCGTTCGCGGCGGCCGATCCAGAAATCGGACCGGATCCCCTCATCCCGCACCATTTCCACACGGCGCATCACGGTGAGGTCCAGCAAACCATTGCCCAGGGCTTCGAGACGACGGTCATGCCAGTCGCGTGGCCAGGGCTCGCCGGCCAGATCGGCAATGTAATCGGCAATCAGGGCGCTTTCCGTCAGCGCCTGGCCATCATCCATTTGCAGACAAGGTACCCGACCGAGCGGATTGGCCCGCAACAGGTCGGCATCATCATCAAAGGGATGGGATTCAACCTCTTCGATCCGGTCGGACAATCCCATTTCGCGCACCATGACACGGCATTTGCGCGAATAGGGCGAGGTCGTGGAAATGATCAGCTTCATGAGGCGTCTCCGACTGCCGGCCTGACACCCTTTGGCGCGATCAGGCCTCTTTGACAGGAATAATCGTCACGCTCTCCCCGCAGCCGCAAGCATCGGTCTGGTTGGGGTTGTTGAAGACGAATTTCGCATGAAGCGGCGTGACTTCATAGTCGATCTGGGTGCCAAGCAGGAAGAGGAGCGCCTTGGACTCAAGCACGATCTCCACGCCCTTGTCCTCGACGCGCTCGTCGAGGGCTTCGGGCGCCTCGACATAATCCATCTCGTATTCCATGCCGGCACAGCCACCATTCTTGACGCCGACCCGCAGGAAACCCGTGCCGCGCTGGGCCATGATGGTTTTCACGCGCTCGGCAGCGGCATCGGTCAGGGTGACGGCCTTGGGGCGTTCTCTTAAAGCCATGCGGCCCTCCTAGAACATGTTCAGCGCGAGACGCGCTTCATCGGACATGCGGTCGGGCGTCCAGGGCGGTTCAAAGGTCAGCTCCACGAGAGCCCGCTCAACACCATCGACCTTCTCGACCGCCTCCTGCACCCAACCGGGCATTTCGCCTGCCACGGGACACCCAGGCGCCGTCAGGGACATTTCCACCTTCAAGGTGCGATCATCTTCCAGATCGACCTTGTAGATCAGGCCCAGCTCGTAGATGTCGACCGGGATTTCCGGATCATAGACAGTCTTCAGGGCTTCCACGACATCATCGGTGATGCGCGCCAACTCCTGCTCCGGAATCGCGCTGGGTGGCGGCGAGACGGCATGCGCCACCTCGTCCGGTGTGGACGGGCGGGCCGGCTCGGCCGGGACCTTGGCCGACGGGGACAGGTCGATCACATCGCGTTGGGTATTCTCGGTCATGTCACAGCCTAGATGAGGAAGCTTGCGGCCTTTTTCAATGCGTCGACGAACGCATCGGCCTCTTCAATCGTGTTGTAGATCGCGAAACTGGCCCGCGCCGTGGAAGACACGCCCATGGCGCGCATGAGCGGCTGGGCGCAATGATGCCCAGCGCGCACGGCGACGCCGTACTTGTCGAGGATCTGGGCCAGATCATGCGGGTGCGCGCCATCGAGGGTGAAGGAGATGATGGCGCCCTTGTCCTGGGAGGTGCCAACTATCCGGATGCCTTCAATCTCGGTCATGCCCAGCAGGGCGCGATCCATCAGCGCCCGCTCATGCATCATCACGGCGGCGCGGTCATGGCGCTCCAGCCAGCGGATGGCGGCACCCAGACCGATCGCATCGGCAATCGCCGGCGTGCCCGCCTCGAATTTGTGCGGCAGGTCGGCCCAGGTGACATGGGTCTCATAGACATCGGCGATCATCTCGCCTCCGCCCATGAAGGGCGGCAGGCGCTCCAGCCATTCGCGCTTGGCGTAGAGCGCGCCAATGCCCGACGGGCCGTAAAGCTTGTGTCCGGTGAAGACGAAGAAGTCACAACCCAGCGCCTGCACATCCACCGGCAAATGGACGGCCGACTGGGACCCGTCCAGCAGGATGGGGACATTGCGGTCGTCGGCGATTTCCTTGATCCGCGTCACATTATTGACCGTGCCCAGCACGTTGGACATGTGGGTGATCGCGATCAGGCGGGTGCGGTCATTAACCAGTTCTGCCAGGTGTTGATAGTCCAGCTCGCCGCGTTCGGTGACGCGGACCCATTTGATGGACAAACCCCTGCCCTCACTGGCCAATCGCCATGGAACAATGTTCGAATGGTGCTCCATTTGGGAGAGAATGATCTCGTCTCCCGGCTCACACATTTGGCAGAAAGAGTGGGCAACAAGGTTAATGGCCTCGGTCGAGCCACGCGTGAAAACGATCTCCTCGGTGGAGCCGGCATTGAGGAAGCGGCGGACATCCTCGCGCGACTTCTCGAACTCTTCCGTTGTCTCATTCGCGAGCGTATGGAGGCCGCGATGCACATTGGCGTAGGAGGCGCGATAGACGCCGGCCACGCTCTCGATCACGAATTCCGGCTTCTGCGCCGAGGCGGCATTGTCGAGATAGACCAGCGGATGCCCGTTGATCTCGCGCTGCAGGATCGGGAATTCGCCGCGGATCGCTTCGACATTCAGGCCGGAAGACACTTGGGTCTGAGCGGTCATGACAGCGCCTCCAGACGGGTTCGCAGCTGTACCTTGAAATCTTCGCGCAGGGTCTCATCGGCGATCGCGTCGAGCGGTTCGGCCAGGAAGCTCTCGATCAGGAGAGCACGGGCGCGGACCGCGGGGATGCCCCGCTGGCGCATGTAGAAGAGTGCGGTTTCGTCGAGCGCTCCGAGCGCATTGCCGTGGGCGCACTGGACATCATCGGCATAGATTTCCAGCTCGGGCTTGGCATCGATCTCGGCGCGGTCGTCCAGCATCATCGCCCGGTGCGTCATGCGCGCATCAGTCTGCTGGGCCGCCCGGTCGACGATGAACTTGCCCTGGAAGACGCCATGCCCCTTGGCGGCGGCCGCGCCTTTCACGAGCTGTTTGGTGACACCACCGGGACCAGTGTGATGCACCACACTCGTGCTGTCGGCATGATGGCCGCCTTCGAGCAGATAGACGCCGCCCAAATCCACTTCCGCACCCTCGCCCGGATGCGTGACATGGGTCTCGATGCGGGAAAGCCGGCCGCCAAAGTCCAGCGCACGCTGATGCAGGCGGGCATTGGGGGCCAGAGCGATCTCGGACGAAGCGATAAAGGCGCTGTCGGGCTTGTCGGCAGCCAGAATGATGCGGTCGAGACGGGCGCCGTCCTGCAGCGTGATCTTGAGATGCCAATTGCCGAGGGCTGCCGCCTCGGCGGAATAGCGCTCGATCAGGGTGACGGATGCGCCGGCCGGGATGACGAGTTCGGCATCGGCGGCACTGGCCCCGGCGGACGCCGTCACGTCCAGCTCGATCCGCGCGCCGTCGCTGATCGGCGTGTCGAGACCGGTGACAATCATCCGGCCCGGTGCGGTGACATCATTGGCCGCACGGCGCAGATCGGACCATTTCCACAATTCATGGCGGCGTGTCGGCAGGCCCTGCGTGAGGGTCGCCTCGCGCAATTGCGCCTGCCAGCCCGTCGCACCGTCCAGCGCGTCGATCAGGGCCTGTTCGGCGGGGGTATGGGTAAGTGTCGCCGTCATGGATCAGGCGGCCTCGCCCAGATATTTGTCATAACCCTCGGCTTCCAACTCGCGGGCGAGCTCGGGACCGCCGGATTTGACGATCTTGCCATTGGCCATGATGTGGACGACGTCCGGCGTGATGTGGTCGAGCAGGCGCTGATAATGAGTGATCACCAGCATGCCGCGCTCCGGCGCGCGCAGGGCATTCACGCCTTCCGACACGGTCTTGAGGGCGTCGATGTCGAGACCGCTATCGGTCTCGTCCAGGATCATGAATTTCGGCTCCAGAACGAGCGCCTGGAGGATTTCCATCCGCTTCTTCTCACCGCCGGAGAAGCCGACATTCACCGGGCGCTTGAGCATGTCCATGGACACACCGAGCTGTTTCGCCTTCTCGCGGATCAGCTTCATGAATTCAGGCGCCGTGACCTCGTCCTCACCGCGCGCGGTGCGCTGGGCGTTGAGCGCTTCCTTGAGGAAGGTGATGGTCGGCACGCCGGGAATTTCGACCGGATACTGGAAGGACAGATAGAGACCGGCCGCCGCGCGTTCTTCCGGCTCAAGCTCGGACAAATCCTCGCCCTCGAACACCATGCTTCCCTGGGTGACTTCATAGCCATCACGGCCGGTCAGCACATAGGACAGGGTCGACTTGCCGGAACCGTTCGGGCCCATGATGGCATGGACTTCCCCGGCCGGCACGTCGAGCGAGAGGCCTTTCAGGATCGGCTTTTCCTCGCCGTCCTGGGTCTCGACCTGGCAGTGGAGATTGTCAATCTTCAGCATAATCAGTTCCTTGCGAGGGCGCAGTAATAGTCGGCGCTCAGATCCTCACCGCCTTCGACAAGGCGGCAGACGGGGCCGGACACGTCCGGGTCGTAATCGTCGGAGGGGAAATAGCGCGGGTCATAGGTGAGTTGCAGGATGGCCTCGTCGCGCAGGACCTGGCCATCAAACACGGCGAGCTGGACGATACCCGTGGCCGCATTCTCGCGGCTGTAAATGCGGGTCAGGCCATCGCCGGCAAAGCGGATATTGGCGGCGTTGACGGCGAGCGGACGGGTCTGGAAACCGCCGAACTCGCCCATGAAAATCGCATGGTCGAGATTGGCACTTCCGCCGTCCACACGGATGATCAGATCGGGATGGTCGTCACCATCAATATCAGCCAGTTCCGGGTAGAAGGGCAGCATGGTGACAGCACGCAGGGTCTGCGTGACAGACCCGTCAACCGCACGGATTTCGATCAGGATGTCTTCGTGATGCGGGCGCGTTTCGTCGAAATCGAAATGCGCCTCCACGGCCTCAACACCCAGACCGTCGAGCGGCAGCCAGCAATCCGTATGCGGTTGCGCCGTCTCCAGCGTGCGGCAATCCGTTTCGATCGATTCACCCTCGGCAGAGCCGAAGGCGAGCATGAGTGCGAGCAACCAGTCCATCAGACTTCCCCCTCCCAATAATCCACCGGGTCTTCCAGATAGGCGCGGTGGCGGAAATTCGGTTCGTCGGCATCCGGGTCGGACCAGCGGATCGCGCCGATCTTGCCACTGTCGGGATATTCCACGATGTCGACGGCCGGCATGGTCGAGAAGGCCAGGTATTTCAGATCGCTCGAGCCGGTATTGACCAGCTGGTGCGCAGTCTCCGGACCCCCGATCGGCGCGGACAGGACATGGCCGGCGCGCACGGGATGGGTCTCGTCGCCGAAGCGGTACTCGCCCTCACCTTCCAGGATGACGAAGGCTTCCTCGATATTGTGGTGGTTATGGCGCGGGAAGGCTTTCTTGCCCGGCGGCACCACGGTCAGCATGCAGCCCAGATCGCGCATGCCCGTGACCGGCCCAAGACGGGCGATCTTCGCGGCGAAATTCTCGCCGTGGGACATGGAGACGAGGTTGAGCTCGTCAATATGCGCGATGGGGGGCTTGCCGGTCATTTGTCATCACCCTCCGGAAGATAGGCGACGCATTCGATCTCGACCGCCGCGCCCAGAGCGAGTGCGTTGACGCCCGCCGTGGCGCGTGCCGGCCGGTGATCGCCCAGAGCCGCGGCATAGGCCGCATTCATGGCGGGATAATCGGCCATGTCGGCGAGATAGATGGTGCAGGAGGCCAGATCATCCAGCGTCGCGCCAACGAGGGCGAGCGAGGTCTCGATATTGGCCATGGTCTGCGTGGTCTGCGGACCGGCACCGCCCGGCACCAGGTCTTCCGACCCGGGACGACGGCCCAGATGGCCGGACACGAAGAGAAGATCACCGGCACGGGCCACCGAAGAGAACGGTGCCCAATCCGGCAGACCGTCCACGCGATAGGTTTCCAGCGGCGGCGTATCACGCTCGATGCGGACATCGGCGGTGTCGGCGACGAGGACGCAGCCGGACAAGGCGAAAGCGGAAGCGGCCAAGGCCGCGAGACGCATCATCATCCCACACTCCCTTCAAGCGAGACTTTCAGCAGGTTCTGGGCTTCCACGGCGAACTCCATGGGGAGTTCCTGGAGGACTTCACGGACGAAACCGTTGACCAGGAGCGCGGTGGCAGCTTCCTCGTCCAGCCCGCGCTGGCGGGCGTAGAAGAGCTGGTCTTCGGACAGGCGCGTCGTGGTGGCCTCGTGTTCGAGGACGGATTTGGGCGTCTTGCACTCGATATAGGGCACGGTGTGGGCACCACACTGATCACCAATCAGCAGACTGTCACACTGGGTGAAATTGCGCGAACCCTCGGCCTTGGCGTGGATGGAGACGAGACCGCGATAGGTCTGGTCGGAGCGGCCGGCGGAAATGCCCTTGGAAATGATCCGGCTGGTCGAGCCCTTGCCCAGATGGATCATCTTGGTGCCAGTATCGGCCTGCTGGCGGCCATTCGTCACCGCGATGGAGTAGAACTCGCCGCGCGAATTCTCGCCGCGCAGGACGCAGGACGGGTATTTCCAGGTGATGGCAGAACCGGTCTCGACCTGGGTCCAGGAAATCTTGGAATTCCTGCCCCGGCAATCGCCGCGCTTGGTCACGAAATTATAGACGCCGCCCTTGCCGTTCTCATCGCCCGGCCACCAGTTCTGGACAGTGGAATATTTGATCTCCGCATCGTCCAGCGCGACCAGTTCCACGACGGCGGCATGGAGCTGGTTCTCGTCGCGCATGGGCGCCGTGCAGCCTTCCAGATAGGAGACGTAGGCGCCCTTGTCGGCGATGATCAGGGTGCGCTCGAACTGGCCCGTGCCTTCGGCATTCATGCGGAAATAGGTGGAGAGCTCCATCGGGCAGCGAACGCCCGGCGGGACATAGACGAAGGAGCCGTCGGAGAAGACCGCCGTGTTGAGCGTGGCGAAATAATTGTCCGAGGCCGGAACTACGGAACCGAGATATTTCTTCACCAGTTCGGGATGATCGCGCAGGGCTTCGGAGATCGAGCAGAAGATCACGCCGGCCTTGGCCAGTTCCTTTTTGAAAGTGGTCGCGACGGAGACACTGTCGAAGACGGCATCCACGGCAACGCGGTTTTCCGAACCCTTCACACCCAGGAGAACTTCCTGTTCCTTGAGCGGAATACCCAGCTTGGCGAAGTCGGCGAGGATTTCCTCGGGCACATCATCAATGCTGTCATACTTCGCACCGGCCTTGGGCTCGGCGTAGTAGTGGATGTCCTGGAAGTCGATCTTGGGATAATCGACCTTGGCCCAATCGGGCTCTTCCATGGCGAAGAAACGCTCCAGCGCTTCCAGACGCCATTGGGTCATCCAGTCCGGCTCATCCTTCTTGGCGGAAATGAAGCGCACGATATCGGCGTTCAGCCCCTTGGGAGCCAGATCCTGCTCGATATTCGTCGTGAAGCCGTACTTGTACTTGTCGGCCTCTAGTTTCTTCACATCTTCAATGGTTTGCTTGACCGCAGGCATCAGCTTACCGCCTTGAGAGTTTGTGTTTTCGAGGTCGGCCGGGCGCGCCGCACAGCCTCGCTCCAGGCCGTCACGAAGGCGTCTGCCTCATCCGGCCGGGAATTCCAACCCAGGCTGACACGTGCGAAGCCCTGGGAGGCGTCCTTGTCCAGCCCGACGGCATTGCCGATTTTCGACCCGTTGGCCTTGCCGGAAGAACAGGCGGAGCCAGCAGAAATGGAGAAGCCGGCGAGATCCAGTGCCATGACCTGGGTCTCCCCCTTCCAGCCCGGACAGGCCAGGCCGATCGTATTGGGCAGGCGCGGCGCTTGCTTGCCGATCAGGTGCAGGTCCGGCGCGGCGTCCAGCAGGCCCGCTTCCATCCGGTCACGCAATTCCGCCAAGGCGGCGAAATCCGCGAGCGAACCCACCGCCTCTTCCAGAGCCAGTCCCATGCCGGCAATGCCGGCGACATTGAGCGTGCCGGCGCGGCGGTTCTTTTCCTGGCCGCCACCATGGAGCTGCCGCACGAGAGGCGCGTCGCAAGCGGCGATCAGGGCACCCACGCCTTGGGGGCCGCCAAATTTGTGCGAGGAGATCGCCATATAATCGGCGCCCAGGCCCGCAAAATCGACGGCGATCTTGCCCACCGCCTGTATTGCATCGACGACAGCCAGACCGTCCTTTTCCTTCACCAGACGCACGGCTTCGGCGACCGGCTGGATCGTGCCGATCTCATTATTGACCAGCATCATGGCGAGGACCGGACGGCCCTGACTTTCCGTGTCCCAGTCGGCCAACAAAGCTTCCAGTGCGGCGATATCGGCCAGACCGTCCGCCGTTACCGGAATATCGATGACCGGCAGGCCGGAGGCGGCCGCGGTCGCGGCGACGGCTTCGTGTTCGATGGCGGCATGGAGGATGGTGCCGCCCTGCCCGGCCGTGATGGCGCTGTGGAGCGCAAGATTGAGGGCTTCGGTGCCGCAGCCCGTGAAGATCACGTCTTCGGCGCGGGCACACAGGGCCTTGCCGATCTGGCGGCGCGCGGTTTCCACCCGGCGCTGCGCCGCCTGCCCGTCCGCATGCACGGAGGACGGATTGCCCGTTTCGCCCATGATCTGTGTCATGAGCTCGATCACACAGGGTCGCACCGCCGTGGTCGCGTTATGGTCCAGATAGGTCCGCATATGTCCTATTCCGCTGCGCGCGGCTCCGAGCCGGTCGAGCCCGGCTTGCGGCTGAGCGCACCGGTGGCCGCGCCAAGCAGGCGGCGTTCCAGCACGTCTTCCAGCGTGATCGAGGAGAGGAAGAGATAGATGTGGCGGCCCAGCTCGTCCCACAGATCATGGGTGATGCAACGGCGGCCATCGGCCAGGCATCCCTTGGCCTGAGAACAGCGCGTGGCACGCAGGGGTTCGTCCACCGCGACAATGATGTCGGAGATACGGATTTGTGCCGGTTCCCGGCTGAGCTGGTAGCCGCCGCCCGGTCCGCGAATGGAGGAGACAATGTCCGCCCGGCGCAGCTTGGCGAAAAGCTGTTCGAGGTAGGACAGGGAAATGGACTGACGTGACGCGATATCGCTCAGCGTGACAGGTCCGTCATTACAGGCATCAGCCAGATCGGCCATCGCCATCACAGCATAGCGCCCCTTGGTGCTCAGCTTCATGCGAATACCTCCTTAAACGCTCGCATCCCGTGTGCCGATCATGCTAAGACCCGCCTTTCCGGTAAGGGGGCCGCGCTTGGAAACGGGTGCGCGCATCCAATATCCGAGTGGAACAGTCAAGAATATGGGGCGGGTCCTTCGCAGATGCAATGGGCCAGTTACCCTGTATTTGCAGCGAAATGACGGAACGACCTTAAAAAGGCGAGTTTGAATGCCCGACGTGATCATTCCCGGCCCGGCCGGCCGGCTCGAAGGCCGCTACAGCCCGAGCGATGATGAGACAGCCCCGATTGCGCTGATTCTCCATGCCCACCCGCTGGGTGGCGGCAATATGGAAAACCCGACCGTCGACATGATGTACGACGTGTTCCGCAAGCGCGGCTTTGCCACGCTGCGTTTCAATTTCCGCGGCGTCGGCCGCTCCCAGGGCAGTTATGACCAGGGCCAGGGCGAACTGGCGGATGCCGCCACGGTTCTCGACTGGGTGCAGGGCTATAACTCCGCCGCCCGCTTCTGCTGGGTGGCCGGACACTCCTTCGGGGCCTGGATCGGCATGCAGCTTTTGATGCGCCGCCCGGAAATCGCCGGCTTCATCTCCGTCGCCCCGCCGACCAACATGTATGACTTCACCTTCCTGGCGCCCTGCCCGGCCTCCGGCATCATTGTGCATGGCAGCGCCGACAAGATCGTGCCGGCCGATGATGTCGACCGCGTCATGTCCAAGGTGCGGGTGCAGAAGGGTATCGAGATCACGACGGAAGTCGTGCCGGACGCCAACCACCTCTTCTCCGAACACCTGGAGACGCTGGAAGGCCATATCCAATCCTATCTCGACATGCGGCTTCCGCTGGTCGAGAAGGAACGCGCCGAGCGGACCATTACCGGCAAGCGCTAGACCGAGCGCTCAAGCAGATAGAGGAAAACCCCGGACCGTCTGGCCGGGGTTTTTCTTTGGCCGTGGCTTGGGCGCAGTCAGTCACCCATTTTCCATTCGCCGGACTTGCCATAGCGGCCGCCATGCGTCGCCGGACCGCCCATCAGCTTGCGCCGGGCGGGTTTGGATGGAGCCTCATCTTCAGCCGGAGCCAGGATGGCGGAGAATTTGTCTCCCAGACCCAGTGCCGACAGCACGGCCACCAGATTATCGACCGTTCCACCCCGCCCGCCTTCCAGACGCAGAAGAGCGGAGCGCGGGATACCGGCCGCTTCGGCCAAGTCTTCCGGCTTGAGGCCTTTTTCGGTGCGGAAGGCTTTCAGGTCCTGACCGAAAGCGATGACGGCATCACGTATATCCATGGGTGTCCTCAGGCGACCGGATTGGCGCGGCGGCCGCCGGAGACCGGCATGCTGACACCGGTCGTCGACGGCAGGCTGGTCGGCAAGCCCTGGTCAACACGGGCTGCCAGCCAGGCGAAGGCTTCCGCCTCGATGAGATCGCCACGCCAGCCGACGGTTTCCACCGGCTCGACCGGCTTGCCAATGGCGGTCTGCAACATGGCCATAAGCGTCGGGTTATGGCGTCCTCCGCCCGTCACAAGAACGCGCTCGGGATGGCCCAGCTTCCAGATCGCATCAGCGACCGTGTTCGCCGTGAAGGATGTCAGCGTCGCCGCGCCATCTTCCAGCGAAAGCCCATCGACCGGAGCCAGCGTGAAATCCCACCGGTCCAGGGATTTGGGCGGGGCCAGAGAGAAGAAGGGATGATCCATCAGACGGTCCAGCGCGCCCTTGTCGACCTGACCGGCTGCCGCCAGCCTGCCGCCCTCATCATAGGATTGACCGGTATGGCGTTCACACCAGGAATCGATCAGCCCATTGGCCGGACCGGTATCAAAGGCGATCGGATCATCCCCACCGGACAGCCAGGTCACATTCGCCACACCGCCCAGATTGAGCACGGCGAGCGGACTGTCGAGGTCGCCGCGGGCCGCCAGCGCAGCGTGATAGAGCGTGGCCAGCGGGGCGCCCTGCCCGCCCTTGGCGACATCCTCGCTGCGGAAGTCATGGATCACGGGAATGCCGATCGCGTCGGCCAAGGCCTGGCCATCACCGATCTGACAGGTCCGGCCCATCTGCCCCTCCTTCGGGGCCCGGTGGAGCACGGTCTGGCCATGAAAACCGACCAGGTCGATATCCTTGGCCGACAGACCGGCTGCTGCGACGACCTTGCCGACCAGTTCCGCATGGCGGGCTGTGAGCACGGCTTCTGCGGCGGCAAAATCCGGAGCCTCTCCGTCAAAGCCCCATGCCAGCGCGGCATCGACGGCGGCCTGCAGCACAGCACGGTCATCGGCGGAATAGGACACGGTCTCGCCGGGCCCGAAGCGGATCTCGGCCATGCCGTCGGTCTCGATCAGGGCGGCATCAATACCGTCCAGCGAGGTCCCGCTCATCAATCCGATTACGCGTTTCATGCACTGACCCTCTTTTCACTGCGCGACGCTCGACCTAGAAGCGACCTATCAGGAGAGCATTCATGAGCGAATTCAAGTCCCAGCTGGTGCGCGATCTCGTCGATCGCGGCTACCTCAACCAGGCCACCGATATCGAAGGCCTCGACAAGGCAGCGTGCGACGGCGTGGTGACGGCCTATATCGGATTCGATGCCACGGCTTCGAGCCTGCATGTCGGTTCGCTCGTCCAGATCATGATGCTGCGCCGGATCCAGCAGGCCGGCCACAAGCCGATCATCCTGATGGGTGGCGGCACGACCAAGATCGGTGACCCGTCCGGCAAGGACAAGACGCGCTCCATGCTGGATGACGCGGCCATCGAGGCCAATATCCAAGGCATTCTGAAACCTTTCCGCCCGCTGATCTCCATTGGCGAGGACGAGACGGACGCCGTGGTCGTCAATAATGACGAATGGCTGTCCGAATTCGGCTATCTGGAATTCCTGCGCAAATTCGGTCCGCACTTCACGATCAACCGGATGATGACCTTCGACTCGGTGAAGCTGCGCCTGGAACGGGAACAGCCGCTGACCTTCCTGGAATTCAACTACATGCTGCTGCAGGCCGTCGATTTCCTGGAACTGAACCGGCGCTATGGCTGCACGCTGCAGCTGGGTGGCGGCGACCAGTGGGGCAATATCGTCAATGGCGTCGAGCTGTGCCGCCGCGTCGACCAGAAAGAGGTCTTCGGCTTCACCACGCCGCTGATCACCACGGCGTCGGGCGCCAAGATGGGCAAGACGGCGGATGGTGCGGTCTGGCTCAATGCCGACATGCGCAGCCCGTATGAATACTGGCAGTTCTGGCGCAATACCGAGGACGCCGATGTCGGCCGTTTCCTGCGCCTGTTCACCGATGTCCCGCTGGACGAGATCGCCCGGCTGGAAGCGCTGGAAGGCGCGGCGATCAATGATGCCAAGGTGCGCCTGGCCAATGAGGCGACCGCGCTGCTGCATGGGGCCGACGCGGCCCGCGAAGCTGAGGCCACGGCCAAGGCAACCTTCGCCGCCGGGGGTGCCGGTGATGCGCTGCCGACCGTGATGTTCACGCCGGATGGCGAGACAACGATCACGGCCCTGTTTGTGGAGAGCGGTCTGGCCGCTTCGAACGGGGAAGTCCGCCGGCACATCAAGGCGGGCGCCGCCAAGGTGAATGACGCACCGCTGACCGATCCCTTCCTGCCCGCCACGCAAGACCTGTTGGTGGATGGGGCGATCAAGCTGTCGATCGGCAAGAAGCGTCACGCCCTGGCCAAGCCGGCCTGATCACTCCTCGTCCGGTTGCGGAGCGTCCGGCTGAGCCTCTTCCGGCTCGGCCGCGCCGCGCTGCGCCCGTTCGCGGGCCGCGCGCTCAGCCGCTGTGCCTTCGAATATCCGGCGCAGAACCCCTGGCGCGAAGACGGCCAGCGGATTGGCGAAGACGGTGAGACTGTCGAACGGGCCTTCCACCGAATAGGTGATCCCGATCACACCCTCACCCGGCCGCGAGACCAGAATGTCGCCAATGACGGGCACGTCCGCGAACAGGGAATTGACGACATAGGACGGGGCGAGATTGCCGTCGATGGCGGCAATCTCGGACCGGAAGTCCACGGTTCCCGCCGCGGTCACGCCCAGTGAGTTTCCGGCCGCGCGGGCCTCACCAATGGTCAGAAGACCTTCCTCATAGAGGAAATCCGCCTCGACCTGTTCAAACGTGATGCCCTCGCCATTGAGCAGGGCTGCGAGCCCCTGGAAGGAGCCGGCGGCGAGAATGCGGGCGAGGACGGGTACGCGGATCAGGGTGAGATCGCTGATCTCCATCCGGGCTGTGAGTGGCCCTTCCGTGCCCAGAGGCGGTGCCGAGCCGAGAATGGCGAGACGCCCACCCATGGCATAATCCTCCCAGCCGAAGACCGAAGCGATCCGCTCAACCGACTGGGCCTGGACATGGAAGTCGCGGGCACCGCCCGGCTCGCGGGCGCCGAAAAAGGCCTGGAAGGGTCCGTCGATGGCGCGACCCTCGATGGAAACCGCGCGCACGCCGGCTTCTTCGCTGCGCCAGATGAGATTGAAATCATCCAGCACGCTGCGTTCGGACAGGATGACCCGGGCGACATTGATATCGACATCCAGCGGGATACCGCCTCCGCCTTCGCCCAGCGAGGTCAGGCGGGCCACGAAATCGCTGATATCGAGATAGCGGCCATTGATCAGCACTTCGAGCGGACTTCCGGCTGCGGACGGGATGATGAGATCCCCCTCCACATCGGCCAGACCTTCCAGCTGGAAGGTCTCGAAAGCGACATGCTCCAGCCGGCCCTGCGGCGACAGGTCAGCAACCGCCTCAACCTGCAGGCCCGGCGCAGCAAGGGAGATGCGGTCGAGCAGATAGCGGCCGTCCTCATCGGTGGACAGGGTGATATCGGCCGTTCCAGCTTCACCGGCCGGCTTGCCCCAGACACTGCCGGGCAGTTCCAGCAGCGCGTCCGTGAGGTCGGCGTGAAGATCAATCGCCTGGAAGTCCAGCCCGTCGGAAACAGCGGAGGCTGTCACCATGACCGGCCCGTCAAACCAGCGCCGCACCGGGATGTTGAACGCGTCCAGCGTCCGGGCTGAAACATTGGCATCCAGCTCGATCCGGGTAGAGGGCTCGCCCTCGGGCAGGCCGAATTGTTCATGCCAGCGGATCGCGACGGGCGTGTCCATCAGCACTGCGGTACCGCGCGCTTCCAGCCCGCCCTGGCTGGCGGAGATTTCCACCGACCCTTCGGACAGGCTGTAGGGCAGGCCCGGAATGTCCAGACTGGCATTCTCGATCGCCCCGTCGACGAAGAAGGGAATCTCCTCCGGCGGCACGTCGGTGAGCATGGCGCGGCGGATTTCGAACCGCATCTCGCCCTCACCACCCACGCTGGCCGGATCGATACCGTAATTGGACACCAGGAAGAGCGGCTCTTCATCGATCAGACCGAGAATGTCGGCCGCCGGTCCGTGGGCCAGGCCGCCATAGCGCGCCACCGCCCCTTTCGGATTGAGCCGCGGAATGTCGACGAAGCCTTCAGTGAGGCGGATATTGCCGATCCGGCCGCTGCTCAGGGCCACTTCAAAGGCATTGCCGCGCAGGACCGCACGGCCCGTCGCCTCTTCAAGCGGTGACATGGTGGAAATGTAGAGGACGTGGGCGTTCTCGAAATCGAAGCTCAGGGTGAGCCGCTCATTCTCCATGAACTCGTTTTCGATGTCCTCAGGCAGGAGATCGAGGTCGAACTGCGCGTTGTAGAAACGTCCGCCGAGAATGCGCTCGGCCACCCATTCGCGTGCGCTGTCGGCCAGCTCGACCGGCCAGTAGGCCAAAACGGTTTCCGGCGGGACATCGCCCAGAATGGGGCCGTTGAGACGCAGATGCGGCAGCCAGAGACCGCTGGGCCGTTCCTCCAGCCGGGTCGAACCGGTCAGCTCCGCTGTGATGCCGGAAATGTCGACGGTCAGGCGTGTCAGGTCCGCAGCGAATTCATCCAGACGCAGATCGCCCTCGGCGACCAGGGATTCCCATTGCGGATTGACCTCGAAGACCGGGCCGATATCGACAAAGCCCTCGCCCACCTCCAGCTGGAAGTGACCGCGCATGGGCAGGGCCCCGACATAACCGCCCAGATCGGTGACCTGACCGGTCAGGCTGACCTGCATGAGATCGGAATCCACCACGCCCTCATGCACGGTCAGCACGGAACTGACCGGATCAAATCCCGCCGAGAAGCGAGCACCGCGCATGAGGCGGGTCTCCCCGTCGGTGAGGATGCTACCCTCCCCGACATCCAGGGTGAGAGATGCATTGCGGATGCCGGAGTCGCGCGTGGCATCCATCGCGATATCGAGACTGACCGGCGCGTCCAGGGCGCGCAGCGGGGCGAGGAGCCCGCTTCCCGGAAGGACACCCGCCGGTGACAAGCCCTCCACCCGGGCGGACAGTAGCAGGGATTCCAGATCAGCCCCGGCTTCCAACCGCACATCCACCAGTGCGAAACCGGACGGGGTCGCCATGGCGCCTTCGATGTCCAGCTGCAGGCGATCCTCATCGCGCCGGAAGATCACGCCGGCATCATCGATCAACCATGCGATCCCGCTCTGGGCGTCGACAATGTTCACCGAGGTGTCGCGGATCGAGATGTGATTGAGACGGCCCAACCGGCTCGTGGCGGTTTGGGGCTCCTCGAGAATCTGGAACAGGCTGGCACTGTCATCACCGCCGCGTTCCGGCAGACGCGCCTGAGCGGTCACCCGGGCGACACTGCCCAGACCCGCGCCCACAGCGCCATCCAGGCGGCGCACGAAGGACAGGGACCCGCCTTCAACCTCGAAGGAAACCGGTTCCATTCGGCCCAGCAGGAGGGCGTCGGCGGCGAGGCCGGCCTCGATCCTTGGGGCCCGTGTGATGACTTCACCTTGGGCATCAGCGACCGCCACATCCCGCGCCGTCAGGACGAGCGCATGGGATTGGGTGTCAAAGCGCGCTTCCAGCTGCCCGAGCGCGACAACTTCGCCCTCGAACGCGTCTGCCAGCATGCGCTGGGCATCCTCGCGCAGGAATTCCAGTTCGACCGGGCCGCTGGACAGGCGCCAGAGCACTGCGCCCACACCGAAGATCACCAGGGCCAGCAAGGCGGCGACAGCTTCCAGCAGGTAGATGAGGCTCCAGCGCAGGGATTTTTTCAGCATCGCGCCATCCCAACCGCAGCGGGCGGGCTGGACGCACCGCTCTGAAGACGCATGTTACACCCATCAACCCGCATCCGCGGCAACAAGCGCAAGAGGGATAGGATGAGCGAACTCAAGACCGGCGACCTAGCTCCGACTTTCAAACTGCCCGGTGATGGCGGCGAGGATATCGACCTGGCCGACTTCCGGGGTCAAAACGTTGTGCTCTATTTCTACCCGAAAGACGATACGCCCGGCTGCACAACAGAAGCCATCAACTTCACCGGGGCACATGCGGATTTCGAGGCCGCCAACACTGTCATCATCGGCGCGTCCAAGGATAGCGTGAAACGCCATGATAATTTCAAGGCCAAACATGAGTTGGCCGTGCGTCTGGTTTCCGACACGGACGGCGAGCTGTGTGAAGCCTATGGCGTCTGGGTGCTGAAAAAGCTCTATGGCCGCGAATACATGGGCATTGAACGCGCCACCTTCCTGATCGATGCCGAGGGCAAGATCGCCAAGGTCTGGCGCAAGGTGAAGGTCAAGGGCCATGCCGAAGACGTGCTGGATGCGGTGCGCGAGCTGAACGGCTAGATCCTGCCATGACGGCGACCAGCCTGATCCAGGGGGCCCTGGCCGTGCTCGCCACGGCTGAGCCGCGCAGCAAGGCGGCGATGGCGCGCAGCCTTGCCGCGGCCTGGCGGACAGGGGATCTGCCGATTGGCGAGGCGGAAACAGTCCCGGACCGGCCCAGCCGACCGGCCCAACCCGAACTCGTTCCGCCCGGCAAGGTACCCCGCCGCCGCTTGAACAGCGCTTCCGGACGTGCCGCCCTTTTGCACGCCATTGCGCATATCGAGTTCAATGCCATCGATCTGGCTTTCGATCTGGTGGCCCGTTTCGCCCTTGATCCACTGATCCCGGATGCAAAGCGCGCGGCGTTTCTCGATGACTGGATCGGTGTCGGCGATGATGAGGCCCGGCATTTTGTCATGGTGGAAAACCGGCTCAACGAGCTGGAGAGCGGATATGGCGCCCTGCCCGCGCATGACGGTCTTTGGGATGCGGCACTGGCGACGTCGGACGCCCTGCCCGCCCGGCTGGCGATCGCGCCTCTGGTGCTGGAAGCCCGCGGACTGGATGTGACACCCGGCATGATTGACCGGCTCACATCGGCCGGGGATGTCAAAAGTGCCGGTATTCTCAAGGTGATCTACAATGAAGAGATCGCCCATGTCGCCGCCGGCATGCGCTGGTTCCGGGCCGTCTCGGACACATTGTCCCGGGACCCTGAAACCCACTTTCACGACCTTGTAACCCGTTATTTTCGTGGCAGTTTGAAACCACCCTTCAATATACCGGCGCGACTTAAGGCAAATTTCCCGCCTGATTACTACGAGCCGCTAACCTGACCCGGCGTATCTCTTGCATGGAGACGTATTGAATTTTGTCGGTCTTTTGTGTCACATGCTGGCTCAGGGGATTTGGGCGGGTAACCTTCTAGCGGCGTAACGCATGTTTTCACGAGTGAAAGAAGCGGTTTGGGGCACTGCGCAACGCTGGTTCCCGGATCGTCAGATTTATCACCGCAGCGACGGACAAGTGCGTTATTTCGCAATCTCGTCCGGCCTTCAGATCGGTGCACTCCTGACAGCGACCGCGCTGGCCGGGTGGCTGTGCTTCACCACAGTGTCGGTTGCCTTCCATGGCCGGGCCCTCGCCGCCAAGGACGCCCAGCTGGAACGCGAGCGCATCAATTATCATCGCATGGTCGCCGAAGCGCAGGCGAATGAAGCCACCGTGATCTCCTTCATGGAATCGCGGATGGAAGAGTTCGACCGGACCGCCTACGAGTTCCAGATGCGCCATGAGACCCTGCGCCAGCTGGTCGATTTCGCCGAACAGCTGACGGGTCAGGATCTGGCCCCGTCGCCGGAACTGGATGATGGCCGTGTCCTGATGGCCGCCGCCCCCGCCGATCCGACCCCGCGCGAAGCCCGCGATCCACTCGTCTCCGTGGCCGCCCTGTCCGACAGCCCGGAAGACCAGATTGCCTATCTGATGGGCGAACAGGATGCCGTGCTCGCCCAGGCCGAGGATGCCACCGAGGCCCGCCTGCAAAATCTTCGTGCCGTGCTGCGCCTGACCGGCCTCAATATCGAGGACGTCATTGCCGAGAACCGCGAAGGTGAAGAGCGTGGCGGCCCCTATGAGCCGATCTCGGTCAATGACTTCATCAACACGCCCAGCTCCGCCGCCGGCGTCGAGCTGGATGATGCCTTCTCCTCCCGGATTGCCCGTATCGCAGCCCGTCTGCTGGAAGTGGAAGAGCTGGAAGACTTCGTCGACAATGGCCCGCTGGGCGTGCCGATCGGCGTGACCTATCGCGAGACCTCGCCCTATGGCACGCGTCTGGACCCGTTCACCGGCCGTCCCGCCTCGCATGCCGGCAAGGATTTCGCCGCCTATCGGCGTGCGCCGATCATTGCAACCGGTCCGGGCCGGGTCATTTACGCAGGCTGGCGCTCGGGCTATGGTCGCACCGTGGAGATTGACCATGGATACGGCTTTGTCACCCGTTACGGCCACCTCCATGAAATCGCAGTGCGGCGGGGTGATACGGTAGAGCGCGGCGAACGCATCGGGGGGATGGGTTCGACCGGGCGAAGCACCGCAACGCATCTGCATTATGAAATCTGGTACAACGGGTCGACCATGGACCCGGAACGCTTACTGAGAGCCGGACGTTATGTTCAACAAGGGTAATAAAGACCAACCGCTTTCTGACCTGGGATCCCAGCAGAGTGCCCCCCCGAAAAGGACCGCCATGAAATCGAAAGCTCCCTCCATTCTCTCCAGCGACCTTGTCCTGACGGGCACGATCGTTTCCGACGGTGAAATCCAGCTGGACGGCCAGGTCGACGGTGACGTCAAGGCCGGCTCCCTGATCATCGGCGAAGACGCCGCTGTAAATGGTGAGGTTCAGGCCGAGACGGTCGTGATCCGTGGCAAGGTGAATGGCAGCGTGCGCGCCCGCCAGGTGCAGCTCGCTTCGACCGCCCGTATCGAGGGCGATATTGTTCACGCGGCCCTGTCCGTGGAAAGCGGTGCTTTCTTCGACGGTCACTGCCGCCACTCCAGCGATCCGCTGAAGGACAGCAGCGCCAAGCCGGCCGCCGCGACGGTCAAGGACACGCCGGCCAAGCCGTCCTCTTCCAGCGACAGCAAGCCGCCGGCCCCGTCTTCCAGCAAGACGCAGGACCCGCTCGGCGATCTGGAACCGCCGATGGCGGCCTCTTCGAAGTCCAGCTTCTAGGCTGAACTTCGGACACAAAAGAGCCGGCGGTGATCCCACCGCCGGCTTCGCCATCTATCAGGGCCAGCGCGCCGTGTTTGCC